>NZ_CP109022.1:3687500-4997500 GCF_036226825.1 Streptomyces sp. NBC_00667
CCGGCGTAGAGGGTAAGACCCCCGTAGACGAAACATCAGCGGCTTGCTTGCTCATCTCCCAAGTAGCACGGGGCCCGAGAAATCCCGTGTGAATCTGGCGGGACCACCCGCTAAGCCTAAATATTCCCTGGTGACCGATAGCGGATAGTACCGTGAGGGAATGGTGAAAAGTACCGCGGGAGCGGAGTGAAATAGTACCTGAAACCGTGTGCCTACAAGCCGTGGGAGCGTCGCCGTTGTTCTTCGGAACAACGGTCGTGACTGCGTGCCTTTTGAAGAATGAGCCTGCGAGTTAGCGGTGTGTAGCGAGGTTAACCCGTGTGGGGAAGCCGTAGCGAAAGCGAGTCCGAATAGGGCGATTGAGTTGCACGCTCTAGACCCGAAGCGGAGTGATCTAGCCATGGGCAGGTTGAAGCGGAGGTAAGACTTCGTGGAGGACCGAACCCACCAGGGTTGAAAACCTGGGGGATGACCTGTGGTTAGGGGTGAAAGGCCAATCAAACTCCGTGATAGCTGGTTCTCCCCGAAATGCATTTAGGTGCAGCGTCGTGTGTTTCTTGCCGGAGGTAGAGCACTGGATAGGCGATGGGCCCTACCGGGTTACTGACCTTAGCCAAACTCCGAATGCCGGTAAGTGAGAGCACGGCAGTGAGACTGTGGGGGATAAGCTCCATGGTCGAGAGGGAAACAGCCCAGAGCATCGACTAAGGCCCCTAAGCGTACGCTAAGTGGGAAAGGATGTGGAGTCGCAGAGACAACCAGGAGGTTGGCTTAGAAGCAGCCACCCTTGAAAGAGTGCGTAATAGCTCACTGGTCAAGTGATTCCGCGCCGACAATGTAGCGGGGCTCAAGCGTACCGCCGAAGTCGTGTCATTGCAGCAATAGGGCCAACGCCTGCTGTGATGGGTAGGGGAGCGTCGTGTGCCGGGTGAAGCAGCAGCGGAAGCTAGTTGTGGACGGTTCACGAGTGAGAATGCAGGCATGAGTAGCGATACACACGTGAGAAACGTGTGCGCCGATTGACTAAGGGTTCCTGGGTCAAGCTGATCTGCCCAGGGTAAGTCGGGACCTAAGGCGAGGCCGACAGGCGTAGTCGATGGACAACCGGTTGATATTCCGGTACCCGCTTTGAAACGCCCAATATCGAATCAGGCGATGCTAAGTCCGTGAAGCCGTTCCGGACCCTTCGGGGAAAGGAAAGTGGTGGAGCCGACGAACCAGACTTGTAGTAGGTAAGCGATGGGGTGACGCAGGAAGGTAGTCCAGCCCGGGCGGTGGTTGTCCCGGGGTAAGGGTGTAGGCCGAGGGGTAGGCAAATCCGTCCCTCATTAAGGCTGAGACCTGATGCCGAGCCGATTGTGGTGAAGTGGATGATCCTATGCTGTCGAGAAAAGCCTCTAGCGAGTTTCATGGCGGCCCGTACCCTAAACCGACTCAGGTGGTCAGGTAGAGAATACCGAGGCGTTCGGGTGAACTATGGTTAAGGAACTCGGCAAAATGCCCCCGTAACTTCGGGAGAAGGGGGGCCATCACTGGTGAAGGAACTTGCTTCCTGAGCTGGGGGTGGCCGCAGAGACCAGCGAGAAGCGACTGTTTACTAAAAACACAGGTCCGTGCGAAGCCGTAAGGCGATGTATACGGACTGACGCCTGCCCGGTGCTGGAACGTTAAGGGGACCGGTTAGTGCGCTTTCGGGCGTGCGAAGCTGAGAACTTAAGCGCCAGTAAACGGCGGTGGTAACTATAACCATCCTAAGGTAGCGAAATTCCTTGTCGGGTAAGTTCCGACCTGCACGAATGGCGTAACGACTTCTCGACTGTCTCAACCATAGGCCCGGTGAAATTGCACTACGAGTAAAGATGCTCGTTTCGCGCAGCAGGACGGAAAGACCCCGGGACCTTTACTACAGTTTGATATTGGTGTTCGGTTCGGCTTGTGTAGGATAGGTGGGAGACTTTGAAGCCGTGACGCCAGTCATGGTGGAGTCGCCGTTGAAATACCACTCTGGTCGTGCTGGATGTCTAACCTCGGTCCGTGATCCGGATCAGGGACAGTGTCTGATGGGTAGTTTAACTGGGGCGGTTGCCTCCCAAAGAGTAACGGAGGCGCCCAAAGGTTCCCTCAGCCTGGTTGGCAATCAGGTGTTGAGTGTAAGTGCACAAGGGAGCTTGACTGTGAGACCGACGGGTCGAGCAGGGACGAAAGTCGGGACTAGTGATCCGGCGGTGGCTTGTGGAAGCGCCGTCGCTCAACGGATAAAAGGTACCCCGGGGATAACAGGCTGATCTTCCCCAAGAGTCCATATCGACGGGATGGTTTGGCACCTCGATGTCGGCTCGTCGCATCCTGGGGCTGGAGTCGGTCCCAAGGGTTGGGCTGTTCGCCCATTAAAGCGGTACGCGAGCTGGGTTTAGAACGTCGTGAGACAGTTCGGTCCCTATCCGCTGTGCGCGTAGGAATATTGAGAAGGGCTGTCCCTAGTACGAGAGGACCGGGACGGACGAACCTCTGGTGTGCCAGTTGTCCTGCCAAGGGCATGGCTGGTTGGCTACGTTCGGGAGGGATAACCGCTGAAAGCATCTAAGCGGGAAGCCTGCTTCAAGATGAGTATTCCCACCTCCTTGAGAGGGTAAGGCTCCCAGTAGACGACTGGGTTGATAGGCCAGATGTGGAAGCCCGGTAACGGGTGGAGCTGACTGGTACTAATAGGCCGAGGGCTTGTCCTCAGTTGCTCGCGTCCACTGTGTTAGTTCTGAAGTAACGACCGTGTTGTCATCCGGTTGGTCAACTTCATAGTGTTTCGGTGGTCATAGCGTTAGGGAAACGCCCGGTTACATTCCGAACCCGGAAGCTAAGCCTTTCAGCGCCGATGGTACTGCAGGGGGGACCCTGTGGGAGAGTAGGACGCCGCCGAACAATCATTGCGGGAAGCCCCGCACCAGCCCTTCGGGGCCGGTGCGGGGCTTTTCTGCGTTCCGGACCCGTTTCGTGTGAACCGGCGCCCGGCACACGGAATTGCGGGTGCGGCATGGCAAGTGGGCGTGGTTGGATCCGCTGTTATGAACGAACACGTGATACGGGCGGTACGGGGCGACGAGTGGAAGCAGGCGAAGGAGCTGAGGCTCCTCGCGTTGCGGGATCCGGCGGCGGCGATCGCCTTCTTGGAAACGCTGGAGCAGGCGGAGGCGCAGCCGGACGAGTTCTGGCAGGGGCGCACGGAGCGGGCGAGTCAGGGGCGGGGCGCGCGGCAGTTCATCGCGGAAGCCGCGGACGGGCAGTGGAACGGCTCGGTGACGCTGCTGGTCGAGCCCGGCGGCGTGCCGGACTACTTCGGTGAGGCGGTCGAGCAGGAGCAGGGACACGTGGTCGGCGTGTTCGTGCGGGCCGAGCAGCGGGGCACCGGGCTGACCGAGGCGTTGTTCCGGGCCGCGCTGGAATGGGCGTGGTCGCTGGAGGAGCCGCCGCTGGAGCGCGTACGGCTGTTCGTGCACGAGGAGAACGCGCGGGCCGAGGCGTTCTACCGGCGGTTCGGCTTCCGGGAGAGTGGCCTGACCGTGCCGATGCCGGGGGATGCGGGCGGGGCGAGGGAGCGGGAGTACGTGCTCCGGAGGCCGTAAGAGACGGCCGGGGTCAGCGGTGGTGGTGGGGGCCGGCGGGGGTGAACTCGACGGCCTCCGGCCAGCGGGCGCGGGCCTGTTCCCTGCTCCGGCAAAGGGCGAGGAGGGGGAGCGTGTCGTCCTGGAGGAGCTCGGGGAGCTGCGGGATGGGGGCGACCGCGGCGACGTCGTCCAGGACGAGGGTGAGTGGTGGGTCGAGCCGACCGTGGGATGACCTTGCAGCCATGCGACGGCCGTGCTCGACCACGCTCGCGGCGAGTGCGGTCAGCAAGGGCATCGCACCCGGGTGGGTACGGGGGTCTTCCAGGGGTTCACCCACCACGTAGAGGGTTCCCCCCTCGGGGACGAACGATGCCAGGGTCAGCGAATCCGTTCGATTCGGGTTGCACGCGTCGCGGATGTGGACCGAGCTGAGGCAGGACAGGGCACGGGCCGTCAGGTGCTGGGCCTGCTCGCGGCGTTGGGGGTGTGCGGTGAGGGCGCTTTCGAGTGCGCCGGCCGCGCCGGGGGTGGCCCCGGGGTGGGTGCGCAGGATGCGGACCGGGTCCTGCGCGTGCGTGCCTTGGGCCCAGCGGTGGAGCTGCTTGAAGGGGCGGTCGTCGAGGGCTGCGGCGTGGAGCCAGCTGCGGAGGAGTGTTTCGGCGGTGTCGGCGAGGGCGGCGTCCATGCGGGCCGTGGGGCGGACGGGGGCCAGCAGGGCGACCGCTCTGGCGGCGGCGGTGTCGCGGTCCGCGCAGCCGGTGGTGGGGTTCCAGTGCATGCGGGCCGGTGCGGGGGTGTCGCACAGGTGTGAGGGGTCGTAGAGGAGGACGGGGCCGAGTTTGGCGCGGGCGTCCCTGGTCTCCGACCAGAGGGTGGGGGAGGAGGTGACGACGAGGGCCGCGCCTTCTGCGGAGTCGAGGAAGGTCCTGGCCGCGTGGTCGCGGGTGGCCGGTGGGGCGTAGGCCAGGCGGGTGCCGGTGCCGGTGCCGGTGCCGGTGCCGGTGCCGGGCGCGGGCTGTGTGCTGGGGGCGCTGCCCCCGGGGCCCTGCGCCTCAAACGCCGGCGGGGCTGGATTTGGGGCCGTGCCGGTGGCGGGTGCGGGTTGAGTGCTGGGGGCGCTGCCCCCGGGGCCCTGCGCCTCAAACGCCGGCGGGGCTGGATTTGGGGCCGTGCCGGTGCCGGGTGCGGGCTGTGTGCTGGGGGCGCTGCCCCCCGGGCCCTGCGCCTCAAACGCCGGCGGGGCTGGATTTGGGGCCGTGCCGGTGCCGGGCGCGGGTTGAGTGCTGGGGGCGCTGCCCCCAGGCCCCCGCGCCTCAAACGCCGGCGGGGCTGGGTGGTGCGGCGGGGCTGGGTGGTGTGCCGGGGCTGGGGTTGGCGGGGCTGAGGGGGCGGCCGGATTTTGTGATCGGGCTTTCGTGCGGGTGATGACGCCGAGGGTGAAGATGCCGAGGACCAGGAGGATCAGGAGCTGGCTGATGAAGAGGCCCCAGAAGAGGCCCCAGCCGGACAGGGAGGCGGGGTCGGTGTCGGGCCAGGCCCCGGGGATGTCGTGGGGGTGCGTTATCAGGGCGCGGACGGCCGTCGGGGTGCGGGTGAAGGTGACCGTGTCCGGCCAGGCGCCCTTCGCGAAGAGGGCGGCCAGGCCGGTGGTCGACCAGATCAGGACGGCCAGGCCGAGGAGGAAGGCCAGGAGGCCGACCAGGACTCCGTCGGGGATGCCGCCGGGGCGGGCGGAGGGGTCCGTACGGCGTGGGTCGGGCATGGCTACGCCACCGTGGTCGCCGAGCCGGGGCCGCCGTTGCGGTGGCGTTCCATGTGGAGGGCGCGCTGTTCCGCTTCGAGTTCGGCGGCCAGCAGGTCGTCGGGGAGTTGGGGGGCTGAGGATTCCGTCATGGCGCGGTCGGTGTAGACGAGGGGGCGTTCGGCTTCGGTGATCAGGTGTTTGACGACCTGGACGTTGCCGTTGACGTCCCAGACGGCGATGCCCGGGGTGAGGGTCGGGATGATTTCGACGGCCCAGCGGGGCAGGCCGAGGACGCGGCCCGTGGCGCGGGCTTCGTCTGCCTTCTGGGCGTAGATGGTGCGGGTGGAGGCCATTTTGAGGATGGCGGCGGCCTCCCGGGCGGCTGCTCCGTCCACGACGTCGGAGAGGTGGTGGACGACGGCGACGAAGGACAGGCCGAGGCGGCGGCCGAACTTGAGGAGGCGCTGGAACAGCTGTGCGACGAAGGGGCTGTTGATGATGTGCCAGGCCTCTTCGACCAGGAAGATGCGCTTCTTGCGGTCGGGGCGGATCCAGGTGTGTTCCAGCCAGACGCCGACGATCGCCATGAGGATCGGCATCGCGATGGAGTTGCGGTCGATGTGGGACAGGTCGAAGACGATGAGCGGCGCGTCGAGGTCGATGCCGACGGTGGTGGGGCCGTCGAACATGCCGCGCAGGTCGCCGTCGACGAGGCGGTCCAGGACGAGGGCGACGTCGAGGCCCCAGGCGCGGACATCGTCTATGTCGACGTTCATCGCTTCGGCGGATTCGGGTTTGGGGTGGCGCAGCTGTTCGACGATGTCGGTGAGGACGGGCTGGCGGTCGATGATCGTTTCGACGACGTAGGCGTGCGCGACCTTGAGGGCGAAGCCGGAGCGTTCGTCCAGGCCGTGTCCCATGGCGACTTCGATGATGGTGCGGAGCAGCGCGAGCTGCCCGGTGGTGGTGATCGCCGGGTCGAGGGGGTTGAGGCGGATCCCGTCGTCGTTGGCGGCGATGGGGTCCAGGCGGATGGGGGTTATCCCCAGCTGCTGGGCGATGAGGTTCCATTCGCCGACGCCGTCTTCGCCCTGGGCGTCGAGGACGACGACCTGTCGGTCGCGGAAGCGGAGCTGGCGCAGGACGTAGGTCTTCTCCAGGGCGGACTTGCCGTTGCCGGATTCGCCGAGGACCAGCCAGTGGGGGGCGGGGAGCTGTTGCCCGTAGAGCTGGAAGGGGTCGTAGATGTAGCCCTTGCCGCTGTAGACCTCGCGGCCGATGATGACGCCGGAGTCGCCGAGACCGGGGGCGGCGGTGGGCAGGTAGACGGCTTGGGCCTGGCCGGTCGAGGTGCGTACGGGCAGGCGGGTGGTTTCGACCTTGCCGAAGAGGAAGCTGGTGAAGGCGTCCGTCAGGGCGGACATGGGATCGCGCATGGGCGGCACTTCCTTCCGGCTAGCGTCGGATGCCGGTGGCGAACGGCAGGGTGTTGACGAATGCGCGGTGGTGCTCGCGGTCGCACCATTCGAGTTTCAGGTAGGACTTGCCGGCGGAGGCGCGGATGGTGCGCTTGTCGCGGGCGAGGGCCTCGGGGGAACGCGAGGACACCGTGATGTACCCGACGAGGTTGACTCCTGCCGCACCGCTGGCCAGATCTTCACCCCTCTGGTCGAGCCGGCCGTGGGCGGCGATGTCGCGGGGGTCGACGGTGCGGTTCATCTTGGCGGCGCGGCTGGCGTCGGCCTCGTCGTTGGTCTTCTCGGTGAGCATGCGCTCGATGGCCACTTCGGTGGGCTCCAGGTCCATGGTGACGGCGACGGTGCGGATGACGTCGGGGGTGTGGACGAGGAGGGGGGCGAGGAAGTTGACGCCGACGGGGGTCATCGGCCATTCCTTCACCCAGGCGGTGGCGTGGCACCAGGGGGCGCGGGTGGAGGACTCGCGGGTCTTGGCCTGGAGGTAGGTGGGTTCGACCGCGTCCAGTTCGGCGGGCCAGGCGTTGCGCTTGGTCATGGCCTGGATGTGGTCGATGGGGTGGTCCGGGTCGTACATGGAGTGCACGAGGGAGGAGAGGCGGCCCTGGCCCAGCGGCTGGCGCACCCGGATGTCGGCTTCGGCGAGGCGGGCGCAGATGTCGGTGAGTTCGCGGGCCATGACGATGGCGAGTCCGGCGTCGCGGTCGAGTTTGCGGCCCTTGTGGGGGGTGGAGGCGCGGGCGATGGTGTGGGCTTCGGCGGCGAGTTCGCGCGTGTAGTGCATGCAGGCGACGAGGTAGGCGCGGTGCTGCTCGCTGGAGGTGGAGACCATCGACTGGAGCTGGTCGTAGGAGTCGCGCAGCCAGACGGGGGCGTTCGTGTCGCCGCGCTGGGCGACGTCCTTGGCGTGGGCGTCGGGGTCGGCGGGGAGGGTGCGCGCCAGCATTTGGAGGCGGGTGACGAAGCCGTCGCCGTTGGCGACGTGTTTGAGGAGGGTGCCGAAGCGGTCGACGAGGGCTTCTTGGTCCTCGCTGTCGCGCAGGCCGACGCCGGGTCCTTCGATTTCGATGGCGGCGGTGACGGTGCGGCGGTCGGCGTGGAGGAGGACGGCGATCTCGTCGGGGCCGAAGGGCGCGGCGAGCCAGTTGATGCGGCCGATGCCGGGGGGCGGGCCGATTTCGACTTCGCGGCCGTCCGAGGCGCGGACGCCGGCTTCGACGGCGCCGGAGCGGTAGGTGGCTCCGCGGCGCAGGGTGCGCTTGTAGCTGCGGTTGATCTCGAACCACTTGTAGAAGGTGCGGCCCTTGTAGGGGACGTACACGGCGGCGAGCGCGAGCAGGGGGAAGCCGGCGAGGCTCACGATGCGCAGGGCGAGGTCGGGGACGAGCAGTCCGCTCATCATGCCGAAGAACGCGCCGACGATGATCAGGGCGATCTCGCCGGTTTCGCGGTTCTTGCCGACGATCGCGTTCGGCCGGGCGCGGCCGATGAGATACGTGCGGCGGGGCGCGACCGGGTGGAGCTGGTGGGACTGGGTCGTCAACGCCCGTCACCTCCTGTGTTCCTCGTACTCGATCCAGTGCGGGGCGCGGGTGCGGCGGAGGGGACAGTTCCGCCGGATCCGCCGCCGGTGGGGCGGCTGCTGTGGGCGGCCACGCCTCCGGAGATGGGGTTGGCGGGGCGGGGGGCGCCGCCGCCTTCGCCGCCGGCGCGGTGGGCGCCTCGGCTGCTGTGTGTCTTGATGCCCTGGGAGACGAGGGAGGCCGGGGAGCTGATGACGGCCGCTGCCTGGGCGCCGTCGGTGGCCTTGCTGCGGTTGGAGCGGGCGGAGGCGATCTCGTCGCCGAAGCCGGGGACGAAGCGGTAGATCATGGCGGAGGCGAAGATCGCGAGGAGGATGATCGCGAGGCCGGAGACGACGGCGGAGAAGGCGTCGGGCCCCTTGTCGCCGGCGAGGGCCCCGGCGAGGCCGAGGACGATGACGATGACCGGCTTCACGAGGATGACGGCGATCATGATGCCGGCCCAGCGGCGGACGTGGCCCCACATGTTGCGGTCGACGAGGCCGGCGTAGACGACGGTGCCGAGGAGGGCGCCGACGTAGAGGAGCGCGGCGCGGATGACGAGCTCGAGCCACAGGACGCCGGCTGCGAGGACGGTGACGAGGGCGACGACGATCAGCATGATCGGGCCGCCGCCGATGTCGTCGCCCTTCTTGAGGGCTTCGGCGAAGGAGCCGAAGAAGACGTCGCCCTGGCTGCCGGTGGCGGTGGCGATGACCCCGGTGACGGCGTCGGTGGCGGAGACGACGGTGTACAGGACGAGGGGGGTGAAGGCGGAGGCGAGGACGGTGAGCCAGAGGAAGCCGATGGCTTCGGACATGGCGGTGGCGAGGGGGACGCCCCGGATGGCGCGCTTGGCGACGGCGAGGAGCCACAGCACGAGGGTGAGGATGGTGCTGGCCGCGAAGACGACCGCGTACTGCTGGAGGAAGGCGGGGTTGGTGAAGTCGACGGTGGCCGTTCCCTTGATGGCGGAGCCGAGTTTGCCGACGATCCAGGAAGCGGCGTCGGCGCAGCCCTTGGCGAGGGAGGCGAGGGGGTTGATGGCGTCGGGGGTGTTGGTGGTGAGGCCGGTGTTGGGGCTGCCGGTGGCGCTGCCGCCGACGCTGCGCTCGCAGGATTCCTTGAGCGGGCCGATGACGCCTTCGCACTTGCCGCTCTGGGTGGCGGAGGTGCTGGGCGTGGGGCTGGTCGTGGGCGGCGGGGTGGGTGCGGCGAAGGCCCGGGCGGACAGCAGGACCAGTGTGCTCTGGACGGTGACCAGTGCTGCGGCGATGCGGAAGGGGCGGCTACCGGGCATAGGTGAACCCTCCGAACTCCTTGACGGCCTTGCTGATGTCGTCGGACGTGGAGGCGGGGACGTCACCGGGGACGGGGGCGGGCCCGTCCTGCTGGGTGTCGGCGCCGATCTTCCAGTCCTCGCCGGCCCAGGAGAGTTCGAACGTCCAGGTCTTCCAGGTGGTGCGCACGGGGTCGGTGGACTTGGGGCCCGACATGCCGAGCAGGCCCGTGTACCAGACGGCGACCTTCGCACTGGTGGGGCCGTAGCTCTCGACGCGGGTGCCGATGGGGACGGCGCGGGTGACGAAGGTGCTGCCCTGCGGGGGGTTGCCGTCGGCGTCGAGGCCGAGGCTGGTGAGGAAGGCGGGCGAGTACGCGGAGTCCTGGGCGCCCTTGCGCGCCGCCGCCGCTTCCGGGGTGTAGAGGGTGTCCATGATCGCGTGGCGGAGGTCCCGCTTGAGCATGCCGTCCGAGCCGAGGGCGACCGCGTAGTTGGCGGCCGCGGACTGGGCGCCTTGTTCGGTGTGGGCGAAGCCGCGGGGGATGCCGTTGGTCTTGGTGTCCACGGGGCGGGTGCCGGTCGGGGAGGTGGGGGTGGCGGACGGGGGTTTGTCCGAGGTGGTGGGCGTGGTGGTGTCGCCCGACCGGTTCGCGAAGGCGATGGCGGCGACGAGGAGGACCACCACGCCGACCACCGTGATCAGGCCGCGGGAGGCGCGGGGGGTGCGGCGGGGAGCACCGTAGGCGTCGGTGGGGGCGTCGGGGAGGCGGGTACGGGTCTGGCCCGTGCCGCCGACCTCGCCGTGGCCGCCGCCACCGTACTGGTCGTCGTTGCTCATTGCGTGTCCGCCCCCTCCGCGTCGTACGACGGTAGCGCTCGTTGCCGCGTGGCCGCGGTGTGTTGATTCGCCATCAGGTACGACGGCCGGCGGGCGGCACGGCTAGACGGCCATTCCGTAGACGATCGTGAAGAGGGTGCCCAGGGAGCCGATGATGAAGACGCCCGTGAGTCCGGCCACGATCAGGCCCTTGCCCTGTTCCGCGCTGAACGTGTCGCGCAGGGCGGTCGCGCCGATGCGCTGTTTGGCGGCGCCCCAGATGGCGATGCCGAGGCAGAGGAGGATGGCGACGGCCATGACCACCTCGACCATGACCTTCGCTTCGTTGCCGAGACTGCCGAACGGCCCCCAGTTCGGGGCGATTCCGCCGATGATGGTGGTGATGTCGCCCTTTTCGGCTGCCAGGATCATGTAACTCACCGCCCCAGTATGGGTAGTTCCGGTAGCCCGTGCCCGACGGCAGGGGTTACGCACTATCTTCGCTGATGAAACCTGCCCAGTCGTCGACTTGGCGGCTCTCTTTACCCGATCTCCCGGGCCGGCCCCCGCCTCGTTGCCCTGACCTGGGCGGAGGCGGTGTGTATACGGAAGAACGTATGGTCACTCTGTGTATCACGGTGGGTGACGCCGGGCAATGATTGCCGTCGCGGCGCGGGCGGCCGGTCGCCCCGGGGCGGGCGGGGGCGCGGGTCAGGTCCGGCGCGAGGGGCGGGTCAGGCCCAGTGGGAGGGGCGGGTCAGGGAGGCGGGGATGCGGGTCGCGGGGGAGCCGTGTGCGGCGTTCAGCTGGGCCTGGGTGAGGAAGAGGGCGTCCCGGAGGTCGGCGCCGCGCAGGTCGGCGTCGCGGAAGTCCGCGCCGATCAGGTCGGCGGTGCGCAGGTCGGCGCCGGAGAGGTCGGCGGCGATCAGGTAGGCGCCGCGCAGGTTGGCTCCGCGCAGGTCCGCGCCGCGGAGGCGGGCGCCCATGAGGTCGGCGCCGCGGTGGTTCTTCTTCTTGCGGCCGGGGGCGGTGGCCCGGACCAGTTCGCTCGTCCGCAGGAGGAGGGTGTTGATGTCCTGGCGCAGGGCGCCGACGTCGAAGGGGGCCAGGGTGTCCGCGTCGGCGCGGGTGGCTTCGGTGGTCGTGGTGAGCGCCGCGCGCAGGTCCTCGTGGAGGGGGGCCGCCGCGGGGAGGGCGAGGGCCTCGGTGAGGTAGTACAGCAGCTCGTGCAGCTGCCGCATGACGGGGAAGACCTCGAACATCTGGCGGGCGGTGCCGGGGTCGGTGCGCCAGTCGCGGCCGCCGAAGGTGACCTGGGAGACCTGCTGGCCCGCGCCGAAGCAGTCGAAGACGGTGCAGCCCTGGAAGCCCTTGTCGCGCAGCCCGGTGTGGATGCCGCAGCGGAAGTCCTGCCGGAGGTTCTTGCAGGGCGTTCCGGCGGCTTTGTCCACGGCGAAGTCGGTGGACTTGGCGAAGGGGAGGGCGACGCAGCAGAGCGCGAAGCAGTTGGCGCAGTCGGCGCGCAGGGCGGGGGCGGGGGTGGTCGACACCGCTCCATTGTCCCTCGTCGTGGACCTCGGCCGTCGGTGGACCTCGGCTGTCGGGGGGAAGGGGTGGTGCCGGTGGTTACCAGTGGGTAGCGTGCGGGGCATGGGTGCTGCTGAGGGGTTCTTCGAGCGGATCGACACCGGGCGCTTCCTGGCCACCGCCTTCACGCGCGGGCCGTGGGACGAGCGCTCCCAGCACGCCGGGCCGCCCGCGGCACTGCTGGGGCGGGCCGTCGAGGAGCGGGAAGGCGCCCGGGAGGACATGCGGATCGCGCGGATCACCTACGAGATCCTGCGGCCGGTGCCGATCGGCGAGCTGGAGGTCACCACCAGCGTGGTGCGCGCGGGCCGGGGTACCGAGCTGGTGGAGGCCGTCCTCGCCCCGGCCGGGGGCGCGCCGGTGATGCTCGCGCGGGCCCTGCGGATCCGGGTCGCACGGGAGACGGTGCCGGCGGTGGCGCCGGGGCCGCAGCTGCCCCCGCCCGGCGAAGTGGCGCAGACCCCCTTCGAGCTGCCGTGGGAGAGGGGCTACCACACGGCCGTGGAGACCCGCTTCGCCGCCGGGGCGTTCCTGGAGCCGGGGCCGGGGACCTGCTGGATGCGGATGAGGGTGCCGCTGATCGTGGGGGAGGAGACCCGCCCGCTGGACCGGGTGTTGGTCGCCGCCGACTCGGGCAACGGGATCAGCGCGGTGTTGGACTTCGGCAGCTACGTCTTCGTCAACGGAGACCTCACCGTCCACTTGCACCGCCATCCGGTGGGGGAGTGGGTGTGCGTGGAGGCCCGTACGAGCGTGGACGCGGCCGGGATCGGGCTCGCCGACGCGCGGCTGCACGACGAGAAGGGGCCCATCGGGCGCAGCGCGCAGAGCCTGTTCGTCGCGCCGAGGTAGGCGAGGTAGGGGTGCCGGCGTAGGGCGGCCGCGGGGCGCCGGTCACCGGTGCCGGGTGTCCGTCGTGGCCGAGGTGTGATTTCGGCCAGCGCGTGGCCGGGAAGGCCGGAAGGCTTTTGCGCGCCCCGGCGACCCAGGAGACTGGGCGTCGGATGTCGGATGTTCCGGCTTACGGGTGGGTTAGTCGGGTTGTCGGCGCGGGAGATGGGAATAAACCGCCGAAAACGGGCGGGGTGGGGGAGGGTTGACGGGTGCGCAGATTCTGGATGGTCGGCGGGATCGGAATCGGAGTGGCCCTGAGCTTCCTGGTGCTGCTCGTCGTGGGGACGTACTCGGCGGCCGCGGGGCTGGTGGGCGCGGAGGCGGGCGGCAGGGCCTTGGGGCTCGCGAAGGGCGCCGTACCCGGCAAGTACCAGCCGTTGGTGCAGAAATGGGGCACCCTGTGCCCGGCGATCAGCCCGGCGTTGCTGGCGGCGCAGCTGTACTCGGAGAGCGGCTGGAACCCCAATGCCGTCAGCCCGGCGGATGCGCGGGGGATCGCCCAGTTCATCCCGGGGACCTGGGCCGGGCACGGGGTGGACGGCGACGGTGACGGCGACCGCGACATCTGGGACCCCAACGACGCGATCCCGTCGGCGGCTTCGTACGACTGCGAGCTGGCCAAGGACGTGGCGGGGGTGGCTGGCGACCCGACGGGGAACATGCTCGCGGCGTACAACGCGGGCTCGTACGCGGTCATCAAGTACGGCGGGGTGCCTCCGTATGCGGAAACGCAGGGGTACGTAAAGACGATTACCACTTTGGCCAAGAGCTTCGAGCGGCCGCTGGGCCGGGTCTCGCCGTCGCAACAGGCGTCCGGGGCGCTCTACTTCGCGCAGAAGCAGCTGGGGACCCCGTATCTGTGGGGCGGAAACGGAACGCCCGACCAGGACGGGCGGTTCGACTGCTCGGGGCTGACCAAGGCGGCGTACGAGTCGGTGGGGGTCGAGCTGCCGCGGGTCGCGAACGACCAGTACAACGCCGGGCCGCACCCGTCGCGTGCGGAGCTCCTCCCAGGTGACCTCGTCTTCTTCTCCGATGATCTGACGAACTCTCGGGACATCCGGCACGTGGGGATCTACGTCGGCGGCGGCTACATGATCAACGCCCCGTTCACGGGTGCGGTGATCCGTTTCGACAAGATCGACACGCCTGACTACTTCGGCGCGACCCGCGTCACGAAGGACGGCGCGGAGGCGCTTCCGGAGCGTACGGCGGGTGCTCGCGCCGGGTCGTGACGGTCCGTTAAGCATGGGCCCTGAGCTGCGACGATCAGTCACTCTTGGATAACGTTGGAGTGATCATCCCGTGGAGAGTGGAACGTACGTGCCACGACGGGCGTTCCATGGGCACAGGAGCTGATCGGCGGAGGTTGACAGGGCGTGCGCCGGGTGCGTCCGCACGGACCTAGGCAAGGGCAAGGGACCGCATCACCATGGCTGGACTCACGACCGGTGGGCCGAACGTGGATGTAAGCCTGCTGTACGAGATCAACGGCCTGGCCCGGCACGCGCCGGACCGGGTCGACCGCGCGGTGGGCCTCGTCGGCGACTACGGGATCCCGCTGGCGATGGTCCTGCTGGTCCTGTGGTGTGCCCGCGGGGTCCGGCGGGAGCGGTGGCAGCGGCCTGACGAGACGAGCGCGGCCGAGTCGTTCGCCGCGCTGGTGTGGGCGCCGCTGGCGGCGGGGATCGCCCTCCTGGTGAACGTCCCGCTGCGGGGGTTCGTGGGGCGGCCGCGGCCGTTCCTCCAGCACGAGGGGCTGGAGGTGGTGGGCGGCGCGGTCCACGGGTTCGGCGGGGCCGGGTTCTCGTTCGTCAGCGACCACACGGCGGTGGCGATGGCGCTCGGGGTCGGGATCTTCATGGCGAACCGGCGGCTCGGGCTGGTGGGTATCGGGCTGGCGGTGGTGGAGGGGCTCTGCCGGGTGTACATGGGCGTGCACTACCCGACGGACGTGCTGGGGGGGCTGGCGCTGGGGACGGCGGTGGTGCTGGTGCCCGCGCCGGTGGCGATGGCGGTGCTGGGCCCGCTTCTGCGCGGGCGGGGGCGGGGGGTCGTGGCGCGGACGGTGGCCGTCGAGGTGGAGGCGGGGGAGAAGGACCTCGCCGCGTAGGGGCTAGGGCGGGCCCGGGGCCGTTGGGGGCCGGGGACCGAGCCGGCTGATGCCGGGCCCGGCAGCCCCGGCCAGGGCCGGGGGCAGGGGGCTGCCGGATCGCGCGGCCGGGCCGGGTCAGTCGTCCTTTTCGTCGCGGCGGTAGCGGGAGCGGAGCCAAAGGCCCGTGGCGATGGCGGCTGCCGTGGTGACGGCGATGGCCAGGGCTACGTCGGCCGGTCCGTCCGCGGAGCCGACCGGGCGGGCCCAGGCCGGGGACGGGGGCAGGGCGACGAGCGACACGGCCCAGGCGAACGCCGCAGCGAAACGGGGTCCCCGTCGAGGTCCTGGCATGAGTCAAGGGCAACCGGTGCCGCGCGGCCCGGCCACTCGGGGCCGTCCGAACGGGGGACGCGCCGCAGCCGGGCGGCCGGCCGGGGAGAGGGGGGTGCTCAGCCCGCCGGGTGGCGGCCGGCGTCGCGGCGGGCCAGGTCTCTGGAGCGGCGGGCCGGGCCGGTCCAGCCACAGCTGCATACGGCCAGGCAGAACGCGCCGCGTTCGGCGGTGCTCGTGGTGTGGGCGGGCTCGCCCCTGTCGCGGGCAAGCGGAGTGCTCAGGATCGCTTTGGTGTGCGGGTCCACGCCACCACGGTACTCGGACCGGCCCGCCCCCGGAACCGCCGCCGCCCGTGACGGGAAACCGCGGACCTCGTTAAACGGAACGGGTGGGGCCTCGGGCAAACAGCGGGCACGCGTTGGGGGTTGGCAGGCGATGGTGGTGCACCAGCACAGGCGGCGACGAGGGCGTGCGGGTGAGGCGGTGCTAGCCGTCGGCGTCGCGCTGGCCGTGGCGGCGATGAGCGGCTGCGGCGGCCCGGCGAGCGGCGACGACCGCCCCCCGCAGGACCCGGCCGCGGTGGTCCGCGGCGCTGCCGACGCGCTCACCGGCGCCGGCAGCGCGCAGGCCCGTACGGCGATGGAGATGGCGACCGGCGGAACCCGGGTCACCATCCGCGGCGAGGGGGGCGTCGACTTCAAGAACCGGATGGGCCAGCTGCTGGTGATGCTCCCGGCCGATGTGACCGGCAAGGCGGAGCACCGGCCCATCACCGAACTCCTCGTCCCCGGCGCGCTCTACATGAAGAACCGCGGCGCGGGCGTCCCCGACGACAAGTGGGTCCGCGTCGATACGACGACCCTCGCCGACGGGAACCTGGTCACCGGGGGCGCCACCGACCCGTTGGCCGCCGCCGAGCTGCTGCGGGGCGCGCAGCAGGTCACGTATGTCGGCGAGACCGACCTGGCGGGCACCAAGGTGCGGCACTACCAGGGCACCACCGACATCGGGCGGGCCGCGCGGAGCGCGTCACCCGGGGTCAGGGGAGCACTGGAGGCCGCGGCGAAAGGGTTCAGCAAGGACACCGTCCCGTTCGACGTGTACCTGGACATGGAGGGGCGGCTGCGCAAGGTCCGGCACCGCTTCAGCTACGTCAACAATGGCGTGATCGATGTGTCGTCGACCACGCTGCTCTACGGTTTCGGGACTCCGGTGACCGTCACATTGCCGCCAAGCGGGGACATTTACGCCGGGAAGATCGCCGGATAGTCGGACCGTGGGGCGGAGGCGGCGCGATCGGGCCATGGCCCGGTATCCGGAAATGGTCCATCCGTGTCATGCGCGCCACGAGGGGCGCTCCCTACGCTGGGAAGCCGGGCGGCAAGCAAGCGGCAGAGAGAGGTGACACGCGTGACTCCCGTGTGCGGTACGACGGTGCAGGACCACGTGGCGCTTGCCGAGATCGAGCTGTGCGGTGAACTGATCATCGCGGCCTCGGCGGCGGGCGAGGACCGGCTGAGCCAGGACCGGATCGACGAAGTGCTGATGGGCATCGGGCTCTGAGCCCTTGCCGGCCGGGAGAGGGCCGGCCGGGAGACGACCGGCCGGGAGAGGGCCGGCCGGGAGGCGGCCGGCCGCTGGGGCCCGTGGAGGGTGCTCAGGTACGCAGCAGCCGGGCGATCGCCTTCGTCGCTTCCTCGACCTTGGCGTCGATCTCGGTTCCGCCCTTGACGGCCGCGTCCGCGACGCAGTGCCGCAGGTGCTCTTCCAGCAGCTGGAGCGCGAAGGACTGGAGCGCTTTCGTGCTCGCCGAGACCTGGGTGAGTATGTCGATGCAGTAGACGTCCTCGTCGACCAGGCGCTGGAGACCGCGGATCTGTCCCTCGATCCGGCGCAGCCGCTTGAGGTGCTCGTCCTTCTGGTGGTGGTAGCCGTGGACGGGCGCCGCGGCGACGCCGCCGGCTCCGGGGCCTTCGGCCTCGATGGTCGTCATACGTCCTCCCGTGGTCCGGACGAGGGATGGATACCGGTGACGGATACCGGTGATGTATACCCCTCGTGGGTATAGGGTACTGGGCCGCGCCCGAGCGGGCGGGGGTCCGTGCTCACCACTGTGCCCGATGGAGGACACTGGGGAACCGCCGGTTAGCCGTGGCCGGGGGATGCGCCTAGCATCAGCCTGACCGAATCCAATGCACCCCGAGGACCTCACGTGCGATTTCGTCTGACCCCCAGGGAGACGAGCTTCTACGACATGTTCGCCGCATCCGCGGACAACATCGTCACGGGCTCGAAGCTCCTGATGGAACTGCTCGGAGCGGACTCCTCCGCCCGGGCCGAGATCGCGGAGCGGATGCGGGCTGCGGAGCACGCGGGGGACGACGCCACGCACGCGATCTTCCACCAGCTGAACTCCTCCTTCATCACGCCGTTCGACCGCGAGGACATCTACAGCCTGGCGTCCTGCCTCGACGACATCATGGACTTCATGGAAGAGGCGGTCGACCTGGTCGTCCTCTACAACGTGGAGGAGCTGCCCAAGGGCGTCGAGCAGCAGATCGAGGTCCTGGCGCGGGCCGCCGAGCTCACCGCCGAGGCCATGCCGCACCTGCGGACGATGACCAACCTGACCGAGTACTGGATCGAGGTCAACCGCCTCGAGAACCAGGCCGACCAGATCCACCGCAAGCTGCTCGCCCAGCTCTTCAACGGCAAGTACGACGCCATCGAGGTGCTGAAGCTCAAGCAGATCGTCGACGTGCTGGAAGAAGCCGCCGACGCGTTCGAGCACGTCGCGAACACGGTGGAGACCATCGCGGTCAAGGAGTCCTGAACCTCGTGGACACCTTCGCGCTGATCGTGACCATCGGTGTCGCGCTCGGCTTCACGTACACCAACGGCTTCCACGACTCGGCGAACGCGATCGCGACCTCGGTCTCGACGCGGGCGCTGACTCCGCGTGCCGCGCTCGCCATGGCCGCCGTGATGAACCTGGCCGGTGCCTTCCTGGGCAGCGGAGTGGCCAAGACGGTCAGCAAGGGGCTCATCGAGACGCCGCACGGCAACCGGGGCATGTGGATCCTGTTCGCCGCGCTGGTCGGGGCGATCGTCTGGAACCTCATCACCTGGTACTTCGGCCTGCCGTCGTCGTCCTCGCACGCCCTCTTCGGCGGCATGGTGGGGGCGGCGCTCGCGGGCGGGATCGGCGTCATCTGGAGCGGGGTGCTGGACAAGGTCGTCATCCCGATGTTCCTGTCGCCCGTCGTCGGCCTCATCGTGGGTTACCTGGTGATGGTCGCGATCATGTGGATGTTCCGCCGCTCCAACCCGCACAAGGCCAAGCGGGGCTTCCGGATCGCACAGACCGTCTCGGCGGCCGCCATGGCCCTCGGTCACGGTCTGCAGGACGCGCAGAAGACCATGGGCATCGTGGTGATGGCGCTCGTCATCGCCGACGTCCAGGGGGCGAGCGATCCCATTCCGATCTGGGTGAAGATCGCGTGCGCCGTGATGCTGTCGCTCGGTACGTATGCGGGTGGCTGGCGCATCATGCGCACCCTCGGCCGCAAGATCATCGAGCTGGACCCGCCGCAGGGCTTCGCCGCGGAGACGACGGGCGCGTCGATCATGTACACGGCTTCGTACCTGTACCAGGCGCCGATCTCCACCACCCATGTGATCACCTCGGCGATCATGGGCGTGGGCGCGACCAAGCGGGTCAACGCGGTCCGCTGGGGCGTCGCCAAGAACATCATCCTCGGCTGGTTCATCACCATGCCGGCCGCGGCCATGGTCGCCGCGCTGTGCTTCTGGATCGTGGACCTGGCCTTCGTCGGCTGACCGGCGCCGTCCGGTCGCTACGGCGCCACGGCGGTAGGACCCTACGGCGCCACGGCGGTACGAAAGCGGGCCGGCTCCCCCCACCCAGGGGGAGCCGGCCCTTTCGCCTTGCGGTGGCACCGCCATGCAGCACCGCAGGACGCTCAGTACATCCGCGGGGTCCGGGTCTAGCCGAAGCGGCCCGAGATGTAGTCCTCGGTGGCCTGGACGGACGGGTTGGAGAAGATCCGGTCCGTGTCGTCGATCTCGACGAGCTTGCCGGGCTGGCCGACCGCGGCGAGGTTGAAGAAGGCGGTGCGGTCCGAGACGCGGGCCGCCTGCTGCATGTTGTGCGTCACGATGACGATCGTGAAGCGCTCCTTGAGCTCGCCGATCAGGTCCTCGATGGCCAGGGTGGAGATCGGGTCCAGCGCGGAGCAGGGCTCGTCCATCAGCAGGACCTGGGGCTCGACCGCGATGGCGCGGGCGATGCACAGGCGCTGCTGCTGGCCACCGGAGAGGCCGGAGCCGGGCTTGCCCAGGCGGTCCTTGACCTCGTTCCACAGGTTGGCGCCCTGCAGGGACCGCTCCACGATGTCGGACAGCTGCGACTTCTTGAAGTTGCCGTTCAGGCGCAGACCGGCCGCCACGTTGTCGAAGATCGACATGGTGGGGAAGGGGTTCGGGCGCTGGAAGACCATTCCGACGGTGCGGCGGACGGCGACCGGGTCGACGCCGGGGCCGTACAGGTTCTCGTCGTCCAGGAGCACCTTGCCCTCGACACGTCCGCCGGGGGTGACCTCGTGCATGCGGTTGAGGGTGCGCAGGAAGGTGGACTTGCCGCAGCCGGACGGCCCGATGAAGGCGGTCACGGAGCGGGGCTCCACGGTCATCGAGATGTCATCGATGGCCTTGTGGTTGCCGTAGAAGGCGGACAGGCCGCTGACGTCGATTCGCTTGGCCATGAGGGGTCACTTCGCTTTCATGCGGTCGCGCGTCAGCGACCGGTCTTCGGGGCCTTCCAGCGGGCGATGCCGCGGGCCACCAGATTGAGGATCATGACGAAGGCGATCAGGACGAGGGCTGCTGCCCATGCCCGGTCGTAGGAGGCTTCACTGCCGACCTTGTACTGCTCCCAGATGTACAGCGGGAGCGAGGACTGGGCGCCTTCGAAGGGGTTTCCGTTGATCAGCTGCGTACCGAAGACCAGCAGCATGATCGGCGCGGTCTCGCCGGCGATGCGGGCGACGGCCAGCGTCACGCCGGTGGCGATGCCGCCGATGGCGGTGGGGAGCACGACCTTGAGGATCATGCGCCACTTCGGCACGCCGAGGGCGAGCGCGGCCTCGCGCAGCTCGTTCGGGACGAGCTTGAGCATCTCCTCGGTGGAGCGGACCACGACGGGCATCATCAGGATCGACAGGGCCATCGAGCCGGCGAAGCCGGAGGGGCCGAAGCCGAGCATCAGGTTCCAGGTCGTGAGGATGAACAGACCCGCGACGATGGAGGGGATGCCGGTCATGACGTCGACGAAGAAGGTCACGGCCCTGGCGAGCGAGCCCCGGCCGTACTCGACCAGGTAGACGGCGGTCAGCAGGCCGACGGGCGCGGCGATCGCGGTGGCCAGGGCCACCTGTTCGATGGTGCCGAGCAGCGCGTGGTAGACGCCGCCGCCCTTCTCGAAGCTGGTGATGCCGTTCATCGAGTGGCTGAGGAAGTCGCCGTCGAGGGCGTTCATGCCGCGGCTGACGGTGGTCCAGATCAGCGAGAGCAGCGGGATGACCGCGAGGAGGAAGCAGACCCACACGACGGAGGTCGCGACCCGGTCCTTGGCCTGGCGGCGGTTCTCGACGACCGAGCTGGCGACGTAGGTGATCGCGACGAACAGCAGGGCCGCGAGCAGCCCCCACTGGATCTTGCTCTGGAGGCCGGAGGCGGCGCCGATCGCGCAGCCGAGGGCGACCGAGAGGGCGGCGATGCCGGCCGGGGCCCAGCGGGGCAGGCCGCCGCGGGTCAGTCGGGTGGGGGCGGCGGACCCGGGGGCCCGGGCGGGCCGCTGGTCCTGGATGGTGTGGCTCATCAGGCGTTCGCCCCCGAGTACTCCTTGCGGCGGGCGATGATCATGCGTGCTCCGCCGTTGACCAGCAGGGTGAGGAGGAACAGGACCAGACCGGAGGCGATCAGCGCGTCCCGGCCGAACTCGTTGGCCTCGTCGAACTTCGCGGCGATGTTCTGCGCGAAGGTCCCGCCACCCGGGTTCAGGACGTGGCCGGATATCAGGAAGCTCGGGGACAGGACGGTGGCGACCGCCATGGTCTCGCCGAGCGCGCGGCCGAGGCCGAGCATGGAGGCGGAGATGACGCCGGAGCGGCCGAAGGGCAGCACCGACATGCGGATGACCTCCCAGCGGGTCGCGCCGAGGGCCAGGGCGGCCTCCTCGTTCATGCGCGGGACCTGGAGGAAGACCTCACGGCTGACGCTGGTCACGATGGGCAGGATCATGATCGCGAGCAGGATGCCGACGGTGAACAGCGAGCGGGCGACGCCGACCTGGGTCTTGTCGAAGACGTAGGTCCAGCCCATGTACTCGTCGAGCCAGAGGTTGAGGCCGCCGAGGTACGGGACGAGGAAGAGGGCGCCCCAGATGCCGTAGATGATCGACGGCACGGCGGCCAGCAGGTCGACCACGTAGGCGAGGGGGGCGGCCAGCTTGCGCGGCGCGTAGTGCGAGATGAACAGGGCGATGCCGACGGCGACCGGAACCGCGATGGCCATCGCGATGATCGAGCTGACGACGGTGCCGAAGAGCAGGACGGCTATGCCGAAGACGGGCGGGTTGGCCGACGCGTTCCAGTCGAAGGTGGTGAGGAAGTTGCCCTCGTTCTTCGACAGGGCGAGCGTGGCGCGGTAGGTGAGGAAGACGGCGATCGACGCCATGATCACCAGGAGCAGGATGCCGGAGCCCTTGGAGAGCCCGGCGAAGATCTTGTCACCGGCGCGGCCGGTGGATCCTGCGCTCGTGGTGACCGGCGGAGCCTGGTCAAGCGAGGTGGGTGTGGTGGAAGCCATGGTCTTTCCGGTCTGGACGGGGGCGAGCCCCCTGGCGGCGGTGCACCGGATCCCCCGGGGTGGAAGGGGGAGGGTCCTCGGGGGCGGGTCCGGTCCGGACGGGGACCGGACACCGCGCCCGGAGGCTCACTCGTTCAGCGTCAGGACAGCGACTTGACGACTTCGCGGACCTTGGTGTTGATCTCGGCCGGAATGGGCGCGTAACCATTCTCGGACAGGACCTTCTGGCCCGCGTCCGAGGCGGTGTAGTTCAGGAAGGACTTCACGGTGGGCAGGGTCTCCGCCTTGTTGCCCTTGTCGCAGACGACCTCGTAGGTGACCAGCACGATCGGGTAGGCACCCTCGGCCTTGGTCGTGTAGTCGAGCTTGAGCGCCAGGTCGGAGCCGGTACCGGCGATCTTGGCGGCGGCGATGGCCTTGGAGGCGCTCTCGGCGGAAGCCTTCACCGGGGCGGAGGCGCCGGTGTTGATGTCGACGGTCTTGATGTTCTGCGAGGCGGCGTAGGAGAGCTCGAAGTAGCCGATCGCGCCGTCGACGGCCTTGACCTGGGAGGCGACACCGGCGGAGCCGGAGGCGGCCTGGCCACCGGGGGCCGGCCACTTCTTCGCGGCCTCGTAGCTCCACGCGTCGGGGGCGGTGGCCTTGAGGTACTTGCCGAGGTTCTCGGTGGTGCCGGAGTCCTCGGAGCGGTGGAAGGCCTGGATGGCGGTGGAGGGGAGGGTGACGCCCGGGTTCAGCTTCTTGATCGCCTCGTCGTCCCACTTCTTGATCTTGTCGTTGAAGATCGAGGCGAGGGTGGGGGCGTCGAGGTTCAGCTTGTCCACGCCGGCGACGTTGAAGCCGATGGCGATCGGGCCGCCGACCATGGGCAGGTTGATGCCCTGGCCGCCGGTGCAGACCTTCTTCGAGTCCTCGACCTGCTCGGGCTTGAGCGCCGAGTCCGAGCCGGCGAAGCCGACGGTGCCCTGGTTGAAGGCGACGATGCCCTCACCGGAGGAGGACGACTTGTAGTTGACCTCGACGCCGGAGCAGGCGGACATGTAGGCCTTCACCCACAGGTCGACGGCGTTCTTCTGCGCGGAGGAGCCCGAGGCGAGCAGCTTGCCCTTGGCGTCGTCGCACTTGATGTCGCCGGCCGCGGGGACGGAGGCCTTGCCGCTCGCAGAGGAGTCGGCCTTGGTGTTGTCGTCCGAGCCGCACGCCGTGAGGACCAGGGCGCCGGACACGACGAGCGCCCCGAGGGCGGAGGCACGAAGCATGCTCTTGCGCTGAAGCTTCACTTTCGGGTGTTCCTTCCAGAAGCCGCCGGCCGCTTTCTGTATCGGGGCGGCGTGCGAAGAGGACTACGGGTGGGTTGGTGCTGCGCCCGTGAGCGGGGCCTTCACCTTGCGGTACTGAAATTAGGCAGAACAGGTGAAGCGGTCGACGGGGGTTGGTGAACGGGGGGTGAACCGTGGCGGACGGCCCGGTGCGAGTGGGGGGGTTTGTACCTGGGCGTAACGGGACGTTACCCGCACGTTATGCCGCCGTGACCTTGCCCTGGCCGTCGGGGTGGGGGGTGGGATTGGCCGGATTCCGCCGTCGGGAGGACCGACGCGGCGGGGCCGGGCCGCCTGCTGCCACCAGGAGCCCGGAGGCTCGTGGAGGGGGGTCCGGGGCGGAGCCCCGGGGAACGGGGGAAGGGCGGGCAGGGGACAGCCCCGCAGGGCGCCCCCTACCGGCCCGCGGGCGCGACGGGCGGCTCGCGGCAGGGCTGGGGCCCGGCCCGGGCGTCGACGGACGGGTCCGGCGCAGCGGGCCGAAGCCCGCGGGGCCCGCCAGGGCCGAGGGGTGCGAGGGGCGCGTCAAGAAGAAATGCAGGGCACCAGTGCCTCGAAGCTGTGGCGGGCCGCCTCGACCGCGTGGCGCTGGTCGGCGTGCAGGACGCCCAGGGCGTAGGCCGTGGCCGGAGCGATGCGGGGGGTGCGGGCCGCCGTCGCGGAGGCGGCCGCGGCTTCGGACGCGTCGCGGTGGCGGTCCAGGGCCTCGCCGGCCGCCGCGAGGCGGGTGACCTCCCCGCCCAGCATCTCCCGCGCGTACCGGTGCACCCGCAGCAGCCTCCGCACCTCGTGCCAGGCCCCGTCGTCCTGCGCGGAGTACGGCGAGTGCCGCGGCGGCAGCGCCTCCACCGCCGAGTCCAGCCGGGTCCGCGCCACCTCCGCCAGCGGGACGAGTACGTCCTCGACCCGCCCCCGCGCCGCGACCGGGTCCAGCGGCACCTCCGAGGCGAGGACCGCCACCGCGTCCGCGACCGCGTGGAAGCGGGAGGAGCCCAGCGCGGACAGGGTCGCCGAGTGGGCCCGCGTCCGGGCCAGGGTCAGCTGGCGCTCCAGCAGCGCGCCGGCCCGCGCCGAGCCCACCGTCAGGGACCCGGCGCCGCTCGCGCCCGAGAGCCGGTGCAGGGCGTCCATCAGCCGGGACAGCCGGACGGCGTACGCGTGCTCGTCGGCCAGGGTCGAGGACAGCCAGACCAGCTCGGTGCGCAGCCCGTCCGCCCAGGAGGACTCCGCCACGGCGCGGAAGGTGGTCAGGGAGGAGGCGATGCGGCGCGCGGCCCCCCGCAGGCCGCGCGCCGCCTCGCCCCCTTCCGCGGGACCTGCGCCGCCGGCCGCGCCCTCCTCGTGCACGCGCAGTGCCCGCAGGAAGGTGGTGGCCTGGGAGCGCAGGTACGTGCCGAGCACGTCGCCCGCCGTCGCGGCCCCCGTCATAAGGTCATGGTGATGGTCATGGTCATGGTTTGGCTGAGCCACGCCGGCGCCTCCGGGCGTCTATGAGCGTCTCCTGTACGTGCCGCAGCGGCTGGCCTTCGGAGTCGGTGCTGTGCCGGGTCCATTCGCCGTCCGGCCCCAGGTGCCAGGAGGCGGTGTCGTCGGACATCCCGGTTTCCAGCAGCCGGTCCAGTGCCGCGCGGTGGGCCGGGTCGGCGACCCTGACCAAGGCCTCGATGCGGCGGTCGAGGTTGCGGTGCATCATGTCGGCGCTGCCTATCCACACCTCCGGTTCGCCGCCGTTGCCGAAGGCGAAGACCCGGGAGTGTTCGAGGAAGCGGCCGAGGATCGAGCGGACCCGGATGTTCTCCGACAGCCCCGGGACCCCGGGCCGTACGGCGCAGATGCCGCGGACCCAGATGTCCACCGGGACGCCCGCCTGGGCGGCCCGGTACAGGGCGTCGATCAGGGCCTCGTCGACGATGGAGTTCATCTTGAGCCGCACGTACGCGGGGCGGCCGGCCCGGTGGTGGTCGGCCTCCTTGTCGATCCGGGCGATGAGCCCGTCCCGCAGCGACTTCGGCGCGGTCAGCAGCCGGCGGTAGGTCTCGCGCCGCGAGTACCCGGACAGCCGGTTGAAGAGGTCGGAGAGGTCCGCGCCGACCTGTGGGTCGGCGGTGAGCAGGCCGAGGTCCTCGTAGAGCCGGGCGGTCTTGGGGTGGTAGTTGCCGGTGCCGACGTGCGAGTAGCGGCGCAGCGTCTCGCCTTCCTGGCGGACGACGAGGGACAGCTTGCAGTGGGTCTTGAGGCCGACGAGGCCGTAGACGACGTGGCAGCCGGACTCCTCCAGCTTGCGCGCCCACTTGATGTTGGCCTGTTCGTCGAAACGGGCCTTGATCTCGACGAGGACGAGGACCTGCTTGCCGGATTCCGCGGCGTCTATCAGGGCGTCCACGATGGGGGAGTCGCCGGAGGTCCGGTACAGCGTCTGCTTGATCGCGAGGACGTCCGGGTCGGCGGCGGCCTGTTCCAGGAAGGCCTGTACGGAGGTGGAGAAGGAGTCGTACGGGTGGTGCAGCAGCACGTCCCGCTCGCGCAGCGCCGCGAAGATGTCGGGCGCGGAAGCGGACTCCACCTCGGCGAGGTCGCGGTGGGTGCCGGCGATGAACTTCGGGTACTTGAGCTCGGGCCGGTCCAGGGAGGAGATCCCGAAGAGGGCGGTCAGGTCCAGCGGGCCGGGCAGCGGGTACACCTCGGCGGCGCTGACGTTGAGCTCCTGCACCAGGAGGTCCAGTACGCCGGGGTCGATGGACTCCTCGACCTCCAGGCGCACGGGCGGGCCGAAGCGGCGCCGCATGAGTTCCTTCTCCAGGGCCTGCAGCAGGTTCTCTGCGTCGTCCTCCTCGACTTCGAGGTCCTCGTTGCGGGTGACGCGGAACATGTGGTGCGCGAGCACCTCCATGCCGGGGAAGAGCTCCTCCAGGTGCGCGGCGATGACGTCCTCCAGCGGGACGTAGCGCTGCGGCGAGGCCTCCAGGAAGCGGGAGAGGAGCGGCGGGACCTTGACGCGCGCGAAGTGGCGGTGGCCGCTGACGGGGTTGCGTACGACGACGGCCAGGTTCAGGGAGAGGCCGGAGATGTACGGGAACGGGTGCGCGGGGTCCACGGCCAGCGGGGTCAGGACCGGGAAGATCTGGTTGCGGAACAGGGTGAAGAGCCGGGCCTGCTCCTTCTCGGTGAGGTCGGGCCACCGGATGAGGTGGATGCCCTCCTCGGCGAGCTGCGGGGCGATGTCCTGCTGGTAGCAGGCGGCGTGCCGGGCCATGAGTTCGCGCGAGCGGGTCCATATCAGGTCCAGCACTTCGCGGGGCTGCAGGCCGGAGGCCGAACGGGTGGCGACGCCGGTCGCGATGCGGCGCTTGAGGCCCGCGACGCGGACCATGAAGAACTCGTCCAGGTTGCTGGCGAAGATCGCGAGGAAGTTCGCGCGTTCCAGCAGCGGGGTGGCCGGGTCCTCGGCGAGCTCCAGGACGCGTTCGTTGAAGGCGAGCCAGCTGCGTTCCCGGTCGAGGAACCGCCCGGCGGGCAGCTCGTCGCTGTCCTTGCCGTCGTAGGCGTCCGGGTCGGAGTCGAGGTCGGGCGCGAGATCCGGCGCGAGATCGACGTGGGGGCGGTGCGCGGCTATGGAGCCTATGCGCGTCTTCGCCGCGGGGGACGTGTGAGACGGGTGCTGGGCGGGGACCTCGGTGGGGCCTGCGCTGGGCTGGTGGCTCATGACTCCATTCTTCCGCGCGAGCGGAAGGACAGGCGCGTCGGACGTGTCGGCCGTCAGCCTGAGTCGCGGATGCATGGGGGGAGACTGGCAAGCGCTGCTTAATGGGCGGTGAATGGCGCATGGCTTCCAGGCTCTGCCTGGCGCACGAGTACGTCGCGGCAGCGGGCCGGGGGCGTACGCCGGCCGTCACGGCGGGGGAACGGCGCGGGTACCGGCCCGGGGGCGTACGCCGGCCGTCACGGCGCGGGGGCGACGCGGGGGCGGACCCCGGGCTCATGCCGGCGCCCGCCCGCGTGCGCGGTGCGGGTCCCGGCGCGCGGGACCCGTACCGCGGCGCCCGTGCGGCTCAGCTCTCCGTGCGGTACATCAGGTCCACCTCGTGGGTGGTGAAGCCGAGGCCCTCGTAGACGGCCAGGGCGGCCGGGTTGTCGGCGTCGACGTACAGCATGGCGGTGGGCAGGCCCGCCTCGGCGAGGTGGCGCAGGCCGATCGCGGTGAGTGCCTTGCCGAGGCCGCCGCCCTGGGCGCCGGGGCGGACCCCGACGACGTAGACCTCGCCGAGCCGCTCGTCGGCGTGGACCTTCGTCCAGTGGAAGCCGATCAGCTCGCCGTCGCGCTCGGCGAGGAAGAAGCCCTTGGGGTCGAACCAGGTCTGGCCCATCCGGTCGTCCAGGTCGCGCTGGGTCAGGGCGCCCTGCTCGGGGTGGTGGGCGAAGGCGGCGGCGTTCGCGGCGAGCCAGGCCGCGTCGTCGGCGCCGGGGACGAAGGTGCGGACGGTGACGCCGGGCGGCAGGGCCGCTTCGGGAAGCCGCGGCGCCTCGGGGCCGAGGGGACGGCGCAGCTGGCGCAGTTCGCGGAAGAGGGTCAGGCCGAGTACCTGGGCGAGGTGGCGGGCGGCGGGCTTGCCGCCGTGCGCCCACACCCGGATCCGCTTGCCGGAGGCGGCGAGCAGGGCCGAGCCGAGGGCCCGGCCGTGGCCGCGGCCGCGCAGTGAGGGGTCAACGACGAGTTCGGCGGCGGGGGCCTCCACCGGGTCGGTGTCCTCCAGTTGCCCGTATCCGGCGAGCCGTTCCCTGTCGGTGAGGAGGAAGTGCCGGATGCCCTCGCGGCGGCCGCCGCGGAGTTGGAGCCGGCCCTGTTCGGACACGGCGGTGGTGCCGTCGCTCCGCGCCGCGTCAGCGATCAGGGCCAGTACCGCGTCGGCCTGTTCCCCCGTCAGCTCGTCGAGGATGTCAATCTGCCGTCCCGGCTCAAGGGCCGCTGCTGCGTCAGTCATGACTCCACCGTACGACCGCAACCTGCCCGTAACCGATTAGGGCCTGACATGCTACGCGCGTTGACCTTAGGCTTCGGCGGACCTCCCAAGTTGTCTCGCTGTCCACAAAGGGGAACAAATGTCAGCGACGCCACAACGGCACCGCCGAGCCCGCCGGTTGACCTTCACCGCCCTCGCCCTCACGGCGGGGGCCGGCGCGATGGTCGCCGCCGCCCTTCCGGCCGGTGCCGCGAGTGGTGGCGGTGCGGCCAAGAGCCGCACCGTCGACGTGCAGATGCTGTCGTTCAACGACTTCCACGGCACGCTGGAGCCCCCGCAGGGCTCGTCCGGCACCGTGAGCGAACGGCAGGCCGACGGCACCACCAAGGCCATACCCGCAGGCGGCGTCGAGTACATGGCGTCGGCCCTGCGCGAGGCCCGCAAGGGCCACGAGTACTCGGTCACCGCCGCGGCCGGCGACATGATCGGCGCCAGCCCGATGATGTCCGGCATGTTCCACGACGAGCCGACCATCGAGGCGCTGAACAAGCTGGGGCTGGACGTCACCAGCGTCGGCAACCACGAGTTCGACGAGGGCAAGACCGAGCTCCGCCGTATGGCGTACGGCGGTTGCCACCCCGTGGACGGCTGCTTCGAGTATGGCAAGACGTTCGGTGGATCGCAGTTCCAGTACCTCGCGGCCAATGTGACGGACGAGAAGACCAAGCGTCCGTTGATGTCGCCCACCTTCATCTGGAAGAAGGGGGACGTGAAGATCGGCTTCATCGGCGTGACCCTGGAGGGCACGCCGGACGTCGTGACCGCCGAGGGGGTCAAGGGCCTCAAGTTCGGTGACGAGGTCGAGACGATCAACAAGTACGCCAACGAGCTGAACAAGCAGGGCGTGAAGTCGATCGTCGCGCTGATCCACGAGGGCGGTCTGCCCGCGAGCGGCGCGTACAACTACGACTGCGACGCGCCCGGCGCGGGCGCGGGCGTCTCGGGTGCCATCGTCGACATCGCCAAGAACGTCGACCCGAAGGTCGACGCGCTGGTGACGGGCCACACGCACCAGGCGTACGCCTGCAACATCCCGGACCCGGCGGGCAACCCGCGCATGGTGACCTCGGCGGCCTCCTACGGCCGGCTGTTCACGGACACCACCCTCACCTACGACCGGCAGACCAAGGACATCGTCCGTACGCCGGTCAGCTCGCCCAAGCCGGTCCAGAAGGTCGTCAGCCGTGACCTGCCGAAGGCGGGCGACATGACCGAGCTGATCCAGCGCTGGAACGCGCTCGCCGCGCCCATCGCGAGCCGCCCCGAGGGCTACATCTCGGCGGACGTGCCGGGCCGTGGTTCGGAGGCGCCGGAGAAGCCGCTCGGTGACCTGATCGCCGATGCCCAGCTGGAGGCGCTCGCGCCGGCCGACAAGGGGGGTGCGCAGCTCGCGATCATGAACCCGGGCGGTATCCGCGCGGACCTGGCCTACAAGGCCGCCGGTAACGAGGGCGACGGCGTGGTGACGTACGGGGAGTCGTACACCGTCCAGCCGTTCACCAACATGATGAACGTGGTCGACCTGACCGGTGCCCAGCTGATCACCGCTCTCCAGCAGCAGGTGTCCGGGCCGGTCAACGGCCCCAACCCGAAGATCCTGCAGGTCTCCAAGGGCTTTACGTACACGCTGGACATGACGAAGGCGGGCGTGGACCGCGTCGTCGTGGACTCGGTGCGGCTGAACGGCACGGCGATCGACCCCGCCAAGACCTACCGGGTCGCGATGAACGAGTTCCTCGCGGGCGGCGGCGACGGCTTCACCGTCCTCAAGGAGCACAAGAACAAGCTGGTCGGCGCGTCCGACCTGGAGTGCTTCAACGCGTACCTGAACAAGTCCTCGGCGGCGGCCCCGATCGCCCCGCCGGCGGCGGACCGGATCACGGTCGTCAAGTAGTACGAGGAGTACGAGGAGTACGAGCAGTAACGAGTACGACCAGGGGCGGCGGGCCGGACGGCCCGACGCCCCTGGGGCGTTCTCTGCGGCGTTCTCTGCGGCGTTTCAGAGTCCGGCGAGGAACTTCCGGACGGCCTCGTGGAAGCCGTCCGGGTCGGTGAACGGCACGAAGTGGTCCCCGTCGAGGGGTGTGTACGAGGTCCCGGGCCGCCGGGTGAACATGGCGTCGGCGGTGTCCTTCCGGAGCGTCTGGCTGCGGGTGCCGTGGATCAGCAGGGCCGGACAGGTGCTCGCGAGCCAGCTGTCCCAGTGGTCGCCGCGGCAGGCCTCGGCGGAGTCGGTCATGTCCTGCGGGTGGAACGGCAGCCGCCAGCCCCCGCCGCCGGGGAGCGGGCGCAGCGCCTGTTCGACGAACCGGGAGCCCACCGGCCCGGCCGCGGCGAGGAGTTCCTCCCGGGTGGGGGCGGTGTACCGCATGCCCCCGAGGAAGGTGAAGAGCCCTCCCGCGGTGTCGGGGACGATCTGCACGGTGGCGTCCACGTTGACCAGGGCGCAGACCCGGCCGGGGTGGGCGGCGGCCAGCTGGTAGGCGGTGATCCCGCCGAGGGAGTAGCCGAGTACGGCGACGGGCTCGTCCAGGCCGAGGTGGTCGAGGAGCGCGACGGCGTCGCCGATGTACCCGGCGCGGCCGTAGTCGGCGGCCCGGTCGGAGTCGCCGTGCCCGCGCTGGTCGGGGGCGATGACCCGCCACCCGTCGCCGAGCACGGCGGCGAGGCCGGCGAAGGCGAGGCCCTCGGACATGCCCCCGTGCAGCGCGAGGAGCGGGCGGCCGGGGCCGCCGAAGTCGAGGTAGGACAAGGCGCGGCCGTCGATCGTCAGCGTGTGGCGCATGGTTTCGCTCTCCCCTGTGAGGCCTTCGGTGACGGGTACGACCCTGCCAGGATTTGGGCAGGCGCGCAATACATATGTCTTGGGCGTTCGCCCAAATGCTTGCGCGGATACGATCCCGCCATGGGAAATCGCGAGGACCTGCTGGCCGGAGCGCGCCGCTGCCTGGAGGAGAAGGGGTACCTGCGCACCACCGTGCGCGACATCGCATCGGCCGCGCAGGTGAGCATGGCCGCCATCGGCTACCACTTCGGATCGCGTGAGGCCCTGCTCAACCAGGCGCTGTCCGCGGCCATGGACGAATGGGCGGCCTCGGCCGGCCGGCTCGCCGGACAGGGGGACACCGCCGCCGAGCGCTACGCCGACATGTGGGACCGCAAGATCGCGGACTTCGGCGAGATGCGCTGGCTGTGGACGGCCTCCGTCGAGGCCTTCGTGCACGCGCAGTCCTCGCCCCCGCTGCTCGCGGTCCTCGCCGAAGACCAGCGCCGCTCCCGCCGGATGGTCGCGGCCCAGTGGCGGGGCGTGCCGCAGGAGGAGGTCGCGGAGGAGGACGTACGGGGCCTCGGGTCGGTGCACCTCGCGCTGCTGACCGGGGTGATGGTCCAGTGCCTCACCGACCCGGAGCAGGCGCCGAACGGGCGCGAGCTCGCCCAAGGCCTGCGCGCCATGGCCGAGTTGCTCGAAAGATGACCCGTACCGACGGGTAGTAATGGCCGCTGCCGCACGCCATACTCCGGTCCGACCACTGGACCGGAAAAAGGGGCGGGCATGGCACTGGATCGGCGTGGATTCCTCACCGGGGCGCTGGCGGCGGGCGCGGGCGCCGCGATGACCCTGGGGACCGCGGCCCCGGCATCGGCCCGGACGGCCCCCGCCGCGCGCGCCGCGCTCGGCACCCAGGACTGGATGGCCGGCCTCGCCGACTCCACCCCGCTCCAACGGATGACGATCCCCGGCACCCACGACTCGGGCGCCACCAAGGGCGGCCTCTACGTCGCCTGCCAGAACACCTCGATCGCCCAGCAGCTCGACTCCGGCATCCGGTTCCTCGACGTCCGCTGCCGCGTCACCGGCGGCTCCTTCGCCATCCACCACGCGGCGTTCTTCCAGGACCTGATGTTCGGCGACGTCCTCGTGGCCTGCTGGAACTTCCTCGCCGCGCACCCTTCCGAGACCGTCCTGATGCGGGTCAAGCAGGAGTACTCGGGCGAGAGCGACGCGACCTTCCGGGCCGTCTTCGACGACTACCTCGACAACCGCGGCTGGCGCCCCCTGTTCCGGATAGCCGACGCCCTGCCCGCCTCGCTCGGGCAGGCCCGCGGGAAGGTGGTGCTGCTCGCCGACAACGGCGGGCTGCCGGGTCTGCGCTACGGCGACGGCAACGTCTTCGACATCCAGGACGACTACAACGCCGAGCCGTTCGCCAAACGGGGCAAGATCGAGGACCAGTTCCGCCGGGCCGCGGGGCAGCCCGGCAAGCTCTTCGTGAACTACACCAGCACCGCCGCGTACATGCCGCCCCGCTGGAACTCCGACCGGCTCAATCCGCAGGTCCACGGCTTTGTCGACGGCGCGGAGTTGGCCGGCCGGATCGGGCTCGGCATCGTCCCCATGGACTTCCCGAACACCCGCTCCGGCCTGGTCGCCTCACTGATCCGGCACAACTGACGACGGCGGCGGCGGCGCGGGTGGCGACGTCGGCGGCGCGGCGGGCGGCGCGGGCGGCGGGGTCGGGGCGCCCGGGATGCGGAGCACCGCCTCCGTGCCCGGGCCGCCGTCCGCCGGCGCCCGCAGCTCGGCACTCCCGCCCGCACGGTCCGCCGTACGGGCCACGATCGACAGGCCCAGCCCGCTGCCGGGCAGGGCACGGGCCGACGGGGAGCGCCAGAACCGCTCGAAGACGTGCGGGAGGTCGTCGGCCGGGACGCCGGGCCCGTGGTCCCGTACGGTCAGCTCCCCGCCCCGCAGCGCCACTTCCACCGCGCCGCCCGGCGGGCTGAACTTCACGGCGTTGTCCAGCAGGTTGACCACCGCCCGCTCCAGCGCGGCCGCCTCGCCCCGTACGTACCAGGGCCGCAGGTCCGAACCGAAGACGAGTTCGGGACCGCGCAGGCGCGCCCGGGCCAGCGCGGTCTGCGCGATGTCGTGCAGGGCCACCACCTCCAGGCGTACGTGGGCCGCGGCATCCGGCCGGGACAGCTCCTGGAGGTCCCCGATCAGCGCCGCCAGCTCCGTCATCTGCGCCTTGACCGAGGCCAGCAGCTCCTTGCGGTCCTGCGGCGGGATGGCCCGGCCGGTCTCCTCGCTGCGCGCCAGCAGTTCGATGTTGGTCCGCAGAGAGGTCAGCGGAGTGCGCAGCTCGTGCCCGGCGTCCGCGATGAGCTGGGCCTGCCGGTCCCGGGACGAGGCCAGGGCAGCCGTCATCGAGTTGAACGACCGCGACAGGCGGGCGATCTCGTCGTCGCCCTCGTCCGGGATCCGAACGGTGAGGTCCTCGGTGCGCGCGATGTGCTCCACGGCGCCGGTGAGTTCGTCGACCGGCCGCAGACCCGTCCGCGCCACCCACAGCCCCGCCACGCCCGCGCCGACCACGCCGACGCCCGAGACGAACAGCAGCACCCAGGCCAGGGTGGACAGCGGCCTGTCGACGTCGGCGAGCGGTTTGGCGACGGAGATGGCCACGGTTCCGCCGACCGGCCCACTGACGTTCACCGGCTGGGTGTACACGCGCACCGGCGTGCCCTCGGTGGTGCGGCCGTCGTACAGCACGGGCCCGCGCCGGCCCTGGGCGACCTCGAGGTCGTACGCGGTCACGGGGAGGGTGTTCTTGCCGTCCACCCAGCACCGCCCGCCCGCGGGCAGGACGATCTGCACCTGGGCGCTCAGGTTGTTGACGATGGCGCCGGGCACCTTCTCGCGGCAGCCGACCTCCGACAGGGTCTGGTTGGCCTGCGCGCTGGCGTTGGTGGAGCGCAGGGAGCTGTCGAGCTGGTCCCGCAGCTGCGTACGGACCATGAACCAGCTGACGACGGCGACGGCCGCCACCGCCACCGCCACCGCTACGGTCACCAGCAGCGCCAGCCGGGAGCGCAGCGGCAGGGCACGGAACCGGTCGACCGGGCTCATTCCGGTCCGCTCTCACCGGCGCGCAGGACGTACCCCACCCCGCGCACGGTGTGCACGAGCCGGGGTTCGCCGCCCGCCTCGGTCTTGCGGCGCAGGTACATGACGTACACGTCGAGGGAGTTGGAGCTGGGCTCGAAGTCGAAGCCCCAGACCGTTTTCAGGATCTGCTCGCGGGTCAGGACCTGGCGGGGGTGGGAGAGGAACATCTCCAGCAGCGTGAACTCGGTACGGGTGAGTTCCACGGGGCGCCCGGCCCGGGTGACCTCGCGGGTGGCGAGGTCCATGCGCAGGTCGCCGAAGGCGAGGCCGTGCTCCGGCTGTGCGCCGCCGGGCGCGGGTGCGGCGTAGGCGCTGCGGCGCAGCAGGGCGCGGACCCGGGCGAAGAGCTCGTCCAGCTCGAAGGGCTTGACGAGGTAGTCGTCGGCCCCCGCGTCCAGCCCCGTGACGCGGTCGCCGACGGTGTCGCGGGCCGTCAGCATCAGGATCGGGGTGGTGCTGCCCGAGGCGCGCAGCCGGCGGGCGGCGGTCAGACCGTCCATGCGGGGCATCTGGATGTCCAGGACGATCAGGTCGGGGGCGTACGAAGCCGCCTTGTCGAGGGCGTCGAGCCCGTCGACGGCGGTCTGCGCCGCGTACCCCTCGAAGGCCAGGCTGCGGCGCAGGGCCTCACGGACGGCCGGCTCGTCATCGACGACGAGGACGCGCTGGGGGTCGCCTTCGGCGCTCCCGGCAGTCGTTGCAGCCATGGTCGGGTCCCCCAGGGTGGTGGTCGGTCGGTGATCGGCGGCTCCCCCAGGCTAGGTCAGTAGGAGTTGAGGCCGCTGTCGTCGCTGCCGCCGTTGTCGGTGCCGTTGTCGGCACCCGGTCCGGTGCCGGTTCCGCCGTGGCGCAGGGAGGACAGGTCGCCCTTGATCGTGTTGACCGGGATGGCGAAGCCGAGGCCGACGCTGCCGGCGCTGGAGCTGTCCGAGGAGGGCGAGTAGATCGCCGAGGGCATTCCGACGATCTCGCCGTTCATGTTGACGAGGGCGCCGCCGGAGTTGCCCGGGTTGAGGGAGGCGTCGGTCTGGATCGCCTTGTACGAGGTGCTGTCCTTGCCGGTGTCGCCGTTGAACTGCCGGCCGTCGTAGGAGAACGGCCAGCCGTCGCCGCCCTGGCGGCGCTGCGGGGGCTGCTCCTCGGACTTGGGGACGCTCACGTCCCGGTTCAGCGCCGAGACGATGCCGCTGGTGACGGTGCCGGTGAGGCGGTCGGGGGAGCCGATGGCGACGACCTGGTCGCCGACGCGCAGGTTGTCGGAGTTGCCGAGGTGGGCGGGCTTGAGGCCGGAGGCGCCCTGGAGCTTGATGAGGGCCAGGTCCTTGGCGGGGTCGGTGCCGAGGGTCTTGGCGGCGTACTTCTTGCCGTCGCTCATCGTCACCTGGATCTCGGAGGCGCCGGCGACGACGTGGTTGTTGGTGACGATCTCGCCGTCGGCGGTGAGGACGATGCCGGAGCCGGTGCCCTGGCCGGAGCCGGTGCGGGTGTCGATGCGGACGACGGAGGGGCTGACCTGTTCGGCCACGCCGGAGACGGTGCCGCTGCTGGACTGCGAGACGTTGGTGCCGGTGAAGGCGCCGGTGCCGGTGCCGTGCTGGGCGAGCAGCCCTTCCACGGCGGCGGCGGTCCCGCCGCCGACGAGGGCGGCGGCGAGCGCGACGGCGGCGAGCAGCGCGACGGGGCGGCGGGGACGTGGTGCGGCGGCCGCCGGCGGGTACGCGGGCGGCGGGTACGCGGGTGGCGGGGGGTACTCCTGCGGGTAGTTGCCTTCGCGGCGGAAGCTGTCGGTCATGTCCCAGACTGTGTCCCCGGATGATGAGAGCATTCTGAGTCCCGTCTGAGAAGCCCGACAGAACCGCGTATGCCCGATATAAGGTCCCGCCTCGACGCCGACAGAGCTGGGGCGGGGGCACGTTCGTGTGCGCCGCCGCTGCGGGGGCCGGCCCCCGAACCCCCGCGCCTCAAACGCCGGCGGGGCTGGAGGGGTGCGCCTCGATCGACGGCGGGGCTGGAGGGGTGCGCCTCCATCGCCGGCGGGCTGGAGGGGCCTCAAACGTCGGCGGGACCGGCAGGGGGGCGGGGCCCCGGGCCCCGCGTCCTGGGGCTGGGAGGGCTTCCAGCTGCTGCTGCTGGGAATCGCGGGGCTGGTGAGGGGGTCCGGGGCGGAGCTCCGGGGAACGGGGGAAGGGCGGGTAGGGGACAGCCCCGCAGGGCCCCACCGGCCCGCAGGCGTCAGCCTGCCCCGCCCGGGCACCGGCGGACGTCGGCGCAGCGCACCGAGGATCCGCAGGAATCCTCATCCGGCCCGCGGGCGCCAGGGGGCCCCGCCCCGGGAACCGACGGACGGAGTCCGGCGCAGCGCGCCGAAGCCCGCAAGGCCCGCCAGGGCCGAGCGGTGCGAGGCGCGCGTCGAGAGGGGTGACCCGCCAGGGCCGAGCGGTGCGAGGCGCGCGTCGAGTGGGGTGACCCGCCAGGGCCGAGCGGTGCGAGGGGCGCGTCAGGAAGGACGGCAGCCGCAGGAGCGGCGGATCACCAGGGCCGACGGGAACTGCTTCAGCCGCTCGCGGCGGGAGCCGGCCACGCGCAGGGCGTCGTCCAGGACGAGATCCACCGCCGCGCGGGCCATCGCCGGCCGGTCCGAGGCGATCGTCGTCAGCGGCGGGTCCGTCAGGGCGGCTTCCTTGACGTCGTCGAAGCCGGCCACCGCCAGCTCCCCCGGCACGTCGATCCGCAGCTCCCGAGCCGCCCGCAGCACGCCGATCGCCTGGTCGTCCGTCGCGCAGAAGATCGCCGGGGGCCGGTCCGGCCCCGACAGGACCTCCAGGGCCACCTTGTACGCGTCGTAGCGGTTGTACGGGGCCTCGAACAGCCGGCCCTCCACCGACCGCCCCGCCTCCAGCATCGCCCGGCGCCAGCCCTCGACGTGGTCCGCGACCGGGTCGCCCACCGACGGGGTGTTCTCGACGCCGCCGATGCAGGCCACGTACGGGTGCCCGTGCTCCAGCAGGTGCCGCGTCGCGAGCTGCGCGCCGCCGATGTCGTCGGTGATGACCGCGACGTCGTCGATCGCCTCGGGCCGCTCGTGCAGCAGCACGATCCGCGCGTCCCACGCCTCGATCTCCGACGCCGCGCGCTCGCTCATGCCCTGGCTGACCAGGATCAGGCCCGACACCCGCATGCCGAGGAAGGCCCGCAGGTAGTGGACCTCGCGCTCGTCGCGGTAGTCGGAGTTGCCGACCAGCACCATCTTCCCGCGCTCGGCGGCTGCCTGTTCGACCGCGTGCGCCATCTCCGCGAAGAACGGCTGCCGCGCGTCGGGCACGATCATGCCTATGAGGTCGGTGCGCCGCGAGGCCATCGCCTGGGCCACCCGGTCTGGCCGGTAGCCCAGGTCCTTGATGGCGGCGAGTACACGCTCGCGCGTGGCCGGGGCAACCGGCCGGGGTCCGTTATTGATGACGTAGCTCACGACGGCGGTAGAGGTACCCGCAAGTCGCGCCACGTCATCCCGCGTCACCTTGGCCACGCGCGGCAGTCTACGCGGGGTGACCTACCTCTGGGCAGGGCGTCCTGCCGACTGGACCGTTACCGGTGCTTCCTCCATACGGGGGAGGGCCGCGGCGGCCTGGGCCGCCGCTTCCGCGGCCGCCCGCTCCACCTTCTCCGGCGTGACGAAGCGGTAGCCGACGTTGCGCACCGTACCGATCAGCGACTCGTGCTCGGGGCCGAGCTTGGCACGCAGCCGCCGGACGTGGACGTCCACCGTCCGGGTGCCGCCGAAGTAGTCGTAGCCCCACACCTCCTGGAGGAGCTGGGCGCGCGTGAAGACCCGGCCCGGGTGCTGGGCGAGGTACTTGAGCAGCTCGAACTCCTTGAAGGTGAGGTCCAGGACCCGCCCCTTGAGCTTCGCGGAGTACGTCGCCTCGTCGACCGACAGGTCACCGTTGCGGATCTCCATCGGGGAGTCGTCCGAGCCGAGCTGCTGCCGGCCGGTGGCCAGCCGCAGCCGCGCCTCGACCTCGGCCGGTCCGGCGGTGTCGAGGAGGACGTCGTCGATGCCCCAGTCGGCGGTCACGGCCGCGAGGCCGCCCTCGGTGACGACGAGGAGCAGCGGGCAGCCGGGCCCGGTGGAGCGCAGCAGCTGGCACAGCGAGCGCACCTGCGGGAGGTCGCGGCGGCCGTCGATGAGGATCACGTCGGCGCCGGGCGTGTCCACGAGGGCCGGGCCCTCCGCGGGGGCGACCCGGACGTTGTGCAGCAGCAGGCCGAGGGCGGGCAGCACCTCGGCGGACGGCTGCAGGGCGTTGGTGAGGAGCAGGAGCGAGCTCATGCCCGACCACCTGCCCGGGTCGGGTGGTCGTGCACGCCCGTGTGCGCGTGCACGGTTCGCTGGTCCATCACTCGGTTCCTCCTCGGTCCCGTCGAGGACTTTCGCGGCACTGCTTCGTACGACTTCGTGCGGCGCCTGCCCGGTCCCCGCGCCCTGAGGCCCGGACGGCACCTGTTCTCGGTCCGTTCAACGTGCTGAAAGCACAAAAGGACCCGGGGGCAACGTTGCCCGGATCCTCTGCACCGCCAGGATAGCCCACCTGCCCTCGAGGGGCCGAGGTTCCCGCTGATCCCGCTTCTGTGGTTCCCGCCACGCCGGGCATCCGGTGGGAGGCGTCATCATGGAGGCCGACGGTAGAGAGCCGACGATGGGAGCAGCAGTGGCAACCGGAACCATCCGCTACTGGGCGGCGGCCAAGGCCGCGGCCGAGACGGCGGAGGAGCCGTACTCGGCGCGCACGCTGGCCGAGGCGCTGGACGCCGTGCGGGAACGCCACCCGGGTGAACTGACCCGGGTCCTGCTGCGCTGCTCCTTCCTCGTGAACGACGAGCCTGTGGGCAAGCGCCCGCACGATGCCGTCCTGCTGACGGAAGGGGGCACCGTCGAGGTGCTCCCGCCGTTCGCGGGCGGGTGAGCGGGAGCCGATGAGCAACTCCGACGAACAGCAGCCGCAGCCGCACGAGCCGCACCAACAGCCCCGTGGGCGGCACGGGCGGCACGGGCACGAGCAGCACGGGCACGCGCAGCACGGGCACGAGCAGGCCCCGTACGGGACCCAGACCTGGCAGTCCGAGACCTGGGAGACCGGCTACCAGCCGGTGCAGCAGGCCCCGCAGTCGCCCGCTCCGCCGCTGGGCGGGGTGCCGGGCCAGCAGCAGCCGCCCGTCGCGCCCGACGGATGGTTCCGCGACGAGGCCCCGGCGGGCCCGGGCCAGGCGCCGTCCGGGTGGGCCGCCGAGACCGCGTACCTGCCGCCGTACCGGGAGCAGCCTCCCGTACAGCCCCAGCCCCAGCCCCAGCCCCAGCCCCAGCCGCAGCAGCAGCCCGTCGCGCCCGAGGGGTGGTTCCGCGAGGAGGCCCCGGCGGCCGCGGCGCAGGCGCCCGCGTCCGAGTGGGCGGCCGAGACGGCGTACCTGCCGCCGGTGCGGGAGGACGCCGGCCCGCAGGGCTGGTTCCGCGAGGAGGCCCAGGCACCCGCACCCGATGGGAACTGGGCCGGGTCCGCGGCCTACCTCCCGCCCCAGGCGGCCGCTCCCCAGGCCCCGGACGCCGCGGCCACCGCGTACCTGCCGCCGGTCCGGAACGACGACGCCGCGGCCACCGCCTACCTGCCCCCGGTCCGGAACGACGACGCCGCGGCCACCGCCTACCTGCCGCCGGTCCCGGGCAACGACTCCGGGGCCACGGCCTACCTGCCGCCGGTCCCGGGCAACGACTCCGGGGCCACGGCCTACCTGCCGCCGATCACGGACGCGACGGCCCCGCCGGTGCAGGCCGCACCGGCCGCGCACGCCGCGCCCGACGAGGAGCCCGAGTACTCGCCGCCCACCCTGGCGGGGAACACGCTGCGCGCCGTCGACCCCGCGCAGGCCCGCGCCGAGGGCCGGTCGCCGATCATCGACCCCGGCCCGCAGTCGGCCGTACTGACCGCCGCCCTCGGGCTGCTGCTGGCCGGCGCCGCCGCGTTCGGCGACCTCGCGCTGCTCGTGCCGCTGATCGCCCTCCAGGGGCTCACCGCGGCCGGCTGGTTCCGCCTCAACGGCATGTGGCCCGCCCGCCAGGGCATCGTCCTCGCCTTCGCCGGAGCCGTCGTCGCCGACGCGGCGGTGCTCGCGGTGGACGACGTGTACGGCCCCGGCGCGATCATCGGCACCCTCGGTGCCTGGGTGCTGCTCACGCTGGTCCTCCAACTGCGCAGCCACGCAGACCCCGACGAGCGGATGTACGGGCTGATGGCCTCGGTGGCCTCCGCGGCACTCGCCATCGTCTGCGCCGGGTTCCTGGCCGCGGGCTCGCCCGCCGTCGGCGTCGGCGCGACAGCGGTGGCGGTGGCCGTCTTCGCCCGCGCGCTGCCGCTCCCGACCCCGGCCTCCGTCGCCGTCTCGCTGGCCGCCGCGGCCGGCGCGGGCATCGCGGTCGGTTCGCTGAACGGTCTCGGGGCAGGCGGGGCACTGGTCGGTCTGGCCGCCGGTGTGTGCGCGCTGGTCGGCCTGCGGGTGGCCGCGTACGACTACCCGTCGAAGTTCGTGCACATGACGGCCGGTGTCGCGCTGCCGCTCGCGGCCGCCGCCCCTGCCGTCTACCTGATGGGCCGGGTGGTCGGCTGACCGCCGTGCTGACGGCGGCCACATGGCCGGACATGGTCAACTAGAGCGCACGTACCGATCAGTAGGGGGAGGGGAACGTGCGTCTTCTACGCGCCGTCGTCATCATCGCAGTGATCCTGGGCGGGCTCTTCGTGGGCGTCGACCGCTGGGCGGTCGGTTACGCCGAGAACCGGCTCGCCGACCGGATACAGGCCCGGCAGGGGCTCGCGGGCAGTGCGGAGGTGGACATCCACGGGTTCCCGTTCCTGACGCAGGCGCTCAGCCACGACCTCGACCAGGTCGACGTCACCCTCAAGGGCGTCGAGGCCACCGCGGACGGCCGCAAGACCCGCCTCACCCGGCTCGACGCCGCCTTCCACGGGGTGAAGCTGAACGGCGACTACAGCGGCGGCACGGCCCGGCGCGCCGAGGGCACCGCCTTCGTCTCGTACGCGGACCTGACCGAGGCCTCGCAGACCGGTGTCACCGTCGCCTACGGCGGCACGCCGGGCAAGGTGAAGGTCACCGCCCGGGTGGAGATCCTCGGCAAGACCCTGACGCGCAGCGTCGTGTCGACGGTCAGCCTCGCGGACGCCCCGTCCGGCAAGGGGAAGATCGTCCGGGTGCACGCCGACGAGGTGCCGGGGGAGGGGATCCCCGGTATCGAGCGGCTCATCCGCAAGCAGACGGACTTCGACCGCTCCGTCGACGGCGGCCTGCCGGCCGGGCTCCAGCTCTCCACGCTGACCTCGGACGAGCAGGGCGTACACCTCTCCCTGACGGGTACGGACGTGGTCCTGGCCGGCCAGTAGGACGACCCGGCCCGCACGGTGGCCGGATCGTGAGACGGACGGTCCGATCCGCAGGAGAACGGGCCGCAACGAAGAGCCCCGGAGGCCGTACCACGGCCTCCGGGGCTCTTCACATCCCGCCATTCGGACGATCCTGTCTCGGAATATGACACACCGGTGACAGGGCGGCCGATTCGTCCCTACGATCCCTACCTATGAAGCATCAGCAGGCGGACCTCACGAAGCGGCGGGCAGTAGACCTGTGTCGCGTCGCCGCCATGCTCTGTCGCTCCGTCTAGCGGTGTGAGCCCTTCCGCTCCACCGGCCGTCGACGGCCTTTCCCGCGTGACCGATTCCGCGACCCGCCCGGCTGCCCCCTGACGCCTCCCCGCGCAGGGCTCACGGCCGGTCGCCGGAGCACCGCGCACGAGCACCACCCCGCAGCAGCACCCGCACCGTCCCGCCGCACACTGCCCCGGAGGAGAACACCATGAGCCGCAGCGACGTCCTCGTCGACGCCGACTGGGTCGAGGCCCACCTGAACGACGCCAACGTCGTCATCGTCGAGGTGGACGAGGACACGTCCGCGTACGACAAGAACCACATCACCAACGCCGTCCGGATCGACTGGAAGAGCGACCTCCAGGACCCGGTCCGCCGCGACTTCGTGGACCAGGAGGGCTTCGAGAAGCTGCTGTCCGCCAAGGGCATCTCCAACGACGACACCGTCGTCCTCTACGGCGGCAACAACAACTGGTTCGCTTCCTACGCCTACTGGTACTTCAAGCTCTACGGCCACCAGGACGTCCGCCTGCTCGACGGCGGCCGCAAGAAGTGGGAGCTCGACTCCCGCGACCTGGTCGACGGCAAGGACGTCCCGAACCGCCCGGCCACCCAGTACAAGGCCAAGCCCCAGGACGCCTCGATCCGCGCCTTCCGCGACGACGTCGTCGCCGCGATCGGCAACCAGAACCTGGTGGACGTCCGCTCGCCCGACGAGTTCTCCGGCAAGCTGCTCGCCCCGGCGCACCTCCCGCAGGAGCAGTCGCAGCGCCCCGGCCACGTGCCGAGCGCCCGCAACATCCCGTGGTCGAAGAACGCCAACGACGACGGCACCTTCAAGTCCGACGAAGAGCTGACCGCCCTCTACGAGGCCGAGCAGGTGGACCTGTCCAAGGACACCATCGCCTACTGCCGCATCGGCGAGCGCTCCGCGCTCACGTGGTTCGTGCTGCACGAGCTCCTGGGCCAGGAGAACGTCAAGAACTACGACGGCTCCTGGACCGAGTACGGCTCGCTGGTCGGCGTGCCGATCGAGCTCGGTCCGAACAAGTAACCAGCACAAGCCCTCTCCAGGACAGGACAGAGAAACATGTGTGGAGCACAGATCGGCGGGCCCGACCTCGCCACGCTCAAGCCCGGTGAGACCGCCATCCAGGGCCAGGTGACCAAGGACGGCGAGCCCGTCAGCGGTTACGTGCGGCTGCTGGATTCGACCGGCGAGTTCACCGCCGAGGTCCCGACCTCGGCCACCGGCCAGTTCCGCTTCTACGCCGCCACCGGCTCCTGGACGCTGCGGGCGCTCGTCCCCGGTGCCCAGGCGGACCGTGCCGTCGTCGTCGCCGAGGCCGGCGGAGTGACGGACGTGGCGATCGCGGTCTGACCGCTGCTCCACGTACGACCGGCCGAAGGGCCGCACCCCAGGGGGTTGGACGCCACTGGAACGGGGTGCGGCCCTTCGTGCCGTCCGGGATCCCGCCCTACTCTGGAGGTATGTACGCCAGGAGGCGCCGCGTCTACTTCCTGATGATGGGCGGCTGCCTGTTCCTCTTCGTCTCCGCCTGGGCCTTCGTACGCCTGTGGTCGGTCGAGGCCGCCGTCGCGCTGTGCGTCGTCGCCATGGTCATCCCCCCGGTCGCCGCCATGATCGCGAACCGGCGCGGCCCGGACGACCGCTGGTGGGACGACCCGTCGGGCGATCCCAAGTCCGACGAATGGTGGGACGAACTGGACGGAAAGCGGCGCCGGTACGACGGGAACGGCGACCCGAATCCACCGCAATGAGGGAGCGGCGCCGTTCCTCCCCGTGCACCGGGCGCCGATCCTCCCCGTGCGCCAGGCGCTGGTCCTGCAGAGCCGGCTGCCGGCCTGAGGGCGGGTACGGCCTACCTCACAGAGTGCGCCGGTCTCCGGGCCAGTAGGCTTGGGGACCGGCCCGTACACCGCACCGAATCCTCCGAGGAGCACCCCGTGCTTGAGGCAGTCTTCACTTCCCTGCTGATCCTGGTCTGCGTCGGCGTCCTCGCCTTCACCGGCCTGGCCGTGAAGAAGCTGTACCAGGGTCAGCGCTGAGCATCCGCCGCGCCGACCGCCCCGGAACCCCTCACACAGATCGTCTGAGCAGCCACCCATGATCCAGATCCCGTCCGACCTGAACCCGGGCCTCGTGCCCCTCGCCTTCCTCCTCGGTACCTGGGAGGGCGCGGGCGTCTTCGACTTCCCCGGTGAGGAGAAGTGCAACTTCGGCCAGGAAGTCGTCTTCAGCCACGACGGCCGGGACTTCTTGGAGTACACCTCCCACAGCTGGGTCCTCGACGCCGAGGGCAACAAGGTGCGGCCGCTGGAGTCCGAGTCCGGCTACTGGCGCATCGACGGGGACCGCAAGGTCGAGATCGTCATGGTCCGCGACCAGGGCGTCGTCGAGGTCTGGTACGGCGAGCTCGCCGACCAGAAGCCCCAGATCGACCTGGTGACGGACGCCGTCGCGCGCACCGCGGCCTCCGGCCCGTACAGCGGCGGCAAGCGGCTCTACGGCTACGTCAAGAGCGACCTGATGTGGGTCGGCGAGAAGGCCACCCCGGAGGTCGAGCTGCGCCCGTACATGTCGGCCCAGCTCAAGAAGGTCGTCACGCCCGAGGAGGTCGCCGAGATGGCGCGCAACCTCCCGGACATGCCGGACGACGGCATCGCGTTCTTCCGCTGAGCCGCAGGTCCGCCCAGGCCCGCGCAAGGCCGCAGCGCACGCGAGAAGGGGACCTCGGGACCGCCCGCAGGTCCCCTTCGCGCGCTTACACTTGCCGGGTGGTGAGCACCGAGAGCACCGAAGGCACCGATTGGAAGACCGACCTGCGGCGGCGCGGCTACCGGCTGACACCGCAGCGCCAGCTCGTGCTGGAGGCGGTCGACGCCCTGGAGCACGGCACCCCTGACGAGATCCTCGTCCAGGTGCGCAAGACGGCCTCCGGGGTCAACATCTCCACCGTCTACCGGACGCTGGAGCTGCTCGAAGAGCTGGGTCTGGTCTCGCACGCCCACCTCGGGCACGGCGCCCCCACCTACCACCTCGCGGACCGGCACCACCACATCCACCTGGTCTGCCGCGACTGCGCCGAGGTGATCGAGGCCGATGTGGACATCGCCTCCGAGTTCACCGCGAAGCTCCGTACCACCTTCGGTTTCGAGACCGACATGAAGCACTTCGCGATCTTCGGACTGTGCGCCGGCTGCGCCGCCGAGCACCGCTCCGGCTCCGCCTGAGGCTCCGCCCCGGCCCTGCCCGGGAGGGCCGTACGCTTGGTGCCATGACCAGCAGCCCCTTGCTCCATCTCCCCGGCGCCGTACCGGCCGAAGGCCGCGACGAGGGCGTCGCCGCCCACTACGGAGAGCTGTACGGCGAACAGCGCGCCCTCGCGGACGGCCGGGGCTTCGTAGACCTCTCCCACCGCGGAGTCATCACCGTCACCGGACCGGACCGGCTGAGCTGGCTGCACCTGCTGCTCACCCAGCACGTCACCGATCTGCCGCCGGGGCAGGCCACCGAGGCGCTGATCCTCTCCGCGCACGGGCACATCGAGCACGCGCTGTACCTCGTGGACGACGGCGAGACGGTGTGGGCGCACGTCGAGCCCGGCACGCAGGAGGCGCTGATCGCCTACCTGGAGTCGATGAAGTTCTTCTACCGCGTCGAGGTGGCGGACCGCACCGCCGACTTCGCGGTCGTGCACCTGCCGGCCGGCTCCATCGCCGAAGTCGCCAAGGTACTCGCCGTACGCGAGACCCCCCACGGCCGCGACGTGTTCGTCCCGCGCGGTGACCTGGAGGCCTTCGCCGCGGCCCACGGCCCGGCCGCGGGCCTGCTGGCGTACGAGGCGCTGCGCGTGGAGGCGCACCGGCCGCGGCTCGGCCAGGAGACCGACCACCGCACGATCCCGCACGAGCTGGGCTGGATCGGCACCGCCGTGCACCTCCAGAAGGGGTGCTACCGGGGTCAGGAGACGGTGGCCCGCGTCCACAACCTGGGCAAGCCCCCGCGCCGTCTGGTCTTCCTGCACCTGGACGGCTCGGAGGTGCTGCTGCCCGCGCACGGGACGCCCGTACGGCTCGCCTCGGACGGGGAGGAGGGACGGCAGCTCGGCTTCGTGACCACCGCCGTCCGCCACCACGAGCTGGGGCCGATCGCGCTGGCACTGGTCAAGCGGAACGTTCCGGTGGACGCGCCGCTGCTGGTCGGCACGACGGCCGCCGCGCAGGAGGTCGTGGTCGCGCCCTGACGGCCGGGGCGCCGTCCCCGCCGGGACGCCGTCCCCCGCCGGGACTTCGTATACGACAGGACGCCGTATACGAAGCGGACGTCCCGGACCGCTCAGACGTCGATGACGATGGTGAACGGGCCGTGGTTGGTGAGCGAGACGCGCATGTCCGCACCGAACCGGCCCGTCTCCACGGTCGCGCCGAGCGCGCGCAGCTGCGCCACCACCTCGTCGACCAGCGGCTCGGCCACCGGTCCGGGCGCGGCCGCGTTCCAGGTGGGCCGGCGGCCCTTGCGGGCGTCCCCGTAGAGCGTGAACTGGGAGATCACCAACAGCGGCGCGTTCACGTCGCTGCAGGACTTCTCGGCCTCCAGGATCCGCACCGACCACAGCTTGCGGGCCAGCAGCGCCGCCTTCTCCGGCGTGTCGTCGTGGGTGACCCCCACCAGGACGCACAGTCCCTCGCCGACGATCTCCCCGACGGTCTCGCCGGCCACCACGACGCTCGCGCCGTCCACCCTCTGCACCACTGCTCGCATACCACCTGTGTACCAGGCGTGCACCCGTCCGGGGCCGATCGGGTGGCGTGGGACTGCGTCGGCACCGCGGTCAGTGGCACGATGCAGTGAGGCGGTGCCCCCAGCACCGGTCGAGGGGACGGACACGAACGATGAACACCTCTGGTACCTCCGTACCTGTACCCACGTCAGCCACGTCAGCCATGTCAGCCATGTCAGCCATGTCGGCCATGCCATCGGCAGGCCGCCCGCCCGCCCAGCGCAACGGCGACGGCCCGGGACCGACCATCCCGGCCACCGCCCTCGGGCTGCGGGAACTGCGCGCGATGCGCCGCGACGCGCAGCGCGACGAGGCCGACCTGAGCTACGTACGCAGACTCCTGCACGGCCGCATCGACATCCTGCGTGCGGAGCTGGCCCGGCGTACGGACCCCGAGGCGCCGGTGGTGGACCGGCTCTCGGAGATCCTCGCCGACGCCCCGTCCAGCCGCAGCGCCTCCGCCCGGCACGTCACGCTCGGCACCCCGCAGAGCGAGGAGTCCCGGCTGCTGGCGGCCGAGATGCTGTCGGACGTGGAGCTGTCGGACCTGGGCGCCCGGACGGACGCCGAACTGCACGAGGCGATGGCCCGGCTGCTCCGCTACGAGCAGCAGGTCTCGCGGCGCAGGCAGCAGTTGCAGCGCATGGCGGACGACTCCAGCGCGGAGATCACCCGGCGCTACCGGGAGGGCGAGGCACAGGTGGACGACCTGCTGGCGTAGCGCGGGGGCCCGTCCCGCCCGCGCCGAAAATCAGGCGACCTGAACCGGGCGGCCGGTTAGCGTGGGCGGCTATGAGCGCTGACGTGCGGCCGATAGCCGAAGCCGAGATCCGCGAGTGGATCCAGACCGTGAACACCGGTTTCTTGACCGCTGCCGGGGTCACCGAGTCGGATGTGGCCCAGCGGGCCAAGAACGGTGAGCTCGCCCGCACCCAGGGCGCCTTCGATGCCGTCACCGGCCGTTGCGTGGCGACCTTCCGCTCCTTCGCCCAGCGGCTGACGGTGCCCGGCGGCGCGGCCGTGCCCTGCAGCGCGGTCACGAACGTCACCGTGCTGCCCACGCACCGCCGCCAGGGCCTGCTGACCCGGATGATGGCCGCCGAACTGACGGCCGCCCGGGACCGCGGCGACGTCATGGCGACCCTGATCGCGGCGGAGTACCCGATCTACGGGCGCTACGGGTTCGGGCCCGCCTCCCACACTTGCGAGTGGGAGATCGACGTCCCGCGCACCGGCCTCGACCCGCACCGGCCCGCGCCCGTGGACGGCGGCCGGATCGACCTCGTCGACGGGGCGGAGGTGCGGCGCGTGGGGCCCGCGCTGCACGAGCGGCTGCGCGCGACGACGCCCGGCGCCGTCGACCGCAGCACGTACCGGTGGAACCTGTTCACCGGCCTGCAGGAGGTGTCGTCCCGGCCCCACCGGGAGAAGTTCTACGCCGTGTACCGCGACGCGGACGGCGAGGTGGCCGGGCTGGCCGCCTACGGCGCCGACGACCACTGGACGGACGCGAAGGTCCCGCAGAACACCATCGAGGTGAAGGACCTGCTCGCGCTGACCCCGGCCGCGGAGCGGGCCCTTTGGCACTTCCTGTGCTCCATCGACTGGGTGCAGAAGGTGCGCACCGGCTACCGCGCCCCCGACGACCTGCTCCCGCGGTACCTGCCGGACCCGCGCGCCGCCCGCCTCGTGACCTCGGCCGACTTCCTGTGGGTGCGGCTGCTGGACGTCGTACGGGCGCTGGGCGCGCGGACGTACGCCGTGCCCGGGGTGCTCGTACTGGAGGTGAGCGACCCGGCGGGTCCGGCCGGCGGGCGCTACCGGCTGGACGCGGGCACGGGGGAGTGCGCCCGGACGCGGGAGCCGGCCGATCTGCGGCTGGACGTCGGCACGCTCGGGTCGCTGTACCTCGGGGACGAGTCGGCGGTCCGGCTGGCGGCGCTCGGCCTGGTCGCGCAGGAGCGGCCCGGCGCGGTGGCCCTGGCGGACGCGGTGTTCCGAACGGCGCGCCGGCCGTGGTGCCCGGACGTCTTCTGACGACCGTCGGAGCGTGTGACGGGGACACTGGCCGGGACGGGAACGAGGACTGAGGTACGTGGTGACACTGGTGGAATCCCTGCGCGCGGCCGGCTGCGTGTTCGCGGAGGAGGAGGCGCAGCTGCTCACGGCGGCCGCCCGGGACGAGGAGCACCTGGCGCAGCTGCTGGCGCGCCGGGTCGCCGGCGCGCCCCTGGAACTGGTCGTCGGCTGGGCGGAGTTCTGCGGGCTGCGCATGGAGGTGGGCGAGGGGGTCTTCGTACCGCGCCGGCGCAGCGAGTTCCTCGCGCAGCAGGCGGTGGCGCAGGCCGGCCCGGGCGCCGTCGTCGTGGACCTGTGCTGCGGGGTGGGCGCGCTGGGGGCGGCGGTGGCCTCGCGGGTCCCGGGGGTCGAGCTGCACGCGGCGGACATCGACGCGGGGGCGCTGGTGTACGCGCGGCGCAACGTGGCTCCGTACGGCGGCCGGGTCCACGAGGGCGACCTGTACGAGGCGCTGCCCGGTTCGCTGCGGGGGCGGGTGGACGTGCTCGTGGTCAACGCCCCGTACGTGCCGACCGGGGAGATCGCCTTCCTCCCGGCGGAGGCCCGCGACCACGAGCCGCCGGTGTCGCTGGACGGCGGCCCGGACGGCGTCGCCATCCACCGCCGGGTCGCGGCGGAGGCCGCCCGATGGCTGGCCCCGGGCGGCCACCTGCTGATCGAGACGAGCGCCCGCCAGTCCCCGCTGACGGCGTCGGCCCTGACGTCGGGCGGGCTCGCGGTGCGCGCGGTCACCTCGGACGAGCTCTACGCCACGGTCCTGATCGGCAGCGTCTGAGCGGTGTTCCGGGCGACTTATCGGGCGACCCAGCGGGCGACCCGCCGGGCGACTGCTCGGGCAGCGCCTCCTCAGGCTGCGGGCGCCTGGTTGATCCGTACGAGGTTGCCGGAGGGGTCCCGGAACGCGCAGTCGCGCGGGCCCCAGGGCTGGTCGATCGGTTCCTGGAGCACCTCGGCGCCGGAGGCCCGTACCTTCTCGAACGTCGCGTCGAGGTCGTCGGTGCGGAAGACGACCATCGGCAGGACGCCCTTGGTGAGCAGCTCCTGGAGGGCGTCGCCGTCGGCCTGGGAGCGGCCCGCGTGCGGCTCGGAGATCACGATTTCGAGGCCGGGCTGCGCCGGGCTGCCGAGGGTGACCCAGCGGTAGTCGCCCGAGGCGACGTCGTTGCGGACGTCGAGGCCGAGGGCGTCGCGGTAGAAGCCGAGCGCCTCGTCCACGTCGTTGACGGTGATGTGGCAGTACTGGAGTGAGATGTTCATGGCGCCCACGCTAGGCCGCGGCCGTGGCGCCCGCTTCTCGGATCCTGCTCGGCGTTCCGCGGGCCGGCGTTGCGCGGGGTCGGCGCTTCAGCGGGTCGGGCGGGTGTACACCTTGGCCACGCAGGCGGGCATCGCCGTGACCGCGTGGTGCTCCCGGCTGCGGTACGAGGTGGGGGTCTCGCCCACGATCTCGGTGAACCGCGAGCTGAACGAGCCGAGGGAGGTACAGCCGACGGTCATGCACGCGTCGGTCACGCTCATGCCGGCGCGCAGCAGCGCCATCGCCCGCTCGATCCGGCGGGTCATGAGGTAGCTGTAGGGGGTCTCGCCGTAGACGGCGCGGAACCGCCGCGAGAAGTGGGCCGGGGACATCAGCGCGTGCTGCGCCATGGTGGGCACGTCGAGCGGACGCGCGTACTCCCGGTCGATCAGGTCCCGCGCCCGGCGCAGATGCGCGAGGTTGGCAAGCTCCTGCGGATCCATGTCCCGACGGTACCACCGGCCCGTCCGCAGCCGCCGGGGTCACGGTCCCGGACGTCCCCGCCGCGCGGGCGCCTCAGAACCGCCGGGCGGACTCCTCCGCGTGGGCCATGCGCCGCAGGCTCAGCAGCACCGGTTCGTAGAGCACCGTGAGCGCGACTGCCGCCTCGATCTGCCCGGTCGGGGTCGGCTGCGCCTCGACCATGTCCAGGTCGGTGACGGCCAGTTGCGCGGCCAGCCGTCCGTACGGCAGCAACTGCTCGGTGTCGCAGGGGTAGCCGAGCCGGACCAGCGCGGCGACCGAGTCGATGAGCCGCCGGTGGGCGGGGTCGAGCATGTCCAGGCCGGATGCGCAGGACCAGCCCAGCCGCTCCATCAGCGCCTCCACCGAACGGCAGGCCGTCTCCACCGCGGGGTCGTCCTCGGCGGGCCGCCCGGCGGTGGGCAACGCCCGGGTCGCCGCGCCCAGCCGCAGGTGGTGGTCCAGCGACTCGTCCTCCGCGGCGGCGATCACCTCGCGCGCGGCGGCCACCGGAACCCCGCCGATCTGGATCAGCGCGCGCACGAGGCGCAGCCGCCGCAGGTGGTCCTCCCCGTACTCGGCCTGGGTCGCGGAGACGCGGCGCCCGGGCTGGAGCAGCCCCTCGCGCAGGTAGTACTTGATCGTCGCCGTGGACACGCCACTGCGCTCGCTCAGTTCCGCCAGCCGCATCCCTCTTGCACCTTCCATCGGACAGTGCCACTATCCAATCATGGGTAGCGCCGCTATCCAACAAGGGACGGGGAATCCAATGGGTAGTGCACCGGAATCCGGTCGGGTCACGGCTGCCGCGGAGGGCGAGGTGGTCGTCTTCCTCATCGGGATGCGGATCAACCGCTGGCGGGCCGTACGGCACTGGCTGCCGACCCTGGTCGCGATGCCGCGCATGCTCAAGGAGCTCGCGCGGGACGACGACCGCGGGCTGCTGGGCCTGCGGAGGCTGGCCGGCGGCCCCCGCCTGTTCGGCGTGGTGCAGTACTGGGAGTCGCGCGAGAAGCTCCTCGCCTACGCCTCCGACCAGGACGGCGAGCACCGCCCCGCGTGGACGGCGTTCAACCGCCGCGTGCGGGGCAGTAGGGGTGCCGTGGGGATCTGGCACGAGACGTACGCGGTGCCGGCCGGTTCGTACGAGTCGATCTACGTCGACATGCCGCCGGCCGGCCTGGGCGCCGCCTGGGGGGTCGAGCCGGTGGGCCGCCGCGGGGACCGTGCGGCCCAGCGCCTGGCGAGCGGCGCCGGAGGGGCGGGGTCTGCGGCCGGGGGAAGGTGACGGCTCGCGCCGTGGGGCGCGGCCGCCCGTGGGAGCTATTGCAAGCGCCTGCTTGCAATAGTTAGCAAGGTGCGGCAGCATGGGGACATGGCATCGCTCAACGTCGGAAATCTCGGCGAGTACCTCCGCGAGCAACGGCGGCAGGCCCAGCTTTCGCTGCGGCAGCTGGCCGACGCGGCGGGGGTGTCGAATCCGTACCTGAGCCAGATCGAGCGCGGGCTGCGCAAGCCGAGCGCGGACATCCTCCAGCAGCTGGCCAAGGCGCTGCGGATCTCCGCGGAGACGCTGTACGTGCAGGCCGGGATCCTGGACGAGCGGGACCGCGACGAGGTGGAGACGCGGGCCGTCATCCTCGCCGACCCGTCCATAAACGAGCGGCAGAAGCAGGTGCTGCTCCAGATCTACGAGTCGTTCCGCAAGGAGAACGCTCAAGAGGCCGATCCGGCCGGTGCCGACGACGAGAAGCCCCACACGAACTGACTGTGATCCGGGAGGACCAGCACATGGCCATCGCCGATGACCTGAAGAAGACCCTCACCGACCCGACCCCCCTCTACTTCGCCGCCGGCACCGCCGACCTCGCCGTCCAGCAGGCGAAGAAGGTGCCCGGGCTGATCGAACAGCTGCGCGCCGAGGCCCCCGCGCGCATCGAGGCGGTGCGCAACACCGACACGAAGATCGTGCAGGAGAAGGCCAGGGAGGCGCAGGAGGTCGTCGCCGCCAAGGTCGCCGAGGTCTTCGGCGCGATCGACCCGAAGAAGCTGGGCGAGACCGCCCAGGACCTGGCGCTGCGCGGCGTCGGCGTGGCCGCCGAGTACGCCGTACGGGCGAAGGAGACATACGACAAGGTCGCCGAACACGGCGAGCAGGCCGTACGGGCCTGGCGCGGCGAGGTCTCCGAGGACATCGTCGACATCGCCGCCGTGGTGGAGCCGGACGTCCCGGCCCAGTCCGCGCCGGCGACGTCCGCGGCCTCGTCGGACTTCTCCGCCGACGAGGACAAGTCCGCCGCCAAGAAGCCCGCCGCGCGCAAGGCGCCGGTGAAGAAGCCGGCCGCCACCGCCGGCGAAGAGAGCTGATCGCAAGAGCGGGTGAGGTGATGACGGACCGGGCACCTGCGGGGTGTCCGGTCCGTTGTCGTGGGTGAAGGCGGCTCTGCCAGTAGCGTGGAGGCAGGCGGTATCGGCGGTATCAGGCGGCACAAGCGCGAAGAGGCGGTCGGGCGATGTTGATGAACGGTTTCGACAACGGGGTGCTCCCCCTGCTCGGCTACGCCATGCTGGCGCTCGCCGTCGTCGCCTTCGTGCTCGCGCTGCTCGGGCGCGAGGACGCGTACCGGGCCGCGGACAAGCAGACCAAGACCTTCTGGCTGGTCATCCTCGGCATCACGGTCCTCGTGGACTTCTTCCTCGGGATGCTGTTCCTGCAGATCGCCGGTCTGGTGGCCACCATCGTCTTCTTCGTCGACGTCCGGCCGGCCCTCAAGCAGGTCTCGGGCGGCGGCCGGCGCTCCGGCGGCAGCAGCAGCGACGGGCCGTACGGACCGTACAACGGCGGGCGCTAGCGGGCGGTAGCGGGCGGTAGCAGCCGGGCGGGCGCCTGCGGTGGGGGGCGGGCGCGGGCATGGCGGGCCGGCGGGCGCGGGCCCGGCGGTCAGGCGGGGTCAGCCCTCGGCGCGCGAGAGCAGGACGACGGCGACGTCGTCGGTGAGCTCGCCGCCGTTGAGCCGGCGGGCCTCGGTGACGGAGGCTTCCAGCAGGCTTTCGCCGCTCAGGCCGGCGTCGAGGTGGCGGTTGATCATCTCGACCATGCCGTCCTGGCCCAGGCGTTCCCTGCCCTCGCCGATGCGGCCCTCGATCAGGCCGTCGGTGTAGAGCATCAGGCTCCACGCGCCGCCCAGCTCGACCTGACGCCGGGGCCAGCGGGCCTTGGGCAGCAGACCGAGCGCCGGGCCGCTGCTCTCGTACGGCAACAGCCGCGCCGAGCCGCCCGCCCGGACGATCAGCGGGGCCGGGTGGCCCGCCAGGCACAGGCCGGCGTGGCGGCCGTCGGGGGAGATGTCCACCGTGCACAGCGTCGCGAAGATCTCGTCGCAGGGCCGCTCCACTTCCAGCACCTGCTGGAGGGTGGCCAGCAGGTCGTCCCCGCACAGGCCGGCGAGGGTCAGGGCGCGCCAGGCGATGCGCAGTTCCACGCCCAGGGCGGCCTCGTCGGGGCCGTGGCCGCAGACGTCGCCGATCATGGCGTGGACGGTGCCGTCCGGGGTGCGGACGGTGTCGTAGAAGTCCCCGCCGAGCAGGGCGCGGCTGCGGCCGGGGCGGTAGCGGGCCGCGAAGCGCAGGTCGGAGCCGTCCAGGAGCGGGTTGGGCAGCAGTCCGCGTTCGAGGCGGGCGTTCTCCTGGGCGCGCAGTTTCGATTCTGCAAGCTTGTACTGGGCGACGTCGGCCCGCTTGCGTTCCACGGCGTAGCGGATGGCGCGGCTGAGGAGGCGGCCGTCGAGTTCGTCGCGGAAGAGGAAGTCCTGCGCCCCCACGCGGACGGCCTCGGCGGCGCGTTCCGCGTCGGCCTCGGCGGTGAGGACGAGTACGGCGTGGCGGGGGGCGATGCGGAGGACCTCGCGCAGGGTGGCGAGCGGGTCGTCCGCGGCGCCGCCCGGGTGGGGCAGGGAGAGGTCGAGCAGTACGCACTGCACGTCGGGGGTCAGGAGCCGGGCCGCCTCGGTGAGGTTGCGGGCGGTGCGGAGCCGGATGCGGTGGCCGTCGGCGTGGAGTATCTCCGGGACGGTGAGGTCGCCGGCGGGGTCGTCCTCGATGACCAGGAGGGTCAGGGAGGGGGCGGCGGGCAGGGCCACCTGGCCGACCTGGGTGGTGACAAGGGTGTCCCGCTGCCGCGGTACGGGTGCGGGCATCGTCTCCGGTTCCTTCGCTCCCCCCGAGGGTGCGCTCATGCGGTTGACCCTAGCGGGCCGGTGCGGGCGGGGGAACGGCGGCGCGGGACGGAGCCCGCGTCATATGCCGTTATCGCGGGGAAAGCCGGGGCGCGGGATGACGAACGTCACCACCGCCGCACCCGCCCCGTCCCGCCCATCGAGACAGGACCCCGCCGGGGCGGGGCCGGGCCCGCGCCGCCGCCGCGGGACCCGGGTCACGCGTCCGGGCGGACCACCGCCTTGATCGGCATGGAGCCCGCGCCCGCGACGGTGACGTTGCGGCCGGGGCGCGGTGCGTGGATGATCGCGCCGTCGCCCACGTACAGGGCCACGTGGCTGGCGTCGTCGAAGTAGATGATCAGATCGCCCGGGCGCATGTCCTTGACCGCCACCTTCGGCAGCAGCCGCAGCTGCTCCTGCGAGGTCCGCGGGATGGGCCGGCCCGCCGCCAGCCACGCCTGCGAGGTCAGGCCGGAGCAGTCGTACGACTGCGGGCCCACCGCGCCCCACACGTACGGCTTGCCCACCTGGGCGGTGGCGAACTGGATCGCCTTCCTGCCCGCTTCCGACGCCGTGCCGTTGATCTCCTTCAAGACGCCCGAGGACAGCCAGGCCGTCTGTGCCTGACGCTGCGCGTCCTGTTCCAGCTGGAGCAGCCGGGCCTTCTCCTCGGCCTGGAGCTTGCTCTCCAGCTCCTGCGCCGCCTTGATCTTCTCCTCGATCTGCTTCTTCGAGGCCTCCTGCTTGACCCGGTTCGCCTCCAGCTTCTGCCACAGCGCGCTCGCGTCCTTCGCGTACCGCTGGAGGTCGTTCTGGGTGCGGTTCAGTTCGGCGAGCAGGTCCGCGGTGGCCTTCTCGCCCTGCCGCAGCCGGTCCGCGCCGTCCAGGTACTGGCCCGGGCTGCCGCTCAGCGCGAGCCGCGCGCCCGGCGGCAGGCCGCCCGAGCGGTACTGGGCGCGGGCGGCGGCACCCGCGCGGTCCTTCAAGGAGGTGATCCGGTCCCGGCCGGCCGCTATCAGCTTGGCGAGCTCCACGACCCGTTCGGACTGCGCCTTCGTCTCGCTCTCCGCCTGGTTGTACGCGTCCGTGGCCGTCCCGGCCTGGCGGTACAGGTCCTCGATCTCCTTGCGGACCTGCTCCAGGGTCTTGGTCCCCGGCTCCGGCGCCACGGGCACACCCGGCGCACCCGGCGCGACCGGCGCCGCGTAGGCGGTCGTCGGAAGACCGAGGGCCGGCGCCGCCGCCAGTACCGCCATCGCGCACAGCAGAGTGAGAGCGGACGCGCCGCGTCGCCGCGCTCGCTTCACGGTCCCCATGGTTCCCCCCATGCGCCTGCAGTCAGAGGGGACATCACCCGACATCACATCTGACTATTCATCAGTAACTTGTTGCTGCTTTCGGGATGGTGCCACGCGTCGGTGAATTCCGACACCCTCTGTGGATAACCCCCGCACCACCCGACGGGCGACGGTCGCCCACGCGGAAGTCACCCCGCCGGGCGCAACGCCTCCCAGCGCACCGTGAGTTCCCCCTGCCGCCACCGCACCGGCCCGTCCGCGAGCGGCCAGTCGACGGCCAGCGCCCGCGCCGTCCGGATCCAGCGCTGCCGCGCCCCGTACGAGGCGTACGGGGCGGCCGCCGCCCACGCCCGGTCGAAGTCGCGCAGGAACGCGTGCACCGGCTCACCGGGCACGTTCCGGTGGATCAGCGCCTTCGGCAGCCGCTCCGCCAGGTCCGAGGGGCGCTCCAGGGAGCCCAGCCGGGTCGCGAAGGTCACCGTGCGCGCCCCCTCCGGGCCGAGTGCGACCCATACGTGCCGCCGCCCGATCTCGTCGCACGTCCCCTCGACGAGCAGCCCGCCCGGGGCCAGCCGTGCGCACAGCCGCCGCCACACCGCCTCGACCTGCTCCTCGTCGTACTGGCGCAGTACGTTCGCCGCGCGGATCAGCATCGGCGCCGCTCCGCCGTCCAGCGGGACCTCGAAGCCGCCGTGCCGGAAGCTGAGCCCGTCCCGTTCGTACGGCTTCGCCCCCGCCACCCGGGCCGGCTCGATCTCGATGCCGACCACCCGCACCCCCGGAGCCGCCTCCCGCAGCCGGGCCAGCAGCTCGACCGCCGTCCAGGGCGCGGCCCCGTAGCCGAGGTCCACCGCGACCGGTGCCTCGGCACGCCGCAGGGCGGCCCCGTGCGTGGCCGCGATCCAGCGGTCCATCCGGCGCAGGCGGTTGGGGTTCGTGGTCCCGCGCGTGACCGTGCCCACGGGGCGTCTGGGGGGCGGTGGGGTGCTGCGGGAAACCATGCGCCGAGCGTATGCGGGCGGGCGGGGGAGCGGAAAACCAGCCGGGCGCCCCCGCCGCGCCCGGGGCGGGCGTCTCCCGAGGCCGTGGTGAGCGTGGCCCCCGAAAGATAAGGAGAGGGAAATCCGTCCACCCCGGAATGCGGGACGCGCCCGCACGGGTTGCACTCCTTGCAGGGCGCACACCGCGCTCCGCGAGTCATGCCCTGCGCCAGCCCCAGCGCGCCGTCCGAGCGAGAGGAACTGCTCCCTTGAGCCAGTACGTGTCCCGCTTCGGCGGCAGTATCAGCGGCCGCATCGCCGCCGCCCGCTCGACCCGGCACGAGCCGCCCCGCCTGCGCCTGCCGGCCGTGGGCCACTCGCGCAAGCCCCGCCGCGTCGCCATGCTCAGCGTGCACACCTCACCCCTGCACCAGCCCGGCACCGGCGACGCCGGCGGTATGAACGTGTACATCGTCGAGCTCGCCAAGCGGCTGGCCGCGATCAACATCGAGGTCGAAATATTCACCCGCGCCACCACCGGCGGGCTCCCGCCCCGCGTCGAGCTGGCCCCGGGGGTCCTCGTCCGGCACGTGGACGCGGGTCCGTACGAAGGCCTCGCCAAGGAGGAGCTGCCGGCCCAGCTGTGCGCCTTCACCCACGGCGTGATGCAGGCATGGGCCGGGCACCGCCCCGGCTACTACGACCTCGTCCACTCCCACTACTGGCTCTCCGGCCACGTCGGCTGGCTCGCCGCCGAACGCTGGGGCGTGCCGCTCGTACACGCCATGCACACCATGGCCAAGGTCAAGAACGCGGCGCTCGCCGAGGGCGACACCCCCGAGCCCGCCGCCCGCGTCATCGGCGAGACGCAGATCGTCAAGGCCGCCGACCGGCTCATCGCCAACACCGCCGAGGAAGCCGACGAACTCGTGCGGCACTACGAGGCCGACCCCGGCAAGGTCGCCGTCGTCCACCCCGGCGTGAACCTCGACCGCTTCACCGTCGGCGACGGCCGGGCCGCCGCCCGCGCCCGCCTCGGGCTCCCGCAGGAGGCCGTGATCCCCCTCTTCGCGGGCCGGATCCAGCCGCTCAAGGCCCCCGACATCCTGCTGAGGGCGGTCGCCGTACTGGTCGACCGCGATCCTTCGCTGCGCGCGCGCCTCTTCGTACCCGTCGTCGGCGGCCCCAGCGGCAGCGGCCTCGCCAAGCCCGAGGGGCTGCAGAAGCTCGCGGCGAAGCTCGGCATCGCGGACGTCGTCCACTTCCACCCCCCGGTCGCGCAGGACCGCCTCGCCGACTGGTTCCGGGCGGCGTCGGTGCTGGTCATGCCCTCGTACAACGAATCCTTCGGGCTCGTGGCGATCGAGGCGCAGGCGACCGGCACCCCGGTGCTCGCGGCGGAGGTCGGCGGACTGCCGGTCGCCGTCAACGACGGCGTGACGGGGATCCTCGTACCCGGACACGACCCGGTGGACTACGCGAGGGAGCTGCGCCGCTTCCTGGACGAACCCTCGCTCGCGGACCGGATGGGCGCCGAGGCCGCGCGGCACGCGCAGTTCTTCGGCTGGGACACGGCGGCGAGCGGCACGGCGGACGTGTACACCGCGGCGATGCATGATCATCGCCGTCGCGTACGCTCCCACCATGGCTGACGCTGACACCGCCGCGATCGTCGAGAGCACCCTGTCCGAGGCCGGACTGGACTGGGAGAGCCCGTCACCGGGCTCGTACGTCGTCCAGCTGCCCGGCACGCGCAAGCTGAGCACCACGTGCTCGCTGCGGGTCGGCAAGCACTCCCTGTCGGTGAACGCCTTCGTCATCCGCCACCCCGACGAGAACGAGGCGGGCGTCCACCGCTGGCTGCTGGAGCGCAACCTCAAGCTGTACGGGATGGCGTACGCGGTCGACGGCCTCGGCGACGTCTACCTCACGGCGCGGCTCCCGCTGAGCGTGGTCACCCCGGCCGACCTGGACCGGTTGCTCGGCACGGTCCTGGAGGCGGCGGACGGGGCGTTCAACACGCTGCTGGAGCTGGGCTTCGCGAGCGCGATCCGGCGCGAGTACGAGTGGCGCGTCTCGCGCGGGGAATCCACCCGCAACCTGGACGCCTTCCGGCACCTGACGCGCCCGGCCTGAGCCGCCCCGGCCCGAGCAGGCCCGACGGCCCGGCCCGAGCCGGACCCGCCGCCCTTTCAGGCGGCGGCGTCCGCGACCTGCGCCGTGGCGGGGGAGGCGGTGGCCGCCGGAGCGGCGAGCACCGCGGAGCCCTCCGCCGGCAGCCGCCGCATCAGCAGCCAGTACCCCAGCCCGGCCACCGACCCGAGCACCCCGGTCGCCCCCCACAGCCACCCGGCCCCGAGGCGGTCGATCACGTAGCCGGCCATCAGCGGCGCCAGCAGCGAGGCCACCGCCCAGGACAGCGTGTACATGCCCTGGTAGCGCCCCCGCCCGTGCACCGGCGACAGCCGCGCCACGAGCCCCATCTGCGTCGGCGAGTTCACGATCTCCGCCAGCGTCCACAGGCACACCGTCAGCGCGTACGTCCACAGCGACCCGGCGAAGGCCGTCATCGCGAACCCGTACCCCGCCAGCAGCGCCGAGACCACCAGCAGCCGCTGCGGGTCCCGGTGCTCGATGAACCGGGTGACCGGGATCTGGAGCAGCACGATCAGCAGCCCGTTCGACGCGATGACCAGACCGTAGTCCCCGGCCGAGAACCCGGCCGCGCCCATGGCCACCGGCAGGCCCACCGACCCCTGGGTGAAGATCAGCGAGATCAGGAACGACAGCCCGACGACCCCCATGAACCGCCCGTCGCGCAGCACCGTCCCCAGCCCGATCGCCGGCCCGGCGTCCCCGCCCGCGGCGGCGTCCCTCACCGGCCGGGACTCGGGGAGCTTCACGAACACCAGCACCGCGCACAGCAGGGTCAGCGTCGCCTCTCCGAGGAACCCGGCCAGGTAGCTGTACTCCGCCACCAGTCCGGCCGCCATCGCGCTGACGCCGAAGCCCAGGTTGATCGCCCAGTAGTTCAGGGCGAAGGCCCGTACCCGGTCCTCGGGACGGACGATGTCCGCCATCATCGCCGTGACCGCCGGGCGGGAGGCGTTCGAGGTCATGCCGACGAGCAGCGCGACCGCGGCGATCGCCGCCGGACGTTCCATGAACCCGAGCAGCGCCACCGAGAACGCGGTCGAGAGCTGCGCGGCGAGCAGCGTGGGCCGCCGCCCCAGCCGGTCCGTCATCACACCCGCGACCAGCGAGGACAGCACGCCGCCCAGCCCGTGGAGGGCGAGGACGAGACCGGCGAACGAGGCCGAGTAGCCCCGGTCGATGGTCAGGTAGAGGGTCATGAAGGTGGCGACGAAGGCCCCGAGCCGGTTGACCAGCGTGCTCGTCCACAGCCACCAGAAGGCGCGCGGCAGCCCTGACACGCTCTCGCGTGCCCCCCGTGTCAAACGGCCCACCGACATACGGATCCCCCCAGGAAGTAAGTGTCTCTCCGGCGCTCCGCACGCTACGAGCGTGCGCGGTCGGACCGCCACCCAATTGACGCCGCGTGTCAATCCGGCGGGGAACGCGACAGGTGCGCAAGGGGCCCGCGGCAGGCGTGGACACCGCGCGCAGGCGCCCCGGGCCGTCCATTAGGCTCGTACGCATGGCCGACGCACCGTACAAGCTGATCCTCCTCCGCCACGGCGAGAGCGAGTGGAACGCGAAGAACCTGTTCACCGGCTGGGTGGACGTCAACCTCAACGAGAAGGGCGAGAAGGAGGCGGTCCGCGGCGGTGAGCTGCTCAAGGACGCCGGCCTGCTCCCCGATGTCGTGCACACCTCGCTCCAGAAGCGCGCGATCCGCACCGCGCAGCTGGCGCTGGAGGCCGCCGACCGCCACTGGATCCCGGTCCACCGCTCCTGGCGCCTGAACGAGCGCCACTACGGTGCGCTCCAGGGCAAGGACAAGGCGCAGACGCTCGCCGAGTTCGGCGAGGAGCAGTTCATGCTGTGGCGCCGCTCGTACGACACCCCGCCGCCGCCCCTCGAGGACGGCACGGAGTTCTCGCAGTCCGACGACGCGCGCTACGCGACGATCCCGCCGGAGCTGCGCCCGCGCACGGAGTGCCTCAAGGACGTCGTCGTGCGCATGCTCCCGTACTGGTACGACGCCATCGTCCCGGACCTGCTGACCGGCCGCACCGTCCTGGTCGCCGCCCACGGCAACTCCCTGCGCGCCCTGGTCAAGCACCTGGACGGCATCTCGGACGCCGACATCGCGGGCCTGAACATCCCGACCGGCATCCCGCTCTCCTACGAGCTGGACGCCGACTTCAAGCCCCTCACCCCGGGCGGCACCTACCTCGACCCGACCGCCGCCGCGGCCGCCATCGAGGCCGTCAAGAACCAGGGCAAGAAGTAACCCCACGCACGCAAAGGCCCCCCGGCCGTGGAGGATCCGCGGGCGGGGGGCCTTCGTGCGGGCCGGGCCGGGTCAGCCGCCGCATTGGCAGGGGGCGCCGGACTGGCAGCCGCAGCCGCAGCCCGAGCCGCAGCCGCAGGCCGCCAGCAGCGGCAGGCGCAGCGGCTCCCGCGACGGCGGTGGCTGCGGCTGCTCGTGCTCCGGGGTGATGGGGACGGGGGAATCGGGCATGGATCCTCCTCGCAGGCGGTGCGCGGGCGGTGTGCCTTCGTCCCCATTCACGCCCAGTGCCCGCGGCGCGTCAACGGCGCATTGGAGCTCGGCGCGTACGACGTGCCCCGCACGTGGGACGTGCCCGACGTGCCCCGTGCCCGTCGTTTCCCGGGCCCGGCGTGCCAGTGCCCGACGTGTCCCGGGCCCGGCGCGCTCGGGTTCCCTCAGACGCCCTCGACCTGGGTCGGGGGCTGGAGCTCGTCCGCGTGCTCGCCCGTCACCAGGTAGACGACCCGCTTCGCCACCGACACCGCGTGGTCCGCGAAGCGCTCGTAGTAGCGGCCCAGCAGCGTCACGTCGACCGCCGTCTCGATGCCGTGCTTCCAGCGGTCGTCCATCAGGTGCTGGAACAGCGTGCGGTGCAGCTGGTCCATCTCGTCGTCGTCCTGCTCCAGCTGGAGCGCCAGGTCCACGTCCTTCGTGATGATGACCTCGGCAGCCTTGGCCATCAACCGCTGCGCCAGCTGACCCATCTCCAGCATGGTGGCGTGCAGGTCCCGCGGCACCGCCGTGTCCGGGAAGCGCAACCGCGCCAGCTTCGCCACGTGCTGTGCCAGGTCGCCGGAGCGCTCCAGGTCGGCGCTCATGCGCAGCGAGGTCACGACGATGCGCAGATCGGTGGCGACCGGCTGCTGCCGGGCGAGCAGCGCGATGGCGCGGGCTTCCAGGTCGTGCTGGAGGTCGTCGACCTTCTGGTCGGCGGCGATGACGCTCTCCGCCAGCTTGAGGTCGGCGTCGAGCATGGACGTCGTGGCCCGCCCGATCGCGGAACCGACGAGCCGCGCCATCTCGACCAGGCTCTCTCCGATCGAGTCCAGTTCCTCGTGGTACGCGTCGCGCATGGTGTCCCTCTCTTGCCTGCTCGCTTACTGCTACTGCTTACCGCTCGTCACCGCTCGCTCATCAGGAGCTGTTCAGGAGCCGTGGGGCGCTCCGGCGGCCGCATGGCCGCCCGGCCCCACGTTGACACGGTCGGCGGCGAACGCGTCCGACTCCGGCACCCCAAGTGAATCAGCACGGTCGTCAGGGTGAACTCTGGGCGACGAGTGTTCGAGCTGCCACCCGAACGGCTGTGGAAGTGTCACGACGCCTGCTTAACCTGGATCCATGGACGTGAACGCGGCGGTCGCCGCAGCTGCAGCGATCGCCGGTCTTTGCACCGGCGTGATCGCGATGCTGGCGTTCCGCTGGAGCGAGCGCGACCAGGCCCGCCCCACCAGGAGCTCCATGCGCCCCGACATCAACGCGGTACTCCCGCCCGGAGTGGACACCGTCCTCTCCGTGCTCCGCTCCTCCGCCGTCGTGCTCGACGAGGGGGACGCGGTCGTCAAGGCCAGCTCGGCGGCGTACGCCCTCGGCCTGGTCCGCGGCGGCAAGCTCGCCGTGGAGCCGATGCTCCACATGGCCCGCGACACCCGGCGGGACGGGGAGATACGCCAGGTCGAGCTCGACCTGCCGCGCCGCGGCACCGGCCGCGGCGAGGCCCTCGCCGTCTCCGCCCGCGTCGCGCCGCTCGGCTCCCGCCTGGTGCTGCTGCTGGTCGAGGACCTGACGGAGGCCCGCCGGATCGAGGCGGTCCGCCGCGACTTCGTCGCGAACGTCTCGCACGAGCTGAAGACCCCCGTCGGGGCGATCTCCCTGCTCTCCGAGGCCGTCATGGACGCCAGCGACGACCCCGAGGCGGTCAGCCGCTTCGCCGGCCGCATGCAGATCGAGGCCACCCGCCTGATCAACCTCGTACAGGAGCTCATCGACCTCTCCCGGGTACAGAACGACGACCCGCTGGAGGACGCCGAGCCCGTCCGCGTGGACACCCTGGTCGCGGAGGCCATCGACCGCTGCCGGCACACCGCGACCTCCAAGCAGATCCACATGGCCGCCGGAGGCACCGCCGACCTGCGGGTATGGGGCAACCGCGGCCAGCTCGCGGCGGCCCTCGGCAACCTCGTGGAGAACGCCGTCAACTACAGCCCGGCCCGCACCCGCGTCGGCATCGCCGCGCGCCGGGTGGCCGCGCCGGGGGGAGACTTGATCGAGATAGCCGTGACCGACCAGGGCATCGGCATCCCGGAAAAGGACCGTGAGCGCATCTTCGAGCGCTTCTACCGTGTGGACCCCGCCCGCTCCCGCGCCACGGGAGGAACCGGGCTGGGCCTCGCCATCGTGAAGCACGTGGCGGCTTCGCACGGCGGCGAGGTGTCGGTCTGGAGCTCCGAGGGACAGGGGTCCACCTTCACCCTTCGCCTTCCCGAAGCGGCCGCACCCGCCCCCCAGGCCACCGCCCCCGCCGCCGCCGCCCCCTCCGCCCGAACCCAGACCGACTCTGAAACAGCCATCCCTGCCCCGGAGGTCCTTCCGTGACCCGAGTGCTCGTCGTCGAGGATGAGGAATCCTTCAGCGACGCCCTGTCCTACATGCTCCGCAAGGAGGGCTTCGAGGTCGCGATCGCCGCGACCGGCCCCGACGGGCTTGACGAGTTCGAGCGCAACGGCGCCGACCTCGTCCTCCTCGACCTGATGCTCCCCGGCCTGCCCGGCACGGAGGTCTGCCGCCAGCTGCGCGGCCGTTCCAACGTCCCGGTGATCATGGTGACCGCCAAGGACAGCGAGATCGACAAGGTGGTCGGCCTGGAGATAGGAGCCGACGACTACGTCACCAAGCCCTTCTCCTCGCGGGAACTGGTCGCCCGCATCCGGGCGGTCCTGCGCCGCCGCGGCGAGCCGGAGGAGGTCACCCCGGCCGCCCTGGAGGCCGGGCCGGTACGGATGGACGTCGACCGGCACGTGGTCACCGTCGCCGGCGGGAAGGTGGACCTCCCGCTCAAGGAGTTCGACCTGCTGGAGATGCTGCTGCGCAACGCGGGCCGCGTCCTGACCCGCATGCAGCTGATCGACCGGGTCTGGGGCGCCGACTACGTGGGTGACACCAAGACCCTCGACGTCCACGTCAAGCGCCTTCGCGCCAAGATCGAGCCGGACCCGGGCGCGCCGCGCTACCTGGTCACCGTCCGCGGCCTGGGCTACAAGTTCGAGCCGTAAGCCGCAGCCCGGGCCGCAGCGGCAGCCTCAGCCGCAGTGGCAGCCGCAGTCGCAGCCGCAGGAACGGTGAACACGGGAAGGGCCCCCCTCCGCAGCGGAGGGGGGCCCTTCCCGTACGTCGTGCCTACGCGCCTCAGTGGCCGGCGGCGTGCGAAGCCGAACCCGAGGGGGTGCCGGACGGCGCGCCCGAAGCGGCACCGGACGGGCTGCCCGACGGCGCGCCCGAGGGGGTCCCGGACGGGCTGCCCGAGGGGCTCGCGCCGGCCGCGCCGGGGGCGGGGGCCGGGGCCTCGGTCGGGCCGAAGGCGGCGTACATGCCGGCGCCGGGGACGACGTAGGCGTCGAGCTTCACGTCGCCCGTGCTGCTCAGCTGGAAGACGACCTCCTGCACGTTGCCGTCCTGGACCGCCTCGCGGCCGCCCTCGACCACGGCGGAGGCGTTGCCCTTGCCACCGAGCACCACGGAGCCGCCGGCCGGAACGGTGATCTTGCCGGAGCCCTCGGCCGGCTTGAGCGTCACCTTCGTCTTGCCACCCGCGAGGGTGATGCCGTCGAGGGTCTGCGGGGTGTCGCCGGCGTTGAAGACGGTCGCGGAGACGGCGGCCGGGCCCTTCTTCTCCTTGGAGCTCTGGGTGATCACCAGTGCGTTCTGGATCTTGATGTTGCCCTTGGTGACGGCGGCGTTGTCCGGCTTGATCTCCAGAGTCTGCGCGTCGGTGCCCGCAGCGCATGCGGAGAGCGAAGCGATCGAGAACACGATGGCGGTAGCGGCGAGAGCGCCGCGTCGAAGGCTGCGGCTCACGGCGGCGGCAACTCCTTGGACGTACGGACGGAAGGTGGACGACCCCAGCTCGCGCTGGGGGAGGTGCCCCGTCGGACGGCTGAGGTAAAGCCGCCCTAAGGGTGTGTCAGCGCGCTTAGGTTACCGAGCCGCCGCCCCGCCCCCGCACCCGACCCTCCGCAGTGCCCGACCTGCCCGGTACGGGTCCGGGCGATCACCAATTCCCCATATCGCGCGGAGATCGCCGACGCGCGGTTCGCGGGCCCCTCCGCCCGCCGTCCGTTGATCAATTCCCGCTTTCCCGCCGGCGGGCCCGGTGATCAAATCGCGGATTGGGCCGGAACCGCTCCGTACGGGTGCCCGCCAGTCGAACGGAGTAGTTCGTTTTACAGCCTTCGAACCCGGCAAAACGGGACGTACATCACACTGAACGACGCGTTCGCCAGGTGTAGCGTGGTCGTTTCGTCCGGTCCGCACAGCGCCTCCGACCTGCGAATACCCCCTTCCGGAAGCCTTCCGCAGCACGTACGTGTCGCTGTTGTCAAGCCCCGAGATGTGCCCTGACCTGCGAAAACGCCATTCATAACGGTCAGTTCTCGTGTTACCCTGGATAGCCACGGAAGGGGTACCTGTCACATGACGTTCAAGGTTGGCGACACCGTGGTCTATCCCCATCACGGGGCCGCGCTGATCGAGGCCATTGAGACTCGTCAGATCAAAGGCGTGGACAAGACCTACTTGGTGCTCAAGGTCGCCCAGGGCGACCTGACGGTTCGTGTGCCTGCGGACAATGCGGAGTTCGTCGGCGTTCGCGACGTAGTCGGCCAGGACGGGCTGGACCGGGTCTTCGAGGTGCTCCGCGCACCGTATGCAGAAGAACCGACGAACTGGTCCCGGCGCTACAAGGCAAATCTGGAGAAGCTCGCTTCTGGCGACGTCATCAAGGTCGCCGAAGTGGTGCGCGACCTGTGGCGCCGTGAGCGTGAGCGCGGGCTTTCCGCGGGCGAGAAGCGCATGCTCGCGAAGGCGCGCCAGATCCTGGTGAGCGAGCTCGCGCTCGCCGAGAACACCAACGAGGACAAGGCCGAGGCCCTCCTCGACGAGGTCCTCGCGTCCTGACGCGAGGAACCCGTACGCGACGAGCCGGACGGATCCGTTCCACGGATCCCGTCGTACAGGCCCTTCGCAGACAGTTGTGCCGCGGTGCCCGATGACAAGGAAACTTGTTGCCGGGCGCTGCGGCATGTCTGTACCCCGTACCCCCCATCCTGCCCAGCCGACTCGCCCGGTCGTCACGGAAGGGGCGATGGCGTCGTACCCGGAGTCACCCTCAACGCCATACCCATGTCGGCCGAAGTCACAAACCTGGCTCGGAGCTACTGATGTCTGACGAATCGCGCCCCCACCGCACCGCCGCCGTCATCCCGGCCGCCGGGCGTGGGGTACGCCTCGGCCCCGGCGCCCCCAAGGCCCTGCGGGCCATCGGCGGGACACCGATGCTGATCCACGCCGTCCGCGCCATGGCCCGCTCCCGCGCGGTCTCGCTCGTCGTGGTCGTCGCCCCCTCCGACGGCGCGCCCGAGGTGCGCCGCCTGCTCGACGAGCATCCGCTGCCGGAGCGGACCGAGGTGCTGGTCGTACCGGGCCGCGAGACCCGCCAGGGATCCGTACGCGCGGGCCTGGAGGCGCTCCCGGCAGACGTCACCTGCGTACTCGTCCACGACGCGGCCCGCCCGCTGGTCCCCGTCGAGACGGTCGACGCCGTCGTGGAGGCCGTCCGCGACGGCGCCCCCGCCGTGGTGCCCGCGCTGGCGCTGGCCGACACCGTCAAGGAGGTCGAGCCCGGCAAGCCCGGCGAGCCGGAGCCCGTCGTCGCCACCCCCGAGCGGGCCCGGCTGCGCGCCGTCCAGACCCCGCAGGGCTTCGACCTCGCCACGCTGCGCCGCGCCCACGAGAAGTTCGCCTCGGCCACCGGTCCCGGCGCCGAGGGCGAGGGCGCCACGGACGACGCCGGCATGGTGGAGCGCCTCGGCGTCACCGTCGTCACGGTCCCCGGCCACGAAGAGGCGTTCAAGGTGACCCGCCCGCTCGACCTGGTCCTCGCCGAGGCCGTACTCGCCCGCAGGAGGGCCACCGATGCCTACTAGTCCCGCCGGTCCCGCCAGCCCCGACGCCGCCGGCGCCCCCGCCGCCCCGCTGATCCCGCTCGTCGGCATCGGCACCGACGTGCACGCCTTCGAGACCGGCCGCGAACTGTGGTGCGCCGGCCTGCTGTGGGAGGGCGAGGACGGCCTCGCCGGACACTCCGACGGCGACGTCGCCGCGCACGCCGCCTGCGACGCCCTCTTCTCGGCCGCCGGGGCCGGCGACCTCGGCGCGCACTTCGGCACCTCCCGGCCCGAGTGGTCCGGCGCCGCCGGCGTCACGCTCCTCGCGGAGGCCGCCCGCATCGTCCGGGCCGAGGGCTTCGAGATCGGCAACATCGCGATCCAGGTGATCGGCGTACGCCCGAAGATCGGCAAGCGGCGTGAAGAGGCGCAGAAGGCGCTGGCGGCCGCCGCGGGCGCCCCCGTATCCGTCTCGGGCACCACCACCGACGGTCTCGGTCTCACCGGCCGCGCCGAGGGCCTCGCCGCCATCGCCACGGCCCTCGTCTACCGGACGAACCCGTCCTAGAGGTACGTACGCACCCCGTGGCGGGCCCGTGCCGCGACACCCTCTCGGCGACAAACGGGGCGGCTGCGGCAACAAACGGGCCCCCGGGTCGCCAAAGGGTCGCGGGGCACTGCTACGGGCGCACTACCCTGGATGCCGTGACTATTCGCCTGTACGACACCAGCGCCCGGCAGATCCGCGACTTCAACCCCGTCACACCGGGCTGTGTCTCGATCTACCTCTGTGGCGCCACGGTGCAGGCCGCCCCGCACATCGGGCACGTCCGGTCGTACCTGAACTTCGACATCATGCGCCGCTGGTTCACCTACCGCGGCTACGACGTCACCTTCATCCGCAACGTCACGGACATCGACGACAAGATCATCAAGAAGGCCTCCGAGCAGGGCCGCCCCTGGTGGTCCATCGGCTACGAGAACGAGCGCGCCTTCAACGACGGCTACGACGCCCTCGGCTGCCTCCCGCCGACCTACGAGCCCCGCGCCACCGGCCACGTGCCGGAGATGATCGAGATGATGCGCGGCCTGATCGAGCGCGGTCACGCGTACGAGGCGGACGGAAGCGTCTACTTCGACGTGCGTTCCTTCCCCGGCTACCTGGCGCTGTCCAACCAGGACATCGACGACCTGCGCCAGCCCACCGAGGAAGGCATCACCGGCAAGCGCGACCAGCGCGACTTCGCCATGTGGAAGGCCTCCAAGCCCGGCGAGCCCGACTGGGAGACCCCCTGGGGCCGCGGCCGTCCCGGCTGGCACCTGGAGTGCTCCGCGATGGCGCACAAGTACCTGGGCAGCGTCTTCGACGTCCACGGCGGCGGCCTGGACCTGATCTTCCCGCACCACGAGAACGAGATCGCCCAGGCCAAGGCCTTCGGCGACGAGTTCGCGCGGTACTGGGTCCACAACGCCTGGGTCACCATGACCGGCGAGAAGATGTCCAAGTCCCTCGGCAACTCGGTGCTCGTCTCCGAGATGCTCAAGCAGTGGCGCCCGATCGTGCTGCGCTACTACCTGGGGACCCCCCACTACCGCTCGATGATCGAGTACAGCGAGGAGTCGCTGCGCGAGGCGGAGTCGGCCTTCGCGCGCATCGAGGGCTTCTGCCAGCGCGTCGTCGAGAAGGCCGGCGGGCCGGTCGAACCGGCCGCCGAAGTGCCGCCCGCCTTCGCCGAGGTCATGGACGACGACCTCGGCGTGCCGCAGGCGCTCGCCATCGTCCACACGGCGGTCCGGCAGGGCAACAGTGCCCTCGCCGCCGACGACAAGGACGCCGCCATCGCGCGCCTGTCCGAGGTACGGGCCATGCTGGGCGTCCTCGGCCTGGACCCGCTCGACCCGTCCTGGGCGGGCGAGGCCGACCGCGGCGAGGACCTCCACGGCGCCGTCGACACCCTCGTGCGCCTGGTCCTGGAGCAGCGCGAGTCCGCCCGGGCCCGCAAGGACTGGGCGACCGCCGACGCCATCCGCGACCAGCTCCAGCAGTCCGGCCTGGTCATCGAGGACAGCCCCACGGGACCCCGCTGGACGCTCGGCCCCCGCTGAGCCCGCCGGAGCAGTCCCGCTGTGCCGCCCGGCGTCCCGGGCGGCACACTCTTCATACGTACACACCGCAGCACCAACGAAACAGGTAGAGGTCATGGCCGGGAACAGCCAGCGCAGGAACCGCCGCACGTCCAACAAGAAGGGCGCTACGGTCGGCAGCGGTGGCCAGCGGCGCAAGGGCCTGGAAGGCAAGGGCCCCACGCCCAAGGCCGAGGACCGCAAGAAGCACAAGGCGAACCGCATCAGCAACGCCATGGCCCGCCAGGCCGCCAAGCGCCGCCCCGCCCCCCGCCGCGGCGGACCCAAGGGCACCAGCGAGATGGTCGTCGGCCGCAACCCGGTCTTCGAGGCGCTGCGCGACGGCGTCCCCGCCACCACCCTCTACGTGCAGCAGTTCATCGACAACGACGAGCGCGTCCGCGAGGCCCTGCAGCTCGCCGCCCAGCGCGGCAACATCAACCTGATGGAAGCCCCGCGTCCCGAGCTCGACCGCATGACCAACGGGCTCAACCACCAGGGCCTGGTCCTCCAGGTCCCGCCGTACGAGTACGCGCACCCCGAGGACCTCACCACCGCCGCGTACGACAACGGCGAGGACCCGCTGATCGTCGCCCTCGACGGCGTCACCGACCCGCGCAACCTCGGCGCGATCGTCCGCTCCGTCTCCGCCTTCGGCGGCCACGGCGTGGTCATCCCCGAGCGCCGCGCCGCCGGTATGACCGCGGGCGCCTGGAAGACCTCGGCCGGCACCGCCGCCCGCACCCCGGTCTCCCGCGTCACGAACCTGACCCGCGCGCTCCAGGAGTACAAGAAGGCCGGCATCGCCATCGTCGGTCTCGCCGCCGAAGGCGAGCACACCGTCAACGACCTGCCGGCGCTGGCCGGCCCGGTCGTCATCGTCGTCGGCTCCGAGGGCAAGGGCCTCGGCCGGCTCGTCGGCGAGAACTGCGACTACCTCGTGCGCATCCCGATGCCGGGTGGCGCGGAGTCGCTGAACGCCGGTGTCGCAGCGGGCGTCGTGCTCTACGAGGCCGCCCGCCGTCGCGCCGAGGCGCCGCGCACCTGATCGCCGGGCCCACCCGGCCCACTCCCTTGATCCAGTTGGCTCAGAGAGCGTGACCCGTGAGCGTGTCACCCCGCCCCTTCCGGGCGGGGTGACTTGATCTTGACGGGTCTCGGACACATCCCTGCTGTCAAGGCAGTGTCCTTATCACTCGTCACTCGGTTAGATGAGTGTGGACACCAGAACGTCAGGGTTCGACGACCAGCCCGCGCTGAGCATGGTCAAGGTGCCGTGCGATCCCGCACAGGTCATCGTCAACCACGCAAGCTTCCGCGTGCGGCTCGCACCGAGCCCGAGCGCGCGTTCCAAGACCTCGCTGCCCGCAGGCGCACCCGGCCGGGCTCCCGTCCTCGGCGGTGCCGTGGCCGCTGCCGCCGGGGCGACCCGACGCCGGGCCCCCGTCGTCTGGAGCGGCAAGGCCGACCAGGGCGACACGGCCGCGATGGGCGGTTTGCTCCAGGCCGCACGGGAGGCGGGCCGCGGCCGGGACGGCTTCGACGGGGGCGCCACCCAGACCATCCCGCGCGTCGACCTCGCGCACGACCTCGCCGACGACACCCTCGCCACGCCGACCGTCATCGGCCAGCGCACCTACGGCGACCCCGACGAGACCCGCCGCCTCGGCGCGGTCCGGCAGCCCGCGGGGCCCTCCTACGACTACGGGCCGTACGACGGGTACGGCTCCGGGTACGACGGGGACGGCGAGAGCGGGGACGAGTCCCGGCGGCCCGCCCCCGACACCCGTGCACAAGCCTCGTACTACCCGGGCCGTCGGATGAACCTCGGCGTCGTGCTGCTCCCGCTGCGCGTCTTCCTCGGCTTCATCTCCATCTACGCCGGCATGGGCAAGCTCTGCGACCCCGTCTACTTCGACGGCGGCGAACGCGGTTCCATGGTCAGCTGGCTGCACACCCTGCACCCCTGGCCGCTGGCCGAACCGCTGCGCGACTTCGCGCTCGCGCACCCCGTCGGTGCGGGGCTCACCGTGGCGTTCCTCCAGGTCATCGTCGGCGTGCTCACGGTCTTCGGGCTCTGGCAGCGGTTCGCCGCCTGCTTCGGCGCGCTGCTGTCCGCGGCGCTGCTGATGACCGTCAGCTGGAAGACCGTCCCGGCGTACGACGCGCCCGACATCATCTATCTGGCCGCCTGGAGCCCGCTGATCATCGCAGGCGCCCCCGTCTACTCGCTCGACGGACGCCTCGCCGGAGAAGCCTGGCGCACGCTCGGCCCGCGCTCCGAGGTCTGGCAGCTGCGCCGGCGCGTACTGCGGCGCGGAGCCCTCATGGGCGGCGTGATCTGCGGGCTCGCCCTGCTCGTCGGCTCCCTCCTCGGCGGGGCCGTCCGGTCCACCGCCGTGGTCACCGTTCCGGGGCCCGGGCGGGCCCCGAGCAACTACCTGCCCGGCACCCCGCTTCCGGTGCAGGCGCCGGCCAAGCGGCAGCAGCCGCCCTCGCAGCAGCCGTCCAAGCCCGCCACGCCCTCGGCGAGCGCCTCCGCCCCCGCCGCCAAGTCCGGCCGTACCGGGGCGGGTTCGGCACCCTCGCAGAGCGCCGGGACGGGCGCGCAGTCACCGGCCGCGAGCCGCAGCGGCGCCGGGAGCGGGCAGAGCACCCCGCGCAGCACGCCGCGCCAGTCCAGCCCGCAGCAGCCGCCGACGTCCTCCTCGGGCAGCGGCAGCGGGGGCGGCAGCGGCGGCACCGCCAAGAAGCCCGGCCTGGTCGGCGGCCTGCTCGGCTGAGGACCGTACACGGAACCGGTACCCGTACGTGGCCCAGGGCCCGGCGCGCGAGGAGCGCGCCGGGCCCTTCGGCGTGCGCGGGGCGCTTCGGCGTAGCGCGGAGGAGGGAGCGGGGCTTCGCGGGGCTTCGCGGGGCTTCGCGGGGCGGTGGGGGCCGGTGCGGGGCGTGCGCGGGGCCGGGCACGGCCGCTCAGGAGCCTCCGTACGCCGCCAACTCCCGGGCCGCCTCGGTCAGGTCCTTCGCCGTGTCGATCGCCCGCCAGTAGGCGCCCTGGGGCAGCGGGAAGCCCGCGAGGCGGCGCTCCCGGGCCAGCCGGGGGAAGGTGGTCCGCTCGTGGTCGCCCAGGTCGGGCAGCAGCGCCGCGAAGGCGGGGCCGAACACGTACACGCCGGCGTTCACGGGGTACGGCGACTGCGGCGCCTCGATGAAGTCCAGTACCTGCCCGAACTCGTTGGTCTCCACGACCCCCCACGGGATCCGCGGCCGGGCCAGCGCCAGCGTGGCCACCGCGTCGCGCTCCTTGTGGAAGGCGGCCATCTCGCGCAGCGAGAACCGGGTCCAGACGTCGCCGTTGGTCGCGTACCAGGGCTGGTCCGCGTGCGGGAGGTGGCGCGCGGCGTACTTGAGGCCGCCGCCCCGGCCGAGCGGCTCCTCCTCCACGACTGTCGTCACCCGCAGCGGCAGCCGGGTGCGGCCGAGCCAGTCCTGGAGCACCCCGGCGAGGTGCCCGCAGGAGACGACGGCGTCGGTGACCCCCTCCGCCGCCAGCCAGGCGAGCTGGTGCCCGATGATCGGCACGCCCGTTCCCGGGATCTCGACCATCGGCTTCGGCCGGTCGTCCGTATACGGCCGCAGCCGCGTGCCCTGGCCGCCCGCCAGGACCACGGCCTGGGTGGGGGCAGCCGGGAACGCGGCCGCGTCGTGCGTGGGTTGGGGCGGTACGGGGGGAACGTCGGTCATGCCCGCCAGCGTAGGCAGGACGCCCCCGCGGCGACGGCCGACGCGACGGCCGTCAACCCGCCGGTCGGACCGTCAGCCCATGGAGGCGACGCCGGACGCGTACGAGGTGTCGCAGACGGGGCGGGCGAAGGACTGGGCCTTCGTCGGCCCGTAGGCCTCGACGGCGGCCCGGCCCAGGGCCCGCGCGATGCCCACGCAGTGCTCGGCGAGCGAGGGCCGCCGGTCGACCTCCTGCTGGAGGTGCGTCAGGACGTCGCCCGGCTCCTCACCCTGACGCAGCTCGGTGAGCAGCTTCTCGCGCAACAGGTCCTGTGCGGCACGCGGCTTGGCGGGAACGGACACGCCTTCTGCGGAGGCGGTCAGGATCTGGGAGGAGGAGTTGTCCGCCCAGGGGACCATGGTGACCGCCAGCGTCCCGGACAGGACCAGGACGACGGGCAGGACCAGGGCGAGGGAACGGCCGATACGGCGGGCAGTGTGGGTCACGAGGGCGAGAGTAGCGCTCGGTGAAGACGTGGCGACATTCAGTCACCCGGTCGGGGGATGGTTCGACGCGGCTTTTCGATTCCCGGGTTGACGAGTAGGGCCGAATGGTCCGATCTGCCCGGGAATCCGGACACGGCCGCGGCAACTCGCCGGGAAGGGGCACCCCTTGGCGGGGCACCCCTTCCTCCGCCGTTGCCGGAACCGTCAGTCGGAGAGGCGGGCGCCCGAGGACGTCGAGAACACGTGGATCTCGTCGGGGCGCGGCACCACGTGCAGGGTCGAGCCCTTCTCGGGCACCTGGCGGCCGTTGACGCGGACCACGAGGTCCTGCTTGCCGGCGGTGGCGTCGGCGACGGAACCGTAGACGTAGCCGTCGGCGCCGAGTTCCTCGACCACGTTGACCGTGATCGTCAGGCCGCCGGTGTCACCGATGTCGAAGTGCTCGGGACGCACGCCGACCGTCACGGTGCGGTCGCCCGCGTCGGCGGCGGCGGCGAGCGCCTCGCGGGAAACGGGGACGACGCTGTCGCCGAACTTCACGCCGCCGTCGGTGATCGGCACCTCGACCAGGTTCATGGCGGGAGAGCCGATGAACCCGGCGACGAACAGGTTCGCGGGCCGGTCGTACATGTTGCGCGGGGTGTCGACCTGCTGGAGCAGACCGTCCTTGAGGACCGCGACCCGGTCGCCCATGGTCATGGCCTCGACCTGGTCGTGGGTGACGTACACGGTGGTGATGCCGAGGTCCCGCTGGAGCGCGGCGATCTGCGTGCGGGTCGAGACGCGGAGCTTGGCGTCGAGGTTCGACAGCGGCTCGTCCATGAGGAACACCTGCGGCTTGCGCACGATCGCGCGGCCCATGGCGACGCGCTGGCGCTGGCCGCCGGAGAGCGCCTTCGGCTTGCGGTCGAGGTACTGGGTGAGGTCGAGCATCTTCGCCGCCTCCTCCACCTTGCGACGGATGGTCGCCTTGTCCTCACCGGCGATCTTGAGGGCGAAGCCCATGTTGTCGGCGACGGACATGTGGGGGTAGAGCGCGTAGTTCTGGAACACCATCGCGATGTCCCGGTCCTTGGGCGGCAGGTGCGTCACGTCGCGCTCACCGATGCGGATGGCGCCGCCGTTGACGTCCTCCAGGCCGGCGAGCATGCGCAGCGAGGTGGACTTGCCGCAGCCCGAGGGGCCGACGAGGACGAGGAACTCCCCGTCCTGGATCTCCAGCTCGAGCTGGTCGACGGCGGGCTTGTCGCCGCCCGGGTAGAGCCGGGTCGCCTTGTCGAAGGTGACAGAAGCCATGGTGGTGAATCCCTTCTACCGGCAGGAACGTGCCGGACGATCCGAGTGGAAGGTCTAGTCCAGAATCCGGACTCCGCCCGACGCTACCGGCCGTGCCCTCCACTGTCAGCACCGCACCGCGATGACTTCGAACTTTGTGCGATCTGTCGGACCCGCCTGCTTTCATGACCCGCATGACCCGCATGACCCGCATGACCCGCATGGCCGCCGCACCGCGCCCCCACACCGTCCACGAACTGATCGCCGTCCTCCCGGACGTCCACGTCCTGCGCGACCGCTGCCGGGCCCTGGCGGCCCTCGACGTCCTGATGGGCGGCCGGAGCGGGAGGTACTTCGACTACGACCCCGGGTGGGGCCCGGGGACCGAGGCCGGGCTGATGAACAACGGCGCGGGTGACGAGTACGCGATCCTCTTCACCCCCGACGGGGTCTTCGGCCGCGGCTTCGACCACGAGTCCTCCATGAGCCCCTACACCAACGAGGACATGGCCCTGTGGCCCGGGCTGGTGGACACCCTGCCCGAGGTGTTCCGGCCGCTGCTCGACGAGCCGGCGTTCTGCGACGACGAGGTGCGGGTGGCCACGGTCGTCTTCTGGCGGGAGACGCACGACACCGCCTGGCGGGCCGGGCCGGTGGAGTACGCCGAGTACGCCGACGACGGCACCGGCCACCTCTTCCACGTCCTGGCGGCCGGCACGCCGGAGGCGTACCACGCCTTCGCCAGGACTACTACGCACGGCAGCTCGATCCGGACGCGATCCGCCACGTCCACGCCCTGCGCCCCCTCACGTCCGAGGTGCTCGAAACCCTGGCCCCGGAAGCGGACCCGGTCGCCGTGGCGGCGGCGCTGGCGTCGACGGGGTACCCCGTGGAGGGCCGTCGAATGTGATGGCCGACGGATTCGCGCGCTGTGTAGAGTGATGGCGGTCCCGCCCGAGTAACCGGCGGGTGTGCACTGCCTCCTTAGCTCAGTCCGGCCAGAGCAACGCACTTGTAATGCGTAGGTCGTCGGTTCGAATCCGACAGGGGGCTCTGGTGGAAGCCCAGCTCAGACCTCGTCTGAGCTGGGCTTTCGTGTTTCACCGAATCTTGCGGCGGCGCCGGGCGAGGGCCGCACGGGTGCTCTCTGTCTCAGTTCTGGTCTCAGACACGGCTCCGGAGCCAGGTCCCGGGGCCGGGCAGTGCTCCGCACCGTGGAGGGCGGGCCCTCCCGCACGCAGGCCATCCACGACGCGTTTCTCAGCGATCCCCAGCACTCGGACGCCAAGTCCGTTCTCCGAGAGCTGGCCATTGCGGCGCCGGACCACATCTACGAGGCCGCCGTGCCGGTCTATCACCAGCTTCGGGCAGCGCGCGACATGCTTGCCGACGATGATGTGACCTTCGAAGACCCTGAGTATCAGCAGGTCATACGCCCGTTCTTTGCGGAGCTGGATTCGCTGCAGCGGTTGATGCGGGATGACTTGCAGCCTCCCGCCAGCCGTCACATACGAGGCGCGGTCGGTGCGCGGACCGGTGATGACGGACCGTCCCGGCGGCACAGTCGCCGATGATCAGCTCGATCTGAATCCGAAGAGGAAGGCCCCGGGCGGTGGTCCGGGGCCTTACGGCGTTTCTGCCGGTGTTTCAGTGGCGGCCCGAGATGCGGTTGGCGAGGCGGGCCAGCGGGGTGGTGGTGGGGGTGTGGGTGGCGGTTTCGCGGCGGTCGGCCTCGCGGTAGGCGGCGTAGAGGGCCTGGACGCCGAGCCAGCGGAAGGGTTCCGGTTCCCAGCGGCGGACGCGGTGGTTGACCCAGGGGAGGGCGGTGAGGTCCGTGGCCTCGCCCAGGACCAGGTCGCGCAGGGTGCGCCCGGCGAGGTTGGCGGTGGCCACGCCCGAGCCGACGTAGCCGCCGGCCCAGCCGAGGCCGGTGGTGCGGTCGAGGGTGACGGTGGCGCACCAGTCGCGGGGGACGCCGAGGACGCCCGACCAGGCGTGGGTGACCTCCACTCCGGTGAGCAGCGGGAAGAACGAGGTGAGCAGGGCCGTGAGGGAGGCGACGGTGCGTTCCTGGGTGGTGCCGTCGTTGTCGGTGCGGGAGCCGTAGCGGTAGGGGACCCCGCGGCCGCCGATCGCGATGCGGTCGTCGGCGGTGCGCTGGGCGTACATGTAGGCGTGGGCCATGTCGCCGAGGAGCGCCGAGTCGGACCAGTTCAGGGACTGCCAGGTGGACGGGGGCAGGGGGGCCGTGACGATCATCGAGGAGTTCATGGGGAGCCAGGAGCGCTTGTGGCCCTTGAGGGCGGCGGTGAAGCCCTCGGTGCAGCGCAGGACGTACGGGGCGCGGACGGTGCCGTACGGGGTGCGGGCGCGGCCGGGGGCGATCTCGGTGACGGGGGTCGACTCGTGGATGACAACGCCGAGCCGTTCGCAGGCCGCCGCGAGGCCCGTGACGAGTTTCAGCGGGTGGATGCGGGCGCCGTGGGGGGTCCAGCTGGAGCCGACGGCGTCCGCGATGTCGATGCGGGCGCGGGTGTCGGTGGCGTCGTGCAGGACGCGGTCCGTTTCGCCGAAGGCGAGCTCGCCCTCGTGGAAGGCGCGCAGGCGGGACAGCTGGGCGGGGGTGCGGGCGACTTCGAGGACGCCGCCGTGGTGGATGTCGGCCCGGATGTCCTCCTTGGCGGCGACGTCGATGACCTCGGTGACGGTCTCGTTCATGGCCCGCTGGAGGCGGAGCGCGGCCTGGTGGCCGTGGAGTGCGGCGTAGCGGTCGCGTCCGGCGATGCCGTTGTAGAGCCAGCCGCCGTTGCGGCCGGAGGCGCCGTAGCCGCAGAACTTCTGCTCCAGGACGGTGACGCGGAGGTCGGGTGCGGAGGACTTGAGGTAGTAGGCGGTCCACAGGCCGGTGTAACCGCCGCCGACGATGACGACGTCTGCCGTGGCGTCGGAGGTGAGGGGGGCGCGGGGCGGGGCGGTGGCGGTGTGATCCGTCGCGTACCAGAAGGAAATGCCGCCGTTGATCGTCATGGGGAGTTGCTACACCCCGTTTCCGAGGGGTGTCCAGGGACGGGATGTCGCGTTCCGAGGCCGGATCGGGGGCTGGTTGGCTGATGCGCGCGGGCGGGCCGGTCGTAGGGTGCGGGCATGATTCGCAACGCTGTGGAGGCGGACGTTCCCGTCATCTGGTCCATGATCCGCGAGCTGGCGGAGTACGAGAAGGTGCCGCAGGAGGCGCGGGCCACCCAAGAGCAGTTGCGGGAGGCGCTGTTCGGGGAGCTGCCGGCGGCCTTCGCGCACGTCGCGGAGACGGAGGAGGGGGAGGCCGTCGGGTTCTCGCTGTGGTTCCTCAGCTTCTCGACGTGGCGCGGGGTGCACGGGATCTACCTGGAGGACCTGTACGTGCGTCCCGGCGCGCGCGGTGGTGGTCACGGCAAGGCGCTGCTGGCGGAGCTGGCGCGGATCTGTGGCGAGCGGGGGTACGGGCGGCTGGAGTGGTCGGTGCTCAAGTGGAACGAGCCGACGATCGCGTTCTACGAGGCGTTGGGCGCGCGGCCGCAGGACGAGTGGACGGTGTACCGGCTGACGGACGAGGCGCTGGCGGGGCTGGCGGGGCCGGCGGAGTCGGGGGCTGCGGGTTAGGCGGGGCGTTGTCAGTGGGGTGCGTCACGATGGGGGCATGGTGCGAAAGGGGCAGGACCGGGGGCGGGGCGGGCCGGTGAAGGCGGCGAAGCGCGCGGAGGTGCGGTTGCCGGAGCTGGCGGCGTGGCAGGGGGGTGGGCTGGAGCCGGACGGGGACTACGACGCGGTGGAGTTCGTGGACGTGGACTTCGGCCGGCAGGAGGGGATCGGGGCCCGGTTCATGGACTGTGCGCTGCGACGGTGCGCGCTGGACGAGGCGGGGCTGGCGAAGGCGCGGATCCTGGATTCGGTGCTGGAGGGGGTGCGGGGGGTGGGGACGGACCTGTCGGGGGCCTCGCTGCGGGACGTGGAGCTGGTGGAGGCGCGGCTCGGCGGCGTCCAGCTGCACGGGGCGGTGCTGGAGCGGGTGGTCGTGCGGGGCGGCAAGATCGACTACCTGAACCTGCGCAAGGCGAAGCTCAAAGACGTGGTCTTCGAGGGGTGCGTGCTGGTGGAGCCGGACTTCGCGGGGGCGGTGCTGGAGCGGGTGGAGTTCCGGGACTGCACGCTGCGGGGGGCGGACTTCCAGGGGGCGCGGATGTCGGACGTGGACCTGCGGGAGGCGGTGGAACTGGGGATCGCGCGGGGGGTGGACGCCTTGGCGGGGGCGGTGATCAGTCCGGCGCAGCTGTACGACCTGGCCCCGGCGCTGGCCGCGCAGCTGGGGGTGCGGGTGGTGCCGTAGCCGTGTCGGCGGGGGCTGCGCCGATGGAGGGGGAGGGGGGAGCCGCTGTGCGGGCGGCTGCTGCGGCCCTCAGGCGGGGACGCGGGGGAAGCGGGCCTGGAGGGTCCAGATGGCGGGGTTGTCGGCGAGGCCGTCGTGCATGTCGACGAGGTCGGCGATGAGGTCGTGGAGGAAGTCGCGGGCCTCGCGGCGGAGCAGGCGGTGGGTGAAGGTGAGGGGGGCTTCCTCGGGCGGCATCCAGTCGGCCTCGATGTCGACCCAGCCGAAGCGGCGCTCGAACAGCATGCGGTCGGAGGACTCGGTGAAGTCGAGTTCCGCGTACTGGCGGTTGGCGGAGCGGCTGCCGCGCGGATCCTGGTCGAGCTGCTCGACGATGTCGCAGAGCGCCCAGGCGAAGTCGAGGACGGGAACCCATCCCCAGGCTGTGGACAGCTCGCGGTCGGCGTGGGTGTCGGCGAGGTAGACGTCTCCGCAGAAGAGGTCGTGGCGCAGGGTGTGGATGTCCGCCGAGCGGTAGTCGGTCTGCGGGGGGTCGGGGAAGCGTCGGGAGAGGGAGTAGCCGATGTCGAGCACGTAGAGATGGTGTCACGGGGTGGGGTGGCTCCGCCGGGTGGGTTGGGTTGGTGGGTATGGCCGGTGGGGTTGGCCGGTGGGGTTGGCCGGTGGGTTCCGCCGTGGGTGGGGGCCGGCCCGCGTGCGGTGTGTGTGGGTGGGAGGGTGCGGCGCCGTTGCGGGGGCCGGCCCCGGGCCCCCGCGCCTCAAACGCCGGCGGGGCTGGATTTGGCGGGGCCGGGTGCCTTGAACGTCGGCGGGGCTGGGGTTGGCGGGGCCGGGTGCCTTGAACGTCGGCGGGGCTGGGGTTGGCGGGGCCGCGTGCCTGGGACGTGGCGGGGCTGGGTTTGGCGGGGCCGCGTGCCTCGGACGTGGCGGGCTGGATTTGGCGGGGCCGCGTGCCTTGAACGTCGGCGGGGCTGGGGTTGGCGGGGGTGGCGTTACGACGGGAGGAGGCGTTGTTCCTTGGCTACCGAGACGGCTCCCGCGCGGGTGTCGACGCCGAGTTTGTCGTAGATGCGGCCCAGGTGGGTCTTGACCGTGGCTTCGCTGATGAACAGGGCCCGGGCGATGTCGCGGTTGCCGAGGCCGCGGGCCAGCTGGCCGAGGATGTCCAGTTCACGGTCCGTCAGCGTCGGGCGTGACCCCCGCATGCGGGCCATCACACGGCTGGCCACCGGCGCGGAGAGGGTGGTGCGGCCGGCTGCCGCCGAGTGGATCGCGGTGAAGAGTTCCTCGGGCCGTTCCGCCTTGAGGAGGTACCCCGTCGCGCCCGCCCCGATGGCCCGGGTGATGTCCGCGTCGGTGTCGTACGTCGTCAGGACCAGCACGTGCGGGGGGTTCGGGGCGGAGGTGATGCGGCGGGTGGCCTCCACCCCGTCGATGCCGACCCCCAGCTGGAGGTCCATCAGCACCACCTCGGGCCGGAGCTTCGCGGCCAGCGCGACCGCCTCCTCGCCGCTGCCCGCTTCGCCGAGGACCTCGATGTCGGGTTCGCTGCCCAGCAGGGCCAGCAGGCCGGCGCGGACCACCACGTGGTCGTCGCAGAGGAGGATCGTGGTCATCGGGCCGGCTCCAGGGGGATCGCGGCGGACAGGACGGTTCCTTCGCCGGGGGTGGATTCGAGGGTCAGGGTGCCGCCGAGCTGCCGCACGCGGGCGCGTATCGCGGGCAGGCCGTGGCCCCGGTCGGGGACGTCGGCGCGGGGTTCGCGCGGTTCGGTGAAGCCGTGGCCGTCGTCCGCGACGTCCAGGACGACCTGGTCGCCCAGGAAGCTCAGGGTCAGGGCGGCGGTGCGGGCCCCCGAGTGCTCCCGGACGTTGGCCAGGGCGCCCTGCGCGATCCGCAGCAGGGCGGATTCGGCGCGGTCGGGCAGCGCTGCGGGCGTGCCCTCCAGGTGGAAGCGGACCTCGATGTCGGGGCCGGCGTCCAGCGCCCGCAGGGCGTCGGCGAGGCGCCCGCCGCCCGCCAGCTCGGGCGGTGCGAGGTCGTGGACCAGTCGGCGGGCCTCGGCGAGGCCGCGCGCGGCGGTGTCGGTGGCGGTCCGGACGTGCGCGCGGGCGGTGGCGGGGTCGCTGTCCCAGGTGCGGTCGGCGGCCTGGAGCAGCATCTGCTGGCTGGACAGGTGCTGCGCCAGGGTGTCGTGGATCTCCATGGAGAGCCGCTGGCGTTCGGCGAGGGTGCCTTCGCGGCGCTCGGTGGCGGCCAGTTCCCGGCGGGTGCGGATGAGGTCGTCGATCAGGGTGCGCTGGGCCCGGGTCTGGCGCTCCATGTGGACGAAGACGGCCGTGGCGAGGGCGGCGACGGCGGGCGGGGCGAGGAGGAGGTTGGGGTCGAAGGACGGGGACAGCCTGAGCTGGGCGGCGACGACCAGGGCGGTGAGCAGGGCGACGAGGACGACCGCCGCGCGCGGGGGCAGGGTGCGCAGGGCGGTGTAGAAGAGGGGGACTGCGCACCAGGCGAAGCTGGGCGCGAGCAGGACGAGGACCACCCAGGTGGCCACGACCACGCCGAGCCAGAGCAGGCGCCGCAGCGTGGGCGCGGCGCCGACGGCGGGCCCGAGCACGTACAGCAGGGCGAGGGTGGCGCCGAGGGCGATGACCCACGGCGTACGGGGCTCGCCGGGGTGGTGCAGCAGGAACCTGGCCACGGAGGCCCCGAGGAGCAGGAAGAACGCGGCGTGCGTGACGGCGGCCAGCGTCCGCGTCCCGGTGGCGGTGGCGGTGGCGGTGGCGGTGGCGCGGGCGCCGTCGGTGCCGGTGTCGGCGCCGTCCGCCTCGTGGGCCGCCCGGGCCTCGTGGCCCGCCCGGGTCCCGTCACCCTGGCCGGTGCCCCGGGCCTGGCCGGTGCCCCGGGCAGGGCCGGTGGGGTCCTCGGCGGGGGTGGGGTTCGGGTCCGGGGTCACGGGGGGCTCCTGGGGGTGGGGCTTGGGTACATCCTGAGCCAAACCGGCAGGTGGGTGGGTGCGCATCGGCCGATCGGATGACCCCGGGGTCGGCCGGTGCGGGGACGGGCGGGGGCGGGATCCCGGGTGAGGCTTGGAGCAGCGGACCACCTACCTCAGGAGTAGCAGCATGAACACCCGTACCCGCGTCCTCACCGGTACCGCCCTCGCCGTCGCGCTCGGCGCCGGGACCTTCGGCGCCGTCAGCGCGAGCGCCGCCCAGTCCGACGGCCCCAAGGGCGACGACAAGACCTTCACCACCTCGACCCACCTCACCGTCGGCGCCGCCACCCGCGCGGCCCAGGCCGCGCTGGAGGCCGCCGGGAAGGAGGGCCAGAAGGTCACGGTCGCGGTGGTGGACCGCAACGGCAACACCGTCGTCACCCTCCGCGGCGACGGCGCCGGCCCGCAGTCCTACGAGTCGGCGCAGCGCAAGGCGTACACCGCCGTGTCCTGGAACGCCCCGACCTCGGTGCTCGCCGGCCGGCTCGCCCAGACCCCGAACCTCAAGGACATCCCCGGCACCCTCTTCCTGGCCGGCGGTGCCCCGGTGCAGGCGAAGGGCGCCCCGGTCGCGGGCATCGGCGTGGCCGGCGCCCCGAGCGGTGACCTGGACGAGAAGTTCGCCAAGGCCGGCGTCGACGCCCTCGAGAACTAGGACCGTCTTTCCTGCTCCCGCATAGGATCGAACGCGTGGATCACCGCGCGCGCAACCGTCTCACCCGCCTCGCCGTCCCCGCCGTCGCCGCCCTCCTCGCCCTCACCGCGGGCTGTACGGGCTCGACGGTGCAGGGCCGGCCGGGCGCGTCGGGGCTGCGGGACCCGTACTTCCCCAAGGCGGGCAACGGCGGTTACCAGGTCGACCACTACGCCCTGGACATCGGCTACCGGCCCGCCGACCGGCAGCTGACCGGCACGGCCGTCATCACCGCCCGCGCCGAGCAGACGCTGAGCTCCTTCAACCTCGACCTCAGCGGGCTGCGCGTCGACGCGGTCACCGTCGAGGGGGAGCCGGCCCGGTACAACCGCACGGGCCGGGAGCTGACCGTGCGCCCGCGCATGGACCTTCCCAAGGGCGGGGTGTTCCGTACGGAGGTCCGCTACAGCGGTACGCCGAGGCCCCTCACCGACGCGGACGGTTCCCCGGAGGGCTGGATCACGACCGCGGACGGGGCCGTGGCCGTCGGTGAGCCCGTCGGATCGATGACCTGGTTCCCCGGCAACCACCACCCCAGCGACAAGGCGTCTTACGACATCACGCTCACCGTTCCGCAGGGCTACGAGGCGGTTTCCAACGGCGAGCTGGCCTCCCGCCGGGACACCGGTGACGGGCGGACGGCCTTCGCCTGGCACAGCGCCGAACCGATGGCGAGCTACCTGGCCACCGCGGCCATCGGGAAGTTCAAGGTGGCGACGGCCCGCACCTCTTCGGGAATCGGCGTCTACAACGCGGTCGCGCCGGGCGAGGAAGCCGGGAGCGCGGCGGCGCTCGGGCGGCTGCCGGAGCTGGTGGAGTGGGAAGCGGGGCGGTTCGGGCCGTACCCGTTCGCCACGGTGGGCACCATCGTGGTGGCGGGCGGCACGCTGCCGTACGCGTTGGAGACGCAGACCAAACCCGTCTATCCGGGTGCCCCTTCGCTGGAGCTCACCGTCCACGAGCTGGCGCACCAGTGGTTCGGGGACTCGGTGTCGCCGAAGTCCTGGAAGGACATGTGGCTCAACGAGGGCTTCGCGACCTACGCGGAGTGGCTGTGGTCGGAGGACCACGGCGGTCCCGGTGCGCAAAAACGGTTCGACGCCCTCCTCGCCGGTGACACGTCCTTCGAGGGGTCGGACGCCGCCCACTGGGACGCGTTCCCGCCGGCGGCGCCGCCCGGGCCCGACGACATCTCGGAGGCGCCGGTGTACTACCGCGGTGCGATGGTGCTGCAACGGATCCGGCAGGAGGCCGGTGACGAGCGGTTCTTCGCCCTGCTGCGCGGCTGGGCCGAGGACCACCGCCACGGCAACGCGTGTACGGCCGACTTCACCGCCTACGCGCAACGCAAGACGGGCCGCGATTTGAAGAAGGTGTGGGACGTGTGGCTGTACGGCGAGGACAGCCCCAAGCCGTAGCCGCCCCCGTCGGCGGCGAGGCCCCTCCCCGGTGCCGATCGCGGGAAGGGGCCTCGACAGTGGCCGGTGGCCGGTGGCCGGTGGCCGGTGGCCGGTGGCCGGTGGCCGTGGCCGTGCCGGGGGAGATCAGACGTTGACGCCGAAGTCCTGGGCGATGCCGGTCAGGCCGGAGGCATAGCCCTGGCCGACGGCGCGGAACTTCCACTCCGCGCCGTTGCGGTAGAGCTCGCCGAAGACCATGGCGGTCTCGGTCGCCGCGTCCTCGGAGAGGTCATAGCGGGCGATCTCGGCGCCGCCGGCCTGGTTGACGACCCGGATGTACGCGTTGCGGACCTGGCCGAAGTTCTGGCTGCGGGACTCGGCGTCGTAGATGGAGACCGGGAAGACGATCTTGTCGACATCGGCCGGGAGACCGGCGAGGTTGACCTTGATGGACTCGTCGTCGCCGGAGCCCTCGCCGGTGCGGTTGTCACCGGTGTGGACGATGGTCTGGTCCGGGGTGGACTTGTTGTTGAAGAAGACGAAGTGACCGTCGGAGACGACCTTGCCCGTCGCGTTGACCGCGATGGCGGAGGCGTCGAGGTCGAAGTCGACACCGGTGGTGGTGCGGACGTCCCAGCCGAGGCCGACCGTGACGGCGCTGAGGCCGGGGGCCTCCTTGCTAAGCGAGACGTTGCCGCCCTTGGACAGGCTTACTGCCATTTTGACTGGTGTCCCTTCCTCAATCACATGACCGCCGGACGTGGTCAAGTTACCGCTGCCCTGCATAACGCGGCGAGGGGGTCGGTAGGTTCCACGGGTCCGGGGGCGGTGCGTCCGGGCTCGGGGGAAATGGGGTGACGGGGTGCGGTGCGGGGCGGGATCATAGGGGCATGCCTGGTCCCTATGTCATCCGTGGTTCCGTCGCGCTGCCCGAGGGGGAGCTCGGCTGGCGGTTCTCGCGTTCCTCCGGGCCGGGCGGCCAGCACGTGAACACCTCCGACTCGCGGGTAGAGCTGCTGTTCGACCTCGGGGCGACGAAGGCGCTGCCGGAGGTGTGGAAGGAGCGGGCGCTGGAGCGGCTCGCGTCCCGGCTGGTGGGCGGGGTGCTGACGGTCAGGGCGTCCGAGCACCGCTCGCAGCTGCGCAACCGGGAGATGGCGCTGGTGCGGCTGGCGTCGCTGCTGGCGGAGGCGACGGCGCCGCCGCCGAAGCAGCGGCGGGCGACGAAGATCCCGCGCGGGATCAACGAGCGCCGGCTGCGGGAGAAGAAGGCGCGGGCGGAGACGAAGCGGGGCCGTACGGGCCGCGACTGGTAGCCCGCACGGCCGCCCCCGGCCCGGCCGCCCCTACCGCGCCAGGTGCCGGTAGCGCCCGCGGAAGTACGTCAGCGGCGGCGCGTCGGGGCTGGGAAGAGCGGCCGACAGGACGCGGCCGACGACGAGGGTGTGGTCGCCCGCCGGGACGCGGGACTCCGTACGGCACTCCAGCGTGGCCAGTGCCTGCGTCAGCAGCAGGGCCCCCGAGACGGCGCCCCGTTCGTAGGGCACGCCCGCGAACAGCAGCCGGTCGCTGATCCGGCCCTTCATCGCGAACCGGCCCGCGACCTGCAGCTGGCTGTCCGCGAGCACCGAGACGGCCCACAGCGGCTGCTCCGCCAGCAGGTCGTCCATCCGGGAGCCCTCGCGCAGGCTCACCAGGACCAGCGGCGGGTCCAGGGACACCGACATGAAGGCGGTCGCCGTCATGCCGACGTCCTCCCCCCGCGGGCCGTCGGCCGTCAGCGCGGGCTCGTGGGCGGTGATCAGCGTTACGCCGGCCGCCAGTCGGGACATCGCGGCACGGAATTCTTCCTCGGTCACCCCCTCAGGATGCGGGGTGGGGGCTGCGTGGGCGGGTTCCAGGGTCGTCTTCGGCACGCCTGGAACGCTAGTCTCGCTCCCTCACGGCGCACATCGGGCCTTGGTCCGAGGCGCGTACGGACCCCGGGACCTAGGTCCGCGCGTATCGTTTGCCCGCGGAAAGGAGAGGGAGCGCTCCCAGTCGCGGCGAGGCCCCTCTCGCCTCTTCGGAGCACGTTCTTCATCTCATGTGACTTGAGTCACAGACGGCAAGATTTGTTGACCCTGTGTACCTGCCGCACAGCTCACTGTGATTCAGTGGACGGGACACCGCAACGAACCGCCGATGACACACCTGGAGTTGCTGTCGAGGTCTCGGGGAGAGCGAGCAATGGAGACCGAGTCGGAGCCGTACGTCCGTCTTGCGACCCTGCGGCAGCTGCACCGGGTGGTGGCCGACCTCAATACGGCCCGGAGCCTGGCGGACACTCTGCAGACCGTCGTGGACGGCATCGTCGCGGGCCTCGGCTACCAACTCGCCTGTGTCAACCTCGTACGCCCTGACGGGGATCTCGTCGTGGCCGCCTTCGCAGGTGACCCCGCCGCGGAGGCCCTGATCACCGGTCGCGTCGGCTCCCGCCTCTCCTGGGAACGCCGCCTGACGATGGGTGAGGACTGGGACGGACTGCGCTTCATCCCGCACACCGAGGGCTGGGTCCTGCTGGAGGACGACGTGCCCCAGTGGCACACCGAGGGCCCCGATCCCCGCTTCGCGGACGAGTGGCACCCCGAAGACCGGCTCTATGCACCCATGTACGCGTCCGGCGGGGAACTTCTGGGTGTCATTTCGGTGGACAGACCGCGCAACGGCCGCCGCCCGGGCGCGTGGGGGCGCGAGGCGCTGCAGATGTACGCCTTCCAGGCAGCGATTGCGATCAGCAACGCGAGGCTGCGGGCGAACATGCAGCGGGCCCTGGTCCGGCTGGAGCGCGAACAGCAGGCGTTGCGCGCCAGTGAGGAGTCGTTCCGCCAGGCCTTCGAGTACGCGCCCAGCGGCATGGCCATCGCCGAGATGGGCGGCGACCAGCACGGCCGGCTGCTGCGGACCAACGACGCGCTGTGCCGGCTGCTGGGTCGGCCGGCCTCCGTGCTGCGCCGGTACTCCTTCTCCGACCTCGTGCACCCCGAGGACATCGGCACGCTGCTGCGGACCTCGGCCGAGGGCGGCCGGGCCGAACTGCGGCTGGGCCGGCGCGACGGCACGTACGTGTGGGTCTCGCTGCGCAACTCGGTGGTCGCCGACGCCGCCGACGGGCCCCGGTTCCTGCTCACCCACGTCGAGGACATCGAGGAGCGCAAGCGGCACGAGCTCCAGCTCGCGCACCGCGCCAGCCACGACGCGCTGACCGGCCTGCCCAACAGCGCCGAACTGCGCTCGCGGCTGGGGGCTCGGCTGTGCCGCCGGCCGCAGTCCGTGCGGGCCACGGCCGTGGAGGTGCTGGACGCGGCCTTCGAGGGGCGCCCGGAGGCGGGGGGTGGTGCCGGCGAGCACGGCTTTCGCCCGGACGGGTACGGCGACCCCTTCGAGAGTCCCGCGGCGGCCCCGGGCGAGGCGGGCCCGTACGACCACCACGTACACACCGTCGCACCCGCCACCGACATCGACGACGGGACGAAGGGCCTCGCGGTGCTCTTCTGCGATCTCGACGGCTTCAAGTCGATCAACGACCGGTTCGGTCACCACACGGGCGACGCGGTACTGATCGAGGTCGCCCGGCGGCTGACGACGGGCGTGCGCGACGGGGACACGGTCGCCCGGCTCGGTGGTGACGAGTTCGTCGTCCTCGCCGACGGGCTGGGCGCGGCCGACGCCGCCGACCTGGCCGTCCGGCTGCGGAACGCGATCATCCCGCCCATCCGGGTGGACGGCCGCGCGGTCCGCGTCGGGGCGAGTTTCGGCATCGGCTGGGCCAGCTGCGGCATGTCGGCGGACGAGGTGCTGCGCTCCGCCGACCAGCGGATGTACATCGAGAAAAGGTCCCGCTCCAAGGCGCACCGCCGGGCCGGCTGAGCCGATCGACCGCCCGGGAGCGCACGTGTTCGGGGTAGGCTCCCGTGGGTCGAAAGGAGTGACCTGCGATGACGACGCCCGCGAACAGCGGTCCGCACGGCGGGGCGAACCAGCCCGAGGACGAAGATCCGTTCGGCTACCTCTACGCGGACGGGCAGGCTGCCGGTGCCACCCCGCCCGGGTCCGGCGGTGGGTACGGATATCCCGGCCCCGCGGCCGGTGGGCAGGCCGGCGCACAGCCGGGTGTGCCCCGTACCTCGTACAACCAGGTGCGCACGGTCGGCGACCGGCGCGGCCAGCGCGGTGCCGTCCCGTACCAGCCGGGACCGGCGCAGCAGGGCCAGCCGCAGGGCCAACAGGGCTACCAGGCCCAGTACCAGGCCCCCGAGGCGCTCCAGGCCGGTGGCTACGGCGTGCCGCAGCAGCAGGCGCACACCCAGGCGCTCCCCGGCAACGTCGGGCACGGTGGCGGCGGGTCGAGCCGTCGCGGCCTGCTCATCGCCGCGGTCGCGGTGGTCGTCGCCGTCGCCATCGGCATCGGCGCGGCCCTGGCCTTCGGCGACAAGGGCAAGGACAAGGACAAGAACCAGGCGAACGGCCAGGGCCAGCAGTCGGGCGCGCCGCAGAACAACTCCCCGAGCCCGCAGCCGAGCGGCTCCCCGGAGCCCTCGGAGGGCCCGCTGCCCAAGGCGGACGCCTCGGGCGCGGGCATGACCCTGACGGGCGGTGCGGCGCTGACGAGCACGGTGCCCGGTGCGAAGAGCGCGGGCGGCCAGTACGTCGGCAACTTCAACCAGCCGGGTGCGGCGCTGACCTGGAGCCTGGACGTGGCCAAGGCGGGCCAGTACGCCGTCTACATCAGCTACAACGTCCCCGGCAAGGACGCCAACACCACGCTCACGGTCAACGGCGACAAGCAGGAACGTCCGATAAACATGAAGAACTTCGCCAAGGCCAAGCCCGGCGAGTGGGACAAGTGGACGTACACGTACTCGCTGGTGGACCTGAAGAAGGGTCCCAACACCGTCAAGATGTCGTGCGAGACGGGCAACCAGTGCGAGATCATCATCGACCAGCTCTGGCTGCAGAAGCCGTAGCGGGCCGCTACCCGGCCTGACCGGTCGTCACCTTCACCGACCCCCGTACCTCTTCGTAGGTGCGGGGGTCGAACTCTCCCGCCGCCGGGGCGTGCACGGTGGCCGCGGAGAGGGCGACGGCGCGGGCCAGGCGGGCGGGCCAGTCCAGGCCCTCGGTCAGTGCCGAGAGCAGCCCCGCGACGGCGGAGTCACCGGCTCCGGTGGGGTTGCCGCTCAGCGGGCGGGGCGGAGCGGCCTGCCAGGTGCCGTCGGCGGTGGCGGCGAGCAGGCCGGCCGGGCCGAGGGAGGTGACCACCGCGTGGGCGCCGCGGCGGCGGGCGTCGCGGGTGGCGGGCAGCGGGTCGCGGGAGCCGGTCAGTTCGGCCAGCTCGGCGGCGTTCGGCTTGATCATCTCGGGGCGGGCGGCGACGCCCCTGCGCAGTGCCTCGCCGCTGGTGTCCAGCAGCACGGGGACCCCGGCGGCCCGGGCGGTGCGCACCAGTACGGCGTACGCGCCCACCGGCACGCCCGGCGGCAGGCTCCCGCACAGCGCGACCGCGCGGGCCCCGGCCAGGAGTTCCTCGTAGCGGGTCAGGAAACGGGCCCATTCCGCGGGAGTGATCTGCGGGCCCGGCTCGTTGAACTGGGTGGTGTCGCCCGAGGCTCCGTCGACGACGGCCAGGGTGCGCCGGGTGGTGCCCGAGCAGGAGACCAGGGCGTCCGTCACGCCGGGGTCGGCGGCCAGCAGTTCCCGTACGACCGCGCCCACCGCCCCGCCCGCGAAGCCGGTCGCCGTGACCTGGTGGCCGAGTGCGGCGAGCACGCGGGCGACGTTGACGCCCTTGCCGCCGGGCCGTTCGGTCGCGCCGGTGACCCGGTGCGAGGTGTGCGGGAGCAGCCGCGGCACCCGGTAGGTGACGTCGAGCGCGGCGTTGAGGGTCACGGTGAGGATCATGGTCAGCCCCGGTCTTGGTGTGTGCCGGGATCATGCCAAACCGCGGGCCGTCCGCCCAGTCCGCGGGGCGACGGCCCGTCACCGTCCAGCCGATCGGCTTCTCAGACCCCGGGGTTGACGATCCATTCGCCGCGCCGCATGACGCCCTTGAGGTCGAAGGCGGCGTCCAGTACGACGAGGTCGGCGTACTTGCCGGGTTCCAGCGAGCCGATCTGGTCGTACAGGCCGATCAGCTTGGCGGGGTTGGCGGAGATCGCCTGGACCACCGACTCGACGGGCAGCTCGTCGACGGTCACCGCGCGCTTGAAGGCGGTGTCCAGGGTCAGCGTGGAGCCGGCGATCGAGCCGCCCTCCACGAGGCGGGCGACGCCGTCCTTGACCTCGACCTCCAGTGGCCCGAGGTGGTAGGTGCCGTCGCCGAAGCCGGCCGCGTCCATCGCGTCGGTGATCAGCGCGACCCGGTGGGCGCCCGCGTGGTGGAAGGCCAGTTCCAGCATCGCCGGGTGCAGGTGCGTGCCGTCGTTGATCAGCTCGACGGTGACCCGCTCGTCCTCCAGCAGCGCGGCGATCGGGCCGGGTGCGCGGTGTTCGAGGCCCGGCATCGCGTTGTAGAGGTGGGTGGCGACGGTGGCGCCCGCGTCGATGGCGCGGCGGGTCTGGTCGTAGGTGGCGTCGGTGTGGCCGATCGCGGCGATGACCCCGTGCTCGGCCAGCAGCCTTACGGAGTCCAGGCCGCCGGGCAGTTCGGTGGCGAGGGTGACCATCCGGGCGGCGCCGTGCGCGGCGTCGACCAGCTTGCGGACCTCGGCCGGGTCGGGGTCGCGCAGCAGGTCGGCCTTGTGGGCGCCCTTGCGGCAGGCGTTGATGAAGGGCCCCTCGAAGTGGATGCCCGCGATCTCGCCCTGCTGCGTCAGCTCCGCGAGGAGCCCGGCGCGGCGGGCGAGTTCGTCCAGTTCGCCGGTGACGGTGGAGGCGATGAGGGTGGTCGTGCCGTGCGCGCGGTGGGTCCGTACGCCCTTGAGGACCTCCTCGGCGGTGCCGGAGGTGAAGGAGGCGCCGCCGCCGCCGTGGTTGTGCATGTCCACGAAGCCGGGGACGATCCAGTGCCCGCTGAGGTCGGCCACGGGCGTGCCCGGGGAGGCGCTGCCCGCGATCCGCTCGCCGTCGACGATGACGCGGCCGCCCGCCACGGTCCCGGTGGGCAGCACCACCCTGGCACCGGACAGAACAGTGCTCTGTGTGCTTGCGGCCATCAGGCAGGTACCTCCGTGGCGAGTAGGTCCCAGGCGAGCAACCCTGCGCCCAGGCATCCGGCGGTGTCCCCGAGGGCCGCCGGAACGATCTCGGGCAGCCGCTGGAACGTCACGCGCTCCTCGACGGCCGTCCGAAGTGGTGTGAACAAGGTTTCCCCCGCCTCCGCGAGGCCGCCACCGATGATCACCGTGCGCGGGTCGAGCAGGGTGATCGCGGTGACCAGCCCGTCGGCGAGGGCGCCGATGGCGGCCAGCCACACCTCCCGGGCGCGGAGGTCGCCGGATTCGACGGCCTTGGCGCAGTGCGCGGCGTCGGCGTCGGGGTCGCCGCTGGCGGCGGCCCAGGCGCGGCTGACTGCGGACGCGGAGGCGAGGGTCTCCAGGCAGCCGTGCTGGCCGCAGCCGCAGGCCGGTCCGCCGGGGCGGACCACGATGTGGCCGATCTCGCCCGCGTAGCCGTGGGCGCCGGCCTCGATGCGGCCACCCAGGCCGATGGCGCCGGCGATGCCGGTGCCGAGCGGGACGAACAGGAACCGGTCGGCGTCCCGGCCGGCGCCGATGCGGCCTTCGGCGAGGCCGCCCGTGCGCACGTCGTGCCCGAGGGCCACCGGGATGCCGCCGAGGCGCTCGCTGAGCAGCGCGCGCATCGGTACGTCGCGCCAGCCCAGGTTCGCCGCGTAGACGGCGGTCCCGTTCTCGGCGTCGACGATGCCGGGTACGGCGACGCCGACGGCCGAGGCGGCCCGGCCGAAGCGCTCGCGGCCCAGGGCGAGGAGTTCGGCGGCGAAGCCGAGGATCGTCTCGACGACGGCTTCCGGGCCCCGCTCGCGGCCGGTGGCGCGGCGCGCCTCGTGCAGCAGGGAGCCGTCCCCGGCGATGAGGGCGGCCTTCATCCCGGTGCCGCCCACATCGAGGGCGATGACGTGTTTCACGGGTTTCACAGACGACAGTCTCGCGTGCTCGGGAGGCAAAGGTCTAGTCCATTGGGAGGAATGTTGAGCGGCCATACAAATCCGGGAGCCCGCTCCGGCAACGGTCCGGACACGGTCCGCACGGGCGGCGCGTTCCGGATGTGAAGCAGCCCGAAAGTGGTGTAGACCTTACGACGAATAGTAGGTACGACAAGGGGTGGATCAGAACTGTGAAGGGCCGTTACCTGAGCCTGGCCGCGACCGGGGCCGCGCTCTGCCTGACCGCCGTGACCCTGACGGGCTGCGGAACCGTGCAGGGCCTCACCGGGAACAACGAGGTGACCCTGCGGGTCGTGGCGGCCGACTACGGCGACAATCCGCAGAACTCCTCCGCCACCTACTGGAAGGACCTCGCGAGCTCCTTCGAGAGGACCCACCCCGGGGTCAACGTCGAGGTCAGCGTCTACTCCTGGACCGAGGTCGACGCCAAGGTCGCCGAGATGGTCAAGGCGCACAAGGCCCCCGACATCGCGCAGATCGGCGCGTACGCCGACTACGCGGGAGCCGGCAAGCTCTACTCCGCCGAGGAACTGCTCTCCGTCCAGACCGAGGCCGACTTCCTCGCGCCGCTCGCCGACGCCGGCAAGGTCGGGCAGACCCAGTACGGCATGCCCTTCGTGGCCAGCACCCGGCTGCTCTTCTACAACGAGAAGCTGCTCGGCGACGCCGGTGTCATACCCAAGGACGCCAAGGGCGGCTGGCAGCCCAAGAGCTGGGCGGACCTGGAGGCGGCCGCCAAGAAGCTCAAGGCCGCCGGTGTGCAGACGCCCTTCGCGCTGCCGCTCGGCCGGGAAGAGGCGCAGGCCGAGACGATGATGTGGATGCTGGCGGGCGGTGGCGGTTACACCGACAACGAAGACAGCTACGAGATCGACTCCGCGGACAACGTCAAGACCTTCGAGTTCCTGCGCGACAGGATGGTCGGCCAGGGCCTCACCGGCCCCGTCGAGCCGGGCAAGCTCGACCGGCAGGCGGCCTTCGACGCCTTCGCGCGCGGCGAGGTCGGCATGCTCAACGGGCACCCGACCCTGCTCAAGCAGGCCGGCGGCAAGGGGATCAAGTACGGGATGGTGCCGATGCCGACGGCCGACGGCACCGATCACCCGACGATGGGCGTCGCCGACTGGGTCATGGCCTTCAAGAACGGCCACAAGGCGGAGACGGGCAAGTTCCTCGACTACCTGTACGAGGCGAAGAACGTGACGGCGTTCACGAGCAAGTACGACCTGCTGCCCGTGACCACCACCGGCTACCGGGCCATGGAAGCCGCCACCGGGGGCTCCGCGCCGCAGCTCAAGACCTTCCTGACGGCGCTGCCGACGGCGCGGCTGTACCCCGTGGGCAAGAAGTCGTGGGCCGGTGTGAGCGAGGACGTCAAGCAGAACATCGGCAAGGTGGTGCAACCGGGCGGCCGGCCGGAGAAGGTGCTCGGCGACATCGCGGAGTCCGCGCGCAAGGCCGACGGCGACCGCTGAGCGGGCGGGCCCGGCGGGGCGGGTGCCGTCGGGCCGCCCGGGGGCGTGTCGGTGGGCGGCGTTAATCTGGCCGTATGACGGACGACGGGCGATTGACGGCCGCCGAGGCCGCCGTGCTCGCGTACGAGGGACGAACCTGGTCCGGGCCCGGAGCCAAGGAACGGGCCATCCGGGAAGGGCTGGGGATGACCCCGGTCCGGTACTACCAGCTGCTCAACGCCCTGATGGACGACCCGCGGGCGCTGGAACACGCGCCGGGCACCGTCCACCGGCTCCGGCGGATCCGCGCGGCGCAGCGGGCCCGGCGATAGCAGTCGTACGACTGGACCGTTAGGGTCGTTCCCATGGGGAGCCATGCGCACGATACGCCGATGCCCGTGCCCGCCACCGCCGCCGGACGCGAGGGACTCGAAGCCCTCCTCCGTGCGCCGCGCCGATCCGTCGTAGCCCTCGACTTCGACGGCACCCTCGCCGAGATCGTTCCCGACCCCGACCAGGCGCGCGCCCACGCGGACGCCGTACCGGCGCTGTCCGCGCTCGCGCCCGAGGTGCTGTCCGTGGCCGTCGTCACCGGCCGGCCGGCCGGGGTCGCCGTGCGGCACGGCGGGTTCGCCGGGGTGCCGGGGCTGGAACACCTCGTCGTGCTCGGGCACTACGGGGCCGAGCGGTGGGACGCGGTGAGCGGGCTCGTCCACGCGCCCGCCGAGCACCCGGGGGTGGCGGCCGTACGGGCCGAGCTGCCGGGGTTCCTGGAGTCGATCGGGGCGTGGCGGGGGACCTGGATCGAGGAGAAGGGCCGGGCGCTGGCCGTCCACACCCGGCGGGCGGAGGATCCGGAGGCGGCGTTCGAGGCGCTGCGGGAGCCGCTGGCGGAGCTGGCGGCGCGGCACGGGCTGATGGTGGAGCCGGGGCGGGCGGTGCTGGAGTTGCGGCCGCCGGGGATGGACAAGGGCGTCGCCCTGACGGAGTACCTGGAGGAGGTCGGGGCGGAGGCGGTGCTGTACGCGGGGGACGACCTGGGGGACCTCGCGGCCTATGCCGCTGTCGAGAAGCGGCGGGCGGAGGGGGTGCCGGGGCTGCTGGTCTGCAGCTCGTCGGAGGTCCCGGAGCTCGCCTCCCGGGCCGACCTGGTCCTCCCGGGGCCGGCGGAGGTCGCCGCGTTCCTGGCCACCCTGGCCGCCACCCTGCGGGGCTGACCGGGTCGGGCCGTTCAGCCTGGCCGGCGTTTGAGGTGTGGCCCCCGCGGGGCCGACCCGGTCGGGCTGATTCAGCCTCGCCGGCGTTTGAGGCGCGGGGTGCGGGGCGGAGCCCCGCAAGGCCCGGGCGCAGCCCGGGTTGCCGCTGCGCGGAGCCGTCCCCTACCCGCCCTTCCACCGTTCCCTGGGCTCTGCCCAGACCCGCGCCTCAAACGCCGGCGGGGCTGGGGTGTACCTGGGCTCCGCCCGGACGCGCGCCTCAAACGCCGGCGGGGCTGGGGGTGTACCTGGGCTCCGCCCGGACGCGCGCCTCAAACGCCGGCGGGGCTGGGGGTGTACCTGGGCTCTGCCCGGACGCGCGCCTCAAGCGCTGGCGGGGCTGGGGGTGTACCTGGGCTCCGCCCAGACCCGCGCCTCAAACGCCGGCGGGGCTGGAGGGGCGCCCGCGCCTCAAGCGCCGGCGGGGGTGGGGGGACGCCGCGGGGCTGGAGGCGTGGCGGAGGGGCGGTGGGGGAGGGGTCAGGGGGACTGGAGGGCGGAGAGTTGGGCCGTGAACCAGGTCGTCGGGGGGAGGGCGGTGGCGGCGGCCGAGAGGCGCTTCGTGCGCTCCGCCCGCTCGGCGTCCGGCATCGCCAGCGCCGCGTGCAACGCCGCCGCCGTCTCCGACACGTCGTACGGGTTCACCGTCAACGCGTCCGAGCGGAGCTCCTCGTACGCCCCCGCCCCCGTCGACAGCACCAGCGCGCAGCCCGCCTCCGACACCACCGGGATCTCCTTCGCCACCAGGTTCATCCCGTCCCGGACCGGGTTCACCAGGGCGACGTCCGCCATCCGGTACGCCGCCAGCGAGCGCGCGAAGTCGTCCTCCACCGAGACCAGCACCGGCTGCCAGTCCGCCGTCCCCAGCTCCGCGTTGATCTCCGCCGCCAGATCCCGGACCGCCGTCGTGTACTCCCGGTACACCGCCAGGTCCTGCCGTGAGGGGTACGCCGACGCCATGTGCACGACCCGCTCCCGCCACTCCGGGTGCGTCGTCAGCAGTTCCCGGTACGCCAGCAGGCCGCGCAGGATGTTCTTGGACAGCTCCGTCCGGTCCACCCGGACGATCGTCTTGCGGTCGCCGACCTCCGCCCGCAGCCCCGCCAGCTTGTCGTCGACCTCCGGCCGGTGCGCCAGCGCCCGCAGGTCGTCCCCGTCCACGCCCAGCGGGAACGCCCGGACCTCGGTCGTGCGCCGCGGCCACCCCGACTCCCGCCGGTGCTCCACGGTCCCCTCCCGGACCTCCTCCGCGCTGCCCTCGGCGCCGTCGAACGGCATCGCCGCCAGGAACGCCCGCGCCCATTCCCCGGTGTGGAAGCCCAGCAGGTCCGCCCCGAGCATGCCCCAGGTCAGCTCCTCCACGACGTACCGCGGCAGCATCCGCAGGACGTCGGGCGAGGCCCACGGGGTGTGCGTGAAGTGCGCGATGCGCAGGTCGGGCCGCAGGACGCGCAGCATCCCCGGCACCAGCGCCAGCTGGTAGTCCTGCACCAGCACCGCCGCGCCCTCGCCCGCCTCCGCCGCCAGCGCGTCCGCGAAGGCCCGGTTGTACAGGACGTACGCGTCCCAGCGCCGCCGGAACTCCGCGTCGAAGACCGGCTCGCGCGGGATGTCGTACAGGTGGTGGTGGGTGAACCAGAGCACCGAGTTCGCGATGCCGTTGTACGCGGCGTCGTAGACCGCGGGATCGATGTCCAGCATCCGGACACCCGGCTCGGAAACCCCCCGCCGCACCGCTTCCCGGTCGCCCTCCGACAGCGCCGCGCAGATCCACACCGCGTCCGGCTGCTCCGCGAGCGCCGCGGAGAGTCCGGAGACCAGACCGCCCCCGCCGCGCCGGGCGCTGAGGGTGCCGTCGGGGGCGTGGGCGTACGAGAGGGGGCCGCGGTTCGCGGCGACGAGTACCTGGGAAGCCATGCCGCGAACCTAACCCCGCCGCACCCGCCTCAAACCCGCCGCCGCGTCACGCCACGCGTCACGCCACGGCGTCAGGCCACGCGGCGCACCGCGTACTCCTCGATCTCCAGCATCGGCGGCCGCTCCTCGGTGTCCACGGCGTACGTCCGCGCCACGAAGCCCTGCGGGCCCCGCTCGAACTGGGTCAGCGCCGGCCGTACCAGGTGCCCGCGCGAGAGCCGCAGCTGCGCGGTGCGGTAGATCGCCGCGGCCATCCGGCCGAGCGCCTGCCCGTCCTGGTGGCGGTGCAGCCGTACGCCGACGTCGACCTGGGCCAGCGCGTCCAGCCCCACCGTGTGCAGCGCGTCCACCAGCAGGCCCAGTTCCACGCCGTAGCCGACGGGGAAGGGGAGGCGTTCCAGCAGGGAGCGCCGTGCGGCGTACTCGCCGCCCAGCGGCTGGACGAACCCGGCCAGCTGCGGCCAGTGCAGGTTCAGCAGCGGCCGGGCCACCAGCTCCGTGACGCGTCCGCCCTGGCCCGGCGCGTCGCCGAGCGGGCGGTCGTACATCGCCTTGACGAACTGCACGTCGGGTTCGGTCAGCAGCGGGCCGACCGTGCCGGAGACGAACGCGGAGGAGAAGTCCCGCAGGTCGGCGTCCACGAAGCAGACGATGTCGCCGGTGGTGGCGAGCAGCGAGCGCCACAGCACCTCGCCCTTGCCGGGCACCGCCGGCAGCCGCGGCAGGACCGCGTCGCGGTGCACCACGCGCGCGCCCGCCTTCGCGGCGACCTCCGCCGTACGGTCGCTCGACCCGGAGTCGACCACGACCAGCTCGTCCACCAAGGGGAACGGCAGCCCTTCGATCAGGTCGCGGCGGATCACCTCGACGATCGCGCCGACCGTGGCCTCCTCGTCGAGCGCGGGCAGCACCACGCTGACGGTGGCTCCCGACGCGCGCTTGCGCTCCAGCAGCCGGCCGAGCGGACGGTCGTCGGCCGACCAGGAGCGGTCGGCCAGCCAGCGCTCCACCTCTTCCAGCACTTCGGGCACTCCTGGGATCGATGCGTTCGGGGCGAACGGGTCGGCAGGCGGTTTCGGGCGAAATACGATCCATCTCGCCGTTCGGACGGCTGTCTCAACCACCCGGGCCTTCGGTTACAGTCTTGAACAACGCGAAGGACCACGGCATGCCGGGGTCCTCGTGCACAAACGCCCGGAGGCGCCGCAGAGCGCGCGCCGGTGCCATACCGCTCATCCAGAGGGGCAGAGGGACACGGCCCGTTGAAGCCCCGGCAACCCTCCAGTCGGTTCTCGCGATCGCGCACACAGCGACGTCAGCGAGGTCCCCGGCTAGGGAAGGTGCCAATTCCGTCTCATGGCGAAGTGCGCCATGGGGAAGATGAGGAGAAAGGGCCTCGCCATCATGGCTGCACAGACCGTCGCCACCTCTGCCGGATCCACCGGCGCCCCTGTCGATCTCGGACCCGCCACCGGCCTGTCCTGCCGCGAATGCGGAACCCGCTTCGCGCTCGGCCCGATCTTCGCCTGCGCCGAGTGTTTCGGACCGCTCGAAGTCGCGTACGACCTGCCGACCGGTGACCCGGAGGCGCTGCGCGCCGCGATCGAGGCGGGGCCCGACAACATCTGGCGTTACGCCCCGCTGCTGCCCGTCCCCGCGGACGTGGCCTCCAAGCCCAGCCTGAACCCGGGCTTCACCAAGCTGGTGGACGCGGCCAACCTGGCCAAGGAGCTCGGCGTCACCGGCAAGCTCTACGTCAAGGACGACTCCGGCAACCCGACGCACTCCTTCAAGGACCGTGTCGTCGCCATCGCCGTCGAGGCCGCCCGCGCGTTCGGCTACACCACGCTCTCCTGCTCCTCCACCGGCAACCTGGCCGGCGCCGTCGGCGCCGCGGCCGCCCGGGCCGGCTTCCGGTCCTGCGTGTTCATCCCGCACGACCTGGAGCAGGGCAAGGTCGTCATGGCCGGTGTCTACGGTGGCGACCTCGTCGGCATCGAGGGCAACTACGACGACGTCAACCGCTTCTGCTCGGAGCTCATCGGCGACCCGCTGGGCGAGGGCTGGGGCTTCGTCAACGTCAACCTGCGCCCGTACTACGGCGAGGGCTCCAAGACGCTGGCCTACGAGATCTGCGAGCAGCTCGGCTGGCAGCTGCCCGACCAGATCGTGATCCCCATCGCGTCGGGCTCGCAGCTGACGAAGATCGACAAGGGCCTCCAGGAGCTGATCAAGCTCGGGCTGGTCGAGGACAAGCCGTACAAGATCTTCGGCGCGCAGGCCGAGGGCTGCTCGCCCGTGTCGACCGCCTTCAAGGCCGGGCACGAGGTGGTCCGCCCGCAGAAGCCGAACACCATCGCCAAGTCCCTGGCGATCGGCAACCCGGCGGACGGCCCCTACGTCCTGGACATCGCCCGCCGCACCGGGGGTTACGTCGAGGACGTCAACGACGAGCAGGTCGTCGAGGCCATCAAGATCCTCGCGCGGGCCGAGGGCATCTTCGCCGAGACCGCGGGCGGGGTGACCGTCGGCGTGACGAAGAAGCTCATCGAGAACGGGCAGCTCGACCCCTCCCTGACCACGGTCGTCCTCAACACCGGTGACGGCCTCAAGACCCTGGAGGCGGTGGCCTCGGACAGCGGCCAGACCGCCACCATCCGCCCCAGCCTGGACGCGTTCCGCGCCGCCGGCCTGGCCTGAGGCACGACCCACCCCCACCGCTTCCGGAAAGGCAGCAGCGCCATGAGCGTCAACGTCCGCATCCCCACCATCCTGCGCACCTACACCGGCGGCCAGGCCGAGGTGCCCGCCGAGGGCGCGACCCTCTCCGAGGTCATCGAGTCCCTGGAGAAGAACCACCCGGGCATCGCGGCCCGCGTCCTGGACGACCAGGGCAAGCTGCGCCGCTTCGTGAACGTCTACGTCAACGACGACGACGTGCGCTTCGAGGGCGGCCTGCAGACGGCGACGCCGGACGGCGCCGGAGTGTCGATCATCCCGGCCGTGGCCGGCGGCTGCTGACACCGGGATTCCCGTTCCCGTCCCGTCCAGTCACACCTGAATTGCCCCCTCCGCTAAAAGTGGAGGGGGTAATTCTGCTTGATTGGGCGCGGTAGAGTTGGGGAAGTCCCCTCCGCTGTTCTTGCCCGCCGCATATGAGCGGGCCGCCGGAGGGTTGACATTGAGTCAACATGCGAGTCTGGTATGGGCCTTTGGTGCCGGATGTCGGGCCCGAGTTGCCCGGGAATATGCCTACTTTTCACGTGATTTCCATATTCCTTCTTGTCCAGAATTCTCGTCGGAATGACCTGTTGCAGACAGCACCGGTGCGGATACATTCAGCCGCGGTCGAGGCGTTCCGGCGCAAGTTCTGACCCGGGTCCGCGAAGTGCGGTCCTGCGCAAGGGCCAGTAATAGGGGAGTTAGGCATGGCTCAGGGCACCGTCAAGTGGTTCAACGCGGAGAAGGGCTACGGCTTCATCGCGGTCGACGGTGGTGCGGATGTGTTCGTCCACTACAGCGCCATCCAGATGGACGGGTACCGCACCCTTGAAGAGGGTCAGCGGGTCGAGTTCGAGATCTCGCAGGGCCAGAAGGGTCCTCAGGCGGACATGGTCAAGCTCGCACTCGGCTAACCCGGCGCGATCGACCACCGACGCAACAGGTCTACAGTCGCCGGACGCTCTGAGGCGTCAGGCGCACGAGGGGCCCACATCCCGGAGACGGGATGTGGGCCCCTCGTGCGTCCCGGGCGCGTCGTGGCCCGGCGTTGCCGAAGCCGCTTGCACTCGACGGGGTCGAGTGCTAATCATTGGCGTTAGCACTCTCCAGGTGAGAGTGCTACTGAAACGAGGACCGGGTCGGTGAGGCCCGAGGGTCCGGCGGGAAGGAACCGCCGGGCTCGCAGGCCGTCCGTCGCGGGCGCGGGCGCGGTCCAGGAGCAATCCACCCCAGTCCTGGAGGACCACTTCAGATGGCCAAGATCATTTCGTTCAACGAGGAGGCCCGGCGCGGTCTCGAGCGTGGCATGAACCAGCTCGCCGACGCCGTCAAGGTCACCCTTGGCCCCAAGGGTCGCAACGTCGTCCTTGAGAAGAAGTGGGGCGCCCCCACGATCACCAACGATGGTGTGTCCATCGCCAAGGAGATCGAGCTCGAGGACCCGTACGAGAAGATCGGCGCCGAGCTGGTCAAGGAAGTCGCCAAGAAGACGGACGACGTCGCGGGCGACGGTACGACCACCGCCACCGTGCTGGCCCAGGCGCTCGTCCGCGAGGGTCTGCGCAACGTGGCCGCCGGCGCCAACCCGATGGCCCTCAAGCGTGGTATCGAGAAGGCCGTCGAGGCCGTCTCCGCCGCCCTGCTCGCGCAGGCCAAGGATGTCGAGACCAAGGAGCAGATCGCTTCGACGGCCTCCATCTCCGCCGCCGACACCCAGATCGGCGAGCTCATCGCCGAGGCCATGGACAAGGTCGGCAAGGAAGGCGTCATCACCGTCGAGGAGTCCCAGACCTTCGGTCTGGAGCTCGAGCTCACCGAGGGCATGCGCTTCGACAAGGGCTACATCTCGGCGTACTTCGCCACCGACATGGAGCGTATGGAGGCGTCGCTCGACGACCCGTACATCCTGATCGTCAACTCCAAGATCGGCTCGGTCAAGGACCTGCTGCCGCTCCTGGAGAAGGTCATGCAGTCCGGCAAGCCGCTGCTGATCATCGCCGAGGACGTCGAGGGCGAGGCCCTGTCGACCCTGGTCGTCAACAAGATCCGCGGCACCTTCAAGTCCGTCGCCGTCAAGGCCCCGGGCTTCGGCGACCGCCGCAAGGCCATGCTCGGTGACATCGCCATCCTCACGGGCGGCACCGTCATCTCCGAGGAGGTCGGCCTCAAGCTGGAGAACGCCGGTCTCGACCTGCTCGGCCGCGCCCGCAAGGTCGTCATCACCAAGGACGAGACGACCATCGTCGACGGCGCCGGTGACAGCGACCAGGTCCAGGGCCGCGTCAACCAGATCCGCGCCGAGATCGAGAACTCCGACTCGGACTACGACCGCGAGAAGCTCCAGGAGCGCCTCGCGAAGCTGGCCGGCGGCGTGGCCGTCATCAAGGCCGGTGCCGCGACCGAGGTCGAGCTCAAGGAGCGCAAGCACCGCATCGAGGACGCCGTTCGCAACGCGAAGGCGGCCGTCGAAGAGGGCATCGTCGCCGGTGGTGGCGTGGCCCTGCTCCAGGCCTCCTCGGTCTTCGAGAAGCTGGAGCTCACCGGTGACGAGGCGACCGGCGCCAACGCCGTGAAGCTCGCGCTGGAGGCCCCGCTCAAGCAGATCGCCGTCAACGGTGGTCTCGAGGGTGGCGTCGTCGTCGAGAAGGTGCGCAACCTCCCGATCGGCCACGGCCTGAACGCCGCGACCGGCGAGTACGTCGACATGATCGCCGAGGGCATCATCGACCCGGCGAAGGTCACGCGCTCCGCGCTGCAGAACGCCGCGTCGATCGCCGCGCTGTTCCTGACCACCGAGGCCGTCATCGCCGACAAGCCCGAGAAGGCCGGCGCCGGTGCGCCGGGCGGCATGCCGGGCGGCGACATGGACTTCTGATCGGCCCCGACTGATCGGCAGTCCGCACCACGCTCCACGTTCCGAGGGCGGCACCCCACCAGGGGTGCCGCCCTCGGGCGTTCACGGCTGCCCGCGCCCTGGTACCCCGCCCTGGTACCCCGCCCTGGTGCCGCGCCCTCGCTGGCCGCGCTCCCCTTGCGCGCTCCGTTGCGCCCTGCCGCGCCCGTCCTTGCCCGGCACTCGGGACGGGACCGCATCCGTCGGGCCGGTCTGGTTGACTCGGGGTATGAGCGAGAGCAGCGGAGCCGGCGGGCCCTTCGTGAAGATCTGCGGGCTGCGGACCGGGCGGGACGTCGAGGTGGCCGTGGAGGCCGGGGCGGATGCCGTGGGGTTCGTCTTCGCCGCCGGGAGTCCGCGGACCGTCGACGCCGCCACCGTGCGGGGGCTCGTCGGGCGGGTGCCGGCGGGGGTGCTCACGGTCGGGGTGTTCCGCGGGCAGTCCGTGGCGGAAGTGCGGCGGCTGACGCTGGAGAGCGGGGTGCGCTCCGTGCAGCTCCACGGCGACGAGGGGCCCGAGTACTACGAGGAACTGCGCGCGCAGGGGCGGACGCTGATCCGCGCCACCGCCACCGCCGTCGCGGCCGCCGGGGAGTACGGCGAGGACCTGCTGCTGCTCGACGCCCCCGACCCCGGCTCCGGCAAGCCGTGGAACTGGGGCTCCGAGGAGTTCACCGCGCCGCGCGGCCGCTGGCTGCTGGCCGGGGGCCTCGACCCCGCCAACGTCCGGGCGGCCCTGGAGGCCACCGGCGCCTGGGGCGTGGACGTCTCCAGCGGAGTGGAGCGGGAGCGCGGAGTGAAGTCACCGGAGCTCATCCGCGCCTTCCTCGCGGCAGCACGCGACACCCGTAGCTGAACGCAACTCCCCGATTACCCAGGGCGATGAATCCGGCATGGCCCGCTCCGCCTGCGGGCAGACATTCCACATGAACACGGACCTGCTCGGCTGGCTGGGGCGCCTGACGTCCCGCCTCGCCCCGGGAGGCGGTGGCGGAGCGGCGGTGCCCGGACCCCGCCGCGCCCCCGTCTTCACCGCCGACTTCACCTCCGCCTCCCAGTGGGTGGCAGGCCGCTCCTGGGCGTATCCCGACGGCGGCCCCGTCAACCCCGGCGACAACAAGCTCGACCACCTCGTGGAAGACCCCGCCTACAGCCGCAGCGGCGTCTTCCGCGCCACCCGCCGCCCCGACGGCAACTGGGACACCGGCCTGCTCACCACCGAGGGCAGCGACGAGGGTTTCATGGTGCGCACCGGCGACGTACTGGAGGCGCGGGTGCGGCTCCCCGTGGAACTGGGGGCCTGGCCCGCGATCTGGACCTGGCGGGACGGCGGCCAGGAGATCGACGTCTTCGAGTACCACCCGGACAACCCCGACCTGCTCGAACTCTCCAACCACGTCCGCGAGGCGCACCGCTACCATCGCGACCCCTCGGTCCGGCCCGGCGCCTGGGTCGACCTGCGCGTGGAGTTCGGGCGCAACTCGGTCGTCTGGCGGGTCAACGGCGCCCGCGTCTTCTCCGACCGCCGGGGCGTGGGCCGCGGCTGGCGCGCGTACCTCATCGTCAACCTGTCGGTGTGCGCGGGCAATTACCACCCGGCGCCGGAGCCGGAGGTCAGCGAGATGTCCTACGAGGTCTCCGAGCTGCACGTGTACCGGGACGCTTCGTAGCGGCGCACCGCCTCAGCGGGTGGGCCCGGGGTCGTCCTCGGGCCGCAGGGCGGTGCGGACGCCGGTGACGACCACGGTGACCAGGCACAGGGCGATGACGGTCTCGGCCCACAGGAACGCGAACCAGTCCAGCACGCAGCCGATCGGGGGTGTGCCGGGGGCGGTGCCGCGGAACGCCGAGAGGGCGAACAGGGTGGCGGCCATCCAGGCGAGGGCGGGCCAGACCAGGCCGTTGCCGCGGGTCGTCAGGTACCAGGCGCCGAGGAGCACGGACGCCGCGAGCGCCCACATCACCACCATCATGAAGACCGCGAAGACGAGCACGCTGCCCGACCGGGACAGCCTCAGCGCCAGGGCGGCCTCCTGCCGGGAGGGCGCCGGCCGGGCGGAGGCGGAGAAGAGCGTGTCGTTGTTGGAGAACAGCAGGCGCACGGGCACCTGCTTGCCGCCCAGCTGCGCCCGGAACCCGATCACCGTCTCGTAGGTGTCGAACGGGTAGTCGCTGATCGACCCGCCCGTGAGCGCGACCTGAGTGTCCGTGGTCGCGAGCCGCTCGTGCGCCTTGAACTCCAGGTCTTCCTGGGTGGCGCCGGAGGTGGCCAGACTGAGGTCGGCCACCGGGGCGGCCCCCTCCGCCTCGCCGAGGTTCCCGCGGGGGGTGACCCAGACGCGCAGCACCAGCTCCCTGGCCTTGGCGTCGACGCTCTGGACGACTGCCTCCACGTCCACGCGGTCGGCGGCCGAGGAACCGACGGCGTGGACCGTGTCGACCGCCTGCCGCTCGGTGAACTGCAGCCACGAGCCCACGCCCACCGCCACCACGATCAGCACCGCGATGGGCAGCAGGACCGGCAGGAGCGACCCCCCGGAGCGGCGGGCGCGAGGCGGGTCCGGGGGTGGGCCGGGCGGCGTGTCCGAGGGTGGGGTCATGGTGGCTCCGGCGAGGTGGGCAGGGGCGCCCCATCGTGTCGGCGGCCCGGGGCCGAGGGCCGTGACCACTCCGCGTGCACCAGAACGCTTCACCCGGTAGCGTCGAAAACGCGCGCATTCCGGCCGGAACGTTCCCCACGAACCACCGCGGCCCCTCCCGTCAGTGGCGGCCGCCGATGTCGGCGAAGGAACGAGACCACATGCCACAGCACACCCTCCACGCGGTGACCGCCGCGGCCGCTCTGGCCTGCCTGGCAGCGTTCGGCCCCGTACCGGCCGGTGCCCCGGCGGCAGCCGCCCGCGCGACCGGGTCCGGCCCGACGCCCAGCACGGCAGCCCCCCGGTTCGTGCCCGGCGCCTGCCCGAAGACGCCCGAGCCCGTCGCCGCGCTGAGCAAGGCGCGCTGTGGCCTCCTGGAGGTCCCCGAGAACCGCTCCCGCCCCGGCGGCCGAACCATCAAGCTGGCCGTGGCGCGCATTGCGGCGGCCGCGCAGAAGCCCGCCGCGGACCCCGTGGTGTTCATGGCGGGCGGCCCCGGCGCCGACACCTTCGACGACATCGCCTTCCTCATCGACTCCGGCCTGAACAAGGACCGCGAGCTGATCGTCATGGCCCAGCGCGGCAACCTGTACGACCAGCCGAACCTCGCCTGCCCGGAGGTCGACCGGTTCAACGCGCAGGCCGTGGGCCTGGGCTACGACTCGCAGCAGGCGGAGCAGGTCATGCTGAAGGCGGTGAAGGACTGCCGGGCCCGTCTGACGGCCGCCGGCGTCGACCTGAGCGCCTACAACACCACCGAGAACGCCGCCGACTTCGCCGACCTGCGCACCGCGCTGGGCATCCCCCGGTGGAACGTCTACGGGTACTCCTACGGCAGCAACCTGGCCCTCACCTACCTGCGCCTGCACCCCGAGGGGATCCGCGCGGTGGCGATCGACTCGGTGACACCTCCCCAGGTCGTGACCCTGCCGTGGGCGTGGGGCAGCACCGCCGAGGGCATCCGCAACATCTTCGAGGCGTGCGCGGCACAGCCCGCATGCAAGGACCGCTACCCGGACCTCCCCCGCACGCTGACGGAGCAGGTGCGCAAGCTGGAGGCCCACCCCCTGACCCTGGACGTCGCGCCGCCGAACGGCGGGAAGCCGGTCAAGACCGTCCTCGACGGGGGCGCGCTGCTGAACCTGATCGTCGCCTTCACCCCCCGGCCCAAGGACCTCCCGGCGGCGCTCGACGAGCTCAGCCGCGGGAACCCCGAGCGCTTCGCCAAGGCCCGCGCGGCCGGCTCGGTCCAGCACGTCGGCATGTTCGCGCACGGCCTGACGAACTCGATAGCGTGCGCCGAGTGGGCGCCGGGCTACGCGGAACCCGACGTGCTCAAGGCGGGGCGCAAGGCCTTCCCCGGGTGGCCCGACACGGTCCTGGCCCAGGTGCCGCAACTGCCCTTCCAGTACCCGGTGTGCGGAATCTGGGACGTTGCGGACCGCGCGGAGGTCCAGCGGGTGCCCACGATCAGCCCGGTCCCGGCGCTCCTGGTCTCCGGCACGTTCGACGTGAAGACCGGGGCGAGCTGGGCGGAGGGCGTGGCCCGCAACCTGTCCCGCTCGACCGCCGTGCAGGTCCCCGGGATCGGCCACTGGGTGGTCCCGCAGTCCCCCTGCGCGCAGCGCGTGCTGGCCTCGTTCTTCGCCCGTCCGACCGCTCCCGACACCTCGTGCGTGGACGGTCTCGAACCCGAACCGTTCACGATCGTCCCGAAGTAACCGGGAGGGCAGATGACACGCCATCACACGCCCCGTCGGAGCACCGTGCGCATGGCGGCCGGTCTCCTCGTCGGCGGCCTGCTCGCAGCGCCCGCCCAGGCCCAGTCCCGCACCGGCACCAGCCCGAGCCCCAGCCCCGGGGCGCCGATCGGCACCGCCGCCCGCACGGTGGGCGACGCCCGCTACGAGCCGGGCCCCTGCCCCAGGACACCGGAACCGATCGAGGCGCTCAAGGGAGCCCGCTGCGGAACCCTCACCGTCCCCGAGAACCGGGCCGAGCCGAAGGGCAAGACGATCAGGCTCGGTGTCGCGATCGTCCCCGCCAAGTCCGCCACACCGAAACCCGACCCCATCGTGTGGCTGGCGGGCGGCCCCGGCGACGACGCGGTCGGCGAGGCGAAGATGGCGATCGACGGCGGCCTGAACCGCGACCGCGACGTGGTCTTCATGTCCCAGCGCGGTACGTACTCGGCCGAGCCGAACCTGCTGTGCCCCAACATCGACGAGTTCAACGCGAAAGCCGTCGGCCTCGTCTACGGCGCACCGTCCACCGAGCGCCTGCACGTCGCGGCCACGAAGGCCTGCCGCGACCGGTTGGCGGCCCGCGGCATCGACCTCGGCGCCTACAACGACACCGAGAGCGCCGCCGACTACGAGGACCTGCGCAACGCGCTCGGCGTCAAGCAGTGGAACCTGTACGGCATCTCCTACGGCACCCACCTGGCGCTCGTCTACATGCGCCTGCACCCGGCCGGGCTCCGCTCGGTGGGCCTCGACGGCATCCTGCCGCCCTCCAAGGGCGGCTCGGCCCTGACCTGGAGCAGCGCCCGGCAGGGCTTCGACGGCCTGTTCAAGGCATGTGCCGACCAGCCCGCCTGCAACAAGCGCTACCCGAACCTGTCGGCCACCTTCGACAAGCTGGTCCGCGACCTCGAAGCCAAGCCGGTCACGACCACCGTCACGCTCCCCGGCAGCGACAAGCCGGTGAAGGTCGTACTGGACGGCGGGGCGCTGGTGACCTGGATGACCTCCGCCACCCACGTGGCGCCCCAGGTCCCGATCGCACTGGACGAGCTGGCGCACGGCAAGCCCCAGCGGATCGCCACGCAGTGGGCGGGCGGCAAGCTCAGCCCGGCGGCCATGGGCAGGGTCGCGCACGGCCTCGGCTACGGCGTCTTCTGCAGCGAGTGGACGCCTTACGAGAGCCAGGAACAGGCGCTGCGGGGCGGACAGGCGGCGTTCCCGTCCTTCCCCCGGTCGGTGCAGGCCCAGGCCCCGCAGCTCGCCTTCCTGCGTCCTGACTGCGACGTCTGGAACGTCCCCGCGGCGGCGCCCTCGATCCGGGACGTCACGCGCGGCGACATCCCCACCCTCGCCCTGTCGGGCAGCTTCGACTCCCAGACCGGCGCGGACAACGGGCCGTACGTCGCCCGTACGCTGAGCAGGGCGAAGGTCGTCACCGTCCCCTACGAGCCGCACGTGGTGTTCGCGACCTCGAAGTGCGCCCAGGAGATCGCCGTCTCCTTCTTCGACGACCCGGCCGCACCGGAACCGGGATGCCTCAAGAGCCTCAAGCCGCCCGCGTTCGAGACCGGTTCCTGAGCGGGCGGCGACGGGTGCGTCAGCGCGGCAGGGAGTTCAGCAGGGCGGCGCCCCGCTCGGCGTCGTCCACGCTGACCGCGAAGTCCCTGCCCCGGGAGCGGACCACGAGGCAGGGGCCCCGTCGCACCATCACCGTCGTACCGAGCCCGCTGATGCGGTAACCCCAGCCGCCGACCTGCAGGGGCCTGCGCTCCTCCACGCGGGCCGGTGCCTCGAGGTCGGCGGGGGACCAGCGCCGCACGGGCCGCCCAATCGGTCCGTAGGCCACTTCCAGCGCCCGGCCGGTGATCCGCACGGTCACGGAGGCGAACACCAGGAGCAGCAGGGCCGACAGGAACAGCACCACCGCCGGGGCCCACACGGTGACCACCGGACCCACCAGCCCGACGACCGCGAGCCCGACCGCGATGAGGGCGAGGAACACGGCCGAGGCCTGCATCCACCGGTTCGCCGCGTGTGACCGCCACAGAACCTGTTCGCCCTGTGCCATGACGCCTCCAAGACCTGTCGCGGAGAGCCGTCCTCGGCTTCCCCCCTCCTCCAAGTCTCCACCCGCAGGCCCTCGCGCCCGCCCGCGTCTACGGTGGGAAGTGATCGAGTCGGGGTGTCGTCCCCGGAGCCTGGGAGGCCGGCGATGAGCGACGAACGTGACGTGTTCCTCGCATGGGCGCGGACCCGACTGCGGGACGCCGAGAACGCCTTGCACGACGGGGACGCCGGGCCGCGCTTCGCGATCTGGTCCCGCCGCGAGCCGGTCTCGGTGATGGGGGCCTGGAAGTCGGCCGTCGGGCACGAGCAGGTCGGCGCGCTCTTCCACGAGCTGGCCGAGTCGTTCTCGGACTGCACCTCCTACGAGCACGAGATCGTCGCGGCCGACGTGATCGGCGACATGGCTTACACCACCGGCTACGAACGCACCCGGGTCCGCGTCAACGGCGAGCCGCGCCGGTACGTCCTGCGGGCGACCCAGGTCTACCGCCGCGAGGACGGCGAGTGGAAGGTCTGCCACCGCCACGCGGACACGGTGGAGACCGACCAGAGCTGACCGGTCCGGTCGGGCGGCCCGTCAGGCGGTCCGGTCAGGCGGGCGTACCGAACGAGGAGCCGACTCCGTCCTCCTCGACGGACTCCACGAGCGGGTTCGCCCGCAGGCCGGCGACCTGGTCGGGGGAGAGCGGGGCGGCGAAGCCGTTCATCGCGGTGCGGAAGACGTGCACGGGCCTGATCCCGTGGTGGCCCGCCACCATGGCAGGGTCCATGCCCCTGCGGACGGTCACCACGTACGTCGGCCACTCGGCCGGAGCCGGGTGGGCGGCAAGGGGCGCGGGGTCATGGGGGGCGGCGGCGGTGGCGGTGACCGGCAGGGCGGCCACGGCGGCGAGGACGGTGACGGCGACGGCCGCCCGGCGGGTCCCACTCGGTCGAGAGCGCATGGGCGCGAGGCCATCACGCACGCAGGTCCCGGTCAACGAGGCCCGACGGCGGGCCCCGGCCCGGCGGTGGTGAACACCGAATGCGCCCCCTCCCTGTCGGCCAACCGGGCAAGGCTCCTCAAGGCGCACCGGTAGGTGCCCGATGCAGGGAAGGGGCGCGCCCCTCCCGGTGCACTCGTCCGTGGGCGGCGGGCCCCGCATCCCCCGCCGCCTTCCCTGGAGCTCCTCCATGCGCCTGCTCGCCCGTGTGACGACCGCCGCCCTGCTCGCCATGACCCCCGCCCTCACCGGCAGCGCGTCCGCGGCCGCCCCCGAGCCGACCCCGGCACCGCTGATCGCCTCGACGGACGCGGTACCCGGCCAGTACATCGTCACGCTGGACAAGGGCGTCGACGCGGCCGCGCTGACGAGGAAGCTGGGCCTGAGGCCCAGGTTCATGTACCGCCACGCCATCAACGGCTTCGCCGTGCCGATGACCCGGCTCCAGCTGGAGGCCGCACGGAAGACCGTCGGGGTGAAGACGGTCGAGGAGGACACGAGGATCTCGGCCGTGTCGGACGGCTCGGACGACGACGGGCGGGCGATGAGCTCCCCGACGTCGCTCTGGGGCCTGGACCGGATCGACCAGAGGACGCTGCCGCTCGACGATGACTTCACCACCAAGGGCAACGGCGCCGGGGTGACGGCGTACATCCTGGACACCGGCATCGACTACGACCACGACGAGTTCGACGGCCGCGCGACCTTCGGCTTCGACGCCGTCGGCGACGGCAGGCAGGGCATGGACTGCCAGGGCCACGGCACGCACGTCGCGGGAACGGTCGGCGGCAAGACGTATGGGGTCGCGCGCAAGACCAACCTGGTCGCCGTCCGCGTCCTGGGCTGCGACGGCACGGGCTCCTACTCGGGCATCATCGCCGGCATGGACTGGGTCGCGAACAACGCCAAGCAGCCCGCGGTACTGAACGCCTCCCTCGGCGGCCCCTGGTCCGAGGCGGTCAACAACGCCGCGAACGCCCTCTCCGACCGGGGGGTCCTGCCCGTCGTCGCGGCGGGCAACAGCTCCGAGGACGCGTGCAACGTCTCGCCCGCGTCCGCCGACCGCGTGGTGACGGTGGCGGCGAGCAACAGGTGGGACGAGGAGACGAGCTTCTCCAACTACGGTCGCTGCGTCAGCATCTACGCGCCCGGCCAGGACATCACCTCCGCGAAGCTCGGCGGCGGCAGCGTGGCCCTGAACGGTACGTCCATGGCCTCGCCGCACGTCACCGGCGTCGCGGTGCTCTACAAGCAGGCGCACCCGGCCGCGACCCCGGCGGAGGTCGCGGACTTCCTGGGCGACGCGTCCACGAAGGACGTCCTGACCAGCGTCAGCCCGGCCAGCCCCAACCGGCTGCTGTTCACCAACGGTCTCTGAGCGATCCCACGAAGTGGGCCCAGGCCTGCGCGCGGAACACCACGTGCGGGCCTTCGGGCTGCTTGGAGTCCCGGACGGGGACGATGGCGGGGTGGCCGTCGGAGACTTCGAGGCAGTCGCCGCCGTCGCCTCCGCTGTGGGTGGACTTCCGCCAGGTCGCCATCTCCAGGCAGTCGCCGCCATCGCCGGCGCTGTAGCTGGACTTGTGCCAGATGGCTGCCGACAGGTCGTACTCAGGCGTTCTGGTCATTTTCGTACTCCTCCGCCACCGACTCGATCAGGGCTAGCGACTCCCGCGGAGAGAGCGCGTTGGCCATGAGGAGATCGTAGGTCAGGGTGTGTTGGGCCACCGTGGCCGGATCGTCGAACAGCTGGCCCGTCCCGAGCCCTGTGACATACGCGAGCGGGGGAGCGTCGTCGAAGGACATCAGTTTGAGGGTGCCCGCCAATGAAGCGTGGGGGCCCGCGCTGAACGGCAGCACCTGCACGACGATCCGGTGTGACCGGATCAGACTCGCGATGTGACGCAGGGCCTCGGCGAGGATCGACGGGTCGTCCCCGCTCCGGCGCAGGATCGCCTCGTCAAGCACGCACCAGAACATGGGGGTTGTTGGATCGCCGAGCAGCGCCGCCCGGTCCAGGCGGTTCCGTACCAGCTCGTCGATCACGTCCTCCGCCGCCGTCGGCTGGTACGCGCGGAACACGGCCCGCGCGTACGCCTCCGTCTGCAACAGACCCGGGACGATCAGCGGCGCGTACTCCCGGATGGTCTTCGCCAGCGCCTCCGCCTCGGCCGCCGCCGCGAAGTGGTCCGGGTACTTGGACTTGGCCGCGGCCTCGCAGTTGCGGGCGAAGAAGCCGTCCGTGTGGAGGATCTCGTCTATCTGGCGGGCGACATCGAGGTGCATCCGGCGCGTCCCGGCTTCGAGCTGGCCGATGAACGAGCCGCTGACGAAAAGTCGTTCGGCCAGTTCGGCCTGAGTGAGGCCCGCGCGTTCGCGGGCGACTCGGAGTTCCGCGCCCAGGAGGGCGCGGGGTGAGGAGGAGGGGTCGAGGTTCTTTGGTCCCGGCATAACAACTCCTGGTCCAACACGTGCGTTTGTGCAGGGTCCGACGTTGAAAGGCTAGCTACCGAGTGGCCACTCTGTGTGCAGAATGCGATTACCCAGAGCGAAAGGGAAACGTCATGGTGCTCACACCGAAGGAACGCATGCTGGCGGCCGAGGAGGCCGTGGGGCAGTTGAAGGAAGCCCTCGGTGATGTGGGAGTGGTCTTCCCGTCGCTGGGCGTGGACGGGGTGTCCGCCGCCGGGACGTACGGGCTGCCGCTGGTCGACCTCGGGCGCTGCAACCTCGACACCGCGCTGCGGCTGGCCGCCGTGCTGCACGAGCGGGCGCATCCGTGACGGGAGACGAACGGGCGCGGTGCGAGGCGGTCTTGAAGGGGTTGGCGGAGGCCGCGCGCGGGTGGGAGTTCGAGCTGGCGTGGAAGTTGTGCTGGCTGGAGAAGGGGCTGGAGAGAGCCGGGTGGAAGCGTGCGGGCATGGGCCTTTCGGTGCGCGTGTCGCAGGACGGGCGCAGCGGGTTGTGGACCGCTGTCGGCGATGACGGGAAGCGGAGGGTGAGCGAGACGGCCGATACGGCGGACGAGGCGACGGCGTTGGTGCAGGAGGCGTTCGGTCTCAAGGCGTGGCGCCCGCAGCCGCCCCCGCCGCCGGGCTGGCAGCGGTTCTCGCTGGTGCACAGCCCGGCCGGCGAGTTCCCGGGGTTCGACGACAGACGCTACGACGCGATCAAGGCGTGCCCGCCGACCGGTTGCGTGGTCGAGGACTTCGGCGGGTGCTTCGGGCTGCGCTGCGAGCGGCCGGGGGCGCGGCTGCTCGACGCCGTGGCGCCGCTGTGCGGGGAGATCCGCGCCGGATACGGGTTGCTGATGACCGGGCTCGGGATCGAGAAGCTGTGGGAGTGGTCGCAGGACGGCCCGGACGGCTGGGGCGCGGAGATCGTCGGGCAGCTGCTGCTGATGGCCGCCGAACGCGGCCCGAAGCTGGGCTACGACGTGGAGGACCTGGTGGCCTACCTCCGCACCGCCGCCGGGGCGCGGGGGGCCTGATCAGCGGCCGCGGACGTACTCGACCTGGGCGAGGGGTGTGCCGTCGCCGAAGTCGTGGGTGCGCACGGCGCCGGATTCGGCGAAGCCGGATTTCACGTAGAAGCGGCGGGAGCGGGGCGTGTCGCGCAGCGTCCACAGGTGTGCGCCGCCGTACCCGTCGTCGTGCAGGCGCCGGAGCGTCGCGGTCATGAGGGCGTCGGCGATGCCGGTGCCCCAGGCGTCGGGGTGGGCGTAGAAGGTGTGGATCTCCGCAAGGGCGGGCCGGTCCGCGGACGGGCCGGAGGAGGACATGGCGAGCGGGCGGCCGTCGAGCCGGGCGAGGAGGATCGTGGCGGTGTCGTCGGCGACCCGGGCGTGCCAGCGGGTGAGCCGGGCGCGTACTTCCCGGGAGGCGAACTCCGCCTCGAAGAAGGGGGCGTACGCCGCTTCCCACGAGGCGGCGTGGATCTCCCCGAGCGCGTCCCCGTCGGACGGCATGGCGCGGCGAATGTCGATCATCCGATCACCTTATGCACGCCGTCCCCGCGCGGGCCGGAGAACCGGTCAAGCCGGAGCCGGTTCGGGGGAAGGGGGTGCCGTGGCCGGGGACGGGTCGGGGTCCGTGTCGAGTTCCGCGAGCATGCGGGGGGTGAAACCGAAGAAGTAGGTCGCGGCGAAGCCGGCCGTGTAGCCGACCGACAGGCCGCCCGCGTAGACGGCGACGGCCGTGCCGAGGCCCGTCGGGCCGTCCAGGAGCGGGAACAGGGCCCAGCCCGAGGGGCCGATGGCCGTCGAGCCGAAGCCGGCGCCCAGCTGGTTGAAGAGGCCGACGAACGCGCCGCCCGCCGCCCCGCCGACGCAGGCGGTGACGAACGGGCGGCCCAGCGGCAGGGAGACCCCGTAGATCAGCGGTTCCCCGACGCCCAGGAAACCGGCCGGGAGCGCCGACTTGATGGTGGTGCGCAGCGACCGGTTGCGCGGGAGGCGGCAGTACACGGCGAGGGCCGCGCCGACCTGGCCCGCGCCCGCCATCGCGAGGATCGGCAGCAGCACGGTGTAGCCGGAGTGCTCGATGAGGGTGGTGTGGATCGGGATCAGGGCCTGGTGCAGGCCCAGCATGACCAGGGGCAGGAAGAGGCCGCCCAGCACCAGCCCGGCGAACGCCCCGCCGGTCGCGAGGAGCCGGTCGGCGAACCAGCCGATGCCCTCGGCGACTTCACCGGCGAGGTACATCAGGCCGAAGAGGGTGACCAGGCCCGGGAGGAGGACGGTGAGGGTGGGCGTGACCAGGTTGTCCACGGCCTGCGGGACCCAGGTCCGGCACCACTTCTCCACGTACACGGCGAGCAGTGCGGCGCCCAGCGCGCCGAGCACACCGCCCTGCCCCGGCGCGAGGTGCTGGCCGAACGCCTCGATCTTCGCCACGCCCGGGAAGACGATGATCGCGGCGACGGCGCCGCCGAGTACGGGCGTGCCGCCGAACTCCTTGGCGGTGTGGTAGCCGACGAACACGGCGATCAGGGACATGAAGCCGGACGCGATCGCGGCGAGGGCGGGGACGACGGCGGGCAGCAGGCCGGAGTTGGTGAGCAGGCCGTTCAGCCCGGCGATGATGCCGCAGCCGATGAGGGCCGGGATCAGCGGGACGAAGATGTTCGCGATGCGGCGCAGCAGCAGTTTGACGGGGGTGGAGTTGCGCGCCGTGCGGGCCTCTTTCAGCGCCGTCCCGCGCGCCCGGAGGGCCTCGGCGGTGGCGGGGGGCGTGCAGGGTGCGGCCCGTCCGGGGGGTGCCTGCCGCACCAGCGCCTCGAACTCGGGCGTCACCCGGGCGACGGCGCCCGGGCCGAGCACGATCTGGTAGGTGTCGTCGTCCACGACGCCGAGGACGGCCGGGACGGCCTTGAGGGCCTCGTCCTGGACGAGGGCGCGGTCGCGCAGGCCGAGGCGCAGCCGGGTCATGCAGTGCGCGATGGAGGTGACGTTGTCCGGGCCGCCGACCAGGGGGAGGATCGCGGCGGCCGTGGCGCGGTGCGTGTCGGGGGACATGGGTGGGGATCGCCTCGCTGCTGGTCGGTGGGCGGCTGCTGGTCGGTGGGGGTCAGCGGGTCCGGGCGAGGGCCGCGCGCAGGTGGCCGTCCGCGTCCGCGAGGAGGGTGGCGGCGGTGGGGCCGTCGACCCCGCCGAGGATGACGAGGACCGCGTCCTTGACCTCACCGCCGGTCGCGGCGAGCGCGGCCTCGATCTCGTCGTCCGGGGCGCCGGTGGCGAGGGCGACGATGCGCCGGGAGCGGGCACGCAGCTTGTCGTTGGTGGCGCGGACGTCGACCATCAGGTTCCCGTACGTCTTGCCGAGGCGGATCATGGTGACGGTCGAGATGAGGTTCAGTACGAGCTTCTGGGCGGTCCCGGCCTTCAACCGGGTGGATCCGGTGAGGAATTCGGGGCCGACGACGACTTCGATGCCGTGCTCGGCGGCCGCGGCGAGCGCGGAGCCGGCGTTGCAGGACAGCCCGACGGTGAGCGCGCCGCGCGTACGGGCGAACTCGACGGCGCCGACCGCGTACGGGGTGCGGCCGGAGGCGGAGATGCCGATGACGGTGTCGGTGGCGGTGAGGTCGAGTGCGGTGAGGTCCTCGGCGGCGAGGGCGGTGGAGTCCTCGGCGCCCTCGACTGCCCGGACCATGGCGGTGGGGCCGCCCGCGATCAGGCCGACGACCTGGCGGGGGTCGGTGTTGAAGGTCGGCGGGCACTCGCTGGCGTCGAGGATGCCCATGCGGCCGGCGGTGCCGGCGCCCGCGTAGAGGAGCCGGCCGCCGCGGGCCATGCGGGCGGCGATCGCGTCGACGGCCGCGGCGATCTGCGGGAGCCGGTCGGCGACGGCGGCCGGGACGGTGGCGTCCTCGGCGTTCATGAGGCGGACGATGTCGAGGGTGGGCAGCCGGTCGATCTCGGCGAGGTCGGGCCGGAAGGCCTCGGTGGTGAGGGCGTCGAGCTGGGCACGCAGTTCCGCGTGGGCGGTCATGGGCGGGTCCTCGCGCTGGGGGCGTCTCGCTTCGGGGCTGAGGTCGGCACCGTATTTTCGTCCGGGGTGGGGGTCAAGGCGCCATGCCCGGGGCGGGGCCGCGGGGCAAGGGGCACCGGCTTTCCCCGTACTCGCCCGTACGGGTTCACAATGGGCCCATGGACCACGCGACCCCCCTTGAGCAGGCGCTGCATGCCGCCCGTGCCCTTGTACTCGCCGATCTCGTCGCGGGCGAGGTCGCCGAGGCCGATGTCGTGTCCCTCGTGGAGGACTCGGTCACGCACCGCCGCTGGTGGGTGGAGCAGTGGCCGGAGGGGGTCGACTACCTCGCCGGACTCGTCGCGCAGGACGTGCAGGACGCGCTGCTGGAGAAGTACGGGCGGTGGCCGCTGTGCCCGGTGTGCGCGCACGGTGATCCGCACTCCCTGGACGTCGAGCCGGAGCTCGGGCCGGATCCGCACTGGGTGTGCTCGGAGGCGGGCGTGCGGGTGGCGGCGGTGGGCGGACTCGGCCCCGTCTTCGGCCGGCGGTGAGCGGCGGGTGACGGTGTACATAGACCCGCCCACCTGGCCGGGGCACGGCCGGATGTGGTCGCACCTGGTCAGCGACGTCTCCTACGAAGAGCTGCACGCCTTCGCGGCGTCGATCGGCTGCCCGCCGCGGGCCTTCGAGCGGGACCACTACGACGTGCCGTCGTACCGGTACGCGGACGCGGTGGCGGCGGGTGCGGTGGAGGTGGGCAGCAAGGAGCTGGTCCGCCGCATCACGGAGGCGGGCCTGCGCCGCCCGAAGGGGCGCACGCTCTGAGCGGGCCGTCCGGCCCCCGCAGGCTCTGAGCGGGGCCGTCCGGCCCGCTCAGCGGTCCAGCGCCCGGGTCGGCGGTCCAGCGCCCGGGTCGGCGGTCCCGCCCCCTCAGCGGTCCTGCGCCCCGCTCAGGGCGTCGGAGTGGGCCGGGCGGGGCGTGGAGGAGGCCAGGACGCGGGAGCGCGTGGGGCGGTCGAGCCGCAGGGCGAGGGCGGTCAGGGCGAGGGCGGTGACCGTCATCGCGGCGCCCGCCCAGGCGGTGGAGGCGAAGCCGAGACCGGCGTCGATGACGGTGCCGCCGAGCCAGGGGCCGCCGGTGTTGCCCAGGTTGAACGCGGCGGTGGTCGTGGCGCCCGCGAGGGTGGGGGCGGCCCCGGCGACGTTGAACAGCCGGGCGTTCAGCGCCGGGGCGGTGAAGAAGGCCGAGAAGCCGATCAGGAACGACAGCGCGACCGCCGCCACCGCGAAGGACGCGAGCAGGGCCAGCGCGACGAGGAACACCGTCGAGGCGGCGATGCCCCACAGCAGCACCCCGAACAGGTGGGCGTCCGCGACCCGCCCGCCGATGGTCGTACCGACGAGCGCGCCCACCCCGAACAGGCCGAGGGTCCACGGCACCCAGCCGGAGTCCAGCCCGGCCACGTCCGTGAGCAGCGGGGACAGGTAGCTGAACGCGCAGAAGACACCGCCCGCGGCGAGCGAGGTGACGCCGACCGACAGCCACACCTGGCGGTCCCGGTAGATCCGCAGCTCCCTGCGCAGCCGCGGCTTCTCGGCGGGCAGCGGGATGCGCGGGATCAGCGCCAGGATTCCGGCCAGGGCGATCGCGGAGGCCGCGCCGACCGCCCAGAACGCCGAGCGCCAGCCGAGCTGCTCGCCGAGGAAGGCCCCGGCGGGCACGCCGAGGACGTTGGCGATCGACAGCCCGCCGATCATGACGGACATCGCCCGCGCGCGCTGGTCCTTGTCGACCATGGCGATGGCGACGGCCGCGCCGACCGCCCAGAACCCGGCGCAGGCGAGCGCGGAGACCACGCGGCAGGCGAAGAGCAGCTCGTACGAGGGGGCCAGCGCGCCCGCGACCTGCCCGAGGCCGAAGAGGGAGATCAGGCTCACCAGGGTCGTACGGCGCGGCAGGCGCAGGGTGGCGACGGCCAGCAGCGGGGCCCCCACGACCATGCCGATGGCGAAGGCCGATATCAGCAGGCCGGCCTGCGGGATGGTGACGCCCATGTCCTCGGCGATGGGCGGCAGGAGCCCGGAGAGCATGAATTCGCTGGTGCCGAGGGCGAAGACGGACAGGCCGAGGACGTACACGGCGACGGGCATGCGGGAGCGTGCGGGGGCTGCGGGCATGTAGTGCATGAACCAGCCGGAACGGTGGCGCATTCCCGACCGCCGGTACGTCCGTCAGGTTCCGCCCCCGGCGCGTCCGTCAGCCGGCGTCCGTCAGGGTGGCCAGCTCGGCGGCCAGGTTGCGGCGGGCCGTGGCCTCCCAGTGCGCGGTGCCGTAGGGGGTGCGGAAGAGCCGGGGCAGGCCCAGCAGCTGGCGCAGTACGGCGGCGCGGCCGTCACGGAAGGCGTCGTCGGGGACGAAGCCGTACTCGGCGCGGACGGCGGCGACGTAGGCGGCGTAGGCGTCCGGGGGCCCGGCGAGGACGGCGAGGTCTGCGTCGCAGAGCACCTCGCCGTTGGTGTCGCCGGGCGCGGGGTCGTGGGTGACGGTGAGGCGGACCAGCCGGGCGACCTCGGCGGTGCGGGCGGCGTCGATGCCCAGTTCCGGCAGGGCGCGCTCGGCGAGGGCGGCGCTGCGCTCCTCGTTCTCGGACCGGTCGGGCCGGTAGACGGCGTCGTGGAACCAGGCCGCGAGCTCGACGGCGGCCTGGTCCTGCGCGTGCGGCGCGAGCACGTCGATGCGCGCGAGGACGTCGGCCAGGTGCGCGGTGGTGTGGTACCGGCGCTGCGGCTCCGCCCAGGCGGCGAGGAGGCGGTCGGCGTAGGGCGTGGCGTCGAGCCCGGGGGCGGCGCCGGCGGCGGCGGCGGTCGCCCGCCAGCGGTCGCGGAGGTCTGCGGTCATGGGCACATTCTGGGGGTGGCGCGCCGGTGCTGGTGGTGGATGGGCGTGGGCCCGTATTCTGAGATTGGACTAGACCTATTTTTCCGAGGATGGGATCGATCGAATGAGCAACCGTGCGCTCCTGGAGGTGATCGCCCTCGACGTGGAGGACGCGGTCGCGGCCCAGGCCGGTGGGGCGGACCGTCTCGAACTCGTCACCGACATGGCCGCCGACGGGCTCACCCCCTCGCGCGAGACCTTCGCGGCGATCCGGGCGGCGGTCGACATCCCGCTGCGCGTGATGCTCCGCCGGACGGACGGGTTCGCCGCCGGCCGGATCGACCTCCTCGCCGCGCAGGCGCGGGAGCTGCGGGCGGAGGGTGCGCGGGAGTTCGTCCTCGGCTTCCTGGGCCCGGAGGGCGGGCCCGACCTCGCCGCCGTCGAAGCGGTGGTGGCGGAACTGGACGGCTGCCGCTGGACCTTCCACCGGGCCATCGACCGGGCGGCCGACCGGGACCAGGCCCGCAAGGCCCTCGCGGACCTGCCGGGGCTGGACACGTTCCTGACGGCCGGGTCGGCGGCGGGGGTGGACGCGGGGCTCCCGGTGCTGGCGGCGGAGGCGGCGCGCCGGGGTGAGCCCGGGTACAAGGCACGGATCCTCGTCGGCGGCGGCCTGGCGCTGGCCCACCTCCCGGCCCTGCGGGCGGCGGGCATCGACGCCTTCCACATCGGCGGCGCGGCCAGGCCGTCGGGCTGGTCGGGCCCGGTCTCGGCCGCCGCGGTGGCCGAGTGGCGCACGGCCCTCGGCTGAGCGGCGCTCCGACGCGGAGCCGGCGCGCGGCCTCATCCGAGCGGCTGCGCGCCGAGCGGCTGCGCGCCGGGTGCCGGGGTGCCGGGTGTCGCAGGGCCGTCACGCAACGGGGTTGACGACGAGTCAACCCCGGTGCGCGGGCGCCGCGATGCCCGGCGGCTGGGCAGCGTCAGCAGAACTTGCTCTCCAGCGCGGCCTTCGCGCCGGCGTTGTAGCCCTTCTCGTAGTTCGGGTCGAGCTGGGTGAGGTTGTTCTGCGCGATCATCTTGCAGTTGGCCTTCGTGTCGCTGAAGCCCTTCGCGTAGCCCTTGGCGTACTGGTCCTGAGCGCCCTTCTGCTCGGCTTCCTTGACCGTGCCGCACGTGGCCTTGTCGTCGCCCGAAGAGGCGGTCACCTTGCCGGCCGGGATGAAGCCGCTGGAGTTGAACACACCGTCGTCGTCGGCGGAGCCGCTGGCGGTGAACCTGTGGGTGGCGGTGCCGCCCTGGACGGACACCTCCACTCCGGGCTGGGCGCCCGTGACGTTGACGTCGTAGCGGCCCGGACTGGTCGGGGTCTGCTTCACGCTGCAGGTGAGCGAGGGCGCCGCCGCCTGCGCGGAACCCGCCAGGAGCGACACCGACCCGAAGGCCAGCGAGGACACCGCCAGCGGCGTCAGAACGGCCAGTCGTACACGTCGGTTCATTGTTCGTCCTTCTCTCGGAGACAAGACGGCCGAGCGGGGACCACGCGACGGCTGAGCGGGCACCACGCGGCAACCAGCGTGCGGCGCGGGCCGGCCCGGCGGGAACGGGGGCCCACGGGCCTCCCGGGGCGGTGGCCCCTCACGGGCCCCGCACCTCGTGGACCCCGCCCGCAGGGGCGGCCCGGGGCACCTTCACGAGGTGCTTCCATCGTCCGGCCGTCCCCGCCCCCTGTCCACCGGAGTTACAGGTGAGCAGACATCCGGTCCGCTGCCCGCTCCGGTGCGAGGGCCGCCGGGAGCGTCAGGCCAGGGCTTCGGGGAGCGGGGCCGCGTGGAGGAGGTGGAGGCCGGAGACGGCTCGGGTGAGGCAGACGTAGAGCCGGCGCAGGCCGGTGCGTTCGTCCGGTTCGCCCGAGACGACCGCCGCCGGCTCGTCCAGCACGACGTGGTCGTACTCCAGGCCCTTCGCCAGCGACGCCGGCAACAGCGTCAACCGGGCCCGCTGCGTCGTCTCCTCGCCCGGCGCCAGGTACGGCAGCCCCGCCGCCTCCAGGGCCCGCGCCAGCTCCGGGACGCGGGCGTCCGCCGCGATCAGGCCGATCGAGCCCTCGTGCCGCAGGGAGTCCCGGCACGCCGCGACCACGGCCGCGGTCAGCTCCGTACCCGTGTCCGTCGCCGCCACCGCCGAGACGACCAGCGAGCCCGGCGTCCCACGGACCGAGGACACCGCCGCCAGCCCCGGCGAGATCACCGGCAGCAGCCGTGACGCGTACGCGATCACCTCGCGCGGTACGCGGAACCCGGCCGTCAGCTCCTCCAGCACCGCCTCCGGCTTGCCCAGGTGCGCCAGCGCCTCGTCCCAACTGCGCGTCGCCCACGGGGTGGTGCCCTGTGCGAGGTCGCCCAGTACGGTCGCCGAGCCCGTCGTGCAGCGCCGCCCCACCGCCCGGTACTGCATCGGCGAGAGGTCCTGGGCCTCGTCGAGCACGACGTGGCCCAGCGAGTGCGTGCGCTCCACCAGGTCCGCCGCCTCGTCGATCAGGACCAGGTCCGCGGCCGTCCACTTCGCCGACTTCACGCTGCGGAACGGCTTCGGCCACAGCAGCAGCTTCTGCTCGTCGTCCGTCAGGACGCCGTCCGCGTGGGCGGCGAGGAACTCCGCGTCCGACAGCAGCCGCAGCACCAGCTTCGCCGGCTCCACGGGCGGCCAGATCTCCCGTACCGCCGCCTTGACCGCCGCGTTGCGGGCGACGGCGTCCTGGACCCGGTCGTCGGGGGCCTCGCCCGCCTGCTCCATGCGGACGAGGACGGTGTGCGCGATCCGCTGCGGCAGCGCCTCGCGGGCGGCGCCGTAGCGGACGTCCCGGTCGAGGAGCTCGCGGACGATCTCCTCCAGCTCGTACGCGGGCACCCGCCAGCGGCGCGACCCGCGCACCACCATCAGCGGCTCGACCGGCGCGGCGACGTGCGAGCGGACGGCGCGGCGCAGCACCTCCGCCATCCGGGCGTCGCCCTTGACCACGGCAGTCGCGGCGGCGTCCGCGGCGCGTACCTCCAGGCCCTCGCGGGCGACGAGGTCGTCGACGGTGGCCTGCTTGACCTCCAGCTCGCCCAGGGCCGGCAGGACCTGCTCGATGTAGTGGAGGAAGGAACGGTTCGGCCCGACGACGAGCGTGCCGGTGCGGGCCAGCCGCTCGCGGTGCGCGTACAGCAGGTACGCGACCCGGTGCAGGCCGACCGCCGTCTTTCCGGTGCCGGGGCCGCCCTGGACGCAGACGGAGCCGGACAGGCCGGAGCGGACGAGCCGGTCCTGCTCCGGCTGGATCGTCGCGACGATGTCCCGCATGGGGCCGACGCGCGGGCGCTCGATCTCCTGCTGGAGGAGCTTGCTGACGGCGGCGCTCTCGGTGGGGTCGCTGAGGTGCTCGTCCTCGTACGCGGTGAGTTCGCCGCCGGTGTAGCCGAACCGGCGGCGCAGGCCGACGTCTTGGGGGTCGGCCTTGGAGGCGCGGTAGAAGGGCTGGGAGACGGGGGCGCGCCAGTCGATGACCATGGGGTCGCCGTCGGCGTCGTGGACGTGGCGGCGGCCGATGTAGAACTGCTCGCCTGCGGCGCCCTCCGCGAGGTCGGCGCCGGGTGCGTGGAGGTAGTCGAGGCGGCCGAAGAAGAGGGGGGTGTGGGCGAGGTCGGCGAGGGCTTTGATGCGGTCGTCGATCTGGCCCTGGAGGACCGCCGCGTTGACCCAGTTAGCGGTGACGTCGCGGATGTCGAGGGACTCCACGTCCTCGCGCATCGCGCGGAGCGCGGCGCGGGAGGCGGTGAGGTGCGCCTGCTCGCGGGCGAGGGGGTGGGCGGCGTCGGTTTCCTCCTCCGCCCGGGCGGGGGCGGCGGGTTCGGGGGCGTGCGCGGGCACGGACTGCCTCCAACGGCTGGTGTGCGGGAGCTCGCTCCACAGGAGCGGTGCGGTACGGACACGTGCCCGCCGGTACCGGCCGGCGGGCGCTCTCCCGATGGGGCGGAGGGAGGCGGCAAGAGCGGCGAGTGTAGCCATCGGGCGGCCGGTACGCGAATGGATTACGGGCCGGGCCCGGCCGGCGGCCACGGCCGGGGAGCCACGGCCGGGGAGCCACGGCCAGGGCAGGGCCGGTGACCGGCGGCAGGGCCGGTGACCGGCGCAGGGTCCCGTGAGCAGGGTCGTGTGACCGGTACTCCGTGTGGGTGTCATACGTCGGGGTGTCAGACCTGAGGGAGGGCCTTAGGGGCGGCCATGCGCCCGGAGGAGGAGGCGGAGGGCCTGGCGGTTCCTTCCTCAGGGCGATGCGACATCGGGGGAGGAAACGCACCATGGATACATGAGCAGCGCAACCTTCACCCCGATCCGGGGCGGCCGCCCTCGCGGCGCCACCGCCACCTCCGACCACCGTCCCCGCCACCGCGTCGGCAACGTCCTGCGCGCCGCGAAGGTCTTCGCCGCGACCGCCGTGAGCGTCGTCGTCCTCGGTGAGTACTCCGAGGAGACGGGCCTCATACGCCGCTGACCGCGGGGTGACCCGGGCGCAGCGGTGCCGGTCCACGGCGGTCGGCGCCTGCCGCGAACCAGCCTGATCCCGACGGCGTCCGGCCAGTGATCCGCTGCCGGGCCACTGTCGTCCACTGCCGGGACCACTGATCCACTAGGGTCACGCGCGTGACCCCGAGCCCCGAGCCCGCCCGCTCGCCGTCGCCCCTTTACCGCCTGCTGATCACCGGCTCGCTGCTCGCGCTGGGGGTGCTGTGCCTCGCCCCGCGCGTCCCGGTGGCCAACGCCCTCGTCCACGGCTTCTCCGCCGCCGAGTGGCGCCCGCCCACCGCCTATCCGCCGTTCGCCGCGATCCTGTTCACGCCCGCCGCCTGGCTGCCGGCCGGTGTCCTCAAGGCCGTGCTCGTCCTGGGGAGCGCGGGCCTGCTCGCCCTGCTGACCTTGTGGTCCTGCCGCCTCGCGGGACTGCGGGCCCGGCCGGGGCACGTCCTGGCCGCAACCGTCGCGGGGCTGTGGGTGGAGCCGCTGTTCCAGAGCCCGCTGCCCGGCCAGATCAACCTGGCGCTGGCCTGCGTCGCCGTCTGGGACCTCGGCCGGCCGCGCGCGGCACTGGGCAAGGGCTTCGCGCTGGGCACCGCCGCCGGGATCACGCTGACCCCGGCGGTCCTCATCCCGTACCTGCTGCTGACCGGGCGGATCCGGACCGGCCTGACCGCACTGGCCGCCTTCGCCGGCACCGGCCTGCTGGGCCTGCTCGTCCTGCCGCAGGCCTCCGCCGACTTCTGGACCCGCCACCTCGCCGTGGGGGGCCGGGCCCTGCTGCCGGAGCTGCCGCACCTGTGGGTCTGGTGCGTTCCGCTGCTGGCGTTCCTGACGCGCGCCGCAGGCCGCCGCCGGGACCCGGCCGCGAGGGTGCCCCCGCCGAGGTCATCCGTCTCGCGGGCGGGCGCGCCCCGGCGGGCCGGGGGCCGCCCGCCCGAAGCCGGTGCGGCCGGGGTCAGTCGCTCGCCAGCAGCTCGTCGGCATCCATGATCCGGTAGGCGTAGCCCTGCTCCGCCAGGAAGCGCTGGCGGTGCGCGGCGAAGTCCTGGTCGATCGTGTCGCGCGCGACGACCGAGTAGAACCGCGCCTCGTGCCCGTCCGCCTTCGGGCGCAGGACACGGCCGAGGCGCTGCGCCTCCTCCTGGCGCGAGCCGAAGGTGCCGGACACCTGGATCGCGACGGTCGCCTCCGGCAGGTCGATGGAGAAGTTCGCGACCTTCGAGACGACCAGCACGTTGATCTCGCCCTCGCGGAAGGCGTTGAAGAGCTTCTCGCGCTGCGCGTTGGAGGTCTCGCCCTTGATGACGGGCGCGTCGAGGTGCTCGCCGAGTTCGTCGAGCTGGTCGATGTACTGCCCGATGACCAGGGTCTGCTCGCCCCGGTGCTTGCGCACCAGCGCCTCGGTGACCTTCCGCTTCGTCGCGGTCGTCGCGCAGTAGCGGTACTTCTCCTCCGTCTCGGCGGTCGCGTACGCGAGCCGCTCCGAGTCGGTGAGGTTCACCCGCACCTCGACGCAGTCCGCCGGCGCGATGTAGCCCTGCGCCTCGATCTCCTTCCACGGCGCGTCGAACCGCTTGGGGCCGATCAGGGAGAACACGTCCGACTCGCGGCCGTCCTCCCGGACCAGGGTCGCGGTCAGGCCGAGCCGCCGCCGGGCCTGGAGGTCGGCCGTGAACTTGAAGACCGGCGCGGGCAGCAGGTGCACCTCGTCATAGAGGATCAGGCCCCAGTCCCGGGAGTCGAACAGCTCCAGGTGCGGGTAGACGCCCTTCCGCTTCGTCGTCAGCACCTGGTAGGTGGCGATGGTGACGGGCCGGATCTCCTTGCGGGTGCCGGAGTACTCGCCGATCTCCTCCTCCGTCAGCGAGGTCCGCTTGACCAGCTCGTGCTTCCACTGCCGGGCCGAGACGGTGTTGGTGACGAGGATCAGCGTGGTCGCCTTGGCCATCGCCATGGCGCCCGCGCCGACGAGCGTCTTGCCGGCGCCGCAGGGCAGCACGACGACGCCGGAGCCGCCGTGCCAGAACCCTTCGACGGCCTGCTGCTGGTACGGCCGCAGCGCCCAGCCGTCCTCGACCAGGTCGATGGCGTGCGCCTCGCCGTCGACGTACCCGGCGAGGTCCTCGGCCGGCCAGCCCAGCTTGAGCAGGGTCTGCTTGATCTGACCGCGCTCGGAGGGGTGCACGGCCACGGTGTCCGGGTCGAGCCGGGCCCCGACCAGGGGGGTGATCCGCTTGGACCGCAGGATCTCCTCCAGCACGGGCCGGTCGGTGCTGGTCAGCACCAGCCCGTGGACGGGGTGCTTGGACAGGGTCAGCCGCCCGTAGCGGGCCATGGTCTCGGCGACGTCGACGAGCAGCGCGTGCGGCACGGGGTAGCGGGAGAACTCGACGAGCGCGTCCACCACCTGCTCCGCGTCGTGCCCGGCGGCCCGGGCGTTCCACAGCCCGAGCGGGGTGATCCGGTAGGTGTGGATGTGCTCGGGCGCCCGCTCCAGCTCGGCGAAGGGCGCGATGGCCCGCCGCGCGGCCCCGGCCAGCTCGTGGTCGACCTCGAGAAGAAGGGTTTTGTCACTCTGGACGATGAGAGGCCCGTTCACACGCGTCCCTTTCCGGCGTGGGGTGGGCCGCCCGGGCGCGGACGGCCAAACCTCCAGTCTGCCGCATCGCCGCGTGGTCGGGGCGGTTCGCGGGCCGCCGAGTGAGGAGGACTACGCGCCCAGGTGGGGGAGGGGGGCGGTGGGGTACGGGGGTTCGGCGGGCAGCAGGGCACGGGCGGCGTCCGCGCGGCCGGAGCGGAGCAGGGCGTGGACCTCCCGCGCGAGCGGGGTGACGTCGCGGATGGAGACCGTCCAGGTGTCGGCGTAGGCGCGGGAGGCCGGGCCCGACAGGCCCAGCTGGAGCGAGCGGTACGGCAACGGATTCAGGTGCAGGTCGCGTTCGGGGTCCCACTGCACGCGGGCCGCCGAGCGGGACAGCGCCTCGCGCCAGGCGGCGCGGTCGGTATGGGTGCCGGGTTCGAAGTGGGACAGGCAGGCCCCGGCCAGGGCCCGGTCGAAGCCCTCGCGGGTGATCTCGACGGCCAGCACCGTCTCCTGGTCGGTCTTGGTGGCCCAGCCGCAGCGGTACATCATCCACAGGAACGAGGGCTTGATCCAGGTCATCCGCTCGCGCTTCCAGGCCGCCGGGAACCGCCCGTCACGGGCCGCCGGGAGCCCCAGGGCGGGCGCGTACGCCTGGTAGACGGTGACGGTGGAGGCGGTGTGGGCGGCGCGGATCGCGCGGGCGGGCTGTGCGGACATGCCCCCAGGGTGCGGGCGCAGCCGCCGCCGGGCCAGCGGTTTTCGCCGGCGGCGCGGTCAGGCACGATCCGGGAGAGACGGCCTGGACCTGGTCCTGTGCGCGTTCCGCCCTACACCTGGTCCTCCGCGAGTTCCGCCACGCCCGTGATGCGGTGGAGGGCGAAGGTGCGGACCTCGTCCGCCGTGTGGTCGTAGCCGGTGACGAAGCCGCCCTCGACCCGGACCGGGGCGATGACCCGCTGGCTCGCCGCGCCCTCCGCGTTCACGTACCCGATCCACACCGCCGAGCCGGTCAGCGCGGCCGCCTGCACCGTCGCGAGGGTCTCCGCCGCGCTCGTGCGCGGGAGGTCGCCGGGGCGGCTGCCGCCCGGGGCAGGGCCGGCCGGGTCCTTGCGCACCGCCGTCGCCGCCAGGTCGCCCGCGCGGATCGCCCGTACGGCCGCCCCGAGCAGGGTCGCGTCGGGCACCGGCGGGCCGTCCGGCACCGGCGCGGGCGCCGACCGCGCCGGAGTGCGGTGCGCGTCCGCCCGGGCCACCACCACGTCGCCCGAACGGGACTCCGCGGCCGGCGCGTAGCCCATCGCGCGCAGCCCGTCGAGCAGGGCCCCCGGTTCGGCCTGCGCGGCCAGCACCGTCGGCGCGAGCCGCCGCAGCCCCAGCCCGGCGGAGCGCTTGTCGGCCAGGATCTCGTTCAGCATGCCGTCGTCGTCGCAGCGCAGGTACGAGGAGGCGGCGCCGACCCGCAGGTGCCCGTGACGCCGGGCCACGTCGTCGATGAGGTACGACAGCGGCTGCGGGACCGGGGTACGGCTGTGCTCGGCGAGGAAGGCGTGCAGGTCGACGGCGGTGTGCCCGGCGTCCAGGGCCCGGCGCACCGAGCCCGGCGTGAAGCGGTACACCGTCGCGCCGCCCTTGGACTCCACCTCCGCGAGCACCGCCAGGGTGTCGCCGAGCGGCCGCCGCAGCGGGCCCGGGGCCACGGCCGTCAGGTCGGCCTGCAGCAGGACGTGGTCCACCGGTTCCGGCAGCTGCGGGGCGAGCACCGGCGCCGGGTCGCGGCCCTCCAGCAGGGCGCGGCCGAACGCGCTGAGCGCGCCCCGGCCGGTGACGCCGAGGACCTCCGCCTCGGTCAGCGTCCAGTGCGCGAGGCGGGCCCGCAGGTCGCTGGTGCCGCGCGGCGGGCGCTCCCACGCGAGCCGGGCCAGCAGCGCGTCCGGCTCGGGCGAGCCGCCCTCCGGCAGCTCGGCGAGGAGCACGAGGACGCGGTGGCGGACCTCGGCGGCGGCCGAGCGGTCCAGGTCGGGGCCGAGCGCCGACAACGTGCGCCCCTTGCTGTCCTGTTCGCCGACCAGCCCGGCCGTGCGGGTCGCCGGCAGCCACGCCCGTACCAGCGCCGACCAGCGCTCGGCGGGCGGGAGTTCGAGCCACCCGTCGAAGGCGGGGGTGGGCGCGTACCGCTCGTCCGCCTCGGCGTCACCGGCCACCAGTCCGGAGGCGTAGGCGAGTTCGGCCCAGAACGCCGCCGACTGCTCGGTGGTGTCCAGGGCGGCCGCGGTCCGCTTGAGGTCCCGTACGGACAGGCCGCCGGCCCGCAGCACCGGGGGACCGGCGTGCTCCCAGGACTTGACGAGCTCCTCCACGGTCGACAGCGCCGCCAGCGCCTGCCCCGCCGCGTTCGCGTCCACAAGCTGTGGACGGTGCTCGCGGTGCAGCCGTACGGGGGGCGCGACCGGCTCCGTCACCCGGTGGGCGAGCCCGCCGCGCAGGTACAGCGCCACCTCGCGGGGCAGTACGACGGTGCGCGCCGAGGCGGGCAGCAGCAGACCCCGGTCGCGCAGCCAGCGCACCGGCGGAGTCGGATCGGGGGTCACCTCCCCGTACGGCGGCCCCCACACGAGCCGGCCCAGCACCTGGTGGGCCTCCGCCGGGGCCTGGTCCAGCAGCGCCGACATCCGCTCGGGGTCGGTGAACAGGGCGGTCAGCGCGGACACGGCGGAGACGGGGTCGTGGGTGGCGGGCAGCCCGGCGGTCGCCACGATCTCCTGGATCCGGTTCGGGGACATCCCGGAGGTGGCCTCGGCGACGGTGGGGCCCAGGCCGGTGGGGGAGGGGCGGGCCGGGGACGGGGCGAGCAGCTCGCGGGCGGTGCGGACCAGGCGGAGCCGGTCGTCGTCCCCCCACACCAGTGCCTGGTCGCGCAGGGTGCCGAGGGCCCGGGGGAGGGCGGCGCGGGCACCGTTGTCCTCGCCGGAGCTGCCGGTGTCGCCGGCCAGCAGCGACTCCAGCACCGGGTACGGGCAGGGGTCCGGGGCGACCGCCAGGGCCTCGGCCGTCTGGAGGGCGAACCGGTCGAGGCGGTCCAGCGCGCGGACCACGGAGGCGCGGGTCCCGGCGCGGGTGGCGAGCTGGGTGACGTCGCCGGGCACCGGGGTCAGCAGGTCCGGGCGGGCGTGCAGCAGCGCGGCGAGGGCCACGTCGTCGCGGGCGCGGAGCGCCTCGGCGAGGGAGCGCGGGGCGGTGGCCGCGGCGGCGGTGGCCTCCGCGGTGCGGGCCTGGGCGGTGCTTGGCTCCGCGGTGCTTGGGTCGGGCACGGTCGCCTCCTGGTCGCGTCGGCCGGTCCGTCGGCCGGTCCCCATCCGGTCAACGGTATCCGCTGCGGTCTCCGTTGCGCCGCCAGCGGCCCCACGGCGTACGCGCTACCTTCGGGTCAGGCGGGACGGGAGGAGGCGGGGCGTGGGGATCGAGAGTGACCAGCTGGTCTACGAATACCTGAGCAGGGTCGGGGACTTGGCGCAGCGCAGGCAGCTGTCGTCGGGGGACCGGATGCGGCTGGTGGCGGGGCTGCGGGACGAGATCGACCGGCGGCGCGCCAAGTACGAGCCGGAGACGCCGGCGGCGGTCCGGCGGATCCTGGAGCGGATCGGTACGCCGGAGGAGGTGCTGGCCGGGGTGCCGGGGGCGGCGGCCTCGCCGGAGGTGCTGTCGGCGCCTTCGGTGCCGTCCGTGTCTTCGGTGCCGGAGCAGCGGGGCGGTGGGCGCGGGGGCGTGCGGCGCAAGCAGACGCCGGAGCCGCGGCCGGCGGAGAACGTGCCGCCGCACCTGGCCGGTCTGGACGAGCTGGGCGACGGCGACGACGGCGAGCCGGACTGGTGGCGGCTCGGGCCGAGCGGCTACGGGGCGGGGCCGCAGGTGGAGGGGTTCGCCGGGGGGATCGAGATCCCGGACCGGTTCGGGGAGGACGAGGACGCCGAGGGTGCCGAGGGCGCCGAGAAGGGGGCGGCCCCTGTCGCCGGGGCGGCGCCGGGTACGCCGTCCCGGGTGCGGGTGGTCGTACGGGCCCTGCGGGAGCGGCGGAAGGGGGTCCCGGCCGCGGCTGCGCCGGCGGCGGCGGTGGTTCCGGTGGTGGCTGCCCGGCCGAAGCCGAACATGTTCCTGCTGCTGGCGGCGGTGGTGCTGGTCGCGGGGGCGGTGTCGGGGTACTGGCTGGTCCTGGCGGTCGGCTTCCTGCTGCCGTACGGGTCCCGGGTGCTGGGGCCGACGGAGCGCAAGGCGGTGGTGTTCGGGGTGCCGGGGGTGGTGTTCGCGGGGGCCGTGGTGTGGCTGTGGGGGCGGCACGCCGGGCGCTGGGGGGAGGCGCTGGGGGACCAGGAGCTGGGGGCGGTCTTCCAGGACATGTGGCCGGTGCTGGCGCGGGTGTCCGGCCTGGTGGCGGCGGCGTACGTGGCGTGGCGCTCGCGCCGGGCCTGAGGTGCGCGTGCGGGGCCGCTGCGCTGCGGGCGGGTTCGTCTGCGGTGCAGCGGCGCGAAGCGGCCCCGGCTGCGCCGGGCTTTCCGGGGCTCCGCCCCGCACCCCGCGCCTCAAACGCCGGCGGGGCTGGGTTTGCCGGGGCGTCGGCGGGGCTGGATTTGGCGGGGCGCCGGCGGGGCTGGGTTGCCGAGGTGGTGCCCGGTCGGAGCGGCTCGGGTGGCCGGATTTAGGGGGGACTGGGCTGAAAAGGGCGCACCGCACGAGGGTGGATTTCGGACTTACCGGCCGGTAAGCGGTGGTGGGGTTTCCGGTTGCTTCGACACGGCGTCATGGATTGCTTGAGGGGGCCTATAGCAGGAGGGGGGTTCTGGGCTGACAAGTCCGCACATTTCATCCCCCGGCCACCCGGGGCCGCGCACCTGTTCCCTCCGGTCCGACCGGTCTCGGCACAATGGCACCCATGAGTTCCGAGACGCCCCCCACCGCACCCCCCGTCCCGCAGTTGACGGTCGGATTCGACCTCGACATGACTCTCATCGACTCCCGCCCCGGCATCAGAGCCAACTACCAGGCGCTTTCCGCGGAGACCGGGACCTTCATCGACGCCGACGAGGCCGTCACCCGGCTCGGACCGCCGCTGGAGGAGGAGATCGCCCGGTGGTTCCCCGAAGAGCAGATCCCGGCGATGGTCGACCGGTACCGGGAGATCTACGCCACGCACGCCATCCACTCCACCCCCGCGATGCCCGGTGCCCGTGAGGCGATCAAGGCCGTGCAGGGGATGGGCGGGCGGGCGATCGTCGTGACCGCCAAGAACGAGCCCAACGCCCGCATGCACCTGGAGCACCTCGGCATCGAGCCCGACGCCGTCATCGGCTGGCTGTGGGCCGAGGCCAAGGCGGAGGCCCTGCGCGAGTACGGGGCGCAGGTTTACGTCGGCGACCACGTCGGCGACGTGCGCGGGGCGCGCGCCGCCGGGGCGGTGTCGGTTTCCGTGCCGACCGGCCCGTGCCCCGAGCCCGAGCTGCGCGCGGCCGGTGCCGACGTCGTACTCAAGGACCTGACCGCGCTGCCCGAGTGGCTCGCGGAGTACGTCCGTACCCGCGAGGTCTGACCTGCGGACCTCAGCCCGCGGCGGCCCCGGACTCCCGGGCCGCCCTGCGCTGCGCGGCGGCGGAGCGGACCACGCCCGCCGCCGAGACGGCGAACCCCACGCCCATCAGCATGCACACGGCCCACGCGTACGACGGGAACGGGTCGGTGCCGAGGAACAACGGCGCCATCGTCACGAGCGTGGCGACGGCACCGACGATGAACACGACGCCGCCGGCCCGGATCAGTCCGTCGCCCGGCCGGGGCGCGTCGTCGTGATCGGGATGAGGAGTAACAGTCACCCCACCAGGGTAGTTCCCTGGCCGAAGCAGCGGTGCGGGAAGGACCGGGTAACGACTTGTCACCCGTTTCCTGAGCATTAGCCTGGAGGTGGCGGGTCAGGGGACCCGCTGCACTGCTGTCCGGAGCCGTCACACGGCCCTTCGGACCCGACACGCACAAGAACAGAGGACGGACGTGCCTACCGGCAAGGTCAAGTGGTTCAACAGTGAGAAGGGCTTCGGCTTTCTCTCCCGCGACGACGGCGGGGACGTCTTCGTCCACTCGTCGGTGCTCCCCGCCGGGGTGGACGCCCTCAAGCCCGGCCAGCGCGTGGAGTTCGGCGTGGTCGCCGGACAGCGCGGTGACCAGGCGCTTTCGGTGACGGTGCTGGATCCGGCACCGTCCGTCGCGGCCGCCCAGCGCCGCAAGCCGGACGAGCTCGCCTCCATCGTGCAGGACCTGACGACCCTGCTGGAGAACATCACGCCGATGCTGGAGCGCGGCCGCTACCCCGACAAGACGCACGGCACGAAGATCGCCGGGCTGCTGCGGGCGGTCGCCGACCAGCTCGACGTCTGAGACGGCGAACGCCGGTGCCCCGCCCCCCTGCAGGGGGGCGGGGCACCGGCGTTCGCGGCTACGGGAAGCGCAGTGCGTCGAGCGCGATGGCGGGAACCAGACCCTCCGCGGCCGCCCGGGTCAGCAGCCCGCGGACGGCCGCGTAGCCGTCGTCACCGAGGTCCGCGGTGAACTCGTTGACGTACAGCCCGATGTGCTGGTCGGCGACGGCCGGGTCCAGCTCCTGCGCGTGCGCGCGCACGTAGGGACGGGACGCCTCGGGGTCGTCCCAGGCCATCCGCACCGACGCACGGGCCGACTCGGCCAGCGCGCGCAGCGCGTCCGTGCCCAGCGAGCGCTTGGCGATGATCGCGCCGAGCGGGATGGGCAGGCCGGTGGTGGTCTCCCAGTGCTCGCCCATGTCGGCCAGACAGTGCAACCCGTAGTCCTGATAGGTGAACCGGGCCTCGTGGATGACCAGCCCGGCGTCCACCCGGCCGTCGCGCACCGCCGGCATGATCTCGTGGAACGGCAGCACCACCACCTTGCCGACCGGCGCGGGCAGCACGTCGGCCGCCCACAGCCGGAACAACAGGTACGCGGTTGAACGCTCGCTCGGCACGGCGACCGTCTTGCCCACGAGGTCGGTGCCGGGCTCACGGGTGAGCACGAGGGGGCCGCAGCCGCGCCCCAGCGCCCCGCCGCAGGGCAGCAGCGCGTACTCCTCCAGCACCCAGGGCAGCACCGCGTAGGACACCTTGAGCACGTCGAGCTCGCCGCGCTCGGCCATGCCGTTGGTGACGTCGATGTCCGCGAAGGTGACGTCGAGGACGGGCGCGCCGGGGACCCGGCCGTGCGCCCAGGCGTCGAAGACGAAGGTGTCGTTGGGACACGGCGAATAGGCGATGCGGACCGCCGTCGCGCCGGTGGCGTCGACGCCGGTGTCAGGGGTGCCGCTCATGGTGTTCTCCCCAGTGGACGAGTACGGGTCCCAGCGCGTGGAAGCCCTCGGCGAGCGCGGTCAGGGCGTCCCCGATCCGCCAGGCGTCCCGGTCGCGGGGCCCGACGGGATTGGACACCGCCCGGACCTCCAGGACGGGGAGCCCGTGCGCGGCGGCCGCCTCCGCCACGCCGAAGCCCTCCATGGCCTCGGCGCCGGCGAGGGGGTGCCGGGCGGCGAGCCCGGCGGCCCGCGCGGCGGTACCGGTGACGGTGGAGACGGTGAGGACGGGCGCGAGCAGCGCGCCGGTGGCCTCGGCGGCCCGGGCGGCGAGCTCGGCGGGCGGCAGGTGCACGCTGTGGCCGAAGCCGAGCGCGTCCACCGGCAGGAACCCGTCGGGTGTCTCGGCCCCGAGGTCGGCGGCGACGATCGCGTCGGCGACGACGAGGGAGCCGGGCGGGGCGGCGGGCAGGAACCCGCCGCCGATGCCGGCGGAGACGACGAGCGAGTAGTCGGCCAGCGCCAGCGCGGTGGCCGTGGCGGCCGCGACGGCGGCCGGCCCGACGCCGCCGACGAGCACGTCGGCGGCGAGACCGGGCAGGTCCCGGCGGTGGATCGGATACCGGCCGGGCAGCGTGCGCGGCTCCGGGGTGACCGGATCCGGATGAGGGGTCAGACCGGCGGTCACGGAGTCTGCCTCCGCGGCCACGGCGGTCACGATGAGCACGCGCACGGTGCGGCTACTTGAGCTTGACCTTGAAGGACCAGACGGCGAGCGGCTTGCCGTCCGGGCCGACCTGGACGAAGCCCAGCATCTTCGAGGCGGGGGCCTCGCCCTGGCCGCCGGTGGCGAAGACGTCGGCGCCCGCGAAGCTGCGGTAGGTGTTCGCGGAGGGCTCGGTGATCGGCTGTCCGTCGAGGACCGCCTGCCACTTCTTGTCGTCCTCGACGACGGCGGGCTCGACGCCCAGGCGCAGCGTGTCGCCGCGGCCGTACTCGATGGTCTTGGCGTCCTTGACGTTGGCGAGGCAGGCCTGGACCTTCTCGATGGAGAGTTCCTCGCCCTTGGCGGGGCGGCAGGCGGCCTGCGCGGACACCGTCGAGCTGCCGACGGTCACGGTCGCGAGGGGGGTCGGCTTGGCGTTGTCGCAGGCCGAGATGAGGAGGAGGCCGGCGGACACGGCTCCGAGGGCCGCGACGCTGCGGCGGGCCCTACCCGGGATAAGCGGTGCGGTCATGAGCCGAAGGCTATCTGGCCGGTCGGCCGCGCCGCCGCACGGGGGTGTTCAGGCGTGGCTGCGTCTGGGGCGGGTGCGGCGCCGCTGCGCCGTGCGGCCCCGGTGGCGCCGGGCCTGCCGGGGGCTGCGCCGCGGACCCCGCGCCCCGCAACGCCCGCGGGACCCGGCGAGACGGCCTAGGTGTATTGACCCGCAGCGTTGTTCACTCGGCTGATGGGCGGCTTGCCGTCCAGTGCGGTGTGGCAGCGGTGGTGGTTGTAGGTGTGGAGGAAGTCTGCCAGGGCCGCTGTCCGCTCGTTGTTCGATTGGTAGGGCCGTAGGTAGGCCCATTCGTCGAGGAGGGTGCGGTTGAAGCGTTCGACTTTGCCGTTGGTCTGCGGCCGGTAGGGCCTGGTCTTCTTGTGGGTGATGCCGGCCGCGGCCAGGGTCTGGGTGAACTGCTTGGACTTGTAGCAGGAGCCGTTGTCGGTCAGGACGCGTTCAACGGTGATCCCGTGGGCGGTGAAGAACGCCTGGGCTCGCTGCCAGAAGGCGACGGCCGTCTGCTTGCGTTCGTCGGTGAGGACCTCGCTGTAGGCCAGGCGGGAGTGGTCGTCGACGGCGGAGTGGATGTAGCTGTAGCCGATGACCGGCGTGGAGCTTTTGCGCTGGTCGGTGGTGGCTTGGCGGTTGCGGTCGCCTGCCGCCCGGCCCACCACGCGCCATCCGCCGCCTTCGGGGATGTTCCCGAGCTTCTTGATGTCGACGTGGACCAGTTCGCCCGGTCGGGCCCGTTCGTAGCGGCGGATCGGCTGGCCGGTGGGCCGGTCCAGCCAGGCCAGCCGGTTCAGGCCGTGGCGGGCCAGGATCCGGTGGACGGTGGAGGCGGGCAGGCCCAGGACCGGGCCGATGCGGGCCGGCCCGAGCTTGCGGCTTCGGCGCAGGTCACAGACGCGGGCCTCGATCGTCGCGGGGGTGCGGTGCGGGGTCGTACGCGGCCTGCTGGAACGGTCGTGCAGGCCGCCCTCGCCTTCGGCCCGCCAGCGGCGGACCCATTTGTGGGCGGTGGGCCGGGATATGCCCATCTCGGCGGCCACGTGGGCGACCGGCCGCCCGGCCAGAACCCGCTCGACCAGGATCCGCCTGCCGTGAACCGTCAGCCGGGCATTACGGTGGGACACGAAGACCTCCGTGTGTGGTGTGGAGCCTAGACACCTCCACCACACCGGAGGTCTTCGCCATGATCAAGACCCGGCTCTGTTAACAACGCTCGTGATCAATACACCTAGGCCACCCTGGGCCGGGAGGAGCCCGGCTGGTGGGAGGTGATGAGGCGGCCGCGGAGGGCGAGGGTGGTGCCGGTGGCCACGACGGCGGCCGCCACCGACATGCCCAGTACGCCGTTCAGCGGCAGCACGATGCCTATCCCGCCGCCCAGGACCCACGCCATCTGGAGCAGCGTCTCCGAGCGGGCGAAGGCCGACGTGCGCACCGCCTCCGGGACGTCGCGCTGGATCATCGCGTCCAGGGAGAGCTTCGCGAGGGCCTGGCAGAAACCGGCCGTGGCGCCCAGCACCGCCACCATCAGCCCGCTGAAGAACACCGCCGCCAGCACCGCGACCCCGAGGGTGGCCGTCAGCACCGCCGCGATGATGGTCTCCGGGGCCCGCGCCCGCAGCCAGGCGCCCACCGCCGTACCGCCCGCGTTGCCGACGCCCGCCGCCACGCCGACGATGCCCAGCGACACCGCCGCGCTCTGCCCCGCCAGGGGGTGTTCGCGCAGCAGGAACGCCAGGAAGAAGATCAGGAACCCGGACAGCACCCGCATCGAGGCGTTCGCGAGCAGTCCGCACAGCACCGGCCGGCTGATCGTCCGCAGCCCCGGCCTGCGCGAGTGGGCCTCGTGCGTGGACAGCCGCGCCCGCCGCTCCCCCTTCGCCTCGTCCACCTTGTGCGGCAGCGTGAACGCCGCGAAGGTCCCCCAGATGAAGATCGCGCAGGCCCCGTACAGCGGCCACGGCGGGCCGATCGTCTGGAGCCCGGCCCCGACCGGCGCCGCCGCGCCCGTGGCCAGCAGCCCGGCCAGCGTGACCCGGGAGTTCGCCTTGACGAGTGAGAACTTCGGCGGGAGCAGTCTGGGTACCACGGCGCTGCGCACGACCCCGTACGCCTTCGACGCGACCAGGACGCCCAGCGCCGCCGGATACAGCTCCAGCCCGCCCGTGGCCACCGCGCCCGACATCATCACCGCCAGCAGCGCCCGCGCGAGCATCGCGCTCGCCATCGCGGCCCGCCGCCCGTGCGGCAGCCGGTCCAGCAGCGGACCGATCACCGGGGCCAGCAGGGTGAAGGGGGCCATGGTGATGGCGAGGTACAGGGCCACACGGCCGCGTGCCTCGTCCGTGGGGACGGAGAAGAACACCGTCGACGCCAGGGCCACCGTGATCATCACATCGCCGGCGCCGTTGATGGCGTGCAGCTCGATGAGCTTGCCGAGCCCCGATTCACCCGCCCCGTGCGCGTGCGTGGCCCGCCGGATCCCGCGGGCCGTCCCGGTGATCGGGAGGTGCAGGGCACGACCGACGGCCCGGCCGGCCCGCCTGGCCGGTCCCGGGCCGTCGGCGGACGACCGTACGGGTGTCACCTGGCCATAGTGCCCCACCGGGCCCTCACGGACCCCTCCCGGACCCCTCCCGGCGCGTTTCGGGCACCTGGCCGGTGCCGGGTTGTCCGCGAATCGGACCTTGCATGTGGGCCGAAGCCGTCGGAGGAGGTAGCGTGCGTAGCGCGCCACCGGCGGTTGCTCTTGGCCGCGCGCCTCTTCGCGATCCCGCAGAATGGATTGCAGGTAGGTGCGCCCGAGGCCGATCGGGTGCGGACGTCGACGCGGCCCTCTGGTCCGCTCCGCCCGCGCTACGTACGGACAAGACCGACGGGTCGTTGTGGACGACAGTACGGACGGCGCACTCGTGAGACGGCGTAGGAGAGAACGAGACCTGTGAGTGCTGCGACGACGCGAAGCCGTACCCCCGACCGCCTGTGTGCCGAGGCGGTAGACCTCGCCCGTGCGGCGGCCGAGGAGGCCGCCGCCCCCGGAGTGGTGGGCGGGCACCTCTCCGTCGTCTCCGAGGGCGACCGGGTCGTCACCCACTTCTTCGAGTGCAAGGACCCCGCCTACCGGGGCTGGCGGTGGGCCGTCACCGTCACGCGCGCCTCCCGCGCCAAGCTCGTCACCCTCGACGAAACGGTGCTCCTCCCGGGCGACGACGCGCTGCTCGCCCCCGAATGGGTGCCGTGGAGCGAGCGGCTGCGGCCCGGTGACCTCGGCCCCGGCGACCTGCTGCCCACCGAGGCCGATGACCTGCGGCTGGAGCCGGGCTGGACGGGCGAGGACGCGCCGCCGCCGAACTCGGTGGTCTCCGAGGAGATGGCCGAGCTGGTCGAGGCGGAGGACGCGGACGTCACCGACCGGGTCGTGGTGCCGGTACGGGGCTCCATCACCTCGGTCGCCGAGGAGCTCGGCATGCGCCGGGCGCGGGTGCTGTCGCGGTACGGGCTGCACAGTGCGGCGGACCGCTGGGACGAGGCGTTCGGGGCGAAGACCCCGATGGCGCAGGCGGCGCCGGCGTCGTGCGTGTCGTGCGGGTTCCTCGTCAAGGTCGGCGGCTCGCTGGGGCAGGCCTTCGGGGTGTGCGCGAACGAGTTCAGTCCGGCGGACGGGCGGCTGGTGTCGCTGTCCTACGGGTGCGGCGGGCATTCGGAGGCCGCGGTCATGCCGAAGCCCTTGCGGCCGGCGCCGCCGGTGCTCGACTCGATGGGCTCGGACGAGTTCGTCCTGCGGCCGGCCGAGGACACCGGGTCGGTGCCGGTGGCGGACCTTCCCCCGGCGGACCTGGGCCACTCCTGACGGGTCCGGCCGCGGACGGGCCCCTGCGGCGCCGCAGCGCCGGATCCGGCGGGCGGCGCCGGATCAGCGCTTGCGGCGGCGGACGAGACGACGGCCGGCCAGGACCAGGGCCGTGGCCACGACGAGGGTCAGGGCGCCCTTGGTGAAGGTGCCCGGTCGCGGCTCCTGCTGCGCGGGAGCGGACGGGGTGCCCGGGACGGGGGCGGCCGAGGTGGGCGGGGCGGTCTGCGCCGGGCGCACCGGGACCGCGACGACCCGGCTGTTCACCCCCTCCGAGCCGAACATCAGCGCCGAGCCGTCCGCCGAGTACGTCACCGACTCCGCCTGCCCCTGCCAGGGCGCGGACACCGGCTCGCCGGCGCCCTGCGGCCGCCCGTCCTTCCACGGGTACGTCCTCGCGAAGAAGTACCCGCGCAGCGTCAGCCGGCCGCCGTCCGGCGAGAACGCCCCGTCCGTCACCCACGGCACGTCCGCGATCCGCCGGAACACGTTGGTGCCGTCGGCCGACAGCCGCTCGGGTCCCTCGTAGAGCCCGCCGGTCCGCTCGTTCTTGCTCGCGATGTAGACCCTGCCCGTCACCGGATGCACCATCAGCGCCTCCGCGTTGCGCGGGCCGTCCGCGTACCGCACCGTGAACTGCTCCGCCTTGACCGTCGCGTCCCCCAACTCCCTTGGTTCCGGGAAGCGGTAGATCCAGACGTGGTCCCAGGTGCCGTCCCTGTTGTCCCCGATGTCGGCGACGTACAGCTGCCCGTCCGGGCCCAGCGAGATCGCCTCGACGTCGCGCGGCCGCCCGATGCCCGTCAGCGTCACCCGCGCCACCGTCCGGCCGGTCGCGGAGTCGACGGCGTACACGTACGGGCCGTCGTCGCTGTCGTTGTGGGTCCAGTAGACGCCCGGGTGGACGCGGCTGGCCGCGAGTCCGCTGGACTCCTTGATGCGCGGGTCCTGGATGGTGAAGTCCGAGGCACCGGGGGCGGCGGCTGCCGCCGCCGGGGAACCGGTGAGGACGACGGCGGCGGCGAAGGCGGTCAAGATCGGCAGCAGGCGCATTCCCCAAGCCTGCCAGGCCGCCCGGCGTGGCGGGCATCACAGCTGCCGGTGACCGGTGATCCGCGATGATGACCGGATGCGTTTCATGTTCGTCGGCGATTCCATGACCATCGGACGCGCCGGCGACTACACCTGGCGCTACCGGATGTGGCAGCACCTGTGCGCCACCCTGGGCGACTCCTTCCGCATCGTCGGCCCGCGCAGCGCGCTGTACGACGCGGCGGCCGACGCGCCCGTCAGCCACGCGTACGCCGACCCCGCGTTCCCGCAGGACGCCCGCCGCCACCTGGCCGGGTGGGGCGAGGGCTGGCAGCACATGGCCCCGCTGATCGGCCCGGCGGTCGCCGCCGCCGGGCCGGACGTGCTGCTCGTGTCGCTCGGGCTGATAGACCTCGGCTTCTACACGGACGCGCCGCAGACCGCCGTCAACGTCCGCGGGTTCATCGCGCGGGCCCGCGCCGCCCGCCCCGGCATCCGGATGGTCCTGCTCCCCGTCATACCGAACGTCCGGGCCGACTACGACGCGCCCTTCGCCGCCCAGGTGGCCCGCTTCAACGAGCTGCTCGCCAAGGCGGTGGCGGACCTCTCCACCCCCGCCTCGCCGATCCTGCTGGCCGCGCGCCCGCAGGGCTACGAGCTGGGTCAGGACACGTACGACGGCACGCACCCCAACGCCTCCGGTGAACACCGCCTGGCGGCCGAGTTCGCGTCGGCACTCCACCAGGCGTGGTCCGTCGGCGGCCCCTACCGGCCGGCCGCCGTCTGACGTCCGCCGCCCGGCAGGGGCCGGGCGCTCACCAGGCGAAGGCCTCCGGGGACGGACCGGGGCCGGGGAAGATCTCGTCCAGCGCCGTCAGCAGTTCGTCGTCCAGCTCCAGTTCCAGCGCGCGCAGGGCGCTGTCGAGCTGCTCGGACGTACGGGGGCCGACGATCGGTCCGGTGACCCCGGGCCGGCTCAGCAGCCAGGCCAGAGCCGTCTCGCCGGGCTCCAGGCCGTGCTTGTCGAGGAGGTCCTCGTACGCCTGCACCTGCGCCCGCACGGTGCTGTTGGCCAGCGCGTCCGCCGAGCGGCCCGAGGCGCGGCGCCCGCCCTGCGCCTCCTTCTTGATGACACCGCCGAGCAGCCCGCCGTGCAGCGGGGACCAGGGGATGACGCCGAGGCCGTACTCCTGGGCGGCCGGGATGACCTCCATCTCGGCGCGCCGTTCGGCGAGGTTGTACAGGCACTGCTCGCTGACCAGCCCGAACGACCCGCGCCGGGCGGCGGTCTCGTTGGCCTGGGCGATCTTGTAGCCGGGGAAGTTGGAGGAGCCCGCGTAGAGGATCTTGCCCTGCCGGACCAGGACGTCGATGGCCTGCCAGATCTCCTCGAAGGGCGTCCGGCGGTCGACGTGGTGGAACTGGTAGACGTCGATGTAGTCGGTCTGCAGCCGCTTGAGGCTGGCGTCGACGGCCCTGCGGATGTTGAGGGCCGACAGGCGGTCGTGGTTGGGCCAGGGGCCGCCGCCGTCGGCGGTCATGTCCCCGTAGACCTTGGTGGCCAGGACCGTCTTGTCCCGGCGGCCACCGCCCTGGGCGAACCAGGTGCCGATGATCGCCTCGGTGCGGCCCTTGTTCTCGCCCCAGCCGTAGACGTTGGCGGTGTCCACGAAGTTCAGGCCCGCGTCGAGGGCGGCGTCCAGGATGCCGTGGCTGGTCGGTTCGTCTGTCTGCGGACCGAAGTTCATCGTGCCGAGGACGAGTCGGCTGACTTTGAGTCCGGTGCGTCCGAGCTGCGTGTACTTCATGGGACCCAAGCCAACTGCTTGGAGTCGACTCGAAGCAAGAGCGCCGGGGGCGTCGGGGCGTCGGGACTACTGCCCGACGGCGGCCGCCACGGCGACGACGACGAACATCAGCACGAGCACACCGGCCATGACACGGTTTCTGGTCTTCGGATCCACCCGTCGAGCCTAACGCGACACCCGGCGCCCGCCGGTGCGGGGCCGCTGCGACACCGCTCACACGCCGCCGTCTGCCCCTACGCGGCGGCGGACAGGGGCCAGGCGCCGACCACTTCGTAGCGGGGCTGCTCGCCGGGGATCCCGTGGGTGGGCAGGTTGCTGCGCACCAGGCTGAGGGTGTCGACCTGCCAGGGCGTGCCCTCGAAGGGGGCGAGGGCGTCGAGGTGGGGGCGGAGCGAGGCACCGCGGGAGCCGCGCGCGAGCGTGAGGTGCGGGGTGTAGCGGCGGTGCTGCTCCATCGGGATCCCGGCCCGGCGGGCGGCGGCGTCGGCGCGCTCGGCGAGGAGCCGCATCCGGTCGAGGTCCCCCGCGGCGCCGGCCCACAGGGCGGTGTCGCCGAAATGGCCGCAGCCGTGGATGCGCAGGGGGAACGCCTCCGTGCGGGCTGCTGCCCGGGCGAGGCGGGCGTGCAGCTCGGGGAGCAGCTCGGCCCGTACCTCGCCCATGAAGGCGAGCGTGAAGTGCCAGGACGCTTCCGCGGTCCACCGGAGCGCGGGGTCCCGGGTGAGGGCCCGGACGGCCTCGCGGAGTTCCGCGACGGCGGCGGCCGGGGGCATAACGGCGGCGAACAGCCTCATGGGGGTGACCTTAGCCCTGCGGGGCGACGCCCGGGTCTTCACCCGCGCCGCCACTGCGCTGCGCGCCGCCCCGGGGCGGCTCCGCCCCCACCCGCGGCCCCCGGACTCCCCCGGCTGCCGCGGGGAGGCGCCCCCACGAGGCTGGATGCGCGGGTCGGCGCCTCACCGGGCCGGTAACGGCGTCCTGTCCGGCGCCGGAGCACGTCAGCCGCGTAGCGGTCGCCGGCAGGCCGTGCGCAGCCCCTGACGGGCGATCCGTCGCGCGGGTGGGTGGGCCCCCTCGCTCCGCTCGGGGCTTTCTGGGGCTCCGCCCCAGACTCCGCCCCAGACCCCGCGCCTCAATCGCCGGCGAGGCCGGAAGTTGCCGACCGGCGTCCCACGCCGGGAGGTACCCCGGCCCTCGGACCCCCGCCCCCGGACCCCCCGGCCCCCCCGCAGGGTCACGCCGCCTTGACCAGCTGGCGGCCCGCCGTCGGGACGAAGGTCACGCCGTGGCGGGAGAGGCTGACGCGGAGGTTGCCGACGCGCGAGAGGACCACGGCGATGGCGAGCGCGGCGGTCAGGGAGACCGCGCCGCCCGCCGCCATGCCGATGCGGGCGCCGTACGTGTCGGTGATCCAGCCCACCAGCGGGGCCCCGAGCGGGGTGCCGCCCGTGAAGACCATCATGAACAGGGCCATCACCCGGCCCCGCATCTCCGGGTCGGTCGCCATCTGCACGCTCGAATTCGCGGTGACGTTGACCGTCAGGCCGAACATCCCGATCGGCACCAGCAGCGCCGCGAACAGCCAGTACGCCGGGGCGAAGGCCGTCACGACCAGCAGCCCGCCGAACAGCACGGCCGCCGCGACCAGCACCCGCAGCCGCGAGTGGCCGCGCCGGGCCGCCAGCAGGGCGCCCGCCAGGGAACCCGCCGCGATGAGGGTGTTGAACAGGCCGTAGGTTCCGGCGTCCCCGTGGAAGACGTTGCCCACGAACGCCGACAGCCAGATCGGGAAGTTGAACCCGAACGTCCCGATGAACCCGACCAGCACGATCGGCCAGACCAGCTCGGGCCGCCCGGCGACGTACCGCAGGCCCTCCCGCAGCTGCCCCTTCCCCCGCGGCTGCCGCTCCACCGGGTGGAGTTCACGCGTCCGCATCATCAGCAGCGCGGCGATCGGCGCGGCGAAGGACAGTCCGTTCAGCAGGAAGGCCCAGCCGGAGCCGACGGCGGTGATCAGCACACCGGCGATCGCCGGGCCGACCAGCCGCGCGGACTGGAAGTTGGCGGAGTTCAGGCTGACCGCGTTCGCGAGCTGGTCCTTGCCGACCATCTCCGGGACGAACGTCTGGCGCGCCGGGTTGTCCAGGACCGTGACCAGGCCGAGCGCGAAGGCGGCGAGGTACACGTGCCAGACCTGCACGTGTCCGGCGAGGGTGAGCGCGGCGAGCGCGACGCCCGTCAGGCCCATGGCGCCCTGGGTGGCCAGCAGCAGCGGCCGCTTCGGCAGCCGGTCGGCGAGTACGCCTCCGTAGAGGCCGAACACCAGCATCGGCAGGAACTGCAGCGCGATGGTGATGCCCACCGCGGAGGCCGAGCCGGTGAGGGACAGGACCAGCCAGTCCTGGGCGATGCGCTGCATCCAGGTACCGGTGTTGGAGACGACCTGTCCCGTGGCGAAGAGCCGGTAGTTCCGGATCCTCAGCGAGCTGAACATGGAGTTCCGGCTCGCGGGTCGCGTAGTGGTGGATGTGTGGCCGGGTGCGGAGTCTGCTCCGGTTCCCGTACTCAAAAGCGTTCGCCTCCTGGCGTCGGACGGTTACAAGTGCGCGAGCTTCTCCAGGACGGGCGCCGCGGCACGCAGCTTGGCCCATTCGTCCTCGGTGAGCTCGGCCGCGAGCCCGGCCAGGAAGGCGTTGCGCTTGCGACGGCTCTCTTCGAGCATCGCTTCGGCTTCCTCCGTCTGGCTGACCACCTTCTGGCGGCGGTCGTCGGGGTGCGGCTCCAGCCGTACCAGTCCCTTGGCCTCCAGCAGCGCGACGATGCGCGTCATCGACGGCGGCTGCACGTGCTCGCGCCGCGCCAGCTCGCCGGGGGTGGCCTGGCCGCAGCGGGCGAGCGTGCCGAGCACCGACATCTCGGTCGGGCTCAGTGACTCGTCGACGCGCTGGTGCTTGAGCCGGCGGCCCAGCCGCATGACGGCGGAGCGGAGGTCGTTCACGGCGGCGGCGTCGTCGCCATGGGAAAGGTCGTGCATGTTCTTTAGAATAACTCATTACTCTCGCTAAAGAACACCGGTTTCCGGGCGTCGCGCGTCACACCACCGGACACCACGCGTCACACCGCCGGGCGCCGCGCGTCACACCACCGGACACCGCACGGGCTCCGTCACTCGTCCGGGTGAGCTGCGTGCGGAAAGTGACACGCGTCCCCGGGCGGTGCCCCGACTCTTTGCGGCATGGGGACTCATGTGCTGAGCATGCGCATAGACGGGGAGCTGCTCGACCGCCTCCGCGATCACGCCGCCAAACGCGGAATGAGCGTCCAGGACTATGTCGTCCGGACGCTCATTCGCGATGACTTCGACGAGCGCTTCAAGGCGGCCGTCGACGAGACGGAGAAGTTCTACGGGCTCACCTGAGCCCGGTGCCTACGTCAGGCCGAGGGCCGGCATCGCGTAGTAGAAGACGAACACGGCGGCCACCACCCACATGGCAACCGGGACGCCGCGGGCCCGGCCGGTCGTCAGGCGCAGGGTGCAGAAGCTGATGAAGCCGATGCCGATGCCGTTGGTGATCGAGTAGGTGAAGGGCATCATCACCATCGCCAGGAAGGCGGGGACGGCGATGGTGAAGTCGCTCCAGTCGATGTCCCTGACGGAGCCGGCCAGGATCAGGAAGCCCACCGCCACCAGGGCGGGCGTCGCCGCCTGGGAGGGGACCATCGTCGCCAGCGGGGTGAGGAAGAGGGAGACGGCGAACAGGGCGCCGGTCACCACGTTGGCCATGCCCGTGCGCGCTCCCTCGCCGACGCCGGCCGTGGACTCCACGAAGCAGGTGGTGGCCGAGGACGACGTGGCGCCGCCCGAGGCGACGGCCAGACCGTCGACGAGCAGGACCCGGTTGATCCCGGGGAAGGTGCCGTCCGGCTTCGTCAGCTTGGCCTCGTCGCCGACGCCGAGGATCGTGCCCATCGCGTCGAAGAAGCAGGACAGCAGCACGGTGAAGACGAACAGGGTGCCGGTGAGGAAGCCGACCTTGCCGAAGCCGCCGAACAGGCTGACCTGGCCGACGAGCCCGAAGTCGGGTGCGGCCACGGGGTTGCCCGGCCACTGCGGCACGGTCAGGCCCCAGGCCGAGGCCGGGAGGTCGGTGACCAGCTGGACGACGACCGCGAGCACGGTCATGGCCACGATGGAGATCAGGATGGCGCCGGGCGTCTTGCGGATCAGCAGGGTCAGGGTGAGCAGCACCCCGAGCGCGAAGATCAGCACGGGCCAGCCGTGCAGGTGGCCCCCGGCGCCGAGCTGGAGGGGCACCGTGGTGTGCGCGAGGTCGGGGATGCGCGAGACGAAGCCCGAGTCGACGAGGCCGATCAGCATGATGAACAGGCCGATGCCGATCGCGATGCCCTTGCGCAGGCCCAGCGGGACGGCGTTCATGACCCGCTCGCGCAGGCCGGTGGCGACCAGCAGCATCACCACGAAGCCGGCCAGGACGACCATGCCCATGGCGTCGGGCCAGCTCATCCGGGGGGCGAGCTGGAGGGCGACGACGGTGTTGACGCCGAGGCCGGCCGCGAGCGCGATCGGGACGTTGCCGATGACGCCCATGAGGAGGGTGGAGAACGCGGCCGTCAGGACGGTGGCGGTGACCAGCTGGCCGCCGTCGAGCTGGTGGCCGTACATGTCCTTCGCGCTGCTGAGGATGATCGGGTTCAGCACGATGATGTAGGCCATCGCGAAGAAGGTCGCGAAACCGCCGCGGACCTCGCGGGCCATGGTCGAACCGCGCTCGGAGATCTTGAAGAAGCGGTCCGTGGCGTTGGTGGGGGCCGCGGCGGGTGCCGAGGTGCTCATGCGGTCCTCAAAGGGTCATTTGGTTATTCATACGAATAAAACCGGTCGCAGGCAAACCGTTTCAGTATGAACAGATGAGGGAACCCCCGTCCATCTCCGCGCGTAGACACACGCGGGCGTGGTGCGGTCCGCCCCGGACGGCCGCAGGCGGCCTCTCTGCGGCCGCCGTCACCCGCCCGCCTAGACTGGCCGCATGGCGAAATGGACCGCACAGCACGAGGCCCCCGAGCCCCTGGAGGGCCCCGTCGTCGCGACCGTCGTCGGTGGCACGATCATCTGGTTCGTCCTCTTCCTCGTTCAGCTCCCCTTCTACGGGTGGTTCGCGGACCGGGGCATGCTGTGGTGGGTCTGGACCCCGGCGGCCGGCGCGGCCCTCGGCCTGTTCGGCATCTGGTACGCCCGCGGCCGCGAGGCGGCCATCAGCCGGCACAGGGACCAGGCGGCACGGGCCGCGGAAGCCGGGGAGCCCCACCCCGAGGCCTGACGGGAGCCGCCGGGCCCGCCTGCCGCCCGCCGGCCCCTACCAGGGGACTGTTCGGGTCATCCCGAAGTCGGATCTTCCGTCCGCTCGGCGGGTGGAGCGTTCGAACGCCCTTTACCGTCGAAAGCATGACGCAGCGGGCGAAGACCGACACGAACGGACCGGAGCCGGGCGGCAGCGGCGGCGGTACGGGCGGCGGTGGAGCGGCGGCCTACGGCACCGCCATCGACGCGGGGGCCGAGCTGGACCCGGTCCACCCCGTGCGCCCACCGGCGCCCCGGTTCAAGCGGGGCGGCCTCAGCACTGCGGAGGTCGCCGAACGCGTGGCCCGCGGCGACGTCAACGACGTACCCGTGCGCTCCTCGCGCTCCACGTCCGAGATCGTCCGGGCGAACGTCTTCACCCGCTTCAACGCCATCATCGGCGTGCTGTGGCTGATCATGCTCTTCGTCGCGCCGATCCAGGACGGCCTCTTCGGCTTCGTGATCATCGCGAACACCGGCATCGGCATCGTCCAGGAAATGCGCGCCAAGAAGACCCTCGACGGGCTCGCGGTCATCGGCGAGGCCAAACCCGGCGTCCGCCGCGACGGCCGGACCGCCGAGATCTCCACCTCGGAGATCGTCCTCGGCGACGTCATCGAACTCGGACCCGGCGACAAGGTCGTCGTCGACGGGGTCCTCGGCGAGGCCGAAGGCCTGGAGATCGACGAGTCCCTGCTGACCGGCGAGGCCGACCCGGTGCTCAAGAAGCCCGGCGACCGCATGATGTCGGGGTCCTTCGTGGTCGCCGGCGGAGGCGCGTTCACGGCCACCAAAGTCGGCCGCGAGGCCTACGCCGCCCAGCTCGCCGAAGAGGCGTCCCGTTTCACGCTCGTCCACTCCGAGCTGCGCACCGGCATCTCCACCATCCTCAAGTACGTCACCTGGATGATGGTCCCGACCTCGATCGGCCTCATCATCAGCCAGCTCGTCGTCAAGAAGTCCGACCTCAAGGACTCCATCGCCCGGACCGTCGGCGGCATCGTGCCGATGATCCCGGAAGGGCTCGTCCTGCTGACCTCGGTCGCCTTCGCCGTAGGCGTCATCCGGCTGGGCCGCAAGCAGTGCCTCGTCCAGGAACTGCCCGCCATCGAGGGCCTCGCCCGCGTCGACGTCGTCTGCCTGGACAAGACCGGCACCCTCACCGAAGGCGGTATGGACGTCACCGAGCTGCGCCCGCTCGGCGGCGAGGACGGCGCGTACGTGGAGAAGGTGCTCGGCGCGCTCGGCGAGTCCGACCCGCGCCCCAACGCCAGCCTCCAGGCGATCATCGACGCCTACCCCGACACAGCGGAGTGGCGCTGCACCGAGTCGCTGCCGTTCTCCTCCGCCCGCAAGTACAGCGGCGCCAGTTTCAGCGAGGGCGACGGGGAGAACACCACCTGGCTGCTCGGCGCCCCGGACGTGCTGCTGCCCGCCGCGGACCCGGCGCTGGAGGAGATCGGCGCCCTCAACGAGCGGGGCCTACGGGTCCTCCTCCTGGCCCGCTCGGCCCGGGAGCTGGACGACCCGGCCGTCGCCGACGGGGCCCGGCCCACCGCCCTCGTCGTCCTGGAGCAGCGGCTGCGGCCCGACGCCGCCGACACGCTGCGCTACTTCGAGGACCAGGAGGTCAAGGCCAAGGTCATCTCCGGTGACAACGCCGTCTCCGTCGGCGCGGTGGCCGGCAAACTCGGGCTGCCCGGCGCCCAGAACACGGTCGACGCGCGCGAACTGCCCGAGGAGAGGGCCGACATGGCCGAGGTCCTGGACGGCCACGCGGTCTTCGGCCGGGTCTCCCCGCGGCAGAAGCGGGACATGGTCGCCGCGCTCCAGTCCAAGGGGCACACCGTCGCGATGACGGGCGACGGGGTCAACGACGTCCTCGCCCTCAAGGACGCCGACATCGGGGTGAGCATGGGCTCCGGTTCGGAGGCCACCCGCGCGGTCGCGCAGATCGTGCTGCTGAACAACAGCTTCGCCACCTTGCCCTCGGTGGTCGCCGAGGGCCGCCGGGTGATCGGCAACATCACCCGGGTGGCGACCCTCTTCCTCGTGAAGACCGTCTACTCGGTGCTGCTGGCCGTCCTCGTGGTCTGCTGGCAGGTGGAGTACCCGTTCCTGCCGCGCCACCTGACGCTGCTGTCGACGCTCACCATCGGCGTCCCCGCGTTCTTCCTCGCGCTCGCCCCCAACAAGGAGCGGGCGAGACCGCACTTCGTGAAACGGGTGATGCGGTACGCGATCCCGGGCGGGGTGATCGCGGCGGTCGCCACCTTCGTGACCTACCTGCTCGCCCGCCACCACTACACCGGTGCGGACAGCCTCGAGGCCGAGACCAGCGCCGCGACGCTGACCCTGTTCCTGGCCTCGATGTGGGTGCTGGCGATCATCGCCCGCCCGTACACGTGGTGGCGGATCGCCCTGGTCGCGGCGATGGGCGGGGCGTTCCTCCTCGTGCTGGTCGTGCCGTGGCTCCAGGACTTCTTCCAGCTGAGGCTGGTGGGCGCGGCCTTGCCGTGGACGGCGGTCGCGGTCGCCGCGGCCGCCGCCGTGCTGATCGAGTTCACGTTCCGCTGGGTCGACCGCCGCTTCGCGGCTTAGCCGGCTCCCGGACCGCGGCCGCCGCCGTTCAGTCGAACCAGCGGTCGCGGGCCAGTTCCGCCGTGCGCGAGGGGTCCTCCAGCAGGGCCGCGACCTCGAAGCGGCGCGGCCACTGGCCCGCCGACCAGGCGAGACCTGCCGCGACGCCCTCCAGGGTGGCGGCGTGCAGGGTGCCGTCCGGCGTGAGCCGCCAGTCCAGTTCGACGCCGCCCGCGACGAGTTCCTCGTGCTCGACGTACGTGTGCGGTGTGGCGGGGCCCAGCAGGATCCGTACGGCCTCCGGGACCTCGTGCTCCTCGCCCGGAGTGGTGACCTCCGCCGGGACGGTCTCCGACAGGCGGCGCACCTGGAGCAGTTCCGCGAGGTCGGCGGCCAGCGCGGGCGCGACCGGCAGCAGGGGCAGGCCGGCGGTCAGCGGCAGCAGGTCGGGGGCGTCGGCGATCACCGCGTCGGCCGCGTCCACGACCCGCACCTCGCCGTCCACCACCGCCCGCAGGTCGTCCGGGAGGGTGACCTGCTCGGGGTCCAGCTCGGCCAGCGCCCCGTAGAGGGCGTGCAACTGCCGGTCGGACACCTCCCGGTCGGGTTCGGCGAGCCGGCCCAGGAGCTCGGCCGCGCCGCCGGGCTCCTCCAGCAGGGCGTGCACGGAGGTCCGTACGCCCAGCGCCCGCAGCACCTGCTCGTCCTCGAAGCCGGTGGCGTCGGCGGGGGTGTACAGCCCGGCCAGCAGCGGGTCGCCGCCCGCCGCGCGCAGACCGGCCGGACGCCGGCCGTCGAGCACGGGGTGGTCGCGCAGCCACCAGGCCGTGTAGGGGCGCACGGAGCGGGTGGTGCCGTCGGGGAGCAGGACCCGCACGGGCTGGGTCAGCGCGTCGCGCAGCGGGGGCTGGGCGAGCATGGCCAGGGCCTGGGGCCAGCGGTCGTCGTCGACGAGGTCCAGGTCGCGTACCCCGATCAGTTCGGTGGCCACCGGGGGCAGGGGGGTGTCGGGGAGCTGGTCGAGGAGGTCCTCGCACCACACGTCGACGGCGTCGAGCAGGCCCGCGTCGTCGGGCTCGGCGAAGTCGCCCTCGCGGGGCTCCAGTTCGTCGGGGTCCAGGACCACGTCGGTGGCGCGGACGAGCTGGAAGGTGCCCAGTACCCCGACGGCGGTCAGGGTTCGGGCGTCCCACCGCTCGGCGAAGCCGGCGTCCAGGTACGGGATCTCGTCCTCGCGGACCACCGACGCCAGCGGGGACCCGGGCAGCAGCAGTTCGCCGGCCGGGGTCGGTTCGCCGTCCTCGTCGGGCAGGGCCAGCGCGCCCAGCCAGGGTTCGTCACCCGGCTCCAGGGCGGCGTCGCGGACCAGGGCGAGGACCACCTCGGCCAGCTCGTCGGCGTCCAGCGCGTCCTCGTCCCAGATCTCGCCCGCGTCCAGGGAGGCCGCCACCGCCGCCCGCACCTGCGGGGTCGTCAGCACCGCGCGGGGGGTGGCCGGGAGCGCGCCGAGCTTCTCCAGCAGCGGGTGCGCGGCGTCGGGGTGGGCGACCTTGAGCCCGAGGCGGGCCAGGCTCGCGGGGGTGTCCGCGCCGGGCAGCAGGATGTGGCGCGGCCCGATCGCGGTCCTGCCGTCGGCCAGCGGCACGGGCAGGCCGGAGAGCCGGTCCGGGTCGACGCCGGCGAGGCTGTCGTAGAGCCGGTACCACCACTGCGGGGTGCGCTCGATGCCCGCGATCCGCTCGATGGCGTCTCCCAGCGGAAGCCGGCCGACGCCCAGGTGGCGCAGCTCGGGGCGGCGCTCCAGCCCGGCGGGCAGCAGGGTCGGCAGCACCTCCGCGAGGACCCGTACGGTGTCGGCGCCCGCGCCCTCCACCACCTCGGCCTCGAAGGGGCGCAGCGCTTTCAGCTCCTCGGAGGGCGCGGCGGGCGCGAGGAACGCGGTGCGGGGCAGCCGCTGGAGGACGGCGGCGCGCAGGGCACCGTCGAGTTCGCTCTTGCCGAGCGGGCCGGGCACCAGGTCGATGAGGCCGGTGCTCACCGGGTCCCAGTCGCCGAGGAGTTCGGCGTAGGCGTCGGCTGCGCGCTCCACGAGGAAGTCGGTCAGCGGTCCGGGCGCGGGGTGGCGGCGGCTGGTGTCCAGCGGCAGCGACGCGATGAGCAGGGCGGGGATGCCCAGCGGCTCGTCGGTCGGGGTCGGCGCGTGGACGACGGGGGCGGTGCGCGGGTAGAGGGGTGTGCCCTCGATGTCGGCGGGCACGGCCCAGGTGACGGTCCAGAACGGGCGCAGCCGCTCCTCCACGGGCCGGTCGGCGAGCAGCGCCGCCTCGATGGGGCCGCTGTGGCGGACGGTGCGCCAGCGGTGCGTGCCGGAGGCGGAGTCTTCGATGACGGTGTACGGGCCCTCGGTGCGCCGGTACAGCACCCGGTGCCCGGCGGCGGGGGTCTCCACGACGACCTCGCGCAGCCCGGGCAGCGTCAGGAGCAGCGCGTCGTCGATGCCGGCCAGCAGCCGCTCGACCAGTTCCTCGGCGGCGGCGTCGCGCAGCGGGAGGACCACGACGGTGTCGTAGCCCTGCGGCGCGGTGCCCTCGGCGGGCAACGGCAGGCGCAGCAGCGGGACGTGGCCGTCGCGGCGGCGCAATTCGTCGCCGAGGCCGGGGCTGCCGCCCGCGGCGTCCCGGGCCAGTTCGCGGGCTTCGGCGAGGGACCAGCGGACCCCGCCGTGCCGGCCGAGCACGGCCGGCTCGTCGGTGACGGCGAGGACGGCCGCGAAGCCGACGCCGAAGCGGCCCACGGTCTGCGCGGAGCCCGCCGCGGCGGCGGGTTCCCGCTTCGCCGAGGCCCGTAGGGTCGACAGCGACTCCACGCCGGCCGCGTCCAGCGGGGAGCCGGTGTTGGCGACGGCGAGCACCGCGTGGCCGTATTCCGCGTCACCGGGGTGCAGGGTGAGCCGCAGCCGGCCCGCCACCCCGGCGCGGGCGGCCGCGTCGGCGGCGTTCTGGGCCAGTTCCACCACGAGCCGGTCGCGGTAACCGCCCAGGGCCAGGTCCTCCTCGGCGTTGGCGTCCTCGCGGAACCGGGCCGGCCCCGCGCCCCACGCGTCGAGCACCCCGCGCCGCAACCGGGCCGTACCGAAGGGGTCCACGCCGCTCTGGGCCGCCGTCACTCGCACGCTCACGCCGCTGCCTCCAAGTATCACCGCACTCGCACCCAGGGCCCCGGGTCCCCGACCTGACGGTACCGCGTACGGATCCCCTTCCGGCCGCTGAGGTGCGCGAACACCACCCCGCCGCGCTACGGGCACGGCCGGCCACGATCCGGGCGGGGGACGGCAGAAGGCCCGGGCGGTGGCCCGGGCCTTCGGGGAGCGGTGACTACTCGGGGGAGGTCAGAGCTTCTCGATCACGTAGTCGACGCAGGCCGTGAGGGCCTGGACGTCCGCCGGGTCGATCGCCGGGAACATCGCGACGCGGAGCTGGTTGCGGCCGAGCTTGCGGTAGGGCTCGGTGTCCACGATGCCGTTGGCGCGCAGCACCTTGGCGACGGCGGCCGCGTCGATGTCGTCGGAGAAGTCGATCGTGCCGATGACGGAGGAGCGCTTGGCCGGGTCGGCGACGAACGGGGTCGCGTACTTCGACGCCTCCGCCCAGCCGTACAGGTGGCGCGCGCTTTCCGCGGTGCGGCCGGTGGTGAACTCCAGGCCGCCCCGGCCGTTCATCCACTCCAGCTGCTGGTCCAGCAGGAAGAGGGTGGCGAGCGCGGGGGTGTTGTACGTCTGGTTCTTGAGCGAGTTGTCGATCGCGGTGGGCAGCGAGAAGAACTCGGGGATGTGCCGGCTGCCCGAGGCGTGGACGCGGGCAGCGCGCTCCAGGGCCGCCGGGGAGAACGCCGCGAGCCACAGGCCGCCGTCGGAGGCGAAGGACTTCTGCGGGGCGAAGTAGTAGACGTCGGTCTCGGTGATGTCCACCGGCAGACCGCCGGCGCCCGAGGTCGCGTCCACCAGGACGAGGGACCCGGCGTCGGCGCCCGCGACGCGCTTGATCGGCGCCGCGACACCCGTGGAGGTCTCGTTGTGGGTGTACGCGTAGACGTCCACGCCCGCCTCGGCGACCGGCTCGGGGTGGGTGCCCGGCTCGGAGGAGATGACCGAGGGTGCGTCCAGCCACGGCGCGAGCTTCGCGGCGGTGGCGAACTTGGAGGAGAACTCACCGAAGGTGAGGTGCTGCGACTTCTTCTCGATGAGACCGGCCGTCGCGATGTCCCAGAAGGCGGTGGAGCCGCCGTTGCCCAGGATCACCTCGTAGCCCTCGGGCAGGGAGAAGAGGTCCCGGAGTCCCTGGCGCACCGAGCCGACCAGGTTCTTGACCGGGGCCTGGCGGTGTGAGGTTCCGAGCAGGGAGGTACCGGTGGCGGCCAGGGCGTCGAGCGCCTCGGTCCGCACCTTGGAGGGGCCCGCGCCGAAGCGTCCGTCGGCGGGCTTGATGTCAGCGGGAATCTGGATCTCAGCCACGAGCGGAGCGTATCGGGTCCCGGACGCCGCCCCGGAAGCGCGTCCACCCGGTGAGACGCGTCGCGGCGGTGGCAGGGTGGAGGGTGTGACGGCACCCGGTGAACTCGAACGGACATTGCGGGCCGAGCTGCGCGGGGACGTGGACTTCGGCGCCGCCGCGCGGGCGCTCGTGACCATGGACGCCTCCAACTACCGGCGCGTCCCGGTCGCCGTCGTCGCCCCGCGCGACGCCGAGGACGTGGCGGTGGCGCTGCGGGTGTGCGCCGGGGCCGGGGTCCCGGTCGTGCCGCGCGGCGGCGGCACCTCCCTCGCGGGCCAGGCGACCGGCACCGGGGTGGTGCTCGACCTCACCCGCCACATGAACTCCCTGGTGGCGCTGGACCCGGCCGCCCGGACGGCCGTGGTCCAACCGGGCCTGGTCCTGGACCGGCTGCGGGACGCGGCGCGCCCGCACGGGCTGACCTTCGGGCCCGACCCCTCCACCCACTCCCGGTGCACCCTGGGCGGGATGATCGGCAACAACGCCTGCGGGGCCCACTCGGTGGCCTGGGGCACCACCGCCGACAACGTGACGGAGCTGGCGGTGACCGCTTACGGGGGCACCTCCCACCGGATCGCCGCCGGCTGGGCGGGCGCGCCGCGGGGCCTGCGCGAGCTGGTGTCACAGAACCTGGCGGTCCTGCGCACGGGCATGGCCGGCGGCTTCTCCCGCCGCATCTCCGGCTACGGCGGCCTCGACGCACTGCTCCCCGAACGCGGGGTGGGGCTGGCCCGCGCGTTCTGCGGGAGCGAGGGCACGCTCGGGGTGGTGACGGAGGCGGTGGTGCGCCTGGTGGAAGCGCCGCGCGCGCCGGTGCTCGCGGTGCTCGGGTACGCCGACGAGAGCGCGGCGGCCGAAGCCGCGGCCGGCCTGCTCCCGCACCGGCCGCTGACGGTGGAGGGCATGGCCCGGGACCTGGCCGGCGCGGCGGCGCACGACCTGCCGCGGGGCGGGGCGTGGCTGTTCGCCGAGATGTGGGACGAGGGCGCCGCCCGGGCGCTGGTGCGGGCCGCCGACGCCGTGGAGTCGGCGCTGGTCACCGACCCGGCGGGGCAGCGCGCGCTGTGGCGGATCCGCGAGGACGCGGCGGGCACGGCGACGAGGCTGCCGACCGGGGAGATGGCCTGGCCGGGCTGGGAGGACTGCGCGGTGCCGCCGGCGCGCCTCGGCGCGTACCTGAGGGAGTTCCGGGCGCTGCTGGCGGAGCACGGGCTGCGCGGGTCCCCGTACGGGCACTTCGGGGAGGGCTGCGTCCACGTACGGATCGACTTCGACCTGGTGACGGCGGCGGGGGTGGCCCGGTTCCGGGACTTCTCCTCGGCCCTCGCCGACCTCGTCGTCTCCCACGGCGGTTCCCTGTCGGGGGAGCACGGGGACGGGCAGGCGCGGGCCGAACTGCTGCCGAGGATGTACGGGCCGCAGGTGATGGAACTGTTCCGCGCCTACAAGGACGTGTGGGATCCGGCGGGCGGCATGAACCCGGGGATGCTGGTGCGCCCGGCCCGCCTGGACGAGGACCTGCGCTTCGCGGTGCTGCCGGCGACACCCTTCGCGGGGGAGGTGGCGCGCTGTGTCGGCGTCGCGAAGTGCCGCGGTACGGAGCCGGCCGGGGCGGAGGTGATGTGTCCCTCGTACCGGGTCACGGGGGAGGAGCGGCACTCCACGCGCGGGCGGGCGCGGCTGCTGCACGAGATGCTGGCCGGGGAGATCGTGACCGACGGCTGGCGCTCCGAGGAGGTCGCGCAGGCCCTGGACCTGTGCCTGGCCTGCAAGGGGTGCCGCAGCGACTGCCCGGTCGGCGTGGACATGGCCACGTACAAGTCCCAGTTCCTGGAGCGCCACTGGGCGGGGCGGATCCGGCCGCTGTCCCACTACGCGCTGGGCGGGCTGCCGCAGTGGCTGCGGCTGATCGCGGCGCTGCGGGCGGCGGGGCCGGCCGGCGCCCTGGCCCGGCGGCTGCCCGTGCCGGGCCTGGACCGACGCCGTGCGCTGCCGCCGCCGGCCCGGGAGCCGTTCACGAGGTGGTGGCGCCGCGCCGGGGCGCAGTCGCGCGGCCCGGCCGCCGTCGTGCTGTGGCCCGACACCTTCACGGAGCACCTGTCGCCGGGGACGGGACGGGCCGCCGTACGGGTACTGGAGGCGGCCGGGCTCGGGGTGTCCCTCCCGCCCGGGCGGGTCTGCTGCGGTCTGACGTACCTCTCCACCGGCCGCAGGGAGCGCGCCCGCAAGGTGCTCACCCGCACGCTCGACACCCTCGGGGAGGTCCGGGGCCCGGTGGTGGTCCTCGAACCCAGCTGCGCGGCGGCCCTGCGCGCCGACCTGCCGGCCCTGCTGCCCGACGACCCGCGCGCCCCGCGCCTGGCGGCGGCCGTCCGTACCTTCGCCGAGACCCTGGAGGAGTACGCCCCGCAGTGGCGGCCGCCGCGCCTGGACCGGCCGGTCGCGGGCCAGACCCACTGCCACCAGCACGCCGTGCTGGGCGACGCGGCCGACCGCCGGCTGCGCGAGCGGGCCGGTCTGACGGGCGGGCTCAGCGGCGGCTGCTGCGGCCTGGCGGGCGACTTCGGCTTCGCACCGGGCCACTACGAGGTGTCGGTGGCCTGCGCGGAGGAACAGCTCCTGCCCGCGCTGCGGGCCGCGCCGGCGGGGGCCCTGTACCTGGCGGACGGCTTCTCCTGCCGGACCCAGATCGCCGAACTGGGCGGCGGGCGCCGGGCCCGCCACCTCGCGGAGGTCCTCGCGGAGGGGCTTTAGCGGGGGTTACAGGGGTGTGCGCAAGGTAAGGCGGAACGGGGCATGGCACCCGTTACGTACCCCTTAGCCTGGTGGAATGACCCCGTCCTCTTCGGCTGCCCCCTCGGCTCCCTCCTCGGCCCCGTCCTCCGCCGCCGGTGTGCGCTCGCCGTCCGCCACCGGTGGCCCCGACCGTGCCCGTGCGCGCTTCGGGCCGGTCGCGCTGGTGGTCTCGGCGGGGATCTCGGTGCAGTTCGGCGCCGCCCTCGCCGTCATGGTGATGCCGCGGACGGGCGCCGCGGGCGTGGTCACCCTGCGGCTCGCGGCGGCCGCGCTCGTGCTGCTGCTGGTGTGCCGGCCCAAGGTGCGCGGCTACGCCCGGGCGGACTGGGTCACCGTGTTCTGGTTCGGCGTCACCATGGCGGGCATGAACGGCCTCTTCTACCAGGCCATCGACCGCATCCCGCTCGGCCCCGCCGTCACCCTGGAGGTGCTCGGCCCGCTCGCCCTGTCGGTGGTCGTCTCCAGGCGCCTGGTGAACGTGCTGTGGGCCGCCCTGGCCCTGGCCGGAGTGGCCCTGCTCGCCGGCCACGGCGGGGGCGGGTTCGGCGGTCTCGACCCGCTGGGCGCGGCCTTCGCGGTCGCGGCGGGCGGGATGTGGGCGGCGTACATCGTGTTCAGCGCCCGTACGGGCCGGCGCTTCCCGCAGGCGGACGGCCTGGCGCTGGCGATGGCCGTCGCCGCGGTCATCTCGCTGCCGCTCGGGGTGGTCGAGGCCGGCTCCGACCTGATCGTCCCGAGCACCCTGGCACTGGGCCTGGGCGTGGCCGTCCTGTCCTCCGTGCTGCCGTACACGCTGGAGCTGCTGGCCCTGCGCCGACTGCCCGCCCCGACCTTCGCGATCCTGATGAGCCTGGAGCCGGCCATCGCGGCGAGCGCCGGCTTCCTGGTGCTGCACCAGGCCATGTCGGTCGGGGACGCCGTCGCGGTCGCGCTGGTGATCGCGGCGAGCATGGGCGCGGTGCGGTCGCAGGTCGCCCGCCCCTCTTCCTGAGGAATCCCCCTCTTCCTGAGGAACCCCCCTCCGTTCGAGGCGTCCGCCTCCTCCTGAGGAGTCCCTCTTGGGCCGCCCCTCTCCCGGTGAGGTCACCGGTCACCCCAGGGGCAGGTCCAGGTACGAGGGCGTCTGTTCCGGTGAGGTGAAGGAGAGCGTCGCGCGCGGCAGGTTGGGGTCCGAGTAGAACGGGTCGCGGGCGTCGACCACCAGCAGGACGCGGTGCCCTCGCGGGACGTCGTAGGCCGTTGCCTGGAGGTCGATGTCCGCGCTGATCAGGCTGTCCGGCGCCGAGCCGAGGTCGCTGTACGGGGCGTGCGTGATGATGTGGGCCGTTCCGTCGGGCGCGGTGTCCAGGAGGTACGCGACGAAGCCGGAGCCCGGGTTCGCGGCCCGGTACGTCACCCGCAGCCGGGGCGTGCCGCGCAGCCGCAGGACGGCCTCCTCGGGCGCCGCGGCCCAGACGGCGGCCACGGTGCGGTCGATGTCGCCGGTCGGGTAGGCCTTCGGCCGTCCCGCGATCTCCGCGTACCCGGAGCGGACGATCCGGTCGGCGACGGTCGCCGGGGTGTCGATCCCGCAGACGACGGTCGAGGTCCACCCCGCCTCGGGCTTCTCGGCCAGTTCCCCGCCGTCCGCGAGGTGCACCCGGCGGACGCGTCCGGTGAGGGCGTCCCAGGTGGGACTGGCTTCGAGGGTCTTGCTCCACATCACCTCGGCGACCACCTGCCCCTCGGCGGCGATGCCGGTCTCGATGCCCTTGAGGTGGTGGTCGAACCAGCGGTGGGCGTCGGTCCATATGCGGTTCGGCAGCCCGAGCAGGCCGGGCATCTCGGGGCCCGAGTGGTCGCCGATGGAGAAGTCGAGGCGCTTGGGTCCGGTGAGTGCGTTGAACATCTTGAGGGTCTGGTTGCCCGGGAAGAGCGTCTCGTGCCAGGCCTGCGCGAACAGGACGGGGACCCGGCGCCGGTTGAGTTCCTTGATGTGGGTGAAGGGCGAGCGGGGCTCCGCCCAGCGCAGGGTGCCCTCCACGTCCCGGTTGGTCAGCACGTTCTCGAAGACGCCCTCCGTCTGCGGGCTGAGCCGGGCCCGCGCCGCCGCGTTCAGCAGGGCCTGCACGGCGGCGACGTGGCGGGTGGAGTTCTCCAGGAAGGCCTCGCCCAGGTCGCCCCAGGTGCTCAGGGCCACCACCGCGTCGACGCGGGTGTCGTGCGCGGCGACGAGCTGGCTGATGCCGGAGCCGTACGAGTCCCCGAGGAAGCCGATCTTCGTGACGGGCCCGGAGGTGCGCTCGATGAGGTGGTCCAGGGCGCGGCTGCCGTCGGCGATGTCGAGCGGGCCGGCGACCTCGACCTGCCCCTCGGAGGCGCCGAACCCGCGCGCGGTGTAGGCCAGGACGTCGTAGCCGCGGGCTGCGAACAGGCTCGCCTGGACGGCGTACGGGAGCCAGCCGGCGTCCGTCCACGGCGAGGGCATCACGATCACCGGGCGGGGCTGTGGTCCGGTGTGCCGCCACAGTGCGGCGTCGAGCAGGGCGCCGCCGGCGCCGGCCACCTTGCCCCGGCCGAACACGGCGAGCGAGCGCACCTCGGCGACCTCGGAGGCCCGGGCGGGGGAGAGCCCCGTGACGTCGCCGGTTTCCAGAGCGGCGACGAAGGCGGCCAGGGCGGCGGCGTCGAGTTCGGGGTAGAGGGAGGAGTCGGCTGGGTTCGCGTACGTCACGTCGGTTCGTCCTCTTCGCGTCGAGTGCCTCACGTGCCATGACAGGAACGGGTGTCCGCGCTGCGCCGCGGGGGCCCTGCCCCGGGCGTGTCGCGGGCGGCCGTGCGGGTGCGGGAGCGGATGCGGTGCGGCGGGCGTGCGGCCGTGCGGGTGCGGATGCCGTGCGGCGGTGCGGGGGCGGTGGGGGCGGCCGTGCGGGTGCGGTTGCCGTGCGGCGGGCGGCGGGGAATTCAGTATCGGCGCGACATCGCAGACGTTCCGCGAGTTTCCGGCGTACGGCCGAAAGCGCCCCCGTGCCGACCGGCGGCCCACGGCTGCCGTCCACTGCAGCCGCCCATGCCGGACACCGGACCGCCTCGATTCGGTCTCGGCCAGGGGGAGTTGCCGTGGGTGGCGGGAACGCGACCGGGTCCGTCCGGCGTATCGCCAAAATCATGCAAGCACGCTTGATTGTTTTACCGACCCCTGCCAGGCTTCCCCCCACGCCGAGAAGGGGAGCGCACCGTGCCCGATCCGTCCGCTGTCGCCGTCTTCGCCGATCTCCGCGCGGAGGGAGACGAACTCGACTCGCTGGTGGGCCAGTTGCCCGAGGCCGGCTGGGCGGAGCCCACACCCGCCGCCGGGTGGACCGTCGCCCACCAGATCGCCCACCTGCACTGGACCGACCGGGCCTCGCTGCTCGCACTCACCGACGCCGAGAGCTTCGCGGTCATGGCCGAGGAGGCGGCGAAGGCCCCCGACACCTTCGTGGACGAGGGCGCCGCCGAGGGGGCCCTGCTGGGCGCCGCCGAGCTGCTGGTCCGGTGGCGCCAGGGGCGGGCCGCCCTCGACGCGGCGCTCGCCGCCGCCGATCCGGGGGCCCGTTTCCCCTGGTACGGGCCGCCGATGAAAGCCGCCTCGATGGCGAGCGCCCGGCTGATGGAGACCTGGGCGCACGGGCAGGACGTCGCCGACGCGCTGGGCGTCCGGCGGGTCCCGACGGCCAGGCTGCGGCACGTCGCACGGATCGGGGTGCGGGCGCGGGACTACGCGTACGCGGTACGGGGCCTTCCGGCGCCCGGCGAGGAGTTCCGGGTGGAACTGCTCGCCCCGGACGGCTCCGGCATCTGGGCGTTCGGGCCCGAAGACGCCGGGCAGCGGGTCGCGGGGCCGGCGCTGGACTTCTGCCTGCTGGTCACCCAGCGCGCCCACCGCGCCGACCTGGCCCTGACGGCGACCGGCCCCGACGCCGCGCGCTGGCTGGACATCGCCCAGGCCTTCGCCGGCCCGGCCGGCCCCGGCCGCGCACCCTCGGCGGGCGGGCGTGCTCCTTCGGCCGGCGGGCGGGACGACCGGTGACCGGGCGGCGGCCGCTGCGCATCGGCAACGCCTCCGGCTTCTACGGGGACCGTTTCGACGCGGTGCGCGACATGCTGACGGGCGGCCCGCTGGACGTCCTGACCGGGGACTACCTGGCCGAGCTGACCATGCTGATCCTCGGCCGCGACCGCTTGAAGGACCGGGAACTCGGCTACGCGAAGACCTTCCTGCGCCAGCTGGAGGAGAGCCTGGGCCTCGCGCACGAGCGGGGCGTACGGATCGTCACCAACGCGGGCGGCCTCAACCCGGCCGGACTCGCGGCCGCGATCCGCGAGCTGGCCGCGAAGACGGGCGTCCCCGTGGCGGTGGCGCACGTGGAGGGTGACGACCTGACGCCGTACGCGTCCGCGCGCGGTGATGCGCTCACGGCCAACGCCTACCTCGGCGGCGCGGGGATCGCGGCCTGCCTGCGGGCGGGCGCGGACGTGGTCGTCACCGGCCGGGTCACGGACGCCGCGCTGGTCAGCGGGCCTGCCGCCTGGTGGTTCGACTGGGCGCCGGACGACTTCGACCGGCTGGCGGGGGCGGTGGTGGCGGGACACGTCCTGGAGTGCGGGACGCAGGCCACCGGTGGCAACTACGCCTTCTTCACGCGGCACGACGTGGGCCGCCCCGGGTTCCCGCTCGCGGAGGTCTGCGAGGACGGCTCGTCGGTGATCACGAAGCACCCGGGGACCGGCGGGGCCGTCACTCCCGGCACGGTCACCGCGCAGCTCCTCTACGAGACCCACGGCGCGCGGTACCCCGGCCCCGACGTGACGGCCCGCCTGGACACGGTCCGGCTGGCGCCGGCCGGGCCGGACCGGGTGCGGATCTCGGGGGTCGTGGGGGAACCGCCGCCGGACACCCTCAAGGTGGGGGTGACCCGGGTGGGGGGCTGGCGCAACGAGGTGGTGTTCGTGCTGACCGGCCTGGACATCGAGGAGAAGGCCGGGCTGGTCCGGGAGCAACTCGCGGACGCGCTGCGGGAGGTGGCCGTCGTGGACTGGACGCTGTCCCGCACGGACCACGAGGACGCGCCGACGCAGGAGACGGCGAGCGCACTGCTGCGCCTGGTGGTGCGGGACCCGTCCCCGGACCGGGTGGGACGGTCGCTGACCTCGGCGGCGATCGAGCTGGCGCTGGCGAGTTACCCGGGCTTCCACGTCACGGCCCCGCCGGGCCCGGCGCAGCCGTACGGGGTCTTCACCGCGGAGTCCGTCCCGGCCGCCGAGGTCCCGCACACGGCGGTCCTCCCGGACGGCACCCGCCTCCGCATCCCGGCCGCGCCGGTGAGCGCCGCACCGCAGACCCCACCGGAGCCGCCACCGGAGCCGCCGTCGGAGCCGCCGTCGCAACCGCCCGGGCCTGCGCCCGGGGCCGGGGACGCGGGGGTCACCAGGGCGCCGCTCGGGCGGCTGGCCGGGGCGCGGAGCGGCGACAAGGGCGGGGACGCCAACATCGGCGTCTGGGTCGAGAGCGACGACGCCTGGGCGTGGCTGCGGCGCACGCTGACCACCGAGCTGCTGCGGGAGCTGCTGCCGGAGACCGCGGCCCTGCCCGTCACCCGGCACGTCCTGCCCCACCTGCGCGCCCTCAACTTCACCGTCACCGGCATCCTCGGCGACGGCGTCGCCTCCGCCCACCGCTTCGACCCCCAGGGCAAGGCGCTCGGCGAATGGCTGCGCGCCCGCCACCTCGACATCCCGGACCACCTGTTGTCCGCCCCGGAGGGGACCGGCTCATGACCCGCCTGACCACGACCGTCGACCCGAACGCGCCCGAGCACACCGCGGCCCGCGCCGCCGCCCTGGAGCGCCTCGCCGAACTGGACGCGCAGCACGAGGGCGCCTTGCGCGGGGGCGGCGAGAAGTACACCGCCCGCCACCTCGGCCGCGGCAAGCTCCTGGCCCGCCAACGCGTCGAGCTGCTGCTGGACCCCGACACGCCGTTCCTCGAACTGTCCCCGCTCGCCGCGTGGGGCAGCGACTACCCGGTGGGAGCCTCGATGATCACCGGCATCGGCACCGTCGAGGGCGTCGAGTGCCTGATCACCGCCAACGACCCCACCGTCCGCGGCGGCGCCAGCAACCCCTGGACCCTCAAGAAGGCCCTGCGGGCCCACGAGATCGCCCGGCAGAACCGGCTGCCCTGCGTCAGCCTCGTGGAGTCCGGCGGCGCGGACCTGCCCTCGCAGAAGGAGATCTTCATCCCGGGCGGCGCCGTCTTCCGGGACATCACCCGGCTGTCGGCCGACGGCATCCCCACGGTCGCCGTCGTCTTCGGCAACTCCACCGCCGGAGGCGCGTACATCCCCGGGATGTCCGACCACACCGTCATGATCAAGGACCGTTCGAAGGTGTTCCTCGGCGGTCCGCCCCTGGTCAAGATGGCGACCGGCGAGGAGAGCGACGACGAGTCCCTCGGCGGGGCCGACATGCACGCGCGGACCTCCGGTCTCGCCGACCACTACGCCCTCGACGAGTACGACGCCATCCGCCAGGCCCGCCGGATCGTCGCCCGGCTCAACCACCGCAAGCCGTACCAGGATCCGCCGGCCGCACCCGAGCCGCTGTACGACCCCGAGGAACTCCTCGGCATCGTCCCCGAGGACCTGAGGACGCCCTTCGACCCGCGCGAGGTCATCGCCAGGATCGTCGACGCCTCCGACTTCGACGAGTTCAAGCCCCTCTACGGCACCAGCCTGGTCACCGGCTGGGCCGGCCTGCACGGCCATCCCGTCGGCATCCTCGCCAACGCCCAAGGCGTGCTGTTCAGCGCCGAGTCGCAGAAGGCCGCCCAGTTCATCCAGCTCGCCAACCAGCGTGACATCCCGCTGCTGTTCCTCCACAACACCACCGGCTACATGGTCGGCAAGGAGTACGAACAGGGCGGCATCGTCAAGCACGGCTCGATGATGATCAACGCCGTCTCCAACTCCCGCGTCCCGCACCTGTCCGTCCTCATCGGAGCCAGCTACGGCGCCGGCCACTACGGCATGTGCGGCCGGGCCTACGAGCCGCGGTTCCTCTTCGCCTGGCCCAGCGCCAAGTCCGCCGTCATGGGGCCCGCGCAGCTGGCCGGTGTGCTGTCGATCGTCGCCCGGCAGTCCGCCGCCGCGAAGGGCCGGCCCTACGACGAGGAGGCCGACGCCGGGATGCGCGCCTACGTGGAGGCGCAGATCGAGTCGGAGTCCCTGCCGATGTTCCTGTCCGGGCGGCTGTACGACGACGGGGTCATCGACCCGCGCGACACCCGTACCGTCCTCGGCCTGTGCCTGTCGGCCGTCCACAACGCCCCCGTCGAGGGCGCCCGTGGCGGCTTCGGCGTCTTCCGGATGTGAGCCCGCAGATGACCATCACCTCGCTGCTCGTCGCCAACCGCGGCGAGATCGCCGTACGGATCTTCCGGACCGCCCGTGACCTGGGCCTGGCCACCGTCGCCGTGCACTCCGATGCCGACGCCGACGCCCTGCACGTGCGCCGCGCCGACGCGGCCGTACGGCTGCCCGGCACCGCGCCCGCCGACACCTACCTGCGCGCCGACCTGCTCGTGGGGGCCGCCCTCGCGGCGGGAGCCGACGCCGTGCACCCCGGCTACGGGTTCCTCTCCGAGAACGCCGGCTTCGCGCGTGCCGTGCGCGAGGCCGGGCTGACCTGGATCGGCCCGCCGCCCGAGGCCATCGAGGCCATGGCCTCCAAGACCCGGGCCAAGGAGCTCGTGCGCGCGGCCGGCGTGCCGCTCCTGGACCCCGTCGACCCGGCCGGGGTCACCGCCGCCGACCTGCCCCTGCTGCTCAAGGCCGCGGCGGGCGGCGGCGGCCGCGGGATGCGCGTCGTACGGGACCTCGACCGCCTCAAGGAGGAGCTGGAGGCCGCCCGGGCGGAGGCCCGCTCCGCCTTCGGCGACGACGAGGTGTTCGCCGAGCCGTACGTCGAACGGGGCCGCCACGTGGAGGTGCAGGTACTGGCCGACGCCCACGGCACCGTCTGGGCGCTCGGCACCCGCGACTGCTCGCTCCAGCGGCGCCACCAGAAGGTGATCGAGGAGGCCCCCGCACCCGGCCTGCCGGGACCGTTGCGCGAGCGCCTCCACCAGGCCGCCGTGGCCGCCGCCCGGGCCGTCTCCTACGAGGGCGCCGGTACCGTCGAGTTCCTCGTGACCGCCGACGGCCGCCCGTACTTCCTGGAGATGAACACCCGCCTCCAGGTGGAACACCCCGTCACCGAAGCCGTCTTCGGCCTCGACCTCGTCGCCCTCCAGCTGCGGATCGCCGAGGGTGCGGCGCTGCCGCCGGCGCCCCCCGAGCCCGCCGGGCACGCGGTCGTGGCCCGCCTGTACGCGGAGGATCCCGCCCGGGACTGGCGCCCGCAGACCGGGGTGCTCCACACCCTCGCCGTGCCCGGCGCGGTGCGCGTGGACACCGGCTTCGCGGACGGGGACGGCGTCGGCGTGCACTACGACCCGATGCTGGCCAAGGTCGTCGCCCACGCCCCGACCCGGGCCGAGGCCGTCCGCCGTCTCGCCCATGCCCTCGCCGGAGCGCGGATCCACGGCGTGACGACCAACCGGGACCTCCTCGTACGGTCCCTGCGGCACCCGGAGTTCACCGCCGGGCAGCTCGACACCGGGTTCTACGAGCGCCACCTCGCCGCGCTCACCGAACCCGCCCCGGACGCGGAGCGGGCCGCGTCCCTGGCCGCGCTCGCCGCGGCCCTCTCCGACGCCGCGCCGGGACCGGAGGCCGGGCTCGCGACCCGGCTGGGCGGCTGGCGCAACCTGCGCTCGCAGCCGCAGGTACGGCGCTACGCCGTGGCCGGCGCCGAATACGAGGTTGCCTACCACCCGGCGCGCAGCGGGCCCCCGCAGCCCGTCGACCACCCCGGTGTCCGGGTCCTGGCCGCTGAGCCGGGACTGGTCACCCTCGAAGTGGACGGCGTCCGGCGGGTGTTCCACGTGAAACACAAATCGAACAAGGGGGGTGTCGGCCCGGCGGAGGTCTACGTGGACTGCGCGCCGGGTGCCCACACCCTGACCCGGCTGCCCCGGTTCGCGGACCCCGAGGACCGCACCGAACCCGGCTCCCTGCTCGCTCCGATGCCCGGCACCGTCGTGCGCGTCGCCGAGGGCCTCGCCCCCGGCTGCGCCGTCACCGCCGGACAGCCCCTGCTCTGGCTGGAGGCGATGAAGATGGAACACCGCATCGTCGCGCCCGCCTCCGGCACGCTCACCGCGCTCCACGCCGCAACCGGCCACCAGGTCGAATTCGGCGCCCTGCTCGCCGTAGTCCAGGAGGAAACGCCCGCATGAGCAACTCCGTTGTGGAATCCGAAGAGCACCAGGCACTGCGCGCGGCCGTCGCCGCCCTCGGGCAGCGCTACGGCCGCGAGTACCTCGCCCGCACGGCCCGCGAAGGCCGTCACCCCGAGGAGCTGTGGGCCGATGCCGCGAAGCTCGGCTACCTCGGCGTCAACCTGCCCGAGGAGTACGGCGGCGGGGGCGGTGGCATCACCGAACTCTCGATCGTCCTCGAAGAGCTGGGCGCCGCCGGATGTCCGCTGCTGATGATGGTCGTCTCGCCCGCCATCTGCGGCACCGTGATCTCCCGCTTCGGCACCGAGGCGCAGAAGCGGGCGTGGCTGCCCGGCCTGGCCGACGGCAGTCGCACGATGGCCTTCGGCATCACCGAACCCGACGCCGGGTCCAACTCGCACCGCATCACCACCACCGCCCGGCGGGACGGTGACTCATGGGTGCTGAGCGGGCGGAAGGTGTTCATCTCGGGCGTGGACATCGCGGACGCCACCTTGATCGTCGGCCGCACCGAGGACGCCGCGTCGGGGCGGCTCAAGCCCTGCCTGTTCATCGTGCCGCGTGATGCGCCCGGGTTCTCCCGCTCGGTCATCGACATGGAACTCCAGGCAGCGGAGAAGCAGTTCGAGCTGGTTCTGGACGAGGTCCGGCTGCCCGCCGACGCGCTGGTCGGCGAGGAGGACGCCGGGCTGCTCCAGCTGTTCGCCGGGCTCAACCCCGAGCGGATCATGACCGCCGCCTTCGCCCTCGGCATGGGCCGGTACGCGCTGGCCAAGGCCGTGGACTACGCGAAGACCCGCCAGGTGTGGAAGGAGCCCGTCGGCGCCCACCAGGCCATCGCCCACCCGCTGGCCCAGTCCCACATCGAACTGGAACTGGCCCGCCTGATGATGCGCAAGGCCGCGCTGCTGTACGACGCGGGCGACGACATGGGCGCGGGCGAGGCCGCCAACATGGCCAAGTACGCCGCCGCCGAGGCCTGCGTCCGGGCGGTGGACCAGTCGGTCCACACCCTCGGCGGCAACGGCCTCACCCGCGAGTACGGCCTGGCCTCCCTCATCACCGCGTCCCGCGTGGCCCGCATCGCCCCGGTCAGCCGGGAGATGATCCTCAACTTCGTCTCCCACCAGACCCTGGGCCTCCCCAAGTCCTACTAGCGCCCGTCCGGACCGGGCCTGACCCCGGACAGGGCCTCGCCCCGGACAGGGCCGGACCGGGCCTCGCCCCGGACGGGGCCCGGGCGGGGCCTCGGCCGGGCAGGCCGACCCGCCCGCCGAGGCCGCGCCCGACCACCCGCCGGGGGTGCCGCCCCGCAGGGGGGCTTCGGCCGGGCGGACCCGGGGCGCATACCCTCCCCACCGGGGAGGTTCCCCGACCTGCGCAGAGCTCCGGAGGAGACATGGCCCCACTCGTGCACGCCGCCCAGGCGGCCGGCATCACCACGCTGACCCTCGACTCCCCGGCCAACCGCAACGCACTCTCCGCAGCCCTCGTCGGCGAGCTGCGCGCGGCCCTCGCCGGGGCCGGTGCGGATCCGGCGGCCCGGGCCGTCGTGCTCACCCACACCGGCACCACCTTCTGCTCCGGCGCCGATCTCAAGTCCCCCTGCGCCCCGGCCGACTTCCTGGCCCTGCTGCGGGAGATCGCGGAGCTCCCCACGCCCGTCGTGGCCCGCGTCACCGGACACGTACGGGCCGGCGGCCTCGGGCTGCTCGGCGCCTGCGACATCGCCGCCGCCGGGCCGCAGTCCACGTACGCCTTCACCGAGACCCACCTGGGCGTCGTACCGGCCGTCATCTCCGCACCGCTGCTGCCCCGCCTGGACCCCCGCGCGGCGGCCCGGTACTTCCTGACCGCCGAGGCCTTCGGCGCCGCGGAGGCAGCCCGGATCGGCCTGCTCACCCTGCACGGCGAGGACGTCGACGAGGTGCTCGCCCCCGTCCTCGCGGGCCTGCGCAAAGCCGGCCCCCAGGCCCTCGCCGCGACGAAACGGCTGCTGACCGCGCCGGTCCGGGCCGCGCTCGCCGGGGACGGCGCCGCCCTGACCGAGCTGTCGGCCCGCCACTTCGCCTCCGAAGAGGCCCGCGAGGGCATCACCGCCCGCTTCGAGCGCCGGGACCCGTCATGGGCACGGTGACCGGCGCCGGGACGACGACCGCCGGACCCAAGCAGGCCCGCAGCCGCGTGACCCGCCGCCACCTCCTGGAGGCCGCCGTCTCCTGCCTGGCCGAACACGGCTGGGCCGGTTCCACCGTCGCCGTCGTCGCCGAACGGGCCGGGGTCTCGCGCGGCGCGGCCCAGCACCACTTCCCGACCCGCGAGAAGCTGTTCACGGCCGCCGTGGAGCACGTCGCCGAGGAACGCTCCACCGCCCTGCGCGAGCTGTTCCACGCGGGCCCGGCCCCGCGCGCGGCCGTGGTCGAGGCCCTGGTCGACCTGTACACCGGAACCCTCTTCCGGGCCGCCCTCCAGCTGTGGGTCGCCGCCTCCAACGAGGAGCAGCTGCGCCCGCACGTCAGTGGGCTCGAAGCCCGTGTGGGCCGCGAGACCCACCGCATCGCCGTCGAACTGCTCGGCGCGGACGAGTCGGTGCCGGGCGTGCGGGAGACCGTGCAGGGCCTCCTCGACATGGCCCGCGGCCTGGGCCTGGCCAACGTCCTGTCCGACGACACGGCCCGCCGGGCCCGCGTCGTCACCCAATGGGCCCGCATCCTGGACGCCGCGCTCGGAGCCTGAGCACCCGGACGACCCCGGGCACCCTGCGCACACCGCGGGCGCCGCCCCCCGTCCGGGGTGCGGCGCCCCGGCGCAGCGGGCGGCGGATCAGGCCGTCTCGGCGATGTCCGCGTACCCCTGGATGTCGCGCGGGTCCCGCCGGCTCGGGCCGATGTAGCGGGCCGACGGGCGGACCAGGCGGCCCGTGCGCTTCTGCTCCAGGATGTGCGCCGACCAGCCCGCCGTGCGGGCGCAGGTGAACATCGAGGTGAACATGTGCGCCGGGACCTCCGCGAAGTCCAGCATGATCGCCGCCCAGAACTCCACGTTCGTCGCGAGCACCCGGTCGGGACGGCGCGCGTGCAGTTCCTCCAGCGCCGCCTTCTCCAGCGCGGCGGCGACCTCGTAGCGCGGCGCGTCCAACTCCTTGGCGGTGCGCCGCAGCACGCGGGCACGCGGGTCCTCGGCCCGGTAGACCCGGTGTCCGAAGCCCATCAGCCGCTCGCCCTTGTCCAGGGCCTTCTTCACGTAGGCCACGGCGTCGCCGGTGCGCTCGATCTCCTCGATCATGCCGAGGACCCGGGACGGCGCCCCGCCGTGCAGCGGCCCGGACATCGCCCCGACGGCGCCCGAGAGCGCCGCCGCCACGTCGGCGCCGGTGGAGGCGATCACCCGAGCGGTGAAGGTGGAGGCGTTCATGCCGTGCTCGGCGGCGGAGGTCCAGTACGCGTCGACGGCCTTGACGTGCCGGGGGTCCGGCTCGCCCCGCCAGCGGATCATGAACCGCTCGACGACGGACTCGGCCTTGTCGATCTCCTTCTGCGGCACCATCGGCAGTCCCTGGCCGCGGGCCGACTGGGCGACGTAGGACAGCGCCATCACGGCCGCCCGCGCCAGGTCGTCCCGCGCCGTCCGCTCGTCGATGTCGAGGAGCGGTTTCAGACCCCACACGGGGGCCAGCATCGCCAGCGCGGACTGCACGTCGACCCGGATGTCACCGGAGTGCACCGGGATCGGGAAGGGCTCGGCGGCCGGCAGACCGGGGTTGAAGGCACCGTCGACCAGCAGGCCCCACACGTTCCCGAAGGAGACGTGGCCGACCAGGTCTTCGATGTCCACCCCCCGGTAGCGGAGGGACCCGCCCTCCTTGTCGGGCTCGGCGATCTCCGTCTCGAACGCGACGACCCCTTCGAGCCCGGGTACGAAGTCGGACATCAGGCGGCTCCTCAGATAGTGCGAACACGCGCGGCTCCCGGCGTGATTCGCGGTCCGGCGCGGTCATCCCCGTTGATGCCCGGCACGGCCGATGGTCATCCGTGCGGGGACCCTCGGACCGGCCCCAAGATTTTGTCCGTTCCGCATGGCCTGCGGAAGCGTGACATACGGCACACCCCTGGCGGTCGCACTGCGGCAGGATGGCCCGCGTGACCCACCAGGACCTTGATCCCGCCACCATGCGCAAGCACTATCGCTCCGAGATCGTCGACGAGGAGAGCCTCGCCGGGGACCCGATGCAGCAGTTCGCGCTGTGGTTCCGGCAGACCGCCGCGTCGCACCTCTTCGAACCCAACGCGATGGTCGTCTCGACCGCGACCGCCGACGGGCGGCCCAGCTCCCGCACGGTGCTGCTCAAGCAGTTCGACGAGCGGGGCTTCGTCTTCTTCACCAACTACGCCTCCCGCAAGGGGGTCGAGATCGCCGAGAACCCGTACGTGTCGCTGCTGTTCCCCTGGCACCCGATCGCCCGCCAGGTCATCGTGACGGGTACGGCCGCCCGGATCGGCCGCGACGAGACCGCCGCGTACTTCCGTTCGCGCCCGCACGGCTCGCAGCTGGGGGCCTGGGCGAGTGCGCAGTCCCAGGTGATCGGCTCCCGGGCGGAGCTGGACCGGCGCTACGCGGAGCTGGCGGAGCGCTACCCGGAGGGCGAGCAGGTGCCGGTGCCGCCGGAGTGGGGAGGCCTGCGGGTGGTGCCCGAGGCGGTGGAGTTCTGGCAGGGCCACGAGAACCGGCTGCACGACCGGCTGCGCTACGTCCGCGAGGGCGGGCAGTGGCGGGTCGAGCGGCTCTGCCCGTAGCGGTCCCGCAGGAGGGACGGCCGGGAGGCCGGACATCCGGGGAGTCCGGGAGGCCCGGAGAGCGCAGGGCGCGCGGGGAGCCCCGGAAATGCAGACGACCCGCGGGCTCGGGATCCTCTCCTGCAGTGAGAGGAGCCGGCCGGACGTACCGGCGAGCCCGCGGGTCGGGTGACTGCTTGGGATTGGCGCCTGGCGTTCCCGCCGGGCACCGCACTGGGTGCGTGCGACGACGGGCGCTTTAGCCCGCAGCCACCTCACGCGTCCGGTTTCCGTACATTTCGGGAACCACCTCCCTTCTCGTGTACGGCAGAGCCTACGAGCCCGTCCCGAGTCGCTCAAGGCATTTACGGCCCCGACTTCGCCCGGGCGGCCGGAGGGGAAAAAACGGGACGATTCGGGGAAGGGGGTGTGGGCTGCGTCACGTTTCAGTTCAATGATCTGACGTGCCGCATACGCGAACACCTGCAGGGGGTGCCAGGTGAGTGTTTCCGGACGTAACGAGACCGCCGACGATCTGCTCGCAGCGCTGCTGGACGGGATGGACGCCGCCCTGTGCGCGTTCGACGCCGACGGCGTGATCACCCACTGGAACCGCGAAGCCGAGCGGATCCTCGGCTGGACCGCCGCCGAGGCCGTCGGCCGGCGCGGGTTCGCCGGCTGGGCGGTGCGCGCGGCCGACGCGCACGACGTGGAGGACCGGCTGATGTCCGCCCAGGACTCGCCCGGCCGGCACGTGCACGAGTTCGCGCTGCTGACCAAGGACGGCGGCCGGGTCCTCGTACGGACCCAGTCCGCCGGGGTGCCTGGCGCGGACGGCAAGCCCGCCGGCGTCTACTGCGCGTTCAGCGAGGTGCACGCGCAGATCGACCTGGAGCGGTCCATCGCCCTGAGCGAGGCGCTGCTGGAGGACGCCTCCTGGGGGGTCGTCCTGGTCGACGTCGACTTACGCCCGGCCGTGGTGAACCTGCACGCCGCCCGCGCCTTCGGGTCCGGGCGCACCGCCCTGCTGGGGCGACCGCTCGGGGAGCTGCTGGCGCAGGGCGTGGAGGAACTGGAGGGCGCGCTCCAGCACGTGCTGGCGGAGGGGGTCCCGCCCGCGCCGCTGGAGCTGTGGGTCTCGGTCCGTACGCCGGAAGGGGTGCGGAGGCGGTGCTGGCGCTCGGGGTTCCTGCGGCTGGCCTCGCCGCTGGCGGAGCTGCCGGTGCCGCTCGGGGTCGGCTGGCTGTTCCAGGACGTCACCGAGGCCAGGCAGGCCGAGCTGGACACCGGGCAGCTGCGGTTCCGGTCCAACCAGCTCTACCGGGCGGGGCGGGCCGCCGCCGAGTGCGAGGACCCGGCGGAGGCAGCCGCCGTACGGCTGGACTTCGCCCTGGCCGGTTTCGCGGAGCACGCGCTGGTGGACGTCCTGGACGTTCCCGACGTCCTCGACGGCCCGGCGGACCCGCGCACCGACCCGGCCGTGCCCGGACGCCGCAGACGGCTCGTCCGCTCGGCGGTGTCGCCGTCGGGGCAGACCCTGCTGCTGCCGGAGCCGGGCGCGATCCCGGTCCGGTACGCGGGCATGCACCCGGCCTTGCAGGCCCTGGACCGGATCGGCCCGGTGCGGGCCAGCGTCCCGGCGGGGGAGCCGCCCGAGGCGTGGGCGCGGGCCCGGCACTGGCCCCCGGACGCGGCGCACGCCCTGTGCACGGTGCTGCGCAGCCGGGGCCGGACCCTGGGCGCGCTGACGTTCCTGCGGGGCGCCTCGCGCCCGGCGTTCGAGCGCGCGGACGCCCTGTACGCGGAGGAGGTGGCGGCCCGGGTCGCGGCGGACCTGGACCTGGCCCGCCACACGACGGGCCGCCCGGCGGACCTCTGAGCCGGGGGCGGCGCCGGCCGGGGCCTTCGCCCGTCCGGCCGGGCCGTCCCCCGCGGACCTCGGCGGCCCGCGCCGCACGGACAGCCCTCAGTGGCGGAAGAAGATCCGGTCGCCGTACTCCTGCATGACGCGGCCGTTCCACTCGTGGCCGCCGTCGACGTTGCCCGAGCGCAGCAGCGGCGGCTGCAGCCCGCGCGTGGCCAGTTCGCCGGCCGCCGCCGCCATCACGGCCTGCATGATCGCGCAGGTCACGACGGTGGAGGCGGGTGCGAAGGGCGCGTCGATGCCGTCGAGGCTCAGCTCGGCGTCGCCGACCGCGATCTTGCTGTCGAGGACGATGTCGCAGTGGTCCTTGAGGAAGGTGCCCGACGCGTGCCGCGACCGGGTCCCGGTCGCGTACGCCACGGAGGTCACGCCGATCACCGTGAGGCCGATGGCGCGGGCGTTCACGGCCATCTCGACCGGCAGGGCGTTGCGCCCCGAAAGGGAAATGATCACGAGGACGTCGCCCTCGGCGGCCGGGCTGCTGTCCAGAACGGCCGCGGCGAGGCCGTCGACGCGCTCCAGGGCGCTTCCGAGGGTGGCCGGCATGACGTCGATGCCCGCGGTGCCGGGCACGGCGAGGAAGTTCATCAGGGCCAGCCCGCCGGCCCGGTAGACCACGTCCTGGGCGGGCAGCGAGGAGTGCCCGGCGCCGAAGGCGAAGAGCCGCTTGCCGCCGGCGACGGCGTCGGCGATGGCCGCCCCCGCCGCGCCGATCGGCCCGGCTTCCTCGTCCCGCACCCGCTCCAGCAGGCCGATGGCGGCGTCGAAGAACTGCCCGGCCAGCTTGCTCTCGCTCATACGCCGAAGGCCCTTCCAGGGGTGGGGTGCGGGTGGGTTGCGCCGGTGTCCGCCGCGGTGTCCGCCGCTCACCGTGCGGTCTGGACCAAGGGCGTGTCAATACGAACGTCAATCCGGGGGGCGCGGAGCCCGTGGGCGTGGGAGGGGCCCGGGCGGACGTCCCGTACCGGCCTTGACGTTCGGCACGGGACGGTTGTCGGCCCGATGCGTCAGAATTGGGGGCAGGGCCAGCGCACGCAATCCGAGGGGCACGAATGTCCGGACTGATCGACACGACGGAGATGTACCTCCGCACCATCCTCGAACTGGAAGAGGAAGGCGTGGTCCCCATGCGAGCCCGGATCGCCGAGCGGCTCGATCAGAGCGGCCCGACGGTGAGCCAGACGGTCGCCCGGATGGAGCGCGACGGCCTGGTGGCCGTCGCCAGCGACCGGCACCTGGAGCTGACGGAGGAGGGGCGGCGGCTGGCGACGCGCGTGATGCGCAAGCACCGGCTGGCCGAGTGCCTGCTCGTCGACGTCATCGGGCTGGAGTGGGAGCAGGTGCACGCCGAGGCCTGCCGCTGGGAGCACGTGATGAGCGAGGCGGTGGAGCGGCGGGTGCTGGAGCTGCTGCGCCACCCGACGGAGTCGCCGTACGGGAACCCGATCCCGGGGCTGGAGGAGCTGGGCGAGAAGGCCGAGGCGGACCCGTTCCTGGAGGCCGGCATGGTCAGCCTCTCGGAGCTGGACCCGGGCGCCGAGGGCAAGACCGTGGTGGTGCGCCGGATCGGCGAGCCGATCCAGACCGACGCCCAGCTGATGTACACGCTGCGGCGGGCCGGGGTGCAGCCCGGGTCGGTGGTCAGCGTGACGGAGTCCCCGGGCGGGGTGCTGGTCGGCAGCGGCGGCGAGGCCGCGGAGCTGGGGGCGGAGATCGCCTCGCACGTGTTCGTCGCGAAGCGCTGACGGCGCGGCGGGTGACGCAAGCGGTCCCGGCGCCTTGCGGCGCCGGGACCGATCCTCCCCTGACTGACCTGGAGCCCCGAGCTCTCAAGGTCATCCCCTTCGGACCGTCTTCCCCGAGCGGCCCGCCTCCCTGCTGAAAGGATCTCCATCGGCAGCGGCGGCCAATCCTTGAGCAAGGTCACTCGAAAGAGCGGTGTTGTCGGCGAGAGCGCCATTTTCGAATACGGGTTCGATACCCTGACGGGGATCGAAGGGGGTGCATCTGCGGTGGTACAGCGCATCGATGTCACAGGGGCCGACGGCGTACGCCTGGCCGCCTGGGAGTTCCTCGCACCGGGCCGCGGGACCCGTGGCGAACCCCGTACGCCCGAGGAACCCGAGCGGCCCTCGGTCCTGTTACTCCACGGCCTGATGGGCCGCGCCCTGCACTGGGCCGGAACCGCCCGCTGGCTCGCCGAGGACCGCCGGGTCGTGGCACTGGACCAGCGCGGGCACGGTCAGAGCGGCCGTCCGCCGACCGGCTCCCCGTCTCCCGCCGCATTCGGGCGCGAAGCCTTCGTCGCCGATGCCGAGGCCGCCGTCGAACAGCTCGGCCTCGCCCCCGTCACCCTGATCGGCCATTCCATGGGCGCCCTCACCGCCTGGCAGCTCGCGGCCCGCCGCCCGGAGCTGGTGGAGGCCCTGGTCATCTGCGACATGCGGGCCTCCGCGCTCGGCGAGGCCTCGCAGCGGGAGTGGGAGGACTGGTTCCACCGCTGGCCGCTGCCCTTCCCCACCCAGGACGCGGCCCGCCGCTGGTTCGGCGAGGACGACCCCCGGGTGGACCGCCCCGACCCCGGCCGCGGCGCGTTCTTCGCCGAGGTCATGCACCAGGCCGAGGACGGCTGGCGCCCCCTCTTCTCCCGCCGCCAGATGCTGACGGCCCGTGAGACGTGGGTCCACGACGCGCACTGGGAGGAGCTGGCCCAGGTCCGCTGCCCCACGCTGGTCGTGCGCGGGCTCGACGGCGAACTGGGCCGCGCCGAAGCCCAGGAGATGGTCCGCGTCCTGCCTGCCGGCCGGTACGCGGAGATCCCCGATGCCGGCCACTACCTGCACTACGACCAGCCGGCCGCCTGGCGGGCGGTCCTGGAGCCCTTCCTCGACGGCGTCAGGGCCGCTTCCTGACAAACTCGCAGAAACCACCAGCGGTTCGCGCGCGCCGGCACCGAGGATGCGGGGAGGTGGCTCCCGCGGGCGGGGCGTGGTGGAGAGGGATGCGAGACGTGGACGAACATGAACTGCTGGCCGACCGGTTCGAGGAGCACCGCGCGCACCTCAAAGCCGTGGCCTACCGGATGCTGGGCTCCCTCGGCGAGGCGGAGGACGCCGTGCAGGAGGCCTGGCTGCGGCTCGGCCGCAGTGACGTCGGCGCGGTGGAGAACCTCGGCGGGTGGCTGACGACCGTGGTGTCGCGGCTGTGCCTGGACACCCTGCGCTCACGTGCGGCCCGGCGCGAGGATCCGCTGGAGAGCAGCTTCATGCCGGATCCCGTCGTCAGCCGTGAGGCGGTGACCGATCCCGAGCAGCAGGCGATGCTGGCCGACTCGGTGGGGCTGGCGCTGATGGTGGTGCTGGAGTCGCTCTCGCCGGCCGAGCGGCTCTCGTTCGTGCTGCACGACATGTTCGCCGTGCCCTTCGACGAGATCGCCCCGATGCTGGAGAAGTCGCCCGTGGCCGTACGGCAGTTGGCGAGCCGTGCGCGCCGCCGGGTGCAGGGCCGGGCCGCCGTCCCGGACCCCGACCTCGGCGCACAGCGCCGGGTGGTCGACGCGTTCTTCGCCGCGGCCCGCGAAGGCGACTTCGAGGCGCTCGTCGCGGTGCTGCACCCCGACATCGTCCTGCGCTCCGACGGCGGCGCGGCACGCCCCGGCCGCATGGTCGTCGTCAACGGCGCCCGGACCGTGGCCGGGCAGGCGCTCCTGTTCAGCGGCCTGTCGCCGTTCGTCCGCCCGGCGCTGATCAACGGCGCCGCGGGCGTGGTCGTCTCCGAGAACGGGCGTCCACTGTCGGTCATGGCCTTCACCGTCACCGACGGCCTGATCGTCAGCATCGACTCCCTCGGCGACCCCGACCGCCTCGCCTCGCTCGACCTGGCCGGCATCGAGACCGAGTCCTAGGCGCTCAGGCCCCAGGGGGCTCAGTCCGCCATGTGGGGCAGCCAGCCGCGCTGGACCGCCCGTACGCCGAACTCGAAGCGGCTGCGGGCGTTCAGCCGGTCCATCAGGTCCGTGGCCAGCCGACGGGCGGTGCGCGAGGAGACCGCCAGCCGCTTGGCGATCGCCTCGTCCGTCAGGCCTTGGGCCAGCAGCCGGATGACGGTGGTCTCCTGCGGGCTGAGGCCGCCCTCGTCACGGGCCGTCCCGGCCGTCCCCAGCGGGCGCGCGGCACCCCAGACGTTGTCGAAGAGCGCGCAGAGCGCCATCAGCGTGCCCTCCCCGGTCAGCACCACCGCGCCCGCCGCGCTGTCCTCGCTGCTGACCGGGATGACGGCGGTCGACTTATCGAAGATCATCAGCCGGGTGGGCAGCTCCGGAGCGGTCCGCACCTCGCCGCCGAGTTCCCCCAGCCAGGTCGCGTAGGCCACCGTCGTCTGACTGTTGCGGACGCTGTCGAGGAAGAGCGAGCGCATCCGCACACCCCGGCCGAGCAGCGCCTGGTCATTGGGTTTCGACGCTTCCAGACTCTCCGCACGGTGCCCGCCGCCCGGTGCGAACGTCATCAGGTCGGTGCGGGCCTCGTGCGCCAGGCCCGCGATCCGGTCACGGATGGCGTCCAGGCCCAGCAGCTGCTCCACACCCGGGCTGGACGAGGCCGGCGTCAGGTCGGCGAACTCGGCGATGAGTTGCGTGGCCGCGGCCCGTGAGGCCTCGATCCGCAGCTGCTGGGCGGCGAGTTCCGCCTGCTGGCGCGCCATGAGGAGCTCCATGCCGACCTCGGGCGACACCGCGCGCAGCTGACCCTGCCGCTCGTAGGACGGACGGACCAGCGCCAGTTCGCTGAGGAGGTCCAGGCTGCGCCGGACGTCCCCTTCGGGTGCGCCGAGGCGGTCGGCGAGGGTGGCAACGCCCTCCGCCGGGTGAGCGAGCATGGTGCGGTAGACGGCCTCTGACGTGGCGTCGAGGCCGAGAGTGGCGAGCACAGCGGTTCCCCCCGTGTGAGCCCTTTTTCGAACAAGGTGACTGCATCGTCGCACGTCGTCACCGATGGGCAAAGCGCGTGGACGGTTCCGGCCAGGGCCCCAACAGTCCAGGTCAGAGCCCTGTGGCCGCTCCGCGGGGTTCGGCAGAGTGGCGCGCATGTACCTCATCCACGTGGGCCTGCGCGCCCCGTCGGCGGAAGCTGCCCTTCCGCCACAAGCAGCCGATCTCGTGCGCGCCCAGGCGCCCGCCCACATCCCGGTGGAGCACGTCTCCGCCCACCCGCACGCGCAGCCGTCCCCCGTCCTCGGGGTCTACCTCCTCGCGGACGGCCTGGAGGAGGCGGAACACCGCGCGGAGGCGCTGTGCCGCCGTGCGACGAGGGCGGTCCCCGAGCTGAGCGGATGGTCGGTCGGCCGGGTCGGCGCGCCCTTGGTGACGGCGTACTACGAGCGGCTCCTGGAGGCCGCTTCCGGCCTTGCTGGCCGGATTGGTCCAGGGCCGTTTCCGTCCACCTGAAAGCCCTTCCATAGCCCCTGACCTGCGACGAAAGTAGTGATCGCCAGCAGGGAACAGCACACGGACCCGGCAGGCGAGACCGGAAGAGACGTCACCGCGGGACGCGAATCCGGACACCGAAACCGCTTCGCCCCAGCTCTCGCAAAAGGACCTCTGCCATGCTTCGCACCCGCTTCGCCCAGGCCGCCGCGGTCACCACCTTCGCCCTCGCCGCCCTCGCCCCGGTAGCGGCCTCCCAGCTGACCGCCGCCCACACCGCCCACACCACCGCCACCACCGTGTGGGAGACGGCCCCGGCCGGCAAGTCCACCACCGTCTGGGAGTAACACCCCTTCCGGGCAGACCGCTTGCGCCACCGCTTGCCCCACCGCTCCACCCGGCGCCCCGTGCCACCCGCCTGACAGCTGCTCCTGCAGGGCAGCCGTCCGCGTGATCACGGCGCGACGCCCCCCCCGACTTCCGGCCTTCGCCAGGCCCCCGCCCGCGGTCACCGCAGCGCCCCCCGACTTCCGGCCTTCACCAGGCCCGCGCCTGCGGCCACCGCAGCGCCCCCACACTTCTCTCACCGCCCCGTCAGGAGCTTCGCCATGTCCCGCGCCCTCAAGGCCACCGCCATCCGCCTCACCTCCGCCTCCGCCCTGGCCGTCACCGTGCTCACCGCGGTCGGTGCCGCCCCCGCCAGCGCCTCGCCGCTGACCGACGGCATCTCGGCCACGGCCCGCGCCGAGAACGGCAACGGGGCCTGCGCCCACGGCGGGTACGTCGGCGGCCCCAACCAGTCCAGCAGCTGCTACGGCGGCACCACCACGGCCCACGCCTGGTGTGCGGACTTCGCCGGCTGGGTCTGGGCCCGCAACGGGGTCACCGGTCTGTCCACCCTGGACGACAGAGCGGCCAGCTTCATGGACTACGGCAAGAAGTACGGGACGATCTCCAGCACGCCGCACGTCGGTGACGCGGTCGTCTACAACTACAACGGCAGCGACTACGCCGACCACGTGGCCCTCGTCACCGCGGTCTCCGGCGGCTCGGTCACCATCACCGGCGGCAACCAGGGCGGCAGGCCCGGCCACGTCAGCACCAACTCCACCTCCTCCTACAGCGTCGGCTCGGCTCCCTGGGGCCAGCGGATCAGCGGCTACGTCTCGCCGGCCGGCAGCAACACCCCCACGCTCCCCAACCCGGCCACCCTGCCCGCCGGAACGCTGGTGAAGTCGCCGAACGGCCCGGACGTCAAGGTCATCATCAACGGTGCGGGCATCCCGGTCGCGGCATCCGACGTCACCCCGGACAAGTACGACCTGAGCAAGATCGTGCTGGTGGACGACACGGCCTTCCGGGCCCTGCCGAGCGCCCCCGCCTCCGGCACCGTGGTCCACGACCTGGCCGGCGGCGCCAACCGCTACGTGATCATCGACGGCACGGCGCTGCTGATCGGAGCCGAGGACTGGACCGCGGCCGGCTACAACACCCGTGCCGACATGGGGGTTCCCACCGCCTGGCTGCAGAACGCCGCGCAGCGGCAGCTGACGACCGGCATCGTGGTGATGGACCAGACCGGCAAGGACCCGAAGCGTTACGTGATGGTCGACGGCGCGGCCCTTTACATCTCGGGCACTGAGTGGACCGCCGACGAGTACAACACGCAGACGCTGATGGGCGTTCCGGGCGAGTGGCTGAAGGCCGCGGCGAAGAAGGTCCCCTCGACCGGCACCGTCCTGATGGACCAGTCGGGCACCGACCCGTCCCGCTACGTGATGCTGAACGGAGCGGCGCTGCACATCTCGGCCGCCGAGTGGACCGCCAACGGATACGACAAGCGTTCCCTGATGGGTGTCCCCGGCGGCTGGCTGGCCTCGACGGTGGCCACCCAGGTCTCCAACGGCACGATCGTGAAGGACGCCTCGGGCGCCGACTCGACGGTCTACGTGATGGCGGGCGGGGTCGCGGTCCCGCTGACCTATGCGGACTTCACGGCCTTCGGCTACGACAAGCGTCCGCTGGAGGGTGCGCCGGGCGAGTGGCTGCGGTCCGCCGCCGCGAAGGCCGCCCCGGCCGACGGCACGATGCTGCTGTCGCCCGACAGCAACACCGTCTGGCAGGTCACCGCCGGCAAGAAGAAGGCGATGACCGCCGACCAGTTCGGCGAGGGCAAGCTCAGCTTCAACGACGTGGTCAGCGTCCCGAGCGCCTTCACGGCGAAGTTCCCCACGGTCTGACCGGGACACGCAAGAGCCCGGCCCGCACTCCCTCGGGAGCGCGGGCCGGGCTCCGGCCGTCAGCCCTTGCTGACCGCCGTCAGGATCTCGGGGATGCGGCGGGCCGCCAGGGGGGCCGCCAGGCGCAGGCCCGCCCAGGCCGCCAGGGCGGCCCATACGATGCCCAGCGGCAGGACCGTCCAGGCGAGGGACTGCTGTTCCGGGGTGGTGGCGAAGTAGACCGTCACCGTGATCACCGGGGCGCAGATCACCGCCGAAGCGAGCATGCCGCCGAAGATGCTCAGCCAGGCGAGCCCGGCCTGGCCCGGCGCCACGTTCTTGAACGCGCCGTCCGTGGGGATCGAGTACGGGAAACGGACCGAGGCCAGCGCGCCCGTGCACAGCATCGCGCCCAGCAGGGCCAGCGCCAGGCCCAGGGCCGCGGGGAAGTAGGACCAGTTGCCGACCAGCCCGGCGGTGACCGCCGTGACCAGGACCGTGTACGGGACGGTGACCAGGGCCAGCGCCCCGGCGCGGGCCCGCATCTCCACGAAGACGTCGCGCGGGCTCGACAGGGTCTGCGCGACCATCCAGAACGCGGAGGTGTCCTGCCCGAACTGGTTGTACATCTGGATGCCGAGCATGCCCGAGCCGAAACAGGCGAGGTAGAGCGAGCCGGTCCCCTGGAGGGCGTTGAACACCGGCACGATCAGGCCCACGGCCAGCGCCGTCACCCAGGCCGACTTCGTCTTCGGGTCGCGCAGCACGTACCGCAGGGTGCGCTGCATCGCGGCGCCCGTGCGGCCGCCGGGCAGCAGGGCCCAGAAGCCCGTGCCGGCCTCGCGGTCCTTGCGCGGCGCGGCGGCCGCGAGGGTCGAACCGTCCGGAGTGACCATCAGCTTGGTCAGGCTGCGCTCCCAGAACCACACGAGCCCGGCCAGGGCGGTGAGCGTGATCACCAGCTGGGCAGCGGCGACCGCGTAGTCGCCCTTGCTCGCTGAGTCCACCATGCCCACCGCCGTCGCGGGCGGCAGCCAGCGGACCACCGCCTCCGCCGGCTCCAGGTGGGCCAGTCCGCCCGGCTGGAACAGGCGCTGACTGGCGAAGTTGGCCACCTGGGCGCCGATCGCGATCAGCAGGCCGCTGAGCAGCGCGAGGTCACGGCCCTTGCGGCTGGACAGCAACCGTACGTTGGCGGTGGCCACGGCCCGCGCCAGGCTCACGTAGAACAGCAGCAGCAGCGGAACGGCGAGGACGGCGAACACCGTCCCGGCCGCGTCCCGCGCGACCGCCACCACCGAGCCGACGGCCAGGCAGAGCGTGAACAGGGGCCCGATGCCGACCAGCGAGGACGCCAGCAGGGCCCGGACGAGCGGACGCGGGCGCAGCGGCAGCATCACCAGCCGGCTCGGGTCGAGAGTCTCGTCACCGCTCGGAAAGAACAGCGGCATGAAGCTCCAGGTCAGCGCCAGGATCGCCGCGAGGATCACGACGACCGTCCCCGCATGCGCGTTGCCGTGCAGCAGGGCCAGCCCCAGCGTGACGAAGAAGCCCACCACCAACGCCAGCGCGAGGGTGCCGAACCAGGCCGCCTTGCGCTTCGAGGAGCCCTTCAGCCCGTTCTTGAGCAGCGACAGCTTGAGACGGACGAAGAGCCGCGTCAGGGAGGGGGCCGGGGCGGCGGTGACGGGTGCCGTCGGGGCGGCCGCGGTGACCGGGGCGCTCATCGGCCGCCGCCCAGCCAGTCCAGGGACTCGCCCGCGGCGCGGTCCTGCGCCCCGACGAGTTCCAGGAACGCGTTCTGGAGGGAGGGCGCGTCACCCCGTACGTCCGCCAGCGGGCCCGCGGCGCGGATGTGGCCGCCGGCCATGACGGCCACCCAGTCGCACAGCGACTCGACGAGCTCCATCACGTGGGAGGAGAACACGACGGTGGCACCGGAGGCGGTGTAACGTTCCAGCACTCCGCGGATCGTCTGCGCGGACACCGGGTCGACACCCTCGAACGGCTCGTCCAGGAAAAGGACTTCCGGGTTGTGGAGCAACGCGGCCGCCAGGCCGATCTTCTTGCGCATGCCGGTCGAGTAGTCCACGACCAGCTTGTGCTGCGAGCCGGCGAGGTCCAGCACGTCCAGCAGCTGCGTCGCCCGCTTGTCCGTCTCCTCGCCCGGCAGACCGCGCAGCCGGCCCATGTAGCCGAGCAGTTCCCGGCCGGAGAGCCGCTCGAAGAGCCGCAGGCCCTCCGGCAGGACGCCGATCCGCGACTTCACCTCGACCGGGTCGGCCCAGACGTCGTGCCCTGCGACGAACACCCGTCCCATGTCGGGGCGCAGCAGTCCGGTCACCATCGACAGCGTGGTCGTCTTGCCCGCGCCGTTCGGTCCGACGAGCCCGATGAACCGGCCCGCCGGGATCTCCAGGTCGATACCGGCCACGGCCACTTGCTCGCCGAACCGCTTCCACAGCCCCTCTATCCGCACGGCGGCGGGCGGCGCGGATCGCACGCCACCCGCTGAGCCGCCCGTCATGCCCGTCGTCGCATCACCCTGGTCCGGCATGCGCCTGCCTCTCGTTCTGATCCCCGTGGTCGTACTTTCCTCACCATATGAGGAGGGAACGAGTCGGCAGCAGTTACTTATGTCATGAACTCAAGACAGCGTGAGTTCGCAGGGCGTGGTTCCCGGAGGACGTGGTTCTCGCAGGGCGCGGGCCCGGAGGTCGTGGGCTCAGGCGCTCTGCCCGGCGCGGGCCGCGGCCGCCTGGCTGCCGCAGGTGTAGGCGAGCGCGTCGATCAGCTCCTCCGTGTCCGGCAGCCACCGGTTCGCCGGAGTGGGCCTGCGCGCCCACTGCACCGGGCCGCGGCCGCCGAGGCGGGTGGGCGGCGCGGCGACGTACTCGCCCTCGCCCCGCGCGATCATGTCGATCGCGGGCGCCGACCAGCCCAGCTTCCGTACGAGGTCCGGCACCTTCGCCCCGGCTCCGGGCAGGACGAAGAACAGCATCCGGTGGTCCGGGGTGAGGGTGACCGGGCCGAGGGTGCGCTGCATCCGCTCCAGTCGGGCCACGGCGTGGATCCCGGCGGCCGACGGCACGTCGATGGCGTCGAAGGTCCGGCCGGTCGGCAGCAGGATGGAGGCGCGCGGCTGCTTCGCCCAGATCCGGCGCACCTGCACCGCGCTGCCGGTGGCCAGCGCCGCCCAGTCCTCCACCGCCGGGTGCGCGCCGGGCGCCGTACAGTCGAGGTCCCCGCAGGAGCACACCTCGCGGCCGTCGCCGGCCTCCAGCCAGGTGCCCGCGAAGACGTCCCAGTGCCGTTCTTCCGCGTACCGCACGGCATGGTCCAGCAGCTGCTCGCCGCGCTGCTTGGGGATGGCTGCGGTCTCCGTGACTCCGATGGTCTCTTCCACGCCCATCACAACTGCCGCACCCACCGGGGGTTACGGGCGTAAACCGGCCCGTGGGCGGAGCATCGATCCTGCAAATGGGGCGCACGGAAGCACGTGCGGGGGCGCGTAGGAGCCCGGAGCGCGGTCCGTGGGTAGCGACACCACGCAGAGACGAAGATTCTCCGCACATCAGGCGGGAAGTGATCATTCCATCGCTCTCCCGCGGCTTCAGGGGGTTTTCATGGCAGCCAGGCCTCTCCTCGCCCGCCAGCCGAACGAACGGCTGCAGGCGCTCATCCAGGAAGCCGGGTGCTCCAATGCCGGGCTCGCCCGGCGCGTGAACATGTGCGGGGCCGAGCACGGCCTCGATCTGCGCTACGACAAGACGTCCGTGGCCCGTTGGCTGCGCGGCCAGCAGCCGCGCGGCCGGGCGCCCGGCATCATCGCCGAGGCGATCGGCCGCAAACTCGGCCGGACCGTCACCATCGACGAGATCGGCATGGCCAACGGCAAGAACCTCGCCTCCGGCGTCGGCCTGCAGTTCTCCCCGACCGTCATCGGCGCCATCGAGCAGGTCAGCGAGCTGTGGCGGAGCGACGTCGGCCGCCGCGACTTCCTCTCCGGCTCCAGCGTGGCCGCCTCCGCCCTCGTCGAACCCAGCCGTGACTGGCTGATCACCGGCGCCGACCCGCAGGTGGCCCGCAACAGCGGCTCGCGCGTCGGGATGCCCGACGTCGAAGCGGTACGGGCCACCACCGAGGCCCTCAAGGAACTCGACCACCGCTTCGGCAGCGGGCACGTGCGCCCGGTGGTGGTGCACTACCTCAACTCCGTGGTGTCGGGGCTGATCGGGGGCTCCTACCGGGAGCCGGTCGGGCGGGCGCTGTTCGCGGCCGTGGCCCGGCTGACGGAACTGGCGGGCTACATGGCGGTGGACACGGGCCAGCCGGGCCTGGCCCAGCGCTACTACATCCAGGCGCTACGGCTGGCCCAGGCGGCCGGTGACCGCGCGTACGGCGGCTACGTCCTGGCCGCGTCCATGAGCCACCTCGCCGCCGAACTCGGCAACCCCAGGGAGATCGCGCAGCTGGCTCGGGCCGCGCAGGAGGGCACGCGCGGGCAGGTCACCCCGAGGGTGGAGGCCATGTTCTACGCCGCCGAGGCGCGCGGGCACGCGCTGCTGGGCGACGCCCGGGCCACGGCGGTGCTGTCGGGGCGGGCGGTGACCGCGCTGGAGCGGGCCGAGCCGGAGGCGGGCGACGACCCGGTGTGGATCCGCCACTTCGACCGGGCCTACCTCGCGGACGAACTGGCCCACTGCCACCGGGACCTCGGCCAGGCCGACGCGGCGGCCAGGCGGGCCGAGGAGGCGCTGCGGGGCCTGCCCGGGACCAAGGCGCGGCGCCGGGCGATCGGTCTGCTGCTGCTGGCGGCGGCGCAGGTCCAGCAGCGGGAGGTGGAGCAGGCGTGCCAGACGGCGTCGAAGGCCGCCGACCTGCTGGACTCCCTGCGGACCCGGCGCGGGGCGGAGTACCTGGAGGACTTCCGGACCCGGCTGGAGCCGTACCGCGAGGAGGCGGCGGTGCGGGAGTTCGTGGCCCGGCTGGAGGTGGCGGCGGCCTGAGGCGGGGGGCGGAGCTCCGGGCGGGACTGACGGGGGCGGCCGGTGACCGGGTAGCGTGGGCCGACGGTTCCGTACGTTGCGGGCAGGTCGGTGAAGGAGTTCCCGGGTGACGGAGAGCGGACAGGGGAGCGGCCAGGGGGCCGCCCCGCAGGCCGGTGCGCCGTGGGGCCGCGACCCGGGGTACGGGTCGCAGGAACCCGGGTCCCGGTCGCAGCCGGACGGCCCTCCCGCGCCCGGTCACGGGGCGCAGCGGGACGGCGCGCAGCAGCCGGAGCACCACCCTGGCGGGTACGGGGCGCAGGAGCCCCGCACGCCGGGCGGCCCGGCCTATGGCTACCCGGCGCAGGCCCCGCCGGGGCACGCGCCCCAGCCGGGGTACGGGTACCCACCGGCGGGGCACGTGGTCGGCCCGGGGTTCGAGGGTCCGGGGGACCCGCACGGCTACGGGTACCCACCGCTGCCCGAGGCGGTGACCCAGTACATCCCGCCCATACCGGGCACACCGGGCCCGGTCGAGGCCGCCACCCAGTACATCGCGCCGGTCCCGGGTCCTCATGAGGCGGCGACGCAGTACATCGCGCCGGTCGTGGACGGGCCCGCCCACCACGAGGCCGCCACCCAGTACATCGCGCCGGTCCCGGGTCCTCATGAGGCGGCGACGCAGTACATCGCGCCGGTGCCGGGCCCTCATGAGGCGGCGACGCAGTACATCGCGCCGGTCGTGGACGGGCCCGCCCACCACGAGGCCGCCACCCAGTACATCGCGCCGGTCCCGGGCCCTCACGAGGCGGCCACCCAGTACATCCCGCCGGTGCCGGCGGCACCCTCCGACTCCGGCGTGCAGGGCTTCGACGGCCTGTTCCGCAGCGACGACACCGTCGGCCACACCCAGCAGCTCCCGCCGGTCCAGGAGCCCGTGCTGCGCCGGGCCCCGCGCCCGCGGGGCCCCGCAGGACCTCCCGCGGGACCCGTACCGCCCCGGCAGCAGTACGCACCCGCGCCGCCCCCGCCGCCTCCCGCGCCACCGCGCAAGGTCTCGGCCGGGGTCATAGCCGCCGCGGTCATCGGCCTCGCCGTGGCCGGGCTCGGCGTCGGCTCGCTGCTCGCCGACGGCGGCGGCAAGGCCGCCAACAGCGACCCCGGCGCGGCGGTCCCCGCCCCGACCGGCTCCACCGAGACCGCGGCCGACGACGCCCAGGTGGACCCGGCCCGCCCGCAGGCCGTCCAGCTCGACAAGGTGCTCGCGGACAGCAACGGCAGCCGGGCGGCGGTGATCAAGGCCGTCGACGACATCAAGAGCTGCCGCAACCTCGACCAGGCGGCCCTGGAGCTGCGGGACGCCGCCCGCCAGCGCGAGGAACTGGTCACCCGGCTCCAGGAATTGAAGATGGACGAGCTCCCGGACCACGTGAAGCTGTCCGCCGCCCTGACCAAGGCCTGGAAGTCCTCGGCGGCCGCCGACCGCGGCTACGCGAGCTGGGCGGACGACGTGGCGCACGACAAGGGCGGGTGCAAGGACGGCAAGGCCAAGTCCACCGACCACGCGGCCGACGGCAACAAGTCCAGCGGTGAGGCGACGCGGGCCAAGGAGTCCGCCGCGACGATGTGGAACTCGATCGCGGCCAAGTACGGCCTCACCCGCCGGGACAAGACCGAGCTGTGACCCCCCGGCGCCCGGGCCCTACGCCGCGCGGGGCGCCGCCTCCAGGGTCGGCGTCATGTCCTGGGACTCCTCGCCCGGCTGCGCGACGAGGCGTCCCTGCTGGACGACCTGGAACGTGACCCGCCCGTTGGAGATGCGCGGGAAACCGGCGACGGCCCGTACGTCCTGGTCCCGCCAGCTGAGTTCGGGGGTGAGGCCGCCGGTCTGGACGCCCGCGGTCTGATTGAGGGCCTTGGCGATCTTGCGCGCGGTCACGTCCTCGTCGGCCTTGAGGCGGCCGACGACCTCGCTCAGCACGGTGTACGCGATCCAGGTGGTCTGCGTTCCGCTGTCGTCGGGGTCCACGGTGTCGTCGCCGAAGGCCTGTTCGGAGATCACCTTGCGCATCGGCCCCCACAGCGGGTCGCCCGACACCGGGTACCAGCTGGTGAGGTACGCGCCCTCGAAGGGGCTCTCCCGGCCGCCGGTGCGGTCGACCAGCGCCTGGCTGACGCTGCCGAGGACGGAGGCGATCTGCGGCTTCTTGTGCTTCTCGTCGGTCCGGCGGAAGGCGTCGAGGAAGGTCTCCGTGCGCTCGCCGAGCACCGCCGTCACGCAGCCGCGGTCCTTGGCGGCGGGACCGGTGGCGTCGGTCAGCGCCTCCCGGGCCTCGGGCGTGTAGTCGGCGCCGTCCTCGGCCGCCCGTATGTCGGCGGCGTCCGCCGCCTTGTTGGCCCGCAGCCCCGCGTTGAGCAGTACGGGCATGGCGTCGCCCGCGAGCGTGTCGGGCCGGACCAGTGCGACTTGGCTGCACGTCTTGGCCAGCTGGTGTCCGGCGCCGGCCAGGAGCACGGGCTGGCCGCCGTTGACGGGGTAGGAGAGGGTGCTCTCGAACTCCTCGGAGGAGACCCCGTACCCGCCGATGAAGGGGATGCCCTCGGCCTCCAGGGGCGCCATGAAGGCGCGGCCGTGCTGGCTGTACGAGCCGACGACCGCGACGGCCTTCTGGGCGATCGCCTCGCGCGCGCAGTCGGCGGCGCCGGTGGGGGTGTTCTTCTCGTTGCAGGTCAGGACGCGCAGCTTGTGGCCCCTGATGCCGCCCCGGGCGTTCACCCAGCGTTCGTACGCCTTCGCCATGCCGGGCATGCCGGGCATGTTGGTCGCCTGCGTTCCGATGGGGGCGAAGGTCATCACGGTGATGGTGTCCCCGGGGCCCCCCGAGCCCCCGGGGACCAGCCCGCATCCGGCGACGAGACACGCACCCATCGCCGTGGCCAGGAAGGTGCGGGAGAAGGAGGTCGTGCGTCGCCGGTCGGTCATGTCCATGCACCATTCCGCCCCCCGGGGAACGCGAGCATGAGGTGTACACAACATTCGGTGACGGGGAGGTGAATTGCGGGGGCCGGGTCGCGCACAGGTGCTTCAAGATCGCGCCACGGGGGAACGTACGATCGAAAGCGTGACATTCGCCCAAGGTTCGAAGAACTCTTCCCGCCGCGGCGGCCGCTCCTCCACCATGGGCGGCATGCCCCTCAACGACATGCCGTGGTGGCGCTGGCGCAGCAACGTGCGCTCGGCGCTGCACATGCTCTCCGACCCGGTGTTCCAGGAGGAGGTCTGGCAGGCCGGCGTCGAAGGGTACGGGGACGTCACCGACGCCGTGTACCGGCTCGTCGAGGACACCTGGCTCGACAGCTGGTCGGCGGAGAAGTACGTCGGCACGATCTTCCGCGACTCCGGTGAGGCGGCCCTCGTGGACCTCGCGGTCCTGCGCGTGCTGCGCATCCTGCACCAGGTCGGCCCGGACGCGCCCGTCTCCGCGTACCTGGAGCACCACGCATGGCCGGAGGCGGTGCGCGCAGCGCGCGAGGCGCACGTACGGCTCGCGACGGCGGACGGGGAAGATCCGGACGCCGCGCCCAGCTCGATCGAAGTGCTGAGGATCCTCACCCGCGCGGTGTGAAAGGCTTTGCCGTCATGAACGATGACCCGCAGCGCCAGGCGCAGCCGCAGCAGTACGTCCTGACCCTCTCCTGCCCGGATAAAAAGGGCATTGTGCACGCCGTGTCCAGCTACCTCTTCATGACCGGATGCAACATCGAGGACAGCCGGCAGTTCGGCGACCGCGACACGGGCCTGTTCTTCATGCGGGTGCACTTCGAGGCGGATGCGCCGCTCACCGTGGAGAAGCTGCGGGCCAGCTTCGCCGCGATCGGGGACTCCTTCGAGATGGACTGGCAGATCCACCGCTCGGACGAGCGGATGCGGATCGTGCTGATGGTGTCGAAGTTCGGGCACTGCTTGAACGACCTGCTGTTCCGGTCGCGGATCGGGGCGCTGCCGGTGGAGATCGCGGCGGTGGTCTCGAACCACACCGACTTCGCGGAGCTGGTCGGCTCGTACGACATCCCGTTCGTGCACATCCCGGTGACCAAGGACACCAAGGCGGACGCCGAGGCGGAACTGCTGGAGCTGGTGCGGGCGCAGAACGTCGAGCTGGTGGTGCTGGCGCGGTACATGCAGGTGCTGTCGGACACCCTGTGCAGGGAGCTGAGCGGGCGGATCATCAACATCCACCACTCCTTCCTGCCGAGCTTCAAGGGCGCGAAGCCGTACCACCAGGCGCACGCGCGGGGCGTGAAGCTGATCGGCGCGACCGCGCACTACGTGACGGCCGACCTCGACGAGGGGCCGATCATCGAGCAGGAGGTCGAGCGGGTGGGCCACGAGGTGACCCCGGAACAGCTGGTGGCGATCGGCCGGGACGTGGAGTGCCAGGCCCTGGCCCGCGCCGTGAAGTGGCACAGCGAGCACCGCGTGCTGCTGAACGGCACGCGGACGGTCGTCTTCGCCTGACCCGCCGCGGGGGCCCCATCGGCCGCGGGGGCCCCACCGGCTGGTGGGGCCCCCGCCCGCCGGGGCGGGGCCCCTACAGCCGGCTGAGGGAGGCCGCCGCGAAGAGGACGTCGCGGATGGCCTCGCGGTCGCCGTGCTGGCCCGCCGCCGCTTCCTCCGGGAAGATGTGACCGGCGGCCAGCTGGCAGAATTCCAGGCCGTCCAGGGCGATCTCCGCCACCGTGTGGTCCGACGACGGCTTCGCCGCCGGGGAATCCAGCGCGATGTCCCAACCGCCGCCGCCCGCACCCTCGATCTCCAGGTGCAGGGTCCGCCCCGGGGCGCCCGCCGCGACCAGTCCGCGCGCCGGTCCCGCCAGACCCGCGCGGCGCCGTTCGGCCAGCGCCGCCGGCAGCAGGCGCGCCGCCAGGTCGATCATGCGGTGCAGGTGCGGTCCGGACGGCGGCTCGTACGGGTAGTCCACCGCCTCCGCGATGTCCCACGCGTGCACCCAGCACTCGAAGGCACGCTCCAGGAACGCGTCGCCCAGCGGCAGGGCGAAGCCGCCGTAGTCGACCGCCAGCTCGGCCACCCCGTGGCCCGCGAAGGACACCGTCCGGACCAGGGTGTGGCCCTGCTCCCGCCACGGCTCGCGGACCTGCCGGGTGGCCGGGTGCCGCTCCGAGTCCCAGAAGAACTCAGTGCGCCGCGTCGTACCGCCGGGCGGTGCCTGCGCGCCCAGCGGGTCGTCCAGTCCGAGCGCCGTCGCGACGAGCCCGTCCACCGTCAGGAGGTGGCCGATGACGCCGGCCACGGTGGTGTCCCGCGACCGGCTCCGCTCCTCCTGGAACCACTTGAGCTGTACGGGCGTGTGCCACTCGGCGTCCCCGAAGTCCCGCAGCAGGGCGTCGAGCCGGGCGGTCTCCGTGTCGTACGGGGTCGCCCACGCCGGGACGGGGATGCGGGCCGGGCGCTTGCCCAGGCAGTCCTCCAGCACCCGCGAGCGCAGCAGCGGTTTGAGGTCGAGGCTCTCCTCCGGGTGCAGCAGCCCGACCGCGTCCCGCAGACGCAGCGCCTCCTCCGCGCAGGGCGCGCACTCGGTGAGGTGGTCCTCCACCGCCTGGGTCTCCTCGGCGGAGCAGGCGGCCAGCGCCCACGCACCGAGCAGGGATTTCAGTACGGCGTGCGTGGGCGGCGGCTCGGGGGCGTGTTGCGGCACGGGCGCGGGCTGCGGCGTGGGCCGGGGGTCCGGCAGCGGGTCGAGGTCGTCGGCGGCCCCGCGCGGGCCCGGTATCCGGGCCGCACCGCCCACGGGCCGCTCGTAACCGTCGTCGGGCACGTCTTCGGCGGGGCCGGTCATCGGGGCGTTCCATATCCGGGCGGGCCGTATCCGGGCGGGGCGGTGTCCTCCCGCGGGAGGGCGTTGGCGGTCGACAGCAGCTGGAGCCCGAGGCGCAGCCGGCGCCGCGCCTCGTCCTCGCTGATGTGGAGGTCGGCGGCGGCCTGCCGGTAGTCGCGCCGCTTGAAGTACGCGAGTTCCAGCGCGGAGCGCAGCGGCGCGGGCATGGAGGTGACGATGTAGTCCGCCCGGGCGGCGGCGTTGGCGCTGCGCACCTTCTGCTCCAGCTCCTCGCGGGAACCGCGGCCCAGTTCTGCCTGGCGCAGCCGGGCCACGGCCTGGCCCTGGGTGATCCGGGCGACCCAGGAACGCAGGGAGCCCTGCTTGGGGTCGTAGGCGTCCGGGTTCTCCCAGATGTACCCGAACACCTCGCGGGTGATCCGGTCCGCGGCCGTCTCGTCGCCCAGCACCCGGTGCGCGAGGCTGTGCACGAGCGAGGCGAAGCGGTCGTACAGCTCCCCGAGCGCGGCGGCCTCACCGCGGGCGAGGCGCTGCTGCATGCGGCGGTCCCAGCGCGGTGGTACGTCCTTCGGCATAGTGCCCCCAGCCCCGGCCGTGTGTCGACCCGTCGAATGTAGTCGGCACATGGCGGGATGCGCCCGTCTTCACCGAAAGCCCACCCCCGGAGCGTGCCTGTCGTGGTACGGCCACTACCCGCCCCGGGGCCGGAACATGACACCCGCATAGGCACATCAGTACGCGCCCTGCCGCGCTTCCCGTGCGCGGGTTCGATGCGGCCATCTCCCGGACGGCTCGGCTTAACGCGCGGGCCACCGAGGCCGTACGCTCCTGCCTTGTCTTGAACTGCACCTCAAACTGCACCCACACGCACATGTGAAGGCGGAACGCCGAATATGGACAGCGCAGAGTACGAGCGCAAGATCGCCTCCCGATTCGCCACCTTCGACCAGGACGGGTCCGGATTCATCGACCGCGAGGATTTCAGCGTGGCCGCGCGGGCCGTGCTGGCCGAATTCGGCGTCCGCGCCCGGTCGGACAAGGGCCAGGCCGTCTTCGCGGGCGCCGAGGCGTTCTGGCAGGGCATGGCCGGGATCGCCGACGTCGACGGTGACCAGCGGGTGTCGCGCGAGGAGTTCGTGACGGGTGCGGTCAAGCGGCTGCGGGACAACCCGGAGCGCTTTGCGGAGATCGCCCGGCCGTTCCTGCGCGCGGTGATCGCGGTGGCGTCCGAGGACGGCGCGGACCCGGGCGCCACCCCGGCGGCGGCGGCCCGCGTGCTGCGCGTCCTCGGCACCCCGCCGGAGCCGGCGTCCCAGATCGCCACGGCCCTCGACGCGGACGGCGACGGCCGCATCTCGGAGGACGAGATCCTCACGGCCTTCGCCGCCTACTGCGGCGTCGCCGCCCCGGATGCCTGACCCCGGACGGGGCGTCGTTTCACGAGGAACATCAGCCGCGACCCCGCTCCCCGGAGCGGGGTCGCGGCGATGACCGTGCGGGGGCCGTCCTCCGTTCGCGGGGGGCCGGGCGGCAGTGCTCCGGTTTGAGCAACTGCCGTACTCAGTGCGGCATTTGAGGCGCATTCGCGTGCCGGGGCGACGAAGATCGAAGATCTGAGGATCCGTTGAGCGGGAACGGTTTGTTCCGCTGGTTAGCTGAGTTTCGCAAGCCACCCCCCAACGTGAAGGGCTTCCGCTCAGCCATGTCCAAGGTCATAACCCCCCGCCGTACCGCAGCCGTTCTCGCCGTCGTCGCCGCCACCACGCTGATGGGTACCGCGAACGCCAGCGCCTCTCTCATCTCGCAGGACGGCATGCGCATCGCCGCCTACGAGAACAGCCTCAAGAACAGCACCGAGGAAGGCGCCGCCGACGCGCTGCGCGACTTCGACGCCCTGACCCACGACAAGCAGGTCAAGTTCCTCAACTACGCCGAGGACCCCGAGAACCTCAAGGCCCTGCTGGAAGAGGTCGCCGACGTCCCCACGGACGGCACGCCCTCGCACTCGCTCGTGAACCTCAAGGGCGGTGACGTGCAGATCGCCGCCGACAGCGACGCCACCTTCACCCCCGACGCGGGCGACGCCTCCGGGATCTCGGCCGCGGGCAAGCTGCACGCCGGCTGGTGGGACACCACCTACACCGTCCGCCAGAAGATCTTCGGCATCACCATCACCAAGCTCAGCGTGTGGGTGAACTACCACACCAACGGCTCCAAGATCGACCGCGTCGACCACGCCGACTGCGGCAAGCGCAACTTCAACGGCGCCGTCTCCATCGGCCACGGCGTCCCGAAGGCCCAGCTGGCCAGCGGCAACGCCATCGGCCAGGTCGTCTGGGAAGGCTCGATCATCTACAAGGGCTTCGGCGTCGAGATCGACAAGCGCCAGCAGGTCGTCGCCAACGCCTACGGGTTCAAGAGCGGCTACCTCAAGAACATCTAACGGCAAAGAGCGGCTACGAATCGAGACGGTGCGCGGCGGTTACCTGATTCGTCCCCCCACCAGGGAATCGCTTTCGCCGGTCTCCGAGATCCCTTGTCGGTCTCGGAGGCCGGCGGCGTGCTTTCACGCGTAGCGCTCGCGGAGTTTGTATTTGAGCACTTTGCGGAGGGCTTCGTTTCTGGGCAGCGCCTCGACCAGTTCCAGTTGTTCCGGGAGCTTGTGCGGGGAAAGGCCCTGGGAGCGCAGGTGGGCGGTGACCGCCGTCAGCGTCAACGGGGGTGCCGACGGCGGTTGCTCGACCACCGCGCAGACGCGTTCGCCGCGCTCGGGGTCCGGAAGGCCGATGACGGCGGCGTCGGTCACGTCCGGGAGCAGGTGGAGGAGGTCCTCGATCTCCTTCGCCGAGATGTTCTCGCCCTTGCGGATGATGACGTCCTTGCTGCGGCCGGTGAGGACCAGGTGCCCGTCCGGGGTGAGGTGGCCGAGGTCGCCGGTGATCAGGTAGCCGTCGGCGTCGAAGGCCTCCGCCGACAGGTCGGGGTCCAGGTAGCCCCGGCAGACCGCCTCGCCCCGCAGGCGGACCTCTCCGTCGGCGGACGGCGGGAGCGGGGTGCCGTCCGGGGCCGTGATGCGTATCGACATGCCCCGCGGCGGGCGGCCCTCGGTCGTCGCGAGGTTCTCGTCCGTGTCGTCCGGGTCCCCCATGGTGATCATCGGGACTTCGGTCATGCCGTAGCCGTGGGTGAGCCGGCAGCCCAGTTCGCGGACCACCGCGTGGTAGATCTCCGGCGGCTTCGGTGCGCCGCCGCCCGCCAGCAGGCGCAGGCTCGGGACGAGCTTCCCGTCGGGGTCCTTGCGCTGCTCGGTGAGGAACATCGAGTAGAAGGCGGTGGAGCCGCCGGCGATGGTGACGCCGTGGCGGCGGTACCCGTCCAGCGCGTCCGGCATCGCGAACTTCTCGAACAGCACCGCCGGGAACCCGTACAGCAGCAGCATCACGAGGTAGTCGGGGCCGCCTATGTGCGCGTACGGGAAGGCGATCGAGCCCACGTCCCCCGGCCCCGGCCGCAGGGCGTGCGCCAGGCAGGAGCCGCCCGCGATCAGGGACCGGTCGGTGTGCAGCACGCCCTTGGGGTCGGAGGTCGTGCCGGAGGTCCAGTAGATCCAGCGCACGTCCGTTCCGGAGGCGGGAGGCGCCGGCAGGCCGGCCGGGTCGCCGGCCGGGAGGTCCTCGTAGGCCTTGAAGACGCCCCGCGCCCCGAGCCGGGAGGCCATCGCCGCGTGGTCGAAGCCGCGCCACTCCCCGGGGACGGCGAAGAACTCCGCCTTCGACCCGCGCAGCGCGAAGCCGGCCTCGCGGTCGCGGTAGAAGGGGATGACGGGCGACTGGACGGCGCCGAGCCGGGCCAGCGCGAGCGAGAGCAGCACCGTCTCGATGCGGGTCGGCAGCTGCCAGGCGACGACCGTGCCCGGGCCGACGCCCATGCCGTGCAGGCCCGCCGCGACCCGCTCCGCGCGGTCGTGGAGCGCGCCGAACGTGAGGGTGCGGTCGTCGGCGGGGTCCGGGGCGGCCTCGATGAGCGCGGTGGCGGCGGGGGTGAGTGCGGCGCGGCGGGCGACGAGGTCCCAGAGGGTGCGGGAGTCCGCGAGGGTGCGGGCGGTCTCCGCTCCGGTCCCCGCCGCTGCCGCCGTCCCCGCCGCTGCCGCCGTCCCCGCCGCTGCCGCCGTCCCCGCTCCTGCTCCCGCCCCCGCGTCGTGGTCCGTCCTCGTCATCCCGGCCGCCTCCCCTTGGCTGACGATGTGTCAGATCTGGCGAGAGCGTAGGGCCCCGCCGCTTGCCGGTCCAGAGGTGGCGGGGCTAGCTTGTTTCTGACGGTCCATCAGATAGGGCGAGGGGACACCGGACATCATGGACACGGAACTGCCTCGGATCATCAGCGTCGACGACCACGTGATCGAACCCGCGCACCTCTTCGACGTGTGGCTGCCGGCCAAATACCGCGACCGCGGACCCAAGGCACTGACCGCCGGGATCGGCGAGCTGGTCTACACCGGCGGCAAGTACGTGATCTCCATGGACCCCGACGGACCCCCGACCGACTGGTGGATCTACGAGGACCTCAAGTTCCCGTACAAGCGCAACATCGCCGCCGTCGGCTTCGACCGCGACGACATGACCCTGGAGGGGATCACGAGGGAGGAGATGCGGCCGGGTTGCTGGGATCCGAAGGCGCGCCTCGCCGACATGGACCTCAACCACGTCGAGGCCTCCCTGTGCTTCCCCACCTTCCCCCGCTTCTGCGGCCAGACCTTCGCCGAGGCGCACGACAAGGAGGTGGCCCTCGCCTGCGTGCGCGCCTACAACGACTGGATGGTGCAGGAGTGGTGCGGCGACAGCGGCGGCCGGCTGATCCCGCTCTGCATCATCCCCCTGTGGGACATCGACCTCGCGGTGGCGGAGGTCCGGCGCAACGCCGCGCGGGGCGTGCGCGCCGTGACCTTCTCCGAGATCCCGACCTACCTCGGGCTGCCTTCGATCCACTCCGGGTACTGGGACCCCTTCTTCGCCGTCTGCCAGGACACCGGCACCGTCGTCAACATGCACATCGGGTCCTCCTCGCAGATGCCCGCCGCCTCCCCCGACGCACCGCCCGCCGTCCAGGCCTCCCTCAGCTTCAACAACGCGATGGCCTCGATGATGGACTTCCTGTTCAGCGGGGTGCTGGTGAGGTTCCCGGCGCTCAAGCTCGCCTACAGCGAAGGCCAGATGGGCTGGATCCCGTACGCCCTGGAACGCGCCGACGACGTGTGGCGCGAACACCGCGCCTGGGGCGGCGTCCGCGACCTGATCCCCGAGCCGCCGTCCACGTACTACTACCGGCAGATGTTCTGCTGCTTCTTCCGCGACAAGCACGGCATCGCCTCGCTCGACGTCGTCGGACGCGACAACGCGACCTTCGAGACCGACTACCCGCACGTGGACTCGACCTTCCCGCACACCAAGGACGTCGCCCTCGACCACGTGAAGGGGCTCGACGACGAGACCGTCTACAAGCTGATGCGCGGCAACGCCATCCGCATGCTGGGCCTGGACCTGGACCGGTAGTGGACCTCACCTACACCGACGAGGAGCAGGAGTTCCGCGCCCGGCTGCGGGAGTGGCTCGCCAAGGAGCTGCCCGCACTGCCCCCGAGGCCCTCCCCCGACGACTGGCCGGCCCGCCGCGCCTACGACGCCGGCTGGCAGCGCCGGCTGTTCGAAGCCGGGTACGCGGGCCTGCACTGGCCCCTCGACGCGGGCGGGCGCGGCGCGACCCCCACCCAGCACCTGATCTTCCTGGAGGAGACCGAGCGGGCGGGGGCCCCGTACGTCGGCGCGAACTTCGTCGGGCTCCTGCACGCCGGGCCCACCATCGCCGCCGAGGGCACCGCCGCGCAGCGGGCGCGCTGGCTGCCGCCGGTGCTGCGCGGTGACGAGATGTGGTGCCAGGGGTTCAGCGAGCCGGACGCCGGCTCCGACCTGGCGTCGCTGCGGACCCGCGCGGTCCGCGACGGCGACGACTACGTGGTCACGGGCGCGAAGATCTGGACCTCCCACGCGGAGGTCGCCGACTGGTGCGAGCTGCTGGTGCGGACCGACCCCGGCGCGCCGAAGCACCGTGGGATCACCTGGCTGGCCATGCCGATGGACGCTCCCGGGATCACCGTACGGCCGCTGCGCACGCTCGCCGGGTCGGCCGAGTTCGCGGAGGTGTTCCTGGACGAGGTGCGGGTGCCGGCGGCGAACCGGGTGGGGGCGGAGAACGACGGCTGGCGGGTCACGATGGTGACGCTGTCCTTCGAGCGGGGCACCGCCTTCGTGGGGGAGGTGGTGGCCTGCCGCCGTACGCTCGCCCTGCTGGCCCGGACCGCGAAGGAAAACGGGCGCTGGGACGATCCCGTCCTACGCCGCACCCTCGGACGGCTCCACGGGGAACTCGGCGCCCTCTGGAGGCTGACGCAGTGGAACGTCAGCGAATCGGAGCGCTCGGGCGGCGTCCCCGGCACAGGTGGCAGCGTCTTCAAGCTGGCGTACTCCCACGCGCGGCAGGAGCTGTACGACGCCGCGGCCCAGGTGCTCGGCGCCGGCTCGCTCGCGCTGGACGAGGAGTGGGTCCTGGACCGGCTCTCGTCCCTGTCGTACACCATCGCCGCGGGCACCTCCCAGATCCAGCGGAACATCGTCGCCGAGCGCGTCCTCGGCCTGCCGAAGGGGCGGTGAGCGCGGTGGACTTCCAGCCGACCGGGGAACAGCGCGCCCTGCGGGCGGGCGTGCGGGACCTGCTGGCGGGCCGGTACGGGCGCGAGGCGCTGCGGGCGTCGGTGGAGGCGGGCGTCGCGGTGGACCGGCGGCTGTGGCGGGAGCTCGGCGAGGCCGGGTTCTTCGCGCTGCGCCTGCCGGAGTCCGACGGCGGGGTCGGGCTCGGGCTCCCGGAGGCCGCCCTGGTCTTCGAGGAGGCGGGGCGGGCCCTGCTGCCGGGGCCGCTGGTGGCCACGCACCTGGCGGCCGGGGTGGTCCCGGGCGCCGCGTCCGGGACGACGGTGGTGACGGCGTTCGACCTGGGCGGGCCGCTGGTGGCCCACCTGGGGGAGGCGGACGCGGTCCTCGGGGCGTCCGCGCCGCCCGAAGGCGAGCCGGTGCGCTCGGTGGACCCGCTGACACCGCTGCACCGGGTGGCGGGCCGCCACCCGGATCCGGGCCCCGACCCGGCTCCCTACCGCGACGAGGGTGCGCTGCTGACGGCCGCGCTCCAGGTCGGCAGCGCCCTGCGGACCGTGGAGCTGGCGGTGGACCACGCGCGCCGGCGTGAGCAGTTCGGGCAGCCGATCGGGGCGTTCCAGGCGGTCAAACACCTGTGCGCGGGCATGCTGGTGCGGGCGGAGGTGGCCCGTACCGCGGTGTACGCGGCGGCCGTGACGGGCGACGTCGCCGAGATCGCGGCGGCGAAGCTGCTGGCCGACGAGGCGGCCGTGCGGGGGGCCCGCGACTGCCTCCAGGTGTACGGCGGGATGGGCTTCACCTGGGAGGCGGACGTGCACCTGCACCTCAAGCGGGCCTGGGTCCGCGCGGAGCAGTGGCGCACGGCTGCGCAGGCGGAGGAGGTGCTGGCGGCGGACCTGCTGGGCGCCGTCGGCTGAGGCCGGGTTCGGCAACGGGAGGAACGAGGCGGGACTCATGTCCGATTACAGAGAGTTGATATCGGTTTGTGTCCTGGGGGCGCCCCCTTACGGACCGGAGTCGGGGGTGCGCTCCGGTACGCTCCCACGAATGCGAGCGGCCCCGCGGCGTGAGCGTCGCACAGTATGCACCAGGCCTACTCCTTCGCGCTGGAATATGCCCGAAGCGCTTGTTGTGGTGACTGTATGTCAACCATGCTGCTCCACAAGGGGGTCACTGGCCGTGACCCCGTTCCGTCGTGAGGCGAAGTGTCCGCCGGTTCGGATGGTGTGAGCGGTGCAGGTGCTTCAGGTTCAGCTTGAGGTAGGAGCGGACCCCGCCGAGGTCGGCCGGGCGCGCCGGTGGGCGCGGTCCCGTCTGGCGGGTTCCGGCATAGGGGAAGACGAGCCGCTCGCCGAGACGCTGATTCTGCTGATCTCGGAGCTGGTCACCAACGCGGTCGTGCACACCGGCTGTCCCGCCGTGCTGCGGATGCTGTTCGGGGGGCCCGGGGTGCGGGTCGAGGTCGCGGACGCCAGCGACCGGGCGCCCGCCCGGAGGCAGGCCGCCGGGACCGACACGGGCGGGCGCGGCCTCGAGCTGGTGGACGGGCTCGCGGACCGCTGGGGCTGGCAGCCCGAGGGCGCCGGGAAGCGGATCTGGTGCGAGGTCGACCGGGCGCGGAAGGCGGGCGCCGAGTGCGCCGAGGGCGCCCCGGAAAGGTCTGCCGAATTCTTTGCCCCGATCCGGGAACCCCGCGTGTACCTCTAACGAGGTGTTGACGGTTCGTCACGTGTTGATCACTCTGGTGGGGAGCGATTCGTCGCGAGGGGACGCCAAGGGTCCTGCCTTGACGAGTGCGGGTCGTGGGGTGGCGGCTGCCGTGCCGCGCTCGGGGCGTGCATGCGCGTACGCCGCCACCCAGTAGGTCGCTCCTTCCGGCATCCGGCCTCCGGTCACAGGACGGCGACCGGTGCCACCGGGGTGCCGGTGCCGCCGACGAACGGTTCGGGCATCGCGGAGAGCCAGAACGCGTAGCGGCCCTCTTCTGCACAGGCTGTGGACAACTTTTCGAGATTCCAGTTCTGGCCCTGGAGCATGCCCATCTCGACCAGGTCGAGCGCGTGCACCGGCAGCCACAGGTTCTCGATCTCCGGCGGGAAGATCTCGAAGGTCAGGGTGTCGTTGGCGACCGCCGCCACGTCCCGTGCGTGGAACCACTCGGGGGTGCGGACCGACAGGCCCGGCGAGGGGAACCCGTAGCCGTGCTTGTCGCCCGCGAGGTACACCTGGATCTGGCCCGTCCGGACCAGGACGACGTCACCGGCCCGGACCGTGACCCGGCCGAACTCCTCCGCCTGCGCGAGGTCCTCGGGGGTCACCGCGTGGCCGCCCGGCAGCCGGTCCAGGCCCTTGGCGCGGGCCACGTCGAGCAGGACGCCCCGGGAGACGACGGGACCGGCCTTGTCGATGCCGCCGAACTCGGCGCGGGAGTGGGCGGTGACCGTGGAGGCCGGACGGCCGTTGTAGATCCGTCCCGAGTGCGAGACGTGGGTGAGGGCGTCCCAGTGCGTGCCGGCCTGGAGCCCCATCGTCACGGCGTCGTCGTTGCAGGCCACCGTGCCGGGGCCGAAGAGCTCCTGGTTGATCTGCACCATGGTGTGCAGGGGGTTGATCCGGCCGGGGATCAGGCCGGCCTGCACCCCGTCCTCCTTGAGGGGCAGGGCCAGCGGGATCCGCCGGCCCGTGCGGACCTCGGCGGCCGCGGCGCGCACCACCGCGTCGGTGACCAGGTTCAAGGTGCCCCTCTCGTCCTCGGCGCCCCACCGGCCCCAGTTGTTGACGCGCCTGGCGATGTCGTGGAACTCGGCCGGCAAGGTCATGGCCTCATCAACTCCCGGGGCTTGTGCTGTGGCGTCCGGCTGCCCATAGAATCTAACGGTCCGTCAGAAACTGCGGAAAGGGGTCGGGCGTGGGGAACTTCCTGGCAGGCAAGGTCATCGCCGTCACCGGGGCGGGCCGGGGCATCGGGCGGGCCGTGGCACTCGCCGCGGCCGCCGAAGGGGCCAAGGTCGTCGTCAACGACTACGGCGTGGGCATCGAGGGCGGCGAGCCCACCAGCGAGATCGCCGAATCCGTGGTCAAGGAGATCCTCACCGCGGGCGGCGAGGCCGTCGCCGTCGCCGACGACATCTCCACCATGGAGGGCGGACAGCGCATCGTCGACACCGCCCTCGCCCGCTACGGGCGCGTCGACGGAGTCGTCTGCGTCGCCGGCATCCTGCGCGAGCGGATGCTGTTCAACATGTCCGAGCAGGAGTGGGACCCCGTGGTCGCCACCCACCTCAAAGGAACCTTCACCGTCTTCCGGGCCGCCTCCGCCGTCATGCGCAAGCAGGGATCCGGCACGCTCATAGGCTTCACCAGCGGCAACCACCAGGGCTCGGTCGCCCAGGCCAACTACAGCGCGGCCAAGGGCGGGATCATCTCCCTCGTCCGCTCGGCGGCCCTGGGCCTGGCCAAGTACGGGGTCACCGCCAACGCCGTCGCACCTGTGGCCCGGACCCGGATGTCCGCGGGCGTACCCATGGAGCTCAAGGAGATCGGCGAGCCCGAGGACGTCGCGGCGCTCGTCACCTACCTGCTCAGCGACCGGGCGAAGACCGAGGGGATCACCGGGCAGGTGTACACCATCGCCGGACCGAAGATCGCCGTGTGGGCGCAGCCGCGCGAACTGCGCGCCGCGTACGCCGAAGGCTCCTGGACGCCCGAGAAGATCGCCGACTTCCTGCCCGGGACGGTGGGCACCGACCCGATGCCGATGCTCGCGCAGCTGGAGGCCATGGCCAAGGCGGCGGCCGCCAAGGACCGCCCCAACGCGTGAGGGGGAGCCCATGGACTTCGGCTTCGGGCCCGAGGACGAGGAACTGCGCGGCCGCGCCCGGTCGTGGCTGCGGGAGCACCTCGTGGGCCCGTACGCGCACGCCCGCGGGCTCGGCGGCCCCGGCAGCGAACACGAGGAGGTCGGGGCCCGCCGCGCCTGGGAGCGGGAGCTGGGCCGCGGCGGCTGGATCGGCCAGGGCTGGGAGGTCCCCGACGGTGCCTACGGGCAGCGCCGGCTCTCCCTGACCGGGCAGGTGGTGTGGGCGGAGGAGTACGCCGCGCTGCGCGCCCCCGGGCGGGTCGGCCACATCGGCGAGAACCTCCTCGCGCCCACCCTGATCGCCCACGGGTCCCGGCGGCAGCAGGACCGCTACCTGCCGGGCATCGCCCGCGGCGAGGAACTGTGGTGCCAGGGGTACAGCGAGCCGGGCGCCGGATCCGACCTCGCCGGGATCCGTACGGCGGCCGTCCGCGACCCGGCCGACGGGCGCCACCGCATCACCGGGCAGAAGATCTGGACCTCCCTCGCCCGGGACGCCGACTGGTGCTTCGTCCTGGCCCGCACCGAACCCGGCTCCCGCCGCCACCGGGGGCTGACCTTCCTGCTGGTGCCGATGGACCAGCCCGGCCGCATCGAGGTCCGGCCCATCCGCCAGCTCACCGGCACCAGCGAGTTCAACGAGGTGTTCTTCGACGGGGCGGTGGCCGCCGAGACCGTCGGCGCCGAGGGCGACGGCTGGACCGTGGCCATGGGCCTGCTCGCCCTGGAACGCGGCGTCTCCACCCTCGTCCAGCAGATCGGCTTCGCCGCCGAACTGGAACGGGTCCTGGCCGCCCACGCCGCCTCCGGAGCAGCCGACCCCGTACTGCACGAGCGGCTGGTACGGCAGTGGGCCGAGCTGCGCACCATGCGCTGGAACGCCCTGCGCACCCTGGGCGGCAGCGGCGACCAGGGCGCGCCGAGCGTCGCGAAGCTGCTGTGGGGCGGCTGGCACCGGCGGCTCGGCGAGCTGGCGGTGGCGGTGCGGGGCGCGGCGGCCACCGTCGGACCGGCGGACTGGGGCGGGGAGAGCCCGTACGAGAACGGGCTCGACGAGGAGCAGCGCCTGTTCCTGTTCAGCCGGGCCGACACCATCTACGGCGGTTCGGACGAGATCCAGCGGAACATCATCGCCGAGCGCGTGCTCGGCCTGCCCAGAGAGACGCGGTGACGACATGCGAGGCGTCGTGTTCGACGGCAAGCAGGCCCAGGTGGTCGACGATCTGGAGATCCGCGGCCCGGGGCCGGGGGAGGTGCTGGTCGCGGTATCGGCGGCCGGGCTGTGCCACAGCGACCTCTCGGTGATCGACGGGACCATCCCCTTCCCGGCGCCGGTGGTGCTGGGGCACGAGGGGGCGGGGGTGGTCGAGGCCGTGGGCGCCGGGGTCACCCACGTGGAGGCCGGGGACCACGTCTCGCTGTCCACCCTCGCCAACTGCGGGGCGTGCGCGGACTGCGACCGGGGCCGGCCCACCATGTGCCGCAAGGCCATCGGAATGCCGGGACAGCCCTTCTCGCGCGGCGGGACGCCCCTGTTCCAGTTCGCCTCCAACTCGGCGTTCGCGGAGCGGACGATCGTCAAGGCCGTGCAGGCCGTGAAGATCCCGAAGGACATCCCGGCCACCTCGGCCGCGCTGATCGGGTGCGGGGTCCTGACCGGGGTGGGGGCGGTACTGAACCGGGCGCGGGTGGACCACGGCGAGTCGGTGGTCGTGATCGGCGCCGGCGGCATCGGGCTGAACGTGCTCCAGGGCGCCCGGATCGCGGGGGCCGCCACCATCGTCGCGGTGGACGCCAACCCGGCGAAGGAGGCGGTGGCCCGGCAGTTCGGGGCCACCCACTTCATCGACGCCTCCGCCGCCGCGGACACCTCGGCGGCGATCCGCGAGATCCTGCCGACCGGCGCCGACCACGCCTTCGAGTGCGTGGGTCACGTACGGCTGATCCGGCAGGCGATCGACCTCCTCGACCGGCACGGGCAGGCGGTCCTGCTGGGCGTGCCGGGCTCCAAGGAGGAGGCCTCCTTCCAGGTGTCGTCCCTGTACCTGGACAAGACGATCATGGGGTGCCGGTACGGGTCCTCCCGGCCGCAGCGCGACACGGCCCTGTACGCCGAGCTGTACCGGCAGGGGAAGCTGCTGCTGGACGAGCTGGTGACGGAGGTCTACCCGGTGGAGGACTTCGCGAAGGCGGTGGACGACGCGCGGCACGGGCGCGTGGCGCGCGGGGTGCTGACCTTTTGAACGCGCCGGTGCCGGGCCCCTGCGCGGGGTCCCGGCACGGGGGCGGGGGGCTTCGCGGGCTACGGGCTATGGGCCGACGGTCTGCGGGCTTCCGGGCTTCCGGGCTTCCGGGCTTCCGGGCTTTCGGGCTCACGGTGTGAAGCGGCCGAACCTGCCCTGGTGGAAGAGGAGCGGGTCGCCTTCGCCGGCCGCGCCCAGGGCCTCGACGCGGCCGACCACGATGAGGTGGTCCCCGCCCGTGTGGACGGCGTGGATCCGGCAGTCGATCCAGGCGGGCACGGCGTCCAGCTGCGGCGACCCCGTCGCGGGGGACGGGCGGTGGACGACGCCGGCGAACTTGTCCGCGCCGCTGACAGCGAACGACCGGCACAGCGACCCCTGTTCGGCGCCCAGGATGTTGACGCAGAACACCCCCGCGCGGGCGATCCGGGGCCAGGTGGTCGACGTACGGGCCACCATGAAGGTGACCAGCGGCGGGTCCAGGGACAGCGAGGCGAAGGACTGGCACGCGAAGCCGGCCGGCCCGTCCGCGCCCTCGACGGCCGGGGCGGTGATGACGGTGACCCCGCTGGCGAAGTTCCCGAGGACGGCCCGGAACTCGGCGGGGGCGACCGGCGCCCGCTCGTCCTCCCGGACGGCCCGCAGGTCGGGACGCGGCAGGGCGGCGTCGAACAGCGGATCCGGCTCCGGCGCGGCGGAGGTGGGGGAGCCGACTGACCTGAGGTATCGGACGACGGTGGCCGCCATCCCTGCGTGTCCCATCACACCGTTGATTGAAGCTGACGGTGCGTCAGATTGGAAGGGGTCGGACCGGCGCGGCCACGGGATCGGGGGCCCGGGCGTTCCCCCGTACGGGTGAAACCTCCGGCCCGCCGTGCCCGTACGCCGGACGGCCCCGCGCGGGCTCGGCATGGTGGCGGGGACCGGCGTGCCGCCGTGCGCCGAACGACCGCAGACACCCGGGAGAGAACCCATGCTCGGCACCGACTTCCGTACCGGCTCGCCCAACTGGCTCGACCTCGGCAGCCCCGACGTGGACGCCGCCACCGCCTTCTACAGCGGCGTCTTCGGATGGAACTTCGTCTCCGCCGGCCCCGAGACCGGCGGGTACGGCTTCTTCCAGCAGGGCGGCAAGACCGTCGCCGCGATCGGGCCGCTCACCGAGCAGGGTGCGAAGTCCGCCTGGATGGTGCACTTCATGACCCCGGACATCCAAGCCACCGCCTCGGCCGTCAGGGACGGCGGCGGCACCGTCCGGATGGAGCCGATGGACGTGATGGGCGAGGGGTGGCTCGGGCAGTTCACCGACCCGCAGGGCGCCCAGTTCGCCTCGTGGCAGCCGGGCAAGACCAGCGGCCTGGGGGTGGCCTCGGAGGAGAACTCGCTGGTCTGGGTGGAGCTGCACGCACCGGACCCGGTCGCGGCCGTCTCCTTCTACAGCGGGGTGTTCGGCTGGCGCAGCGAGGAGATGCAGGCGCCCGGGATGACGTACCGGGTGCTGAGCACCAAGGACGGCGACCAGCGGGAGGCGTCCTTCGGCGGGGTCGCGCCCCAGGGTGACGGGGCCGGGGGCGGCGGTGTCGGGCCGAGCTGGGTGCCGTACTTCCACGTCGCGGACGTGGACGCCACGGTGAGCGCCGTGCAGGGCAACGGCGGCTCGGTGCTGATGCCGGCGGCGGACGTGCCGGACGTCGGCCGGATCGCGTGGGTCGCGGACCCGTTCGGGGCGACGTTCGCGCTGCTGAAGCCGAGCCCGCAGATGTAGGTCGGGCCGCGGGGCCGCTGGGTTGCGGGGCTGCCGGGCCGGGCGGCCGCCGGGCCGGGCGGCCGCCCGGTTACCGCCCGAGGTATTTGGGGGTGCGGCGCTCCACGAAGCCGGCCACGCCCTCGTTGGCGTCGGCGGTGGTCATGTTGATCTCCTGGGCGGTGGCCTCGGCGGCCAGGGCGGCGGCCCGGTCCCCGTCGAGGGAGGCGTTGACCAACTGCTTCGTCAGGGCCAGGGCCCGGGTCGGGCCCTGGGCCAGGCGCTCCGCCCAGGCGCGGGCGGTCGCCTCCAGGGCGTCGGCCGGGACGACGGTGTTGACCAGCCCGAGGCGTTCGGCCTCGGCGGCGGGGACGGCGTCGCCGAAGAACATCAGCTCCTTGGCCTTCTGCGGGCCGAGGAGGCGGGGCAGGAGGTACGCGCCGCCGCCGTCGGGGACGAGGCCGCGGCGGACGAACACCTCGATGAAACGGGCCGGTTCGGCGGCGATGACGAGGTCGCAGGCGAGCGCGAGGTGGGAGCCGATGCCGGCGGCGGTGCCGTTGACGGCGGCGATGACGGGCTTCTCGCAGTCGAGGACCGCGGTGATCAGGCGCTGCGCGCCGAGGCGGATCATGCGGGCGACGTCGCCCGCGACGCGGTCGGCGGGGGCGGGGTCACCGGCGGCGGTGGGGCCGGTGCGGAGGTCGGCGCCGGCGCAGAAGCCCTTGCCGGTGGCGGTGAGGACGACGGCGCGGATGCGGGGGTCGGCGGAGGCGTCGGCGAGGAGCGCGATGACCCGCTCGCGGTTGTCCCGGGTGAGGGCGTTCATCGCCGCGGGGCGGTTGAGGGTGATCCAGGAGACACCGCCGGTCTCGATGCGGTGCAGGACTTCGTCACCGGGGGCTGCGCTGGTCATGTGAACTCCCGTTCGGGGTGGTGGCCGGTGGCCGGGTGCCGGGTGTGGGGTCAGGGGTGCGGGTGCCGGGGGCCCTGCGGCCGGGCGCGGGGCAGGGGCCGGTACCGGTGGCCCTGGCGGTCGGGTGCGGGGTGTGGGGGCCGCTGCGCGGGGCCGTCTCCCGCCCCGCCCTTCCCCCGTTCCCCGGGGCTCCGCCCCGGACCCCGCGCCTCAAACGCCGGCGGGGCTGGAATTGCCGGCGGCGCCGCAGGGCTGGGAGGTGCGGAGCACATCCAGCCCGCGCGGCGATTGAGCGCACGGGCGCGGAGCGCACGTACGGGGTCCGGGGCGGAGCCCCGGGTCCAGTCCCCCGGGGCGCCGGCAATCCAGCCCGCGCGGCGATTGAGCGCACGTACGGGGCCCCGGGTTCCGGTTCCCGGGGGCTGGGGCTCCGGCCGGCCCGGGCGGGGGTCGGGGGGAGCCGCGCGAGGCCCGGGCCGGCGCAGCGTCAACGGCAGATGGCCAGGGCGTCCAGCGCCACCGCGCCCTGGCCGCGGGGGAGGACCATCAGGGGGTTGATGTCCAGCTCGGACAGGGTGTCGCCCAGTTCGAGCGCCATCCGCTGGACCCGGAGGACGACCTCGACCAGCGCGTCCACGTCCGCCGCAGGGGCGCCCCGTACGCCCTCCAGCAGCGCGTGCCCGCGCAGTTCCGTCAGCATCGCCCGGGCCTGGTCCTCCCCGAACGGCGGTACCCGTACCGCCGCGTCGCGCAGGACTTCCACCAGGACGCCGCCCAGCCCCACCGTCACCGTCGGGCCGAAGAGGTCGTCCTGGGTGACGCCGACGACCATCTCCACGCCCCGCTCGACCATCTGGCAGACGAGGATGCCGTCCAGCGGGACGTTCTCGTAGCGGGCGATGTCCGTCAGCTCCCGGTACGCGTCGCGGATCTGGCTCGCCGAGGTCAGGCCGATCTTGACCAGGCCCAGTTCCGTCTTGTGCCCCAGCTGCGGCCCCGAGGCCTTCATGACGACCGGGTAGCCGACCAGCCCCGCCGCCCGTACCGCCGCCGCCGCGCTGGTGACCAGCTGCTCGCGCGGGACCCGTATCCCGTACGCCCGCAGCAGCTGCTTCGCCGCGTGCTCGCTGAGTTGCTGCCCCGGGCGCATCAGGGCCTGTGCCTTGCGGTAGGAGGGGGACGGCGTGCGCGGGGCGTCCTCGAAGGGCGAGCGGTAGGACGCGGTGAAGCGGTGGTGGCCCAGGTAGGCCCGTACGGCGGTGATGCAGTTGCCGAAGGTGCGGAAGGTGGCGACGCGGGAGGAGCCGAGCAGCGTGGTGCGGTAGGCCTCCTCGGTGCCGACGGGCGAGCCCCAGATCACGCAGACCAGCTTGTCCGTCCGCTCGGCGGCGTCCACCAGGTCCTGCGCCAGCTTGTCGCTCATGGGCGGGAACGGGCCGGTGATCGGGCAGATGAGGACGCCTACGGACGGGTCCGCCAGGAGGGCATCGATGATCTTGGGGCCGCGCCAGTCGCCGACGGGGTGGCCGCCGTTGTCGACGGGGTTCGCGACGTTCAGGTACGGCGGTATCCACTGGTGCAGTTCGGCCTGCTTGGCCTCGGAGAGCGTGGGCAGGGTCAGGCCCGCCTCCGTCGCCAGGTCGGAGAAGTGGGCGCCGGTGCCGCCGGAGATGGAGTACACGACGACGCCTTCGGCCCGGGGCGGGCGCGCGCGGGCGAGCAGGGCGGCCGTGTCCTGGAGCTCGTCCAGGCCGTCGACCCGGATCACCCCGAACTGCCGCATGGCCGCGTCCACGACGGCGTCGGCGCCCGTCAGCTTCCCCGTGTGGGAGGCCGCCATCCGGGCGCCGGTCTCGGTACGGCCGACCTTGACGGCGACGACGGGCACCCCGGCCCGCGCGGCCCGGTCGGCGGCGAGCAGGAAGGCGCGGCCGTCCTTGAGCCCCTCGACGTAGCAGGCGATGGCGCCGACCTCGGGCCGCTGGGCGAAGTAGGAGATGAAGTCGGCGGTCTCCAGATCGGCCTCGTTGCCCGTGGGGGCCCAGTGGGAGAGCCGGATGCCGAGTTCCTGGAGGGTGTAGAGGGGCCGGCCCTGGTGGCCGGACTGGGTGATCAGCGCGATGGCCGGGCCGTCCAGGTCGTCGCGGAACGCCTCGAAGGCGTTGAGGTTGGTGTTGGGGCCGAGCAGGCGCAATCCGGAGCGGCGGACGGCGGCGGAGAGCCGGGCCTGGGCAGCGGCTCCCGCGTCACCGGTCTCGGCGAAGCCGGAGGCGAAGGCGACCGCGAACCTGACCTTGGCCTCGGCCAGTTCCTCGATCACCGGGAGCGGGTCGGCCACCAGCAGCACCGCGAGGTCCACCTGTTCGGGCAGCTCGGCCACGGAGGCGTGGCAGGGCAGTCCGAAGACGGTGGAGCGGGTCGGGTGCACGGGGTGGATCCGGGCACCGACGCGCTCCGCCCAGGCGATGAGCTGCCGGGTGATGCCGGTGTTCGCTCTGCCCTCGGCGTCGGAGGCGCCGATGACGGCGACGGCCTCGGGCCGGAAGAACCGGTCCAGGTCGGGCACGTCGCAGCGCAGCGGCCGTCCGCTGACGTCCAGTGCGGCCGCGCCCTCGGCGGTGGGTGCCGCCGTGGAGTGGACGGCCGTCCGGGGGGTTTCGCCGCAGGCCTCGACCCGTGCGCGGAAGTCGGTGGTGAGGGTGCCGTGAGTAGATCCAAGCATCGTTCCGCCCGCTCCTGCTCGATGGACTCCATGAGTCGCGCTAGCTGACGCATAGTCAGATTACTGAACTGACACGCCGTCAGGAACAGGGATGCGCAGGAAAGATGGTGGAGGTGATGTGTGGAACGGTCCCAGACCCCCGGGGCGGGGGTCCAGGACGGTTTCAGCCGACCCTGCGACGGCCGCGGGTAGCCCCGCCGCGACGGGCCAGGGCCTTGGCGATCCTCTCCGCGTCCAGGGCCAGTTCCCGCAGCATTCCGCTGATGGGGTTGGTGAAGCCGGTGAAGTGGAGACCCGGGGCCTGCGCGAGGGTGCGGGCGCCGTGCGCGAGGGGGCGGCCGCGCTCGTCGAGCACGCCGAGGTGGCCGACCAGGCCTTCCAGTGCCCGCCGGTAGCCGGTCGCGGCGATCACCACCTCGGGGGTGATCCGGCTGCCGTCCGCCAGCACCACCGCGTCCCCGTCGAAGGAGGTCACGGCCGCGACCGGCTCGACCGCCCCGCGGCGGACCGCGTCGATCAGCCCGACGTCCTGGACCGGGATGGCGCCCTCCTTGACCCTGCTGTACAGCCCGGTGGCGGGGCGCGGGAGACCGTACGCCGTCAGGTCCGGCACGGACGCCTTGGCGACGAGCGCGCCGAGCCGGTCCACCAGCCGGACGGGCAGCCTGCGGACCAGGATCCCGGTGCGCTGCGCCGGCCAGCCGGCGGTGGAGCGGCGCACGATGTGCGGGGCGGTGCGGACGGCGAGCCGCACCCGCGCGGCCCCGCCCTCTGCCAGGTCTGCGGCGATCTCCGCGCCGGTGTTGCCGACGCCGACGACGAGCACGTCCCGGCCGGCGTACGGGGCGGGGTTGCGGTACTCGGCGGCGTGCAGCAGCCGCCCTTCGAAGCCCTCCCGGCCGGGCCAGTCGGGCAGCGCCGGGGTGTGGTTGAACCCGGTGGCCACGACGACGGCCCCCGCGGCCAGTACCCGCCCGCCGCTGGCGTGCAGGGTCCAGCCGCCGGCCCCGCCCTCCGCGTCGGCGGCCGGCTCGATGCGGGTCACCTCCACGCCGGTGACCAGTTCCAGCTCGTGGAACTCGGCGTACTTCTCCAGGTACCGCACGACGTCCTCCCGCGCGACCCACCGTCCGAAGCGGCGCGGCACGGCGAGGCCCGGCAGGCCGGAGAGGCGCCTGGTGGTGTGCAGGTGGAGCCGGTCGTAGTGGGAGCGCCACGAGGTGCCGACCGCGTCGGACTTCTCGACCACCACGGCGCGGATCCCGCGGGCACGCAGCGCGGCGGCGACGGCGAGGCCGCCGGGGCCGGCGCCGATCACGTACACGGGGCGCGGCTGGGTGGTCAGGTCGGGGGCTGTGGGGGCTGCGGGCATGAGGTGTGAGCGTATCGACACAGAGAGTTGATGGGTCTCGGACAAGGAGGGAATCGATTGCGGATCGGTCACGGGCCGGCTCCGGGGGCCTTGCGGGACGCGCCCCGATCGGGTCAACTGACGTTCCGTCAGATAATGGAGGAGGGGGCTGTCGATGCAGACCGTCTGGCTCAGTGGAGCCGAATGGATGGCCGTGCTCCGAACGGGCCTCGGCCTGTGGTGGCTGGAGAGCTGGCGGCACAAGGACAAGAAGGGCTGGTTCGAGCGCGGCACCGGCATCGCGTGGGCCGCCGATGTGGCGGGCAAACACCGCTGGACGTTCGTGAAAAGCGGCTTCGACCGGGTCGTCCGGCCGCGCCCCAGGCTCATGGCGTACGTGGTGGTGTACGCGGAACTGGCGCTCGGTCTCGGCCTGGTCCTCAGGCTGCTGACCCCCATCGCGCTGGTCGGGGGGCTGCTGCTCAACCTGCTGTACCTGGTGCTGATGATCCACGACTGGGCCGAGCAGGGGCAGAACGCCATGATGGCGCTCATCTCCCTGGTCGCGCTCTTCGCCATGGGCTGGCAGGTCTGGTCCCTCGACGCGGCGATGGGACTCTTCCTGTGACCACGCGCCACGACGTGCCCGAGGCGGACGACTTCACCCGCCCCTACTGGGACGCGGCCGCCGAGGGGCGGCTCCTGCTGCGCCGCTGCGCGGACTGCGGCCGGGCGCACCACTACCCCCGGGAGTTCTGCCCGTTCTGCTGGGCGGGCGAGGACCGGGTGCGGTGGGAGGAGGCCGAGGGGTCGGCCGTCCTATACACCTGGTCGGTCGTCCACCGCAACGACCTGCCCCCCTTCGGGGAGCGGGTCCCGTACGTCGCGGCGGTGGTCGACCTGGCGGAGGGGCCGCGGATGATGACGGAACTCGTGGGCTGCGGGCCGGCGGACCTGGGCGTCGGGACGCCGTTGCGGGTCGCGTTCCGCACGGGCGGCCCGGGCCCGGTCGTCCCGGTCTTCCGCCCGGCCGCCCGGCCGGGCGACACGGCGCGGTAGTCGCCGTACGCACCACTGCGTGCGCGGAATGTCACAGCCCCGCACCGGTCCGGCGGAACGGCTGCTTCCCCGGCCCGGACCCGGCGATCCTGGAACGGCACCAGAAAGGTCCGGACCACCTCACCCCTCGGAGCAGCCGGTGTCCTCGTCCTCGCAGGAGATCCCCCTCACGATCACCCCCCAGCAGGCGGCCTACGGCGTGATCCTTCCGGTGTCACTGCCCGGCGGGGACGTGCGCCTGCGGATCCCCGCCGGGGTCCGGGACGGCGAACTCGTACGGGCCCGCGCGGGCGGGACCGAGGTTCTGCTGCGGATACGGGTCGCGGGCGGTGCGGGGGCCGGTTCGGCGGCTGCACAGGGGCCGCCGACCGTCGCGAGCGCCGCCGTACCCGGTCAGCCGGCCAGGTCGTCGTCCGGTGCCGGCGGCTGGCTCGCGGTGGTCGGCGTCGTCGTGGCCGTGATCATCGTGGCGGTCGTGGCGAACAGCGGTGGCGATGACGACGACAAGCACACCGCGTCCTCGTCGCCCAGCTCGACGTACAGCCCGACGCCCGACCCGACGTACAGCTCCTTTTCGCCCGAGCCGTTGCCGACCCGCACCTCGTACACGTCCGGCGCGGACAGCAGCAGCTCCGTCCCCGCGTACCCGTACCCCACCTCGGCCCCCACCACGGCGGACCCGAGCCCGTTCGACAAGGGGACCTGCCTCAACGGGCAGCTGCCGGACTCGACGACCGCGCAGCGCGTCGACGACGTGGAAGAGGTCTCCTGCTCGGCGTCGGACGCGCACTACAAGGTGATCCAGCGCTTCGGGTTCACCTCGGACCTGCACCGCTGCGACGACACCCCGCGCACGGAGTACGCGTTCTCGTACCGCTACACCCTCAACGGGGCTCCGATCAACGAGTACGTGTACTGCCTGATCGGCCTCGGTTCGTATTCCCGCAGCTGAGGCCCCGGGGGCGCCCGTCCCCGGGGGCCGGCCGCCTCACGGCCACAGCAGGATGCGCGACCAGCCGCCGTCGGGGTCCCGCCGGTAGAGGAGGCGGGTGTGGCGGCGGGCGGGGTCGCCCTGGAAGAACTCGACCTCGGCCGGGTCCAGCACGTAGCGCGTCCACGTCGGTGCCGGCGCCTGCGGGTCGGCCCCGGCACGGGCCCATGCCGCCGCCGAGGCCTCGGCGAGGTCCGTCAGGGAGCCCAGCACCTCGCTCTGGCGGCCGGTCAGGGCCGCGGCCAGCGCCCCGCGCGAGCGCACCGCCAGGTCCTCGCGGCTCTCCCGCGCCCCGCACGCCGTGACCCGTCCCCGGATCCGGATCTGCCGTCCCACTGCGGGCCAGTAGAAACCGAGCGCCGCCTGGGGCCGCCCGGCCAGCTGGCGCCCCTTCGCGCTGGTGGCGTGCGAGGCGAAGTGCCAGCCCCGCGCGTCGGCGTCGTGCAGCATCAGGGTGCGCACGTCGGGCCGCCCCTCGGGGTCGACCGTCGCCAGGCTCATCGTGTGCGGCTCGGGCTGCCCGGCGCGGGCGGCGTGGACGAACCACTCGCGGAACAGGGGCAGCGGCTCGGCCGGCGCGGCCCCGGGGTCGAAGGAGGGCAGCGGGGTGTCCCAGACGCGCAGGGAGTGCAGGGTGTCCCGGAAGTCGTCGCCGCTCGTCTCGCTGGTCATACGGGCCATCGAACACCATCCGGGGCGGGCGCGGTGCGGTGGCCGGGGCGGGCCCCGCGAACCGGTGGAAAGTGCCTCCGGCACGCCCCCCGCGTCCATATGATGTGCCCTCATCAAACTGCTGAGGGGTGGGGGTACCGATGGGCATACCGGTGGACGGCTCGGACGGCAGACGCGTGGGGCGCACGGGGCGCACGGGGCGTACGGGGACGGTTCTCCGGCGGACGCTGGCGGCGCTGCTGCTGGCGGGGGCGGCCGTCGCGTGCGGGCCCGGCACGGGGAGCGGTGCGGCCGCCTCCTTGGCGCCGGTCGCACCGTCGGCGCTCGTGTCGGCGGAATCCTCGGCCCCGCCCCCGCCCACGCCCTCTGCCTCGCCCTCGCCCTCCGTCTCGTCCTCCCCGCTGCCCGGCCCCTCGGCGCCGGCGCCCGCCGCTGTGCGGACGCCCTCGGCCGAACCGACGGTAAAGGCTCCGGCCCCGACGACGCAGGCGCCGACGCGGGCCGCGACCGCAGAGCCGGCGCAGGAGCCGACGCAGGCGGAGGAAGCCGCCTGCGAGATCGTCTCCGACTCCGGGAACTGCTACAAGGCGGGCCAGTTCTGCCGCAAGGCGGACGTCGGCCGCGAGACGCACGCCGCGAACGGCCGCATCATCCACTGCCGCTCGGAGGGCAGCCGGGCGCGCTGGAACTACTGAGCGGCCGCAGTCGGCGGGCCGCCGGAGCCGCCCCGCCCGCCGGAGCCTCGCCCCGCCGGGCCGCCGGCCCCCCGGGGCCCTTGAGCGGCCCCGGGGGTCGCCGGTGATGCCGGCCCGCCGCGGGGCCTACCGCCCGAGGATGACGGTGCCCGAGGAGCAGAACCAGCCGCCCGTGCCCGAGGCCAGGGCCACCTCGGGCAGTCGGCCGTTCCGCTTGGTGACCTGGCGGTCGGGGCCGGCCTCGCCGCGGAGCTGGCGGACCGCCTCCACCAGCAGGAACAGGCCCCGCATCCCGGGGTGGCAGGCCGAGAGCCCGCCACCGTCGGTGTTGACGGGCAGTTCGCCGTCCCGCAGCAGCCGGCCCTTCTCCACGAAGGCCCCGCCCTCCCCCTTGGCGCAGAAGCCGAGGTCCTCCAGGGTCACCAGGGTCATGTACGTGAAGGCGTCGTAGATCTCCGCCAGATCCACGTCCGCCGGGCCCAGACCGGCCCGTTCGAAGGCCAGGCGGCCCGAGACCGCCGCCGGGGAGACGGTGAAGTCCTCCCACTCCGACATGGTGGTGTGGGAGACGGAGGTGCCCGAACCCAGGATCCAGACGGGCGCCTTCGCGGTGTCCGGTACGTAGTCCTCCGCCGCGAGCAGCACCGCGCAGCCGCCGTCGGAGCGGATGCAGCAGTGCAGCTTCGTGAACGGGTCCGCGATCATCTCGGCGGACAGCACGTCCTCCACCGTGATCGGGTCCCGGTACATCGCGTCGGGGTTGGTGGCGGCGTTCGCCCGCGCCTGGACGGCCACGGCGGCGAGCTGCTCCGCCGTGGTGCCGTACTCGTGCATGTGGCGGCGTGCGGCCATGGCGTACTTCGCGACGAGGGTGTGGCCGTACGGGACCTCGAACTGGAGCGGGCCCCGGGCCCCGAAGGAGAGGTTCGAGGTGCGCCGGCGGGCCTTGACGTCGGCGCGGGCGGTGGAGCCGTAGACCAGCAGGACTGCGTTGGCGTGGCCCGCGGCGATGGCGTCGGCGGCGTGGGCCGCCATGACTTCCCAGGTGGAGCCGCCGACGGAGGTGGAGTCGACCCAGGTGGGGCGCAGCCCGAGGTACTCGGCCACCTCGACGGGGGCGAGGGTGCCGAGGCCCGCCGAGGCAAGGCCGTCGATGAGGGAGCGGTCCAGGCCCGAGTCGGCGAGCGCCCGGCGGGCGGCCTGGGCGTGCAGGGCGTAGGGGGTGGGGCCGTCGACCCGGCCGCAGTCCGAGAGCGCGACGCCGACGACCGCGACCCTGCGGCGGGGTGCGGAGGCGGCGGAGAGGGGTCCAGGCATGGGGCGACCGTATATCTGACGTACCGTCAGGCGCTAGGCCCCGTCCGGCCGTAGTGCCGCCGGAACCGGGGTGGTGCACGTCGTGGCGCCCGGCGCGACTTCGGCGGTGACAGCCCCTGGGCATCCGCGGCCCGCCGCCCTAACATGACGGCCCGTCAGATATCCCCCCGGCCACCGCTGGGAGGTGCCCGCCCCCAGGAGGAGCCAGACGATGGATGCCGCCTTCACCGCGGAGCAGGACGAGATGCGCCGCACCCTGCGCGAGATCCTGGGCAAACGCTGCGGTCCGGACGAGGTCAAGGCCGCCGTCCGCACCTCCGCCGGATACGACCGTGAGCTGTGGCAGCAGCTCTCGCGACAGCTGGGGCTGCCGGGTACCGCCATCGCCGAGGAGTACGGGGGAGTCGGCTGCACGCCCGCCGACCTGGCGCTGGCCTGCGAGGAGACCGGACGCGTGCTGCTGCCCTCCCCGCTGCTCGCCACCGCCGGGCTCGTCGCGCCGCTGATCGGCGCCCTCGGGACGCCCGCCCAGCGCGCGGCGCTGCTGCCCCCGCTCGCCGCCGGAACCCTGACCGCCGCGCTCGCCGTACCCGGTACGGCCCTGGCCACCGCCCTCGCGCTGACCGGCGACAACACCCCCGGCGAGTGGTCCGGGGGCGGCCGCGCCGGCGGGGTGCAGGCCCGGGCCGGCGAGGACGGCGGCTGGCGGCTGTACGGGGAGGCCGCGCAGGTGCTGGACGGGCACAGCGCCGGCCTGCTGCTGGTCGCCGCGCACACCGGCGGCTTCGCCCGCAGCCGCACCCTGCTCTTCCTGGTGCGCGACGACGCGCCCGGCCTCGTACGCACCCGGCAGGCCACGCTCGACGAGACCCGTCCCCAGGGCCGGGTCCAGCTGCGGGACGTGGCAGCCGAGCTGCTGGGCGGTGACGGCGGCGGTGACGGCGGTGACGGTGGCGGCGGGGTGTCCGGGGCGCTCGCCGCGACCGGCCGGAGCGCCGCCACCCTGCTCGCCACCGAGGCGGTCGGCGCGGCGGGCCGAGCGCTGGCCCGCACGGTGGAGTACGTACGCGAGCGCGAGCAGTTCGGCCGTGCGGTCGGCTCCTTCCAGGCCGTCAAGCACCGGCTCGCGGACCTCTACGTACAGGTCCAGGCGGCCCGCTCCGCCGCGTACTACGCGGCCTGGGACCCGGACCAGGGCGGACTCGCCCTCGCCCAGGCGCTGGAGGCGCTGCGGCTGACCTCGGGCGAGGCCATCCAGCTGCACGGCGGCATCGGCTTCACCTGGGAGCACGACGCGCACCTCTACTTCAAGCGCGCGGCGGCCGACGAACTGCTCTTCGGGCCGGCCCACCGGCTCCGGGGGCACGCCGCGCAGCGCGCCGGCCTCTTCCCGGCGGCCCGGGAGGCGGCCCGGGACACGACCTCGGAGAGGATGGCCGTCTGATGGCCGCCGTCGGAGTCCGCCTGATGCAGAAGGTCTCCTCGACCCTGCTGTTCGCCAGGATCGCACCGCACGTCATCCCCGCCATGGACAAGGCGGTGCACCGGCTCACCCGGGGCAAGGTCATCCTCAGCGCGCAGATGCTCCCCGGCGTGATCCTCACCGCCAAGGGGGCCAAGACGGGCGAGCCGCGCACCACACCACTCGCCTGCATGCCGCTGGACGACGGCGCGAGCTGGCTGCTGATCGGCTCCAACTTCGGCCGCCCCGGCCACCCGGCCTGGACCGCGAACCTGCTCAGGCACCCCGACGCGCAGGTGAGTTGGCACGGCCGGGACATCGCCGTACGGGCCCGCCTGCTCCACGGCGAGGAGCGTGCGGCGGCCTGGCGGGAGGCCCTGGCGTTCTGGCCGCCGTACGCGACGTACCAGGCGCGGATCGAGCGCGAGATCCGGCTGTTCCGCCTGGACCGCCGCTGAGCGCGGCAACCCGTACGCGGCGGCCGCGGTGGGCGCCGGCGGACCTGGACCCCTGGCCGGGGTCCGGGGCCGCCGTTACTTGGTCGGCTTCTTGCCGGTGATGCCCAGGTGCACGAGGAGCGCGAGGTTCGGCTTGAGTTCGGCCTGCTTCACACCCCAGGTCTGGAACCCCTTCTGGTGCGAGGCGACCGCGGCCAGCATCGCGACCAGCGAACCGGCCATCGCGGCCGGGCTGAGGTCCTTGTCGACCCTGCCCTTGGCCTGGAGTTCCTTCATCGACTCCGTGAGGGAGTTGGTGACGGAGTTCAGGATCTTCATGCGGATCTTGTAGAACCGCTTGTCGCCCTCCGCCGCGCCGAGGTCGACGACCCGCAGGATCGCGTCGTTGCGGCGCCAGAAGTCCAGGAAGCCCTCGACCAGTTCTTCGGCCGCGGCCCAGCCGGCCTTGCCCACCCAGTTGCGGCCCTCGACGAGCGCCGTCAACTGCGCGCCCTCCGTGGCCATTTCCTCGGCGATCTCCAGGACGGCACCTTCGACGTCCGGGAAGTACTGGTAGAAGGTCGCGGGGGAGGTACCGGCCTTGCGCGCGACGTCGATCACCTTGACGTCGCGGTACGGCGAGGAGCTGAGCATCTCGCCGAGGCAGTCGAGCAGCTTCTGCCGCGTCGCCTGGCCGCGCCGGCCGGCGACACGCCCGTCGACGGTGCGTACTTGTCCTGTCATGCCGTCAGCTTACCGAGGGGTGATGGGCGCGCTATTCGGCCGCCTGCAAATGGGGTTACCCGGCCCCGGACCTGGGCCATCGGCGCCCGCGCACCCCGCCGCCGATGCTTTTCGGCCGCTTTCCGGGCCGGATTCCGTCCCGGGCCGCCCTGTCCTGCCGATACCGGTCGCGGCCCGTCCCTGGCCCACCCGTATCGTGGCGTAATCCCCCGAATAGTCTCGTCAACAGGCCCCGGACCCCTTCACGGACCCATCATGGCCGGTACGAGCGGGGCGGACACGGGGTGGACGACGGAAGGAACCGGGCGATGACGGCATTCGCGGAGGGCTCCCCCTGCTGGGTCGACGCCTCGCTCCCGGACGTCGAGGCGGGAAAGCGCTTCTACGGTGAGCTCTTCGGGTGGACCTTCGGGGACAGCGCGGGCGCCGAGTACGGGCACTACACGCAGGCCTACAGCCGCGGCCGCAACGTCGCCGCCCTCGCCCCCAAACCCGACGGCCGCATGCCCACCGTCTGGGGGATCTACCTCTACACCGTCGACGCCTACGCGTGCGCCGCCCGCATCCGCGCGGCGGGCGGCCAGATGGTGATGGACCCGCAGCCCGTGGGCCCGTACGGCACCGCCGCGATGGCCGCCGACCCCGGCGGGGCCGTCTTCGGCCTGTGGCAGCCCGGCACCCACCACGGGTTCGAAGCCCAGGGCGAGCCGTACACCTACCGCTGGTCGGAGGTCTACACCCGGGCGCGCGACGCCGTGGACGTGTTCTACGCCAAGGTCTTCGGCTACGTCCCCGAGGACCAGGACGACCCCGACTCCGGCATCGAGTACCGCGTCTGGTCCCCGCCCGGCAGCGCCCCCGGCTCCGCGACCGCCGTCCTGGGCCGAAGCCTCATCACCGACGCCTTCCCGGAGATCATGCCGGCGCACTTCCTGGCCTACTTCGCCGTCCCCGACTGCGACCAGAGCGTGGCCACCGCGCAGCGCCTCGGTGGCCGGGTCACCGCCGATCCCGTGGACACCCCGTACGGGCGCATCGCGGTCGTCGCCGACAATCAGGGGGCGGTCTTCGGGCTGCTCTCGGAGCCGCGGACCAAAGCCGGAGGCGAAACCCGGCCCTGACCCGGGGCCGGACCAGGCGCGGGCCTGACAGAATCGGGCGTGCGCGCCGGTGGACGCGCGCTGCGGGCGGGCCCGGCGTGGGCCCGGGAGGCCCGTACGGGGAGGTGTGGAGGCCAGTGGTGGAGCAGCTGACGCAGCACGACCCGAGACGGATCGGCCCCTTCGAGGTGCTGGGACGGCTCGGCGCCGGCGGCATGGGGCTGGTCTACCTCGCGCGGTCGGCGTCCGGACGGCGCGTCGCGATCAAGACGGTGCGCACCGAGCTCGCCGAGGACCAGCTGTTCCGCGTGCGTTTCACCCGGGAGGTGGAGGCGGCGCGCGCCGTCTCCGGCTTCTACACCGCGGCCGTGGTCGACGCCGACCCGCGCGCCGCCGTGCCGTGGCTGGCGACCGCGTACGTGCCGGCCCCCTCCCTGGAGGAGATCGTCAACGAGTGCGGGCCCATGCCCGTGCAGGCCGTACGGTGGCTCGCGGCCGGCATCGCCGAAGCCCTCCAGTCCATCCACGGGGCCGGCCTCGTGCACCGCGACCTGAAACCGTCCAACGTGCTCGTCGTCGAGGACGGCCCGCGCGTCATCGACTTCGGTATCGCGAGCGGGGTCTCCAACACCCGCCTGACCATGACGAACGTCGCCGTCGGCACCCCCGCCTACATGTCGCCCGAGCAGGCGAAGGACTCGCGCAGCGTCAAGGGCGCCAGCGACGTCTTCTCGCTCGGCTCGACGCTCGTCTTCGCCGCCACCGGACACCCGCCCTACCACGGGGCCAACCCGGTCGAGACGGTGTTCATGCTGCTGCGCGAGGGCCCGAACCTGGAGGGGCTCCCGGACGAGCTGCGGCCCCTGATCGACTCCTGCATGCAGATGGACGCCACCCGCCGCCCGACCCCGGCCGACCTCCAGGCGCAGCTGGCCCCGCACCTCTTCGACGGCGGCGACGACAGCGGCACCGCCTCGGCCTGGCTGCCCGGTACCGCCGTCGCCATGATCGAAGCCCGCCGCGCGGGGCTGCGCACGGCGGTGGTCCCCGCCCCCGCCCGCAAGCCGCGCGGCGCCGAGGGGCCGCTGTCGGGCCCCGCCACGCACCGGCCGCGGCGTGACGCCGCCGAGTCGTGGGTGGACCCGCGCACCGGGCAGGCCGCACCCCCGCTTCCGCCGCACCCGCCGGGCTCGCCGGTGTCCTCGGGCGAGCCGGTCCGGCTCGGCGCCTCGCCGGTGCCGATCGGGCCCGGGCCGCGCGCGACGGCCGCCGCGCCCGCCGGGGCCGGGGCCGACGTCGCGACGGGCTGGGTCCGCCCGCCGGGCGGCGCGTCCGCCGCCGAGGCCGTCGGGGCGGTGCCGCACCAGGCGTCGTCGTCGGCGGCGTCCGCGGCGGCCCCCTCCGGTCCCTCGCCCGAGAGCGGCCGCTGGCGCCCCTGGCGCTTCCGCATGTCGAACGAGGTCTGGGGCACCCCGACCGTCGCCGGCGACCTGCTGTACGTCACCTCCTTCGAGGTGCACGCGCTGGACGTCGGCAGCGGCCGGCGCCAGTTCAAGACGCGCGACGTCGCCTGGTCCATGGCAGTCGCCGACGGCCGCATCCACGCCTCCGACGGCCCCTCCCTGTACGCGCTCGACGCCTCCGACGGCTCCGAGCGCTGGCGGCTGGCCACCGAGGCGTGGGTGTACGCGCTGCGCGCCGAGCGGGGCACCGTCGTCACCGCGACGCGCGGCGGCGGCGTACAGGGCTGGGAGGCCTCCAGCGGCCAGAAGCTGTGGGAGCTCAGCGGCGCGCAGAGCGACTTCGAGACCCCGGAGGCGGCGCCCGTCCTGCACGAGGGCACCGTCTACGTGTGGCAGGACGCCCGGCTGCGCGCCCTGGACGCCCGCTCCGGTCTGGAGGCCTGGTCGTACCCGGTCGGTGACGCGGCGTCCTGCGGGAACGTCCCGGTGCGGGTCACCCCGGCGCCGGACGGCAACGTCTACGTCGCCGCCGGCACCCGCGTCCTGTCCGTCGACCGGGCCTCGGGGCGGGTGCGCTGGCACTTCGAGGCCCCGGCGGTCTTCCTGGCGCCCCCGGCCTTCGCGCCGGGCGCGGCGGTGACGGGCGGCGGCGTGTACCTCGTCGACTACCTCGGCACCGTGTACGCCCTGGACGCGGTCACCGGCAAGGACCGCTGGCGCATCGCGACGGAGTCGCGGCCTTCGCCCGACCCGGTCCTGGTGGCCGCCGGCAACGTCCACCTGGGCGCGGGCAGCGCCCTGTACACGCTCGACGCGGTCACCGGCACCCCGAAGTGGCGGTTCGCGGCGGGCGGGGAGATCACCGGCTCCCCGGCGGTCGCCGACGGCCGCGTGCACTTCGGCTCGGCGGACCACTGCCTGTACACCCTGGACGCGGCGGGCGGGCAGCTGCGCTGGAAGCTGGCCACGGGCGGGGAGATCACCGGCGCCCCGGTGGCCGATTCGGGCGTGGTGTACGCGTGCAGCAAGGACCGCTGCGTGTACGCGCTGGACGCGGCGAAGGGGACGGGCACCCGGACCGGCGGCTGAGCCGGTCCGGCCCGTCCCCGGGTCCGGTCCCGGCCCCGCCGGGTCGCGCACGGCACCGGGAGTGACAGGATGGACCCCATGAGCAACGTCTACTTCGACATCGACATCGACGGCAAGCCCGCGGGCCGCATCGTCTTCAACCTCTTCGACAAGGTCGTCCCCAAGACCACGAAGAACTTCCGCGAGCTGGCCACCGGCGAGCACGGCTTCGGCTACGCCGGTTCGCCCTTCCACCGCGTCATCCCCCAGTTCATGCTCCAGGGCGGTGACTTCACCAACCAGAACGGCACGGGCGGCAAGAGCATCTACGGCGAGAAGTTCGCCGACGAGAACTTCGACCTGAAGCACGACCGGCCGTTCCTGCTGTCGATGGCGAACGCCGGCCGCAACACCAACGGCTCGCAGTTCTTCATCACGACGATCCCCACCCCGTGGCTCGACGGCAAGCACGTCGTCTTCGGCGAGGTCGTCGAGGGCTCGGACCTGGTCAAGAAGATCGAGTCCCTGGGCTCCCAGTCCGGCCGCACCTCCGCGAAGATCGAGATCTCGGCCTCGGGCGTCGTCGACGCCGCCTGACCCCTTCCCGGCCGGCCGGCCCCGCCCCCTCGGGGGGCCGGGGCCGCCGCCATGCCGGGCCCGCCCCGGCCTGCGTGACCCCCGGCCGAGCCTCGTGCGGCGCGCGAACCGGGAGCCCTGCGGCGGGGGTTGCGGTCGTGGCACGATGCTGCGGTAGGCCGGGAGCCCGCCGGGGGCCCGGCGTTCGTGACCGAGGGGAGCCGACATGGGCGTACCGAAGCCGCTGACGCACGAGGAGATGGCCGAGAACCTGGCGGAGCTGCCCGGGTGGGAGCAGGACGGTGACGTGATCACCCGGACCTACGCGATCTCCTACCACGCGGCGGTGGCGGCGATCGTGACGATCGCCGACCGGGCGCGGCGCGTGCGCCACCACGCCGATCTCGACCTGCGCGCCGACCACCTGCGCGCGTCGATCACCACTCACGACGTCGGCAACCGGCTGACCGCGGCCGACTTCGACCTGGCCCGCCGCATCGACGCGATCGTGGCCGCACACCAGGCACTGCCCCTCGACTGACCGTGCGCGTGACAGGCCCCGGGAACCTGGGCCCGGCGCGCCTGGGTCCGGCGCGTCTAGACCCGGCGCGCCAGGACCCGGCCCGGCCAGGTGCCGGAGCGGAAGCGGTCGGTGGGGGTGAAGCCGTTGCGCTCGTAGTACGCGACCAGTTCGCCCCCGCCGCCCGCCCAGCAGTCGACCCGCAGCAGCCGGGCGCCCGCCCGCCGGGTCTCCTCGACGGCGCGGGCCAGCAGGGCCGCCCCGATGCCGAGGCCGGCGTAGCGGCGGTCGCAGACCAGCAGCCGGACGTACCGCTCGGGTTCCCCCGCCGCCGCGACCGGCAGCTGCGGGCTGGGCCCGGAGTCCAGTACCAGCGCCCCGGCGGGGGCTCCGTCCCACTCCGCGACGAACGGGAGGTTCTCGGTCGTGTAGCGCTCGACCCGCTCCGGCCCCCCGGGACGCTGCGAATACGGCGCCGTGCCCCACTGCTCGGTGTTGCCGCGCGCGTTCATCCAGGCCACCGCGGAGTCGAGCATGCCCAGGATCGCCGGGGCGTCGGCCGGGGTGCCCGGCCGGATGGCCATCCGTATGCCGTGCGTGCCGTTGTCCACGGGGGAAGCCTAGGGGCGCTCGGCAGGGGGGTGGAAACCGGGGTTCGTCGGGGCGGGGGGCGGGGGCCAGGGTTCGGCGGGGTGGGGGGAAGAGGCCGGGAAAGTGGGCGGCAGGTCGCGGTCGCGGACGCGGCGGCGGGAGCGGCCGCGCATGACGGCCCCCGCCAGGATGAGCAGCGCGCCGGCACCGAACGCGCTGGCCACGCCCTCGCCGATGCCCTTGCCGTCGGTCCCCACCGCGATGCCGTCCACGGCCTGGCCCTGACGGACCATCCACAGCACGGCGATGCCGAGGACCACGACCCCGGCGAGCGCCATGAGGGCGCGCGAGCACCGCACGATCGCGACGAGGGCCAGGAGCGCCGCGAAGCAGAACGGCAGCAGCAGCGAGGCGAACAGCGCGGCTTTGGCGTCGGTGATCCCGCCCGTGGAGAAGAGGTCCGCGAGCCGGTAGTCGCGCCCGTGCCGGCCGCCGTACCAGGCGCGGAAGGGACTCCAGACGGCGGCTGCGGCTCCGATCAGACCGAGGAGCGAGCCGAGCAGGTTCCGGATCATGCCCCGACGCTATGTGCGGCCCCGGGCACCCGCACCCCGGGTGGGGCGTCCGGGGGCCTGGTAGCGTGGCGCGCCGTTGCCCAGGGGGAGGAGTCGGCCATGACGGCTGGAGGTCGCATCAGGTTCGGCGCGGTGCTCGTGACGGTGGTGTTGGCGCTCACGGGGTTCTCGTCCGGCCACAAGAGCAGCGGCCACGGAGGCTGCTCCAGTTCCAAGAGCAGCAAGCGCAGCAGCTACGACAGCAACAGCAGCTACCACAGCAGCAACCGCAACAGCGGCAGCCGGTCGACGGCCAGCCCCACCGCCAGTCCCACCGCCAGCCCCACCGGCGCGCCCGCCCGCGCCGAGGTCGTCAGCTGCGCCGGCCCGGGCTCACCGATGGCCACCGTCAAGGTCACCTCCCTCGCGGCCGTGGAGCGCACGGTCCGGATCCGGCTCGGCTTCGAGGGCGCGGCCGGGACCGTCGAGAGCGCCACCACCAGCGTCACCCTCAAGAAGGGCGAGACCCGCACGGTCGAGGTCAAGCTGCGCGACCCCGACCGGGCCGCCGACGTCACGAGCTGCCGGATCGGGTCCGTCACCGCCGCCTGAGCTACCGGATCCGGGACTCCGGCGAGGTCCGGCGGCCGGCGAAGAGGGCGGCCTGCCCGGCCGCCGGCAGGTTGCCCAGGGCGATCAGGGCCGGCGCCTGGTCGAGGGCCTGCCGGAGCGCCGCCTGCTTGGCCGACCACAGGGCCCGCACCGTGCCCTGCACGGCCCCCGTCGGAAAACCGGCCAGGGTCCGCGCCGACCGCAGGGCCGCCTCCAGGAGTTCCCCGGGTCCGGCCAGCTCGGACACCAGGCCGGTCTCGTACGCCCGCCGCGCGGAGAGCCGTTCCGCCGTGCCCATCAGGGACATCCGGGCCACCTCCCCGAACGGCATCCGCTGCGCCATGTACACCGCCTCGTAGGCGCTGACCATCCCGTACGTCGTGTGCGGGTCGAAGAACGTCGCGGACGACGACGCGACGATGAACTCCGACTCGCCCAGCAGGTAGAACGCGCCGCCGCACGCCATGCCGTTGACGGCCGCGACCACCGGTTTCCACAGGTCGTTGGCCTTCGGCCCGACGGCCAGGAGCGGGTCGTCCACCGAGTACGGGGACGCGGGCTGCGGCACCTGCACGCCCCGGTCGATGCCCGTACAGAACGCGGCCGTCCCCGCCCCCGTCAGCACCACCGCCCGTACACCCTCGTCGTAGCGGAACTCCCGCCAGACCACGGCGAGTTCGGCGGCCGTCGCGAGATCGATCGCGTTGTGCCGGTGCTCCCGGTCCAGGGTGACGACCGCGACCCCGCTCGCCCCGTCCCGCTCCACCCGTACCGTCACGGCCGCTCCAGGACCCAGCGCGGCACGCTCGTGCCGCCCGTATCGGTGAACACCACCTGTACCCGCGCCCCGATCCGCAGCCGGGCCGGATCCACCGAGTCCAGCGGGGCGTCGGCCGAGGTGACGAGGTTCCCCGCCAGCCGGATCAGCGGCGCCTCCGCCAGCTCCACGAGGATGACGTTGTACGGGGCCTGCGCCGCGTAGGCGGGCAGCAGCGGCGGGTGCGGCCGTACGAACGACCAGATCCGGCCCCGGCCGCTCATCAGCCGCCACTCGGAGCCGAACGACCCGCAGTGCGGGCAGCAGGGCCGGGGCGGGAAGCGGAGCCTGCCGCAGTCGGCGCAGGCCTGGATACGGAGCTCACCCCGGGCGGCGTACTCCCAGAACGGGGCCCCGTCCTCGTCCGGGACCGGGAGGAGGAGGTTTTCGGCGGGCGCGGTCATGGTCGGTGTCAGCTCCTCAGCAAGATCGCGGACGTCGGGACGCCTTCGCCCGCCGTCACCAGGCACGTCGCGGCGTCCGGCACCTGCGCGGTCGAGGTGCCGCGCAACTGCTTGACGCCCTCGTTGATCAGGTTGAAGCCGTGGACGTACGCCTCCGACAGGCCGCCCCCGCCGGTGTTGATCGGCAGCCTGCCGCCCATCTCCAGTGCCCCGCCCTCGGTGAACGCGGCCCCCTCACCGCGCCCGCAGAAGCCGTAGCCCTCCAGGGACAGCGGGATCAGCGGGGTGAACGCGTCGTAGATCTGGGCCACGTCCACGTCCTCGGGCCCGAAGTCGGCCTGCTTCCACAGGTGACGGGCCGCAGTCCACGCCGGGCCGGACAGCGGGTCGTCGTTCCAGTAGTTGACCATCCCGTGGTGCTGCGCGGGCAGGCCCTGCGCGACGGAGTGGACGTAGACCGGCTTCTGACGGCAGTCCCGCGCCCGCTCGGCGGACACGATGACGCAGGCCAGCGCCCCGTCCGTCTCCAGGCAGTTGTCGAAGAGACAGAGCGGCTCACTGATCATGCGGGAGGTCATGTACATCTCGCGGGTCAGCGGCCGCTCGTACATCATGGCGGCGGGGTTCTCGTTGGCCCGGTTGCGGCAGGCCATCGCCACGTTGAAGAGGTGGTCGCGGGTGGCCCCGTACTCGTGCATGTAGCGGCGGGCCAGCATGCCTATCTCGTCGGCCGGCCGCAGCAGCCCGAACGGGCGGGTCCACTGGCCGGGGGTGGGCAGCTGCACGGTCGTGTTCTTCCAGGGGCGCGGTCCCGAGCCGCGCTTGCGCGAGCGCCAGGCGACGCCGACGGAGGCCTGGCCGGTGGCGAGGGCGGCGGCGAGGTGGCCGACCGTGGCGCAGGAACCGCCGCCGCCGTAGCCGACCTTGGAGAAGAAGGTGACGTCGCCGGCGCCGATGGACTTGGCGACCTCCACCTCGTCGGTCTCCTCCATCGTGTACGAGGCGAAGGCGTCCACCTCGGCCGGTGCGATGCCCGCGTCGGCGAGCGCCGCGAGGATCGCGCGGCAGGCCAGTTCCTTTTCGCTGCCCGGCAGTCGTTTGGCAAAGGCGGTCTGGCCGATGCCGACGATTGCCGTAGCGTCCTTGAGCGTTGCCGCCATCGCCACCTCCGGGTGCGCGCCAGTGCTGACAGCCGCGAAGGCTACAGCTAATCTGACGGATAGTCAGCTACTGGCACCGGGGAGGGTGACGCACGATGGGCGACGAGGAGCAGCACGGGACGCACCGACAAGGCACCGTCCGGCCGGCCGACGACCCCACCGACCCCCGCGGCGACCTGCACTGGGGCACCATCGGAGGCCTCGTGCGCGACGCCGCCGCCCGCTACCGCGACCGCGAGGCCGTCGCCGACGGCCGCGTCCGCGTCAGCTACGCCCAGCTCGGCGAACGCGTCGAACGCGCCGCGGCCGCCTGCCTCGCCGCCGGGATCGAACCCGGCGACCGGGTCGCCGTATGGGCGCCCAACACCCTCGACTGGATCGTCTCCGCCCTCGGCGCCGTCACCGCGGGCGCCGTACTCGTCCCCCTCAACACCCGTTTCAAAGGAACCGAGGCCGCGTACGTACTCCGGCGCAGCCGGGCCCGTCTCCTCTTCGTCACCGGCACCTTCCTCGGCACCTCCTACGTCGCCTCCCTGCGCCGCGCCGCAGCCGAGGGCCGCGGCGCCGGCCCCCTGCCCGGCCTTCCCCACCTCGAACAGGTCGTCGTCCTCGCGGGAGACGCGCCCGAGGCCTTCCACACCTGGAAGGACTTCCTGGCAGGCGGCGACGCCGTACCGGCCGCGGCCGTCCGCGAGCGCGCCGACTCGCTCCGCTCCGAGGCGCCCTGCGACATCATCTTCACCTCCGGCACCACCGGCAGCCCCAAGGGCGCGGTCATCACCCACGCCCAGACCCTGCGCTGCTACGACGTGTGGAGCGAGCTCGCCGGACTGCGCGAGGGCGACCGCTACCTGATCGTGAACCCCTTCTTCCACACCTTCGGCTACAAGGCGGGGATCATCGCCTGCCTGATGCGCGGGGCGACGATGGTCCCCCAGCCCGTCTTCAACGTCGACACCGTCCTCGCCAACGTCGCCGCCGAACGGATCTCCGTCCTGCCCGGGCCGCCCACCCTCCACCAGTCGCTCCTCGACCACCCCCAGCGCGACCACCACGACCTGTCCGCCCTGCGCCTGGTCGTCACCGGCGCGGCCGTCGTCCCGCTCCGGCTCGTCGAGCGGCTGCGCGGCGAACTGCACATCGCCACCGTCCTGACCGCCTACGGGCTCTCCGAGGCCGGCGGCATCGTCACCATGTGCCGCCGGGGCGACCCGCCCGAGGTCATCGCCGCCACCTCCGGACGCGCCATCCCCGGCACCGAGATACGGATAGCCGGCGAAAGCGGCGACCCGGCACCGGCCGGCACCCCCGGCGAGGTCTGGGTGCGCGGGCACCACGTCATGCGGGGCTACTTCGAGGACCCGGACGAGACGCGGCGCGCCATCACCCCCGACGGCTGGCTGCGCACCGGCGACGTCGGCGTCCTCGACACCGCCGGGAACCTGCGCATCACCGACCGGATCAAGGACATGTTCATCGTCGGCGGGTTCAACGCCTACCCCGCCGAGATCGAGCAGCTCCTCGGCCTGCACCCGGACATCGCGGACGTCGCGGTCGTCGGCGTCCCCGACCCGCGCCTCGGCGAGGTCGGCAAGGCGTACGCGGTCCGGCGCCCCGGTGCCACCCTCACCGCGGACGACCTGATCGCCTGGTCCCGGCGGGAGATGGCCAACTACAAGGTGCCGCGCGCGGTGGAGTTCGTCACCGAACTGCCGCGCAACGCGAGCGGCAAGGTCCTCAAGCGGGAGCTGCGCACCCGGACCTGAGGCGGGTGTCCGCCCGTCGGGCCCCGGTGGCGCCGCTCCCGCCCGGGGGCAGGAGCGGCACCGCGGAAGGAGTCCGCTGCCGTCAGGCCTTGCCCGCGAGGGACCCGGCCGGGGGTTCAGGCCCGGGGTTCAGGCCCGGGGTGTCGAAGGGACCGCCCGGTCCGGCTTGCGGGCCAGCACCAGACGCCAGCGCGGGGTCCCGTCGGGCCGGCGGCCGAAGTGCTCCAGCGGGACCGTGTCCACCGTGAAACCCGCCGCGAGCAGGTCCGCCCGGACCGGCCCCCAGGGGAAGGTGCGGTAGTACATGACGAACGGCGGCCGCCACACCGCGTTGCGGACGCGCATCGCCGCGTCGAAGCCGGCCACCGCCCACCACAGCGGGGACGTCGGCGGAATCGGCGCCCCGATCGGGAACGCGAAGACACCGCCGGGGCGCAGCGTCCGGTGCACGCCCGAGAACAGGGCCGGCCGCTGCGCCGGGAGGAAGTGGCCGAACGCACCGAAGCTCACGGCCAGGTCGTAGGAAGCGGTGAGCGCCTCGGGCAGCGCCAGCGCGTCGGCCCGTACGAGGTCGGCCCCGTCGGGGAGGTCCAGCGCGGCCCGCCGCAGCATGCCGGCGCTGAGGTCCACCCCGGTGACCCGCTCCCGGCACAGCCGCCGCAGCAGGGGCAGGGCCGCGCCGGTGCCGCAGCACAGGTCGAGCCCCGAGCCGAAGGACCCCTCGTGTGCGGCCAGGGCCTCCTCGACCGCGTCGAGCATCCGGACCGGGGTGCGGAACGGCGTCTCGTCGAACTTCGGCGCGAGCAGGTCGTAGCCGCGCTCGAGGGAGGTCAGCGCCTGCACGGCCAGTTCGCGGAGGGTCGGCCCCTGGGAGGTGAACACCCCTCCAGCCTAGACGCGTTCCCGCCGTGCGGCCGGTGCGCCGGCGGTCACCGGGGCGCCCGGTCCTTCCGCCAGGCGCCGACGCCGAGCCGGCCCGTGGTCCCGAGGTCGAGTTCCGGTACCACGGTCACGGCCGCGGCCCCGGGCTTCGCCGTCACCCTGGCGTACGGCGCGTTCACGGCGTCGCCGGAGCCGGTGGTGTTGCGCCACGCCAGGGTGGTGCTCGCCGATTCGCCCGGGCCCAGCGTCAACGGCGCGGGCGGCCCGTCCCCTCCGAGGCCCGTGGAGATGCCGGCGGTGCCCCGGAGGATCTCGACGCCGGTCACCGGCTCGCGGCTTTCGTCGAGCAGCTGGAGGCCGGGGTAGCCGTCGAGCTCGTAGCGGCCGGTGCCGCAGTAGGTCAGCCGGATCCCCACGACGCGCAAGCCCATGGCGGCGTCCCCGTCGTCGGCCGTGACCCGGATCCCGGAGGGCGGGCAGGCGCCGGCGGGGTCGGGCGCCTCGGCGGCGGGTACGGCCCGCACCTTGGAGATCCGCACCCGCGACCCGGTCCCGGACGCCGTGTCCGACCTCTCGACGGTGCGCGTCACGCTCTGACCCGGGCCCACCGACGAGACGGTCTGCCGGACGCTGTCCATGGCCCGACCGGAGTCGTCCAGAAGGCTGAAGGTGACGGTGTAGGTGAGGGCTTCCGCGGCGGTGTTGGTGACCCGGAAGGCGGCGCCCGAGGCGGGGGAGGGAGCGCACTCCCGGCTGATGAGGCTCACCCCGTCGTGCTCGGAGGCCCGCCCCGCGGTGGTGGGGGCGCAGCTCGGTGCAGCGGAGCCGCCGGTCGTGCCGGAGGCGGCGGTTCGCGTCCCGCATCCGGCGAGGACCACGGTGGCGGCGAGGACCACGGTGGCGGCGGGGAGCAGGGTGGCGGCGGGGAGCAGGGTGGCGGCGGGGGCGGGGCGCATCGCCCCAGGAGATCAGGAGCGGATGCCCGTGGCTGTGACGGAGGCCACGCCTGCGGTCACAGGGCCGTCACAACGACGTGCGGCGGCCGCGGTGGTCCCCCCGGGCCACCGCGGCCGCCGTTCCCCCGTACGAGCCCTCAGGTCTCCCCCGTACGTATCCCCCCGTACGCATCCCTGTGGGCTTCCCCCGTACGTTTCCCCCGTACGTCCCCCGTGCTGTGCGCCGGCACGTACCCCCGTACGTTTCCCCCGTACGTGCTGTGCTCGCCTCGGCTACGGGCGCGGAACGGACGCGTGGTTGTCCAGCGTCACGATGTCTGCGTCCAGAACCTTGTCTTCCTGCCCGGGCAGCGGCGTACCGCCCGAGGCATGGTTGTCGAGCGGCTTGATCTCGATGCCCGACGCGTGGTTGTCGAGCGGCTTGATGTCGCCTTCGTTCGGCGGAGCGGTGTTCGAAGCGGTGTTGTTCGGCAGGGTGTTCTCGTTCGTCGTCATCGTCGGATCTCCTGATGGATGAGTCGGGCCCGTTCGGCGATTCCCCCGTGGACCGCCGAACGGGTAGTCCTCCAGTCGACCCGCGAGCCCCCCCCGACGCGCCGAGCCGATGCATTCATCATGTCGGGCGGCGATAAACGAACGATGAACGGCCCGTTCATCACGCTGCCGCGCAGGTCAGGCGGCCAACTGCGAAGCCAGCAAGGTACGGACTTCGGCCAGCTCCGCGGAACCAAGTTGCGCGAACACGCTCTCCGCGTCCCGCCAGCACACCCGCGCCCGGTCCCGCTGCCCCAGCCGCACCAGGGCCTTCCCCAGCACCGTCAGCACCGTCGCCCGCCGCCACTCGCCGCCGATCCCGCGCAGCGCGATGGCCTGCTCGGCGTGCGAGGCGGCCAGCGTCGGGCGCCCGGCCGCCAGATGGGCCTCCGCGAGCCGGAAGTGCGTCACGCCCTCCCACAGCGGCTGCCGGTTCTCGTGGAACAGCGACAGCGCCTCGCCCAGCTGCTCCAGCGCCTCCCCGAGCCGGCCCGCCTGGGTCAGCGCGATGCCCAGCGCGTAGCGGCCGTTGGCCAGGCGCAGCGTCAGGCCCATCCGGTCGTAGATCGCGATGCCCTGCTGCGCGAGGTCTATGGCGCTGGAGAGGCGGCCGAGTTCGACGTGGATCCGGGAGAGGTTGCACAGGGCGCTGGCCTCGCCGACGAAGTTGGCGTCGGCCCGGAAGTTCGCGATCGCCTCCAGCAGGAACCGCTCGCCGTCGGCGTGCCGGCCCTGGTAGAGGGCGATGATCCCGCGGTCGTTGGGCGCCCAGCAGCTGGGCAGCGGGTCGTCGGCCTCCCGCGCCAGGGCCATCGCCCGGCGGGCCTCGTCGTCGGCCTCCGCGAAGCGGCCCGCCACCAGGTGGACCATCGTCAGCGTGGTGCGGGCCCGGCCCTCGGCGTAGGGGTCCTTCACGGCGCGCGCCGTCTCGCACACGGCGCGGGCGGCGGACTCGTACTGCTTGGAGTTGGCCCCGGACTCGGTGAGGTCCTTCGCCGCCCACAGCAGGTCCACCGCCCGGCGCAGCACGTCGGGCCGCTCGGCGCCGCGTACGGAGGACTGCCGCACGCACGCCAGCAGCGGGTCCGCCTCGGCGAACAGCCAGTCCAGCGCGGGGCGGGCCTCGGTGAAGGCGAGGCCCGGGTGGCGGGTCGCGGACATGTGCGCGGGCAGCCGGTCGCCGGGGCGCTCCAGCGCGTACACCCCGGCGGCGGTCGCCAGGTAGAAGTCGAGGAGCCGGTCGAGGGCGGCCGTGCGCTCGTCCGGCGGCTGCTCGTCGCGTTCGGCGCAGGCGCGCGCGTAGAGGCGTACGAGGTCGTGGAAGCGGTAGCGGCCGGGCGCGGCGGATTCGAGCAGGGAGCAGTCGACCAGGGCTTCGAGGAGGTCCTCGGTGTCGTGCTCGGGCAGGTCCAGTACGGCCGCGGCCGCGGGCAGGGAGACGTCGGGGCCGTCGGCGAGCCCGAGGAGGCGGAACGCGCGCTGCTGGGCGGGCTCCAGCTGCCCGTAGCCCAGCTCGAAGGTGGCTTTGACGGCCAGGTCGCCCGCCTGGAGCTCGTCCAGGCGGCGGCGTTCGTCGGCGAGCTTCGCGGCGAGGACGGACACGGTCCAGGTGCGGCGGGCGGCGAGCCGGGAGGCGGCGATGCGGATGGCGAGCGGCAGGAACCCGCAGGCGCCGACGACGTCGAGGGCGGCCTGGCGCTCGGCTCCGACGCGCTCGGCCCCCACGATGCGGGTGAACAGCTGCAGGGCCTCGTCGGGGCTCATCACGTCCAGGTCGACGAGGTGGGCTCCGGCGAGGCCCGACATGCGGACCCGGCTGGTGACGAGGGCGGCGCAGCCCGCGGTGCCCGGCAGCAGCGGGCGCACCTGGGCCGCGTCGCGGGCGTTGTCGAGCAGGACCAGGACGCGCCGGCCGTCGAGCGTGGAGCGGTACAGCGCGGCCCGTTCGGCGGCGGTGTCGGGGATGGCGGTGTCCGGGGTGCCGAGCGCCCGCAGGAAGGAGCCGAGGACGGCGACGGGCTCGGCCGGGCGGGTTTCGGTGCCCTGGAGGTCCACGTAGAGCTGGCCGTCGGGGAAGTGGGGCCGGGCGGCGTGCGCGACGTGCACGGCGAGGGTGGTCTTGCCGACCCCGCCGATCCCGGCGAGCGCGGAGACGGCCATGACCTGGCCCTCCGCACCCGAGAGGATCTCGCCGAGCTCGCTGACGAAGGGCGCCCGCCCGGTGAAGTCGGGCACGGTCGCGGGCAGTTGGGCGGGGCGGACCACCACGGGGGCGGCCGTCTGGGCCGGGTCCTCGGCGCGGGCGAGTTCGGCGTCGGCGCGCAGGATGCGCTGCTGGAGCGCGGAGAGCTCGGGGCGCGGGTCGACACCGAGTTCGTCCGCGAGGAGGCGGCGGGTGTCGGCGTAGACGGCGAGGGCCTCGGCCTGGCGGCCGCTGCGGTACAGGGCGAGCATCAGCAGCTCGCGCAGCCGCTCGCGCAGGGGGTGCGCCGCGGTGAGGGCGGTGAGCTCGGAGACGGCCTCGGCGTGGTGGCCGACCTCCAGGTCCAGGTCGAGGCGGGTCTCCAGCAGCTGGAGGCGCCACTCGGCGAGGCGGGTGCGCTCGGTGTCGGCGTGCGGTCCGGGGACTCCGGCGAGGGGTTCGCCGTCCCACAGGTCCAGGGCGCGTGCCAGCAGCGCACGCGCGAGGGCGCGGTCCCCGGCGGCGCGGGCCTTGTCGGCGTCGGCCGCGAGGGCGCGGGCGACGCCGAGGTCCAGGGCGGCCGCGTGGTGCAGGCGGATGGCGTAGCCGCCCGCGTCGGACACCAGCAGCCCCGGGTCGAGGACCTTGCGCAGCCGGGAGGCGTACGTACGGATGGTGGCGAGGGCCTGCTGCGGCGGCTCCTCGCCCCAGATGGCGTCGATGAGCTCGGGCGCGGTGGCGGTGCGGCCGTCGCGCAGGAGCAGCACGGCGAGCAGGGCGCGCTGCTGGGGGCTGCCGGAGGGCAGCGACTCGGCGCCGCGCCAGGCGCGGACGGTGCCGAGGACGGCGAAGCGGGTGGTGGGGCCGGCGGGCGCCGTGTCGGTGGGCGCGGTGTCGGTGGACGCCGTGTCGGTGGGTGCGGTGTCGGTGCGCGCGGTGTCGGTGGGCGCCGTGTCGCAGGTCGTCGTGTCGGAGGGGTAGCGGCCGGCGTGGCAGGGGCCGGCGGGGCCGACGGCGGACGGGACGGGGGCTTGGGCCGCGGCGGGGTTTCTCCGGGCTGCCTCGGGGTGGTTCCGCTGGTGCGGGATGGCCGGTATGCCGTCCATCTGTCGTCCCCCCTGCCTTCCGTCGGTGTAAGGGCCAGTCTGCCCTGTCTCGCACGTACCCGTCAGCCCGCGGCGGAGGGATCCCCTCCTGATCGACGTACAACTGGCTGACTACCGGCGTACTGCCGGCGCACTACCGGACCACTGCGGGCGCCCCGGTGCTGCACTACTAGCTGACGATCCGTCAGATCAGCGCTACCGTAATACGCATGGAGACCTTCCCGAAGATCATCTCGGTGGACGACCACACGGTGGAGCCCCCGCACGTCTGGCGGGACCGGCTCCCGTCCAAGTACCGCGACATCGGGCCGCGTGTCGTCCGCGCCCCGTTGAAGGAAATGACCTTCCTCGGCGGAAAGTTCGCCCCCGTCATGGGAGCCCGGGGCGACGACGGGCCCATCGGCGACTGGTGGGTGTACGAAGACCTGCACCGGCCCCTCACGCGCCTGGACACGTCCGTCGGATACGACCGCGACGAGATCAAACTGGAAGTCATCACCTACGAGCAGATGCGCCCGGGCTCCTTCTCGGTTCCCGACCGGCTCGCCGACATGGACGTCAACCACGTCCAGTCCGCACTCTGCTTCCCGACCTTCCCGCGCTTTTGCGGACAGACCTTCACCGAGGCCGCCGACCGCGAACTCGGGCTGCTGGGGGTCAGGGCCTACAACGACTGGATGGTCGAGGAATGGTGCGGCCCCGAGGCGCAGGGCCGCCTCATCCCGCTCACCCTCGTCCCCCTCTGGGACGCCCGCCTCGCCGCCGCCGAGGTCCGCCGCAACGCCGCCCGCGGGGTGCGGGCCGTCGCCTTCTCCGAGATACCCCCGCACCTCGGGCTCCCCTCCGTCCACACCGACGACTGGGACCCCTTCCTGCGGGCCTGCGACGAGACCGGCACGGTCATCGCCATGCACATCGGCTCGTCCTCCCGCATGCCGTCCACCTCGGCGGACGCCCCGCCGGCCGTCGGCTCCACCATCACCTTCGCCAACTGCTGCTTCTCGATGGTGGACTGGCTGATGAGCGGCAAGTTCGAGCGCTTCCCGAACCTGCGGATCATGTACGCGGAGGGCCAGATCGGGTGGATCCCGTACATCCTGGAACGCGCGGACGTGGTGTGGGAGGAGAACCGCGGCTGGGGCGGGGTCGCGGACAAGGTCCACCGGCCGCCGTCCGAACTGTTCGCGGACCACGTCTTCGGGTGCTTCTTCGACGACGCGTTCGGGCTGCGGAACCTCGACGCGATCGGCGTGGGCAACGTCCTCTACGAGACGGACTACCCGCACTCCGACTCCACCTGGCCGAAGTCGCGGGAGGTGGGGGAGGCCCAGATGGGGCACCTCGCTCCGGACGTCGTGGAGCGCATCGTCCGGGGCAACGCCATCGACCTGCTGGGGCTGACGGCGGAGGGGCTGTGGGCGGGGTGAGGGGGTAGGGGGCTCGGGGGCCGTCCCTCTGGCTCACCTCTGGTTCACCTCTGGGGCGCCTCCTGGACGCGTTCGGCCGTGACCGCCGGCCGGACGTGGGTCAGCAGGAGCTCCAGGAAGGCCTCGGGGCGCCGGAACGAGGCGAAGTGGCTCGCGCCCCCGATCAGGGCGAAGTGCTTGAGGGGTGCCTCGACCGCGTCGAAGAAGGCCTTGGCCCGCTCCGGCGGGGTGAGGACGTCGAGCTCGCCCTGGAAGACGAAGAACGGCACCTCGAAGCGCGTGCCGGTCTCGTCGGCGGTCTCGTCGGCGGGGTCGTCTGCCTGGTCGTCGGCCTGGTCGTCGGTGTAGTCGTCGGTGTGGTCGTCGGCGTGGTCGTCGGCCTGGTCGCCCCTGTGGTCGTCGGTGAGCCCTGTCGTGCCTTCGGCGACCCGCTCCGAGAAGTGCTGCCCCTTGAAGTAGTCCCGCAGGTCGCGCAGGGTGTGCAGCGGCGACAGCCACATCGAGCCGAGCACCACCTTCTTGAGGGTGTCCAGGGTCAGCGGGTCGCTCTGGGTGCGGAGTCGGTCGTACGTGGCGCGCTGCCCGGCGCTCCAGGCGCGCTGGTCGGCGCCGAGGGCCTCGGCCCGCGCCAGCTGCTTGGTCTTCCCGGCGGCGCGCAGCCGCTCCAGGAGGTCCCGGTACGCGCAGGCGTCGCGGTCGGCGTCGGGGACGTTCTGGTCGGTGCCGACGTACGCCGAGAACAGCTCCGGGTGGTTGCGCACCAGGCGCAGGCCGAAGACGCTGCCGAAGGAGTTGGCGACGAGTACGACCCGGCGTACGCCGAGCCTCCGGCGTGCGTGGCCGACCACCTCCAGGGCGTCCTCGTACAGCCGCGCGAAGGTGGCGTCCCCCTGGCCTTCCGGGCCGCCGCGGCCGAAGGTCTTGCCGGCGCCGCGCATGTCCCAGCGGACGATCGTGAAGTGCTGCTCCCAGGCGCGCGTGCGCACTGCGTAGATGGAGTTGGGGGCGCCCGGGCCGCCGTGGACCTCGACGATGACGGGGTTGGCGCGGTCCTCGCCGCGCACCGAGACCCACTGCTCGATGCCGCCGATGCGGACGAAGCCCTGCTCGTCGATCCCGCGGGGGGAGTCGATCCGCAGCGCCCGGGCGCCTTGGAGGCGGCGCACGGCGCGGTGGCCGAAGAGGGCGGCGGGAGGGGCGGCGAGGGCGGTGGCGGTGACGACTTCGGCAATCATTGTGTCCTCCGTAAACTGTTTCCGGCGTATGCAGAGGAGTGTGGGGTGTTCCCGAGGTCGTGTCAACACCCGTGGCCCGGAAGTGCGATGGTGGAGCCCGGGATCCTGGCGGGCTCCGGCCCTTGCGGCGGCAGGGGCGCCAAGGCATGCTCCGCCAGAGCTGAGTGGGGAGGGTGGCGGTGGTGGACAAGCGGACCGTGGTGACCGCGGTGCTGTGCGGGGTGGCGGCGCTGGGCGCGTCCGCGGCCATGACGACGGTGGTGCCGGAAACGGGCGGTACGGTGGCGGCGCACCCGAAGTCGGCCCCTCCGGCAGGCGCTTCCTCCAGCCCGCCGTCACGTTCGCAATCGTCGAAGCAGCCCCAGTTGTCCAAGACGCCGCGCCCGAGCTCGTCACCCGTGACCCCGCGCCCGGGCGGCCCGTCCGCCTTCACGGGGCCGCTGTTCGAGGGCGGTGTGGACGGCGACCACTTCTGCACCGCAACCGTCGTGCACAGCCCCGGCCGCAACCTGATCGTCACCGCCGGGCACTGTCTGGTGGCGGGCAAGGACGGCGCGGGCAGTGCGGTCTTCGCACCCGCGTACGCGAACGGATCCGCCCCGTACGGCGCGTGGAAGCTCGAAGAGGTCTACGAGGACGCACGCTGGACGGACGACGGGAACGACGACTACGACCTGGCCTTCGCCCGCCTCGCCCCCGACGCCTCGGGCCGCAACATCGAGGACCTCACCGGCGCCGCCGTCCTCGACACCTCGGGCCGCACCGGCGAGGAGGTCACGGTGACGGGCTACCCGGCCGACCGCAAGGTGCCGCGCACGTGCACGGCCGTGTCGATCCGCGAGAAGGCGACGGAGCAGCGCTTCGACTGCGCCGACTTCCCGGGCGGCACGAGCGGCAGCGCGTGGATCGCCCGGGACGGGAAGATCGTCGGCATTCTGACCGGCGGCGACACGGACGACGTCTCCACGAGCACGGTCCTGGGGGAGTACGCGGCGTCCCTGTACGCCCGCGCCACGGCGGCACGGTGATCAGGGGGGGGGGGGCGGCGGCGTCGCTGAGGTGATCAGGGGCTGAGGCGGTCAGGCGGCTAGGCGCTGCGGCGCTGCGGCGTTGCGGCGCTGCGGCGGTCAGGCGATCAGGCCGAGGTGGACGGGGCCGGCGGAGACGCGGGCCAGCAACTCGTCCAGCCGCGGCGGCCACAGGGGCTCCCCGAGCGCGGCCAGCGCATCCTGCGAGAGCCAGCGCCAGTGCGCCTCGGGATACTCCGGGACGGGGTCGCGGCGGGGGCCGCTGGTGACGTAGATGTGCTCGTACTGGCGGACCGGTATGCCCATATGGGTGAAGTCGTGCTCCCAGGTGCAGAGCAGCCGCTGCGGCTCCAGGTCGGTCCACCCGGTCTCCTCCCGCAACTCGCGCCGCACACACTCCTCGGGACTCTCCCCGGGATCGATCCCCCCGCCGGGCGGGAGCCAGTGGATGCCGACTTCGACGTTGTTCTCCCGGAAGAGGAACACGGATCCAGTCGGGGAAAGTACGACAATTCGCGCTGCCTGACGTGGAGTTCTCTTCATCGACCCAGCGTACGGGGGAGGGGGCGGGGTGGTCTCGGGGTAGGAGGCGGCTTCTTGTGCGGGGTGTGGGTGGCGGGGTGCGGGGGCTGCGGTGGCGGAGTGTCCTCAGGCGGTGTCGGGGGGTGTTGGGGGCGTCCCGTCAGTCCACTGTCCTTTCGTGTCGGTCCGGTCCGTCAAGGGCGCTCGCTGCGCTCGCGTCGCTCCGCGATGGCCTGCGGCCACCCTTGACTGCCCGTCCCGCCCCAAAACGCCAAAGACTGCCGGGAAGCCCCCAAGGAAACGGCCGGGGGTCATGTTCCGATGACCCGGTCTCAGCGACGCGAAGCCCCTTCAAGCGCTCGACGCCGGTCGGCAAAATTCAGCCTCGCCGGCGTTTGAGGCGCGGGGCCTGGGGCGGAGCGCCAGGAAGCCCCGAGCGCAGCGAGGGGGCCCACCCACCGGCCGCGCGACAGATCGCTACGCGCTCCCCCCGGCACGGCGTCCGCAGCCCGGCATGGGCTGGGCACAGGCCGCCAACGATCGCTACACGGCTGACGTGCTCTGACGTCGTACCGGCCACCGTTTTCGGCCCGTGGGGCGCCTGCCGGGGTTCGGCGCCGATCCGCAGAATCCAGCCTCGTGAGGGCACCTCCCAGCATGTGGCGCCGGTCGGGAAATTCAGCCCCGGCGGCGATTGAGGCGCGGGGCCTGGGGCGGAGCCCCAAGAAGCCCCGAGCGCAGCGAGGGGGACCGCCCACCGGCGCGACAGATCGCTACGCGCTCCTCCCGCACGGCGTCTGCCGCCCGGCAGTGGGCTGGGCATGCCGACGCTCGATGCCCGGCTGACGCGCTCTGGCGTCGAACACGGCACCATCGGCGGGGTAGAAGCCGCCCGAACCGGCACCAACCACCGCCCCGAGGGCGTCCGTCGGCCGCGAGGGGGCGCCTCCCGGCAGGGGCTGCGCGCTGGCCGGAGGCCACCGGCTCGGCCCCCTGCCGGGAGGCAAGAGGCCTGGTCAGAGCCGCGAAAACGGAATTGGTCCGGTGATCCACATCGGTGACACTGGCGCCATGATACGGACGCAGACAGGCCGACTCATCGGTGGAATATTCGGGTTCCTCTTCATCATGGCGAACGCCGGCGCCCTGCCGGAGGCCGTCGCCATTGCCTTGCGCGTGCTGGCGGTCACCGCATTCCTCGCCCTGGTACTCACACTGCGTCGTGCGCGCGGGGAGCAGCCGGCCGCCGACGGTGCCAGGACGGACTTCGGCCGGAACTACCGGTACGTCGTCGCCGCCGAAGTCGTCGTCGGAGCGGCGGGCCTCGTCGTGATCAATCCCGTACTGCACGCCCCACAGGCGACGGTGGGTTGGATCGCGCTGGTGGTCGGTCTGCACTTCTTCGGTCTGGCGGCCGTCTGGCGGCTGACGTCCATGCGTTGGCTGGCGGCGGGGCTGTCGGTGTGTGGCGCGGTGGGTCTGGTGCTGGGTGCCTACGGCTTCTCCACCGCCGTCATCGCGTTGATCGCGGGAATCGCCCCCGGCGTCATGCTCCTCGGATCGGTCCTGGCGAAGCGCCGCGCCTGAGCAGGGGCTTCATACCCACCGTTTCGCCGCCTCCACGCTGTCCCCGCCACTGGTGTTGAACGCGATGGCCGCCTGAGGCGCATGGCGGCGAATCAGGTTTACGATCTGCTCGAAGAGCGGGAGCAACTGCTCGGTCTTGCGGATCCCGCCGCCGACGATCACGACATCCCACGGGCGCTCCGTCAGCGACGCGACGAGGGCGGACTCGCCCGCCTCGCCGAATACGACCAGCGTCATGGCCGCGTCGATACCGTGCGCGCCGAACCGGGCCAGCTCCCCATCGAGATCCGCGCGAAGAGCCTTCGCATCGACGCCGGGTATCGCCTGCGGGTCGTAACCAATAATGAGTGCAGAAGGCATACGGGCAATCTAGCCCTCGGGAGCGCGGACATGTGCGCTGCGCCCGGTCGGTTCCCAGTCGGGTCGGCCGGATCCGGCGGGCCGGTACGACGCCAGACGAGGTCAGCTGTGTAGCGGTCGTTGGCGGCCCAGCCCATGCCGGGCTGCGGACGCCATGCCGGGGGGAGCGCGTAGCGATCTGTCGCGCGGGTGGGTGGTCCCCCTCGCTGCGCTCGGGGCTTTCTGGGGCTCCGCCCCAGGCCCCGCGCCTCAAACGCCGGCGAGGCTGGATTTGCCGGGGTGCAAGAGACGGGCCTGGACCGGGGCTTCGGGCGGGCGTCGTTGAGACCGGGTCATCGGAACATGACCTCCCGGCCGTTTCCTTGGGGGCTTCCCGGCAGTCTTTGGCGTTTTGGGGCGGGACGGGCAGTCAAGGGTGGCCGCAGGCCATCGCGGAGCGACGCGAGCGCAGCGAGCGCCCTTGACGGACCGGACCGACGCGAAAGGACAGTGGACTGACGGGAAGCCCCCAGCACTCCCCTGATACCGCCCAAGGGGACCCTGCCAGCGGCAGTCGGCCCGCACTTCCCCGATACCGCCCAACGGCACCCGCCACCGGCAGCCGGCCCGCACTTCCCCGATACCGCCCAACGGGAAACGCCCCGCCGTCCGCGTCCGCTCCGACGGGGTGGCGCGGGGCGAGGTCAGTGCCCGGTAGCCGCAGCCGGGTCCCTGGCCAGCAGCGCGAGGTACGCCAGGTCGAACACGGAGCACATCACTCCCAGCCCGAGGATGAACGGGGCGTCCTCGATCACCCCGAACAGCACGGTCGGCGCCAAGTCCCCAGCCACTTCGCGACGGCGATGACCAGGGACTGGCCGCGCCCGCCCCGGCGGGCGGCGTACAGCGCGACGAACAGGACGGACATCAGCAGGTTCTGCAGGAACGCCGAGTAGCGCACCGCGTCGTGCATCCCGAAGTGGGCCAGGAACAGCCACTGCACGGCGAAGGCGGCGCCGAAGAGCAGGGCGCCCCACGCCGCGAACAGCGGCCGGGTCACGAACGGGGGCAGCTCGGCCCGCCCGAAGCGCAGGTAGGTGGCGATGATGGCGATGTCGGCCGCCGCCCACACCACGTTCACCACGCCCTGGGCCGAGAGGCCGGTGCGCAGTTCGGCGACCGCGTACGTGGCCTCCCACGCGAAGTTCAGCGCGAGCGCGGCCGCCGGCACCGCGTACGTGCGGTCCCGGAGCCCGACCCGGATCGCCTCCGCGTACACGCCGGTCCACGCGACCCCGCTGAGCAGGGTCAGAAACAGTTCCACGCCACGTCTCCCGTGCTCGCGCCATCCCGCGCGCCGCACCTTAGGCCCGGGCCGCGGGCCCGCGCCAGAGCGCACGGGAACGGGATCCCGTTCCGCCGCGCTATTGCCTGACGGAGCGTCAGCTACGACGATGCCCCCGAGCCGGTACGACGAACCGGCGGACGCACGGCCCACGAAGGCGAGGCGGTCACGGCATGGCGCGCGTGTTTACGGAAGGCCGGCTGGCATACGGGATGCAGCTCCCGGTCCAGTCGCAGAGCACCCTGTACGCCGAGCCCTGGGAGGCCGCGGCCGGCGCCGCCGACCTCGCCGAGGTCGCCCGGGCCGCCGACCGGGCCGGGTTCGGTTACCTCGCCACCTGCGACCACGTGGCCGTCCCGCGCCGCCTCGCCGGGCCCATGGGCACCGTCTGGTACGACCCGGTCGCCACCCTGGCCTACCTCGCCGGGATCACCGAGCACGTGCGGCTGCTGAGCCACGTCGCGATCGTCGGCCTGCGCCACCCCCTGGTCACCGCCAAGCAGTACGCCACCCTCGACCACCTCTCGGGCGGCCGCCTGATCCTCGGGGTCGGCGCCGGGCACGTGGCGGAGGAGTTCGAGGTGCTCGGCGTGGACTTCGGGCGCCGCGGGGCCGTGCTCGACGAGACCCTGGACGCCCTGCGCGCGGCCCTGGGGCCCGAGGAGTACCCGGAGTTCGAGGGCGGGCGGTTCTCCTTCAAGGACCTCGGCCAGCTGCCCCGGCCCACCCAGGCGCGGATCCCCGTGTGGGTCGGCGGTTCCTCGCCCGCCGCCGTGCGCCGGGCCGCCGTGCGCGGCGACGGCTGGCTCCCGCAGGGCGACCCCCGCCACGAGCTCCCCGCGCAGATCAACCGCATCAGGGAACTGCGCGAGGCGGCGGGGGTGGACGGCCCGCTGGAGATCGGCGCGATCACCGAGGCGCTCTACGTCGGCGAGCCGGCCTGGGACACCGGCCGCCGCACCCTCACGGGCAAGGCGGAGGCGCTCGCGGAGTCGCTGCGCGCGTACCGGGAGCTCGGCGTGGACCAGATCCAGGTGCGCTTCCGCAGCCGCGACCGCGCCGAACTGATCGACCAGATAGCCGTTTTCGGGGCCGAGGTGGCCCCCCTCCTCAACGACTAGGAGCATCGGCATGGGCAAGCTGGAGGGCCGCGTCGTCCTCATCACCGGCGCCGCACGCGGCCAGGGAGAGCAGGAGGCCCGCCTCTTCGCCGCCGAGGGGGCGAAGGTGCTGCTCGGGGACGTACTGGACGAGCAGGGCGCGGCGGTCGCCAAGGAGATCGGCGAGGACCGGGCCCGCTACGTACGGATGGACGTGACCCGGGAGGAGGACTGGGCGTCCGCCGTCACCGCCGCCAAGGAGGCCTTCGGCCGGATCGACGGCCTGGTCAACAACGCCGGCATCCTGCGCTTCAACGAGCTGACCGCGACCCCGCTGGAGGAGTTCGAGCAGGTGGTGCGGGTCAACCAGATCGGCGCCTTCCTCGGCATCAAGGCGCTGGCCCCGGAGATCGGGGCGGCGGGCGGCGGGACGATCGTCAACACCTCCTCCTACACCGGTTTGACGGGCATGGCGTACGTGGGCGCGTACGCCGCCACCAAGGCGGCCGTCCTGGGGCTGACGCGCGTCGCCGCGCTGGAGCTGGCGGCGAAGAACATCCGGGTCAACGCGATGTGCCCGGGCGCCGTGGACACCCCGATGGCCAACCCGGGGCTGCTGGACCCGGCGGGGATGACGGACGAGGCCCGGGACGCGATGGCAGACCTGTACAAGCGGGTGGTCCCGCTGGGCCGGGTCGGCCGGCCGGAGGAGGTCGCGAGGCTCGCGCTCTTCCTGACCAGCGAGGACTCCTCCTACATCACCGGTCAGCCGTTCGTCATCGACGGCGGCTGGATGGCCGGGGTGAGCATCCTCTAGCGCGGGCGGCGGCACGCTCCCACGAGGTCTTTCTGATGGTGCGTCAGGTATTGACGCTCCCGCCGCACGGTGGAACAGTCGGCCTCATCGAATCTGACGCAACGTCAGAAAACTAAGGACGGTGAACCCCTTGGAATTCGGGCTCTTCGTGCAGGGATACGTGCCTGAGGCGCGGTCCAAGGTCGACCCCGAGGCGGAGCACAAGTCTCTGATCGAGGAGACCGAGTACGTCATCCAGGCCGACAAGTCCGGCTTCAAGTACGCCTGGGCCTCCGAGCACCACTTCCTGGAGGAGTACTCGCACCTCTCCGCCAACGAGGTGTTCCTCGCCTACCTCGCCCACGCCACGGAACGCATCCACCTCGGCTCCGGCATCTTCAACCCCCTCGCCCCGGTGAACCACCCCGTCAAGGTGGCCGAGAAGGTCGCCATGCTCGACCACCTCTCCAAGGGCCGCTTCGAGTTCGGCACCGGCCGCGGCGCGGGCAGCCACGAGATCCTCGGGTTCCTGCCGGGCATCACCGACATGAACCACACCAAGGAGATCTGGGAGGAGACCATCGCGGAGTTCCCCAAGATGTTCCTCCAGGAGGAATACGAGGGGTTCCAGGGCAAGCACTGGTCGCTGCCCCCGCGCAAGATCTTCCCCAAGCCGTACGGCAAGGCGCACCCCGCCATGTGGTACGCCGCCGGGTCCCCTTCGTCGTACGCGATGGCCGCCAAGAAGGGCCTGGGCGTCCTCGGGTTCAGCGTGCAGAAGGTCTCCGACATGGAGTGGGTGCTGGAGCAGTACAAGACGGCCATCCAGGAGGCGAAGGCCATCGGCGCGTTCGTCAACGACAACGTGATGGTCACCTCCACCGCGATCTGCGCCGAGACCCACGACAAGGCCGTCGAGATCGCCGTCAACGCGAACATGAACCGCTTCCAGTCGCTGGTCTTCCGCTACCACGACACCTTCCCGCGCCCCGAGGCCATCCCGCAGTGGCCCGAGACGCTGCCCGAGTACAACGCGGAGATCATCGAGCTGCTGATCGCCGAGGAACTGCTGATCTGCGGCGACCCGTCCGAGGTCCGCGCCCAGTGCAAGCGGTGGGAGCAGGCCGGCGCCGACCAGCTGTCCTTCGGCCTGCCGACCGGGGTGTCCTACGAGGACACGATGACGACCATCAAGCTCATCGGCGAACACGTGATCCCGCACATCGACACCGACCCGGTCCACCGCACGACCCGCTTCCGCCAAGCCGTCTGAACGGCCCGCCCGCCGGCCGCCCCCGGCCCCGCCCCGGCGGGGCCGGAACGCCACGTCAGGGAAGAAGGAGCCTCAGCGTCATGCTCGACCACCTGATCAAGGGAGCCACCGTCGTCGACGGCACGGGCGCGCCCGCGTACGTCGCCGACGTCGGCCTCCGGGACGGGCGGATCGTCGTCATCGGCGAACCCGGCACCGTCACCGGGACGGCCCGCACCGACGAGGACGCCACCGGGCTGGTCCTCACCCCCGGGTTCATCGACCCGCACACCCACTACGACGCCCAGCTGTTCTGGGACCCGTACGCCACCCCCTCCATGAACCACGGCGTCACCACCGTCGCCGGCGGCAACTGCGGCTTCACCCTCGCCCCCCTCAACCCGGACCGTCCCGACGACGCCGACTACACGCGCCGCATGATGAGCAAGGTCGAGGGGATGGCCCTGGCCGCCCTGGAGGAAGGCGTCGACTGGACCTGGTCCACCTTCGGCGAGTACCTCGACGCCCTGGAGGGGCGGATCGCCGTCAACGCCGGCTTCATGGTCGGCCACTGCGCGCTGCGCCAGCACGTCATGGGCGAGGACGCCATCGGGGGGCAGCCCACCGACCGGCAGATGCGGCAGATGCTCGACCTCTTCCACGAAGCCATGGACGCCGGCGCCTGGGGCCTGTCCACCACCCAGTCCTCCACCCACTCCGACGGCGACGGCGCCCCCGTCGCCTCCCGGCACGCCGGTCCCGCCGAGCTCCTCGCCCTGTCCCGGGCGGTCGGCGAGCACGAGGGCACCCAGCTGGAGGCGATCGTCGCGGGCTGCCTGGACCAGTTCTCCGACGAGGAGATCGACCTCTTCGTGGAGATGAGCGCCGCCGCCGGACGCCCCCTGAACTGGAACGTCCTCACCATCGACGCCTCCGTCCCGGAACGGGTGCCGCGCCAGCTGGTACCGAGCGAGCGGGCCCGCAAGGCCGGCGGCCGGATCGTCGCACTGACCATGCCGATCCTCACCCCCATGAACATGTCGCTCCGTACCTTCTGCGCGCTCAACCTCATCCCCGGCTGGGGCGAGGTCCTCGCACTGCCCGTCCCCGAGCGGATAGCCGCACTCCGCGACCCGGACGTGCGCGCCGAGATGCTGCGCCGCGCCGACAGCAAGGAGGCCGGGGTGTTCCGCCGCCTCGCCGACTTCGGCCGCTACGTCATAGGGGACACGTACAGCAAGGAGAACGAGGGCCTCTCCGGCCGGGTCGTGAACGACATCGCGGCCGAGCGCGGCCAGGACGCCTTCCACTGCCTGGTGGAGATCTGCGCCAACGACGACCTGCGCACGATCCTGTGGCCCATGCCCACCGACAACGACCCGGCGAGCTGGGCGCTGCGCGCCGAGACCTGGCAGCACGAGGACGTGATGCTCGGCGGCTCCGACGCGGGCGCCCACCTGGACCGGATGTGCGGAGCCCCGTACACGACCCGGTTCCTCGGCGACTGCCTGCGCGGCCGCAAGCTGGTGCCGCTGGAGCAGGCGGTGCGGATGCTCACGGACGACCCCGCCCGGCTGTTCGGGCTGCGCGAGCGCGGGCGGATCGCCGAGGGGTTCCACGCGGACCTGGTGCTCTTCGATCCGGAGCGCATCGAAGCGGGCCCCGCGACGCTCGTCCACGACCTGCCGGGCAACAGCCCGCGGCTGGACGCGCGGGCCGTCGGGATCGTGTCGGTACGCGTCAACGGCGTGGAGACCGTCCGCGACGACCGGGTGACGGGCGCGGTCCCCGGCACCGTGTTGCGCTCGGGCCGCGACACGAGGACGGTGAGCACCCGATGACGGACGCGCCCCAGAGGCTCTTCATCGCAGGGGAGTGGGTGGATCCCGACGGCGGGCACTACGAGGTGGTGAACCCGGCCGACGAGTCGGTGGTCGGCCTCGCCCCGGAGGCCTCGCGCGCCCAGGTGGAGGAGGCGGCCCGCGCCGCGGCCGGGGCCTTCGAGGGCTGGTCCCGTACCCGGCCGCAGGAGCGGGCGGCGATCCTGGACCGGGCCGCGGACATCATCCAGCGGGAGTACGAGCCGTGGGCGGCGCTCGCGCAGGCCGAGACGGGCGCCCCCACGGGCATCGCGCGGGGCATGCAGGTGGGCGTCGGGGTGTCCCGCTTCCGGCGGTACGCGAAGGGCGCCCTGGAGCCGGTGGAGCGGGGGCTTCCGCCGCAGGTCACCGAGGCCGGCCCGATGGGGAAGGCGACCGTGCTCGGCGCGCTGGAGGTGCGCCAGCCGGTCGGCGTGGTCACCTGCATCACCTCGTACAACAACCCGTGGGCCAATCCGGCGGGCAAGGTGGCCCCGGCGCTGGCCATGGGGAACACGGTGGTGGTGAAGCCGGCCCCGCAGGACCCGCTGTCGGTGTTCAAGATGGCGCAGGCGCTCCAGGAGGCGGGGGTCCCGGCGGGCGTCGTCAACGTCGTCTCGGGTGCCTCGGTGGAGGTGGGCGAGGCGGCGGTGGACTCCCCGTACGTGGACATGGTGTCGTTCACCGGCTCCACGGCGGTCGGGCAGCGCATCGCCGAGGCGTGCGGCCGTTCCATGAAGCGGCAGCTGATGGAGCTGGGCGGCAAGGGCGCGGCGGTGGTGCTGGAGGACGCGGACCTCGACGCGGCGGTGGCGGGGATCGGCACCACCTTCTCCTTCTACAGCGGCCAGATCTGCACCGCCCCGACCCGGGTGATCGTGCACCGGTCGGTGTACGGGGCGCTCGTGGAGAAGCTCACCGGCTACCTGGCCTTCATGAAGGTGGGCGATCCGGGGGAGCGGGGCACGGTCGTCGGCCCGGTGATCTCGGCGGCCCACCGGGACCGGGTGGAGTCGTACGTCGAGCTCGGCCGCAAGGAGGGCGCGCGGATCGCGTACGGCGGCGAGCGCCCGGTGGTCGGGGACGGCAGCGGCTTCTACGTGGCCCCGACGCTGCTCGTGGACTGCACGAACGACATGCGGGTGGTGCGGGAGGAGATCTTCGGCCCGGTGGTGGTGGTCGTACCGTTCGACGGCGCCGGGGAGGCGGGTGAGGACGCGGCGGTGGCGCTGGCCAACGACAGCGACTTCGGCCTGCTGAGCTACGTGTGGTCCGGGGACCCGGCGCGCGCGTTCCGGGTCGCGCGGCGGCTGCGGGCGGGCGGGGTGGGCGTGAACACGATCGGGCGGAACATGGAGGCGCCGTTCGGGGGCTTCAAGCGGTCGGGGGTGGGCCGGGACGTCGGCTCGTACGCGCTGCACGCCTACAGCGAGATGCAGTCGATCGTGTGGGCGGGGTGAGGGCGTGAGGGGCGTATGAGGCGGGGGTCACACCGGAAACTTTGCAGCCGGGCAAAACGGACACATCTGCGGTTTCCGTATAACGGAAGTGGTTGTTCGGGTCCTCGCGAAGTGGGGATGGATGTCTGAGCGAACCTTGTGTTTCGTTGGGGTGGGAGCTGTTTTCTGATCGAATCAAAGGTCATTTGGCTGTCAGTCATCCGGACTTAAACCTTCCAGATGTGGAAACCGCACCCTCTAACGTCCTGACCCATGACACAGCTGGACGTTCGGCGGCCCCAGGCGGCCGCAGGGGCAGGGACGGCGGAGAGCGACGGCGACGTCCGCGGCAAAGGGCTCGGCAAGGGCTCCGTCGGCCTCGTCGGGAGCGCCGTCATCGGCATCTCCACCGTCGCTCCCGTCTACTGCCTGACCTCCACCCTCGGCTCCACGGCCGGCGAGGTCGGCGTCCAGATGCCCGCGGTGTTCCTCGCCGGCTTCCTCCCGATGCTGCTGGTCGCCTTCGCGTACCGCGAGCTGAACAAGGCCGTCCCCGACTGCGGCACCTCCTTCACCTGGACCGTGAAGGCCTTCGGCCCGCGCGTCGGCTGGATGTGCGGCTGGGGCCTGGTGATCGCCACGATCATCGTGCTGTCCAACCTGGCCGGCGTCGCCACCTCCTACTTCTGGCTCCTGGCCGGGCAGATCACGGGCAACGACGCGATCGCCGCCCTGGACGACGACAAGCTCGTCCACATCACCACCTGCCTCACCCTGATCGCCGCCGCGACCGCCGTCAGCTACCGCGGCATGACCGCCACCAAGGGCGTCCAGTACACGCTGGTCGGCCTGCAACTGGCCGTCCTCGCGATCTTCGTCGCGATGGCCTTCCAGAAGGCCTCCGCCGGCGCCTTCGACACCGGCGCCTTCGACACCGGCGTGCACTTCTCGTGGGAGTGGATGAACCCCTTCGCGGTGGAGTCCATGGGCGCCTTCACCGCCGGGCTCTCCCTCTCGATCTTCATGTACTGGGGCTGGGACACCTGCCTCACCGCCAACGAGGAGACCATCGGCTCGGCCAAGACACCCGGCCGCGCCTCGCTGATCGCCATGATCGTCCTGGTCGGCTCCTACCTGGCCACCGGCATCGCCGCCCAGATGGCCGTCGGCTCCGGCACCTCCGGCCTCGGCCTCGGCAACCCGCAGACCTCCGGCAACGTCTTCGCCGCCCTCGCCGGGCCCGTGATGGGGCCGCTGCTGGGCATCCTGCTCTTCGTCGCCGTCCTCGCCTCCGCCGCCGCCTCCCTCCAGACCACCTTCATCCCGGTGGCCCGCACGGTCCTGGCCATGGCGGCGTACGAGGCGCTGCCCGCCTCCTACGCCAAGGTCCACCCGCGCTTCAAGACCCCGGGCCGCGCCACCGTCACGGCGGGCGTCGCGACCGGCGTCTTCTACACCGTGATGTCGCTGGTCAGCGAGAACGTCCTGACCGACACGATCTTCGCCCTCGGCCTGATGATCTGCTTCTACTACTCGCTGACCGCCTTCGCCTGCGCCTGGTACTTCCGGCGCGAGCTGCGCGACTCCGTCCGCGACCTGTTCTTCAAGGGCGTCTTCCCGGTCCTGGGCGGACTGCTGCTGGCCTCCGTCTTCTGCAAGACCCTGGCCGACATGTGGGACCCGTCCTACGGATCCGGTTCCACCGTCTTCGGCGTCGGCAGCGTCTTCGTCATCGGCGTCGGCCTGCTCGCCCTCGGCCTGGTCATCATGCTGGTCACCGAACGCCGCAGCCCCGCCTTCTTCCGGGGCGAGGTCCTGACGAAGTCCACGCCGGCGCTGGTGGTCGAGGACTGAGGGGAGCGTGGTGGGGTCCGTCCGGGGGTGACCCCGGGCGCGGTGGGGTCGTTGGGCCGGGCATGAATCCCATCAAGCGCAGCCTCGCCACCCTGATCCTGACCGGCGGTGCGGCCCTCGCCCTCACCCCCGCCCTCGCCCACGCCGACGAACCCGCCGTCCAGGGGCCCCCGATCACCGAGCGCGTCGGCGACATCGTGGACCACCCCGGGCACGCCGTGCAGGACACGAAGACGGCGGTGGGCATCACCGCCTCGGCGGCCGGCAGCGCGGCCAAGGCGGCCGACGGATCCGTCAAGAGCACCGGCACGGCCCTGACGTCCGGCCTGCCGAAGCCGCCCAAGGTCGGCTGACGCCAGGTGGGCCCGGGCGGTGGGAGCGGGGCTCCCGGCGTTCGGCGCCGATCCGCCGAAGGGGAGGGAAAAGCAGGTGCGGGCCGTATGGAGGACGCCTAGCTTGAGGCGGTGAGCAGCGACTATCCATTCGCCGATGGGCACAACCTCGTCTGGGACCTGACCGGTTTCGGCGCCGACGAGGAGATGGTCGAGTCCGTCACCCTCACCCGGGACCAGTTCCTGGCGATACGGCACCTGTTCGTGCTGGGGGACGATCCTTGGATGGTGGCCGGTGAGTACCGTGTCGTGCCGGGCATCTGGGGGCACCTGCGTCAGGCCGTCCCGGGGCTCGGCTTCCAGCGTGATGCGGACTACTACCTCGGCGCCCGTCAGGCCCTGCCTGACGGGCGTTTTTGGCGTCCGGCGGTGGGTGTGACCGCCCCGGGACCGATCCCGCCGCCCTAGCGAGCGGTGGCCGGATGCGACAGAACCGCGTCATTGCGGCCGTCCGGCAGCGGGCACCACGATGGAGGGCATGTCCACGACCCGCCGCGTCGTCATCGCGGTCTTCCCCGACGTCGACCTCCTCGACGTCACCGGCCCGGCCGAGGTGTTCGCGCTCGCCAACCGGGAGACCGGGGGCCGGGCCGGGTACCGGGTGGAGCTCGCCGGGCCGTCGGCGGGTGTGGTGACCACGTCGGCGGGGGTGCGCCTGGTGGCGGACCTCGCGTTCGGCGACGTGGACGGGGTGCTGGACATGCTGCTGGTGCCCGGCGCCGTGGATCCGCACCCGGACGGGCCGGTCGCCCGGATCGACCGGGACGTGGTGGCGTGGCTGGAGAGGGTCGCGCCACTGGCCCGGCGGGTGGCTTCGGTGTGCGTGGGCGCGCACCTCCTGGCCGCGGCCGGGCTGCTGGACGGCAGGACGGCCACCACCCACTGGTCGACCGCGGCCCGGCTCGCCGCCGACCACCCGGCGGTGACGGTCGACCCGGACCCCATCTTCGTGCGGTCCGGGAACGTGTGGACCGGCGCCGGGATCAGTGCCTGCATGGATCTCGCGCTGGCCCTGGTGACCGACGACCTGGGGGAGGAGGTGGCGCTGGCGGTGGCGCGGCAGCTGGTCATGTACCTCAAGCGGCAGGGCGGCCAGAGCCAGTTCTCCGTCCCGTTGTCCCGGCCGCCCGCGTCCCGCCGGGACATCGACGAGCTGCGGATGTACATCGCCGACCACGTGGACGGTGATCTGTCCGCCGCAGCGCTCGCGGCGCGGATGTGCCTGAGCGAGCGCCACTTCGCGCGGGTGTTCCGCCAGGAGACCGGTATGACCGCCGCCGCGTACGTCGAGGCCTCCCGGGTGGAGGCGGCGCGGCGTCTGCTGGAGGGCACCGACCGGCCGCTGGAGCAGATCGCCGCTGCCTGCGGGCTGGGTTCGGTGGAGACGCTCCACCGGGCGCTGCGCAAGCAGACCGGCACCACCCCGGCGGCCTACCGCCGTCGTTTCCGTACGACTTCCTGATCCTTCCCCTTGACCGTTCGAGGAGCTTTGCCATGCCTTCTTCCACGCGCCTGCGCGACGTGATCGGCCTCGACGACGAGCTGCCGCGCCTCGCCGACACCACCCTGGTGATGATCGACTACCAGAACACCTACCGCACCGGCGTCATGGCCCTCGAAGGCGCCGAGGAGGCGCTGGCGGCCGGGGCCCGGCTGCTGTCGGCGGCGCGCGGGGCGGGGATCCCCGTCGTGCACGTCGTCAACGACGGCGGCGAGGGCACCCCGTACGACATCCGTGCCGAGATCGGTGCGATCAGTGAGGAAGTCGCCCCGGTCGCCGGTGAGCCGGTGGTGGTCAAGCAGTTCCCCAACGCCTTCCACGGGACCGAGCTGGAGAAGGTCCTGCACGAGGTCGGCGCGGGCAAGGAGCTGGTGCTGGCCGGGTTCATGACCCACATGTGCGTCACCTTCACCGCCGAGGGCGCCTTCTACCGCGGCTTCCGTCCCTCGGTCGTCGCCGAGGCCACCGCCGCGCGCCCGCTGACCGCCCCCGACGGCACCGTCGTGCCGGCCGCCGCGCTGCACAAGGCCGCGCTGACCACGATCACGGACCTGTTCGGCCTCGTCGCCCCCACGGTCGGGGACCTCACGGAGTAGCGGTGCCGTTCCGCTGCTTGCGGGCCCGCCGGGAGCGGAGCACTTCGACGGCGAGGGGCAGCAGGGACACCGCGACGACCAGGGCGACGATCGGCAGCAGGTACCGGTCGACGTTCGGGATGGAGGAGCCGAGCGCGTACCCCGCGAGGACCAGACCGACCGTCCAGACGAGGCCGCCGACGACCTGCCACACCGTGAAGACGCGGGCCGGGACGTTCAGGGCCCCGGCCAGCGGGTTGAGGACCGTACGGACGATGGGGACGAAGCGGGCCAGCACGATCGCCTTGGCGTGCCCGTACTTCGCGAGGAACTCCCCGGCGCGCTCGGCGCCTTCGTGCAGCTTCCTGGACCGGCTGCGCTCCAGGACGGCGCCGCCCGCGCGCCGCCCGATGAGGTAGCCGGTCTGGGCGCCGGCCAGCGCACCGGCCGCGGAGGCGGCCAGTACCAGCGGGAGCGAGAGTCTCGCGTCCCCGTCCGGGGTTCCGGCGACGCACAGCAGGCCGGCGGTGAACAGCAGGGAGTCGCCGGGCAGGAAGAACCCGACCAGCAGCCCGGTCTCCGCGAACATCACCACCGCGATGCCGACGACGCCGAAGGCGGCGAGGAGTGAATGCGCGTCGAGCAGGTTGACCGCGAGGTCGCTCGCGAGGGGGACGGTCATGGGGGGACCTCTCGGTGCGCGCAGCCGGCGGAGCCGGCCGTGGGGGGACATCCGGTCGACTGCCATCCCGTGGACGGTCTACCGCACTGTAGCGATCGCCCCGGACGGCCGCCCCGGTTCGGGCCCGGGTGTCGGTCAGAGGTAGCGGTCAGGGGTGTCGGTCAGAGGTACTGGGCGAAGTCGTCCAGTACGCGCAGCACGTCCGGCTCCGCCGCGGGCGGCAGTTGCAGGACGACCTCCTCGATGCCGAGATCCTCGTAGTGGGACAGCTTGCCCGGGGTGGGGCGGACGGCGTACGGGACCACCTGGAGGGCCTTCGGATCGCGGCCCGCGTCCTCCCAGGCGCGGCGCAGCACCGGCAGGGACTCGGTGAGACCGCCACCGCCGATGGGCAGCCAGCCGTCGGCGTGGTCGGCGACGGCCGCGAAGAGCTTCGGGCCGGCGGCGCCCCCGATGAGGGTGCGGGGGCCGTGCAGCGGGACGCCGGGGCGCAGTTCACGGGAGGGGCGGGCCGGTTTGGGGTGGGCCTGGCTGGCCCGGACGGAGCCGAAGGCGCCCTCGTAGGGGGTGGGTTCGGGGGCCCACAGGGCGCGCATCAGGGCCAGGCGGTCGCGGACCAGTTCGCGCCGGGTGCGCCACTCGACGCCGTGGTCGGCGGCCTCCTCCACGTTCCAGCCGTAGCCGACGCCGAGGGTGAAGCGGCCGCCGCAGAGGTGGTCCAGCGTGGCGGCCTGCTTCGCGAGGACGATCGGGTCGTGCTGGGCGACCAGGGTGATGCCGGTGCCGAGGGTGAGCCGCTCGGTGACGGCGGCGGCCTGGCCGAGCGCGACGAACGGGTCGAGGGTGCGGCCGTACTCCTCGGGGAGTTCGCCGCCCATGGGCGCGGCCGTGTCGCGGGTGACGGGGATGTGCGTGTGCTCGGGGAGGTAGAGACCGCAGAAGCCGCGCTCTTCCAGGGTGCGGGCGAGGCGGGTGGGGGTGATGGTGCGGTCGGTGAGGAAGATGGTCGTGGCGATCCGCATGGGTGAGGGCACCTCCGAGACGTCGAAGGTCCAACGTACGGCCCCCGCGCCCCCGCGCGACACCCCGGAGCACGAGCCGCACCGCCCGGCGCCGCACCGCCCCGGCGGGCAGGTCGCCGCCAGGGCGCGGCCTGCGGCCCGTCCGCGTCAGTGCAGCGGCTGACGCGATTCCGCGCGGACCTTGAGGGTGGTTTCGGCCATCCGGTCGAGGTCGATGGAGGCGGGGTCTTGAAGGGCGGTTGCGGCGGTGACCACGGCGACCGTGGCGGCCGTGTTGGCGTCCGCCCAGGCGCACATGGGGAAGGGGACCTTGGTGCCGTTCTGCAGGGAGGTCAGCACCTGGCAGGTCAGGGTGATGTCCGAGCCGGTCGGGGTGATGTCCCTCGGGGGGACCGCCTGACCGGCGCCATCGCCCTCCTGGGCGCCCGCGATCATCTTGCGCCGGGAGTCCGCATGGTCCTTGAACTGGCCGTACATGCCGGAGATGACGAGGACGCCGGGTTCGGTGGCGGAGTCGGCGGTGGCGTACTGGGCGACCACCGGCTTCGGGTCGCGGACCTTGGGGTCGTAGCCGCCGTCGATGATCTCCTTGCCCTTGGTCCCGGACGCGTCCTGCGACAGCCGGTACGTGCCGCTCAGCACCGTCTTCGGCACCGTCAGCCGGTACTCGGCGGCGGGGAACCCGGCCCCGCTCACGACGGCTCCGGCCCGGGCGATCCGGTTCACCACGAACCCCGCGACGAACAGCCCGCCCAGGGCGATCGCGACGACGGCGATCACGATCCCGGCCCGGCTCTTGCGCGGCGGCGGTCCCATCGGCGGCGCGCCCATCGGCGCCGGTCCCACCGGCAGCGGCCCCCAGGGCGCCTGGCCGGGGTACGGCTGCGGCGGGTGGGGCGGGCCCGGGTACCCCTGCTGTTGCGCGTAGGGCCGGCCGCCGGGCGGGTTCGGGTACTGCGGGGGTCCGTACGGACCCGGGGAGTGCGGGGGCGGAGGCGGCATGCTCATGATCGGAACGCTACTTCACCCCACGGACACCCCGTCAGCCGCGCGGATAGCGCGAGAGCCAGCCCGGCGCGGAGGCGGAGGGGCCGTGCAGGGCGGGACCCTGCGTCATCTCCAGCGCGAAGTCGTCGGCCAGCTCCAGGATCGTGGCGCGGCCCTCCACGTCGGCCAGCCAGGCGGCCGGCAGGGCCGTCTCCCCGTGCAGGGCCCCGAGCAGCGCCCCGCACATGGCGCCGGTGACGGTGGAGTCGCCGCCGTGGTTGACGGCGAGCCGCAGCCCGTGCGGAACGTCCTCGGCGACCAGGGCGCAGTACACGGCGATGGCCAGCGCGTCCTCGGCGTCGCGGCCGTCCCCCGGGGACAGCGATTCGACCATCTTCGGGCTCGGTTCCCCTTGCGTGGCGGCCGATACCGCGCGCTGGAGGGCGTCGGTGACCGGCTGGTGGGAGGCGCGCGCGCCGAGCAGGCCGAGGGCGCGCCGGACGGCGCCGTCCAGGGTGTCGCCCCGGATCAGGCCGTGGACGATGACGGCGAAGGCCCCGGCGGAAAGGAAGGCGGTGGGGTGTCCGTGGCTCTGCGTGGCGCACTCGACGGCGAGTTGCAGTACGAGGGTCGGTTCCCAGCCGACCAGCAGACCGAAGGGTGCCGAGCGGACGGTCGCGGCCGCGTCCCGGGCGGTGGGGTTCTTCGGCTTGTCCGGGGTGCCGAGCATGTCGTCGGCGAAGCCGGTCATGCAGGCGCGGTCGGGGCCGCGGCGGGCGTAGAGCCACTCCTGCTGCGCGAGCCAGCCGTTGTCCTTGCGGCGCTCGTCGGGGCCCCAGTCGTGCTGGGTCGCGGCCCAGCGCAGGTAGGCCCGGTGGACGTCGGTCGGCGGGTGCCAGCCGCCGGTGTCCCGGCGCACGTGGGCCCGGATCAGCCCGTCGACGGTGAAGAGGGCGAGCTGCGTGGAGGCGGTGACGCTGCCCCGGCGGCCGTAGGCGGGGGCCGGTTCGGTCAGGCCGGCCAGGCCGTGGGTCTCGCGGATGCCGTCGAGGGAGAGGCCGGCGACGGGTGCGCCGAGGGCGTCCCCGATCGCGGAGCCGAGCAGGGTGCCGCGGACCCGGCTACGGAAGTCCTGCTGCTCGGCCCGGCCCCAGAGCGCGGTGGAGGTGGCGCTCGATGTGGCGGCGGGTGCGCCGGTGCCCGCAGGGGCCGCCGCCTCCGGAAGGGCCGTAGGCGTCGCCGTACTCGTGTCCATGCTGTTTCCCCCCAGGCTTTGGCGCGCACTGTAGTGGACAGGTTCGGTCGAACCCGGACGGTATGCGTCAGGTCGCGCAGAAGTGGTCGGAGAACGGCCGGAATCCGAACACATCAGGCTTCCCTCCTACCGGTCGGACTTTCGTGGCAGGTGTCGTCACCGGCACTCGTCGGCTGATGCGGACGTGACGACGCCCCCGACCGGTCGGCGACCGTCGGGGGCGTACGTGTGCCGCGCGACGGGCGGCGTGGGCGAGCGGTGTCAGCAGGCGGAGTCGACGCGGCGGAACGAGGCGTAGTGGTCCGACGTGTAGTAGTCCTCGTCGGTCTGCCGTCCCGTGATGATGCGTCGGGCGCCGCGGGTCGGGGAGCCCGGGGTGATGACCGTGTACTCGTGGTAGTACCCGCTGGTGTGGGCGGGCAGCAGGCCCTCGCGGTTCTGGAAGACGACGCCGTCCTGGGAGTACGGGAACGGGCCGCCCTGGTCGATGAGGTCGAGGGTGTCGTGCGCCTGGGAGGGGAGGGCGGAGTAGCAGATCCGGCCGACCGAGGCGACGGAGGCGGACACGGGGGCGACGGGCGCGGCGGAGGCGGCCGGGCCCGCGAGGAGGGCGGCGGCGAAGGCGGTCGCCGCGCCGAGGGCTGCGATGCGTGGGGAGATCCTCATGCCGGCCAGGATGACGCGCGTAGAGCGACCCCAGGAATATCAACTCCCTTGTGTTCCACACCTGTTCACCGAGCGGGCGGCGGTGGGAACCGGGGCGCCGTCCGGCCTTAAGACATCGGCAACCCGGCGCGGTGCCCGACGTGGGAAACGGCTGCGACGGGGGAGCCGTTTGTATGGTGGTCGCGTGCTGGAAGGCCACGATCACGACCACGGGCATCACCACGGCCACGGGCATCACCACGGCCACGACGACGGCCACGGCCACACGCACGGCACCCGCCGGTCGCGGAGGCCGCGCCACCGGCTGCGGCATCTCCTCACCCCGCACAGCCACGACGCCCGGGACAAGGTCGACCCCGCGATGGAGACCTCCCGCGAGGGCGTGCGCACCCTGTGGCTCTCCCTGGCCGTCCTGGGACTGACCACCGGGGTCCAGGCCGTGGTCGCCGCCCTCTCCGGTTCGGTGGCGCTGCTGGGCGACGCCCTCCACAACGGGGCCGACGCGCTCACGGCCGTGCCGCTGGGCCTCGCGTTCGTCCTGGGCCGCCGGGCGCCCAACCGCCGCTACACCTACGGGTACGGCCGCGCCGAGGACCTGGCCGGGATCGCCGTCGTGCTGACCATCGCCGCCTCCTCCGCGCTCGCCGCGCACACGGCCGTGGACCGGCTGCTGCACCCGCGCCCGATCAGCCACCTGGGGACGGTGGCCGTCGCGGCGGTGGTCGGGTTCGCCGGCAACGAGTGGGTGGCCCGGTTCCGCATCCGCACCGGCCGCCGGATCGGCTCGGCCGCCCTCGTCGCGGACGGACTGCACGCCCGCACCGACGGGTTCACCTCGCTCGCCGTCCTCGTCGGCGCGGGCGGCGCCGCGCTCGGGTGGCGGGCCGCCGACCCGCTCGTGGGTCTGCTCGTCACCGCGGCGATCCTGATGGTGCTGCGCGACGCGGCCCGCGAGGTCTTCCGCCGGCTCATGGACTCCGTCGACCCGGCCCTCGTCGACACCGCCGAACACGCGCTGCGCGCCGTGGCCGGCGTACGCGACCTCGGGCAGGTCCGGCTGCGGTGGATCGGCCACACCCTGCGGGCGGAGGCCGACATCGTCGTCGACCCCCACCTCACCGTCGTGCAGGCCCACGCCCTGGCCGTCGCCGCCGAACACGCCCTCATCCACGCCGTGCCCCGGCTGACGGCCGCCACCGTCCACACCGACCACACCGCCGACCACGACCACGACGACCCGCACGCCGCCCTCGCCCACCACACGCCCATCGGCCGCCCCGCGACGCCCGCCTGAGCGGGCGCCGCGGCGGCCCGGACTCAGTCCACCAGCGGCAGCAGCTCCGGCAGGTGCCCGTCCGAGGCCGCCGCCGCGAGCCGGCGTTCCTGCGGCACCTCCCCGTACAGGGTCGTACGGGGCCTCGCCGGCCGCCCGGCGGCTGCCGCGACCGCGACCAGGTCCCGGACGGACTTGTAAGAGCCGTAAGAGGAGCCCGCCATCCGCGAGATGGTCTCCTCCATCAGCGTCCCGCCCAGGTCGTTGGCGCCCGAGCGGAGCATCTCCGCCGCGCCCTCCGCGCCCAGCTTCACCCAGCTCGTCTGGATGTTGGTGATGTGCGGGTGCAACAGGATCCGGGCCATCGCCGTCACCGCCCGGTTGTCGCGCACCGTCGGCCCGGGCCGTGCGATGCCCGCCAGGTACACGGGGGCGTTGGTGTGGATGAACGGCAGCGTCACGAACTCCGTGAAACCGCCGGTCCGCTGCTGGATCCGGGCCAGTGTGCGCAGGTGCCCGAGCCAGTGGCGGGGCTGGTCCACGTGCCCGTACATCATCGTGGACGACGAGCGGATGCCCAGCTCGTGCGCCGTCGTGATCACGTCGATCCAGTCGGCCGTCGGAAGCTTCCCCTTGGTCAGCACCCAGCGGACCTCGTCGTCGAGGATCTCCGCCGCCGTACCCGGTATCGAGTCCAGCCCGGCCTCCTTGGCGGCCGTCAGCCACTCCCGTACCGACATGCCCGTCCGCGTGGCGCCGTTGACCACCTCCATCGGCGAGAACGCGTGGACGTGCATGCCCGGCACCCGCTGCTTCACCGCCCGCGCGATGTCGAAGTACGCCGTCCCGGGCAGGTCCGGGTGGATGCCGCCCTGCATGCACACCTCGACCGCGCCGACGTCCCACGCCTGCGCGGCCCGGTCCGCGACCTGCTCCAGGGAGAGCGTGTACGCGTCCGCGTCGGTGCGGCGCTGCGCGAAGGCGCAGAACCGGCAGCCGGTGTAGCAGACGTTGGTGAAGTTGATGTTCCGCGTGACGACGTACGTGACGTCGTCGCCCACCACCGACCTGCGCAGGTCGTCCGCGATCCGGCACAGCGCGTCCAGCGCCGGCCCGTCGGCGTGCAGCAGCGCCAGCGCCTGCTCGTCGGTCAGTTTCGTCGGGTCGTCGGCCGCCTGCGCGAGCGCGGCCCGTACGTCCGTGTCGATCCGCTCGGGCACCATGCCGGGCGCGGCGGCCTCGCGCAGGGCCTCCCAGTCGCCGTAGACGAGGTCGAAGTCCTCGCGCCGGTCGCCCGTACGCCCCTCGGTGTCGATGGTGGCGTGCAGGTCGGTGCGCCCGTAGGAGGCGAAGCTCTCGTCCGGTTCCTGCCACGGGTGGCCCGTCACCTCGGCGGCCTCGTCCGCCAGCCCGGTGTCCGGATCGGCGAGCGCCCGTACGTGCGGCAGCAGGCGCGGGTCCAGCCACGGCTCGCCGCGCTGAACGAACTCGGGGTACACGCACAGCCGTTCGCGGAGCTCGAAGCCGGCGGCCGCCGACTGCTCGGCCAGCAGGTCGATCTGGGGCCAGGGCCGCTCGGGGTTGACGTGGTCGGGCGTCAGCGGTGAGACACCGCCCCAGTCGTCGATTCCGGCGCCGATCAGCCGGGCGTACTCGCCGTCGACCAGGTTGGGCGGCGCCTGGAGGCACGCCGAGGGGCCCATGATGTGCCGGGCGACGGCGATCGTCGCCACGAGGTCGTCCAGTTCCGCGTCCGGCATGCCGCGCATCGCCGTGTCCGGCTTGGCGCGGAAGTTCTGGATGATCAGCTCCTGGATGCCGTGGTAGGCGCGCGAGACGCGGCGCAGCGCGAACAGCGACTGCGCGCGCTCCTCGTACGTCTCCCCGATGCCGATGAGCAGGCCGGAGGTGAAGGGCACCGAGGAACGCCCGGCGTCCTCCAGCACGCGCAGCCGGACCGCCGGCTCCTTGTCGGGGGAACCGTGGTGCGGCCCGCCCGGCTCGGACCACAGGCGGGTGGCGGTGGTCTCCAGCATCATGCCCATCGACGGGGCGACCGGCTTGAGGCGCTGGAAGTCCGCCCAGGACATGACGCCCGGGTTGAGGTGGGGGAGGAGGCCCGTCTCCTCCAGGATGCGGATCGAGACGGCCCGTACGTAGGAGATCGTGTCGTCGTAGCCGTGCGCCTCCAGCCACTCGCGCGCCTCGGGCCAGCGGTCCTCGGGCTTGTCGCCGAGGGTGATGAGCGCTTCCTTGCAGCCGAGCGCGGCGCCGCGGCGGGCGATGTCGAGGACCTCGTCGGGCGACATGAACATCCCGTGACCGGCCCGGCGGAGCTTCCCGGGGACCGTCGCGAAGGTGCAGTAGTGGCACTTGTCGCGGCACAGGCGGGTGAGGGGGATGAACACGCTCTTCGAGTACGTGATCACGCCCGGCCGGCCGGCCGCGGCGAGACCTGCGTCGCGGACCCGGGCGGCGGAGGCGGCGAGGTCCGTCAGGGACTCACCGCGTGCCTGGAGGAGTACGGCCGCCTCGGTCGCGTCGAGCGCGACGCCGTCCCGGGCCCGCCGGAGCGCGCGGCGCATCGCGTTGTCGGTCGGGGCGTCACTCGGAGTGGTCATGCGCCGAGCATACGATCCGGTCGACCGGGCCGGGGGAGGGTCATCGCATCAGCTCACCGGCGTTGACCAGCAGCGACTGGCCGGTTATGGCCCGCGCGCGGTCGGAGGCGAAGAAGACGGCGGCGTCCGCGACGTCGCCGTCGGTGGCGAGGTCCGGCAGCGCCATCCGCTCGGTGAGCCGGGCCCGTACGTCGGCTTCCGGTACGCCCTCGGAATGCGCGGTGAAGGTCACGAAGGCCTGCACGGGCGGTCCCCACATCCACCCCGGCAGCACCGTGTTGACGCGGATCCGGTGGGGGCCGAGCTCCCGCGCCATGGAGTACATGGCGGAGGTCAGCGCCCCCTTGGACGCGGCGTACGCGGCCTGCTGCACCTGGGAGGGGGAGGCCACGGCGGACTGCGTGCCGATGATGACGACGGAACCGCCGGCCCGCTTGAGCGCGGGCAGGCAGGCCCGGGTCATGCGCAGGGTCCCGAGGAGGTTGACGTCGATGATCTGCTGCCAGGTGCCGAAGTCGGCGTCTTCGAGGCCTCCGAAGTACGAGTCCCAGGCGGCGACGTGCACGACGGCGTCGATGCCGCCGAACCGCTCCACGGCGAGGGCGGCGAGGGCCTCGCACTGCGCCTCGTCGGTGATGTCGGTCGGACGGTGGGCGGTGTGCGCGCCGTCGGGGTCGATCTCGGCGGCGGCCTTGACCAGGTTCGCCTCGGTCCGCGCCCCGAGCACGGCGTTCCCCCCGTCCCGCACGACGGCGGCGGCCACCTGGTGCCCGAGCCCGGCCCCGACCCCGGAGACGACGACGGTCTTCCCGCGAAGCAGCATGACCCCTCCTGTGGCTGTACCCGTTCCTGACGGCTCGTCAGAGTAGGGGTGCCGGGCCCGGATGGGAAGGCGGGGGCGGGGCCTTCGTGGCGGAGCCGCACGGCCCTTGGGGCCGCTACCTGTCGGCAGGTGGTGCGGGGGTCGCCTGGTGGTAGTACATGCGCCAGGTGCCGTCCCCGTCGCGCCTGCGCCACAGCGAACTCCGCCGTGCCCGCCGCCCGTCGATCACGGTCGTGTACGTGAGGTGCACCAGCCCGGGGGCCAGCACGACACCGGTCATCTCCGACGGCTCGTAGCGCGGCCCGTCGTCGGCCGCCCCTTCCATCCCGGGCAGGGCCGCCAGCATCTCTTCGTGCGTCCAGCGCCGCCCCGACGCGCCGACCTCCGTGAAGTCCGGGTCGAGGAGCTGACGTACGAGCGACCGGGACGTGCGCACGCGGGGGTCCATCAACCGCAACTCGGCCGCGATCGCCGCCCCCACCTCGTCGACGTCGCCCACCGCGCCATCCTCCTCCAGTCGGTGGGCAATCCGCCCAAAACGCATCAAGCTCGCGACCCCGTGGAACTTCTGGCGAAGGTGAGACGAATGGCGTGTCATATCTGCCAGGGCGACGGCGAGTCGTGAGCGAATACCTGATAGACAGAATATTCACGGCTCGACCAGCCACACGTCCTGCCGGCCGCCTTGGGGGGATCGCCGCACTGTGAAGCCGCTTCACCGCCACGTAGTCAACACCTCGCGCAAAGTCCTGTGCACCGCCGCACTCGCGGCCAGCCTGACCACCGCCGCGGTGGTGACCAACACGCCCACCGCCGGAGCGGGGGAGTCCGAGCCCACGCCCGACAGTCCGCAGGCCACCGACCGCGGTGACGCCCGGCTGGACCTGCCCGGCCTGGTAGCCGACCCGCCCGTGCCGCCGGGAGCCGTCGCCCCCGAGGGGGCCAGCGGCATACCCGGGACCGCCCTCGACGCCTACAAGCGGGCCGCGGTGTCGGTCGCCGCCGCGCTGCCGCACTGCAATTTGCCCTGGGAGTTGGTCGCGGGCATCGGCAGGGTCGAGTCCGTGCACGCCTCCGGCTACGGGCTCAAGTCCGACGGCTCCACCGAGAAGCCGATCCGCGGCCCCCGCCTCGACGGCAACGGCTACGCGCAGATCAAGGACACCGACAAGGGCGAGTGGGACGCGGACACCGAGTACGACCGCGCCGTCGGTCCGCTCCAGTTCATCCCCTCCACCTGGAAGACGTGGGGCGCCGACGGCAACGGCGACGGCAGCCGCGACCCGAACAACATCTACGACGCCGCGCTGGGCGCCGGCCTCTACCTCTGCGCGGGCGACCGGGACCTGTCCGACCCCGCCAAGCTCGACCAGGCGATCCTCAGCTACAACAACTCCCGCGAGTACGTGAACTCCGTACTCGGGTACATGCGCCAGTACAAGGACGGCGGCGTCGCCGAGGTGCCGAACCCGCCCGCGGGCAACTTCCCGACGCCCCCGGTCACGGCTCCCCTGCCCACCCCGCGGCCCCCCGCGCCCCAGCCGTCCGCCCCCAAGCCCGAGGCGTCCAAGCCGCCGGCCCAGCCCGAGAAGCCGAAGCCGACGGCCCCCCGGCTGGCCAAGTTCGAGCTGGTCGGCGATCCGGAGCTCCAGGCCGAGGCCGGGGCCGCGTTGACCCCGGGCGCCAAGTTCAAGGCCGTGCTTTCGGACGGCAAGCCGGCCGCCGGGCAGAAGGTCGTGTTCGCCGTCGAGTCCGACACCACCGGCGGCACGGTCTTCCAGGCGGACAAGAAGAACAGCGCGGTCGTCCTCACCGACGCCCAGGGTTTCGCCGGCGTGCCCGGGCTCACCGCGGGCCCGAAGGACGGCACCTTCTCCTTCCGCGCCTCGGCCTACGACGCCGACAACTTCACGGTGGTGCTCAAGGGCACCGTCACCGCGAAGCCGGTCGCGAACCTGCTGGTGCGGGCCGACCACGGCACGAAGCCGCTGGAGGCCGTCGCCGGCACCAGCGTCAACGGCTTCCAACTGGTCGCCACGTCCCAGGGCCAGCCGGTCGCCGGCACGAAGACCAGCGCGGGCCTGGGGGTGCAGGGCGCCGGCGGCGCGTGGGTCCCGGTGGACCCGGCGAAGGCGACCGGCCCGTACTTCAAGGGCCCGGACGGCAAGAAGCTGTTCACCGTGGACCTCGCCCCGAGCGGCGCGGACGGCAAGATCACCCTGCCGGAGCTGTACACCACGGACGTGGCACCGGGCACGTACTTCCTCCGGGTCGTCACGCCGGAGAAGGTCGAGTTGGTCCTGGAGCTCAGCATCACCGCTCCGGCGACGCCCGGCCCGACGCCGGCTCCCACCGCCCCCAACACCCCGACTCCCTCCGCCCCGACTCCCACCGCCCCGGCCACCAAGCCGTAGGGGAACCGGAACCCGCAGCGCCCCCGGCACCGTACGAAGGTGCCGGGGGCGCTCCATGTGGCAGGACCCGCACGAAAGGCAGGAGCCCCGCCACCTCCGCTCGCACGGAGGAGGCAGGGCTCCTTGGGTACTGCTAATCCAACCGCGATCCGGTCGGCCAGGCGACTAGGCCGGGGTGACGTTCTCCGCCTGCGGGCCCTTCGGACCCTGCGTGACGTCGAAGTTGACCTGCTGGTTCTCCTCCAGGGAGCGGAAGCCAGAGGCGTTGATCGCGGAGTAGTGGACGAAGACATCCGGGCCGCCGCCGTCCTGGGCGATGAAGCCGAAGCCCTTTTCAGCGTTGAACCACTTCACGGTTCCGGTAGCCATGAGCCCTCCTATGGGCCAAAGGGTCGCCCTGCTCCAGAACCTGCTAAGAAGTCTGAAAACTACAAAAGCCTGCGGGTCACATTCTCCGCAGGCCTCGTACTGCAAGGGAAACCAAACTGCAACTTGCGTCGAGCCTAGCACGCACCCTGCGGCCGAGACCAGAGGGAAAGATCACGTCACTCGGACGTTTGAGACCCGGCCGAAGGCTGACGGGACTCCGGGGGCTAGTCTCGCGATGTGGACGTCTATCGCAGCCGGCCCCGGGTCGGCCACATCCAGTTCCTGAACTGCCTTCCCCTCTACTGGGGGCTGGCCAGAACCGGCACGCTGCTGGACCTGGAGCTGACGAAGGACACCCCCGAGAAGCTGAGCGAACGGCTCGTCCGGGGGGACCTCGACATCGCGCCGATCACCCTCGTGGAGTTCCTGCGCAACGCCGACCAGCTCGTCGCCTTCCCCGACCTCGCCGTGGGCTGCGACGGCCCCGTCATGTCCTGCGTGATCGTCTCGCAGGTCCCCCTGGACCAGCTCGACGGCGCCCGGGTGGCCCTCGGATCGACCTCCCGGACCTCCGTCCGCCTCGCCCAGCTGCTGCTCGCCGAGCAGTACGGAGTGCGGCCCGACTACTACACCTGCCCCCCTGACCTGGGGGTGATGATGCAGGAGGCCGAGGCGGCGGTCCTGATCGGGGACGCCGCGCTGCGTGCTTCGCTGCACGATGCACCCCGGCTCGGCCTGGCCGTGCACGACCTGGGGCTGATGTGGAAGGAGTGGACCGGACTGCCCTTCGTCTTCGCCGTCTGGGCCGCCCGCAAGGACTACCTCGCCCGCGAGCCCGTCGTCGTGCGCAAGGTCCACGAAGCCTTCCTCGCCTCCCGGGACGTCTCCCTGGAGGAGGTCACCAAGGTCGCCGAGCAGGCGGCGCGCTGGGAGGCCTTCGACGCCGAGCTCCTGGAGCGGTACTTCACCACCCTCGACTTCCGCTTCGGCCCGGACCAGCTGGCCGGCGTACGTGAATTCGCCCGCCGTACCGGTTCCGCCTCCGGGTACGCGGCGGATGTGGCGGTGGAACTGCTGGCCGCGGCCGCGCCGGGGTATTAGCGGGACTTATATCAGCGGCCCGAACGGGGGGAAGGGGAACACGTGAGCGATCCCTTTCCGTATCGCGGAACGGGGAATGGCCCGTTTCCCGGGAATTCGTTCCCCTTTCGCTTTCCGGTGCTCCCGCCAAGGGCGCGCACGGAATCGGCGCCGGCTCGCGGGGGCTGCGGGGAGGGGCGGTGCCGTCACCCCCGTCCCGACCGGCAGCGGCCGTGACGCCCCACGCCGTTGCCCTCCCGCGGGACACCGGATGGCGGATACCGTCGCCGCGCCCGCCCGCCCCGCCCTAAGGTGCTCCTTGGCCACGCCACAGGGGATCACGTGGCCGGACGGGGGAGGGACGCGATGCAGCCGCTCGAAGCCGACGACCCGCGGACCATCGGCGGGTACCGGCTGCTCGGCCGGCTCGGCGCGGGCGGCATGGGGCGGGTGTACCTCGGGCGGAACGCGGGGGGCCGGACCGTCGCCGTCAAGATCGTGCACCCGCAGTTCGCCGCCGACCCGGAGTTCCGCGCCAGGTTCCGCCGGGAGATCACGGCCGCCCGGCGGGTCGGCGGGCAGTGGACCGCGCCCGTGCTGGACGCCGACCCGGAGGCGGCGGTGCCGTGGGTGGCGGCCGGGTACGTGGCCGGCCCCTCCCTGGACCGGGCGGTCGCCGCTTACGGCGCGCTGCCCGAAGCCTCGGTACGGGCCGTCGGCGAGGGGCTGGCCCGCGCCCTGGTGGCGGTGCACGCGCTGGGCCTCGTACACCGGGACGTCAAGCCGTCGAACGTGATGCTGACGCTGGAGGGCCCCGGGCCCCGGCTGATCGACTTCGGGATCGCCCGGGCGACCGCGGGCACCGCCTCCCTCACCTCCACCGGGGTCTCCGTCGGTTCGCCGGGCTACATGGCACCGGAGCAGATCATCGGGGGCGGCGTCACGGGCGCGGCGGACGTGTTCTCGCTCGGGGCGGTCCTCGCCTTCGCGGCGGGCGGTCGGCCGCCCTTCACCGGGGACCACTCGGCCGCGCTGCTCTACAAGGTGGTGCACGAGCCGCCGGAGCTCGACGGGGTACCGCCCGGGGAGTTGCGCGAACTCATCGGAGCCTGCCTGGCCAAGGCGCCCGCCGACCGCCCGGCTCCGGCGGCGATCGCGGCGGCGCTCGACGGCGCCCTGCGCACGCCGGGGTGGCTGCCCGCGCCCCTGGTGGAGGAGGCGAGCCGCGCGGCGGTGGCGCTGCTGCACCTCGACTCCGGGGTGAGCGGGGGCCCGGCTCCGTACGGCCCCTACGGGCCGCCCGACAGCGGCGGTTCACCGGGTTCCCCCGGGTCCCCGGACTCCTCGCTGAGCCACGCCGACACCCGGACGGGCGGCGCGGGCGCGCCGCGAACCCCGGAGGAACCCGGAAGCGGCCGCCGCAGCCGGCGCCGCGTCAGCTGCACGGTGGTCGTCACGGTGGTCGCCGTGCTGGCGGCGCTGTCGGGCGGCCTCTACGGGCTGGACCTGCTGCCCGGGCATCGCGAGGAGGGGCAGCGGCCGCCGGTCGGCAGCCGGCCGTCGGCCTCGGCCGGCCCCTCCACCGGCAGTCCCGCCCCCACCCCTTCGGCCACCCCCGGGGGCACCAGGGACACCGTGCCGAAGGCGCTGATGGGGACGTGGAAGGGGACGACCACCAGCAACCTCGGGGCGCCCGGGCAGTTCGAGATCACCATCAAGGGCGGCAGGACCGGCGAGGTGGTGGCGCGGGACAAGTCGATCATCCCGCTCTTCGACACCGACTGCAGCGGAGACTGGAAGCTCGCCTCCGCCACCGACCGCTCCCTCGTCCTCGACACGGCCGGCGGCCCCAACCCGGCCCCCGGCATCTGCTCCGACGGCTCGGCCGACGAACGCTTCACGCTCAACCCGAACGGAACCCTCCACTACAAGTCCGGCGACCGGGCGGCCGGAAACCCCGAGGGCGACCTCACCCGCAGCCCGTGAGCGCGGCGGACGGCGAGCGCGCGGCCGGTGAGCGCGCGGCCGTGAACCCCGAACCGGAGCGCGGGCGCTGCGGACCCTGGAACGGCCGTCCGAGCCTCCTGGCGTAGGCTGGATCGGTCCGGACCTTGACACACCGCCGAAAGGTGAAGCACCGGTGACCGACCAGGCCGCTCTCCAGTCTGTCCTCGACCGTGCCGCCGCAGGGGGCCGGATCACCAAGGAAGAGGCGCTCGACCTCTACCGGCACGCCCCGCTGCACGCGCTCGGCCAGGCCGCCGACGCGGCCCGCCGGCGGCGCTACGCGGGTACCGAGCACATCGCGACGTACATCATCGAGCGCAACATCAACTACACCAACGTGTGCGTGACGGCCTGCAAGTTCTGCGCCTTCTACGCCGCGCCCAAGGACACGAAGAAGGGCTGGTCCCGGGACCTCGACGACATCCTGCGCCGCTGCGCGGAGACCGTGGAGCTGGGCGGCACCCAGATCATGTTCCAGGGCGGCCACCACCCGGACTACGGCGTCGAGTACTACGAGCACCACTTCTCCGCCATCAAGAAGGCGTTCCCGCAGCTGGTCATCCACTCCCTCGGCGCGTCCGAGGTCGACCACATGGCGCGGATCTCCGGCGTGAGCGCCGAAGAGGCCATCCGCCGCATCCACGCCGCCGGTCTCGACTCCTTCGCCGGCGCCGGCGCCGAGCTGCTGCCGGAGCGGCCGCGCAAGGCGATCGCCCCGCTCAAGGAGTCCGGCGAGCGCTGGCTGGAGATCATGGAGATCGCCCACAAGCTGGGTGTGGAGTCCACCTCCACCATGCTGATGGGCACCGGCGAGACGAACGCCGAGCGCATCGAGCACATCGCGATGATCCGTGACACGCAGGACCGGACGGGCGGCTTCCGCGCGTTCATCCCGTACACGTACCAGCCCGAGAACAACCACCTCAAGGGCCGCACGCAGGCGACGGTCTTCGAGTACCTGCGGATGATCGCGATCGCCCGTCTGTTCCTCGACAACATCGCGCACATCCAGGGCTCCTGGCTGACCGTCGGCAAGGAGGCGGGCCAGCTGTCCCTGCACTACGGTGCGGACGACCTCGGCTCGATCATGCTGGAGGAGAACGTCGTGTCCTCGGCCGGTGCCAAGCACCGCTCGAACCGCCAGGAGATCATCGACCTGATCCGCAAGGCGGACCGGGTCCCGGCGCAGCGCGCGACGACGTACGAGCACCTCCTCGTGCACGAGGACCCGGCGAACGACCCGGTCGACGACCGCGTGGTCTCGCACATCTCCTCCACCGCCATCGAGGGCGGCACCGCGCACCCCGAGCTGAAGCTCATCTCCTCGAACTGACCGACGCCCGGACAGACCGACACCCGGACAGACTGACTGACACGCCCGTGCTGACGCTCCACGCCGCCGAACTCCTCGTCCCCGGGCCGGGCCGCGCCGCGCTGCCCGGTGGGGCGGTCCTCGTCGAGGGCGACCGGATCGCCCGGGTGGGACCGTACGAGGAGCTCGGCGCGGCCTTCGCGCACGCGCGAGTGCGGCGCTGGCCCGGGGTACTGACCCCGGGTCTGCTGGTGCGCGGGGCGGACGAGCTGCTGGAGCGGACGTACTACCCCGAGGACGCCGAGGGCGCCGACGACGGGGACGGCCCGTACGCGGCCACCGCGCCCACCGCCCCGGAGCCGACCGAGTCCCGCTGGGGCCACAGCGCCCGCCGGGCCACGCAGAAGCTGCTCTCGCGCGGGGTGGTGGCGGTGGCCGGGCGGCTGACGGTGCCGGCGGTGCGGACGGCGGTGGTGCGGTCGGGGCTGACGCTCCTCGCGCCGCTCCCCTACGGGGCTCCGCCGTCCCTGGACCCGCTGGCCGGGCTGACCGCGGCCGAGGAGGCGTTCCACGGGGTTCTGGAGGCCGGCGCCCCCGCCCGTTTCGCGGTGTTCGCGGCGGCGGACGCCCGGGACCTGCTGGAGCAGGGCGCGACGAGCTGTGTGGCCACCGTCATCGGCGGCCGGCTGCTGCACCGCCGGCGCTGAGCCGCTCGTGGCGGCGGTCGGGCCGCCTGCGAGAATGGCCCGGTATCGACCGACCCGAGCCACACCGCACCGAGGGGCCTACGCCAGTGACCCGCGCTTCCCTGGACAAGCAGCCGCACGAAGTCGCCTCCATGTTCGACGGTGTCGCGGCGAACTACGACCTCACCAACGACGTCCTCTCCCTCGGCCAGGCCCGGCTGTGGCGCAAGGAGGTCGCCAAGGCGGTCGGCGCGCGCCCCGGGCACAAGGTCCTGGACCTGGCCGCCGGCACGGCGACGTCCTCGCTGCCCTTCGCCGCGACCGGCGCGTACGTCGTCCCCTGCGACTTCTCCCTCGGGATGCTGCGGGAGGGCAAGAAGCGCCACGCCTGGCTTCCGCTGACCGCCGGTGACGCGACGAGGCTGCCGTTCAAGGACGACGTCTTCGACACCGTGACGATCTCCTTCGGCCTGCGCAACGTCCAGGACACGGACGCGGCGCTGCACGAGCTGTACCGGGTGACGAAGCCGGGGGGCCAGGTGGTCATCTGCGAGTTCTCCCAGCCGACGTGGGCGCCGCTGCGCACGCTCTACACCGAGTACCTGATGCGCGCCCTGCCCCCGGTGGCCCGCGCGGTGTCGTCCAACCCCGACGCGTACGTGTACCTCGCCGAGTCGATCCGGGAGTGGCCGGACCAGCCCGCGCTCGCGGCGCTGCTGCAGAAGGCCGGCTGGTCGAAGGCCGCCTGGCGCAACCTCAGCGGTGGCATCGTCGCGCTGCACCGCGGGGTCAAGGCGTAACGGCGTACGGAGCGGACGAGCCCGTGGACGCCGCGCCTTCGCAGACCTCCCGTTACGACACCGCCCCCTTCGATTACCAGGCGGTGCTGGACCAGATCGCGCGGGACGTCGCCCCGCTGGTCGGGACCGGCACGCCCGCCGAGTACATCCCGGCGCTCGCCTCGGTGGATCCGGCGCAGTTCGGGATGGCGCTCGTCACGATGGGCGGCAAGGTGTTCGGGGTCGGGGACTGGCAGGTCCCCTTCTCCGTCCAGTCGATCACCAAGGTGTTCACGCTCGCCCTGGCGCTGGCGGCCGAGGGCGGCGACAGCCTGTGGGAGCGGGTGGGGCGGGAGCCGTCCGGCAACCCGTTCAACTCGCTCGTGCAGCTGGAGTACGAGAACGGCATCCCGCGCAACCCGTTCATCAACGCGGGCGCGCTCGTCGTCACCGACCGGCTCCAGACGCTGACGGGCGACGCGAGCAGCGAACTGCTCAAGTTCCTGCGGGAGGAGAGCGGCAACCCGGACGTCGCCTTCGACGCCGAGGTGGCGGCCTCCGAGCACGAGCACGGCGACCGCAACGCGGCGCTGGCCCACTTCATGGCCTCTTACGGGAACATCGACAACCCCGTACCGGCCCTGCTGGACCACTACTTCTGGCAGTGCTCCATCGAGATGAGCTGCGCCGACCTGGCGCGCGCCGCCAGGGTCCTGGCCCGGCACGGGCTGCGCGCGGACGGTACGCGGCTGCTGACGCGCAGCGGGGCGAAGCAGATCAACGCGGTGATGCTGACCTGCGGGACGTACGACGCGGCGGGCGAGTTCGCCTACCGCGTCGGCCTGCCCGGCAAGAGCGGTGTCGGCGGCGGCATCGTCGCCGTCGTGCCGGGCCGGTGTGCGCTGGCGGTGTGGAGCCCGGGGCTGGACGCGCACGGCAACTCGGTGGCGGGCGTGGCGGCGCTGGACCGCTTCACGACCCTGACCGGCATGTCCGTTTTCTGACGCGCCCCTCGCACCAGTCGGCGCCGGGGCGCCTCCCGGGCTTCGGGCCGCTGCCCCGGACCCCGCCCGGCGAGCCGTCGGGCGTCCGGGTCCGGGGCCGGGTTCACGCCGCGGCGCCCGACGGCTCAGGCGAGCGTCAGCGCGTAGCGGCGGCACGGGTTGCCGCCCGGGGTGGTGAACTCCTCGGCCAGGTCCATGCCGAGCCGTTCCGCCACGGCCACCGAGCGGGTGTTGTGGGCGTGGATCATCGCGACCACGTGCGGGACCCCCGCCTCCCGGAGCCGGTCGAGGGTGGCCAGCGCGGCGGCGTACGCGTACCCCTTCCCCCAGGTGGAGCGCCCCAGCCGCCAACCGATCTCGACCTCCCCGACGGGCCCCCAGTCCTCCCGGGGCCAGGGCTGGGCGCCGGTGAAACCGATCACCGCCCCCTGCGCGTCCAGCAGGGTCCACAGGCAGTAGCCGAGCCGGGCGTCGTGCATGCGCTGCCGCGCGGTGAACTCCTCGTACAGCGACAGTTCGGCGGGGCCGCCCAGGAACTCCATGACGTCGGTGTCGTCGAAGACGGTGTGCCAGGCGTGCGCGTCCTCGTCGGTGGGCACGCGGAGCTGTACGGCCGGGAGCGGCGGCCGGGTCGGCGAGGTGGTCACAGGGGCAGCCCTTCGGATCGCGATCTCTTCCGCTGCATAGACTGCGACATGTCCCGTGCCGTTGGGCACCCTTTATCGAGCCTTCGGGAGAGCCCGCAGTGACCGAGGCAGTGACCGAGCCCCTCTCCGAACACTCCGCTGATGTGATCGTCGTCGGGGCCGGACCCGCCGGCTCCACCACCGCCTACTACCTCGCCAAGGCGGGACTGGACGTCCTGCTGCTGGAGAAGACGGCCTTCCCGCGCGAGAAGGTGTGCGGCGACGGGCTGACCCCGCGCGCCACCAAGCAGCTGGTCTCCATGGGCATCGACATCTCCGAAGAGGCCGGCTGGCTGCGCAACAAGGGCCTGCGGATCATCGGCGGCGGGCAGCGGCTCCAGCTGGACTGGCCGGAACTCGCCTCCTACCCGGACTACGGACTCGTCCGCAAGCGCGACGACTTCGACGAGACCCTGGCCCGTCAGGCGCAGAAGGCCGGGGCGCGGCTGTACGAGCGCTGCAACGTCGGCGAGCCCGTCCGGGACCCCCGCACGGGACACATCACGGGCGTGCAGGCGAAGCTGGGCGAGGAGAAGACCCCGGTCACCTTCAAGGCGCCGCTGGTCGTCGCCGCCGACGGCAACAGCTCCCGCCTCTCCCTGGCGATGGGCCTGCACCGGCGCGAGGACCGCCCGATGGGCGTGGCGGTGCGTACGTACTTCACCTCGCCGCGGCACGACGACGACTACCTGGAGTCCTGGCTGGAGCTGTGGGACCGGCGCGGCCCGCAGGACCGGCTGCTGCCCGGCTACGGCTGGATCTTCGGCATGGGCGACGGTACGTCGAACGTCGGCCTCGGCATCCTCAACTCCTCCTCCGCGTTCAAGGAGCTGGACTGGCGCGAGGTCCTCAAGGCCTGGTGCGCGTCCATGCCCGAGGACTGGGGCTACACCCCCGAGAACATGACGCAGCCGATCCGCGGCGCGGCCCTGCCGATGGCCTTCAACCGGCAGCCGCACTACACCAAGGGCCTGCTGCTGGTCGGTGACGCCGGCGGGCTCGTCAACCCGTTCAACGGCGAGGGCATCGCCTATGCGATGGAGTCGGGGCAGATCGCGGCGGACGTCATCGTCCAGGCCCACGCCCGCGCCACCCCCGCGCAGCGCGAACTCGCCCTGCACGGCTACCCGAAGGTGCTCAAGGAGACGTACGGCGGCTACTACACGCTGGGCCGCGCGTTCGTGAAGCTGATCGGCAACCCGAAGGTGATGAAGGTCGCCACCCAGCGCGGCCTGAGCCACCCGGTCCTGATGCGGTTCACCCTCAAGATGCTGGCCAACCTCACCGACCCGACGGGCGGCGACGCGATGGACCGCATCATCAACGGTCTCTCCAAGGTGGCACCCCGAGCCTGATGGTTCAATGCCGGGCCGCTCCTTGAACGGTCGAGCGGCCCGGCTCGTGGTGTTCGGCCGTCACAGGTTGACGATCTTCACCTTCGGCGAGCCGGGAAGCTCCTCGGCGGCCTTGCACAGCGCTGGGATGTGCGACTTGTCAGAAGTGGCGAGCAGTACCGGGGGAGTGCAGAGTGCGGCCGTGGCGACCACGAGGGCGTCCACGAGGCATTCGTGTCCGTCAAGGCCCGAGGTGTCCAGCAGCTTCGCTGCGGCGTCCGCCACCGCGTCGTTGACCGGCTTCACGTCGAACCGGGACGCAGGAACCGGAGTCGCTTGGCGGCTTCCCCTGTTCGGCGCACCTCCAGAGGTGTCAGTGCGGACAGCGCCACGCGTTGGCCGCTGCTGGGCGACCTCGATGCGCGCACGGCTCATACCCAAAACGCACCACCGGCGGTAGGAAATTTCCCGTCCGATGGTTGGCTCGGCGGAACCAAGGCGGCCCCGAAGGTCTGACCGGGGCGGCCCCGGCGCCCGCGGGTCGGGGTGCGCGGGTCGGGGCGCGCGGGTCGGCTCGGGCGGGCTCGGGCCTACGCGTCTTCGGCGCCGTGGCCGTGGACGGTGCGTACGGAGCGGACCAGCAGGAGCAGGCCGTACAGGAGCATCGTCAGGCTGGCTGCCCAACCGAGGCCCAGGGTGAGGGGATGTCCCGGTTTGTGCCAGGGGCGGGCGGTGTTGAGGAGCCAGCCGCCGACGGCGAGCAGGAAGAGGCCGACGGCGGCCGGCACGGCGGTGGGGTCACTGGTGGGGTTACCGGTGGCGTTCGCGGAGTCCGCTGTGTGCGCGTCGGAACCGGCGTCTTCGGAGGCGTTCTTGCTCCACACGGCCACCACCTCCTCAGGTGAAATCGGGGCGGGCGGGCACTGCGCCTCCGCTATCTTCGCAGGGCTTCGGCCGGTTCCACACGGGCAGCCCGCCAGGCGGGATGGACCCCGGCCAGCAATCCGGTGACGAGCCCGGCGAGCGGAGCCGCGGCCACCGTCAACGGGTGGATCACCGGCGTCCAGTCCCGTACGAGGGACACCGCGACCACCGTCAGCTCGCCGACGGAGGTCCCCACCAGGCCGCCGAGTGCCCCCAAAGCGGCGGATTCGGCCAGGAACTGGGCCGCCACGTGCCGCCCGCGGGCCCCCAGCGCACGCCGCAGCCCGATCTCCCCGGTCCGTTCCAGGACGGCGACGAGCGTCGTGTTGGCGATCCCCACCGCGCCGATGACCAGGCAGATCCCGGCCAGCAGCAGGAACAGGGCGCTGAGGTCGGACGTCACCCCCGAGCGCAGCAGCCGGGGGTCGGGAGGCGGCAGGGCTTTCAGGTACTCGGGGTGGTCGGGGCGCAGCGCGAGCGGGGCGAGGCCGGCGACCTGCCGGGCGGCGCCGAGCTCGGTGGCGATCAGCGCCCGCGCGCCGGACGGCCCCGGCGGCCCCCACAGTTCCTCGGCGGTGGACCGGGGGACCAGTACCGACAGCAGGTACTCGGGCCGGCGTTCGACGTCGCCGATGATGCCGGCGACCACGAACGGTTCCTCCCCGACGTGGACCACGGGCCGGGTCGCCAGGGTGGTGATGCCGAGGCGGTCGGCCACGCCGCCGCCGATGAGCGCGACGCGCAGGTGGCCGCGTTCGGCGTACTCGTCGTAGAGCCGGCCCTGGCGCAGCGTCGGGGCCAGGGCGGCGACGGCCCCGGGGGAGGCGGCGACGACGGAGGTGGCGCCCGCGGTGCCCGCCGCGCCGGCGCCGGCGGTCGGCGGGAGCGCGGAGACCGGGGTGCCGGGGTCGAGCCGTACCGGCCAGAGCACCCCGGCGTGGGCGATGCCGGCGACCTGGCGCAGCCGCTGTTCGGCGTCGGCGGGGAAGGCCGGGCCGGCGAACGGGTCGTGCTGGGCGGCGACGTCCTCGAGGGTCACCTCGGTGGCGGTCAGGACGTTGAACCGGCCGTCGATCTGCGAGGAGAGGGTGGCGGTCAGGCCCAGTACGGCGACGAAGCTGCCGACGCCGAGGACGGTGCCGAGCGCGGTGAGCACGGCGCGGCCGGGGCGGCGCAGCATCCCCGCGACCGCCTCGGAGACGGTGTCGCGCGGGGACAGCCGGGTGGGGCGGACGGCGCTCACCCGCGGAGCCGCCCGTCGCGGATGGTGACGGTCCGGCGGCCGCGGGCGGCGACCGCGGGGTCGTGGGTGATCAGGAGAACGGTCATGCCGCGGCCGTGCAGTTCGTCCAGCAGGGCGAGGACGGAGGCGGCGTTGGCGGAGTCCAGGTTGCCGGTCGGTTCGTCGCACAGCAGCAGGGACGGGCGTCCGACGAGCGCACGGGCGATGGCGACGCGCTGGCGCTCACCGCCGGAGAGCCGGCCGGGAACGGCGTCCGCCCGATGGCCGAGCCCGACCTGTTCCAGGGCCTCGCGGGCCCGTACGAGACGCTGCGCGCGCGGGACTTCGGTGTAGAGCATGGCGAGGGTGACGTTCTCCAGGGCCGAGCGGTGGGGCAGGAGGTGGAAGGACTGGAAGACGAAGCCGATGCGGCGCCCGCGCAGGGCGGTGCGCTCCCGGTCGGGCAGCGCGGCGGTGTCGATCCCGTCGAGGAGGTGCCGGCCGCAGGTCGGGGAGTCGAGCAGCCCGGCGACGTTGAGGAAGGTGGACTTCCCCGAACCGGAGGGCCCGACGACGGTGATGAACTCACCGCGTCCCATGGCCAGGTCGAAGGGGTGCAGTGCCTTGACGGGAGGCGGGCCGGGATAGGTGAGCCCCACACCGCGGAACTCGATGACGGGCGCGGCCGCCTGCGGGGCCACCCGCTCCGCCGCGCCGCCGGAGGCCGGGGCGGGGAACCGGGTGTCGGCCGGGGTGTGAGCCGGCGTGCCGGCCGGGACGGGGGTGCCGGGGACGGGCCGGGTGCGGGTGCGGGCGGTGATGCCGGGGGGCAGGCGCAGTCTCATCGGGGCGCCGCCCCGGGAGCGGCGCCGACGATGACGCGGGTCCCGGCCGTCAGGGCGCCCGGCCGGACGGGGGCCACGGCCACGTAGCCGTCCCCGGTGGTGCCGATGCGGACCTCGATGCGGTGCTGCGCGCCGTCGGCACCCTGGGCGGTGACCACCGTACGCCCGTCCGCACCGGCGGAGACCGCCGTGACCGGGACCACGAGGGCGGCGCCGTCGGTGGCGGCGGACTCGACGGTCAGCCGTACGTCCTGCCCGGCGAAGGCCGCCGGCAGCGGCTGGTCGGCGCGCACGACCATGCGGTAGCCGGGATCACCGACGCCGCCGCCACCGCCGCTGCCCGGGGCGCCTTTGGGGCCCTGGCCCTCGCCCTCCCCCTGGCGTTGCCCCTGTGCCCGGTCCTGCTGCGGCCGTCCGGCCGCCTGCGCACCGGAGCGCTCGGCGGCGACCGAGGCCACCGTGCCCCGGGCGTCGCTGCCCGCGAGCTCGGAGGAGATCACCACGGTCATGCCGGCGCGCAGCAGCTGCTTCTTGTCCTCCTTGAGGTAGGCCTCGACGACGAGTTCCCCCGCGGAGAGGGTCAGTACCGACCCGGACACGGCCGCGCCGACCGATCCGCCGACCGCGCTCACCCGGGCGGGGAAGGCGCCGAGGAACACGGCCTCGGCGGCCGGCAGCATCGGCCCGTCCGCGGCCTCGGCGGCGGCCAGCACGGTCCGTGCCTCGGCGAGGGCCTCCCGGGCGCGGGCGAGCTCCCGCCCGGAGCCCGGGCCGGAGCCCGAGCCGGGGGTCGCCGTCGCGCCCGGCGCTGCGCCCGGCGCCGGTTTCCCGGTGCTCCGCACGGTCCCGCCGGCGGCGCCCGCGTCCTCCACGGCCCACTGCGCCGACCGCACCGCGTCCCGGGCGGCCTTGAGCGCCGAGCCGCCGTCCGCGACGGCGGGCAGCGGGTCGTACCCGACGGCCCGGTACCGCGCGGCGAGGGCCACTTTCGTACCGGGTCCGAACACCCCCTCGGCGTCCCCGCCGGTACCGTGCCCGAGCTCGCGCAGCGCCCGCTGGAGCTGGGCCACGTCGTCGCCGGTGGCACCCGGCTTGAGGTCCCGGTACATCGGCAGGCCGCCGTGCAGCGCGAACACCGGCCTGCCCGACACTTCGGCGAGCAGCTGCCCGGCCCGCACCGGATCCCCGGGCCCGAGCGGCAGCTTGGTCACCACCGCGGCCCCCGCGCCCTCACCGGTCCGCACTCCCTGGGGGGACACGGTGACGCTCTGCCCGGCGACCACGGTTCCGCGCATCACCACGGTCTCGGCGAGGACCCGCCGCTCGACCTCCGCGGTCAGTGCTCCCTGTGCCGGCGGTCCGGTCTCCGCCGCGACCTGGGCCGGCGACTTCACCAGTGCCGCGGCCAGCAGACCGCCGACCGCCATCAGCGCGGCGCCGCCGACGACCCCGAGGACGACCCTCCGGCCCCGGGCGAGCCCGCCGGGGCCCCCGGCCGCGGTCACCGGGCCCCGCACCGTCTCCACGGGGTGGTCCGGTTCGCTCATCTCGCCGGCCGGCACTTGCGCAGGGCGTCGGCGTGGTCGGTCTTGAGCGTGGACCACTGCTCCGGGGTACCGCCCTTGCGCTGGTCGGTCTCGGCCGTGACCGGGTCCGGGTCCGGATACCAGGAGACGCCCGAGGCCCGCAGGCACGCGGCTTCCTCCTGCGCGGCCGCGAGCTGATCGGGGTCGGCCGGGGCGGGAGTGCGCGGTGGCGGATACAGGGAAGCGCACGCGGTGTGCGCTTCTTCGTTCCAGGGTTTCGTCTTGTCCACGTAAGGCATTCCGTTGCCCCGGTAGACGATGTTCACGCCGTGCTTTTTCAGACAGTCGTGGTAGGCGATTTCCTGCTGTGTGGGCGGCGGGCTGTCGCTTGCCTCGGGCTCCTTTTCACCTCCGCAAGCCGTGAGGGATATGCACAGAGCGAGCAGTGGGGCGAAATGGCGTGCGTGCACGACGGCGATTCCTCGAGGCCGTAGAAGTGGGGCCGCGCTCCCGGTGCGAAAAGGGCGGCGGGGAGCGCGTCGGCAGATAGTAAGGAGAGGTGATCGTCCACCACAAGTTACTTGTGGGAAACCGAAAGTGATTGTCCATCAGGTGAGAAGGGGCTTTGCCGGGGGGCGATCGGCCTGTTGACTCCCCGCCGGAACGGAACGGTTCCATCCCGAGGACGAGGAGCACATGATGGACAAGGCATTCCGGAATCTGGCGACGGGCTGCATCGCCGCTGTTTCGACCGCTGCGATCCTGCTGGCCGCGGCGGGCCCGTCGGCGGCGTACGGCAAGGACGGAATTCTCGAAGTCGACGAGTTCGGCCTTTTCTACAACCAGTACCAGTCCGGTTGTGTCTTCGACCTATACGGCGAGGACCTCAACTTCAACGACAACTACTTCAAGAGCGGTTGCACGGGCGGCACCTCGCTGGTGAACGACAACACCGAGTCCTACAAGAACCGGGACGTCTACGCGTGGAAGGTGGCGACCGACGCCAACATGGACGGCAATGTCGGCGAAATCCCGTCGAACTACCAGGGCAACGCCTCGTCCACCTTCAAGAACACGATCAGCTCGTCCACCTACACCCTCCACGCCTGAGCCGGGCGTGGGGGAGTTGTCCGCATCGCGTACCGCCCGCCGGCGCCGGGTTCCCGTCCCGGGGGCGCTCCTGGCGGCGGTCCTCCTGGCGGGCTGTTCGGACGCCGGGGCCGGGAGCGGGGGCGGGGAGCCGGAGCTGGGCGCCATCGCCGTGAACCCGGCCACCGCCTCCCTCTCCCTGCCCATGGACGCCTACATGGACACCGAGGCGGACGCCCTGCGGATGGGCCGGGTGCAGGAGGGCCTCGTCGCCCGGTGCATGGCCCGGTACGGGTTCACGTACGAGGGGGTGACGGCGGTCGAGCACGCCCCGGCCGCGGCGGCGGAGGACCGGCACGCCTATCTGTTCGGCCTGGCCGATCCGGCGAAGGCGGCGGCCCACGGGTACGACAAGACCGCGGGCGAGGGGAAGCCGGCCAAGCCGCCCTCCCCGAAGCTGAGCGACAGCGCGTACACCGTCCTGCACGGTGAACCGCCGGGCGGCGGCGGGCAGGGCGCACCGCCCGCCCCCGACGCGCTCAACGAGGAGGACGCCGCCCGCGTGGACAGCGGCATCGAGGTCGGTGGCCGCAAGGTGCCCGCCGGGGGCTGCGGGCGGGAGGGGTACCGCAGGCTGTACGCGCCGGCGAAGGACAGCGTGGACCTCCTCTTCGCCTTCGGCCTGGCGGGCGAGGCGCACGACCGCTCCAAGGGGGACTCGCGGGTCGTCGACGTCCTGCGCAGGTGGTCCGCCTGCATGGACAAGTCCGGCTACACCGGGATCAAAACCCCGTACGAGGTGGTCGAGAAGCTGGGTCTCCAGAGCGACTTGGGAGGCGGCCAAGGCCGACGTCACCTGCAAGCGAGAGGTGAACCTCGTGGGGATCTGGTACGCCGTCGAGAAGGCCTATCAGCAGCGGCTCGTCGAGGAGAACGCGGAGACGCTCGCCCTCTACGAGCAGCAGCGCGACGCCCGCTTCAAGCTGGCGGCCTCGGTCGGCTGAACCGGGGCACGACGAAGGGCCGGTACTCCACCCCCGAGCGGGGGAGTACCGGCCCTTGCGTCGTGCGCGGGGCGGCCGGGAGGGCCCCTCAAGGCTCCTGAGAGCGGCTCAGGAGGCCTGTGGGGCCCTTGGGGAGGCCTGGAGGGCCTCAGCGGCGTCAGAGGATGCGGACGGCGCCCGTCGGCATGTCGTAGCTCAGGCTGCGCTCGACGATGCCCGTGCTGGGGTTCTGCGCGCCGATGAACTTGCCGCCGCCGACGTACAGGGCGACGTGGTACGCGTTGCCGCGGGAGCCCCAGTACAGGACGTCGCCGGGCTGCAGGTTGCTCAGCGACACCGAGGTGCCCTCCGAGGACTGGTCCTGGGACATGCGCGGCAGGGAGATGCCCGCCTGGCGGTACGCGGCCTGAACGAGGCCGGAGCAGTCGTACGAGGACGGGCCGGTGCCGCCCATGACGTACGCCTTGCCGACCTGGTTGCGGGCGAAGTTGATGATCGCGGAGGCCGAGCCGGTGGCCGGGGCGGTGACGGTGCCCTCGCCGTCGTCGGAGGTGCCGGCGGACGCGGAGGCGGTCTGGAGGGTGGTGCGACCGGCGCTGCGGGTGGCGCGCTGGGCCTCGGCCTTGCGGTCCGCCTCCTCCTTCGCCTTCTTCTCGGCCTTCTGCTGGGCCTCTTCCTTGGCCTGCTTGGCCTCGGCGGCGGCGCCGCTGCGGGCGCTCTCCTCCTGGGCGTTCAGCTCGCCGGTGACGGCCGCCTCGACGGCTGCGACACGGGTGTTCTCTGCTGCGGTGGTGACCGCGGAGGCGACGTCGGCGGTCAGGTCCAGGCTCAGGACCGGCATTTCGAGCGTCGTCTCGGCCACGGGCTCGGCGGACGGGGACGCGCTCGCGGTGCCGGCCATGGCGAGGGTGCTGAGGACGCCACCGGCAACTCCGGCGCGGACCGCGAGCTTCGAGGTGCTGCGGCGGGGCTTCCGGTGGCTGGGTATGTGAGCGGTGTGGGACATGGGACAACCGCTATCAGGGCGCAGCCGTTGGCTTCAAGAAACGTGGTGTGCGCCACAGTTGCGCGCGAAGGGCGCTAACCGGGCGCGTCGCGCGGGATATTGACGCCGTAACGGGCGAAACGGACCGGGCCCTCATAAGCCTGTGATCAAGGGGTTTCTCTAATAAGTCCGAATTGAACCGCGCCTACCATTCCGCCCGACAGTTGGCCAAGCCCCCTTTCGGCGGCCTCGATTCCATGTGGCGCAGGTCACAGTTACCCACCGCTGTGCGGGCGCTGTGGCCGGTCCGTGATCACGCTGTGGCCTTCCCGTGGGGTTCGTGAACGGATGCACAGCTTCCGAAGCCCGTGATCTTGCGGGTTCCCCGCGGCCGCCCCCGCGTCCACTTCCGTCCCCGGCCGCTCCCCCGGGCGGGCGACGCCGATTCCCTTACCACCGGGTCCGCCTGGTTGCCAATTTGCCTGCAATGGCCATCATTTGATAGTGGAACCCCGCTCCGACCTGGGGTGACGACTGCGGATGTCACCTTTGGTGACCATGTGGATGCCTTGCGTATGAAGATCACCGCTCATCGGACTTCATGATCGTTCGTCGGGTGGTGGAGATCACAAACTCGTTGTTGTAACCCGTGTCGCAGATCACAGATCGGCAGGCATAAGATGCGCAGCAGTCCGGCTTGTGAACTGCCTCACATGTGCAAGATCTTCGCGGGGCGGGGCGCTCGGCGCCGGCACAGCGGTCCAACGGTCAAGGACGACTGGAAGGAGCGAGGAGCGTGAATGCGTACGCGCCCATCCTCGTGCTCGGCGCCCTCGGCGCAGGGTTTGCGATCTTCTCCGTGGTCATGGCCACGCTGATCGGCCCAAAACGGTACAACCGGGCGAAGCTCGAAGCGTACGAGTGCGGCATCGAGCCCACTCCGATGCCGGCCGGCGGCGGCCGCTTCCCGATCAAGTACTACCTGACGGCGATGCTCTTCATCGTCTTCGACATCGAGATCGTCTTCCTCTACCCCTGGGCCGTCACCTTCGACTCCCTGGGGATCTTCGGGCTCGTCGAGATGCTGCTCTTCGTGCTCACCGTCTTCGTCGCCTACGCCTACGTCTGGCGCCGCGGCGGCCTGGAATGGGACTGAGGGGCTGAATTTTCCATGGGACTGGAAGAGAAGCTGCCGAGCGGCTTCCTGCTGACCACCGTCGAACAGGCCGCGGGCTGGGTGCGCAAGTCATCCGTCTTCCCGGCCACCTTCGGCCTCGCCTGCTGCGCCATCGAGATGATGACCACCGGAGCGGGCCGCTACGACCTCGCCCGCTTCGGCATGGAGGTCTTCCGCGGCTCCCCGCGCCAGGCCGACCTGATGATCGTGGCCGGCCGGGTCAGCCAGAAGATGGCGCCGGTGCTGCGGCAGGTGTACGACCAGATGCCCGCCCCGAAGTGGGTGATCTCCATGGGCGTCTGCGCCTCCTCGGGCGGCATGTTCAACAACTACGCGATCGTCCAGGGCGTCGACCACATCGTGCCCGTGGACATCTACCTGCCCGGCTGCCCGCCCCGGCCCGAGATGCTGATGGACGCGATCCTCAAGCTCCACCAGAAGATCCAGGGCTCCAAGCTCGGCGTGAACCGGGAAGAGGCGGCGCGCGAGGCGGAGGAGGCGGCCCTCAAGGCCCTCCCCACCATCGAGATGAAGGGGCTCCTGCGGTGAGCGACGACCCCGCCGTGGACAACGGCAACAACGTGCCCGCCCCCCGGGGCTCGGCCGGCCCCGAGGTGATCGGGGTCCGCAAGGGCATGTTCGGCGCGAACAACGGCGGCGACACCACCGGCTACGGCGGTCTGGTGCGCACCGTGGCGCTGCCCGGGGCGACGAGCCGCCCCTACGGTTCGTACTTCGACGAGGTCGCCGACGAACTCGAAGGAGCCCTGGAGGAACAGGACCTGGTTCCCGAGAACGCCATCGAGAAGACGGTGGTCGACCGGGGCGAGCTCACCTTCCACATCGCCCGCGAGCACCTCGTCCGGGTCGCCTCCACCCTGCGCGACGACCCGGCGCTGCGCTTCGAGCTGTGCACCGGCGTATCCGGCGTGCACTTCCCGCAGGACAAGGGACGCGAGCTGCACGCGGTCTACCACCTGCGCTCGATCACCCACGGCCGGGTCCTGCGCCTGGAGGTCTGCGTCCCCGACAGCGACCCGCACGTCCCCTCGCTCGTCTCCGTCTACCCGACCAACGACTGGCACGAGCGCGAGACGTACGACTTCTTCGGCCTGGTCTTCGACGGGCACCCCGCCCTCACGCGGATCATGATGCCGGACGACTGGCAGGGCTTCCCGCAGCGCAAGGACTACCCGCTCGGCGGCATTCCCGTCGAGTACAAGGGCGCCCAGATCCCGGCTCCCGACCAGCGGAGGTCGTACAGCTGATGAACACGCCGAACACATCGCAGCACGCGTCCGCCCGCGAGACGACCGAGGGCACCGTCTACACCGTCACCGGCGGAGACTGGGACGAGGTCGTGCAGTCGGCGGCCCGCGCGGACGACGAGCGGATCGTCGTCAACATGGGTCCGCAGCACCCGTCGACCCACGGCGTGCTCCGCCTGATCCTGGAGATCGACGGCGAGACGGTCACCGAGGCCCGCTGCGGCATCGGGTACCTGCACACCGGCATCGAGAAGAACCTCGAATTCCGGAACTGGACGCAGGGCACCACCTTCGTGACGCGCATGGACTACCTGACGCCGTTCTTCAACGAGACGGCGTACTGCCTGGGCGTCGAGAAGCTGCTCGGCATCACCGAGCAGGTCCCGGACCGCGCCACCGTCATCCGCGTCCTGCTGATGGAGCTCAACCGGCTCTCCTCCCACCTGGTGTGCATCGCCACCGGCGGCATGGAGCTGGGCGCGACGACGATCATGATCTACGGGTTCCGCGACCGCGAGCTGATCCTGGACGTCTTCGAGCTGATCACCGGCCTGCGCATGAACCACGCGTTCATCCGCCCCGGCGGCCTGGCCCAGGACCTGCCCCCGGGCGCCGTCGACCAGCTGCGCGACTTCGTGAAGACCATGAAGAAGAACCTGCCGGAGTACGACAAGCTCGCCACCGGCAACCCCATCTTCAAGGCCCGCATGCAGGACGTCGGCTACCTCGACCTGACCGGCTGCATGGCCCTGGGTGCCACCGGCCCCATCCTGCGCTCCGCCGGCCTGCCGCACGACCTGCGCAAGTCGGACCCGTACTGCGGTTACGAGGACTACGAGTTCGACGTGCCGACCGCCGAGAGCTGCGACTCCTACGGGCGGTTCCTGATCCGCCTGGAGGAGATGCGCCAGTCGCTGCGGATCGTCGAACAGTGCCTGGAGCGGCTGGAGCCGGGCCCGGTGATGGTCGCGGACAAGAAGATCGCCTGGCCGGCGCAGCTCGCGATGGGCCCCGACGGACTCGGCAACTCCCTCGACCACATCCGCACCATCATGGGCACCTCGATGGAGGCCCTCATCCACCACTTCAAGCTGGTGACCGAGGGCTTCCGGGTCCCGGCCGGGCAGGCGTACGCGGCCGTCGAGTCCCCCAAGGGCGAGCTCGGCGTCCACGTCGTCTCCGACGGCGGCACCCGCCCCTACAGGGTCCACTTCCGCGACCCGTCCTTCACCAACCTCCAGGCCATGGCGGCGATGTGCGAGGGCGGCCAGGTCGCCGACGTCATCGTCGCCGTCGCCTCCATCGACCCCGTGATGGGAGGCGTCGACCGATGACAGACGTGTCGTTGGGCATGCCCCAGCTCCCGGCCCCCGATTACCCGGCAGAGGTCCGCGAGAGGCTGGCGGCCGACGCCGCCCAGGTCATCGCCCGCTACCCCGACAGCCGCTCCGCGCTGCTGCCGCTGCTGCACCTCGTGCAGGCGGAGGAGGGCCACGTCACGCGCACCGGCATGCGGTTCTGCGCCGAGACGCTGGGCCTGACCACCGCCGAGGTGACGGCCGTCGCCACCTTCTACACGATGTACCGGCGCAAGCCGTCCGGCGAGTACCAGGTGGGCGTCTGCACCAACACCCTGTGCGCGGTGATGGGCGGTGACGCCATCTTCGACGAGCTCAAGGAGCACCTGGGCGTCGGGAACAACGAGACCACCCCCGACGGCAAGATCACCCTCGAACACATCGAGTGCAACGCGGCCTGCGACTACGCGCCCGTGGTGATGGTCAACTGGGAGTTCTTCGACAACCAGACCCCCGAGTCCGCGAAGGCGATGGTGGACGACCTGCTGGCCGGCCGGCAGGTCGTGCCCACGCGGGGCGCGCCGCTGTGCACGTACAAGGAGACGGCCCGGATCCTCGCCGGGTTCCCGGACGAGCGCGAGGGCGCGGTGGAGGCGGGCGGCGGCGCGGGTCCCGCCTCGCTGATCGGCCTGCGCATCGCCCGCGGCGAGTCCCCGCACACCCCGATCGTGCACCCGCGCGGTGAGGCGCGTGGCGGGGCCGGCACCGAGGGAGGGGAGTGATGTCGGTGTCTTCCGAACTGAGCAACGAGGGCGCCCCCCGACCGCAGGCCGGGGGAGGGAGCCCGGAGAAGCTCCTGGCGCCCGTCCTGTCGGCGTTCTGGGACGAGCCCGAGTCGTGGACGCTGGAGACCTACCAGCGCCACGAGGGCTACGAGGGCCTGCGCAAGGCCCTCGCGATGACCCCGGACGACCTCATCGCGTACGTCAAGGACTCGGGTCTGCGCGGGCGCGGCGGCGCGGGCTTCCCCACCGGAATGAAGTGGCAGTTCATCCCGCAGGGCGACGGGAAGCCGCACTACCTCGTGGTGAACGCGGACGAGTCGGAACCGGGAACCTGCAAGGACATCCCCCTCCTGTTCGCCAATCCGCACTCCCTCATCGAGGGAATGGTCATCGCCTGCTACGCGATCCGCTCGGAGCACGCCTTCATCTACCTGCGCGGCGAGGTCGTGCCGGTCCTGCGGCGCCTGCACGAGGCGGTGCGCGAGGCGTACGAGGCGGGCTACCTCGGGGAGAACATCCTCGGGAGCGGACTCAAGCTGGACATCACCGTCCACGCGGGGGCGGGCGCGTACATCTGCGGTGAGGAGACGGCGCTCCTCGACTCCCTCGAAGGCCGGCGCGGTCAGCCCCGGCTGCGCCCCCCCTTCCCCGCCGTGGAGGGCCTCTACGCGTGCCCCACTGTCGTCAACAACGTCGAGTCCATCGCCTCGGTTCCCGCGATCCTGAACAAGGGCAAGGACTGGTTCAAGGCGATGGGGACCGAGAAGTCCCCCGGCTTCACGCTGTACTCGCTCTCCGGGCACGTCGCCGGTCCCGGCCAGTACGAGGCCCCGCTCGGCATCACCCTGCGCCAGCTGCTCGACATGAGCGGCGGGATGCGCCCCGGGCACCGGCTCAAGTTCTGGACCCCCGGCGGCTCCTCGACCCCCATGTTCACCGACGAGCACCTCGACGTCCCGCTCGACTACGAGGGCGTCGGCGCGGCCGGTTCCATGCTCGGCACCAAGGCGCTCCAGTGCTTCGACGAGACCACCTGCGTGGTCCGTGCGGTGACCCGGTGGACCGAGTTCTACGCCCACGAGTCCTGCGGCAAGTGCACGCCGTGCCGGGAAGGCACGTACTGGCTCGTGCAGCTGCTGCGGGACATCGAGGCCGGCAAGGGCGTGATGAGCGACCTCGACAAGCTGAACGACATCGCCGACAACATCAACGGCAAGTCGTTCTGCGCCCTCGGCGACGGCGCCGCCAGCCCGATCTTCTCCTCGCTCAAGTACTTCCGCGAGGAGTACGAGCAGCACATCACGGGCAAGGGCTGCCCCTTCGACCCCAAGAAGTCGACCCTCTGGGCTGACACGGAGGTGAACGCATGACCGTCACCACTAACGCCCCGGCGGGCGGCGGCGGGGCGGCGGTTCCGCCCGAGGACCTGGTCTCGCTGACCATCGACGGCATCGAACTGTCCGTCCCCAAGGGGACGCTGGTCATCCGGGCCGCCGAACAGCTCGGCATCGAGATCCCCCGGTTCTGCGACCACCCGCTCCTCGACCCGGTCGGCGCCTGCCGCCAGTGCATCGTCGAGGTGGAGGGCCAGCGCAAGCCGATGGCCTCCTGCACGATCACCTGCACCGACGGCATGGTCGTCAAGACGCAGCTGACGTCGCAGGCCGCCGACAAGGCGCAGCGCGGGGTGATGGAGCTGCTGCTCATCAACCACCCGCTGGACTGCCCGGTCTGCGACAAGGGCGGCGAGTGCCCGCTGCAGAACCAGGCCCTCTCGCACGGCAACGCCGAATCGCGTTTCGAGGGCAAGAAGCGGACGTACGAGAAGCCGGTCGCGATCTCCACGCAGGTACTGCTGGACCGCGAGCGGTGCGTGCTGTGCGCGCGCTGCACCCGCTTCTCCACGCAGGTGGCGGGCGACCCGATGATCGAGCTGCTGGAGCGCGGCGCCCTCCAGCAGGTCGGCACCGGTGAGGGCGACCCGTTCGAGTCGTACTTCTCCGGCAACACCATCCAGATCTGCCCGGTCGGCGCCCTCACCTCGGCCGAGTACCGCTTCCGCGCCCGCCCCTTCGACCTCGTCTCCTCCCCGAGCGTGTGCGAGCACTGCGCGGGCGGCTGCGCGACGCGCACCGACCACCGGCGCGGGAAGGTGCTGCGCCGGCTGGCCGCCGAGGACCCCGAGGTCAACGAGGAGTGGATCTGCGACAAGGGCCGCTTCGCGTTCCGCTACGCGCAGCGCCCCGACCGCCTCACCACCCCGCTGGTGCGCGGCTCCGACGGGGTGCTCGCCCCGGCGAGCTGGCCCGAGGCGCTGGAGGCCGCCGCGAAGGGGCTGGCCTCCGCGCGCGGCCGGGCGGGGGTGCTGACGGGCGGCCGGCTCACCGCCGAGGACGCCTACGCGTACGCCAAGTTCGCCCGCGTGGTGCTGGACACCAACGACATCGACTTCCGGGCGCGGGTGCACAGCGCGGAGGAGGCGGAGTTCCTGGCCGCCACCGTGGCCGGCACCGGCAAGGACCTGGCGGGCGGCGGGGTGACGTATTCCTCCCTGGAGGCCGCGCCCGCCGTGCTGCTGGCCGGCATCGAGTCCGAGGAGGAGGCTCCCGGGGTCTTCCTGCGGCTGCGCAAGGCCCACCGCAAGCACAAGCAGCGGACCTTCGGCCTCGCCCCGTTCGCCACCAGGGGCCTGGAGAAGACGGGCGGCACCCTGCTGGCCGCCGCCCCCGGCACCGAACCCGACTGGCTGGACGCGCTCGCCTCGCGGACCGGCCTGGAGCAGGGCGGCCACGCCGCCGCGGAAGCGCTGCGCGAGCCCGGCGCCGTCATCGTCGTCGGGGAGCGCCTGGCCGGGGTGCCGGGCGCGCTGACCGCCGCGGTACGGGCGGCGGCCGCGACCGGCGCGCAGCTGGTGTGGATCCCGCGCCGGGCCGGGGAGCGGGCCGCCGTGGAGGCGGGCGCGCTGCCGTCGCTGCTGCCCGGTGCCCGCCCGGCCACCGACCCGCGGGCCCGGGAGGAGGTCGCGGCCGCCTGGGGGCTGGACGAACTCCCGCACCGCTACGGCCGTGACACGGGCCAGATCGTCGAGGCGGCCGCCGGGCGGGAGCTGTCCGCGCTGCTCGTCGCGGGTGTCGAGGTGGCCGACCTGCCCGACCCGGTGCGTGCCCGTCTCGCGCTCCAGGAGGCGTTCGTGGTCTCGCTGGAGCTGCGGCCCAGCGAGGTCACCGACCACGCCGACGTGGTGTTCCCGGTCGCCGCGGTGGCCGAGAAGGCGGGAGCCTTCATCAACTGGGAGGGCCGGGTGCGGCCGTTCGAGGCGGCGCTCAAGCCGGACCAGATGACCCGCCGGCTCGCCCCCGCCGACCACCGCGTGCTGCACATGCTGGCCGACGCGGCCGACCGGTCGATCGGGCTGCCCGACGTACAGGCCGTCCGGCGGGAACTGGGCCGGCTCGGCCCGTGGGCCGGGGAGCGCGCCGCCGAGCAGGGTGCGGACACCGCGCCGCTGCCCCGGCCCGGCGCGGGCGAGGCGGTCCTCGCGGGCCACCGGCTGCTGCTGGACCAGGGCCGGCTCCAGGACGGCGACGCCGCCCTGGCCGGTACCCGGCACGAGGCGAGCGCCCGGTTGTCGGCGGCCACGGCCGCCGAGACGGGCGTGAAGGACGGGGACGTCCTCGCGGTCACCGGCCCGGCCGGGTCCGTGGAACTGCCGCTGCGGATCACGCGGATGCCCGACCGGGTGGTCTGGCTGCCGCTGAACTCCACCGGCTCCGGCGTCCTCGCCGACACCGGCGCCCGCCCGGGCGCCCTCGTACGCATCGGCCCGGCGGTCCCGTCCGGCGCGGGCGACAGCACTGCGGAGGTGGACGCGTGAATCCGGTACAGCTCGCCGCGGAGGACCTGTCCCTCTTCGGCAAGGACGTCTGGTGGCTCGTCGTCGTCAAGGCGGTGTTCTGCTTCGCCTTCCTGATGGTGACCGTGCTCTTCTCCATCGTCTGGGAGCGCAAGGTCGTCGCCTGGATGCAGCTGCGCATCGGCCCCAACCGGCACGGCCCCTGGGGCATGCTCCAGTCGCTCGCCGACGGCGTGAAGCTGATGCTCAAGGAAGACGTCATCGTCAAGCGGGCCGACAAGGTCGTGTACGTCCTGGCCCCCATCATCGCGGCGATCCCGGCGTTCATGGCCATCGCGGTGATCCCCTTCGGGCCCTCCGGCAACGAGGTCTCGATCTTCGGCCAGCGCACCACGATGCAGCTGACGGACCTGCCCATCGCGATGCTGTACGTCCTCGCGGTGGCGTCGGTCGGCATCTACGGCATCGTCCTCGCCGGCTGGTCCTCGGGCTCCACGTACCCGCTGCTCGGGGGCTTGCGCTCCTGCGCGCAGATGATCTCGTACGAGATCGCGATGGGCGCGGCGTTCGCGTCGGTGTTCCTCTACTCCGGGTCGATGTCGACCTCGAAGATCGTGGAGGCGCAGGCGGACCGCTGGTACATCGTCCTGCTGCCGGTCTCCTTCATCATCTACGTCATCACCATGGTCGGGGAGACGAACCGCGCCCCCTTCGACATGCCGGAGTCCGAGGGCGACCTGGTCGGCGGCTTCAACACCGAGTACTCCTCCATCAAGTTCGCACTGTTCATGCTGGCCGAGTACGTCAACATGGTCACCGTCTCGGCGGTCTCGGTCACCCTCTTCCTCGGCGGCTGGCGGGCCCCCGCGCCGATCTCGACGTACTGGGAGGGCGCGAACCACGGCTGGTGGCCGATGCTCTGGTTCGTCATCAAGGTGCAGCTGCTGCTGTTCTTCTTCATCTGGCTGCGCGGCACGCTGCCCCGGGTGCGCTACGACCAGCTGATGAAGCTCGGCTGGAAGGTCCTCATCCCCGTCTCCGTGGTCTGGCTGATGCTGGTGGCGACCGTGCGGGCGCTGCGGAACGAGAACTACGACTTCCAGCAGATCGTGCTGTACGTCGGCGGCGCGGTGATCGCCGTACTGCTCCTGTCCTTCGTCGCCGACCTGTTCCGCCACAAGCGGGACGACCGGGCGAAGGGCGCCGCCGGCGCGGCGGACGAGCCCTTCGACCCGATGGCGGGCGGATTCCCCGTACCCCCCAAGCCCGGTCAGCAGCCGGCGCCCGTGCCGCGCAGGCGGCCTCGCGGGCAGCGGGAGCTGATTGTCAGTGGCGGGGCGAATACTGACAGTGACCGAGAGGAGGGTGGTGAGAATGTCTGACGCCGAGAACGAGAAGTGGCAGAACCCGGTGGCCGGCTTCGGCGTGACCTTCAAGGCCATGTTCAAGAAGCGCCTCACCGAGCAGTACCCGGAGCAGCGCAAGACCACCGCACCCCGCTTCCACGGGCGGCACCAGCTCAACCGCCATCCCGACGGTCTGGAGAAGTGCATCGGGTGCGAGCTGTGTGCCTGGGCCTGTCCGGCCGACGCGATCTACGTGGAGGGCGCGGACAACGCCGAGGAGGAGCGCTACTCCCCGGGTGAGCGGTACGGCGCGGTCTACCAGATCAACTACGCCCGCTGCATCCTGTGCGGGCTGTGCGTCGAGGCGTGCCCCACCCGGGCGCTGACGATGACGAACGAGTTCGAGCTGGCCGACTCCAGCCGCGAATCGCTGATCTACACCAAGGAACAGCTGCTGGTCGGCCTGACTGAGGGCATGGTCGAGGCACCGCACGAGATGTACCCGGGCACCGACGACCAGGACTACTACCGCGGTCTGGTGACGGGCGCGGCTCCGGGGACCGCCCGGCAGGTCGCGCGGTCCAAGGGCGAGGTCGCCGAAGGCGCCGGGCAGGACGCGGCCGAACCCGAGGGGGTGGACGCATGAGCGCCCTCGCCGCCGCGGCTTCGGCCACCTCCACGGGTGAGGCCGTGCAGTTCTGGGTCCTCGGCACGGTCGCCGTGATCGGCGCGCTGTGCACGATCCTGATGAAGAAGGCCGTGCACAGCGCGCTGTGCCTGGCCGGGACGATGATCATCCTGGCGGTCTTCTACCTCGCCAACGGGGCGTACTTCCTGGGCGTCGTCCAGGTCGTCGTCTACACCGGCGCCATCATGATGCTGTTCCTCTTCGTGGTGATGCTCGTCGGCGTCACCGCCGCGGACTCGCTCACCGAAACCATCAAGGGGCAGCGCTGGCTGGCCGCCCTGTGCGGGCTCGGCTTCGGCATCCTGCTGATCGCCGGCATCGCCAACGCCAAGCTCACCCACTTCAACGGCCTGGGCCGGGTCAACTCCGCCGGGCACGTCGAAGGCCTCGCCGAGCTGATCTTCACCCGGTACATCTTCGCCTTCGAGATCACCGGCGCCCTGCTGATCACGGCGGCCGTCGGCGCGATGGTGCTCACCCACCGCGAGCGCACCGAGCGGGCCGCCACCCAGCGCGAACTCGCCGAGCGGCGCGTGCGCGAGGGCGTCCAGCTCCCGCCGCTGCCCGCACCCGGCGTCTACGCCCGGCACAACGCGGTGGACATCGCCGGTCTGCTGCCGGACGGCACCCCGTCCGAGCTCACCGTCAACAAGACGCTGCGGGCCCGCGGTCAGATCCGTGACGTGTCGAGCGAGGCACTGGAGGACCTCAAGGCGCTGGAGCAGAAGTCGGCGGAGCGCCTCGGCCGAGAGGAGGCCTCGAAGTGAACCCGGTCAACTACCTGTACCTGGCCGCCCTGCTGTTCACCATCGGTGCGGCCGGCGTACTCATCCGCAAGAACGCGATCGTGCTGTTCATGTGCGTGGAGCTGATGCTCAACGCCTGCAACCTCGCCTTCGTCACCTTCTCCCGGATGCACGGCAACCTCGACGGTCAGATCATCGCGTTCTTCACGATGGTCGTCGCCGCCGCGGAGGTCGTGGTGGGCCTCGCGATCATCGTGTCGCTGTTCCGTACCCGCCACTCGGCCTCGGTCGACGACGCCAGCCTGATGAAGCTGTAAGGGGCCTTCACAGTGGAGAATCTGATTGCGCTGCTGGTGGCGGCGCCCCTGCTCGGAGCGGCGGTGCTGCTGTGCGGCGGCCGCCGCCTCGACAAGGCCGGCCACTGGCTCGGCACCCTCTTCGCCGCCGCCTCCTTCGGCATCGGCGTGGCCCTGTTCACCGACATGCTGGGGCGCGGCGCCGATGACCGCACCGTCCACCAGCAGCTGTTCAGCTGGATCCCGGTGGGGGGCTTCCAGGCGGACGTCGCCTTCCAGCTCGACCAGCTGTCGATGACCTTCGTCCTGCTGATCACCGGTGTCGGCACCCTCATCCACATCTACTCCATCGGGTACATGGAGCACGACGAGCGGCGCCGCCGCTTCTTCGGCTACCTGAACCTGTTCCTCGCGGCGATGCTGCTCCTCGTCCTCGCCGACAACTACCTGCTGCTGTACGTCGGCTGGGAGGGCGTGGGCCTGGCCTCGTACCTGCTCATCGGCTTCTGGCAGCACAAGCCCAGCGCGGCCACGGCCGCGAAGAAGGCCTTCCTGGTCAACCGGGTCGGCGACATGGGCCTTTCGATCGCGATCATGATCATGTTCGCCACCTTCGGGACGTTCGCCTTCGGGCCGGTGTTCGGGGCGGTGGACGGCACGTCCGAGGGCAAGCTGACGGCGATCGCCCTGATGCTGCTGCTGGCCGCGTGCGGCAAGTCCGCGCAGGTGCCGCTCCAGTCCTGGCTCGGTGACGCGATGGAGGGCCCGACCCCGGTCTCGGCCCTGATCCACGCGGCGACCATGGTCACCGCCGGCGTGTACCTGATCACCCGCTCCGGTGCGGTCTTCAACGCCGCGCCGGACGCGCAGACCGCGGTCGTCGTGGTCGGCGCGGTGACGCTGCTCTTCGGTGCGATCGTCGGTTGCGCGAAGGACGACATCAAGAAGGCCCTGGCCGGCTCCACGATGTCGCAGATCGGCTACATGGTCCTCGCGGCCGGCCTCGGGCCCATCGGCTACGCCTTCGCGATCATGCACCTGGTGACGCACGGCTTCTTCAAGGCCGGACTCTTCCTCGGCGCCGGTTCCGTGATGCACGGGATGAACGACGAGGTGGACATGCGCAAGTACGGCGGCCTGCGGAAGTACATGCCGGTCACCTTCGTCACCTTCGGCCTCGGCTACCTCGCCATCATCGGCTTCCCGGGCCTCTCGGGCTTCTGGTCCAAGGACAAGATCATCGAAGCGGCCTTCGCCAAGGGCGGCACCGAGGGCTGGATCCTCGGCGGAGTGGCCCTGCTGGGCGCCGCCATCACCGCCTTCTACATGACCCGCGTGATGCTGCTGACCTTCTTCGGCGAGAAGCGCTGGCAGCCGGCGCCCGACGCCGACGCCGTGCCCAGCGCCGAACCCGCCGCCGAACACCAGGCCGGGAAGCTGCCGCACCCCCACGAGTCCCCGAAGACCATGACCCTGCCGATGATCGTGCTCGCCATCGGCTCGGTCTTCGCCGGCGGCCTGTTCAGCATCAACGAGGCGTTCGTGAAGTGGCTGGAGCCCGTGACCTCCTTCGAGCACGGGAACCCGCCGCTGGGCGCCGGCGCCATCACCGCCGCCACGATCGTGGTCCTGCTGATCGGCGTGGGCCTCGCGTACGTGCAGTACGGGCGGGGGCCCGTCCCCGTGGTCGCCCCCCGGGGGAGCTGGCTCACCAGGGCCGCCCGGCGCGACCTGCTCCAGGACGACTTCAACCACGTCGTGCTGGTGCGCGGCGGGGAGCACCTGACCCGCTCCCTGGTGTACGTCGACCACAGCCTGGTCGACGGGGTGGTCAACGGGACGGCGGCCTCGGTCGGCGGACTGTCGGGCCGGCTGCGCAAGCTGCAGAACGGCTACGCCCGCAGTTACGCGGTCTCGATGTTCGGGGGCACGGCGATCCTCATCGCCGCGACCCTGCTGATGAGGGCGGTGTGAGATGAGTTTCCCGCTTCTGACGGTGACGGCGGCCGTACCCGCGGCCGGCGCGATCCTGACGGCGGCCGTCCCGGCCGCACGCAGGGGCGCCGCCAAGTGGCTCGCGCTGCTCGTCTCCCTGGCGACACTGGCGCTGGCCGTGCTGATCGCGGTCCGCTTCGAGCCCGGTGGCGCCCGTTACCAGCTCACCGAATCGCACGCCTGGATCTCCGACTTCGGGGTCCGCTACGAGCTGGGCGTCGACGGCATCGGGGTGGCGCTGATCGCGCTCACCGCCCTGCTGATGCCGTTCATCATCCTGGCCGGCTGGCACGACGCCGACCCGCTGGAGACCCACTCGTCCCGCTGGCGCCCGACGCAGGGGTTCTTCGCCCTGATCCTGCTGGTCGAGGCGATGGTGGTGATCTCCTTCGAGGCCACCGACGTCTTCGTCTTCTACATCTTCTTCGAAGCCATGCTCATCCCGATGTACTTCCTCATCGGCGGCTTCGGGGACCGGGCGCACGCCGGGACCGATGAGAACGCGGCCGCGCAGCGCTCGTACGCGGCGGTCAAGTTCCTCCTCTACAACCTCGCCGGCGGACTGATCATGCTGGCCGCCGTCATCGGGCTGTACGTGGTCGCCGGCAACTTCTCCCTCCAGGAGATCACCGCCGCCCGCGCCGCGGGCACGCTCGAGTTGGCGACCAGCACCGAACGGCTCCTGTTCCTCGGGTTCTTCTTCGCCTTCGCGGTGAAGGCCCCGCTGTGGCCGCTGCACACCTGGCTGCCCAACGCGATGGGTGAGGCCACCGCCCCGGTCGCCGTACTGATCACCGCGGTCGTGGACAAGGTCGGCACCTTCGCGATGCTCCGCTTCTGCCTCGGGCTCTTCCCCGAGGCCAGCAAGTGGGCGACGCCCGTGATCCTCGTCCTGGCCCTGGTCAGCATCGTCTACGGAGCGCTGCTCGCGGTCGGCCAGCGGGACATCAAGCGGCTGGTGGCCTACGCCTCCATCTCGCACTTCGGCTTCATCATCATGGGCATCTTCGCGATGACCTCCCAGGGCCAGTCGGGCGCGACGCTGTACATGGTCAACCACGGGATCTCCACGGCGGCGCTGATGCTGGTCGCCGGCTTCCTGATCTCGCGGCGCGGCTCCCGGCTCATCGCCGACTACGGCGGCGTGCAGAAGGTGGCCCCGGTCCTCGCCGGGACCTTCCTCATCGGCGGTCTCGCGACGCTGTCCCTGCCCGGCCTCGCCCCGTTCGTCAGCGAGTTCCTGGTGCTGGTCGGCACGTTCACCCGCTACCCGGTCGTCGGCGTCATCGCGACCATCGGCATCGTGCTGGCCGCGCTGTACACGCTGGTGCTCTACCAGCGCACGATGACCGGCCCGGTGAAGGAGGAGGTCCGCACGATGCCGGACCTGCGCCTGCGGGAGGTGCTGGTGGTGGCCCCGCTGATCGCGCTGCTGATCGGGCTGGGCGTGTACCCGAAGCCGCTGACCGAGATCGTCAACCCGGCGGTGAAGCACACCATGTCGGACGTGAAGCGGACGGACCCCAAGCCCGAGGTCGCCGTCGAAGCCAAGAACGGGGAGGCGGCGAAGTGAGCACGCTGACTGCTGCCCAGGGCCTGCTGACAGTGGCGGCCGCGGACCCGGCCACCAAGATCCCGGCCCCGCACATCGAATACGCGCAGCTCGCGCCCACGCTCATCGTGGTGGGCGCGGCGGTCCTCGGCGTCCTCGTCGAGGCCTTCGTACCGCGCAAGTACCGCTACCACGTCCAGGTGTTCCTCGCCGTCGCCGCGCTGGCCGCGGCCTTCGCGGCGGTCGTCGGCCTTGCAGCCGGCGGGTACGGGAACGCCAAGGCGCGCATCGCCGCCATGGGCGCGATCGCCGTGGACGGACCGGCGCTGTTCCTGCAGGGCACCATCCTGCTGGCCTCGATCGTGGCCGTGTTCACCTTCGCGGAGCGGCGCCTGGACCCGGCGGCCCACGGCAACCGGGTCGACTCCTTCGCCGCGCAGGCCGCGTCGGTCCCCGGCAGCGACAGCGAGAAGGCGGCCGTCAAGGCCGGTTTCACGACCACCGAGGTCTTCCCGCTGGCCCTGTTCGCGATCTCCGGGATGCTGATCTTCCCGGCGGCCGACGACCTGCTGACGCTGTTCATCGCGCTGGAGGTCTTCTCCCTCCCGCTGTACCTGCTCTGCGCCCTCGCCCGCCGCCAGCGGCTGATGTCGCAGGAGGCGGCGGTCAAGTACTTCCTGCTGGGTGCGTTCTCCTCGGCGTTCCTGCTGTTCGGCATCGCGCTGCTCTACGGCTACGCCGGCTCCGTCTCCTACGCGGTGATCGCCGACGTCGTGGACGGCACGGTCTCGAAGATCGACCCGGCGCTGGCCTCCACCATGGGCAACGACGCGCTGCTGCTCATCGGCGGCGCGCTGATCCTGATGGGCCTGCTGTTCAAGGTCGGCGCCGTCCCCTTCCACATGTGGACGCCGGACGTCTACCAGGGCGCCCCGACCCCGGTCACCGGGTTCATGGCGGCGGCGACGAAGGTCGCGGCATTCGGCGCGCTCCTGCGTCTGCTGTACGTGGTGCTCCCGGGCCTGCGCTGGGACTGGCGGCCGGTGATGTGGGGCGTCGCGATCGTCACGATGCTGGCGGGCGCGGTGATCGCCGTGACCCAGACGGACGTCAAGCGGCTGCTGGCGTACTCCTCGATCGCGCACGCCGGTTTCATCCTGGCCGGTGTGATCGCCACCTCCGCCGAGGGCGTCAAGTCCGTCCTGTTCTACCTGGGCGCCTACTCCTTCGTGACGATCGGCGCGTTCGCCGTGGTCACGCTGGTGCGGGACGCGGGCGGCGAGGCCACCCACCTGTCGAAGTGGGCCGGGCTCGGCCGTCGTTCGCCGCTGACGGCGGCGGTCTTCGCGGTGTTCCTGCTGGCCTTCGCGGGCATCCCGCTGACGTCCGGCTTCGCCGGGAAGTTCGCCGTGTTCAAGGCGGCGGCGGAGGGCGGCGCCGGGGTGCTGGTCGTGGTCGGTGTGCTCTCGTCCGCCGTCGCCGCGTTCTTCTACATCCGGGTGATCGTGCTGATGTTCTTCAGCGAGCCGAAGGCCGACGGCCCGACGGTCGCGGTGCCCTCGCCGCTGACGATGACCACGATCGCGGTGGGCGTGGCGGTGACGCTGGTCCTGGGTGTGGCGCCGCAGTACTTCCTCGACCTGGCCGGGCACGCGAGCACGTTCGTGCGGTAGCACCTACGGGTGTACCGAGGGCCCGGCTCCCCGCAGGAAGGGGGGCCGGGCCCTCGGGCTGACCGGGACGTCCGTCGCCCCGGCCGGGCTCAGCGGGAGGCGGTGATGCGGCCGGTGACCTCGCCGAGGCCCACCCGGCTGCCGTCGGGGCCGGGCGCCCAGGCGGTGAGCGTGACGGTGTCGCCGTCCTCCAGGAAGGTGCGCTTGCCGTCGGCGAGCTCGATGGCGTCGCGGCCGTTCCAGGTCAGCTCCAGCAGGGAGCCGCGCTGGTCGGTCTCGGGGCCGCTGACGGTGCCGGAGCCGTAGACGTCACCGGTGCGCAGGGAGGCCCCGTTGACCGTCATGTGGGCCAGCTGCTGGGCAGCGGTCCAGTACATGGAGGCGAACGGCGGCCGGGCCACCTCCTGCCCGTTGATGGAGACGGCGATGTGCAGGTCGAAGCCGCCGGGGCGGTCGGCGTCCGAGTCGTCCAGGTACGGCAGCAGCGGGAAGTCCCGGGCGGGCGGCGCGACGCGGGCGGCGTCCAGGGCCTCCAGCGGGGTGACCCAGGCGGAGACGGAGGTGGCGAAGGACTTGCCGAGGAACGGGCCCAGCGGCACGTACTCCCAGGCCTGGATGTCCCGTGCGGACCAGTCGTTGAGGAGGAACAGGCCGAAGACGTGGTCCTCGAACTCGCCGAGCGCGACCGGGCGGCCGAGTTCCGAGGGGGTGCCGACGACGAAGCCGACCTCGGCCTCGATGTCGAGCTTGACGCTCGGGCCGAAGACGGGGGCCGGGTCGGTGGGCGCCTTGCGCTGCCCGCTGGGGCGTACGACGTCGGTGCCGGAGACCACGATGGTGCCGGAGCGGCCGTGGTAACCGATCGGCAGGTGCTTCCAGTTGGGGGTGAGGGCGTCACCGTCCGGGCGGAAGATCTTCCCGACGTTCGTGGCGTGGTGCTCGCTCGCGTAGAAGTCGACGTAGTCGGCGACCTCGTACGGCAGGTGCAGGGTGACGGCGTCGAGCGGCATCAGGTGCGGCTCGACCGTGTCGCGGTGGCCGGGGTCGGTCACCCAGGCGGTCAGCGCGCGCCGTACGTCGCGCCAGGCGGTCCGGCCGGCGGCGAGCAGCGGGTTGAGCGAGGGCCGGCCGAGCAGGCCCGCGTAGGGGGAACCGAGCGCGAGCGCGGCCGCTCCGGCGTCCAGGACGTACCCGCCGATCCGCACACCGACCCGGCGCCGGGGGTCCTCGGCGGTGGAGAACACGCCGTAGGGCAGGTTGTGCGGTCCGAACGGGTCGCCCTCGGGGACATCGAGGGGGCTCTGCTGGGGCATGGGTTGCTGCCTCGCTTTCGACGCGGTCCGGGGGTGTCCCGGGGGCTTGTTGACACGTTACGTTGCTGGTGGGGCGGGCGGGAGGCCGGATTAGGGCGCTATTTGTAGGACTTGTCCAAAGGGGTCCGTATCCTTGCGCCGTGACTTCCGCCCCGCCTCCGGCCCCTCCCTTCGCCTTGATCGCAACCGACCTGGACGGGACTCTGCTGCGCGCCGGGGACACCGTCTCGGCCCGTTCCCACACCGCCCTCGCGCGTGCCCGCGCCGCAGGCGCCGAACACATCATCGTGACCGGCCGCCCGGTCCCGCAGGTGCGCCACGTACTGGACGGCCTCGGCTACACGGGGCTCGCGGTGTGCGGGCAGGGCGCGCAGGTGTACGACGCGGCGCGCGGGCGCCTGTTGCACTCCGTGTGCATGGACCGGGGTCTGGCGGAGGTCGCCCTCGGCAAGATCGAGGCCGAGATCGGCGAGGTGTACGTGGCGGTCGACCAGGAGGGGGTGGACGCGGAGATGCTGATAGGGCCGGGCTACCGGATGCCGCATCCGCACCTGCCGACGGTCCGGGTAGGGCGCCGCGCGGACCTGTGGTCGGCGCCGATCAACAAGGTGCTGCTCCAGCACCCTGAGCTGGACGACGACGAACTGACGCGCCTCGCGCGCGGGGTGGTCGGGGACCTCGTCAACGTGACGATGGCGGGGGAGCACACGGTGGAGCTCCAGCCGCCGGGAATCGACAAGGCGAGCGGCCTCTCGCGCGCCGCGGACGTCCTGGGCCTGGCCGCCTCGGCCACGATCGCCTTCGGCGACATGCCCAACGACGTCCCGATGTTCGGGTGGGCGGCGTACGGGGTGGCGATGGCCAACGCCCACCGGGAACTGGTGGCGGTGGCCGACGAGGTGACGCTGTCGAACGAGGACGACGGCATCGCGGTGGTCCTGGAGCGGCTGTTCCGCTGACGCACCCCCCCGGCGGGCGGTCAGCCCGCCGTGCGCGGGAGGCGGCGTTCCCAGGTGCGGTGGAAGACCGCCTCGCCGCCCTCCCGGCACACCACCTCGTTCGACGTGAGGAACCCGCCCGCGTCGCAGGAGACCTCCGAGCGGGTCTCCACGGTGACCTCCCAGCCCAGCTCCGGCCGGTGCAGCCGGATCCGCCAGCGCGAGCGGGCCCGCGCCGACAGGGCGTCCGCCGACCGGATCTCGTACTCCTCCACCGCGTCCTCACCGCACTCCAGCCCGTCCGGGTACACCCGCGTCCCCCCGTACCGGGGGTCCACCTCCAGCCGCCAGGACCCGCGGGCCACGTCCCGCACGACGACCCGCTCCGGGCGCGGCTCGTCCAGCGTCGCCGGCTGCACCACCCCCAGCGGCTCCGCCTGCTCCGGCGCCTCGAAGACGATGCCGTCGTCCAGCGGGCCCGCCGTGCGCAGCGGCAGCTCCAGCGTGCTGCCCGCCGGGTCGAGGGTCCAGCCCGCCTCCGAGCCGGCCCGGGGCCAGATCCACGGCCAGTACGCCGACGACAGCGCCAGCCGGATCCGGTGGCCCGGCGGGAACGCGTGCCCGATGCCGTTCAGCTCGAAGGTGACCTCCTCGTACGAGCCCACCGGCCAGGGCGCGGCCCGCTCCCGCCCGCCCCGCGCCGACAGGTTCAGCGCGCCGCGCGTGACCAGCGTCGAGGCTCCGTCGGGGGCGACGTCGCAGAGCCGGGCGACCACCTGCCCGTACGGGACGTCCATCCGCAGCCGCAGCGTCACCCGGGCCCGGCCCAGGACCTCCACCGGCTCGCCCGGCGCGACCGGGAACTCGAAGCACGCCGACTTGGCGTCCTCCTCCCGCTGGTCGGGCGGGAGGTCCGCGTCGTTGCCGCGGGGGAGGAACCGGCCCGCGTCCAGCCCGGTGTGCTGCGGGGAGGCGACCGTCACCGGCGCGCCCTGGAGCCCGTAGGACACCGGCACGACCGAGGGCGAGGGCCAGGCGGCGTCGCCCACCCAGCGGCCCTCCATACGTGGGTAGACGGTGGCCGGCGGGTGCGACTCGCTGATCCAGGAGCGCAGCAGCGGTTCGTCCATGACCCCGTTGTCCTCGCCCTTGAGCCAGTGGTCCCACCAGCGCAGGGTTTCCTGGAGGAAGCCGATCGCCGGGCCCGGCGGCAGCCCCCGGTCGGGGTACTGGTGGGACCAGGGGCCGATCAGCCCGCGGACACGGCCCCGGGGCAGGTGCTCGACCAGGCGCAGCACGGTGTCCCGGTACGGGTCGTGCCAGCCGCCGACCGCGAGGACGGCCGCGCGGATGTTCCCGTGGTCCTCGCGGACGCTGCCGTGCTTCCAGTAGGCGTCGCGGGTCTGGTGGGCGAGCCAGGTGTGGATCAGCGGTTCCAGGGCCTCCAGACGGGTGAGCCACTGCTCCCGCCAGCCGTCGCCGGCGTACCGGGGGTCCGGGGGCCGCGCGGCGAAGGCCAGCATCGTCGCCGCCCGCGCGGGCATGTCGGCGGCGAGGACGGAGCCGCCCAGGTAGTGCCCCCCGTTGTCGTAGCGGTCGTCGGTGGAGCAGACCGTGACGACCGCCTTGAGCGCCCGGGGGGCGAGGGCTGCGATCCGGAGGCTGTTGGAGCCGCCCCAGGAGATCCCGGACATGCCCACCGCGCCCGTGCACCACGGCTGCGCCGCGAGCCACTCCACCACCGCGACCCCGTCGGCGAGCTCCCGCGCGTCGTGCTCGTCGCCGGGGACGCCGCCGCTGCAGCCGTGGCCGCGCACGTCCACCCGCACGGAGGCGTAGCCGTGGCCCGCGTACCAGGGGTGGCGCTGCCCGTCGCGCGGCGCGGTCCAGTCGGTGAGGCGGTACGGCAGGTACTCCAGCAGCGCCGGGACCGGCCCGTCGGTGACCGGGCGCCAGATCCGGGCGTACAGCTCGACCCCGTCGGGCATCGGGATCCGGACATCCTCGCGGGTGGTCTCGTAGGGGAAGTCGGTACGGATGATCATGCGGACCGCCTCGGGGAACGTATGCGTCGTGCGCCTCGGCCGGGGCGCGAGCACGGTGACGGCGAAGCGGCCCGCCCTCAGCCGTCCGGGGGAGGCCGGAAGGGCTGCGACGACGGCCGCGCCGACGGGGGTCCGGGCGGCGGCCGGCCCGCCCCCGGATCCCCCGGCTCGTCCGTGCCGGTGACAGTTCTGGACAAAAGGCAATCTCCGGTTGTCTCGGCTCGTGACGAACATACCGGTGTACATCGGGCGGTGCGCGCGTGCCGACCGGGCAGGCGCTCTGGGTGATCGAAAACAGACCGGATACGCTGGCTTGAGTGATGGCAGCGACACATCGACAATCCATGTGATCGTCAAGGTGATCGTCAGCAGACAGGAGTACCCCTCGTGACCGTCGTCGGGCCGTTCGGACTGAGCGTGCGGGACCAGGCTCTTGAGACCGATGTCCAGGCCGGACTGGCCGCCGTCGAGGCGGGTCTGCTGGAGGCCACCAAGAGCGAAGTCCCCTTCATCACCGAGGCCGCGCAGCACCTGGTGCGGGCCGGAGGCAAGCGGTTCCGCCCGTTGCTGGTGCTGCTCGCCTCCCGTTTCGGAGATCCGTACGCCCCCGGGATCGTGCCGTCCGCGGTGGTCGTGGAGCTCACCCACCTGGCCACGCTGTACCACGACGACGTCATGGACGAGGCGGAGGTGCGCCGTGGGGTGGAGAGCGCCAACACCCGCTGGGGCAACTCGGTCGCCGTCCTGACGGGTGACTTCCTCTTCGCCCGCGCCTCGCACATCCTGGCCGACCTCGGCCCCGAGGCCGTACGCATCCAGGCGGAGGCCTTCGAGCGGCTGGTGACCGGCCAGATCCTCGAGACGGCCGGCCCGCGCGACGGCCGCGACCCCGTCGCCCACTACCTCGACGTCATGGCCGGCAAGACCGGCTCGCTGATCGCCGTCTCCGGCCGGTTCGGCGCGCTGATGGCGGGCGCCGACGAGTCCGTGGTCGACATCCTGACCCAGTACGGCGAACGGCTCGGCATCGCCTTCCAGCTGGCCGACGACGTCCTCGACATCGCCTCCGACTCCCACGAGTCCGGCAAGACCCCCGGCACCGACCTGCGCGAGGGCATCCCCACCCTGCCCGTCCTGCGCCTGCGCGAGATGGCGGAGCGGGACCGCGACCCCGACGACCTGGACCTCGTACGGCTCCTGGACGGCGACCTGAGCGACGACGCCCGGCACGCCGAGGCCCTGGCCCGGCTGCGCGTGCACCCCGCCCTGGAGCAGGCCCGGCGCGACACCATCCGCTACGCGCAGGACGCGCGGGCCACGCTGGCCCCCCTCCCCGAGTGCTTCGCGAAGTCGGCGCTCGAAGAGCTGTGCGACGCGGTGGTCCACCGCGCCGGTTAGTCCGTACGGCTTCCCCGACGGGCCCGGCATCCCCTACGGGTAGGGGATGCCGGGCCCGTGTCGTGTCATCCCTGGGTTGTACGCCCGGTTGAGTCCGGGGAGTGACGCCTTCGGCCCCTCCCCTTTGGTCAGATAGAGGCACATCCCCACCAGATCGGGTGAGAGTGACGGCCGGGGGTGGACGCGACGCATCTACGGAGGCAGGCAGAGAAGATGGCAACGAACACGAAGACCCGCAAGGCCGCTCGGTACGCCGTACCGGTCGCGGTGTTCGGCGTGGCGGCCGCGACCATCGCGATGGTCCCGGCCTTCGCCAACGCCGGGAATCCGGACCTGCCGAAGGTGACCGCCCAGCAGCTCATCGAGAAGATCGCGGCCTCGGACGTCCAGCAGCTCTCCGGGAGCGCGAAGATCAGCACCGACCTGGGCCTGCCCACCCTCGCGGGCGGTCTGCTGGGCCGGGCCGGCGGCGGTGGCGGTGTCACCGGTGGTTCGGCCGACCCGCAGGACAAGCTCGCGCAGCTGGCGAACGGGACGCACACCTTCCGCATCGCGGCCGACGGCCCGGACCGCCAGAAGCTCACCTTCCTCGACGGGAAGGACGAGTACAGCCTGACCCACAACGGCAAGGACGTGTGGGGGTACGACAGCAAGTCCAACCAGGTCTTCCACGAGAAGGACGTCCACTCCGGCCCGGGCGCCCAGCCCAAGGCGGGCGAGCGGATGCCCGCTTCGCCGCAGGAGATGGCGCAGGAGGCACTCAAGGCCGCCGGCCCCACGACGGACGTCAGCGTGGGCGACACCGCCCAGGTGGCCGGGCGGGACGCCTACCAGCTGGTGCTCAAGCCCAAGCAGGCCGGCTCCACCGTCGGTTCGGTGCAGATCGCCGTGGACGCCAAGAACGGTGTGCCGCTGCGCGTACAGGTGCTGTCCAGCCAGGGCGGCAAGCCGATCGTGGACGCGGGCTTCACCAAGGTCGACTTCGCCAAGCCGGCCGCCGACACCTTCGCCTTCACCACGCCCAAGGGCGCGAAGCTGACCGAGGGCACGGACGGGCACGGCAAGGACGCCGGCCACGGCAAGGAGTGGAAGGGCCTGGAGTCCCTCCCCGGCTTCCAGGGCCTGACGGGCGGTGCCGCCGGCGCCGGCAAGGGTGAGGTGAAGGTGCTCGGCGAGGGCTGGGCCTCGGTCGCCCAGATCTCCGTACCCGGAGGCAAGGGCCTCAAGGACGCCGAGAGCGCGGCCAACGGCAAGGACGCCCCGAAGGAGGCCAAGCAGTTCCTCGACTCCCTCGGGGACAAGGTCAACGGCTCCTTCGGCTCGGGCCGCATCTTCTCGACCCGCCTGGTCAACGCCCTGATCACGGACGACGGCAAGGTCTACGTGGGCGCGGTCACCAAGGACGCGCTCGTGAAGACGGCCAACTCCGCCAAGTAACCGCGCGGGAAACGGGGGTGGCCCGGGACTGTGTCCCGGGCCACCCCCACGCCGTTCCGCTCCCGCGTACAGCGCGGCCGCTGTACGGTGAGGGCATGTCGAGACACGTCACCATCCGCCTGGACGAAGAGTTCCACGAACGCCTCAAGGCGCGCGCGGCGGCACTGGGTACGACGGTCACCGCGCTGATCACCGAGGTCACCGAACGCGAACTGGACGAGGACCGCAAGTCGTTCCTGTCCGGCATAGACGAGTTCGCCGACCACTGGGGCTACTTCCAGGAGCGGTTCGGCAATTGAAGATCACCATGGAATGGGCCTGGACCGCCCTGGCCCATCACCTGCCGTCGGATCCCGCCGTATGGGACCCCTCCGGGGTGGCCGCCGCCGTCGCCCGGCACCAGAACGACCTCGTCCTCGTGCCCGAACAGCCCGCCCCGGACACCGCGTGGCGGGCCGCCGCGTTCCTGCACACCCTCGCGGTCTGCCCGGCGCTCGAATCCCCGATGAACGAGTTCTACGCGGCCGCCGCCACCCGCTCCTACCTGCGCGTGGCGGGAGCGAAGCAGCTGCCCTCGCCGGAGGATCTCGGCGATCTGGTCGAGGCGGCGAAGACCGGCCGCGCGGATGTCGGGACGGTGGCCGAGGAACTGCGCGCCCTCATAAGGGAACCGCTGCCGGCCTCGCTGCGCGGCCACGGAGAGGACGCGTAGCGAAGCCGGGCGGCGGGGGCGGTCAGAAGGTGATCCGCCAGCTGTTGATGTAGCCGGTGTCCTGCGCCGCCACATCCTTGACCTGGAGCTTCCACACGCCGTTGGCCACCTCGCTCGACGCGTTCACCGTGTACGTGGTGATGACGTTGTCCGCCGAGTCCGAGCCGGAGTTCTTGAGCCGGTACGCCGTACCGTCCGGGGCGAGCAGGTCGATCACCAGGTCACCGCGGTAGGTGTGGACGATGTTCACGTCGACCTTGGTGGTCGCCGGCGCGTTGCCCGCGACGCCCGAGACCGTGATGGGCGAGGTCACCGCCGGGGCGGGGGAGTCCGGGACCGCCACGTCGGTGGTGTTCTCGAAGGACGGGCCCGGCGGTACCTGGGTGGCCGCGCCGAGGGTCCACACCGCGTAGGCGATGGCGTCGGAGTTGCGGTCGAGCGCGGTGTCGTTGATGTTCGCCGAGGTGTCGCAGGACGCGTGGTAGCAGCGGTCGAAGGCCTGACCGGAGGTGCCGCCCCACTTCTGCGCCTGGGCGGCCGTCTTGGTGTAGTCGGCGCCGGAGAACAGGCCACCGACCGGTATGCCCGCGTTCTTGAACGGTGCGTGGTCGGAGCGGCCGTCGCCCTCGGTCTCTATCTCCGTGGGGATGTTCTGGCCCGCGAAGTAGGTCTTGAAGGTCTGCTCGATCGTCGGGTCGTCGTCGTAGACGAAGTAGCCGGGGTTCGGCGAGCCGATCATGTCGAAGTTCAGGTAGCCGGAGATCTTCGACCTCTCGGCGGCCGGCAGGCTGTTCACGTAGTACTTCGAGCCGACCATGCCCAGCTCCTCGGCGCCCCACCAGCCGAACCGCAGGTGCTTCGTGGGCTGCAGCTGGGCGCGGGAGACGGCGAGCGCCGTCTCCAGGATCGCGGCGCTGCCCGACCCGTTGTCGTTGATGCCGGGGCCGGCGTTCACCGAGTCCAGGTGTGAGCCGGCCATCAGGACGGAGTTGGGGTCGCCGCCCGGCCAGTCGGCGATCAGGTTGTAGCCGGTGGCGCCGCTGGAGGTGAAGGTCTGCAGGGTCGTGGTGAACCCGGCCGCGTCCAGCTTGGCCTTCACGTAGTCGACCGATGCCTTGTAGCCGGCCTTGCCGTGGGCGCGGTTGCCGCCGTTGGCGGTGGCGATGGACTGGAGCTGTGCCAGGTGGGCCTTGACGTTGGCCACCGGGATGTCGGGCGGGGTGGGCGCCGCCGTGACCGCCGTGGGGGCGGGGGCGGCGAGGGCGGCCGGGGTCGTGGCCGCGTACAGTCCTGCCGCCGTGACCGCGAGCGCGGTCACGGCGGCGAGGCGCCGGGAGACGGACAGGCTCATGTGGGGGCTCCGGATTCCGTTGGGGATGAGACGGAACGTGCGGTATCGAGCGGGTGAGCGTGCGTGCGTCAGTTCGAGCCCGATGCTCAGGGAGCCCGTGACGGTCCGTCAAGAGCGCAATCCGGTCAGGGGCGTTCGGAAAACGGACGATCCCCGGTACGGGTGGTCCGTACCGGGGATCGTGAGGTGCTGCGGGCGGCTGTTACGCGGGCTCGCGGGCCGGTGCCGCGGCCGCGGGAGGTACGGCGGTGACGCCCGGGACGGTGGTGCCGACCGGGGCGGCGGCGGTGGCCGGGGCGGGCGCTTCGAGGCGGGCCCGGTTGCGGCGCGAGGTGCGCAGCGCCTCCCACGTCAGGATCACCAGCGCGACCCAGACCAGGGAGAAGCCGGCCCAGCGCTCGGGCGGCATCGCCTCCTGGAAGTAGACGACCCCGAGCCCGAACTGGAACACCGGCGCCAGGTACTGGAGCAGCCCCAGGGTGGACAGCGGCACGCGGATCGCGGCGGCCCCGAAGCAGATCAGCGGGAGCGCCGTCACCAGGCCCGTGGCGGCGAGCAGCGCGCCGTGCCCCAGACCCTCGGAGGTGAGCGTCGACTCGCCGCGCACCCCGAGCCACACCAGGTACGCCAGGGCGGGCGGGAACAGCAGCGCGGTCTCGGCGGTCAGCGACTCCAGGCCGCCCATGTTGAGCTTTTTCTTGATCAGCCCGTACGTGGCGAAGGAGAAGGCCAGCACCAGCGAGATCCACGGCGGACGTCCGTACCCGACGGCGAGCACCACCACGGCGGCGCAGCCGATGGCGACCGCCGCCCACTGCGCCCGGCGCAGCCGCTCGCCCAGGACCAGGACGCCGATGGCGATGGTGACGAGCGGGTTGATGAAGTAGCCGAGGCTCGCCTCGACCACCTGGCCGTTGTTGACCGCCCAGATGTACAGACCCCAGTTCACGCTGATCACGAAGGCGGCCAGCGCGGTGAGGCCCAGCTTGCGCGGACGGCGCACCAGATCGGCGATCCAGCCCCACCGGCGCAGCGCGAGGAGTGCGACACCGACCACGGCCAGGGACCACACCATGCGGTGGGCGAGGATCTCGATCGCCCCGGAAGGCTTGAGCAGCGGCCAGAAGAGGGGCACCAGCCCCCACATCCCGTACGCGCCGAATCCGTAGAGCAAACCCGTGCGCTGCTCGTTCTCCGCCTTCACGGGGCGCCTCCAGTGCGACTTTTCGGCCAATCTCACAACCCCACGACCGTAGCGCCGCAGCGCCCCGATGTCATGCCCGTCAACGGGAGATACTCATGACATCTCCGGGGACCCCGGGTGGCCGGAGCCCCGCGGGCTCAGGCCAGGGCCGAGGCGATCGCCTGCGCCACGGGTGTGGTCGGCCGCCCGATCAGCCGGGACAGGTCGCCGCTGGCGCCGGCCAGCCGCCCGCGCGAGATCGCCGCGTCCACGTCGACGAGGATCGCGGCGAACCCCTCCGGGACGCCGGCGCCGGTCAGGATGTCCAGGTGGGCATCGGCCGGGACCGCCGCGTACGTGACCTCGCGGCCGGACTGCTTCGCCACCTCGGCCGCGTACTCGTCGAGGCTCCAGGCGGTGTCGCCCGAGAGCTCGTAGACCCGGTTCAGGTGCCCCTCGCCGGTCAGCACCGCCGCGGCGGCGGCCGCGTAGTCGGCCCGGGCGGCGGAGGCGATCCGGCCCTCGCCGGCGCTGCCCACGACCGCGCCGTGCTCCAGGACGACGGGGAGCTGGGCGGTGTAGTTCTCGTGGTACCAGCCGTTGCGGAGGAAGGTGTAGGGCAGCCCGGAGTCCAGGATCGCCTGCTCGGTGACCTTGTGTTCGGCCGCCAGGTCGAAGTCCGCCTCCGGGCCGCCGAGGATCCCGGTGTAGGCGAGCTGCGCGACGCCCGCCGCCTTGGCCGCCCCGATCACGGCGGTGTGCTGCGGGACGCGGCGTCCGACCTCGCTGCCCGAGATCAGCAGGACCCGGTCGCCCGCGGCGAAGGCGCCGGTAAGGCTCGCCGGGTCGTCGTAGTCGGCGACGTGTACGTCGATGCCCCGCGCGGCGAGGTCGGCGGCCTTCTCCTCGTTGCGGACGACGACGCTGATCCGGTCCGCGGGGACCCGCGTCAGCAGTTCCCCGACGACCAGGCGTCCGAGGGCTCCGGTGGCTCCGGTGACGACGATGCGGCTCATGGTGGCTCTCCTTGGTGCGGCGTTGCCTTGTGTCACTACCCTAGGGAGAGCGCTAACTTTCCGGAAGTACCCACTTCGAAGTAAGGTACTGGTATGGGAGTAAGGGAAGAGCCCGGAGCGGCGGAGACCGCCAGTGTGAAAGCCCCGATGTGCCCCTCGCGGGGGGTGCTGGAACACGTCACCAGCCAGTGGGGCGTGCTCGTCCTGGCCGCGCTGGTGGAGCGGCCGTACCGGTTCGGAGAACTGCGCCGGGAGGTGGGCGGTGTCAGCGAGAAGATGCTCACCCAGACCCTGCGGACCCTGGAGCGTGACGGGTTCCTGCTGCGCCACGCGCATCCGGTGATCCCCCCGCGCGTCGACTACTCGCTCACCGAGCTCGGCCGCGAGGCCGCCGAGCAGGTCTGGGCGCTCGCGCGCTGGACCGAGCGGCGTACGCCCGACGTCCAGGCGGCCCGCCTCGCCTACGACGAAGCCCGGACCTCGTAGCGGGGTCCGGGCGGGCGCGGCGCGGCGGGCGGCGGGTCAGCCAACGACCGTCCAGGTGTCGTTGCCGGTCAGCAGCGTGGTCAGGTCGCCCTTGCCGCGCTGGTCGATCGCGGTGTCGAGCTGGTCGGCCATGAGGGTGTCGTAGACCGGGCGGTCGGTGTCGCGGAAGACGCCGATGGGCGTCTGGTGGAGCGTGTCGGGGTCGGCGAGGCGGGAGAGGGCGAAGGCGGTCGTCGGGCTCGCCGCGTGCGCGTCGTGGACCAGGATCCGCGCCTCGTTCTCCGGCGTGACGGCGACGACCTCCAGGTCACCGGTGGCCTGGTTGCGCACGACGCCCTTGTGGCCGTCGACGCCGAACCGGATCGGCCGTCCGTGTTCGAGGCGGATCACGGCCTCCTGGGCCTGCTCCTGGTCCTTGAGCACCTCGAAGGCGCCGTCGTTGAAGATGTTGCAGTTCTGGTAGATCTCGATCAAGGCGGTGCCCCGGTGGTCGGCCGCCTGGCGCAGCACCTCGGTGAGGTGCTTGCGGTCGGAGTCGACGGTGCGGGCCACGAAGGAGGCTTCGGCGCCGAGCGCGAGCGAGACCGGGTTGAAGGGGGCGTCGAGGGAGCCCATCGGCGTGGACTTGGTGATCTTGCCGAGCTCCGAAGTGGGCGAGTACTGGCCCTTGGTGAGGCCGTAGATCCGGTTGTTGAACAGCAGGATCTTGAGGTTGACGTTGCGGCGCAGGGCGTGGATGAGGTGGTTGCCGCCGATGGACAGGGCGTCGCCGTCGCCGGTGACGACCCAGACGGACAGGTCGCGGCGCGAGGTGGCCAGGCCGGTGGCGATGGCGGGCGCGCGGCCGTGGATGGAGTGCATCCCGTACGTGTTCATGTAGTACGGGAAGCGGGAGGAGCAGCCGATGCCCGAGACGAAGACGATGTTCTCCTTCGCCAGGCCGAGTTCGGGCATGAAGCCCTGCACGGCGGCCAGCACGGCGTAGTCACCGCAGCCCGGACACCAGCGGACCTCCTGGTCCGACTTGAAGTCCTTCATCGACTGCTTGGCCTGGGCCTTGGGCACCAGCGAGAGCAGCGACGGTGTCGGCGCGTCGGTCACGTCAGTCATTGATGGCCTCCTCGAGAACCTTCGCGAGCTGCTCCGCCTTGAAGGGCATTCCGTTGACCTGGTTGTACGACTGGGCGTCCACCAGGTACTTCGCCCGGATCAAGGTGGCCAGCTGCCCGAGGTTCATCTCCGGCACCACTACCTTGTCGTAACGCCCCAAGACCTCACCGAGATTCCTCGGGAACGGGTTCAGGTGGCGCAGGTGGGTCTGTGCGACGGGCAGGCCGGCGGCGCGCAGACGGCGGACGGCGGCGGTGATGGGGCCGTACGTGGACCCCCAGCCCAGGACGAGCGTGCGGGCCCCGTCCGGGTCGTCGACCTCCACGTCCGGGACGGTGATCCCGTCGATCTTGGCCTGGCGGGTGCGGACCATGAAGTCGTGGTTGGCCGGGTCGTAGGAGATGTTGCCCGAGCCGTCGTGCTTCTCGATGCCGCCGATGCGGTGTTCGAGGCCGGGGGTGCCGGGGACGGCCCAGGGGCGGGCCAGGGTTTCCGGGTCCCGCTTGTAGGGCCAGAACACCTCGGTGTCGTCGGCCAGGGTGTGGTTCGGGGCGGCGGCGAACCGGGTGCGCAGGTCGGGCAGGTCGGCGACCTCCGGGATCCGCCAGGGCTCGGAGCCGTTGGCGAGGTAACCGTCGGAGAGCAGGAAGACGGGCGTGCGGTAGGTCAGCGCGATCCGCGCCGCGTCCAGAGCGGCGTCGAAGCAGTCCGCCGGGGTGCGGGGCGCGACGATCGGCACCGGGGCCTCGCCGTTGCGCCCGTACATCGCCTGGAGCAGATCGGCCTGCTCCGTCTTGGTGGGCAGGCCCGTGGAGGGCCCGCCGCGCTGGATGTCCACGATCAGCAGCGGCAGCTCCAGCGAGACCGCGAGGCCGATGGTCTCGGACTTGAGGGCGACACCGGGGCCGGAGGTGGTGGTCACCGCCAGGGCGCCGCCGAAGGCCGCGCCGAGGGCCGCGCCGATGCCGGCGATCTCGTCCTCGGCCTGGAAGGTCCGCACGCCGAAGTTCTTGTGCTTGCTCAGCTCGTGCAGGATGTCCGAGGCGGGCGTGATCGGGTACGAGCCCAGATAGAGCGGCAGATCAGCCTGCTGACCTGCGGCGATGAGCCCGTAGGCGAGGGCCAGGTTCCCCGAGATGTTGCGGTAGGTGCCGGTCGGGAAGGCGCGGGTGGCGGGGGCGACCTCGTAGGAGACCGCGAAGTCCTCGGTCGTCTCCCCGAAGTTCCAGCCCGCCCGGAACGCCGTCACGTTCGCCTCGGCAATGTCCGGCTTCTTCGCGAACTTGCTCCGCAGGAACGCCTCGGTGCCCTCCGTCGGCCGGTGGTACATCCACGACAGCAGGCCCAGCGCGAACATGTTCTTGCTGCGCTCGGCCTCCTTCCGTGAGAGCCCGAAGTCCTTGAGCGCCTCCACCGTCAGCGTCGTGAGCGGCACCGGGTGGATGTTGTACGCCGCAAGGGAGCCGTCCTCCAGGGGGGAGGTCTCGTAGCCCACCTTCGCCATCGGGCGCTTGGTGAATTCATCCGTATTGATGATGATCTCCGCGCCGCGCGGCACATCGGCGATGTTCGCCTTCAACGCCGCCGGATTCATCGCCACCAGCACGTTCGGCGCGTCCCCGGGGGTCAGGATGTCGTGGTCCGCGAAATGCAGCTGGAACGACGAGACACCCGGAAGAGTGCCGGCAGGCGCCCTGATCTCGGCCGGGAAGTTCGGCAGCGTGGAAAGGTCGTTCCCGAACGACGCCGTCTCCGAAGTGAAGCGGTCTCCGGTGAGCTGCATGCCGTCACCCGAGTCACCCGCGAAGCGGATGATCACGCGGTCGAGACGGCGGATCTCCTTGCCGCCCCCGGTTGGTCGCGGTGGCGTGCGCTGCTCGCCGACGACGGACTCTCCGGCCCCGTCGGCCTGCTCGGCTGGGCTGCTGACCTGGCTGGTCACTGAACTGGACCTCCTTCGAGGCGGGCGTTCGCTCCCAAGGTCAACTCTACGTCCGTCAGGCCGCTCGCTCCCTGGGTCGCCCGTATTCTGGACCGTCGTTTCGCAGACGGTCTGTCCGACAGACGCCGTGCCATACGCGAATATGCCGCACCGCCGACGGTGCGGCCCTCGAGACGGGCTGGTGCGTCGGTGGGGACGCGCCGGCCGTCTCGTCTGAAAGAGTGTCAGTCGATCAGGACCTCAGATAGGTGAGAACGGCCAGTACGCGCCGGTGATCCCCGTCACTGGGGGACAGGCCGAGCTTCATGAAGATGTTCCCGACGTGCTTCTCCACCGCCCCGTCGCTCACCACGAGCTGCTTGGCCACCGCCGAATTGGTGCGCCCCTCGGCCATCAGCCCCAGCACCTCGCGCTCGCGCGGCGTCAGGCCCGCGAGCACGTCCTGCTTGCGGCTGCGTCCGAGCAGCTGGGCGACCACCTCGGGATCCAGGGCGGTGCCGCCCCGGGCGACGCGCACGACGGCGTCCAGGAATTCCCGTACCTCGGCCACCCGGTCCTTCAACAGGTACCCCACCCCCGTGGTGGAACCGGCCAGCAGTTCGGTGGCGTACTGCTCCTCCACGTACTGCGACAGCACGAGGACGCCCATCCCCGGGTGATCGCGGCGCAGCCGCACCGCCGCGCGGATCCCCTCGTCGGTGTGCGTCGGCGGCATCCGCACGTCGGCCACCACCACATCCGGCAGGGCACCCTCCGCGTCCAGCTCCGCCACCGTCTTGACCAGGGCCTCCGCGTCCCCGACGCCCGCCACGACGTCATGCCCCCGGTCGGTCAGCAGCCGGGTCAGGCCCTCACGCAGCAGCACTGAATCCTCGGCGATGACCACCCGCACCCTGTCTTCCACGACTCAGCAGCTCCCGCGTCCACTCGTAGGCCGGAACCCCGCTGATCACCGGCTGGGCCAAGCATCCCAGCCCGATGGCCCGGAACCGAGGAGTCCGGGCCAAGTGGGGAATTCTCCGACCGGCTACGCGCGCCAGGGCACCTCGGCGGTCACGGTCGTGCCCCCGCCGGCGGGGGAGTCGACGGCCAGCGCCCCGTCCACCGCGTCCAGCCGCCCGGCGAGCCCCGCGAGCCCCGTCCCCGCCCGTGCGTCCGCACCGCCCCGGCCGTCATCGCTCACCTGGAGCAGCAGCCGGTCCCCCGACCGCCACACGTCGACGCTCGCGCTACGGGCCCGCGCGTGCTTGCTGATGTTCCGGAGCAGCTCCGAGACGGTGAAGTACGCGATCCCCTCGACCGAGGCCGACGGCCGCTCCGGCAGCTCCACCGCCACCTTCACCGGTACCGCGCACCGCGCGGCCACCGAGGACAGCGCCGCATCGAGGCCCCGGTCGGTGAGGACGGCCGGATGGATCCCGCGGGCCAGGTCCCGCAGCTCCTGGAGGGCGATCTTCACCTCGCCGTGCGCCTCGTCCACCATCCGGGCGGCGCTCCGCGGGTCCTCGGCCAGCTTCTCCTTGGCCAGCCCGAGATCCATGGCCAGGGCCGCCAGACGCGCCTGGGCCCCGTCGTGCAGGTCGCGCTCGATCCGGCGCAGGTCGGCGGCGGCCGTGTCCACGACCGCACCGCGGTCGGACTCCAGCTCGCTGACGCGGCTGTCCAGGCGGGACGGGCCGAGGAGGGAGGTCACCAGGACGCGGTCGACGGTGGTCAGGGCGCGGATCACCCACGGGGTGGCGAGGGTGAGGGCGAGGCCGGCCGCGGCGGTGGCGGCGATGGCCGCGGGGGAGTCCAGGTAGAAGGCGTAGCTGTCGTTCTGGAAGACGATCAGCCCGGGCTGGTCGGTGAAGGCCGGGAAGACCCAGAAGTACAGGGGATAGAGCAGCATGGCCCAACCGCACGCCCAGAACACCAGTGCCAGGGTGAACCCGAACATCGCCCAGGGGAAGTGCAGCACCGGGTACAGGACGTGCCGCCAGGCACTCCCGCTCTTGAGCACGGCCCCCATGGCGGCGAACGCCCCCGGCTTGCGGGCCCGGATCGGCGCCGGCTCCCCGAGCCGTCCGCCCAGCAGCCCGCGCACCCGGGCCCGCTCCACCCGGCCGAAGCCCCGGCCCATCGCGAGCACCCCGGCCAGCACGGGCACCCCGAGGAAGGTGACCAGCAACCCGGCGCCGATGCTCAGCCCGGCGACGGTGAGCCCGAAGTACAGCAACGCCAGCGGGAACCCGGTGATCAGGTACCCGAACTCCTTCCAGGTCCGCCCCGCCACGGGCCCCCGCACCACTCGCCACACCCCACTGCCGCCGGCCATGTCCCCACCCCTCCGTGTCTTCTCGGTACCCCCAGCCTCCCGCCGCCCACCTGCCCAAACCATCCGGCACGTGGGCCTGTCCCCCGGGGGGTTAACCCCACCCCCCGGCCGAGCCGACTCCAGCCCCGGGGGTGCGTCCTGGCCCGGCCGAGCCGGCTCCAGCCCGGGGATACGGCCCGTCATGGCCGAGCCGACTCCAGCCCCGGGCTACATCCCGGCCCCGCCGAGCCATTCCAGCCCCGCCGGCGTTTGAGGCGCGGGGCCTGGGGCGGAGCCCCAGAAAGCCCGGCGCAGCCGGGTTCCGCGCAGCGCAGCGGCGCCGCACGGAACCCGGCCCCGCAGCGCAGCGGCGCCGCACGGAACCCGGCCCGGCAGGGCAGCGCAACCGCCCGCCAACCGCCGGCGGCCTACGCCTCGCGGTCCCGCCACGGCAGCTCCGCCGTCACCACGGTCCCCCCGCCGGGCGGCGAGTCCACCACGAACACCCCGTCCACCGCCCCCACCCGCTCGGCGAGCCCCCCCAGCCCCGACCCACCCCCGGCCAGGGGATCGGCTCCGCCCCGCCCGTCGTCCGACACCCTCAGCAGCAGCCGGCCCCCACCGCGGTGGCCGTCGGCCCGCCACACCTCCACGCTCGCCGCCCCGGCCCCCGCGTGCTTGCTCACGTTCTGCAGCAGCTCCGACACCACGAAGTACGCGATCCCCTCGATCGCCGCCGCCGGCCGCCCCGGCAGGTCCACCGCCACGTCCACCGGCACCAGACACCGCGACGCCACCGACGACAGCGCCGCGTCCAGCCCCCGGTCCGTCAGCACCGCCGGATGGATCCCGCGCGCGAGGTCCCGCAGCTCCTGGAGGGCGATCTTCACTTCCCCGTGCGCCTCGTCCACCATGGCCGCCGCCGCGTCCGGGTCCTCCAGCAGCTTCTCCTTCGCCAGGCCCAGCCCCATGGCCAGCGCCACCAGCCGCGCCTGCGCCCCGTCGTGCAGGTCCCGTTCGATCCGCCTCAGGTCGGCGGCGGCCGTGTCCACGACCACCCCCCGCCCGGACTCCAGCTCCGCGATGCGCCGCTCCAGCCCGTCGGACGGCGACAGCAGGCCCCGTACCATCGCCCGGTCCGCATTGGCCAGGGCGCGCACCAGCCACGGCAGCACCGGCCACAGCACGAACAGCCCGACCAGCGCGATACTGAAAGTCAGCAGTCCCCACGGCAGCCGGACCAGCGCGTACAGCACGGTCCGCCAGGCCACCGGATCCTTGATGCCCGTCCACAGCCAGGGGAAGAACCCGCCGGACCGTCCCGGCCCCGGTATCGGCGTCGGCTCGTCCACCCGTATCCCGAGCAGCGTCCGCGCCCGCGCGCGCTCCGGCTTCCCGAGCTGCCGTGCTCCCCACAGACCACACACGAGCAACGGCAGTCCGACCACGGTCACGGACAGCGCACCCGTCGCCGCAACCATGACAACCGTGTAAACAAAACCGATCAACGCCACCGGCAGATTGATCAGCAGGTACGCGATCTCCCTCCACGTCGAGGCGTCGAAGGGGCCCCGGACTCGGGGAGGGCGGTCGTCATCTGGGGTGCGGCTGCTGGCGTCCATGCGCCACAGCCTGCCAACTGCGCACTCCCGATGCCATGGGGTGGCCCGCCCGCGGTGAACGGGGGATAACCCCACCCGCCGTGGCCCAGGCTCTAGACTCCCGTGCGTACCAGATCATCCAGATCGTCGACAGTGGCCGAGGAGCGAGGAACGGACGTGCCCGACCCAACGGTATCGACCGTAAACGAGCTCGCGGCGGACTACTTCCGAAGCTATTCGGTCGTCGGCCTGCTCGCCGTACTCGGCGTGCTCTTCGTCGCCGTGGCCTTCGGCGCCGGCCGTCTGCTGCGGCCCGTGGTCCCCACCCCCGAAAAGCTGCTGACGTACGAATGCGGCGTGGACCCGGTGGGCGAGGGCTGGGCGCACACCCAGGTCCGCTACTACGTCTACGCCTTCCTCTACGTCATCTTCGCCGTCGACTCGATCTTCCTCTTCCCGTGGGCGACGGTCTTCGCCGCCGCCGGTTACGGCGCCACGACGCTCGTGGAGATGTTCGTCTTCCTGGGCTTCCTGGCCGTCGGCCTGCTCTACGCGTACAAGAAGGGCGTCCTCGAATGGACGTGACACCCGCCCCCACACCGGCCGTTGGCCCGGCCGTGACCGTCCCGGAGCTCCTGCCGGAGCCGAAGAGGCTGGGCGTGCTCTCCCGGCTGGCCCCCGAACCCATGAAGGTGGTCCTCAACTGGGGCCGCCGGTACAGCCTGTGGGTCTTCAACTTCGGCCTGGCCTGCTGCGCGATCGAGTTCATCGCCGCGTCGATGGCCCGGCACGACTTCATCCGGCTCGGCGTCATCCCGTTCGCGCCCGGCCCGCGCCAGGCGGACCTGATGATCGTCTCCGGGACCGTCACGGACAAGATGGCCCCGGCCGTCAAGCGGCTCTACGAGCAGATGCCGGAGCCGAAGTACGTCATCTCCTTCGGTGCCTGCTCCAACTGCGGGGGCCCCTACTGGGACTCGTACGCGGTGACGAAGGGCGTCGACCAGATCATCCCCGTCGACGTCTACGTCCCCGGCTGCCCGCCGCGTCCCGAGGCGCTGCTCCAGGGGATCCTCAAGCTCCAGGAGAAGATCGCCAGGGAGTCGCTCGCCGACCGCTACGCCACCGCCGGCTCCTCGGTCGCCCAGCTCACCAGCGGCCTGGTCGCGCCGCCCGCCGCCGAGGGGGCGGGGAAGTGAACCTCTACGACACCCTGCCCGACGCCGCCCCGACGGTCTTCGGAGCCGAGGCCGTCGGCTCGTCCGCGTACGACGTCCTCACGGTCGACGTGCCCGTCGGATCCTGGATCCCGGCGCTGGAGATCGCCCGCGACAAGCTGGGCTGCACCTACTTCGACTGGCTGAGCGCGGTGGACGAGCCGGGCACGGGCTTGCGGATCTGCGCGCACGTCGTCGCGCTGGAGGGCCACCGGGTACGTCGCCTCCTGCTGCGGACGACGGTTCCGCACGCGGCGCCGTCGCTGCCGTCGGCGGTCGCGGTCTACGCGGGCGCGGAGTGGCACGAGCGGGAGACCTTCGAGATGTTCGGGGTGACCTTCACCGACCACCCGCACCTGGTGCCGCTGCTGCTTCCCGAGAACTTCGAGGGCCACCCGCTGCGCAAGGACTTCGTCCTGGCGGCGCGCGTGGCCAAGGCGTGGCCGGGTGCCAAGGAGCCGGGCGAGGCACACGACCCGGACGCGCCGAAGCGGCGGCAGATGCTGCCGCCGGGAGTGCCCGACCCGAACGACTGGGGCCCGCTCAAGGGCCAGCTCCCGCCGGCCCCTGCCCGGCCGGCCCGCACCCCCCGCGCCGGCGCCCCGACCCGCCGTCCGGGCCCGGCGTCCACGGACGCCCCCGCCGACGCCGCGCCGCCCCGCGCACCCCGCCGTACGCGTTCGGTGTCGGAGGGCTCGGCGAGCCAGGCGACCCCGGTGGAGGGCGCTCCGGCCGAGGCCCCGGCCCCGCGCCCGGCCCGCCGTACGCGTTCGGTGTCACAGGGCTCGGCGAGCCAGGCGACCCCGCCCGGCGAGGGCAGCCCTGCCGCCGGGCAGGTGCCCGCGCCGGGGGCGGAGACCCCCACCGCGAAGCCGCCGGCCGGCCGAGACGCTCCGTGGCACGACCCGAAGCCCGCCTTCGAAGACCCGGCCCCGCCGAAGCCCGCGGCACAGGACCCGGCCCCGCCGAAGCCCGCGGCACAGGACCCGGCCCCGCCGAAGCCCGCGGCACAGGACCCGGCCCCGCCGAAGCCCGCGGCACAGGACCCGGCCCCGCCGAAGCCCGCGGCAGGCGACCCCGTTCCGCCCGAGCCCGCCGCGGACGACCCCGTTCCGCCCGAGCCCGCCGCGGACGACCCGTCCGACGGCACCACCCCCGACCACCACGATGGAGGCGACGCGTGAACGACGTACTCGACGTCGCCCTGCGCCTGGTCCTCGTCTTCGCCGTCTTCCTCGTGCTCCCGCTCGTCGTCGGCCAGACCGAGCACAAGGTCATGGCCCACATGCAGGGCCGCCTCGGCCCCATGTACGCCGGCGGCTTCCACGGCTGGGCACAGCTCGTCGCGGACGGAGTGAAGTTCGCGCAGAAGGAAGACGTCGTCCCGGCCAACGCCGACCGCCGGATCTTCCAGCTCGCCCCCGCCGTCGCGCTGCTCCCGTACCTCCTCGTCCTCATCGTGATCCCCCTCGGCCCCGGCAAGGGCGCCGTCGGCCAGGTCATCGACGCCGGGCTCTTCTTCGCGCTCGCGGTCATGGGCGTCGGCGTACTCGGCAGCCTGATGGCCGGCTGGGCCTCCGCCAACAAGTTCTCCCTGCTCGGCGGCCTGCGCACCGCCGCCCAGCTCCTCGCGTACGAGCTGCCCATGCTGCTCGCGGCCGCCTCGGTCGCCATGGCCGCCGGGACCGTGTCCCTGCCCGGCATCCTCGAAGAGTTCCAGTGGTGGTGGCTGCCCTGGCAGATCGTCGGCGCCGTCGTCTTCTTCACCGCCGGCCTCGCCGAACTCCAGCGGCCCCCCTTCGACATGCCCGTCGCCGACTCCGAGATCATCTTCGGCGCGTACACCGAGTACACCGGCCTGCGCTTCGCGCTGTTCCTGCTCGCCGAGTACGCCGGCATCGTCGTCCTCTGCGCCCTGACCACCGTCCTGTTCCTCGGTGGCTGGCACGGCCCCTTCGGCGCCGACGGCCTCGGTTGGGTCTGGACCCTCCTCAAGGTCGCGGTCCTCGCCTTCGTGGTGATCTGGCTCCGCGTGAGCTACCCGCGACTGCGCGAGGACCAGCTCCAGAAGCTCGCCTGGACCGTACTCATCCCCCTCGCGCTCGCCCAGATCGCGCTCACCGGCATCGTGAAGGTGGCGATCCAGTAATGCCCCCCATCCCCGGTTCCGGCCTCGCCAAGGGGCTGGCCGTCACCCTGCGCACGATGACGAAGCGCTCGCACACCGCCCAGTACCCCGACGTGCAGCCCGAGCTCCCGCCCCGCAGCCGTGGGGTCATCGGCCTGTTCGAGGAGAACTGCACAGTCTGCATGCTGTGCGCACGTGAGTGCCCCGACTGGTGCATCTACATCGACTCCCACAAGGAGACGGTGCCGGCCGCCGCCCCCGGCGGCCGCGAGCGCAGCCGCAACGTCCTCGACCGTTTCGCCATCGACTTCTCCCTCTGCATGTACTGCGGCATCTGCATCGAGGTGTGCCCCTTCGACGCCCTGTTCTGGTCGCCGGAGTTCGAGTACGCGGAGACGGACATCCTGGAACTCACCCACGAGCGCGACAAGCTGCGCGAATGGATGTGGACCGTGCCGGCCCCGCCCGCCCTGGACCCGGCCGCCGAGGAGCCGAAGGAAGTCGCCGCCGCCCGCAAGGCGGTGGAGAAGGCCGAAGCTGCTGCCGCCGCGGCCGCTGCTGCTGCCGCGGCTGCCGCCGAGCCGACCACCACCGAGCCCGCTGCCGAACCGGGCGCCGACAGCACGCCGGAGGCAGACGCGTGAGCCCCGCCGTCCTCAGCCCCGCCGTCCTCACCCTGGCCGCGACGACGGGACCGGGTTTCCTGTCCCCGACCGGTGTCGAGATCGCCTTCGCCCTCGTCGGCCTCGCCACCCTCGGCGCGGCCGCCGTCACCGTGACGACCAAGCAGCTCGTGCACGCCGCCCTGTGGCTGGTCGTCGCGCTCGGCGGGATCGCCGTCGAGTACCTGCTGCTGACCGCCGAGTTCATCGCCTGGGTCCAGGTACTGATCTACCTCGGTTCCGTGATCGTCCTCCTGCTCTTCGGGCTGATGCTCACCAAGGCCCCCATCGGCCCGTCCCCGGACTCCGACTCCCGCAACCGCCCGGTCGCGGTCGGTGTCGCCGTGGTCGCCGCCGCCGCGCTGGTGTGGGTCGTCGTCGACGCCTTCCGCACCACCTGGATCGACCTCGACGGCCCCGTCCAGGGCTCCACCAAGGTCTCCGGAGAGATCCTCTTCCGGCACTGGGTGCTGCCCTTCGAGGCGCTGTCCGTCCTGCTCCTCGCCGCCCTGATCGGCGCCATCGTGCTCTCCCGCAGGACAGACCCGGGCCACTCCGGCCCGGGCGACCCCGGGCCGGCCGCCCCCCGCGCCGCCGGCACCCGCCCCGCGGCCCACCGCCCCACCGACAAGGGGCCGCGCTGATGCACCTCGCCTACCCCGCCGTGCTCGCGGCGCTGCTGTTCTGCACCGGCCTGTACGGAGTGCTCGCCCGCCGCAACGCCATCCTGGTCCTGATGTCCGTCGAGCTGATGCTCAACGCCGTCAACCTCAACCTGGTGGCCTTCGACGTCTGGATGCGCGACACCCTCCACGCCGGCCAGGCCCTCACCCTGTTCACCATCGCCATCGCCGCCGCCGAGATCGGCATCGGTCTCGCGATCGTGCTGATGGTGTACCGCAACCGGGGCACCTCGGACATCGACCGGCTGCGCGACACCGCCGAAGGCCACGAGCCCCCGGCCGCCCCCGACTCCTCCACCGCCGCGAACCAGCAGAGCGAGGTCACCGCGTGAGCACCACGACCCTCGCGGTCCTCGTCCCCCTCCTCCCCTTCCTGAGCGCAGTCGCCGGACTCCTCTCGGGCCGCCGTGCCCCCGGGTTCGTCCGGCCGCTGGCCGTGCTGCCGACGCTGGGCACCGCCGTACTGGCCGTGCTCGTCGCCGTCCGCCAGGGCGGCGGCAAGGCGATCGACACCGCCACCGAACTGACCCCGACCGGCTCCGTGCCGATCGACCTCTCCCTCTACCTCGACGGCTTCGCCGTGCTGGTCGCCGTCCTCGTCGGGGTCGTCGCCACCTGCGTGCAGATCTACTCGACGGCCTACCTGCGCGACGACCCGCGCTACCCGTCGTACGCGGCTCTGGTCTCCCTGTTCACCTCCGCCATGCTGCTCGTCGTCTACTCCGGCGACCTGATGGTCCTGCTGGTCGGCTGGGAGGTCATGGGCATCTGCTCGTACTTCCTGGTCGGCCACTACTGGGAGACCGAGGCGGCCCGCTCCGCCTCCCTCAAGGCCTTCCTCGTCACCAAGCTCGGCGACGTGCCCTTCCTCATCGGCCTGTTCGCCCTCGCCGCCGACGCGGGCTCCTTCCGGATCACCAAGATCCTGGGCGCCGTCGCCTCCGGGGGCCTGAGCCACCCGACGCTGATCGCGCTGCTCCTGCTGGCCGGAGTCGCCGGCAAGTCCGCGCAGTTCCCGCTGCACACCTGGCTCCCCGACGCCATGGCGGGCCCCACCCCGGTCTCCGCCCTGATCCACGCGGCGACGATGGTCGCCGCCGGTGTCTACTTCATCGCCCGACTCCTGCCCGTCTTCGCGGCCTCCCGGGCCGCGCTGGTGGTCATGGCCGTCATGGCGGCCGTCACGATGGTCGGCTCGGGCCTCGCCGCCCTGGCGCAGGACGACATCAAACGCGTCCTGGCCTACTCCACCGTCGGCCAGCTCGGCTACATGATCGGGGCCCTGGCCGTCGGCGACCGCGGGGCCGCCATCTTCCACCTCCTGTCCCACGGCGCCTTCAAGGCACTCCTCTTCCTCGGCGCGGGCGTCATCATCCACGCCGCCGGGACGAACTCCCTGGCCGCCATGTCCCGCATGGACGGCCTGGCCAAGCGCATCCCCGACGCCTTCTGGACCATGACGATCGCGCTCCTCGCGCTCGCCGCGATCCCGCCCTTCGCCGGCTTCTTCTCCAAGGAAGCCGTCCTCGTCGCCGCCGAACACGCCGCCGGCGGCCACTCCGACGTCGCGCCCAGTACCGCCGGCTGGGTCGTCCTGGTCGCCGGTGTGCTGACCGCCCTGCTCACCGCCGGCTACGCCACCCGCCTGTGGCTGATGGCCTTCCGCGGCCGGGGCGCCGCCGCCCCCGACCACGGCAGGGAACCCTTCGCCATGACCGGCGTGCTGTGGCTGCTGGCGATCCCGTCGATCGGCTTCGGCCTCGCCGCCGGACCGATCGCCGACTGGTTCGACGGCCGCCGGCTCACCCCGACCGTGACGACCTCCCTCCTCGGCACCGGCGCCGCACTCATCGGAGCCCTGCTCACCTACGGCCTGTGGCAGCGCGCCACCGCCAAGGCCGCCGCCGGAGCCCCCTCCGATGCGACCGCGGTGCCCGCCGCCGCCACCGCCGCGGAGTCGGCCGCCGAGACCCCCGAGGTCGCCGAGGTCACCCACGACCACCCGGCCGTGCCCGCCGGTCCCGCCCCCGACCCCGGCAAGGCCCTCCTCGGCCCGCTGTTCCGCCACGCCGCCGACGGCTTCCACCTCGACGCCGTCTACGCCCGGCTCTTCGTGCGCCCCGTCCGCGGCGCCGCGAGCCTGGTCCGCTTCCTCGACCGCGAGGTGGTGGACACGTACGTCACCGGCGCGGGCGCCGGCCCCCGGCTGCTCGGCCTCCTCGTACGCCGCGCCCAGACCGGCAACGTGCAGAGCTACCTGAGCGCCCTGCTCGCCGGCGCCGTGGTCCTGGCCATCGCCACCGCCGTCATCGCCAACGTCAACGCCGGATCGTGAGCCGTGAGCCAGCCGTGATTGATATCAGCCCGTCCGTGATGCAGTTCCTTCTGGCGTTCATCGTGGCCGCACCGCTCCTCGGCGCCGTCGCGGCCCTGCTGCCCGCCCCGCCCGGGCTCAGGGGGAAGAGCCCCGAACAGGCCGTGCTGCGCCACGGCGTGACCGTCACCGGCGTGATCCTCGCCGCGGCGATCGCCCTCGCCGCGGGCTTCGACCACGACACCCCGTCCCGCTTCCAGGCGACGACGGACATCAGCTGGATCCAGGCGCTGAACATCCGGATCCACCTCGGCGTCGACGGCATCTCGCTCCCCCTCCTCCTGATGACCGCGCTGCTGTTCTTCCTGTGCGCGCTCTACAGCTACTTCAAGCTCCCCGACGGCCCTTCCCCGAAGGCCTTCGTCGCACTGCTCCTCGTCCTGGAGTCCGGCACCCTCGCGACCTTCGCCGTCCTCGACCTGCTGCTGTTCTTCCTCGCCTTCGAGATGGTCCTCATCCCCATGTACTTCCTCATCGCCCGCTGGGGCGGTGCTCAGCGGCAGGCAGCCGCCTGGAAGTTCATCCTCTACACCCTCCTCGGATCCGTGGTCATGCTGCTCGGTCTGCTGCTGATCGGACTGAACAGCGGCACGTTCGACATGGTGGCACTCGCCTCTGACAACGGCCGCGGACTGACCCACACCACCCAGCTGCTGGCCGTGCTCGCCATCGGCATCGGCCTCGCCGTGAAGACCCCGATGTGGCCGCTGCACAGCTGGCTGCCGGACGCCCACACCGCAGCGCCCACCGTCGGCTCCGTCCTCCTCGCGGGCGTACTGCTCAAGATGGGCACGTACGGGTTCGTACGCATCCTGCTCCCGGTCACCCCCGACGGCATGCACACCTTCGCCCCCTACCTCGGGGCGTTCGCCGCCATCGGCATCGTCTACGGGTCCCTCGCCTGCCTCGCGCTGACCCGCAAGGGCAACAAGGGCGACCTCAAGCGCCTCATCGCGTACTCCTCCGTCGGCCACATGGGCTTCGTGCTCCTCGGCATCGCGTCCATGACCCCCACCGGCGTCAACGGCGCGCTCTTCGCCAACATCGCCCACGGCCTGATCACCGGCCTGCTCTTCTTCCTGGTCGGCGCGCTCAAGGACCGCTACGGCACCGCCGACCTCGACACCCTCGCCGGAGCCACCGGTGCCGCCCTGTACGGCCGCGCCCCCCGCCTCGGCGCGCTGCTCGCCTTCGCCGCCGTCGCCTCCCTCGGCCTGCCCGGCCTGGCCGGTTTCTGGGGCGAGATGCTGGCCTTGTTCGGCGCGTTCGACCCGGCCGCGGGCCTGTCCCGTCCGGCCTTCCTGACGTACATGGCCGTCGGCGCCTTCGGCACGCTGCTCACCGCCGCATACCTTCTGATCGTCGTACGGCGGGTGTGCATGGGCGACCCGAAGGAAGGCCCCGAGCTCTCCCTGGCCGACGTCCAGCACTACGAATTCGCCGCCTGGACCCCGCTCGTCGCCCTCACCGTCCTCGCCGGCCTGTGGCCCGCCGTCCTCCTCGGCCTCACCGACCCGGCCGTCCAGAAGCTCCTCGCAGGAGGCAACTCATGACGGTCCTGTCCGTCGCGGCCGCCACGGCCCCCGGCCCGGCCGCGCCCAGCCTCGTCCAGTCCGTCGACTGGCTCGCGATCGCCCCCGTCGTGATCCCCGCCGCCGTCGCCCTGGTCGTACTCGTCGCCGACCTGTTCACAGCGCAGAGGCACAAGCCGCTCCTCGGCTGGCTCTCCGTCGCCGGACTCGCCGCCGCGACCGCCACCCTGCTGCCGCTGCGCGCCGGCGACCGCGCCACCTTCTGCCTCGCCGGCGATGTCGGCGCGTGCAGTTACACCGCCGACCACTTCACGCTCGTCATCCAGTTCCTCGTCCTGGCCGGCGCCCTCGTCACGGCCCTGCTGTCGCTGACCGCCGTCGACGAGATGCGCATGCCCGCGGGCGAATACTGGTTCCTGCTGCTCTCCTCCGCCGCCGGCGCGGCCCTGCTGCCCGCCGCCCGCGACCTCGCCACCCTCATCGTCGCCCTCGAAGTCGCCTCGCTGCCCGCCTTCGCCCTCGTCGGCATGCGCCGCGGCGACCGGCTCTCCTCCGAGGCCGCCCTCAAGTTCTTCCTGTCCTCCGTCACCGCCACGGCCGTGTCGCTGCTCGGCGTCAGCTTCGTCTACGCCGTCACCGGCTCCCTGCACCTCACCCAGGTCGCCGACCGCCTCGAAGACGTCCCCGCGCAGCTCACCACCCTCGCCATGGCGGGCGTCGCCCTCACCCTCGTCGGCTTCGCCTTCAAAACGGCCGCCGTCCCCTTCCACTTCTGGGTCCCCGACACCTACGTCGGCGCGCCCCTGCCCATCGCCGGCTACCTCTCGGTCATCGGCAAGGCCGTCGGCTTCACCGGCCTGATCCTGGTCACCGTGATCGCTTTCCCGGCGTACTCCGACATCTGGGGCCCGGCGCTCGCCGTCCTCGCCGCCCTCACCATGACCGTCGGCAACGTCGCCGCCCTGCGCCAGTCCGCCGACCGCGCGAACAGCGCCGTACGGCTGCTCGCCTGGTCCTCGGTCGGACAGGCCGGCTACCTGCTCGTGCCGATCGCCGCCGCCGCGTACGCCGAGCGCGACCAGATCGGCTCCACCGTCGCCTACGCGCTCATGTACGGCGCCGTGAACCTCGGCGCCTTCGCCGTGGCCGCGCTGGCGGCCCGTACGAAGCCGCTGCACCGGATCGACGACTACCGCGGGCTGTACGCCGAGCGCCCGCTCGCCGCCCTGACGCTGGCCTTCTTCCTGCTCTGCCTGGCCGGCCTGCCGCCGGGCATCATCGGCCTGTTCGCCAAGGTCACCGTCTTCCGGGCCGCGATCGACGCGGGTCTGGGGTGGCTGGCCGTGGTCATGGCCGTCAATGTGGTCATCGCCCTGTACTACTACCTGCGCTGGACGGCCCTGCTCTTCCGCCCCGCCGCCGCGGACCAGGCGCGCACCACCGCCCCGGCGCCCTGGCCCGTCACCGTCGCGATCCTGCTCACCGGGGTCACCGCCCTGATCCTCTCGGGGGCGCCGCAGCTGGTGCTGCGCTTCGCGTCGGGCAGTCTGTTCCCGCAGTAGCCGGGGCCGCCCATCCCGCCGGTCGCCCCGCCCGCCCGGTGCGGCAGTGGCCCGCGCCGGCCCGCCTCGTGGTGGCCCGCGCGGGCCGCACGTGTGATCCCGCGCGGCCCGCGCTCGTGCGGCAACCCGTACGGAGCAACGCCGCATGCCGCCCCGGCCTGCCCGCCCGCCGGGGCGGTCCGCCGGGGCGCGGCCCGGGAACCTGGCGCGTTCACCTCGCGTTGACCAGGAAGGGAGGGTCCACTGGACCGGAAGACCCTTTGTTCCACAGATCCCGGACGGGTTCCCCCTGCCGCACCATTTGGAGGGCGTACCGTGCACCGCCGGCACAACGGGCTGAAGACCGCCGTACTCCTCGGCGGGCTGTCGGCACTCATCATCGTCATCGGAAGCTTCTTCGGACGGACCGGCCTGATCGTCGCCGTCCTCATCGCGCTCGGGACGAACGCGTACGCGTACTGGAACAGCGACAAGCTGGCTCTACGCGCGATGCGCGCCCGTCCCGTCAGCGAGTTCGAGGCCCCCGCCCTCTACCGCATGGTGCGCGAGCTCTCCACCTCCGCGCGCCAGCCGATGCCCCGGCTCTACATCTCGCCCACCGAAGCCCCCAACGCCTTCGCCACCGGCCGCAACCCGCGCAACGCCGCCGTGTGCTGCACCGAGGGCATCCTGCGCATCCTCGACGAGCGCGAGCTGCGCGGCGTCATCGGCCACGAGCTGAGCCACGTCTACAACCGGGACATCCTCATCTCCTCGGTCGCCGGGGCCCTCGCCTCCGTGATCATGTTCCTGGTGAACTTCGCCTGGCTGATCCCGGTCGGGCGCTCCGACGACGAGGAGGGGCCCGGCATCCTCGGCATGCTGCTGGTCATGATCCTGGGCCCGCTGGCCGCATCCGTGATCCAGCTCGCGATCAGCCGCTCGCGCGAATACGAGGCGGACGCCTCCGGCGCCCAGCTGACCGGAGACCCGTTGGCGCTGGCCAGCGCCCTGCGCAAGCTCGACGCGGGCACCAGGCAGCTTCCGCTGCCGCCCGAGCCCCGACTGGAGACGGCGAGCCACATGATGATCGCCAACCCCTTCCGTCCCGGCCAGGGACTGTCCAAGATGTTCTCCACGCACCCCCCGATGGCCGAGCGCATCGCCCGGCTCGAACAGATGGCAGGCCGGACCCAGTGAAGACCGTTCTGAACGTCATTTGGCTCGTACTCAGCGGCGTGTGGCTGTTCCTGGGCTACTGCCTCGCGGGCCTGATCCTCTGCGTCACCATCATCGGCATTCCCTTCGGGATCGCCGCCTTCCGCATCGCGCTGTACGCCCTGTGGCCCTTCGGCTACACCACCGTCGAGCGCCGCGACGCCGGCGCCGCCTCATGCGTCGGCAACGTGCTGTGGCTCGTCCTGGCCGGCTGGTGGCTGGCCATCAGCCACATCGTCACGGGCCTCGCCCTGTGCGTCACGATCATCGGCATCCCGTTCGGCATCGCCAACTTCAAGATGGTCCCGCTCTCCCTGCTCCCGCTGGGCCGCGAGATCGTCCCGACGGACGCCCCCTTCGCCTCCCGGTAGCGGCTTCGCCTCGTGGTTATCCACAGGCCGGGGCGCTTGTCAGTGGGGTGGTGCACGATGAATGCATGGACGAAGCACAGAAGTTGCCGCAGCAACTTCCACACCGACGACCCAACTCCGCCCGGGCGTACGCAGGGTCCTCAACGGCCTTGCCGGAAACCGGTACCCGGTCCCGCGCCGGCCGCCCGGCAGGCCGCGTCCGGCCGCGCCCTCCGCCCCGGCGCGCCCTGACCTGATCGGCCCTCAACCGGTGTGCCCGCCCCGCCCCCGCGCGGCATGGATCGCCGTCCCCACTCCCTTGCCGCTGCCGCGGCCCGCTCCTTGACGCCTGAATACAGAGCCCACGCGCAGATGTTCGCGATCGCGATCCAGTGAGAGCTCCCGTATGTGACCGCCCCGCGTCCGGCCGTTAGCTGACGTTCCGGGGCCGCGGGAGCGGCGGGAGCGGCGGGCGCTGCCTCTCCCATCCGTCGAGGGCGGTCAGACAGGCGTGGTCCAGATGCCGCAGGCCACTGCGGTCGAGCCGCACCGGCTGGCCCGGCGGCAGACCGTCCAGGGAGTCCAGCAGCTTGGGCAGCCGCAGGAAGCTGGCGGTCCCGACCATCCGCACGCACAGCACGTCCCCTTCCGCCTCCCAGACCTCCTCGATGTGCAGCTGGGAGGTCTCCCACGCCGCCTTGGCCACCGCCAGGCCCAGCCCGACCAGCACGCCCTCGAAGAGGTTGGTGGCCACGATCGCGCCGGCCGTCGCCACCAGGACCACCGCCTCGCCCCGGTGGGTCCGCCACAGGGCGGCGAGCACCTTGACCCGGAGCAGCTTCCACCCCGCGTGCAGCAGCACCCCGGCGAGCGCGGCCAGCGGTACCGCCTCCAGCGCCCGGGGGAAGGCCACGCAGAACAGCAGGAGCCAGCCACCGTGCAGGACCCTGGACGCCCGGGTCCGCGCCCCGGCCTCCACGTTGGTGGCGCTGCGTACGATCACGGCCGTCATCGGCAGCGCCCCGAGCAGCCCACACGTCAGGTTGCCCACGCCTTGGGCCACCAGTTCCCGGTCGTAGTCGGTGCGGGGCCCGTCATGCATCCGGTCCACCGCCGCCGCACTGAACAGGGTCTCCGCGGAGGCGATCAGCGCGAGCGCCACCACGGTCCCGAACGCCCCGACGGAAGCCAGCGCCCCGGCGTCTTCCCAGCGGGGCAGCGACACCGCGTCCAGTACGCCCGTCACCCGTACCCGTTCGACCGGCAGCCCGAACAGCGCGGCCGTCGCGGTGGCCGCGGCCACCCCGACCAGCGCCCCGGGTACGAGCCGCAGCCGGGCCGGCAGCCGGCGCCACGCCACGAGAACGCCGATGGTCCCGACCCCGAGCGCCACGGCCACCCAGTCGCCCTGCGAGCCCAACGCGGCGGTCCCCGCCAGCTTGTCGAGGGTCTTCGCCGGGGCCCGTACGCCGCCCAGGGCGTAGAGCTGCCCGGCGATCAGCACGAGGCCGATCCCGGCCAGCATCCCGTGCACCACGGCGACCGAGATCGCCCGGAACCACCGCCCGAACCGCAGCAGCCCCATGCCCAGCTGCATCACCCCGGCAGCAGCCACCAGCGCCCCGAGCGCGGGCAGACCGTACGCCTGCACCGCCTCGTAGACGAGGACGGTCAGCCCCGCCGCCGGCCCGCTGACCTGGAGCGAGCTCCCGCGGAACCAGCCGGTCAGCAGCCCGCCGACGACCCCGGTGACCATGCCCAGCTCGGCCGGCACGCCGGAAGCGACGGCCACCCCCACACAGAGGGGCAGCGCGACGAGCGCGACGACCACGGACGCCCCGAAGTCTTCGCGGAACGTGCCGGTCCCGGGCATGCGAGTCCCCCTGTCACGCGGTGACGAATGGCACTCAGCGTGACGGGCGCACGAGCCGGTGCCTAGTGACCACCGGGAGCCCTGGCGGAGCACGCGCCGCTCACGCCCGGCGCACCCCACCCGAGAGCCCCGCCCCCGGGTACGGGGGGACACCGTGCGGGGGACACCGCGCGGGGAAACGGGGCGGAGAAACGGCGAGGGCACAACGCGGGCAGCCGTCGAGGCGGTCCTCGGCCTTCGGCGGTGTGCCCCCGTTGTGCCCTGCCGGCTCGCTAGAAGCGCATGCGCGGCTCGCGGACCCGGATCAGCGGTAGTTCACGAACTGGATCGCGAAGTCCAGGTCCTTGCCCTTGAGGAGCGCCTGGACGGTCTGGAGGTCGTCGCGGCTCTTGGAGCTGACGCGCAGTTCCTCGCCCTGGACCTGCGCCTTGACGCCCTTGGGCCCCTCGTCCCGGATGATCTTCGCGACCTTCTTGGCGTTCTCCTGGGAGATGCCCTCCTCGATCGTCGCGAAGATCTTGTACTCCTTGCCGGACAGCTGCGGCTCGCCGGCGTCCAGCGCCTTGAGCGAGATTCCACGCTTGACCAGCTTGGTCTCGAAGACGTCGAGGATGGCCTTCACGCGCTCCTCGGAGTTCGCCTCCATGAGGATCTTCTCGCCGGACCAGGCGATCGAGGCGCCCGTGCCCTTGAAGTCGTAGCGCTGCGAAAGCTCCTTGGCGGCCTGGTTGAGGGCGTTGTCGACCTCCTGCCGCTCGACCTTCGAGACGATGTCGAAACTGGAGTCGGCCATGTGCTGTGGCTCCTTGAAATCGGCTGGCTGTGCCCCGTGGGGCCGCGGCCGGACATCCCCGGACCGCTCCGCAAAGCCTAGCCACCGCGCCCCCGTGCGGTGCTGATCAATCCGGTGGCGAAGCACCCCCGGGCATCGGGTATTGTTTACGTCGTTGCCACGGAGCGCCGCCGCAAGGCGGAAAAACGGCAACATCCCATGGCGGTGTGCCCGAGTGGCCAAAGGGAGCAGACTGTAAATCTGCCGGCTCAGCCTACCCAGGTTCGAACCCTGGCGCCGCCACGCGAGTGAGACCCTCGCCTTCTACGGAAACGTAGGGGGCGGGGGTCTCTTCGCATGTCCGCGAGCGAGGAGCGGCGCGGTGCAAGCGCCCCGCCGAGCGGCCGACGGCGGCTACTTCCCCGGCTGCGTCACCGTCAGGTGGTACGTCGTGTCGACGCGGAAGCCGTTCGTCGTGGCAGCGTCGATCTCCAGCACGAACTGGCCCGGCGGCAGCGGGGTGAGGCCGCACCACAGCCCCCAGGCCACCCGCGGAGTGCCCCCCGCGTGGAAGGTCCTGGAGCTGTACTCGCGCACCGTCAGCGGAGTGCTGTTCAGCGCCGCCGACGCGCGCGCCACGGAGAGCGCCCACGGCTTGGTCACGAACGGCACCGCCCTGCGCTGGGTGTTCAGCACCGGGAAGAACAGCGGACGGGCCGCCGGGACGCTGCACCGCCGCACCACCCGGCCGCCGTACGTGCCCGCGAGGAACCAGAGGTCGTCGGGCTGGCGCCACCCGGCGTTGCGCCCCGTCGTATCGGCGACCGGGCTCTGGTCCTGCGGCGCCGAGAGGGCCCACTTCCACCACCGGGCGGCGAGCCGGCCGCCCTGCGCCTCGCCCACGCGCCACTCGCCGTCGCCCATGCCCACCCCGGTACCCCACGCGACCGCCCCCTGCAGCCGAACCGCAGTGACCCTATCGGGCGCCCCGGGCGCAACGATCAACGCGTCCCGTCGTTCACGGGGCGTGAACTGGACATCGAATACACGTGGCAAGGTCGGCGGCGGAGTCCTCATCGCCCTGCTGGGCGCGGGGCTCCCGGCCCTGCTCGGGGCGGCCCTGCACCCCCATGTCGGGCACTCCTACCAGGAGACCCGGCTCTACTTCGGCACCGCGCGGCCCGGCGGTCAGAGCCCGGTCACCGAGGCGGAGTTCAACCACTTCATCGACCGCGAGGTGACCCCCGCCTTCCCCGAGGGGCTCACCGTCCAGGACGCACACGGCCAGTGGCGCGGCAAGGACGGGACGATCGTCCACGAGACGTCGTACGAGGTGGTGCTGCTCTACCCGGAGCGGGAGGCCGACGACCGCAGCGTGCGCATCGAGCGGATCCGCCAGGCGTACGAGCGGCAGTACGAACAGGACTCCGTCGGCCGCTCCGACGACGAGGTGACGGCGGAGTTCTGACGGCGGCCGGGGGCGGATTCCGGCCCGGGGCGTGCGGTCCCGGCGCGTGCGGGCCCGGGGCGTCCAGGTCCGGGGCATGCGGTCCCGGCGCGTGCGGGCCCGGGCGGGCGGGTACGGTCAGTTGCCCGCCACGTCCTTGACGGCCACCGCGACCGGGGTGGATCCCGAGACGACCTCCAGCGTCAGGCCGGCCGTCGCCGGGGTCTCCACCAGCTCCGCCAGCACCGCCGCCACATCGTCACGCGGGATCGCCCCGGGCCCCGTGTGCGCCTCCAGGCGCACCAGCCCCGTACCGTCGTCGTCGGTCAGCGCACCGGGGCGCAGCACCGTCCACTCCAGGCCCAGGCGCGTACGGAGGTGGTCGTCGGCCTCCCCCTTGGCGCGGAGGTAGTAGTCGAACACCTCCTCGCCCTCGTGACGGGCGTCCGCGCCCATCGAGGAGACCATCAGGAAGCGGCGTACGCGCGCGCGTTCGGCCGCGTCCGCGAACAGCACCGCGGCCGCACGGTCCACCGTGTCCTTGCGTTCGATGCCGCTGCCCGGCCCGGCGCCGGCGGCGAACACCGCCGCGTCGGCGCCCTGGAGGATCCCCGCCACGTGCTCCACCGTGGCCGACTCCAGATCGCACAGCACCGGTTCGGCGCCCGCCTCCCGCAGGTCGTCGCCCTGCTCCGGGTCGCGGATGATGCCCGCGACCTCGTACCCGCGCGCGGAGAGCAGCCGCTCCAGCCGCAGCGCGATCTGACCGTGTCCACCTGCGATGACGATGCGCATGCCCCGACCGTACGACGAGCCGGGCCCGCCCGCCCGCGAACGGGCGGCGAACGGCCGGTGCCGGTTCGGTACGGGTCAGGGGCCCGGCTCCGTACGCCCCTGCCGGGGCAGGTCCAGGGCCACCGCGACCGCCGAGTCGCAGTACTCCCGTACGGCACTCGTACGGGCTACCACCCGGCCGCGGTGGATCACGATCCGGCTGTACGCCAGGGACAGCACCCCCGCGATGCGGTCACCGCGTACGGCGAGCAGCTCCGCCGGGAAACCGGATTCCACCCGGACTTCCGGAAGGCCCATCGCGTCCCGGGCGGCGGCGCTGACCGACTCGTACGCCTCCGCCGGACGCAGACCGCCCTGGGAGGCCAGCAGGTACGCGGCTTCGAGCGGGTCGCCGCGTCCCACGGGGTTGCCCGCGTCCCGCAGTGCTCCGCTGCCCGCCGCGACCCTGACCCCGGCGGAGCGCAGGAGGCGTACGGGCGCGGTGCGCAGGCCCCGGCGCTCCAGGGCGGCGCAGTCGCCCTGCGGGAGGCAGGTCACCCTGACTCCGGCCGTGGCCAGCTCGTCGGCGGCCCGGCCCGCCACGTCGAGCGGGAGCCGCGACATGCCGCCGCAGGGGCCGATGGTCACACCGGGACGCAGGCCGCGGGCCATCGTCGCGAGCCGGGTGAGGCGGGCGGGGTCGTCACCGTCCGTGTGCAGGTCGACGGGGCAGCCCTGCTCGTCGGCCAGTTCGAGGACGGCTTCGAGGTAGCCGGCCGGGTCGGGGTCCAGGTCCGGGCAGCCGCCGATCACCGAGGCGCCCATCTTGACGGCGTCGCGCAGCATGGCCCGCCCGTCCGCCCCGGCGATCCCGGTGAGCAGCCTCGGGACGGCGACCGTCGTCAGGTCGGCGAGGCCGCGCAGGGAGCGCCGGGCCTGCAGCACGGCCTCCATGGGGGCGAGTCCGTGGGCGTCGCCGATCCGTACGTGGGACCGCACGGCGGTGGCGCCGTGGCCCAGCTGGAGCAGGGCGGACTCGGTGGCCCGGCGCTGGACCTCGTCGGTGCCGTACGAGACGGGGCCCTCGCCGTCGGCGGTCAGGGCGGTGTCCCCGTGGGCGTGCGGTTCGGCGGGGGCGGGGAGCAGGAGGTAGCCGGTGAGGTCGACGCGGGGGGCCGGGGCGCGGGGGGTCAGGGCGCGGGAGGCCGGGGCGCGGGAGGGGAGGGCGCCGGCGGTAGCCACCTCCTGGATGCGGCCGCCGCCGAGCCGGACGTCGACGGTGCGGCCGTCGGTGAGGCGTGCCCCGGCCAGGAGCAGCGTGGTGGCTTCGGCGCCCCCGGCGGCCGGCCCCCCGGCGGGGCCGGCCGCCGGGGGGCCGTACCCGCCGCCGTCACCCCGGCCGCCGCGCGGGGGAGGGGAGGGCTGCTGCGGCTGGCTGTCGGACATCGCGCTCCTGCGGTGGCTCGGGCGGTTCCTGGGCCAGGGCCGGTGGCCGGTGGCCTGCGACCCAAGATCACGCAGCGTGTTCAGAGCCTAGGGCGCGGGGGTGTCCGGTTTGTGGAGGAGGGAAATAGTCGTACCGGTGTGGTGGCGCGGAGTGGCGCGGCGCGTTGGGGGGTGGGGGTGTGGCGGGGCGTTGTGGTGCGGGGCGGCGGCGTGGGCACGGGTCCGCGGCCCGGTCGGCTCGTGCGGGTGCGTGACGTCCGCCACAAACTCCGCGAATCGGTGGGGAAAACGGGTCGGACGTGGCTCGTGCGCCGGCCGGGAATCGCGGGCGGAGCGGCCCGGAGCCCGGGCGCCCCAAAGGATTTGGGCGATCGGCGGGCAACCGTGTAATGTCTTCATCGCTCGCCCCAATAGCTCAGTCGGTAGAGCGTCTCCATGGTAAGGAGAAGGTCTGCGGTTCGATTCCGCATTGGGGCTCTGGTGAGAGAGGTTCCCCACCCTCGGGTGGGGAGTCGATCACATCAAAGCGGCGTAGCTCAGTCGGTAGAGCAAGCGGCTCATAATCGCTGTGTCACCGGTTCAAGTCCGGTCGCCGCTACACACAGTAGCCGATTGCGGGGTCGGTCTCCCGGTCGGCTACTCTTGTATGCGTTCATCCGTCCCAATTGTCCGTCAAGGAGCACTCACGTGGCTGCCACCGACGTCCGCCCGAAGATCACGCTGGCCTGCGTGGAGTGCAAGGAGCGGAACTACATCACCAAGAAGAACCGGCGTAACAACCCGGACCGTCTTGAGATGAAGAAGCACTGCCCGCGCTGCAACTCGCACACCGCGCACCGCGAGACCCGCTAAGCCTTAGCGAGTCTCGAACACAGGCACCGTCATGAGGTCGTCCCCATTCATTGGGGGCGGCCTCGTGTCGTTTCCGGCCCGCGGCCCGCGCCCCGATGCTCGGTGCCCGATTCCCGGGGCCCGGTACTTGATGACTGACGATCGTGTCCCTCAACTGGAGGTAGTGAGCCATGGCCCTCGACCAGACCTTCGTGGGGCGGAGCTACCCGCCCACCGATCCGTACGAGGTCGGCCGGGAGAAGATCCGCGAATTCGCGGTTGCGCTCGGTGACGAAAATCCGGTGTACCTCGATCCCGAGGCCGCCAAGGCGTTCGGTCACCCGGATGTGATCGCGCCGCCGACTTTTGTGTTCGCCATCACGTTCAAGGCCGCGGGCCAGGTGGTCGAGGATCCGCAGCTCGGCCTGGACTACAGCCGCGTCGTTCACGGCGACCAGAAGTTCGTGTACGTGCGGCCGGTGCGGGCGGGTGACCGGCTGTCGGTGACGTCCACGATCGAGGCCGTGAAGTCGATGGCGGGCAACGACATCATCGACATCCGTGGTGAAGTGCACGACGAATCCGGCGAGCACGTGGTGACGGCGTGGACCAAGCTCGTGTCCCGCGCCCCTGAGGAGGCCTGAGATGACCGCGCAGATCCAGTACGCCGATGTCGAGGTCGGCACCGAGCTGCCCGCGGCGGCCTTCCCCGTGACGCGCGCCACGCTCGTGCAGTACGCCGGTGCTTCGGGGGACTTCAACCCGATCCACTGGAACGAGAAGTTCGCCAAGGAGGTCGGGCTGCCGGACGTGATCGCGCACGGCATGTTCACCATGGCCGAGGCGATCCGGGTGGTGACCGACTGGGTGGGCGACCCGGGTGCGGTCGTCGAGTACGGGGTGCGGTTCACGAAGCCGGTCATCGTCCCGAACGACGAGCGGGGCGCGCTGATCGAGGTCACCGCGAAGGTCGCCGCCAAGCTGGACGACAACCGGGTCCGGGTGGACCTGACGGCCATGAGCGCGGGCCAGAAGGTCCTGGGGATGTCCCGCGCGGTGGTCCAGCTGGGGTAGGGGGCGTTTTCCCTGCGGGGTGTGGGTGGCGGGGTGCGGGGGCTGCGGTGGCGGAGCTCCCCTTGGGCGGTATCAGGGGGTGTTGGGGGCGTCCCGTCAGTCCACTGTCCTTTCGTGTCGGTCCGGTCCGTCAAGGGCGCTCGCTGCGCTCGCGTCGCTCCGCGATGGCCTGCGGCCACCCTTGACTGCCCGTCCCGCCCCAAAACGCCAAAGACTGCCGGGAAGCCCCCAAGGAAACGGCCGGGGGGTCATGTTCCGATGACCCGGTCTCAGCGACGCGAAGCCCCTTCAAGCGCTCGACGCCGGTCGGCAAATTCAGCCCCGCCGGCGATTGAGGCGCGGGGCCTGGGGCGGAGCCCCAGGAAGCCCCGAGCGCAGCGAGGGGGACCACCCACCCGCGCGACAGATCGCTACGCGCTCCCCCCGGCACGGCGTCCGCAGCCCGACATGGGCCGGACATAAGCCGCCAACGACTCGCTACACAGCTGAGCTCGTCTGGCGTCGAACACGCCCACCGGCTGGGCAGAGGCCGGCTGCGCCCAGCTGCGCGGCCGGGGGTGCTCGGGCGGCGAATCCCGCTCGGGGTGGGCCTGGACAAGTTAGTGATTGAGCACTAACTTAACGGCATGGCAAGGATGAGCGCAGAAGAGCGGCGCGAGAGCGTCATCCGCGCGGCGATGCACGAGTTCGCCCGCGGCGGTTACTACGGGACGTCCACCGAGACGATCGCCAAGCGCGTCGGCGTCTCGCAGCCGTACCTGTTCCGGCTCTTCCCGAACAAGCAGGCCATCTTCGTCGCCGCCGTCGCCCGCTGCACCGAAGACATCCGGCTCGTCTTCGAAGAGGCCGCCGAGGGCCGCACCAGCGAGGAGGCGCACCTCGCCATGGGTGACGCCTACCTCAAGCTGATCGCCGAGCACCCCGACAAGCTGCAGATGCAGCTCCAGGCGAGCCTCACCGTCGCCGCCGCCGAGGCCGCCGGCGAGACGGAGTTCGGGGAGATGGTGCGGGCCGGCTGGATGAAGCTGTGGGACACCGTCCACCTCGCGCTCGGGGCCGACGTCGACGAGACCACCGGCTTCATGGCGCACGGGATGCTCATCAACACCCTCGTCGCCCTCGGCTTCCCGCCCGGCCACCGGGTCTGGGAAGGGTGCTACCCCGCGGGCAAGGGCCGGACCTCGTAGGCGTCGGGCAGCGGCCGGGCCGGGGATCCGGCTGGGCAGCGAACTTAGTCAGTGATAACTAATCAGGGGGAGAAATGAACGAACAGGCACCACCCGCGCTCGGCCGCTCCGCCGTCTGGGCCCTCGTCCTCACCGGGGCCGCCAGCTTCATGGCCGCCCTCGACAACCTCGTCGTCACCACCGCCCTGCCCGCCATCCGCGCGGACCTCGGCGGGAAGCTCGAAGACCTGGAGTGGACGGTGAACGCCTACACGCTCACCTTCGCCGTCCTCCTCATGTTCGGCTCCGCCCTCGGCGACCGCTTCGGCCGCCGCCGGCTCTTCATCGGCGGGCTCTCGGTGTTCACCGCCGCCTCCGCCGCGGCCGCCCTCTCGCCCGGCATCGACCAGCTCATCGCCGCCCGCGCCGTCCAGGGCGTCGGCGCCGCCGTCATGATGCCGCTCACCCTCACCCTGCTCACCGCCGCGGTCCCGGCCGCACGCCGGGGCATGGCCCTCGGCATCTACGGGGCCGTCACCGGCCTCGCCGTCGCCAGCGGGCCCCTCATCGGCGGCAGCCTCACCGAGCACGTCTCCTGGCAGTGGATCTTCTGGATCAACGTCCCGATAGGCGTGGCCCTGATCCCGCTCGCCCGCCTGCGCCTCGCCGAGTCCACCGCCCCCGGCGCCCGGCTCGACGTCCCCGGCACCCTCCTCATCAGCGGTGGCCTCTTCGGGATCGTCTACGCCCTGGTCAACGCCAACGCCGAGGGCTGGACCAGCGCTCCCGTGCTGACCGGCCTGATCGTCGGCGCGGCGCTCGTCGGAGGCTTCATCCGGCACGGCTCCGGCAACCCGCACGCCATGCTCCCGATGCGCCTCTTCCGCAACCGCGGCTTCCTCGGGATCAACCTCGCCGGCCTCCTGATGTTCCTCGGCATGTTCGGGTCGATATTCCTGCTCAGCCAGTTCCTCCAGGGCGTCGCCGGCTACTCGCCCACCGAGGCGGGGTTGCGCATGCTCCCTTGGACCGGAATGCCGATGATCGTCGCGCCGATCGCCGGGATCCTGTCCGACCGGATCGGCAGCCGGCCCGTGGTCACCGTCGGGCTCGCCTTCCAGGCCGTCGGGCTCGCCTGGTTCGCGGTGATCCTGAGCGCGGACGTCTCCTACGCGGCCCAGTTGCCCGCCCTCGTCCTCAGCGGCATCGGCATGGCGCTGTACTTCGCCCCCGCCTCCAACGCGCTGATGTCCACCGTCGCCCCCGCCGACCAGGGCAAGGCCTCCGGCACCAACAACGCCCTGCGCGAGGTCGGCGGCGCCCTCGGGGTCGCCGTCCTGGCCTCCGTGTTCTCCGCGCAGGGCGGTTACGAGACCCCGCAGGCCTTCACCGACGGCACCGTCCCGGCGCTGTGGATAGGCGCCGGGGCCGTGGCGCTCGCCGCCGCGCTGGCCATGCTGCTGCCGCGCAAGGCGAAGACCCCGTCCGCCGTGGTCCCGGCCGACCGGATCGCGGGCCGGAAGGTGCCTGCCGCGAGCTGAGCCGAAACGACCGCCGAGCCACGGTCCGTGCCCCGCGAGGATGCGAGGGGCACGGACCGTACTCTTGTCCCCGTGCAGGAACTCCACGACGCCCCCCTCGCCCCGCTGACCACCTTCCGGCTCGGCGGCCCCGCCGCCCGGCTGGTCACCGCGACCACCGACGCCGAGGTCGTCGACGCGGTCCGCGCCGCGGACGCCGCCGGCACCCCGCTGCTCGTCATCGGCGGCGGCAGCAACCTCGTCATCGGCGACAAGGGCTTCGACGGCACCGCCCTGCGCATCGCCACCACCGGCTTCCACCTCGACGGCACCCGGCTGGAGCTCGCCGCGGGAGAGAACTGGAGCGACGCGGTCGCCCGCACCGTCGACGCCGGCCTCGCCGGGATCGAGTGCCTCGCCGGGATCCCCGGCTCCGCCGGCGCCACGCCGATCCAGAACGTGGGGGCGTACGGCCAGGAGGTCTGCGACACCATCACGGAGGTCGTCGCGTACGACCGCACCACCGGCGAAACGGTCACCCTCAGCGCCGCCGAGTGTGACTTCCGGTACCGCAACAGCACCTTCAAGGACCAGCCCGACCGCTACGTCGTCCTGCGCGTCCGCTTCGCCCTGGAAGACGCCGGCGGGCTCTCCGCCCCCATCAAGTACCCCGAGACCGCCCGCGCCCTCGGCGTCGAGGCCGGCGACCGGGTCCCGGCCGCCGTCGCCCGCGAGACCGTCCTGCGCCTGCGCGCCGGCAAGGGCATGGTCCTCGACCCCGCCGACCACGACACCTGGTCCGCCGGCTCCTTCTTCCACAACCCGATCCTGACCGACGAGGCCTACGCCGCCTTCCTCGCCCGCGTCCAGGACCGCCTCGGCGCCGACACCAGCCCGCCCGCCTACCCCGCCGGCGAGGGCCGTACGAAGACCAGCGCCGCCTGGCTGATCGACAAGGCCGGCTTCACCAAGGGCTACGGCACCGGCCCCGCGCGCATCTCCACCAAGCACACCCTCGCCCTCACCAACCGGGGCGAGGCCACCACCGAGGACCTCCTCGCCCTGGCCCGCGAGGTCGTCGCGGGCGTCCACGAGGCCTTCGGCGTCACCCTGGTCAACGAACCGGTGACGGTCGGCGTCAGCATCTGAGGGGTACCGGCCGCCATGCGTTGTCCCCTGCACGGGGCCGGTACGGACCCCACGCGGCTGGTGGGCCGCGAGATCAAGGCGGTCGTCGCGTCCTGGCACGTCTACGAGGGCGAACGCTCCGAGGCCCCGCTCGACGTCTGGCTCCTCGACAGCGAGGGCGAGTCCACCCGCATCACCACCGGCTCCGACCAGTGCCTCATCGTGGAGTCCGAGACCCCGCACCAGCCGTACGACATGGGCGAGTGGGGCCGCATCGAGGTCGGTGAGGACCTCGGCGACCACCCCTTCCTGCGCCACCTCGGCGAGACCGTCGCCACCGTCGCCGAGTACGCCGCGCCCGAGACCGGCCGCACCCTCCTGGAGATCGGCTTCGCCGACGGGGTCCGGGTGCGGGCCGACTGCTACGAAGGGGACCTGCGGCTCACCCGGTGAGCCAGTGGTCGATCCCGTCCAGCAACTTGGCCTGCACCTCCTTCGGCGCCGCGGAACCGCGCACCGACTGCCGCGCCAGCTCCGCCAGTTCCTCGTCCGTGAAGGCGTGGTGGCGGCGCGCGATCTCGTACTGGGCCGCCAGGCGGGACCCGAACAGCAGCGGGTCGTCCGCGCCCAGCGCCATCGGCACCCCCGCCTCGAAGAGCGTGCGCAGCGGCACGTCCTCGGGCCGTTCGTACACCCCGAGGGCCACGTTGGAGGCGGGGCAGACCTCGCAGGTGACCTGCCGGTCCGCGAGCCGCTTGAGCAGCCGGGGGTCCTCGGCGGCCCGGACGCCGTGCCCGACGCGCGCGGCGTGCAGGTCGTCGAGACAGTCCCGCACGGAGGACGGGCCGGTCAGCTCGCCGCCGTGCGGGGCCGCGAGCAGGCCGCCCTCACGGGCGATGGCGAAGGCCCGGTCGAAGTCGCGGGCCATGCCCCGGCGCTCGTCGTTGGACAACCCGAACCCGACGACACCGCGGTCGGCGTAGCGGACGGCGAGACGGGCCAGGGTGCGGGCGTCGAGGGGGTGTTTCATGCGGTTGGCGGCGATGATGACGCGCATCCCGAGGCCGGTGTCGCGGGAGGCGGCGTCGACCGCGTCGAGGATGATCTCGACGGCCGGGATCATGCCGCCCAGCAGGGGGGCGTAGGAGGTGGGGTCCACCTGGATCTCCAGCCAGCCCGCGCCGTCCCGGACGTCCTCCTCGGCGGCCTCGCGGACCAGGCGCCGGATGTCGTCGGGCTCGCGGAGGCAGGAGCGGGCGGCGTCGTAGAGCCGCTGGAAACGGAACCAGCCGCGCTCGTCGGTGGCCCGCAGCTTGGGCGGCGCGCCGGCGGTCAGGGCGTCGGGCAGGCGCACGCCGTACTTGTCGGCGAGCTCCAGCAGGGTGGTCGGCCGCATCGAACCCGTGAAGTGCAGGTGCAGGTGGGCTTTCGGCAGAAGCGTGAGATCGCGTACGTGCTCCATCCGGTGATCCTGCCGTACCGCTGCGCTCGGCGGGAGGGGGTTTTCCTGATCGGGGGCTTGCTCGAACGCGCGCGCGGCCGGTTTCCGGGCTCCGCCCGGTCCCGTGCCTCGAGCGCCGGCGGGGCTGGGAACGGCTCCGGGCGCCGGGAAACAGCTGAGCGGCGCCTCCCGGGTGGGAGGCGCCGCTCAGGGGTGGGTCCATGGGGACCGCCAAAGGCTCAGGCCTTGGCCTCCGCCAGGAGGTTCTGGATGCGGGACACGCCCTCCACCAGGTCCTCGTCACCCAGCGCGTAGGACAGGCGCAGGTAACCCGGGGTGCCGAAGGCCTCGCCCGGGACGACCGCGACCTCGGCCTCGTCCAGGATCAGGGCCGCCAGCTCGACCGAGGACTGCGGGCGCTTGCCGCGGATCTCCTTGCCGAGGAGCTCCTTGACCGACGGGTACGCGTAGAACGCGCCCTCGGGGGTCGGGCAGAAGACGCCGTCGATCTCGTTCAGCATCTTGACCATGGTCTGGCGGCGGCGGTCGAACGCCTTCCGCATCTCCGCGACCGCGTCCAGGTTGCCCGAGACGGCGGCCAGCGCCGCGACCTGCGCCACGTTGGAGACGTTGGAGGTGGCGTGCGACTGCAGGTTGGTCGCGGCCTTGATGACGTCCTTCGGCGCGATGACCCAGCCCACGCGCCAGCCGGTCATCGCGTACGTCTTGGCGACGCCGTTCACGACGATGCACTTGTCGCGCAGGGCCGGGACCAGCACCGGGAGCGAGGTGAACTTCGCGTCGCCGTAGACGAGGTGCTCGTAGATCTCGTCGGTCAGCACCCACAGGCCGTGCTCGGCCGCCCACTCGCCGATGGCGCGCGCGTCGTCCTCGCTGTACACGGCGCCGGTCGGGTTCGAGGGGGAGACGAACAGGACGACCTTGGTGCGCTCGGTGCGCGCGGCTTCCAGCTGCTCGACGGAGACCCGGTAACCGGTGGTCTCGTCGGCGACGACCTCCACCGGGACACCGCCCGCGAGGCGGATCGACTCGGGGTACGTCGTCCAGTACGGGGCCGGGACGATGACCTCGTCGCCCGGGTCGAGGATCGCGGCGAACGCCTCGTAGATGGCCTGCTTGCCGCCGTTGGTCACCAGGACCTCGGACGCGTCGACCTCGTAGCCGGAGTCGCGGAGCGTCTTGGCCGCGATCGCGGTCTTGAGCTCGGGCAGGCCGCCGGCCGGCGTGTAGCGGTGGTACTTCGGGTTGCGGCAGGCCTCGACCGCGGCCTCGACGATGTAGTCCGGGGTCGGGAAGTCGGGCTCGCCCGCGCCGAAGCCGATCACCGGGCGCCCGGCGGCCTTGAGGGCCTTGGCCTTGGCGTCCACGGCGAGGGTGGCGGACTCGGAGATTGCGCCGATACGGGCGGACACCCGGCGCTCGGAGGAAGGCGTTGCAGAGGTCATGCGGCAATCGTCCCAGACGGCAAACCGGCGCCGCACACCGTTTCAGCTACCGGACGGAGAAGATCCGCATCGCCCCCGGCGGCTTCTGTTCGACGTCAGGGCCCAGACCACGTACACTCACCTGTCGTTGGTCCTCACCAGCCGCCCCAGAGCGTGAGCACTCCGTGCACCCGCCCGGATGCGGTAGGTTGAGGAACGCAAAGGGTCGTAGCTCAATTGGTAGAGCACTGGTCTCCAAAACCAGCGGTTGGGGGTTCGAGTCCCTCCGGCCCTGCTCCACACTCCTTCTCGGACGTGTGCGCAGGTACGTACTTCGATGCAACGCCGTGCGGCGCAACCGGGCGCGGCTACGGCCACGACCCGGATTCAGGTGAGAGACGTGACGGACGCCCTGGGCTCCATCGACATGCCTGACGCCGAGGACGACACCCGCGAGAAGAAGGCCCGCAAGGGCGGCAAGCGCGGCAAGAAGGGTCCTCTGGGCCGGCTCGCGCTCTTCTACCGCCAGATCGTCGCGGAACTCCGCAAGGTCGTCTGGCCGACTCGCAACCAGCTCACGACGTACACCACTGTGGTGATTGTCTTCGTCGTCATCATGATCGGTCTGGTGACCGTGATTGACTATGGGTTCCAGGAAGCCATCAAGTTCGTCTTCGGCTGATCCCCGCGGAGGGCGGCGCCTTGATGGGTGCCGCCCGTTTTCGCATGTTCGACCACCTTTTGTATCCAGGAAGAAGCAGCCACCGTGTCTGACCCGAACCTGAACGCGAGCCACGACTCCGTCGAGTCCGTCGAGGACGAGCTCGACATCGTCGAGGCGGCGGACGCGGACCTCGATGAGGCCGAGGCCGCCGACGCCGAAGCGGGTGCCGCTGCCGAGGAATCCGCCCTGCACGTCGAGTCCGACGACGAGGTCTCCGCCGACGAGGCCTCCGACGAAGCCGACGCCGATGACGCTGCGGCCGCCGACGCCGCCGAGGCCGGGTCCGACGACGAGTCCGCTGCTGATGACGCCGCCGACGCCGACGCCGTGGAGGACGCCGCCGAGGCCGAGGCCGAAGAGCCCGCCGAGCCGGTCGACCCCATCGAGGCGCTGCGCAACGAACTCCGCCTGCTGCCCGGCGAGTGGTACGTGATCCACACCTACGCGGGCTACGAGAAGCGCGTGAAGGCCAACCTGGAGCAGCGCGCCGTCTCGCTGAACGTCGAGGAGTTCATCTACCAGGCCGAGGTGCCCGAGGAAGAGATCGTCCAGATCAAGAACGGCGAGCGCAAGAACGTCCGGCAGAACAAGCTGCCCGGTTACGTTCTCGTCCGCATGGATCTGACGAACGAGTCCTGGGGCGTCGTCCGCAACACCCCGGGCGTCACCGGCTTCGTCGGCAACGCCTACGACCCGTACCCGCTGACCCTGGACGAGATCGTCAAGATGCTCGCCCCGGAGGCGCAGGAGAAGGCCGCCAAGGCCGCCGCGGAAGAGGCCGGCCTGCCCGCGCCCGCCGTCAAGCGCCAGATCGAGGTCCTCGACTTCGAGGTCGGCGACTCGGTCACCGTCACCGACGGCCCGTTCGCGACGCTCCAGGCGACGATCAACGAGATCAACCCGGACTCGAAGAAGGTCAAGGGCCTCGTCGAGATCTTCGGTCGCGAGACCCCGGTCGAGCTGAGCTTCGACCAGATCCAGAAGAACTGATCTTCTGAATCCACGCTTCCGAACAGGTCAGAACGTCCCGTAAGGGGCGGTCTGACCTGCTCGGTTTTCAGCCCCGCACCGATACCCGTTATCGTGGTGCGGTATGCCTCCATCCGGATGACCGGATTGGCGGCGAAAAACTCTCACTAGGACCCGGAGAGAGCAATGCCTCCCAAGAAGAAGAAGGTCACGGGGCTTATCAAGCTCCAGATCAAGGCCGGTGCGGCCAACCCGGCTCCGCCGGTCGGCCCCGCGCTCGGTCAGCACGGCGTCAACATCATGGAGTTCTGCAAGGCCTACAACGCCGCGACCGAGTCGCAGCGTGGCATGGTCGTGCCGGTGGAGATCACGGTCTACGAGGACCGCTCCTTCACCTTCATCACCAAGACTCCGCCGGCCGCGCGCCTCATCCTGAAGAGCGCGGGCATCGAGAAGGGCTCGGGCGAGCCGCACAAGACCAAGGTCGCGAAGCTCACGCGTGACCAGGTCCGCGAGATCGCCACGATCAAGCTTCCCGACCTGAACGCCAACGACCTCGACGCCGCCGAGAAGATCATCGCCGGCACCGCCCGTTCCATGGGCATCACGGTCGAAGGCTGATTCAGCCACCCCAGCACCACCAGTGGTAGGGCCAAGCGCTGGCCCGCACCACGACTCCATGCCTGAATCCGAAACACAGGAGCAGAAGTGAAGCGCAGCAAGACTCTCCGCGCTGCGGACGCCAAGGTCGACCGGGAGAAGCTGTACGCCCCGCTCGAGGCCGTCCGTCTCGCCAAGGAGACCTCCACGACCAAGTTCGACGCCACCGTCGAGGTCGCCTTCCGCCTGGGTGTCGACCCGCGCAAGGCCGACCAGATGGTCCGCGGCACCGTGAACCTCCCGCACGGCACCGGTAAGACCGCCCGGGTCCTGGTCTTCGCGACCGGTGACCGTGCTGCGGCCGCGGAAGCCGCCGGCGCCGACATCGTCGGCGACGACGAGCTGATCAACGAGATCGCCAAGGGCAACCGCCTGAACGAGTTCGACGCCGTTGTCGCCACGCCGGACCTCATGGGCAAGGTCGGCCGCCTCGGCCGCGTGCTCGGTCCCCGTGGCCTGATGCCGAACCCGAAGACCGGCACCGTCACGATGGACGTCGCCAAGGCTGTCACCGAGATCAAGGGTGGCAAGATCGAGTTCCGCGTCGACAAGCACTCGAACCTGCACTTCATCATCGGCAAGGTCTCCTTCACCGATGAGCAGCTGGTCGAGAACTACGGCGCCGCGCTGGACGAGATCCTTCGTCTCAAGCCGTCCGCCGCCAAGGGCCGCTACGTCAAGAAGGCCGCCCTCAGCACTACGATGGGCCCCGGCATCCAGCTGGACTCCAACCGCACCCGGAACCTCCTCGTCGAGGAAGACCCGGCCGCCGTCTGAGTCCGACCGGGCCGAGCCTGACGCGCGTCACGGCTCACCGAGTGGCTGAACGGGCCCCTCGCTCCCCTCACGGGGAGCGGGGGGCCCGTTCGCGCATACCCGTTCGACCGTCGTCATGACCCACCAGTAATGTGCCTGCTGATCAGCAGAGACAGGGGTGGGGATTTCCATGAGCGTGAACGCGTACCGCAAGAAGACCGTCGTGGCCGTGGCCGCGGCCGTGCTGCTCGCCGGCGGGGCCACCGCCTGCGACGGCGGCAAGAAGGACGGCGCCGCCGCTCCCTCGAAGAGCGCTGCCGGCGCGTCCGGTGCTCCCGGCGCGCAGAAGCCGGTGCAGGTGGAGCCGGCCGCCTACCTGGAGCAGGTGAGGAAGGGCTCCGAGGAGATCACCTCGTTGCGCTACACCATGTCCGGCAGCGTGGCCGGCCAGCCGGTCTCGGGTGACGTGGCCATGCGCATGAAGCCCGAAGTGGGCATGTCGATGAAGATGGCCTCCCCGGAGGCCGAGGGCGGGACCGTCGACCTGCGCCTCATCGGCGGCGTGATGTACATCGGCAGCGAGGGCAAGTTCCTCAAGCTCGACCTCAAGAGCGCGAACCCGGACGCGGCGGCCCAGCTGGACGCCCTCGGCAAGGCCGGCCAGAGCGGCGAGAACCCGGGCGACCGGGCGGGCCAGCTCCAGGGCGCCAAGGACCTCAAGATGGTCGGCGAAGAGACCATCGACGGGCAGAAGACCACGCACCTGTCCGGAACGGTCAGCCTGGACCAGATGAAGGCCGCGGCGGCCGCGGGCTCGCCCGAGGCCAAGGAGCGCCAGGACAAGTCCGTCAAGCAGCTCGAGGCCCAGGGCGTGCAGAGCCTCGTGGTGGACATGTGGATCGACGGCACCCACCACACCAAGCAGGTGCGCACCCAGGGCCAGACCGCCAAGGGGCCTATGGACGTCACGATCAAGTTCACCGACTACAACAAGCCCGTCGAGATCGTGGCGCCCCCGGCCGACCAGGTCGTGGACCTCGCCGAGATGATGAAGGACGGCGGCGCCCAGGGCTGAGCCCCGGGGACCGGGAGGCGGGCCCGAGGGCGATTTGCCTCGGGTCGCGTGCTTCACGTACAGTTCCCCAGAAGCCAAAGACCGCTGGTCGTTGCCGTGCCCGCAAGGGTGCGGCGGCCGAAGGATCCGCTGGATGCGGACGACCCGCGTAGGTGACTGAGGAAAGTTCCCGGATTTCACGATCCGGTTGAGCTACGCCCTGGCGCCTGCGCCGGGGCGTTTTGTATGTAGCCCCTTCTGAGCGGTCCTCATCACCCGGAAGGAGGCCGACGCACTATGCCGACGCCCAACAAGGCTGCCGCGGTAGCCGAGCTCACGGACGCGTTCCAGAGCTCGAACGCCGCCGTGCTGACCGAGTACCGGGGTCTCACCGTCGCGCAGCTCAAGACGCTGCGTCGCTCTCTCGGTGAGAACGCCCAGTACGCCGTGGTGAAGAACACGCTGACCAAGATTGCGGCCAACCAGGCCGGGATCACCGCGCTGGACGAGCACTTCGCTGGTCCGACCGCGGTCGCCTTCATCACCGGTGACCCGGTGGAGTCGGCGAAGAGCCTGCGTGACTTCGCCAAGGACAACCCGAACCTCATCATCAAGGCGGGTGTCCTTGATGGTAAGGCGCTCACCGCTGATGAGATCAAGAAGCTTGCGGACCTCGAGTCCCGCGAGGTTCTGCTCAGCAAGCTGGCCGGCGCGTTCAAGGGCAAGCAGTCCCAGGCTGCCTCGCTCTTCCAGGCGCTGCCGTCGAAGTTCGTCCGCACCGCGGAAGCGCTTCGCGTCAAGCTCGCCGAGCAGGGCGGTGCCGAGTAATTCGGCTCGCGCACTGATCCACGCCGCCTAGTGCGTGGGTCGTAGCGGGCCGTTACGCCCGCCTCTATATACATCCGGCACCTGCCGAATTAGTGGAAGGATCGCCCATCATGGCGAAGCTCTCTCAGGACGACCTCCTCGCCCAGTTCGAGGAGATGACCCTCATCGAGCTCTCCGAGTTCGTGAAGGCCTTCGAGGAGAAGTTCGACGTCACCGCCGCCGCGGCCGTCGCCGTTGCCGGTCCGGCCGGCCCGGGCGCCGTTGTCGAGGCCGAGGAGGAGAAGGACGAGTTCGACGTCATCCTCACCGGTGCCGGCGACAAGAAGATCCAGGTCATCAAGGTCGTGCGCGAGCTGACCTCCCTGGGTCTCAAGGAGGCCAAGGACCTCGTGGACGGCACCCCGAAGCCGGTCCTCGAGAAGGTCAACAAGGAGGCCGCTGACAAGGCCGCCGAGGCCCTCAAGGCCGCCGGTGCCGGCGTCGAGGTCAAGTAACACCTCTGAGGCCCTCTGAGGCCTCTTCAAAGGGCGGTCACCCGTAAGGGTGGTCGCCCTTTGGCGTACCCGGAGTGCCTGATTTGCCCTGCTCTCGTTGGGGAGTAGGGTGATCTTCGTTGTCTCGGGGCCGGTCCGCCGGTGATCCGCTCGGAGCAGGGGGCCTTGACGAACGGGCGGCGGCGCGCAATTCTCAGACCGGTCGTGGGAGACCTGCCCGCACCGCTCCGGGACCCGAGGGTACGGATCGGCGATCCGAGGCATGGATCGACTACGAAGAGGGCAGTACTGATACGCGCTCTGTGTCAGAGCGCGGCAGAGTAGGACGCGGTGTTCGACGAACACGGTGTTGGTGGATCGAGTGGGGAAGGCCTGTTGCCGGTTTCCGGAAACCTGGTCTGGACATCAGTGAGCCAAGTGGCTACACTGACCCTTTGCGCTGCCTGTTAGCTGCCCCCTGCCCGTCGCCAGGGGCATGCCCACGCTCGAGCACACCTGACTGATCCGCCCTGACCTGGTCTTTTGGACCAGATTGAAAGCGTCTGTCTTCTGTGTCGGCTGGGACCGGTACGCGCGTAGTGAGTCCGAGCCCTCGGAAGGACCCCCTCTTGGCCGCCTCGCGCAACGCCTCGACCAATACGAACAACGGTGCCAGCACCGCCCCGCTGCGCATCTCCTTTGCAAAGATCAAGGAGCCCCTCGAGGTTCCGAACCTCCTGGCGCTGCAGACCGAGAGCTTTGACTGGCTGCTCGGTAACGCCGCCTGGAAGGCTCGCGTCGAGTCGGCTCTTGAGAGTGGACAGGACGTCCCCACCAAGTCCGGTCTTGAAGAGATCTTCGAGGAGATCTCGCCGATCGAGGACTTCTCCGGGTCGATGTCGCTGACTTTCCGCGACCACCGTTTCGAGCCGGCGAAGAACTCGGTCGACGAGTGCAAGGAGCGCGACTTCACGTACGCGGCGCCGCTCTTCGTTACCGCCGAGTTCACGAACAACGAGACCGGAGAGATCAAGTCTCAGACGGTCTTCATGGGCGACTTCCCGCTCATGACCAACAAGGGCACCTTCGTCATCAACGGCACCGAGCGTGTCGTCGTGTCGCAGCTCGTCCGTTCCCCCGGTGTCTACTTCGACTCCTCCATCGACAAGACGTCCGACAAGGACATCTTCTCCGCCAAGATCATCCCGTCCCGGGGTGCCTGGCTGGAGATGGAGGTCGACAAGCGCGACATGGTCGGTGTCCGCATCGACCGCAAGCGCAAGCAGTCCGTCACCGTCCTCCTCAAGGCTCTCGGCTGGACCACCGAGCAGATCCTCGAAGAGTTCGGCGAGTACGAGTCCATGCGCGCCACCCTGGAGAAGGACCACACCCAGGGCCAGGACGACGCGCTGCTCGACATCTACCGCAAGCTGCGTCCGGGCGAACCGCCGACGCGCGAGGCCGCCCAGACGCTGCTCGAGAACCTCTACTTCAACCCCAAGCGCTACGACCTCGCGAAGGTCGGCCGCTACAAGGTGAACAAGAAGCTCGGCGCCGACGAGCCGCTCGACGCCGGTGTGCTCACCACCGACGACATCATCGCGACGATCAAGTACCTCGTGAAGCTCCACGCGGGCGAGACCGAGACCACCGGTGAGTCGGGCCGTTCGATCGTCGTCGAGACCGACGACATCGACCACTTCGGCAACCGTCGTCTGCGCAACGTCGGCGAGCTCATCCAGAACCAGGTCCGTACGGGTCTGGCTCGTATGGAGCGCGTCGTGCGCGAGCGCATGACCACGCAGGACGTCGAGGCGATCACGCCGCAGACCCTGATCAACATCCGGCCGGTCGTCGCCTCCATCAAGGAGTTCTTCGGCACCAGCCAGCTGTCGCAGTTCATGGACCAGAACAACCCGCTGTCGGGCCTGACCCACAAGCGCCGCCTGTCGGCGCTGGGCCCCGGTGGTCTGTCCCGTGAGCGGGCCGGCTTCGAGGTCCGTGACGTCCACCCGTCGCACTACGGCCGCATGTGCCCGATCGAGACCCCCGAAGGCCCGAACATCGGTCTGATCGGCTCGCTCGCGTCCTACGGCCGCGTCAACGCGTTCGGTTTCGTCGAGACCCCGTACCGCAAGGTCGTCGACGGTGTCGTCACCGACGAGGTCGACTACCTGACCGCCGACGAGGAAGACCGCTTCGTCATCGCCCAGGCCAACGCCGGCCTGAACGACGAGATGCGCTTCACCGAGAACCGCGTGCTGGTCCGCCGTCGTGGCGGCGAGATCGACTACATCGCCGGCGACGACGTCGACTACATGGACGTCTCCCCGCGCCAGATGGTGTCCGTCGCTACCGCGATGATCCCCTTCCTGGAGCACGACGACGCCAACCGCGCCCTCATGGGCGCGAACATGATGCGCCAGGCCGTTCCGCTCATCAAGGCGGAGGCGCCGCTCGTCGGCACCGGCATGGAGTACCGCTGCGCCGTCGACGCCGGTGACTCGATCAAGGCGGAGAAGGACGGTGTCGTCCAGGAGGTCTCGGCCGACTACATCACCGTCGCCAACGACGACGGCACGTACACCACGTACCGCGTCGCGAAGTTCTCCCGCTCGAACCAGGGCACCTCGGTCAACCAGAAGGTCATCGTCAACGAGGGCGACCGGATCGTCGAGGCCCAGGTCCTCGCCGACGGCCCGGCCACCGAAGAGGGCGAAATGGCCCTCGGCAAGAACCTGCTCGTCGCGTTCATGCCGTGGGAAGGCCACAACTACGAGGACGCGATCATCCTGTCGCAGCGCCTCGTGCAGGACGACGTCCTCTCCTCGATCCACATCGAGGAGCACGAGGTCGACGCCCGTGACACCAAGCTGGGCCCCGAGGAGATCACCCGGGACATCCCGAACGTCTCCGAAGAGGTCCTGGCCGACCTCGACGAGCGCGGCATCATCCGCATCGGTGCGGACGTCGTCGCCGGCGACATCCTGGTCGGCAAGGTCACGCCCAAGGGTGAGACCGAGCTGACCCCGGAGGAGCGCCTGCTCCGTGCGATCTTCGGTGAGAAGGCCCGCGAGGTGCGCGACACCTCGCTCAAGGTCCCCCACGGTGAGATCGGCAAGGTCATCGGTGTCCGCGTCTTCGACCGCGAGGAGGGCGACGAGCTTCCCCCGGGCGTGAACCAGCTGGTCCGCGTCTACGTCGCCCAGAAGCGCAAGATCACCGACGGTGACAAGCTCGCCGGCCGTCACGGCAACAAGGGTGTCATCTCCAAGATCCTCCCGATCGAGGACATGCCCTTCCTCGAAGACGGCACGCCGGTCGACATCATCCTGAACCCGCTGGGTGTCCCGTCCCGAATGAACCCGGGACAGGTCCTGGAGATCCACCTCGGCTGGCTCGCCAGCCGCGGCTGGGACGTCTCCGGCCTCGCGGAGGAGTGGGCCGAGCGCCTCAAGGCGATCGGCGCCGACCGCGTCGAGCCCGGCACCAACGTCGCCACCCCGGTGTTCGACGGTGCCCGCGAGGACGAGCTGGCCGGCCTGTTCGAGCACACCATCCCGAACCGCGACGGTGACCGCCTGGTCCTGCCGTCCGGCAAGGCGCGTCTGTTCGACGGCCGCTCCGGTGAGCCGTTCCCGGACCCGATCTCGGTCGGGTACATGTACATCCTCAAGCTGCACCACCTGGTCGACGACAAGCTCCACGCCCGGTCGACCGGTCCGTACTCGATGATCACGCAGCAGCCGCTGGGTGGTAAGGCGCAGTTCGGTGGCCAGCGCTTCGGTGAGATGGAGGTGTGGGCGCTCGAGGCTTATGGCGCCGCTTACGCCCTCCAGGAGCTGCTGACCATCAAGTCCGACGACGTCACCGGCCGCGTGAAGGTCTACGAGGCCATCGTCAAGGGCGAGAACATCCCCGAGCCGGGCATTCCCGAGTCCTTCAAGGTGCTCATCAAGGAAATGCAGTCGCTCTGCCTCAACGTGGAGGTGCTGTCCTCGGACGGCATGTCCATCGAGATGCGCGACACCGACGAGGACGTCTTCCGCGCGGCGGAGGAGCTCGGTATCGACCTGTCCCGGCGTGAGCCGAGCAGCGTCGAAGAGGTCTGACGGGCCTGACGGGGGGCTCGCTCAAGAGCCCCCCGTCATCCCCGGGACCGTTCAGACCATGATTGAGACTCGACCCCGAAAGAGGGATTGACGCACAGTGCTCGACGTCAACTTCTTCGACGAGCTGCGGATCGGCCTTGCCACCGCGGACGACATCCGAACCTGGTCGCACGGCGAGGTCAAGAAGCCGGAGACCATCAACTACCGCACCCTCAAGCCCGAGAAGGACGGACTCTTCTGCGAGAAGATCTTCGGTCCTACCCGGGACTGGGAGTGCTACTGCGGCAAGTACAAGCGTGTCCGCTTCAAGGGCATCATCTGTGAGCGCTGTGGCGTCGAGGTCACGCGCGCCAAGGTGCGTCGTGAGCGGATGGGCCACATCGAGCTCGCCGCTCCCGTCACCCACATCTGGTACTTCAAGGGCGTCCCGTCGCGCCTGGGCTACCTGCTGGACCTCGCGCCGAAGGACCTCGAAAAGGTCATCTACTTCGCCGCGTACATGATCACGTTCGTGGACGACGAGCGCCGCACCCGCGACCTCCCGTCGCTGGAGGCCCACGTCTCCGTCGAGCGCCAGCAGATCGAGAACCGCCGTGACGCGGACCTCGAAGGCCGTGCCAAGAAGCTCGAGACCGACCTGGCCGAGCTCGAGGCCGAGGGCGCGAAGGCCGACGTGCGCCGCAAGGTGCGCGAAGGTGCCGAGCGCGAGATGAAGCAGCTGCGCGACCGTGCGCAGCGCGAGATCGACCGTCTGGACGAGGTCTGGTCCCGCTTCAAGAACCTCAAGGTCCAGGACCTCGAAGGCGACGAGCTGCTCTACCGCGAGCTGCGCGACCGCTTCGGTACCTACTTCGACGGTTCGATGGGTGCCGCGGCGCTGCAGAAGCGCCTGGAGTCCTTCGACCTGGAGGAGGAGGCCGAGCGCCTCCGCGAGATCATCCGTACCGGCAAGGGCCAGAAGAAGACCCGTGCGCTCAAGCGCCTCAAGGTCGTCTCCGCGTTCCTGCAGACCAGCAACAGCCCCAAGGGCATGGTGCTGGACTGCGTGCCGGTGATCCCGCCGGACCTGCGTCCGATGGTGCAGCTGGACGGTGGCCGCTTCGCGACCTCCGACCTGAACGACCTGTACCGCCGCGTGATCAACCGCAACAACCGTCTGAAGCGCCTGCTCGACCTCGGTGCCCCCGAGATCATCGTGAACAACGAGAAGCGGATGCTCCAGGAGGCGGTCGACGCCCTCTTCGACAACGGCCGTCGTGGTCGCCCGGTCACGGGCCCCGGCAACCGTCCGCTGAAGTCCCTGAGCGACATGCTCAAGGGCAAGCAGGGCCGTTTCCGTCAGAACCTCCTCGGCAAGCGCGTGGACTACTCCGCGCGTTCCGTGATCGTCGTCGGTCCGCAGCTCAAGCTGCACCAGTGCGGTCTGCCGAAGGCCATGGCGCTGGAGCTCTTCAAGCCGTTCGTGATGAAGCGCCTGGTCGACCTGAACCACGCGCAGAACATCAAGTCGGCGAAGCGCATGGTCGAGCGCGGCCGCACGGTCGTCTACGACGTGCTCGAAGAGGTCATCGCCGAGCACCCGGTGCTGCTGAACCGTGCGCCCACGCTGCACCGTCTCGGCATCCAGGCCTTCGAGCCCCAGCTGGTCGAAGGCAAGGCCATCCAGATCCACCCGCTCGTCTGCACCGCGTTCAACGCGGACTTCGACGGTGACCAGATGGCCGTGCACCTGCCGCTCTCCGCGGAGGCGCAGGCCGAGGCCCGCATCCTGATGCTGTCCTCGAACAACATCCTCAAGCCGGCCGACGGCCGTCCGGTCACGATGCCGACCCAGGACATGGTCCTCGGTCTGTTCTTCCTGACCACCGACGGTGAGCTGCGTGACACCAAGGGCGAGGGCCGCGCGTTCGGCTCCACGGCCGAGGCGATCATGGCGTTCGACGCCGGTGAGCTCGCTCTGCAGTCGCAGGTCGACATCCGCTTCCCGGTGGGCACCATCCCGCCGCGCGGCTGGGTGGCGCCGGTGGCCGAAGAGGGCGAGCAGGAGTTCCAGCCGGGCGACAGCTTCCGTCTCAAGACCACCCTGGGCCGCGCGCTCTTCAACGAGCTGCTGCCCGAGGACTACCCGTTCGTCGACTACTCGGTGGGCAAGAAGCAGCTCTCCGAGATCGTCAACGACCTGGCGGAGCGCTACCCCAAGGTGATCGTGGCGGCGACGCTCGACAACCTCAAGGCGGCCGGTTTCCACTGGGCGACCCGTTCGGGCGTCACCGTGGCCATCTCCGACGTCGTCGTGCCCGAGGCCAAGAAGGCCATCGTCGCGGGCTACGAGGCGATGGACGAGAAGGTCCAGAAGCAGTACGAGCGCGGTCTGATCACCAAGGACGAGCGCACGCAGGAGCTCATCGCGATCTGGACCAAGGCGACCAACGAGGTTGCCGAGGCGATGAACGCGAACTTCCCCAAGACGAACCCCATCTTCATGATGGTTGACTCGGGTGCCCGAGGAAACATGATGCAGATGCGACAGATCGCCGGTATGCGTGGTCTGGTGTCGAACGCGAAGAACGAGACCATCCCGCGTCCGATCAAGGCGTCCTTCCGTGAGGGCCTCACCGTTCTGGAGTACTTCATCTCCACGCACGGTGCCCGTAAGGGTCTGGCGGACACCGCCCTGCGTACCGCCGACTCGGGTTACCTCACCCGTCGTCTGGTGGACGTCTCGCAGGACGTCATCATCCGCGAGGAGGACTGCGGCACCGAGCGCGGCCTCAAGCTCAAGATCGGTGTCAAGGACGAGGCCGGCGTTCTGCGCAAGGCCGACGACGTCGAGACCTCCGTGTACGCCCGCATGCTGGCCGAGGACGTCGTCATCGACGGCAAGGTCATCGCGCCGGCGAACGTGGACCTCGGTGACGTGCTCATCGACGCCCTCATCGCGAACGGCGTCGAGGAGGTCAAGACCCGCTCCGTCCTGACCTGCGAGTCCGCGGTCGGCACCTGTGCCTTCTGCTACGGCCGCTCGCTGGCCACCGGCAAGCTGGTCGACATCGGTGAGGCGGTCGGCATCATCGCCGCCCAGTCCATCGGTGAGCCCGGTACCCAGCTGACGATGCGTACCTTCCACACCGGTGGTGTGGCCGGTGACGACATCACGCAGGGTCTGCCGCGTGTCGTCGAGCTCTTCGAGGCCCGTACCCCGAAGGGTGTCGCCCCGATCTCCGAGGCCGCCGGCCGCGTGCGGATCGAGGAGACCGAGAAGACGAAGAAGATCGTCATCACGCCCGACGACGGCAGCGAGGAGACGGCCTTCCCGATCTCCAAGCGCGCCAAGGTCATCGTGCACGAGGGCGACCACGTCGAGGTGGGCCAGAAGCTCACCATGGGTGCCACCAACCCGCACGACGTGCTGCGCATCCTCGGTCAGCGTGCCGTCCAGGTCCACCTGGTCGGCGAAGTCCAGAAGGTCTACAACTCGCAGGGCGTGTCGATCCACGACAAGCACATCGAGATCATCATCCGGCAGATGCTGCGCCGCGTGACGATCATCGAGTCCGGCGACGCGGAGCTCCTGCCGGGCGAGCTGGTCGAGCGGTCGAAGTTCGAGACCGAGAACCGTCGTGTGGTCACCGAGGGCGGTCACCCCGCCTCCGGCCGTCCGCAGCTGATGGGTATCACCAAGGCCTCGCTCGCGACCGAGTCGTGGCTGTCGGCGGCGTCCTTCCAGGAGACGACCAGGGTCCTGACGGACGCGGCGATCAACGCCAAGTCCGACTCCCTGATCGGCCTCAAGGAGAACGTCATCATCGGTAAGCTCATCCCGGCCGGTACGGGTCTGTCCCGCTACCGCAACATCCGGGTCGAGCCGACCGAGGAGGCCAAGGCCGCGATGTACTCGGCCGTCGGCTACGACGACATCGACTACTCGCCCTTCGGCACCGGCTCCGGCCAGGCCGTCCCGCTGGAGGACTACGACTACGGCCCGTACAACGGCTGACAGCTCGTATGAAGAAGCCCCCCGCCGCTCCGAGAGGAGCGGCGGGGGGCTTCTTCGTGTCCGGGGGGACGGGCCGGAGGGCCGGGCGCCGGGGGCGCGGGGTCTCCGGCCCCTCGGGCACGGGGTCTCCGGCCCCCGGGGGCGGCCCTCAGGCGCGGCGGCGGGAGGCGACCGTGACCGAGATCAGGGCCAGGAGGGCGAGGGTGGCGGCGGCGAGGCCCGGGGTGAGGCCGCGCGGGGTGAAGGTGCAGGAGACCTTGGTGGCGCCGGCGGGCACGGAGAGGGCGACCAGGCCGTGGAAGGCGGTGGTGGGGGCGGAGCACTGCCAGCCGGGGACGGCCGTCATCGCGAAGACGGCGGTGCCGGTGGCGCCCGTCGGGAGGGTGGCTTCGATGGTGTGCCCGTCCGCGGTGACCTTCGTGGCGCCGGTGGTGGTGAGGTGGCGTACCGCCGCGTCGAGCCCGGCCCGGTCCAGGCAGCCGATGGGGTGGGAGCCGGCCGTGGCGTTCGCGGTGCGGGTGGCCACGGAGACGTCGAGCCGCCCGGAGGCGGGGACCGTGCCGATCGGCACGACCCCGCTCATGCGGTCCTGGAGGGGGCGGGAGAGCGTGCCCCGGGAGAGGGTGCCGTAGAGCTCGGGGGAGTACCAGTACGCCTCGGAGCCGGGCGTGCACTGGGCCGCGTACGTCTGGGCGGTGGCGGTGCCGCCCCGGGTGACCTGCGGGACCTGGTAGACGGTGGCGCCCAGGACGTTCTCCTGGCGGGCCCAGACGCTGTCGGCCGGGTTGGGGGAGGCGTAGGGGCCGCTGCGGACCGTCACCAGGGGCGGGGCCGGGAACGTCGAGGCGGTCCAGCTGTTCTCCGCGGCGCCCGGCCGCACCCGCGCCCCGATCGAGAAGATCGCGTCGAGGACCGGGTTGTCGGCGCCGAAGAAGGTCCGGCCGTCGTTCTTGAAGCCGTATCCGAGGGGCTCCAGCGCCTGGTACGTGACCTCGGGGAGGTAGCTGCTGTAGTACTGCGGACCCTCCGCACGCAGGGCCAGGGCGTCGTTGTACGAGGTCTGCGGCGCGCCCGAGTCGGTCCGGTACGCGGGCCAGCCGTCGACGCCCCGGACGGCGTCGAAGTGGCGGCTGATCGACTCGTTCGAGGTGGGGGCCGGGGCCGCCCAGCGTTCGCGGGCCCGCCGGGTGTCCGCGTTGAGCGCGGCGGCGGTGGATTCCGCGAAGACGACGCCGACCATCAGGACGGCCGCGACCGGGACGAGGAAGCGGCGCCCGCGGCCGAGGGAGAGCAGGACCAGCGCGAGCAGTGACAGGCCCCCGCCACCGAGCACGGCCGGCCACGTCCAGCCGCCGAAGTCGTCGGTGTGGCGGAGCACGAAGGTGGCCAGCACCAGCAGGGCGGCCGACAGCGCGAGGTGCAGCGGGCGCGGGCGGTGGGCGAGCGACAGCCAGGCGGCGATCACCACCATGCCGCTGAAAACGAAGGCCTCGCGGTACGGGTTGCCGTTGGGGACGGCCAGGCCGTGCCACACGTACTGGGTCGGCGGGAACTGGAACGAGGCGAGGACCAGCAGCGTCGCCGCGGCCCACACCAGGCGGGTCCTCACCGCGATCGCGGTGTTGAACAGGAACGCGCCCGCCAGGATCAGCCCCAGCGAGGCCACGTACAGCCGCGGCCGGCCGCCCCACAGGTGCGTGGCGGGGAGCATCCCGGACAGCAGGATCTCGATCCGGACCGGTTCGAAGGAGCCGGCCCGGGTGGGCTGCGCGGAGCCGCTGGACAGGAAGGACGGCAGCAGCAGGGGCAGGGTGAGGAGGATGCCGGTCACGGTGGCCGTGCCGGCCCGCCACACGGCGCGCAGCCGCTCGGGGCCCGACATCTCGCGGGTGGCCAGCCGGACGGCCAGGAGCACGCAGGCGGCCATCGTGGCCATCATCGCGGTGTAGAAGTTCCCGAACCAGGCGAGCGCGACGAACAGCGCGACGCCGGGCCAGCGCCGCTGTTCCAGGCACCACTCGACGGCGATGCCGAGCAGCGGCAGCGCGACCAGCCCCCACAGCCACATCGGGATGTACGAGGCGTCGCTCAGCGCCCATCCGCACAGCCCGTACGTCGCCCCCAGCACCCCGCGCTGCCACCAGGGGCCGGGGTGCAGCTTGCCGAGGTACACCGTCATCACGGCGGCCGCGGCGCCCATGGTCAGCGGCGTGACCGCGAAGACGGCGAGGTCGACGTGGGCCCGGGGTACGAGGACGGCGAGCCAGGAGAACGGGTTGCCGAGGTAGGTGTAGTAGTCGGACAGGAACTGCTGGCCGAAGCCGCCGCGCCAGCTGAACAGCAGGTCGCCCGCGGCCTGCCCGTGCACCAGGTCCCACAGCGCGCGGTGGAAGGGCACGTACTGGTTGGCCTGGTCGTTGAGGGCGCGGCCGGTGTTCCCGAAGGGGAAGCTGCCGCGGGCCACCCAGGCCGCGCAGAACGCGCCGGAGGTGAGGAGGAAGGCGAGCAGCGGGCCGCGGAGGCGGCCGAGGCGGCGCCGGGTGGCCGTGGGCCGCCGCCGGGCGGGAGCCTCCTGCGTGGTGGGCTCCGAGGCCACGGTTCCCAATGCGCTGCTCCCTGCTGATCGACTTCGCCGGGTGGCGGTTTGTCCGGCTCGTCAGTCTAGGGCGGTGCGGGGAGCGCGCGGTCACGTACCACACGCGTGCGGGTTCCGCACGTCCGAGCCGGTGGGGGAGGGCGGTGGGGGCCCGGATCCGTTGCCGCGTCTGGCCTGCGGGTCTGTGGGGAGGGTGGCCCGGCCGGGGCCGCCGGGCCTTTGTTTTGACCGGAGTGGATGGGATGGGTACGCTCAGACCTTGTGCCTGGGGTGTGCCTGGGCTCCCGTGCGTGTCCATCAACCGCATAAGAGCCGATCAGCCACCGCGATCCACGTGTTCTTCGTTTGCGCGGAGCTCCACCGGATCCGACACACCCGACCGCGTGGGTCGGCAACGTTCCAGGTTAGCTTCACTACACGGCACACAGAAACCGGAGAAGTAGTGCCTACGATCCAGCAGCTGGTCCGTAAGGGCCGGCAGGACAAGGTCGAGAAGACAAAGACCCCCGCGCTCGAGGCTTCGCCCCAGCGTCGCGGCGTCTGCACGCGTGTGTTCACGACCACCCCGAAGAAGCCGAACTCGGCGCTCCGTAAGGTCGCGCGTGTGCGTCTGACCTCCGGCATCGAGGTCACCGCTTACATTCCGGGTGAGGGACACAACCTGCAGGAGCACTCGATCGTGCTCGTGCGTGGTGGCCGTGTGAAGGACCTGCCGGGTGTTCGTTACAAGATCATCCGCGGTGCGCTTGACACCCAGGCTGTCAAGAACCGCAAGCAGGCCCGCAGCCGCTACGGCGCCAAGAAGGAGAAGTAAGAATGCCTCGTAAGGGCCCCGCCCCGAAGCGCCCGGTCATCATCGACCCGGTCTACGCATCTCCTCTGGTGACCTCGCTCATCAACAAGATCCTCCTGAACGGCAAGCGCTCCACCGCCGAGCGCATCGTTTACGGCGCCATGGAAGGCCTCCGCGAGAAGACCGGCAACGACCCGGTCATCACGCTGAAGCGCGCGCTGGAGAACGTCAAGCCGTCCCTCGAGGTCAAGTCCCGCCGTGTCGGTGGCGCGACCTACCAGGTTCCGGTCGAGGTCAAGCCGGGTCGCCAGTCGACCCTCGCGCTGCGCTGGCTCGTGGGTTACTCCCGCGCCCGCCGCGAGAAGACCATGACCGAGCGCCTCATGAACGAGCTGCTCGACGCCTCCAACGGTCTTGGCGCTGCCGTCAAGAAGCGCGAGGACACGCACAAGATGGCCGAGTCCAACAAGGCCTTCGCGCACTACCGCTGGTAGTCCCACCCCACATCGAGACCGAGAGAAGACCGAAGCCTTATGGCTACCACTTCGCTTGACCTGGCCAAGGTCCGCAACATCGGGATCATGGCCCACATCGACGCGGGCAAGACGACCACCACCGAGCGCATCCTGTTCTACACCGGTGTGTCGTACAAGATCGGTGAGGTCCACGACGGCGCTGCCACGATGGACTGGATGGAGCAGGAGCAGGAGCGTGGTATCACCATCACGTCTGCCGCGACGACCTGCCACTGGCCTCTTGACGAGGTCGACCACACCATCAACATCATCGACACCCCGGGTCACGTCGACTTCACCGTAGAGGTCGAGCGTTCGCTCCGCGTCCTCGACGGTGCCGTCACCGTCTTCGACGGTGTCGCCGGTGTGGAGCCGCAGTCCGAGACGGTCTGGCGTCAGGCCGACCGTTACGGCGTGCCGCGCATCTGCTTCGTCAACAAGCTGGACCGTACCGGCGCCGAGTTCCACCGCTGCGTGGACATGATCGTGGACCGCCTCGGCGCGACCCCGATCGTCATGCAGCTGCCCATCGGCTCCGAGATGGACTTCCAGGGCGTCGTCGACCTGGTCCGCATGAAGGCTCTTGTGTGGTCCGCCGAGGCCTCCAAGGGCGAGATGTACGACGTCGTCGACATCCCCGCCTCGCACACCGAGGCCGCCGAGGAATGGCGCGCCAAGCTGGTCGAGACGGTCGCCGAGAACGACGAGCAGATGATGGAACTGTTCCTGGAGGGCACCGAGCCCACCGAGGAGCAGCTCTACGCCGCCGTCCGTCGTATCACCATCGCGTCCGGCAAGGGCGGCGACACCACCGTCACCCCCGTGTTCTGCGGCACCGCGTTCAAGAACAAGGGCGTCCAGCCCCTGCTCGACGCCGTCGTGCGCTACCTTCCCTCCCCCCTGGACGTCGAGGCCATCGAAGGCCACGACGTCAAGGACGCGGAGGTCGTCGTCAAGCGCAAGCCGGCCGACTCCGAGCCGCTGTCGGCCCTCGCGTTCAAGATCGCGAGCGACCCGCACCTCGGCAAGCTCACCTTCGTCCGGATCTACTCCGGTCGCCTGGAGGCCGGCACCGCGGTGCTGAACTCCGTCAAGGGCAAGAAGGAGCGCATCGGCAAGATCTACCGCATGCACGCGAACAAGCGTGAGGAGATCGAGTCGGTGGGCGCCGGTGACATCGTCGCCGTCATGGGCCTCAAGCAGACCACCACCGGTGAGACGCTGTGCGACGAGAAGGCCCCGGTCATCCTGGAGTCCATGGACTTCCCGGCCCCGGTCATCCAGGTCGCCATCGAGCCCAAGTCCAAGGGTGACCAGGAGAAGCTGGGTGTTGCCATCCAGCGTCTCGCGGAGGAGGACCCCTCCTTCCAGGTTCACTCGGACGAGGAGACCGGCCAGACCATCATCGGTGGTATGGGCGAGCTTCACCTCGACATCCTCGTCGACCGCATGCGTCGCGAGTTCAAGGTCGAGGCGAACGTCGGCAAGCCGCAGGTGGCCTACCGCGAGACGATCCGCAAGTCCGTCGAGCGTCACGACTACACCCACAAGAAGCAGACCGGTGGTACCGGTCAGTTCGCCAAGGTGCAGATCGCGATCGAGCCCATCGAGGGCGGCGAGGCGGCTTACGAGTTCGTCAACAAGGTCACCGGTGGACGCATCCCGCGTGAGTACATCCCGTCGGTGGACGCCGGTGCCCAGGAAGCCATGAAGTTCGGCATCCTCGCCGGCTACGAGATGACTGGCGTCCGCGTCATTCTTCTCGACGGTGGTTACCACGAGGTCGACTCCTCCGAACTCGCGTTCAAGATCGCCGGTTCGCAGGCCTTCAAGGAGGCCGCGCGCAAGGCTTCTCCCGTGCTCCTTGAGCCGATGATGGCCGTTGAGGTCACCACGCCCGAGGACTACATGGGTGAGGTCATCGGCGACATCAACTCTCGTCGTGGCCAGATCCAGGCCATGGACGAGCGTCACGGTGCTCGCATCGTGAAGGGCCTCGTGCCGCTTTCGGAGATGTTCGGCTACGTCGGAGACCTCCGCAGCAAGACCTCGGGTCGCGCCAGCTACTCGATGCAGTTCGACTCCTACGCCGAGGTTCCCCGGAACGTCGCTGAGGAGATCATCGCGAAGGCCAAGGGCGAGTAACTCTTCGGAGCTCACGCTTTAGGCTTGTCACCGGTACCTCTGGGGCAACAGGAGCATCCGCTCTTGTTGCCCGGAGGGACTGGCATCCCAGCAAAGATCACCTGGCGCCGATCTGTCAGGCGTACCAGAACCACTCTCCAGGAGGACCCCCGTGGCGAAGGCGAAGTTCGAGCGGACTAAGCCGCACGTCAACATCGGCACCATCGGTCACATTGACCACGGTAAGACGACCCTCACGGCCGCCATTACCAAGGTGCTGCACGACGCGTACCCGGACCTGAACGAGGCCTCGGCCTTCGACCAGATCGACAAGGCTCCTGAGGAGCGCCAGCGCGGTATCACCATCTCCATCGCGCACGTCGAGTACCAGACCGAGGCGCGTCACTACGCCCACGTCGACTGCCCGGGTCACGCGGACTACATCAAGAACATGATCACCGGTGCCGCGCAGATGGACGGTGCCATCCTCGTGGTCGCCGCCACCGACGGCCCGATGCCGCAGACCAAGGAGCACGTGCTCCTGGCCCGCCAGGTCGGCGTCCCCTACATCGTCGTCGCCCTGAACAAGGCCGACATGGTGGACGACGAGGAGATCCTGGAGCTCGTCGAGCTCGAGGTCCGTGAGCTGCTCTCCGAGTACGACTTCCCGGGCGACGACCTGCCGGTCGTCCAGGTCTCCGCGCTCAAGGCGCTCGAGGGCGACAAGGAGTGGGGCGAGAAGCTCCTCGGCCTCATGAAGGCCGTGGACGAGTCGATCCCGACCCCGCCGCGCGACACCGACAAGCCCTTCCTGATGCCGGTCGAGGACGTCTTCACGATCACCGGTCGCGGTACGGTCGTCACCGGCCGTATCGAGCGTGGTGTCCTGAAGGTCAACGAGACCGTCGACATCATCGGTATCAAGGAAGAGAAGACCACCACCACGGTCACCGGTATCGAGATGTTCCGCAAGCTCCTCGACGAGGGCCAGGCCGGTGAGAACGTCGGTCTGCTCCTCCGTGGCATCAAGCGCGAGGACGTCGAGCGCGGTCAGGTCATCATCAAGCCCGGTTCGGTCACGCCGCACACCGAGTTCGAGGCCGCCGCGTACATCCTGTCGAAGGACGAGGGTGGCCGTCACACCCCGTTCTTCAACAACTACCGCCCGCAGTTCTACTTCCGTACCACGGACGTGACGGGCGTTGTGACCCTGCCTGAGGGCACCGAGATGGTCATGCCCGGTGACAACACCGACATGACGGTCTCCCTCATCCAGCCGGTCGCGATGGAAGAGGGCCTGAAGTTCGCCATCCGTGAGGGTGGTCGTACGGTGGGCGCCGGCCAGGTCACCAAGATCACGAAGTAATTCGTGCTCTGACCTGGTAGCTCGCGCGAGCGGGCACCACGTTTGACAGAGGGGCCCTTCCCCCACCGCTCCGGCGGTGGGGGAAGGGCCCTTCGTCGTATCCGCGGGGCGTTGCCGGCTGCTGTGCGGGGACGTCCCGGCCGGGTGCGTATGCGGCGCCTACCCCGGTGGCTATGCCCCGGTGCCTATGCGGGGCGCGTCACGGTCCTCATGCGGCGCCCGCCTCCGCCCGCCTCCGCCCGGCACTCCCCGCACAGGCCCGGCTCCCGGGACCGGAAGGCGAGGCCGCAGGTCTCGTCCTCGCAGGTCTGGAAGGGGTCCGGCGGTACGTGGGCGGCCGGGCGGGGTACGTCTGCCAGGGCCGGCGGCAGCTGGGCGGTGAGCCGGTACGCCACCAGTCCGGCCGGATTGCGGGGCTGCGGCGGCAGGTTGGCCGTGAGGGCGGCGGTGATGCTGCCGGGGCGGGCGCAGCGCTCCAGCCAGGCCTCGACGGCGGGGGCGAGGCGCTCGATGTCCTGCCGGCCGAGCAGGAGACGGGAGTCGAGGCGGCGCAGGTCCGTCAGGACGGTGACGGCCGCCTCGTGCCGCCAGGGGTTGTCGGGGTTCAGGGGCCGGGGGAGGGACCCGCCGGGAGCGCGCGGGGTGGCGGGCGGCTGAGGGGCGCGGGCCTCCGGCGCGGCGGCGGCCGGGGTGGTCGCGGGCGGGGCCTGGGCGGCGGGCGCCGGGCCGGGATGCGGGTCCGGGCCGGGGTGCGGGTCGCTGTCCACGCACCCGGGGCGGTTGTAGGACACGGTCCGGGTGATCACCTGCCCGCCGGGCAGCCGCACGCGGGTCCGCTCCAGGTATCCGTAAGCCTCCAGCTCGCGCAGCGCACGGGCGATCCGGTGCTCGCTCTCGGGGAAGCGGCCGGCGAGGTCCTTGATGCCGATGCGTGAGCCGGCGGGCAGGGACTGGATGTGGAGCGCCAGACCGATCGCTACGAGGGACATCTCCGCGTGCTGCGCGAGGTGGTTGCCGACCACGGTGAAGCGGCGGGTGTGCCGGACGTTGACGTGGATGACACCTGATCGGGGGGCATCGCCGCGATTGCGCCCGGAGGCGAGCACGACGGGGTTAGGCTTCTGGGTATCCATCGGGAAGCTGTTCTCTTCCTGCTTGGCCAGGCCCCCGCCGGGATTGCGAGTCCCGTCGGGGGCCGACGTATGTCTGGAGTTGTCGCGCCGAGCATATGCCCGACAACCCCCGGGGAAGCCAGCCGAGTTGTCCCGATTCACCCATCCGAGCGAAGCGCCCCCGACGGGAGGCTGGTGGGGTCTGGCGAGGTTCTTTCGCTTCCCGAGTACTCACCCCTACCTCTCACCCCGCCACCCCCCGGCCCACCGCATCGCGGCCCCCGCGTTGCGGTGGGTCTCCTAATCCCGGGCGCTGACCAGGGTTTCCCCAGCTTCGATTCCGGCGGCCCCAGGCCCGATGAAGGTCACCCTTGCCGTATAGGCCTGGTCCAAGATGGGAACGGATCGTCCGTACCGAAGGATCTCGGTGATGCGAATCTCGATGGCGGGGGAAACGCTTGATCGAAAGATCATGCCTACGCTCGCCTCCCCGCCGATGTTCCTGACCGCGCAGACGGCTTCTGTCGCGGAAGCGCTCTCGACCGACGCCACGTGTAGCCGGACGTCGTTACGTTCATCCACGCTTATAAGCCTCTCTGAGGAATTGCTTGATCTGTTCGGGGCGACTCTATGGCGCCACCAGGATCCTGAAGCCCTCAAGGGCGGCCCGATAGTCGTCTGCCACGCCGTCGGAGGGCAGGGAGCCGAGATGCGTGCGTGCCAGTTCCTCCGCCGCTGCAAGAACGGTCCCCGCGAATTCGTCGGGTGCGAGGATCGAGACGGGACCGGACGGGCCGGTGGTGCGGATGCCCTTCTTGCTCCTGGCGAATGTCAGCCGGAACGAGGAGTCCACGCCCGTGAACAAGGCACTCCTTGTTCGGCCTCGCAGCAAGTCGTGCAGGCAGTCCAGGAGTTGGGTCACCGAGGCGTAGATCATCATCCCTTGATCGGGCGACTGCCCCGCCGACCGCGCTTCCCCCAGCTCGCCGACCCAGACCATGTCCCCGAGATCGAACCCACTGGACTCGCCCTGACCCGGTCGAACGGCAAATTCCACGATCACGGGACGTAGCTCTTTCCGACGGGGAAGAAGGTGATGATCCGGTTCCCGTCGTGTGAGTCCACGAGCAGGCGATAGCGGGCGGGCATGCCGTTGACAGTCATACGTTTCTCAAATACCTGCATTCGGCGGCTTGGGTCAGACACGCGATTGCCTTTCTCGATCATCTTCGCCGCGGCCTCGCCCACTTGCTCCCTGGTCGTGGAGGGAGGCATCAAATCTCCGTGGCCTGATGGGTGATTGCCCGTAATGTGGCGCTCATCTATATGCTGCCAGCCCTCTTTGGCATTCCCGTCTTCCAGCCTCGGTTTGGCTCGGCAGAGAGCCAGACCGAGGGGGTCCACCCATTCCAGCGGGTTGGGTCCGTACCAGCATGGATTCGGGCCACCGGAGAGGCCCAGGGGGTCCGGGGTGAGGTAGCGGGCCGTTTCGGGGTCGTAGGTGCGGAAGACGTTGTGGTGGAGGCCCGACTCGGGGTCGAAGTACTGGCCCGGGAAGCGGAGCGGGGTGTAGGCCGTCGCGTCGCGGTTCCAGGTGGTGGTGCCCCAGAGGGTGGCGCGGGTGCGCCACGCCGTGGTGCCGTCCTCGGTGAGGAGCTCGGTCGGGGTGCCGATGAGGTCGGTGACGATGGCGAAGAAGCGGTCGTCCACCGTGTCGTCGTCGATGTGCTCGGACTGGGTGAGCGGGTGCAGGCCCTGATGGGTCCAGGTGAGGGTGACCGGGCCGGTGGACTGTTCGCACAGGGTGGCGCCGTCCCAGGTGAAGGTGGTTTCCTCCACGACCGCGCCGGCCGGCGACAGGCGTTGCTTCGCCGTGCGGCGGCCCAGCGGGTCGTACGTGTACCGCCAGCGGGTGCCGTCCGGAGTGGTGACCGCCGACAGCTGGTCCTCGGCGTTCCACTCGTACCGCCAGGTCTCCGGCTTGCGGGAGAGCCGGGTCTTGCGGCGCACGGTCACCCGGCCGAGTGCGTCGTGCTCGTAGCGGACCGCCCCCGCGCGGGTGATGCGGGTGCCCGTGTACGAGCGGCCGCCCTGCGCGTCGGCGCCCGGGTGGCGGTCCGGCCAGGTGGCGTGGGTCTGGTTGCCCGCCTCGTCGTAGGTGTACCGCTCCGACCACGATCCGGCGTCCACCGCCGTCACGCGGGCGGCCGCGTCGAGGGTGAACGTCCGCGGGCCGGTCAGGGAGTCGTCGATCCCGGTGAGGTAGCCGTCCGCACGGTAGCTGTAGCCCCGGCGCCGGAGGGTACGGCCGTCCCGGCCGACCACCGTCCGGGAGGAGAGCCGGCCCAGGGGGTCGTACTCGTGGGTGAGGGCGAGGCCGGGGCCCAGGGTGCGGGTGAGTTCCTGTCCTGCCGCATCGCGCTCGAAGGTGATCGTGCGACCGGCCGTCGTCAGTGCGGTGCGGTGCCCCGCCGCGTCGTACGTCCAGTGGGACTGCGCCCCGCTGGGCGTGGTGCGGGTCGTCCGACGGCCCAGGGCGTCGTAGGCGTAGGTGAGCGTGCGGCCGTCGACCGTTTCCGCCAGGACCCGTCCCGTCCCGTCGCGGAGCCAGGTGACCGAGGACTCCGGCGAGATCAGTGAGGCCAAGCGGTCGGAGCCGTCGTAGCCGTAAACCGTCGAGCCCGACGCCGTCGTCTTGCGGGTGAACTGTCCGAGCTCGTTGCGGGTGTAGGTGGTGCGGGCGCCCAGTGTGTCGGTGCGGGCGGTGAGGGCGCCGGCCGCGTCGTACTCGTAGGTGAGGCTGCGACCGTCGAAGTCCGATTCCGAGGTCGGCAGGCCCGTGGGGGAGTACGTGTAACTCCACCTCATACCCTGCGGGTTGGTGACCTGCGTCAGGCGCAGTTCGGTGTCGTGGTCGAACGTGTGGCGTGCGCCGTCGGGACCGGTGCGGGCGGTCAGGAGGTCGAAATCGCCGTACTCGTTGACGGTCACCCCGCCCGCGGCGTCGGTGTGCGTCAGGCAGTTGCCCTCCCCGTCGTACGTCCACGATTCCGACGTGCCGTCCGGGTGCACGCGTCGCAGCAGCCGGCCCTCGGTGCTCCAGGTGTGGCGGGTCGTACGGCCCAGGGGATCCGTGACGGTCACCGGGCGGCCGAAGGCGTCGCGGGTGTAGGTGGTGGTGGCGCCGAGGGGGTCCGTGGCCGAGACGAGGAGTCCGGCCCGGTCCAAGACGAAGGCACTCGTGTGGCCGAGGGCGTCCGTCACCGAGGACAGGTGACCGCGCGCGTCGTAGGCGAAGTGGGTGGTGGCACCCGTGGGATCGGTCGTCGAGGTGCGGTTGCCCCGTTCGTCGTACGTGTGGGTCGTCGTCGCGCCGTCCGCCGACACGAGCGTCACCGGCAGGCCCGAGGCGTCGTACCGCGCCCGCGAGACCTTGCCGTCCGGGCGGGTCACGGAGGTGAGGCGGCCGGCCTCGTCGTACTCCAGGCGGACGGTGCGGCCGAGCGGGTCCGTACGGGACAGCAGCCGGTCGTACCGGTCGTACTCGCAGTGCGTCGTCAGCCCCGCCGCGTCGAGCTCCGCGACGACCTGGGCGCGTTCGTTGATCACGTACCGCTTGCGGTGGCCCAGGGAGTCCGTGAGCGTCGTGACGCCGTCCTCGTAGGCGAACCTGATGTTGAGGTGGCCGTTCGTACCGGACTGGGCGATGCAGCGGTGCCGCTCGTCGTAGACGTAGTCGAAGCGCCGGTCGTTGGTGTCGGTCCAGGAGGTGATCCGGCCCAGTGCGTCGTACCCGAAGCGCAGGGGCCGGCCCGAGGAGTTGGTGACCTCGGTGAGGTGGCCGTCCGTGTAGCCGTAGCGCAGGCCTTCGGTGCCGTCCGCCAGGGACAGGCCGGTTATTCGGCCACCCGAAGAGGTCAGGCGCAGCTCGTAGCCGCCGCTGTGGGAGATCGACAGCGGGGCGCCGGTCGTGTCGTCGTACGTGTACACGATCCAGGCGCCGTTGCGGTCGTCCAGCTGGGTGAGGACGCCGTCCTCCGCGAAATGGCGTACGTGGCCCGACTCGGGGTCGGTGACCGTGTAGCCGCCGTCCGGGTCGAGCGTCAGCGGCCATCGCCGGCCGTGGGAGGGGAGGACGGGTGGGCCGGCCTGCTCCGGGTGCGGGTAGGCCAGCAGGCTTCCGTCCTCGCAGACGAGGATCACGCCCTCGGCGTCGGTCTCCAGCCGCTGGTCGACCGTCGATGCCCAGGTGGGGCCGAACCAGCGGCCCGAGCGGTACGAGGACTCGAAGGTCCGGGTGAAGACGAGCGGGAACGAGCCCGGCAGGACGAGGTCGGTCTGCGGGAGCAGCATCCGGCCCGTCGCCACGTCGACCGGGTCCCCCTCGCACGGGACGTCCTTCTTCTCGCGGGCGCCGGGCCCCTCGTTCCCGTGGAGCGCCTCACGGGTCGAGGGCGTGTGTGCGGACGCCGGCCGCTGCGGCAGCTTGGGCGGCTTGGGCAGTTCGCCGTTGGCCAGCCGGCTCAGGAAGGAGGTCCTGCGCAGCGGACCGGTGACGGCGCTCGTCCCCTTCGCCCCGGCGACCTCGGCATAGATCTTGCCGATCCCCTCGTCGGGGTCCTTCATGAACTGCACGTACATCAGGGAACCGGCCCCGACGGGATCGTTGGCCATCGTCAGCATGCCGACGCCCAGGCCGCTGAGCCGCATCTTGTATTCGGTCGGATGCATGCGGTTGTACGGATCCAGGGGGTCGACCGCACGGAAGAAGTCGACCGTGGCCGCCAGCCCCTTGATGAACCCGCCGCCCTGGTGTTCCAGCCCGAGTCCGCGAATGGCCCCCTCGTAGACCAGTTGCTCGGCCACGGACGGCAGGGGCGGGGCGGCGTCCCGTGCCTTCGTCAGCGCCTGGACCGCCGTCCGGGCCGCCTCGTCGCGCTGGTGGCGCGCCTCGGCCAGCTTCTCCCGGGCCGCCTTGATGCCGTCGGCCCCCGGGTCGGTGAAGCCCATCGGACGGGCCGGCAACGGCTCCTGCTTGCTGCGGAGCGCCGCGTTGTACGTGTCGACCCACTTGTCGTAGGCCTCACGGGCCGCCTGCGACGTCTTCACGGCGGTCGTGTACTCGTCCAGGGCTTCCCGGGCGCGGCCCTGGGCCCACTCCACCGTGTCCGCGAACCGGTTCAGGGCCCCTGCCGCCGTCTCGAAGGCGTCCGCTGCCTTGAACCACTTCGGCGGCTGCTTCTGGGCGAGCACCCGGAAGCCTTCGGCGGCCGCACCTTTGATGCCGTCCTCGTCCAGGCCCTTGAGGCCCTCGCCGGTCTTGTCGAAGGCCGCCTGGAAGTCGGCCAAGTGGGAGGCGGTCGCGCGGAGTTTGGACGGGCTGCCGTGGACCAGCTTCTTCGGGTCGTCGGTGTGGCCCAGCTCGGCCTCTGCGACCTCCGCGCCGAGACGGTTCGCGACCTTGTCCGTGCCGTCCCGCACGACATCGGCGGCCTCGTGGAGTCCTACTTCGTCGAGCCCGGCCCCCGCCTTGTCGCCCACCCATTCGACGCCCTCGCCGACGGCCTTTTTACCGGCGTCCAGCCACCCCTGCAGGTCGTGCCCCATCAGCGTTCACCCTGCTGCGGGGCGTCGTGCTCCGCCTGGTGCGCCCGTTCCCGGACGAGGGCGAGGGCCGAGGGGTCCAGCTGGCCGAGATCGGCCGCTCCGTCCAGCAGGCGGGCGCTGTTGCCCTTCGTCACCGCGTCCCGCTTGGCCTGTTCCCATTGCTGCCCGAACTCGTCGCGCGCCTTCTGGGCCTCTTCCGGGGTCTCGTGGCGGAACGGTGCCTTGATCTCGTCCCAGGAGGTCCTCTCGGCCGTGTCCTCGTCGGCGTGCGGATTGCCGATCACGGAGTTGGCCGCGACCTTGAACGTGCCCCTGCGGTACTGGTCCTCCTCCCAGATCATCCCCGCCGAGATGTTCAGCGCGGCGGTCAGGCCGCTGACCTCCTCGACCAGGGCGCGCACTCCCCAGTCCCAGCGCGTGCAGAGGTCGTGGAAGACGGCGGTGACGTCCGGGTGGCCGGCCTCCATGCCGGTCAGCGTGAGCTTTTCGAGCCCGGCTCCCACCGTCGCGCCGGCGTCCGGCGCGAACTCGCGCAGTTCGGCGATCGCCCCGCGCAGGCCGGCCGTGATGTTTTTGACGGCGACCGGGTCCATCTCCAGGTCTTTGCCGTTGTCGGCGTTCAAGATCCACCCCCATGGTTCGGGCAAGGGTATGCGGCGCCCCGGACAGGGGGGTGCCAGGTGGTGCGGATTTGGTCAGGGGGTGGAAAACGGCTGGTCCGGGGGGTGTGAGAGGCTCCGCAGCGCATGGTGTGGACATCTCAAGGGGGGGCGTTGTGGGGAACAACGACGACGCGCGCAGAACCGGCGTTTCCGACGAGGAGTGGGCGCGGTTCGTGCGGGACGCCGAGGCCGGGGTGGGGGAGGCCCCGAAGGAGCCGTCGGCGCGGGCGAGGATGGTGACCGAGCGGCTGCGCCGCCAGGACGAGGAGCGGGCCGCGCGGGAGCGGGGCTGGAAGGGGCGCAAGGCCCGCAAGGCCCGGCAGGCAGCCGAGCCCGCCGGATGGCGGACCGGGCCGGCCTGGCAGGAGAGGGAAGGCCGCGGGAAGGGCAAGCGGCGGCTCAAGGCGACCGCGGCCATCGTGTTCATCGCGGCGCTCGCGCTGATCGCCGTACGGCCGGAGCTGGTGATCGACCGGCTCACCGGCAAGGCGGAGGCCAGGAAGGACGCCCGGAACGCCGCGCCGCTGCCCGGCGAGACCGCGCGTCCGACGGCCGCGCCCGCCCAGCAGTACCCGGACCAACCGACCCTCCAGGACCCCTTCCGGGGCTCGCCGGCGCTCCAGTGGGCCGATGGCGCCGCCGGGATCGAGCTGCCCGAGGCCAAGGCCGTGGGCGGGCTGTCCAAGGAGCAGGTGGCCGACGCGGTCGCGAAGACCGGCCGGCTGCTGGCGGCTGCCAATCTGGAGCCCGCCACCCTGCGCGGCGAGCGCCCGCAGGCGGCGCTGGACCTGCTGGACCCGCTCCAGGACGACGGCCGCGGGCTGATGGAGAAGGCTCTGGTCCGGCCGTCCAAGGACGCCGACCCGTTGTGGCTGTTCAGCCGTTTCGATCCGGCGCACGCGCGGGTGCACGGCGACGTGGTCAAGACGCGCGGGCGCATGTGGTTCGACAGCACCCGCTCCGGTGAGGTGCTGGTGCACTCCGACTACACCTTCGTCTACCCGCTGGTGCAGGCGCGGACCGGTGCGGACGAGGTGGCGCGCACCATCGTGCGGCGGGAGCTCACCGTGGCCCTGGCGGACCCCGAACGGATAGCGGCGACTCCCGGCAAGCTGCAGATCGTCAGCTGGTCCGAGTCGGCGGGCAACGACGACTGCTCCCGCGACGGCGAGGGCTATCTCCACCCGATGTTCGCGGCCGACCGGCAGACCCGGCCGTCATCGGGAGCGACGGGACCGCTCACCGATCCCTACGACCGCAGCAAGGACGTGGCGGCGCTGCCGAAGGAGTGCGGGACGGTCTCCCGCTCCTGACCCGGGCCCCGCAGTGGCTCCCCGTCGCGGGGCAGGTTTGACGTGTCCGCGCGGCGGGGTATTGTTCTGCGCCCGATTGGCGCAGTACGTGTCTCGTGTGGCAGACTACTCAAGTTGCTCGGTTGAGTGCCGATGCTGCGCGCCTCCCGCCGGGAGGACCGGAAGCGAGTCCCACAGTACTCGTCGCCTCTATCTGTCCCTCGGGGCAGCAATGGGGGCGGACGTACGGGAATCTTTCGGGAAGTGTCAGCACGGGGCCCACCAGGCACCCGGTGGGTGTTTCTCCCCCGAACCGCGGTCTCGGTACCGCACCCCCTTGGACGAGGGAATTTCCGTATGGGAATTTTCTTGGAGGGAGTGCGACACGCCCGACCGCGTGGGTCGGAGAGAAGCGGTGGAGGTATCCACAGCCGCCCGGGAGCCAGAGCGTTTCCACAACAGACAGGACTACGGAGTAGCCATGGCGGGACAGAAGATCCGCATCCGGCTCAAGGCCTACGACCACGAGGTCATCGACTCCTCGGCGAAGAAGATCGTCGAGACGGTGACGCGCACTGGTGCGTCGGTCGCGGGCCCGGTGCCGCTGCCCACTGAGAAGAACGTGTACTGCGTCATCAAGTCGCCGCACAAGTACAAGGACTCGCGCGAGCACTTCGAGATGCGCACGCACAAGCGCCTGATCGACATCCTCGACCCGACTCCCAAGACCGTTGACTCGCTGATGCGCCTGGACCTTCCGGCCGGCGTTGACATCGAGATCAAGCTCTGAGAGGCGTCGAGAAGATGGCAAAGCAGATCAAGGGCGTCCTGGGCGAGAAGCTCGGCATGACCCAGGTCTGGGACGAGAACAACCGTGTCGTCCCGGTGACCGTGGTCAAGGCCGGACCCTGCGTCGTTACCCAGGTCCGTACGAACGACATCGACGGCTACGAGTCGGTCCAGATCGCCTTCGGCGAGATCGACCCGCGCAAGGTGAACAAGCCCCTCAAGGGCCACTTCGCCAAGGCCGACGTGACCCCCCGCCGCCACCTGGTGGAGCTCCGCACCTCCGACGCCAGCGAGTACACGCTCGGCCAGGAGATCACTGCTGAGGTGTTCGAGTCCGGCGTCAAGGTCGACGTCACGGGCAACAGCAAGGGCAAGGGCTTCGCCGGTGTCATGAAGCGGCACAACTTCCGGGGCCTCGGCGCCGGTCACGGTGTGCAGCGCAAGCACCGCTCCCCCGGTTCGATCGGTGGCTGCGCCACCCCTGGGCGTGTCTTCAAGGGCATGCGCATGGCTGGTCGTATGGGCAACGAGCGCGTCACCACCCAGAACCTGACCATCCACGCGGTAGACGCGGAGAAGGGTCTGCTCCTCATCAAGGGCGCAGTCCCCGGTCCGAACGGCGGCCTCGTCCTGGTCCGTACCGCGGCCAAGGGGGCTTGAGGTTAATGAGCACCATTGACATCCTTTCGCCGGCAGGCGACAAGGCCGGTACCGTCGAGCTCCCCGCGGAGATCTTCGACGCGAAGACCAGCGTTCCGCTGATCCACCAGGTCGTCGTCGCACAGCTGGCCGCTGCCCGTCAGGGCACGCACAAGACCAAGACCCGTGGCGAAGTCCGTGGTGGTGGCCGCAAGCCGTACCGCCAGAAGGGCACCGGCCGCGCGCGTCAGGGTTCCACCCGCGCTCCGCAGTTCGCCGGCGGTGGCGTCGTCCACGGCCCGCAGCCGCGTGACTACTCGCAGCGGACCCCGAAGAAGATGAAGGTCGCCGCCCTCCGCGGTGCCCTCTCGGACCGCGCGCGTCACTCCCGCATCCACGTCGTCACCGGCGTGGTCGAGGGTGCCGCCTCCACGAAGGCCGCCAAGACGCTGTTCGGCAAGATCTCGGAGCGCAAGAACCTGCTCCTGGTCGTCGAGCGCGCCGACGAGGCCGCGTGGCTGTCCGCCCGCAACCTGCCCCAGGTTCACATCCTGGAGCCGGGCCAGCTGAACACGTACGACGTGATCGTCTCTGACGACGTGGTCTTCACCCAGGCCGCGCTGGAGTCCTTCGTGTCTGGCCCCAAGGCCGACGAGACCGAAGGGAGCGACGCCTGATGTCTGAGGCGACCGTTACCAGCAAGACCTTCACTGACCCGCGCGACCTGCTGATCAAGCCGGTTGTCTCGGAGAAGAGCTACGCGCTGCTGGACGAGAACAAGTACACGTTCATCGTCGCGCCTGGCGCCAACAAGACCCAGATCAAGCAGGCCGTCGAGGCGGTCTTCTCGGTCAAGGTCACCGGGGTCAACACGATCAACCGTCAGGGTAAGCGCAAGCGCACCAAGACCGGTTTCGGCAAGCGCGCCAACACCAAGCGCGCCATCGTGACCCTCGCTGAGGGCGACCGAATCGACATCTTCGGCGGCCAGGCCTCCTAACGGAGTCCTGAGTCGTCCGGAATCGGACGAGGACTGAGAAATGGGTATCCGCAAGTACAAGCCGACGACCCCGGGCCGTCGTGGCTCCAGCGTCGCCGACTTTGTCGAGATCACGCGGTCCACGCCGGAGAAGTCGCTGGTTCGCCCGCTGCACAGCAAGGGCGGCCGTAACAACACCGGTCGGATCACCGTTCGCCACCAGGGTGGTGGACACAAGCGCGCCTACCGCGTGATCGACTTCCGTCGTCACGACAAGGACGGCGTGCCGGCCAAGGTCGCGCACATCGAGTACGACCCCAACCGCACCGCGCGCATCGCGCTGCTGCACTACGCCGACGGCGAGAAGCGCTACATCATCGCGCCGCGCGGTCTGCAGCAGGGTGACCGGATTGAGAACGGCCCGACGGCCGACATCAAGCCCGGCAACAACCTGGCGCTGCGCAACATCCCGGTTGGTACGACCATCCACGCGATCGAGCTGCGTCCCGGCGGCGGTGCGAAGTTCGCCCGCTCCGCGGGTGCGTCCGTGCAGCTGCTGGCGAAGGAGGGCACCATGGCCCACCTCCGCATGCCGTCCGGCGAGATCCGTCTCGTCGACGCGCGCTGCCGCGCCACGGTCGGCGAGGTCGGCAACGCCGAGCAGTCGAACATCAACTGGGGCAAGGCCGGCCGCATGCGCTGGAAGGGCGTTCGCCCGTCCGTCCGCGGTGTCGCGATGAACCCGGTTGACCACCCGCACGGTGGTGGTGAGGGCAAGACCAGCGGTGGTCGCCACCCGGTCTCCCCGTGGGGTCAGAAGGAGGGTCGTACTCGCTCGCCGAAGAAGGCTTCGAGCAAGTACATCGTCCGCCGCCGCAAGACGAACAAGAAGCGCTAGGAGCGGGTTTAGATGCCGCGCAGTCTCAAGAAGGGACCCTTCGTCGACGGACACCTCATCAAGAAGGTGGACGCTCAGAACGAAGCTGGTACCAAGAACGTCATCAAGACCTGGTCCCGTCGCTCGATGATCATCCCGGCCATGCTGGGTCACACCATCGCGGTGCACAACGGCAAGACCCACGTCCCGGTGTTCGTCACCGAGTCGATGGTCGGCCACAAGCTCGGCGAGTTCTCGCCGACTCGCACCTTCCGCGGCCACGTCAAGGACGACCGGAAGTCGAAGCGCCGCTAAAGGCGGGGTGGTAACGACTATGACTTACACCGAAGGGACAACCATGGAAGCCAGGGCCCAGGCGCGGTACATCCGCGTCACGCCCATGAAGGCCCGCCGCGTGGTGGACCTTATCCGTGGCATGGATGCCACGGAGGCTCAGGCGGTCCTGCGTTTCGCCCCGCAGGCCGCGAGCGTGCCGGTCGGCAAGGTGCTGGACAGCGCCATTGCCAACGCCGCACACAACTACAACCACCCGGACGCTTCTTCGCTGTTCATCAGCGAGGCGTTCGTGGACGAGGGTCCGACCCTGAAGCGGTTCCGTCCGCGTGCCCAGGGCCGTGCCTACCGGATCCGCAAGCGGACCAGCCACATCACCGTGGTCGTCAGCAGCAAGGAAGGTTCCCGGTAATGGGCCAGAAGGTAAACCCGCACGGGTTCCGGCTCGGCATCACCACCGACTTCAAGTCGCGTTGGTACGCCGACAAGCTGTACAAGGACTACGTCAAGGAAGACGTCGCCATCCGTCGGATGATGACGTCCGGCATGGAGCGCGCCGGCATCTCGAAGGTTGAGATCGAGCGCACCCGTGACCGCGTGCGTGTGGACATCCACACCGCTCGTCCGGGCATCGTCATCGGCCGCCGTGGCGCCGAGGCCGACCGCATCCGCGGTGACCTCGAGAAGCTCACGGGCAAGCAGGTCCAGCTGAACATCCTCGAGGTCAAGAACCCCGAGCTCGATGCCCAGCTGGTCGCCCAGGCCGTTGCCGAGCAGCTCTCCTCCCGCGTCTCCTTCCGTCGTGCCATGCGCAAGAGCATGCAGGGCACGATGAAGGCCGGCGCCAAGGGCATCAAGATCCAGTGTGGCGGTCGTCTCGGCGGCGCCGAGATGTCCCGCTCCGAGTTCTACCGCGAGGGTCGTGTGCCGCTGCACACGCTGCGCGCGAACGTGGACTACGGCTTCTTCGAGGCCAAGACCACCTTCGGCCGTATCGGTGTGAAGGTCTGGATCTACAAGGGCGACGTCAAGAACATCGCCGAGGTTCGCGCCGAGAACGCTGCGGCCCGTGCGGGTAACCGCCCGGCCCGTGGTGCCGGCGCTGGCGACCGTCCCGCCGGCCGTGGTGGCCGTGGTGGCGAGCGCGGCGGCCGTGGTGGCCGCAAGCCGCAGCAGGCTGCTGGTGCCGAGGCCCCCAAGGCCGACGCTCCCGCCGCCGCTCCGGCCGAGAGCACCGGAACGGAGGCCTGACCGACATGCTGATCCCTCGTAGGGTCAAGCACCGCAAGCAGCACCACCCGAAGCGCCGCGGTATGGCCAAGGGCGGTACTGAGGTCTCGTTCGGCGAGTACGGCATCCAGGCGCTGACCCCGGCGTACGTGACGAACCGCCAGATCGAGGCGGCTCGTATCGCGATGACCCGCCACATCAAGCGTGGCGGCAAGGTCTGGATCAACATCTACCCGGACCGTCCGCTGACGAAGAAGCCCGCCGAGACCCGCATGGGTTCCGGTAAGGGTTCTCCCGAGTGGTGGATCGCGAACGTGCACCCGGGCCGGGTCATGTTCGAGCTGTCCTACCCGAACGAGAAGATTGCTCGTGAGGCGCTCACCCGCGCTGCTCACAAGCTTCCGATGAAGTGCCGGATTGTTCGGCGCGAGGCAGGTGAGTCGTGATGGCGACGGGAACCAAGGCGTCCGAGCTGCGTGAGCTCGGCAACGAGGAGCTCGTTGGCAAGCTGCGCGAGGCCAAGGAAGAGCTGTTCAAGCTGCGCTTCCAGGCGGCCACGGGTCAGCTGGAGAACAACGGCCGGCTCAAGTCCGTCCGTAAGGACATCGCTCGCATCTACACCCTGATGCACGAGCGTGAGCTCGGTATCGAGACGGTGGAGAGCGCCTGATGAGCGAGAAGAACGTGACTGAGACCACTGAGCAGCGCGGTTTCCGCAAGACCCGCGAGGGTCTGGTCGTCAGCGACAAGATGGACAAGACCGTCGTCGTCGCCGTCGAGGACCGCGTCAAGCACGCCCTGTACGGCAAGGTCATCCGCCGTACGAACAAGCTCAAGGCTCACGACGAGCAGAACGCTGCCGGTGTCGGCGACCGCGTCCTCATCATGGAGACGCGTCCGCTGTCGGCGAGCAAGCGCTGGCGCATCGTCGAGATCCTCGAGAAGGCCAAGTAAGGAACCTCGCGCGAGCGAGTTCCGCCAGACATAGCCTGGGGGGTTTCCCTCAGGTCAGTTCCGCCAGGCTCGGCGAGGGGCTCCGGTAACGGACCCCCCGCCGGGAACCGGCAGACAATCAGGAGATAGACGTGATCCAGCAGGAGTCGCGACTGCGTGTCGCCGACAACACTGGTGCCAAGGAAATCCTTTGCATCCGTGTTCTCGGTGGCTCCGGTCGCCGCTACGCGGGCATCGGTGACGTCATTGTCGCCACCGTCAAGGACGCGATCCCCGGTGGCAACGTGAAGAAGGGTGACGTCGTCAAGGCGGTCATCGTTCGCACCGTCAAGGAGCGCCGCCGCCAGGACGGCTCGTACATCCGCTTCGACGAGAACGCCGCTGTCATTCTCAAGAACGACGGCGACCCTCGCGGCACCCGTATCTTCGGCCCCGTGGGCCGTGAGCTGCGCGAGAAGAAGTTCATGAAGATCATCTCGCTCGCGCCGGAGGTGCTGTAAGCATGAAGATCAAGAAGGGCGACCTGGTTCAGGTCATCACCGGTAAGGACAAGGGCAAGCAGGGCAAGGTCATCGCGGCCATGCCCAGCGAGAACCGTGTCCTCGTCGAGGGTGTCAACCGGGTCAAGAAGCACACCAAGGCCGGTCAGACCGCTGGTGGTTCGCAGACCGGTGGCATCGTGATCACCGAGGCGCCGGTCCACGTCAGCAACGTTCAGCTGGTCGTGGAAAAGGACGGCCAGAAGGTCGTCACCCGCGTCGGCTACCGCTTCGACGACGAGGGCAACAAGATCCGCGTTGCCAAGCGGACGGGTGAGGACATCTGATGGCTACCACTCCGCGTCTCAAGACGAAGTACCGCGAGGACATCGCGGGCAAGCTGCGTGAGGAGTTCTCCTACGAGAACGTCATGCAGATCCCCGGCCTCGTGAAGATCGTGGTCAACATGGGTGTGGGCGACGCCGCCCGCGACTCCAAGCTGATCGACGGCGCCATCCGCGACCTGACGACGATCACCGGTCAGAAGCCGGCCGTCACGAAGGCCCGCAAGTCCATCGCGCAGTTCAAGCTGCGTGAGGGTCAGCCGATCGGCTGCCACGTCACCCTCCGTGGTGACCGCATGTGGGAGTTCCTGGACCGTACGCTGTCGCTCGCGCTGCCGCGTATCCGTGACTTCCGTGGTCTGTCGCCGAAGCAGTTCGACGGCCGTGGCAACTACACCTTCGGTCTCACGGAGCAGGTCATGTTCCACGAGATCGACCAGGACAAGATCGACCGTACCCGGGGTATGGACATCACCGTGGTCACCACGGCGACCAACGACGACGAGGGCCGTGCCCTCCTTCGTCACCTCGGCTTCCCCTTCAAGGAGGCGTAAGCGAGATGGCGAAGAAGGCTCTCATCGCGAAGGCTGCCCGCAAGCCCAAGTTCGGTGTGCGTGCGTACACCCGCTGCCAGCGCTGCGGTCGTCCCCACTCCGTGTACCGCAAGTTCGGCCTGTGCCGCGTGTGCCTTCGTGAGATGGCTCACCGTGGCGAGCTGCCGGGCGTGACCAAGAGCTCCTGGTAGTTCCCTCCGTCCGCAAGGACTTGGGAAGTTCCAGGCACTCTCGGTAAGCATCTGGTCGGCGGATGCCCGGCCGCGCATGCCTTAGGGTTGTGTGGTTGGGCGTCCGCCGCCCATAACGACTTACTACGCCGTAGGTCCCCGCACCGCACCCGTCCCGCCACTGAGTGGGGAGAGGGATGGCGCATACAGGAAACCCCGGCGAGAGAGGCCGAAGGCCACTTCATGACCATGACTGACCCGATCGCAGACATGCTGACCCGTCTGCGTAACGCTAACTCGGCGTACCACGACACCGTCGTGATGCCGCACAGCAAGATCAAGTCGCACATCGCAGAGATCCTCAAGCAGGAGGGTTTCATCACCGGCTGGAAGGTCGAGGACGCCGAGGTCGGCAAGAACCTCGTCCTCGAGCTGAAGTTCGGGCCGAACCGTGAGCGCTCCATCGCGGGCATCAAGCGGATCTCGAAGCCCGGTCTGCGCGTGTACGCGAAGTCCACCAACCTGCCCAAGGTGCTCGGCGGCCTGGGCGTGGCGATCATCTCCACGTCCCACGGTCTCCTCACCGGCCAGCAGGCAGGCAAGAAGGGCGTAGGTGGGGAAGTCCTCGCCTACGTCTGGTAGTCGGGAACGGAGGAAAAGCAATGTCGCGAATCGGCAAGCTCCCCATCCAGGTTCCCGCCGGTGTGGACGTCACCATCGATGGCCGCACGGTCGCGGTGAAGGGCCCCAAGGGTTCCCTCTCGCACACCGTCGCTGCGCCCATCGCCGTCGCCAAGGGTGAGGACGGCGTTCTGAACGTCATCCGCCCGAACGACGAGCGTCAGAACAAGGCCCTGCACGGCCTGTCCCGCACGCTGGTGGCGAACATGATCACCGGTGTGACCACGGGGTACGTCAAGGCTCTCGAAATCAGCGGTGTCGGTTACCGCGTCGCCGCGAAGGGCTCCGACCTGGAGTTCCAGCTTGGCTACAGCCACCCGATCCTGATCGAGGCGCCCGAGGGCATCTCCTTCAAGGTCGAGTCGCCCACCAAGTTCACGGTCGAGGGCATCGACAAGCAGAAGGTCGGCGAGGTCGCCGCCAACATCCGCAAGCTGCGGAAGCCCGACCCGTACAAGGCCAAGGGTGTCAAGTACGCCGGCGAAGTCATCCGCCGCAAGGTCGGAAAGGCTGGTAAGTAGCCATGGCATACGGTGTGAAGATCGCCAAGGGCGACGCGTACAAGCGCGCTGCCAAGGCTCGCCGCCACATCCGCATCCGCAAGAACGTCTCGGGTACGGCGGAGCGTCCGCGCCTCGTCGTGACGCGTTCCAACCGCAACATCGTTGCTCAGGTCATCGACGACCTCCAGGGTCACACCCTGGCGTCCGCGTCGACCCTGGACGCTTCGATCCGCGGTGGCGAAGGCGACAAGAGCGCCCAGGCCCAGGCTGTCGGCGCGCTCGTCGCCGAGCGTGCCAAGGCCGCGGGTGTCGAGACCGTCGTGTTCGACCGCGGTGGCAACCGATACGCCGGGCGCATTGCCGCTCTGGCTGACGCCGCCCGCGAAGCCGGGCTGAAGTTCTAAGCCCCGGTTCCGGGACTCACGGACGTAACAGAGAGAGGTAATCCAATGGCTGGACCCCAGCGCCGCGGAAGCGGTGCCGGTGGCGGCGAGCGGCGGGACCGGAAGGGTCGCGACGGTGGCCCTGCCGCCGAGAAGACCGCTTACGTTGAGCGCGTTGTCGCGATCAACCGCGTCGCCAAGGTTGTCAAGGGTGGTCGCCGCTTCAGCTTCACCGCGCTGGTCGTGGTGGGCGACGGTGACGGCACTGTAGGTGTCGGTTACGGCAAGGCCAAGGAAGTTCCCGCGGCCATCGCCAAGGGTGTCGAGGAAGCCAAGAAGAACTTCTTCAAGGTTCCGCGCATCCAGGGCACCATCCCTCACCCGATCACGGGCGAGCGCGCTGCGGGCGTCGTGCTGCTGAAGCCGGCTTCCCCCGGTACCGGTGTTATCGCCGGTGGCCCGGTGCGCGCCGTTCTGGAGTGCGCCGGCGTTCACGACATCCTGTCGAAGTCGCTCGGCTCTTCCAACGCGATCAACATCGTGCACGCGACCGTGGCGGCCCTCAAGGGCCTGCAGCGTCCCGAGGAGATCGCGGCTCGCCGTGGTCTGCCCCTCGAGGACGTCGCCCCCGCGGCCCTGCTTCGTGCGCGTGCCGGGGCGGGTGCTGCGTAATGGCTCGCCTCAAGATCACGCAGACGAAGTCGTACATCGGCAGCAAGCAGAACCACCGCGACACTCTGCGTTCGCTCGGGCTCAAGCGCCTGAACGACGTGGTCGTCAAGGAGGACCGCCCCGAGTTCCGCGGAATGGTGCAGACCGTCCGCCACCTCGTGACGGTTGAGGAGGTTGACTAATCATGGCTGAGAACAGCCCGCTGAAGGCCCACAACCTCCGTCCCGCCCCCGGCGCCAAGACCGCGAAGACCCGTGTCGGTCGTGGTGAGGCGTCGAAGGGTAAGACGGCCGGTCGTGGTACGAAGGGCCAGAAGGCCCGTTACCAGATCCCGCAGCGCTTCGAGGGTGGGCAGATGCCCCTCCACATGCGCCTGCCGAAGCTCAAGGGCTTCAAGAACCCGTTCCGCACCGAGTTCCAGGTCGTCAACCTGGACAAGCTCGGCGCTCTCTACCCCGAGGGTGGAGAGGTCACGGTGGCCGACCTGGTCGCCAAGGGCGCGGTGCGCAAGAACAGCCTCGTCAAGGTCCTGGGCCAGGGCGAGATCTCCGTGGCGCTGACGGTTTCGGTTGACGCCGTTTCCGCCTCCGCCAAGGAGAAGATCGCCGCTGCCGGCGGCACCGTCACCGAGCTCGTCTAAGACGAACCCACGTGACAAATAGCTGAAACCCGACCGGGGATGCCTCACATATGGGGCATCCCCGGTTGGTCGTTCCACGGGGGGCGCAGTCGCCGGTAAGGTGGCCTGCACCTTTGCTTGTACGTATTCACCGATCCCTCAGACCGTCACCTCTGACGCAGTAGCGCGGGGGTCGCAGGAGGCACCGTGCTCACCGCGTTCGCCCGGGCGTTCAAGACGCCCGACCTGCGCAAGAAGCTGCTCTTCACGCTCGCCATCATCGTGCTGTTCCGCCTCGGGTCCCACATCCCGGTCCCCGGCGTGAACTACAAGAACGTTCAGTTCTGTGTGGACCAGGCAGGGACCGGCAACAGCCTGTTCGGCCTCGTCAACATGTTCAGCGGTGGCGCACTGCTGCAGATCACGATCTTCGCGCTCGGAATCATGCCGTACATCACGGCGAGCATCATCCTGCAGCTGCTGACCGTGGTCATCCCGAAGCTGGAGAACCTCAAGAAAGAGGGCCAGTCCGGCACGGCGAAGATCACCCAGTACACGCGTTACCTGACGGTCGCGCTCGCGATCCTCCAGGGCACGGGTCTGGTGGCCACCGCCAAGACGGGCGCGCTCTTCGGGTCCTGCCAGCTCCGTACCGAGATCGTCTCGGACCGCTCGATCTTCACCATGATCACGATGGTGCTCACCATGACCGCCGGCACCTGTGTCGTCATGTGGCTCGGTGAGCTGATCACCGACCGCGGCATCGGCAACGGCATGTCGATCCTGATGTTCATCTCGATCGCGGCCGGCTTCATCGGCGCCATGTGGCAGATCAAGCTCCAGGGCAAGATCGCTGATGGATGGGTCGAGTTCGGCGTGGTGATCCTCGTCGGTCTGGCCATGGTGGCCCTGGTCGTCTTCGTCGAACAGGCGCAGCGCAGGATCCCGGTCCAGTACGCGAAGCGCATGATCGGGCGCCGCGCGTACGGCGGCACCTCGACCTACATCCCGCTCAAGGTGAACCAGGCCGGTGTCATCCCGGTCATCTTCGCCTCGTCGCTGCTGTACATCCCGGCACTGGTCGTGCAGTTCAGCGGCTCGACGGCGGGCTGGGCGACCTGGATCCAGAAGCACTTCGTCAAGGGCGACCACCCGTACTACATCGCCGCCTACTTCCTCCTGATCGTGTTCTTCGCCTTCTTCTACGTGGCGATCTCGTTCAACCCCGAGGAAGTTGCAGACAACATGAAGAAGTATGGTGGGTTCATCCCGGGCATCCGCGCCGGCCGGCCTACCGCCGAGTACCTGAGCTACGTACTCAACCGGATCACCTGGCCGGGGTCGCTGTACCTGGGTCTGATCGCTCTCGTGCCGACAATGGCGTTGGCGGGCTTCGGAGCGAACCAGAACTTCCCGTTCGGCGGGACGAGCATCCTCATCATCGTGGGTGTGGGTCTGGAAACCGTGAAGCAGATCGAGAGCCAGCTCCAGCAGCGTAATTACGAAGGGTTCCTCCGCTGATGCGTATCGTCCTCGTCGGGCCCCCCGGCGCCGGCAAGGGAACACAGGCCGCGTTCCTCGCCAAGAACCTGTCGATCCCGCACATCTCCACGGGTGACCTGTTCCGCGCCAACATCAGCCAGGGCACCGAGCTCGGCAAGAGCGCGAAGTCGTACATGGACGCGGGTGAGCTCGTCCCGGACTCGGTCACCATCGGCATGGCCAAGGACCGGATGGAGCAGCCCGACGCCGCGAACGGCTTCCTGCTCGACGGCTTCCCGCGCAACCTCTCGCAGGCCGAGGCGCTCGACGAGATCCTCAAGGCCGCCGGGCTCGGCCTGGACGCCGTCCTCGACCTGGAGGTCGAGGAGGACGAGGTCGTCAAGCGCATCGCGGGCCGCCGGACCTGCCGCAAGGACTCTGCGCACGTCTTCCACGTGACGTACGCGCCGCCGAAGGCGGACGGCGTCTGCGACCAGTGCGGCGGCGAGCTGTACCAGCGCGGGGACGACTCCGAGGCCACGGTCCGCAACCGGCTGTCGGTCTACCACGCGGAGACCGAGCCGATCATCGACTACTACAAGGCCCAGGGCCTCGTGTCGACCATCCCCGCCCTCGGTGAGGTCGCGGACGTCACGCGACGCGCGATGGACGCCTTGAAGAAGTAGTCCCCCGTCGTGCAGGTACGGCCGCGGTGTCCCAGGGGCACCGCGGCCGTACTGTTGAGAAGTCCGATTTCAGAAGGTGGAAGGCCGTTCCATGGTGCAGCTCAAGACGCCCGAGCAGATCGCGAAGATGCGCGAGGCGGGGCTGGTCGTCGCCGCGATCCACGCGGCGACCCGTGAGGCGGCCGTGCCCGGCGCCACGACCCGGGACCTGGACATGGTGGCCCGCAAGGTCATCGCGGACGCCGGCGCGAAGTCGAACTTCCTCGGTTACGGCGGTTTCCCCGCGACGATCTGCACGTCGGTGAACGAGGTCGTCGTCCACGGCATCCCGGACGACAAGACGGTCCTCAAGGACGGCGACATCATCTCGATCGACGCCGGCGCGATCGTGGACGGCTGGCACGGCGACGCGGCGTACACGGCCTTCGTGGGCACCGGTCACGCTCCGGAGCTCATCCAGCTGTCGCGGGTGACCGAGGAGTCGATGTGGGCGGGCATCGCCGCGATGAAGCTCGGCAACCGCCTGGTGGACATCTCGAAGGCGATCGAGGGCTACATCCGCCGCCAGCCGCGTCCGGCCACCGGCAAGTACGGGATCATCGAGGACTACGGCGGCCACGGCATCGGCTCCGAGATGCACATGGACCCGCACCTGCTGAACTACGTCTCGCGCAAGCGGGGCAAGGGCATCAAGCTCGTCCCGGGCGTCTGCCTGGCGATCGAGCCGATGGTCTCGCTGGGCACCGCCCACACGGAGGTCCTGGCGGACGACTGGACGGTCATCACCACGGACGGGACCTGGTCCTCCCACTGGGAGCACTCGATCGCCCTGACCGAAGAGGGCCCGATCGTCCTGACCAGCCCGGACTGCGGCAAGGCGAAGCTGGCGGAGTACGGCATCACGACGGCGCCGGACCCGCTGGGCTAGCAGCGCCGTGCGGGCGGCACGGGGAAGAGGTGCCGCCCGGTTAATGATCTACCCTGTGGGGCAAACTTTCCGGATTCGTCTTTCTGGGGGCCCTGCCGTAGACTGACTCGTCGGCTCCTTTGCATCCGCATGTCCTCATGCGAAGCATGGAGCTGATCAAGGTAGCCGATTCGAAGGGCGAAGCGTGGCCAAGAAGCAAGGTGCCATCGAGATCGAGGGCACCGTGATCGAGTCCCTCCCGAACGCGATGTTCAAGGTGGAACTGCAGAACGGTCACAAGGTCCTCGCGCACATCAGCGGCAAGATGCGGATGCACTACATCCGTATCCTTCCCGATGACCGGGTCGTGGTGGAGCTGTCTCCGTACGACCTGACGCGTGGCCGGATCGTCTACCGATACAAGTAGATCTTGTCCTCACTCCCGACCGGACGTCTGGTCCGGCGCGGGTGGTGGCACTGACCCGGAGAACCTCACCCACATGAAGGTCAAGCCGAGCGTCAAGAAGATCTGCGACAAGTGCAAGGTGATCCGCCGTCACGGTCGGGTCATGGTCATCTGCGACAACCTGCGCCACAAGCAGCGCCAGGGCTGACGCACGCCGACCGACCTGCCTTCCGCAGTTCTTCGCGCGACGTAAGAAAACGTACATACGCAGAACCCGCCCAGCCCTGTACGGGGCCGGCGGCACCTCCGGCGGGGGCCGGGGACCCGGACGTACCACCACCCATCAGGAGTGGTCGGCGGTCGGGAACGGTTCTGCGGAAGACCCCCGAACACACAGGAGCCATTGAATGGCACGCGTTTCCGGTGTTGACATCCCGCGCGAAAAGCGTGTGGAGATCGCACTCACCTACGTCTTCGGTATCGGGCGCACCCGGTCCAAGGAGATCCTCGCCTCCACCGGCGTGAACCCGAACACCCGCGTTCGTGACCTGGCCGAAGAGGACCTGGTCAAGATCCGCGAGTACGTGGACGCCAACCTCCGCACCGAGGGTGACCTCCGCCGCGAGATCCAGGCCGACATCCGTCGCAAGGTCGAGATCCAGTGCTACCAGGGCATCCGCCACCGTCGTGGCCTGCCGGTGCACGGTCAGCGCACCAGCACGAACGCGCGTACCCGCAAGGGCCCGCGTCGCGCGATCGCCGGTAAGAAGAAGCCGGGCAAGAAGTAGTCCTGTTCAGCGGTCTTGCGCTGTAGGACCGACCACCTCCCGTAGGAGATTTAGATGCCCCCCAAGGGTCGTCAGGGCGCTGCCAAGAAGGTGCGCCGCAAGGAAAAGAAGAACGTCGCTCACGGGCACGCCCACATCAAGAGCACGTTCAACAACACCATCGTCTCGATCACCGACCCCTCGGGCAACGTGATCTCCTGGGCCTCCGCCGGCCACGTCGGCTTCAAGGGCTCGCGCAAGTCCACCCCCTTCGCCGCGCAGATGGCCGCCGAGTCGGCCGCCCGCCGCGCGCAGGAGCACGGCATGCGCAAGGTTGACGTCTTCGTCAAGGGTCCCGGCTCCGGCCGTGAGACCGCGATCCGCTCCCTGCAGGCCACCGGCCTGGAGGTCGGCTCCATCCAGGACGTCACCCCCACCCCGCACAACGGCTGCCGCCCGCCGAAGCGCCGCCGCGTCTGACGCGACGGACGCGCCTGTGCGTCTTTGAGTGTCCGGGCGGTACGACCCCTTCGGGGGCCGTGCCGCCCGTACCCTTGCAGTACCCAGCAGTACATGTCGGGCGTCAAATAGTGGGCGTCCACGACTGAAGGAACACAGACATGCTTATCGCTCAGCGTCCCTCGCTGACCGAAGAGGTCGTAGACGAGTACCGCTCGCGGTTCGTGATCGAGCCGCTGGAGCCGGGCTTCGGCTACACCCTCGGCAACTCCCTGCGCCGCACGCTCCTGTCCTCCATCCCGGGTGCCGCCGTCACCAGCATCCGCGTGGACGGCGTCCTGCACGAGTTCACCACCGTGCCGGGCGTCAAGGAAGACGTCACCGACATCATCCTCAACATCAAGCAGCTGGTCGTCTCCTCGGAGCACGACGAGCCGGTCGTGATGTACCTGCGCAAGCAGGGTCCCGGCCTGGTCACCGCTGCCGACATCGCGCCCCCGGCCGGTGTCGAGGTGCACAACCCGGACCTGGTCCTCGCCACGCTCAACGGCAAGGGCAAGCTGGAAATGGAGCTGACCGTCGAGCGCGGTCGCGGCTACGTCTCCGCCGTGCAGAACAAGCAGCTGGGCCAGGAGATCGGCCGCATCCCGGTCGACTCCATCTACAGCCCGGTCCTCAAGGTCACCTACAAGGTCGAGGCGACCCGAGTCGAGCAGCGCACCGACTTCGACAAGCTGATCGTCGACGTCGAGACCAAGCAGGCCATGCGCCCGCGCGACGCCATGGCGTCCGCCGGCAAGACCCTGGTCGAGCTGTTCGGTCTGGCCCGCGAGCTCAACATCGACGCCGAGGGCATCGACATGGGCCCCTCGCCGACGGACGCGGCCCTGGCCGCCGACCTGGCGCTGCCGATCGAGGAGCTGGAGCTCACGGTCCGCTCGTACAACTGCCTCAAGCGCGAGGGCATCCACTCCGTGGGTGAGCTCGTCGCCCGCTCCGAGGCCGACCTGCTCGACATCCGCAACTTCGGTGCGAAGTCGATCGACGAGGTCAAGGCGAAGCTGGCCGGCATGGGCCTGGCCCTCAAGGACAGCCCGCCCGGATTCGACCCGACCGCCGCCGCCGACGCCTTCGGCGCCGACGACGACGCGGACGCCGGTTTCGTCGAGACCGAGCAGTACTGATTCTTCCCGTCGCCGGCGGCCGAGGTCTTCGGCCCGCGTCGCCGGCGACGGCTTGATCGAGACTTTCCCGGGGCAGCCGCTCCGGGGGAACTGACACCGGTACCTGACACGGCCGGTGCAGATATGAAGGAGTAACACCATGCCGCGTCCCGCAAAGGGTGCCCGCCTGGGCGGCAGCGCCGCGCACGAGAAGCACCTCCTCGCGAACCTCGCGAAGGCGCTCTTCGAGCACGGCCGCATCACCACCACCGAGGCCAAGGCCCGTCGCCTGCGTCCCTACGCCGAGCGTCTGGTCACCAAGGCCAAGAAGGGCGACATCCACAACCGTCGCCTGGTGCTGCAGACGATCACGGACAAGAGCATCGTGCACACGCTGTTCACCGAGATCGCCCCGCGCTACGAGAACCGCCCCGGTGGTTACACGCGCATCACCAAGATCGGCAACCGTCGTGGCGACAACGCCCCGATGGCGGTCATCGAGCTGGTCGAGGCCCTGACGGTCGCGCAGCAGGCCACTGGTGAGGCCGAGGCCGCCACCAAGCGTGCCGCGAAGGACGCCGAGGCCGTGGCCGAGGCTCCCGCCGCCGAGGAGACCAAGGAGGCCTGATCCCGTTCTGGGATCGAGCTTGCTTGATCGGCTCTGAACGGGCCCGCCCCTTCCCGGGGCGGGCCCGTTCTGCATTCGTTCGAAAGACGCAGCTGAGAGGATCACTCACGTGAGTGACGAGGTGGAGCCCGGGCACGTCCGGGTACGGCTGGACCTGTCGTACGACGGCAAGGACTTCTCCGGCTGGGCGAAGCAGCGCGAGCTGCGGACCGTACAGGGGGAGCTGGAGTCGGCCCTGCGGACCGTGATGCGGCTGCCGGAGCCGGTGGAGCTGACCGTGGCCGGGCGGACCGATGCCGGCGTGCACGCGCGCGGGCAGGTCGCCCAGTTCGACGTACGCGAAGAGGTGTGGGCGGAGCACCAGGACAAGCTGCTGCGCCGCCTCGCGGGGCGGCTGCCGCACGACGTACGGGTGTGGAAGGCCGCGCAGGCCCCCGAGGGCTTCAACGCCCGGTTCTCGGCCGTCTGGCGCCGCTACGCCTACCGGGTGGGCGACCACCAGGCCGGGGTGGACCCGCTGCGCCGCGGGCACGTGCTGTGGCACCAGTGGCCGCTGGACGTGGACGCCATGAACGAGGCCTCCACCGCGCTGCTCGGCGAGCACGACTTCGCCGCGTACTGCAAGAAGCGCGAGGGCGCCACGACCATCCGCACGCTCCAGCAGCTCAGCTGGGAACGCGCGCAGGACGGCGTCATCACCGCCACGGTGCGCGCCGACGCGTTCTGCCACAACATGGTCCGCTCGCTGGTCGGCGCGATGCTGCACGTGGGTGACGGGCACCGGCCCGTGAGCTGGCCCGGCGAGGTGCTGAGGGCCGCCGTACGGGATTCCTCGGTGCACGTGGTCAAGCCCCACGGCCTCACGCTGGAGGAGGTCGGCTACCCGGCCGACGAGCTCCTGGCGGCCCGCAGCAAGGAAGCGCGCAACATGCGCACCCTGCCGGGAGCCGGCTGCTGCTGAGCGCCGGCTAATCCATTTGGGCGGATCGCGGCCCGGCCTGGACAATGCGCCCCATGGGACATCTCGAAGCCAGCCACCTGGAGTACTACCTTCCCGACGGGCGGGTGCTGCTCCCCGACGTCTCCTTCCGCGTGGGGGAGGGGTCGGTCGTCGCCCTGGTGGGGGCGAACGGGGCCGGCAAGACCACCCTGCTCAAGCTGATCTCGGGCGAGCTCCAGCCGCACGGCGGGTCGGTCACCGTCAGCGGCGGCCTCGGGGTGATGTCACAGTTCGTGGGCTCGGTCCGGGACGAGACGACCGTCCGCGACCTGCTGGTCTCGGTGGCCCAGCCGCGGATCCGGGAGGCGGCGGGGGCCGTGGACCGGGCCGAGCACCTGATCATGACGGTGGACGACGAGGCCGCCCAGATGGCGTACGCGCAGGCGCTCAGCGACTGGGCCGACGTCCAGGGCTACGAGGCGGAGACCCTGTGGGACGTCTGCACCACGGCAGCGCTGGGGATGCCGTACGACAAGGCGCAGTTCCGGGAGGTGCGCACGCTGTCGGGCGGTGAGCAGAAGCGGCTCGTCCTGGAGGCGCTGCTGCGGGGCCCGGACGAGGTGCTGCTGCTCGACGAACCCGACAACTACCTCGACGTGCCCGGCAAGCGGTGGCTCGAGGAGCAGCTGCGCGCGACGCGCAAGACGGTGCTGTTCATCAGCCACGACCGGGAGCTGCTGACCCAGGCCGCCCAGAAGATCATCAGCCTGGAGGCGAGCCCGATGGGCTCCGACGTCTGGGTGCACGGCGCGGGTTTCGGCACCTACCACGAGGCCCGCAAGGAGCGCTTCGCCCGTTTCGAGGAGCTCAAGCGGCGCTGGGACGAGGAGCACGCCCGGCTGAAGGCGCTGGTGCTGCGGCTGCGCAACCAGGCCGCGAGCAGCCCCGACATGGCCTCGCGCTACCGGGCGATGCAGACCCGCTTCCAGAAGTTCGAGGAAGCCGGCCCGCCGCCGGAGCCGCCGCGGGAGCAGGACATCACGATGCGGCTCAAGGGCGGCCGTACGGGCGTGCGCGCGCTGACGGTGGAGAACCTGGAGCTGACCGGCCTGATGAAGCCGTTCTCGCTGGAGGTCTTCTACGGGGAGCGGGTCGCGGTGCTGGGCTCGAACGGCTCCGGCAAGTCGCACTTCCTGCGGCTGCTGGCGGGCGAGGACGTCAAGCACACCGGTGACTGGAAGCTGGGCGCACGGGTGGTTCCCGGCCACTTCGCGCAGACGCACGCCCATCCGGAGCTGTTCGGCCGCACGCTCGTCGACATCCTGTGGACGGAGGCGGCCAAGCCCCTGGGCCAGGCGATGGGGGCCCTGCGCCGCTACGAGCTGGAGCGGCAGGCGGAGCAGCCGTTCGAGAAGCTGTCGGGCGGCCAGCAGGCGCGGTTCCAGATCCTGCTGCTGGAGCTGGCCGGCACCACCGCGCTGCTGCTGGACGAGCCGACCGACAACCTGGACCTGGAGTCGGCGGAGGCCCTCCAGGACGGCCTGGAGGCGTACGACGGCACGGTGCTGTGCGTGACGCACGACCGCTGGTTCGCGCGAACATTTGACCGTTACTTGGTCTTCGGTTCAGACGGTGTTGTACGGGAGACTCGGGAACCCGTATGGGACGAACGTAGGGTCGAGCGCGAGCGTTGAGGGGGTGAACCGCCCCCCGCGGGGTCGAGGGAGGCGTTGTGGGGCTGCGGTCTGGCATCTGGCTCATGAAGTGGGCCCGTCCGGTTCCGGCCGGGCGGCGGGTCGACTGGCTGCTGCGGCCCGCGCCGCGCTCCTGGCAGGCGGTGTCCCTCGTGATCCTGCTGTCGATCGCCGTCTCCACGAGCCTGCGTGAGAACTGGGGCTCGGACAACGCGTTCGTGGTCAAGGCCGCGGACGCGCTGCTGTCGGGTGCCTCGCCCTACGAGGACAAGCGGTTCCTGTACCTGCCCAGCGCCGTGATCATGGCCGTGCCGGAGGCGCTGCTGCCGCACTGGGCGCTGCGCTGGCTCCTGCCGCTGGGCATGACCGCGCTGATCGGCGCCGGCTGGTGGGCTGCGCTGCGGCTGTTCTCCGTACCGGTGCGCTCCCGCTTGGCGGTCGGGGGTTTCGCCTTGTTCGCGCTGGCCTACAAGCCGTACGTGAACCTGGTGCTGATCGGGAACTGGACGGCGATCTCGGCGGCCGCCCTGCCGCTGGCGCTGCTGCTCGCCCACCGGCGGCGGTGGGCCGGGGCGGGCCTGGTGGTGGGGCTGGCCATCGCCTGCAAGCCGATGCTCGTGCCGGTCGGGCTGCTGTTCGTACTGGCCCGGCAGTGGCGGGGGCTGGCCGTGGCGGTGCTGGTGCCGGTGGCGATGTCGCTGGCGGGGGCGCTGATGATGCCGAGCCCGACGCTGTTCTTCACCAAGACGCTGCCGTTCCTCTTCCAGGGGCAGGACGCGTACGCGCTGCCCTGGGACGCCTCGCCGATCGCGGTGCTGCCGCGGCTGGGGGTGCCGCAGCCGGTCGCGGTGGTGCTGGCCGGGGCGGGGGCGCTGGGCGGGCTGTGGGCGGTGTGGGTGCGCTGGCGGCGGACGGACGCGCCGGGGGGCGACGAACTGCGCCTCGCGGAGACGGCCTGCATGGTGATGCTCGCCGCATTCCTGGTGTCGCGGCCGTCCTTCGACCACTACCTGCTGGTGGTGCTGCCGCTGCTGATCGTTTCGGGGGTGCGGGAGGGCTCGGCGGCCCGCTCGCCCTGGTTCTGGGCGGCCCTGGCGCCCCAGCTGGCCCTGTTCCCGTGGCCCTCGGAGCTGGCCCACAAGAGGCGGGCATTCCGGGACATGCTGGCCCTGTGCGGGCTGGCGGCTCTGCTGGTGCGTCGTACCCTGCGCTCCGGTCGGGTTATTCTGGGTCCAGTAACAACTGCGGGGTCCCCACCCAGGACCGAACCGGAGTGCGCCGCGACGTCAGCTGCATCGGCATCGCGGACCGCGTTTTGACCCGTACGGGTCCTCTTGGGTACTCTGCTGGTTTGTTATGCGTATTGGCTTTCTCATTCTCACGTGAAAGGGCCTTACGCCGGTCCACCGGACCGATGACCAGCGGTTCACACGGGTTGCGTCCCCGATGTGGACAAGCGGCTGTCGTGATCGTCCGTGGTGACCCTGTCAGGACCCTTCCCGCGGGGCTCGTGCCCTATGGGATGACCCACCACTGAAGAAGCGAAGGCATACGCGTGCGTACGTACAGCCCCAAGCCCGGCGACATCTCGCGCCAGTGGCTCGTCATTGACGCCCAGGACGTCGTCCTCGGCCGTCTGGCGACCCAGGCCGCTGCCCTCCTGCGCGGCAAGCACAAGCCGACCTATGCGCCCCACATGGACATGGGCGACTTCGTCATCATCGTCAACGCCGACAAGGTTCACCTGTCCGGCAACAAGGCGTCCCAGAAGATGGCGTACCGCCACTCCGGCTTCCCGGGTGGTCTGCGTTCCGTGCGTTACGACGACCTCCTGGCGAACAACCCGGAGAAGGCCGTCGAGAAGGCCGTCAAGGGCATGCTCCCCAAGAACACCCTGGGCCGTCAGATGCTCTCGAAGCTGAAGGTCTACTCGGGCGACCAGCACCCCCACGCTGCCCAGCAGCCGGTGCCGTTCGAGATCACCCAGGTCGCGCAGTAGTTCCGGCCACCCCCTAAGACGTAGAGAATTCTGAGGAGAATCGTGGCCGAGACCACCGTCGAGACCCCCATCGAGGGCGACGAGACGTACGACGCTGTTACCACTTTCGAGTCCGAGGCGCCGGAGGGTGACTACACCTCCGAGTCCCTCGCCGGCCGCTTCGGCGACCCGCAGCCGGCCGCCGGCCTGGGCCGTCGCAAGAACGCCATCGCGCGCGTCCGGATCGTCCCGGGCACCGGCAAGTGGAAGATCAACGGTCGCACCCTTGAGGACTACTTCCCCAACAAGGTGCACCAGCAGGAAGTCAACGAGCCGTTCAAGCTCCTCGAGCTGGACAACCGCTACGACGTCATCGCCCGCATCTCGGGTGGCGGCGTCTCCGGCCAGGCCGGCGCCCTGCGCCTCGGTGTGGCCCGTGCGCTGAACGAGGCGGACGTCGACAACAACCGCCCGGCGCTCAAGAAGGCCGGCTTCCTCTCCCGCGACGACCGTGCGGTCGAGCGCAAGAAGGCCGGTCTCAAGAAGGCCCGTAAGGCTCCGCAGTACAGCAAGCGTTAATCTGCGCCTGCTGTTCTGCAACGAAACCGCCCCGGCAGCACTCTCTGTGCTGTCGGGGCGGTTCGTTTACCGCCACAAGCGGCACATACCTGTCACACAGCGGCACTAAGCGAAGCGTGAACTCGGGAGGACAACAGTGGGACGACTCTTCGGGACGGACGGTGTACGAGGCGTCGCGAACGCGGATCTGACGGCCGAGCTCGCGCTCGGTCTCTCCGTGGCGGCCGCGCACGTACTGGCCGAGGCGGGCACTTTCGCCGGTCACCGGGCCACCGCCGTGGTCGGCCGGGACCCCCGAGCTTCCGGCGAGTTCCTGGAGGCCGCGGTCGTCGCGGGCCTCGCGAGCGCGGGCGTGGACGTCCTGCGCGTCGGTGTGCTGCCCACCCCGGCGGTGGCGTATCTCACCGGTGCGCTGGGCGCCGACCTCGGCGTGATGCTCTCCGCCAGCCACAACGCGATGCCCGACAACGGCATCAAGTTCTTCGCGCGCGGCGGCCACAAACTCGCCGACGAGCTGGAGGACCGGATCGAGTCCGTCTACGACGAGCACCGCACCGGCGCCCCCTGGGACCGTCCCACCGGCGCGGGCGTCGGCCGGGTCTCGGACTACACCGAGGGCTTCGAGAAGTACGTCGCGCACCTCATCGGGGCCCTTCCCAACCGCCTCGAAGGCCTCAAGGTCGTCCTGGACGAGGCCCACGGCGCGGCCGCCTACGTCTCCCCCGAGGCCTTCGCCCGGGCCGGCGCGGAGATCGTCACGATCGGCGCCGAGCCCGACGGCCTGAACATCAACGACGGCTGCGGCTCCACCCACCTCGGTCTGCTCAAGCAGGCCGTCGTCGAGCACGGCGCCGACTTCGGCATCGCGCACGACGGCGACGCCGACCGCTGCCTGGCCGTGGACGCCTCGGGCGCGGAGGTCGACGGGGACCAGATCCTCGCGGTGCTGGCACTGGCCATGCGCGAGGCGGGGCAGCTGCGCGAGAACACCGTGGTCGGCACCGTCATGTCGAACCTGGGGTTCAAGCTGGCCATGGAGGCCGAGGGCATCCAGGTCGTCCAGACCGGGGTCGGCGACCGCTACGTGCTGGAGTCGATGAAGGAGCACGGCTACGCGCTCGGCGGCGAGCAGTCCGGCCACGTGATCATCCTCGACCACGCCACGACCGGCGACGGCACGCTCACCGGGCTGCTGCTGGCGGCCCGCGTCGCGGCGACCGGGCGGTCCCTGGCGGAGCTGGCGGGCGTGATGCAGCGGCTGCCGCAGGTGCTGATCAACGTGCCCGATGTGGACAAGTCCCGCGTCGGGACCTCCGGTGAGCTGGCGGCCGCGGTGGGTGAGGCCGAGCGCGAGCTGGGCGCCACCGGGCGGGTGCTGCTCCGTCCCTCCGGTACGGAGCCGCTCGTACGGGTGATGGTCGAGGCCGCCGACATCGAGCAGGCCCGCGCGGTCGCGGGACGCCTCGCGGACGTCGTGAAGTCGGCGCTCGGTTAGCAGCGGCCGTTCCCGAGCCCCGTCGCCCCTCGCGGGCGGCGGGGCTCAGGCCGTTCCGGGCGGGTTGCGGCGCCGGAGGCCGCGCCGGCTGCGCCACAGCTGCTTCTGCGCGTACAGGGTCAGGGTGCCGGCCAGCATGATCCCGCCCAGGTTCACCAGCAGCTGCTCCGCCGAGCCCCACATCTGGCCCACGTCGCCGTAGCTGAGGGCCACCGCGGCGTTGGCGGCCGCAGGGACGGTGGTCACCGAGATCGCCACGCCGACCAGCGCGCCCGATTTGGCGGACGTCAGGGACAGCACCCCGGCCACCCCGGCGAGCAGGGACACCACGAAGGAGAACGAGTCCGGCTGCCAGATGAAGCTGGTGTTGGGGCGCGGGTTCTCCAGCATCGACTGCTCGAACAGGCCCAGCGCGTCCATGGCCAGGCTGAACAGGGTGGTCGCCGCCATCGCGGCGGCGAAGCCGATCAGCAGGGCGACCAGCGAGCGCGCGGCCGGTTTCGGAGCCCGCCGGACCAGGCCCGTGCACACGCCGGCGAGCGGGCCGAACTCCGGGCCGACGGCCATCGCGCCCACGATCAGGACGGCGTTGTCCAGGACCACACCGCAGGCGGCGATCAGCGTCGCGATGATCATGAATGCGGTGTAGGTGATCGTGAGGGTCGACTCCTCGTGCGTCGCCTCGCTCAGCTGCTCCCACAGCACGGCGTCGGCCCCCTCGCCGGGAGCCTCCTCCTCGGCCCGGTCGGCGCTCTTGGAGAGGGTCAGGTCGATGTTCTCGACGGTGATCGAGCCGTCTTCGTCGATGCCCAGCTCCCGCAGCGCGTGCAGCAGCTCGTCGCCCGCCTCGCGCGCGACGTCGCAGGTGACGAGGTCACCCGCGGGGGCGAGGGCCGCGCCGGTCAGCACCACCAGGTGGGTGGTGCCGACCGTGTCCTCGATGAGGCGCAGTACGGCGTGCGTCCGGTCGGGCGGGGTGATCATCCGCAGGTGCAGCATGCCCGAACAGTAGCTTTCACAGTTTGCGCAGGCTGAGCTTCTGCACCTTGTGGTCCGGGCCCTTGCGCACGACGAGGGTGGCGCGGCCGCGGGTCGGGGCCACGTTCTCCATCAGGTTGGGCTTGTTGATGGTCCGCCACATCGTCTGCGCGTACTCCAGGGCCTCCTCCTCGGAGACCTGTGTGTACTTGCGGAAGTAGGAGAAAGGATTCTGGAACGCGGTCTCGCGCAGCTTCCGGAAGCGGTTGAGGTACCAGCGCTCGATGTCCTCGGGGCGCGCGTCCACGTACACGCTGAAGTCGAAGTAGTCGGCGAGACCCACGCGGGTCCGGCCGTCCTTGCCGGGCAGGGCCGGCTGGAGGACGTTGAGCCCCTCGACGATGAGGATGTCCGGGCGGCGGACGACGAGCTGCTCGCCGGGGACGATGTCGTAGATCAGGTGGGAGTAGACCGGGGCCGTGACCTCGTCCTTGCCCGCCTTGATGTCGGCGACGAAGCGGGTGAGCGCGCGCCGGTCGTAGGACTCGGGGAAACCCTTGCGGGCGGTCAGGCCGCGGCGCTGGAGTTCCTTCATCGGGTACAGGAAGCCGTCGGTGGTGACGAGCTCGACGCGCGGGTGCTCGGGCCAGCGGGCGAGCAGGGCCTGGAGCAGACGGGCGACGGTGGACTTGCCGACGGCGACGGAACCGGCGACCCCTATGACGAAGGGGGTGCCCTGCTGGGCGCCGTGGCCGTTGCCGGCGTCGCCGAGGAAGGTGTTGAGGGTGCCGCGGAGGTTGCTGGTGGCGCCGACGTAGAGGTTCAGCAGGCGGGAGAGGGGGAGGTAGACGTCGCGGACCTCGTCGAGGTCGATGACGTCGCCCAGGCCGCGGAGCCGTTCGACCTCGTCGGCGGTGAGCGGGAGGGGGGTGCGCTCGCGCAGGGCGCTCCATTCGGCCCGGGTGAGGTCGACGTAGGGGGAGGCCTCGGCGGGCCGGCGGTGGCCGGCGCGGTCCGTCGGGCGGCCCGGCGTGCTTCGTGGCGGCGAAGTGATCACAGAGCCATTGTCGGGGCTCGCGCTCGCTTATGGGTGGTGTGGTCGGTCACGTGGGGAGCGGGCCCGGGCGGGACGTGGGTGGCCGGATCTCGATTGGAGTGTCGTGTCGGTCTCGCGGTGGTCACGATTGGCAAGGCTGTGTGAAAACCCGATCGTCCGACCGTCCTTCCACCCGTACATTGCTGATCGCCGCAGCTCCGGTGCGCGCCCCCGACCGAGGGCACGCCGACCGGGGCTGTCTCTGTGCGTTCTTTGTTCCGGGGGAGATTTCCGTTGCGTACCGTGCTTGTCCGTCGTGCTGTCCTGACCGCTTCGGCGGTGTCCTTGACCCTGGTGGCCACCGCCTGCGGATCGGGCGGGCCCGGCGGCGCCGGGGCCGATTTCAAGGCCGGCCCCCGGAGCGGCGCGCAGCCGTCGGCCGCGGCTTCGAGCGCGTCCGCGGCGGGGCCCAAGGGGAAGACGGCCGCCGAGCTGGGCACGCTGCTGGTCACCCCGGCGGACCTGCCCGACCACAAGCTGGAGCCGGTGACGGACGACGAGGCGCAGAACGACCCGATCGAGACCGACACGGCCGCCTGCAAGCCGCTGGCCCAGGCCGAGGGGATGCAGCCGATCGGCGCCTCCACCGGGGTCGCCCGCGTCGTCGCCGGCGGGAAGGCGCGGCCGGCGGCCGGGGGCGCCGGTGCGGCGCAGACGCCGGAAGCGGCCGGAGGCGCCGGCCTCAAGGTGACGGCCACGTCGGTCGCGCTGGTGTCCTACGACGGCAAGGGCGCCGAGGAGGCCTTCTCCGCCGTCAAGGACGGGGTGCGGGCGTGCGCGGGCGGCTTCTCGGTGACGCAGGCGGGGGAGAAGACGGACATCGACAGCGTCACCTCGGACACCGCGCTCACCGGAGGCGACGAGACGGTCTCCTTCAGCACCGTGATGGACCTGGGGGACGGCGACAGGAACGTGACCCGGGTGGTGGTCCTGCGCAAGGGCAACACCCTCGCGACGTTCACCGCGCTGAGCGTGAGCGACGAGGCCGAGCAGCCGAAGGCCGTCGTGGACGCGCAGGTGAGGAAGCTCGGCTGACGGGCCTGACCCGCGGTCACGCGTCAACCCCGCTCCGGCACATTCGCCGGGGCGGGGTTTTCGTCCGGTTCAGGTACGGGGCAGGAGCCCGGCACCGGCGTACCCTGCCGCCTATGTGCGGAATTGTGGGTTACGTGGGAGCGCAGTCGGCGCTCGATGTGGTCATCGCCGGACTCAAGCGGCTGGAGTACCGCGGCTACGACTCGGCCGGTGTCGCCGTGCTCGCGGACGGCGGACTGGACGCCGTCAAGAAGGCGGGCAAGCTGGTCAACCTGGAGAAGGAACTGGTCGGGCATCCCCTGCCGGCCGGGTCCACGGGCCTGGGGCACACCCGGTGGGCGACCCACGGCGGGCCCACCGACGTCAACGCCCACCCGCACCTCGACAACTCGGGGCGCGTGGCGGTCGTGCACAACGGGATCATCGAGAACTTCGCCGAGCTGCGCGCCGAACTCGCCGAGCGCGGCCACAAGCTGGAGTCCGAGACGGACACCGAGGTCGTGGCGCACCTGCTCGCCGAGCAGTTCGAGGCCGTGTCCGGGGACCTGGCGGAGGCCATGCGGCGGGTCTGCCGTCGGCTGGAGGGCGCGTTCACGCTGGTCGCGGTGCACGCCGACGCGCCGGAGGTGGTGGTGGGGGCGCGCCGGAACTCCCCCCTGGTGGTGGGCGTGGGAGAGGGAGAGAACTTCCTCGCCTCGGACGTGGCCGCGTTCATCGCCCACACCCGGTCCGCGATCGAGCTGGGGCAGGACCAGGTCGTCGAGCTCCGCCGCGAGGGGGTGACGGTGACCAACTTCGACGGTTCGGCCGCGACGGTGCGGGCGTACCACGTGGACTGGGACGCCTCGGCGGCCGAGAAGGGGGGATATGACTACTTCATGCTCAAGGAGATCGCCGAGCAGCCGAAGGCCGTCGCCGACACCCTCCTGGGCAGGATCGACGCGAGCGGCCTGCTGACCCTGGACGAGGTGCGCATCCCCGCCTCGGTGCTCCGCGAGGTCGACAAGGTGGTGATCGTGGCGTGCGGCACGGCGTACCACGCGGGCATGATCGCGAAGCTGGCCATCGAGCACTGGACCCGCATCCCGTGCGAGACGGAACTGGCCAGCGAGTTCCGCTACCGCGATCCGATCCTGGACCAGCGGACGCTGGTGATCGCGATCTCGCAGTCGGGCGAGACCATGGACACCCTCATGGCGCTGCGGCACGCGCGTGAGCAGGGCGCCAAGGTGCTGGCCGTCTGCAATACGAACGGGTCGACGATCCCCCGCGAATCGGACGCCGTGCTGTACACGCACGCCGGTCCGGAGGTGGCCGTCGCCTCGACCAAGGCGTTCCTGACGCAGCTGGTGGCCTGCTACCTGGTCGCGCTGTACCTCGGGCAGGTGCGGGGTACGAAGTGGGGCGACGAGATCCGCGCGGTGATCCGGGAGCTGTCGGACATCGCCGCGGCCGTGGACACGGTGCTGGAGACGATGGAGCCGGTACGGGCGCTGGCGCGCTCGCTCGCCGACAAGAACACCGTGCTGTTCCTCGGACGCCACGTCGGGTACCCGGTGGCGCTGGAGGGTGCGCTCAAGCTCAAGGAGCTGGCGTACATGCACGCGGAGGGGTTCGCGGCGGGCGAGCTCAAGCACGGGCCGATCGCGCTGATCGAGGAGGACCTGCCGGTGGTGGTCGTGGTGCCGTCGCCGCGCGGGCGTTCGGTGCTGCACGACAAGATCGTGTCGAACATCCAGGAGATCCGGGCCCGCGGGGCTCGTACGATCGTGATCGCGGAGGAGGGGGACGAGGCGGTGGTGCCGTACGCGGACCACCTCATCCGCATCCCGGCGACGCCCACGCTGCTCCAGCCGCTGGTGGCGGCGGTGCCGTTGCAGGTGTTCGCGTGCGAGCTGGCGACCGCGCGGGGGAACGAGGTGGACCAGCCGCGTAACCTCGCCAAATCCGTCACGGTCGAATAGGGGCATGGTGTTGTGATTATCGGTGTGGGCATTGACGTTGCCGAGATCGAGCGGTTCGGCGCCGCCCTGGAGCGGACGCCGCACCTCGCGCAACGGCTCTTCGTCGACGCCGAGTTGACCCTGCCGAGCGGCGAGCGGCGCGGGATCGCCTCGCTCGCCGCCCGGTTCGCGGCCAAGGAGGCACTCGCCAAGGCGCTCGGCGCCCCCGGCGGGATGCTGTGGACCGACGCCGAGGTGTACGTCGAGGGGACCGGGCAGCCGCGCGTGCGGGTGTCCGGGACGGTGGAGGCACGGGCGTCGGCGCTCGGCGTGAAGTCGTGGCACATCTCCCTGAGCCACGACGCGGGGGTCGCCTCCGCCGTGGTCATCGCCGAGGGATAGGAACCGCCGAGGGATAGGAACCGCCGGGGGAGGGCCGGAGGGGGACGGACCGCCGGGCAGCGACCGGCAGCCGGGGACCGCCCCCGTCGTCCCGGCGGCCTTTTCGGGCAGGGTGGTGGCATGCGTACTGCTTACAGCGTGGAGACCGTACGGGCCGCCGAGCGCGAGCTGATGGCGCGGCTGCCGGAGGGCACCTTGATGCGGCGGGCGGCGGCCGGGCTGGCCGCCGTGTGCGCCGGGCTGCTGGGGAGGGTGTACGGCGCGCGGATCGTGCTGCTGGTCGGCCCCGGGGACAACGGCGGCGACGCCCTGTACGCGGGCGCGCGGCTGGCCCGGCGCGGCGCCGGGGTGACGGCCGTGCCGATGGACCCCGGGCGGATGCACCGGGGCGGCCTGGCCGCCCTGCTGGGCGCGGGCGGCCGGGTGGAGCCGGCGGTGCCCGGGCGGGCGGACCTGGTGGTGGACGGACTGCTCGGCATCGGCGGCCGCGGCGGCCTGCGGGCCGCGGCCGCCGCGCTGGTGGAGCGGATCCCGCCGGGCGCGGTGGTGGTCGCCGCGGACCTGCCGAGCGGGGTGGACGCGGATACGGGCGAGGTGGCCGGGGCAGCGGTCCGGGCCGACGTCACGGTGACCTTCGGGGCCTACAAGCCGGGGCTGCTGATCGACCCGGGAGCCTCGCGGGCCGGTGCGGTACGGCTGGTGGACATCGGGCTCACCCTCCCGGCGCCGGACGCGGAGGCGCTGCAACACGCCGAGGTGGCGCAGCTGCTGCCGGAGCCGGGCGCGGCCAGCGACAAGTACCGCCGGGGCGTGGTCGGCATCGTCGCCGGGTCGGCCCGGTACCCGGGGGCCGCGGTGCTGGCCGTCGCGGGGGCGCTGCGCGGCGGCGCCGGAGCGGTGCGGTACGTGGGTCCGGCGGCGGTCGGGGAGGCGGTGCTGGCCAGGTACCCGGAGACGCTGATCGGGCGGGGCCGGGTGCAGGCCTGGGTGATCGGACCCGGGCTCGGGGACGAGCGGGGCGCGGAGGTCCTCGAGGACCCGGTGCCGGTGCTGGTCGACGCCGACGGGCTGCGCGGGCTGGACCCGGGGGCGCTGCGGGCCCGGACGGCGCCGACGGTGCTGACCCCGCACGCGGGCGAGGCCGCGGCGCTGCTGGGCGTGCGGCGCGAGGAGGTCGAGGCGGGCCGGCTGGCCTCCGTACGGGCACTGGCGCAGCGGTACGGGGCGACGGTGCTGCTGAAAGGCTCGACCACCCTGGTCTGCGACGGCGCGGCCCCCGTCCGGGTCAACCCGACCGGGACCCCGTGGCTGGCCACGGCCGGCAGCGGCGACGTGCTCTCGGGCCTGACGGGCTCCCTGCTGGCGGCGGGCCTGTCCGGCCCGGACGCCGCTTCCGTGGCGGCGTACCTCCACGGCCTGGCGGCCCGACGCGCGGCATCGGGGGCCCCGCTCCTCGCCCACGAGGTGGCCGAAGCCCTCCCGGCCGCCTGGCGCGACGTCCGCACGCCCTGACCCGCACCCAGGCCCCGGGCCGCCCGCTGCGCCCCGACCCGCACGGCGCGGGGCGCGGCGGGGGGTTCTGAGAGACTGTGCTCGATGAACGAGACACCGACGCGCGCGTACGCCGAGATCGACCTAGCCGCCGTGCGGAGCAACGTGCGCGCCTTGCGCGCGCGGGCGCCCCGGGCCGAGCTCATGGCCGTCGTCAAGTCGGACGCCTACGGGCACGGGGCCGTCCCCTGCGCCCGCGCCGCCCTCGACGCCGGGGCGACCTGGCTGGGCACCGCCACCCCCGGGGAAGCGCTCGCACTGCGCGCCGCCGGGATCCGGTCCAGGATCATGTGCTGGCTGTGGACGCCCGGCGGCCCCTGGCGGGAGGCCATCGAGGCCGATCTGGACGTGTCCGTCAGCGGGATGTGGGCCCTGGACGAGGTACGGGCCGCCGCCCGCGAGGCCGGTCGGGTCGCACGCGTGCAGCTCAAGGCCGACACCGGCCTCGGCCGGGCCGGCTGCCAGCCCGCGGACTGGGCGGAACTGGTGGGCGCCGCCGTCGCCGCGCAGGCCGAGGGGACCGTCCTCGTCACCGGCGTCTGGTCGCACTTCGCCTGCGCCGACGAGCCCGGCCACCCCTCCATCGCCCTCCAGCTCACGGCCTTCCGCGAGATGCTCGCCCACGCCGAGAAGGAGGGCATCGAGCCCGAGGTCCGGCACATCGCCAACTCGCCCGCCACGCTCACCCTCCCCGAGAGCCACTTCGACCTCGTCCGCTGCGGCATCGCCGTCTACGGCGTATCGCCCGCGCCCGAGTTGGGCACGCCCGAACAGCTCGGCCTGCGCCCCGCGATGACCCTCAAGGCCTCCGTCGCGCTGGTCAAGACGGTGCCCGCCGGTCACGGAGTCAGCTACGGCCACCACTACGTGACGGAACGTGAGACGCGGCTGGCCCTCATCCCCGTGGGGTACGCGGACGGCATCCCGCGCCACGCCTCCGGGAGCGGCCCGGTCCTCGTCGGCGGCGCGGTCCGCCGGGTCGCCGGGCGGGTGGCCATGGACCAGTTCGTGGTCGACATCGAGGACGCCGACGTCGGCGCCGGGGATCCGGCAGTCCTCTTCGGGCCCGGTGACCTGGGAGAACCGACCGCCGAGGACTGGGCCGGGGCAGCGGGCACCATCGCGTATGAGATCGTCACCCGTATCGGGGGCAGAGTGCCCAGGGTGTACCGCAACGGCTGAATGCGGCTGCGTACGACCGAAGTACGGCTGAGTGAGGACGGCGACCGCGTGAGCGAGAACTGGCGCAAGGCCGGCTGGGCCGGCGCGGCCATCGGTGTCATAGCCGCCGGCGCGGCCGCCGGTGTCGCGGTCGAACGGATCACCGTGGGGCGCGGCATCCGCAGGAAGGCGCGGCTCGCACTCGACGCCGCCGGGGACTACGGCTCCCTGCGCGGGGCGGAGGGCGTCTGCCTCGCCGAGGACGGCACCGAGCTGTACTACGAGGTCGACGAGCTGCCCGAGGAGCCGGGCCGGCGCGGACGGCTGCGCCGCAAGAAGCCGCCCGCCGCGACCGTCGTCTTCTGCCACGGCTACTGCCTCGGCCAGGACTCCTGGCACTTCCAGCGCGCCGCCCTGCGCGGAACCGTCCGCGCCGTCTACTGGGACCAGCGCAGCCACGGACGCAGCATGCGCGGCCTCTCCCAGGCGGACGGCGAACCGGTGACCATCGAGTTGCTCGGACGCGACCTCAAGGCGGTGATCGACGCCACCACCCCCGAGGGCCCGCTGGTGCTGGTCGGCCACTCCATGGGCGGCATGACCATCATGGCCCTGGCCGAGCAGTTCCCGGAGCTGGTGCGCGAACGCGTGCTGGGCGTGGCCCTGGTCGGCACCTCCAGCGGCCGGCTGGACGAGGTCACGTACGGGCTCCCGGCCCTCGGCATGGGCGCCGTACGCCGTCTCCTCCCCGGGGTGCTCAGGGTGCTCGGGTCACAGGTGGAGCTGGTGGAACGGGGCCGCCGGGCCACCGCCGACCTCTTCGCGGGCATGATCAAGCAGTACTCGTTCGGCTCCAGGGAGGTCGACCCGGGCGTCGCCCGCTTCGCCGAACGGCTGATCGAGGCGACACCGATCGACGTGGTCGCCGAGTTCTACCCGGCCTTCCAGGTCCACGACAAGTCCATCGCCCTCCAGCGGTTCACGGACATCCCGGTCACCGTCATAGCCGGGGACCACGACATGATCACCCCGCCCGAACACAGCGCCGCCATCAAGGACGTGCTGCCGGCCGCGGAACTGGTCGTCCTGGAGGACACCGGGCACCTCATGATGCTGGAGCGCCCGGACGAGGTGACCGCACTGCTGACCGGGCTGCTGGCGCGCACCGGCGCCGTACCGCAGGCGCTGTCCGCGGACGGGCCCGGGGACGCGTCCGGCGCCGTATCCGCCGGGGGCTCCGGAGCGACTAACGTTGGCGCGCATGGAAGAAGTACCGCGAGAAGCGCCGCGCAGCCCGGCTCCTGAGGCCTTCGCGTCCGTGACGGCCGAAGGCGCCGTCACCGAGACCCTGATCACCGTCGACTCGCCCGACTCCATGAGCGAGCTGGGCCGTCGGCTCGCCGGCCTGCTGCGGCCCGGCGACCTCGTCCTGCTGACGGGCGAGCTCGGCGCAGGCAAGACCACCCTGACGCGCGGCCTCGGCGAGGGCCTCGGCGTGCGCGGGGCCGTCACCTCCCCGACCTTCGTGATCGCCCGCGTGCACCCGCCGCTGGGCGACGGGCCGGCCCTGGTGCACGTGGACGCGTACCGGCTCGGCGGCGGGCTGGAGGAGATGGAGGACCTGGACCTCGACGTCTCGCTGCCCGAGTCCGTGGTCGTCGTCGAATGGGGCGACGGCAAGGTCGAGGAGCTCTCCGACGACCGGCTCCACGTGGTGATCGCGCGCGCGGTCGGCCACGAGGAGGTCCTGGACGACGTACGGGAGGTCTCGGTGCGCGGGATCGGTGCGCGCTGGGCCGGTGCGGCGGACGGCCTGGCCGCGCTGGCGGAGCGCGCCGCCCGGTAGCGGGGTGGCGCCGGGCCGATCGTTCCGACACCGCGTCGGGAAAACGTTGCGCGAGGGCGGATGGTCGTGGTGACATGGTACCGAGCGCTGGTTAGGTGTACCTAAGTACGGCGCCCCGGGCCGGTCCAGGAGGCAGCCATGTCGGCAGCAGGAGCAGCACGCGCAGCAACGGGAGCAGGGCGGGCGCCCGGCACGGCCGTGTCCGTGGGGGCGCTGCTCGCCTCCTGCGCGGCCGCCGACGCCGTGTCCAGGCCGCCCGCGCGCATCCCCGTACGGCCGCTGCCCCAGGACGGGGCCGCCGGGGGCCGTGGAGCCGGGGCCGACGCAGCCGGGGCCCACGACGCGGAACAGGCCGCTCCGGCGTCCGAAGCGGCCTGAGGTTACCGACGGGCACCCCCGTACGGGTGAAACATGAAGGGTGCCCGTCAGGGAACGACGACCACCTTCGTGTTGATCGTCGCGAAGGCCCACATCGCGTCGCCGTCGGCCCGCGACATGCGGATGCCGCCCGTCTTCTTCGACTGGTCCGGCTCCGGCACCGTTCCGTCGACCCGCGCGCTGAAACCGATCGCGATGCCGTCGGTGGTGGCGAACCGCACGACGTGCTCGATCGGCACCCCGTCCGAGCCGGTGACCGTGCCCGAGCGCGAGCCCACCGGGTAGCTGCCCGGTACCGGGTGGACCGTGCTCGGCATGACCGCGAAGGACTTCGGCGCCTGGCCGTCCTCGCCGACCAGCCAGACGCGCTTTTGGGACACCGAGTAGACGACCCGCATCCCGGTCCCGGAGTCGGCCGGTACCGCGGCGGGCTTCGACGGGTCCTGCCGGGCGGGGCCCGGGGCCGGCGCGGGGGCCTGCGGGGCCGCCTTCGCGGGGCGGGCGGGCGCCGTGGCCGAGGCCTGGTAGCCGAGGAAACCGACGACGGCCAGCGCCGCGACGGTGAGCCCGGCCACGATTCCCGAGCTGCTGCGTGCCACCTTGCTCCGCCTTCCCGCGGTCTCCCCGCGTGTACGTCCTCGTCGGGCCTGCGTCATGGGTTCCCGGTCCCGACGGGCACTGGAATGCCCGGTCGAACACCGCACTGACTGCCTCGGTCGAAAGGTAGCAGCCGGGGTGGCCCGCGACCGGCCGCAAGGGCCGGGGCCCCGGGAGTCGTAGGCTGTTCGCGTGCTCTTGCTCGCTGTAGATACCGCCACGCCCGCCGTCACCGTCGCCCTGCACGACGGCGAGTCCGTCCTCGCCGAGTCCAACCAGGTCGACGCCCGCCGACACGGGGAGCTGCTGCTGCCCTCCGTCGACAAGGTCCTCGCCGAGGCCGGGGTGAAACTCGAAGCCGTCACCGGCATCGTCGTCGGCGTCGGCCCCGGCCCCTACACCGGACTGCGCGTCGGCCTCGTCACCGCGTCCACCTTCGCCGCCGTCCTCGGCGTCCCGGTGCACGGCCTGTGCACCCTGGACGGCCTGGCCCACGCGGCCGGCGCCGCCGGGATCGAGGGCCCCTTCACCGTCGCCACCGACGCGCGGCGCAAGGAGGTCTACTGGGCCCGGTACGAGGACCCGCGCACGCGCGTAGGCGACCCCGCCGTGGACCGCCCCGCCGACATCGCCGAGCAGGTCGCGGGGCTGCCCGCGGTCGGACAGGGCGCCCTGCTGTACCCGGACGTCTTCACCGACGCCCGCGGGCCCGAGCACCAGAGCGCCGCCGCCCTCGCGGCCCTGGCGGCGCAGCGGATCGCCGACGGCCTGGAGTTCCTGCCCCCGACACCGATGTACCTGCGCCGGCCCGACGCCCAGGTGCCCAAGAACTACAAGGTGGTCACCCCCAAGTGACCGCGGTACTGCGTGAGATGCGCTGGTGGGACATCGGGCCCGTGCTGGAACTGGAACACGAGCTGTTCCCCGAGGACGCCTGGTCCGCCGGAATGTTCTGGTCCGAACTCGCCCACGCGCGCGGCCCGCACGCCACCCGCCGCTACGTCGTCGCCGAGATCCCTCCCGACGGCGGCTCCGCCGCGGCGGACGGGGCCGCCGGCCGCATCGTCGGTTACGCCGGGCTGGCCGCCGCCGGGGACCTGGGTGACGTCCAGACCATCGCCGCGGCCCGCGACCAGTGGGGCACCGGCCTCGGCGCCCGGCTGCTCGACGACCTGCTGCGCGCCGCGACCGCCTTCGAGTGCGCCGAGGTGCTGCTGGAGGTGCGGGTGGACAACACCCGCGCCCAGAAGCTCTACGAGCGCTTCGGTTTCGAGCCGATCGGCTTCCGCCGGGGGTACTACCAGCCCGGCAACGTCGACGCGCTCGTGATGCGACTTTCCGATCCCGCACACTCCGTCCTCGCGGACGGACCCGTACAAGGTGAGACCCATGGCTGACGAACCCCTCGTCCTCGGCATCGAGACCTCCTGCGACGAGACCGGCGTCGGCGTCGTCCGCGGCACCACCCTGCTGGCCGACGCGATCGCCTCCAGCGTCGACGAGCACGCCCGCTTCGGCGGTGTCGTACCCGAGGTGGCCTCCCGCGCGCACCTGGAGGCCATGGTCCCGACCATCGACCGCGCCCTCAAGGAAGCCGGCGTCAGCGCCCGCGACCTCGACGGCATCGCCGTCACCGCGGGCCCGGGCCTGGCGGGGGCGCTGCTGGTGGGCGTCTCGGCGGCCAAGGCGTACGCGTACGCGCTGGGCAAGCCGCTGTACGGGGTCAACCACCTCGCCTCGCACATCTGCGTCGACCAGCTGGAGCACGGGCCGCTGCCCGAGCCCACCATGGCGCTCCTGGTGTCGGGCGGCCACTCCTCGCTGCTGCTCGCGCCGGACATCACCGCCGACGTACGGCCGCTCGGCGCGACCATCGACGACGCGGCCGGCGAGGCCTTCGACAAGATCGCCCGCGTGCTCCAGCTGGGCTTCCCCGGCGGTCCGGTCATCGACCGGCTCGCGCGGGAGGGCGACCCGAAGGCGATCAACTTCCCGCGCGGTCTGACCGGGCCGCGCGACGCGGCGTACGACTTCTCCTTCTCCGGCCTCAAGACGGCGGTGGCCCGCTGGATCGAGGCGAAGCGGAAGGCGGGCGAGGAGGTGCCGGTGCGCGACGTGGCGGCGTCCTTCCAGGAGGCCGTGGTGGACGTGCTGACCCGCAAGGCGATCCGCGCCTGCAAGGACGAGGGCGTCGACCACCTGATGATCGGCGGGGGTGTCGCGGCCAATTCCCGGCTGCGGGCGCTGGCCCAGGAGCGGTGCGACGACGCGGGGATCATCCTGCGCGTGCCGCGGCCCAAGCTGTGCACCGACAACGGAGCGATGGTGGCCGCGCTCGGTGCGGAGATGGTCAAGCGGAACCGTCCGGCCTCGGACTGGGACCTGTCGGCGGACTCCTCGCTGCCGGTGACGGACCCGCACGTCCCGGGCACGCGGGGCGGTGACGGGCACGGGCAAGGGCACGGGCACACGCATGACCACGACCACGTGCACGAGCTGAGCAAGGACAACCTCTACTCATGAGCACGGTCGTGCTGATGTGGGAGGCCCGGGCGGTGCCCGGCCGGGGCAACGAGCTGCTGGAATGGGCCCGCGCCCAGGTCCTGTCCCGGGAGCCGGTGCGCCGCGAGGTGCTGCGGGCCCCGCAGGACCGGGTGCTGGTGGTCACCTGGTGGGAGGCCGCGGAGGGCGTGGCGGCGGAGCTGCCCGAGCTGCCCGAGCCGGCCGCGGACCTGATCACCCGGGCCGTGCACCGCTGGCGGTTCGAGTCGGTGGAGGTCGCCGGCGGCTGAGCGCCGGTCGAGTGACTTTGTATCAGGTCCTCGTACGGTCATGTGCATGTCCCGTCGTGAGCTGCCTCCCCCGCCGCCGCCCGCGCACCTGCGGGAGTGGCTGGACGAGTCCGTCGTGCGCGCCGAGCGGGCGCGCTTCCTCCAGGAACTGGGCCGGCGCATCCTCGGCCCCGGCCGGCTGCTGACGCTCTGGGCGGTGGCCGCCGTCTTCGCGCTCGGCTGGAGCTTCATCGGCATGGCCCTGAGGGCGATCGAGAGCCACGACCCGCTCTCGTACTTCTTCGGGGCCGTCTTCGGCGCGCTCGGAGCGGGCGTGCTGGTCCCCGCCGGGATCTGGTTCGCCAAGGGCGCCGAACGGGACCGGCAGCTGCGCCGGCTGCTGTGCGCGTGGGCCGAATCCGACCGGGACCCCGCCGCGGCCGCCCTGGTGCGCGCCCCCTGGCGGAGCCTGACCTGGCTGCTCGCCTCGTTCGCCCTCGGCGCCGTCGGGCTGTGGGTGACGTTCGGGACGGCGCTGGAGGCCCGGCCGGGCGAGGTGACGTACGGCGAGGTCACGTATCTGATGGGGCTCGGCCTGATCCTGTGGGTCACCGCGCTCCTCGGCCTCGGCAAGGCAGGCGCGCACCACCGCTGGGCCGTGCGCGCCTTCGGTGAAAGGGCGTAGGAGCTCGGCGCGGACGCCGGCGGCGCAACCGGCCACGGGCGGTCCGGATCCCCGGGCGACCGGGCCGTTCACCGCCTTTCCACGGGCGCCCCGATCAGCATCGAGGGAGCGCCGTCGACGCGGGTCAGGATCACGGTCGCCGAGTGCGGCCCCTGGGGTTTGACCTTCTTGCGAAGCTCCTCGGGCTCGATCGCCGAACCGCGCTTCTTCACCGTCAGGACGCCGACGCCGCGCTCGCGCAGCAGGGCCTTGAGCTTCTTCAAGCCGAAGGGCAGCACGTCGGTGATCTCGTACGCGGTCGCGTACGGGGTGGCGCGCAGCTCGTCCGCGGTGATGTAGGCGATGGTGGGGTCGATCAGCCGTCCGCCCAGCTGCTCGGCGACCTCCGCGACCAGGTGGGCGCGGATCACGGCGCCGTCGGGCTCGTACAGGTACCGGCCCACCGGCCCCGCCTCGGGGTCGGGCAGCGGATCGGCGGTGCGCAGCGCGCGCGGCCCCGGGAGCAGGGTGGCCCGTACGCTGCCGGGCTCCGTCCCGAACCACAGCACGGCCTCCTTCACGTCCCCCTGGTCGGAGATCCACTCGGCCTCGGCCTCCGCCGGGACGGCCTCGTGCGGGATCCCCGGCGCGATCTTGATGGCGGCGTACGGGGCGCTGCGCGCGGCCGCGACGGCCCAGGACAGCGGCGGGGAGTAGCTCTCGGGGTCGAAGATCCGGCCCCTGCCGCCGCGCCGGGCCGGGTCGATGAAAACGGCGTCGTAGCCGGCGGTGTCGACGGTGGTCACGTCCGCCTCCCTGACCTCGATCAGGTCCGCGAGCCCCAGCGCTTCGGCATTGGCCCGGGCGACGGCGACCGTCAGCGGGTCGTGGTCCACCGCCAGCACCCGGATGCCCAGGCGGGCCAGGGCCAGGGCGTCCCCGCCGATGCCGCAGCACAGGTCCGCGACGCTGCGTACGCCGAGGGCCGCGAGCCGGCCGGCGCGGTAGGACGCGACGGAGGCGCGCGTGGCCATCTCGCCGCCGCCGGGGGTGAAGTACATCCGGAAGGCGTCCTCGGCCCCGAACTTCACGGACGCCCGCTGCCGCAGCCGGGCCTGCCCGAGCGCGGCGGAGACCAGGGCGGCGGGGTGCTCGCGGCGCAGCCGGGTGGCCACGGCCAGCTCCTGGGCGGGGTCGTAGTCGTGGAGCGAGTCGAGGAGGGCGCGCCCCTCGGGGGTGAGCAGGGCGGCGAAGTCTTCGGGGGTCACGGGGACCATTGTCGGCCAGTGTGGGCCAGTCGATGGAAGGTCGAGCTCCGCTCGCGGTGTCTTCCGGGGCCCGGGGGAGTGTCCTGGGAGTATCCGCGCTATGCAGCCTGTACGACAAAAGGGAAATAAGACGCAACAAGGTCATCGGCCCGCGGCGCGTCCGCTCGGCCGGTACGGGGTGGCCCTCGCCGCGCTGCTGGTCGCCGCGCTGGGCACCGCTTGCGGCTCCTCGAACCCGCCGGCCACCAAGCCCAAGGGCGGCTCGGGCGCCGAGGGCGCCGGCGCGGCGGGCGCGCTCGCGAACCCCGCCGAGCAGCAGAAGGCCGCCCAGCAGGCCCGGATCGCCGCCGCGAAGAAGTGGAAACTGGCCAAGCCGCCGCTGACCGCCCCGCCCGCGCCCAAGACCAAGCCGGAGATCACCACCCGCGACGGCTTCGAGGTCGAGGGCCAGGAGAACCTCCCGCCCGTCTTCACCACGGTCCCCACCGAGGACAAGGTCGTCTTCCTGACGATCGACGACGGCGCGGAGAAGGACCCCGAGTTCCTCACGATGATGGAGGAGCTCCACCTCCCCTACACGGCGTTCCTCAGCGACTACCTGGTCCGGGACAACTACCCGTACTTCAAGAAGATGCAGGCCGCGGGCGTCACCCTGAACAACCACACGCTCAACCACCGCTACCTGCCGGCCCTCGACTACGAACAGCAGCGCGAGGAGATCTGCGGCCAGCAGGACACCATCCAGAAGCAGTTCGGCAAGCGGCCGTCACTCTTCCGGCCGCCGTACGGCAACTACAACCAGGACACCCTGCGCGCGGCGAAGTCCTGCGGCATCAAGGCCGTCCCGCTGTGGAACGCCGAGGCGTTCCCCAACCGGATGGACTGGCGGGAATGGGACCGGGACCTCCACCCTGGTGACATCATCCTCACGCACTTCCGGGGCCGGGAAGACTGGAAGGGCACCATGCCTGACATGATCCGTCATGTCATGAAGACCGTCACGGACAAGGGATACGCCGTGGCCCGCCTGGAGGACTACTTGTGAAGTACGCGCGCCGGTTGGTAGCCGGGACGCTCGCAGCCGGCGCGCTCGCGCTTTCCCTCTCGGGGTGCGGGAACAGCGTGGACCCCATCGAACGACTGGGGCGCAAGACCAAGCAGGAGACGGGGAAGCCCTCGGCCTCCCCGTCCGCATCCTCCGCCGCCTCCCCTTCTCCGGCGCCGGTGGCACCGGTGGACGACGCGTACCGCAAGTGGGGGCTGAACGCCCCGGTCCAGTACGCGCCGAAGCCCTCCCAGAAGCCGCAGATCCCCCAGGCCGCGCCGGGCAAGCCGGCCGTCATAGACCGAATACCCGTCGCGCCGACCGACAAGGTCGTCTTCCTGACCTTCGACGACGGCGCGGAGAAGAACCCGCAGTTCCTCAAGATGGCGGCCGACCTCAAGCTGCCGATCAGCATGTTCCTGACGGACAACGTGGCCTCGTCCGACTACGGCCACTTCCAGACGCTGCGCGACAACGGCAGCGGCAGCACGATAAACAACCACACGCTGACCCACCCCAACCTGCGCACGCTGGGCTTCGCGGCGCAGAAGAAGGAGATATGCGGTCAGCAGGAACGCCTGGAAAAGCGCTTCGGCACCAAACCGACCCGCTTCCGGCCGCCGTTCGGCAACTACAACGACGACACCCTCAAGGCCGCCTCCGAGTGCGGCATCTCCCAGGTCATCCTGTGGCGCGTGTCGATGCAGATCACCGGCTTCCAGTACGCCGAAGGCTCCGCGCTGCGCCCGGGCGACATCATCCTCGCCCACTTCCGCGGCCCGTCGGAACTCAAGGGCGAGACGGAAACCCAGATGACCGCCAACATGCTCAAGCGCATCCAGGAGCAGGGCTTCAAGATCGCCCGCTTGGAGGACTACCTGTAGGGGGGCGGGGTTTCGGGGCTCTCGGGGGCTCTTGGGGGCGGGGTGTCGGCCGGGGTGCTCGGCCCGCCGGGCCGGGTTGCGGGGGCGGGGTGTTCACCGGACGGCCTCAGAGAGGGCATGGGGGTTTCCCGTCAGTCCGATCGTCTCTCCGCGTCGGCCCGGTCCCTCAAGGGCGCTCGCTGCGCTCGCGTCGCTTCGCGATGGCCTTCGGCCACCCTTGACCGACCGGCCCGCCACGGATCAACGAAGACTGCCGGGAACCCCCCAAAAGAACGATCACCGGGCAGAGACCCGGAGGAGCGGCCCCGTCAGCGATCCGCGGCGGGGTCCGCGCGCACCAGATCGCTACGCGCTCCTCCCGTCCCGGCGTCTCCAGACCGTCTTGGGCCGGTCATGGACCCCTCCACTCCGGAGGGACCGCATCGGTGGCAAAGTCCGTGGACATCGGTGACGCGCGTGATCGATAGTGCGTCAATGTCTTCTCTCATACGACACCTCACCATCGACTGCTCCGACGCCTACCGCCTGGCGCAGTTCTGGGCCGCCGTCCTCGACGGCTCGCTCGCTGACGACGACTTCCCCGGCGACCCCGAGGCATTGGTCAAGGCGCCGGGCACGACTCTGCTCTTCGTGACAGTGGCCGATGCCAAGACGGTGAAGAATCGGGTGCACGTGGACCTGCAACCGCAGGACCGGTCGCGGGACGAAGAGGTGGACCGCATCCTCGCGTTGGGTGCCACCCTGGTGGGCGACCACCGCAGGCCCGACGGAACCGGATGGGTGACTCTCGCCGACCCGGAAGGCAACGAGTTCTGCGTGGAACGCAGCCTCGCCGAACGCGCCGGCTGACTCGGCCCGCGATCGCAGTCCGGGGCCGGTGGACGAGGTCGTGGGCGGCTTATGTCCAGCCCCAGACGGCCTGCAGTCGCTGAGATGGGGGGAGCGCGTAGCGATCTGGCGCGGCATCTCGGGGTGGGGCCCCTGCAGCTGTGAGGGGGATGGGCAGAAAGCAGGCACCGGCCCGTTCCTCTGGGGGTTTCCCGTCAGTCTTCGTTGATCCGTGGCGGGCCGGTCGGTCAAGGGTGGCCGAAGGCCATCGCGAAGCGACGCGAGCGCAGCGAGCGCTCTTGAGGGACCGGGCCGACGCGGAGAGACGATCGGACTGACGGGAAACCCCCATGCCCTCTCTGAGGCCGTCCGGTGAACACCCCGCCCCCGCAACCCGCCCGGCGGGCCGAGCGCCCCGGCCGGTACCCCGGCCGGCACCCCCGCACCCCACACCCCGCCTCTACACCCCCACCCCCGCCGGGGTCAGCGTCGTTTCCGCCGGGTCGTGGGCGTCCGCCTCGCGTTGGCGTTCCGCGCTGTCGCTGATGCGGAGCAGCAGGGCGATCATGAGCCAGTTCGCCAGGAGGGACGAGCCGCCCTTCGCCAGGAAGGGCAGGGCCTTGCCCGTCAGGGGGATCAGGCCCGTGACGCCGCCCGCGACAACGAACACCTGGAGCGCCAGCGCCGCCGCCAGGCCCACCGCCAGGAGTTTGCCGAACGGGTCCCGCGCCGCAAGCGCCATCCGCAGGCCCCGCTGGACGAGCAGCCCGTAGAGCAGCAGGACCGCCATCACCCCCGCGAGGCCCAGTTCCTCGCCCACGGTGGTCAGGATGAAGTCGCTGCGCCCCGCGAACTTGATCAGCTCAGGGTGTCCCATGCCGAGTCCGGTGCCGGTGATGCCGCCCGTGCCGAAGCTGAACAGCGCCTGGGCCGACTGGTCGGAGGTGACGCCCGGCGGCCGGTCCGTCCAGTAGTAGGACAGCGGGTTGAGCCAGGCGGCCACGCGCGCCTTCACGTGCGGCTCGGTGGACCCCACCACGAAGGCGCCGCCCGCCGCCATGACGAGGCCGCAGACGATCCAGCTGGTGCGTTCCGTGGCGACGTACAGCATCACCACGAACACGCCGAAGAAGATGAGCGACGTACCGAGGTCCCGTTCGAAGACGAGCACGAGCAGCGACAGGACCCACACGGTGACGATAGGCCCGAGCTGCCGCATCGGCGGCAGCCGCATGCCCAGGAACTTGCGGCCCGTCAGGGCCAGCGAGTCCCGGTGGACGACCAGGTAGCCCGCGAAGAAGACCGCGATCATGATCTTCACGAACTCGCCGGGCTGGAGCGAGAACCCGAACAGGATGATCCAGCGCTTGGCCCCGTAGGTGTCCGCGCCGAAGAAGGCCGGCGCGATGAGCAGCACCAGCGCGACGGCCATGGTGATGTAGATGAAGCGCTGCAGGAGTCTGTGGTCGCGCAGCAGCGCCACCACCAGCAGGCAGGCGGCGACCCCGACCACGGTCCACATCAGCTGGCCGGGGGCGTTCGCGTCGGAACCGTAGCGCTCGATGTACCCCTGGTCGAGGCGGTTGATGAGGACGAGCCCGAGCCCGGTCAGCAGCATGGCGAGCGGGAAGACGAGCGGATCCGCATACGGCGCGAACCGGCGGATGCCCAGGTGTCCCACCAGCGACAGCAGCGTCAGGCTGATGGTGAATCCGGTGAGCTTCGGCGGCAGTGCGCCGTTCATCGCCAGACCGGCCGCGGCATGACCGAGAACGGCGATGCCGGTGACGAGGACGAGCAGCAATGCTTCGGTACGACGGCGGGCGCCGGCCACCGTCAGCGGCCTCAGTCCCCTCACGGGATGCCTTCGCCGTCGGTATTCGGGCGTTTTATCTTCATATCCACTACGACGAGGAAGCCCTGACGATGGTTCCTGGGGGCCGGTCCGGCGCCCTCCGGAGCCGTCCGGAGGGGGGTGATCCGCATTCCGTCGGGTGGTGTGTTGGCACTCCGCTTGACCGAGTGCTAATCGCCGGAATAGTCTCGCACCTGGCACTCGCCCCTGGTGAGTGCCAACACAGCGACAGGCAGGTCCGGCACCCGCGACGACGGATCGACCTGGTCGCCACCTCAGACAGTTAACCCCGGATCTCCGAAGGGGGAGGTCGGATCGTGACGACCGCCAGCTCCAAGGTTGCCATCAAGCCGCTTGAGGACCGCATTGTGGTCCAGCCGCTCGACGCCGAGCAGACCACGGCCTCCGGCCTGGTCATCCCGGACACCGCGAAGGAGAAGCCCCAGGAGGGCGTCGTCCTTGCGGTCGGTCCGGGTCGCTTCGAGGACGGCCAGCGTCTCCCGCTGGACGTCAGCGTCGGCGACATCGTGCTGTACAGCAAGTACGGCGGCACCGAAGTGAAGTACAGCGGCGAGGAGTACCTCGTCCTCTCGGCCCGCGACGTGCTCGCGATCGTCGAGAAGTAAGACACTTCTCCAGTTTTGCTTTGAGCTGCGCCCCTGGTCACCCTGCTGATGCCGGGGGGCGAGGGGCGTAGTTCGTTCTAGGCGGTGGCGGTCGCGGTGAGCGGCCGAGGATCGCAACGAGAGGACTGAACCGCTCCCATGCCGAAGATTCTGAAGTTCGATGAGGACGCCCGTCGCGCCCTCGAGCGCGGTGTGAACAAGCTTGCCGACACGGTGAAGGTGACGATCGGCCCCAAGGGCCGCAACGTCGTCATCGACAAGAAGTTCGGCGCGCCCACCATCACCAACGACGGTGTCACCATCGCCCGCGAGGTCGAGCTGGACGACCCGTACGAGAACCTGGGCGCCCAGCTCGTGAAGGAGGTGGCGACCAAGACCAACGACATCGCGGGTGACGGCACCACCACCGCCACCGTGCTGGCCCAGGCGCTGGTCCGCGAGGGTCTGCGCAACGTCGCCGCCGGCGCCTCCCCGGCCGCCCTCAAGAAGGGCATCGACGCCGCCGTCAAGGCCGTGTCGCAGGAGCTCCTCGCGACCGCCCGCCCGATCGAGGACAAGTCCGACATCGCCGCCGTGGCCGCGCTCTCCGCGCAGGACCAGCAGGTCGGCGAGCTCATCGCCGAGGCGATGGACAAGGTCGGCAAGGACGGTGTCATCACCGTCGAGGAGTCCAACACCTTCGGCCTGGAGCTGGAGTTCACCGAGGGCATGGCCTTCGACAAGGGCTACCTCTCGCCGTACATGGTCTCCGACCAGGAGCGTATGGAGGCCGTCCTCGACGACCCGTACATCCTGATCAACCAGGGCAAGATCTCCTCCATCCAGGACCTCCTGCCGCTGCTGGAGAAGGTCATCCAGGCCGGCGCCTCCAAGCCGCTGCTGATCATCGCCGAGGACGTCGAGGGCGAGGCCCTGTCGACCCTGGTCGTCAACAAGATCCGTGGCACCTTCAACGCCGTCGCCGTCAAGGCCCCCGGCTTCGGTGACCGCCGCAAGGCGATGCTCCAGGACATGGCCACCCTCACCGGTGCCACCGTCATCGCCGAGGAGGTCGGCCTCAAGCTCGACCAGGCCGGTCTGGACGTCCTCGGCACCGCGCGCCGCGTGACCATCACCAAGGACGACACCACCATCGTCGACGGTGGCGGCAGCTCCGACGAGGTCCTCGGCCGCGTCAACCAGATCAAGGCCGAGATCGAGTCCACGGACTCCGACTGGGACCGCGAGAAGCTGCAGGAGCGCCTGGCGAAGCTCGCCGGCGGCGTCTGCGTCATCAAGGTCGGCGCCGCCACCGAGGTGGAGCTCAAGGAGAAGAAGCACCGCCTCGAGGACGCCATCTCGGCGACCCGCGCCGCGGTCGAGGAGGGCATCGTCTCCGGCGGTGGCTCCTCCCTCGTCCACGCCGTGAAGGTGCTGGAGGGCAACCTCGGCCTCACCGGCGACGAGGCCACCGGTGTCTCCGTCGTCCGCCGCGCCGCGGTCGAGCCGCTGCGCTGGATCGCCGAGAACGCGGGCCTCGAGGGCTACGTGATCACCGCCAAGGTCGCCGAGCTCGACAAGGGCCAGGGCTTCAACGCCGCGACCGGCGAGTACGGCGACCTGGTGAAGGCCGGCGTCATCGACCCGGTCAAGGTCACCCGTTCCGCGCTGGAGAACGCCGCTTCCATCGCCTCCCTGCTGCTCACGACCGAGACCCTGGTCGTCGAGAAGCCGGCCGAGGAAGAGGCCGACGCCGGTCACGGCCACGGTCACGGCCACAGCCACTGACCCCGTCAGAGCTGAGCTGAACCGAGAAGGCCCCGGTTCCCGCCGCTGCGAAGCGGTGGTGACCGGGGCTTTCCCGTGCCGCGGGGCGCGGCGTGCGCACCCCGTGTGCCGTCACATGCCCATGTCCCGGGTGGTGCCGCCCGAGGTCATGCCCATGTTCATGCCCAGCTGGCGCATCAGGCCGGGGGCGTCGTAGTACCACCAGCCCTCCGCGACCTGGCCGTTCTCGATCCGGAAGGTGGTGCAGCCCGACATGCTGACTTCCTGTCCCGTCGAGGGGACCCCCATGAACTCGCCCTTCTGCCTGCCGGTCCAGTTCCACAGGGTGCTGACGCAGTCGCCTTCGGCGATCTGGCGGTGCAGGTCGAAGGTGAAGTCGAAGGCGTCGCGCCACATCGTCATGCTCCGGCGCAGCCCCTCGCGGCCGTCGGCATTGCCGGGCATCTGCATCATGTCGTGGTCCATGTAGCCGGCCGCGACGCACTCCTCCATGACGTCGAAGTCCCCCTTCTCCGCCAGGTCCTCGAAGATCCGGTTCACGAGCAGCTTGTTGAGGTACTCGTCGCGGACGACGTCCAGGTTCATGAACTTCGGCATTCCGTCGCAGAGGGACACCATTTCCTGGAACATCCGGTCCGTCTCGGGCAGCTGAGAGTTCCTCATGGCCTCCTCGTACGAGGGGAATTCGACGAGATCGACGTAGTGCGTCTTGGCGTCGCGGTCCCGTCCGATCATCGTGTGGGTGACCGTCCGCCGGCCGCTCGCCTGCTCCGCCCAGCGGTCGATGAGCGCGTTCATCTCCTCGAACCGCTTGGTTTCGTAATCAATTACCTGCACGAAAGTCATCGCGTCGCCTCCCGGGTGGATGAGACACATCCAGTTTAGGGAGATTTGCCCCGTTCGGCGCCGCGTGCAGGGACTTACCGGGGCCCGTACTTGCGGCCCGTGCGCGACGACACCCCACCCAGGAGCCCGCGCGGCGTCAGTTTCACCACGCCCATCAGCGCCTTGTACCGGGGGTCGGGGATGGACACGGTCTTGCCGCGCGCCAGGTCGGCCAGCGCCGCCGCCACCAACTTGTCGGCGTCCAGCCACATCCAGCCCGGGATGTTGTCGGTGCCCATCCCGGCCCGCTCGTGGAACTCGGTCCGTACGAAGCCCGGGCACAGCGCCATCAGCCGCACCCCGCTCCCGGCCAGGTCCTTCGCCGCGCCCTGGGTGAACTGCACGACCCAGGCCTTGCTCGCCCCGTAGGTCCCGCGCGGTACGAAGGCGGCCACCGAGGCCACGTTGACGACACCGCCGCGCCCGCGCGAGCGCATCGACTCGGCCGCCGCCGAGGTCAGCCGCAGCACCGCTTCGACGTGCACCTTCAGCATCGTCAGTTCGTCCGCCATGGAGACCTGGAGGTAGCTGCCCTTGTTGCCGAAGCCGGCGTTGTTGACCAGCAGGTCCACCGGGTGCGTGCGGTCGCCGAGGCGTGCCTCGACCGCGGCGATGCCCTTGTCCGTGGACAGGTCGGCGGCCAGCACCTCGGCCTCGATGCCGTGCCGGTCGTGCAGTTCGGTGGCCTGCTCGCCCAGGCGCTCGGTGTCCCGCGCCACCAGCACCAGGTTGTGCCCCTGGGCGGCGAGCCGCCGGGCGAAGGCGGCGCCGATGCCCGCCGTGGATCCCGTAATCAACGCAGTCGTCATAGGCGCAACCTAGCTTCATTCCGGACGGGGGTCTTCCGTCGGTCCCCGCACGCCCCGCACCCCAAAGTGAGCCTGGAGCATTGCCGCTCCGGTCAAAGCTGGGCTTATGCTCGAAGGGTGATCGAGGCACGTCATCTACGGGTCCTGCGCGCCGTCGCCGGGACCGGTTCCTTCTCCGCCGCAGCCCGCGAACTGGGCTGCACCCAGCCGGCCGTCTCCCAGCAGATGAAGGCGCTGGAGCAGTCGGCCGGCACTCCGCTGCTGATCCGGACCGGCCGCGAGATGCGGCTCACCCAGGCCGGCGAGGCGCTGGTCAGGCATGCCGCCGGCATCCTGGCCGGGCTGACCGCCGCCGAGGAGGAGGTCGCGGCGATCGCCGGGCTGCGCGCGGGCCGGGTGCGGCTCGTGTCGTTCCCCAGCGGCAGTTCCACGCTGGTCCCCACGGCGCTGGCGGCCATGCGCGCCGAGCACCCCGGCACCCGGATCTCGCTGGTCGAGGCGGAACCGCCGCGCTCGGTGGAGATGCTGCGCGAGGGGGACTGCGACCTGGCGCTGGCCTTCCGGTACGGGGCTTCGGCCGGGCCCGCCGCCGAGTGGGAGGACCTGGTGGTGCGGCCCCTGCTGACCGACCGGCTCGTGGGGCTGGTCCCCGAGGCGCACCGGCTGGCCGGAGCCGGCCGGGTGGGCATGGCCGAGCTGGCCGGGGAGCCGTGGATCGCGGGCTGCCCGCGCTGCCGCCGCCATCTGGTGGAGGTGTGCGAGGAGGCCGGGTTCACCCCGCGCATCGACTTCGCGACCGACGACTACCCGGCGGTGGTCGGCCTGGTCGGGGCGGGGCTGGGGGTGGCGGTGCTGCCGGAGCTCGCGGTGGAGTCCGTGCGGGCCAAGGGGGTCAGCGCCGTGGTGGTCGAACCGGCCGTCGAGCGGGAGGTCGTGGCGCTGACCCTGCCCGACCTCGCGCGGGTCCCGGCGGTGGCCGCGACCCTGGTGGAACTGGAGCGGGCCGCCGCGTCCATGGGGGCGTGACGGTCCCGGTCCGGGGGCGGTGCGACACGCCCGGGCGCGCCGCGTCGGCAGAGTTCCGTGGAAGGGGCTTCCGGAGGTTCGCCGCAAAGGTTCCGGGTGGGATGAGGTGATCTTCGGATGATCCGCCCTTGGAGTGAAGAAACGTTCCTTCGGACGGCTCGGAGGGTGGGGGTCAGCGCGGAGCGGCCGGCCCGGTGGCGCTTGACGCGGGGATCAGCCGGTGCCGTGCGCGCCCCATCAGTTCCTCGCGTTCGTCCTCGGTGAGGCCGCCCCACACCCCGTAGGGCTCACGGACGGCGAGTGCGTGCGCGGCGCATTCCGCGCGCACCGGACAGCGCATGCAGACCTCTTTAGCCGAGGCCTCGCGCGCGCTCCTGGCCGCACCCCGCTCGCCCTCCGGGTGGAAGAAGAGGGAGCTGTCGACCCCGCGGCAGGCAGCCAGTAGCTGCCAGTCCCAGAGGTCGGCGTTCGGTCCGGGGAGCCTGGAGAAATCTGCCATGGGTAGTCCTCTTGGTGCCGGTACTGAGGCGGGTAGGGTCCATGTCTCCACATCTACAGTCGTAGTAGATGTAAATATGACTCATTGGGAATCTAGCCTCAGACACAGGGCGAACGGAAGGAAAGCCGCCAAATAGGGCATAGCTCCAGATGGAGGACCGGGGGCTCGTGGCTCCTGCGCCGTGATCGCATCCTCACGTAGAGTGCCGAAGGTGTCCGTCCGACCCGTAACTCTTTCGAGTGACCATCGTTGAGAGTGCGAAGGCGGTTGAACCAAGAAGTTCTCGGACAGGTGTCCGGGGGCATCGACCGCACAGGTGACGATACGTACCAGCCTGGAGGCTCAAGGTGACGCGCATCAGCTGCGGAGGGCGGTCATGACTTCCGTCCTCGTCTGCGACGACTCCCCGCTTGCCCGAGAGGCGCTCCGTCGCGCGGTTGCCACCGTGCCCGGCGTCGAGCGTGTGACGACGGCTGCCAACGGCGAGGAAGTCCTCCGCCGCTGGGGTGCCGACCGCTCCGATCTCATTCTGATGGACGTCCGGATGCCGGGCCTCGGCGGTGTGGAGACGGTTCGCCGGCTGCTCTCGGCCGATCCGGGCGCCCGCATCATCATGCTGACGGTCGCCGAGGACCTGGACGGCGTGGCCCTCGCGGTCGCCGCCGGAGCCCGGGGCTATCTGCACAAGGACGCCTCGCGCGCCGAACTGCGGGCCACGGTCACCCAGGCGCTCGCCGACCCGACCTGGCGACTGGCACCGCGCCGGCTCCGCTCGGCCGAGATGGGCGCCGCGCCCACCCTCACCGCGCGCGAGATCCAGGTGCTGGAGGGCATGAGCCACGGCCGTTCCAACGCGGAGATCGGGCGCGAGCTCTTCCTCTCCGAGGACACGGTCAAGACGCACGCCCGCAGGCTCTTCAAGAAGCTCGGCGCCTCGGACCGGGCGCACGCCGTGGCACTCGGGTTCCGCTGGGGCCTGGTCCGCTGACGGCGGAGCACCCAGAGTGTCCCGCCGTACCCGGTGCGCAAGCGGGGGTTGGCGGGGCACAATCCGGGGGACGTGTCGCTTCGGGCGCGATGCCGCATCCTTGAGGGTGTGCCGCATTTTCGAAGATGTGGCCTCAGGGACCATTCGGGCCGAGCGGAGGGGAGGGCGCACACCATGAGTTCCGGCGCACCCGCTCATAACGCTTCGACGCACAACCAGGGCCGCGGTGCCACGAACGGTCCCGCGCCAAGGCACCATGGATCGATGCGCGACGACGAGGCCCAGGGGTCACCCACGGCCACAAGCCACACGGACGCCGCCAAAGGCGGCGGTGCCGGGGCCGTCAGCGCGCTCGTACGCCGAGCGGTGGAAGGCGACGAGCAGGCCACTCACGACCTGCTCGCCTTCGTGCACCCCCTCGCCATCCGCTACTGCCGCACCCGGCTGTCCCGGCTTCCCGGTGACGCTCGTCACTTCGTGGAGGACCTGGCGCAAGAGGTGTGCGTCGCCGTCCTGATGGCGCTGCCCCGCTACCGGGACACCGGCCGCCCCTTCGAGGCCTTCGTCTTCGCCATCGCCGCGCACAAGGTCGCCGACCTCCAGCGGGCAGCCATGCGCCACCCCGGGAGCACCGCCGTCCCGTCCGACGAGATGCCGGAGCGGCCCGACGACTCGCTGGGCCCCGAGGAGCGGGCGCTGCTCAGCAGCGACGCCGCCTGGGCCAAGAAACTGCTGGCCAACCTCCCGGAGAACCAGCGCGAGCTGCTCGTCCTGCGGGTGGCGGTGGGCCTCACCGCCGAGGAGACCGGGCAGATGCTCGGGATGTCGCCCGGCGCGGTACGCGTGGCCCAGCACCGTGCCCTCAGCCGGCTGCGCGCCCTCGCCGAGCAGTAGGCGCCCGTCCCGTCACGGCAGGTGGTCGTAGGAACCCACGAAACTGACGGTTGATGTTGGTCGTGGAATGAGACGCCCCAGGATCCCGTTAGCATGGACATCCGCGCTGAGCAAGACCATTGGGAAGGTGTCATGACCGAGAGCGGTTCGACCGGAGTGCCCGACAAATTCGCCACGCTCGGACTGACCTACGACGACGTCCTGCTGCTGCCGGGCGCGTCGGACATGGCGCCGGAGCAGATCGACACCTCCTCCCTCATCTCCCGCAACGTCCGGGTGAACGTCCCGCTGCTCTCCGCGGCCATGGACAAGGTCACCGAGGCCCGCATGGCCATCGCGATGGCCCGCCAGGGCGGCGTCGGCGTACTGCACCGCAACCTCTCCATCGCCGACCAGGCCAACCAGGTCGACCTGGTCAAGCGCTCCGAGTCGGGCATGGTCACCGACCCGATCACGGTCCACCCCGACGCCACGCTCGGCGAGGCGGACCAGCTCTGCGCGAAGTTCCGCATCTCCGGTGTCCCGGTCACCGACGCCGCCGGCAAGCTGCTGGGCATCGTCACCAACCGCGACATGGCCTTCGAGTCGGACCGCAGCCGCCAGGTGCGCGAGGTCATGACCCCGATGCCGCTGGTCACCGGCAAGGTCGGCATCTCCGGCGTCGACGCCATGGAGCTGCTGCGCCGCCACAAGATCGAGAAGCTGCCGCTGGTCGACGACGCGGGCATCCTCAAGGGCCTCATCACGGTCAAGGACTTCGTCAAGGCCGAGAAGTACCCGAACGCCGCGAAGGACAAGGACGGCCGGCTGCTCGTCGGCGCGGCCGTCGGTGTCGCCGGTGACGCGTACGAGCGTGCCCAGGCCCTGATCGAGGCGGGCGCCGACTTCATCGTCGTCGACACCGCCCACGGCCACTCCCGCCTGGTCGGCGACATGGTCGCCAAGATCAAGTCGAACTCCGGCGTCGACGTCATCGGCGGCAACGTCGCCACCCGCGACGGCGCCCAGGCGCTCATCGACGCCGGCTGCGACGGCATCAAGGTCGGTGTCGGCCCCGGCTCCATCTGCACCACCCGCGTCGTCGCCGGCATCGGCGTCCCGCAGGTCACCGCCATCTACGAGGCCGCGCTCGCCGCGAAGGCCGCGGGCGTCCCGGTCATCGGCGACGGCGGCCTCCAGTACTCCGGCGACATCGCCAAGGCGCTCGTCGCCGGCGCCGACACCGTGATGCTCGGCTCGCTGCTGGCGGGCTGCGAGGAGTCCCCGGGCGAGCTGCTCTTCATCAACGGCAAGCAGTTCAAGTCGTACCGCGGCATGGGCTCGCTCGGCGCGATGCAGTCCCGCGGCGACCAGCGTTCCTTCTCCAAGGACCGCTACTTCCAGGAGGGCGTCGGCGGCGACGACAAGCTGATCCCCGAGGGCATCGAGGGTCAGGTCCCCTACCGCGGTCCGCTGTCCGCGGTCGTGCACCAGCTGGTCGGCGGCCTGCGCCAGTCGATGTTCTACGTCGGCGGCCGCACGGTCCCCGAGCTGCAGGAACGGGGCCGCTTCGTCCGGATCACCTCGGCGGGGCTCAAGGAGAGCCACCCGCACGACATCCAGATGACGGTCGAGGCGCCGAACTACTCCCGCAAGGGCTGATCGGTTCCGGACAGGGGCGGACCCGCTGACGGGGGTCCGCCCCTTCGTCGTGCGTCCGTACAGCGGTCACCGGAACGCGGGCCCCCGGGGTTCGGGGATACTGGACGGGCAGACCCAGAGGAAAGGCCACCACACGTGACTGAGATCGAGATCGGGCGCGGCAAGCGCGGCCGCAGGGCGTACGCGTTCGACGACATCGCCATCGTCCCGAGCCGGCGTACGCGGGACCCGAAGGAGGTCTCGATCGCCTGGCAGATCGATGCGTACCGCTTCGAGCTCCCCTTCCTGGCCGCTCCCATGGACTCGGTGGTATCCCCGCAGACCGCGATCCGCATCGGCGAGCTCGGCGGCCTCGGCGTGCTGAACCTCGAAGGTCTGTGGACCCGCTACGAGGACCCGCAGCCGCTGCTGGACGAGATCGCGGAGCTGGACGAGGCGGCCGCGACCCGCCGCCTCCAGGAGATCTACTCCGCGCCGATCCAGGCGGACCTGATCCGCCGGCGCATCAAGGAGGTGCGCGACTCCGGTGTCGTCACCGCCGCCGCGCTCTCCCCGCAGCGCACCGCCGAGTTCTCCAAGGCCGTCGTCGAGGCGGGCGTGGACATCTTCGTGATCCGCGGCACCACCGTGTCGGCGGAGCACGTCTCCGGCGCCGCCGAGCCGCTGAACCTCAAGCAGTTCATCTACGAGCTCGACGTGCCGGTCATCGTCGGCGGCTGCGCCACCTACACCGCGGCCCTGCACCTGATGCGCACCGGCGCGGCGGGCGTCCTGGTCGGCTTCGGCGGCGGCGCCGCGCACACCACGCGCAACGTGCTCGGCATCCAGGTCCCGATGGCCACCGCCGTCGCGGACGTGGCCGCGGCCCGCCGCGACTACATGGACGAGTCCGGCGGCCGCTACGTGCACGTCATCGCCGACGGCGGCGTGGGCTGGTCCGGGGACATCCCCAAGGCCGTCGCCTGCGGCGCGGACGCGGTGATGATGGGCTCCCCGCTGGCCCGTGCCACGGACGCGCCCGGCAAGGGCAACCACTGGGGCATGGAGGCCGTCCACGAGGACGTGCCGCGCGGCAAGAAGGTCGACCTCGGTACGGTCGGCACCACCGAGGAGATCCTCACCGGCCCGTCGCACTCCCCGGACGGTTCGATGAACCTCTTCGGCGCGCTGCGCCGCTCGATGGCCACCACCGGCTACAGCGAGCTCAAGGAGTTCCAGCGGGTCGAGGTCACGGTCGCGGACTCGCAGCACAGCCGCTGACCGGACGTTTTCTTCCGTACGTACGCCGGAGGGCCGGCACCCCGGGTGGGGTGCCGGCCCTCCGGCGTCTGCGGGCGGGTCAGGCGGCGGCCTTCTTGGCCGCGCCGAAGGAGATGAAGCCGCCGATGGCGAGGAAGAGGTAGTCCATCGGCTCGGCCGCTTCCTTCCAGATGTCGTTCAGGCCGCCGATGCCCGGGTCGCTCAGCACGTCGACGACGCCGATGTGGGTGTAGTCGGCGAGCGCGAGCGCGAGGAAGAACAGCTGGCCGAGGTAGACGGCCCCGATCGACAGGACCGCACCGACCACGGGCAGGACCGGGTTCCGGCCGCCGAGCTTGCCGGCCGCGAGGCCGACGAGGAGGCCGACACCGACCGCGGCGTAGCCGATCTGGCGCTCGATGGCGTTCATGATCGCGCCGTAGACGCCGGCCGCGACCAGGGCCGCCACGACGGCCGCGAGGATGCCGAGACCGACGTTGCCCGTGCGGGCCGGCGCCTGGTCGGGGGCCGGGGTGTAGGACGAGGGCGCGGGCGGCTGGAACTGCTGGCTCATGAAGAAGGTCCCCCCAGGGATGCGGACGCACGGGTGTCCATCGGACGTAAGTGCGAGATAAGCGACGCCGCAGGCTAGCAGGCCGCTCCGACGATCGCAGGGGGGATTTCCCGGCAGGTCAGAGCCGATGGGCCGCGCCGGCCGGACTGGCCCCGCGGGTGTCCAGCAGCAACTGGGCTTTGACCGCGAGGCCTTGGAGGTCGTACGTGCGGTGGTGCTGGAGCAGGATCGTCAGGTCGGCGTTGGCGGCGGCCTCGTACAACGATTCGGCCCGCGGGACCGGCCGGTCCCGGACGCGCCAGCCCGAGATGTACGGATCGTGGTAGCTGATCAGCGCGCCGAGGTCGATGAGCCGGCTGGCGATCTCCGGGGCCGGGGAACCCTCCTGGTCCGCGAGGTCCGGCTTGTAGGTGACCCCGAGCAGCAGGACGCGGGCGCCGCGGGCGGATTTTCCGTGCTCGTTCAGCAGGGTGGCGGAGCGCTGGATGACGTACTGCGGCATCCGGGTGTTGATCTCCTGGGCCAGACCGACCATGCGCAGCGGGTGGCCCGGGGTGCGGGTGGTGTGGGGGAGATAGGTGGGGTCCAGGGGGACGCCGTGGCCGCCGACGCCGGGGCCGGGTCGGAACGCCTGGAACCCGTACGGCTTCGTCTCGGCGCAGCGGATGACGTCCCACAGGTCGACGCCGATGTCGTGGCACAGGACCGCCATCTCGTTCATGAGGGCGATGTTGACGTGCCGGTAGTTGGTCTCCAGCAGCTGTACGGTCTCCGCCTCGCGCAGGCCCCGGGCGCGGACCACCTTCTCGGTGATGCGGGCGTAGAAGGCGTGCGCCGACTCGGTGCAGGCGGGGGTGAGGCCGCCGATGACCTTGGGGGTGTTGGCGATGCCGTGGGTGCGGTTGCCGGGGTCGAGGCGGCTGGGGGAGTAGGCCAGGTGGAAGTCCCGGCCGGCGCGCAGTCCGGAGCCGGCTTCGAGGATCGGGCGCAGGTAGTCCTCGGTGACGCCGGGGTGGGCCGCGGATTCGAGGATGACGGTGGTGTGGGGCCGCAGCCGGGCGGCGAGCGCGTGGCCGGCCTCGCCGACGGCGGAGAGGTCCAGTGCCCGGTCGGCGCCGAGCTGGGTGGGGGCGCAGATGACGGCGGTGCGGACCCGGCCGAGCTCGGCGGGGTTGGTGGTGATGCGGAAGCCGGCCGCCGACATGCGGCGGATTTCGGCGGCGGTGAGGCTGCTGTCCGTGGCCGGACCGCTGTCGTAGCCGACTGTCTCGATTCCGGCGGCGACAGCCGCCTGGGCGAGGGGGAGGCCGAGGTGGCCGAGTCCGATGACGGCGAGATCTGCGGGCATGGGGGTAGCCGTCCCTTCCCTTCCCTTGCATGAGCGGGCTGGGCGCGCAAGTCCTGTGGATGACCAAGGCTGGCGCAATGTCAGACTAGGCGTATATATGACTGAAATGTCGCATTCCGCGGTGATGGCTACCGTTGTGTTGTCCACAGCCGGTGGCCGAGTCGGGAGCGGCCGGTGAGAATCGTGGACGGGGGTGGGTGCGGGTTCGCCCGCAGCAGGCGGGTACGCCCGCATCGAGCAGGTTCGCCCGCAGCAGGCGGGTACGCCCGCACAACGGGAGGCAGCCGTGAGGACAGCGACACTGGGACCGGCGCAGCGCGCCGAGGCGCTCGCCGCAATGGCCGAACGCGAACTGGACGTGTTGGTGGTCGGCGCGGGCGTGGTCGGCGCCGGAACCGCGCTCGACGCCGTGACCAGAGGCCTCTCGACCGGCCTGGTGGAGGCCAGGGACTGGGCGTCGGGCACGTCGAGCAGGTCGAGCAAGCTGATCCACGGCGGCCTCAGGTACCTGGAGATGCTGGACTTCGCGCTCGTGCGCGAGGCGCTGAAAGAGCGCGGCCTGCTGCTGGGGCGGCTGGCCCCGCACCTGGTCAAGCCCGTGCCGTTCCTCTACCCGCTCCAGCACAAGGCCTGGGAGCGGTTCTACGCCGGTTCGGGCGTGGCCCTCTACGACGCGATGTCGGTCTCCAGCGGGCACGGACGGGGCCTGCCGACCCACCGGCACCTCTCGCGCAAGCACGCCCTGCGGATCGCGCCCGCGCTGCGCAAGGACGCCCTGGTGGGGGCCCTGCAGTACTACGACGCCCAGATGGACGACGCCCGGTACGTGACGACGCTGGTCCGGACGGCCGCGGTCTACGGGGCGCACTGCGCCAACGGGGCGCGGGTCATCGGCTTCCTGCGCGAGGGCGAACGGGTGGTCGGGGCGCGGGTGCGGGACGTCGAGGGCGGCGGGGAGTACGAGATCCGCGCCAAGCAGATCGTGAACGCCACCGGGGTGTGGACGGACGACACGCAGGCGCTGATCGGGGAGCGGGGCCAGTTCCACGTCCGGGCGTCGAAGGGCATCCACCTGGTCGTACCGAAGGACCGGATCAACTCCTCCACCGGGCTGATCCTGCGGACCGAGAAGTCCGTGCTGTTCGTCATCCCGTGGGGCCGGCACTGGATCGTGGGGACCACGGACACCGACTGGGACCTCGACAAGGCGCATCCGGCGGCGTCGAGCGCCGACATCGACTACCTGTTGGAGCACGTGAACTCGGTGCTGGCGGTGCCGCTGACACGGGACGACGTCGAAGGCGTGTACGCGGGCCTGCGGCCCCTGCTGGCGGGCGAGTCGGACGCGACGAGCAAGCTCTCGCGCGAGCACACGGTCGCGCACCCGGTGCCGGGGCTGGTGGTGGTCGCGGGCGGCAAGTACACGACGTACCGGGTCATGGCGAAGGACGCGGTGGACGAGGCCGTACACGGGCTGGACCAGCGGGTCGCCGACTGCGTGACGGAGGACGTCCCGCTGGTCGGGGCGGAGGGCTACCGGGCGCTGTGGAACGGGCGCGCGCGGATCGCCGGCCGGACGGGCCTGCACGTCGTGCGGGTCGAACACCTGTTGAACCGGTACGGGTCGCTGACGGAGGAACTGCTCGACCTGATCGCGGCCGATCCCGGGTTGGGGGAGCCGTTGTCGGGTGCGGACGACTACTTGCGGGCAGAAGTGGTGTATGCCGCGTCGCACGAGGGCGCGCGGCACCTGGAGGACGTGCTCACGCGGCGCACGCGGATCTCGATCGAGACGTTCGACCGTGGGACGCGATCGGCGCGGGAGTGCGCGGAGTTGATGGCTCCGGTTCTGGGGTGGGACAAGCAGCAGATCGAGAAGGAGGTCGAGCACTACGAGAAGCGGGTGGAAGCCGAAAGGGAATCGCAGCGCCAGCCGGACGACCAGACGGCGGACGCGGCGCGGCTGGGGGCGCCCGACATCGTTCCGTTGTAACTCCGGGATCCGGGAGGGGGAACCGCGGACCCGGGGCGTCCGTCCGTTGCGGAGTGAGCAACAATGAGGGTTCTGCCGGGGCGGTTTACCGTGCCCCCCGGCGGCTGCCGGGGCAGCCGGGGCAGGCTGCACGAACGCAGAGGGGACGCATGTCGAAGCCGGATCACACCGAATCGCCTGCCGGTGTCGCTGGCGCTGGCGCCGCGAAGCCGGACCGGGGTAGGGCGGGGTCCGAGCACGCCGACGCGGATCCCGCTGCCGCGGGGAAGCAGGACCGGGCGGCGGGCCGCCCCGCGCCCGAGCCGGCGGATGCCGGTGGCGCCGTGAAGGGCCGCCTGGACAAGGCGGTCCCTGCGGCGCGCAAGCCCGCGCCCGGGGAGAGGGCTGACGCCGAGTCGGCGAAGGCTGCCCCTGTGGACGCCGAGGAAGTTGCGCCGAAGCCGGTGCCTGCCGCAGGTGTTGCGAAGGCCGGGCCGGACAAGGCGGTCCCCGCGGCGCGCAAGCCCGCGCCCGGGGAGTCGGCTGACGCCGAGCCGGCGGCCGCGGAGGCGCAGGACGCCGAGGCTGCGGGCGGCGCGCCCAAGGATGGCGGGAGCGCGCTTGCGGAGGGCGAGCCCGTCGGGGTGAAGGCGCGGAGCGCCAAGCCGGTGGCCGCCGCAGGTGTTGCGAAGGCCGGGCCGGACAAGGCGACCCCCGTGGCGGGGAAGCGCGGCTCCGACGAGCCGGCTGACGCCGGGCCGGCGAAGGCTGCGCCTGTGGAGGCCGAGGACGTTGCGGCGAAGCCGAAGAGTGCCGGGAAGGCGGACCTGAACAAGGCGACCCCCGTGGCGGGGAAGCGCGGCTCCGACGAGCCGGCTGACGCCGGGCCGGCGAAGGCTGCGCCTGTGGAGGCCGAGGACGTTGCGGCGAAGCCGAAGGGTGCCGGGAAGGCGGACCTGAACAAGGCCGCTCCCGTGGCCGGGGTGGCGGGTGCCGGCCCCGGGGACGCCAAGGCGGAGGCGGCGGACCGCGGTCGGCTGCTGGCCGGGCGGTACCGGTTGGGGGCCGTGCTCGGGAAGGGCGGGATGGGCACCGTGTGGCGCGCCGAGGACGAGGTCCTCGGGCGGACGGTCGCCGTCAAGGAGCTCCGCTTCGGCAACGGTGTCGACGAGGACGAGAAGCGCCGCCTCATCACCCGTACCCTCCGCGAGGCCAAGGCCATCGCCCGCATCCGCAGCGGCGGCGCCGTCACCGTCTACGACGTCGTGGACGAGGACGCCCGGCCGTGGATCGTCATGGAGCTCATCGAGGGGCCCTCGCTCGCGGAGTTCATACGCGAGCACGGCACCCTGACCCCGCGTCGCGCGGCCGAGGTCGGGCTCGCCGTGCTCGACGTGCTGCGCGCCGCCCACCGCCAGGGCATCCTGCACCGGGACGTGAAGCCGTCCAATGTGCTCATGGCCGCCAACGGCCGCGTCGTCCTGACCGACTTCGGCATCGCCCAGGTTGAGGGCGACCCGTCCATCACCTCCACCGGCATGCTCGTCGGCGCCCCCTCCTACATCTCCCCCGAGCGCGCACGCGGCTACAAGCCGGGCCCGCCCGCCGACATGTGGTCGCTCGGCGGCCTGCTGTACGCCTCCGTCGAGGGAGTGCCCCCGTACGACAAGGGCTCCGCGCTCGCCACCCTCACCGCCGTGATGACCGAGCAGGTGGACCCGCCGAAGAACGCCGGGCCGCTGACCGAGCTGATTTACGGACTGCTGGCCAAGGACCCGGCCCAGCGGCTGGACGACGCCGGGGCGCGGGCCATGCTCACCGCCGTCATCAACGCCCCGGAGCCGGCGCCCGTCGCGGAGGTGCTGCCCCCGGCCGTCGAGCAGACGCGCGCCATATCCCTTGCCGACACCAAGGCCGCGGCCGAGAAGGCCGCGGCGGACAAGGCGGACAAGGCCGCCGCCGAGAAGGCGGAGAGGGCGGCGAAGGCGGAGAAGAAGGAACGCGAGCGGGAGCAGCGTGAGCGGGCCCGCGCCGCACTGAGGTCCGCCCGCAAGGCGGCTGCCGCCGCCGCGGCCGCCGAGGCGCCGCCCGCGCGGCCCGCGAAGGCCGTGGCGCCGCTGACCGATGTGATGCCGCGCCGCACCATAGCCCTGGCGATAGCCGGCCTGGTGGTGGTGCTGGCACTGGTCGGCTCCCTGATCGCCTACGCGCTCAGCGGTGACGACGCGCACAAGAACGAGGGCAAGGGCGGCCCGCAGCCGTCGGCGTCCAGGACCCCGTCGCCCCACGGTTCCGCGAACGGTTCCCCGGCCGCCAACCCGACCCCGACGCCCACTCCGACGCCGACCCCGACCCCCACCCCGAGTGCTCAGCCCAACAAACCGGGGCAGGGCCAGGGCCAGGGGCAGGGGTCCACCCCGGGGTCGCCGGGCGGCGGCGGACTTCCGTCCGGCTACACGCAGGTGACGGACGTTCGGTTCCACTTCTCCATGGCCATGCCCGACGGCTTCCACCAGACCGGGATCGCGGGCGAGAACTCCGGCGTCATCTACAGCCGCGACGGCGGCTTCCCGCGCGTGCAGGTCGACTTCACCGGCAGTCCCGGCAAGGACGCCCGCGCCGCCTGGGTCGAGATGGCCTCCGGCGTCAAGTCCAGCAGCACGGGCTACCGCTTGCTGCGCCTCGAAACCGTCGACTACCGCGGCTACCCCACCGTCGCCGACTACGAGTTCGAACGGGAGCAGCAGGGCACCCGGGTCCGGGTGCTCGACCGGGGTTTCCGGGCCGACCCCAACCACGGCTTCGCCATCATGATCAGCTGCGCCGCCGACCAGTGGGACGGGCCGGAGTGCACCCAGCTGCGCAACGCGGCGTTCCAGACCTTCCAGCCCCTGGGCTGAGCCGGGGCCCGGCGGGTCCCCCCGTCGGGGCGGGCCTCTTCAGGCCCGGGACGCGGGCGGCTCGGGCGACGTATCGTGTCCACGGGTACCAAAGGGGCCCGGCGCGCACTCGGGGGAGGCGGAGTGGAGGACTACGCGGGGCGGATCCTGGCCGACCGCTACCGTCTGCCGCTGCCGCCGTCGGACGAGTACGAGCTGGTCGAGACGCGTGCCTTCGACACGCGCAGCGGGCAGGAAGTCCTCGTCCGGCAGGTGCCGTTGCCGGAGGTCGTGGACGCGGAGCTGCTGGACGGGACGCGCGGGCCGGTCAATGGCCGGCGCCCGTCGGGGGAACTCCCCGCGGTGCGCCGGGCGATCGCGGCGGCGCAGGCGGCGGCTTCGGTGCCGGACCATCCGCGACTGGACCAGGTCTTCGACGTGTTCCCGGAGGACGGGTCGCTGTGGATAGTCAGCGAGCTGGTCCCGGCGAGGCCGCTGGCCGCGCTGATCGCCGATGAGCCGCTGAGCCCGTACAGGGCGGCGGAGGTGGCCTCCGACGTGCTGACCGCGCTGCGGGTGCTGCACGCCCACGGCTGGACCCACCGGAACATCACGGTCCGGACCGTGTTGATATGCGAGGACGGCCGCGTCGTCCTGACGGGCCTGGCGGCCGGCGCCGCCGAGGAGGCCCTGTGCGGGTACGACCCGGTACCGGAGGATCCCGGCGGCGGCGGTGTCGCCGAATGGGAGGCTCCGGACGGCGGTGCGCACGCGGAAGAGCCGTACGCCCCCGAGGCCGAGCCGTACGCGCCCGCCCCCGAGCCGTACGCCCCCGCCCCGCAGGCCGAGCCGTACGCCCCCGCCCCGCAGGCCGAGCCGTACGCGCCGGTCTACGCGCCGCTGGTGGCACCGGGGTACGACACCGGGCCGCGGTACTCCGACCACATCCGCCCCGACGACCGGACCCAGGACGGGGCCGACCGGGAGGCCGCCGCGCGCGCCGGGACCATCGCCGCCTACCGGGCCGGGGCGCGGGCCGCCGCCGCCCGGGTGGAGGAGGAGCGCCGGGCCGCGGCTGCGGACCTACCGGACGCCCTGCCCGGAGCTCTGCCGGAAGCCCTGCCCGGGGGGTCGAACCTGCCGCAGGGGTACTCGTACCCGTACGGCGGCCCGGACACCGCCGCCGCGCCCTGGCACGGCGCCACCCCGCGCGCGACCGGCCCCCGGCCGGGTCCCGCCGAGCTGCCCGCGCCCCGGCCCGCGTCCGGGCTGCCCGCGCAACTCGCCCTGCCCCGGGGCTACCGCCAAGCCGAAGCCCCCGACACCGGCCTCCACCCCGACGCCGACCCCGACGCCGACCCCGACACCGGCCTCCACCCCGACGCCGGCCCCGCGCCGCACCCCGCCCCGCAGGCCGCTGCCGACGGCTGGGCCGGCGGCCCCCGCACCGGCCTCGACGCCGAGCGCGCGCGGCAGACCCGGATGGCCGTCGTGGGGGCCGTCACCGAGCGGTGGGCGCCCGAACAGGCCGGCCCCGTGCACGGACACTGGCAGCTGGCCCCGCCCGTCGGCCCCGCCACCGACCTGTGGGCGCTCGGCGCGCTGCTGTACCGCGCCGTCCAGGGACACGCCCCGTACCCCGAGGACAGCGTCGCCGAGCTGGTCGAGATGGTGTGCGCGGAGCCGCCCGCCTTCGCCGAGGAGTGCGGCCCGCTGCGCCCCGTCGTGGAGTCACTGCTGCGCCAGGACCCCACCGAGCGGCCCGACTTCGAGGAGCTCCGCGGCTGGCTGCGGTCCCTGATCCGTTCCGCCCCCGAGCCCGACGCCGGCTTCGGGGTGCTGCCGATGGCGGAGCCGGACCCGGCACGGCTGCCCGTCGTGCGCAGGCGCGGTGACCTGCACGGCCGCCACCGCAGCGCGGACACCTCCCGCGCCCCGCGCTCCCTCGGGCGGACCCTGCTGGTCGGGATCCTCGCCGTCCTCGCCGCGGCGGTGGCGTACGCGGTGCTGTTCATGCCCCGGTCCGCCGGTCCGGGGGCGGCGGAGCCCCCCCGGGCCGCCACCGGCGCGCCCACGACGGCCCCGCCCGGCCAGGCCCCGCCCAAGGCGAGCGCCGGCACGCCCTCGGGCAGCCCCGAGTCCAAGCCGGCCCCGCAGACCAACGCCCCGGCGCCGCCCGGGTACACCACGCAACAGGACCCCGAGCACTTCGAGATCGCCGTCCCCCAGGGCTGGGAGCGGCGCGGCATCAACGAAGCGGGCCAGGTCCGCTACACCGACGGCCAGTTCACGCTGACCGTCGTGCCGGGCCGGGACAAGGTGGAGGGCGGCCCCGACCCGGCGACGTACCAGAAGGACAAGGAGCCGGAACTGTCCCCGTACCGCTCCTCCACCTGGGCGAGCGGCGGCGACGTGAAGACCACCAAGGTCGGCAACCAGCTGCGGGCCACCGGCCGGTACACGTGGATCGACGCCACCGGCCGGTCCGTCGTCGCGCGCAACTTCGTCGTCGCGCTCGGCGGCAGCTACCACGTGGTGCTGGTGACGGGTCCGCAGGACGAAGAGGGCAAGGTGACCGAGGTCTTCGACAAGGCCACGGCGAGTTACCGTACCGGCGGTTGACCGCAGATTGACGGACAGTCAGTACGGCGATTGCGTCACAGTGCTGTCTCACCGCCCCCGCGTGGTGGGAGCATCGGCCGGGTGCTCCGTAATCTGGCCCGAGGTGCACAGAGTGGCGGGGTTTCGTGGAACAGCAGACAGGTGCGGGCGCGGTGCTCGCGAGTCGGTACCGGCTCGTCGAGCCGATCGGCAGCGGCGGCATGGGCAAGGTGTGGCGCGCGCATGACGAGCTGCTGCACCGCACGGTGGCCGTCAAGGAACTGACGGCGGGTCTGTACGTCGCGCAGGCCGACCGGGAGGTCCTGCACGCGCGGACGCAGAAGGAGGCCCGGGCGGCCGCCCGGATCCAGCATCCGGCGGTGGTCACCGTCCACGACGTGCTGGAGCACGACGACCGGCCCTGGATCGTCATGGAGTACATCGACGGCCCCTCGCTGGCCGAAGCGGCCAAGGCCGCGGGCCGGATCGAGCCCCGTGAGGCGGCCCGGATCGGGCTGCACGTGCTGGGCGCCCTGCGCGCCGCGCACGCGGTCGGCGTGCTGCACCGGGACGTGAAGCCGGGCAACGTGCTGCTCGCCAAGGACGGCCGGGTGCTGCTCACCGACTTCGGGATCGCGGCGATCGAGGGGGACACCTCGATCACCCGTACCGGCGAACTGGTCGGCTCCATCGACTACCTGGCCCCCGAGCGGGTCACGGGCGGGGCCCCGGATCCGGCTTCCGACCTGTGGTCGCTGGGCGCGACCCTCTACACGGCCGTGGAGGCCCGTTCGCCGTTCCGCCGCACGTCGCCCATCTCCAGTCTCCAGGCCGTCGTCAACGACGAGCCGCCCGCACTGCGCCAGTCGGGCGCGCTGGGTCCGGTCATCACCGCCCTGCTGCGCAAGGACCCGGCCGAGCGGCCCTCGGCCCAGGAGGCCGAGCGGATGCTGCTGGAGGCGATGGAGGGCCGGGAGCCGAAGGCGGCGCAGGCGTACGTACCCACCCGCGCGGTCTCTGCGGAGGAGCTCGCCCCGGCGCAGGAGGCGCACGCGGAGCGGGCCCCCGAGACGCGGACGGCCCACCTCGAGGAACAGCCCGGGCCGGCTCCGGCGCCCGTCGTCCCGGCGGGCGGCCGGGTCCGGCGGGCCGCCATCGTGGCCCTGGTGGCGGCGCTGCTCGGCGGCGGCGGGGTCTTCGGCGTGCTCAAGCTGACGGGGGACACCCAGGAGGGCGGCGGCTCCGACAAGAACGTGAGCGCCCCGGACGGGCAGGCGAAGGGTGACAACGATGCCGTCGTCCCGCCGTCCGGCTGGAAGAAGGTCGTCGACCCGGCCGGTTTCTCGCTGTTCGTGCCGAACTCCTGGTCGCGCCGGATGGACGGCGACCAGATCGACTACACGCCGGACGGTGGCAGGCACTTCATCCGGATCGCCGTCGACAAGAGCCCGGACTACGAGAACCCGTACGTGCACCAGCTCGAGCTGGAGAAGCAGGTGAGCCAGCGGACCGACTACAAGCGCCACGACCTGCACGGGAACACCTTCCGGAACACCACGCACGCGGCCCTGTGGGAGTTCAGCTGGACCGAGAAGGGCGTCCAGGCCGGGCCGCGCCGGGCCATCGAGCAGATGTACGTGACGCCCGAGAACACCGAGTACGCGGTGTACATGTCGGGGCCCGCGGCCGACTGGGCGACGACCCGCCAGCAGTTCGACACGGTCCTCAGCGGCTGGCAGCCCGCCGCGAACGGGAGCTGAATCCGCCCCGGCCGGTGGCCGGACCCGCCCCGGCCGGTGGCCGGACCCGCCCCGGCCGGCCGCCGGAACCGGCGCCGACCGGTCATCCTGCCAGTGAACACTGGCGTTCATGGCAAAATCCGGTTACCCACGGGTACCCAAAGGCCCCGGGGCGGCATACGCTCACCGCCATGACGGACTCGCAGGCCCCCGCCGCCCCCCTCTGCTCCGCACCCCAGCCCACCAACCCGGTGGCCGCCGCCCCGGCCGGCGCCCGCACCGCGGCCGACGTGGTGACCCCCGATCTGGTCACCCGGCTGACCCGCGGGGTGATCGGCTCCGGCCGTACCGCGAACCACTCGCCCTTCACCGGCGCCAAGCTCGCGGACCTGCCCGAGGCCACCCCCGAGGAGGTGGCCACGGCCTTCGACCGGGCCCGGGCCGCACAGGGCGCCTGGGCGGCCGTCCCCGTACGCAGGCGCGCGGCCGTCCTGCTCCGCTTCCACGACCTGGTCCTGGAGCGGCAGGCCGAGGTGCTCGACCTGATCCAGCTGGAGACCGGCAAGGCCCGCCTGCACGCCCACGAAGAGGTCCAGGCCGTCGCCGTCGGCGCCCGCCACTACGGCCGCAAGGCCGCCTCCTACCTGCGGCCCAAGAGCCACACGGGGGCGATGCCCACGTTGACCAAGGTCACCGAGCTGCGCCAGCCGCGCGGTGTCGTCGGTCAGATCGCCCCGTGGAACTACCCCCTCGAACTGTCCGTCGGCGACGCGCTGCCCGCCTTCGTCGCCGGCAACGCGGTCGTGATGAAGCCCGACACGGAGACCGCGCTCACCGCGCTGTGGGCCCGTGACCTGCTGATCGAGGCGGGACTGCCCGCCGAGGTGTTCCAGATCGTGCTCGGCGAGGGCCCCGTCGTCGGCCCCGAGGTGGTCCGGCACGCCGACTACGTCTCCTTCACCGGCTCCACCCGCACCGGCCGCGAGGTGGCCCAGGGCGCGGCCGCCCGCCTGGTCGGCGTCAGCCTGGAGCTCGGCGGCAAGAACGCCATGCTCGTCCTGCACGACGCCGACGTGGAGAAGGCGGCCGCGGGCGCCGTCCGCGCCTGCTTCTCCTCCGCGGGCCAGCTGTGCATCTCCATCGAGCGGATCTACGTCCACGCCTCGGTCGCGGACGCGTTCGTCGAGCGCTTCGCCGCCCGTACGAAGGCCATGCGGCTCGGCAACTCCCTCGCCTATGGCGCCGACATGGGCTCCCTCGTCGGAGAGCGCCAGCTGGAGACGGTACGGCGGCACGTGGACGAAGCCGTCGCCAAGGGCGCCACCCTGGTCGCGGGCGGCGTCGCCCGCCCCGACATCGGCCCGCTCTTCTACGAGCCGACCATCCTCGACGGCGTCGACGCCCCGATGGCGGTGTGCGGGGAGGAGACCTTCGGGCCCGTCGTCTCCGTCTACCGGTTCACCGACGAGGACGAGGCCGTCGCCCTGGCCAACGCGACCCCGTACGGGCTCAACTCCAGCGTGTGGACCAAGGACGCCCGCCGCGGCCACGCCGTCGCCGCCCGCCTGCGCACCGGCACCGTCAACATCAACGAGGGGTACGCGCCGGCCTACGGCAGCGCCCAGTCGCCCATGGGCGGGATGAAGGAGTCCGGCCTCGGCCGCAGGCACGGCTCCGAGGGCATCCTCAAGTACACCGAGGCACAGACCGTCGCCCACCAGCGGCTGCTGCCGATGGCGCCCTCGCTGGGCATGGACGACGAGAAGTACGCCGAGTTCATGACCCGCAGCCTCAAGATCATGAAGGCTCTCCGCCTGCGCTAGCAGCACCGACCGGGAGGCACGGCAGTGTCGCACGACCACGGCAACGCATACGACTACGACGTCATCGTCATCGGATCGGGCTTCGGGGGGTCGGTCTCGGCACTGCGGCTCACCGAGAAGGGGTACCGGGTCGGCGTCCTGGAGGCAGGACGCCGCTTCACCCGCGAGAGCCTGCCCCGCACCAGCTGGGACCTGCGCAACTACCTGTGGGCCCCGGCGCTCGGGCTGTACGGGATCCAGCGCATCCACCTGCTCGGCAACGTGATGGTGCTCGCGGGCGCCGGGGTGGGCGGCGGCTCCCTCAACTACGCCAACACCCTGTACGTGCCGCCCGCCGCCTTCTTCGAGGACCGGCAGTGGGCGTCCATCACCGACTGGCGCGAGGAACTCGCCCCGTACTACGACCAGGCCAAGCGGATGCTCGGCGTACGGCTCAACCCGACGATGACCCCCTCCGACGTCCACCTCAAGGCCGTCGCGGAGAAGATGGGCGTCGGGGACTCCTTCCACATGGCCCCGGTCGGCGTCTTCTTCGGGGACGGCGAGGACGCCGACGGGCACGGGAAGGCCCGGCCGGGCGAGGAGGTGCCCGACCCGTACTTCGGCGGCGCCGGGCCCGCCCGCAAGGCCTGCACCGAATGCGGCGAGTGCATGACCGGCTGCCGCCACGGCGCCAAGAACACCCTCGCCGAGAACTACCTCCACCTCGCGGAACGCGCGGGCGCCGTCATCCACCCCATGACCACCGTCACCGCCCTGTCCGAACACCCAGACGGCGGCCACCGCGTGCGCACCGTGCCGACCGACAACCGGCGCAGGGGTCCGGCGAAGGTGCTGCGCGCCCGGTACGTGGTCGTCGCCGCGGGTACGTACGGCACCCAGACCCTCTTGCACGCGATGAAGGACCGCGGTGAACTTCCCCGCGTCTCCGACCGGCTCGGCGACCTCACCCGCACCAACTCCGAGGGCCTGGTCGGCGCCCAGACCGACGACCGCCGCTACCGCAGGCGCCACGGTGCCGCCGCCCGGGCCGACTTCACCAGGGGCGTGGCCATCACCTCGTCGGTGCACCCCAACGCGGACACCCACATCGAGCCCGTCCGCTACGGCAAGGGCTCCAACGCCATGGGGTTCCTGACCATCCTCCAAGTCCCCCACCACAAGCACCGGGTACGGTCCTGGTTCGCCCGGACCGCCACCCACCCGGTGCAGCTGCTGCGTTCGCTCTCCAACCGCCGCTGGTCGGAGCGGACCATCATCGGCCTCGTCATGCAGTCGCTGGACAACTCCCTGACCACGTACCGCAAGCCCGGCGGTCTGGGCAAGGGCCTGCTGACCGCCCGCCAGGGCCACGGCGCGCCCAACCCGGTACAGATCGCGGAAGCCACCGAAGCCGCCACCCTGCTCGCCGAGGAGATCAACGGCTTCCCCGGCAGCAACGTCGGCGAGCTCATGGGCACCCCGTTGACCGCGCACTTCCTCGGCGGCTGCCCGATCGGCGCCTCGCCCGAGGAGGGCGTCGTGGACCCCTACCACCGGCTGTACGGGCACCCGGGCATCTCGGTGGTCGACGGTGCGGCCGTCTCCGCGAACCTCGGCGTCAATCCGTCGCTGACGATCACGGCGCAGGCGGAGCGGGCGATGTCGTACTGGCCCAACAACGGTGAGCCCGACCCGCGTCCCGAGCAGGGCGCCGGATACGTCCGTCTCGCCGCGGTGGAACCGGTCGCCCCGGCCGTCCCGAAGGAGGCCTTCGGCGCGTTGCGGCTGCCGTTCCTCGCGGTGCCGCAGGTTCCGCCGCGGCAAACGGAATCCGGGAACTGACGGCTCGGGACCCCGGTACGACAGCGGCGGGCACCGCGCTCCCCCTCCGAGCGCGGTACCCGCCGATCACACATGAGTGACCGGTGGCCGACGTAGAAGGTTGTAGCGGAATCCCCTCAAGGGGGCTGTGGTGTCCATCACACAGCGGGGCGGGCAACTGGACCGCACGTTCGGGGGTCAAGGGGGACATGAGAAAGCGCATCTCCCTGCTGGCCGCGTGCGGCCTGGTGGCCCTGGGGACGGCCGCCATTCCCGCGAACGCCGCGGACTCCGTCTTTCCCCTCGTCGGCCCCTCCGCCCTGGAACTCCCGCTGCCCATGGACGGCGCCGGCGCCAGGGAACAGCGGCTGAGCATCACCCTGGACCACCCCGCCACCGGCGCCCCCTTCGCCGGCCTGTTCACGGTCGACCTGCGCAAGGTGGCCGGGGTCGCGACCGTCAGGGACCACGCGAGTGACTCCTCCCACCAGTGCGAGGAGAAGGACGGCGAGCTGGTCTGCGCCTACAAGGGCCTGCCGGTCAGCCTCGAACTGGACGTCGCCGCCGCGAAGGGCGCCGCGAAGGGAGCGACGGGCGAGATCACGGTGACGGGCAAGGTTCCCGGCGCCACCGTCACCCCCCTCACCACCAAGGTCAGCGTCGGGGGCCCCGACCTGGTGATGCGGGAGATGCAGCTCAAGAAGGACCTCAAGCCGGGCGAAAGCCAGCCCATGCCCCTCGTGTTCGCCAACGAGGGCACGCAGGCGGCGAAGGGCGTGGTCCTCGAACTGGGCACGACGCGCGGCATGGAGCTCGTCGAGGCGTACGACAACTGCCGCACCCGCACCGCCGGTGACCTGACCACCGTCCTGTGCACCGTCGAGGGGGACTTCGTCCCCGGCGCGGTCTACGAGCTGGCCGGTGACAGCCCGCTCCACATCAAGGCCACGAAGCGCGCCTACGACGACGTCTTGCGCTACGGCATCTACCCGGCCGGCGACGAGCCGAAGGCCGCGGCGTCGAGCAGCAAGGCCCGGGCCGGCCGGAAGCTGGGCGTGAGCCCCGCCAAGAGCGCCCCGGCAGCGCCCGCGCTGCGCGCCTCGGACCTGAACCCGGGGGACAACCGGCGCGAGTTCGCGTTCCACACCGAGAACACCGCCGACTTCACGACGAGCCCGGTGTCCCTCAAGGGCAAGGTGGGCGACACCCTCTCCACCGCGTTCGTGTTCGAGAACAAGGGCCCGGCCTGGATCCACGCCGCGAACCCGGCCGACTCCCTGGCCCGTACGGTCGTCGTCGTCCCCGAGGGCGCGAAGGTCACCGCCAAGCCGCAGGAGTGCCTCGCCGTCGACGCGGACGGCACCAAGCGCGCCGAGCAGCTCGGCGCGCCGCGCTACGAGTGCGCGCTCGGCAGCCGGGTCGGCGAGAACGAGAAGGTCGTCTACCCCTTCGACGTGAAGATCGAGAAGGTGGTGGAGGACGCCAAGGGCACCGTCACCGTCGGCGACTGGGGCACGAGCGCGCCGCGCCCGCACGCCTTCGACCCGAACGCGGCGGACAACACCGCGGCCGTCGTCATCAACGCCAAGGGCGGTACGGGCACCGGCCCGAGCCCGAGCCCGTCGGCGAGCGGCAGCCCGTCTCCGTCCCCGACGCCGAGCGCGAGCGCGTCGGCGAGCGCCTCGCCCTCGGCGAAGGCGTCCGCCGCCGGTACGGGAACCACCGCGCAGGGCGGCAACCTGGCCTCCACCGGCAGCACGGTCGCACCGATCGCCGTCGGCGCCGCGGCGCTGGTCGCGGCGGGCGGCGCGCTGTACGTGGCCGTCCGTCGGCGGGGCGTCCGCGGCTAATTCCTGTCGCCGGGACAGGGCCCGGCGGTCCTGGGGGCAGGGCCTTGCGGTCGCCCCCGGGGAGTGAGGTGAGAACGGCCGGTCCGGGGCGTCCCCCGGGCCGGCCGTCCTCTTGGGGGTGACCGGGCTGCTGTCCCCTGCCGTCCGGTCACGCGCGGGAGCGAGGTCCCACGACGCACGCCCGCCGGGCGGTGCGTCTCATCGCTCCCGTGGAGCCACGCGTGGTGGTGCCGACCCGCGCCTGGCTGGCGCGGTCACCGGCATCAACGAAGGCCCGCGGTGCCGGTCACGCTCCGGACGGGTGAAGAACAACCGGCCACCGGGGCGCCCGAAGGCCTCAGACGCGGCCGCGGCACAGCTCCAGCAGGGTCATGGCGAGCGAGGTGCCGGGCTTGCCGAGGGCGTCGCTCCAATGGGAGAGCACCTCCATCTCGCGGGACAGGTGCACCCGTCGGCCGCCGGAGGAGATCCGGGCCTCCTGGATGACCGTCGAGACGGCCATCCGCTCGTGGATCAGGCCGATGATCCGGTCGTCGATCGCGTCGATGCGCTCGCGGGAGTCGGCGATCAGCTGCTCGGGGGTGGTGGTGATCGTGGTCATGGGGGTTCTCCTGTGGGTCGTGCCGTCAGGAGCGGAAACGCGGAGCGCCCCGGTCCTGTCGGACCGGGGCGCTCTGGGAATTCAGCGGCTCAAGCGAGCATCACGAGGACCCATGGCGACCGGACCGGCCGGTGCCATAGGTAAAGAGGAAGCTCAGCTGCTTGCGCATGGGACGGATTATTACCCTCCGCACCCCTCGCGGCCAACCCGGCCCGGATGGTGAGACGCGTCCCCGGGTGCTTTTCGTGAGCCGCCCGTCACCTTGGGTGACGGCCGCAGACCTTCGGACGGTACGACGAACCGGGGGGTGCCACCGCCGTTAGAATCGACAAAACAGCCACCTTTTCTCCGCCGGAAGGCCGCCCCCGTGCCAGAAGCACCCTCCGCCGCCCACGACAACGCCCCGGACACCGTTCTCGTCGTCGACTTCGGCGCGCAGTACGCCCAGCTCATCGCCCGCCGCGTCCGCGAGGCACGGGTCTACAGCGAGATCGTGCCCAGCACCATGCCCGTGGCCGAAATGCTGGCCAAGGACCCCAAGGCGATCATCCTCTCCGGCGGCCCGTCGTCCGTGTACGAAGAGGGCGCCCCGCAGCTCGACCGCGCCATCTTCGAGGCCGGGGTTCCCGTCTTCGGCATGTGCTACGGCTTCCAGCTGATGGCGACCACCCTCGGCGGGCAGGTCGACAACACCGGCGCCCGCGAGTACGGCCGCACCCCCCTTGCCGTCTCCAAGTCCGGCTCCACCCTCTTCGAGGGCACCCCCGAGAACCAGTCGGTGTGGATGTCGCACGGCGACGCCTGCTCCGCCGCCCCCGAGGGCTTCTCCGTCACCGCCTCGACCGACGTCGTCCCCGTCGCCGCGTTCGAGAACGACGAGAAGAAGCTGTACGGCGTGCAGTACCACCCCGAGGTCATGCACTCCACGCACGGCCAGCAGGTGCTGGAGCACTTCCTCTACCGCGGGGCGAACCTCAAGCCCACCTGGACCACCGGCAACATCGTCGAGGAGCAGGTCGAGGCCATCCGCGAGCAGGTCGGCGACAAGCGCGCCATCTGCGGCCTCTCCGGCGGCGTGGACTCCGCCGTCGCCGCGGCCCTCGTCCAGAAGGCCATCGGCTCGCAGCTGACCTGTGTGTACGTCGACCACGGTCTGATGCGCAAGGGCGAGACCGAGCAGGTCGAGAAGGACTTCGTCGCCGCAACGGGCGTCCAGCTCAAGGTCGTCGACGCACAGGAGCGCTTCCTGAACGCGCTCGCCGGCGTCTCCGACCCGGAGACCAAGCGGAAGATCATCGGCCGCGAGTTCATCCGCGTCTTCGAGCAGGCCCAGGCCGAGATCATCGCGGAGGCCGAGGGCGGCCCGGCGGTGGCCTTCCTGGTCCAGGGCACCCTGTACCCGGACGTCGTGGAGTCCGGCGGCGGCACCGGCACCGCCAACATCAAGTCCCACCACAACGTGGGCGGCCTCCCCGACGACATCGAGTTCGAGCTCGTCGAGCCGCTGCGCCAGCTGTTCAAGGACGAGGTCCGGATGGTCGGCCAGGAGCTCGGCCTGCCGGACGAGATCGTCCACCGCCAGCCCTTCCCTGGCCCCGGCCTCGGCATCCGCATCGTCGGCGAGGTCACCAAGGAGCGCCTGGACCTGCTGCGCGAGGCCGACGCCATCGCCCGCGAGGAGCTCACCGCGGCCGGCCTGGACCGGGAGATCTGGCAGTGCCCGGTCGTCCTGCTCGCCGACGTGCGCAGCGTGGGCGTGCAGGGTGACGGCCGCACCTACGGCCACCCGATCGTGCTGCGTCCCGTGTCGTCCGAGGACGCGATGACCGCGGACTGGACGCGCATGCCGTACGAGGTCCTCGCGAAGATCTCCACCCGCATCACCAACGAGGTGGCGGACGTGAACCGCGTGGTCCTGGACTGCACCAGCAAGCCGCCGGGCACCATCGAGTGGGAGTAGGGCCGCCCGCGGAGGGGGGCAGCCCCTTCCGAAGCGCCTGACGGAGCCGCCGTTCCCTGGGGGGAGCGGCGGCTCCGCCGCGTGTATGGCCTCTTCGGGCGGGCGCCGGTACCTTGCGCCGCGACCCGAGACGAAGGAGGGGGGCCGTGGCCGAACGACCCGTACCGGTACCCGTACCCGTGCCCGCGGAGCGGCTCGGCTTCGCGATGCCGCCGGTCTTCGCCACCGCCAGGGAGGCCCGGGCGCACCGCAGGGAGCGGCTCACCGAGGGGCTGCGGCTGCTGGGGCGGCTGGGGTACGAGGACGGGGTGGCCGGGCAGGTCTCCGTACGGGACCCGGAGTTCGAGGACTGCTACTGGGTGAACCCCTTCGGGCGGGCCTTCGGCTCGCTCACCGCCGACGACCTGCTGCTGGTCGACGGGGAGGGCCGGGTGCTGCGGGGGGAACGGCGGGTGAACCAGCTGGCCTTCGCCGTGCACGCCGCCGTCCACCGGGAGCGGCCCGCAGTGGTGGCCGTCGTACGCACGCAGGGCCCGTACGGCAGGGCGCTGGCCTGCCTCGGTGAACTGCTGGCCCCGGTCACGGAGGAGGCCTGCGCCTTCTACGAGGACCACGCGCTGCTGGACGCGTTCGCGGGGGCGGACGACCCGGCGCGGATCGGGCGCGCGCTCGGCCCGTACAAGGCGCTGATCCTGCGCAACCGGGGCCTGCTGACCGTCGGGGACTCCGTGGAGGCGGCGCTGTGGTGGTTCATCGCCGCCGAGCGGGCGGCGCAGGTGCAGCTGATCGCGCGGGCTGCGGGGAAACCGGTGCCCATCGAGCACCGCGCGGCGGTGGCGACGCGGGAGCGGTTCGGGACGGATCTGGCCGCCTGGGTGAGCTACCAGCCGCTGCGCCAGACGGTGGCGGACGCGCCCCCGCCGCACGGCACGGAGGGCAGCCGGACGGGTGACGTCAACATCATGAACGGTTAATCACCTGCTCTGACATCGTGCGCAATCCGGAGCACTGCCGCAGTGGTGCACAATTCGCTGGCATTGCACCGAAGTTCAGAGAGGCGGCACGCACGTGGCTGTCCAAGAGATCCCCCGAAGCACCCACGGCGGCACCTGCACCTGCGACGACTGCCCGCACGGCGCACGGGAGGGCCACCGCCGCGCGGTGGCCGCGTTCCTGGAGAAGCGGGAGGAGTTCGCCGCCGGGCAGGGCCTGCCGGCCGCGGTGGCCCGTTCCGCCGGGGCGTCGCGGCAGTGGGTCTCCGACGAGCTGACCCTGTCCGCGCGCACCGTCGCCGACCGGGGCCGCGAGGCCGGTCACTCCTGGCTGTACCTGCTCTCCCGCCGGGCCGTCCTCACCCTGTGGATCGCCGCCGGAGTGCTGCTGGTGGTCCAGATCGGCACCGCGCTCGGCACCGGCTGGTCCACCGCCCGCACCGCGGGGCTGCTGGCGGCGCTGGTGCTGGCCGGGCTGCTGACCGTCGCCGCACGGGCGCAGTCGCTGCGCGGCGGACTGCTGGCCCCGCTGGTCGGCGAGGACAACCGGCTGTCCACCTCCAAGGCGGTACCGGTCGCCTGGCTGGTGCTGACCGCCTTCGCCGCACTGCTGCCCGCGCTGCGCCTGGCCGCCTCCTCGCCGGGACCGGAACGCCAGGCCCTGTACCAGGGGCTCGCGCTCGGGCGGGCGCTGCCGCTGCTGGCGGTGCTCGCGCTGACCTCCGGCGTGGCGGTGCTGGTGCGCCGGGTGGTGTGCGTACGCATCATGGGCCAGCGGCTCCAGAAGCTCCCCGCGGACCAGCCCAGCGGCGCCGACCTGCTGACCGACGACGCCGGGCGGGGCAGCTTCCCCGACGCCCAGTACGTGCTGGTCTCCACGGTGGTGCTGGCCTTCGCGGCGGTGTCGCTGGCCCGCTTCCCCGACCGGCTGCCGCGGCTGCCGTGGGCGCTGACCCTGCTGGTGGCGCTGTCGGCGGCGGTGTACCTCGCGGCGAAGTACGCGGAGGGCAGCCGACCGCTGGTGTTGTCGGTGGTGCGCAGACGGGAGCCCGGGGACCTGGACGCGGCCGTCCGCCCCGGCGACGACATCGAGATCCGGGGCGTGGGATTCGTGCCGCCCGGGGCGCAGACGCCGGAGATGCTGGCCCGGCTGGTGGTGCGGATCGGGGCCGTGCACGTCCACGTGCCGCTGGTGCCGGTGGCGGGCGGCTTCGCCAACCCGTCGGACACGGTCCTGACGGTGCCGGTCCCCGCGGAAGTGGAACCCGGGCGCATCGAGGTCCAAGTGGTCACCGCCGCAGGAGTGGAATCCAACCGCTGCACCATCGACGTGGCCGAGTGAACCGGGTACACATGGGGCGTGACCCGAACTGATGTTGCTTCCGCCGCCCCTTCCGGCCCGCGGGACCGCGCCGCCCGGTACGCGCTCCTCCCGCTGCGGATCTTCCTCGGCGTGACCTTCGTCTACGCGGGTCTGGACAAGCTGACCGACTCCGCGTTCCTGTCCGCCTCCGGCCCCGGTTCCATCGGCGAGCTGATGCACGGCGTACGGGACACCTCCGCGGTCCCCGCCCTGGTGGACCTGGCCCTCAACGCCCCCGTCGGCTTCGCCGCGGCCATCGGCGTCGGTGAACTGCTCGTCGGCCTCGGCGTCCTCGCGGGCCTGCTGACCCGGCTGGCGGCCACCGGCGGCGCGCTGATCTCGCTCAGCCTGTGGCTCACCGTCTCCTGGGCCGTCTCCCCGTACTACTACGGCAATGACCTGGCCTACCTGATGGCCTGGCTGCCGCTGGTCCTGGCCGGGGCGCCCTACTGGTCGCTGGACGCGCTGCTGCGCTCGCGCCGGTCGCGGCGCACGGCGTAGGTCACCAGACCGGCCAGGGCGGCCAGGGTGAAACCGCCGACCGTGAGCGGGACGACGGCGTACCACGGCGCGTCGGTCTCGCCGGTCGCGTCGAGCAGGTAGAGCACCCCGCCCGCGAGCAGCACCAGGCCCGCGATCAGCCGTCCAGGCTGGAACTCATGACGCCGCACGGGCCACCTCCACCTGTCCCACACCCGCGTCCAGGTGCAGCTCGATCGTTCCGCCGGCTTCGGTGCCGGCGGCCGGGGGCAGCGTCGCCCGCCGTGTCTCGCCACCGCTCTTGATCCGCACGTCCCGGCTCGACTCGCCGGGCAGCCGGATGTCGCCCACCCGGATCGAGATGTCCGTCTGCGCGGTGACCTCGCGGGGCACGACCACCTTGAGCCGGCCCGCGTCGATCGACGCCCGGATGCTCAGGGTGCTGCCCTTCGCCACGTCCAGGCGGCTCAGGTCCAAGGTGGCGAGCCCGGTCCCCGAGGTGTACTGCGGCCGTACGTCGGCCACCGCGGCCGGCCGCCACCGCACGTCGTGCCAGTCCGTACTCACGTCGCGGGGCAGCGCCGCCGCCCCCGCCAGCAGACCGGCGGTGATCAAGGACAGCAGGATCGTGCCGAAGCCGGTGCGGCCCTTGAGCGAGCTGACCGCGAGGCCCAGTCCGAAGACGGCCAGCGCCGCTGCCAGCCCGACCTGGAGGGCGTGCGAGAGGGTGCTGCCCTGCCACACCGCCGCGCAGGAACCCCCGCCCGCCAGCAGCGCCAGGACGAACACCCTGCCGCCGATCCCGCCCGACCGGACCGCCGCCCGGGAGGGGGACGCGGCGGCCGCCGGGGCCGGGCCGCTCGGGGCCGCGCTGTCGTCCGGCCCCCACAGGTAACCCGTCGAGCCGACGGGGCCGGTGGTGCCGTCCTTCACCAGCGGATCCCGCCACCAGGAAGGAGTGCCGGGCACGGGCGGCGCCTGGGTCTCGGGCGGCGGCACCGGCCGGTGCGCGGCCGCCGACCGCTGGGCCTCGGGCGAAGCCGGCTCCGGCGGCGCCGAGGCGCGGTGGCGCCGGGACCAGTAGGCGGCCCCGCCGAGCGCCAGCACCACGAGGATCGAGAAGATGCCGAGGCCGCCGTTGTCCAGCATCGACAGGAACAGCGCGCATCCGACCAGCGCCGCGAACAGCGCCGCGAGCGTCGCCCCCTCGACCCGGCCCGTGAGCAGCTTCTTCGCCTCGGAGTCCTCCTCGCCGTCCAGCGGGAGGAACAGCCAGGCGAACCCGTAGAAGATCAGGCCGACGCCTCCGGTGACCGCGAGCACACCGAGCACGATGCGGAAGACCACCGGGTCCAGGTCGAAATACCGGCCGAGACCGCCGCACACGCCCGCGAGGACCTTGTCGCGTTTGCTGCGGCGCAGCGCAGGACGCCCGTCCGGGGCGGCGGCCCCGGCATCCTGCGGCGGGGAGTCGTGTACTTCGGTCATGGGTCCATGTTGACGGGCCGCCCGGACCCCCGGCATCAGGCCCGACCCTGGCACAACCCTGATATCCCCCGGGTTGAACTGGGGGAACGCCCTGATGCCCCCGGACCTCCGGGCATGTGACCATCGGTGACATGCCCGTAGCCGCCGCCCCCCGCATCCCGAACGCGCCGAAGGACCCGGAGGACGCCCCGCACCGCAAGCTCTACCGCAGCGCCGACGGCCGGATGCTCGGTGGGGTCGCGCGCGGACTCGCCGGGCACCTCGGGCTGCCCGTGATCTGGGTCCGGCTCGTGTTCCTCGCCATGTTCATGTGGGGGGACGGCCTCGGCGTGCTGCTGTACGCCGCGTTCTGGGTCTTCGTACCGCTCGGCGTGGGCGGCCGCACCGGCCACCGCTCCTACTTCGAGACCCTCCCCGACGGCACCCGGCGGCTGCGCAAGCCCGACAAGGGCCAGGTCACCGCACTGGTCGCGCTGTGCGTGGGCGCCGCCATCTACTTCTCCCAGCTGCGCGTCGGCGGCTCCAACGGCCGCTACATCTGGCCGACGCTGCTGGTCGGCGCCGGGGTCGTCCTGGTGTGGCGGCAGGCCGACAACGCCCGCCGCGCCCACTGGAGCGCCGCCGCGGGCCGCCAGAAGCGCCTGCTCCAGGCCGGCCGGGCGCTCGCGGGGGTGGCACTCGTCGGAGTGGGCCTGACCGTCTTCATCGTCGTACGGGGCTCCGCCGCGCAGCTGGGCAACGTACTCACCGCCACGCTCGCCGTCCTCGTCGGCGTGGCCCTGCTCGCCGGGCCCTGGCTGATCCGGATGACCCAGGACCTCTCCGAGGAACGCCTGATGCGCATCCGCGCCCAGGAACGCGCCGAAGTCGCCGCCCACGTCCACGACTCGGTGCTGCACACCCTGACCCTGATCCAGCGCAACGCCGAGGACGTCGGCGAGGTGCGCCGCCTCGCCCGCGCCCAGGAACGCGAGCTGCGGAACTGGCTGTACAAGCCCGAGGGCACCGGCAAGGACGAGGCCGAGGAACCCGCCACCCTCGCGGAGGCCGTGAAGAAGACGGCCGCCGAGGTGGAGGACCACCACGGCGTCCCCATCGAGGTCGTCGTCGTCGGCGACTGCCCGCTCGACGAGAAGCTGGCCGCCCAGATCCAGGCCGCGCGCGAGGCGATGGTCAACGCCGCCAAGTACGGTGGCGACGGCGGGCCGGTACAGGTCTACGCGGAAGTCGAGGGCCGCACGGTGTTCGTCTCCGTACGGGACCGGGGGCCGGGCTTCGACATCGACGCGGTACCTGACGACCGCATGGGCGTACGAGAATCGATCATCGGCCGGATGCGGCGCCACGGCGGGACCGCACGGCTGCGGTCCGCGCCCGACGGCGGCACGGAAGTCGAGCTGGAGATGGAGAGGGCGGCATGACCGACGACAGCGGGGCGCAGCAGACCAGGAACGTCCGGGTGGTGCTCGTCGACGACCACCGGATGTTCCGCACCGGCGTGCAGGCCGAGATCGGCGACACCGCCCGGACCGGCGTCGAGGTCGTAGGCGAGGCGGCCGACGTGGACCAGGCCGTCACCGTCATCACCGCCACCCGCCCCGAGGTGGTGCTCCTCGACGTGCACCTGCCCGGCGGCGGCGGAGTGGAGGTGCTGCGGCGCTGCGCCCCGTTGATGGCGGCGGCCGAGAACCCGGTGCGGTTCCTGGCCCTGTCGGTGTCGGACGCCGCCGAGGACGTCATCGGGGTCATCCGCGGCGGTGCCCGCGGCTACGTCACCAAGACCATCACCGGCACCGACCTGGTGGACTCCGTCTTCCGCGTGCAGGACGGCGACGCGGTGTTCTCGCCGCGCCTCGCGGGCTTCGTGCTCGACGCGTTCGCCTCGACGGACGCCCCGCCGGTGGACGAGGACCTGGACCGGCTCACCCAGCGCGAGCGCGAGGTGCTGCGGCTGATCGCGCGCGGCTACGCGTACAAGGAGATCGCCAAGCAGCTGTTCATCTCCGTCAAGACGGTCGAATCGCACGTCTCCGCGGTCCTTCGCAAGCTCCAGCTCTCCAACCGGCACGAGCTGACCCGCTGGGCGACGGCCCGCCGCCTGGTCTGAGGGGCCCGCCGCCGGGCGGTCCTCCGCCGCGGCGGCTGTGATCAACGACGCACCGGGGAACGGGAACCCCGGTGCGTCCGCCGCGCCTCTTGGCAGGCGTGATGAGCTTGACCGGCACCCCCCTGTTCGCCACGGCGATCGCCCTGACCGTGCTCGCCGTACTGCTGCCGCTGCTGCTGTGGGGCAGGGCGCGCGGGCCGGTCCTCGTACGCGTCGCCACGCGCTGCCTGATGGTGGCCTTCGCCCAGCTCACCGCCGTCGCGCTGGTGTTCGTCGCGGTGAACCGGCAGGAGACCTTCTACGCCTCCTGGAGCGATCTGCTGGGCACCGGCAGCTACGTCACCGCCGCCCCCGACCTCGGCGCGGACGGGCTCGGCGGCAAGAAGGTCGAGGCCGAGCCGAAGGTGCGCCAGGACTTCCAGCCGGTCGAGGGACTCGGCGGCCGCGTCAGGAAGACCGAGCTCGACGGCAAGGTCTCCGGGGTCAAGGGCGACGTCATGGTGTGGCTGCCGCCCCAGTACGACGACCCCGCCTTCAAGGACAAGAAGTTCCCCGTGGTCGAGCTGATCCCGGGCATACCGGGAACGGGCAAGTCCTGGTTCCAGGGCCTCAAGGCGCACGAGGTACTGGAACCGCTGATGAAGAGCGGCAAGGTGCAGCCGTTCGTCCTGGTCTCGCCGCGCGCCATGCTGCTCGGCAACGCGGACACCGGCTGCGCGAACATCCCGGGCAAGGTCAACGCCGACAGTTGGTTCAGCGTCGACGTCCGCAAGATGGTCACCGACAACTTCCGGGTCTCGGCGGAGCCCCGCACCTGGGGCGTCGCCGGGTATTCGGCCGGCGCGTACTGCGCCGCCAAGCTGGCGATCAACCACCCGGACCGGTACGGCGCGGCCGTGTCCCTGTCCGGCTACAACGACCCGGGCCAGGAGCCCTCGTCGCTGATCGCCAAGGACCCGGAGCTGCGCCGCACCCACAACCTCAAGAACGTGCTGACGGCCGCGCCCGCGCCGCCGGCCGTGTCGCTGTGGATGTCGGGGGCCGAGCAGGACGGCTACCTGTCCGGCCTGGACCTCCAGGCGATCGCGAAGAGCCCGACCACCGTGCACGCGGAGCGGGTGACCGGGGGCCACAACCTCGACTCGTGGTCCAAGCAGATCCCGCAGACCTTCGGCTGGCTGAGCAAGACGGTCAAGGCGCCGTAGGACCCGGCCGTCGGCTACGCGGGGCGGGCCGCCCCGGCCCAGGGCATCGAGTCGATGGGGGCGACGCGGACCGTCGCGCCGGGGTGCGGGGCGTGGATCATCTTGCCGTCGCCGATGTAGAGGCCCACGTGCGTGATGCCGGAGTAGAAGAACACCAGGTCGCCGGGGGCCAGCCGGTCGCGGGAGACGCGCTGTCCGGCGTTGATCTGGGTGTAGGTGGTGCGGGGCAGCGAGACCCCGGCCGCGCCCCAGGCCGCCTGGGTCAGGCCCGAGCAGTCGAAGGAAGCCGGTCCGGTGGCGCCCCACACGTACGGCTTGCCGACGGCCCCGTACGCGAACGCCACCGCGCGGGCGGCGCGGCTCCCGTCCCCCACCGGGACGGACGACGGGCTCTGCGGTCCGGAGGCGGGCGCGGACTGCGCCTCGTAGGCGGCCCGTTCCTCGGCGGTGAGCTTGTCCAGCAGCCGCTCGGCGGCGTTCAGCTTGCCCTCGACGGCGGCCTTGGCGGCGGCGAGTTCGTCCTGGCGCGCCCGCAGGTCCGCGAGCCGCCCGGCCGCCTGGTCGCGCACCCGGTCGGCCTCGTCGAGCCCGCGGCGTACGGAGGCCACCTCCGCGGCCGTGCGGTTGCCGGTCCGGGCGAGGAACGCGGCCCGGTCGAGGTACTCCTGCGGGTTCCCGGACATCGCCAGTTGGACGGCGGGCCCCAGACCGCCGCTGCGGTACTGGCCGGCGGCGAGCGCACCGAGCGCGCTGCGGGCCGCGTTCAGGCGGTCGGCCTTGCGGGCGGCCTCGTCGCGCAGGCCCGACAGCGCGCGCTCGGCCTCGTCGGCCTTCACCTTCGCCCCGTTGTACTGCTCCGTTGCCGCTTCGGCGTCCTGGTAGAGCCGGTCCACCTCCGCCTTGACCTGGGTGGGCGTCTGGCGGGGCTCGGCCTGCGAGGTGCCTTCGAAGGCGGTGGCGGTGGCAGCGCCCGCAAGGGCGAGGGTGGTGGCCGCGGTCCGTACGGGGCCGCCGGAGAGCGGGCGCTGCCTGGGCTTTCGATGACTGGCCACGGGGGCGTCACGTCCTTCCGTTGGTCTTGGGGGAGGACGCTAAGCCTGGAGGTAACGGAGAGATGACGGGATGCTCCGAACTGACCGTTAGTGAACGGTCAGTGCCAGAGGACGGCGATAAAGATATTGGCCATGGTCAGACCGCCGACCGCGCCGAACAACGCCTTGTCCACCCGCTCCTCGTCGCGCTTGACGTAGACCAGCGCCAGGACGACGAACAGGACCGCCAGCTTCACACCGATCTTGACGTTGTCGACGGTGCCGCCGTCCATCTCGCGGAAGCCCACCAGCAGCACGCCGGTCACCAGCATCGTCAGCGCGCCGTGCAGCATCGCGGGCACGAAGCGGGCGGTGCCGGCGCCCATCGCCTTCATCTGCGTGAGGAAACCGCCGAGGAGCGAGGCTATGCCGATGATGTGAAGGCCGAGGAAAACGCTGATCAGTACGTCCATGGCGTCGAGCGTACGGGGGCTCCCGGTCACCCCAGGAAGCGGGTCAGCTGCTCCACGACGGCCTCCGGCCGCTCCTCCGGCAGGTAGTGGCCGCTGCCGTCGACGCGGACGACGCGGGTGTCGGTCCCGAGGGCGGGAACGGCCGTGACCAGGCTCTCGTAGTTGCTGTACTCGCCGCCGAGGGCCAGGAGCGGCGCGGTCACCGGGTCGTACGTCGCGAGGTCGGCGATGTCCTGGGTGAAGGTCCGGTACCAGTCGTTGGCCGCCCGCACGGCCTCCGGTGCATCGTAGGCGCGGGCGTACACCGCGCGGGCGTGCGCGTCGACGGAGTCGGGGTCGGCGCAGGCGTGGTCGAAGAGCCAGTCCAGCAGGACGCGGGAGCGGCCGGCGAGCAGCTGCTCGGGCAGGCCGTGGACCTGGTTGAAGGCGAACCACCACTTGTGGAACACCCCTTGTCGCGGGAGCAGGGTCTCGTGGGCCCAGCTCTCCTCGGGGTGGGACACGTCCAGGAGGGCGATCTTGCGGGTCGCCCCGGGGTGGTTGGCGGCGTGCGCGTAGGCCACCATCGCGCCGATGTCGTGGCCGACGACGTGCGCGGAGCCGATGCCGAGCCGGCCGAGCAGCGCGTGGAGGTCGTGGGCCAGGGTCTTCTTGTCGTAGCCGGCCGCGGGCTTGGCGGAGCCGCCCATGCCGCGCAGGTCGACGGCGAGCACGCGATAGCGGGCGGCGAGAGCGGGCAGCACCTTGCGCCACTGCCACCAGGTCTGCGGCCAGCCTCCGAGGAGCACGAGCGGATCGCCGCTGCCGCCCTGGACGTAGTGCAGGCGGGTGCCGTTGACGTCGGCGTGGTGGCTGGTGAAGCCGCCGTCGAGGGAGGCGGCGAGGGCGGCGTCGGACAGGGGGTCGGACAGGGCGTCGGGCGTGGCGGCGTCGGGCGTGGCGTGGGTCATGGCGGCGTCGGGCACGGCGGCGTCGGTCATGGGGGTCCTTCCGGAGCGCGGGTGACGGACAACGGGGCAACGGGGCAATGGCAACCGTTCGAATATTTCGTACGGTCGCCGTGGGTGCGACTGTACGAGATGTTCGAACGGTCCGGCAAGGTCCTTACGACATCTGCGTACAGTTGGGCCATGGCTGCCGCTGCTGAGCTGACCCACCCCGCCGCCGAGGACCTCGAGATCACCGAGGTCCTCGCGGCCCTCGGGCATCCCGTCCGGCTGGAGATCGTCCGCAAGCTCGCGTCCGGCGGGGAGGCGTTCTGCGGCGAGGTGGCGCCGGACCTGCCCCGGTCGAGCGTGACGCACCACCTCAAGACGCTCCGCGAGAGCGGCGTGATCTGCCAGCGCCCGCAGGGCCGCAAGCTCTACCTCACGCTGCGCCGGGCCGACCTGGACCTGCGTTTCCCCGGTCTGCTGGAACTCGTACTGGCTTGTCGGTCCCGGCCTCTAGACTCGGAAAGCGATGAGCAGCCTCTTTGACGACAGTTTCCTGGCGGACCTCACCCCCTCCGACGAGGTCCCCCCGCCACCCGAGGACCACCCCGCCCCCGAGCCGGGCGCGGACGACCTCTTCGGGGGCCGGTTCGACGTGCCCATGACCGGGGACGCCTACTACCGCAACGGGGCGCCCAAGCCGGTCATCGACCCGGCGGCGCTCCTGGAGGGGCTGAACGCGGAGCAGCGCGCCGCCGTGGTGCACGCGGGCTCCCCGCTGCTCATCGTGGCCGGCGCCGGCTCCGGCAAGACCCGGGTGCTGACCCACCGCATCGGGCACCTGCTGGCCGCGCGCGGGGTCCACCCCGGTCAGATCCTGGCGATCACCTTCACCAACAAGGCCGCCGGCGAGATGAAGGAGCGCGTCGAAGGCCTCGTCGGCCCCCGCGCGAACGCCATGTGGGTCTCCACCTTCCACAGCGCGTGCGTCCGCATCCTGCGCCGCGAGTCCAAGCGCCTCGGTTTCACCTCGTCCTTCTCGATCTACGACGCGGCCGACTCGAAGCGCCTGATGGCGCTCGTCTGCCGGGACCTCGACCTGGACCCGAAGAAGTTCCCGCCGAAGGCCTTCAACGCCAAGATCTCGAACCTCAAGAACGAGCTGATCGACGAGGAAGCCTTCGCCGACCAGGCCGTGGACGGCTTCGAGAAGACCCTGGCGCAGGCGTACGCGATGTACCAGGGACGGCTGCGCGAGGCGAACGCGCTCGACTTCGACGACATCATCATGACCACCGTCCACCTGCTCCAGGCGTTCCCGGACGTCGCCGAGCACTACCGGCGCCGCTTCCGGCACGTCCTGGTGGACGAGTACCAGGACACCAACCACGCCCAGTACACGCTGGTGCGCGAGCTCGTGGGCACCGGATACCCGGACCTGCCGCCCGCCGAGCTGTGCGTCGTGGGTGACGCCGACCAGTCGATCTACGCCTTCCGCGGCGCGACCATCCGCAACATCCTCCAGTTCGAGGAGGACTATCCGAACGCGACGACGATCCTGCTGGAGCAGAACTACCGCTCCACCCAGACGATCCTCTCCGCCGCCAACGCGGTCATCGAACGCAACGAGAACCGCCGCGCGAAGAACCTGTGGACCGAGGCCGGGACCGGCGCCGTCATCACCGGCTACGTCGCGGACACCGAGCACGACGAGGCCCAGTTCGTCGCCGACGAGATCGACCGGCTGACGGACGCCGGCGACGCCAAGGCGGGCGACGTCGCGATCTTCTACCGGACCAACGCGCAGTCGCGCGTGTTCGAGGAGATCTTCATCCGCGTCGGCCTCCCCTACAAGGTCGTCGGCGGCGTCCGCTTCTACGAGCGCAAGGAGGTCCGCGACGTCCTCGCGTACCTGCGCGTGCTGGCGAACCCCGAGGACAACGTCCCGCTCCGCCGCATCCTCAACGTCCCCAAGCGCGGCATCGGCGAGCGCGCGGAGGCGATGATCGACGCCCTCGCGATGCGCGAGAAGATCACCTTCCCGCAGGCGCTGCGGCGGGTGGACGAGGCCTTCGGCATGGCCGCGCGTTCCACCAACGCCGTCAAGCGCTTCAACGCGCTGATGGAGGAGCTGCGTACGATCGTCGAGTCCGGCGCGGGCCCCGCGGTGGTACTGGAAGCGGTGCTGGAGCGTACGGGCTACCTCGCCGAACTCCAGGCGTCGACCGACCCGCAGGACGAGACGCGGATCGAGAACCTCCAGGAACTCGCGGCGGTGGCACTCGAATTCGAGCAGGCCCGTGAGGGCGACGACGCCGCCGGGACATCGGCGGCCGGCGCCACGGGCGGCACGCTCGCCGAGTTCCTGGAACAGGTCGCGCTCGTCGCCGACTCCGACCAGATCCCGGACGAGGACGAGGACGGTTCTGGCGTCATCACGCTGATGACCCTGCACACGGCGAAGGGCCTGGAGTTCCCGGTGGTCTTCCTGACCGGCATGGAGGACGGGGTCTTCCCGCACATGCGCGCGCTCGGCCAGACCAAGGAACTGGAGGAGGAGCGACGCCTCGCGTACGTGGGCATCACCCGGGCGCGCGAGCGGCTCTACCTGACCCGCTCCTCGATGCGCAGCGCATGGGGCACCCCCTCGTACAACCCGCCCTCGCGCTTCCTGGAGGAGATCCCGCCGGAGTACCTGCAGTGGAAGCGGACGGGCGCGTCCCAGAAGCCGGCCGGTCCCCTGCGTGGTTCCGGCGGCGGCAAGGCCTCGTTCGGGACCTCGCCCGAGGCGTTCCTGTCCTCGTCGCGTACGAAGGCGGGCCCCTCGGGGTTCGCGACGCGCCGGGCCGCCGACAAGCCGGTCGTCGCGCTGACCGTCGGAGACCGGGTCACGCACGACCAGTTCGGTCTCGGCACCGTCATGGAGGTCCGGGGAGCGGGCGCCGACGCGCAGGCGACGATCGACTTCGGGGACGACAAGCCGAAGCGACTGCTGCTGCGCTACGCGCCGGTGCAGAAGCTGTAGCGCGCCGGGGCTCCGCCGGGTCCCCGGCTCCACGGGACCCGGGGACCCTGAGGCGCGGGTCAGTCGTCCAGGCGGAACGGCATCAGCAGGGAGAACGTGTCCTCGCTGTCGCTCCGGCGGATCGCCAGGGGCGCCGTCGGCGCGCCGAACTCCAGGACCAGCCGGTCCCGGGCTCCGGCGGCGAGGGCGTGCAGCAGGAACTCGCGGTTGACGGCGACCTGGTCCCGGTCGTCGTCACCGTCTTCGCACACGGTGACCACGCCGTCGGCCGCCACCTTGAGCACGGTCAGCTCGCAGGGCACGCCGTCCGGCTCCCGCACCACGCCCGCGCGGACGGGGCCGGTTTCCACCGCCTCGCGGAGGGCCGGGACGTCGACGAGGGCCCGCCGGCCCGCCGGCAGGCGAACGAGGCGACGGTAGTCGGGAAAGTCGTGGTCGAGGCGTCGGCCGGCCACTTCACGGTCCGCCGTCTCCAGGGCCACGCGGTCTGCGTCCACGGTGAGTTCGGCGGAGGCGTCGTCACCGAGCAGCGCCCGCATCGCGTCGGCGAGCGGGGACGGCACGACGACCTGCACTCGGGGGCCGCCGTGGCCGGCGGTACGGGCCGCTGCGACAGCCATCCGGTACCGGTCGGTGGCCACGACACGGAGTCCGTCGCCCTCGATGTCGAACAGGACGCCGCCGAGCACCGGCAGTTCCGGGTCGCTGCCGACGGCGAAGCGCACCGCGTCCAGGGCGGCGGCCAGTTCGGGTGCGGAGACGGTCAGCCGGATCGGGGCGGTGTGGAGCGAAGCCATCGGGTTCTCCCTGTTTTCGAGTAGCGCTCGGATCGTGGAGAACTCGTTGCGGGCGTCGGACAGCCCCAGTTCGAGACGGCGCAGATGCGCCTGGAGCAGCCGGCGTACCAAGTCGGTGTCCCTGCCGGACCATCCGGCCAGGACGAGCCGGATGTCGGCCAGCGGCATACCGGTACGGCGCAGCCGGGCCAGCAACCGGGACTCTTCGAGCTGCTCCGGGCCGTACCAGCGGTAGCCGGTCACCGGATCCACCCGCGCCGGTACCAGAACGCCGGCGCCGTCGTAGAACCGCAGGGCGCTCACGCCCAGTCCGCTGTCGCGGGCCATCTCGCCGATACTGCGCATCTCGTTCTCCACACCCGGGACTGTGGGCCCTGGACCAAGTCGAGGGTCAACAGCGGGCCGAGGCGGAGTGTGCCGAGGCAGGGAGCGCTGAGGCAGGGAGCGCTGAGCTACGGAGTTGCCGGGGGCGGGGACCGGGACCCGCGCTTACGTCGGGTCGAGACCGTGGCTGCGCAGCCACGCCTGGGGGTCGATCGGCGATCCGGCGCCGGGGCGCACCTCGAAGTGGAGGTGCGGACCGGTGGAGTTGCCGGAGTTGCCGGAGTACGCGATGACGTCACCGGCCTTGACCTTGCCGGACCGGATCTTGGTGCTGCTGAGGTGGCAGTACCAGGTCTCGGTGCCGTCGGGCGAGGTCACTATGGCCATGTTCCCGTAAGCGCTGTTCCACTGGGTGCGCACGGTGCCGTCGGTGGCGGCCATGACCGGAGTGCCGTAGGAGACCGGGAAGTCGATGCCGGTGTGCACGGACATCCACATGCCGCCGGCCTGCCCGAACCCGGCGCTCAGGCCGTGCTGGGTGACCGGAATGGCGAACTTGGGGCGGGCGGCCTCCTTGGCCGCGGCCTCCTCGGCCCGCTTCTTCTTCTCCTCTTCCTGACGCTGCCTCAGGTCCAGGCGTTCCTGGGTGCGGCTCGCGCGGTCCGCGAAGTCGCCGGCGTCCGCGCTGAGGGCGGTGAGCTGGGTGTCGAGCTTGTTGTTCGCCGCGACGGGTTTCACCGAGGCCGGGTCGGCCGCGGCCATCGTGGTGGTGTCCTGGGCGGGCTTGTCGGTGCCGGTGAGCCCGCCGACCGAGGCGGCCGCGACTCCCGCGACCCCCATGACGCAGGCCGAGGGAACGGCGACGGTCAGGAGGGCGGAACGCTTCGCCGGGGTGCGGCGACGGCTACTGCCGCCCGAAGCCTTGGAGTTGCCGGACTTCGCGCCGCTCGTCTTCGCGCTGCCGGACTTCCCGGTCCCGCTCTTCGCGCTCCCGCTCTTCGCGCTCCCGGCCCGGCGTGAGGCGCGCGGCTCAGCCGGCGTCGCACCGGGCGTGACCGGCATGGTCTGCGTGGCCATGGCGTGCACGCCGGCCGACGGCTCCGGCGCGTCATCGTCGGAGAGGGCCTCGAAGACGGCGGTCTCGGCGGCGTGGATGTCGGCGGTATCGGCGGTATCGGCGTGGAGACCTGCGGTGTCAGGGGCGCCGTCCTCCGGCATGACCACCGGGACGACGCTGGTCGCCTCGTACGCGTAGGTCTCGTAGCCGTGGTGGGCCGCGTGGAGCGACGTGTCGTCGTATCCGCCGTCGCCGTGGCCGGTGTTCCAGGCGGTGGCGTCGTAGGCGCCGGTGTCCTGCTGCCCGTACGCGGTGAAGGTGTTCCACTGCGCGGTCTGGTCGACGGTCTGCTCGGCGGTCTGCTCGGCGCCCGCCGACTCGTAGCCGAAGGAAGTCGGCTGGTACTCGGCGGTGTTCGCGCCGTTCCAGGCGTTGGCGTCCCACTGGCCCGTGGTGTCCTCGGGCATGGCCTGGCTGGGGACGGTGGAGAGGTAACTCTCCTGGCCCGTCCACGCGGTGGCGTCGTAGGTGCCGGTCGACTGGTACGAACCGTAGGCGTCATACGCCGCGGAAGCACCGTAGTTGTAGCCCTGGCCCTGCGTTTCATAGGAAACGTAGGCCTGGTCACCAGCGAAAGTGGTGGTGGAGAGGCCGTCGTACCCGTTTTCGGGGTACTGGCCCGACGAGGGGCGGTCGTTCACCAACTTCTCTTTCGCCTCGGCAGTGGGGGCCTGGGTGGCCGGGGAATGAGAGGTTCCCCGGAGGAGAGCAGTGGCGCGACTGTACCCGGCGGTTACTGGCGACGACAATCTTCGAAGGGTTTCGGCCTCACGGGAACCGGGCATTCGGCTGTCTTTCGGTCGACTGAACACCGAGCCTTGGCCTTGAGTTCGATATGCGTTCGACTCCGCGCCGTGTGGCGTTGCCCGTACCTCAGATGGCGATGCGGCGCACTTCGGCACCGTCGGTGCCGGACGACGGGCGGGCGAGCGGGGCGTCCAGAGTGCGCCTGATCGCATTGATGACGGTGGGGTGGACCGGGAGCGCCAGGTGGCCGATGCCGGTGACCAGCACGTTCTCGGCGATCAGGTCGGGGTGGTCGAGGCGGGCCGTCCCCGGCGGCGACATCAGCCCGTCGAACTCGCTCCAGAAGGCCACGCAACGGGTCCGGCAGCCCGGAGCGGGTGCGCCCAGTTCCGCCATGACCTCGGAGCCCGGCCGCATCTGGCGGACCAGCGGGTGGGCGTCCATGAAGGGCGCCACGATGGTGCCGGCGTGCGGGGTACCGAGCGTGACGAGGGTGCGCACGTGGGCGTCGCCGCCGAGCCGCTGGATGTAGTACCGGGCGACCAGGCCGCCGAGGCTGTGGCCGACCAGGTCGATCCGCTCCTGCCCGGTGCGCTCGCACAGCTCCCCGACACGACGGGCCAGCTGTCGGGCGGTGTCGCGGAGGTCGCGGGTGAACGGAGAGTAGTTGTACGTCTCCACCCGGCGCAGGCCGTCCGACGCGAGGGCGCGGCGCAGCAGGACGAATACCGAGCGGTTGTCGGTGAAGCCGTGCAGCAGCAGCACCGGGGGGCGCTGCCCGGCGGCCCCGGCCGCGGTGTCGGCGGCGAGCCGCTCCGCGAGAACCCCGGTGGGGTACAGGAGCAGGTGCCCGCTGAGCACCACCGCCTCCAGGACGGCTGCCCGAAGGGCCGCCGGCGACCGGAAGGCGGCGAGCGGTAAGGGTACGGATATCGGCGTGATCGACAGCCCCATGGCGGCCTCCGGGCCTCTTGGGTACTGGGCCGTACCGCCGACGGCCCGCCTCCGTGCCGTGCGGCTGACGGCGCGGTGGCGGGACGACTCGGTGCGGCTCCACCGTGGCGTATCCGCCGGCATGAACCAGTTGGTGGGGGCGGTGAACCAGTGGCAGTGGCTCCACGCTCCCTCTGTGTGATTTCCCCCTCCTGCTTGACTGTGAAACGGGCTGGTGCGCGATGCTGTACTTAACGTTCGTTCACTCGGGAGGCAGTGCGATGGGTGTGACCGGTCCGATCCGTGTGGTGGTGGCCAAGCCGGGTCTCGACGGCCACGACCGCGGGGCCAAGGTGATCGCGCGTGCGCTGCGGGACGCGGGCATGGAAGTCATCTACACGGGCCTGCACCAGACCCCCGAGCAGATCGTGGACACCGCGATCCAGGAGGACGCCGACGCGATCGGCCTCTCGATCCTCTCGGGCGCCCACAACACGCTGTTCGTGCGGGTGCTGGAGCTGTTGAAGGAGCGTGACGCGGAGGACATCAAGGTCTTCGGCGGCGGCATCATCCCCGAGGACGACATCGCCCCCCTCAAGGACAAGGGCGTGGCGGAGATCTTCACTCCGGGCGCCACCACCACCGCGATCGTGGACTGGGTCAACGCGAACGTCCGCCAGCACTGAGCCGCCGGCCCTGGGCCCGGCGGTGCTGAGCCCGGCGGCCCAGTGCCCGGCGGTGCTGAGCTGGCCGGTGCTCCGCCCCGGTGGCGGGCCCCGCCCGGGTGGCGTACCCCGCCCGGCGCGGGCGCGGCCGGGCTCAGGACGGCGGTGTCAGCTCCGCCAGCATGGTCGCGCGGAGGTGGAGGGTGGAGGCCAGGCGCTGGAAGGCCTCCTCCCAGTACGCCGCCGCGCCGGGGGAGACCTCGACGGTGTCCCCGGGCGCCCTGGTCAGGGCCTCCAGCCGTGAGGCGTCCGCAGGGTCCAGGCAGCGTTCCGCGAGGCCCATCACCCCGCTGAAGCTCCACGGGTAGCTGCCCGCCTGCCGGGCCGCGTCGAGCGCGTCCACCACGGCCAGGCCCAGCGCCCCCGCCCACGGCACCACGCACACCCCGAGCAGCTGGAACGCTTCCGACAGCCCGTGTGCCCGTACGAATTCCGCCACCCATTCGGCCCGCTCCCCGTCCGGCAGGACCGACAGCAGCTTCGCCCGTTCCGCCAGCGACGCCGTGCCCGGGCCGGCCGCGGGCGGGGCCGAGGCCGAGCCGAGCAGCGCCTTCGACCACTGCGGGTCACGCTGGCGCACCGCCGCCCGGCACCACGCCGCATGCAGTTCCTCAGCCCAGCCGTCGCCCACGGGCAGGGCCACTATCGCCGCCGGGTCGAGCCCCCCGAACCGCTCCCGCCAGCGGGACAGCGGAGCCGCCTCCACCAGCTGGCCCAGCCACCAGGCCCGCTCCCCGCGCCCCGCGGGCGGCCGCTTGACCACGCCGTCCCGCAGCATCCCCGCGTCGCACTCCGTCGGGGGGTCGATCCCCTCCGGCCCCACGCAGGCCAGCGCCCGCTCCGCCATCCGCCCCGCCAGCGCGGAACCCGTCAGCGCCGACAGCAGCTCGGCCGCCGTCGCCCGGACGTTGCGGCTGCGGTCGCCCAGGGCCGCCTCCAGGAACGGCTCGTCCAGATCGGACAGCCCCACCCTCAGCGAGTCCAGGAACATCAGCCGGTCCTCGGCCCGTTCGGCGGTCCAGGTGGTGGTGAGCAGGGCGGTCGCGGCGGCCGGGTCGTGCGCCCGTACGGCACCCAGGAGAGCCACCCGCTCGGCGAACAGGCCCTCCTGCCCGAGCCGTTCGACCCCCTCGCGGTCCTCCGGGCCGGGCAGCTCCGGCGTGCCGGCCGCGCCGCCGCGCAGCGCGAACCGCCAGTCCGGATTCAGCCGGGCCAGCCACAGTCCCCGGCTCCCGGCCAGGGCCAGTGCGTGCGGCCGGAGGTCGGTACGGGCCTTGGCCGCGTCCAGCAGCGCCGGGGCCAGCGCTGCCGGAGCGCGGTAGCCGTGCCGTACGGCGGCGGCCAGCCACTGCGGCAGCAGCTCCGTCAGATCCGGGGCGGCCCCCCGCCGCCCGCCCGAGCCGCCCGCGCCGCGGCCGGCCAGCAGTTGCGTGAACCGCCGCCGGGCCGCTTCCGGCGGTTCGGGGCGCGGATCGCGCGGCGCCGGCTCGGGGCGCTCCTGCGCCTGCGCGGGCCGCAGCCCGGCCCGGCGCCGCAGCGTCTGGACGGCCGCTTCGTCCAACAGCGCCCGAGGTGAGCCGCCCCGGCGCCGTTCGGTGCCGAGCAGTGCGGCACCGACCAGCCCGTCCCAGTCGGCGTACGCCTCCTGCCCCTGCTGCCCCGCGTGTCCCTCGTGCGCCGTGCGTCCGGTGCGCTCCGCCCCAGCCGTCTCCATCGGACCCCTCCCTCGTGTCGTGCCGTGCGGTGCTCCGGTCCCGCCCCCTCCGCGGGACCGGAGCACAATGGTGAAATGTCGTCTCAAATCGCGCGTCAGCTGGCGTGGTTGTCGTTCATCGAAGCCCCCCGGCTCATCTCGGTCCTGCACGACGGCGCCCCCGCGCCGCCGTTCCCTCCCCAGCGCCGACGCTCCCCCGCGTCGCCCGCCTCTTGCTGTGCCCGCGCCGGTCGCGCCGACCCGTCAGACCAGCGCCACCGGTTCCGGCGAATCCGGCTGCCAGGCCGTCAGGGGCGTGAACCCCCGGTGACCGACCTCCCCGAACACCGTCACCGGCCCCCCGCCGGAGACCGCGGCGAGCTGCCACAGTCCCGAGCGGGACCTGCCGCCCGGCCCCGCGAGCGGTACCGGCAGCGCCGACGTCCCCTCCAGGTCCGCCAACTGCCAGCCCCACTCACCCGGTACGGGAACCACCGGCCCCAGCACCACCGGCCACGACTCCAGCCAGGGGTCCTCCCGCAGTGCGGCACCGTACGCCTCCAGCGCCGCCTCCGCACTCACCCCGACCGGCGCCCGCCCGCCCGGCACCGCCGCCGCACACCGTTCCCCGAGATCCGCCCTCAGTCCCGCCGAACCGGGCCGGAAGCGGACTTCCGCCTCCAATACCAGTCCGACCGGCAGCGCCAGCCCCGGAGGCCGCCCCGGCGGTCCGAAGTCCAGCACGAGGGCCGGCCGCCCGCCCGCCAGCCCACGCAGCCATATCCGACGGGTGATGAGCCGGCCGTCCGGGGACACCGAGTCGTACTGCGACAGCACGAGCCAGTGGTCCCGGACGGCTTCGCCCTCCGCCGAAGGCGCGAGCCCCACCCGGGTCCTCACCGTCGCGGCCAGCTGTTCCGGCAGCCCGGACACCCCCAGCCAGGCCTGGTCGAGCAGGTGCAGCAGCGCGAACTCCTCAAGCATCCGGGCGGGCCAGCCGGGGCCGCAACCGGGTATTGTCGCCAACTCCCTTACCCTGGAGGCCAGTCCGGGCGCCTGGGCGTCGACCATGCGGGCCGCCGTCTCCTCCCACGCCCCGTACCCCGCCTGCTCCTGGCCGGCGAGCCCGCCCCGCAGCAGATCCAGGAGCCGCTGCTCCAGCTCGGTGACCCCCGCCCCGATCCGGGCCGCCCGCCGCTCCGCCCGCTTCCTGGCCGCCTCCTCGTCCACCGGCTTGGCGACCGCCGGCCGGGCCGCCTTCGCCGCCCGCTCCGCCAGCCACTCGCCGGCCCACTCCGGTTCCGGTGCCGGATCACCCACCCCCTCCGCTGCCCAGAGCAACAGCAGCCCCAGCGCGTGCTTGCACGGGAACTTCCGGCTCGGGCACGAGCACTTGTACGCCGGGCCCGTCAGATCCACGACCGTCCGGTACGGCGTCTTGCCGCTGCCCTTGCACAACCCCCACACCGCACCGGAAGCGGAACCTCCGGTCTGCGACCACGGACCCGCCCCACCCAGCTTGCCCCCCGCCTTGCGCGACGCATCGTCAGGAGCCAGAGCCAGTACCTGTTCCGCTGTCCAGCGGACCCCCTGCTCAGTCATGTGTCCCACCGTAGAGACCCCCACTGACAATCGCCCTGACCTGCAACGACGCCTCCAGCGAAGGCCGTTGTCAGTGGGGTGGTGCACCGTGGTGTCAGCAGTCGGAAGCGGCTGCCGAGCATTGGAGGGGGACCATGAGCACGCCCGAGACCGAACACCGCGCAGAGGCACTGCGACCGCACGCCGAAGACGCCTTCGCACACGAACTGAAAGCCCTGGCGGCCGCCGACGACCGGCCCCGCCCGACCCGCTGGAAGCTCTCCCCGTGGGCCGTCGCCACCTACCTGCTCGGCGGCACACTGGACGACGGCACCGTGATCACGCCCAAGTACGTCGGTCCGCGCCGCATCGTCGAAGTCGCCGTCACCACGCTGGCCACCGACCGCGCGCTGCTCCTGCTCGGAGTCCCCGGCACCGCGAAGACCTGGGTGTCCGAGCACCTCGCCGCAGCCGTCAGCGGGGACTCCACCCTCCTGGTGCAAGGCACCGCCGGCACCCCCGAGGAAGCCATCCGCTACGGCTGGAACTACGCCCGTCTCCTGGCCCACGGCCCCAGCCGCGAAGCCCTCGTCCCCAGCCCCGTCATGCGGGCCATGGCCGACGGCATGACCGCCCGCGTCGAGGAACTCACCCGTATCCCCGCAGATGTCCAGGACACCCTCATCACCGTCCTGTCCGAGAAGACGCTCCCCATACCGGAGCTCGGCCAGGAGGTGCAGGCCGTGCGCGGCTTCAACCTCATCGCCACCGCCAACGACCGTGACCGCGGGGTCAACGAGCTCTCCAGCGCGCTGCGCCGCCGCTTCAACACAGTGGTGCTGCCCCTGCCCGCCACCGCGGACGCCGAGGTCGACATCGTCGCCCGCCGCGTCGACCAGATGGGCCGCGCCCTGGACCTGCCGGCGGCGCCCGAGGGCCTGGAGGAGATCCGCCGCGTCGTCACCGTCTTCCGCGAGCTGCGCGACGGGGTCACCGGCGACGGCCGGACCAAGGTCAAGTCACCCAGCGGCACCCTGTCCACCGCCGAGGCCATCTCCGTGGTCACCGGCGGCCTGGCCCTGGCCGCCCACTTCGGGGACGGCGTCCTGCGCCCCTCCGACGTGGCGGCCGGCATCCTCGGTGCCGTGGTCCGCGACCCGGCCGCCGACCGGGTGGTCTGGCAGGAGTACCTCGAAGCCGTCGTCCGCGAGCGGGACGGCTGGAAGGACTTCTACCGCGCCTGCCGGGAGGTGACGGCATGAACCCGCGCACCGGGGGACCCCTCCTGCTGGGGGTCCGCCACCACGGACCGGGCTCCGCCCGCGCGGTGCGGGCCGCGCTGGACCGAGTCCGGCCGGCGGCGGTGCTCATAGAGGGGCCGCCGGAAGGGGACGCGCTGCTGCCGCTCGCCGCCGACCCGCAGATGCGACCGCCCGTCGCCCTGCTCGCCCACGCCGCGGACGATCCGGGGCGGGCCGCGTTCTGGCCGCTGGCCGGGTTCTCCCCGGAGTGGGCCGCCATCCGCTGGGCCCAGGAGCGGGAGGTGCCCGTCCGGTTCATCGACCTCCCCGCCGCGCACTCGCTGGCCGTGACCGAGGACCAGGAGGAGCGGCCCGACTCCGTACGGGTCGAGCCGCTCGCGGTGCTCGCCGAAAGCGCCGGGTACGACGACCCCGAGCGCTGGTGGGAGGACGTCGTCGAGCACCGTGACGCCGTACGGGAAGACCCCCTGGCCGCGTTCGAAGCCCTCGGTGAAGCGATGGGCGCGCTGCGCGAGGCGTACGGCTGCGGCGGCAACCCGCGCGACCTGGTGCGGGAGGCGTACATGCGCCAGCGGATGCGGGCCGCCCGCCGCGAGTTCGGCGACAGCTACGCCGTGGTCTGCGGGGCCTGGCACGTCCCGGCCCTGCGCGCCCCGGCCACGGCCTCCGCCGACAAGGCACTGCTGACCGGACTCCCCAAGATCAAGGTGGAGACCACCTGGGTTCCCTGGACGCACCGCCGGCTCGCCCGCGCCGGGGGATACGGCGCCGGCATCACCTCGCCCGGCTGGTACGCGCACCTCTTCACCGCCCGCGACCGGCCCGTCGAGCGCTGGCTGACCAAGGTCGCGGGCCTGCTCCGGGAGGAGGACCGGCAGGTCTCCTCCGCCCACGTCATAGAGGCGGTACGGCTCGCGCAGACCCTCGCCGCCGTGCGGGGGCGGCCGGTGCCCGGCCTCACCGAGACCCTCGAAGCGGTACGGGCGGTCATGTGCGACGGCTCCGACATACCGCTCGCCCTGATCGAGGACCGCCTGGTGGTCGGGGACGTACTGGGCGAAGTCCCGGACGCGGCGCCCGTCGTACCGCTCCAGCGGGACCTCACCCGCAGACAGCGGTCCCTGCGCCTCAAGGCGGAGGCACAGGACCGCGAGCTGGAACTGGACCTGCGCAAGGACACCGACGCGGCCAAGTCCTCGCTGCTGCACCGGCTGCGGCTGCTCGGCATCGACTGGGGCGTACCCACCGCCTCCCGCGGCAGCACCGGCACGTTCCGGGAGACGTGGCGGCTGCGCTGGGAGCCCGAGCTGTCGGTGCGGGTCGCGGAGGCGGGGATCTGGGGCACGACCGTCCTGGGGGCGGCCACCGCCCGGGCCGAGGCGCTCGCGGCGGACGCCGCCGAACTGGGCGAGGTCACCGCCCTGGCCGAACAGTGCCTCCTGGCCGGGCTTTCCGAGGCCCTGCCCGCCGTACTGCGGGCCCTCGCGGACCGGGCCGCACTCGACACCGATGTGGCACGCCTCGCCGAGGCGCTGCCCGCGCTGGCCCGCTCGCTGCGGTACGGGGACGTACGGGGCACCGACGCGCAGGCGCTCGCCACCGTGGCCGCCGGGCTCGCGGAGCGGATATGCGTGGCCCTGCCACCCGCCTGCGCGGCCGGGGCGGACGCCGACGGTGCGGCGGAGCTACGGGGGCACGTCGACGCCGTCCACGGGGCGATCGCCCTGCTGGCCGACGCCGACGAGGGGCTGCGCGAGCGCTGGGCGGCGGTGCTGCGGACGCTGGCCGGCCGGGACACCGTGCCCGGGCTGATCAGGGGCCGGGCCGTACGGCTGCTCCTGGACGACGGCAGGCTCCCGCCCGAGGAGACGGCGCGGCTGATGGGGCTCGCGCTGTCCCCGGCGGCCACCCCGGCCGACGCCGCGGGCTGGATCGAGGGCTTCGCCGGCGGCAGCGCGGGCGGCGGCACCCTGCTGGTCCACGACGAGCGGCTGCTCGGCCTGATCGACGCCTGGCTGGTGTCGGTGCCGGCGGGTGCCTTCGTCGACGTACTGCCCCTGCTGCGGCGGACCTTCGGGGCGTACGAGCCGGGCGTGAAGCGGGCCCTGGGCGAACTGGTCCGGCGGGGACCGGCCGCCCGGGCGCGCACCGCGGGGCCCGGCCCGGCCCCCGAGGGCTTCGGCCGGGAGTTGGACCCCGTCCGCGCGGACGCGGTGGCGGACGTGGTCCGCATGCTGCTCGCCGGGGCGGGGGTGGGAGCGGACTGACGTGGGGCGCCGCGCAGCAGAAGGCACGGCGAAGGCGCCGCCGGCGAGGGGCCGGGCGGCTCAGGACACGGGACGAGGGGGACGGACAGATGGAGACCGGTACGGGACGGCCGACGGACGCGGGCGAGCGGCTGCGGCGGTGGCGGATGGTGCTCGGGGGAGGCGAGGGCGAGGGCACCGGCTGCTCGCTCTCCGGCCGCGACGCGGAGATGGACGCCGCGCTCACGGCGCTGTACGGCCAGAGCGGCGGCGGCTCCCGCAAGAGGACGGGGGAGCGGTCGGCCGGGCTCGGCGGGTCCGCGCCGCAGGTGGCCCGCTGGCTCGGGGACATCAGGACGTATTTCCCCGGCTCCGTGGTGCAGGTCATGCAGCGGGACGCCATCGAGCGGCTCGGCCTGTCCTCCCTGCTGCTGGAGCCGGAGATGCTGGAGGCGGTGGAACCGGACGTCCACCTCGTCGGCACCCTGCTCTCCCTCAACAAGGCCATGCCGGAGACGACCCGCGAGACCGCCCGCACGGTGGTCGCCAAGGTGGTCCGGCAGCTGGAGGAGCGCCTCGCGACCCGTACCCGCGCCACCCTCACCGGAGCCCTCGACCGCTCCGCCCGCATCAGCCGCCCCCGTCACCGGGACATCGACTGGGACCGGACGATCCGCGCCAACCTCAAGAACTACCTCCCCGAGTACCGCACCGTCGTCCCGGAACGGCTGGTCGGATACGGCCGGGCGGCGCAGTCCATGAAGAAGGAGGTCATCCTCTGCATCGACCAGTCGGGTTCGATGGCGGCCTCCGTCGTCTACGCCTCGGTCTTCGGGGCGGTGCTCGCCTCGATGCGGACGATCGCCACCCGGCTGGTGGTGTTCGACACCGCCGTCGTGGACCTCACGGACCAGCTCGACGATCCCGTCGACGTGCTCTTCGGCACCCAGCTCGGCGGCGGCACCGACATCAACCGGGCCCTCGCCTACTGCCAGTCCAGGATCACCCGGCCGGCCGACACCGTCGTGGTCCTGATCAGTGATCTCTACGAGGGCGGGATACGCGACGGGATGCTCAAGCGGGTCGCCGCGATGAAGGCCGCCGGGGTGGAGTTCGTGACCCTGCTCGCCCTGTCCGACGAAGGCGCCCCGGCCTACGACCGCGAGCACGCGGCGGCTCTGGCCGCACTCGGCGCACCCGCCTTCGCCTGCACCCCCGACCTCTTCCCCGACGTGATGGCCGCCGCCCTGGAGAAGCGGCCGCTGCCCGTCCCGTGAACGCCCCCGCCGCGCCCGGCGTCCCTGCCCCGCACCCGCGGCCGCCAGTCGGTGGATCGTACGAATGCGCAGCTCAACCGTGAGGCGATCTGTGACAGGTATCACCGCTCTGGTGCGACCTGTGATTTAGGGACCCACGTCCCACGGGGATAACCTGCGAGACGGACATGCCGCGTCCACGGTCACCGTGTGCGCCTTCCTTGTGACAGCGCCGTCACGTTGCCCTCCGCGGCACGCCCACGCAGATAGCAGACAACCGCGAATCACTGCGAATCTTTGAAGACAAGGGACGGACGCGCGTGGACCTGTTCGAGTACCAGGCGAGGGACCTCTTCGCCAAGCACGGTGTACCGGTGCTGGCCGGTGAAGTGATCGACACGCCTGAGGCGGCTCGCGAGGCCACCGAGCGGCTGGGCGGCAAGTCGGTCGTCAAGGCGCAGGTGAAGGTCGGTGGCCGAGGCAAGGCCGGCGGCGTCAAGCTCGCCGCCACCCCGGACGAGGCCGTCGCCCGGGCGACGGACATCCTCGGCATGGACATCAAGGGCCACACGGTCCACAAGGTGATGATCGCCGAGACCGCTCCCGAGATCCTCGAGGAGTACTACGTCTCGTACCTCCTCGACCGCACCAACCGCACCTTCCTGGCCATGGCCTCGGTGCAGGGCGGCATGGACATCGAGGAGGTCGCGGAGAAGACCCCCGAGGCCCTCGCGAAGGTGCCGGTCAACGCCAACGAGGGCGTGACCATCGAGAAGGCCCGCGAGATCGTCGCGCTCGCGAAGTTCCCGGCCGAGGTCGCCGAGAAGGTCGCCGAGGTCCTCGTGACCCTGTGGCAGACCTTCATCGCCGAGGACGCGCTCCTCGTCGAGGTCAACCCGCTCGCGAAGGTCGCCAACGGCGACGTCATCGCGCTCGACGGCAAGGTCTCGCTCGACGAGAACGCCGAGTTCCGCCAGCCGGGTCACGAGGAGTTCGTGGACCACGCGGCCGCGAACCCGCTCGAGGCCGCCGCCAAGGCGAAGAACCTCAACTACGTCAAGCTCGACGGTGAGGTCGGCATCATCGGCAACGGCGCGGGTCTCGTCATGAGCACCCTCGACGTCGTCGCCTACGCCGGTGAGAACCACGGCGGCGTCAAGCCCGCCAACTTCCTGGACATCGGCGGTGGCGCCTCCGCCGCCGTCATGGCCAACGGCCTTGAGATCATCCTCGGCGACCCGGACGTCAAGTCCGTCTTCGTCAACGTCTTCGGTGGCATCACCGCCTGTGACGAGGTCGCCAACGGCATCGTCCAGGCGCTGGCACTGCTGGAGGAGAAGGGCGAGGCGGTCACCAAGCCGCTCGTCGTCCGTCTCGACGGCAACAACGCCGAGCTGGGTCGCAAGATCCTCTCGGACGCCAACCACCCGCTGGTGCAGCGCGTGGACACCATGGACGGCGCGGCCGACAAGGCCGCCGAGCTCGCGGCTGCGAAGTAAGGGCAGAGGTCACAGACTCACATGGCTATCTTCCTCAACAAGGACAGCAAGGTCATCGTCCAGGGCATGACCGGTGCCACGGGCATGAAGCACACCAAGCTGATGCTGGCTGACGGCACCAACATCGTCGGCGGCGTGAACCCGCGCAAGGCCGGCACCACCGTCGACTTCGACGGCACCGAGGTCCCGGTCTTCGGCTCGGTCGCCGAGGCGATGGAGAAGACGGGCGCCAACGTCTCCGTCCTCTTCGTCCCGCCGGCCTTCGCCAAGGCCGCCGTCGTCGAGGCCATCGACGCCGAGATCCCGCTGGCCGTCGTCATCACCGAGGGCATCGCGGTGCACGACTCCGCCGCCTTCTGGGCGTACGCGACCGCCAAGGGCAACAAGACCCGGATCATCGGCCCGAACTGCCCGGGTCTGATCACCCCCGGCCAGTCCAACGCCGGCATCATCCCGGGCGACATCACCAAGCCCGGCCGCATCGGTCTCGTGTCGAAGTCCGGCACGCTGACCTACCAGATGATGTACGAGCTCCGTGACATCGGCTTCTCCTCCGCCGTCGGCATCGGTGGCGACCCGGTCATCGGCACCACGCACATCGACGCCCTCGCGGCGTTCGAGGCGGACCCCGAGACCGACCTCATCGTCATGATCGGCGAGATCGGCGGCGACGCCGAGGAGCGTGCGGCGGACTTCATCGCGAAGAACGTCAGCAAGCCGGTCGTCGGCTACGTCGCGGGCTTCACCGCCCCCGAGGGCAAGACCATGGGTCACGCGGGCGCCATCGTCTCCGGTTCTTCCGGCACCGCACAGGCCAAGAAGGAGGCCCTCGAGGCCGCGGGCGTCAAGGTCGGCAAGACGCCGACCGAGACGGCCAAGCTGGCGCGCGAGATCCTGAACGCCGCTCAGTAAGCAGGAGCCGTACGTGCCTACGGGCGTGGCCCGCACCCCTCACGGGTGCGGGCCACGCCCGTTCCTGCCGTGTGCGGCCCCGGCTCACTCGGACTTCGGAGCGAGGCGGGCCGGTCCGGCCGCCGGCTCGGAGCGGAGCCTGTCGTGCAGCTCCTTGCTCTGCTCGGTGAACCGCTGGGGCCCGCTGAGCGGGGGGACCCCGGAGACGCTCGAACCCGGTGCGAGCGGCGGGATGTACTGGGTCGGAGCCGTGGTCGCCGTGTACGCCGTCGCCACCGCGATCACCGCCGTCAGCCCGAGCGCCGCCCGGCTCAGCGCGCGCGAGCGGCGCTCGCAGGAGGTGCGTACGGCGGCTGCCGGGCGCGGTTCGAGGGAGACGGCCGGGCGGACCGAACCCATGCGTTCGCGCAGCCGGGCGGACCGCTGCGCGGGCGGCAGGGCGGCCAGCTCGGGGATCCGGGCGACCAGTGCGGCGTGCGCGTTCAGCAGGCGCAGGCCCGCCGTGGGCGTCGACGCCTCGATCTCGGCGGCCGTGTCGGGGAGGTCGAGGCCGACGCCGTCGTAGAGCAGGACGGCGCGGCGGTACGCGGTCGGCAGCGCGAGCAGGGCGTCCATCGTGATCCGGTCGGCGGCTTCGGCCGGGGCCTTGTCGGGGTGGCGGAAGGCCCGTCGGAACCGGTGCCAGGGGGAGAGGGCGTACTCGTACGAGGCCGCGCGCACCCACCCCACCGGATCGGGGTCGGTGGCGACCTCCGGCCAGCGCGCCCAGGCCTGGAGGAACGCCTTTTCGACGGCCTCCAGGGCGAGGGAGCGGCGGCCGGTGAGCAGGTACGCCTGGCGGACGAGGGCCGGGGCGGCGTAGGCGTACAGGGCGTCGTACACCTGGGCGGGGGTCAGGGGGCCGCTGTCGACGGGGGCTTCGGGCTCGGCAACGGCATCGGACTCTGGCGTGGCGGTGGGCTCTGCCGTGGCGTCGGGCTCTGCCGTGGCGGTGGGCGTGTCTGACCCGGGGGCGGGAGCGGGGTTGGTGGGGGCCTGCGGTGCGGGCGGCCGGGGCTGGGGCTCGGGCCGCGGCTCCGGGGGCTCCGGGGGGAGCGGGATGTGGTTGCTCCCGGCGGCCTTGCCGGGCGTCTTGCCGTCGTGGCGCGAGGAGCCGGCCGGCGGCTTCGGGGCCCGCTTGGCCGCCACCTTGGGCCGTTTGCGGGAGCCGACGGGCCGCGCCGGGGCCGGGGAGACCCGTACGGCGCCGGGGCCGGAACCCTTCGGGGTGTCGGGGGCGTGGGCCGCGGGGGCGTCGGCGGCCGGGGCCCGGGTGGCCGAGGTCTGGGCTCGGGGGGTTGCGGTGTCGGGAGGCCCGGCGGCCGGGGCCGGGGCTGCGGGTTCGGCGGGGTCGGCGGACGCCGCGAGGCGGGTGAGGAAACGGGCGTAGGCCTTTCGTTTCCGGCCCCGCGGCTGCGTCCGCCCGTTCTCCCACGAGCGGACCGTGGCAGGGCTGACCCCGACGGCCGCCGCCACCTCACCGTGCGTCAGTTCCGCGGATTCGCGCAGCCTTCGGCGTTCCTGGGGGGAGGGCAGGTCGGCCTCTCCTGAGGCGGAGGTCGTTCCGACGCCTTGTGTCATGCCACTCTCCCCGCGACCCGGTAGCTCTGCGCGAAAAAGTACATAAACGTATATTGGGCGACACCACGGACATTCGCCTGTTACCCACCCATAGCGCGTGTCGTTGGCACCATGACGGGGTGACCCAAGTGACCGAACGCGGTACCTCGTTGCCGGCGGCCCCGCCGGCCTCCGTGCGGCGCCGCTCGCCGGCGGCCGCCGCGTGTGTGCTGGGCGGCGCCGTGGCCGCAGGACTGGGGCTCGGCTTCCTGGCCGTGCTCGTGATCGTGCTGTGGATCAGCTCCCCCTATCCGGACAGCGGCCCCGGCGGCGCGCTGCACCTCGCGGCCGGGCTGTGGCTGCTCGCCCACGGGACCGAACTCGTGCGCTACGAAACCCTGTCGGGGGTGCCCGCACCCGTCGGGGTGACGCCGTTGCTGCTGGTGGCCCTGCCGGTGCTGCTGATGCGGCGGGCCGCGCGGCTGGGCAGCGCCTCGGGCGACGGCCGGGCGGACGGCCCGGGCGACGACGAGGTGCTGCCGGCCGGTGTCGTGTTCTCGGCGGTGACCTGCGGCTACCTCGGCGTCGGGGCGCTGGCGACGGTCTACGCCTCGGTCGGTCCCATGCCGGCCGACCCGCTGAGCGCGGCGTGGCACGTGCCGCTGGTGGCCGTACTGGCCGCAGCGAGCGGGGTGTGGGCGGCGCGGGGGAGGCCGCTGGGCGAGTTCCCGCGGTGGGTGCCGGGCTGGGCGGCGGGGGGCGTACGGAGGGCCATCGCGCGCCCCCGTTACGAGCTGGCGCTGCGCTCGGGTGCGGCGGGGGCCCTGGTGCTGGTGGGCGGTGGCGTGCTGCTGGTCGGGGCGTCGCTGGTGTGGCACGGGGCGGAGGTGCGGGGGTCGTTCCTGGGGCTGACCGGGGTGTGGTCGGGGCGGTTCGCGGTGTTGCTGCTGGCGGTGACGCTGGTCCCGAACGCGATGGTGTGGGGCGCGGCCTACGGCCTGGGGCCGGGCTTCGCGCTGGGTGCGGGGGCGACGGCGACACCGTTCGGCTCTGTGGGATCGCATGCGGCGCTGCCGAGGTTCCCGCTGCTGGCGGCGCTGCCGGGGGCGGGGGCGGGGACGCCGCTGACGTGGGCGGCGTTCGCCGTGCCGGTCGTGGCGGGGCTGGCGGTGGGGTGGTTCGCGGTGCGGCGGGCGCGGGAGGTCTCGTACGGGGAGACCGCGTGGACGGCGGTGCTGGGGGCGGTGGTGTGCGGGGTGCTGATGGCGGGGCTCGCGGCGGTGGCGGCGGGGCCGCTGGGATCGCGGGAGCTGGTGCGGTTCGGGCCGGTGTGGTGGCAGGTGGGGGGAGCGGCGGTGGGGTGGGCGGTGGTGCTGGCCGTGCCGGTGGCCGTGGCGGTGCACGGGTGGCGGGTGCGGCCGGTGAGGGGGGCGGGGGCGGTGGAAGTGGCGGACGAGTGGCACGACCCGGGTGTGCGGGAGCTGAGGTGGGCGGCGTTGCGGGAGGCGGCCGTGCCGATGGTCGCCCCGGCGGTGGAGTCGGTGGGGGTTGCCGAGCCGCCGGCGGTGGCGGCGGTTGAGGGGGAGGGTGGTGGGTCGCCTGCGGCGGTGGCGGCCGCGGATGGTGACGTACCGTCGGGGGCGGTGGCGGCCGCGGATGGTGACGCGCCGTCGGGGGCGGTGGCGGCCGTGCCGGTTGCGGCGGAGTTGGTGCCGGGGGTGTCCGGGGCGCGGGTGCTGTCGCGGCGGCCGGCGGTCTGACGGGCGCGGCGCCGTTGCCGGGGCTCCGCCCCGGACCCCGCGCCTCAAACGCCGGCGGGGCTGAAAATGCCCCGCCGGGCCTGCAATTGCCCCGGCGGGCCTGGAATTGTCGGCGGGGCTGGGATTGGCCCCGCGGGGCTGAGGCTGCCCCGGCGGGCCGGTAACCCCCGTCGGTCGGTTACTGGCGGACCTTGAGGGCCTTGCCCACCAGGTTGTCCGGGAGGAGGGTGTTGCATTCGAGTTCGGCCGTGCGCGTCAGGGCGTCGTCGCGGCAGACGTAGAAGTCCTTGTACGCCAGCTGGACCGCGTACGAGCTCGACGCCAGCAGCAGGGCGAGCGTCGCCGTCACCAGGCCGCTGACCGCCGCCGTGCGCTGGGGGCGGGCCGCCGGGCCGAGGTCGGCGACGCCGGCGCGGAGGGCGCTGATGCCCCAGTACAGCGCGAGTGCGCCCAGCAGGAGGCCCACCGACGGGATCCCGAAAACGCCGAAGAAGAACCCCCACATGCCTGCGAACAACGCGTAGCGGGCGCGGCGCTGGAGCGGGTCCGTCGGGTCCCAGCGGGCCGGACCCCCGGGGGCCGGGTCCTGGCCGGGGCCGCCGGGGCCGGTGTGACCGGGGCCGCCGCGCGGCTGCCACGGCTCGTCGGGCCTGCCCTCGGGCGGCGCTGCGAAGGGGTTGTCGTCGGTCGAAGAGTCGGGCTGACGGCGGTCCGGCATCGAGTGCGTTACTTCCCCTGTGTCGTGGGCGTGGCGTCGGCGCGTCGGCGTGAGCCACGTCGCGTCGCCTCACGCTACCGCCCGGCCGTGCCCCCGTCCCCCGGGGGCGGTCCCGTGTGCCGGTATCGTTGCAGGCGGTCCGCCGCTTCGTATGGTTCCCCGTATATCGGGGACCCGGAGTTTCGTATGACCGTACAAGTGCAAGCGATGCCCCCCAAGAAAGGGCCTCCCATGGCCGCCTCTCGCCTGGTCGTGCTGGTCTCCGGTTCCGGCACCAACCTCCAGGCCCTGCTCGACGCCATCGACGCCCACCCCGACGGCCCCGAGGGCTTCGGCGCCCGGGTCGTCGCCGTCGGCGCCGACCGCGACGGCATCGTCGGCCTGGAGCGCGCGGAAAAGGCGGGGATCCCGACCTTCGTGTGCCCGGTCAAGGCGTACGCCACCCGCGCGGAGTGGGACGCCGCACTCACCGCGGCCACCGCCGCCCACGAGCCGGACCTGGTGGTCTCCGCCGGGTTCATGAAGATCGTCGGGCCGGAGTTCCTGGACCGCTTCGGCGGCCGGTTCATCAACACCCACCCCGCCCTGCTGCCCGCCTTCCCGGGCGCGCACGGCGTCCGCGACGCCCTCGCCTACGGCGCCAAGTTCACCGGCTGCACCGTCCATTTCGTGGACAGCGGCGTGGACACCGGCCCCATCATCGCCCAGGGTGTCGTCGAGATCCGGGACGGGGAAGACGAAGCCGCTCTCCATGAGCGCATCAAGGAAGTCGAGCGCACGCTGCTCGTCGACGTCGTGGGGCGCCTGGCCCGGCACGGCTACCGCATTGAGGGACGAAAGGTAACAATCCAGTGACCGCCGTAGAGACCGCAGACAGCAGCAACGACCCGACCACGACCCAGCGGCCGATCCGTCGTGCGCTGATCAGCGTCTACGACAAGACGGGACTGGAAGAGCTGGCCCGCGGCCTGCACGAGGCGGGCGTCGCGCTCGTCTCCACCGGCTCCACCGCCTCCAAGATCGCCGCGGCCGGGGTGCCCGTCACCAAGGTCGAGGAGCTGACCGGCTTCCCCGAGTGCCTGGACGGCCGGGTCAAGACCCTGCACCCCCGCGTGCACGCGGGCATCCTCGCCGACCTGCGCCTGGAGGACCACCGGCGCCAGCTGGCCGAGCTGGGCGTGGAGCCCTTCGACCTGGTCGTCGTCAACCTCTACCCCTTCCTCGCCACCGTGCAGTCCGGTGCCACGCCCGACGAGTGCGTCGAGCAGATCGACATCGGCGGCCCCTCGATGGTCCGCGCAGCCGCCAAGAACCACCCCTCGGTCGCCGTCGTGACCAGCCCCGAGCGCTACGCCGACGTCCTGACCGCAGCCCGGGGCGGCGGCTTCGACCTGACCGCCCGCAAGCGGCTCGCGGCCGAGGCCTTCCAGCACACCGCCGCCTACGACGTGGCCGTCGCCTCCTGGTTCACGAACGGCTACGCGCCCGAGCCCGAGGCCGTCCTGCCCGAGTTCCTGGCCGGTGCCTGGCAGCGCAAGTCCACCCTCCGTTACGGCGAGAACCCCCACCAGGCGGCCGCCCTCTACACGGACGGTCAGCCGGGCGGGATCGCCAACGCCGAGCAGCTGCACGGCAAGGAGATGTCCTTCAACAACTACGTGGACACCGAGGCGGCCCGCCGCGCCGCCTACGACCACGAAGAGCCCTGCGTCGCGATCATCAAGCACGCCAACCCGTGCGGGATCGCCGTCGGCGCGGACGTCGCCGCCGCCCACCGCAAGGCGCACGCCTGTGACCCGCTCTCCGCGTTCGGCGGCGTCATCGCCGTCAACCGCCCGGTGACCGTCGAGCTCGCCGAGCAGGTCGCGGAGATCTTCACCGAGGTCATCGCCGCCCCCGGCTACGAGGACGGCGCGGTCGAGGTCCTGGCCAAGAAGAAGAACATCCGCGTCTTGAAGGTCGACGGCACCCCGCACCAGCCGGGTGACCTCAAGCCCGTCTCCGGCGGCGCGCTGCTCCAGCAGAGCGACCTGTTCCAGGCTGAGGGCGACGACCCGCGGAACTGGACCCTCGCGACCGGCGAGCCCCTCTCCGCCGAGGAGCTCGCCGAGCTCGCCTTCGCCTGGAAGGCCTGCCGGGCCGTCAAGTCCAACGCGATCCTGCTGGCCAAGGACGGCGCCTCGGTCGGCGTCGGCATGGGCCAGGTCAACCGGGTCGACTCCGCGAAGCTCGCGGTCGAGCGGGCCGGCGCCGAGCGCGCGCAGGGCTCGTACGCGGCCTCCGACGCCTTCTTCCCGTTCCCGGACGGGCTGGAGATCCTGACGGCGGCCGGCATCAAGGCCGTCGTGCAGCCGGGCGGTTCGGTCCGTGACGAGCTGGTCATCGAGGCCGCGAAGGCGGCCGGCGTGACCATGTACTTCACCGGTACCCGTCACTTCTTCCACTGATCGCACCCCGCACACGGCGAAGGCCGCGCCCCCCGTCCGGGGAGCGCGGCCTTCGCCGTCTTGCGAGCGGTACCGCTTACTTCTTCACGACGATCGTGCCGGCGGCACGGTCGTGCCAGCCCTGCAGCTTGCCGGAGTTGTCGAAGAAGGGGGAGAGGTAGACCAGGATCTGGCCGATGCCGCAGAGGAACGCGCCGACCATCGGGATGATCCAGCGGATGAAGCCGCCGCCGATGCCGGGGACCTGGCCGGTGTTCTCCTTGACGACCTTCAGGCCCAGGGCCAGCTTGCCGACCGTCGCGCCCACGAACGCGATCATCAGCCATTCGTAGAGCAGGGTGGCGACGAAGAAGACGAGGATCACGCCGAAGAAGGTGGCGATGATGCCGCCGGCGGCCTCGGCCTGGTCGTTGACGCAGCTCTGGTACGCGGAAGACGCGTAGTCCAGGCCGGTGCAGTCCTGGATGCTCTTCGACGCGCCGAAGGCGCTCGCGACACCGATCGCGCTGAGGATCGAGTACAGGACACCGATGACCAGGCCGTCGATCAGACGGGCGCCGAAGCGGCGGCCCATCGTCGCCACCTCGACGGTGCCGAGGCCGGCCACGTTGATGTAGCCGTTGTTCGCCTGGAGCGTGCCGGGGGCCGGGGGCATCGCACCGTAGGGCGGCTGGCCCGGCTGCTGCGGGTAGCCGTAACCGGGCTGGCCCTGCGGGGGGACGCCCTGCGGCGGAATGCCCTGGGGGGCCTGCTGCGGGTAACCGTAGCCGGGCTGGCCCTGCGGCGGCTGCTGCTGCTGTCCGTACGGGTTGTTCGGGTCGCCGAAGCTCATCTTTGGGTTGTTCCTCCGTGGAAGTGCGGGGACGCACGGCACTTTCGGAGGAAACACTGCGTTTTGCGGTCACCCCCCGGCACTGCCCGCGGCACTCATTGCCCGTCATCGTGGTCCCGGCGCAGGGGGATTGTCCAGCCGGTTCGCACAGCGGTCGGGACTTGTTGTGCAAGTGCAATGAAATGACCAAGAGGGTCCGGGACGCCGCCGGACGCCCGCCGGACGCCCGCCGGGGGCCTTGAGTGGAACCGGGGCCGCTCCATCCGGGAGGATGGGGGCATGACCGCCCAGATTCTCGATGGCAAGGCCACCGCAGCCGCGATCAAGTCCGAACTGACCGCCCGCGTGTCGGCGCTGAAAGCCCGGGGTGTCACCCCCGGCCTCGGCACCCTGCTGGTCGGTGACGATCCGGGCAGCCGCTGGTACGTCAACGGCAAGCACAAGGACTGCGCGGAGGTCGGCATCGCCTCCATCCAGCGCGAACTCCCGGCCACCGCCTCCCAGGAGGACATCGAGGCGGTCGTCCGGGAACTCAACGAGAACCCGGAGTGCACGGGTTACATCGTGCAACTCCCGCTCCCCAAGGGCATCGACACCAACCGCGTCCTGGAGCTGATGGATCCGCTCAAGGACGCCGACGGACTGCACCCCATGTCCCTGGGCCGGCTGGTGCTCAACGAGCCCGGCCCGCTGCCCTGCACCCCGTACGGGATCGTGGCGCTGCTGCGTCACCACGGCGTGGAGATCAACGGCGCCCACGTCGTCGTCCTGGGCCGCGGCGTCACCGTCGGGCGCTCCATCGGGCTGCTCCTGACCCGCAAGTCCGAGAACGCCACGGTCACCCTGTGCCACACCGGTACCCGCGACCTGCCGCGCCTGCTGCGGCAGGCGGACGTCATCGTCGCGGCCGCCGGGGTCCCGCACCTGGTCAAGCCGGAGGACGTGAAGCCGGGCGCGGCGGTGCTCGACGTCGGCGTCAGCCGCGACGAGAGCGGGAAGATCGTCGGCGACGTGCACCCGGGGGTCGCGGAGGTGGCGGGCTGGCTGTCCCCGAACCCCGGCGGCGTCGGCCCGATGACCCGCGCCCAGCTGCTCGTCAATGTCGTCGAGGCGGCGGAACGGACCACCAGTGCGGGTTGAGCACACCACCGGCCCGGCCGGGGGCGAGGGGGACCAGGGGCCTGCCGAGGCCCCCAAGTCCCGCCGGTTCCCTTCCGTCACCCGGGACACCGCCCGGCCCGAGGGCGGCGGCCGGGCCGCTCCGGGGGACGCCCCGGCGCCCGCACGGCAGTGGCCGATGCTCAGCGTCCTCGCCGCCACCGCGGCCGGGCTGCTGACGACGGCGACGGGCCACCCGCGGGTGGGCTGCCTGATCATCGGGATCGCCCTGATCGCGGCCGCCGTGATGCGGCGCGTGCTGCCGTCGGTGGGGATGCTCGCCGTCCGCTCCCGGTTCACGGACCTGCTGACCTACGGGGTGCTCGGCGTGGCCATCACCCTGCTCGCGCTGGTGATGGAACCCAAGCCGCCGCTGCACGTCCCGTTCCTGGAGACGGCGGTCCGCTTCACGGTCCGCTAGCCGCGCGGCGGGGTGGATTCGGGGCCCGGGCGGCCGTCCGGCCTTCGAACATCCGGGTCCGTGTGCCACGCACCACACGGGCCTGTGGGTTAGCCGCCCCCGGGGTCGGATAGCCTGACCGCGGATGTCTCTTCACGTCAAGATTTAGAGGACAGGGGAGCGGCGTCCTCCAGCACATGGGGCAGGGACGCCCCACCGCCAGCTGTCTAACGGAGAAGGCCATGACCCGCACTCCCGTGAATGTCACCGTCACCGGCGCCGCCGGCCAGATCGGCTACGCGCTGCTCTTCCGCATCGCGTCCGGTCACCTCCTCGGCGCGGACGTGCCGGTCAAGCTCCGGCTCCTCGAAATCCCCCAGGGCATGAAGGCCGCCGAGGGAACCGCCATGGAGCTCGACGACTGCGCCTTCCCGCTGCTCCGCGGCATCGACATCTTCGACGACCCGAACAAGGGCTTCGAGGGTGCCAACGTCGCGCTGCTCGTGGGCGCCCGCCCGCGCACCAAGGGCATGGAGCGCGGTGACCTGCTCTCCGCCAACGGCGGCATCTTCAAGCCGCAGGGCGCCGCGATCAACGCGCACGCCGCGGACGACATCAAGGTCCTGGTCGTGGGCAACCCGGCCAACACCAACGCGCTCATCGCGCAGGCCGCCGCCCCGGACGTACCGGCCGAGCGGTTCACCGCGATGACCCGCCTGGACCACAACCGCGCGATCTCGCAGCTGGCCGCCCGTACCGGCGCCGCCGTCTCCGACATCAAGCGCCTCACCATCTGGGGCAACCACTCGGCGACCCAGTACCCGGACATCTTCCACGCGGAGATCGCCGGCAAGAACGCCGCCGAGGTCGTCAACGACGAGCAGTGGCTCGCCGAGACCTTCATCCCGACCGTCGCCAAGCGCGGTGCCGCGATCATCGAGGCCCGTGGCGCGTCCTCGGCCGCCTCCGCCGCCAACGCCGCCCTCGACCACGTCCACACGTGGGTCAACGGCACCGCCGCCGGCGACTGGACCTCGATGGGTGTCCCGTCGGACGGCTCCTACGGCGTCCCCGAGGGCATCATCTCCTCGTTCCCCGTCACCACCAAGGACGGCAAGTACGAGATCGTCCAGGGCCTGGACATCAACGAGTTCTCCCGTACGCGCATCGACGCGTCCGTGGCGGAGCTGGTCGAGGAGCGCGACGCGGTGCGCGAGCTCGGTCTGATCTGACCGGCCGGGCCGGACCGCTGACCGGTCAGGCCCGTTCGAACCAATACGAACGACGAAACGCCCCGGCCAAACCTGGTCGGGGCGTTTTGGCGCGATTCGGCCTATCGCGTGATGTAGGGGGAACCTAAGGTCGGTCGGTGACCGAGACCCCGATTCCCCACCAGTCGACCGGTCCGGCCGGCTGGGGCGATCCCCGCGCCGGCCGCCCGCCGGTACACCCCTCGCTCAGCGAGGCCGGCCGGTTCCTCTGCGCGGGTACGTACCTCGACGCCGGATTCCGCGACCGGGTCATCGACGAGCTCTACGTCCACGAAGAGCGCATCGTCGCCCCCTCCTACGGCTTCGACGCCTCCCGGGTGCTCGCCCACGCGCTGCGCGCGCGCCGCGCCGAACTCGGCTGGGCGGCCGGGGTGCTCGGAGCCTGGTTCGTCGGCTCCCTCCTCACCGGTGGCGCGCTCATGCTGCTGCTCGTCCCGTTCCTCCTGCTGAGCTTCGCCGACTGGCTGCGCGGCCGGGGCACGCCGCTGCTGCGGGCGCTGGCCGTGATCCTGCGCGTCTACGTCTTCGTGGTGCTCGCCTTCACCCTGCTCTTCCTCGCCTTCGGCGGATTCGCCCTGATGAGCATGCTCGGCGACTCGGGCGGCCCCGGCGCCCTGTTCTTCACCCCGTCCTTCGGGAACACCGCGGCGGCCACCGCCGTCTTCTGGTGGGTGCCCGTCGTCTTCGCCGCCGTGGTCGTCGTCGTGGGCCTCCAGCGCGGCCACGTCTACCGGACCATCGCCACCGACCTCAACGAGCGCCGCTACGCCGACCACGCCGGCGACCCGGCCGAAGCGGCCCCGGGTGTGCGCTTCCATCGCGTGCGCGCCCGTATCCGGGCCGAGCAGCACGCGCCGGTGATCATGTACGACGTCAACGACCCGTTCTGCGGCGCCGGTGACGCCTACCGGCCCTGGCAGCTCTCCGTCGAACTGCGCCCGCGCGAGGACCTCGGCCCCGACCGCAAGCCGACGCCGGTCACCAACGCCCACCTCATCTCCAAGATCGCGCCGCTGCTGGAGCGGCTGCGGGTGCCCTCGCCGCACGGCTCCCTGGAGGCCGAGGCGGCCGTCGGTGACCGGCTGCGGGAACTCGTCGTCGACGAGTGCGTGTTCCTGCCCGCCAACGGGCTGCCGCACCGGGACGCGGCCCAGGCCATCCACGCCCAGTACGCGGAGCAGCGGGCCGCAGCCGTCGAGGAGGGCGGCGAGCGCCGCAGGCACTTCCTGCGCGTGCGGGTGGGCGGCTGGGACGAGAACCTCGTCGTCACCGTCTTCGTACGGGTCCACACCCAGGGCGGCATGATGATGCTGGAAGTGGCGCCGCACGTGCTGCTCCCCGTGGACGTCGCCTTCCACAACGCGGACGCCGACGCCCAGCGCTACCGCAACAACAACGGCTTCGGGAAGGCGGTCGCGGCCCTGCGGCAGACCCCGGGCTCCATCGCGGCCTCCGTCACCACCCTGGGCCGTGGCCTCGCGAGCTGGTGGCGGATCGTGACCGGCGGCCACGGCGGCGCCCGGCCCGAGGGGCCGCGCCTGTCGGTGCGCGAACTCGCCTCCGAGGACAACGGGTCGCTGTTCCACCTGATGGACCTGGACCGCTTCCTGAAAACGGTTCAGGACCGTGTGGTCGGCGGCGTTATCGTCGCCTTGCACGAAGCGGGCTGGCACACCGAGGAGTTCGCGAAGCGCGCCGTCAACGTCGCCGAGGGCGGGGTGTTCATCCAGTCGGTGAACGGCAGCGCGTTCAGCGTCGGCGGCAGCAACAACACCAACACCGGTCACCACAACAGCGGCAGGGGCAAGGGGAGCAGCGGTGGCAACTGACGGGAACAGTGCGGGCACGACGGGCGGGGGCCCGGCGGAGCCGTCCGTGACGCTCGGCGACATCACCGGCAGCGCGTTCAGCATCGGCGGCAGCAACAACACGAACACCGTCCGGCACGGGGGCGCCGGCGCCGAGGCGCCCACGCCGCAGGTGCTGCTCGACGCCGTACTGGAGCTGCGCGCCGCCCTCGTACGGCTGCCCCGGGGCGAGGACCGGTCGGCGCTGGACGCCGAACTGGACGGGGCCGCCGAGGAGCTGGAGACGGCGCGGGAGATCCGGCCCGGGCTCGCCGCCCGGCTGCGCGGGGCGCTGGAGCGCTGGGCCCCGCTGGTGGAGTCGGTCAGTGCGGCGACCGCGCTGGGCGAGCTGCTGATCACGCTGGGGGGCTGAGCCGTGGCCCCGCAGCCGCAGGGTGCACCCCGCTGGGACGCGCGCACGCAGCGCTGGGTGTGGGACGCCCCGGCCGGCGCCCCCGCCGGTACCCCGGCCCCGGGCCCCGCTTCCGCCCCCGCCGCGACGCCGCAGGCACCGCCGGCGTACGACCCGCTGGCGCCGACCGCACCGCAGGCCTACGACGGGAGCCGGCCGCCGGTGCACGAGGGGGGCCTGCCTTCGGTGCCGCCCCCGTACGACCCGCACCTGCTGCCGGGCCCGCCGCCACCGCCGCCCGTACCGCCGGGGCCCCCGCGCCCCGGGGGGCCGGGCGGGCGGTGGCTGACGCCGACCACGGCCGGCATCGCGGTGGCCGCCCTCGCGATCGGGGCGGCCGCCGTCTGGTTCGTCGAGCGCGGCTCCGGTCAGCCGTCACCGCACGCGGGGGCGTCGGCGTCGAGCGCCCCGGCGGACGGCGGCGCGTCCGGGTCGCGGTCGCCGCTCGGCTCGTCGTCCGGGAGCCCCTCCGGGAGCCCGTCCGCGAGCAGCGGCCCCAGTGCGGACGCGGCGCACGAGACGGTCCGGGATCCCAAGGGGTTCACCCTCGCCGTGCCCACCGGCTGGCTTCGGGAGGAGGCCGAGAGCGGCGTCTTCTACCGCTCACCCGACCGGACTTCCCTGCTCCAGGTCTTCCGCGTCAGCGAAGCGGATCTCAGCCCGCTCGGGGCCGTCCAAGGCGCCTCCACCGACCTGCGCGCCCGCACCTCGGGCTACGAGGAGATCCGCGTCGGACAGGTGCCGGGCTCCGCGGACGCCGCGGAACTGGTCTACGAGTACGACAGCGTGGAGTCCCACGGGCGGCGCCGGGGCGTGGAGCGCGTCTCGCGCACCCAGGACGGCGCCAAGTGGGCCGTCCTGACCGCCGGCCCGGCCGCCGACTGGACGGTCACCCTCCGCCACCACACGGCGGCGCTGGAAGCCTTCCGGCCGGGCGGCTGAGGCGAGCGCCGGTACCCGCCGGTTGGGGTTCAGTGCCCCATGGAGCCCGGCTTGTAGTGGCCCGGGACCAGCCGGCAGGTGACGCCGAACCGGTTCCAGGCGTTGATCGTCGTGATCACGGCGATCAGCTGGACCAGCTCGGTGTCCTCGAAGTGCCCGGCGGCGGCCGCGTAGACCTCGTCGGGAACGAAACCGTCCGTGAGGACGGTCACCGAGTCCGTCAGTGCGAGCGCCGCCAGCTCCTTCTCGGTGTAGAAGTGCCGGGACTCGCGCCAGGCGGAGAGCTGGACGAGGCGCTCGACGCGCTCGCCGGCCGCCAGGGCGTCCTTGGTGTGCATGTCCAGGCAGAAGGCGCAGTTGTTGAGCTGCGAGGCACGGGTCTTGACCAGCTCCACCAGGACCGGGTCGAGGTCCTTCTTGGACGCGATCTCCAGGGCGACCATCGCCTTGTAGACCTCGGGGGCGTGCTTGTACCAGTTCAGGCGGGCGGGCTCTTCGGGGGCGTATCCGGTGGCTTCGTTCGTCGTCATGCCCCCACCGTATGAGGCGGGCAGCCCGCCGATATGGTCCACATCCATGACGGAATCCTGGGCCACTTTCGGCGCCGACCTGCACCTCGACCTCGCCACCGGAAGGGGTCTGCGGGCCGGGCTGGCCGAGGCCCTGCGCGAGGCGGCGCGCAGCGGGCGGCTGGCGCCCGGGACCCGGCTGCCGTCCTCGCGCTCCCTCGCGGCGGACCTGGCCATCGCCCGCAACACGGTCGCGGAGGCGTACGCGGAACTCGTGGCCGAGGGCTGGCTGACGGCCCGCCAGGGCTCCGGCACCCGGGTCGCGGAGCGGGCCAGACCGCGCCGCACCGCTGCTGCGCCCGCCGCCCGGGTACGTCCCCCCGTGCACCGGGGGCCCGCGTACAGCCTGATCTCCGGCTCGCCGGACCTGGGCGGCTTCCCCCGCGCGGCCTGGGCGGCGGCGACCCGACGGGCGCTCGTGGGCGCCCCGAACGAGGCGCTCGGGTACGCGGTGGACGCACGGGGCCGGGTGGAGCTGCGCGAGGCGCTGGCCGGGTACCTGGCGCGGGCGCGCGGCGTCTACGCGGACCCCGGGCGCATCGTGCTGTGCGCGGGGTTCGCGCACGGGCTGATGCTGCTGTCGAAGGTGCTGCGGGGGCGGCGGGTACGGGACGTGGCGGTGGAGGGGTACGGCCTCGGCGTACACCGGGAACTGCTCACGGGGGCCGGGCTGCGGACGCACCCGCTGCGGCTGGACGCAGCCGGGGCGCGGACGGACGAACTGCCCGGCAAGGCGGTGGGCGCGGTACTGCTCACCCCGGCGCACCAATTCCCGACGGGGGTCGCGCTGACGCCGGAGCGGCGGACGGCGGCGGTCGACTGGGCGCGTACCACGGGCGGCCTGATCCTGGAGGACGACTACGACGGGGAGTTCCGCTACGACCGCCAGCCGGTCGGCGCGCTCCAGGGGCTGGACCCGGACCGCGTGGTCTACCTGGGGACGGCGAGCAAGTCCCTGGCGCCGGGGCTGCGGATGGGGTGGATGGTGGTGCCGCAAGCGCTGCTGGAGGAGGTGCTCGCGGCCAAGGGCCACACCGACTGGACCTCCGGCGCGGTGGAGCAGCTGACGCTGGCCGAGTTCATCCGGTCCGGGGCGTACGACCGGCACGTGCGGGGGATGCGCACGCGGTACCGCAGGCGCCGGGACGCGGTGGTCGAGGCGGTTTCCGCCAGGGCGTCGGTGACGGGGGTCGCCGGCATCGCGGCGGGGCTGCACGTGGTCCTGGACCTCGCGCGGGGCATGGAGCGGCCGGTGCTCCAGGCGGCGGCCGGGCAGGGCCTCGCCCTGGAGGGCCTGTCGGCCTTCCGCCACCCCCTTTCGGACCTGCCGCCGCGTGAGGCGGTGGTGGTCGGCTACGGCAACCCGCCGGACAGCGCGTGGTCGCCGACCCTGTCGGCCCTCCTGGCGGCCCTCCCGTAGGTGCCGGCGGGCGCCGGGTTCGGCTGACTCCTGCGGTCACCGGTCGGGCACCCGGCACCCCCCTCGGTCACCGGCCGGGTACCCGGCCCGCGTCACGGTTCGCCGAAGCGGGCCAGCGCCAGCGATCCCGCGACCGCCACCGCGAAGCCGAGGACGGCCAGCCACGTCAGGCCCTCCCGGGTGCGGTCCCCGAGCCAGGCCACGCCCACCACCGCCGGGCCGACCGTCTCGCCCAGGACCATCCCCGCCGTCGCCGCCGTCACCGAACCCCGCTGGAGCGCCGACGTGAGCAGCAGGAACGCCGCGCCCCCGCCCAACAGCAGGGCGTACAGCGCCGGGTTCGAGAGGTCCGGGCCGTCGATGAGGCGGACCGCCACCTCCACCACCCCGAAGCCGGTCCCCGCCGCCAGGCCCAGCGCGAGGGCCCGGGCGCGCCCGGGGAGACGGCCCGCAGCCGCCCCGGCGAGCAGCACCAGCGCCGCCACGACCAGCAGCGCCGGCCCCAGCCAGGGCAGCCCCGTCTGCGCGCCCTCCTCGCCGGAGGCCAGCCCCAGCATCACGAGCCCCCCGCACACCACCGCGACGGCCCCCCACTCCGCCCGGCTCAGCCGTACCCGCAGCAGCCGCGCCGCGACCACCGCCGTCACCGCCAGGCTCGCCGCGAGGGCGGCCCCCACGACGTAGATGGGAATGTGCCGCAGCGCCACGATCTGGAGGACGAACCCGATCGCGTCCAGGCCCAGCCCCGCCAGGTACCGCCACTGCCGCACCGCCCGCAGCAGCAGGGCCGCGTCCACCCCCGACCCCGTGCCCGGCTCCGCCGCCCGCGCGGCCACCGCCTGCAAGACCGACGCCGTCCCGAAACAGACCGCCGCCCCCAGCGCGCAAACCATCCCAATCAGCACGAACAGACTGTAGGTCACCGTCGTGACAAGGGTGTGACGACGGCCGGATTCCATCCCCCCGCCCCACCGCTCTAGGCTGTCGGGCAACGCAACCCAGGGGGAGCGAACCCGTACATGGACACCACCGACACCACGACCCGGCGCCGCATGCGCTCGGGCGCCGTCGCCCTCGGCGGCATGGGACTGCTCGCCGCCACCCTCGTGGCGTGCGGCAGCAGCGAGCCCGACAAGCGCTGCGCCGACCGCGCCACCCTGCAGAAGCTGAACGAGAAGGAGTGCAGCAGCGGCGGCCGCGGCGCGTACTACTACGGCGGCACCACCAGCAGCGGCAGGGTCAAGGGCGGCAGCTTCGACAAGTCCGCCGTCACCCGCGGCGGCATCGGCGGCCACGGCAGCTCCAGCGGCGGCTGAGGAAGGCCCCCGTGAAGCGGCACACCATCGAGCCCCGCCCCGACTGGCAGAAGACCGTCGAGGAGCAGGGCCTGATCTACCCCCTGACCCGCTACCCCGACGACTCCCTGCGCCCCTACTGGGACGAGAGCGCGTACTACTCCTTCTCGCTCCCCGAGGTCGAGGCGCTGGAGAACGTGGTCGAGGAGCTGCACGCCATGTGCCTCGCCGCGGCCGCCCACATCGTCGAGCAGAACCGTTTCGCGGACCTCGGCATCAACGATGCCGAACTCGCCGCCCGCATCGCCGAGTCCTGGCGGCGCCGCGCCGAACAGCCGTCCCTCTACGGCCGTTTCGACCTGCGCTACGACGACTGCGGCGCCCCGGCCAAGCTGCTGGAGTACAACGCGGACACCCCCACCTCCCTGGTCGAGGCGGCGAGCCCGCAGTGGTTCTGGATGGAGGAACGCTTCCCCGGCGCCGACCAGTGGAACTCGCTGCACGAGCGCCTCGTCGAAGCGTGGCGCCGGCAGGCGGAACTGCTGCCCCCCGGGCCCGTCCACTTCGCGCACTCCGAGACCGATGAGCTCGGCGAGGACCTGATGACGGTCGCCTACCTCCAGGAGACCGCCGAGCAGGCCGGTCTGGCCACGCACGCCCTGTCCGTGGAACAGATCGGCTGGGACAGCCTGTCCGGCCGGTTCGTCGACGACAGGCTGCGGTTCATCCGCAGCTGCTTCAAGCTCTACCCGTGGGAGTGGCTGGCCGAGGACGCGTTCGGCCCGCAGGTCCTCGCCACGTACGACCACGGCGGCGGCTCCGGCAGCACCTGCTGGATCGAGCCCCTGTGGAAGATGCTGCTCGCCAACAAGGCGCTGCTGGCGATCCTGTGGGAGCTCTTCCCCGAGCATCCCAACCTGCTGCCCGCCTATCTCGACGGGCCGCGCGAGCTCGCGGGAACCACCGGGTTCGCGGCCAAGCCGCTGCTGGGCCGCGAGGGCGCGGGCGTCACCCTGCACCCGGTGGGCGGGGAGCCGTTCGCGCCGGAGGAGGACGAGACGTACGTCTTCCAGGCCCTGGCCCCGCTGCCGGACTTCGACGGCAACCGGGTGGTGCTCGGCGCGTGGGTCGTCGAGGAGGAGGCGGCGGGACTGGGCATCCGGGAATCGGCGGGGCCGGTCACGGACGAGTACGCCCGCTTCCTGCCCCACGTCATCCTCTAGGCCCCTCGGACGGGTCCCGTCAGACGGCCAGCACCGTCCGCAGCCGGTCCAGGCCCCAGTCCAGGTCCTCCTTGCTGATCACCAGCGGAGGGGCGATCCGGATGGTCGATCCGTGGGTGTCCTTCACCAGCACCCCCAGCTCCATCAGCTTCTCGGAGATCTCCCGGCCCGTGCCGCGCGCCGGGTCGATGTCGACGCCCGCCCACAGGCCGCGGCCCCGTACGGCGGTCACGGCGCCACTGCCCACCAGCAGGTTCAGCTCCCGGTGCAGGTGGTCGCCGAGCTCGGTGGCGCGCTGCTGGTACTCGCCGGTCCGCAGCATCGCGATCACCTCCAGGGCGACGGCACAGGCCAGCGGGTTCCCGCCGAAGGTGGACCCGTGCTCGCCGGGCCGGAACACCCCCAGCACGTCCCGGTCGGCGACCACGGCGGAGACGGGGACCACGCCGCCGCCCAGCGCCTTGCCGAGGATGTACACGTCCGGCACGACCCCCTCGTGCGCGCACGCGAAGGTCTCGCCGGTACGGCCGAGGCCCGACTGGATCTCGTCCGCCATGAACAGGACGTTCCGCTCGCGCGTGAGTTCCCGTACGCCCTGGAGGTAGCCGGCCGGCGGGACGAGGACGCCCGCCTCGCCCTGGACCGGCTCCAGCAGCACGGCCACGGTGTTCGAGGTCAGGGCGTGGGAGAGCGCGGTGAGGTCCCCGTACGGCACGATCTCGAACCCGGGGGTGTACGGCCCGAAGTGGTCGCGGGCCTCGTGGTCCGTCGAGAAGGACACGATGGTGGTGGTCCGGCCGTGGAAGTTGTCGGCCGCCACGACGATCTTGGCATGTCCGTCCGGGACGCCCTTGACCTCGTACCCCCACTTGCGGGCGGTCTTGACCGCCGTCTCCACGGCCTCCGCACCCGTGTTCATCGGCAGCACCATCTCCTTGCCGCACAGGGCGGCGAGTTCGGTGCAGAAGTCCGCGAAGCGGTCGTGGTGGAAGGCGCGGGAGGTGAGGGTGACCCGCTCCAGCTGCGCGCGGGCGGCGTCGATCAGACGGCGGTTGCCGTGGCCGAAGTTGAGCGCCGAGTAGCCGGCGAGCATGTCGAGGTACCTGCGGCCCTCCACGTCGGTCATCCACGCGCCCTGCGCCGACGAGACGACGATCGGGAGCGGGTGGTAGTTGTGCGCGCTGTGCGCGTCGGCGGAGCGGATGGCATCAGCAGTCTTCGACACGGGGTCTCCGATCGTCCGTCAGGCAGTCGACGAGGGTGGCGTCACTTTCCATGTTCGCTCGTATACCGGACGGAGAAACCTTTCTCGTGGCGTGCCCGCTAAGGTGGGCCGTACGCACGGCGACTGGCGCACGGGGAAACGACTCCGGGGGAGTCGTGCGGGCAGGACCGCACACAGGGCCGCTCGCCTGGGCCTCGCGGGGACGAGACCAGACATCGACCCCGGAGGACCGCCATGACAGCGCGCCGCCATCCCGCCCTTTCCGCGACCGACCCCGAGCTGGCGTCGTTCGTCGCGGCCGAGGAAACCCTCCAGGCGCAGACGCTCCGCCTCATCCCGAGCGAGAACTACGTGTCGGCGGCGGTGCTGGAGGCCTCCGGCACCGTCCTGCAGAACAAGTACAGCGAGGGCTACCCGGGCCGCCGTTACTACGAGGGCCAGCAGAACATCGATCGCGTCGAGGCCCTCGCCGTCGAGCGGGCCAAGGGCCTGTTCGGCGTCGACCACGCGAACGTGCAGCCGTACTCCGGTTCCCCGGCGAACCTGGCCGTGTACCTGGCCTTCGCCCGGCCGGGCGACACGGTGATGGGCATGGCGCTGCCGATGGGCGGGCACCTCACGCACGGCTGGGGCGTCTCGGCGACGGGCTCCTGGTTCCGGGGCGTGCAGTACGGGGTCCGCGCCGACACCGGGCTCGTCGACTACGACGCGGTCCGCGACCTCGCCCTCGCCGAGCGGCCGAAGATCATGTTCTGCGGCGGTACCGCGCTCCCGCGCACGATCGACTTCGCGGCCTTCGCGTCGATCGCCAAGGAGGCGGGCGCCCTCCTGGTCGCGGACGTGGCGCACATCGCGGGCCTGATCGCGGGCGGGGCGCACCCGAGCCCGGCGGGTCACGTGGACGTCATCTCCACGACCACCCACAAGACCCTGCGGGGTCCGCGCGGCGCGATGCTGATGTGCCGGGAGGAGCACGCGAAGGCCATCGACAAGGCGGTCTTCCCGGGCCTCCAGGGCGGCCCGCACAACCAGACGACGGCGGGCATCGCGGTGGCCCTGCACGAGGCGGCGCAGCCGGCCTTCGTCACGTACGCGCACGCGGTCGTCGCCAACGCGAAGGCGCTGGCCGCGTCGTTGCTGGAGCGGGGGTTCGACCTGGTGTCCGGGGGTACGGACAACCACCTGATCCTGATGGACCTGACCTCGCGGGGGGTGCCGGGGAAGGTGGCGGCGAAGGCGCTGGACCGGGCGGGGATCGTGGTGAACTACAACACGGTGCCGTTCGACCCGCGCAAGCCGTTCGACCCGTCGGGGATCCGGATCGGGACGCCGTCGCTGACGTCGCGGGGGCTGTCGGTGGAGCACATGCCGGTGGTGGCGGACTGGATCGCGCGGGCGGTCGACGCGGCCGGTTCCGCGGACGAGCGGACGCTGACCGCGATCCGCGCGGAGGTCTCGGACCTCATGGCCGCCTTCCCGGCCCCGGGGCTCCCCCTCTCCTGACGCGGCGAACCAGCCCCGCCGCGCGGGGCAGGCGCGGGGTCCGGGGCGGAGCCCCCTGGGAACCCGGCTCCGCCGGGCACCGGGCTCCGCCCGGACCCGCGCCTCAAGCGCCGGCGGGGCCGGGTGGGGCCGGCGGGGCTGTGTGGTGCGGGCGCCCCGCGGTCCCGTCCCAGCCCGCACGACCAGCGGAAAGCGGTCGCTCGGCCGGGGCGGGATCCGGTCGGGGCGCTACCGGTCGGTACCGGGGCCGGCTCGGCGGGGCAGGGGTCGCGACCCGGAAGGTTCCGGCCAGCGGCGGGCCCGAGCCCGCCCCCGCACCTGAGAGAATGAACCCATGGCTTCTGATCGTCCTCGCGCGCTCTCCGGCATCCAGCCCACCTCCGGTTCGTTCCACCTCGGGAACTACCTCGGAGCCATCCGGCAGTACGTCGCCCTGCAGGAAACGCACGACGCCTTCTACATGGTCGTCGACCTGCACGCGATCACCATGCCGCAGGATCCGAAGGACCTCCGCGCGAACACCCGGCTCTCCGCCGCGCAGCTGCTCGCCGCCGGTCTGGACCCCGAGCGCTGCACGCTCTTCATCCAGAGCCACGTCCCCGAGCACGCGCAGCTCGGCTGGGTCATGAACTGCATCACCGGCTTCGGCGAGGCCAGCCGGATGACCCAGTTCAAGGACAAGTCCGCCAAGGGCGGCGTGAACAACGCCACCGTCGGCCTGTTCACGTACCCGATCCTCCAGGTCGCCGACATCCTGCTCTACCAGGCCAACGCCGTCCCCGTCGGCGAGGACCAGCGCCAGCACATCGAGCTCACCCGGGACCTGGCCGAGCGCTTCAACCAGCGTTTCGGACCGACCTTCACGCTGCCCGCCGCGCACATCGTCAAGGAGGTCGCGAAGATCTACGACCTCCAGGACCCGGCCAGCAAGATGTCGAAGTCCGCGTCGTCCCCCAAGGGCCTGATCAACCTCCTCGACGAGCCCAAGGTCACCGAGAAGAAGATCAAGAGCGCGGTCACCGACACCGAGGCCGAGATCCGCTTCGACACGGCGAACAAGCCCGGCGTCAGCAACCTGCTCACGATCTACTCCACCCTCACGGGCGAGTCGATCCCCGCCCTGGAAGCCTCCTACGAGGGCAAGGGGTACGGCGCGCTCAAGACGGACCTCGCCGGCGTGATGGTCGACTTCGTCACACCGTTCCGCCAGCGCACGCAGGAATACCTGGACGACCCGGAGACGCTGGACTCCGTCCTGGCCAAGGGTGCGGAGAAGGCCCGCGCGGTCGCCGCCGAGACCCTGGCCCAGGCGTACGACCGGCTCGGTTTCCTGCCCGCCAAGCACTGACCGACGAGAGCCCTGGCGGTCCGGGGGGTGGTGGCGCCACACTGAGGCGGCACCACCCCATCGGGGACAGACAGAAGCGACAGACGGAGGAGACACACGTGGGGACCGTAACGCTCGGCGTTTCGATCGCGGTCCCGGAGCCGTACGGCAGCCGCCTCCAGGAGCTGCGCGCGGGCTTCGGGGACGCCGCCGCGCACGGCATCCCCACGCACGTCACCCTCGTCCCGCCCACCGAGGTCGCCGCCGACCGGCTCCCGGCGATCCGGGCCCACCTCGCCGAGGTCGCGGCGGGCTTCCGCGCCTTCGCGATGCGGCTGGAGGGCACGGGAACCTTCCGCCCGCTCTCGCCGGTCGTCTTCGTCAAGGTGGTGGAGGGCGGCTCCGGCTGCACCCTCCTCCAGGGCCGGCTCCGCGACCCCGAGGGGCCGCTGGAGCGCGAGCTGGCGTTCCCGTACCACCCGCACGTCACCGTCGCCCACGGGATCTCCGAGGAAGCGATGGACGTGGCGTTCAGTACGCTCGCCGACTACTGCGCCGAGTGGCTGTGCGAAGGCTTCGCGCTCTACGAGCAGGGCTCGGACGGCGTCTGGCGGAAGCTGCGCGAGTACCCTTTCGGCCCCGGCCCGGCGGGCCTCCCGGCGCAGTCGGGTCCGGCGAACGAGGCGGCCGGGGCGGCCATACGGCGCTCCTGACGGAGGGGCCGCAGGGCCTGGAAGGTGCGGAACCTGAGCCTCCGTAGGACCAGGGCGTGAAACGGCCGTCCCATCGAGTGCGCTTGGCGAAAAGTCACAATCGACGACCGTAGTCCCCTAGCGGTGCAAATCCGGCTATTTCCGGCATCCCATTTACGGTGACCCCATGGACTGGCTGACGAAGATCCCGGTGATCGGGCCGCTGGCGGCCGCCCTGATGCGTACGCACGCCTGGCACTCGTACGAGCGGCTCGACCGCGTCCACTGGACCCGGCTCGCAGCGGCGATCACTTTCATCAGCTTCCTCGCACTGTTCCCGCTGATCACGGTGGCCGCCGCCATCGGCGCGGCACTCCTCAGCCAGGAGCAGCTGGACCGCCTCCAGCAGAACCTGGCCCACCAGGTCCCCGGCATCTCCGACCAGCTCGACCTCAACGGACTCGTCGCCAACGCGGGCACCGTCGGCCTCGTGGCGGGCGGCCTGCTGCTCTTCACCGGCATCGGCTGGGTCGGCTCGATGCGCGACTGCCTGCGCGCCGTCTGGCGGAAGGACGACGAGGACCAGGGCAATCCCGTCGTCCGCAAGGGCAAGGACGCGCTGGTACTGCTCGGCCTCGGCGGCGCCGGCCTGGCCTCGGCCACCGCCTCGATCATCGGTTCCAGCGCGGTCGGCAAGTTCGGCGACGTGCTCGGCGTCCCCCGGCACGGCGCGGGCGGCGTGGTCCTGCGTACGGGCGCCTTCCTCGTCAGCGTCCTGGCCGCCTTCCTGCTGCTGCTCTACCTCCTGACCCTGCTCCCCGGGGTCCACCCGCCGCGCGGGCGCCTGATCCAGGCGGCCCTCATCGGCGCGGCCGGTTTCGAGCTGCTGAAACTGCTGCTCAGCGGCTACATCCGGGAGGTCGCCGGGAAGAGCATGTACGGGGCCTTCGGCGTGCCGATCGCCCTGCTGCTCTGGATCAACTTCACGGCGAAGCTGCTGCTGTTCTGCGCCGCCTGGACGGCCACCCGGGACGACGACCGCGCCGAGCAGCCGGGCGACACGCACGAGGCGCCCGTGGCCGAGCGGGCCTGAGGGCCGAAGGCCCCCACCAGCCCCGTTCCCCCACCAGCCCCTCGTCCCCGACACCGGCTCCCCGTCCCTATACCGGCTCCCCGTCCCTACAACAGCTCCTCGTCCGCCGGCCGGCGCCCGCGCCGGCCGAGCGGCCACCGCCGGTTGAAGGCGAACGCGCCGCCCGCCAGCGCGGCCAGCGCCCCGCCCGCGATGCCCAGCGCGGTACCGAGCCCGCTGTCGCCCGGGTCACCGCCGGCCGCCGCCCGGCTCTGCTCGTGCGACAGGGCGGGCGCCCCCTTCGACTTGGTGTCCGCACTCTTCGGCGGCACCAGCTCACCGACCGGCTTGACCTTCCCGACCGCCGAGAAGCCCCAGTCGAAGAGTTCTGCGGTCTCCTCGTACACCGAGTTGATCCCACCGGCGCCCGGGTCCATCACCGTGACCAGCAGGCTCTTCTCGCCGCGCTTCGCCACGCCGGTGAAGGTGGAACCGGCCATGCTGGTGTTGCCGTTCTTCACCCCGGCGATGCCCTTGTAGGGGGAGATGCCGCCCGCGCCGGTCATCAGCCGGTTGGTGTTCTGGATCTCGAAGGAGTCGCGCGCCTTGCCCAGCTGCCGGCCACCGGGGAACTGCGCGCTCGCAGTGCCGCAGTACTCCCGGAAGTCCTTCTTCTGGAGCCCGGAGCGGGCGATGAGGGTCAGGTCGTAGGCGCTCGACACCTGGCCGGGGGCGTCGTACCCGTCGGGGGAGACCACGTGGGTGTCGAGGGCCTGGAGCTCCTCGGCGTGCGCCTGCATGTCCTTGACGGTCTTCTCGATGCCGCCGTTCATCGCCGACAGCACGTGCACCGCGTCGTTGCCCGAACGGAGGAAGACCCCGAGCCACAGGTCGTGGACGGTGTACTCGGCGTCCTCCTTGACCCCGACCAGACTGCTGCCCGCGCCGACGTCGGCCATCTCCTCCTCGGTCACCTTGTGCACCTGGTCCTTGGGCAGGGTCGGCAGCACCGTGTCCGCGAACAGCATCTTCATCGTGGAGGCCGGCGGGAGCCGCCAGTGCGCGTTGTGCGCGGCCAGCACCTCGCCGGTGTCGGCGTCCGCCACGATCCAGGACCGCCCCGTGAGGTTCGCCGGCAGGGCCGGGGCCCCGGGCAGCAGGTTCACCTGGGTGCCGGGCTGCCCCAGCGCGGCGCCGCCGACGCTGGACATCGACGAGGGCGGTGCGGCGGACCTGGGAAGCTTGCCCTTCCCGTCCGCCGGCGGCGCCGACGGAACCGCCGGGCGGGCGTGTGCGGGCGCCGAGAGCATCGCGGGGACCAGGAGTGCGGCGGAAAGGACCGTCAGGGCGGTCTTCTTGGCAGACACGCAGGTGAAAGTACATCCCGATGGGCTGACGGCAGCCGCGCGGAGGTCAACCCGCCGCATCCGACGCCGGTACAGCCCACCCCGGCGCGTCGGTACGGGCGAGGAAACCGATACTGAGGGCATGAAACTCAGCCGCGCCGCCTCCTGGTTCCTGCTCGCCTTCGGAGTGTGGAGCTGGTTCATCTGGGTGACCTTCGTCCGGAATCTGTGGAAGAACGGAAGCGGCCTGTCCTTCGACGCGGCCGGGGACCCTACGGCGTACTTCTGGGTCCACCTTCTCCTCGCGGTCACGTCCTTTCTCCTGGGGACGGCCGTTGGGGTGATCGGGTTGCGTGGTGTGCGGGCGCTGCGGCGTGAGTCACGATGACCGTATTCGTCCTCGCGGTGGTCGCGCTCGCGGTGCTGCTCCTGTTGGCCCTGGTGCACCGGTGGCTGTGGGCCCGGCTGGTCCGTGACACCACCCGACCGGGTGGTCCCGCGCGCAGGGCGGGGACCGTGCTCGCCTTCGCCCTGCCGGTGCTCGCGGTCACGGCGCTGGTGGCGGGGCACGCGGGGGCGCCGTTCTGGCTCCAGCGCGCGGTGGCCTGGCCGGGGTTCATGTGGCTGGCGGTGCTGCTGTACCTGACGATGGCGATGCTGGTGGCCGAGCCGGTGCGCCGGCTGTGGCTGCGCCGGACCGCGGCGCGTACGCCCGCGCCGGTGCCGGCGCCCGTACCGGCCGCCGTGTCCCCGGAGCCCGGGCCGGAGCCGTCGTCCCCGCCGGGGTCCGGGCCGGAGGCCGCCCCCGCTCCCGCCCCCGTCGACTTCACCCGGCGGCGGTTCGTCGCCCGTACCGTCGGCGGGGCCGCGGCGGCCGCGGCCCTCGCCACCGTCGGCGCCGGGACGTACGGGGTGCTGCGCGGCCCGCGCGTCAAGCGCGTGCAGGTGCCCCTCGCCCGGCTGCCCCGCGCGGCGCACGGCTTCCGGATCGCGGTCGTCAGCGACGTCCACCTCGGCCCGATCCTCGGCCGGGCGCACACCGCCCGCATCGTGGAGACCGTCAACCGCACCCAGCCCGACCTCATCGCCGTCGTCGGCGACCTCGTGGACGGCAACGTGCACGACCTCGGCCCGGCCGCCGAACCGCTGCGCGGACTCAGGGCCCGGCACGGCTCCTTCTTCGTCACCGGCAACCACGAGTACTTCTCCGGCGCGCAGCAGTGGATCGACCACGTGCGCGAGCTCGGCCTCCAGCCGCTGGAGAACGCCCGCCGCGCCCTGCCGTACTTCGACCTCGCCGGGGTCAACGACGTCCAGGGGGAGGGCGAGGGCCACGGCCCCGACTTCCAGGCGGCCCTCGGCGACCGCGACCGCAGCCGGACCGCCGTGCTCCTGGCCCACCAGCCGATCGTCATCCACGACGCCGTCCGGCACGGCGTCGACCTCCAGCTCTCCGGCCACACCCACGGGGGCCAGCTCTGGCCGGGCAACTACATCGCCGAACTCGCCAACCCCACCGTCGCCGGACTCGAACGCTACGGGGACACACAGCTGTACGTGTCGCGCGGAGCGGGTGCCTGGGGACCGCCCGTCCGGGTGGGCGCTCCGTCGGACATCACTGTGGTCGAACTCGCCTCATACCAGGCTTGAGCAGGCATCGCGGGCCTTCCGGTGGCTGATATTCCGTGATTGGCTGACCGATAATCGGTGCGCCTAACGTGAATTGCGGGGTCAGAGGATGGGGTCTGTCAGACCTGGGGTCATTGCGGCCGGTCTCGTCCTCGCGGCGGCCGCGGGCATCGCGGCCTGGCAGCTCCTGCCCGACGGCGAAGGCCGCGGCGCGATCAGGGTCGGCACCAGCGATTCGGTCTCCAGCCTCGACCCGGCCGGGGCGTACGACGCGGGGTCCTGGGCCCTGTTCAGCAACGTCTACCAGTCGCTGCTGACCATCAAGCCCGGCTCGGACACGCCGGTACCGGACGCGGCCTCCGACTGCGCGTTCGTCGGGCAGCAGCTCACCACGTACCAGTGCCGCCTCCGTCCGGAGGTGAAGTTCTCCAACGGGCGTGCCGTCACCGCCGAGGACGTCAAGTACTCCTTCGACCGGATCAAGGCGATCAACGCCGACCAGGGTCCGGCCTCGCTCTTCGACACCCTGGCGTCGGTCAAGGCCGACGGCGGCACCGTCACCTTCACCCTCAAGGCTCCCGACGCCACCTTCCCCTTCAAGATCGCGACGGGCGCGGCCTCGATCGTCGACAAGGACGCGTACCCGGCCAAGGCCCTGCGCGAGGGGGACAAGGTCGACGGCTCGGGCCCCTTCACCCTCGCCGGCTACGAGGCCGGCGCGAGCGCCGAGCTGAGGCCCAACCCGACGTACAAGGGCCAGGCCAAGCCGGCCCTCGCGGGCGTCACCGTCAAGTACTTCAAGGGCTCCGCGGAACTCAACAAGGCCTGGACGGACCGGAAGATCGACGTCGCCCACCGCGACATGCCGCCCGAGGTGCTCGCCGGCCTCGGCCCCGGCCTGCAGGACACCCGCTACCAGGTCTCCGGCGGTACCGAGACCCGCATCATGATCTTCAACGTGCGGCCCGGATCGGCCACCGCCCGGCCCGCCGTGCGCCAGGCCATCGCCGCCCTGCTGGACCGCTCCAAGCTGGCCGCCGACATCCACAAGGGCACGGTCACCCCGCTCTACTCGCTCGTGCCGGCCGGAGTCGCCGGGCACAGCACGCCGTTCTTCGACACCTACCCCAAGCCCGACGAGGCGGCGGCGAAGAAGATCCTCAAGGACGCCGGGATCACCACGCCCGTCTCGCTGACCCTGGGTGTCAACGAGCGGGGCGCCAACGTGCAGGAGGCCGACGCGATCGCCAAGCAGCTGTCGGCGACCGGCCTGTTCCAGTTGAAGATCAAGACGGTCGCCACGTTCCAGGACTACCAGAAGCAGTACGCGGCCGGCGAGTTCGACGCCTACACCCTGGGGTGGATCGCCGACTTCCCGGACGCGGACAACTTCCTCGCGCCGCTCGTCGCCACCGGCTCCAGCATGAACAACGGCTACTCCGACAAGGCCGTGGACGACCTGATCGCCCGCACCCGCGGCCACTCGACCCGGGGCGAGGCGGCCCCCGACTTCCGCGAGCTCCAGAAGCTGGTCTCGCAGCAGGTCCCGATCCTGCCGATCTGGCAGAAGAAGGACTACGTGATGTCCCGCGAGGCCGTCGGGGGAGCGCAGTACCTGTCCGACGGGACGGGCGTGTGGCGCCTGTCGGAACTCAACTGGCTCTAGGAAGAGACGGCCTCAGGCCGTCCCTGCCGTCTCCCGCGGACCAGGACTCCCGCGGACCGTGACTCCCGCGGACTAGGACGTCTCCTCCGGATACGGGTCGGAGGCGCGCTTCTTGCGGGAGACCGCGGTCTGGGCCATGCCCGGCAGGAAGTCCGCGAACAGTTCGTGCACCTCGCGCACCAGCGGCCGCAGCACCCGGAACCGGGCGAGGACGATGCCCCGCGTCGTGAGCTGCGCGCCGCGCTCGGCGAGCCGGCGGGTCTTCTCGCTGTCCGGTGAGCGGTCGAAGACCCAGTACAGGACCAGCCCCATCTGCGAGAGCCACATCAGCTCGGGCAGTACGTCGGCCAGTTCCTCCGGTACCTTCGTCTTCGCGCCCGCCAGCACCTCGCGGTGCATGTCGATCGCCGCCTTGCGCGCGGGTTCCGATTCGGGCGAGAAGGGGCTGAGCGGGCTCTCCGGGTCGGCGGCGTTCTTGAAGAACTGCGAGGCGAACTCGTGGTACGGGGCCGCGATGTCCAGCCAGCTGGTCAGGACGCCCGCCAGCCGCTTCTGCAAGTCGCTCTCGTTGTCCAGGATCGGCCGGACCGCCGCCTGGTGGGCGGCGCCGATCCGGTCGTAGAACCCCTGGACCAGGTGTTCCTTCGAAGCGAAGTAGTAGTACGCGTTGCCGACCGAGACCCCCGCCTCCTTGGCGATGACCCGCATCGTCGTCTTGTCGAACCCGCGCTCCTGGAACAGGCGGAGGGCGGTTTCGAGGATGAGGGTGCGGGTCTGTTCGCTCTTCGGAGCCTTCTGGTCGGTCACGGTGTACGACCCTATCGGGGTACGGCGCAGTGGTCGTCACAGGCCGGTTCTTCCGCCCCCGCACCGCCGTTGGTACGGACCGCGGCCCGCCAGGCGGAGGCGGTGTACATGGCGGCGCGGGCGAAGGGGCGGCCCGCGGGGGTGGCCAGCCAGTTGGCCCTCGGCCGGTGCTCGGCCAGGGCCCACAGGCACACGATGAAGGCGTCGGTGCCGGTCCAGATCTGGCCGGTGTCCCCGACCACGGTGATCCGGCGCAGCGTCGCCGCGTGGTCCAGGCCGGGGAACCGCTGCCGGGCCCCGTACGATCCGGCGGGGACCAGCCGCAGCGGCACGAGCCACCGCTGTCCGAGGAGCCAGTGCCGGATGTGCACGCACAGCGGGCAGTGCGCGTCGTAGAGCACGGTCAGGTGCCGGATCGGTGCGGTCGCGCCGGCCACGGGGGCTCAGGCCCCGGCCGGGGCGGTCCACCCCTGGGGGGCGACCGGCGGGGTCTGCTGGCGCTCCATGATGCCGCGGCGGCGCATCTTGTTGAGCACCCACACGTTGCCGAGGTGCATCACGCCGAGCACGAGCAGGACGACGCCGAGCTTCACCGAGAGCGCCTCGAACAGCCCCCGGGCCTCCTGGATGGTGTCGGCCGAGCGCAGGTAGAGGGTCACGAAGCCGATGTTCACCAGGTAGAACCCGACGACCAGCAGGTGGTTCACGGCGTCGGCGAGCTTCTCGTTGCCCTGGAGCACATCGGCGATGAAGACCCGCCCGTTGCGCGTCAGGGTCCGGGCGACCCAGACGGTGAGCCCGATGCTGATGACCAGGTAGATGACGTACGCAACCACGGTGAGATCCATGGCCCAGCCCCTTTGAACGTGTTCAACTGCTGACGTCGCTGACTCTAGTCCTCTTTTTGAACAGGTTCAAGGGTGGTGGAGGGTGCGGTTCGAGGCGGAATGCGGCAGCACTACGACGGGCCCACCGAGGGGCCGTCCACGCCCTCGCTTCGGCAACGGCAAAGGCCCGCACCCCCTCAAGGGGGCACGGGCCTCAGACGGCCGGCGGTCTCAGCCGGGACCGCCGGACGGAGTCCGGCGCGTCAAAGGATCAGAAGCGGCGGGTGATCAGCGCCCGCTTGACTTCCTGGATGGCCTTCGTGACCTCGATGCCACGCGGGCACGCGTCGGTGCAGTTGAAGGTCGTGCGGCAGCGCCACACGCCGTCCTTGTCGTTCAGGATCTCCAGCCGCTGCTCGCCGGCCTCGTCACGCGAGTCGAAGATGAAGCGGTGCGCGTTGACGATCGCCGCCGGGCCGAAGTACTGGCCGTCGTTCCAGAACACCGGGCACGAGGACGTGCACGCGGCGCACAGGATGCACTTGGTGGTGTCGTCGAAGCGCTCGCGGTCCTCGGCGGACTGCAGGCGCTCGCGCGTCGGCTCGTTGCCCGTCGTCACCAGGAACGGCATGACGTCGCGGTAGGCCTGGAAGAAGGGCTCCATGTCGACCACGAGGTCCTTCATCACCGTGAGGCCCTTGATGGCCTCGACGGTGATGGGCTTCTCCGGGTTGATGTCCTTGATCAGCGTCTTGCAGGCGAGCCTGTTCTTGCCGTTGATCCGCATCGCGTCGGAGCCGCAGATGCCGTGCGCGCACGAGCGGCGGAAGGTCAGCGTGCCGTCGAGGTCCCACTTGATCTTGTGGAGACCGTCGAGCACGCGCTCCTTCGGGTCGATCTCGATCTGGAAGTCCTGCCACTGCGCCTCGTCCGAGATCTCGGGGTTGAAGCGGCGGATCCGGAACGTGACCGTGATGAAGGGCGAGGCCGCGGCCGCGGCCTCCATCGCGTCCGTCTTGGACAGGGTCGGGGTGGCCATCAGTACTTACGCTCCATCGGCTGGTAGCGGGTGACGACGACGGGCTTGTAGTCCAGCCGGACGCTGTCCTTACCGTCGTCGCCGACCTCGCGGTACGCCATGGTGTGGCGCATGAAGTTGACGTCGTCGCGGTTCGGGTAGTCCTCGCGGTAGTGACCGCCGCGGGACTCCTTGCGCGCCAGCGCGGACACGGCCATGACCTCAGCCAGGTCGAGCAGGTTGCCCAGCTCGATGGCTTCCAGCAGGTCCGTGTTGAAGCGCTTGCCCTTGTCCTGGACGGACACGTTCTTGTAGCGCTCGCGCAGTTCCGCGATCTTCTCGACCGCGGTCTTGATGGTCTGCTCCGTACGGAACACCATCACGCACGCGTCCATCGTCTCCTGGAGCTCCAGGCGCAGGTCCGCGACCCGCTCGTTGCCCGTGGAGGAACGCAGCCGCTCGACCAGGTCGATGACCTGCTGCGCCGGGTTCTCGGGCAGCTCGACGTAGTCGTTCTCGTGCGCGTACTCGGCCGCGGCGATGCCCGAGCGCTTGCCGAAGACGTTGATGTCCAGCAGCGAGTTGGTGCCCAGACGGTTCGCGCCGTGCACGGAGACACAGGCGACCTCGCCGGCCGCGTACAGGCCCGGGACGACGGTGGTGTTGTCCGCCAGGACCTCACCCTCGACGTTGGTCGGGATGCCGCCCATGGCGTAGTGCGCGGTGGGCTGGATCGGGATCGGGTCCGTGTACGGCTCGATGCCAAGGTACGTACGCGCGAACTCGGTGATGTCCGGGAGCTTCGCGTCGAGCTGCTCCGGCGGCAGGTGCGTCAGGTCCAGGTACACGTGGTCACCGGCCGGACCGCAGCCGCGGCCCTCGCGGATCTCGGTGTAGATGGAGCGCGAGACGACGTCACGGGACGCGAGGTCCTTCATGACCGGCGCGTACTTCTCCATGAAGCGCTCGCCGTCCTTGTTGCGGAGGATGCCGCCCTCACCACGGGCGCCCTCCGTCAGCAGGATGCCCATGCGCCAGATGCCCGTCGGGTGGAACTGGAAGAACTCCATGTCCTCCAGCGGCAGGCCGCGGCGGTAGCAGGCCGCCTGGCCGTCACCCGTGAGGGTGTGCGCGTTGGAGGTCACCTTGAAGAACTTGCCGGTGCCGCCGGAGGCGTAGATGACGGACTTCGCCTGGAACACGTGGATCTCGCCGGTGGCGAGCTCGTACGCGACCACGCCGGCCGACTTCTTGACGCCGTCCTCCTCGACCAGGAGCTGGTCCAGGACGTAGAACTCGTTGAAGAACTCCACGCCCTCCTTGACGCAGTTCTGGTACAGCGTCTGGAGGATCATGTGTCCGGTGCGGTCCGCGGCGTAGCAGGACCGGCGGACCGGCGCCTCGCCGTGGTTGCGGGAGTGGCCGCCGAAGCGGCGCTGGTCGATGGTGCCGTCCGGGGTGCGGTTGAACGGCAGGCCCATCTTCTCCAGGTCGAGGACCGCGTCGATGGCCTCCTTCGCCAGGATCTCGGCGGCGTCCTGGTCGACCAGGTAGTCACCGCCCTTGACCGTGTCGAAGGTGTGCCACTCCCAGTTGTCGTCCTCCACGTTGGCGAGCGCGGCGGCCATGCCGCCCTGCGCGGCGCCCGTGTGGGAGCGGGTGGGGTAGAGCTTCGTCAGCACGGCGGTGCGGCTGCGCTTCGTCGCCTCGATGGCGGCGCGCATGCCGGCGCCACCGGCGCCGACGATGACGGTGTCGTACTTGTGGATCTTCATGAGTCGATTCGCCTCAGCCCGTGCCTAGCGGATGTTCGGGTCGAAGGTGAAGATCACCAGCGTGCCCAGAAGGATGGTGAACACCGTGGCGGTGTAGAGCAGGCCCTTCAGCCACAGCCGCGTGCCCGGGCGTTCCGCGTAGTCGTTGATGACCGTACGCAGACCGTTGGAGCCGTGCAGCATGGCCAGCCACAGCATCAGCAGGTCCCAGACCTGCCAGAACGGGGACGCCCAGCGGCCCGCCACGAAGGCGAAACCGATCTTGGTGACGCCGCCGTCCAGCACCAGCTGGATGAGCAGGTGGCCGATGACCAGCACCACCAGGACGATGCCCGACAGGCGCATGAAGAGCCACGCGGCCATCTCGAAGTTGCCGCGGGTCGAGCGCGGCGTCTTGCCGGTGCGCTTGCGCGGGGCCTCGATGTACGGCGCCGGGTTCTCGACGTCGTAGAGGGAGACGCCCTCTACGGCGCCGATGGCCTGGGCGGAAGAAGTGTCAGAAGACATGCGTGTCACTTCCCGAACAGTTCGAGGTAGGCGTGGTGCAGGACCGGGTAAACAGCTCCGGCCATCAGCACGATCCAGATGCCCCCGACCCACCAGAACATCGTCTTCTGGTAACGGGGGCCCTTGGACCAGAAGTCCACGGCGATCACACGCAGACCGTTGAGCGCGTGGAAGAGGATGGCGGCCACGAGGCCGTACTCCAGCAGCGCGACGATCGGAGTCTTATAGGTAGCCACGACATCGTCGTACGCCTCGGGGGAGACGCGGACGAGAGCGGTGTCGAGGACGTGTACGAACAGGAAGAAGAAGATGAGGACGCCGGTGACTCGATGAGCCACCCAGGACCACATTCCTTCCCGGCCGCGGTACAACGTTCCAGCCGGCACGGAAAACCCTCCGGAAGCGGGGCGGGGGCCAGCCGGCTTCTTTGTCGGTCGGGCCCGGCCGGGTACGGTCCACCGGCCCCGGACATCGTAGCGACGCTTTGTCGGTTCCCTTGCGCCGGGTCCATCGGTGTGATCAAACAGGCACGGACGGGCTATCCCACAGGGGCAAATAGCCCGAAATCAGCCGCCGGCGGACCGTCGGGCGGGACCGGCCCGGTCATGAGGGCCGGCAGCCGGTCCAGCAGCCGCACGAGCCGGGCCTGCGCGAGGCGCCGCAGCTCGTCCGCCGAGATCGCCCGCTCCTCGTCCGTCTCGTGGGCCATCCGCCGCCGGATCGCGGCCAGCAGCACGTCCGCCCGCTCCTCCGGCGGATGCCCGTCCAGGCAGATCACGAAGGCGTGGCCGAAGGTCCGTTCGTACTCCGCCCGCGCCGCGTCCAGCGCGAGGAGCGCGGCGTACGGCGCGCCGTGCCCCAGTTCCGCCGAGCACTCGCGGGCCAGCGCGCCCGTCAGGTCGCTCTGCGAGAGGTCGTACGAGGCCTCGTCCGCCGCCGCCAGCAGCGCGGCGCGGTCGGGGTAGGGGCGGTGGGTGGCCAGCCGGTGGGCCCAGCGCCCGCTGCCGCAGCAGTGCAGCAGGGCCGTCTGGGCCGTGTCGTGCGGCAGGGAGTTGAACCGGGCGAGCCCCGAGCCGTGGTCGCTTGTGGGTACCGGAACGCCGGAGCTTCCCCGAGACTTCTCCCCCGGGCTCCCTCCGGGAGGGGCCCCCAAGGAGGTGCTCCCTTTGGCCTGTGCCGGAAAGTGGCTGGACAGCGGGGGGCTCCTCGGGGCGCGGCGCGGGTGTACCGCCACGCTAGCGATGCCGGGCACCGTGTGGCGTGCCGATTCGCGGATTTCACCCGGAAGTGAGCCGAAAGGATGACGCCTGGCATGCATGACCAGGACGAACAGGGGAAGACGACCGAGGCCGCCACCCCCCACAGGAGAGGCCCCGGTCGCCGTCCGACACGGGCTCGTGCGACAAGCCCGTACTCATGTCAGCGCCCCGGATGCGTTTTCTGTCACACCCCGCTCCGCACAGGGTTGGTTGCTGGTTGTACAACGCGTGGACGAGACGTACTTGAAAGCCGTAACGTGCGGATTTGCGCCACACGTACAGGACAGTGAACGGGTTGGGGACTTTGCTGGGGGACGACGCGGAGCTGACCGCCGCGGTGCTCGCGGCACAAGACGGCGACGAGAACGCGTTCCGTACTGTGTACCGCGCCGTGCACCCGCGCCTGCTCGGATACGTACGCACGCTCGTCGGCGACGGCGACGCGGAGGACGTCACGTCCGAGGCCTGGCTGCAGATCGCCCGCGACCTCGACTCCTTCACCGGCGACGCCGACCGGTTCCGGGGCTGGGCCGCCCGGATCGCCCGCAACCGGGCCCTCGACCACATCCGCATGCGCGGCCGCCGCCCCGCCATCGGCGGGGACGACAGCGAACTCACCGGCCATGCCGCCGACAGCGACACCGCGGTCGCGGCGATGGAGTCGCTCTCGACCAGCTCGACCATGGCGCTGATAGCGCAGCTGCCGCAGGACCAGGCCGAGGCCGTCGTCCTGCGCGTCGTCGTAGGCCTGGACGCGAAGAGCGCCGCCGAGACGCTCGGCAAGCGGCCCGGCGCCGTACGCACCGCAGCCCATCGGGGACTCAAGAAGCTGGCGGAACTGCTGGGCACGGAGCTCGCGGCCGCCGCGGACGGGAACGGCGGCGCCGGCCGGGACGCGGTGGACACCGGAGCGGCCCTCCCTTTCGGTCATAATGCCGGGAGCCCGCCACGGAGCGGCGCGGGCGTGCGCGATCTCGACGCCGTACCGGCGCAGCGCGGCCGGGGCGCGGGCCTCGTGGAACAAACCGGTGTGACGCATTCACGTTGGCGGACGCAGAAGGACATGTGATGGCCGACGAGCGCAACAGGTGGCTGGACAGAGCCGCGGCGGAACGACTGCTGCGCGGCGAACCGCCGGTCGGGCCGGACGCCGACGAGCAGGCCCGGGCCGACGCCGCACGGCTGCGCGCTGCCCTCGCGGCACTGGCCCCGGCGCCCGCCGGGCGGGAGCTGCCCGGCGAGGCCGCCGCGCTGGCCGCCTTCCGCACGTTCCACGCCGCCCCCGCGAGGCTCACGGACGTGGATCCGCACGCGGCGGCTGACGCCCGCGAACCCCTCATCGACCTGTCGCCCGCACCGCTCGTACGGACACCCGCGCAGCGGCGCCGGTCCGCCCCGCTGCGCTTCGGTCTCGCGGCCGCACTGGCGAGCGTCGCGGTCGGCGGCCTCGCGGCGGCGGCCAGCGGCCTGCTGGACGGCTCCACCCACGATTCCGCTGCTCCGGGGCCGGCCGTCTCGGTCAGCGCCGACGCGGATCCGACACCGTCCGGCGACGTCACGGCCCCCACGCCCGGCCCGCAGCCGACCCCGCTTCGGGACCGCGAGGGCGCCGCACCCTCCCCGGGCGCCTCGCGGCTCCCGGGCACGGAGGGGCGCAAGGACCCCGGCGTCCCCGGCTCCACCCCGGGCCCGGCGGGCACCGGCACCGCCGGCACGGGCACGGACGGCTCCGGCGGCCGCAACGACTTCACCGGCGGCACGTCCGGCGCCACCGACGGCAGCTCCACCGACGGTGGCGACAGGGACAAGGACAAGAAGGACGGGGAGCTGCGGCTCCAGGGGAAGGACCTGTGCGGCGACTACCGCGCGGGCCGGCTCACCGGCGACCGGCGGGAGAAGCTGATCAAGCTCGCCAAGACCGTGGCGCAGATCCCGCACTACTGCGCGGACCTGCTCGACGGGCCCGGCGGCACCACCAAGAGCGGCTCGGCCGGCCCCGGCGCGAGCACCCCCGGCGGTGACAAGGGAGGCGTCCTGCCGGCGCCGACCCTGCTCCCGGGCGGGGCGCTGGGCTTCCGCACGCCGGCCTGACGGACACCGCCACACCCGGGTGTAACACTTTCCGACCCGGCGGCGCAGTACATAACGAGCCGACTGGTCATCGGCCGCGCATGAGCCGGGGTTCCCCCCGTACCCCTGGGCTCTGCGCAACCGGCGCGGGCGGGGCACGTTCCCCCGGCCCCGCCCGCGCCCTCTACGCAGACCCCGGCCGAAGCGGTCGGTCCCGGCCCGGGTCACCGTCCTCACCAGTAGACGACGACCTTGTCGCCGACCTGGACCTGGTCGAACAGGGACGACAGCTTCCCCTTGTCCCGGACGTTCACACAGCCGTGCGAGGCCCCGGCGTAACCGCGGGCGGCGAAGTCCGACGAGTAGTGCACCGCCTGGCCCTCGCTGAAGAACATCGAGTAGGGCATCGGCGTGTGGTAGATCGTCGACACCCAGTCCTTGGCCTTCCACTCCACCTTGAACTCGCCCTCGCGCGTCGGCGTGTTCTCCGACCCGAAGCGCACGTCCATCGTGGAGACGATCTTGCCGTCGATCATCCAGGCGAGGGTGCGGCTCTCCTTGCTGATGCACATGACCCGGCCGTGCATGCAGCGCGGGTCCGGGGCGTCCACCTCGTTGGTGGTCGGCGGACGGAGTTCGTCCTCGGTCGGCTTCTTGCTGGCGCCCTCGATCTTCTTCCAGGTCGCCGCGTCCACCGAGCCCGTCGCCTCCAGGCCGTGCCCGGACTGGAAGGTACGGACGGCCGCGGTCGTCTTCGAACCGTAGAAGCCGGTCGGCGCCACCGACATCAGCTTGAGCTGGCGCAGCCGTGCCTGGAGTTCGCGGATCTGGTCGCTCTCGTCACCGTTGGCCATGATCGGCTTGACGCCGGGCGACTGCGGAGCCGACGCGGAAGGGGAAGCGGACGTCGAAGAGGAGGCCGACGCCGACGGAGAGGCGGCCTTGCCGTCGTCGGTGGCGGACTCCGAGGGTGAAGCGACCGCCGTGGGCGCGGATGCGGCCGAGGACGGGGAACCGGCGGCCCCCGACTTCTGCGGCCCGCAAGCGGTCGCGGCGAGCGCGACGGCGGTGGCGATTCCCAGCGTGCGGACTATGGCTCTCTGGCGGTTCATGGCGTCCCCCGTTTGTTCTCCGTTGTGTATGTAGGTGATGCGTGACGGGCGTGGACAGTTGCGGACGCCTCCGCGATGTTGCGCCATTGTGACCAGCGCCCGTCGCGGCGGGGTCCGGGCGGTGACCCCCGGCCGGCCGCCACCACGGAGGAGTGGTCATGGTTCGTCCCCCAGCACGTACCGAAAGCGGAATCCCCATCGAGCCGGTCTACGGCCCCGAGGCCCTGGCGGACTGGGATCCGGCCACGAGCCTCGGCGCACCGGGGGACTACCCCTACACCCGCGGGGTCTATCCCACGATGTACACCGGACGGCCCTGGACGATGCGCCAGTACGCGGGCTTCGGCACCGCCGCCGAGTCCAACGCCCGCTACCGGGCCCTGATCGAGGGCGGCGGCACCGGCCTGTCGGTGGCCTTCGACCTGCCGACCCAGATGGGACACGACTCCGACGCACCGCTCGCCCACGGCGAGGTCGGCAAGGTCGGCGTCGCCGTCGACTCCGTCGAGGACATGCGGCTGCTCTTCCACGGGATCCCCTTGGACCGGGTCTCGACCTCCATGACCATCAACGCCCCGGCGGCGCTGCTGCTGCTGATGTACCAGCTCGTGGCCGAAGAGGAGGGCATCGCGGCCGACCGGCTCACCGGGACGATCCAGAACGACGTACTCAAGGAGTACGTCGCGCGCGGGACGTACATCTTCCCGCCCGGTCCGTCCCTGCGGCTGACGGCGGACGTCTTCCGCTACTGCCGGGCCGAGATCCCGAAGTGGAACACCATCTCCATCTCGGGCTACCACATGGCGGAGGCAGGGGCCTCGCCCGCGCAGGAGATCGCCTTCACCCTGGCCGACGCGATCGCGTACGTCCGTACCGCACTGGCCGCGGGCATGCCGGTCGACGACTTCGCCCCCCGGCTGTCCTTCTTCTTCGTCGCCCGGACCACCCTGCTGGAGGAGGTCGCCAAGTTCCGTGCCGCCCGGCGGATCTGGGCGCGGGTGATGCGCGAGGAGTTCGGGGCCCGGGACCCGAAGTCGCTGATGCTGCGCTTCCACACCCAGACCGCCGGGGTCCAGCTGACCGCGCAGCAGCCCGAACTGAACCTCGTACGGGTGGCCGTCCAGGCGCTGGCCGCGGTACTGGGCGGCACCCAGTCCCTGCACACCAACGCCTTCGACGAGGCGATCGCGCTGCCCACGGAGAAGTCGGCGCGGCTCGCGCTGCGCACCCAGCAGGTGCTCGCCCACGAGACGGACGTACCGCACACGGCGGACCCCTTCGCGGGGTCGTACGCGGTGGAGCGGATGACGGACGAACTGGAGGAGGCCGTACTCGCGCTCATGCGGCGCGTGGAGGACCTGGGCGGAGCGGTGGCCGCGATCGAGGCCGGGTTCCAGAAGGGCGAGATCGAACGGAACGCGTACCGCCTCGCGCGGGAGCAGGAGGCGGGCGAACGGGTCGTGGTCGGCGTCAACCGGTTCGCGCTCGCCGAGGAGGAGCGGTACGAGCCGCTGCGGGTGGACCCGGCCATCGAGGCGCGCCAGTGCGAGGCGCTGGCGCGGCTGCGCGCGGGACGCGACGGGGCGGCGGTGTCGGCGGCGCTGGACGGGCTCCGGGCGGCGGCCGCCGACGCCTCGGTGAACGTCCTCTACCCGATGAAGGAGGCGCTGCGGGCCCGGGCCACCGTGGGGGAGGTGTGCGGGGCGCTGCGGGAGGTGTGGGGCACGTACGTCCCCGCGGACGCCTTCTGACCCTGTGACCTTGCTTCCACGGGCCGCACCACGGATACCGGGCGTTCGGACGGCGTGAAACACTCCCTCCCATGCTGGGTGTCACCGATCTGCCGACCTATCTCGCCGGCCTCGTCCTCATCGTCCTCCTGCCGGGGCCGAACTCCCTCTACGTGCTGTCGGTCGCCGCGCGCAAGGGGGTCCGCGAGGGGTACAAGGCCGCCTGCGGGGTGTTCACCGGTGACACCGTCCTCATGGTCCTCACCGCCGCCGGGGCCGGGGCGCTGCTCAAGGCCAGCCCGGTGGTGTTCACCCTGGTCAAGTTCCTCGGGGCCGGATACCTGGCGTGGCTCGCGCTCGGCATGATGCGGGCCGCGTGGGGCATGTGGCGCGACCGGGCGGCCCGGCAGGAGGAGGCCCTGGCCGAGCCGGAGGTGCCGGGCGAGCGCCCGTACCGGCGGGCGCTGGTGGTGAGCCTGTTCAACCCGAAGGCGATCTTGTTCCTGCTCTCGTTCTTCGTGCAGTTCGTGGACCCGGGGTACGCCTACCCCGCGCTGTCGTTCCTGCTGCTGGGGGCGCTGTCGCAGCTGGCGAGCTTCCTGTACCTGTCGACGCTGATATTCACCGGGACCCGGCTGTCGGCGGCCTTCCGCCGCCGCAAGCGGCTCTCGGCCGGGGCCACCTCGGCGGCGGGCGTCCTCTTCCTGGGCTTCGCCGCCAAGCTCGCCACCGGCTGACGGGCGGGCAACGGGCCGACGGTCCGGTCGCCGCGCGCCGGTCGCCGCGCCCGCCGTTCAGCGCAGACGGCGCAGCACGCGGCGGGCCGCCCGGCGCAGCCGCGGGTTGCGCGGCAGGAAGGCCAGCCGCGCCGGGACACCGCCCGGCAGCCCCAGCACCGTCAGACGGCGGCGCGTGAAGTACCGCCGGGTCCGCGGGGTCAGCGACCCCGAGAGGTACGTCTGTGCCTCCCCGCGCCGCGCCGCGAGGACGCGCGGCTGCATCGTGAAACCGACCGCCGCGACCAGGGCGGCCACGTCCGCCACGGCGGGGGACGCGGCCCCGGACAGCTCCGGCAGCAGCGCGTCCACCAGCGTCAGCGGGATCCGGTTGCTGTTCTGGTAGGGCTCCAGGCGGGCCAGCACGGCCTCCGTCCCCGTCCGCGCGACCGGGATCCCGTACAGCGTCGCCGCGGTGAGCAGCGCCGTCGAGAAGCACCCCACCACCAGCGCCGGCCGCAGCCGCTCGTACAGCGTCTCCGCCAGTACCGGCTCCCCGATCACCGTCAGCCGCGCCCCCAGCCGCCGTGCCTCCACCTCGGCCCGCAGCGAGTACCGCGCCGGGGCGCTCGGGTGCGGTTTGAAGACCAGCTCCCGGTGGCCCCGCGCGAACGCGCCGCGCACCATCTGCGCGTGCAGTTCCTCCTCCTCGGCCGCCGACATCAGCTCCAGCGCCGACAGGTACTGCCCGAGCAGCAGTGCCGGGCCACCGCCGACGGCCGGCACCGGCTGCGCGCAGGACGCGAGTTCGGCCACCACCTCCAAGAAGTGGGCGGTGGGCACCAGTTCCCCGGGGACCCCGAACTCCGTCAGCAGCAGCGGCTCCAGCCCGGGCACCAGGTCCAGGTGCAGCACCCGCCGCACCCGCGTCCCGATCTGCGGGTCGAGCCGGAAGCGGGTGGGACCGTAGCTCATCAGCCCGTCGGCGTAGACGTCGACTGCGGCGCCGGGGAACAGTCGGCACAGGCTCTGCGCGGGAGGGACCTGCAGCGACTCCACGACGAGCTCGACCCGGTCCTCCCCGAGCCCCCACAGCGCGCGCAACTGCCGCTCCCACATCGGCACGTCCTCCTCGCGCGGCGCCCAGACGCCCGGGTGCTGCGGCGCGATGACGGCGTTCCAGTCGATCACCTCGTCGAAACGGGAGCGCAGCGCGGCGAAGCCCGGCACGGCGGTGAGCCCCGGGGTGACCTCGGGGGCGGGGGAGTGGTTGCTGGTCAGCAGGATGCGGCGGCCGGCCGGCGGAAAGCGTTTCGCGTCGAGGGCCGCCGCGAGGGTGGCCGTCCCGTACGGGGTGGAGGCGAGGAAGACCTGGGTGACGCTCACGCGGCGGCCCCCGCAGGGGTGGCGCGGCGGCGCAGCCGGCGCAGCAGGGCGGAGCGGTCGGCGTCCATCGAGTCCAGCGCCTGGTCCAGCAGCGCGCCGGGCATGCGCGTCAGCGCGGCGGCGCTCAGTGAGCGGAGTTTTCGGGCCACGGCCGGTTCGAACCTCTCGATGGATCCGATCTGATGGGCGATGATCGCGCAATACGTTCGAACGGCTTTCGGCAGGAGCAGTGCAGATTCCGGGTCCGTGGCGGTATCCGACAGGACTTGATCGAATGCGCGAATGAAATCGAGCTGACGCTCGTCCCCGATCTGGGTCAGCGAGGTGGAAATGCCGCGCCGGTAGAAGATTCCGGCTTCCCCGATCGCGGCGAAGGATTTCGCCCCACGGTGCAGCCGCCAGATCCACGGCCGGTCCTCCGCCGTCCGCAGCCCGTCCGTGAAATGCAGCAGTCCCCGGTCCAGCAGCCGCCGGTGGTACATCCCCGCCCAGGCGTACGGATAGTCGACCGCCGTCGCCCGCGAGGCGGGCAGGATCGCGGAGCGGGGGCCGGCCACGACTGCCTGCGGCCCGAACGGCACCCGCTGCACGCTCCGCGCCCGGCCGGTCACCTGCACGTGGTCGGTCCGCACGAAATCGCAGCCGAGCGCCTCGACCGCGGCCAGGGTGCGGGCCAGATGGCCCGGCGCGAGCCAGTCGTCGCCGTCCAGGAAGGCGAGGTACTCCCCGCGCGCCGCGTCCAGACCGGTGTTGCGCGCCGTGGCGAGACCGCCGTTCCCCTCCCGCGCGAGGAGTACGGCGCCGGGCAGCCGGTCCGCCGCCCGCTCCAGCAGGGCGGCCGTCCCGTCCGTCGAACAGTCGTCCACGAGGAGGAACTCGAAATCCTCCCGGGCGTTCAGTTCGAGACTCCGCAGGGCGTCCGGCGCATATGTCTGCACGTTGTAGAACGGCACGACGACAGAGAGCTTGGGCACCCGCGTGACCTTAGGACGCCGCCCGGCATTCACCATGGCCCGTACGAGGACTGCGTGTGAACGACGCCGGGCGGTCGCGTTAACCCGTGCGCTTTCGCATGACGTCGACGGGTTGTTAACCAGCTGTTGTGCGGTCGTTGGGCCGGTCAGCGGAAATGCGCAATAGCTTCTGCCGGGTGCCAGCCACCAGTAATCGTGGCGATCTCCGCATCGCCGTACTCGCCGATTCCGATACGCGATGGAAATGGGGCGCGCTCACCGCCCGGCGCCTCGCGCCCGACCACCGGCCCGCCGGATTCCTGCTGCGCGGCCGGGCCACCCCGACCGCACGCCAGCTCGGTGAGGTCGGCATCGGGACGGGCCCGGCCGGCCCGGCCGAGGTGACCTGCGCGGAGTTCCTCGCCGAGATCGGGCGGGCGCGCGGCGCCGAGCGCTACGACGTGATCGTCCTGGCCCTCGTCGGCGGCGCCGTCCAGGCCGTCCTGCACGGGGTGCGCGCCCTGTGGCCCGAGCCGGCCACCCGCCCCGTCCTCGTCACCGGTTACGTCGGCGTGGTCTACGAGAAGCTCACCGACGGGCTGCTGCTGCGGCACGGAGCCGACCTGGTCCTCGCGAACTCCCCCTACGACGCCGCCCGTTTCCGCGCCGTGTACGAGGGGGCCGGGGCCGTGTCGGACTCCGTCACCGAGACCGCGCTGCCCTTCCTCGAAGGGGCCCCGCACGAACCGGGCGCCGCCGCACGCACCGTCGTCTTCGCCGTGCAGCCCTCCGTGCCCGAGAGCCGCGCCGACCGTACGTACCTGCTCGCGCGGGCCGCCGCCCATGCCCGGCTCCACCCCGGCCGGGAGGTACTGGTCAAGCTGCGCAGCCGGCCCGGGGAGCACACCACGCACCTGGAGGAGCACCCGTACCAGCGGCTGGCGGAGCGGCTGCCCGGCGGGCTGCCACGTAACTGCCGTCTGGTGTACGGGAACATGGGCGCCGTACTGGACGGCGCCGACCTGCTGGTCACGGTCTCGTCCACCGCCGCCCTGGAAGCCATGCACCGGGGCGTCCCGACCGCCGTGCTGACCGACCTCGGCATCCGCGAGGCGCTCGGCAACCACCACTTCCTCGGCTCCGGTTGCCTCGCCTCCTGGGACCGGCTGGACGAGGGGTTCCTGCCGGTTGCCGACCCGGCCTGGCTCGCGCAGCAGGGCGTGTCCCCTGCCGGGGAGCCCTTCGCCGCCGCCCGGACCCGGCTCGCGCAGCTGCTCGCCCGGGAGCAACTCCCGCCCGTCGCCCCGTACTACACACGGGCCACCGCGCCCGGTTACCTGCCCGGGATCCTGGCCCGCCACCACCTCGCCCCCGACGGCACCCCGCTGCCCGGCGCCGTCCGGCGCGGCTCCGGGGAGTCCCGGGCCGGCCGCTGGCTCCGGGGCCGGCTGCGCGAGGCCGCACGGGGGGCGTACCGGCACGGGGTCCAGCGGGTGGCCCCGGTGATCCGCCGCCTGGGGGAGCTGTGAGCCGCCGCCCCGGACCGCGGCCCGACGCGCCCGCACCCGTGGCCGCAGCGCCCCCGCCCGCGCCCGTGGCCGGACGGCGGCCCGACGCGCCCGTGCCCGTGGCCGGACCGCGGCCCGACGCGCCCGCGGCCGCAGCGCCCCCGCCCGTGCCCGTGGCCGGACGGCGGCCCGACGCGCCCGCACCCGTGGCCGCAGCGCCCCCGCCCGCGCCCGGGGACGCCGCCCCCGCCCCCCGGGTGCTCGCCGTGATCCCGGCCCGGGGCGGGTCCAAGGGGGTGCCGGGCAAGAACCTCGCCGAGGTCGGGGGGATCCCGCTCGTGGCCCGCGCCGTGCGGGCCTGCCGGGCGGCCCCCGCCGTCACCGACGTGCTCGTCTCCACCGACTCCGAGGCCGTCGCCGCCGCCGCCCGGGCCGCCGGGGCGGTCGCCCTGCGCCGGCCCGCCGCCCTCGCGGGGGACACCGCGAGCAGCGAAGCCGCCCTGCTCCACGCGCTGGACTCCTTCGAGGAGCTGCACTCCCTCACCGTCGACGTGGTCCTCCTGGTCCAGTGCACCAGCCCCTTCCTGACCCCGTCCGACATCGAATCCGTGGCCACGGCCGTCGCTTCCGGCGCCGCCGACTCCGCCCTGACCGTGGCCCCGTTCCACGGCTTCCTCTGGCGGGCGGGGCCCGACGGCAGCGGAGCCGGCGTCAACCACGAGGCCGCCTACCGCCCCCGCCGCCAGGACCGCCCCGAGGACCTGCTGGAGACCGGCGCCGCCTACGCCATGGCCGCCGACGGCTTCCGCGTCGCCCGGCACCGCTTCTTCGGGCGGACCCGGCCCGTCGTCACCGATCCGGCGCGCGTCCTGGAGGTCGACGACCCCCACGACCTGGCCCGCGCCCGCCTCCTCGCCCCCCTGCTCGACACCCCCCTCGACCCCCTCGACAACCCGCCCCCCGTACGAAGGACGTCACCCGCCATGAGCTCCACCACCCGTCTGCGCGGCTTCGGCGAGCGCCTCGCCGGCCCCGGTCGGCCCGTCTACGTCGTCGGCGAGATCGGCATCAACCACAACGGCGACCTCGGCAACGCCTTCGCCCTGATCGACGCCGCCGCCGACGCCAGCTGCGACGCCGTGAAGTTCCAAAAGCGCACCCCGGAGATCTGCACCCCCCGCGACCAGTGGGACATAGAGCGCGACACGCCCTGGGGCCGGATGACCTACATCGACTACCGCCACCGCGTCGAGTTCGACGAGGACGGCTACCGCGCCATCGACGCGCACTGCGCCGCGCGCGGCATCGACTGGTTCGCCTCCCCCTGGGACACCGAGGCCCTCGCCTTCCTGGAGAAGTTCGACCCTCCCGCCCACAAGGTGGCCTCCGCCTGCCTCACGGACGACGAGCTGCTGCGCGCCCTGCGCGCCACCGGCCGGACCGTCGTGCTGTCCACCGGCATGTCCACCCCGAAGCAGATCCGGCACGCCGTCGAGGTGCTCGGCAGTGACAACATCCTGCTCTGTCACGCCACTTCGACGTACCCCGCCAAGGCGGAGGAGCTCAACCTGCGGGTGATCAACACCCTGCGGGAGGAGTACCCCAACGTCCCGATCGGCTACTCCGGCCACGAGACGGGCCTGCAGACCACCCTGGCCGCCGTCGCCCTCGGCGCCGCGTTCGTCGAGCGGCACATCACCCTCGACCGGGCGATGTGGGGCTCCGACCAGGCCGCCTCCGTGGAACCAGGCGGCCTCGCCCGCCTGGTCCGCGACATCCGCACCATCGAGACCGCCCTCGGGGACGGCGTCAAGCGCGTCTACGACTCCGAGCTGGCGCCGATGAAGAAGCTCCGCCGCTTCTCCGGCCAGGTCCCCGCCGCCGTCTGACCCCGCCCGCCTCTGACGAGGAGTACGTGGTGACCCCCTCAGCCTCCGCCCCCTCAGCCTCCGCCCCCGCCCCCTCCGCCGCCCCCGCCCCGACCCTGGCCTTCGTGGAGAGCCCGGTCCAGCTGCTCAACGTCCTGGAATGGGCCCACGCCGAGAACGGCCCCGGCCGCGCCCCGCTCCTCGGCGCCGTGCCCCGTCAGCCCACCGCCGCCTCCCGCGACGCGGCCGGCCGGCCGTCCCGCACTCCGCTGATCACCGTCCTGCCGCCCACCGACCCCATGTCCCGCGGCCAGCTGCGCCGCGTCGCCGCCCTGGCCCGCGACGAGGGGTTCACCGTCCGGTGGCAGGAGGCGCGCGGGGGCGCCGGGGCCCCGCTGCGGGCGGTGAGGGCGCTCGCCGGGGAAGTGCGCCGGGCCGAGCGGATCGTGGTCGGCGACCCCTTCTCCCGCTTCGTCCAGCTCCTGCTCGCCCCGGCGGCCCGCACCGCCGAACTGGTCGTCGTCGACGACGGCACCGCCACCATGGAGTTCGTCGCGCAGCTCGGCCGCGGCGAACGGCTGCGCCGCTGGCACCGCACCGGCGGCGGCACCGCGTCCCGGGTGCGGGAGCTCGCGTACGCCCCGGTCTCCGGGACCGCGCGGCGCCGCCTCACCCCGGGCGGGCGCCGCCGGGTACGGGTGTTCACCTCGATGCCGGTCACCGCGCTGCCCGGGATGGAGCTGGAGGTCAACGACTTCGCCTGGACCCGCTCCCGCTTCGGCCCGCCCCGCCTGACCAAGGGCACCGACCTGGTCGGCACCTCGCTCGTGGAGACCGGCGTGGTGGACCCGGCCCGCTACCTCGACGCCGTGTGCGCGCTGACCCGGGAGCACGGCGCGACGCGGTACTTCGCGCACCGCCGGGAGTCCCCGGAGAAGCTGCGGACGCTGAGCGAGGCGGCCGGGCTGGAGATCGTACGGCCGGACCTGCCCCTGGAGCTGATCGCCCGGCGGGGACCGGTGGGCCGGACCATCGTCAGCTTCCCGTCCACGGTCGTCCACACCCTGCCGTACGCCCTGGCCGGCACCGGCGTCACCGTCGCCGTGTGCGACGTCGAACCGGGCTGGCTCACGGCGGCCGCATCCCCCCGGGCCCGCGGCTTCCTCGCCGGGGTCACCGGCACGGCCCGCGGTGTGCGCAGACTCCCCGCTCAGGCGGCTCCTGCGGCCGGATGAGCGCGCGAGTTTACCCTCCGGCGCATCCGGTCATGCGTCCGGAGGCCGGGTTTCTATCCCCTAACGGCATGAACTTTTTGTGATCTCCGGCCAGTTGACCCATCCGTGCGCCTACCCTTCAACGGGTGAACCAGTTGATGTCCCGCGAGTCCCAGACCGCCCTGCCCGGCACGCCCGACCGGCCCGAGCTGCCCGGCACGCTTCCGGACCACCTGCGTGCCGAACTGATCGCCTTCCGCCGGGACCTGCACATGCATCCCGAGCTCGGGCACCAGGAGTTCCGCACCACGGCGGCGATCAAGGCCCGGCTGGAAAAAGCCGGCCTGCGCCCACGGGTGCTGAGCACGGGCACCGGCCTGATCTGTGACGTCGGCACCTGGGACGGCGTAGAGCCCGTGCTGGCCCTGCGCGCGGACATCGACGCCCTGCCCATCCCGGACACCAAGACCCACGTCCCCTACCGCTCGACCGTCCCCGACCGGGCGCACGCCTGCGGCCACGACGTCCACACCGTGACCGTGCTCGGCGCCGGCCTGGTGCTCGCCGAGCTCGACCGCCAGGGGCTGCTGCCGCGTCCCGTCCGGCTGCTGTTCCAGCCCGCCGAGGAGGTCCTGCCGGGCGGCGCGAGCGACGCCATCGAGGACGGGGTGCTGGACGGCGTCGGCCAGATCATCGCCGTGCACTGCGACCCCCGCGTCGACGCCGGGAAGATCGGGCTGCGCCCCGGCCCCATCACCTCGGCCTGCGACCGGCTGGAGGTCACCCTGGCGGGCCCCGGCGGCCACACCGCCCGCCCCCACCTGACCACCGACCTGGTCACGGCGGCCGCCCGCGTCGCGGTCGACGTACCGGCCGTGCTGGCCCGGCGGATGGACGCCCGCTCGGGCATGTCGGTCACCTGGGGCCGGATCGAGGCGGGGCACGCCTGCAACGTCATCCCGATGCACGCGGAGCTGTCCGGAACCGTGCGGTGCCTGGACCTGAACGCCTGGCACGGGGCCCCCGACCAGATCCACGCGGCGATCGACGAGGTCGCGGCCCTGCACGGGGCCAAGTCCGAGATCACCTACGTACGGGGCGTGCCGCCGGTGGTCAACGACCCGGTGGTCACCGAGCTGCTGCGGGAGGCGATGGCGGCCCGCCGCGGTCCGGAGGCGATCGAGGACACCGAGCAGAGCCTGGGCGGCGAGGACTTCTCCTGGTACCTGGAGCACGTGCCGGGCGCCATGGCCCGCCTCGGGGTGCACAAGCCCGGTGATCCGGCCAAGCGCGACCTGCACCGCGGCGACTTCGACGTGGACGAGTCGGCGATCACGGTGGGCGTGGAGTTCTTCACGGCCGCCGCACTGCTCGACGGGCGGCGTGCCAAGCCCTCCAGGTAAAAGCCAGGGCAAAATCTGTACAACATCTGAGCGGCACCCGGCGCACCTGTCCAGCCCTTGATACGCAAGGGCTGGACGCTCGACCGGTTACCAATCGGTCACTGTCCGGTTCGCGACGATCCGATAACGACTCATGAACGGGCTCTTAACTGACATCTACGCGCGTTACGATCGCCGCGAAACCAGCGCCGGTCGTGGCGCTTCGGTCAGGTTTTGAAGGAGCCTCCCCTTGCGCCGGATCACCAGGATCGCCACCGTGGGCCTCGCGTCCGCGGCGCTGGCCCTCTCGGCCACCGCCTGTGGCGGAAAGAAGTCGTCGGACGCCGGTTCGTCCGCCTCCTCCTCCGGGACGAAGGAGGCCAGCGCCGCCATCGCGTACGACATCGGCGGCCGCGGCGACCAGTCGTTCAACGACGCCGCTTACGCCGGTCTTGAGAAGGCGAAGACCGAACTCAAGATCAAGACCGCCGAGGCGGAGCCCACCGAGGGCGAGTCCGAGGCCGACAAGGTCCAGCGCCTGACCGAGCTCGCGCGCAAGGGCAACAACCCGGTCATCGGCGTCGGTTTCTCCTACGCGCCGGCCATCAAGAAGGTCGCGGCGAAGTTCCCGGACACCACGTTCGGCATCATCGACGACACCTCGCAGACCGACAAGAACATCGCGAACCTGGTCTTCAACGAGGAGCAGGGCTCCTACCTGGCCGGCGTCGCCGCCGCCAAGACGTCGAAGACCGGCACGGTCGGCTTCATCGGCGGTGTCGAGGTCCCGCTGATCAAGAAGTTCCAGGCGGGCTTCGAGCAGGGCGTCAAGGACACCAACCCGAACGCCAAGGTGCTGTCGACCTACCTGACCCAGCCGCCGGACTTCTCGGGCTTCGCCAAGCCCGACCTCGGCAAGGCCGCCGCCAAGGGCCAGCTCGACGGTGGCGCCGACGTGGTCTACGCCGCCGCCGGCCTCGCGGGCTCGGGTGCCATCGAGGCCGCCGCCACCGCCGGCAAGTGGGCCATCGGTGTCGACTCGGACCAGTACAACCAGCCCGGTCTCGCCAAGTACAAGGACCACATCCTGACCTCGGTCACCAAGGACGTGTCCCTCTCGGTCTTCGACCTGATCAAGTCGGTCAAGGACGGCAAGCCGGAGTCCGGCGAGGTCCGCTACGGCCTGGACAAGAACGGAGTCGCCCTGGCCGACTCCAACCCGCAGTACAAGGCGATGGCCGACGTCACCGCCGCGGTGGAGAAGGCCAAGGCCGACATCATCGCCAAGAAGATCACCGTCAAGACCGCCCCGTAAGGGACGGCCTGAGCGCCGATCGGTTTTTCCGGGGTCCGGGTAGCGGCTCTGCCGTCATCCGGGCCCCGGCCCGCGTCACGTGGCCACCTGGTCACGACTTTTCACTTCCGACAGTGCTACGCGCGTAGAGGAACCGTGGACGCGGTACCTTCTCTCCCCGCCCTGTCCCCCTGCCTTCCGCTCCTTCGCGCCAAGGAGAGTGCGTCATCAACGCGTCCAGCCCCCCCGCCGTAGAACTGCACGGCATCACCAAGCGTTTCCCCGGCGTCGTCGCCAACAAGGACATCGACATCACCGTCCGCAAGGGCACGGTCCACGCCCTCATCGGTGAGAACGGTGCCGGCAAGTCGACCCTGATGAAGATCCTCTACGGCATGCAGAAGCCGGACGAGGGCACCATCGCCGTCGACGGGGAGCAGGTCTCCTTCGCCAACCCGGGCGACGCCATCGCCCGCGGCATCGGCATGGTGCACCAGCACTTCATGCTCGCCGACAACCTCACCGTCCTGGAGAACGTCGTCCTCGGCGGCGAGAAGCTGTACGGGATCGGCGGCAAGGCCCGCAAGAAGATCATGGAGATCTCCGACGCGTACGGTCTCGGGGTCCGCCCCGACGCCCTCGTCGAGGAGCTCGGCGTCGCCGACCGCCAGCGCGTGGAGATCCTCAAGGTCCTCTACCGCGGCGCCCGCACACTGATCCTCGACGAGCCGACCGCCGTGCTCGTGCCGCAGGAAGTGGACGCGCTCTTCGACAACCTGCGCGAGCTCAAGGCCGAGGGCCTGACCGTCATCTTCATCTCGCACAAGCTGGGCGAGGTGCTCAAGGTCGCCGACGACATCACCGTCATCCGCCGCGGCACCACGGTCGGCACCGCCGACCCCCGCACCGCCACCACCAAGCAGCTCGCCGAGCTGATGGTCGGCAGCGAGCTGCCCTCGCCGGAGACCCGCGAGTCCACGGTGACCGAGACGCCGATGCTCCAGGTCCAGGACCTGCGGCTGGCCGCCGTCGACCCGGACGGGATCGTCCGCGAGGTGCTCGCCGGCATCAACTTCACCATCCACAAGGGCGAGGTCCTCGGCATCGCCGGTGTGGAGGGCAACGGCCAGACGGAGCTCATCGACGCCCTCATGGGCATGAGCATCCCCGACGGCGGCGTCATCACCCTCGACGGCCGGGACATCTCCACCACCCCGACGCGAAAGCGCCGCGAGGGAGGCATCGGTTACATCCCCGAGGACCGCCACCGGCACGGCCTGCTGCTGGAGTCCCCGCTGTGGGAGAACCGCATCCTCGGCCACGTCACCGAGGCGCCGAACTCCAAGCGCGGTGTCCTCGACCCCAAGGCCGCCCGCAAGGACACCGAGCGCATCGTGCGCGAGTACGACGTCCGCACCCCGGGCATCGACGTCACCGCGGCCTCCCTGTCCGGCGGCAACCAGCAGAAGCTGATCGTCGGCCGCGAGATGAGCCACAACCCCAAGTTCCTCATCGCCGCCCACCCCACCCGCGGTGTGGACGTCGGTGCGCAGGCGCAGATCTGGGACGCCATCCGCGAGGCCCGGCGCGAGGGCCTGGCCGTGCTGCTCATCTCCGCCGACCTCGACGAGCTGATCGGCCTGTCCGACACCCTGCGCGTCATCTACCGCGGCCGCCTGGTCGCGGACGCCGATCCGGCGACCATCACGCCCGAGGAGCTGGGCACCGCCATGACGGGTGCCGCCACCGGGCACCTGGAAGCGAACAACGACCACGTTGAAGGCTCCGCCGCTGCCGACGGTGACACGACGGAGGACGAGGCCCGATGAAGAAACTCGACAAGGACCGGCTGCTGCTCTCGGTCGCCGGACCGGTGCTCGCGCTGGTCAGCGCCTTGGTGCTGACCGTGATCGTGCTGGCCGCGTCGGGTGTCGACCCGATCGACCCGCTGCGCATCATGATCGAACAGGCCGGTTACGAGGACATCCAGGTCCTGATCATCAACCAGGCCGGCATTTACTACCTGGCAGCCCTGGCCGTCGCCATCGGCTTCCGGATGAACCTCTTCAACATCGGCGTCGACGGCCAGTACCGCCTCGCGGCGATGATCTCCGCGGTGGTCGGCACGGCGGTCTCGCTGCCCGGTCCGCTGCACGTCCTGCTGATCGTGGTCGTCGCCATGCTCACGGGTGCCTTCTGGGCCGGTATCGCGGGCGCCCTCAAGGCGCGCCGCGGCGTGAGCGAGGTCGTCTCCACGATCATGCTCAACGCCATCGCGACCTCGCTGATCGCCTGGCTGATCCTGCCGAAGAACTTCGGCGTCCAGCCGGCCGGTTCCAACGACCTCACCACCGGTGACATCCCCGAGTCGGGCTGGTTCCCGTCGCTCCCGCTGTCCGGCGGCGACATCTACGGCTTCACCTTCGTGGCCTTCGCCCTCGGCATCGTCTACTGGTTCGTGCTGAACCGGACCCGCTTCGGCTTCGACCTGCGCGCCACGGGCGCCAGTGAGACCGCCGCCCAGGCCTCCGGTGTGGACGCCAAGAAGATGATCATGACGTCGATGCTCATCTCCGGCGCGGTCGCCGGCCTGACGGGCATGCCGCTGCTGCTCGGCGAGTCGCACACCTACAACCTGTCCTTCCCGCTGGGCATCGGCTTCACCGGCATCACCATCGCCCTGCTCGGCCGGAACAACCCCCTCGGCATCTTCTTCTCGGCACTCCTGATCGCCTTCATCGACAAGGCCTCCGCCGGTCTCGACCAGAACGGCTACGCCAAGGAGATCGGCACGATCCTGCAGGGCCTGATCGTGATCGCCGTCGTCGTCAGCTACGAGCTCGTCCGCCGCTACGGCATCCGCCGCCAGCAGCAGAAGGTCGGCGAAGAGCTGGCCGCCGGCCACGCCCTCAAGACCGACAACAAGGAGGTCGCGGCGTGAGCACCAGCACCGTTTCCGCGACGAGCGCCGCGCCCAAGAAGGGCGGCGGCCGCCGCAAGCTCACCCTGCCCTGGATCCTGCTGATGATCGCGGGCGGAATCGCCCTGATCTCCCTGGTCCGGATCATTTCCGGAGCCGACGACCTGACCTCCGTCGGTCAGGTCTCCGGCGCCCTCCAGCTCGCCGTGCCGATCGCCCTCGCGGGCCTCGGCGGTCTGTGGGCCGAGCGCGCGGGCGTGGTCAACATCGGCCTCGAAGGCATGATGATCCTGGGCACCTGGTTCGGCGCCTGGGCCGGCTACCAGTGGGGTCCGTGGACCGGTGTCCTCATGGGCATCGTCGGCGGCGCCATCGGCGGCCTGCTGCACGCGATCATCACCGTGACGTTCAACGTCAACCACATCGTCTCCGGTGTGGCCGTGAACATCCTGGCGGTCGGCTTCACCCAGTACCTGTCGAACTTCACCTTCGACACGGTCCCGGGCGGTTCCTCCAAGCAGTCCCCGCGCATCGAGCCGATCACCGAGATCACCATCCCGGGGCTCTCGCACTGGCTGTCCACCCTCCAGGGCAAGCACTGGTTCCTGCTCTCGGACATCGCCGGGATCCTCGGCGGGCTGGTCACCAACCTCTCGCTGCTGACCGTGGTCGCGGTCCTGCTGGTCCCGGCCACCTGGTGGGTCCTGTGGCGGACCTCCTTCGGTCTGCGCCTGCGCTCCTGCGGTGAGAACCCGATCGCCGCCGAGTCCCTCGGCGTCAACGTCTACAAGTACAAGTACATCGCCGTCGTCGTCTCCGGCGCGATGGCCGGTCTCGGCGGCGCGTTCCTCGCGATCGTCTCCACCGGCATCTACCAGGAGGGCCAGACCGGCGGCCGCGGCTACATCGGTCTCGCCGCGATGATCTTCGGCAACTGGATGCCGGGCGGCATGGCCCTCGGCTCGGGCCTCTTCGGCTTCACCTACAGCCTCCGGCTGCGCGGCGGCTCCGAGAACGTCCACGCCATGCTCCTGCTCCTGGCGATCCTGCTCGTGCTCGTCGTCGCCTGGCAGCTGTACAAGAAGAAGCACGTACAGGCGGGCATCGCCGCCGCCTGCGCCGCCGGCCTCTTCCTCTGGTACGCGCTCACCGACGCCGTCCCGAGCCAGTTCGTGGACGCCGCCCCGTACGTCACGACGCTGCTCGTGCTCGCCCTGTCGGCGCAGCGGCTGCGGATGCCGAAGGCGGACGGCCTGCCGTACCGCAAGGGCCAGGGCAAGTGAGCCCGCACGCCACGGTGGACTGGGAGGCCCTGCGGACGGCCGCCCGGGAGGCGATGGCACGGGCGTACGCCCCGTACTCGGGCTTCCCGGTCGGCGTGGCCGCCCTGGTCGACGACGGCCGTACGGTCGTCGGCTGCAACGTGGAGAACGCCAGCTACGGGCTGGGCCTGTGCGCCGAGTGCGGGCTGGTGTCCGCCCTCCAGGCCACCGGCGGCGGCCGGCTCACGCACTTCACCTGCGTGGACGGCAAGGGCGAGATCCTGGTCCCGTGCGGCCGCTGCCGGCAGCTGCTCTTCGAGTTCGGCGGCCCCGAACTCCAGGTGGAGACGCCGGAAGGCGTCCTGCCGCTCGCGGCGATGCTCCCGCAGGCCTTCGGGCCCGACCACCTGAGATAGCCGCAGCGACGGTCCTTCGCCCCTCCCGGGCGGAGGACCGTCGTCTTTCTTCCGTCACATCCTCCCCACCTCTCTCTATGCGCGTAGAAGGAAGCACTCCATGGACGTCATCTCCGTCATCCGCACCAAGCGCGACCGCGGCGAACTGAGCCCCGAACAGATCGACTGGGTCATCGACGCGTACACGCGCGGAGTCGTGGCCGACGAGCAGATGTCGGCGCTGGCGATGGCCATCCTGCTGAACGGCATGAACCGGGCCGAGATCGCCCGCTGGACCGCCGCGATGATCGCCTCCGGCGAGCGGATGAACTTCGACTCGCTCTCCCGCCCGACCGCCGACAAGCACTCCACGGGCGGCGTCGGCGACAAGATCACCCTGCCCCTGGCCCCGCTCGTCGCCGCCTGCGGCGCTGCCGTGCCGCAGCTCTCCGGCCGGGGTCTCGGCCACACCGGCGGAACCCTGGACAAGCTGGAGTCCATCCCCGGCTGGCGGGCGCTGCTCTCCAACGAGGAGATGCTGAACGTCCTCGACACCACCGGCGCGGTCATCTGCGCGGCGGGCGACGGCCTGGCCCCCGCCGACAAGAAGCTGTACGCGCTGCGCGACGTGACCGGCACGGTCGAGGCGATCCCGCTGATCGCCTCCTCGATCATGTCGAAGAAGATCGCGGAGGGCACCGGTTCGCTGGTCCTGGACGTGAAGGTCGGCTCCGGCGCCTTCATGAAGAACATCGAGGACGCGCGCGAGCTCGCCTCCACCATGGTCGCCCTCGGCACCGACAGCGGCGTCAAGACGATCGCCCTGCTCACCGACATGTCCACCCCGCTCGGCCTGACCGCAGGCAACGCGCTGGAGGTCCGTGAGTCGGTCGAGGTCCTCGCCGGCGGCGGTCCCGCCGACGTCGTGGAGCTGACCCTGGCCCTGGCCCGGGAGATGCTGGACGCGGCGGGCATCAAGGACGCCGACCCGGCGAAGGCCCTCGCCGACGGCTCCGCCATGGACGTGTGGCGCCGGATGATCGCGGCCCAGGGCGGCGACCCCGACGCCACCCTGCCCGTCGCCCGCGAGCACCACGTCGTCACCGCCCCCGCCTCCGGTGTCCTGACCCGGCTGGACGCCTACGCGGTGGGCGTCGGCGCCTGGCGCCTGGGCGCTGGCCGCGCCCGCAAGGAGGACCCCGTCCAGGCGGGTGCGGGCATCGAGCTCCACGCGAAGCCGGGCGAGACGGTCACCGCGGGACAGGCCCTGATGACCCTGCACACCGACACCCCGGAGAAGTTCGAGTACGCGCTGGCCGCCCTGGAAGGCTCCTACGACATCGCCCCGGCGGGCACCGCCTTCACCGCGAACCCGATCGTGCTGGACCGCATCGCCTGACCGGCACCCGGAAAGGGCACTGAACCCCGTCGGCGCGGCTCCCCGTCCGGAGCCGCGCCGACGGCTGTCCGCCCGGCCGACGGGCCGGTACCGATGAGTTCGGGGGCGTGGCCCGGTCAACCCCTCGTGGAGATCAGAAGACTGGTGCTGCCCGGCCCCGGCGTGACGCCCGAGGACGCCGGGCGGCTCGACGCTCTGTGCCGCGACGGCCCCCGCCCCCTGTGGGTGGTGTGCGCAGCCGGGGCGCTCACCGCCACCGGGCTCGCCGAGGTGGACGGGCTCGCCCGCCTGGCGCTCGCCGCCCGCCGTGCCGGGGTCCGCCTCAGCCTGGCCGGGGCCGCGCCGCAGCTACGCGCCCTGCTGGACCTCGTAGGACTCGTCGAGCTGCTCGGGGAGCCCGAACAGCGGGAACCACCGGGCGGTGTCCAGGAAGGCGTTCAGGCCGACGATCTTCCCCTCTGATATCTCCAGCACCTGGAGCGCCCACGGCTCGTGCCCCGGCCGGCCGTCCTCCCGCGGGCGGTACTGGCCGAAGGCCGGCATGCCGTTCGCCGTCGTCGGGACGAGCCGGGACCCCTTGCAGCCGATGCCCTGGTTCAGGTGCCACGCGGCGATGTCCGCGTGCCCCTGGAGCCACAGGTCGAACGGAGGCATCGACAGCACCGCGTCCTCGTGCAGCAGGGCGGTCAGCCGGGAGATGTCGTACGCCTCGAAGGCACTCAGGTACCGCTCCAGCAGCTTCGCCTGGTCCGCGTCCAAAGGGTCCGCCGGATCGCTCGCCCGGATCCCCCGGCCGGCGAGGGTGGCCCGCGCCCGCTGGAGGGCGCTGTTGACCGACGCCACCGTCGTGTCCAGCAGCGTCGCGACCTCGTCCGCCTTCCAGGCCAGCACCTCGCGCAGGATCAGCACGGCCCGCTGCTTCGCCGGCAGGTGCTGGAGCGCGGCCACGAAGGCGAGCCGGACGGACTCCTTCGCCAGCGCCGCCTCGGCCGGATCGGCGGTCTGCGGCAGCACCCGTCCGTCCGGCACCGGCTCCAGCCACGTCACCTCGGGCCGCTCGCTCAGCACGGCCGACGCCTGGTGCTGCGGCGCGCCGAGGTCCATCGGCCGGGCGCGCTTGTTCCCGGCGTTCAGCAGGTCCAGGCAGACGTTGGTGGCGATCCGGTACAGCCAGGACCGCAGCGAGGAGCGGCCCTCGAACTTGTCGTAGGCGCGCCAGGCGCGCAGGTACGTGTCCTGCACCGCGTCCTCGGCGTCGAAGGACGAGCCGAGCATCCGGTAGCAGTAACCGGTGAGCTCGACCCGGTAGCGGTCCATCGCCGAATCGAGATCCGGGCTGGTCGCGAGGTCACTCATGGCTGCCGTCCCCCAGTAGTTCCACTACGTCGAAAACTACCGGAGGTGTCTGACAACGGCAGCCCGGCCGTCCGGCGCCGCGCGGGGAACGGTTCGGGTGCCGCCCGGGGGGACGCTCAGGTGCCGGGCTTGCGCCCGTACACGTAGACGTCGTCCCCGTTGCGGAGCAGGTTCCAGTAGGCCTTGGCGTCCGCCGGGCGCATGTTGACGCAGCCGCCGGAGCCGGGCGGGCTCCACATGCTCTTCTCGACGGAGTGGAAGGCGATGCCGCCGTCGAAGAACTGCGCGTACGGCATCGCCACGTCGTAGAGCGTCGACCAGAAGTCGATGTCGCGGTAGTAGATCTTCTTGTGACCGGTCCGGGTCTCGGTCCCGTCCTTGCCCGTGCGCACCGGCACCGGGCCGTAGACCAGTTTCCCGCCGTCCTGCACCCAGCTCAGCTGGCGCGTCAGGTCCACGCAGGCGATCCGCCCCAGGTCGACCGGGCACGAGCCGTCCCGGTTGGGGGTGGTGCCGGCCGCCCGCTGCGCCAGCATCACGCTCATCGTCTGCCAGGTCAGCGGCCCGGCGTACCCCGCGGCCGGGGTGATGCCGTACGTCGCCTGGAACGACCTGATGGCCGTGCAGTCGGCCGCCGACTGCACGCCGTCCACCGGCCGCCCCAGGAACTGCTCGACCTGCCGCTGGTAGGGCCCGGTGGTCGCGGTGCAGGAAGCGGCCCGCGCCGTCCCGCCCCCGACGACCAGCAGCGGCGCCGCCAGGGCCACCGCCGCGGCCACCAGTGCCGCCGCCCGGCCCCTCGTACGCGTCCGTCGGTTCCGTGTGGATTCCACATGCGCCTCCCCACCGCATCCCTTCCCCGCCCGGGGGCCGAACGTGCCGGAGCCCGGAGCGTGATGGGCTCCGGGCTTTCGTAAATCACCTCGTACCGATGTCGTACGGGCGCGTGGGCACGCCGTCGTATCGGCGCATCGCACGTCGTATCAGCGCATCGCGGCCAGGGAGGTCAGGCGGCGCTCGGCGCGCGCCACGCGCGACCCGTACAGGGTGATCGACGCGACGCCCACCACCGCCACCAGCGCGATCCCGACCGTGGCCGCCCACCCGGAGGCGTGGTAGGCCAGCGCGCCGAGGGTGCCGCCCGCGCTCGAACCGAGGTAGTACGCCGACTGGTAGAGCGCCGACGCCTGCGCACGCCCCGACGTGGCGGTCCGGCTCACCGCCGCGGAGGCCACCGCGTGGCCCGCGAAGAACCCGGCCGTGATCAGCACCAGGCCCGCCAGCACGGCGGCCAGCGCGTCCGCCAGCGAGAGCAGCAGCCCGAGCGCGGTCGTGGTCACCGCCAGGTACAGCGCGCCGCGCCGGCCTATCCGGGCCACCAACTGCCCCGCGGCCGCCGAGGAGACCGTACCGACCAGGTAGACCAGGAACACCGACCCGACGACGCCCTGCCCCAGCGAGAACGGCTCGTCCACCAGGCGGTACCCGATGACCGTGTACACCGCCCCGAACACCGTCATGAACAGCGCGCCGATCCCGTACAGCCGCAGCAGCAGCGGATCGCGCAGGTGCCCGGCGACGGTACGTCCCACCGCGCGCGGGTTCAGCGACGCCGGCCGGAAGAACCGCGCCCGGGGCAGCAGCACCGCGAACGCCACCGCGCAGCCCAGCGCCATCAGTCCGACCGTCAGCAGCCCGGCCCGCCAGCCCCACAGCTGCGCCGCCCAGCCGGTGACGATCCGGCCGCTCATCCCGCCGATCGAGTTGCCCGCCACGAACAGGCCGATCGCGCCGACCAGCGCCTTGGGCCGGACCTCCTCGGCGAGGTACGCCATCGCGGAGGCGGGGATGCCGGCGATCGCCGCGCCCTGGACCGCGCGCAGCGCCACCAGCCACTCCAGGCTCGGGGCGAACGGGACGAGCAGGCCTACCCCGACGGCCAGGGCCATCGCGCAGGTCATCATCCGGGTCCGCCCGAACCGCTCGGACAGGGCGCTGAGCGGCAGGACGAACAGCGCGAGCGCGCCGGTGGCGGCGGACACCGTCCAGCTCGCCTGACCGGCCGTCACGCCGAAGTCACCGGAGATCGCGGGCAGCAGCGCCTGCGTGGAGTAGAGGAGGGCGAAGGTCGCCAGTCCCGCGGCGAAGAGCGCGAAGCTCATCCGGCGGTGGCCGGGGCGGCCGGGCGAGAGGGGCTGCGGTGCGGGGGACGACGGGGTGGAGGCACCCGGGATGGCGGGTGCCCCGGTATGAGCGGGAGGCATGTACCGACCGTAGACCCGGGCCGTTTCATGCGTCCAATGCACAGATTCGCGATAATCGATCCACTCATGCATCAACACAGCTCAGAGAGGTGCATGTCAATGAGTCGTTACGAAGAAGACATCCCCGTGACAAGTCTGCTGGCCCCCCGGCTCGCCTACTTCGTCGCGGTCGCCCGGCACGAGCACGTCACCCGCGCCGCGCACGAACTGGGCGTGCCGCAGTCCACCCTGTCCCGGGCCATGGTCCGCCTCGAACAGGACCTGGCCGTCACGCTGTTCGCCCGCAAGGGCCGCACCGTCGCCCTCACCACCGCCGGGCGCACCTTCCTCGCCTCCGCCCAGCGGGCGCTCGGCGAGATCGCCCGCGCCGCCGAATCCGTGCAGCAGGACGCCGACCCGGCCTCCGGCAAGGTCGCCTTCGGCTTCCTGCACACCCTGGGTTCCGAGACCGTGCCCGGCCTGATCCGCGCCTTCCGCGCCCACCACCCCAGGATCCGGTTCTCCCTCGTCCAGAACTACGGCGAGGCGATGCTGGAGCGGCTGCGGGCCGGGGAACTCGACCTCTGCCTGACCTCCCCGCTCCCCGACGCCCCCGACCTGGTGGCCCGCCGGCTCGACGAACAGCGGCTGCGCCTGGTCGTGCCCGACGACCACCGCCTCGCGGGACGCAAGCGCATCCGCCTCGCCGAGGCCGCCGAGGAAACCTTCGTCACGCTGGAGCCCGGCTACGGGCTGCGCCGCATCACCGACGACCTGTGCGCGGAAGCCGGGTTCACCCCGCGGGTCGCCTTCGAGGGCGAGGAGGCGGAAACCCTGCGCGGTCTCGTCGCGGCCGGTCTCGGCGTGGCCCTGCTGCCGCCGCCCGCCGTGGCCCGGCCCGGTGTGGTGGAGCTGACGGTGACGGCGCCCCGCGCGGTCCGCGAGATCGGCGTCGCCTGGCTCGACGGACACCCCGACACGCCGCCGGTGGCGGAGTTCAAGCGGTTCCTGATGTCCCGCAGGGGCCGGCTGCTTCCCGAGCCGTGAGCGGGGCGCCCGCGCCCGCCCGGGGCTCGGCCGACAGCAAGTACCCCGCCTGGAAGCGCGACTTGGCCCCGACCGCCCGCATGATCCCGGCGATGTGCCGTTGGCAGGTCCGCTCCGACATGCCGAGCCGGCGCGCGATCACCTTGTCCTCCAGCCCCTCCGCCAGCAGCCGTACGATCGTCTGCCGCAGCTCGTCCGTCAGCGAACGGGCCGCGTCCGGACCCACCGTCACGGGGAAGGGCTCCGCCGCGACCCAGGACCGTTCGAACGCCGCCTTCATGAAGTGCACGACGTTCGGCTCGCGCACCACCAGCGCCGCCCCGCTGCGGTCCGGCACCTCCATCAGCCCCGTGTGGCCGTCGAAGACCAGCATCCGCATCAGCCCGTCGCCCAGGGTGCGGACCTGCGCGCCCAGCGCCGTCACCCGCTCCACGTAGGCCGCCGTCGGGCGCGAGTAGCGGGCCGTGTGCTGGTAGACGGTCCGCATCCGCACCCCGCGCGCCAGCAGCGCCTCGTCCCGCCCGATCGCCTCCTCCAGTGACTCCGGGGGTCGTCCCCCGCCGGGCTGCGAGGTCAGCAACTCGCACTCGGCGTCCGCAACGAGCTCGGCGATCAGCCCCCGTACCGCCCCGAGGTCGGTCACCAGCTCCAGGTGCCCCGAGCCGCCCGGGTCCCGCTGCGCGGCCCCCGCCTCGTAGGCCGGGACCAGCTCCTCCAGCCGCCCGCGCAGCCGGTCCATCTCGTCGTGCGTCTCCCGGACGAGCAGCGCCAAGGGGGCCAGGGCCCGGGCCGCGGCCGCCCGGGGCGCCACCGCGCTCCACCGCTCCGCGCCCGGACCCGCAGCCCGTTGGAGCAGGTGGGCGGCGGCCAGCTCGGTCAGGGCGGTACCGGCGCGCGCACCCAGGGCAGCGGCGGCTTCCTCGGCCGCGAAGTCGCGCCGCTCCACGGCGTACGCGTACAGGCGCCGCGCGGCGGGGCTCAGTCCGTCGCCCCGGGCGCTCGCTTCGAGGTCGTCGGCCGGCATGGACCAATTTCTCCCTGTAGGTGAGGATTTGTAAACCCCTCGTATTCCCGCAAGGCGGCAAGACGATGCCTGGCCGGGGCCCTGGGACGTATGCCGGACCGGCACAGTGGGGTGCGGCCCGAGGGGGAAGGGCCGCAGGGGAGAGCAGCGGAAGGCGCGCCGGACGGGCCGCAGCCCTCCGACCGTGAGGGGGCGGATCGGCGGGCTCGGTCGCGTCCGGCGCGTCGCCCGTCGTGGGGGAGGCGCCTCAGCCGGACGACTTCGCGTAGTCCCCGAAGCCCGTCCAGTCGACGGCGACCACCCGCTCGTCGCCCACGACCCAGGCGTCGTGCCCGGGCGCGATCTGCATGAGGTCCCCGGGGCCGTACTCCTCGCTCGCGCCGTCGTCCATGACGACCTTCATCCGGCCGCTCACCACGTACCCGGTGTGCGCGGCCTGGCAGCTGTCCGTGCCGGCCAGCGGCTTGATGTGCTCCGACCAGCGCCAGCCGGGCTCGAAGACCGCGCGGCCGATGGCCCCGCCCTCCGCCTGGATCACGTCCAGCCGGCCCATGCCGCCCTCGAACGGACGCGTCTCGTCCGCGTCGTCGAAGTTCTTGCGCAGGATCTGGGCCATGCCCGGTCACCTCCCGTGGAAGAAACCCCCGAGGACAACCACCCGAGTCCATTTCCCACTTTACCCGCGGACGGCGCTGGGGGCCGGGTGGCTCAGCCCCGCAGCGAGCGCCCGAAACCCGAGGCCAGCGGCATTCGCAGCCCCAGCGGCGGAGGCGCGGCGAGCGCGTCCGTCACCGGCCGCGAGTACCGCCCCGAGAACATCGCGCCCAGAACGAAGTCCACCCCGAGGGCGACCACTTCCGCCTGGTGCTCGCGCAGCCCGTGCCCGTCGGAATGCACCTCGAACCGGCACGTGGAACGATTCGCCTTCTTCGCCCGCGCCGCCAGCAGGAAGGACGACTCCGGATCGCAGCGCCCGTCGTTGGTCCCGTGCACGATCAGCACCTGCCGCCCCGCCAGCTGCTTCACCGGCTCCGGGGAGTCCGTCGTCGCGTCGGTGGAGGGGGCCAGCGCCAGCACCGCCTGCACTGCCCCGTGCCCGGCCGCCCGCAGGGCCGCCAGGCCGCCGGCGTCGTACCCCGCCAGGCAGACCGGCACGTCCCCGTACCTGCGTACCGCCTCGTCCGCCGCCCACCGGGCGTCGTCCTCGCGGGCGCCCGTCCCGTGCAGCACCGGGTGCGCGGCCAGGCCGTGCGCCCCGCCCGCCCGGGCCAGCGCCCGCGCGAGCGGACGCACCGGACCGGGGGAGAATCTGGACCCCCCGGGAAGCAGGAGCACCACACCACTGACCGTCGAGACCGAGCCGTTCGCGCCGGCCGCCCGCCCGAGGCGGGCACCGCGCGCCGGCGGCGCATGCTGTGCCATGGCGGAACAGTCTCAGACCGACAGGTGTACGCCACCCCTCCGTACGGTCACTGTTACGTATCGACGGCTCACGCCGAGCCCGCGCTCTACGCGCGTAGGAGCTAGAGTGCCCAGATGACGAGCGACACCCCGAACCTGCCCACCCCGGATCAGATCCGCCGTGCCCCCAAGGTGCTCCTCCACGACCACCTCGACGGTGGCCTGCGCCCCGGGACCATCATCGAGCTGGCCCGCGAGGTCGGCTACGAGAACCTCCCCGAGAACGACGCCGACAAGCTGGGCGTCTGGTTCCGGGAAGCCGCCGACTCCGGCTCCCTGCCGCGCTACCTGGAGACGTTCGCGCACACCTGCGCCGTCATGCAGACGAAGGCGGCGCTCTTCCGCGTGGCCGCCGAGTGCGCCGAGGACCTGGCCGAGGACGGCGTCGTGTACGCCGAGATCCGCTACGCCCCCGAGCAGCACCTGGAAGCCGGCCTGACCCTCGAAGAGGTCGTCGAGGCGGTGAACGACGGCTTCCGCGAGGGAGAGCGCCGCGCCAAGGCGAACGGCCACCGCATCCGCATCGGGGCCCTGCTGACCGCGATGCGCCACGCGGCCCGCGCCCTGGAGATCGCCGAGCTGGCCAACCGCTACCGCGACAACGGCGTGGTCGGCTTCGACATCGCCGGCGCCGAGGCCGGGTTCCCCCCCACCCGCCACCTCGACGCCTTCGAGTACCTCAAGCGCGAGAACAACCACTTCACGATCCACGCGGGCGAGGCCTTCGGCCTGCCGTCGATCTGGCAGGCCCTGCAGTGGTGCGGCGCCGACCGCCTGGGTCACGGCGTGAAGATCATCGACGACATCGAGGTCTCCGCCGACGGCTCCGTGAAGCTCGGCCGTCTGGCGTCCTACGTCCGGGACAAGCGCATCCCCCTGGAGATGTGCCCGACCTCGAACCTGCAGACGGCCGCCGCCGCCTCGTACGCCGAGCACCCGATCGGCCTGCTGCGCAAACTGCACTTCCGGCTGACCGTCAACACCGACAACCGGCTGATGAGCGGTACCAGCATGAGCCGCGAGTTCGAGCACCTGGTCGAGACTTTCGGTTACACGCTGGAAGACATGCAGTGGTTCACCGTCAATGCGATGAAGTCCGCGTTCATTCCTTTCGATGAACGACTGGCGATGATCAACGACGTGATCAAGCCGGGCTATGCGGAGCTCAAGTCCGAGTGGCTCTTCCGTCAGACCGCTTCCACCAGCGGATCCGTCTCGGCTTAGGCCGTGGCATGACATGAGTGGGGCGTCCGGGAAGAGTTATTCCCGGACGCTTCCTCATATTTAAGGATGTTTGCAGGCCGGGGTTTGAAGTGACTAGTTTGCGGAGCCGCTCAATTCCCCGTCGCAAGGACGATTTTGATGAAGAAGTCAGCTGCCAAGACGCTCGGTGCCGCCGCCCTGGGTGCCGCCTTCGCCGCCGTCGCCGCCGGTTCCGCCTCCGCCGCCGTCCCGGCCGTCGGTCTGACCGACGCGCTGGGCACCGCCACCGGCGCCGTCCAGGGGCTCACCAGCCAGCAGCACATGGGTGCCAAGGAAGGCCGGGACGCGAGCGACCCGGGCGAGGCGCTCGGTACGGTCACCAGCCTCCTCGGCGGCGTGCCGCTCAGCAACCTCGGCAGCTGACGCGCAGGCCCTGCCCGCACGCGTGATCCGCACGCGTCATCCGCACGCGCGGACCCGTGGCGCACACCCTTTCGACCAGGTGTGCGCCACGTCGCGCGGTGTGCCACGATCACCGGCAACTGCCCGCCGGAGCACAGTGTTTGGGGTCTCGGTCATGCGCATGAAGGCACGGTTCACGGCACGGACGCGGACGTGGACGGCGAGCGCCGCCCTGCTCCCCTCCCTGCTCCTCGCCGCCACGGGATGCGGCGGCGCCGCGGACGGATCCGGCGGGGCACCCGACGCGAAGGGCTCCGCAGCGCCGCGCGCCACGGCCACGCCCCCCGCCGGCTCCGCCGCCCCGGCCTCCCCCAAGGCCGCAGCGAGCAGGCTGGAGCGCTCCGCCCTGGAACCGGGCGACCTCGACGGCTACCAGATCTCCGCGCAGGGCAAGAACCCCAACGCCCCCTCCGGCCAGCCCCAGGCCGACCGGAAGGCCTGCCAGCCCCTCGCCGACGTCATGGGCGACAAGCCCGACCCGGCCGCGCGGGAAACCGTCAACCGGGGCCTCGGCTCGCAGAAGCAAGTCGGCCTCGCGATCTCCGCCTCGGTCAGCTCCTACGCCGAAGCCGACGCCAAGCGGCTGATGGACCGGCTGCGCGACGCCGTCGCCGAATGCGGTACGGGCTTCTCCGCCACCGTCCAGAAGCAGACCGGCAGCTACCGCGACGTGAAACCCGTCGCGTACAAGACCGGTGGCGACGAGAACGTCAGCTGGACCACCACCGCCGTCGCCGGGGGCGTCTCGGCGCAGGTCCACCTCGTCGTCGTGCGCCAGGGCGCCACCGTCGTGCGGCTGATGGCCCTCAACGTGGCCGATGCCGCGAAGAAGGCGCAGCTGCCGCAAGAGGTGGCCGACAAGCAGCTCGAAAAGGTCCGCAAGGCGGGCTGAGCGGACGCGCGGCTGCCGGGCGCCGGCTACCAGGCGGTCTGCGCCGAGCCCGCGCCCTGCTTGTCGTTGGGCAGCAGCAGCCACAGCGCCAGGTAGATCAGGAACTGCGGGCCGGGCAGCAGGCACGACAGGACGAAGATGATCCGCATCGTCCGTGTCCGCATTCCGAAGCGTCGCGCGAGACCGGCGCAGACACCACCGATCATCCGTCCGTCACGGGGGCGGGTAATCGCGCTCATGGGGTTTCTCCTCGTATCCGGGAACCGCTTTCTTGCGATGCCTCAATACTCGCGGGGAACCGCCGAAAGGACCTCGGTCCAGGGGCTCACGTCGACCCTGGTAATTCTCGGGGTGGGCCCCTGAGAGCGCCGCAGCCTGGCCCTCAGGGCCGGCACCACCGCCGCGTGCACCAGCAGCACCCCGGCGGTGTTCAGCAGCACCGAGTCGACGTCGACGACCTGCCCCGGCACCCCGCTCTGGAGCATCGCGATGCTCAGCGAGATCAGCGCGGCCGCGGCTCCCGCACGGGCGAGCGAGGACCACGCCGCCAGCGGTGACCGGGCGAGCCGCCCGCCGGCCAGCGGCAGCAGCACCCCGAGCGGTGCCAACAGGGCGAGCCCCCCGCCGATCCGCCGGGCCGCCTCCAGGGGCCCGTAGGACAGATCGGCCCGGATGCCCTCCAGCGGTGTCAGGTTCGCGGCCGCCGCCCAGGGCACGTCCAGCGGCCGCAAGGTCAGCCAGCCGACGAGGAGGAGGTGGGCGGCCAGCAGGGCCCCGCCGAGGAACCGGAGCCGGAGGTGGATGGCTGTGGCGGCGTTGTCGCCTGCCTCATGACGCTGCACACCTGGGAGGACGCAGCCCCCGGTGGCCGCGGTTCCGCTCCGCTCCGGTGTGACGGGACCCACCTACCGCAGCGCCAGCAGCACGATCAGCAGCACCGCGCCCGCCGCGGCCGGTGCGATGACCTCGTACGACCACCGCACCTTCACCGGGCCCTGGGCACCCTCGCGCGCCGCTCCGCGTTCGGCCAGCTCCTGCAGCTCGTCCACGACCTTGTCGGCGAGGGCGCGCGGCGGGCCCTGGGCGGCCGCGCCCGACGCCGGCTGCGCCGCCCCGGTGGCCGCCCCGACGCCCCGGCCCTGCCGGCGCTGCGCCTTCTTGCGCTCCCGCAGGGACACCGGGACCGACCACAGCTGGTACTTCTCGCCCTCGGCCAGTACCTCCGCCGAGTACCCGGCGCGCACCACGTCCACGGAGGCCCAGGGCAGCTCGATGACCCGGAAGGGGTTGCGGACCCGCATCCGGTCGTCGTTGGCGAAGACGGCCGGCCGGATGGTGAACGCGACGGTCAGCGGCACGGCGCACAGCGCGACGGCCAGGCCGATCCAGCGCGTGCTGCCGTCCCCGAACACGACGGCGTCCCCGCACAGCCACACGATCAGCGCGAGGGTCAGTACCCCGGTCACGACGGCCGGGGACGAGCGGTAGACGCGATCGGCGTAGACCGGACCGTCGGCGGGCTGCTGGCTGCTCATGCGCCCGATTCTGCCTCACGCCGTCTCAGCCGACGAGATCGGCGTACAGGATGATGTTGTCGGGCCGGTGGCCGTCGGTGAGCTCGCCGCCGCAGGTGATGACGCGCAGCTCCGGGCGGGTGGTGTCCCCGTACACCTTGGCGGTGGGGAACGTCTTCTTGTCCACCTGTTCCAGTTCGCGCACCCGGAAGACCGCGGTGCTGCCGTCGGCCCGGGTGACGCTGACCTCGTCGCCGGTGCGGACGCGCGAGACGTCCTTGAGCACGCCGGGCCCGCGGGCCGTGTCGAAGTGCCCGATCAGCACGGCCGGACCGGTTTCGCCGGGGGTGACGCCCTTGGTGTACCAGCCGATCTTGTCCCCGTCGGAGACCGGGGGCACCTCGACGGTGCCGTCGGCGGCGAGGCCCAGCCGCAGCACGGGGGAGGCGTCCACCCCGGCGGAGGGGATGCGTACGCGTACGGGCGTGGAGGCGGGCAGGGGTGCGGCCGTCGCCGGAGCGGCGGGAGCGGTCGTGGGGGTGACGGCGGGCGGCGCGGCGGGGACGGAAGCGGCGGTGGTGGCGCCGCCGCAGCCGGTCAGGGCGGCGGCGAGGAGCGCGGCGGCCAGGAGCGGGCGGACGCGGCGGGTCATGGGGGCTCCGGGAAACGAGGGCCGGCGGGCCACCGCGAGGTGGCCCGCCGGAGGCAGGACGAGGAGGGACGTGCCGTGCGCGTCAGCGCTGGGCGCGGCGGCGGATCAGGAAGGCGGCCCCGATCGCGGCCAGGACGGCTGCCAGCCCGGCGCCGAGGGCCGCCGTGGTGGTGCTGCCGGTGTCCTCGGCGGCGATCTCGGCCCCGGCGGCGACCCCGCCCTGGGGCACGACGGAGGTCTGCGCACCCGTCTGCGGCTTCACGTCGGCCACCGGCTTGACGCTGACCGGGGTGGCCGGCTTGGCGGCGGCCGTGGCGGTGGTGGACGGGGTGGGCTTCGGAGCGGGCTCGTCGGCGCCCCGGTCCTCCGTGACCTTGTAGTCCGGCTTGCAGCCCTTGGGCAGGGCCGGGAAGGAGGTGTGGCCGAGCGGCGTGTCACCGCCCTGGGCCTTCCACTCGAAGGTGGGCGCGGCGCCGCTCGGGTTGACGATGCGGGCGATGATGCCGTCGGACGCGGGCAGCGCGGGGAAGGTGCGGTCCAGGTGGCGCCAGTTGTCGGTGACGTCCGTCCGGATGGTGACCTCCGGGCCCGCGGTGGACATCGACACGTCGGCGAAGAAGGCCCCGCCGAGGGCGACCTGCTTGGCCTCGGTCCCGCACACCGGGCCGGTCCTGCCCTTCGGCAGCGGGTAGGACTTGGCCACCCCGTCCGTGGTGACGACGAGCACCGGGGCGGCCGTGTCCGCCTTGGTGAGCTTGAGCTGCAGCCCGTCGGCCGTCAGGGCCGGGTGCGTGCGGTCCACCACCGCCACCACGCGGACCATGTAGTCGTCGCCCGGCTTCCAGTCCGGGCCCACGGCGCGGATCCAGGCCTCGGGGCCCTCGGCCTTGTTGCGCAGCACCGCGACGAGGCCCTCGCCGATGTAGACCGGCTCGCCCGCGTAGCGGTCGTCGTCCGACACCGATCCGGTTGCCGCGGCCCCGGCGGTGGTCTGCGGGGCGGGCGCGGCGAGCGCCGTCGCGGCCGGCGCGAGCAGGGCGCCGGCGAGGGCGGCGGTGACGATCGAGGTGCGGAGGGCGGAACGCATAACGACTCCAGGAAGCATTGTCGCGGGAAGGTGGGAGAGTCGCATGCCCCTTTTTCTCTACGGGTTCTCTGCCGAGGCTTTCATCCGGTGAGGTCTGGCGGGCTGCTGAAGAGAAATTTACGGATCTTGTGCGACCGGACGGTGGGGTTTGTGTCCGTGCCGTGTAACAGCAAAAGCGGAGGTCAGCGGTCCGCAGGGTGGTCTGCGGCCGGACGCCCGCCGTGCCCGGATGCGGGAGGCCGCGCACAGATGTGCACCGGCGGGGGGTGACATGTCGCTACGCGCGTAGATATGCTCATCTGGTGACCATGCCCACCACCCTCACCGCATTCGCTGACGTGACGACGTCCGACAGTGCGCTGCGCCGCTTCCTGCACGGGCTGCCCGGCGTAGACGCAGTCGGACTGGAGGCCCGCGCGGCCTCCCTCGGCACCCGCTCGATCAAGACGACGGCCAAGGCGTACGCCATCGACCTGGCCATCTCGATGATCGACCTGACCACGCTTGAGGGTGCGGACACCCCGGGCAAGGTGCGGGCGCTCTCCGCCAAGGCCGTCAACCCCGACCCGACCGACCGGACGACGCCCATGACCGCCGCGGTCTGCGTCTACCCGGACATGGTGGCCACCGCCAAGGCCGCCCTGAACGGCGCCGACGTCAAGGTGGCGTCCGTCGCGACCGCCTTCCCGGCCGGCCGCGCCGCCCTGCCCGTCAAGCTCGCGGACACCCGGGACGCCGTCGCCGCCGGCGCCGACGAGATCGACATGGTCATCGACCGTGGCGCCTTCCTCGCCGGCCGCTACCTGGAGACGTACGAGCTGATCAAGGCCGTCAAGGAGGCGTGCGTCCGAGAGGACGGCAGCGCCGCCCGGCTGAAGGTCATCTTCGAGACCGGCGAGCTGTCGACCTACGACAACATCCGCCGCGCCTCCTGGATCGGCATGCTCGCGGGCGCCGACTTCATCAAGACCTCCACCGGCAAGGTCGGCGTCAACGCCACCCCCGCCAACACCCTGCTCATGCTCGAAGCCGTACGCGACTTCAAGGAGCAGACTGGAATCCAGATCGGCGTGAAGCCGGCCGGCGGCATCCGCACCACCAAGGACGCGATCAAGTTCCTGGTCCTGGTCAACGAGACCGTGGGCGAGGACTGGCTGAGCAACCACTGGTTCCGCTTCGGCGCCTCCAGCCTGCTCAACGACCTGCTGATGCAGCGCCAGAAGCTGAGCACCGGGCGTTACTCCGGTCCCGACTACGTGACGGTGGACTGAGACCCTCATGAACAAGCCTTCCCCCTTCGAGTACGCGCCGGCCCCCGAGTCCCGCTCGGTCGTCGACATCGCCCCCTCCTACGGCCTCTTCATCGACGGCGAGTTCACCGACGCCGCCGACGGCAAGGTCTTCAAGACCGTCTCGCCGTCGTCCGAGGAAGTCCTCTCCGAGGTCGCCCAGGCCGGCGCCGCCGATGTCGACCGCGCCGTCAAGGCCGCCCGCAAGGCCTTCGAGAAGTGGTCCGCGCTGCCGGGCTCCGAGCGCGCCAAGTACCTCTTCCGCATCGCCCGGATCATCCAGGAGCGCAGCCGCGAGCTGGCCGTCCTGGAGACCCTGGACAACGGCAAGCCGATCAAGGAGACCCGCGACGCGGACCTCCCCCTGGTCGCCGCGCACTTCTTCTACTACGCGGGCTGGGCCGACAAGCTCGACCACGCCGGCTACGGCGCGAACCCGCGCCCGCTCGGCGTGGCCGGCCAGGTCATCCCGTGGAACTTCCCGCTGCTGATGCTCGCGTGGAAGATCGCCCCCGCGCTCGCCACCGGCAACACGGTCGTCCTCAAGCCCGCCGAGACCACCCCGCTGTCCGCCCTGTTCTTCGCGGACATCTGCCGCCAGGCCGGTCTGCCCAAGGGCGTCGTCAACATCCTCACGGGGTACGGCGACGCGGGCGCGGCCCTCGTCGAGCACCCCGACGTCAACAAGGTCGCCTTCACCGGCTCCACGGCGGTGGGCAAGAAGATCGCCCGCCACGTCGCCGGCACCGACAAGAAGGTCACCCTGGAGCTGGGCGGCAAGGGCGCCAACATCGTCTTCGACGACGCCCCCATCGACCAGGCCGTCGAGGGCATCGTCACCGGCATCTTCTTCAACCAGGGCCAGGTCTGCTGCGCGGGCTCGCGCCTGCTGGTCCAGGAGTCGATCCACGACGAGCTGCTGGACTCCCTCAAGCGCCGCCTCTCGACGCTGCGCCTCGGTGACCCGCTCGACAAGAACACCGACATCGGCGCGATCAACTCCGCCGAGCAGCTGGCCCGGATCACCGCGCTCGCCGACACCGGCGAGGCCGAGGGCGCCGAGCGCTGGTCCCCGGCGTGCGAGCTGCCGTCCTCCGGCTACTGGTTCGCCCCGACGCTGTTCACCAACGTCACCCAGGCGCACACCGTCGCCCGCGACGAGATCTTCGGCCCGGTGCTGTCCGTACTGACCTTCCGTACGCCCGACGAGGCCGTGGCGAAGGCCAACAACAGCCAGTACGGCCTGTCCGCCGGCATCTGGACGGAGAAGGGCTCGCGCATCCTCGCGGTCGCGAACAAGCTCCGCGCGGGTGTGGTGTGGGCCAACACGTTCAACAAGTTCGACCCGACCTCGCCCTTCGGCGGCTACAAGGAGTCGGGCTTCGGCCGCGAGGGCGGTCGCCACGGCCTGGAGGCTTACCTCGATGTCTGAGACGACCACGCGTCTGAACGTCTTCAAGACCTACAAGCTGTACGTCGGGGGCAAGTTCCCCCGCTCCGAGAGCGGCCGGGTGTACGAGGTGACGGACTCCAACGGCAAGTGGCTGGCCAACGCCCCCCTGTCCTCCCGCAAGGACGCCCGTGACGCGGTCGTCGCCGCGCGCAAGGCCTTCGGCGGCTGGGCGGGCGCGACCGCGTACAACCGCGGCCAGATCCTCTACCGCATCGCCGAGATGCTGGAGGGCCGCCGCGGGCAGTTCGTCCACGAGGTCCGCGAGGCGGAGGGCCTGTCCAAGGTGAAGGCCGCCGCCGTCGTGGACGCGGCCATCGACCGCTGGGTCTGGTACGCGGGCTGGACCGACAAGATCGGCCAGGTCGTGGGAGCCGCCAACCCGGTCGCGGGTCCGTTCTTCAACCTGTCCACGCCGGAGCCGACCGGTGTCGTCACCGTCGTCGCCCCGCAGGACTCGTCGTTCCTGGGCCTGGTCTCGGTGATCGCGCCGGTCATCGCCACGGGCAACACGGTCGTGGTGATCGCCTCGGAGAAGTCCCCGCTGCCCGCCCTCTCGCTGGGCGAGGTGCTGGCGACGTCCGACCTGCCCGGCGGCGTGGTCAACATCCTGTCCGGCAAGGCCGCCGAGATGGGCCCGCACCTGGCGTCCCACCAGGACGTCAACGCGATCGACCTGGCGGGCGCCGGCGCGGCGCTTGCCAAGGAGCTGGAGATCGCCGCGGCCGACAACCTCAAGCGCGTCCTGCGTCCACAGCCTGTGGACGACTGGACCGCCGACCCGGGCACGTCGCGCATGACGGCGTTCCTGGAGACCAAGACGGTCTGGCACCCCACGGGTTCGCTGGGCGCGTCCGGCTCCTCGTACTAGGGGCACTCGCGAACCGGCCCCGGCAGCGTCCCCCGCGCTGCCGGGGCCTTCGTGTCACTTCGCTCCGGGCAGCAGCGGGCCGAGGAGCGAGCCCGCGGCGGCGGTGGGCAGTTCACCGACCGAGGGGCCCTGGGTCAGGATGCCGGTGACCATGGTGGTGCCGACCGCCGGGAAGTCCGCGACCTTGGTGCCCACGCCGTTGTCGAGGGGGTCCACGCCGGTGTGGGCGAGCGGGTTCACCTTGAGGTTCGCGATCGGGTCGGTGACGCCGGCCAGGGCCGCCGGGACGGAGAGTTCGCCCGCCTGGGCGCCGCCGGCGGCCATGGCCAGGGCCGCACCGGCCATGGAGAGCGTGATGCCTGCGGAGCGCAGCGTGGAGCTGCCGGGGGCTGCGTGACGTGCCATGGGGATCCCGCCTGAGGTCGTAGTCGCGTGCGCACGCAGCGTAGTTGAGGTGGCGTGCCGGACACCAACCCGCCGGATCCCGGAGCCGCTGAGGTCACTCGTTCGTGGAGACCTCCTCCCCTGACGGACCGGTAGGGCCGTCAGGGCGCGTGGGCCGGAGCTCCCCTTTTGTTTTTTCGTGGGGGAGGACTCAAACTGGTGTCCCGTGAGCTCCTCCTCCCCCCTCCCCACGCGCGTCGTCCTGCTGACCGGGCCCTCGGGCTCCGGCAAGTCCTCGCTCGCGGCCCGCTCGGGCCTGCCCGTGCTGCGCCTGGACGACTTCTACAAGGAGGGCGACGACCCGACGCTGCCGCTGGTGGAGGGCAGCTCCGACATCGACTGGGACTCGCCGCTGTCGTGGGACGCGCAGGCGGCGGTCGCCGCGATCGCGGAACTGTGCGGGGAGGGGCGTACCGAGGTGCCGGTGTACTCCATCGCGACGTCCTCGCGGACGGGGTCGGAGACGCTGGACATCGCCCGGACGCCGCTGTTCATCGCGGAGGGGATCTTCGCGGCCGACATCGTGGCCCGGTGCCAGGAGCTGGGGCTGCTGGCGGACGCGATCTGCCTGCGGGGGCGGCCGTCGACGACGTTCCGCCGGCGGCTGGCGCGGGATCTGCGCGAGGGGCGCAAGTCGGTGCCGTTCCTGCTGCGCAGGGGTTGGCGGCTGATGCGGGCGGAGCGGGGCATCGTGGCCCGGCACACCGCGCTCGGCGCGTACGCCTGCGCCCGCGACGAGGCGCTCGGCCGCCTGGCTGCCTGCGCGGCGGGCCGCCACCGCACGGCAGCCCCCGCCTAACCCCTGGCCGGGGGGTTTGCTCGGCCCCCCTGCGCCACCGCCCGCGTTCTCCTCGCGCCTGCGCCCCCGTGCACTTCACGGCTCCGCCGCGCCGCACCAGCCCCGTCGGCCTTCGGCTTCCCGGTGCCGGGGGCGCAACTCGCAGCCTCGCGGGCGTTTGAGGAGCGGACCGGGCCAACTCCAGCCCCGCTGGGGTTCGGGGCGCCGGGCCGGGCCAACCCAGCCCCACCGGCCTTCGGCTTCCCGGTGCCGGGGGCAAACTTTCAGCCCCACCGGCCTGGCTTCCCGGTGCCGGGGGCGTAACTTTCAGCCTCGCCGGCGTTTGAGGCGCGGGTCCGGGCAGAGCCCGGTGCCCGGCGGAGCCGGGTTTCCTGGGGCTCCGCCCCCGACCCCGCGCCTCAAACGCCGGCGGGGCTGGGGTTGGCCGGGGTTGGCCCGGTGAGGCCCCAGACCCCGCGCCTCAAACGCCGGCGGGGCTGGGGTTGGCCGGGGTCGCCCCGTGAGGCCCGGATCCGCGCCCCGAACGTCGCCGCGCATGCGAAGAGGCGGGATCATGCGGACCCCCGACCGCTTGATCCCGCCTCTTCCCCCCGCGGCCCCCGCCCCACCCCCGTAGGACGGGCCCCCTCGGCCCGATGGTCTTCGTCAGGCGACGAGCTCCCCGAAGGACTCCGCCTCGTCCCGGCCGAAGCTCAGGGCGTCGTCCTCGCGCAGCCGCCGCAGCGACCGCCAGATGCTGGACTTCACCGTGCCGACGCTGATGCCCAGGATCTCCGCGATCTCCGGGTCCGTGCGGCCCTCGTAGTACCGCAGCACCAGCATCGTCCGCTGCGGCTCCGGGATCCGGGCCAGCGCCTGCCACAGCACCGCCCGCAGCTCCGTACCCCGCATCGCGTCCGTGTCCGAGGCCGTCTCCGGCAGCTCCTCCGTCGGGTACTCGTTCAGCTTCCGCCGACGCCACGCGCTGATGTGCAGGTTCGTCATCGTGCGCCGCAGGTACCCGCCGACGGCCGCCTTGTCGCTGATCCGGTCCCACGCCCGGTACGTCGAGAACAGCGCGCTCTGCAGCAGGTCCTCCGCCTCGTACCGGTCGCCGGTGAGGTGGAACGCCGTCGCGTACAGCGCGGCCCGGCGTTCCTGCACGTACGCCGTGAATTCCGCCTCCGAGGCGGAAGGAAGTCGCGGGGCGGGAACCGCCTGGTACGTGTTCGCGTCAATGGCTACAGGATGCGTCGGCCGCTGACGGGCGACCGTCGCCGTACGGACACCCGCCCGGCGGTTCGCATCGTGCAGCCGCGTGACGACCGCGCTGGTCGTGGTGCTGTGCAGCGTGTTCATCTCGCGCCCCCCGTCGTGGAGTCTGCTTCGGTCCGTCTCTGGTAGAAGCCTGCCCCGCCGACTTAACCGCGGTGTCCTGCGACTGTCACAGCCCTGTCACAGCGGCCCGCGTCCGCGTCCCCGTACGACGGACGGTCGAGTCCCGACGGCCGATGGGACAGAATGAGCCCGTGCCTTTCCTGTTGCTGATCGAGGACGACGACGCCATCCGCACGGCCCTCGAACTCTCCCTGTCCCGCCAGGGCCACCGTGTGGCCACCGCGGCGACGGGCGAGGACGGCCTGAAACTGCTGCGCGAGCAGCGGCCGGACCTGATCGTGCTGGACGTGATGCTGCCCGGGATCGACGGCTTCGAGGTGTGCCGGCGGATCCGGCGCACCGACCAGCTGCCGATCATCTTGCTGACCGCGCGCAGCGACGACATCGACGTGGTGGTCGGGCTGGAGTCCGGAGCCGATGACTACGTTGTCAAACCCGTCCAGGGCCGGGTGCTCGACGCCCGGATCCGGGCCGTGCTGCGCCGCGGCGAACGCGAGGCCAGTGACTCCGCCGTGTTCGGGTCCCTGGTCATCGACCGCGCCGCCATGACGGTGACGAAGAACGGCGACGACCTCCAACTCACCCCGACCGAGCTGCGCCTGCTGCTGGAGCTCAGCCGCAGGCCCGGCCAGGCCCTGTCGCGGCAGCAGTTGCTGCGCCTGGTCTGGGAGCACGACTACCTCGGTGACTCGCGCCTCGTCGACGCCTGCGTGCAGCGGCTGCGCGCGAAGGTCGAGGAGGTCCCGTCCTCGCCCACGCTGATCCGTACGGTCCGCGGCGTCGGCTACCGCCTGGACTCCCCGCAGTGACCAAGCAGTTCGTGCGGGGCGTGTTCGCGGGCCGGCGCTGGACCAGTCTGCGGCTGCGGCTCCTCGTCGTGTTCGCCCTCGTCGCGCTGACGGCCGCCGTGTCCGCCTCCGGGATCGCCTACTGGCTCAACCGCGAGGCGGTGCTCACCCGTACCCAGGACGCGGCCCTCGGCGACTTCCGGCAGGAGATGCAGAACCGGGCCGCGGCGCTGCCCGCCGACCCGACCCCCGAGGAGTTGCAGCGCACCGCCGAGCTGATGGCGGGCAGCAGCCCCGGGTACAGCGTGCTGCTGGTGGACGAACTCAAGAACGGCCGCAAGGTGTTCGGCGCGGCCGGCCCCGACTCCTTCGGGCTGGACGACGTACCCGCATCCCTCCAGCACGCAGTGAACGACCGACAGAAGACGACGGCCGCCAACGACGCCGAGTACCACATGTACTGGCAGCGCACGAAGCCGCGCGGCAACCCGTACCTGGTGGGCGGGACACGGATCGTGGGCGGCGGCCCGACGGGTTACATGTACAAGTCGCTCGCGCAGGAACGCGACGACCTCAACGCGCTGGGCTGGTCGCTGACCATCGCGACGGGTCTCGCGCTGCTCGGCTCCGCGCTGCTGGCGCAGGCCGCCGCCCGGACCGTGCTCAAGCCCGTACAACGGCTGGGGGACGCGGCGCGGCGGCTCGGGGAGGGCGAACTGGACCACCGGCTCGACGTGTCGGGGACCGACGAGCTCGCCGACCTGTCGCACACCTTCAACAAGACGGCGGAGGCGCTGGAGAAGAAGGTCGCCGACATGAGCGCCCGGGAGGAGGCCAGTCGGCGCTTCGTCGCGGACATGTCGCACGAACTGCGGACGCCGCTGACGGCGTTGACGGCGGTCGCCGAGGTGCTGGAGGAGGAGGTCGACGACCTCGATCCGATGATCGCACCGGCGGTGGCGCTGGTGGTCAGCGAGACCCGGCGGCTGAACGACCTGGTGGAGAACCTGATGGAGGTCACCCGCTTCGACGCGGGGACGGCGCGCCTCGTACTGGACGACGTGGACGTCGCCGACCAGGTCACGGCCTGCATCGACGCGCGGGCGTGGCTCGACGCCGTGGAACTCGACGCGGAGCGCGGGATCGTGGTGCGGCTGGACCCGCGGCGGCTCGACGTGATCCTGGCCAACCTCATCGGCAACGCGCTCAAGCACGGCGGCTCGCCGGTGCGGGTGTCGGTGCGGGTGGAGGGGGAGTGGCTGCTGATCGCGGTCAAGGACAACGGTCCGGGCATTCCGGAGGAGGTGCTGCCGCACGTCTTCGACCGGTTCTACAAGGCGAGCGCGTCCCGGCCGAAGTCGGACGGGAGCGGGCTGGGCCTGTCCATCGCGAGGGAGAACGCGCACATCCACGGCGGCGACATCACGGCCGCCAACGGCAGCGGGGGCGGGGCGCTGTTCACACTGCGGCTGCCGGTGGACGTGGGGAAGGTGATCGCCGGTGAGGCGTAGGGCGGGGCGCGGCACGGTACGTGGCGCGGTGCGGATGACGGGGCTGCTGCTGGTGGCGGCCGTGACGGCGGTCGGCGCGGGGGGCTGCGGGATCCGGGCGACGACCGTGCCGGTGGACGTGGGCGCGGCGCCGTCGCGGGTGTCGTGCGACACCCCGGCGCAGCCGAGCGGGCAGCAGCCGAGCGGGGTGCCGGGGTTCCGGGCCACGGTGGAGCTGGTGTGCGGGTCGCAGTTGGTGGGCGTGGAACGGGTGGTCCCCGTGCCCGAGAAGCGGCCGGCGCGCGACCCGGTGGTGCTGGCGGCGCAGGCGCTGCTGGAGGCGCTGGAGCGGGAGCCGTCGGCGCAGGAGCGGGACGCCGGATTCACCACCGGGGTGCCGGACGGGCTCTCGGCGGCGCCGACGCGGCCGGGTGACCCGGCGGGGACGGTGCGGCTGAGCCGCAAGCCGGAGGACCTTCCGCCGGTGGCGCTGTCGCAGATCGTGTGCACGCTGGCGGAGAGCGAGGCGGTGTCGGCGGGGCCGGGGCCGGTGGTTCTGGGCGGGCCGGATGCGGATCCGCCGAGGGCGTGGGAGTGCAGTGACGCCGTCCGCTCCAGGCCGGAGTCGGTGCCGACGCTGGGGGACGTGGTGAGACCGACGCCGAGCGCGTCCTGAGGCGGGCCCCACCCGTCCCCGGCCCGGTGGGTGGGTGTCCGGTCCTCGCCGGTGGGACCGTGTGCACGTGGAAGAGCCCCGCCCGGTGGGCGGGGCTCTTCGGGCTGGGCCGTCTCTTCCGGATCGTGCCGGTCAGGCAGGATCCGGACGAGAGGGGCTAGAGGCCCATCGCGGCGGAGAGGTCCTTCTTGACGGCGTCGAGGATCTCCTGGCCGCGGGTGCGGGACGAGGTGAGGTCGGAGGCCTCGGAGACCGGGACCACGACCTCCAGGTAGCACTTGAGCTTCGGCTCCGTGCCCGACGGGCGGACGATCACGCGGGCCCGGTAGTCGCCCTCCAGGTAGTAGCGCAGGCCGTCCGTGGGGGGCAGGGACTGCGTGCCGTGGCTGAGGTCCTCCGCCGAGGTGACCCGCAGGCCCGCCAGGGACACCGGAGGCTGCGCGCGCAGGGCGGCCATGGCGGAGGCGATGACCGACAGGTCCGAGACCCGTACCGACAGCTGGTCGGTGGCGTGCAGGCCGTGGGCCATCGCCAGGTCGTCCAGCAGGTCGCTCAGGGTGCGGCCCTGCTCCTTGAGCTCCGAGGCGAGTTCGGCGATCAGGAGGGCGGCGGTGATGCCGTCCTTGTCGCGGACGCCCTCGGGGTCCACGCAGTAGCCGAGCGCCTCCTCGTAGCCGTAGCGCAGGCCCTCGACGCGGGAGATCCACTTGAAGCCGGTGAGCGTCTCCTCGTAGGGGAGGCCCGCCGCGTCCGCGATCCGGCCCAGGAGGCTGGAGGAGACGATGGACTCGGCGAAGACGCCGCGGGCGCCCTTGTGGACCAGGTGGGCGGCCAGGAGCGCGCCGACCTCGTCGCCGCGGAGCATCCGCCAGGCGCCGTCGTCCGGGACCGCCACCGCGCAGCGGTCGGCGTCCGGGTCGTTGGCGATGACGATGTCCGGGTTCACCTCGGCCGCCTTCGCGAAGGACAGGTCCATCGCGCCCGGCTCCTCCGGGTTGGGGAAGGCGACCGTCGGGAAGGCCGGGTCCGGTTCCGCCTGCTCGGCCACCAGGACCGGGGTGGGGAAGCCGTGCCGGGCGAAGGCGGCCATCACGACGTCCTTGCCGACGCCGTGCATGGCCGTGTAGACGGTCCGCACGCCCCGGGGGGAGCCGGGGGTCAGGACGGCGTCCGTACGCGCCAGGTAGGCCTCCAGGACCTCGTCGCCGAGGTCTTCCCAGCCGGACTCGGGGCGGGGCACGGAGTCGAGGGTGGTGATCCGCTCGATCTCCGCAGCGATCTCGGCGTCCGCCGGGGAGACGATCTGGGAGCCGTCGCCGAGGTAGACCTTGTAGCCGTTGTCCCGGGGCGGGTTGTGGCTCGCGGTCACCTCGACGCCGGCGACGGCGCCCAGGTGCCTTATGGCGTACGCGAGGACGGGCGTCGGCAGGGGGCGGGGCAGGACGGCCGCGCGCAGACCGGCGCCGGTCATGACGGCCGCGGTGTCACGGGCGAAGTCCGCCGACTTGTACCGCGCGTCGTAGCCGACGACGACCAGGCCGCCGGCGTGGCCCTGGGCCTTGAGGTAGGCGGCGAGGCCCGCCGCGGCCCGGATGACCACGGCGCGGTTCATCCGCATCGGGCCCGCGCCCAGCTCGCCGCGGAGTCCGGCGGTGCCGAACTGCAGCATGCCGGAGAAGCGGTCGGCGAGTTCCGCCGTGTCGCCGGCCTCGATGAGCTCGCCCAGTTCGGCCGCCGTCTGCGGGTCCGGGTCCTCGGCCAGCCACGCCCGGGCCCGGGTGATCAGGTCGTCCTGCACTTCCTGCACTACTTCCGCCTTACCTCTCGTACGGTCCTCAGATGCGGGCGAGGACCTGGGTCAGCAGCTTGCCCATGCGCGAGGCCGAGTCACGGCCGGCCTGGAGCACCTCTTCGTGGTTCAGCGGCTCGCCGGACAGGCCCGCCGCCAGGTTGGTGACCAGGGAGATGCCCAGCACCTCGGCGCCGGCCTCACGGGCGGCGATGGCCTCCAGGACGGTGGACATGCCGACCAGGTCCGCGCCCATGACGCGGATCATGTTGATCTCGGCCGGGGTCTCGTAGTGCGGGCCGGGGAACTGGACGTAGACGCCTTCTTCGAGGGTCTCGTCGATCTCCTTGCACAGCGCGCGCAGGCGCGGCGAGTAGAGGTCGGTGAGGTCCACGAAGTTGGCGCCGACGATCGGCGAGGTGGCCGTCAGGTTGAGGTGGTCGCTGATCAGGACCGGCTGGCCGGGCTTCATGCCCTCGCGCAGGCCGCCGCAGCCGTTGGTCAGCACGACGGTCTTGCAGCCGGCGGCGACGGCGGTACGGACGCCGTGGGCGACGGCGGCGACGCCGCGGCCCTCGTAGAAGTGGGTCCGGCCGAGGAAGAGCAGCGCGCGCTTGTCGCCGATCTTGTACGAGCGGATCTTGCCGCCGTGGCCCTCCACGGCGGGCGGCGGGAAGCCGGGCAGCTCGGTGACCGGGAACTCGGCCTCGGGCGCACCGAGCGCCTCTGCGGCGGGGGCCCAGCCGGAGCCCATGACGAGGGCGACATCGTGGGTTTCGGCGCCGGTCAGCTCCCGCAGGCGGGCGGCCGCGGCGGTGGCGTCGGCGAAGGGGTCGGTAACAGATGCGTTCACGCTGACGAGCGTAACCGTTCCTGGCCTACGCGCGTAGATGGCACAGGTCACGGTGTTCGGATCGTTGCCTTGTCGTTTCCGCCGAAATGGCACCTGCCGGGCGGAAGGGCCTCAGCAGGGGCGCTTGCGCAGTTCCATCACGTAGTCGTGCGGCGCGCCCGCCGACTCGGCCGCGTCCGCGATCTCGCCGAGGTAGCGCGCCGAGGGCAGACCGCCCTCGTAGCCGTTCAGGACGTACACCCAGGCGGCCTCCTCGCCGTCCAGGGTGTGCACCCGGATCCGCATCCGGCGGTAGATGTCGAGCCCGACGCCCTCCCACCGGTCCATCGAGTCCTCGTCGAGCGGCGCGATGTCGTACAGCGCCACGAAGACCTGATGGCGCGGCGCTTCGACGATCGTGGCGAGGGCACCCTCCCAGCCCATCTGCTCGCCGCCGAAGGTCAGCCGCCAGTCGTTGATCCAGCCCGTGCCGCGCAGCGGCGAATGCGGAGCGCGGCGCGTCATCAGCCGCGGGTCGAGGTTGCCGGCGTACGCGGCGTAGAGCGACATGAGGTCGAGGGTACGGGAGGGGCGGCCCGGGCGGCGTGCCAGGCGGATGACCGGGGGCCGGCCACGGGATGACCGGTTCGGCGGAGCCGACGGCGGGACCGGGCGTGAAGCACCTTGAAGCGTGCGGGACAATGGGGCACGGAATGCATCCCCCGGGGAGACCCCCCGGAAGCCCCGGCCGGGGCGGCAGCCGGCCGGGTAGACGTGAGGCGGAGTTTTCGTGACCCGGATCGTGATCATCGGCGGCGGACCCGGCGGGTATGAGGCGGCCCTCGTAGGGGCTCAGCTCGGCGCGGAGGTGACCGTCGTGGACTGCGACGGACTCGGCGGCGCCTCGGTCCTGACCGACTGCGTGCCCTCCAAGACCCTCATCGCGACCGCCGAGGTCATGACGACCTTCGACTCGTCGTACGAGGAGCTCGGCATCGTCGTCGCGGACGACACCCCGCACATCGAGCAGGCCGCGCGCGTCGTCGGCGTCGACCTCGGCAAGGTGAACCGGCGCGTCAAGCGCCTCGCGCTCGCCCAGTCGCACGACATCACCGCCTCCGTCACCCGGGCGGGCGCACGCGTCATGCGCGGTCGCGGCAAGCTCGGCGGCCCCCAGGGTATCGACGGCACGCGGGACGTCATCGTCACCGCCGCCGACGGCACCGAGACGATCCTGACCGCCGACGCGGTGCTGATCGCGACCGGCGGCCACCCCCGCGAGATCCCCGACGCGATGCCCGACGGCGAGCGCATCCTCAACTGGACCCAGGTCTACGACCTCGACGAGCTCCCCGAGGAGCTCATCGTCGTCGGCTCCGGTGTGACCGGCGCGGAGTTCGCCGGCGCCTACCAGGCCCTCGGCTCCCGCGTGACCCTGGTGTCGTCCCGCGACCGGGTGCTGCCGGGCGAGGACCCCGACGCCGCCGCCGTCCTGGAGGACGTCTTCCGCCGCCGCGGGATGAACGTCATCGGCCGCTCGCGCGCCGAGTCCGCCAAGCGGGTCGGCGACCGGGTCGAGGTCACCCTCTCCGACGGCCGGGTCATCAGCGGCACCCACTGCCTGATGGCGGTCGGCGCCGTCCCCAACACGCAGGGCATGAACCTGGAGGAGTCCGGGGTCCGGCTCAAGGAGTCCGGCCACATCTGGACCGACAAGGTGTCGCGCACGTCCTCGCCGGGCGTGTACGCCGCCGGTGACGTGACCGGGGTCTTCGCGCTGGCCTCCGTCGCCGCCATGCAGGGCCGGATCGCGATGTACCACTTCCTCGGGGACGCGGTGGCCCCGCTGAACCTCAAGACGGTCTCCTCGAACGTCTTCACCGACCCGGAGATCGCCACCGTCGGTTACACCCAGGCCGACGTGGACGCCGGCAAGATCGACGCCCGCGTCGTGAAGCTCCCGCTGCTGCGCAACGCGCGGGCGAAGATGCAGGGCATCCGGGACGGCTTCGTGAAGCTGTTCTGCCGCCCCGGCACCGGCATCGTGGTCGGCGGCGTGGTCGTCGCGCCGCGCGCCAGCGAGCTCATCCACCCCATCTCGATCGCCGTGGACAACAACCTGACGGTCGAGCAGATCGCAAACGCGTTCACCGTGTACCCCTCGCTGTCCGGCTCGATCGCCGAGGTGGCACGCCAGTTGCACACCCGCAAGGTCGCCGGGGAGGCGTAACCGCCGCGAACCGCCCTGTTCCGCAAGGGATTTGGGGTGGCGGGTGGGGTCGTAGCGGACTGTTCACGCAACTGTCCGGCCGCGTATACCACTTGTCGCCCCACCTTATGGACAACTTCGGTATTCCGGCGGAAGGAGCTGAAAGCAGTCGGTCGTCCGGGTTACTGTCAGTTTCGTGTTCGCTGCAGAACGTCGCCAATTGATCCTCGAAATGGTGCGGGCCAACGGAGCGGTGTCGCTCCGGGAGCTCGCCCGCGTCGTCCAGACCTCCGAAGTGACCGTACGGCGGGACGTGCGGGCACTGGAGGCAGAAGGACTCCTCGACCGCCGGCACGGCGGTGCGGTGCTGCCGGGCGGGTTCACCCGTGAATCCGGCTTCCCGCAAAAGTCCCATCTCGCGACGGCGGAGAAGACCGCCATCGCCGACGTGGCGGCCTCCCTCGTGGAAGAGGGCGAGGCCGTCGTCGTCGGAGCGGGCACCACGACCCAGGAGCTGGCCCGCCGGCTCGCGCGGGTGCCCGGGCTGACCGTGGTCACCAACTCGCTGCTCGTCGCCCAGGCGCTGGCCCATGCCAACCGGGTCGAAGTGGTGATGACCGGCGGGACCCTGCGCGGCTCCAACTACGCGCTCGTCGGCAGCGGCGCCGAGCAGTCCCTCCAGGGGCTGCGGGTATCGCGGGCCTTCCTGAGCGGGAGCGGCCTGACGGCCGAGCGCGGGCTGTCCACGTCCAACATGCTCTCCGCGAGCGTGGACCGGGCGCTGGTGCAGGCGGCCGCGGAGGTCGTGGTCCTCGCCGACCACACCAAGCTGGGCACCGACACCATGTTCCAGACCGTGCCGACGGACGTCATGACGCGGCTGGTCACCGACGAGCCGCCCCCGCACGACGACCGGGCCGCCACCGAACTCCAGGCGCTGGCCGACCAGGGCGTGCAGATCACGGTGGCGGGCGGCGCGGCGGCCTCCGGCGGCGACGGGATGGCGGGGCGCCGGCCCCGGCGCGAGTCGCCCCTGCCGGTGCAGCGCCGCGGCGGTCCGACGGCGCAGCTGCGCAGCGCGCCGGCCGGGCTGCTGGAGCAGCAGGCGGGGGAGAGGGAGCGGGGGCGGGTGGCGGACATGCGCCGACGCTGACGGGACGCGGCGGTGCGGTGGCCGGGTGCGGTGCCGCTGCGCGGGACGTCGCGCCGCCGCACCGGGCGTCGCGGGGCGCAGCCCCGCACCTCGGACTGCGAGCCCCCTCGCCGGCCGGGCCGGTTCCGGGAGCACGCGAAGGCCCCCGCCCTTCCGGGCGGGGGCCTTCGCGTGGCGGATCAGTCCTTGATCTCGCAGATGGTGGCGCCCGACGTCAGGGAGGCGCCGACCTCGGCCGTCAGGCCGACGATCGTGCCCGAGCGGTGCGCGTTCAGCGGCTGCTCCATCTTCATGGCCTCCAGGACGACGACCAGGTCGCCCTCGTTGACCTGCTGGCCCTCCTCCACGGCGATCTTGACGATCGTGCCCTGCATCGGGGACGCCAGCGTGTCGCCCGAGGCGGCCGGCCCCGACTTCTTCGCGGCGCGGCGCTTCGGCTTGGCACCGCCCGCTGCGGCCGTGCGGGCAAGCGTCATGCCCAGCGAGGACGGGAGGGAGACCTCCAGCCGCTTGCCGCCGACCTCGACCACCACGGTCTCGCGGCCCGGCTCCTCGTCGGCCTCCTCGGCGGCGGGCGCCGTGAAGGCCGGGATCTCGTTGACGAACTCGGTCTCGATCCACCGCGTGTGGATCTTGAACGGAGTGCCGTCGGTCGGGGCGAACGCCGGGTCGGCGACGACCGCGCGGTGGAACGGGATGGCGGTGGCCATGCCCTCCACCTCGAACTCCGCCAGGGCGCGGGCGGCGCGCTGGAGGGCCTGCTCGCGGGTGGCACCCGTGACGATCAGCTTGGCCAGCAGCGAGTCCCACGCCGGGCCGATGACCGAGCCCGACTCGACACCCGCGTCCAGGCGGACACCGGGGCCCGAGGGCGGGGCGAACTTCGTCACCGTGCCCGGGGCCGGCAGGAAGCCGCGGCCCGGGTCCTCGCCGTTGATGCGGAACTCGAAGGAGTGGCCGCGCAGCTGCGGGTCGTCGTAGCCGAGCGCCTCACCGTCGGCGATGCGGAACATCTCGCGCACGAGGTCGATGCCGGTGACCTCCTCGGTGACGGGGTGCTCGACCTGGAGGCGGGTGTTCACCTCGAGGAAGGAGATGGTGCCGTCGGTCCCCACGAGGAACTCGACGGTGCCGGCGCCCTGGTAGCCGGCCTCCTTGAGGATCGCCTTGGACGCCGCGTACAGCTCGGCGTTCTGCGCCTCGGTGAGGAACGGCGCGGGCGCCTCCTCGACGAGCTTCTGGTGGCGGCGCTGGAGCGAGCAGTCACGGGTGGAGACGACCACCACGTTGCCGTGCGAGTCGGCCAGGCACTGCGTCTCGACGTGGCGCGGCTTGTCGAGGTAGCGCTCCACGAAGCACTCGCCCCGGCCGAACGCGGCGACGGCCTCGCGCACGGCGGAGTCGTACAGCTCCGGGACCTCTTCGAGCGTGCGGGCGACCTTGAGGCCGCGACCGCCGCCACCGAAGGCGGCCTTGATGGCGATGGGCAGGCCGTGCTCCTCGGCGAAGGCCACGACCTCGTCGGCCCCGGACACCGGGTCCGGGGTGCCGGCCACCAGCGGGGCGCCGGCGCGCTGGGCGATGTGACGGGCGGCGACCTTGTCGCCGAGGTCGCGGATCGCCTGCGGCGGCGGGCCGATCCAGGTCAGGCCCGCGTCGAGAACGGCTTGGGCGAAGTCCGCGTTCTCGGACAGGAAGCCGTATCCGGGGTGGATGGCGTCAGCACCGGAGTCGGCTGCTGCCTGGAGGACCTTCTTGATGTCCAGGTAGCTGGCGGCCGGGGTGTCACCGCCCAACGCGAACGCTTCGTCTGCCGCGCGGACGTGCAGCGCGTCCCGGTCCGGGTCGGCGTAGACGGCTACGCTCGCGATCCCGGCATCCCGGCAGGCACGGGCAACGCGGACAGCGATTTCGCCACGGTTGGCGATGAGCACCTTGCGCACGATGGCTCCTCCTAGAAACAAGCTGAGTTTAGGGACAGCTGACACGGCCTTTCGACCCCTATCCGCAGGTGAGCTTCCCCACACAGAGCGTGATAGCGAGGCTTGCCCGAGCCCAGAAACCCTTGTGTCGCCCCAGGTCAGGGAGATCCCCGACTGCACAGTAACCCCGTGGCGCAGCCGAGGTCTCTGTTCACCGGGTCAGCGGCCCCTGGTGAATCTTTGTGGAGTCCCTACGAACGGCCTATGCATTCTTTGCGTGAGAGCCGTCACGCGGGCCCGTCGGCAACCAAGCTGCCCGCACCCCTTGTCCGCGCGTTTACCCATGAGTAGCCTCCAGGCGTCGAACAGGCTTCTGGATCCCGGCCTGTGGCTTCTGGGGATGGGGGCGTCGTGCTGCGCAGACTCGTGGCCGCACTGGCCGCGATCGTGCTCGTCGTGGAAGCGGCGGTGCTCGTTCTCGTGCACGTCGTGCTGGGGAAGGCGACGCAGAACCAGTCGATGTCGATCGCCGGCAGCGATCCGGAGCTGATGGCCCGGGCGACCTACGGCCTCGGGGCGGTGATGGGCGCCTTCCTGCTGCTCTGCGCCGTCCTGCTCGCCGTCCTCGCCGTACGGGACCGGGCGCCCGGCCGCTTCACCCGCGTGGTCCTGGTGGTCGCCGCCGTCACCCACGCGGTGCTCGGCGCCCTCGCCCTCGGGCTGGTGGGCTGGGGCGCCTTCGCCGCCCTGATGCTGGTCCTGTGCCTGCTCGTGCTGGCCCTGATGCTCTACGCCGCGCCACCCGTGGAGGACGCCCCAGACGTCCAGGACGCCCCGCCGACCGGGTCAGGGGGGCTCAGGCCCACAAATCCGTGAGGGACACGCCCAGTTCGGCCAGCAGGGAGCGCAGCAGGGGCAGGGAGATGCCGATCACGTTGCCGTGGTCCCCGTCGATGCCGTCGATGAAGGGCGCCGACAGGCCGTCCAGGGTGAAGGCGCCCGCCACGTGCAGCGGCTCACCGCTGGCCACGTACGCGGCGACCTCCGCGTCCGTCGGCTCGCCGAAGCGGACCGTCGTGGACGCCGTGGCCGAAACCTGACGGCCGCTCGCCGTGTCGATCACGCAGTGCCCGGTGCGCAGCACCCCGGCCCGGCCCCGCATCGACTTCCAGCGGGCCGTTGCCTCCTCGGCGTCGGCCGGCTTGCCGAGCGCCTCCCCGTCGAGCTCCAGGACGGAGTCGCAGCCGATCACCAGCGCCCCCGCGGCCTCGTCCAGCGCCGCCACCACGCCGGCCTTCGCCTCGGCCAGTGCGAGCGCCAGCTCGGACGGCGTGTCGGCGGAGAGGGTGTCCTCGTCGAAGCCGCTGACGATCACGTGCGGGGCGAGCCCCGCCTGCCGCAGCAGGTTCAGCCGGGCGGGTGAGGCGGAGGCGAGGACGAGGGAGCGGGGCGCGGCAGCAGTCATGCCAGCCATCGTAGGGGGCCCGCGGGCGGGCGTGCGGACGGCTCCGGAGGGGCCCCGGAACCCGCCTCAGAACGGGCCGACGCCGAGGACGTACACCACGACGACCATGGCGAGGGCGAGCACCACCATGAGCCGCCGGAGCATGGCTTGCGCGTCGCGCATGTCCTTCGGCGGCTCGTCCTTCGGGTCTGACCAGAGCATCCTCCGATCCTTGCCCCACGCAGGACGGTGGCGCCTGAGTACGCGTACTCAAGCGCCACCGTCCGTTCACGCCATCTTTCGCAACGCCGGCCCGCGCGTCCCCGCGCGGCCCCTGCGCCCGTACACGGTCCGTACCCGGTCCCTGTACGGGTCCCACGCGGGTCCTAAGCGGGCCAGTACGTACGGCCCCAGGCGCGCGGACCCGGCTGGGGCAGCGTCCGGCGCGCCACCCGCGCGGGCGCCGACCACTCGTCCGGCACCCCGGGCGCGCCCGACGGCGCGGAAGCCAGCGCCGCCGCGCGCGCTTGGACCACCGCCAGTGCGGCGGCCAGCTCCTCCGGCGTCGGATTCCCCTTGACGACCTTGATCACCACAGGACTGACCTCCTAGAGGGGGATGTTGCCGTGCTTCTTCGGGGGCAGGGACTCCCGCTTGGTCCGCAGCTGCCGCAGCCCCTTCACCACGTGTGCCCGGGTCTCCGACGGCATGGCCACCGCGTCGATGTACCCGCGCTCGGCGGCGGTGTACGGGTTCAGCAGGGTGTCCTCGTACTCGGCGATCAGCCGGGCCCGCGTCTCCTCCCCCTGACCGGCGGCCTCGGCCTCGGCGATCGTGCGGCGGTGCAGGATGTTCACCGCGCCCTGCGCGCCCATGACGGCGATCTGCGCGGTCGGCCAGGCCAGGTTCAGGTCCGCGCCGAGGTGCTTGGAGCCCATGACGTCGTACGCACCGCCGAAGGCCTTGCGGGTGATGACGGTGATCAGGGGGACGGTGGCCTCGGCGTAGGCGTAGATCAGCTTCGCGCCGCGCCGGATGATTCCGTTGTACTCCTGGTCGGTGCCCGGCAGGAAGCCCGGTACGTCCACGAACGTCAGCACCGGGATGTTGAAGGCGTCGCAGGTCCGCACGAAGCGGGCGGCCTTCTCGGAGGCGTTGATGTCCAGGCAGCCGGCGAACTGCATCGGCTGGTTCGCGACGATGCCCACCGGGTGGCCCTCGACGCGGCCGAAGCCGGTGAGGATGTTCGGCGCGAACAGCGACTGCGTCTCCAGGAACTCGCCGTCGTCGACGACGTGCTCGATCACCGTGTGCATGTCGTACGGCTGGTTCGCGCTGTCCGGGATCAGTACGTCCAGCTCGCGGTCGAGGTCGGAGACCTCGGTGTCCGCCTCCTCGGGGAAGGCGGGCGCCTCGGAGAGGTTGTTGGACGGCAGGTAGGCCAGGAGTGACTTGACGTACTCGATGGCGTCCTTCTCGTCCCCGGCCATGTGGTGGGCGACACCCGAGGTGGAGTTGTGGGTGCGGGCGCCGCCGAGCTCCTCGAAGCCCACGTCCTCGCCGGTGACCGTCTTGATGACGTCCGGGCCGGTGATGAACATGTGCGAGGTCTGGTCGACCATCACGGTGAAGTCGGTGATGGCGGGGGAGTACACGGCGCCGCCGGCGCAGGGGCCCACGACGAGGCTGATCTGCGGGATCACGCCCGACGCGTGGACGTTGCGGCGGAAGATCTCGCCGTACATGCCGAGCGCGCTGACGCCCTCCTGGATGCGGGCGCCGCCGGAGTCGTTGATGCCGATGACCGGGCAGCCGGTCTTCAGCGCGAAGTCCATCACCTTGATGATCTTCTGGCCGTAGACCTCGCCGAGGGCCCCGCCGAAGACGGTGAAGTCCTGCGAGAACACGGCCACCGGCCGGCCGTCGACCGTGCCGTAGCCGGTCACGACGCCGTCGCCGTAGGGGCGGGTCTGCTCCAGCCCGAAGTTGGTCGAGCGGTGCCGGGCGAACTCGTCGAGCTCGACGAAGGACCCCTCGTCCAGCAGCAGACCGATCCGCTCACGCGCCGTCAGCTTCCCCTTGGCGTGCTGCTTCTCCACCGCCCGCGCGGACCCGGCGTGGGTGGCTTCGTCGATCCGGCGCTGCAGATCCGCGATCTTCCCCGCGGTGGTGTGCATGTCGATCGGCTCTGAGGGTTGTGACATCGGGGCGCGGCTCCCTGTGTGGTGTCAACTGCCTGGTCAATTGATGGACTGCTGCTGGCTACTCGTGCGTAGCGTATCGGCGGGCATGGCGCTCGGCAGTGCGGCGTTTGACACACCTACTGTGGGTTGCATGACGCCATCAGATGCATCAGGAGGAACTCCCTCGGGAGCTTCCGCGGGACGTTGGTCCAGCCTGGACCGGCCGCCGTTGAATGCCGCCGCCTTGCGGCGGCATCTCGTGGGGGAGGGGTTGTGGAGTTCGCTGGAGGTGGTTTCGTCCACCGGGTCCACGAACACCGATCTCGCCGCGCGGGCCGGGGAGCTGGGCGAGGGAGCCGTGCTCGTCGCCGAGGAGCAGAGCGCCGGGCGCGGGCGGCTGGACCGGAGCTGGGTCGCGCCCGCCCGGTCCGGGCTGTTCTTCTCGGTGCTGCTCAAGCCCGGCCCCGGGGTGCCCGAGGAGCGGTGGGGGTGGCTGACCCTGCTCGCCGGGGTGGCCACCGCGACCGGACTGTCCCGGGCGGCGGGCGTCGACACCGCCCTCAAGTGGCCGAACGACCTGCTGGTCACCGTCGAGGGCGAGGAGCGCAAGGCGGGCGGCATCCTCTCCGAGCGCGTCGGTGACGGGGTCGTCGTCGGCATCGGGCTGAACGTCACCCTCACCGAGGACGAGCTGCCCGTCGACACCGCGGGCTCCCTCGCCCTCGCCAAGGCCACCGTCACCGACCGGGAACCGCTGCTCAAGGCCGTACTGCGCTCCCTGGAGCAGTGGTACGAGACCTGGCGCGCGGCGGGCGGCGATCCGGCGGCCAGCGGCCTCCAGGAGACGTACGCGGCGGGCTGCGCGACGCTGGGCCGGCACGTCCGGGCGGACCTGCCCGGCGGCCGCACGATCACCGGGACGGCCGAAGCGGTCGACGCGGAAGGGCGGCTCGTGATCCGCACGGCGCAGGACGAGCGGCTGGCCGTGGGGGCCGGGGACGTGGTCCACCTGCGGTCGGTCCACTAGCGGCCGGGCGGCCCGGCCGGGCGGGCGGAGCGGGGAGTGAGCTACGGCACACCTGCCGTATGGTTTTGGGGGCAGCACCCAGCGGTAGCCGGCGAAGGTCCCGGTCCATGCGGTGATCAACCGGTTCGGTAGTCGGAATTGCGTACGGAATGGACAGGAGGCGGCCCTTGACCGTCGACGACCCTACGTCCGGCGCGTCCGGGTCCGGCGCAGGTGCGACCCAGGCCGGTTCGGGCACCACCCCGATCGGGCGGGACCAGCACACTCCCCACCACGAGGTGGACCACACGGTCCAGCCGACGGCCGACCCGCTGGCCATCCGCCTGGAGCAGCTGATCCTGGGCGCCGAGCGCCGGTACACCCCCTTCCAGGCCGCCCGCAGCGCCGGGGTGTCGATGGAGCTCGCCTCCCGCTTCTGGCGGGCCATGGGCTTCGCGGACATCGGCCAGGCCAAGGCCCTCACGGAGGCGGACGTACTGGCGCTGCGCCGACTCGCCGGTCTGGTGGAGGCCGGGCTGCTGAGCGAGCCGATGGCGGTGCAGGTCGCGCGGTCCACCGGGCAGACCACCGCCCGGCTGGCGGAATGGCAGATCGACTCCTTCCTGGAGGGGCTGACGGAGCCGCCGGAGCCGGGAATGACCCGTACGGAGGTCACGTACCCGCTGGTCGAGCTGCTGCTGCCGGAGCTGGAGGAGTTCCTCGTCTACGTGTGGCGGCGCCAGCTGGCGGCCGCGACCGGGCGCGTGGTGCAGGTGGCGGACGACGAGGAGATGGTCGACCGGCGGCTCGCGGTGGGCTTCGCGGACCTGGTGGGCTTCACCCGGCTGACCCGGCGGCTGGAGGAGGAGGAGCTCGGCGAGCTGGTCGAGGCCTTCGAGACGACGGCGGCGGACCTGATCGCCGCGCACGGCGGACGGCTGATCAAGACGCTGGGCGACGAGGTGCTGTACGCGGCGGACGACGCGGCGACGGCGGCGGAGATCGCGATGCGGCTGATCGAGACGATGGAGGCGGACCCGCAGATGCCGGAGCTGCGGGTCGGGATCGCGTTCGGGACGGTGACGACCCGGATGGGCGACGTCTTCGGGACGACGGTGAACCTGGCGAGCCGGCTGACGTCCATAGCCCCCAAGAACGCGGTGCTGGTGGACGGGGCCATGGCCGAGGAACTCGGCCGGACGGGCGCCGCGCCGGTCTCGGAGAAGGAGTCCGAGTCGGAGGAGGGCGGCGGAACCTACCGGTTCGCGCTCCAGCCGATGTGGCAGCGTCCGGTGCGCGGGCTCGGGGTCGTGGAGCCCTGGTCGCTGACGCGGCGGACGCCTAGGATCCCCGGGTAACGTTCGTTAACCGGGAGGGCTGTCCTGTGGCGTCGAAGAGCGTGGCGGCGGAGACCGTGGAGTCGGAGTTCCTGGCCGTGCGCCGGCATGAGGACGGGGTCGCCGAGCTGGTCCTGGACCGGCCCAAGGCGATGAACGCGGTGTCGACGGGCATGGCCCGGGCCATCGGGGACGCGTGCGCGCGGCTGGCGGCGGACGCCTCGGTACGGGTGGTCGTGCTGTCCTCGGCGGTGGACCGGGCGTTTTGCGTGGGCGCCGACCTCAAGGAGCGCAACGCGATGTCGGACGCCGAGCTGGTGCGGCAGCGGCCGACGACGCGGGGTGCGTACGGGGGCGTGCTGGAGCTGCCGATGCCGACGATCGCGGCGGTGCACGGCTTCGCGCTCGGCGGCGGCTTCGAGCTCGCGCTGGCCTGCGATGTGATCGTGGCCGACGAGACCGCCGTGGTCGGCCTGCCGGAGGTGTCGGTCGGGGTGATCCCGGGCGGCGGCGGCACGCAGCTGCTGCCCAGGCGGGTCGGTGCGGCCCGCGCGGCGGAGCTCATCTTCACGGCGCGCCGGGTGGAGGCGCCGGAGGCGCTGGAGCTGGGTCTGGTGGACTCGGTGGTCGCGGCCGGCACGGACCGCGCGGAGGCGCTGGCGCTGGCCGCCCGGATGGCGTCGAACTCGCCGGTCGGGCTGCGGGCGGCGAAGCGGGCGCTGCGGCTGGGGCACGGGATGGACCTGGCGGCCGGCCTGGAGATCGAGGACGCGGCGTGGCGGACGGTGGCCTTCTCCGGCGACCGGGCCGAGGGCGTGGCGGCGTTCAACGAGAAGCGCAGGCCCCAGTGGCCGGGTGTGTAGCGGGGCGCGTGAGCGTCGCGGGTGGCCGTGCGCGCAGCCGTGCGGGTAGTGGCGCGGGTGGCCGGCGTGTGGTCCGCTCGGCAGCCGTGATCTTGGCCGGTCCGGAAAATCGCGGCGATTGTCACCAAATCGGATAGAACTCCCTAACCTGTTGTGATGGGAGTTGACGGGCGGCTTCGGGCCGTCGTGGGCCTCGCGCAGGCCATGGCCGCGGCGTGCGCGCCACGGGACAGCGTGCGGGCGGCCGCGCGGGGCGCCCGGCTGGCCATGGACGGGTCGTTCGCCGCCATCTCCGCCTGGGAGCGCGAGCACGGCCGGCTGCGCGTCCTCGTGAACGAAGGCGAGCGGCGGGCGGGGGAGGAGGAGTTCCCCGAGGACGAGTCCTACCCCGTCCACGAATTCCCCGAGATCACCGAGTTCCTGCACGAGCGCTGGGTCGGCGGCGCCGGCCCCCACGCCTGGGTCGAGGCCGCGGGCGGCGGCCGCCCGGGCAGGCGCGGCGAAGCGCTGCGCCGGCGCGGACGCGGCACCTGCGTGGTCGCGCCGATCGTGCTCAGCGGCCGGGCCTGGGGGGAGCTGTACGTCGCCCGGGACGAGGGCCTGCCCGACTTCGACGAGGACGACGCGGAGTTCGCGACCGTACTGGCCGCCGTCGTGGCCGCCGGGCTCGCGCAGAACGAGCGCCTCGAAGAGGCCCGGCGCCTGGCGTTCGCCGACCCGCTGACGGGACTGGCCAACCGGCGGGCCGTCGACATGCGGCTCGACGAGGCCCTGGAGGAGCACCGGCGCAGCGGCGCCGTGGTCAGTCTCGTGGTATGTGACCTGAACGGGCTCAAGCGGGTCAACGACACCCTCGGCCACGCCATGGGGGACCGGCTGCTGGAGCGGTTCGGGTCCGTGCTGAGCCTGTGCGGGGCCATACTGCCCGGTGCGCTCGTGGCCAGGCTCGGTGGTGACGAGTTCTGCCTGGTCAGCGTCGGTCCGTCGGCGGACGAGGTGGTGCGGGTGACCGAGGAGGTGTGCCTGCGCGCCGCCGAGCTGGAACTGGGCGAGGGGGTGGCTTGCGGGGTCGCCTCCACGGGGGACCCGATCGGGCCGGTGAAGTCCTCGCGGCGGCTGTTCCGGCTCGCCGACGCGGCCCAGTACAAGGCCAAGGCCGCGCGCTCGCGGGGGCCCGTGGTGGCCGGCCGGGACAGCGCGGTGGTGCGGCTCGCCGACGCGGCACAGGCCGGCCGGGGGGAGCGGCGCCGGTTCCGCGGCAGGGCGTAGCAGCCTGTAACGACTGCTCCACCAAGTTGCTAGTGACATGAAGAGATTCAGTCCGTAGGCTGCTGAATATGGATATGCACACTGTCGTGGTGGGAACGTCCGGGACCACCGCCGAGGACGTCATCGCCGTCGCCCGCGGCAACGCGCGGGTCGAGCTGTCCGGCGAGGCGCTGGACGCCCTGGCCCGCGCCCGCGAGATCGTCGACGCGCTCGCCGCCAAGCCCGAGCCGGTCTACGGGGTCTCCACCGGCTTCGGCGCCCTCGCCTCCCGGCACATCAGCCCCGAGCTGCGCGCCCAGCTCCAGCGGAACATCGTCCGCTCGCACGCCGCCGGCATGGGCCCGCGCGTCGAGCGCGAGGTCGTGCGCGCCCTGATGTTCCTGCGGCTCAAGACCGTGGCCTCCGGGTACACCGGCGTCCGGCCCTCCGTCGCGCAGACGATGGCCGACGTACTGAACGCCGGGATCACGCCGGTCGTGCACGAGTACGGCTCCCTCGGCTGCTCCGGGGACCTCGCCCCGCTCTCCCACTGCGCCCTCACCCTCATGGGCGAAGGCGACGCGGAGGGCCCCGACGGGGTCGTGCGCCCGGCGGGCGAGCTGCTCGCCGAAGCCGGGATCGAGCCGGTCGAGCTGCGCGAGAAGGAGGGCCTGGCCCTCCTCAACGGCACCGACGGCATGCTCGGCATGCTGATCATGGCCCTCGCCGACCTCGGCAAGCTGTACACCTCCGCCGACATCACCGCCGCGCTGACCCTGGAGGCGCTGCTCGGCACCGAGAAGGTGCTCGCGCCCGAGCTGCACGCCATCCGCCCGCACCCCGGGCAGGGCGCCTCCGCCGCCAACATGGCCGCCGTCCTGGAGGGCTCGGGCCTGGTCCGGCACTACCAGGAGGAGACCGCCCCGCGCGTCCAGGACGCCTACTCGGTGCGCTGCGCCCCGCAGGTGGCCGGCGCCGGCCGCGACACCATGGCGCACGCCGCCCTGGTGGCCTCGCGCGAGCTGGCCTCGGCCGTCGACAACCCGGTGGTGCTGCCCGACGGCCGGGTCGAGTCCAACGGCAACTTCCACGGCGCGCCCGTGGCGTACGTACTGGACTTCCTGGCCATCGCCGCCGCAGACCTGGGCTCCATCGCCGAGCGCCGCACCGACCGGCTGCTCGACAAGAACCGCTCGCACGGCCTGCCGCCGTTCCTGGCGGACGACGCCGGCGTCGACTCCGGTCTGATGATCGCCCAGTACACGCAGGCCGCTCTGGTCAGCGAGATGAAGCGGCTCGCGGTCCCCGCCTCCGCCGACTCGATCCCCTCCTCCGCCATGCAGGAGGACCACGTCTCCATGGGGTGGTCGGGCGCGCGCAAGCTCCGTACCGCGATCGACAACCTGACCCGGATCGTCGCGATCGAGCTGTACGCGGCCACCCGCGCGATCGAGCTGCGCCACGGGCTCACCCCGTCCCCGGCCAGCCGGGCCGCCATCGCGGCGGTGCGGGAGGCAGGCGTCCAGGGCCCCGGGCCGGATCGTTTCCTCGCCCCCGACCTGGCCGCAGCCGACGCGTTCGTGCGCTCCGGTGCGCTCGTCGACGCCGTGGAAGCGGTCACCGGTCCGCTCGCCTGAGCACGACCTGACGTGAGCACGACCTGACGCGACGAGGGCCGCGTCCGGGACTCCCCCGGGCGCGGCCCTTTCGCGTGCGCCGGTGCGCCGCCTACTGCGCGCGTGAGCGGCGTACGGAGAAGGTGACGAAGCCGGCGCCCACGCCCAGGAAGAGCGTGCCGCCCAGCAGGTAGGGGCTGGTGTCGACGCTGCCGGTGTCGGCGAGCGAGAGGGGCAGGGCGGCGGCCTCGCGGGGCGCCGAGGCGTCCACGACCGCGGCGGTGTCGGTGAGGGTGGCCCGGTTCTCCTGGGCGGGCAGGCTCCGCTGGTCGGACAGGCCGGAGCGGACCGGCGTCCGGTCCGGTGCGGTGGCGTTCGCCGAGGGCACGAACCAGAGGGCGGCGAGGAGGGTGGTCGCTCCGAGAGCGGTGAGCAGCGATCGACGTGCGGACACGGTGCGATCCCCCTTGTGGCAGCAGCGAATTGGCCGTGTGCGCCGATGCTAGTGAAAGGGGCGGGTCGTGGGAAAGTCGGGACAGGTTCGGGGCTTACTCTCCGTCGTATGAACTCTTCTGACACCTCACGGTACGTACGACTTCGGGTGGATTTGGTCCTTGAAGTGACCGACACCACAGCACTCACCGGCGCCGCCCTCGCCCACATCAAGGCCGACGAGTTCATGCCGGACGAGGAGCGCGGCCACGCCGAGTCGGCGGTGGGCGAGGACGAGTCGGAGGCGCTGGCCTACCTCGTCGACCCCACTGACCTGGTCGCGGAGATCCCCGGGGTGGATCTGGCGCAGGCTTCCTGGAGCAGTGAGCCCGTCGAATACGACCCCGAGTCCATGGAGTGGGACATGGACGAGGAAGATGGGGACTTCGACGAAGAGGTGACCGACAACGCCTGACCGTGGGGTTGCCCACATCCCAACGGAATGTGGAACCGAAACGGGCCGTTCACGCGTTGTCACAACCGTGGGCAGGGGGCATGGCCTCCTGCCCGGTGGGTACCTTTCAGCGGCAGCTGGGAGGGAGCTCGGGGGTTCCGGCAACGATGGAGTGGCGTGTGAGGACGGACAGCAAGCGGCGGAAGAGGTCCCTGGTGGCCATTTCCGCCGTCCTCGGTGGCGTACTGGTGCTTTCGGCGTGCGACGGCGGAGGTGACCAGCCAAAGGGCAACGGCCAGGCGTCGGGCAAGTCGCAGGCCGATGTCGACGCGGCGGCGGCCAAGGACGCCTCGAAGGCCCGAATAGCCATCACGCCCAAGGACGGCGCCACCAACATCGGCCTGAACGACGCCACGAGCGTGACCGTCAGTGACGGCACCCTCACCAAGGTCGAGCTCAAGAGCTCCGACGGCGCGGACGTGCCGGGCAAGATAGCCGCCGACGGCAAGAGCTGGAAGCCGGACGCCGCCCTCAAGCGCTCGACCAAGTACGCCCTGTCGGCGAGCGCCAAGGACGAGGCGGGTCACGAGGCGCACGAGAACGCCTCCTTCACCACCGTCTCCCCGGAGAACAGCTTCATCGGCTCGTTCGTGCCGGACGAGGGCCAGACCGTCGGCGTGGGCATGCCGGTCTCGATCACCTTCAACAAGCCGATCAAGGACCAGAAGGCCGTCCAGGCCGCCATCAACGTCTCCTCCAGCAGCGGCCAGGAAGTGGTCGGCCACTGGTTCGACGCGCAGCGGCTGGACTTCCGGCCGGAGCAGTACTGGCAGGCGAACTCCACCGTCACGCTCAAGCTCGCGCTGGACGGCGTCCAGGGCGCCCCGGGCATCAAGGGCGTCCAGAGCAAGACCGTCACCTTCAAGATCGGCCGGAGCCAGGTCTCCACGGTCGACGCGAAGACCAAGAAGATGACGGTCACCCGCGACGGCCAGGTCATCAAGACCATCCCGATCTCGGCCGGCTCCCCCGCGAACCCGACGTACAACGGCCAGATGGTGATCTCCGAGAAGTTCAAGGAGACCCGGATGGACGGCGCCACCGTCGGCTTCAAGAACGGCGAGGGCAAGGGCGAGTACGACATCAAGGACGTCCCGCACGCGATGCGGCTGTCCACCTCGGGCACGTTCATCCACGGCAACTACTGGGGATCGGACTCGATCTTCGGCAACGTCAACACCAGTCACGGCTGTGTCGGCCTGAACGACACCCAGGGCGCCAACGACCCGAACACCGCGGGCGCGTGGTTCTTCGACAACTCGCTCATCGGCGACGTGGTCACCGTCGTCAACTCCCCCGACAAGACCATCAAGCCCGACAACGGGCTCAACGGCTGGAACATGAGCTGGGCGGAGTGGAAGGCCGGCACGGCCTCCTGACGCGCCGACCGGCTGCGCCGGCGCCGGACGCGCCGACGCGTAGGCGTGTGTGAACGGCGGGGAACCCTGACGGGTTCCCCGCCGTTCGCCGTTCTCATCCGACTCTTATCCGCGGCTTACCCGGCCATCAGGGGCGCTGCCTACGTTCGGCGCCATGTTCTTCACCTACCTGCGGCGCGAGTTGCGCCGCCGCCGCAAGGCGGCGCTGGTCGTCGCGTCCGGCCTCGCCCTCGGCATCGCCCTCGTCATCGTCGTCAACTCCGTATCGGCGGGCATGTCCCGGGCCCAGGGCGAGGTCCTGCAGTCCCTCTACGGACTGGGTACCGACATGACGGTCACCAAGGCCCAGTCGCCGCAGGGTGAAGGGGGCTCCGCCGGCCGCCCGCGCTTCAAGTTCGACGCACGCGGCGAAGGGGACGCGGACGCCGACGCCCAGCAGAGCCGTGACCTGGTGATGCCCCAGGGCTTCCAGACCCTCGACTCCGCGACCGTCGCCAAGGTGGCCGGACAGGACGGCGTCGCCCGGGCGGTCGGCGGCCTCAGCCTCCAGGTGATGAAGGTCAACGGGCAGTTCAAGCGGGGCGAGTTCCGCCGGGGCCAGGGCGGCGGCGGGGCAGCGGGCGGTACGGCCGGCAAGCCGGGCGCGGGCGGCGCGGGCGGCGGGAACACCGTCGAGGGCGGTGGCGCCGACTTCGACGTCAACTCCTTCTCCGTGTACGGCACGGACGTCACCCGGCCGGAGCTGGGCCCGCTGACCACCTCCAAGATCACCTCGGGCCGTGGTTTCGCGGCGGGCGACAAGGACGCGGCCGTCACCGTCGTCGACAGCGCCTACGCCAAGAAGAACAACCTGGCCGTCGGCTCCGAACTCACCGTCAAGAACACCCCGTTCAAGGTCCTCGGGATCGCCACCGCCGACAGCGGGGACGCCACCGCCAACCTCTACGTCCCCCTGCACCAGGCCCAGACGCTCGCCGAGACCCCCGACAAGATCACCACGGTCTACGTCCAGGCCCGGGACTCCCAGGCCATCGGCTCCGTCAAGCGGGCCATCCAGAAGAACGTCCCCGACACCACCGTCACCACCTCCGCCGACCTCGCCGACACCGTCTCCGGCTCGCTGTCGACGGCCGCCTCGCTCGCCTCCACCGTCGGCACCTGGCTCTCCTACCTCGTGCTCGCCGCCGCCTTCCTGGTCGCCGGGTTGCTGACCTCCTCCGCAGTCTCCCGGCGCGTGCGGGAGTTCGGCACCCTCAAGGCGCTCGGCTGGAAGAGCAGCCGCGTCACCCTCCAGGTCGTCGGGGAAGCCCTGGTCAACGGCCTGATCGGTGGCGTCCTCGGCATCGGCGTCGGCCTGGGCGCCGCGTACGCGATCACCGCCGCCGGCCCCACCCTCACCGCCCGGCTCGCCGGCGCCGCGGGCCGCGCGGGAATGCGGGCCGGCGGACAGGGCGGATTCGGCGGGATGCGCGCCGCCCGCCAGAGCGCCGGCAAGGCCCTGGACGTGGCCCTCACCGCGCCCGTGTCCCCGTCGGTCATCGGCCTGGCCGTCGCCCTGGCCGTGGCGGGCGGGCTGATCGCGGGCGGTTTCGGCGGCTGGCGGGCGTCGCGGCTGCGGCCGGCGGACGCGCTGCGGCGCGTCGAATAGCCCGCAGGCGCGACCCTCCCCCCATTCCTGATCGAGCTTTCTGATCGAGCGAGGCAACGAGATGTACCAGCTCAGCCAAGTCACCAAGCGCTACCGGCGCGGCAAGCAGACCGTCGACGCGCTCGCCGGCGTGGACCTGACCATCGAGGACGGCGGCCGGCTCGTCATCCAGGGCCCCACCGGCGGCGGCAAGTCCACCCTGCTCCAGATGCTCGGCGCCCTCGACCGGCCGACCGAGGGCCAGGTCGTCCTCGACGGCCTGGACCTGGCCGGCGTCTCCGAGGCCCGGCTCACCCGGGTCCGGGCCGAGACCATCGGCTTCGTCTTCCAGTCCTTCAACCTGATCCCGACGCTGACGGCGCAGGAGAACGTCGAAACGGCCCTCGTCCCCCTCGGCCTCAAGGCGCGCGAGCGGCGCTCGCGGGCGGCCGGGGCGCTGGAGTCGGTCGGCCTCGGCGAACGCGCGGGCCACCTGCCCGGCGAGATGTCGGGCGGCCAGCAGCAGCGCGTGGCGATCGCACGTGCACTGGTCAAGCGGCCGAAGGTGCTGCTGGCCGACGAACCGACCGGAAACCTGGACGAGTCGATGCGCGACGAGGTCATGGACCTGCTGGAAGGGCTGTGGAAGGAACACGGCCTGACCTTCGTCATGGTCACCCACGACAGCGCGCTCGCCAAGCGGGCGCCGCGCGTGGCGACGATCCGCCAGGGGCGGGTGACGGTGACCGAAAACCCCTGAGCGGACGGCGTCACTGCCCGGCGGGCCCGCCCGTCCCCACTGCCGGCGACGGGACCGGGCCCGCCGCCGACCAGGACGACAGCAGGCGCAGCGCGTCCGCCGACGGGGAGCCCGGCGCGGCGTGGAAGGTGATCAGGGACTGCTCTGAGTCGTCCGGCAGGGCCAGCGTCTCGAACGCCAGGCTCACGTCGCCCACCAGGGGGTGCCGCAGCCGCTTCACGCCGCGCGTCTTGTCGTCCGCCAGCGTGTGCGCGGCCCACAGCCGCCGGAACTCCTCGCTCTTCACCGACAACTCCCCGACCAGCGCGGAGAGCTGCTCGTCCTCGGGGTGCCGGCCCGCGTACAGGCGAAGGTAGCTCACCACCTGGCAGGCCCGGCACTCCCAGTCCCTGTACAGCTCGGCCGTCGCCGGATCCAGGAACACCATCCGGACCAGGTTCCGCTCCTGCGCGGGCAGCGCGCCGAAGTCGCCGAACACCGCCGTCGCCATCCGGTTCCAGGCCAGGACGTCCTGACGCCGGCCCACCAGGTACGCCGGTACGCCCTCCATCGCGTCCAGCAGCACGCGCAGCTCCGGGCGGACCTGCTCCGGGCGCCGGGGGGTACGGCGCCTGCGCGGCCGAGGGCTCGCCAGACGGGTCAGGTGCGCCGACTCGGTGCCGTCCAGGCGCAGGGCGCGCGCGATCGCGTCCAGTACGTCCGCCGACACGTTCTGGCCGTGGCCCTGCTCCAGGCGCGTGTAGTACGCCACCGACACGCCCGCCAGCTGCGCCAGTTCCTCCCGGCGCAGACCCGGCACCCGGCGGTGGCGCCCGTACTCCGGCAGGCCCACGTCCTCGGGGCGCAGGCGCGCGCGGCGGGAGCGGAGGAACTCGCCCAGTTCGGCGCGCTGATCAAGCTGGTCCATAGCGCCAGTATCGCCGGGCGGCGGACCGGCAGCCTGACCCCGCCAGTGGTAGGACCAGCGGTCCTATGCTCTGCAGGGGGCTGGGTGGGCGCCGCCGCCCCGGGCATCGTGGGACGCACCGCACCACGGAACTCAGGAGAAGCAGCGCATGTCCGCCACTCAGCACACCCCGCTCACCCAGGTCGCCGCGTACGCCGCCCCCGCCCCCAAGGCGCCGCTGGAGCGCACCACCATCGCGCGCCGTGCGGTGGGCGAGCACGACGTCCTCATCGACATCAAGTACGCCGGCATCTGCCACTCCGACATCCACCAGGTCACCGACGGCTGGGGCGAGGGCATCTACCCCATGGTCCCGGGCCACGAGATCGCCGGCGTCGTCACCGAGGTCGGCGCGGGCGTCACGAAGTTCGCGGTCGGCGACCGCGTCGGCGTCGGCTGCTTCGTCGACTCCTGCCGCACCTGCGAGTACTGCCTGCGCGGCCAGGAGCAGTTCTGCGTCCGGGGCATGACCGGCACGTACAACTCCCTCGGCAAGGACGGGCAGCCCACGTACGGCGGCTACTCCACGCACATCGTCGTCGACGAGAACTACACCGTCCGCATCCCCGACGGTCTCGCCCTCGACGTCGCCGCCCCGCTGCTGTGCGCGGGCATCACCCTCTACTCGCCGCTGCGGCACTGGCAGGCGGGCCCCGGCAAGAAGGTCGCGATCGTCGGCCTCGGCGGGCTGGGCCACATCGGCGTGAAGATCGCGCACGCGCTGGGCGCGGAGGTCACCGTCCTGTCGCAGTCGCTGCGCAAGCGGGAGGACGGCCTGAGGCTGGGCGCCGCCCACTACTACGCGACGAGCGACGAGAGCACCTTCGAGGAGCTCACCGGCACCTTCGACCTGGTGGTGTCCACCGTCTCCGCCCCGCTGGACCTCGACGCGTACCTCGGCCTGCTCAAGGTCGACGGCGCGCTGGTGAACGTCGGCGCGCCGGAGGAGCCGGTCTCGCTGAACCTGTTCTCGGTCATCGGCGGCCGCAAGACCCTCGCCGGCTCCATGATCGGCGGCATCGCCGAGACGCAGGAGATGCTCGACTTCTGCGCCGAGCACGGCCTCGGCGCCGAGATCGAACTCATCAGCGCCGACACCGTCAACGAGGCCTACGACCGCGTCCGGTCGAGCGACGTCCGCTACCGCTTCGTGATCGACACCTCCACCATCTGACCGGCCGGCCGGCCGGCCGGCCGGCCGGCCCGCCGCCGGCCGCCCGACTCAGCCGTCGGCGGCGGCCACGCCGATGGGGCAGGAGACGCCCGTGCCCCCGATGCCGCAGTAGCCGGACGGGTTCTTGTCGAGGTACTGCTGGTGGTGGGCCTCCGCGGGCCAGAAGGGGCGGTCCGAGGCCGGGAGGACGGCCGTGGTGATCTCCCCGTGGCCCGCGGCGGTGAGGACGCGCTGGTAGGCGGCGCGGGACGCCTCGGCCTCCGCCTGCTGGGCGGGGGAGTGGGTGTAGATCGCCGAGCGGTACTGGGTGCCGACGTCGTTGCCCTGGCGGAAGCCCTGGGTGGGGTCGTGGGACTCCCAGAACAGCTTGAGGAGCGCGGCGTAGGAGACCTGCGACGGGTCGAAGACCACCCGGACGACCTCGGTGTGGCCGGTCAGGCCCGAGCACACCTCCTCGTACGTCGGGTTCTCCGTGAAACCGCCCTGGTAGCCGGCCAGGGTCGTCCACACCCCCGGCGTCTGCCAGAACTTGCGCTCCGCGCCCCAGAAACAGCCCAGCCCGAAGTCGGCCACGGCCAGGTGGGCGGGGTACGGGCCGGAGAGCGGGTTGCCGAGCACCGTGTGCACGGCCGGCACGTCGAAGAGGGGCTGGGGGCGGCCCTTGAGGGCCTCCTCTCGGGTGGGGAGCTCGGGCGTACGGCGGTACGAGAACATGGATTCCCTCCTAGTGGTCTCCGTTCAACGGCTGGGGGCGGGCCGGGATTCCCCGGCCCGCCCCCAGCACCCGCACCCAGCCGTCCGGCCCCGGCGGGGCCGCCCCCAGCCTTCCGGCCCCGGCGCCGCCCCTGTCGTCAGACGCCCGCCCGGCGCACGCAGGAGTCCCGGGCCGCGACGACCTCCGGCCGGTTGTGGAGGCGCAGCAGTCGGGGGTCTGCGGGCCGACGGCCCGGCGGGCGACGGCCGGTCAGTGGGGCAGGGTCGCCGGGGAGCCGCCGTTCGCCTCGTAGCCCGCGACAGCCAGGGCACGGTGGATCGCGTACGACGCCGCGGGGTCCGGGGAAGCCGACCACGGGAGGGCGCCCACGTACCCGTCCACGTGCCGCACCTGCTCCATCGCCTCCGCCCAGCGCTCCATCCGCACCAGGAACAGCAGCAGCATGTGCCGGACGTGCGCCAGCATCGGGTCGTCCGGTCGCGCCGTACGCACCGCGTACATGGCCCCCTCCACCGCCCGGGTCACCACCGCGCTGCGCCAGAACGTCGACACGAGCACCACCTCCGGCAGGTGCTCGTACACCGCGAACAGAGGCAGCGCCGCCAGCAGCGAGCCCTGCGGGGCGCGGGCCGCCGCCGCGTGCGCGAACGCGTCGGCCTTCTCCCGCGAGCCGTGCCACTTCTCGCACCAGTAGTTCAGCGCGGCCAGGTGCGCGCCCATGTGCGCCGGCGCCACGTCGATGACCTTCGCCCACAGCGCGTCGTACTCCGCCTCGGAGTACCCGAGCGCCCGCCCCACCGCCAGCTCCGTGATGTACGGGACCGGGTCGCCGGGCGCCAGCAGCGCCGCCCGGCCGCACGCCTCCCGGGCCTCCTCCAGGATGATCCGGTGGTCCCGCGAGCCGACCCCGCCCGAGTTGCGCCACGCCTGCTGCACCAGCAGCTCCGCGTGCACCTGCGCGCCACCCGCGTCCTTCGGGGCGTCGAGCCGCCACGCCTTGAGCCACGGTGCGCCCTGCCCCGGACGCTCCGCGAGCTCCAACGCGGCCGCGCCGCCGAAGGCCTGGACGCGCTGCCAGCGCAGCTCCCCGGCCGCGGGGGTGCCGGCCAGCAGCTGCGAGGCGGCCTGCCAGCCGCCGGTGCGGCGCACGTTCTCCAAGGCGTCCATCAGGTCCTCGTCGGGCCCGGGCACCCGGACGTCGAGGTCCTCCTGCCGGTCGAATCCGTAGTCCGCCGGGTCGGCGGCGTCGGGGCTGGCGGGCGAAACCAGCCGCACACCGCCCCGCCTGCGCCGGATGTACGGGCCGAGGGCGGCCACGACGAGCCCGACCGCGATCAGGAACCACAGAATCTCCATGACCCCAGCGAACCAGACGCACCCGCACCGGCGCGAATGCCCTCCCCGGGCCGCCCGGCCCGGCAGGACCCGGGGGCGGTGCGGGGCATAGCATCTGCCACATGAGCGACGACAGCCACGAGCACCAGAGCTTCGAGACCCGCGCGATCCACGCGGGCAACACGGCGGACCCGCTGACCGGCGCGGTCGTGCCCCCGATCTACCAGGTGTCCACCTACAAGCAGGACGGCGTCGGCGGCCTGCGCGGCGGCTACGAGTACAGCCGCAGCGCCAACCCGACCCGCACCGCCTTGGAGGAGAACCTCGCGGCACTGGAGGGCGGCCGGCGCGGCCTCGCCTTCGCGTCCGGGCTCGCCGCCGAGGACTGCCTGCTGCGTACGCTGCTGGCCCCGGGCGACCACGTGGTCATCCCGAACGACGCCTACGGCGGCACCTTCCGCCTCTTCGCGAAGGTCGTCTCCCGCTGGGGCGTCGAGTGGTCGGTGGCCGACACCTCCGACGCGGACTCCATCCGCGCGGCGCTGACCCCGAAGACCAAGGTCATCTGGGTCGAGACCCCCTCGAACCCGCTGCTCGGCATCACCGACATCGCCATGGTGGCCGACATCGCGCGCACGGCCGGCGCCAAGCTGGTCGTCGACAACACCTTCGCCTCGCCCTACCTGCAGCAGCCGCTGGCCCTGGGCGCCGACGTGGTCGTGCACTCCCTGACGAAGTACATGGGCGGCCACTCCGACGTCGTCGGCGGTGCGCTCGTCACCGCCGACGCGGCGCTGGGCGAGGAACTGGCCTACCACCAGAACGCGATGGGCGCCGTCGCCGGCCCCTTCGACTCCTGGATCGTGCTGCGCGGCATCAAGACCCTCGCCGTCCGCATGGACCGGCACGCCGAGAACGCGGCGAAGATCGTGGAGGTGCTCAAGCGGCACCCGAAGGTCACCAAGGTCCTCTACCCGGGCCTGCCCGAGCACCCCGGCCACGAGGTCGCCGCCAAGCAGATGCGCAACTTCGGCGGCATGATCTCCTTCCAGGTCGAGGGCGGCGAGGAGGCGGCCGTCGCCGTCTGCAACCGCGCGAAGCTCTTCACGCTGGGCGAGTCCCTGGGCGGCGTCGAGTCCCTCATCGAGCACCCGGGCCGGATGACCCACGCTTCCGTCGTCGGATCGGCGCTGGAGGTCCCGTCGGACCTGATCCGCCTCTCGGTCGGCATCGAGAACGGCGACGACCTCGTCGCGGACCTGACGCAGGCCCTCGGCTAGGCAGTCGCTTCCGGATCCGGCCCGCGCCGCCCGGCACCGCACCTCCGCGTCGCCGCCCGGCGCGGTCACCGACGGCGCCGGGCGGTGCTACCAGCCCTCCAGGGGCGGGGAGACACCGCTCGGCGGCGTCACCCAGGGCCGGGTCACGACGGCCCACACGGTGAAGGCCGCGGCCGCCGCGAAGAGCACCGCCCAACCCAACCGCCGCAGCGCCCGGTAGCGGCGCAGCAGCCGGGCCCCGCGAGCCGCCGCGGCCGCCGCCAGCCCGGTCGGCACCGGCGGGTGCGGCCCCTCCAGCAGCTGCCTGACCTGGTCTTCCTTGGGATCGGGGAACCGGCTCACGCCGCGGCGCCCCCGTCGGCCGTCCCCGTGCGGAGCTTGGCCAGGGCCCCTGCGCGCAGCGCCTGCACCCGCTCGGCCGGCAGCCCCAGCTGCGCTGCCGTGACCTCCTCCGCGACGCCCTCGTAGACCCGCAGCACCAGCACGAGCCGCTCCTGCGGACTCAGCCGGGCCAGGATCCCGGTGCCGGCGGGGTGCCGCCAGGCGGTGCGGGCGTACGCGGCGCACAGCTGTCGGCGCGTGAACTCGTACGGGTCGTCCGCGCGCAGCCGGCGCCACTGCGCGTACGTCCGGGCCAGCGCGCCCGCGAGGAGACGGCGCGCGGTGGGCGGATCGGTTTCGGGCTCGCCCGTCAGCAGGACCGCGACGTGCAGGAGCCGGCCCGCCGCGCCCGCGACGAACGCCTCGAACTCCGTGAAGGTTCCCGCCCGGTGGTCCACAGCCCCCATGGCCCACATAGTGCGGCCGGGGGGACCACCCCGGTCAAGGGGTGCGACGGGGCCGGATGCGCGGGCGCCCGTCCCGGCGGGTTCAGGACGCGGGGCCCGCCTCCGCGACGGAGGCCATCAGCTCCGAGAGCGACACGTTGAACCGGGTCAGCAGCGCGGTGAACGCCTCGCGCTCCTTCTCGGTCCAGTCCTGCGTCACCCGCGCCATCAGCTCCCGCCGCGAGGAACGCACCTCCTCCAGCCGCGCCAGCCCGCGCGGGGACAGCGCGAGGACCACGGCCCGGCCGTCCTCGGGGTGGGAGGTGCGCTTGACCAGGCCGGCGTCGACGAGGGGGGCGACCTGCCGGGTGACGGTGGAGGAGTCGATGCCCATGCCGCCCGCGAGCGCCTTGACGCCCATGGGCCCTTCCAGGTCCAGCCGGTTCAGCAGCAGGTAGGCGGCGCGGTCCATCGAGTTGCGGGCCTGGCCCACCCCACCGAGGCGGGTCTGCTCCGCCCGGCGGGCGAAGACCGCCACCTGGTGCTGGAGCGCGTCGAGGAGACCGGCTTCGGCGGGCGTTTCGGCCGCCGGGGACAGGTCGGAACTGGCCGGGATGGAGGGCATGGCCGTGAGCTCTCTTCGCGTGGGTCCGACAAGGATGGGGGACAGAGTACGCGGCCCCACGGCGGCCCGTACGCCCCGTTCGAGAACCCTTCTTCCGGGCTCGGTCCGTGCCGACTTCGGCCCGGCAGGAGGGCGGGGCTTCCGGCCGCGCGAAGGGCGGGGTTTCCGGCAGGGCGGGCGGGCGGGGTCCTGCGAGACTGGCGGCATGAACTACCGCGTTCCCCAGCCCGTGCCGCAGGTCATCCTCGACGACGTGCGGGGTGCCCAGAAGATGCTGTCGGGCGTCTCGCGGGTGACCCCGATGGAGGGCAGCCGCCACCTGTCCGCGCTCACCGGCTCCCCGGTGCACTTCAAGTGCGAGAACCTCCAGCGGACGGGTTCCTTCAAGCTGCGCGGGGCGTACGTGCGCATCGCGGGGCTGCGGCCCGAGCAGCGGGCGGCGGGGGTCGTCGCGGCCAGTGCCGGCAACCACGCGCAGGGCGTGGCCCTTGCCTCGTCGCTGCTCGGGGTCCGCTCGACGGTGTTCATGCCCGTCGGCGCGCCGCTGCCCAAGGTCGCCGCGACCCAGGAGTACGGGGCCGAGGTACGGCTGCACGGCCAGGTCGTCGACGAGACCCTCGCCGCGGCCCAGGAGTACGCGGACCGCACCGGGGCGGAGTTCATTCACCCCTTCGACCACCGCGACATCATCGCCGGCCAGGGCACGGTCGGCCTGGAGATCCTGGAGCAGTGCCCGGAGGTGCGGACCATCCTGGTCGGAGTGGGCGGCGGCGGGCTGGCGGCCGGGATCGCGGTCGCGGTGAAGGCGCTGCGGCCGGACGTACGGGTCGTCGGTGTCCAGGCGGCGGGCGCGGCCGCGTACCCGCCCTCGCTCAGGGCCGGCCACCCGGTGGCGGTCGACAACCCGGTCACGATGGCCGACGGCATCAAGGTCGGCCGCCCCGGCGACGTCCCCTTCCGCATCATCGGCGAACTGCTTGACGAGGTCCGCACGGTGTCGGAGGACGCGCTCTCCAGCGCCCTGCTGCTGTGCCTGGAGCGGGCCAAGCTCGTCGTCGAGCCGGCCGGGTGCAGCCCGGTCGCGGCCCTGCTGAGCGAGCCCGAACTGTACGGCACGGGCCCGGTCGTCGCCGTGCTGTCGGGCGGCAACATCGACCCGCTGCTGCTCCAGCGGATCCTGCGCCACGGCATGGCGGCGGCGGGCCGCTACCTGTCCTTGCGGCTGCGCGTCGCGGACCGGCCGGGGGCGCTGGCCGGGCTGCTGGGGGTGTTGTCGACGGTGGACGCGAACGTGCTGGACGTCAGCCACGTACGGACCGACCCGCGCCTCGGCCTCACGGAGGTGGAGGTCGAACTGCACCTGGAGACCAAGGGGCCCGAGCACTGCACGGAGGTCGCACGGTCGCTCCACGGGGCGGGCTACACGGTCATCGGCGGCTGAGCCGGGGCGTCACTTGTGCGGAAGACCGGGCGGCGAGTCCGCCCCGACCATAGGATTTGCCGAGGAAACACCTGATCCGCACAGGGAGACCCACATGCCAGGCGCCATCTACGCCGAAGGCCTGGTGAAGACCTTCGGCGACGTACGGGCATTGGACGGCGTGGACCTCGACGTCCCGGAAGGAACCGTCCTGGGCCTTCTCGGTCCGAACGGCGCGGGCAAGACGACGGCCGTGCGCGTCCTCACCACGCTGCTCCAGCCCGACAGCGGCAAGGCCTTCGTCGCCGGGATCGACGTGCTCGAGCACCCCAACGAAGTCCGCCGCTCCATAGGCCTCTCAGGCCAGTTCGCGGCCGTCGACGAGTACCTCACGGGCCGCGAGAACCTCCAGATGGTCGGCCGGCTCTACCAGATGAGCTCCAAGGCGGCCAAGGCCCGCGCCGCCGAACTCCTCGAACGCTTCCGCCTCGCCGACGCCGCCGACCGCACGGCCAAGACCTACTCCGGCGGCATGCGCAGGCGCCTGGACCTCGCCGCCGCACTCGTGGTCCGGCCGCCCGTGATGTTCATGGACGAGCCGACCACCGGCCTCGACCCCCGCAACCGCCAGCAACTGTGGGACGTCATCCAGGAACTCGTGGCCGGCGGCACCACCTTGCTGCTCACCACCCAGTACCTGGAGGAGGCCGACCACCTCGCGCACGACATCTGCGTGGTCGACCACGGCAAGGTCATCGCCCGCGGCACCTCCGACCAGCTCAAGGCGCAGACCGGCGGCGAACGCGTCGAGGTCGTGGTCCACGAACGGGACCACATGACCGAGGCCCGCGCCGTCCTGGCCGGCTTCGGCAAGGGCGGGACCACCGTCGAGGAGCACACCCGCAAGCTGACCGTCCCGGTCACCGGCGGCGCCAAGCTGCTCGCCGAGGTCATCCGCGAACTCGACGGACGCGGGATCGAGATCGACGACATCGGCCTGCGCCGCCCCACCCTGGACGACGTCTTCATCTCCCTCACCGGCCACGCGGCCCATTCGGCGGACGCGGCGGCGAGCGACGCGGAACCGGCCGCCGCCGACCCCGCCGACGCGAAGGGCCGCAAGGGCAAGGCACGCAAGGAGGCCGTGAAGTGAGCGCCACCCCCTCCCCGGCCCCGCGGCTCGCGGCGCCCCGCCCGCGCGGCGGGATCGTCCAGGGCGTCAACGACTCCCTGGTCATCGCCAAACGGAACCTGATCCGGATGTCCCGCATCCCCGAGATGATCGTCTTCGGCGTGATCCAGCCGGTCATGTTCGTCGTGCTGTTCAGCTACGTCTTCGGCGGATCGATCAGTCTCGGCGGCAGCACCTCGCCCGCCGCCTACCGCGAGTTCCTCATGGCCGGCATCTTCGCCCAGACCGTCACCTTCGCCACGGCCGGCGCCGGCGCGGGCATCGCCGACGACATGCACAAGGGCCTCATCGACCGGTTCCGCTCCCTGCCGATGGCCCGCGGCGCCGTCCTGACCGGGCGCACCCTCGCCGACCTCGTCCAGACCACGCTCACGGTGATCGTCCTGGCCGTGGTCGCCCTGATCGTCGGCTGGCGCACCCACGAGAGCCTCGGCAAGGTCCTGGCCGGCTTCGGGCTGCTGCTCCTGCTCGGCTACGCCTTCTCCTGGATCGGCGCGCTCATCGGCCTGTCCGTGCGGACCCCCGAGGCGGCCACCTCCGGCGGGCTGATCTGGCTCTTCCCGCTCACGTTCATCTCCAACGCCTTCGTGCCCTCCGACAACATGCCGCCCTTCCTGCAGCACATCGCGGAGTGGAACCCGTTCAGCGCCACCGTCCAGGCGGCCCGCGAACTGTTCGGCAACCTGCCGCCCGGCTACCTGGCGCCCGCGGCCTGGCCGATGCAGCACGCCGTCCTCGCATCCGTCCTGTGGTCGGTGCTGATCATCGGGGTGTTCCGCACGCTCGCCGTCCGCAAGTACCGCTCGGCGAGTGCGTAGGCGCGCTCCCCGCCGGACATGCGAACGCCCGGCCGGAACATTCCGGCCGGGCGTTCGCATGTCCCGGAACGACACGTCCCGGAGGGAGGCAGGGGGTGATCAGCCGCTGAACGGCTTGACGTCGAGGATCTTGACGGCCGCCTTCTTGCCGTTCGGCAGCTCGTACTCGGCGTTCTCGCCGATCGTCTTGCCCATCACGCCCATGCCCAGCGGCGACTGCGGGGAGTACGTCTCGAAGTCCGAGGACGCGTACTCGCGCGAGGCCAGCAGGAACTCCATGGTGTCGTCCTCGTCGCCGTCGAAGGCGATCTTGACGAGGGTGCCGGGGGCCACCACGCCGTCGGAGGCGGGCGCGGTGCCGACCTTGGCGTTCTCCAGCAGCTGCGTCAGCTGGCGCACGCGCAGCTCCTGCTTGCCCTGCTCCTCCTTGGCCGCGTGGTAGCCGCCGTTCTCCCGGAGGTCGCCCTCTTCGCGCGCGGCCGCGATCTTCGCCGCGATCTCCGTGCGGGCAGGACCAGAGAGGTAGTCCAGCTCCGCCTTCAGCTGGTCGTACGCCGCCTGGGTCAGCCAGGTGACGCTCTCGCTCGTCTGGGTCACGGGTGCTCCTCGTCGGTACAGGGGACTACAAAGCCGCCAGCGGCGGACGAAACCACGAGCCTAACAATTCGGGAAGAAAAGGGGGAGGACACCTTCCGTATGAAGTGCGTCATCGCCAGTCACGAAACCCGGCGCGGCCGCTCACGCGGCCCCGCCGCGAACGGTCACGCAACCCGCGCGCACCGGCCGGGTCGCCTTGCGGCGGCCGCAGGGTCAGCCCGCCGGAGCCGCCTGGCAGCCCACCAGCTCCACCATCGTCGCGCGCCCGGTGGTCTTGAGCGAGACGACCTCGTCCACGCGCGTGTCGCGCCCGGCGAAGGTGAAATCGGCCCGGCCGACCTCACCGTGGTCCTTGTCCTGGGAGCTGAGGGTGCACACCCCGGTCACACCGGCGTCCTTGCGGACCTCCAGGTGCACCTTCACCTCGTTCGCGGACACGATCCGGAACTTGATCACCTCGGCGGTGACGCTCTGACCGGCGACGTAGTCCCAGCCGATCCAGCCCACGACACCCAGCAACGCAACCCCGAGCACCGAGCCGACGATCTTGAGCTTCCGGTCCGCCCGCTCGTCCGCCGAACGGCCGTACCGGCCCTCGGGCAGTCCCTCGCGCACCGTGCTCATCGACCGATCCTTTCGAGAGGGCCCAGCGGGCCGGGGAGCGGCACCGCCGCCGGATCCCACCCCAGGAATTTTCCGTCCCCCGATTCGGTCACTATAGAAGCCTCCGCCCTGACGAATCACAGAGGATCCTGTCTTGACCGAGCAGCTTCGACTGATGGCCGTCCATGCCCACCCCGACGACGAGTCGAGCAAGGGCGCGGCCACCATGGCCAAGTACGTGTCCGAGGGGGTGCCGGTACTCGTCGTGACCTGCACCGGTGGCGAGCGCGGCTCGATCCTGAACCCCAAGCTCCAGGGTGACAAGTACATCGAGGAGCACATCCACGAGGTGCGCGCGAAGGAGATGGACGAGGCGCGCGAGATCCTCGGCATCGAGCAGGAGTGGCTCGGCTACGTCGACTCCGGCCTTCCCGAGGGCGACCCGCTGCCGCCGCTGCCCGAGGGCTGCTTCGCGCTCGCCGACGTCGAGGAGGCCGCCGGCCGCCTGGTGAAGAAGATCCGCGCCTTCCGGCCGCAGGTGATCACCACGTACGACGAGAACGGCGGGTACCCGCACCCCGACCACATCATGACCCACAAGGTCACCATGGTCGCCTTCGACGGCGCGGCCGACACCGAGAAGTTCCCCGAGGCCGAGTTCGGCCCCGCCTACCAGCCGCAGAAGCTCTACTACAACCAGGGCTTCAACAAGCCGCGCACCATCGCCCTGCACGAGGCGCTGCTCGCGCGCGGCCTGGAGTCCCCCTACGGAGAGTGGCTGGAGCGCTGGAAGGAGTTCGAGCGCAAGGAGCGGACGCTGACCACCCACGTCCCCTGCGCCGACTTCTTCGAGATCCGTGACAAGGCGCTCATCGCGCACGCCACGCAGATCGACCCCGACGGCGGCTGGTTCCGCGTCCCGATGGACATCCAGCGGGAGGTCTGGCCCACCGAGGAGTACGAGCTCGTGAAGTCGTTCGTGGACACTTCCCTCCCCGAGTCCGACCTCTTCGCGGGCATCCGGGAGAATGCGTAGCTATGAGCGCTACGCAGGCAGCAGTCACCCAGCTCCTTCCGCTGGCCGCCGACACCTTCGACAAGAACAAGGTGACGCCCGGGCTCCTGGGCTTCATCGTGTTCGCCGCCCTCGCCCTCGGGGTGTGGGGCCTGATGAAGTCCATGAGCCGGCACATGGGCCGGGTGGACTTCCAGGAGGCGCCCGAGCCGGCCGCCTCCGCCCCCGACACCCGCAAGCCGTAGCGGCCGAGCCGTAGCGTCCGCCGCCCCGGACCGCGCCGTGGCGTCGTGACGCCCGCGCGGGTGCCGGGACGGGTGCCGTGACCCCGCCCCCGGGCGGGGTCACGGCACCCGCACGCCCATGACCTCCCGGGAGTGGAGGTTCGGCACCAGGCCCAGGCGCCACGCCTGCCAGCCCTCCGCCGGATCGACGCCCCGGTCCACGATCACCGCGTACGCGTCCAGGCAGTCCGCCAGCCGGCCGTCCCGCAGCGGATGCGGGGCCGCCGACAGCCGTGCCAGTTCCGCCGCCGCCTCCTGCGGATCGCCCTCGGCGGCGTACGGCAGCAGCGTGCAGCGCAGGAAGCGGGCCCAGTCCTCGCCCCGCAGGTCCCCGTACGAAACGAACAGCCGCGCGGCCTCCTCGCACAGCACCACGGCCTGCGGCACCCGCGCGTTGCCCGCGTCGATCACCGCCAGCTCCAGGCACGTCCACGCCTCGCCGTGCGCCAGCCCGATCCGCCGGAAGTCCGCGCGCGCGTCCACCAGCAGCTGCCGGGCGTAGCCGGAGTTGCGCAGGTTCCCCGTCTGCGCCGCCCGCTGGTCGCGGGTCACCCGGCCCGAATGGTGCCGGGCGTGCGCCAGCCCGTACACGTCCCGCATCCGCGAGAACATCGCCCGGGCCCGCTCCAGCTCCCGCACCGCCGCGTCCCGCTCACCCCCCTCCTCCAGCGCCTGCCCGAGGTAGTACAGCGTCCACGCCTCACCCCGCGCGTCCTCCGCGAGCCGGTGACGGGCCAGCGCGTCCCGCAGCCGCTCCAGCGCCGGATCCGGATCCCCCGCGACGACCCGGGCCCGCCCCAGCTGCGTCCGCGCCCACGCCTCACCGCGGTCGTCACGGGTGCGCCCGTACAGCTCCAGGGCCGAGCGCAGCTCCTCCTCCGCCCGTTCCACCCCGCCCAGACGCAGGTGCACCTGCCCGAGTTGGAGGTGCGCCCACGCCTCGCCGTGCACGCTCTCGCTCTCCCGGTGCAGCACCAGCGAACGCTCCAGCAGGGACAGTGCCTCCGCCAGCAGCCCCCGGTCACGCTCCACCGCCGCGAGCGCGTGCAGACCCCACGCGCGGTCGCCCGCCAGGTCGTCCCCTTCCTGCAGGGCCAGCGCCTCACGGAGCCGGGCCGCCGCCTCCGGCAGGTTGCCCTGGTGGTGCAGCGTGATGCCGAGCGAGACCAGCGCCATCGCCGCGCCCGCCTCCTGCCTGGCCTCCATGTACTGGTCGACCACCGACGTCAGCGTCGTGCGCGCCTTGTCCAGGTCGCCGAGCTGGCGCGCCGCGATCCCCGTGCGCCACTGCACCGAACGCGCCAGCCGCCCGTCCGGGCCCGGCCGGCCGCCCTCCACCGCCCGGGCCAGCTCGTTGATCTCCCCGAGCCGGTACAGGTCCCCGCGCAGCAGGCAGAAGTCGCAGAGCGCGCCCAGCAGGTCCAGTACCGCCTGCTGGTCCACGTCCTGCGAGTGCCGCAGCGCCGCCGTGATGAAGCTCGACTCGTCGTCCAGCCAGCGCAGCGCCGCGTCGAGGGAAGCGAAGCCGTGACCGCCGAAGTGGTGCGCGCGCGTCGACATCTTCCCGTCGACCATCCGGATCACCGAGTCCGCGAGGTGCGCGTAATTGCGGATCAGCCGCTCGTGCGCGGCCGCCGCATGCGCCCTGTCCTCGTCCGCAGCGAGCCGCGCCGCCGCGTACGCGCGCACCGCGTCGTGCATCCGGTACCGCTCGCCGCGTACGTGGTCCAGCAGCCCGGCGTCCGCCAGTTCGCGCAGCAGCCGCCCGGCCTCCACCGGGTCGGCGTCGATCAACGCCGCCGCTGCCGACGGGCCGAGCGAGGCGCGCCCCGCCAGGGTCAGGCGCCGCAGCAGCCGGCGCCGCTCCTCGGGCATGCGCGCGTAGGCCAGGGCCAGCGCCGCTTCGAGCCCGGATCCCGCCGGGCCGGGCTCCGCCACCGGACCCACCGGACCCAGCGGCGCCAGCACGCGCAGCGCGAGCGGCAGCCCGGCTCCGAGCTCCAGCAGGACCGCCTGCGCCTCCTCGTCGTACGGGGCGCCGCCCGCGGCCCCGACCAACTCGGCCGCCTCCGTCCGCGCCAGCCGTGTGACGGGCAGCTGGTGCACCCACGCCGCGAGGTCCGCCGGCAGCTCCAGCGGCCCCGGCGCCGTCACCAGCACCAGGCTCTCCGACCGCTCCGGCACCAGCGCGCGGACCTGCGCCGGATCCACCGCGTCGTCCAGCACCACCGTCACCGGCTGCCCCTGCAGGTGCTGGTGGTACAGCTCGCCGAGCCGCCGCACCTGCTGCTCCGCCGACGCCCCCTCCCGGAACAGCAACTGCTCCCGCGGGGCCCCGAGCCGGTTCAGCAGGTGCAGCAACGCCTCCCGCGTCGGCAGCGGGGCCTGACCCGCCTCGGCCGCCCCGCCCCGCAGGTCCACCACGCACGCGCCCCGGAACTGGTCCCGCAGCGCGTGCGCCGCCCGCAACGCCAGGGCCGTACGGCCCGAACCCGGCTCGCCGTGCAGCACCACGACCACCGGCCGGGTCTCCGTACCGGCCCGGGCCGCCTGCACCCACTGCACGATCCGGGCCAGCTCCGCCCGCCGCCCCGCGAACACCGCTTCCGACTGCGGGAGCTGCCCGAACGACTGCTCCAGCGCGCTGCGCCGACGGGCCTGCGCACTGCGGTCCGTACCGCGCAGCGCGGGCCCGCTCCCGCCCGGCTGCTTCGCGAGGCCCACCACGCCGCCCCCCGCCCCGCCCGAGCCGCGCGGACCGGTGCGCACCGCCGCCACCACCAGCCGCTGCTGCTCCAGGAACGGACGGATCCCGCGCACCTCCAGCACCGACAGCCAATGCAGCCTCAGCTGCTCGGCGCCGCCCGGCCGGCCCAGGACGCCGGCCCGCCGGTTCGCGGCCGGCAGGTGCAGGGCCGTCACCTTGGCCACCGTCGCCGCGGCCCCGGCAACTCCCGCCGCCAGCCCGGCACCGAGGGCGCTCCCGGCCGCCACGCCGAAGGCCAGGTCGGCCCCGGCGGCGGCCACCGCGGCGACTCCGGTCACCAGCAGGGCGGTGGAGGTGTTCGCCCGCCGGAACGCCTCGGCCAGGGACTCCTCCCCGGCGGCCGCCTCGTCCAGCGCCCGCACGTACGCCTCGTACTCCTCGGCGGCGGCCACCGCGATCTGCTCCAGCGCCTCCCGCCCCCGCGCGAGCAGCGCCGCCTTGTCCACCGGCCCCCGCCGCGCCTCCTCCTCCACGGCCCGCTCCAACAGCCGTTCGGCCTCACCACGATGACCATCCCGCATCGGCGTCCCCCTCCCAGCGCTCCGGCAACGAGCCCCAAGTCTCCTGCGCACCCTGCACCCACGCGAGCAATCTGAGCTATTTCAGAGCCAGTTGCCCCCCCACCCACCCTCCACAGCGCATATATCCACCCCACCGCCCGCGCGCGACCGGGGCCCACGGTCCACGTAACCCGATCACCGATTCGTGCGTTGAGCCGAGCATCGGACGAACTCTCGAAGGGGAAGGGGGCCATGGGTCCCATACCGGTCGCCTCGTACGCACGCACCTCGCAGGACACGCGCCAACGCGACGCGCGAGGGGTGCGGGATCAGCACCGCATCAACGAACGCACCGCCACGCAGCACGGCTGCGTCGTCGTCGCGACGTACACGGACAACGCACGCAACGCGACCAAGGACGACCGGGAGCGCCCCGCCTTCGACCGCCTGCTCGGGGACCTCCAGCGCGGCCACGCCTTCACCGCCGGTCCGCTGATGGGTGTCGTCGCCGTCGCCGACGACCGGCTCTACCGCAGGGCCGAGGACCTGATCCGTTTCATGGCCGCGCTGACCGCGAACCCCGGGCGGGTGTACTTCGACCGGGACGGGCTGCGGGATCCGTACAGCAAGGAAGGGATCCTGGCCGCGGCCGGAGCCCTCCGAGGAGCGGTTGTCGAGGGGCGGATGCGTAGCCGCCGCGTGCAGGACTGGCACTGGTCGCGCGCCATGGACGGAAAGCCACACAGTGGGCCCAGGCCGTTCGGCTGGCTGGAGGACCGGCTCACCCTGCACCCGTCGGAGTCGGCGCTCGTACGCAAGGCGATCGAGGACCGCATCGAAGGGAAGGCCGTCGCAGAGGTGGCGCGGGAGTGGACCGCGCTGGGTGTCACCGGCACCCGCGGGGGCCGCCCCAATCCGCAGACCGTCACGCAGATCATCACGGCCCCGCGCGTGTGCGGCTTCCGCGCCAACAGGGGGGAGCTGATGAGGGATGCGCACACGAAGAAGCCGCTGGTCGGAGCCTGGCAGGCGATCGTGACGCCCGAGCAGTGACTGCGGTCCGCGCGACCTTCTCCGCGGGCACCGTGCAACTGCACCGGGGCCCGCTCGGCCCCCGTTCGACCGACCGGAAGGGCGGACCCAAGTACCTCGCCAGTGGGTTCCTGCGCTGCGGCGCTGATCTGGTCGCCGGCGGCACCTGCGGCCGGCCGATGAGCGGCAGGAGCACCACGCGCAGTCGCAAGAGCCCGTACAACTACGTCTGCAACGGGGCCGCGGGCCGTGGTTGCGGGCGCTGTGCCATCAGCGGCCCTCTCGTCGACGACGCCATCGAACGACTGCTCTTCACCGAGGGCGGCCAGGGAGGGGTCCGGCTTCCGGACCCGATGCGGCTGCGGTGGCTGTACGGCGAGATGGCGTTCGACGAGAAGCGGAGGGTGGTCGCCTCGGTCTTCGACTGCCTGGTGATCAAGCCCGGAAGGAAAGGGAACCATGTCTGGGACTACGCGCGGGTGGTTCCCGTATGGAAATGGGCTGATCGTCTACGGACGCCTGTCGTGGTGGCCTGATGGCCCCGTCGCGGGCCGCGGCGCGTGGTGTGAGGCAGGATTGGTCTCATGTCGAACCGCCTCGCGCACGAGACCTCCCCCTACCTCCTCCAGCACGCCGACAACCCCGTCGACTGGTGGCCCTGGTCGCCGGAGGCGTTCGCGCAGGCGCGGGAGCGGGACGTGCCGGTGCTGCTGAGCGTCGGCTATTCGAGTTGCCACTGGTGCCATGTCATGGCCCAAGAGTCGTTCGAGGACGATCCGACCGCCGCGTACATGAACGAGCACTTCGTGAACATCAAGGTGGACCGCGAGGAGCGGCCCGATGTCGACGCCGTCTACATGGAGGCGGTGCAGGCCGCGACCGGGCAGGGCGGGTGGCCCATGACCGTCTTCCTGACGCCCGACGCCGAGCCGTTCTACTTCGGCACCTACTACCCGCCCGAGCCGCGGCACGGGATGCCCTCCTTCACGCAAGTCCTCCAGGGCGTGTCCGCCGCCTGGGGTGATCGCCGCGAGGAGGTGGCCGACGTCGCCCAGCGCGTCGTGCGGGACCTCGCCGGGCGCACGCTCGACTACGGGAAGGCCGGCGCACCCGGTGGCGAGGAGCTGGCGCAGGCGCTGCTCGCGCTGACCCGGGAGTACGACGCCACCCGCGGCGGGTTCGGCGGCGCGCCGAAGTTCCCGCCGTCCATGGTGCTGGAGTTCCTGCTGCGCCACCACGCCCGCACCGGATCCGAAGGCGCCCTCCAGATGGCGGCCGACACCTGCGAGGCCATGGCGCGCGGCGGGATCTACGACCAGCTCGGCGGCGGGTTCGCCCGGTACTCGGTGGACCGGGACTGGGTGGTGCCGCACTTCGAGAAGATGCTCTACGACAACGCGCTCCTGTGCCGGGTCTACGCCCACCTGTGGCGCACCACCGGGTCCGGCCTCGCGCGGCGCGTCGCGCTGGAGACCGCCGACTTCATGGTCCGCGAGCTGCGCACCCGCGAGGGCGGGTTCGCCTCCGCGCTCGACGCCGACAGTGAGGACCCGGCCACCGGCAAGCACGTCGAGGGGGCCTACTACGCCTGGACCCCCGCGCAGCTGACGGAGGTGCTCGGGGAGGACGACGGGGCGCTGGCCGCCGTGTACTTCGGGGTCACCGACGAGGGGAACTTCGAGCACGGCACTTCCGTGCTGAGGCTGCCGCAGGAGGGGCCCGTCCTGGACGCGGCGAAGGCGGCCGGGATCAGGGAGCGGCTGCTCGCCGCGCGGTCGCGGCGTCCGGCGCCGGGCCGGGACGACAAGGTGGTCGCCGCCTGGAACGGGCTGGCCATCGCGGCGCTCGCCGAGTGCGGGGCGTACTTCGAGCGGCCCGACCTGATCGAGCGGGCCACCGAGGCCGCCGACCTCCTGGTGCGGGTGCACATGGACGGCAGGGCCCGCCTGGCGCGGACCAGCAGGGACGGCCGGGTGGGCGCCAACGCGGGGGTGCTGGAGGACTACGGCGATGTCGCGGAGGGCTTCCTCGCGCTGGGGGCCGTCACCGGTGAGGGGGTCTGGCTGGAGTTCGCCGGGTTCCTCCTGGACCTGGTGCTGGACGGGTTCACCGCCGAGGACGGCTCCCTGTACGACACCGCGCACGACGCCGAGCAGCTGATCCGGCGCCCGCAGGACCCCACGGACACCGCCGCGCCCTCGGGTTGGACGGCTGCGGCCGGGGCGCTGCTGTCGTACGCCGCGCACACCGGGTCCGAGGCGCACCGTACGGCGGCCGAGCGGGCGCTGGGTGTGGTGCACGCCCTCGGGCCGCGCGTGCCGCGGTTCATCGGGCACGGGCTGGCGGTCGCCGAGGCGTTGCTGGACGGGCCGCGCGAAGTGGCCGTGGTGGGGCACCCGGACGATCCGGCGACGGCCGCGCTGCACCGGACGGCGCTGCTGGGGACGGCGCCGGGGGCGGTGGTGGCGGTGGGGCCGCCGCAGGGGACGGACGGCAGCGGGGAGTTCCCGCTGCTGGCCGGCCGGGGCCTGGTCGGGGACCGGCCGGCTGCGTACGTCTGCCGGCACTTCGTCTGCTCGCGGCCCACGACGGAACCGGCCGAGCTCGCGGAGCAGTTGGGCCCGGCCGCGCCCTGACGGCCTGGGTCCCGACCCCCGCACTGACGGCCGCGCCCCGACCCCCGCACTGACGGCCGCGCACCCGCACCTCGACGGCTACGCCCCGACGGCCGCCGTCAGTGCTGGTACGCGGCGATCGAGATGCCGACGTAGTGCGCGACGAACGCGGCGAGGGTCAGCGAGTGGAACACCTCGTGGAAGCCGAAGAAGCGGGGCGAGGGGTTGGGGCGCTTCATCCCGTAGATGACGCCCCCGACGCTGTAGAGCAGGCCGCCGGCGATCACGAGGACGAGGACCGTGATGCCGCCGGTCCGCAGGAAGTCGGGCAGGAAGAAGACCGCTGCCCACCCCATCGCTATGTAGCAGGGCGTGTAGAGCCAGCGCGGTGCGCCGACCCAGAAGACGCGGAAGGCGATCCCGGCCGCCGCGGCGATCCAGACCGCCCACAGGAGCGTCCGTCCGGTGGAGGCGGGGAGGAGGAGCACCGTCAGCGGGGTATAGGTGCCTGCGATGATCAGGAAAATGTTGGCGTGATCGAGCCGCCGCAGCACGGCCTCGCCCCGCGGCCCCCAGGTGCCGCGGTGGTAGACGGCGCTCACGCCGAAGAGCAGGCAGGCCGTCAGTACGTAGACACCGCAGGCCACTCGGGCCCTGGTGGAGTCGGTGAAGGCCATCAGCGCGAGTCCGGCGACCACCACGGCGGGGAACATTCCTGTGTGCAACCAGCCGCGCATGAGCGGCTTGAGTTCCGTTGGGACCACCGGAGCCCGGGGGGCTGTTTCGGCCACGGCGGCGGCATCAGAAGTCATACCGCACATGCTACCTACGGGTCCGTAGGTTTCCGCTAATGCTCTTTACGGAAGATTGACGCGAGTGGCGATGCTCACGTGAGAAGCCCTCTGGACATATGCGCATACGCACCGGATGATCAGATGAGTGCGGTCGGCACCGGATGAGCGGAGCGCGAAGCGTCCGGGTCGCAGCCCCCACGGGGCATACACCAAACAAACCCCTCAACAAGGAGCAATCGTGGCGCGCGACAACGCGGCTCCCACCACTTCCCTCCCGACGAACCACACGGAGCTCATTTCCTGGGTCGACGAGATCGCGGCCCTCACCGAGCCGGACCAGGTCGTCTGGTGCGACGGCTCCGAGGCCGAGTACGAGCGCCTGTGCGAGGAGCTCGTCTCCAAGGGCACGTTCAAGAAGCTCGACCCGGCCAAGCGCCCGAACTCGTACTACGCCGCCTCCGACCCGTCCGACGTCGCGCGCGTCGAGGACCGGACCTTCATCTGCTCCGAGAAGGAGGAGGACGCGGGCCCGACCAACCACTGGAAGGCCCCTTCCGAGATGAAGGAGCTGTTCGCGGGGGAGAAGGGGATCTTCCGCGGTTCCATGAAGGGCCGCACGATGTACGTCGTGCCGTTCTGCATGGGCCCCCTCGGCTCCGAGCTCTCCGCGATCGGCGTCGAGATCACCGACTCCGCCTACGTCGCCGTCGCCATGCGCACCATGACCCGCATGGGCAAGGCCGTCCTCGACGAGCTCGGCACCGACGGGTTCTTCGTCAAGGCCGTGCACACCCTCGGCGCTCCGCTCGCCGAGGGCGAGGCCGACGTGCCGTGGCCGTGCAACACCACCAAGTACATCTCGCACTTCCCCGAGACCCGCGAGATCTGGTCCTACGGCTCCGGCTACGGCGGCAACGCCCTGCTCGGCAAGAAGTGCTACGCGCTGCGCATCGCCTCCGTCATGGCCCGCGACGAGGGCTGGCTCGCCGAGCACATGCTGATCCTCAAGCTCACCCCGCCGCAGGGTGAGGCGAAGTACGTCGCCGCCGCGTTCCCCTCCGCCTGTGGCAAGACCAACCTCGCCATGCTGGAGCCCACGATCCCCGGCTGGACGGTCGAGACCATCGGCGACGACATCGCCTGGATGCGGTTCGGTGAGGACGGCCGCCTCTACGCGATCAACCCCGAGGCCGGCTTCTTCGGCGTCGCGCCCGGCACCGGCGAGCACACCAACGCCAACGCCATGAAGACGATGTACGCGAACACCGTCTTCACCAACGTCGCGCTCACCCCGGACGGCTCCGACGTCTGGTGGGAGGGCATGACCGAGGAGCCCCCGGCCGAGCTCATCGACTGGAAGGGCAACCCCTGGACCCCGGCGTCCGAGACCCCGGCCGCCCACCCCAACGCCCGTTTCGCCGTCCCGGCCTCGCAGTGCCCGACGATCGCCCCCGAGTGGGAGGACCCCAAGGGCGTCCCGATCTCCGCGATCCTCTTCGGCGGTCGCCGCGCCTCCGCCGTGCCGCTGGTGACCGAGTCCTTCGACTGGAACCACGGCGTCTTCATCGGCTCGAACATCGCCTCCGAGAAGACCGCCGCCGCCGAGGGCAAGGTCGGTGAGCTGCGCCGCGACCCGTTCGCCATGCTGCCGTTCTGCGGCTACAACATGGGCGACTACATGGGCCACTGGATCAAGGTCGGCGCCTCCGCGGACCCGGCGAAGCTCCCGAAGATCTACTACGTGAACTGGTTCCGCAAGAACGACGCGGGCAAGTTCGTGTGGCCGGGCTTCGGCGAGAACAGCCGCGTCCTCAAGTGGGTCGTCGAGCGCCTCGACGGCAAGGCCGACGGCGTCGAGACCCCCATCGGCATCCTGCCGACCGTGGACTCCCTCGACACCGAGGGCCTCGACCTGCCGGCCGAGGACCTGGAGTTCCTGCTGACGGTCGACAAGGAGGTCTGGCGCGACGAGGCCGCCCTGGTCCCCGAGCACCTGAACACCTACGGCGACCACACGCCGAAGGAGCTGTGGGACCAGTACCACGCGCTGGTCGAGCGCCTGGGCTGATGCCCCTGCCCCCGGTGATCCCCTGAACTCCCGGGGGAGCACCGCCTGATCAGGGCCCGCCCCGGTCCTCCAGGTACCTCGTATGCGTCTGCCGACGGCGGGCCTCCGTTTCCCGGAGGCCCGCCGTCGCGCGTTCCGACTCGTCGAGCGGGGCGGACGGACCCACTTCGAAATGCTGTGTGGGCCCGTGGGTGCTGGTGGGGCGGGCGGGCTCCGGGGAGGATCGGGCCATGGGCGTGAGCGCGTTGAAGTGGCAGGGCTGGCTGGTCGGCCTGGTGGTGCTGGCCGGGCTCCTGGTGTTCGCCCCGCTGGGGCTGTACGTGTGGGCGAGCGGCGGCGACGGGGCCCGTGCGGCTGTGGCGCCGCCGGACGTCCGGATCACCGAGTGCCGCGTCGACCCGCCGAGCCGGCGGGTGGTGGCGGTGGTCGAGGGCCGGGGTGAGGGCTCGTACGTGGTCACGGTCGAGTTCCGCGACGGTCCGCCGCCCGCCGCCGACGCCCGCACCGCCCGTGCCCTCGCCGCCCTCCCGGGCCTCACCCCCGACACCCCCTCCCGCACGGAAGCCATCGGCCCGGTCTGGCCCCCCTCGACCCGGCCGTGGTGCGGGGTGGCGGGGGTCGGGCCGGGGTGAGGGGCGGGCTCTGTGAGCCGGGTTCCGGCGGGCCCGTCGCAAGGCCGCTCCGGGCGCACCTGATCGCCGAACGGTGCTCGGATCCGCGTGGTGGAATTGCTATCGTCACGGAGGTCGATCGCTCAGGGGGAAACGTGCAGGATCCGTCGCAACATCCGTCGCAACATCCGGCGCCGCCGCCGTACTTGCCGTCGGCCGCGTCGGTACCGGTGTCCACGGGCCGCTCCCACGCGAAGCTGTGGGCGGCCGGGGCCGCCGTGGTCAGTGCCATCGCGGGTGTGGCGAGCGCCATCGCCGCCTTCTCCAACGGCTCGCCCCCGCCCACGCCTTCGGCGGTACCGCCCGCTTCGTCGGTGACCGTGGCGGGCCAGCCCCCGGCCGGTGGCACCGCCCCGTCGGCCGCCCCGTCTGCCGCCGGGTCGGCGGCCGGTTCGGTCCGGTGGACCGGCAAGGTGGTCCTCGGGCTGGAAGGCATCGACCTCAACTCGATCCCGCCGCACAGCGGCACGTCCGGCTTCGGCATCCGCCCGGCGGCCGGGCGCAGCGGCGAAACCTCGATGGAGGTCAAGGGCACCGTCGCACTGTGGACGAACGCCGAGGCCCCCACCGCCCAGGGCTGCAGGGACCTGCTGGCGACCCAGTCGCGCTCCGCGGTGACGGTCGCCGAGGGCGACAGCGTGTGCCTGGTCAACGAGAAGTCGCCGATCGGTGTCCTGAAGGTCACCGGGACCCGCTACGACGAGGGCTCGTACGGCCTGATCGAAGGCGAACTCACCACCTGGAACCTGCGCCCTTCCCGCTGATCAGCCGGACGCCGGTGGCGTCGGCCGCTGTTGCGGGAAGGCGTGCATGGCGCCCGGTCCGGAGCCTTGGCGGCCCCGGACCGGGGCCGTCAGTGGGCGCCGGCCCGGTCCTGGGACTCCAGGGCGGCGGCGTGGGCGTCCATGCGCTCGGCGGCGAGGATCGCGACGGTGGTGTCGGCCCGGGACGCGGCGACGAGCAGCGCCCGGCCGGCGAGGTCGTGGGCCCGCCGGTGCAGGTCCGCGGTGTCCGACGGCTTCCCGTGGGCCGCCCGCGCGGGGCGGGCCCCGCGCAGCCGCGTGACCTGGTCGGCGATGCGGGCGGCGGCGTCGCCGAGCCCGAGCTCGTCGGTGACGGCCAGCAGCGCCGCGAGGTGCCCGGCGAGCTGGATGTCCAGGGCTTCGCCGCGGCTGCGGTGCGGGTAGTCGGTGCGGCCGCCGGCCATGCGGTGGACGACCGACTTGGTGCGGATCGGCTCGTACATGAGGAGGCCTCCTGCGGGGTCAGGAGACCATCCTACATTGGATCCGTTCTAAAGTTGTGCTCGATCTGGCGAGACTCGAGTCTCCGGCGAGTCAGGAGCAGGGCCGCGCGGGGGTCAGAGCTGCCCGTACCCGTCCAGGAAGTTGCCGATCCGGGTGACCGCGTCCGCCAGGTCCTTGGCGTTCGGCAGCGTGACGATCCGGAAGTGGTCGGGTTCCGGCCAGTTGAAGCCCGTACCGTGCACGACCATGATCTTCTCGGCCCGCAGCAGGTCGAGGACCATCTGCCGGTCGTCCTTGATCTTGTAGACCGCCGGGTCCAGCTTCGGGAACAGGTACAGCGCGCCCTTGGGCTTCACGCAGCTGATGCCGGGGATCTGCGTCAGCAGGTCGTAGGCCGTGTCGCGCTGCTCGCGCAGCCGTCCGCCGGGCAGTACGAGGTCGTTGATCGACTGCCGGCCGCCGAGGGCGGTGGCGACGGCGTGCTGGGAGGGCATGTTGGCGCACAGCCGCATGTTCGCCAGGATCGTCAGACCCTCGATGTACGACGAGGCGTGCTTCTTGGGGCCGCAGACCGCCATCCAGCCGGCCCGGTAGCCGGCGACGCGGTAGTTCTTGGAGAGCCCGTTGAAGGTGAGGGTCAGCACGTCCGGCGCGATCGCGGCGGTGTTGGTGTGGGTGGCCCCGTCGAACAGGATCCGGTCGTAGATCTCGTCCGAGCAGACGACCAGGTCGTGGCGGCGCGCGATGTCGGTGAGGCCGCGCAGCATCTCGTCGTCGTAGACGGCGCCGGTCGGGTTGTTCGGGTTGATGATCACGAGGGCGCGGGTGCGGTCGGTGATCTTGCGCTCGATGTCCGCGAGGTCCGGCATCCAGTCGGACTGCTCGTCGCACCGGTAGTGCACGGCCGTGCCGCCCGCGAGGCTGACCGAGGCCGTCCACAGCGGGTAGTCCGGCGCCGGGACCAGCACCTCGTCCCCGTCGTCCAGCAGTGCCTGCATCGACATCTGGATCAGCTCGGAGACGCCGTTGCCGAGGTAGACGTCCTCGACGTCCAGCTCGATGCCCTTGGTCTGGTAGTGCTGCATGACCGCGCGGCGCGCGGAGAGCAGCCCCTTCGCGTCCCCGTATCCGTGGGCGGTGCCCAGGTTGCGGAGCATGTCCTCGAGGATCTCCGGCGGGCACTCGAAGCCGAAGGCCGCGGGGTTGCCGGTGTTCAGCTTGAGGATGCGATGACCTGCCGCTTCGAGCCGCATCGCCTCTTCGAGGACGGGGCCGCGGATCTCGTAGCAGACATTGGCGAGTTTCGTTGACTGGATCACCTGCATGACGGGAGCTTACGGGCCCCGCGCCGCACGCGCCGCTTCATTCCGGCACCGGATGCACGGTCGCTTTGCCCCGTTTCGCGGGATGCGGAGGCCAGGCCGCGCACCCTCCTTGGAAACCGTGGCCCACCCCCCGCTCCACCCTGCGGAACGCCCGGCGCCGAACCCGATTTCCCGCCCAGGTGTTGCGCGGATCACCCCGCGAGCCGGTCCAGGAGCACGAGCGGGACCTCGCGGGGCGCCGCGGCCGCCTGGTGGTCCTCGTACGCGGGCCACAGCGCGGTCAGCGCCTCCCAGTACGTCTCCCGCTCCACCGCGTCCGCGGTGCGGGCCACCGCCTGGAAGGAGAGGGCGCCGACCTGGAGCCGCACCTCGGGGTGGGCGGTGAGGTGCGCGTACCACTGCGGGGCAGGCGAGCCCGGGGCCGGGCCCGCGGCCACGACGAGGTGGCGGGCGCCGTCACGGGCGTAGAGCAGCGGGGTGCGCACGGTACGGTGCCGCTCGCGGTCGACCGTGGTGAGCAGCAGGGTCGGGACCCCGTGCCAGAGATGGCCGTCGAGGCCCCCCGAACCGACGTAGGCCCGTACGTGGTCCAGGGCGCGGCCCGCCCGTGGGTCGACGGGGTGGTCCCAGTCGATGCTGGCGGTCTGCGACAGGGTGGCGGTCTGCAACACGGCGTCCTCCGGCTTCGGCCCCCCGGGGTCCCCCTGCGGCCTAACGACGCCGGGCGCCACCTGGTTTCGCGCGGTGCGCCGCACAAGAGCGCCGCCCCGGGTCCGGCCGGCGGGCGCGGACCGGGAGCGGCGTCGTGGACCTGCCCCGTAGCTACGGCAGGTAGCGTTCGATGACCGACGGCCCCTCGCGCTCGATCATCTTCCGGGCCTTCTCGACCCGCTCCGGAGTCAGGTCGGCGCCCGTCGCCATGACGAGGTCCTCGGGGTCGTAGGGCCGCTCGCCGCCGGTCCACAGCTTGGACGGGCGGTCCGCGTTCTGGGGCTGCTGGTCCGATTCACGTTCCATCGCGTACCTCCTCGGGGGGTCCCCGTTTCCCATCATCCTCCGGCGCGCACGCCATGAACGCACGTCGACCGACAAATCATTAGGAAAGGGTACAGAACCGCCCTCAGTGCACCACCAGCGTCAGCACCACACCCAGCGCGAGCAGCGACCCGCACACGGCCAGGTTGACCCCCTTGTGCTCCATGAACACCGCCGCGAACTCGCGGATCGTCGCGCTCGGCCAGAAGTACGCGGCCGTCGGCGAACCCAGCACCTGTCCGTTGACCCCGGCCTTGCGGGCCATCATCGCCGCCCGGAAGGCGTGGAAGTTGTTGGTCACCACCACGCACCTGTACCCCGGGGTGGTCCCGGCCATGATGGCCGCGCTGAGGGACAGGTTCTCCTCCGTCGTGCGGGAGCGGTCCTCCAGGCGCACGTGCTCCTCGGGGACGCCCTCCGCGATCAGCCAGTCCGCCATGGCGCGCGCCTCGGCGACCTTCTCGTCCGAGCCCTTGCCGCCCGACGGCAGCAGCACCGGCGTCCGGCCGCCCCGGGCGCGCTGGGCCTCGTAGATCTGCTTGCCCTTGCGCAGCCGGGAGGCCAGCAGGGGCGGCACCTGGTCGCCGCACACCAGGCCGGAGCCCAGCATGACCACGTAGTCGACGTCGCCGCGCACCTTGATCCGGCCGTAGAGGTAGGCGTACGCGAGGAAGCAGAGGAAGAGGAACGAGACGTAGGCGGCGGTCATGACCACCATCGCGGTCATCCCGGCCAGCTTCCCCGAGCCGCTCAGCACGGTGACCAGGGCCAGCCCGAGCACCCCGAAGATCCCGAGGCCGGCCAGCAGCGACAGCAGGTTGCCGAGGCTCCGGCCCTCCTTGCGCACCATCGTCACGCCGTTGGCGACGAGGAAGCAGGCGAGCGCCACCACCCCGAGCGCCGGCAGCAGGAACACGGCGGCCACCAGGGGCGCCGCGAGGGCCTGCGGCAGCTGCGAGATCCGCGAGAGCAGCCCCAGCGCCAGGCTGATGAAGGTGAGCCCCAGCAGGACGGCGTTGCGAAAGCGCCGCCGGTCCTCGCGCACGCTCAGACAGAGGAAGACGAACAGCGCTGCGGCCGGGGCAAAAGCGATCATGCCGGTCATCGTAGGCGCCGCCCGTGAACGGCCCCAGGGCGAGGGGCCATCAGCCCCGCGGCGGCGTCCTGCGGACCGCTCGCCCGGCCAGCACGTCCGTCCTGCGGCCGTCGCGCATCACGAAGCGGCCGTCGATCAGGACGTGCGGGATACCCGTCGGCAGCGCCCGCGGGTTCTCGTACGTCGACCCCGCGGCCACCGTGTCCCCGTCGAAGAGCACCAGGTCGGCGCGGTAGCCGGGGCGGACCTGCCCCCGGTCGGGCAGGCGCAGCCGGGCCGCCGGGCGCCCCGCGAGGTGCGCCACGCACTCCTCCAGCGACAGCACGCCCAGTTCGCGCACGTAGCGGCCGAGGTAGTGCGGGAACGTGCCGTACGCCCTCGGGTGGGGCTTGGCGCCCTGGAGGATGCCGTCGGAACCGCCGGTGTGCGCGGGGTGGCGCATGATCGCCCGGACGTTCTCCTCGTGGCCCACGTGCTGCAGGACGGTGGGCCGCAGCCGGTCCCCGAGGAGCAGCCGCCGCGCCTGCTCCCAGTCGCGCAGGCGGGTGCCGACGTGCGCGCCGAAGGCGGGGTCCACGACCCCGGACACCTCGACCGCCGCCCAGTCCACCGGTACCCCGTGGCAGCCGTCGGAGCCGGTGACCTCCAGCGCGTGCCGGATCCGCCCGGCCTCGGCGTCGTCCCGGAGCCGGGCGAGCACGGCTTCGGGGCCGCCCGCGCCCGCCCAGCTCGGCAGCAGGGCGACGAGGGTGGTGCAGCCGGGGGTGTACGGGTAGCTGTCGAGGGTGAGGTCGGCGCCCTCGGCCAGCGCCCGGTCGAGGAGGGCGAGGAGTTCCCCCGCCCGGCCCCGGTTCTCCGCGAAGTTCATGGTGGCGTGCGCGAGGTGCAGGGCGCAGCCCGCTCCGCGGGCCAGGGCGATCATCTCGGCGTAGGCCGCCAGGGCGCCGCGCCCGTACGAGCGGTGGTGCGGGCAGTAGTAACCGCCGTACCGGGCCACCACCCGGCACAGCTCGGTCAGTTCGGCGCCGTCGGCGTACATGCCGGGCGTGTAGGTGAGCCCGGAGGACATGCCGACGGCGCCCTCGGCAAGGCCCTCGGCGACGAGCGTGCGCATCCGGTCGAGCTCGGCGGGGGTGGCGGGGCGGTCGTCCCAGCCGACCGCGTACGCGCGCACGGTGCCCTGCGGCACGAGGTAGGCGGCGTTGACGGCGATGCCGGTGGAGTCGAGCCGGTCCAGGTACCCGCCGACGGTGCGCCAGCCGAAGTCGGCGTCGTCCCCGGGACCGTTCCAGCCCGCGATCGCCGCCCGGACCCCGGCCAGGGTGCGGTCGTCGGCGGGCGCGTAGGACATGCCGTCCTGGCCGAGGACCTCCAGGGTCACGCCCTGGGCGGCCTTCGCGCTGTGGTCCGGATCGCGCAGCAGGGCCAGGTCGCTGTGGGCGTGCATGTCCACGAAGCCGGGGGCCAGCACCAGGCCGTGCGCGTCGAGGGTGCGCCGGCCGCCCGCCCGGATCCGGCCGACCGCCTCGATCCGGCCCTCGTGGACGGCGACGTCCGCGGTGTACGAGGGGCCGCCCGTGCCGTCCACGACACGGGCCCCCCGGACCACCAGGTCCACGCCGGGCCCCGGGCCTAGAAGAAGGTGCGGACGTAGTCGGTGACGGTGCCGTCCGCCTCCACCAAGGGGATCAGCGGCCACTTCTCGAAGATGGTGCAGGGGTGGGACATGCCCAGCGCCACCCAGTCGCCCACCTGGAGGTCGTCGGCCGAGTCGGTCTCCAGCCAGGCGTGCTGGTCGGAGAGTTTGACCACCCGGATCCCGGTGGCGGGCCGCTCGGTGCCGTCGAGCGGGTCCCGCACCAGCTCCGCCCCGGGCAGCCCGAGGTCGTAGGCGATGTCCCGCTTGCCGGCGTTGACGAAGGCCTGGGTGGGGGAGGGGCGCGAGACGACCTGCGTCCACAGCCGGAACGCGGGGCGCAGCCCGCCCTCGTCGGGGTGACGGTTGAAGGGCGTTAGGCGGGTGTACCAGCCGTGGTCGTGGGAGACGTACGCGCCCGAGCGCAGGAGCCGCAGCGTCGGCCGCGACAGCTGCGGCAGCTCCGCGAACACGTCGGCGACGGCGTCGAACCAGGCCGAGCCGCCCGCGCTGACGACGATCTCCTCCGTGTCCCCCGAGAAGCGGCCCGCCTTGTCGAACTCGACGGCGAGACCGGTGAGCCGGCGCAGGTAGGCGTGCACGGAGTCCGGATCGGCCCCGGGCACCTCCGCCTCGTACCCGGCGACGCCGACCAGGCGCAGGGTGTCGCTCTGTGCGACGGCGTCGGCGACGGCGCGGCAGTCGTCCTCGGTGCGGGCGCCCGTGCGGGCACCCTCCCCGGCGCCGAGTTCCACGACGACGTCGACGGTGGCGCCCCGGCCCGCGAGGGCCCGGTCCATCAGGCGGACGCCGCGCACGGAGTCGACGTAGCAGACGAAGCGGAACGAGGGGTCGGCGGCGAGTTCCGCGGCGACCCAGTGCAGGGCGGCGGCGTCGACGAGCTCGTTGGCGAGGAAGATCCGCTGGATGCCGAACGCGCGGTAGACGCGGGCCTGGTGCGGGACGGCGGCCGTGATGCCCCAGGCGCCGTGCTCCAGCTGGCGCCGGAACAGCTGCGGGGCCATGCAGGTCTTGCCGTGCGGGGCGAAGGACAGCCCGTGGCGCTGGGCGTACGTCTCCAGTGCGGCCAGGTTGTGGGCGAGCGCGTCCGCGTCGAGGGTGAGGACGGGTGTGGTGAAGCCGCCCGTGAACAGGTCGCGGCGCTCGGCCGCGAGCCGGCCCACGGTCAGGGCGGAGCGCTCCGCGTCCGGGGGGAGGCCCTTGAAGCGGTGGTCCACCGGTTCGTCGGCGAGCCGTCGGACTGCGTCGCTGCCCATGCGGAATCCTCTCGCGTCGCGCTGGGCGCGACGTTCGTTGCAGGTGGTGCCTGTTGCTGTCTAACATCCCCGTTGACGACGGGGCAACGGGGGCCGGTTCCCGACGCCGCCAGCGGCGGCGAGCCGTACGGGACCGTACGAGCCCTACAGGAAGGCACCCCATGACCGAGAAGACCGCCGTCACGCCCGAGACCCACAACGCCCCGCCCGCGAGGTTCTCGCACGGCGTGCGCAAGGGGAACATCCTCCAGGTCGCGGGCCAGGTCGGCTACCTGCCGCATGTGGAGGGGCAGCCGGCCGCCCTCGCGGGCCCGTCGCTGCGCGAGCAGACGCTGCGGACGCTGGAGAACGTCCGCTCCGTGCTGGAGGCGGGCGGCGCGAGCTGGGAGGACGCGGTGATGATCCGCGTGTACCTCACCGACACCGGGCACTTCGCCGAGATGAACGAGATCTACGACGCGTACTTCGAGGAGCAGGGCATCAAGCAGGCCCCGGCCGCCCGGACCACGGTCTACGTGGGTCTGCCCGCCGGGATGCTGGTCGAGATCGACGCGCTGGCGGTCCTCGGTTAGCTCCCGCGCGAAGGGCGCCCCCCTGGCGGTGGGGCGCCCCGGCCCGGCCGGTCACGCGCCGGCTAGGCGCAGTACTGCGCCTCCTTGCCGATCGAGCGGTACATGCAGTCCGCGTTCTCCAGCAGTTGGAGCACGGCGTCCCGGTTGCGCGCCGTCTCGCGGTCGATCACCTCGTCGGGCGGGTAGAAGCCGCCCCCGCCGCCCGTGTCGCTCGGGTACATCTCGAAGGTGTAGGCGAAGACCTTCTGGTTGCCCCACAGCCAGTCGTCGATCGTGCCGTCGGTGATGTACAGGTCGCTGGACTGCTCCGGCGTGTAGCCGTTGCTGGTGGCCATGCTGGTGCCGATCTTCTTGTACGCGGCGAGGTCGTCGGCGGTCATGCCGGGCGCCGTGTCGTTGTACGTCCACCCGAACGGCCACAGCACGAGCTCGCTGTAGGTGTGGAAGTCGATGGCGGCCTTGATCTGCTGCTTGCCGCCGACCACGCGGCTGCGGACGAAGTCCGCGACGACCTTCACCTCGGGGGCCGACTCGCCGGCCGTGCCGCGGTAGGTCTCGGAGCTCTTGCTGCCGCTGGAGCCGCCGCAGCAGCCCCACTTGTAGTCCCAGTTCCGGTTCAGGTCCGTGCCGACGTAGGAGGAGCCGGAGTTGGGCTGCCGGTTCTTGCGCCACGAGCGGTAGGAGCCGGAGGCGATGTCGTACTCGCCGCCGTCGGGGTTGAGGTCCGGGACGATCCAGATCTCGCGGCTGTTGACCATGTTGGTGACCCGGGCGTCGGAGCCGTACTTGGAGCCGAACTCCTTGAGCAGGTACAGGGCCATTTCCACGGTCAGGTGCTCACGGGCGTGCTGGTGGTGCGTGAAGAGCACTTCGGGCTCGGCCTCGTCGGTCCCGACGTTGTCGCTGATCTTGATCGCGATGATGTCCCGGCCCTGGTACGACTTCCCGATGACCTGCTTGCTCATGATCGACGGGTACTGGGCGATGCGCTGGTTGATCTCCGCCGTCGCCTCGGCGTAGTTGTGGTAATTCGAGTCGGCGGACGGGAAGTCGTTCACTCCCGTGGCCACGCCGCTCAGCGAGCGGTCGGGCGGCCCGGGCAGCGGGGTGATCTCGTAGCCGAGCGCACGGAGGTGCTTGGCCTGGGCGGGGTCCGCGCTGACGACGACGGAGCGGGCGTCCACCTCGTCGATCGAGACGCCGGTGCGCAGCAGGGCGGTGCGTTCGGCCGCCGTTGCCGGGCCCCGGACCTCGTACTGGGCGACGGACTCGTCCTGGGTGGCGGTGGAGGGGGTGGGTGGCGGGGCGGCCGTCGCGCTCATCCCGTAGGCGGGTGCGCCGAGCGCCAGGGCCAGGAGGGCCGCCGTGACGGCGGCCCTCCGACGGTTGTGGAGCCGCATGCGTTCTCCTGGGTGGGAGTGTGGGGGTAGCCGTGCGGACGCGCACAGCGTGCTCTCGTGGCATGTCCGGGTCAAGAATCCGAAACCGGCCAGAATGCGGTCGGGCCGGTCGGTCACCGGTCACCCCCACACGTACCGCCTAAGGGAGCGCGTGGACCTTCGGACCCACCGTGTCGGACCAAGCGCTACCCGCCTTGGCGTCCCAGTTGGTCGACCAGGTCATTGCGCCGCGCAGCCCGGGGTAGGTCTTCGACGGCTTGAAGGACCCGCAGTTCGTGCCCCGCGCGAGGCAGTCCAGGGCGTTGTTCACCGTGGTCGGCGAGACGTAGCCGCTGCCCGCGCCGCTGGGCGAGGCGGGGACGCCGAGTCCCACCTGCGAGGGGTCGAGGCCGCCCTCCAGCTGGATGCAGGCGAGGGCGGTCAGGAAGTCCACCGTCCCCTGGGAGTAGACCTTGCCGTCACAGCCGTTCATCGAGCCGCTGTTGTAGTACTGCATGTTGACGACGGTCAGGATGTCCTTGACGTTCAGGGCCGTCTTGAAATAGCCGCCCGCGGTCGACTGCATGTCGATCGTCTGCGGCGCCATCGTCAGCACGAACGACGATCCGGCCTTGGCGGACAGCGAGCGCAGCGCCTGCGTCATGTAGGTCGGGTTGAGGCCGTTCTCCAGGTCGATGTCGATGCCGCTGAACCCGTACTCCTGCATCAGTGCGTACGCCGAGTTCGCCAGGTTGTTCGCGGAGGCGGAGTCGCCCACCGAGATGGTGCCCTTCTCGCCGCCGATCGAGAGGACGACGGACTTCCCGGCCGCCTTCTTCGCCGCGACGTCCGCCTTGAACTGCGCCGGCGTGTACCCGCCCAGGCCGGCCGAGTCCAGGGTGAAGGAGATGGCACCCGGCGTGGTCGTGGCGTCGGCGAAGGAGACGGCGATGATGTCGTACTGGGCGGAGACGTCCGAGATCTTCTGGACGGTCGCACCGTTGTTGAAGTTCTGCCAGTAGCCCGTCAGGGCGTGCTTGGGTACCGCCGGGTTGGGGTTCGGGTTGCCGCCGCCGGTGGTGGTCCCGGTCACCGCCGCCGACCTCGGGCCCTCGCCCGCCGCGTTGTACGCGCTCACCTGGAACGAGTACGAGGTGGCGGCGGCGAGCCCGGTGAGCTGGACGGGGGAGGCGGTGACGGTCCGGACGCGGACGCCGTCCTGATACACGTGGTAGCCGCTCGCGCCGCCGACCGCGTTCCACGAAAGGGTGAGGGCGCTCGCGCTCTGACCGGAAACGGCGGGCGCCGAGGGCGCCCCCGGGACGCTCGGACCGGGGTCGGTGCCGCCGCCCCCGTCCGGGCCGAAGACGCTGAACTCGTCCGCCACGTAGGCCGGCTGGCCGTACCAGCCGTGCGTCCAGACGGTGACCTTGGTGGTGTTCGGCCCGGTGGAGAAGGTGGTGGACAGCTTCTGCCAGCCGCCGCCGGACCCCGGGGTCCAGGTGGACACGTCCTGGGTGCCGGTCCCGGTCGCGCCGAGGTACACGTACGAGCCCTGCACCTGCGCGCTGAGCGTGTACGTGGAATTCGGCTTGACCGTGACGGTCTGGGAACACCGGGCCTCGTCCTGGCCGGCCGGGGTGGCCCTGAGGGCGCCGCTGCCCGAGAAGACGGGGGAGGTGACGGCGGCGCCGCTGCCGCCCGAACAGGACCAGTCGGCCAGGCCGGACTCGAAGCCTCCGTTACGGGCGACGTTGACGTCGGCGGCTTGTGCCGTACCGGCGCCGGCGGCGGTCAGGGCGCCGGCGGCGAGCGTGGCGGCGAGGGGCAGGGCGAGGGAGCGTATGCGGTTCACGAAGGCTCCGGTGGGGGGAGAGGGGGATGTGAACGGGGTGACGGGGGCGTGTGGGGGACCCCCGGGAGCCAAGTTGGTCCAGACCAATCGCGGTGTCAAGGCTCTTGTCAATCTGGCCTGAAATCAGCGCAGTTCCCCTTGTCGTCCGGTCCCCGTTGTCCCGGTTTCCGGTCACCTGTGACATGTGCTCGCGGCACGGGAATCACCAAGGCCCTGCCCCACCGCGGACGACGCGGATATGGTGCTGACGCAGGGGGGAAGGCGCTGGTCGTGTGCGGTCGCGCCGTCCGTGCAGCGCAGGTGAAGGCCGCGTGACGGACGGGCGAAGACCGCGGTGTACGGGGTGAACGGGGGGATTCGCGTGCCGACCGCCATTGCTGTCACCAGCGCCGACCTGGTGCTGCCCGCCCCCGACCGGCACACCCCGGGCGCCGCCGTGCTGCGCCCGCCCGGACAGCTCGACCTCGAAGGGGCGCTCGCCGAGACCACCGCCCTGCTGGAGGCGCACGGCCACCTCGTGGTGGTCGTACCGTCCTGGCTGCCCGCCGCCACCGTGCGGCGGCTGCACACCGTACGGGCCATCCTGGAAACCGACCGCATGGCGCTGGTCGAGGCCGACCTGCCCCCGCTGGGCACCGCCCTGCTGGTCCGTCAGCTGCGCCAGCTCAGCGTCTGCGAGTTCAGCCCCGGGGTCCTCGCCTCGGCGGCCAGGCTGCTGTCCCACTACATCTACGCGGGCGCCCTGCTGGGCAGCGTCGCCAAACTGGACCGGGTGCCGGTCGGGCTCAAGGCCCACGCCCGCTCCTGGTCACCGGGTGCCCAGTTCGCCGTACTCGCGCACCCCACGCCCCACCTCGCCAGGCTGGCGCCCTCGGCCTCCTCGGGTGCGCACGCGGGCGGCGCCGCCGTACTGCCGCCCGGCCCCGGTTTCGTCACGCACCTCACCTTCGCCCGCGGCCAGCTCGCCTCCGACTGGGTGGCGGCCGAACTGGCGCCCGCCTGGCAGGTCGCCGGCGTCATGGAGAACCCGCTGCCCGCCGACTCGGCCGCCTGGTGGGCGACCCCGAAGCTCGTCGAGTTCGCCGCCGCCATCCCGGACCCGTCCGTGCTCTACCAGCTCGTCGCCTCGGTCCGCCGCGAGGAGTGCCGCTGGTGCGGCATGGAACTCATCGGCGACCGCTGCGGCTTCTGCTCGGCCCCGCTGACCGCGCCGCCACCGGCGCCGCCGCCCGCCGGCGGGCAGAGCGCAGCACCGTCCAGATCCCGACTCTGACCGGCCCGAACGAACGAAGAACGGCGAGGTAGTACGGCTCATGAACTCACGCCAGCGCCGCGGCGTCATCCTGCTGCTGCTGTCCGTCCTGTGCGCGCTCGCGGCGTTCGCCGGGGTCCTCGTGGTGATCGGCGACGTCAACTCCAAGGTCGGGTCCGAGGTCGTCGCGTACCGCGTGAAGGGGGACATCGCCCCGTACAGCCCCCTCGGCGCGGGCCAGTTCGAGGAGGTCAAGGTCCCCAAGCGATGGCTGTCCGAGACCGCCGTCACCGACCTCGGCGCGCTCAAGGGCAAGATCGCCCTCACCACGCTCAAGAAGGGCTCCCTCCTCCAGGAGGACATGTTCGTCGACAAGCCCCAGCTCCAGCCGGGCGAGCAGGAGATCGCGATCATGATCGACGCCGCGACCGGGGTGGCCGGCAAGATCACCTCCGGTGCCAAGGTCAACATCATCGCCACCTTCAAGGGCGCGAAGGACACCGATCCCTCCCGCTCGGTGATCATCGTCGCCAACGCCCGCGTCCTGAACGTCGGCAAGCTCACCCCCCTGGACAAGGACAGCGACAAGAAGGGCCCCGCCGAGGCGGTCCCGATCACCTTCGCCCTGAACACCAAGGACACCCAGCGCGTCGCGTACGCCGAGTCGTTCGCGGAGCACGTACGGCTGGCCCTGGTGGCCCCCGGCACCGAGTCGGCCCCCGGCCCGGGCGACCGCACGTACACCCTCGACGGGGACAAGTGAGGCCCGGATGAGCACCCGAATCCTCCCCGCGGCCGGCGACCCGGACGCCGCCCGCCTCATCGCCACCCTCCTGGGCCGGCTCCCCGACGCCGAACCGGCCGGGCCCGTCACCGACTCGACGGCCCTGCTCGACACGCTGGCACGGCTCGCCGCCGAGTCCGTCGACGCACTGCCCGAGGTGGTCCTCGTCCACGAGCGGATCGGCCCGCTGCCCGCCCTGGAACTCGTCCGGGAGGTCGCCCTGCGCTTCCCGGCGGTGGGCGTGGTCCTGCTGTCGTCCGACGCCGGGCCCGCCCTGTTCTCCGCCGCCATGGACTCCGGGGCGCGGGGCCTGATCGGACTGCCCGTCACCTACGAGGAACTGGCCGCCCGCGTCCAGGCCGCCGCCCAGTGGTCCGCGGGCGTACGCCGCCACCTGGGCGGTGGCCAGCAGCAGCCGTCCGGTCCCGGCGGCCGGGTGGTGACCGTCGCCGGAGCCAAGGGCGGCGTCGGGACCACCTTCACGGCGGTGCAGTTCGCCCTCGCCGCGGCCGCCTCCGGGCGCCGTACGGCCCTGATGGACCTGGACCTCCAGGCCGGGGACGTCGGTTCTTACCTCGACGTGCAGTTCCGCCGCTCGGTCGCCGACCTCGCCGGGATCCAGGACATCTCCCCCCGCGTCCTCCAGGACGCCGTGTACGACGACCGCACCGGGCTCGCGCTGCTGCTGGCCCCGGGCGACGGCGAACGGGGCGAGGAGGTCGACGAACGGGCCGCCCGGCTCGTCATCGCCGCCCTGCGCGCCCGCTACGAGCTGGTCGTCATCGACTGCGGGACCCAGGTCACCGGGGCGAACGCGGCCGCCGTGGAGCTGGCCGAGGTCGCGGTCCTGGTCACCACCCCCGACGTGGTCGCGGTACGGGCCGCCAAACGGCTGGTGCGGATGTGGGAGCGGCTCCAGGTCCGCAAGGCCGAGGACACCGTGATGGTCGTCAACCGCTGGAGCAGGCACACCGAGATCCAGCCCGCCCTCATCGAGAAGATCACCGGGACCCGGGTCACCCGCACCCCGGTCCCCGCCGCCTTCAAGGAGCTCCAGGCGGTGGTGGACGCGGGCCGCGTCCAGGACCTCGACAACCGCTCGACGGTCAAGCAGGCTCTGTGGAAGCTGGCGGGGGAACTCGGCCTGCTGTCCGCCCCGGCCACCACCACCGCCGAACCCCCCTCCGCCGAACTGGCCGTACGGGCGGCGGCCGGACCACTGGCCCGGCTCCGCCGGGGCCGGGAGGGGTGAGGCCGTGGCCGCGCGGAGCCGGGACCGTGGACAGGTGGCCGTCGAGTTCGTCGGCATGGTGCCGCTGATCCTGCTGCTCGTCGCGGCGGTGTGGGAGTGCGTCCTGATCGGGTACGCGTTCTCGCTGGCGGGCAATGCGGCCGACGAGGCGGCGCGGGCCGGGGCCGTGCACGGCGACGCCGCGTGCGGGACGGCGGCCCGCAGGCACATCGGGGGCGCCTGGGCCGTGGAGGTGGACTGCGGGAACGCGGGGGACGTCTACAAGGCGACCGTCAGGCTCCACGTCCCCGTGCTGTTCCCCGGGCTGGACATCGGCGTTCCCATCACGGGCGAGGGCGGCTCGCCACAGGAGCAGGAGAGGGGAGGGGAGTGAGATGACAGGGACCCGGCGCGCCTTTCGGGACCGGGGTCAAGTGGCCCTGGAGTACATCGGCTTCATCCCCATCCTGCTCTTCGTCGCGCTGTGCGGCATCCAACTCGGCTGGGTCGGCTACGTCCACCAGCAGGCCGAGACGGCGGCGCGCACGGCGGCCCGGGTGGAAGCCCGCAAACCGGGGTCGGGGGAGGCGGCCGGCCACGCGGCGATCCGTTCGGGGCTCGCGGCCACCATCACGGTGTCCGGCGGCGGGGACGCGGTCACCGCCAACGTCTCCATCCCGGTCACCTCGATCATCCCCGGGCTCGCGCTCGACCCCGCCACCGCCACCGCCGTCATGCCCAACGACGACCCGAAGGGACCCTGACGATGAGCCTGCGTTCCCGGGTCAACACCCCCGACGACCGCCACAACCCGCGCGAGGACGGCCGGCTGGTCTCCTCCTACCGCGCCAAGCTGCTGGAGGAGATCGACCTCGCCGAGATGTCGGCGCTCGCGCCCGCCGAGCGCCGGGCCCGGCTGGAACGCGTACTGGGCCACATCATCAGCCGCGAGGGCCCCGTTCTGTCCACCGTCGAACGCGCCCAGCTCATCCGGCGCGTCGTCGACGAGGCGCTCGGCCTCGGCGTCCTGGAACCGCTCCTCGAAGACCCGTCGATCTCCGAGATCATGGTCAACGGCCCCGACCAGATCTTCGTGGAGCGCGCCGGACGCGTCGAACAGCTGCCGCTGCGCTTCGCCTCGCACGAGCAGCTCATGCAGACCATCGAGCGCATCGTCTCCACCGTCAACCGCCGCGTGGACGAGGCCAATCCGATGGTCGACGCCCGCCTGCCCAGCGGTGAGCGCGTCAACGTGATCATCCCCCCGCTCTCCCTCACCGGCGCCACGCTCACCATCCGCCGCTTCCCGCGCGCGTTCACCCTGCACGAGATGATCAGCCTCGGTTCGCTGGACGAGCAGATGCTGCTCCTGTTGTCCGGCCTGGTGCAGGCGAAGATGAACGTGATCGTCTCCGGGGCCACCGGCACCGGCAAGACCACCCTCCTCAACGCCCTCTCCGGCCTGATCCCGGAGGGCGAGCGGATCATCACCATCGAGGACTCGGCCGAACTCCAGCTCCAGCAGGCGCACGTCATCCGCCTCGAATCGCGCCCCGCCAACGTCGAGGGCAGCGGCCGGATCACCATCCGCGACCTCGTGCGCAACTCCCTGCGCATGCGCCCAGACCGCATCATCGTCGGCGAGGTCCGCGGCGGCGAGACCCTCGACATGCTCCAGGCCATGTCGACCGGACACGACGGCTCCCTGGCCACCGTCCACGCCAACAGCGCCGAGGACGCCCTGATGCGCCTGCAGACCCTGGCGTCCATGTCCGAGGTGGAGATCCCGTTCGAGGCGCTCCAGGACCAGATCAACAGCGCGGTGAACGTCGTCGTCCAGCTCACCCGCTTCGGCGACGGCTCGCGCCGCATCACCGAGATCTCCATCCTCGACTCGCACGGCCGCGAACCCTTCCGGATCATCACCGTGTGCCGGTTCGCCGCCCGCCCGATGGCCGCGGACGGGCGCGTGCACGGCCACTTCGCGTACTACCCGCTGCCGCGCACGATCGCCGACCGCCTCTACATGAACAACCAGCCGATCCCGCAGGCCTTCGGGGTCGCCATGTCCGACGACCAGCTCGCCGCCCGTACCGCTCGGACCACCCGGACCGTCCTGTGAACCCTTTGATCCTCCTCACCCTCGGCGCCACGCTGCTCGCCTGCCTGCTCGTGGTCCTCGGCGTACACGCCTACGCCGCCGGCCGCGCCCAGCGCGCCGCCCTCGTCGAACGCCTCTCCGCGAGCGGAACCCCGGAGCCGCTCGGCCGCCGGCGCCGCTTCCGCGGGGTCGACCGCCGGCTGCGCCGCACCCGGCTGGGCCGCCGGATCGAGGTGAAGCTGGCGACCACGGGCCTGGACCTCACCCCCGGCGAGTTCCTCGTCTACATGCTGATGTCCGTGACCGGGGTCTGGCTCGTCTCGGCGTCCCTGCTGGCCCCGTTCTTCGGCCCGGTGGCGGGCCTGATCGGGCTGTGGGCGGGCAACGCCTTCCTCAACTGGCAGCGCACGCGCCGCACGGAGCGGTTCATCAACCAGCTCCCCGAACTCGCCCGCATCCTGGCCAACGCCACCCAGGCCGGCCTGGCGCTGCGTACCGCCATCGGCATGGCGGCGGAGGAACTGGAGGCACCGGCCGGCGAGGAGCTCGGCCGCGTCGCCGACCGCCTCGCCGTCGGCCACTCCATCGAGGAGTCCCTGGGCGAACTGACCGAACGCCTGCCCTCGCGCGAACTCGTCGTGCTCGTCTCCACCCTGGTCCTGTCCGCGCGCGCGGGCGGCGCCCTCGTGGGGAGCCTGCGCAACCTCACGGTGACGCTGGAGCAGCGCAAGGAGACGCGCAGGGAGATCCGTACGCAGCTCTCGCAGGTGACGGTGACGGCGTACCTGGTCCCGGCCATCGGGCTCGGGTCGCTGCTGCTCGTGGACATGATGATGCCGGGCGCCCTGGACCGCATGACGGGTGCGTTCATCGGGCAGACGGCGGTCATCATCGCCCTCGGCCTGTTCACCCTGGGGTTCGTCCTCATCCGCCGGCTGTCGAAGATCGACGTGTGAGGGGGACGACGTGACCGCACTGCTGCTCGCCGCGGCCCTCGGGCTGTCGGTCTTCGGGGCCCTGTACGGGGTCCGCCTCTACCGCGCCGACGTCAAACTGCCCAGCGACCTCGCCCTCGCCCTCGAAGTCGGCGCGACCCGCACCACGGCCGTCGGCTCGCTCGTCGACCGCACGGGCATCCGCTGGGCCCCCCTGGTGCTGCGGCTGATGGGCCCGGACCGGGTGGCCCGCAAGCGCCGTCAGATCGACATGGCGGGCAACCCGGCCGGCCTGACCATCGACCGGTACGCGGCCCGGCGCGCCGTCTACGGGTTCCTCGGCGCGCTCGGCGCCTTCGCGATGCTGGTCAACGGGCAGTTGGTGGCCGCCCTGCTCATGGTCGCCTTCGGCCTGTTCTGGATCGAGGCGGGCCTGTGGTCGGCGATCCGGGTGCGCCGGGACCACATCGAGCGGACGCTGCCGGACTTCCTGGACGTGCTGGCGGTCGTCGTCAGCGCCGGGCTCGGTTTCCGGCAGGCGCTGGACCGGGTCGCGGGCAAGTACGAGGGGCCCTGGTCGGACGAGATCCGTATCACCCTCCAGCAGATGGACATGGGCGTCAGCCGCCGCCAGGCCTTCGACGAGCTGCGCCGGCGCAACGACTCCGAGCAGGTGGCGCAGTTCGTCACCGCCCTCCAGCAGGGCGAGGAGCTGGGCTCCCCGATCGTGGAGACGCTGATCGCGATCGCGGAGGACATGCGCCGCACGGACGCGCAGAACGCCCGCCGCCGGGCTGCGCGGGCGGTCCCCAAGGCCACCTTCACCGTCACCATGTTCATGCTGCCGGGCACGCTGATCCTGCTCGTGTGCGGGTTCGTCTACGGGGCGGACATCGACTTCGGCGCCCTGTTCGGGAGCGGGTGAGCCATGGCCGCCACGATCGATTTCGGGGCCCCGGCCCCGGCCCCGGCCACGTCCACCGCCTCGGCCCCGGCCACGTCCACCGCCTCGGCCCCGGCCACGTCCACCGCCCCGGCCCCGGTCTCGGCCCCGGTTACGGCCGCGCGTGGTGCCGCGGCGCGGCCGGCCCCTCCGCTCGCCCTCCAGGTGAACGCGTTGCAGGCACTGTGCCGTCGGGTCTTCGCGTTCCGGATGGTGATGCTCGGCCTGGGCGCGCCCGTGGCCCTCGGCCGCACCGCGCCCGGCGCCCCCGTGTACCTGGTGGGCGGCGCGGTCCTGCTCACCTTCATGCTGTCCTACGTCCTGTTCCGCGACTGGGAGCGCTTCGGGCCGCTGCTGCTGCGCCACCCCTGGCTGCTGGCCGTGGACACGGCGTTCAGCGCGCTGCTCCTGATCACCGCCACCCCCTCCTCCCCGCTCGGCCTGCTCTCGCTCTGCACACCGCTGCTGGCCGGGCTGGTCTACGGGTGGCGCGGCTCGGCGCTCTACGCGGCCGCGCAGGCGGCGTTGGTGGCGTGGGTGGCGTGGGTGGCGGCCGTCACCGGCGGGTTCACGCTTGCCGCGCTGTGCCTGCTGGCGGGCGCGGCGGGGGCCTCGCTGCGGGACCTCCTCTTCCGCTTCGGGGCGGCGAGCCAGGCCCTGACGGAGACCCGGGCGCGGCTGGCGGCGGCCGAAGCGGTACGGGCCGAACGGGAGCGCCTGGCCCGCGAGATGCACGACTCGGTGGCGAAGACCCTGCACGGCCTGGCCCTGTCCGCCGACGCCCTCTCCCGCACCGCCGACGACCCGGAGGCCACCCGCCGCCGGGCCCGGGCGGTCGCGGAGGCGGCCCGCCGGGCGGCGGCGGAGTCCCGGGAGCTGCTGACGGACCTGCGCCGGGACCTGCGCCGGGACCTGCGCCGGGACCTGCGCCGGGACCTGGACGCCCCGGGCGTCCCGCTCGCGGCGGAGCTGCGGGCGCTGGCGCGCGGGGGCGCGGAGCTCCGTATCACCGGGCCGCTGCCGCTGCTCCCCCCGGACGTCGCCGGGCACCTCCTGGCGGTGGCCTCCGAGGCCCTGGAGAACGCCCGGCGCCACGCGTGCGCGTCCCGGGTCGTGGTGGAAGCGGCGGTGTCCGGCCCGTCCCTGACCCTGACCGTCGAGGACGACGGCCGGGGCCTGCCTCCCGCCGGGATCGACGTCACCGCCCTGGCGGACGCCGGCCACTACGGCCTGCTCGGTATGACGGAGCGCGCGGCGACGATCGGGGCCGGCCTGCGCATCGGCGGCCGCCCGGACGGCGGCCCCGGCACCCTGGTCCGGGTCGACCTCCCCTTGGGGAGCCCGTGATGCCCCCGCTGCGGATCCTGATCGCCGACGACAACCCCGTCGTCCGGGCGGGCCTGGCCGCCCTGCTGGCGACCGCCGAGGGCCTGGAGGTCACCGCCCAGGCGGCGGACGGCCGCGAGGCGCTGAACCTGACCCGCCTCCACCGGCCCGACGTCGTCCTACTCGACGTCCGCATGCCGGGCGTCGACGGCATCTCGGCCCTCCCGCACCTCGTCCGGCTGGCGCCGGTCCTGATGCTGACGTACAGCCAGGAGGCGGAGGTCGTCCGGGAGGCCCTGCTCCTGGGCGCGGGCGGCTACCTGGTCCACGGCGAATTCACCCCGGACCACCTGATCCGGGCCATCCACGACACCCACGCCGGCCGCGCCCACCTCACCCCGACGGCGGCGAACGCCCTGCTCGCGGAACTCCGCGCCTCTTCGCAAACGCAACCAGTTGTGGCACAGTCTTCTCAGCAACTCGTCAACCAGATGGCCTACGGCCTGAGTTCCCGGGAGGAGGAGGTCATGGACCTGATCGCATCCGGGATGAACAACCAACAGATCGCGGCGGCCTGCTTCATCAGCGAGAAGACGGTCAAGAACCACATCAACCGCATCTTCGCGAAGCTCCAGACCACCACCCGCAGCGAAGCGATAGCCCGCTGGCTCGGAACGGCCCGTCCAGGAGTGACCGGCCATGGGTAGACGCCTGACGCAGTGGGTCCGTATTTGGGCCCCGGGACCCTTGGTCACCACCGCTAACTCCCCGTATTGTCCGCCCATCGACAGCGGCACCGGCCCGGGAGGAAACCCCCATGTCACACAACACCCTGCTCAAGGCCACCGTTCAGACGAAGGTCCGGGTAAGTGGGTGGACGGACACGGCGGTGGCGAGCCTCCGCAAGCGATACGCGGGCCTGGACCGCGGCCAAACGGCCTTCGAGTACCTGGGGATCATCCTGGTCGTGGTGGTCATCATCGGCGCGATCGTCGGCTCGGGTATCGGTTCGGAGATCACCAAGCGCATCAAGGACGCGGTGACGAGCATCAAAGCCGGCTAGTGGCCGCACGCCGGGTGCGTGACCGCGACCGCGGGCAGGCCTTTCCCATATATGTGGTGATGGTGGCGGGACTGCTCTTCGCCGCGCTCGCGTTTTTTGTCATCGGCCAAGCCGGAGTCACCCGCAGTGATGCACAAGGAGCGGCTGATGCCGCGGCATTGGCAGCGGCTCAAAAGGCCAGGGACACGTTGGTTCCAGGTGTGGTCCTAACTGATCTCCAGCCCAAGGACTGGGAGAAGCTCGTTCTCGGCAACCTATTCGACCCAGCGGGCGCATGCGGGGAGGCCACGAGCTTCGCCACGCGGAACGACGCAAGTGCGACCTGCACATCGTCCGGGCTCAGCTTCACCGTCAAGGTACAGACCAACGGCACGGTGGGGACCTCGGTCATCCCCGGTACTGAATCCATGCACGGCACGGCCCACGCCACTGCTTTGATCACACCACGCTGCCACCTGGGGGCGTCGGCGGCGCCCGGCGCACCACAGAGTCCTGTCGATAGTGGGGTGCTGAACTCGGGCCCCGTAAAGATCGAGTGCAAGGGTGGGGTGGAGCTCAGCTTTGAGCCGTCCAAGCCCGACCCCTGGCATGTGCTGGCAAGAAAGCTCTTCGACGTGCGCCTGACCGACTGACCCACAACGAATCGACAAGGAAGCAGCACAAATGAGCATGCGGCAGAAGGCGAAGGTTCGCAGGGGAACGGTCGTCGCGATTGCGGCGGTCCTGGCCCTCGCGTTGGCCGGATGCGGCGGTGACGACGGCGGGGAGGGCAAGTCGAAGAATCCACCCTCTCCGCAATCTCCGGGGGCGGGGAAGCAGTCCGCCGCACCGAGCAACGGCCAGAGCTCAGCACCGACTGAGATCTTGGCGACCGCCAAGGGGGCCAGCGGGATGGTGTTGGAACTCAACTCAGTGCGGCGTGACCAAGGTGGCTTCCTCACTGTCAACGGTCAGATCAAGAACACGGGGTCCCAGTCCTACAACGACACGGCGACCTGGCGTGGTGTCGAGCTCAACGGCACCGGAGAGTCAGTTGCGGGGGCGACTCTGGTCGATAAGGCGGGCAAGAAGCGCTACTACGTACTTCGGGACACGGAGTCCCGCTGCCTCTGCACAACGGGCGTCTCCAGTGTCGGCCCCGGGGAATCGATCCCGTTCTTCGCCCAGTTCCCCGCACCCCCCGCCGCCACCACCGAGGTGGACTTCAGCCTCCCCACCTTCGCCACGGCCACCGTCAAAATCTCCGGGTGACCCCATGACCAAACGCCACCGCGTCTCCGCCGCGACCGCCGTCGCCGGCCTCGTCATCGCCGGCGCCCACATCCTCGGCGCGACCACCGCGTACGCCGACGACGTCAAGCCTTCCGTGCCGCCCGGGACCGAGCCCTCCGCCGCCGCGCCCGTGGCCATCGACTCCAACGCGCCCGGCCTCAAGATCCCGCAGGGCGGAACGCTGGCCCCCATCAAGGTGCTCGACATCGCCGAGGTCGTCGAGGACCTCGGCGGGGAGCAGCGGCGGCAGGAGACCAACCAGACCGTCATGATGGCCCTGCAGGCCGAGGTGCTCTTCCCCGAGGACAGCGCCGTCTTCAACGCCCAGGCCGCCGCCCGCATCCAGGCCATCGCACAGGAGATCAACCAGCAGAAGGCGACCCGCGTCCGGGTCTTCGGGTTCACCGACGACCAGGGCAGCTACGAGCACGGCAAGGAACTGTCCAAGCAGCGCGCCGACGCCGTACAGGCGGAACTCGCCAAGACGGTGACCAGCCCCGGGGTCATCTTCGACGTCCGGGGTTACAGCGAGGACTACCCGATCGCCGACAACGGCACTGAAGAGGGCCGCAAGAAGAACCGCCGCGTCGAGATCACCTTCCCCCGCAGCGAGAAGTAGGCCGCCCGCTCGCCCCCGCACGCGCACCGCCACCCGGGCTAACGCCGCGTGTGAGGGGGCGCCGTCCGAGGTATGTGTCCCGGCGGACCTACCGGCGGAGGAGGAGACTCGGCATGCCACGGACCCGGGTGAACGGCGTGGAACTGTTCTACGAGGTCACGGGCGAGGGTGATCCCCTCGTACTGGTCCACGGGTCCTGGGTCGACCACCACTCCTGGCGCCTGGTCGCCCCGCGCCTGGCCGGGTCGTACCGGGTGGTGGTCTACGACCGCCGCGGTCACAGCGGCAGCGAGCGCCCGCCCGGCCAGGGGACCCGCAGGGAAGACGAGGACGACCTCGCGGCGCTCATCGAGACCCTGGACCTCGCCCCGGCCCACGTCGCGGGGAGTTCCTTCGGCGGGTCCACCGCCCTCGGGCTCGCCGCCCGCCGCCCCGAGCTGTTCCGCACCCTCGCCGCCCACGAGCCCCCGCTGCTGGGTCTCGTCGAGGGCGATGAGGAAGCGCAAGCCGCCCGCCTGCGCCTGGACGCGGTCTTCGCGGACATCCGCGGCGGTGACCACGCGGCCGCGGCCCGGCGCTTCGTGGAAGAGGTGGTCTCCGGGCCGGGCGAGTGGGGCAGGGTGCCTGAGCCGATCCGCGAGACGTTCATCGCCAACGCCCCCACCTTCCTCGACGAGCAGTCGGACCCGTCTTGGGCCATGATCGACCTGCCGCGCCTCGCCGCCGGCTACACCGGCCCCGCCCTGCTGACCACGGGCAGCGAGGGCATGCCCTGGTTCCCGGGAATCGTCGCCAAGCTCGGCAAGGCGCTGCGGGGGGCGCGGGTCGTCACCCTGGAGGGCGCCGGTCACGTCCCCCACGTCACCCACCCGGACGCCTACGTCGACACCCTCACGGGGTTCCTGCGGTCATAGGAGGTGGTCGGCCTTGCCGGCCTTGATGTCCCGGATGAGCTGGCGCAGGGCGTCCGTGGTGTCGGTGAGGTACGTGTCCTCTTGGCCGGAGAGGGCGATGTAGCTGTTGCCGTCCCCGTCCACCCCGATCCGGTAGCAGCTCGCGCCCTCGCCGCAGAAGGCGTCTTCCCAGGTGATGTCTGCCATCGGTGTCCCCTCAGAGTTCGCGAGCCAGGTGGTGGATGAAGTCCCGGGACGGGCCGGGTGGCAGGCTGAGCCGTTCCGTCCAGTCCAATTGGCAACGGTACTGCGCCAGTTGCGCCTCGGTGTGCAGGAAGTCCGCGCCGTGCGTGCTGTCGACCTGGACCGTGTCCAGCCGCGGGACCGGGCCCTCCAGGTAGTTGACCGTCTGGCCCGCGCCGGGGAACCCTTCCGCCTCGAAGGGGAGGACGCGCAGGACCACGTTGGGCCTGTCCGACGCGGTCAGCAGGTGCTCCAGCTGGGCCCGCGCCACCTTCCGGCCGCCGAAGCGCATCCGCAGAGCCGCCTCGTGGACGACCGCGACGTACTCGGGTGCCGAGTCACCCTCCAACACCTGCTGTCGCTCCAGACGATGGGCCAAGCGCAGGGCGATCTCTTGTTCCGGGAGGGTCGGTACGACGAACCGGAAGAGGGCGAGTGCGTGGTCGCTGGTCTGGAGCAGCCCCGGAACGTGCACCGAGTGTGCGCACCGCATGCGGGTGGCGTGCGCCTCCGTCTCGGCGATGTCGAGCATGGCGGCGGACAGGGTGCCCCGGTAGCGCTCCCACCAACCTCGCTTCCGCGGCTGGGCCATGGCCACGAGCGCATCGATGTACTCCTCGTCCGCGCAGTCGCAGTGGCAGGCCAGCGTCCGGAGCCGTTCCTCACTGATGGTCCGGATGCCCTGCTCGATGGCCGACACCTTGGAGCGGTCGACGCCGAGCAGCCCTGCGGCGGATTCGGCGGACACGTCCGCCGCCAGCCTCATCCTGCGCAGCTCGGCGCCCAGTCGCTTCTGTCGTTCGGTGGGCGCAATCCTCGGCGGCATGGGTGCAGTCTGCCGTGTCGGGACCTTCGCCTCCAGAAGTGAACGAATCATCGCAAGGAGGTGGTCAATAGTCCACCCAGGCACTACATTGGGTAACGCACCGCTCACGCAGGGGAGTTGAAGTGCACCGCCGCAGCATGCCTCGGGCCTCGGCGACGAGCCACGCTCCCCGCCCGCGTCAGCCACCCGTGCGCGTCGAACTCACCGAAGTCACGTCAGCCGAACAGCAACGTCGCACCAGGGAGTCACCGATGCCCAGCCCCTTCGACCCGGCCGCCACCCCCACCGGCGGGTTCACCGCCTGCCCGGTCGTGCCCACCGCCCCCACCGGACCTCCGGTCCCCGACGACCTCTCGTGCAGCCTCACCCTCCCCGGCGAGCCGCACAGCGCGCAGATCGCCCGCAGCGCCGTACGCGCCGCCCTGCACGCCCACGGGCTCGACCCGCTCGCGCCGGCCGCCGTGCAGGTCACCGGCGAACTGGTCGGGGCGACCTGGTACTTGGACCCCGCGCGAAGTCTGTACCTGTCCGTCCGGCACCGCGAGGGCGCGCTCCGGCTCACCGTCTACGACGGCCACGCCCCCCACGCGCACCCCCGCCTCGCCGCGCACTGCGAGGCGCGCCGGCGCTCCGCGCTGCGGCTGATGGCGGCGGTCGTCCGGGAGTGCGGCGGGGCCTGGGGGATCGAGGGATCGCGTGAGCCCGGTGGCGGTACGCGCACGTGGGCGGCCCTGCCCGCGACGGGCGCGGTCGGCTACCTTGCCGCCTGACCGGCCCCCAGGGGTTACGGCTGCTGGTGGTGGGCCTGGACGATGAGGTCCGTGGCGACCTCCAGGGCAGCTTTACGGGTCTCCTCGGGGTCGCCCTCCACGTGCTGGAGGAACATCATTCCGGCATGCAGGGTGAACAGCGCGCTGATGCAGCGGACTTGGTCGGCCAGGGGTGCGTCCGGCGCCCTGAGGAGTTCCACCAGGGCGAAGAGCCGCTTCTTCATGGTGTCGCCGATGCTGAGCTCCCGCACCGTCGCCTGGTTCTCCTGCATGAACCGGTAGAGCGAGGTTCCCGCCGCCATCGCCTCGCTGTAGCGGCGCAGCACCTCCCGCTTGGTCTCCAGGGTGCGCGGCTCGCCCTCGGCCCAGCCGATCAAGTCGTCGATGGGCTGGGTCAGGTCCTCGAAGACGCTGATGATGATGTCTTCCTTGGTCTTGAAGTGGTAGTACAGCGCCGCCTTCGTGACATCGAGCCGCTCCGCGATCTCGCGCAGCGACGTCTTCTCGTACCCCTGCTCGGCGAAGAGCTCCAGCGCGACGTCCTGGATGCGCTGGCGCGTGTTCCCGCGCCGCTGGTGCGGACTGCTGCTGGACATGACTCTCCCAAGAAACTTACTTGACGCCCGGCTAGTGACGCGTCTACCTTCACCAGTGTAGTGAACTAGCCGGGCGGCAAGTAAGTGGCCGGGTGCGGAAAGTGCCAGGGGAGTGGACGACATGGTGGAGATGACGAAAAATACGGAGACCTCCGGGGAGGTGAAGCCCCGCAGTGTCCGCGTCGTACTCATGGCCCTCATGATCGCGATGTTGCTGGCCATGCTCGACAACATGATCATCGGTACGGCGATGCCGACGATCGTCGGCGAGCTCGGCGGGCTGGAGCACCTGTCCTGGGTGGTCACGGCGTACACGCTGGCCACCGCGGCCTCCACGCCCATCTGGGGCAAGGTCGGCGACATGTACGGCCGCAAGGGCTCGTTCCTCACCTCCATCGTGATCTTCCTGATCGGTTCCGCCCTCAGCGGCATGGCCCAGGACATGGGCCAGCTGATCGGTTTCCGCGCGATCCAGGGTCTGGGCGCCGGCGGTCTGATGGTCGGCGTCATGGCGATCATCGGCGACCTGATCCCGCCCCGCGAACGCGGCAAGTACCAGGGCATGATGGCCGGCGTCATGGCCCTGGCCATGATCGGCGGCCCGCTGGTCGGCGGCACCATCACCGACCACATGGGCTGGCGCTGGTCCTTCTACATCAACCTCCCGCTCGGCGCCGTGGCGCTGGCGATGGTGAGCGCGGTCCTGCACCTGCCCAAGAAGAAGGCGCAAGGCAAGATCGACTACTTGGGTGCCGCCCTGCTGACCCTCGCGATCACCTCCACCGTGCTGGTCACCACCTGGGGCGGGACCGAGTACGCGTGGGGTTCCGGTGAGATCATCGGCCTGATCGTCGTCGGCGTCGTCGCGATCGCCGCGTTCCTCTACGCCGAGACCAAGGCCGCCGAGCCCGTCATGCCGCTGCACATCTTCCGCAGCCGCAACTTCACCCTCATGTCGGTGATCGGCTTCCTCGTCGGCTTCGCGATGTTCGGCGGCGTGCTCTACCTGCCGCTGTTCCAGCAGGCCGTGCAGGGCGCCTCCGCCACCAACTCGGGCCTGCTGCTCCTGCCGATGCTCCTCTCGATGATGGTCGTCTCGCTGATCGCGGGCCGGGTCACCACCAACACCGGCAAGTACAAGGTCTTCCCGATCGCCGGTGGCGCGCTCATGGTCGTCGGGCTCTTCCTGCTCGCGACGATGGACACCGGCACCACCCGACTGGTCTCCGGCCTGTACATGGCGGTGCTCGGCGCCGGCCTCGGCTTCCTGATGCAGATCACGATGCTGGTCGCGCAGAACAGCGTGGACATGAAGGACATGGGCGTCGCCTCGTCCTCCGCCACCCTCTTCCGTACGCTCGGCGGTTCCTTCGGCGTGGCCCTGATGGGTTCGCTGTTCACCTCGCAGGTCACCGACACCATGACCGACCGGCTCGGGCCGGCCGCCGCCGCCAAGGCGGGTTCGGCGCAGCTCGACGCGGCGAGCCTGGCCAAGCTGCCCGCGGTGATGCGCGAGGCCTACCAGCACGCGGTCGCCGCCGGTACGCACTCGGCCTTCCTGCTCGGCGCGGCCATCGCCGTACTGGGCTTCCTGGCGGCCTGGTTCGTCAAGGAGGTCCCGCTGCGGGGCGCGGGCCCGGCCGCGGCCGGCGCCGGTGAGGGCGGCAAGCCCGCCCAGGCTCCGCAGGAGTCCCTCGCCCACTGAGTCGTGCCTCATGAAGGCCCGGCCCCGGGGATCCGCCGATCCCCCGGGGCCGGGCTTTTTTCGCGCGTCCAACTCCCCGCCACCGCAAGGACGATCACCGACAAATCTCCGACACGGCACTTGACGCCCTTTCGGGCGGAACTCCTCACCGGCGGCGGACGTCATGATCTATGGACGGATCACACAAAGCGGACGCGATGCGGGGAGTTGAAACGGCTCATGAAGTTCACGGCAGGCGGACGGCGACGGGGAACGACGACGGCCCGGCCGGCCATCGCGACAGCGGCAGTGGCGGCGGCCGCCGCGGCGACGGTGTGGGGAGCGACGACCCTCACCGGACCGGTCCAGGACAGCCCCCGGGCGGGTGGGGGGCCCTCCGCGGCGCCAGGGGCCACCGCTCCCCACGACACGTCCCGGCGCATACCCGAGGGCATAGCCCACGCCTCCGAAGGCGGAGCGCGGGCCGTCAACATCACCATCGACGACGGGCCCGACCCCCGCTGGACCCCGCAGGTCCTCGACGTGCTCAAGCGGCACGACGTGAAGGCCACCTTCTGCATGATCGGGCCCCAGGCCGAGGCCCGCCCCGACCTCGTCGAGCAGGTCGTCGCGGGGGGCCACCGGCTCTGTGACCACACCACCTCGCACGACACGGCGATGGACAAGAAGCCCACCGCCTACCAGCAGGAGCAGATCCTGGCCGCGAAGCGGCAGATAGAGCGGGCGGCGGGCGGCGCCGCCGAGGTCGCGTACTACCGGGCGCCCGGCGGCGCCTTCACCCCGCAGAGCCGTCGCCTCGCCGCCGAGAACGGCATGCGCCCGCTCGGCTGGAACGTCGACAGCAAGGACTTCGCCAAGCCGGGCGTCGCGGCGATCGTCGCCACCGTCGAGCGGGAGATGAAGAACGGGCCGACCCTGCTCTTCCACGACGGCGGGGGCAACCGCTCCCAGACCGTCCAGGCCCTCGACCTGGTGCTCGACCGGCTCGCCGGCCAGGGCCGGCCGACCGGCTTCCCGGTCCGCACCGCGCCCTGACCCGCGCCCCGGCCTGCGCCCCGCACCGCGCCGCGGCCTGCGCCCCGCACCGCGCCCCGCACCGCGCCCTGACCCGCGCCCCGGCCGTCAGGAGGCCGCCCGGGCCACCTTCAGCACCGCCGCGGTCAGGGGGAGGTTCTCCGGGGCCGTACCGCCCGGGAAGCCGAAGCGGCGGCGCGTGTACCCGTACGCGATGCCCGTGACGGGGTCCGCGAAGCCGTTCGCGCCCGCCGCGCCGCAGTGCCCGAACGCCTCCGGACCCACCGCCGGCTGCCGTTCGAAGCCCAGCGCGAAGTGGTCCGCCTCCGAGGTCACCCGGTCCTCGCCCGGGGTGTGCGGCTTCGCGATCTCGGCGACCGTCTGCGGCAGCAGCAGCGCCGGCCGGCCGTCGACCCCGCTGATCGCCGCCGCGTACATGCCCGCGATCGCGGCCGCCGTGCCGACACCGCCCGCCGACGCCGGACCCTGCGCCTTCACCAGGGGGTGGTTGGCGTACGCGACGAGGTCCAGCGGCGGATCGGTGTGCCAGTTGAACGCGATCGGCATCAGCTCGGGCCGCGGCGCCGCCGCCGCGATCTCCAGCTGCGCGGGCGTCGGCAGCGCCTCCAGGACCGGCTTCCAGCGGGACTCCGCCTCCGCCGGCAACCCCAGGTACAGGTCCAGCCCGTACGGCGCGCGCACGCGCTCCTCGTAGACCTCCTGGACCGAGCGGCCGGTGACCCGCCGTACGACCTCACCGGTCAGCGCGGCGATGACGAGTGCGTGGTACCCGTACGCCGTCCCCGGCTCCCAGTACGGCTTCGTGGCCGCCAGCCGGGCCGCGACCAGCGCGTCGTCGGCCAGCTCCTCGATGGTGAAGCCCTCGGGGGTGTTGACCAGGCCGGCCCGGTGCGAGACCAGCTCCCGCACCGTCAGCCGCTCCTTGCCGTCGCCGGTGAACTCCGGCCAGTACGAGACGACCGGCCGGTCCAGTTCCAGCACGCCGTCCTGGACGAGCAGCGCCACCACCAGGTGAGCCGCGCCCTTGCTGATCGAGAAGACGCCGGTGAGGGTCTCGCCGTCGGTGTCCTCGCCCGCCCACAGGTCGACGACCGTGCGCCCGTGGTGGCGTACGGCCAGCTGTGCCTCCGGCGAGTGCCGCTCGGCCGCCACCACGGCCTCGAACTCGGCCCGGACCGTCTCCCAGCCCGCCGCCACGGTGCCGTTCACCTGCACGCTCATGTAATCCCCCTGTGGTACCCGTACGTATCGAATGCACGGCCCAACTGGCGCTCATCAGCTGGTATTCCTGGGTCTGCGCGAATCCGTCACCTCCGCCTCCGGCCCCGGCTCCCTTACGGGTGAACGCGCCCGCGGCGTCGTTCCGGCCCGCCCCGAGCCCCCGTTGGTCCGGGCATGAACCGCACCCGCACCGCCGCCCTCGCCCTCTCCGCCGCCCTGGCGGCCCTCGCCCCGGCCCTCGCCCAGTCCGCCGCCACCGCCGCCCAGGGCACCTACCTGCAGGACCCGGCAGGCGGCGAGAAGGCGATGAAGTCGATGTGGACGAAGGACGACATGCACAAGGTGGAAGCCCAGTTCCGCCTCTACCCGACCATCCAGTACAAGACCGTCAAGCGGACCGAATCCAAGGGCGGCCAGCAGTGGGAGCGGGACGTCCCCGACCCCAAGACGCTCGCCTGGATGCCCTCGTACGAGTTCGCGTGGTCGGTCGCCGACTCCCAGCTCGTCAAGAAGGCGGTGACGACGAAGGACGGCAAGCACCCGATCGTCCTGCACGCCGTGCTGCTCACCCCCGGCCGGGCGAAGGCGGCGGAGGTGGACCAGGAGCTGACCGGCCGGCCGGCCACGGGCCGGGTCAAGGTCCCGGGCGGGAAGCGGATCGCCTGCGACACCGGTCGGTACACGGTGGAGTGGTCGCTCACCCGCTCCGGCTACGGGACGCTCCGGGGAACCCTGCCCTGGGACTCCGGCTGCGAGCAGTACCGTACGGCGTTCTCGGACGACAACGGGCACATCAAGTAGAACGGGCCGGGGCGGGCCGAGTTCGGAAGGCCGGCCGCCCGCGCACCTTGTGGGTGGTCGCAGGGCGGCTGGGGCCGCGGCCTCGGATCAAGGGCCGTGGAAGTCATGATGCCGCATGGGGTGGGGGCGGCGTGCGGTGAGGAGCGCGTATCGCGCTCAGTGCTTCTTGCGGGCCGCGGCGGCCTTGGCGGAGATGTCCTCCAGGACGCTCTTGGCGTCGCCCGACGGTTCCACCGCACGGCCGATGTTGCGCTTGATGGTGTCGCTGACCGTCACCCAGGACGGGTCGTTCACCGGGTACAGCTGGGCGCCGCGCAGCGCGGTCAGGAACTGCTCGTCGTTCCTGTCGAGGCCGCCGCCCGCCGGGGTGCGCGAGGCGGTGACGGTCGCGGGCAGCAGGTGGTAGCGGTTGGCGAAGTCCGACAGGTTCTTGTCCTGGTAGACGAAGTCCAGGAACTTGCCGATCTCCGGCCCCTTGCCGTTCTGCTTGAACGCCATCATCCAGTCCGCCACGCCGACGGTCGGCGGGGTCTCGCCCGACCCGAGCGTGTTCGAGACCGGCATGGGGACGGTGCCGACGCTGATGCCCTTGGCGCGGGCCTCGTAGGCGAGCGACGGGTAGCCGTTGACCATGCCGACCTCGCCGCGCAGGAACGCGGTGAAGGCGTCGGCGCGGTTGAGCTGCGACGGAGCGACGGGTCCGGTCAGACCGGGGGTGACCAGGTTGTCCTTGACCCACTCGAAGGTCTCTATGTTCTGCTCCGACGCGAGGCTGTAGTTGCCGCTGCTGTCGGCGTAGCCGCCGCCGTTGCTCAGCTCCCAGATGAGCGCCTCCGCGTGCGCCTCCTCAGGGCCCAGGGGAAGGGCGTACGGAACCTTCACGCCCTTCTCCTTGAGGGCCTTGGCGTCGGCCTTGAGGTCGTTCCACGTCTTGGGGGCCGGGATTCCGGCCTGCTTGAACAGGCCCTCGTTGTAGAAGAGCAGACGGCTGCTCGCCACGAAGGGCAGGCCGTAGAGGGTGTTGCCGATCGAACCGGCCTCGGCGAGGGGCTGGAGGAAGTTCGCCTCGGCGGTGATGGCGAGGAGGTCATCGGCGGTATAGAGCTTGCCCTGCGCCGCGAAGTCGGAGTACGAGCCCATGAGTGCCATGTCCGGCGCGTGGCCGGCCTTGACCATGCGGGAGACCTCGCGGTCGATGTCGGCCCAGGGAAGCAGCTGCACCTCGACTTTGATGCCGGGATTGGCGGCGGTGAAGTCCTGCGTCACCTTGTCCCAGTACACCTTGGAACTGGTGGCCGGACTGTCGCCGTATTCCGCGGCGACCAGGCGCAGCGTGCCGCTGTCACCTGCGCCGTCGTCGGAGCTGCCACAGCCTGCGAGAGGTATCAATAGGCCGATTACGGCCGCACCGGCGGTTGGGCCGAACATTCTTCGTCGCACGGGTGGATTCCCCTGAGTTTCTTCTGATTCCCGGTGTTACTTATGAGTTACTCCGGGCCGAGGTGTCCCCTTCATGGCCCGTTGGCCGGAATTCTCTCCTGACGGCAGGGCGGTTGGTCCCATTGGGGCGGCAGTTGTGGGCAATGCTCCAACTGGCGTTATTCCCTATGGTGTTTTCCGATATCTGATCAACAAATCCGACGCGCGTAGACATGGCGAAACGCCCGTTTCCGGCCTGGGAAACGGGTCGATGGTCGGTCAGGGCCGCCGGGGTCCGCGGCGGCGGCGCCGCTCAGTCGGCGAAGTCGCCCGCGTACGGGTCGGGCTCGCCCGTCTCGGGGTTGCGGCCCTCCTGCCAGCGGCGCTGGGCCTTGCGCCAGTGCACGAAGCTGAGGTGCCCGCCGTCCCAGAACGTGATGCTGACGGGGCTGACGTCGAACTCGTCGGAGCAGAGCCGGTAGAGGAATTCGGCCATGCCGTACGGGTAGAGGGCGAACGGGTCCGCGTTGTGCCGTCCGATGACGAGGACGGGCCACCGGTCCGGGTCGGGGTCGACGGTCAGCCAGCACAGGATGTCGGAGCCGCCGGTGACGCCCCAGGCGATGATCGACTCGGGGTCCACGTCGAAGGCGGCCCGGCCGCCCTCCGCCTCCCACACCTGCCGGGCGTTCTCGGTCTCCTCCGCCATCTCGGCGGGGGCCCACTGGAGTCCGGGCTTGGGGAGCGGCAGCAGGATGCCGGCCTCGCCGTTGATGGAGCCGGAGCCGAAACGGCCCATGAACGCGATGAAATCGGCCGGGAACCGGGTCCCCCAGGCCGCCTCCGCGGCGGGCCAGTCGATGTCCTCGTCGGCGCCGTGCGTCGCGGGCATGATCTGCTCCAGCGCCTTGACCGCAACGTTCTCCGTCATGCCGCTCCCCTGCCACCCCAGCTCAACCGCCTCAACCTACCCCCGGGGCGTCGCGTCGCCTAGGCGGTCCCGCTCGGCGGTCACCACTTCCACCCGGCATCCGGGGCGCAGGTGCCACTCCGCCATGGCGCCGGCCGCGGCTTCCAGGACGTGGCGGGAGCGGGGGCGGGGCAGGCCGAGGCGGCCGGGGGGCATCGTGGTCACGGCGATCACGGTGAGGTTCCGGTCGAGGTACGCCACGTCGATGGCGAAGCGCATCCGGAAGGTGTGGACGCTGCCCGCGGGGGTCAGCAGCAGGGCCCCGGTGACCCCGTCCCGGCCGAGCAGGCCGCGGGTGCGGGCCCGGTACGAGGCCGCGATCTCCAGCGGGACCTCCACGAGGGACCCCGCCGCCCCCGACTCCCCGGCTCCGGGCGGTGCGCAGACCCTGAGGGTGGCTTCGCCGTCCGTCCAGTGCCGCCTGATCGCCATGTCCGTCAGGGTAGGCGCCGACGCGTCCCGGCCGATGGGCCCCCGGGCCCATGTCCCCGCCGCCCGCCGGGGCCTACGGTCGGCGGATGGGCCTGGCCGTGATCATCCTCGCCGCCGTCTACGGCGTGACCGGCGGGCTGCTGCTGCCCCGCGCCGCCTACCGGCTGTCCGTGGAGCCGGACCGGCCCTGGCGGGACCGCTGCCCCGAGGGCCACCCGCTGCCCGGCTGGCTCGGCCTCGCCCGCTGCCCGGGGGGCTCGTCACCCGCGCGGCCGCACCCGTACGGGCCCTCCTGGGCCCGCACCGCCGCGCTGACCGGCGCGGTCTGCGCCGCCCTCGCCGCGGCCGGGGGCCCGCGCCCCGAGGTGGCCGCCTTCGTGGTGCTCGCGCCCGCCCTGGTCCTGCTCGCCCTCGTGGACCTCGCCGTGCACCGGCTGCCCGACCCGCTGACCCTGCCGCTCGCCGCGCTCACCGCCGCACTGCTCGGCGGCGCGGCCCTCTTGCCCGGCGCCGCCGGGTCGTGGCGGCTCGCCCTGCTCGGCGGGGCGGCGCTCGGGGCCTCGTACCTCGTGCTGTTCCTGATCAACCCCGCCGGGATGGGCTTCGGCGACGTCAAACTGGCGCTCTCGCTCGGGGTCGCTCTTGGGTGGTACGGGTGGGGGGTATGGATCGCGGGGGCGTTCCTCGGCTTCCTCTACGGCGCCGCATACGGCCTCGCCCTTGTGCTGCGCGGCCGCGGGGGACCCGGGGCGGCCTTCCCCTTCGGACCCTTCATGGCCGCCGGCGCTCTCACCGGAATGCTGCTGGGCGGATTCGGAGCGTAATCGTTTCGCGCCGATGCACGCAGGATGCTTTACGAAGGGTTATGGTGGAACCCCCCCCTCGGGCCGGTCCGTATCCCCCCCACGGACCGGCCCGTTTTTCGTTTTTCGCCGCCCCTGCGGGCACCGCCGCGAAATCGCAGGTCAGTGCCGCGGGGAGACCTCAGCCCCGCTGGGCCCAGATGTTGGTGCCCGGAGTCGAGACCGCGTAGGAGTCGATCTCCTCCAGTTCCTGTGGGCTCAGCGGCGGACCGGCCAGCGCGGCCACGTTCTCCTCCAGCTGCGCCACGCTCGACGCGCCGATGAGGGCCGAGGTCATCCGGCCGTCCCGGAGGACCCAGTTCAGCGCCAGCTGCGCCAGCGACTGCCCGCGCCGGCCGGCGATGTCGTTCAGGCCGTTGAGCCTGCGCACGACGTCGTCCGAGAGCAGGCCCGGGTCCAGCGACTTGCCCTGGGCGGCCCGCGAGCCCTCGGGGATGCCCTTGAGGTACTTGCCCGTCAGCAGCCCCTGCGCGAGCGGCACGAAGGAGATGCAGCCCATGCCGGCGTCCTCCAGGACGTCCAGCAGCCCGTCCTCCTCCGTCCAGCGGTTGATCATGGAGTAGGAGGGCTGGTGGATGAGGGGACGTACGCCCATCTCCGTGAGGATCCGCGCCGCCTCGGCCGTCTGCTCGGCCGTGTAGGAGGAGACGCCGACGTACAGCGCCTTGCCCTGCTGCACCGCGGACGCCAGGGCGCCCATGGTCTCCTCCAGCGGGGTCTCGGGGTCGAAGCGGTGCGAGTAGAAGATGTCGACGTAGTCGACGCCCATCCGCTCGAGCGAGGCGTCGAGCGAACCGAGCAGGTACTTGCGGCTGCCCCATTCGCCGTACGGGCCCGGGTGCATCAGGTAGCCGGCCTTGGTGGAGAGCACCAGTTCCTCGCGGTGGGACGCGAAGTCCTGCGCGAAGATCTTGCCGAAGTTCAGCTCGGCCGAACCGGGCGGCGGGCCGTAGTTGTTGGCGAGGTCGAAGTGGGTGACGCCGAGGTCGAAGGCGCGGCGCAGGATGGAACGCTGCGACTCGAGCGACTTGTCGTCGCCGAAGTTGTGCCACAGGCCGAGGGAGACGGCGGGGAGTTTGAGGCCGCTGCGGCCGGTGCGGCGGTACTCCATGGAGTCGTAGCGCGAGGGCTCTGCCCGATAGGGATTGGTATCAGTCACGTTGTCCTCCCTATCACGGACCTGTGACCGGCCGAGTTGGGTACCCGATCCCGGCGCGCAGTAATGTGGCGGCTCGGGGGTAGGGACCGCAATCCGCACGGGGGACGCACGGAGGGGCTGGAAGATCGTGAAGCTGCGCGACCTGGTGTACAGGCTCTACGCACGCCGGGTGGAAGGCCGCCTCGACCACGACGCGTCGCCCAAGCACATCGGCGTGATCCTGGACGGGAACAGGCGCTGGGCGAAGGCGTCCGGAGGCACGACGGAACAGGGCCACCAGGCCGGGGCCGACAAGATCTCCGAAATGCTGGGCTGGTGCACCGAGACGGACGTCGAGGTCGTCACCTTGTGGATGCTCTCCACCGACAACCTGGACCGGCCGGAAGTCGAGCTCCGTCCGCTGCTCAACATCATCGAGAACACCGTGCGGGGCCTCGCCGCGGACGGCCGCTGGCGGGTCCACCACGTCGGCAACCTGGACATCCTCCCGGCCGGAACCCAGACGGTGCTCAAGGAGGCCGAGCAGGCCACGCACGACGTCGAGGGGATACTCGTCAACGTCGCGGTGGGCTACGGCGGCCGGCAGGAGATCGCGGACGCGGTCCGCTCGCTGCTGCTGGAGCACGCCGAGAAGGGCACCTCGTTCGAGGAGCTCGCCGAGGTCCTGGACATCGACCACATCGCCGAGCACCTCTACACGCGCGGCCAGCCCGACCCCGACCTGGTGATCCGCACCAGCGGCGAGCAGCGGTTGTCCGGTTTCATGCTGTGGCAGAGCGCCCATTCGGAGTACTACTTCTGCGAGGTCTTCTGGCCGGCCTTCCGCAAGGTCGACTTCCTGCGGGCCCTGCGCGACTACGCCGCGCGCCACCGCCGGTACGGCACCTGAGCCGCGGGACCTGACGCCCCCTCGGGGCCGTCCGGGTGCCTCCCCCTCCCGTCGCGAAGCCTTCACCAGCGGTTCACCGAGCGTCCGTCATATGCCATGGCATGGGCGCACCGGTTCGAGGGCATACCCCTAGCAGGTCGACGCCCGATCCACGGGTGTCGAGTCTCAGCGGACGGCATGGGGCCGTCCGCCCGGGAGGCCCTTTGCACCAGGACGCGCGTGCGGTTCGCACGGACGTAGTGGAGGGCCGGAATTCGGCCCGCGCATGGGTGCCGATGACCGGTCCGGTCTTCATGGCCCGACCTCTTCCGAGGGGGTACGTCCTTCCGTGGTGACCAGCACAAAGCGCCGCCTGCCCGACAGGCGGACCTACGTCCTCGACACCAGCGTCCTGCTGGCAGACCCCAACGCGGTATCCCGCTTCGAGGAGCACGAGGTCGTGCTCCCGATCGTGGTGATCACCGAGCTGGAGGCCAAGAGGCACCATCCCGAACTCGGCTACTTCGCGCGCCAGGCCCTGCGCCTGCTCGACGACTTCCGGGTCCGCTACGGTCGCCTCGACGCCCCCATCCCGCTGGGCGATCTGGGCGGCACCCTGCGCGTCGAACTCAACCACTCCGACCCCGGCGTCCTGCCGGCGGGCTTCCGGCTGGGGGACAACGACTCCCGCATCCTGGCCGTCGCCCGCAACCTCCAGGCCGAGGGCTACGACGTCACGGTGGTCTCGAAGGACCTGCCGCTGCGCATCAAGGCCTCCTCGGTGGGGCTGCTCGCCGAGGAGTACCGGGCCGAGCTCGCGATCACCGACAGCGGCTGGACCGGCATGAGCGAGCTCGCGCTCTCCGGGGAACAGGTCGACCTGCTCTTCTCGGAGGAGCGGCTCTACGTGCCGGAGGCCGCCGAACTGCCGGTCCACACCGGGCTCGTCCTCCAGTCCGAGCGGGGCAAGGCGCTCGGCCGGGTCACGGCGGACGGCAACGTCCGCCTCGTGCGCGGCGACCGCGAGGCCTTCGGGCTGCACGGCCGCAGCGCCGAGCAGCGCATCGCCCTGGACCTGCTGCTCGATCCCGAGATCGGGATCCTCTCCATGGGCGGCCGGGCCGGCACCGGAAAGTCGGCGCTGGCGCTGTGCGCGGGCCTGGAGGCGGTCCTGGAGCGCAGGCAGCACCAGAAGGTGATGGTCTTCCGGCCGCTGTACGCGGTGGGCGGGCAGGACCTCGGCTACCTGCCGGGCGACGCCGCCGAGAAGATGAGCCCCTGGGCGCAGGCGGTCTTCGACACCCTCTCCTCCGTCGCCGGGCGGGAGGTCATCGAGGAGGTGCTGAACCGCGGGATGCTGGAGGTCCTGCCCCTCACGCACATCCGGGGCCGTTCGCTGCACGACGCCTTCGTGATCGTGGACGAGGCCCAGTCGCTGGAGCGCAACGTCCTGCTGACCGTGCTGTCCCGGATCGGTGCCAACTCGCGGGTCGTCCTGACCCACGACGTGGCCCAGCGGGACAACTTGAGGGTCGGCCGGTACGACGGGGTGGTCGCGGTCGTTGAGAAGCTCAAGGGGCACCCGCTGTTCGCGCACGTCACGCTGACGCGTTCCGAGCGCTCCCCGATCGCCGCGCTCGTCACCGAGATGCTGGAGGCGCTGTGACGGGGGCCGCCCGTCGGCCCTGACGGCGAAAAGGGGCAGAAACCCCATAGGTGCACGATGAGTTGGCGCCGCCCGACAAAGGTCCAGCAGCCTAGCCGGGCGGCGTCGTGCTGCACAGGTCTTCGCCGCAATCGGGGGCGTTCGGGCAGGTGTGACCTTTCCCACGCAACGTGGAATTGCCCTGCGGCGTCGCGGTCCGGCAGAGTCTGCTTTCCGTCAGGCCCCGCATACGGCACTTCTGTACCTCTCGCGAGGTACGCGCACACCAACAACTCCAGAGCCGGTCGCCGTATGCCGCCCGAGCTAGACGGCAGCTCCCGCGAGGGAGTTGCCCCGGGTCCGCGCCTCCAGTGACCGCAGATTCATGGAGGCCAGTGTCGAGGGGCACTATTGCGCCCGCGCGGTCACTGCGGACGCTGCTGGAAGGACACCGTGTGAGCCGGATCTCGGTCCGGGGGTTCGCAGTGGCTTCGGCCACCGCGGTCACCACCGTCGGCGCAGTCGTAGGCGTTGCAGCGGGCGACGCCACCCCGAACGACATCGAAACGACCGCCGCCGGAACGACTCTCCTCACTGACATCCCGGTCGGCGACCAGGCGCAGGTCCAGAGCGCGTCCCTGACGCAGCAGGCCGACGCCATCGCCCACGCCGCCGACGCCGACGCCAAGCGCTCGGCCGAGGAAGCGGCACGCGTCCAGGCCGCGCAGGACGCCAAGGCGAAGAAGACGGACGCCGAGGCCGCGGAGAAGAAGAAGCAGGCCGAAGCGGAAGCGAAGAAGCGCGACGAGGAGCAGGTCGCCAGCCGCTCCGCGACGCGCAGCGCCGGAGACTTCGCCGTCCAGGGCTCCTACACGGTCGCCCAGGTCAAGGAAATCGCCCGCCAGATCGTGCCGGCCGGCCAGTTCCAGTGCTTCTCCAACATCATCAACGAGGAATCGACCTGGAACTACCAGGCCGTGAACTCCTCCTCGGGCGCCTACGGCCTGGTCCAGGCCCTGCCCGGCTCCAAGATGGCCTCGGCGGGCGCCGACTGGCGCACCAACCCGGCCACGCAGATCCAGTGGGGCCTGGGCTACATGAACGACCGGTACGGCAGCCCGTGCAGCGCCTGGAGCTTCCACCAGAGCAACGGCTGGTACTGAGTCTGCGAGCCGCCTCGGGAACCCGGCTGCGGCGAACAACCTCGGGGAGCCCCGCACCGTCCTACGGTGCGGGGCTCCCGCGCGTGTACGGTCGGGCGAGTGCGTCCGCGGTCGGGGGGAAAGGGAAAGACATGACGAAGAGGGCAGGCTGGCTCGGCCGGATCGGCAGAGGGCTCAGCCAGATCGGCGCGCGGCTGGACGAACGGCGGGCCGAGGTCGAGGCGGAGACCGCCGTCGACGTGCCCGTCCCCGTCCCGCTCCCCATGGACGGACCGGTGCCCGCGACCGTGGTGGCCCCCGGTGGCGCCTCCGGCTGGCGGGAGCGGCCCGACCCGGTGACGGTCATCCCGTGGGGCATGCGGGTGGCCGCCGAGGCCAGTTGGCGGCTGCTGCTCCTGGCCGGGATGCTCTGGGTGCTGATGAAGGTGATCAGCGAGGTCCGCCTCGTGGTGCTCGCCTTCTCCGCCGCCCTGCTCGTCACCGCCCTGCTCCAGCCCTTCGTCGTACGACTGCGCAGGCTCGGGCTGCCGCGCGGGCTCGCCACGGCCGTGACCGCGATCCTCGGTTTCGTCGTGATCGGCCTGGTCGGCTGGTTCGTGGTCTGGCAGGTCATGGAGAACCTCGACACCCTCTCCGCCCGGGTGCGCGAGGGCATCGACGAACTCAAACTCTGGTTGCTGGACAGCCCGTTCCACGTCACCGAGAAGCAGATCAACGACATCGCGAAGAGCCTCACCGACACCATCGGCACCAACACCGAGCAGATCACCTCCGCCGGCCTGCAGGGCGTGACGGTGCTCGTCGAGGTACTCACGGGCATCCTGCTCTCGATGTTCTCGACGCTCTTCCTGCTCTACGACGGCAAGCGCATCTGGACCTGGGTGCTCGGCCTGGTCCCGCGCGCGGCCCGCCCCGGGGTCGCCGGCGCCGGCCCGCGTGCCTGGCGCACGCTGACCGCATACGTCCGGGGCACCGTGCTCGTCGCCCTCATCGACGCCGTCTTCATCGGCCTCGGGCTGTACTTCCTCGACGTCACGATGGCGGTACCGCTCGCCGTCTTCATCTTCCTGTTCGCCTTCATCCCGCTCGTCGGCGCGGTCGTCTCCGGCGCCCTGGCCGTGGTGGTGGCCCTGGTGACCCAGGGGCCGTTCATCGCCCTGATGGTCCTCGCGGTGGTGCTGGCGGTGCAGCAGCTGGAGGGGCACGTGCTCCAGCCGTTCATCCTGGGCCGCGCCGTACGGGTGCACCCGCTCGCGGTGGTGCTGGCGGTGGCGGCCGGCGGGATGGTCGCCGGCATCGGCGGTGCGGTGGTCGCCGTGCCGCTGGTGGCCGTCACCAACACCGTCGTGGTGTACCTGCGGGCGTACTCGCGCGACCAGCAGCGCGCGGCGGCCGCCGCGACGGGCCCGGGCCCGCACGGCGCCACGGCCCTGCCGCAGGCCGAGCGGGACCAGGGCGCGCACGCGTAGTCCCCGTCGGGGCGGGCTCCTCGGGTCCGCGGAACCGACAAGGCCCCCGCTGCCGGTGGACGGCGGCGGGGGCCTTGGTGGTCGTACGCGTACGAGGGGTGCCTACTCGGCGGCGAGGGCGTCCTCGGCGTCGAGGGTGACGGCGACGGCCTGGATCACCGAGGCGATCTTGAAGGCCTCCTGGACCGTCTCGCGGCCGACACCGGCCTTGCGCAGCACCTGCTCGTGCGAGTCGAGGCACTGGCCGCAGCCGTTGATCGCGGAGACCGCGAGCGACCACAGCTCGAAGTCGACCTTCTCCACACCCGGGTTGCCGATGATGTTCATCCGCAGGCCCGCGCGCAGGGTGCCGTACTCCGGGTCGGACAGCAGGTGCCGGGTCCGGTAGAAGACGTTGTTCATCGCCATGACCGCGGCCGCGGACTTGGCGGCGGTGTACGCCTCCGGCGACAGGGCCGCCTTCGCCTCCGGCTCCAGCTCACGCAGGACGCGCGCGGAGCGGGCGGCGATCGCGCAGGCCAGGACCGTGCCCCACAGCTGCTGCTGCGGCAGGTCGCTGTTGCCGATGACCGAACCGAGGTTCAGCCTCAGGTCCTTGGCGAAGTCCGGGACGGCGGCCTTGAGGGAGTCGAGGGACATCGTCACTCACCGGCCAGCAGCGCGCCGGCGTCCAGGGTGCCCTCGCCCTTGTTCCAGTTGCAGGGGCACAGCTCGTCGGTCTGCAGGGCGTCGAGGACCCGCAGGACCTCCTTGGGGTTACGGCCCACGGAACCGGCGGTCACCATCGTGAACTGGATCTCGTTGTTCTGGTCGACGATGAAGACGGCGCGCTGCGCGAAGCCGTCCTCGCCCTGCACGCCACAGGCCTGCATGAGCTCGTGCTTGGAGTCGGCCAGCATCGGGAAGGGCAGGTCACGCAGGTCGGCGTGGTCCTTGCGCCAGGCGTGGTGGACGAACTCCGAGTCGCCGGAGACGCCGAGGATCTGGGCGTCCCGGTCCTGGAACTCCTCGTTGAGCTTGCCGAAGGCGGCGATCTCGGTCGGGCAGACGAAGGTGAAGTCCTTCGGCCAGAAGAACACCACGCGCCACTTGCCCTCGTAGGTCTTGTGGTCGATCTGCGCGAACTCGCTGCCGGCTTCGAGCGAGACGCAGGCGGTCAGATCGTAGGTGGGGAACTTGTCACCGACAGTGAGCACGTGCTCTCCTTGCGGACAGGAAAGTAACCCTTTTGGGGGCTTTCCAAGGGGGTTGGACGGATCTCACATGCTGGCACAGCTGCATTGATTACAGAAATAGCTACTCTTGTGCTTGGTGATCGGAGGTGCCTATCAGTGGCTATCGGTAATAGGGGAGCGAAGCTCGGACCGAAGAACGGTTCGGCCCGGCAGGCGACGCTCGCGCAGCTGCGCGCCTTCGCCGCCGTCGCCGAGCACCTGCACTTCCGCGACGCCGCCGCGGCGATCGGGATGAGCCAGCCGGCCCTGTCCGGTGCCGTCTCCGCCCTGGAGGAGGCCCTCGGCGTCCGGTTGCTGGAGCGCACCACCCGCAAGGTGCTGCTGTCCCCGGCCGGCGAGCGGATCGCCGCCCGGGCGCGGGCCGTGCTCGACGCGATGGGCGCCCTGCTGGAGGAGTCCGAGGCGGTGCGCGCGCCCTTCACGGGGATGCTGCGGCTCGGTGTGATCCCCACCGTGGCCCCGTACCTGCTGCCGACCGTGCTCGGGCTGTTCCACCGCCGCTACCCCGGCATGGACCTCCAGGTGCACGAGGAGCAGACGGCCTCGCTGCTGGAGGGACTGGCCGGCGGACGCCTCGACCTGCTGCTGCTCGCGGTACCGCTCGGCGTCCCCGGGGTCACCGAACTCCCGCTCTTCGACGAGGACTTCGTCCTGCTCGCACCCAGGGAGCACCCCCTCGCCGGGCGCAGGGACATCCCCCGCGAGGAACTGCGCGAGCTCCAGCTGCTGTTGCTCGACGAGGGCCACTGCCTGCGGGACCAGGCCCTGGACATCTGCCGGGAGGCCGGGCGCACGGCCGGGGCGGACGTCACCACCACCGCGGCCGGGCTCTCCACGCTCGTGCAACTCGTCGCCGGGGGACTCGGGGTGACGCTGCTGCCGCGTACGGCGCTGCGCCTGGAGACCGCCCGCAACGAATACCTGGCCACCGGTTACTTCGCCGAGCCGGCCCCCTCGCGGCGCATCGCGCTGGCCATGCGGACCGGGACCGCCCGCCAGGAGGAGTTCACGGCGATCGCCGCCTCGCTGCGGGAAGCAGTACGCCCGCTCCCGGTCTGGCCGACCGACCAGGCCTGAGCCGGCCCCGCACCCGCCGGCCCGTTCAGGACTCGGGATCGGCCCGGGGCCGGCCGCGGGGCGGGATCGGGGCCGCGCCGCCCGGGAGGCGGCCGGACTCGGCGAGGGCGCGCCGGAGCAGGAACTCGATCTGGGCGTTCGCGCTGCGCAGCTCCTCACCCGCCCAGCGCGCCAGCGCCTCGTACACCTGCGGGTCCAGCCGCAGCAGCACCTGCTTGCGCGCCTGGCGCCCCGCACGCGCGCCCCGCTCCGGCTCCTCGGCCGGGCCGGGTCCGGAGCGGGGCGCGCCGCCGGCGGGACTCACTGGTAGAGCGTGCCGGTGTTGAGGACGGGCTGGGCCGCGCGGTCGCCGCAGAGGACCACCATCAGGTTCGACACCATGGAGGCCTTGCGCTCCGGGTCCAGGTCCACGATGTCCTCCTCCGCCAGGCGGGTCAGGGCCAGCTCCACCATGCCCACCGCGCCCTCGACGATCTCCCGGCGGGCCGCCACCACGGCCCCGGCCTGCTGGCGCTGGAGCATCGCGGAGGCGATCTCGGGAGCGTACGCGAGATGCGTGAAGCGGGACTCGATGATGTGCACGCCCGCGGCTTCGACGCGGGTCGAGAGCTCGTCCGCGAGCTTGCGGGTGATCTCCTCGGCGTTGCCGCGCAGCGAGAGGCCGCCCTCTTCGTGGGCGTCGTAGGGGTACTCGATGGCGATGTGCCGCACGGCCGTCTCGGTCTGCGTCTCGACGAACTCGGTGAAGTCCTGGACCTCGAACACCGCGCGGGCCGTGTCCTCCACCCGCCACACCACGACCGCCGCCAGCTCGATGGGGTTGCCGTACGCGTCGTTGACCTTGAGGACGTTCGTCTCGTGGTTGCGGACGCGGGTGGAGACCTTCTCGCGGCTGGTCAGCGGGTTGACCCAGCGCAGCCCCTCGGTCCGGATCGTCCCCCGGTAGCGGCCGAAGAGCTGTACGACCCGCGCCTGCCCGGGGGCGATCGTGTTGAGCCCGCTCATCGCGAAGAACGCCGAGACGGCCAGCAGGATGCCCACCGCGATCAAGGCCACCTTGAGCGCGTCCGAGCCCATCACCGAGCCGAGGAGCACCAGGCCGGCACCGCCCGCGAGGCCCGCCAGGCCGAGCAGCAGGGCCGGGCCGCCGCCGATGCTGTGCGCGGTGAACTCCCTTATGTCACCGGACGAACCGTCGATCCGGCCGGATGCAGTGGTCATGGTGCGCCCCCGTTTGTCGGTGATGCCCGGCCCGGTTCGGCCGGAGCTTCTAGCAAAGTGATATCACTTTTTGCCCCCACCGCAACCCTTGGGGCCTCAAGTGCGTCGGTTCCAGTGATGTGGGTGCTGATTCTCACGTCCGAAATGACCGGAATTGATCAGGGTTAGCCAACCTTTGTCACAGCCTGCGGTGTTAGTTTTCTGAGCTGACGTCGGGGGGGTAATCGAGCGGAGCGGGAGCGATGGGCCGAGCAGAAGCGCGACGGGCGCAGCAGCAGCGCGGTGCGCAGAAGGCACCGAGCGGGCGCCCAGGCGGGCGCGCGGACAAGGCGTCCGGTAAACGCACCGGCATACGCCGCTTCTTCACCTGGAAGAAGATCCTCGGAGCCTTCTTCGGGACGATCCTGCTCCTGGTGGCGGGTGCGATCGCCGCCTACTTCATGGTGGAGCCGCCGGACCCCCGCAACGACGCGGTGCTCCAGAGCAACACCTACAAGTACGCCGACGGCTCGATCATGGCGCGCACGGGAGAGAAGAACCGTGTCATCGTCCCGCTCGACAAGATCCCCGAGGACGTGCGGACGGCGTTCATCGCCATCGAGAACAAGTCCTTCTACAAGGACAGCGGCGTCGACCTGATGGGTGTGGGCCGCGGCCTGTTCAACACCCTCCGCGGCAAGGGCACGGCCGGCGGTTCGACGATCACCCAGCAGTACGTCAAGAACTACTACCTCACCCAGGACCAGTCGGCGTCCCGCAAGCTCCGCGAGCTGGTGATCGCCATCAAGGTCGACCAGCGCATGTCGAAGAACGACATCCTCGCCGGCTACCTCAACACCAACTTCTACGGCCGCAACGCCTACGGCATCCAGGCCGCCGCCCAGGCCTTCTACGGCGTCGACGCCGACAAGCTGACCCTCGCGCAGGGCGCGTACCTCGCCGCCGTCATCCAGGCCCCCAGCCAGTACGACCTGGCGTTCGCGGGCCCCAACGGCAGGCACCTGGTGAACGTCCGCTTCAACGCCGTGCTCGACAACATGGTCGAGATGGGCAAACTGGACCCCGCCACGCGCAAGACGATCCAGCTGCCGGAGCCCATCAAGCCCAAGCCCGCCCCCGGGATGGACGGCCAGAAGGGCTACCTGATCCAGGCGGCCAACGCCGAGCTGAACGCCCACGGCGTCAAGGACGAGCAGATCGCGGCCGGCGGCTGGACCTTCACGCTCAACATCGACAAGAAGAAGCAGGCCGCCCTGGAGAAGGCGGTCCAGGACAAGTTGGAGTCCCAGCTCGAACGCAAGAACGTCGAGCAAAGGCCGCAGGACCAGAGCGTGCAGGCCGGCGCCACCTCGGTGGACCCGAAGACCGGCGCGATCGTCGCGATGTACGGCGGCACGGGCCTGAGCGAGAAGTACGACAGCAACGCGCTGCGCAAGGACTTCCAGCCCGGCTCGACCTTCAAGCCGGTCGTGCTGGCCACCGCGCTGGAGACCGGGGCGACCACCCAGGACGGCCGCAAGATCACCCCGAACACCCTCTACGACGGCACGAGCAAGCGCCCCGTCGTCGGCAGCCCCGTCGCGTTCGCCCCGCAGAACCAGGACGACCACAACTACGGCGACCCGATGCTCACGGTCCAGGAGGCCACCAACTCCTCCGTGAACTCCGTCTACGCCCAGATGATCGTGGACGCCAAGCCGCCGAACGTGAAGAAGCAGGCGCTCGCCCTCGGCATGCAGGACCGCGACGGCTGGCCCGAGGACAAGCCGGCCATGTCGCTGGGCACCATGAGCGCCGACACCGTGGAAATGGCCGGCGTCTACGCCACCTTCGACAACCACGGCAAGAAGGTCACCCCGACCATCGTCAAGAAGGCCGAGCGCAAGGACGCCACGTACAACCCGGGCAGTCCCATCGGCGGCCAGGTCCTCAGCCACAAGACCGCCGACACCGTCACCAAGGTGCTCACGGGCGTGGTCGAGAACGGCTCCGGCCGAGCCGTGAAGAGCGACGCCTACGAGGCCGCCGGCAAGACCGGCACCACCGAGTCCAACGTGGCGGCCTGGTTCACCGGTTACACCCCGGAGCTCGTCACCGTCGTCGCGATGTTCGGTGAGGACCCCAACTCGCACAAGCAGGTCACCCTGACCGGTACCGCCGGCGGTGGCCGCGCGGGCGGCTCCAGCTTCCCCGCCGACATCTGGAAGGCGTACACCCAGTCCGCCCTCAGCGGCGTGAGCACCGACGAGTTCGACCTGTCGGACGCGGACATGGGCCCCGTCCAGGCGCCCACCCGCAGTGCGGCGCCCACCAAGGACCCGAGCCCGACCGCCACGGCGACGGGGAGCACCAAGTCGCCGACGACCACCACGAGCCCCACGAAGACCGGCGACCCGAGCAGCCACACCAAGGACCCGACGAAGACGGCCGACCCGACCAAGCCGACGAAGGACCCGACGAAGACCCCGGATCCGACGAAGTCGTTCCTCTTCCCGCCGCCGCCGCAGGAGCAGCAGCGACAGCCCTGACGGGCCGGAGAACGGGAAACCGCCCCGCGACGTGATCGTCGCGGGGCGGTGTCGTTTCTGCGGGGCCGTTTCGGCGGTGTCCTGTCGGCGGTGTCGTGTCGGGGGTGTCCTGTCGGCGCCGTGTCGTGGCCGAGGCGGCTCAGCCCGCGTCGCCGCGCGGCAGCGTGAGTTCGAACCACACGACCTTTCCGCTGCTCAGCCGGGTGGCACCCCATCGGCGGGCCATCCGGTTTACCAGGAACAGGCCACGGCCGCCCTCGTCCGTGTCCCGGGCCCGGCGCTGGCGCGGCAGCTGCGGTGAGTCGTCGCCGACCTCGCAGCGCAGCACGTCCGTCCGCAGCAGGCGCAGCGTCACGGGCCGCTCCGCGTACCGGACGGCGTTCGTCACCACCTCGCTGACCAGCAGTTCGAGGGAGTCCTGGAGCTCCTCCAGACCCCAACGGGCGAGCGCGCGGCGGGCGAAGCGGCGGGCCCGGCCCGGAGCGGTCTCCTCCGGGTCCAGGAACCAGTACGCCACGTCACTGGGCGCGATCCCGTCGAAGCGGGCCGCCAGCAGCGCGATGTCGTCGTCCCGGTCGCCGGGGCCGAGCATGTCCAGCACGTCGTCGCACAGCGCCTCCAGCGGCGGCGGGTGGTCCACGCCGGTCAGCTGCGCGGTGGTGGCCAGCCGCTCCCGCAGCTGCTCGATGCCGGTCCAGACGTCGCGGAGCCGGGACTCCACCAGCCCGTCGGTGTACAGCAGCAAGGTGGCCCCGGCCGGGGCGTCCAGCTCCACCGCCTCGAAGTCCACGCCGCCGACGCCGATGGGGGCGCCCGGCGGTACGCGCAGCACCTCCGCGCGGCCGCCCAGGTGCAGGAGCACCGGCGGGGGGTGACCGGCGTTGGCGATGGTGATCCGGTGCGAGACGGGGTCGTAGACCGCGTAGAGGCAGGTCGCCATCCGGTCGGAACCCAGGCGCTGGGCCTGCTCGTCCAGGTGGTGCAGGACCTCCGCGGGCGGCAGGTCGAGCTGCGCCAGGGTCTGCGCGGTGGTGCGGAGCTGCCCCATGATCGCGGCGGAGGTCATGGAGTGGCCCATGACGTCACCGACGACCAGCGCGACGCGGCTGCCGGGCAGCGGTATGGCGTCGTACCAGTCGCCGCCGACCCGGGCCGTCTCGGCGGCCGGCAGGTACCGGGAGGCGAGGCGGACCCCGGTGGGCTGGGGGAGGCTGTCGGGGAGCATGGTGCGCTGGAGTTCGTCGGCGATGTACGCCTCGCGGCCGTACAGCACCGCCTTGTCGATGCCGAGCGCGGTGTGCGTGGCCAGCTGGGCCGCCACCAGCAGGTCGTTGGTCTCGAAGGCGGGCCGCTCGGGGGTACGCAGGAACACCGCCGCGCCGATCACCCGGCGCCGCCCGCGCAGCGGCGCGAGGATCGCCCGCTGCCCGCGCGGTACGGGGTGGTCGCCGCCCAGCAGCTCCGACAGGGCGTCGTTCGCGGCGACGGAGGAGCCGAACACGGGGCGGACGCCGCGCAGCACCTCGGCGAGCGGGCCGCCCGGCCGGATCTCGCACAGCTCGGACGCGGGCAGGTCACCCTGCGGGCCGACCAGCGGCAGCCGGCTGAAATCGAGTTCGCCGCCCGACCCGGCCGCCCCGGCGAACTCGCCGCCCGTCAGGTCGTCCAGGGGCCGGAGCCGGTCGGTGCGGCGCAGCCTTAAGACGACCGGGCCGACGGGACGTTCGTCGCCGACCGGCAGGGGATCGCGCAGGTAGACGAGGATGGCGTCGGAGAACGTCGGCACGGTGGCCCGGCACAGGCCGAGCACGATCTCGTCCAGGTCGATGCCGCGCGCGATCCTGCGGGTGGCCGCGCCGACGAAGCGCAGCCGGTCGCCCTCGCGGCGCGAGGCGGTGACCTCCGTCGTCCCGGCGCCGCCCGGTCCGCCGGAACCGGCCCCGGCGGCGCCCGCGCCGCTCACCGCGGACGTCCCGTCGAGGGCCGGACGGGCGCCGCCTCCCATACCGCTGCCGCCGCCTTTGCCGGCGCTGCCGCCCCTGGGCCGGGGCAGTCCGGCGGAACGGCCGGGCGCGCGGGCGCCGTCCGGGTCACCGGCCGCGTTCTGCGCATGCGTGCGCACGGCCTCGGCGGCCACGATCGGGGCCTTGCCGTGGCCGGCGTCGTCCGTACCTCCGCCGGAGGCGACGGGCTGCGGGCCCTCCTGGGAGGTGGGGTACTCCGTCACGCGTGGATTTCCGTCCGTTTGCGCTCGATGTGCGCTGCACTCAACTCGGTTCAGTCGCGGTATACCCGCTCAGCGGCAGGGGCACCACCACCCCGCGGTTCCGCGTCCCGCTCGTTACCTCACCTCGCGTCGGTCCGGCGCCAAGTCCCCTGCGCGGCACGTCGATTACGGATGTCGAGCCCGGCGGAGGACGATCCTACGGTTGAACCCCGGGGGCGCATCAAGGGTCTCATGACGTCATATGCGCCGGGGTGCGGTCCCAGTCCTCCGGCAGTACCGGAACCGGCCAACGTGGATCGGGGCGCCAGTCCTGCCAGCCGTCGCGGAACGGAGGGCCCCACTCCTTGACGGTCTCCACGGCGGCGCGGCCCGCGTCCTCCACCCGGCGCGCCAGCGGGGGGTCCACCAGCCCGACCCGCCGCGCCTGCGCGAACTCGTCCTCGTCGCGCCACACCCAGCTGCGGTCGGGGTACACGCAGATGTCGAGGAAGTGGTCCACGGAGTCCACCCCGCCCGCCCAACGGGTCAGGGGCTCCTCCAGGTTGACGTACCAGTTCTTGAACCGCCAGCCGTGTTCCCAGAACAGCCACACCGACCACGGCTCCCCGGGCCGGGCCAGTTTCAGCACCCCCGCCCCGAACCAGCGCGAGCGCACGGTGGTCCGGGGCGCGGTGTAGCGGGTGGCGAGGGGTTCCTGGTGCACCGGGGTGCCGTCGGCGAGCACCGGCTTGACGCATTCGGTGCCGGGCGCCATCCACACCGCCAGCAGCTCGGCGGTGTCCTGCACCACCGTCACCGGCCGGCAGATGTGGACCGGGCCCGCCGCGCGGGCCGGGGCGTGGTCGCGGTAGCGCCACAGGATCTGTTCCCCGGGCGCCCAGCGCGCGTCCGACGCCCCGTCGGGCGCCCCGTCGTTCGGGCCGCCCTGTGCGCCGCCGTGCGTCCTGCCGTGCGTGACGTCCTGCGCGGGGCCGTGCGCGCCGCCGTCCCCGCGGCCTGCGGTACCTGTCATGCGCAGATCTTAGGGCGGGGGCCCGCCCCTGTGCTGCGGTGCAGGTCACGGCCTCGTCCGGGGACGGGAAACGACCGGATCCGGCCCCCGCCCCCCGGGTGTTCAGGGCCGGGTCATGCGCAGCACGTCCAGCGCCTCGTCCAGCTGGGCGAGGGTGAGCGCGCCCTGCTCGACGTAGCCGGATTCGAGGACGACCTCCCGGATCGTCTTGCGTTCGGCCAGGGCCCGCTTGGCCACCTTGGCGGCCTCCTCGTAGCCGATGTAGCGGTTCAGCGGGGTCACCACCGAGGGCGAGGATTCCGCGTACTCCCTGGCCCGCTCGGAGTTGGCGGTGATCCCGTCCACCGTCCGGTCGGCCAGCAGCCGGCTCGCGTTGCCCAGCAGCCGGATCGATTCGAGCAGGTTCCGGGCCATCAGCGGGATCATCACGTTGAGCTCGAAGTTGCCGGACGCGCCCGCCACGGCGACCGCCGCGTCGTTGCCCGTCACCTGCGCGGCGACCATCAGGACGGCCTCCGGGATGACCGGATTGACCTTCCCCGGCATGATCGAGGACCCCGGCTGGAGATCCGGGAGATTGATTTCGGCCAATCCGGTGCGCGGACCCGAAGCCATCCAGCGCAGGTCGTTGCAGATCTTGGTGAGGGAGACGGCGACCGTACGGAGCATCCCCGAGGTCTCCACCAGCGCGTCCCGGGCGCCCTGGGCCTCGAAGTGGTCCCGCGCCTCGGTCAGCGGCAGCCCCGTCGCGGCGGCCACCTCCGCGATCACCGCGGCGGAGAACCCGGGCGGGGTGTTGATCCCGGTACCCACCGCCGTCCCGCCCAGGGGGAGTTCGGCGAGCCGGGGCAGGGCCGCGCGCAACCGCTCGACGCCGTGGCGCACCTGGGCGGCGTACCCGCCGAACTCCTGGCCCAGGGTGACCGGGGTCGCGTCCATCAGGTGCGTACGCCCGGCCTTGACCACCTCCGCGAACTCCGCGGACTTGCGCTCCAGCGCGGCGGCGAGGTGTTCCAGTGCCGGGATCAGCTCACCGGTGACGGCGGCGGTCGCCGCGATGTGCACGGAGGAGGGGAAGACGTCGTTGGAGCTCTGCGATGCGTTGACGTGGTCGTTGGGGTGCACCGGGCGGCCGAGCCGCTCGCTCGCCAGCGTGGCGATGACCTCGTTGGTGTTCATGTTGGACGAGGTCCCCGAGCCGGTCTGGAACACGTCCACGGGGAAGTGCTCGTCCCAGCGGCCGTCGGCGACCTCCTCGGCGGCGGAGCGGATCGCCCCGGCGACGTCCTCGTCCAGGACGCCGAGCCGGGCGTTCACCAGCGCGGCCGCGGCCTTGACGCGGGCCAGTGCGGCGATGTGGGCGCGCTCCAGCCGCTGGCCGGACACGGGGAAGTTCTCCACCGCGCGCTGCGTCTGGGCCCGCCATTTGGCGTGTGCGGGGACCCGTACCTCACCCATGGAGTCGTGCTCGATCCGGAACTCGGCGGCGCTGTCCGTGGGCTGCTGATCGTCGGTCATGTTCGTTGTCTCCTCAAAAAGTTGAGCAATTGTCTTGTTAGAAGTGTTCCCAACTCCCCTACCGGCCAGTAAATACCGGGGGTAACACTGATATCGGGGAGGCGTTCATGGCACGTGCACGTACGAAACCCAGGCTCAGATCTACCGTCGCCGCCGTCGCGGCGATCGCGGCCGCCCTCGGGGGCGTCACCGCCATCACCCCCCTGGCCCAGGCGGCACCCGCCGCCGGACCGGCCGCCACCCCCCTGTCGCCCGAACTGGAGGCCATCCGGGCGGCCGAGGCCACCAAGATCTACGGGGACCCGGCCGTCCGCCCGGTGGCCGACCGCAAAACCGGCCTGATCTCGCTCGGGGACAGCGAGATCTCGGGCGAGGGCGTCGGCAACTACGACCCCGCCACCAACACGTCCGCCAACCAGTGCCACCGCTCGCCGGACTCGGCGATCCACCGCACCGGCATCCCGGCCGACCTCACCTTCAACGTCGCCTGCTCGGGCGGGTACACCGGCAACATCCGGATCGGCGGCAGCAAGCAGTACCCCGACGAGCTGGTCCAGAGCGACAACCTCGCCATCAAGGCCCGCAACACCCGCATCAAGATGGTGCTGCTGGTCGCCGGCGCCAACGACGACCTCCAGTTCGGCCCCGTGATGACGGACTGCGTCACCCGCTGGGTCCTCAGCCAGGGCGCCTGCGAGCCCAAGTACGGCCCCGGCTGGCAGGCCCGCGTCGACGGCCTCAAGCCCAAGGTGGAGGCCACCGTCGCCGACCTCAAGACGGTCATGCGCCAAGCCGGCTACGCCGACTCCGACTACAAACTGGTGGTCATGGGCTACCCGAGCCCCATCGGCCCCGACTTCAACGACAACCCCGGCTTCCCCGGCAAGCTCCCCGGAGGATGCGCCGGCTACGACTCCGACGCCGCCTGGGGCCGCAACTACGCGGTACCCACGTTCGAGAAGGGCATGCGCGAGGCGGCCCTCGCCTCCGGCGCCACTTACCTGGACAACTCGCGGCTCTTCCACGGCCACGAGGTGTGCATGGAGGACGCCTGGGCCCGCGGCCTCTACCTCGACCTCGGGGACCACTTCCCGTGGGACGAGAACACCGCCCGGCAGTCCTTCCACCCCAACTACCGGGGCCACGGCGCCTTCGCCTCCTGTCTGACCCAGCTCTACGACTCCGGCCTGCGCGAAGCCTCCTGCGCCGACCCGGCGAGCACGGGCACCCCGGTCCTGACCGCCGGCGCCTGGGACTCCCTTTACCGGCCCCTCAAGAACGAGGCGACCGGCAACTGCCTGGACACCTTCGGCGGGTCCAGCGCCAACGACACCAAGGTTGTGGGCTGGGACTGCCACGGCGGCCGCAACCAGGGCTGGTGGTACGACACCACCCGCAAGGCCCTGCACACCGAACTGACGCAGGACCGCTGCCTGGACGCACCCGGCGCCAACTACGGCAACGGCACCGCCCTGATCATCTACAACTGCCACGGCGGAGCGAACCAGCAGTTCGTCCGTGACGGCGCCACCCTGCGCCCGGCGGCCGCCACCGGCATGTGCCTGACCGTCGCCGCCCCGCACGAACCGCTGCGCCTGCAGACCTGCAACGGCTCGCCCGGCCAGCGCTTCGTCTGACCCGTCCCCGTACACCCCCCACACCCGGCCGGTCCCCGGCCGGGTGTCCTTCACCGCCGCTCCAGCCCCTCCAGCCCCTCCAGCCCCTCCAGTCGCTCCACGAGCTCCCGTACCTGCCGGGGCCGGTTGGTGATCAGCGTGTCCACGCCCAGGCGCAGGCACAGCTCCACGTCCTCGGGCTCGTCGACCGTCCACACCCGCACCGCGAGCCCCTTGGCCCGCAGCCGCCCCACCAGCCCCGGATCGCGCCGCACCAGGTCGATGCCCGGGCCCGCGTGCGTGGCGTACGGCGGGCGCGGGGGGCGGAGCGTCCGCTCGATCAGGTACACGGCGGGAAGGCCGGGCGCGAGCCGGTGCAACCGGGTCAGGGCGGTCCGCGAAAAGCTCATCACCTCGACGAGGCCGTCCTTGCCGTCGGCCAGCCCGTGCTCCTTGAGCACCCGTACGAGCTCGGTCTCCAGCCGGCCGCCGGCGCGGGTGGGGTGCTTGGTCTCGACGGCCAGCCCGACGGGCCGCCCGGCGCCCAGCGCCTCCTTGAGCAGGTCCTCGAAGAGCAGCACCTGCGCCCCACGGTGCTCCTCGCCCTTCCACCGGCCGAAGTCGAGCGCGGCCAGCTCCTCGTAGGACATCGCGGAAACGACCCCGCGCCCGTCCGACGTCCGCTCCACCCGCCGGTCGTGCACGCACACCAGCCGCCCGTCGGCGCTCAGCCGCACGTCGCACTCCAGCGCGTCGGCCCCGTCGGCAATGGCCTGCCGGTAGGCGGCCAGCGTGTGCTCGGGATGCGCGAACGAAGCCCCGCGATGGGCGATGACCCGCACCGTGCGACCGGTGCGGTGGGAAGACGTCACAGTCATACGGGGATCCTTGCGAACCGGAGTGAACGGGAAGCCGCCTCCCCGCCACCCCGACGTTAACCGACCCCCGCCCCACCACACGGCTGCGCCCCGCCCACGACGGGCGGGGCGCAGCGAGGTGGTCAGCCCAGGCCCGGGCCGCGGACCGGGATGTGGGTGAAGGTGGGCTCCGGGGCGGGGTTCTGGAAGAAGTCGTTGCCCTTGTCGTCGACGACGATGAAGGCCGGGAAGTCCTCGACCTCGATCTTCCAGACCGCCTCCATGCCGAGCTCCTCGTACTCCAGGACCTCGACCTTCTTGATGCAGTCCTGCGCCAGGCGCGCCGCCGGGCCGCCGATCGAGCCGAGGTAGAAGCCGCCGTGCGTACCGCAGGCGTCCGTCACCTGCTGCGAGCGGTTGCCCTTGGCCAGCATGACCTTCGAACCGCCCGCCGCCTGGAACTGCTCGACGTAGGAGTCCATGCGTCCGGCCGTGGTCGGGCCGAAGGAGCCGGAGGCGTAGCCCTCGGGGGTCTTGGCGGGGCCGGCGTAGTAGACCGGGTGGTCCTTGAGGTACTGCGGCATGCCCTCGCCCGCGTCCAGCCGTTCCTTGATCTTGGCGTGCGCGATGTCGCGCGCCACGACCAGCGGGCCGGTCAGGCTCAGGCGGGTCTTGACCGGGTGCTTGGTCAGGGTCGCCAGGATCTCGTCCATCGGCTGGTTCAGGTCGATGGAGACGACGTCCGCCGATTCGGCGAGGTGCTCGTCCGTGGTGTCGGGCAGGAAGCGGGCCGGGTCGCGCTCCAGCTGCTCCAGGAAGACGCCCTCGGCGGTGATCTTCGCGACCGCCTGGCGGTCGGCCGAGCAGGAGACGGCGATGGCGACCGGCAGGGACGCGCCGTGGCGCGGCAGCCGGACCACGCGCACGTCGTGGCAGAAGTACTTGCCGCCGAACTGCGCGCCGATGCCGATCTTCTGCGTCAGCTCGAAGACCTGCTGTTCGAGGTCGAGGTCGCGGAAGCCGTGGCCGAGGGGGGAGCCTTCGGTGGGCAGCTCGTCCAGGTAGTGGGCCGAGGCGTACTTGGCCGTCTTGAGCGCGTGCTCCGCCGACGTGCCGCCGACCACGATCGCCAGGTGGTAGGGCGGGCAGGCCGCCGTACCCAGCGAGCGGATCTTCTCTTCCAGGAACTTCATCATGGAGCCCTCGTTGAGGACCGCCTTGGTCTCCTGGTACAGGAAGGACTTGTTGGCGCTGCCGCCGCCCTTCGCCATGAAGAGGAACTTGTACGCGCCGCCGTCGGTCGCGTACAGCTCGATCTGCGCGGGCAGGTTCGAGCCGGTGTTCTTCTCCTCCCACATGGTGAGCGGGGCCATCTGCGAGTAGCGCAGGTTCAGGCGCGTGTACGCGTCGTAGATGCCGCGCGAGAGGGCCGCCTCGTCGCCGCCCTCGGTCAGGACGTTCTGGCCGCGCTTGCCCATCACGATCGCGGTGCCGGTGTCCTGGCACATGGGGAGCACGCCGGCGGCCGCGATGTTCGCGTTCTTGAGCAGGTCGAGGGCGACGAACTTGTCGTTCGAGGAGGCCTCGGGGTCGTCGATGATGCGGCGCAGCTGCGCGAGGTGCGCGGGGCGCAGGAAGTGCTGGATGTCGTGGATGGCCTCTTCGGCGAGCTTGCGCAGCGCCTCGGGCTCGACCTTGAGGAACGTACGGCCGTCGGCCTCGAAGGTGGAGACGCCTTCGGAGGTCACCAGCCGGTAGGGGGTGGTGTCCTCGCCCAAGGGCAGCAGGTCGGTGTACGCGAACTCCGGCATCGTGGCCATTCCTCACTCGGCAGACAGCACTGACGACCAATTGGCAGCGCAGTCCACCAGCGTAGGACCTCCCCGGACGGCTGTGCTTGTGAGGTAAGGCTCACTGGGCCGCGCCGACGCTCGCGACTCGGGGAGTATCGCGATCTATCGTGTTTCGTTATGCTGGCGGTGTGGACCTGGAAAAGCACCCCGCCGCCCCTGCCGCGCCCGCCGTCCCCCCGGTCGTCGGGCTGCGCGCCTCCGACGCCGACCGGGACCGGATCGCACAGATCCTCGCCGACGCCCTGGCCGAAGGCCGGCTGACCGCCGAGGAGCACTCCGGCCGCCTGGACTCCCTCTACGCCGTGAAGACCGTCGGGGAGCTGGACGTGCTCGTACGCGACCTCCCGGCGGCACACGGCGCTGCCCGGCTGCCCGCGGCGAGCGCGCCGCCGCCCTCTCCCGCCGCCGGCCCGCAGGGCGCCGCGGCGGAGACGGTGCTGGCCGTCTGCAGTTCCGCCGCGCGCAAGGGCCGCTGGCGCCCGGGCGCGCACATCCGGGCGATCTCGGTCCTCGGCGACGTCTCCCTCGACCTGACCGAGGCGGTGTTCGAGCAGCAGGTCACCGAGATCAACGTGAGCTGCGTCCTCGGCAACGTCGACATCGTCGTCCCGGAGAACGTGACGCTGCGCGGCTACGGCGGCGGCGTGCTCGGCAACTTCGAGGTGACCGACGAGAGCGCCGCGGGGGCCGACCCGCAGGCGCCGGTGGTGATCGTGCGCGGCTTCGCACTGCTGGGCAACATCGAGGCCCGGCCCAAGCGCGGCTCGCGGGTCACGGACCTCGCGCGCAAGCTGCGCGGGCGGCTGGGCGCCTGAACGCTGCGGCCCGAGGACCGGCACGCCTGTGGTCCGGGAGGCGTGCGGACCGGCACGCCTACGGACGGGAACGCGTACGGACGGGCACGCGTGCGGACCGGCACCCGTGGGGGCGGAGGGACGCGTTTCGGTCGAAGTTCGGTGGAGCGGCCGACGCGCGGCACGCAGTGCTTAGGGGCACGCACAGCGGGTAGGGACTGACGCATCGTCTCTCGCTCGCGTATACGTCGTCAGGAGTAGACCGTGCCGCATCCGCCGCATCAGTCCCTGCAGGTAGCCGCCGTCAAGACGCTCCAGGCGCGTCCGTCCGCCGTGCCGAGGCCGCGGGTGCCGGCGAGGGAAGAGGACGGTCCATGGCATGCGGAGGCGGTGTGCCGCAGGGACGAGGCGGGGCTGTTCTTCGCCCCCTCCAAGGAGCCCACCGCGGCGCGGCTCGCCCGTGAGGAGGCCGCCAAGCGGGTCTGCGCGCGGTGTCCGGTGATGGTCGCCTGCCGGGAACACGCACTCCTGCAGCCCGAGCCCTACGGGGTGTGGGGCGGACTGACCGCGGCCGAGCGGCGCGTCGTACTGGCCCGGCGGCGGCGCCGGTCGGCGGAACTGCGCCAGAGCGGCGGGGCGGGCCCGGTCGCGGCCGCGGGGTGAGCCGGGGCCGCCGAGGCGGTGTGCCCCTTCCGGACGTGGGCGTACGAAGGAACGTGAGCGGACAGCACGCGCGTGGGGCGGTCCTCCACCAGGAGGACCGCCCCACGCGCGTCGGCTGCCGGCCGCACGCTCCTACCGGGCGTGGTGGAAGTCGATCGCGCTGTAGGCGCGCAGCTTCGACAGCCGGTGGGTGGAGTCGATCTGCCGGATCGTGCCCGACTTCGACCGCATGACCAGCGAGGACGTGGTCGCGGTCTCGGAGCGGTAGTGGACGCCGCGCAGCAGCTCGCCGTCCGTGATGCCGGTGGCGACGAAGAAGACGTTGTCGCCGGACACCAGGTCGTTGGTGTGCAGGACGCGGTCCAGGTCGTGTCCGGCGTCGATGGCCTTCTGGCGCTCGGCGTCGTCCTTCGGCCACAGCTTGCCCTGGATGGTTCCGCCCAGGCACTTGATGGCGCAGGCCGAGATGATGCCCTCGGGGGTGCCGCCGATGCCGAGGAGGAGGTCGACGCCGGTGCCCTCGCGCACGGCCATGACCGAGCCCGCGACGTCGCCGTCCGAGATGAACTTGATGCGGGCGCCGGTCTCGCGGATCTCCTTGACGATGCCCTCGTGGCGGGGGCGGTCGAGGATGACCACGGTGACGTCCTCGACGGCCATGTTCTTGGCTTTGGCGACCCGGCGGATGTTGACCGAAACGGGCGCGTTGATGTCGACGAAGTCGGCGGCCTCGGGGCCGGTGACCAGCTTCTCCATGTAGAAGACCGCCGACGGGTCGAACATGGTGCCGCGGTCGGCGGCGGCCAGGACGGCGATGGCGTTCGGCATGCCCTTGGCGTTCAGGGTGGTGCCGTCGATCGGGTCCACGGCGATGTCGACCTCGGCGCCCGTGCCGTCGCCGACCTGCTCGCCGTTGAAGAGCATCGGGGCTTCGTCCTTCTCGCCCTCGCCGATGACGACGACGCCGTTCATCGAGACGGTGGAGATCAGGGTGCGCATGGCGTTGACCGCCGCGCCGTCCGCGCCGAGCTTGTCGCCACGGCCCACCCAGCGGCCGGCGGCCATGGCGGCGGCTTCGGTGACCCGGACGAGTTCCAGGGCGAGGTTGCGGTCGGGGGCCTCCGGGGAGACTTCGAGCTGGGGCGGCAGGTTGTGCTCGGTCATCGGAGCGCACCTTTCTGTACGACGACGGCCGGGATGTGAGGGTGCTGGAACTCTATCGGTACGTCGACATATTGAGCAGAGCGGGTCACGTATGAGCGGAATATCGGTCAGGGTGTTGGCCTGAGCGGACATCTTGCGCCTTGCCGAGCAGCTTCGCCAGGTCGCCGCGCCCTACCCCGGCGGTGATCGCTCCCGCCCATGCGGGACTATGGAGCCGTGGCAGGTATGAAGGGCAAGCAGACGGTCTTGGACATGGTCCGGTCGCTGGCGGTGATCGGTGTCGTCGTGGCGGGGGTCTACATGTTCGTCCCGCATGACGAGAACGCCGACCCGACGCACGTGGTCGACTACCGGGTGGAGACGGCGACGGCCCGGCGCGCGGCTCCGTACCCGGTCGCGGCGCCCGTGGGGCTGCCGGCCGAGTGGCGGGCGACCTCCGTGTCCTTCGAGCGCAAGAACGCCAACGCCTGGCACCTGGGCTTCCTCGACCCGGACAAGCAGTACGTGGCGGTGGAGCAGTCCAGTGACGCCTCCGCGAAGAACGTCGCCAAGGTGACCCAGCAGGCGAAGCCGACCGGGCAGTCGCAGCAGGTCGGGGACCAGAGCTGGGAGCGCTGGGACGGCGACAAGTACGACGCGCTGGTGCGCCAGGAGCAGGGTCACGTCACGGTGGTGACGGGGACGGTCTCCTTCGAGAAGCTCGGCGCGATGGCGGCGGCGCTGGAGTACAAGCAGGGGCAGTAGCCGCCCCCCGGCAGCAGCAGCCGCGCCGGCGGGTAGTTGCAGCCGGGCCGGCCGACGTGTGGGGCGGCCGCCCCGACGGACGTGCGAGAGGCCGCCCACTCCGGGATCCGGGGTGGGCGGCCTCTGGCGTTGCTGCGGGGCCGGGCTCAGACGGTCGTGATGACCTGGTCGAACTCCAGGCGCGGCGAGCGCGGGAACCAGGCGTCCTCGCCCGGCTTGCCGATGTTGACGACCATCAGCGGGGTGTGGTCGGCGTCCAGGAACTCCTTCTGGACACCGGCGAAGTCCAGACCCGTCATCGGGCCGGCGGCCAGACCTGCGGCGCGGACGCCGATGATGAAGTAGCCGGCCTGCAGCGCGGCGTTCAGCAGGGCGGCCTGCTCGCGGACCGGGCGCTCGGAGAAGAAGGCGTCCTTGGCCTGCGGGAAGTGCGGGAGCAGCTGCGGCAGCTCCTCGTGGAACTCGTTGTCGGCGGAGAGGATCGCGACCAGCGGGGCGGAGGCGGTCTTGGCCTGGTTGCCCTCGGCCATGTGCTTCACGAGGCGCTCGCGGGCCTCGGGGGAGCGGACCAGGGTGATGCGCAGCGGCGTCTGGTTGAACGCGGTGGGGCCGTACTTCACCAGGTCGTAGATCGCCTGGACCTGCTCCTCGGTCACCGGCTCGTCCGAGAAGGTGTTGGCGGTACGGGCCTCGCGGAACAGCAGGTCCTGAGCGGCGGCGTCGAGAACGAGAGACATCGGAAAGCCTTCTTCCATGCGGAGGTGGAGCGCGATGTCTCCGACTCTACGCAGAGATAGATGAATTTTCAACTAAATTGGCTCGGGGTGACCGGGATCACTCGGCGCTGCCGCCCTCGACGCCGTCCTCGGCCCGGTCGCGCCCGGCGAGCGCCGAATCGAGCCGCGCCCGCGCGCCTTCGAGCCAGTGCCGGCACACCTTCGCCAGCTCCTCGCCCCGCTCCCAGAGCGCGAGCGAGTCCTCCAGCGAGGTGCCGCCGGCCTCCAGCTTGCGGACGACCTCGATGAGCTCGTCCCGGGCCTGCTCGTAGCCCAGCGCCGTATCGGCCTCAGTCATTCCCAGTACCACTTTCTGTGCATCGACTCGGGTCCTGCTTGATTTCCGGTGCAGCGGATCCTGCGGTGGGCCGGCACCCGTCAATCGGCGTCCACGGCCGGCTCTCGTCCCGCCTGCGCGCCCGCCACGCGTACGGAGAACTCCCCGGCCGCCACCCTCGCGCGCAGTGCGTCCCCCGCCGCGACGTCCTCCGGCGAGCGCACCACGTGCCCGTCGGCCCGCTGGAGCACCGCGTACCCGCGCTCCAGGGTCGCCGCCGGGGACAGCGCCACGACCCGGGCCCGGGTGTGGGTGAGCTCCGACTCCGCCCGGTCCAGCAGGTGCCCCAGCGTCCGCCGGCTGCGCGCCAGCAGGGCCTCCACCTCCGCCTCCCGGGTCTCCACCATCCGCTGCGGGTGGACGAACACCGGCCGGCCGAGCGCATGGGCGAGCCCGCGCTCCTCCCGGTCGAGCAGCCCGCGCAGCGCGCGCAGTCCCCGGTCCTGGAGCTGGCGCACCCGCTCCAGCTCCTCGCCGACGTCCGGGACCACCTTCTTCGCCGCGTCCGTGGGCGTGGAGGCCCGCAGGTCCGCGACCAGGTCGAGCAGGGGGGAGTCCGGCTCGTGCCCGATCGCCGAGACGACGGGGGTACGGGCGGCCGCGACCGTCCGTACGACCTCTTCGTCGGAGAACGGCAGCAGGTCCTCCACGCTGCCGCCGCCGCGCGCCACGATGATCACGTCGACCTCGTCCAGGGCGTCGAGTTCCCTGACCGCCGAGATCACCTGCGGCACCGCGTTCACCCCCTGCACGGCGACGTTGCGCACCTCGAAGCGGACCGCCGGCCACCGGCGCCGCGCGTTCTCCAGCACGTCCCGCTCGGCCGCCGACGCCCGGCCCACGACCAGCCCGATCAGCTGCGGCAGGAACGGCAGCGGCCGCTTGCGGTCCAGCGCGAACAGGCCTTCGGCGGCCAGCGAGCGCTTGAGTTTCTCCAGGCGCGCCAGCAGCTCACCGATGCCGACCGGCCGTATCTCCGTCGCCCGCAGCGACAGCTGCCCGCGCGGCGCGTACCACTCCGGCTTGGCCCGTACGACGACGCGCGCGCCCTCCGAAACGGCGTCCGCGACATCGTCGTAGACCTGCCGGAAGCAGGTGACGCTGAGCGAGATGTCCTGCGACGGGTCGCGCAGCGTCAGGAAGACCACCCCCGCCCCCGGCCGCCGGGACAGCTGCGTGATCTGCCCCTCCACCCACACCTGACCGAGCCGGTCGATCCAGCTCCCGATGAGCCGGGACACCTGACCGACCGGCAGCGGCGCCTCGGCCGACGTATTCAGACCCATGCAGGCAGGCTAGCCGCCAGGACCGACACCCGGGCCCGGACCGGTACCCGCGCCGGGGCTGGTACCCGTGTAGCCGGGGCCGGTACCCGTGTCGCCCGGGCCGGTACCCGTGTTATCGAGGCCGGTACCCGTGCGGGCGCCGGGGCCGGCCGCCCGCTCCCGCGCGCGCCGGCCCCGCTGGGCCAGCAGCACCCCCAGCCCCACCACCAGCCACACGGCCCCCACCAGCTGCGCCGTCCAGGCCGCCTCCACGATCACCGCGACGGTCACCGCCGCCCCCAGCACCGGGACCACCAGGTGCAGCCACCAGTTCGGGGCCCCGGACCCGCGCCGTACGACGAACCATCCCACTACCGAGGCGTGCAGCAGGGTGAACGCCACCAGCGCCCCGATGTCCACCACCGACACCAGCTGGTCCAGGCCGTCGTCGCGCCGGGCCGCCCACACCGCCGCCACCAGCGTCACCGTCGCCGCCACCAGCAGGGCCGCCCGGGGCGTCCCGTCCGAGGTCCCCGCCAGCACCCGCGGCAGCCGCCGCTCCCGGGCCATCGCGAAGACCAGCCGGCCCGCCGCCGCCTGCCCCGCCAGCGCCGCGAACGCCGCCCCGATCGCCTTGCTCGCCGCGACCAGGTCGTGCAGCCAGGTCCCGGCCGCCGACTCCACCGCGGTGTAGAACGCGGCCCCCTGGAGCGACGGGTCGGCCGCCAGCTCCGCCGAGGACACGGGCATCAGCAGCGCCGCCAGGTAGCTCTGCACCAGGAACAGCACCCCGGCGAGCGCCAGACAGAACAGCACCGCCCGCGCGACCCGTTCGGAGCCCCCGGTCACCTCCTCCGCGAAGGACGCGATGGCGTCGAAGCCCAGGTACGACAGGACCGCGACCGACACCGCGCCCAGCACGGCCGCCACCGAGAACCCCAAGGAGCCGTCACCCGTCAGCGGGGACAGCCAGCCGCGCCGCTCACCGCCCTCGGCCAGCACGGTCACCGCCGCCACCACGAACACCAGCAGCACCAGGATCTCCATCGCCAGCACGGCGAAGCCGACGCGCGCGGCCGCCCGTACGCCCCACAGGTTCAGCAGGGTGGTCACCACCACCGCCAGCGCCGTCCACATCCACCGGGACACCTCCGGGACCAGGGCGTTCATCGCGATGCCGGAGAAGAGGTAGGCGACCGCCGGGATCAGCAGGTAGTCCAGCATCGCCATCCATCCGGCGATCAGCCCCGGCCCCTCGCCCAGCCCCCGGCGGGCGTACGTGAACACCGACCCGGCACGCGGCGCCACCCGCACCATCTGGGCGTAGGAGGAGGCGGTGAAGGCCATCGCCACGGTCGCGGCGACGTAGACCAGGGCGACCGCGCCGTGCGACTTCGCGTCGAGCGTCCCGAAGATTCCGACCGGCGCCATCGGCGCGATGAAGAGCAGCCCGTAGACGACCAGGTCCCGGAAGCCGAGGGTCCGCCGCAGGGCGGCGGGCGCGGTGGGGGTGTCCGTCGCGGACGCCATCGTTCCTCCGGGGGATAGCCGGTACGTACGTGCGACCCAGTCTGTGCCGAACGGGCGACGACCGGCCTGCCGGAGACCCCCGTACGATGGAGCACATGACTGCTCCCGCCCCTGCTCCCGCTTCCCGCCGCGTCCTGCTCGCCGCCCCGCGCGGCTACTGCGCGGGTGTCGACCGAGCCGTGATCGCCGTCGAGAAAGCCCTTGAGCAGTACGGCGCGCCGGTCTACGTACGCCACGAGATCGTGCACAACAAGTACGTGGTGCAGACGCTGGAGAAGAAGGGCGCCATCTTCGTCGAGCGGACGGAGGAGGTCCCCGAGGGCTCCATCGTCATGTTCTCCGCGCACGGCGTGGCCCCCGTGGTCCACGAGGAGGCGGCGCGCGGCAAGCTCGCGACGATCGACGCGACCTGCCCGCTGGTCACCAAGGTGCACAAGGAAGCCATCCGCTACGCCAACGAGGACTTCGACATCCTCCTCATCGGCCACGAGGGCCACGAGGAGGTCATCGGCACCTCCGGCGAGGCCCCCGACCACATCACGATCGTGGACGGTCCGCACGACGTGGAGAAGGTCACCGTCCGGGACGAGTCGAAGGTCGTCTGGCTGTCGCAGACCACCCTCTCGGTGGACGAGACGATGGAGACGGTCGACGCGCTCAAGACCAAGTTCCCGCTGCTGGTCTCGCCGCCGAGCGACGACATCTGCTACGCCACCTCCAACCGGCAGGCCGCCGTCAAGCAGATGGGCGCCGACTCCGACCTGGTCATCGTCGTCGGCTCCAAGAACTCCTCGAACTCCATCCGCCTCGTCGAGGTCGCCCTGGACGCGGGCGCGGGCGCCGCGTACCTCGTGGACTTCGCGAGCGAGATCGACGAGGCATGGCTGGAGGGCGTCACCACGGTCGGTCTGACCTCGGGCGCCTCGGTGCCGGAGGTGCTGGTCGAGGAGGTGCTGGAGTGGCTGGCCCAGCGCGGCTACGGGGACGTGGAGATCGTCAAGACGGCCGAGGAGTCGATCGTCTTCTCGCTGCCGAAGGAGCTGCGACGTGATCTTCGCGCCGAGGCCGCCGAGCTGATCGCCGGACGCGGCGGGGCCGCGGGGAACACGGGCACCGCCGACGAGTAGGCCACGGGCCGCGCCGTTCTCTACGGTGGTCCCATGGAGATCTTCGGCGTGGACATCGGCGGAACCGGCATCAAGGGCGCTCCCGTGGACCTGGACCGCGGCGAGCCGGTGCACGAGCGCCTCAAACTTGCGACACCGCACCCGGCCACCCCCGAGGGGGTGGCCGACGTCGTGGTCGAGGTCGTCCGCCACTTCGAGTGGGACGGCCCGGTCGGCGTCACCTTCCCCGGCGTCGTCACGGACGGCGTCACGCGCACCGCGGCCAACATGGACCCCGCCTGGGTCGGCATGGACACGGAGGGCCTGCTCGCGAGCCGGCTGGGCGGGCGCCCGGTCACGGTGCTGAACGACGCGGACGCGGCCGGGGTCGCGGAGATGACGTACGGGGCCGGCCGCGGCCGCGACGGCACCGTCATCCTGCTGACGCTGGGCACGGGCATCGGCAGCGCCCTCTTCACGGACGGCCGGCTGGTGGCGAACACCGAGCTGGGGCACCTGGAGCTGCACGGGCACGACGCGGAGAAGCGGGCCTCGGTCAAGGCCAAGGAGGACGCCGACATGACCTGGGAGCGCTGGGCGCGGCGGGTACAGAAGTACCTGGCCCACGTGGAGATGCTGTTCTCGCCGCAGCTGTTCATCATCGGCGGCGGCGTCAGCCGCAAGCCCGAGAAGTTCCTCCCGCTGATCGAGGGCATCCGGGCGGAGATCGTCCCGGCGCAGCTGCAGAACAACGCGGGCATCGTCGGCGCGGCGATGGCGGCCCGCCCGGCGGGGTAGGCCGGTACCGGGGGCGGTTGCCTAGGCCGTGCGCCTGGGCAGCCTCCGCTTCCCGATCAGCGCGGCCTTGCGCACCAGCGCGATCAGCGCGGCGACCACGGTGCCCGCGTACAGCCAGCCGGCGTGCAGGGACAGGGCCGACACGATGCCCATCAGCTCCCCGCCGAAGCCGCCCGAGCCCCCCGAGACGGGCCAGACCCCGACGGCGAACGCGATCGGCACGGACACCGGCGCGGTGATCAGGTCCGCCGGGCGGACCCAGAGCGCGGTCGAGGCGGCGACGGGCAGGAAGAGCAGCCCGTAGGCGAACAGCGAGGAGCCGAACAGCAGCCAGTCGATCCCGCCGACCAACACCATCGCGGCACAGGCGAAGAGCCCCCCGCCGAGCCCGGTCAGCCGGGGCCGGGGCAGCCGTCGTACGGGCGTCGGCCCCGGCGGCGGGGACGTCCGGGGCCGGCGCACGGGGCGCTTCGTCCCGTACCGCCGGCCGCTGCTGTACTGCTCCACCCTGTATGGCTCCACGCCACCAAACTAGGCGGGAGGGGCCCTCCGGGGCGCCCTGGACACGCGTACATCGAGTGCCACTCAGCGGAAAGTAAACTGTCAGGTGGCCCATCCCCGGGCCGCCGCCCCCTCCAGCTACGGGAAGTCGCCAACGTGTCGCTCACGATCGGAATCGTCGGCCTGCCGAATGTCGGCAAGTCGACCCTGTTCAACGCCCTGACCAAGAACGACGTGCTGGCGGCCAACTACCCGTTCGCCACCATCGAGCCGAACGTCGGCGTCGTCGGTGTCCCGGATGCGCGTCTGGCCGTCCTCGCGGGCATCTTCGGCTCGCAGAAGGTCCTCCCGGCGACGGTCGACTTCGTCGACATCGCGGGCATCGTGCGCGGCGCGTCGGAGGGTGAGGGCCTCGGCAACAAGTTCCTCGCGAACATCCGCGAGTCGGACGCGATCTGCCAAGTCATCCGTGCCTTCAAGGACGAGAACGTCGTCCACGTCGACGGCAAGGTCTCGCCCAAGGACGACATCGAGACGATCAACACCGAGCTGATCCTCGCCGACCTCCAGTCGATCGAGAAGGCGGTGCCGCGCCTGACGAAGGAGTCCCGCCTCCAGAAGGAGAAGGTCGCCGTCCTCGCTGCGGTCACCGAGGCGCAGAAGATCCTCGAAGCCGGCGACACCCTCTTCTCGAAGGGCATCACCAAGGGCACGGAGAAGGGCGACCTCCTCCACGAGCTGCACCTGCTGACCACCAAGCCGTTCCTGTACGTCTTCAACGTCGACGAGGACGAGCTGACGGACGACGCCTTCAAGGCGGAGCAGTCCGCCCTGGTCGCCCCGGCCGAGGCCATCTTCCTGAACGCGAAGCTGGAGCAGGACCTCTCGGAGCTGGACGACGAGGAGGCCCTGGAGCTCCTCCAGTCGGTCGGCCAGGACGAGCCCGGCCTCGCCACCCTCGGCCGCGTCGGCTTCGACACCCTGGGCCTCCAGACCTACCTGACGGCCGGCCCGAAGGAAACCCGCGCCTGGACCATCAAGAAGGGCGCCACCGCCCCCGAGGCGGCCGGCGTCATCCACACCGACTTCCAGCGCGGCTTCATCAAGGCGGAGGTCATCTCCTTCGCCGACCTGGTGGAATGCGGCTCGGTCACCGAAGCCCGCGCCAAGGGCAAGGCCCGCATGGAGGGCAAGGACTACATCATGCAGGACGGCGACGTGGTGGAGTTCCGCTTCAACGTCTGAGCGGATGAAGTGACGCCACGTCGCTGACGTGGCAAACAGGCAGGTCAGAAGGGGTCGGACTCTGTCGAGTCCGACCCCTTCGTCGTCACCGTGTGGGGTGGGTGCCGGATGTTCTGACGGGAGATCAGCGGCAATCAGGTCCCGTAGGCGGTGGATCGGTGTCCCCCATGAACGGCCCACGCCACCAGCTCTCCGTCGTCGAGCGTGTAGACGACGCGGTAGTCGCCGACGCGCAGACGGCGTCGCTCTGGCTGGGACACGAGTGCGGTGGTGTCGAAGCCGAGAGGGTCGGTCTCCAGCTCGGTCAGCTTGGCCAGGATGCGGAGCGCCATGTCGCGAGGGATCTTCCGAAGCTCGGCCTGCGCCTCGGGGCGGAAGACGGTTCGGTACTCACTCACCGCGCGCCAGACTCTCCCTCATGATGTGCTCGATCGGGATGCCGGGGGCCGGGTTGGCCATGCGCTCGTCGATGATCCGGTTGATCTCGCGCTCTTCCCACTCCTGGTACTTGCGCAGCACCTCGATGGAGACGACGGCGGCGACCTCCTTGCCCCGGCGCGTGATGACCGTGGGCACGTCGTCGCGGTCTGCGCGCTCCACCACCTCTGCCAGGTGTGCGCGTACGTCGCGGATGGACTCTATGGGCAGCGGCTGCGTCATGCGCACAAGCGTACCGAGTGTCTCATGTGTACACAACGGCTCTCGGTCCTCCGCCGCCTTTGGTGCGGTGGGGGCTTCGGGTCAGAGGCCGCGGACGGAGGCCACCGTGAAGGTGGTGGGGGTGCCGGTGGAGGGGGTCATGGGGCCGTCCTTGTCGAACTGGGAGCGGACCACCAGGGTGCGGCCCGGGGTGTGGGTGAGGGTGGTGGGGATCTGCAGGGCCGGGTCCGTCAGGGTGCGGGTGAGGCGGGCGGCGGTGCCGCTCGGGGTGAGCTGCCAGCGGGTCAGGGTGTTGGTGGTGTTGTGGGCCACGCGCAGGACGCCGCCGGGGGAGAGCTGGAGGCCGTCCCCGTGCTTGAGGTCGCCGCCGCGGAGGGTGACGCGGGACAGGGCGCCCGTGCGGAGGTCGATGCGGTGGAGGTCGCCGGCGGTCATGTCGACGGTCAGCAGGAAGCGGCCCGCCGGGTCGGCGACGATGCCGTTCAGGAAGACACCGCCCCCCGGTGGCGGGGTGATCCCGCCGCTCAGGTCGTACGCCACCTCCAGCACGCCGGAGCCGGCGGCCAGCTGCGCCGGGGTGACGCGGTAGACCGCCGCGCGGAGGCTGTCGGTGAGGTAGGCCGTGCCGTCCGGGGTCAGCGCGAGGTCGTTGACGAAGGACGGCGCGCCGCCCGGGATGCCGAACCGGGCGAGGCGGGACCCGGTGCGGGTGTCGTACACCGCGACGCCGTTGGTGGAGTCGGTGACCCACAGCCGGCCGTGGGCGTCCACGGAGAGGCCGTTCGCGGTGTGGCGGCCGTCGGTCCCGGCCGGGAGGAAGACCTCGGCCGTGTCCTGGCCGGGGCGGGCGCGGTAGACGGTGCCGTCCGCGTACGAGCCGACGTAGACCGTGCCGGTGCGGGGGTCGGAGGTGATGCCCTCGGGGTAGACCTTGGCGCCGGGCAGGACGAAGGCGGTGGAGAGCCGGGGCGCGGTGGTCGCGTCGGCAGGGGCGGCGCCCAGGGTGAGGACCGCGGCGAGGGCGGCGGCGAGGGGGATGGCCCGGGAGGTGGCCCGGGAGGTGATTCGAGAAGTGGTACGAGAGGTGGTTAGGGCGGAGAAGCGCATCTGGACACGTCCTCGTTCAGTGTGAGCTCGTTTGATGATGTGAGGTCGAATGTAAGTTAGAGCTCTAATGAGTGCAAGGAGCCTAGGATGTGGGGATGACGTCCATGCCCGCCCAGGAGCGCATCGGCTCGCACCTCAAGCGCGCCGAGCAAGCGCTCCTCGCGGCGAAGAACACGGCGTGCAAGCCGGCCGCGGTAACGGTTCCCCAGTACGCCGCCCTGCTCTGGCTCGCCGAGAAGCCGGGCATCTCCGCCGCCGCGCTCTCGCGCCTGTGCGGGGTGACGCCGCCGACGATGAACACCGTGCTCAAGAACCTCCAGGAACGCGGGTTCATCGAGCGCAGGCCGCACGAGTGGCACGGCAACGTGCTGGAGACCCGGCTCACCGAGCAGGGCCGGGCCGCGATGGAGCTGGCGGACGCCGGCGCGGTGCGGGTGGAGCGGGCGTTGGCGGCCGAGTTCAGCGCTGAGGAGCGGGAGCGGCTCATCGAGCTGCTGGGGCGGTGCGCACAGGTCCTCGACGCCTTGAAGTGAGGCGGTCGGCGGGGTGCTGGTCCCCGGCTTTTGGCCGGGTCGGGAACTCCCGGCAGGATTCGTACATCAGCACTAGGGAAGCCCGGGCATGCCCGGGCAAGCCCACGGAGCCCCAGGGCACCCCGGGCAAGCCCCACCCCGTTCAGCGTTCGGAGCGAAGACCGTGCCCCTGTACCCACGAAGCCCGCGGTCCCGGGACTCGGCCGCCGACGGCCCCGCGCCCGAGCGGTCCCGTCGCGCCGTATGGATCAGTTCCGGTCTCGCGGCCGTGCTGCTCCTCGGGGGCGGCGGCTTCGCCGCCTGGAAGGCCGAGTGGTTCTCGGGCAACGGTCGGGCCGTCACCTCCGGCAGGACCGCCCCGCCGGCCGGGGCCGCGCACGGCGACGGCAAGGCGCGGCAGAGCCCGCAGCCGCAGGCACCGTCGGCCCCGTCCGCCCCGGCGGCGCCCACCGGCGACCCGGACGTCCTCATGGAGACCGGCCCGCGGTCCGAGTTCAAGCAGACCGCCAAGCTGGACGACGGGACGGTCATCGCCAAGACGCGCCTCGCGGGCGCCAAGTCCGGGTTCGAGGGCGACGTCTGGGTCTGGACGCCCAAGGAGTACGGCGACCCGAAGTACGCCAAGAGCGCCTTCCCGGTCCTGATCTCGCTGCCCGGCGGCAACGGCTTCCCGGCCAACTACTGGTCCGACCGCAGCCTCGGCCTCCAGAAGGCGGTCGAGGAAGGGGTGGCCGCCGGTACCAGCCTGCCGTTCATCCTGATCATGCCGGTGCTCAACCCGGACAACAAGTACTACTACGACGGCTCGGACATCCCCGGCCAGCCGAAGATGGGCACCTGGCTCGCCGAGGACGTCCCGGACTTCACCCGCGCCAACTTCCGTACGTACAAGTCCCGCGACGGCTGGGCCTTCATGGGCTCCTCCTCGGGCGGCTTCGTCGGCATGAAGCAGGTGCTCCAGCACCCGGACCGGTTCAAGGCCGTGATAGCCAGTGGCGGGGAGATAGTTCCCGACTCCCCGCTCTGGAAGGGCCACCAGAGGGAGATGGACGAGAACAACCCGGAGAAGCTCGCCCAGAAGCTGATCGACAGCAACGGGCCGGACGTCTACATCAACTTCCAGGTCGGAACGAAGGAGACCGGCAAGGACCGGATGCTGCGCTTCCAGCGCGAGTTCGGCACGGGCCCGGTGAAGACGACCATCCACGACATCCAGAACGGCGAACACAACGGCTGGCATTACGTCAGGGGGATGAAGGAGAGCTCCCTGGAGTGGATCAGCAAGGTGTTGAAGGGCCCCCAGCCCGCAGCGGGCTAGTCGGCTGGTCGTACGTCCGCTCCACTGCCCCCCACCTGCGCAAACGGCTGCCGCGCCGGTTCCCGGGGCGGTCTGGCGGCCCTGCGCCGGCACCCCGGCCCGCGCGGGGGCGTCCGTCCCCCGCGTGGCTCTCACCACGTCGCACCCGTCCCGGGCAACCCATAGCGTCGTTCACACCTCTGTCAGGGGTGTGAGGGGGACCTATCGGTCCGACCCGCGCTCGCGACGAGCGCCGGAGAAGGAACGGGAAAATATCCGTGCAGCAAGACCAGCAAGGCGACGCCGGCCCGACGACCACGGGTGCGGCTCCGGGTGCGACCACGGGTGCGGCTCCGGGAGCGGCCACAACGAGCGGAACGACCGGCCGGCGCCGTCGGCTGATCCTCCTCGGCGGCGGCCTCGCCCTCGCCCTCGTCGCCGGGGGCGGCGTGGCGGCGTACAAGACCGGCTTCTTCTCGGGCGTGGGCGAACCGGTCGCGTTCGGCAAGACGCAGGAGACCGCCGCGGCCACCGTGGACATGCCCAAGGGGGTCCGCATGCCCACCGGCCCGAAGGCCGCGTTCGTGCGCGCCGCCCGGCTGCCCGACGGCACCCAGATCGCCAAGACCACCCTGACCGGGGCGAAGTCCGGCTTCACCGGCGACGTGTGGGTGTGGGTCCCGAAGGAGTACGACGAGCCGAGGTACGCCAAGAGCGCCTTCCCGGTCCTGATCTCGCTGCCCGGCGGCCGCGGCTACCCCACCAACTACTGGGGTACCGGCCCGGGCCTCGGCCTCCAGCAGGCCGTCGCCGACGGGGTGAAGGCCGGCACCAGCCTGCCGTTCATCCTGGTCATGCCGGTGATCAACGCCGACACCAAGCACCACTACGACGGCTCCGACATCCCCGGCCAGCCCAAGATGGGCACCTGGATGGCCGATGACGTCCCGGACTTCACCAAGGCCAATTTCCGCACCTTCACCTCCCGCGACGGCTGGGCCTTCATGGGCTCCTCCTCGGGCGGCTTCGGCGCCTTCAAGCACGTCCTCAAATACCCCGACCGCTTCAAGGCCGTCATCGCGAGCGGCGTGGACTTCGTCCCCGACTCCCCGCTGTGGAAGGGGAACCGGAGGGCCATGGACGAGAACAACCCCGAGAAGCTCGCCGAGCAGCTGATCGGGGAGGGCGGCCCGGACGTCTACGTCAACTTCCAGATCGGCACCAAGGAGAGCGGCCGCGACCTCGCCGAGAAGTTCATGCGGCAGTACGGGAAGGGCCCCGTGCACACCCGGCTCCAGGTGATCCAGGATGGCGAGCACAATGGCAAGTCGTACGTGCGCGGCATGCGGGAGGGTTCGTTGGAGTGGATCAGCAAGGTGATGCTCGCCCCGACCCCAGACCCCGACGTGCCGTGAGCCCGGCGGTGAGGGGACGCGTCGTCGCCGCGCTGGCCGCCGCCGGGATCGCGGCGGTGTTCGGCGTCGCGTTCGTCGAGGCGACGGGCGACCGGGCGGTGCACCCCTTCCCCACCGTCGGGGTCCTGATGGCCAACGGGGAGCACTGGTGCACGGCCAGCGTGGTCGACAGCCCCAAGGGCAACGTCGTCGCCACCGCCGCGCACTGCGTGGCCCCCGCCGGCGAGGACGGACAGCCGGGTGAGGTCGCGCACGACGGCCTCGCCATCGGTGAGCTCGCCTTCGCGCCCGCCTTCTCCGGCGCGGGCGCGGGCACCCGGCCCCTCGGGCTGTGGAAGGTGCGGTCCATCCACGTCGACGACCGCTGGACGAAGTGGGGCGACGAGACCGCCGACTTCGCCTTCCTCACCGTCGAGCCCGACGAGGACGGCCGCAGCCTGCAGGACCGGGTCGGACGCGACGAGGTGCCGAAGCCCGACTGGACCTCCGGGTACGAGAGGGAGGTCACCGTCGTCGGTTACCCGGAGGCCGACCGCAACCCGCAGAACAAGCCGGTCTCCTGCACGACGCAGACCCGCCACGACGAGGACGACCCCGCCATGCTGTACATCAGCTGCTCGGGATTCTGGACGGGTACCAGCGGCAGCCCCTGGATCGCCGACCGGGGCGGCCCCGGGCGGCCGGGACGGCTGATCGGGGTGCTCAGCGGCGGCGACACGGACGTGGACTCCACGGCCGCGCTCTTCGACGAACGGGCGAAGGCCCTGTACGACCGGGCGGCGCGCGGCTGACCGGCCCCTCAGCCGCGTTCGGTGCTCACGATCAGACCCACTCCCGCCACCACGATCGCCCCGCCTGTCACGATCGGCCAGGTCAGCGGCTCGTCCAGGATCAGCGAGCCCAGCGCGACGGCGACGACCGGATTGACGTAGGCGTACGTGGCCACCAGCGACAGCGGCGCCGAGCTCAGCAGCCACACGTACGAGGTGAAGGCGACGAGCGAGCCGAAGACCACGAGGTAGCCGAGCGCCAGCCACGAGGCGGTGGAGAACTCCGACGGGCGCAGGGCGTGCAGCTCGCCCCGGGCGACACCGGTGAGGACGCCGCCGATCCCGCCCGCGAGCATCTGGTACGCACTGCCCGCGAACGGATTGGCGGGCAGCGACAGCTTGGAGGAGGAGAACGAGCCGAGCGCCCACAGCACCGAGGCGGTCAGCACCAGCAGCACCCCCGACAGACGTACCTCGCCGCCGAACGCGGGACTGGTCAGCACCGCCAGACCGGCCAGTCCCAGCAGCACCCCGGCCACGGTGCGCACCGGCGGCCGGTCCCCGGTGGCCGCCCGCAGCACCACGAGCCACACCGGCACGGCGGCGATCAGGAGGGCGGCGAGGCCGGACGGGACCGAGGTCTCGCCGAGCACCACCAGGCCGTTGCCGCCGAGGACCAGCAGCAGGCCCACCAGCGCCGCCGAACCGAGCTGCGCGCGGGTGACGCGGAGCGCGGACGGTCCGAAGCGCCAGGCGACGATCGCGGCCAGCAGGAGCCCGGCCGTGATGAACCGGGCCCCGGCCGAGAGGAACGGGGGCATCGTCTGCACGACGATGCGGATGGCGAGGTAGGTCGAGCCCCACAGGACGTACACGAGGGTGAGGGCGATCCAGACCGAGCCGGAGATCTTCGATGTGCGCACGTCAGGAGCCTACGGTGGTGCGCCCGGGGGTCAGCCCTTGAGCAGGGCGTTCAGCTCGCCGTATGGGAGGGAGCCGCCGAGCGTCTCGTAGGTTCCGGCGGTGAGCAGCTCCTCGGTGGCGCGGCGGACGACGGCGTACGCGGCCTCGGCCACCCCGGACCCGAGGCTGACGCGGGCCGCGCCGAGGGCGCCGAGTTCGGCGACGGCCGGGGCGCCGGGGCCGACGAGGACGTTGAGCGGGGCGTCGATGCCCTTGGCGAGTTCCGCGATGGTGGAGGGGTCGGTGACGCCCGGGACGAAGATGCCGGAGGCGCCGGCGCGGAGGTAGGCGGCGGCGCGGGCGAGGGTCTCGTCGAGGCGGGTGTGCGGTTCGCCGAGGCCGAAGAGGTACGTGTCCACGCGGGCGTTGATGAAGAGGGGGATCCCGGCGGCCTCCGCGGCGGCGCGGGCGGCGGCGATGCGGGCGGCGTGGTCGGCGGGGGCGCGGTTGCCGTCCTCGATGTTGATCCCCACCGCGCCGGCGGCCAGGACCCCGGTGACGGTCTCGCCGACGCCGGCGGGGTCGGCGGCGAAGCCGCCCTCGATGTCGGCGGTGACGGGCACGGAGACGGCGGCGGCCACGCGGGCGATGAGGTCGAGCGCGCGGTCGCGGGCGAGGGCGTCGCCGTCGGGCGCGCCGAGGGACCAGGCGACGCCGGCGCTGGTGGTGGCCACGGCGGCGGCCCCGGCGGCCTCGACGAGGCGGGCGCTGGCGACGTCCCAGGCGTTGGCGAGGGCCAGGGGGCGGGCGGGGGTGTGCAGAGCGGCGAACGCGGCGGCGGTGGCGCGGGTGGCTGTCATGGGGTCAGTCCACCAGAAGGGGGGTGGTGGGGCTGGCCATTTTCCGACGCGGTCGTGCGGCTGCCGGGGTGCGCCACCGCTGCGCGGGGCGGCCCGGGCCGGACCGGGTTCGGACCCCGGGTTTTCGGACCCCGGCGCCCCCGACACCGCGGCGAGGTGCGGTGTCGGGCGGGCCTGGGTCGCTCGCGCCTCAAGCGGAGGTGGGGCCTAGGCCGGCCCGGAGGTGGCTGCTCCGCACAGGGGGAGGACCGCCGTGCGGGAGCGGAGGAGGTCGGCGGGTGAGGAGGGGGCGACCGCCGCCCAGCAGGCGGCAGCTGTGGGCTCGACCGAGAGACCGCGCCGGGCGAGGTCGGCGCGCGCCGCGCGGAGGCGGTCGTCCGGGACCGTCACGATGGCGCCGCCCGACCGGCGGACCGCTGCCAGGATCTGCCGCGCCCGCGGCGGGGCCGGGATCGCGATGCCCTCCGCCAGGGTCGGCCGCTGCGCCACCGGCTCCGCGTCCTGCGCGCCCGCAGCGAACGCCGCCGCCAGCGGGGCCACCGCCTCCGCCTGGACGCCGATCAGCGCCGGCGGCCGTACCCCGCGCCGCGCCAGTTCCTCCGCCGCCAGCGCCGCGCCCAGCAGCAGCGTGCCGTTGCCCACAGGCACCACCAGCACCTCGGGGAGCCGGCCCCCGAGCTCCTCCCAGACCTCGTACACGTACGTCTTCGTCCCGTGCAGGAAGTACGGGTTGAAGACGTGGCTCGCGTAGAAGACCCCCGGCTCGTCGGCGGCCTCCCGCGCCGCCCGCGCCGCCGCCTCGCGCCCGCCCGGCACGACCCGGACGGCCGCGCCGTGGGCCCGCATCCGCTCGGTCTTCTTCTCCGCGGTGCCTTCCGGCACGAAGACCTCACAGGGCAGCCCGGCCCGCGCGCAGTACGCCGCGAACGCCGTCCCCGCGTTGCCGCTGCTGTCCGCGACCACCCGCTCGGGCCCGAGCCTGCGGGCCAGTTCCACCAGCATCACCGTGCCCCGGTCCTTGAAGGACAGCGTCGGCATCAGGAAGTCGAGCTTGGCCCGGATCCGGTCCGTCAGCGGCACCAGCGGGGTGTGCCCCTCGCCGAGCGAGACGGGGACCTCCCCGGAAAGCGGCAGCACGGGCGCGTACCGCCACAACGACCAGGGACCGGCCGCCGGTTCCAGCGGCGCGGCCGGGTCCGGCGTGAAGTCGAGGTCCCAGGGGCCGCCGCACGCCGGGCAGCACCACCGCGCGGTCGCCACGTCCGCCCGCGTTCCGTCCAAGGGGCATACGTAGCCCGGCAGTTCGTGGGTCATGTGCGGATGTTACGTGTCCGCGCCCGGCCCCACCGGCGAACGAGCCGCCCCTGCCTCGTACGATGCGCGCATTCGTTCGCACCCCGCGCGCCCTTGTGTATGGAGCACCGCCCCCCGTGACCACTCCGCCCCCACCGTTCCCGCCCACCGGTCCGGGCCACCACTGGCCCCCGCCGTCCCCTCCCTCGGTGTGGGGCTCGCCCGCGGCGGCCCCGCTGCCGCCCGCCCTCAACGGCTTCGCCGCCGCCTCGCTGCCGGTCGGGCTGCTCTGCCTGCCGCCGCTGGGCGTGGTCTTCGCCGTCGTCGCGCTGGTACAGATCGCGCGCAAGGGCGACCGCGGCAAGGCGCTGGCCGTGGTGGGCCTGGTGGTGTCCCTGCTGATGAGCGCGGTCCTGGTCTACGCCACGGGCCGGTACGCCGACCCCTTCTTCCGGCGCCTGGGCGCGCAGAGTGCCCGCGCGCACGTCGAGGGCCGGCTGACTGACATGGACGCCCTGCGGCCCGGCGACTGCTTCAACGTCCCCGGCGGCGACCTGCTCGCCGGGCGCGCGGTCGCCTACCGGACGCCCTGCGCGGGCGTGCACCACGCGGAGGTGACGTCCTCGGGCCCCATGAAGGACGGCTCCTTCCCCGGTGCGGAGCGGCTCAAGGAGCAGGCCACGGCCGCGTGCTGGAAGGCGCAGGACGCGTACGCCATGGACAGCTGGGCGGTGCCCGCTTACGCCGAGATGTACTACTTCGCCCCCTCGCGCGAGGCGTGGCGGCTCGGCGACCGGCGGCTGGTGTGCGTCATAGGCACCTCGTCCCGGGAGCACCGGGGCAGCCTGCGCAAGGACGAGGGGGCCCTGAGGCCGGACCAGGTGACGTTCCTGCGGGCGATGAACGCGGCCGACCAGGCGGTGGGGCGCGAGCCCGAGGAGGACGTCGACGGCGCGTTCGCGCAGTACCGGATCTGGGCGCGGGAGGTCGAGGCGGCGCTGGGGGAGGAGTCGCGGATGCTGGGCGCCGTCCCGTCTGCGCGCCCCGAGGGGGCGGCCGCGGCGGCCGCGCGGCTCAGGGAGGTCGAGGCGGCGCGCAAGGAGTGGCGGCGGGCGGCGGCGGCGACGACCCCGGACCAGTTCGAGGAGGCGTGGGACCGGGCGGTGGAGGCGGTCACGATCGACTCGGAGAAGGCGTTGCGCGGGGCGTACGGACTCTCGACGGAGGTTCCGCAGTGGCTGCGGTCGGGCCCGGGCGGTCCGGGTGGCCAGGGTGGCGGCGGTCCCGCGAAGGGTCCGTCGGCCGAGCGCGTGTGACGGCGCGTCGGTGAGTCACGCACGGTAATGGGTTTGAGTGACCTGCCTTCATCACTTCGGGTGAAACTCTGGCCCTTGGTTGCGGCGCACAACCATCGGTTGCCAGGCTGTAGCTGTCTGTCAACCTGATGGGAGTGGCCAGTGACTTTCGGTGAGCAGCCGGCCTATCTGCGCGTCGCCGGTGATCTGCGACGGAAGATCGTCGATGGGTCCCTGCCCCCGCACGCCCGGCTCCCCTCGCAGGCCCGCATCCGCGAGGAGTACGGGGTGTCCGACACCGTGGCGCTGGAGGCACGCAAGGTGCTCATGGCGGAGGGGCTCGTGGAGGGCCGCTCCGGCTCCGGTACGTACGTGCGCGAACAGCCCGTGCCGCGCCGGGTCGCCCGCTCCGGCTACCGCACCGGCGGCCCGTCCACGCCGTTCCGCCAGGAGCAGGCGGACGCGGCGGCCCGCGGCACGTGGGAGTCGAACAGCGATCAGGCCGACGCCCCGCCGGAGATCGCCAAGCGGCTGGGCGTCGCGCCGGGGGACAGGGTGATGCGGACGCGGTACGTCTTCCGCGACGCGGGGGAGGCGATGATGCTCTCCACCTCCTGGGAGCCCCTGGCCGTGACCGGCCGGACCCCGGTGATGCTGCCCGAGGAGGGGCCGCTGGCCGGGTCCGGGGTGGTGGAGCGGATGGCCGCGATCGACGTCGTCGTGGACAACGTGGTGGAGGAGGTCGGGGCGCGCCCGGGCCTCGCGGAGGAGATCTCCCTGCTGGGCGGCGTCCCGGGGCACGTGGTCCTGGTGGTGAGCCGCACCTACTACGCCTCCGGGCTGGCCGTCGAGACCGCCGACGTGGTCGTTCCGGCGGACCGTTACCGGCTGGCCTACCACCTGCCCGTGCGGTAGCCGGCGGACCGGCTCGCGCTGCGCGCGACGCCCGCCGGGTGGTGCGCCGTGTGACCCCGCGGCACTGGATGTGCGCCGGTGTACGCACGGTGTGTTCGCACGCGTGGCCGGATGCGTACGCCTGCCAGGTGCCTCTTCGTGAAAAACCGTATCCGCTCAGTAAAGGTCGGGCGTAGGCTCCGGCATATGCGCAATGCGGTTTCCCGGGCAGGCACATCGGCGGAGGGTGAAACGCGATGAACGACAGCGGTGCCCTGCTCTCATGGCTGGTCATACGTCAGGACGACAACGGCAACCGCTACCGGGTGGGCCGGTACGCCTCCGAGGCCGAGGCCCAGAAGGTCGCCGACAGTCTCGAAGACCGAGGACACAAGCAGCTCTACTGGGTCGAGCGGGTCGGTCAGGACACCAAGACCGCGACGACGAACTGAGTGGCCAACTGAGCGACGGACCGAACGACGGAGCGAGCGAGGAACCGAGTGACCAACCGGGCGCCGGCCCCGCCGGCGCACTGGCATAGGCTCGGCCCATGACTGTACGCGTGGTCGTGGGCGGAGCCCTTTGTCATGACGGGCGCCTGCTGGCGGCCCGGCGCAGCGCGCCCCCCGAGGTGGCCGGCCGGTGGGAACTCCCGGGCGGGAAGACCGAACCGGGCGAGTCGGTCCCCGAGGCGCTGGTGCGCGAACTGCGCGAGGAGCTCGGCGTGGAGACCGAGGCGCTGGAGCGGATCCCGGGCGAGTGGCCGCTCGGGCCCGGCCTGGTCCTGCACGTGTGGACGGCCCGGCTGCTGTCGGGGGTGCCGGCGCCACTGGAGGACCACGACGAACTGCGCTGGCTGGGCCCGGACGAGCTGGACTGTGTGGACTGGCTCGACCAGGACCGCCCGGCCGTCGCGGAAGCCGGCCGCCGCCTGTCCCTGCGCGGGCGCGACTGAGGGCACTTCGGGGGCTTTCCTTCGCCGAGGGGCGCACGGCGGCTCGCGCTGTAGGCCGTCTGCGCCACAGTGCGCCGGTGGTGGACGAACGCGTGGTACGACGCCTCGGATATCGGGTATGTCGCTATTAATCCGTATCTCGTCTCCGAAACGTCCCTGCTGAACCCGACTGGGGTCGCCGCGGCCCGGGAAGTGATCGGCGTGATCGACACAGACGGTGAGTGCGCCGAGTGGGCCTTCCCGGCCGAGCCCGGTTCCGTCCGCACCGCTCGCCACGCCGTGCGCGGAAAGCTGCGCGCCTGGGGTCTGGACTCCGTCGGTGACGTCACCGTCTTGCTGGTCAGCGAGCTGGTGACCAACTCCCTGCGCTACGCTTCCGGCCCCATCGGCGTGCGCCTGGAGAGGCGCGGACCCGACACCGGGGACACCGCCACGGGTCCGGCGCTTATCGTGGAGGTTTCCGATCCGCTTCCGGATCCGCCCCGTGAGCGGGTCGCGAACCCCGACGACGAGGGAGGCCGGGGCCTGCACCTCGTGGCCATGTCGGCGCGCCGCTGGGGCACGCGGCACGGGAAGTCGGGCAAGACCGTGTGGTTCGAGTTGGCACTTCCTGGTGAGTAACAAGGAGAAGGGTTGCCGACCACCATCCACAATGGCTCAAAAACAACGGGACCTTTTTGTGATCGTGAACGCCGTGCCGTCCCGGGCCGTGGTGCTGAATACTTCGGTCATGGCCGGTCCGGTTGCGGTGAGCTGGAGGGGACGGTCGCGTGAGCGAGATACCTGCACAGGCACATCAGGCCCGCGAGCGCGGGGAGACGTGGCACGACTCCCTGTGGCACAGCAGCCCGCCTGGCTCGATATATGACTACATAAGAGTCGCCTCCTTCTCGATCGGACCGGACGGTCTCATCGACCAGTGGAGTCTGCGCGCCGAGGAGCTCTTCGGGCTGACCGCCGCGCAGGCGGTGGGACGCGACCCGGTCGACGCCTTCATGCCGCCGGAGCTGCGGGCCGGCGGTCACCGCAAGGTCGCCGAGATCCTCGACGGCGAGGAGTGGACCGGCCTCATCCCCTTCCGCATCCCCGGCGGGGACGGCGCGCACGGCGTCGCCGAGATCTACGTGATGCCCACCCGCACGGAGACGGGCCGGCGAGCCGCCCTGTGCGTCGTCGTCGACGTACGCCAGCTGCGCCGGATCGAATCCGACCTCGCCGCCTCGCAGGCCATATTCGGTCAATCTCCCTTCGGCTTCCTGCTGTTCGGTACGGACCTCACGGTGCAGCGCGCGAACCGCCGCTTCGCGACCGTGTTCGGCGGCGCGGCCGAGGAGCACCGGGGCCGCACGGTCCACGACTACCTGCCGCCGCACGAGGCCGACCGGATGGCCGAGGCCCTGCGGCGGGTGCTGGAGACCGGCGAGTCCGTCAACGACCTGCGGATCACCGGCGCCACCCCGCGCAGCCGCGAGGACCGCCACTGGTCGATCAACCTCTACCGGGTGCACGACGGCACCGGCAGTCCCATCGGTATCGCGGGGATCGGCATCGACGTCACCCGCCGCCACCTCGCGGCCCGTGAAGCCGCCGGGGTCCGGCGCAACCTCGCCCTCCTCAACGAGGCCGGGCACCGGATCGGCAACTCCCTCGACCTGGAGACCACCGCCCGGGAACTCCTCGACGTCACCGTCCCCGGCTTCTGCGACCTGGCCGCGGTCGACCTCTACCAGGGGCTGCTGCTCGGCGACGACGACCGCCCGGCCCGGCCGCAGGGCCGGCGGCGGGAGCTGCCGGCCGTGCCCGGGCAGGGCTCCGGGCGCGCGCCGTCCGCGCCGCTGCGGAGGGTGGCCTTCGCCTCCGCCGTGTCCGACGCCCCGCTGTCGGGGCCGGGCGCGCTGGTCTCCGTAGGAGAGGTCCACCGCTACCCGGCCGGGTCGCCGGGCGCGCTGGCCCTGCGGACGGCCAGGCCCCGGCTCGTCGAGGGTGCCGGGAGCGACGACCTCGTGCAGTCGACGCTGGTCGTGCCGATGCTCGCCCACGACACGGTGGTCGGACTCGCCCAGTTCTCCCGCACGAAGGGCAGCGAACCGTTCGGCGAACGCGACCGGGCCGTCGCGGTGGAACTCGCCGCGCGCGCCGCCGTCTGCATCGACAACGCCCGCCTCTACCGGCGCGAGCACGAGCGGGCACTGATCCTCCAGCGGAGCCTGCTGCCCCCCGGCGACCCCGAGGCGGCCGGCCTGGACATCGCCTGCCGCTACCTGCCCGGGAACGCGGCGACCGAGGTCGGCGGCGACTGGTTCGACGTCATCGAACTGCCCGGGCACCGCACGGCGCTGGTCGTCGGGGACGTGATGGGCCGGGGGCTGCGCGCCGCCGTCGCGATGGGTGAACTGCGGACCGCCGTACGGACACTGGCCCTGCTGGACCTGGAGCCGGCCGAGGTGCTCTCCGCGCTGGACGAGGTCGCCCGCGGCCTCGGCGCCCCCGGAGGCGCACAGCAGGCCTCGCGGGCGGCGCTGCACTCGCGCGACGCCGACCGCTCGGAGGTCTACCTCGCCACCTGCGTCTACGCCGTCTACGACCCGGTGACCCGGCGCTGCACCATCGCCAACGCCGGCCACATGCCGCCGGTCCTGGTCGAACCCCCCGAGGAGGGCGTCGCGCCCCGGCCCGGGCTGCTGCTGGAGGTGCCGCCCGGGATGCCGCTGGGCGTGGGCGGCGAACCGTTCGAGGAGGTGGAGATCGACCTCCCCGAGGGGGCCCTGCTCGCCCTGTACACCGACGGGCTCGTCGAATCGCGGGACCATCCGCTGGAGGAGGGCCTGAGCGGGCTGCGCGACGCGCTGGCCGACCCGGCCCGCCCGCTGGAGGAGGTCTGCGACCACGTGCTGAACACCCTGGAGACCCGGCACGGCGAGGACGACATCGCGCTGTTGATGGCACGGGTGCAGGGGCTCCCGGTCGACGCGGTCGGGGACTGGCAGCTGCCGCGCGAGGCCCGCTCGGTGGGACGCGCCCGGGAACTGGCGCGGGCGAAGCTGCCGGCGTGGGGCCTGGAGGGGCTGCTGGACACCACCGAGCTGCTGGTGAGCGAGCTGGTGACCAACGCCCTGCGGTACGGGGAGGGGGAGATCCGGCTGCGGCTGCTGCTGGACCGCACCCTGGTCTGCGAGGTGTGGGACGCGAACCTGGCGCAGCCGCGCCGGCGCCGGGCCCGCGACACCGACGAGGGCGGCCGCGGGCTCCAACTGGTCGGGCTGCTGTCCGCCGGGTGGGGCACGCGGCGCACCCACCGGGGCAAGACGGTGTGGTTCGAACTCCCGCTGCCGGGCGCAGCCGCCGAACCGGTGACCGAACTGTCGGCGGAGCAACTGCTCGGCATGTACGGCTGAGCGGGCACGGGTGACCCCCGCCCGCACCGCGGGTGCCCCCGGCGCCACGTCGATGACGTCCCCGGGGGGCACCGTGTCCGGTGGAGGGAACAGCGGGGTGCTAAGCCTCCGAGCGCCGGCGGATCTTGTTCCCCAGCCACACCAGCGGGTCGTACTTGCGGTCCACCACCCGCTCCTTCAGCGGGATCAGCGCATTGTCGGTGATCTTGATGCCCTCGGGGCAGACCTCCGTGCAGCACTTGGTGATGTTGCAGTAGCCCAGCCCGTGTTCCTCCTGCGCCGTGCGCTTGCGGTCCAGGCCCTCCCCGGCGGCCGCGTCCAGCGGATGCATGTCCAGCTCCGCGACCCGCATCAGGAACCGCGGACCGGCGAACGCGCTCTTGTTCTCCTCGTGGTCACGCACCACATGGCAGGTGTCCTGGCACAGGAAGCACTCGATGCACTTGCGGAACTCCTGCGAGCGCTCCACGTCCACCTGCTGCATCCGGTACGCGCCCGCCGCGACCCCGGGCGGCGGCACGAAGGCCGGCACCTCCCGCGCCTTGGAGTAGTTGAAGGACACGTCCGTCACCAGGTCGCGGATCACCGGGAAGGCCCGCAGGGGGGTCACCGTGATGGTCTCCTCCCGCGAGAAGGTGGACATGCGGGTCATGCACATCAGCCGCGGCCGGCCGTTGACCTCCGCGCTGCACGAGCCGCACTTGCCCGCCTTGCAGTTCCAGCGGACGGCGAGGTCCGAGGCCTGCGTGGCCTGCAAGCGGTGGACGATGTCCAGCACCACCTCGCCGTCGTTCACCGCGACGGTGAAGTCCCGCAGCCCACCGCCCTCCGCGTCGCCCCGCCAGATCCGGAAGCGGGCGTCGTAGGTAGTCACTCGTAGAGCTCCTCTTCGGCGAGGTACTTGGCCAGCTCGTCCTTTTCGAAGAGGGCGAGCAGATCAGGGCGGATGGGTTCGGTACGGGTCCGCTCCAGGCGGATCCGGTCCGCGTCCGGGCCGTCGCCGGCCGCGGGTTCCACGAGCCGGCACAGCAGGTTCACCGGCCGCCAGTCCCGCTCCATCGACGGGCAGTCCTCGCGGGTGTGGCCGCCACGGCTCTCCGTGCGCTCCAGGGCGGCCCGTGCCACGCACTCGCTGACCAGCAGCATGTTCCGCAGGTCCAGCGACAGGTGCCAGCCCGGGTTGAACTGGCGGTGGCCCTCGACCCCGGCCCGGGCGGCCCGCGCCCGCAGCCCGCGCAGCCGCTCCAGCGCCTCGGCCATCTCCGCCTCGCGGCGGATGATGCCGACCAGGTCGTTCATGGCCGTCTGGAGCTCCTGGTGGAGCGTGTACGGGTTCTCCGCGCCCTCGTCGGCGTGGAAGGGGGCCAGCGCCTCCGCGGCCGCCGCGTCCACCTCCGCCTGGGAGACGGCCGGGGGAGCGGCCAGTGCGGAGGCGTACTGCGCCGCGTGCAGCCCCGCCCGTCGGCCGAACACCAGCAGGTCGGAGAGGGAGTTGCCGCCCAGCCGGTTCGAGCCGTGCATGCCGCCCGCCACCTCACCGGCCGCGAACAGCCCCGGCACGCCCGGGGTGGCGGCGGTGTCCGACTCCACCGCGATCCCGCCCATCACGTAGTGGCAGGTCGGGCCGACCTCCATCGCCTCCGCGGTGATGTCCACGTCCGCCAGCTCCTTGAACTGGTGGTACATCGAGGGCAGCCGCCGCTTGATGGTCTCGGCCGGCATCCGCGTGGACACGTCCAGGAACACCCCGCCGTGCGGTGACCCGCGCCCGGCCTTGACCTCGGAGTTGATGGCACGCGCCACCTCGTCGCGCGGCAGCAGCTCGGGCGGGCGCCGGTTGTTGTCCGGGTCCTCGTACCAGCGGTCGCCCTCGTCCTCGGTCTGCGCGTACTTCTCCTTGAAGACGTCCGGGATGTAGTCGAACATGAACCGCTTGCCCTCGCTGTTGCGCAGCACCCCGCCGTCGCCGCGCACCGACTCGGTGACGAGGATGCCCTTCACCGAGGGCGGCCAGACCATTCCGGTCGGGTGGAACTGCACGAACTCCATGTTCACCAGCGGCGCCCCGGCGAGCAGGGCCAGCGCGTGGCCGTCGCCGGTGTACTCCCAGGAGTTGGAGGTCGTCTTGAAGGACTTGCCGATCCCGCCCGTGGCCAGCACCACCGCCGGGGCCTCCAGTACGAAGAACCGGCCCGTCTCGCGCTCGTAGCAGAAGACCCCCGAGACCCTCGGCTCCGCACCCGCGTCGGAGCCGCCGGCGGACCCGCTCTTCAAGACCCTCGTGACCGTGCACTCCTGGAAGACCTTGAGCCGGGCCTCGTAGTCCCCGTACTCCTTGAAGTCCTCCTGCTGGAGTGCCACGATCTTCTGCTGGAGGGTGCGGATCAGCTCCAGGCCGGTGCGGTCCCCGACGTGGGCGAGGCGCGGGTACTCGTGGCCGCCGAAGTTGCGCTGCGAGATCTTCCCGTCCGGAGTCCGGTCGAACAGGGCACCCCAGGTCTCCAGCTCCCAGACCCGGTCGGGCGCCTCCTTCGCGTGCAGCTCCGCCATGCGCCACTGGTTGAGGAACTTGCCCCCGCGCATGGTGTCGCGGAAGTGCACCTGCCAGTTGTCGCCCTCGTTGACGTTGCCCATGGAGGCGGCGATCCCGCCCTCGGCCATCACCGTGTGGGCCTTGCCGAAGAGGGACTTGCAGATCACCGCCGTACGGGCGCCGCGTTCGCGGGCCTCGATCGCGGCCCGCAGCCCGGCGCCGCCCGCGCCGACCACGACCACGTCCCACTGCTGCCGGTCGACTTGAGCCATGTCAGAAGATCCTCGGGTCGGTGAAGGCGCCGCTGGCCACCAGGTAGACGTACAGGTCGCACAGGGCGACGCTGATCAGCGACGCCCAGGCCAGCTGCATGTGGCGGGCGTTCAGCCGGCTCACCCAGCCCCACAGCCGGTAGCGGACGGGATGCTTGGAGAAGTGCTTGAGACGGCCGCCGATGATGTGCCGGCAGGAGTGGCAGGAGAGGGTGTAGGCCCAGATCAGCACGATGTTGACGAGGAACACCAGCGTGCCGAGGCCCATGTGGCCCCACTCGTAGCGGTCGTTGCGGAAGGTCAGCGCGGTGTCGTACGTGAGGATCGCCGCGACCGGCAGCGCCGCGTAGAAGAAGTACCGGTGCAGGTTCTGCAGGATCAGCGGGAACCGGGTCTCGCCCGTGTACGCGGAGTGCGGCTCGGCGACGGCGCAGGCGGGCGGCGAGGCCCAGAAGCCCCGGTAGTAGGCCTTGCGGTAGTAGTAGCAGGTCAGCCGGAAGCCGAGCGGGAAGATCAGGATCAGCAGGGCGGGGGACAGACCCCACCAGCTGCCGAACACGTCCAGGTTGGGCCCGCCGCGCATCACCGTGCAGTTCTCCGCCAGGCAGGGGGAGTAGAAGGGCGAGACGTAGGGGGCCGCGTAGTAGTCGGCGTTAGCGAAGGCCCGCCAGGTCGAGTACGCGATGAAGGCGAGCAGTCCGGCCGCGGTGCCGGCGGGCGAGAGCCACCACCGGTCGGTCCGCAGGTGCGGGGCCGCGATCGCGGCCCGGAAGGGTCCGTGGACGCCGCCGGCCTGCGGGGGCCGGTGGGATGGGGGCAAGTCCGTGCCTGTGGCCAAGGGGGACTCCGGGTGGAGTGATGAGGGGTGGCCCAGGAGACCCGGCCGCGCGCTGCGCCGGCCGGGTCAGATGGGGTGTGGATGTGCGGGGGAGTATGCCGGGTCAGGGCGCCCGGCGGTCACGGGCGCCGAGGCCCTCGTCGTCGGAATCCGTCCACAGCGAGCTGTCGTACGGGGTGTCCGGGACGGTGACCATGCCCTCCCTCCCGGCGGGCCCGGAGGCGGCCGGGCCCTGGCGGGCGACGTCGCGCTCCAGCCGCTCGACCGAGCGGACCAGCTCGTTCAGGTTCCGTCGTACGGCGGTCAAATCGTCTTGCAGGGACATGAGGTGCCCTCACTTCCGCGCGTGCGGTGGCATTGCTCCTGGGCGCCTGCGAGTGTCGCTCTTCCCTTCCCCCGTTGTGAAGGGACGTGCAGCGATTGCGGGCGCACAGGCGCGATGTGTGCGCCCCTCCCTGCCCCCATTCTCATCCCTCGAACGGGGGAACGCTCCTGCGGCGATCGCTGCGATCACCCCCCTGACGCAAGCCGGATTGGTCCGCACGGGTGGGGTTCGCGGCGTGGCGCGGTTCCCCTCCGGGGCACTCGGAGCGCCGTCGATTTCAGTGGGTTTCGCACGCAGTGTGATCAGCTCCATATACCGCCAAATTGATCAAGCTCCACGCTCAGGCTCACCCCCACGCCCCGCCCCGGAGGTACCACCCATGACCCAGAGAAGGCGCAGGTCCTTGGCGCTCCTGACCTCGGGAGTCCTCGCACTGCCGCTGCTCGCGGGCTGCGGCGCGGGTGAAGACGAGGGCGGTCCGGTCGCGGCCGGCCAGGACATCGCGGCGACGGCGCGCGACCGGGTCGCCGACGGCGGGGTGCTGCGCTGGGCCGTCGACACCCTGCCGGACACCCTGAACACCTTCCAGGCCGACGCCGACGCCACCACGTCCCGGATCGCCGGGGCGGTGCTGCCGCAACTCTTCACGCTCGACGACAAGGGACGGCCGGTGGCCGATCCCGACTACCTGGAGAAGGCGGAGATCGTCGCCCGGGAGCCCAAGCAGGTCGTGCTGTACAAGCTGAACCAGCAGGCGGTGTGGAGCGACGGCCGGGAGATCGGCGCCGCCGACTTCGTCGCCCAGTGGCGGGCCCTGAACGGCAAGGACTCGGCGTACTGGACCGCGCGCAACGCGGGTTACGACCGGATCGAGAAGATCGAGCGCGGCAAGAACGACCTGGAGGTGAAGGTCACCTTCGCCAAGCCGTACACCGACTGGCGCTCGCTGTTCAGCCCGCTCTACCCGAAGCAGGTCACCGGCACCCCCGAGTCCTTCAACGAGGGGGCGCGCGGCGCCCTCAAGGTCACCGCCGGACCCTTCAACCTCGGCACCATCGACAAGAAGACCGGCACCGCGGCGCTGACCCGCAACGCCCGCTGGTGGGGCCGCCCGGCCAAGCTGGACAGCCTCGTCCTGACCGCCGTGCCCCGCTCCGAGCGCCCGGCCGCCCTCGCCGCGGGCCGGCTCGACCTGGCGGAGATCGACCGCGCGGGCGTCGACCGGATCGCGCTCGCCCACCGGGACGCGGGCGACCCGGGCGGCGCCCACGGGCCCGGCGCCTCGGTGACGGCCGCGGAGGCAACCTCGTCCTGGGCGATCGCCTACGGCGCCGACGAGAACCGGGCCCGGGAGGAGCAGGAGCGCCGGGCCAGGAACGCGGACGCGGCCAAGAAGTACGCCGACGAGCAGGCGGCCCTGCGCGGCTTCACCGTCCGCAAGTCCCTGGAGCCGGCCTACACGCAACTGGCCATGAACGGCGCCTCGGGGCCCCTGTCCGACGAGCGGGTCCGGCGCGCGGTGGCCCGGGCCATCGACCGCAAGGCCCTCGCCGAGACGGTGCTCAAGCCGCTCGGACTGCCCGCGAAGCCCGTCGGCAGCCACCTGGCGCTGGCCGGGCAGCGTGCGTACGCCGACAACAGCGACGCCCTCGGCGGCCAGGACACCCAGGCCGCGCAGGCGCTGCTCGCCGACGCGGGGTGGCACCGGGGCGGGAAGATCAAGGAGCCGGCGGCCAAGGCGGGCCCGGAGGGCGAGGAGGGGACCGCGAAGGACGACGGCAAGACCCCCGCCGGGCCGGGCACGGGCAACGACGGCCTGTACATCGTGGGCCAGGACGACCGCAACGGCGACGACAAGCCCGCGGGCGCCGGCCGGGCCCGGACGGGCAGCCCCGGCGACCACCTGACCCACGGCGGCCTGCGCCGCGCGGGCATGCTGCCCGCCGAGGCGAGCCTGCCCGAGGGGCTCTACGCCCCGGACGGGGAGATCGCGGACGCGGACCGCTTCGCGCCGGACGCCGCCGGCCGGCCCTCGCCGGTGCTGGCCCCGGCGCCGCTCGCGGCCCAGCAGGAGCGGGCCCTGCTGGCCCAGGCGGCGAAGGTCGTGGACGACGCCAAGCGGGCCGCGGCGGCCCGGGACGGCGAGGAGGGCGCGGACGCCAAGGACGCCGCCGACGCCGCGGACGCGAAGGACTCAGCCGACGCCAAGGATCCCGCCCAGGCCCCGGCGACGGCCAGCCCCGCCCCGGCGGCACCGGCCAAGCAGAACCGGGCCGGCGCCCCGCTCGCCAAGGACGGCAAGCCGCTGACCCTGCGGTTCGTGCTCCCGTCGGGCCCCGGTTCGGAGGCCCTGCGCACGGTGGGCGAGCGGATCTCCCAGATGCTCCAGAAGGTCGGCATCCAGACCGAGCTGACCAAGGTCGCCGACGAGAGCTTCTTCAAGGACCACATCGCCTCGGGCCAGTACGACCTCGCCCTCTACTCCTGGCCCGCGACCGCCTACCCCGCCACCGACGCCCGGCCCATCTTCGCCAAGCCGGCGCCGGCCGCCGACGGGTCGCTGCTCGTGGAGCAGAACTACACCCGCGTGGGCACCGACCACATCGACCAGCTCTTCGACCAGGCGCTGGGCGAGCTGGACGAGGACCAGTCCCGCGAGTTGATCCGCAAGGCGGACGCCCGGATCTGGGCCGCCGCAGGGTCCATCCCGCTCTACCAGCGCCCGGAGCTGGTGGCCGTCAAGCCGAACCTGGTCAACGCGGGCGCCTTCGGCCTCGGCACCCCCCGCTTCCAGGACATCGGATGGAAGAAGGCGGACGCGCCCGGCGGGAAGAACAAGAAGTAGCGGGGAACGAGAACCGGCCGAGGAGCGTGGGGACCCCGGGAGAGCACAGGAGGAGCCCAGGAGGAGCCCAGGAGGAGCACACAGGGGGAAGAAGTGGTGACGCAGAGGTGCCGAGCGGGTTGACCCACGGGTCACAAGCTCAGATGTGACTCAATTGCCTTGCCCGCCGGACACCCGGCGGGCAAGGTCGTGAGTACCCGTTGACCCGCATGAATCCCAGGTGGATGCGGGCGACTGCCGAGGCCGCGGCACCCCACTCCACACCCGGCCCCGCTCAGTCGTCCGGCCTCTTGACAGACCCCACGGCAGGCGGTTCCCGCCATTCGACGTACGATGGGGTAAGGCCGTGGCAGGTTTCCGCCCGGCTCAAAGGCTCGCGTGCCGGACCGTACGCGCCGCCATCCACGATCCCGGGAGAAGCGCCGAAGTGCCCACGCGCCACGACATCCGTAACGTCGCCATCGTCGCCCACGTCGACCATGGCAAGACGACCATCGTCGATGCCATGCTCAAGCAGGCCGGTGCCTTCGCCGCCCACCAGCACCTCGACGACCGCATGATGGACTCGAACGACCTGGAGCGTGAGAAGGGCATCACGATCCTCGCCAAGAACACGGCGGTGAAGTACCACCCCAAGGACGGCGGGGCGCCCATCACGATCAACATCATCGACACCCCCGGCCACGCCGACTTCGGTGGTGAGGTCGAGCGCGGTCTGTCGATGGTGGACGCGGTCGTCCTGCTGGTGGACGCCTCCGAGGGTCCGCTGCCCCAGACCCGTTTCGTCCTGCGCAAGGCCCTGCAGGCGAAGATGCCGGTCATCCTCTGCATCAACAAGACCGACCGCCCGGACTCCCGGATCGACGACGTCGTCAACGAGACGTACGACCTGTTCCTGGACCTGGACGCGACCGAGGAGCAGATCGAGTTCCCGATCGTCTACGCCTGCGGCCGTGACGGCATCGCCTCGCTGACCAAGCCGGAGGACGGCACCGTCCCCGCGGACAGCGACAGCCTGGAGCCGTTCTTCTCCACCATCCTGGAGCACGTCCCCGCCCCGGTGTACGACGAGGAGGCCCCCCTCCAGGCCCACGTCACCAACCTGGACGCCGACAACTTCCTCGGCCGCATCGCCCTGGTGCGCGTCGAGCAGGGCGAGCTGCGCAAGGGCCAGACCGTCGCGTGGATCAAGCGTGACGGCACGATCTCCAACGTCCGCATCACCGAGCTGATGATGACCGAAGCCCTGACCCGCAAGCCGGCGGAGGTCGCCGGCCCCGGTGACATCTGCGCGGTGGCCGGTTTCCCGGAGATCATGATCGGCGAGACGCTGGCCGACCCGGAGAACCCGATCGCGCTGCCGCTGATCTCGGTGGACGAGCCGGCCATCTCCATGACCATCGGCACCAACACCTCGCCGCTCGTCGGTCGCGGCGGCACGGGCAAGGGCGCGGACGCCAAGTCCGCGGTCAAGGACCGCAAGGTCACCGCCCGCCAGGTCAAGGACCGCCTGGACCGCGAGCTCATCGGCAACGTCTCGCTCCGCGTGCTCGACACCGAGCGTCCGGACGCCTGGGAGGTCCAGGGCCGTGGTGAGCTCGCGCTGGCCATCCTGGTCGAGCAGATGCGCCGCGAGGGCTTCGAGCTGACCATCGGCAAGCCGCAGGTCGTCACCCAGGAGATCGACGGCAAGGTGCACGAGCCGGTCGAGCGCATGACGATCGACGTGCCCGAGGAGCACATGGGCGCCGTCACGCAGCTCATGGGCGTCCGCAAGGGCCGCATGGACAACATGTCGAACCACGGCTCCGGCTGGGTCCGCATGGAGTTCGTCGTCCCGTCCCGCGGCCTCATCGGCTTCCGCACGGAGTTCCTGACGAACACCCGCGGCACCGGTATCGCCCACTCGATCCACGAGGGCCACGAGCCGTGGTTCGGCCCGCTGGTGACCCGTAACAACGGTTCGCTGGTCGCCGACCGCGCCGGCGCGGTCACGCCCTTCGCCATGATCAACCTCCAGGAGCGCGGTGTGCTGTTCACCGAGCCCGGTACCGAGGTGTACGAGGGCATGATCGTCGGTGAGAACTCGCGCTCCGACGACATGGACGTGAACATCACCAAGGAGAAGAAGCTCACCAACATGCGTGCGGCTTCCGCGGACAACACCGAGAACGTGGTGCCGCCCCGCAGGCTCTCCCTGGAGCAGTCCCTGGAGTTCTGCCGCGACGACGAGTGCGTCGAGGTGACCCCGGAGGCGGTCCGCATCCGCAAGGTCGTCCTGGACCAGAAGGAGCGCTCGCGCACCGCGTCGCGCGCCAAGTCCGGTAAGTGACAACCCGATTGAACGAGCCCCGCTGCTGCGGCGGCTGAAAGCCGATCGGTCGACCGGCCCCTTCCCTCACGATGTCCGTGAGGGGAGGGGCTGTTCGCTTTTGTCAAGCGGATTTGGCGCTCCCGGCGTCCGCATACCGACCGTGACGCACCGGATGGTGAGCTAACCGTCCGTTTCGCACGTGTCTGTCTCCTATCCGTTTGTCCGGATTTCGGGTTTTCGCCATGCGGTGATGTTGTGAAAACGAGACCCCGTAAGTGTGGTTTACGGTCTGGGTGTCGCCGAGGATTGCTCCATTGAGCTCGGGTCAATGGGTCACACGCTGTGGGGAGCGTCGACTCACGAGCACACACGACGGGACCGGATTTCGCTGTCAGGGGTGTCAGCGGGGACGGCCCATCACTATCGACAGTGACTCCTGAGGAGGCAATTACCCATGCGCGGAGCAACGAGCGCCAAGTGGGTCGTGGGTGCCGTCATCGTGGCGATGTCTGCCACGGCGTGTGGCGGTGGCGACACCAAGGCTGATGGTGAATCAGGCGGTACGTTCCGCTTCGGTATCACCGAGCCGACCGCCATCGACCCCGTGAACGCACAGGAGTCGGAGGGCATCGTCATCGCCCGTGCGCTCTTCACCGGGCTGTACGACACGTCCAACGACGGCAAGCTGATCCCGAAGCTGGCCGAGTCCGGCACGCCGAGCGACGACGGCAAGACCTGGACGTTCAAGATCAAGGCCGGCACCAAGTTCACCAACGGTGAGCCGGTCGACGCCGAGTCCTTCGTCCGTGGCTGGACCCGCGTTTCCGCCAAGGCGTCCGCCTCCGACGTCTCGTACCACATGGCCGACATCGCCGGCTACGAGGACCTCCACAGCGGCAAGAGCGACAAGTTCGCCGGCCTGACGGCCGTGGACGCGACCACCCTCAAGGTGGAGCTGTCCATCCCGGACTTCGAGTTCGTCAAGAAGACCGCGCACTCCGTCTTCAGCCCCGTGCCGAAGGTGGCCGGCGCCGGTGACAACAAGGCGTTCAACGACCAGCCCATCGGCAACGGCGCGTTCAAGATGACGAGCCCGTGGCAGCACAACACGTCGATCACGCTGGTCCGCAACGACGACTACGGCCTGGAGAAGGCGCACCTCGCCAAGGTCGAGGCGAAGATCCTGAACCCGGCCAACGGCTCCACGCTGGAGTACCAGGGCTTCCAGTCGGGTCAGTTCGACTACGCCCGTATGCCCACGCCGCAGCTGACCTCGGCCAAGGCCAAGTACGACCCGCAGGGCGAGTGGATCTCCGGTGACTTCTCCGGCATCAACTACCTGAACATCTTCAACCAGAACGCGCCCTTCAACAATCCGGACGCGCGCAAGGCGATCTCGTACGCGATCGACCGCGAGGCGATCGCCAAGGGCGTCTTCCAGGGTCTGCAGAAGCCGGCCTCGGCCTTCCTGCCGCCGTCGTTCGCCGACGTCTACCAGGCCGGTGTCTGCTCCTCCTGCGTCAAGCAGGACGTGGCGAAGGCCAAGGAGTTCGCCGAGAAGGGCGGCCTCAAGCCGGGCACCGTCGTCAACTTCGGCTACAACACCGGCGCCGGCCACGAAGAGTGGGTCCAGGCCGTCGCGCAGCAGCTCAAGGACGTCCTCGGTCTCGACGTCAAGCTGGACGGCAAGCCGTTCAAGGAGGCGCTGGCCACCCAGCAGGACAAGGCGACCTCCGGTCTGTGGCGTCAGGCGTGGACCGCCGACTACCCGACCGCGGACAACTTCATGACCCCGCTGCTGAGCACCACCGGCATCGGTGAGGACCCGGCGACGGGCAAGGCGCAGGGCGACAACCGCGGCCGTTACTCCAACCCGGAGTTCGACAAGCTGCTCGTCACGGCCAAGGCCACCAAGGACGACGCCGCGCGCGCCGCGCTGTACAAGCAGGCCGAGAAGCTCGCGGTCGACACCGACCAGGGCGTCATCCCGCTGTGGCAGCGCACCCAGTACCGCCTGGTCAACAGCAAGAAGTTCAAGAACATCAAGATGGACTTCTACGAGGACCCGACCCTCGCGGAGATCTCGCTCAAGTAGCGGCCCCTCCACACACAGCAGGTAAGCGAAGGCCGTGGGGGCGGAGCTACTTCCTCTCTCCACGGCCTTCGTTCAGTCACGGGCGCACCCCTTAACCGGCGCCCGGCGGCGGCCCCTCTCCCGATCGGATGACGCCGCCCATTCCCACGCTCAGTATGTGAAGGAGGCATCGTGGGCAGATATGTGATCCGCCGGCTCGGGCAGATGGTGGTCGTCCTCTTCGGTGCGACGGTCGTGCTCTTCTGCTGTCTGTTCGTCCTCCCCGGCGACCCCGTGGGTTCGCTCGGCGGTGACAAGGCCCGCGACCCGGCTGTCGTCGAACAGCTCAGGGAGCGCTACGGACTCAACGATCCGCTCCCCGTCCAGTACGGGAACTTCGTGAAGAACCTGGCCCAGGGTGACCTCGGCGAGGACTTCACCCAGCGCCGACCGGTGACCGAGATCCTGCAGCCCAAGCTCGTCAACACCGCCGAGCTGGCCATCACCGCCATCGTCATCGACATCGTGATCGGCCTCCTGGCGGGCCTGGTCGCGGCGCTGTTCAGATACTCGTTCTGGGACGTGTTGATCACGCTGCTCACGACGATGGCCGTGGGATTCCCGTCCTTCGTCATCGGCATGGTGCTGCAGAAGGCGTTCGTGGTGGAGCTGCCCTGGTTCCCCCTGATCTCCGACGGATCGTTCAACTCCCTGATCCTTCCGGCCTTCACCCTGGCGATCCTCGACGCCGCACTGGTCGCCCGCCTCATGCGCGGCACCATGCTGGAGGTGCTGCGCGCCGACTACGTCAAGACGGCCATCGCCAAGGGTCTGCCCCGGCGGACGGTGCTCTTCAAGCATGTGATGCGCAACTCGATCATCCCGGTCGTCACCTACCTCGGCATCTCGTTCGGAACGCTGCTCGGCGGTGCGCTCATCACCGAGGCGATCTTCAACTGGGACGGCATCGGACTCGCGCTCGTGCAAGCGGTCCAGCAGCAGAACAACCCGATCATCATCGGCGTGGTGAGCTTCGGCGTCGCCGTGTTCGTTCTGCTCAACCTGATCGTCGACCTCTTGTACGCGGTCCTCGACCCGCGCATCCGTCTCGCCTGATTCCAGGCAGCCTGTTCTAGGAGTCACACCCATGTCCGAGCTCACCAAGAGCACAGCTGGGGCGGGGCCCGCTCAAACGGCGCCGGCAGCCCCCGCCGAGCCGGCGATCGCCCGCGTCACGCAGTGGGGCGAGATCCGCCACCGCTTCCTGGCCAACAAGCTCGCAGTCGTCGGCCTCGTGCTGGTCGCGCTGCTCTTCCTGGTCGCGATATTCGCGCCCCTGCTGTCCCCGCACGACCCGTACGCCCAGGACCTCACCAACACGCTGCAGGGTCCGGGCGGCGACCACCTCCTCGGCACTGACGCGCTCGGCCGCGACCAGCTCTCGCGCATCCTCTACGGCAGCCGCATCGCCGTCGTCGTCGGTCTCGCCTCGATCTTCCTGGCCTGCGTCATCGGCATCGTCGTCGGCGCGCTGGCCGGTTACTTCGGTCGCGGCACCGACTCGGTGCTGATGCGCATCGCCGACGTCTTCTTCGCCTTCCCGCTGCTCATCGGCGCCATCGTGATCATCATCGTGATGGGCCGCGGAGTGACACCGGTGATCATCTCGTTGGCCGTGTTCTCCTGGCCGACGGTCTCCCGCCTGCTGCGCAGCTCGATCCTGTCGGTCCGCGAGGCCGACTACGTGCTGGCGGCGCGCGCGCTGGGTGCCAACACCCGCCGGATCATCCTGCGTCACATCCTTCCCAACTCCATCGCCGCCGTGATGGCCTACGCCGCCTTCAACGTCGGTGGCGCCATCGTGGCCGAGGCCTCGCTGTCCTTCCTGGGCGTGGGCGTGAGCCCGGAGGTCCCGGAGTGGGGCAACATGCTCGCCGCCGCCAAGGACTTCATGGGCGTCAAGGACTACCTCTGGACGTACCCCAGCATCGCGATCGTGCTGACGGTTCTCGGCTTCGTTTTCGTTGGTGACGGGCTCCGCGACGCCCTTGACCCGAAGCTGCGCTAGAAGGGCGGCACCATCACATGACTACTTCAAGCATCACCGCAGAAGTGCCCCGCCAGAGGGGTGGGGGCGCCGAGGGCCCCGTACTCGAAGTGCGCGACCTGCACGTCGAGTTCAAGACCCGCGAAGGCATCGTCAAGGCCGTCAACGGCGTCAACTACAGCGTGTCCTCGGGCGAGACGCTGGCCGTGCTCGGCGAGTCCGGCTCCGGCAAGTCCGTGACCGCGCAGGCCATCATGGGCATCCTCGACTCGCCCCCCGGGCGGGTCTCCAAGGGAGAGATCCTCTTCCAGGGGCAGGACATCCTCCAGCTCCCGGAGAGCGAGCGGCGCAAGCTGCGCGGCCCCAAGATGGCGATGATCTTCCAGGACGCGCTGTCGGCGCTGAACCCGGTCTTCTCCGTCGGAAACCAGCTGGGCGAGATGTTCCGCGTCCACCAGGGCATGTCGAAGAAGGACGCCAAGGCCAAGTCCATCGAGCTGATGGACCGGGTGAAGATCCCGGCGGCCCGCAGCCGGGTCAACGACTACCCGCACCAGTTCTCCGGCGGTATGCGCCAGCGCATCATGATCGCCATGGCGCTCGCCCTGGAGCCGGACCTGATCATCGCGGACGAGCCCACCACGGCGCTCGACGTGACGGTCCAGGCCCAGGTCATGGACCTGCTGGCGGACCTGCAGCGCGAGTACAACATGGGTCTGATCCTGATCACCCACGACCTCGGCGTCGTCGCCGACGTGGCCGACAAGATCGCCGTCATGTACGCGGGCCGCATCGTCGAGCAGGCACCGGTCCACGAGCTGTACAAGCGCCCCGCGCACCCGTACACCCGAGGGCTGCTGGACTCGATCCCGCGCCTGGACCAGAAGGGCCAGGAGCTCTACGCGATCAAGGGCCTGCCGCCCAACCTGCTCAAGACCCCCTCGGGCTGCGCCTTCAACCCGCGCTGCCCGAAGGCGCAGGACATCTGCCGCACCGAGGTCCCGGCCCTGCTGCCGGTGGCCGAGCAGGACGGCACCGAGCTGGCCGGCCGCATCAGCGCCTGCCACTTCCGGGAGGAGCAGCTCCATGGCTGAGTTGGACAAGAAGGATGACGCCGTGGACGCGACCCCCGGTATCAGCGAGGTCGAGGTCGTCGACGCGGCGACCGAGACGGCGGCCCTGGCCGCCATCGAGGCGCCCGTCGACCGCGGCGAGCCCATCCTGCAGGTGCGCAACCTGGTCAAGCACTTCCCGCTGACCCAGGGCATCCTGTTCAAGAAGCAGATCGGCGCCGTCCGCGCGGTCGACGGGGTCTCCTTCGACCTGCACCAGGGCGAGACCCTCGGCATCGTCGGCGAGTCGGGCTGCGGCAAGTCGACCGTCGCCAAGCTGCTGATGCTGCTGGAGACGGCGACGTCCGGCGAGGTCTTCTACAAGGGCCAGGACATCACCAAGCTGTCCGGCAAGGCCCTCAAGGCCGTGCGCCGCAACATCCAGATGGTGTTCCAGGACCCGTACACCTCGCTGAACCCGCGCATGACGGTCGGCGACATCATCGGCGAGCCGTACGAGATCCACCCCGAGGTGGCTCCCAAGGGCGACCGGCGCCGCAAGGTCCAGGAGCTCCTGGACGTCGTGGGCCTGAACCCGGAGTACATCAACCGGTACCCGCACCAGTTCTCCGGCGGCCAGCGCCAGCGCATCGGCATCGCCCGCGGCCTCGCGCTCAACCCGGAGATCATCATCTGCGACGAGCCGGTCTCCGCGCTCGACGTGTCGGTGCAGGCGCAGGTCATCAACCTGATGGCGAAGCTGCAGGACGAGTTCAACCTCTCCTACATCTTCATCGCGCACGACCTGTCGATCGTCCGGCACATCTCGGACCGCGTCGGCGTCATGTACCTGGGCAAGATGGCCGAGATCGGCACCGACGCCCAGATCTACGACCACCCGACGCACCCGTACACGCAGGCGCTGCTGTCGGCCGTCCCGGTCCCCGACCCGGAGGCCCGCGAGGGCCGCGAGCGGATCATCCTCACCGGTGACGTCCCGTCGCCGGCCAACCCGCCGTCGGGCTGCCGCTTCCGCACCCGCTGCTGGAAGGCCGAGGACAAGTGCGCGACCGAGGAGCCGCTGCTGGCGGTCCCGGAGCGTTTCAAGACCGTGAACACCCCGGCCGCGCACGAGTCGGCCTGCCACTTCGCGGAGGAGAAGGCCATCCTGGCCGTCTGATCCCACGAGGCGTACGTTCCACGGGGCGCGCCCGGCACCGGATTCCTCCGGTGCCGGGCGCGCCCGCGTTTTCGGCTCCGGTACTCGGGCGGAGGCGGTTGCGGCCGCGCCGGGGCCCGGCCGAGAGTGTCCGGATGACCGACACGCTGACCGTCCGCCCCGCCGGGCCGGGGGACGCCGCCGACATCTGTGCGCTGCTCAACGCCGTCGACGTGATCGAGATCGGCAGACCGGAGACGGACCTCGGCAGCGTCGAGGCCGACCTCCACCACCCCCTCGTGCACCTCGCCACCGACTCCTGGCTCGCCCTCCAGGGCGGCCGGCCCGTCGCCTACGCGCTGGTCCGGGCCGACTCCGGGCCCGGCAGGGTCGACGGCGACCACTACGTCCTGCCCGGCCACACCTGGGCGGCCGTGCGGCTGCTGGAGCTGATGGAGATCCGGGCCCGGCGGATGGCGGGCGCCGACCGGGGCGCCGTGTTGCGCATCCAGCTGAACGCGGAACCCGCCCTCCACCCGGGGGTCCTGGCCCGGCGCGGCTACCGCACCGTGCGCCGCCACCAGGTCATGACCCGCCCGCTGGACCGGTCGGGGGACCCGGCGCCGCGGCCCCCGGCAGGGCTGACGCTGCGCCACTGCGGCACGGACGAGGCCGACCGGCGGCGGGCGCACGCCCTGGTGGAGGAGACCTTCGCCGCGCACTTCGGGCACGTGGAGCGGGCGTACGAGCCCTGGCTCGACCACCTCGACGCCCGCGGGCTGGACTGGACCCTGGTCTGGATCGCGGCCCTGCCCGCGCGGGGCGACGTAGCCGTCCTCCTCACCCGCGACGACCACACCGGCATGGGCTGGATCAGCCACCTCGGCGTACGCGAGGACGTACGGGAGCGGGGCATCGGCGGATTCCTGCTGCGCCACGCCTTCGCCGTCTACGCCGGACGCTGCCGGAACACCGTGGGCCTCGGCGTCGACACCGGCAACGAAACCGGCGCGTTGGCGCTCTACGAGGCGCACGGCATGCGGCCGCACTACGCCCTCGACACCTGGGAGCTTGGTTTGCACCCACAGGGGTGACGCGCGCGTATCGCCCGGGTGCAATCGGTCCAACCATGAGTGCGCAGGCCCCCACCTGGGGTGACATTGGGGCCTACGTGAGTCTTGGGACCTAGGAGGCACTCCATGCGCGGAGCCACCCACGTCAAGTGGGCCGCATGCGCGGCGGCCGTCGCCCTCGCGGCGACGGCCTGCGGCGGCGGAAGCGACAGCGGCGCGGGCGGCGGGGACGCGGGCATCGTCAGCTCCTCCTGGGGTGACCCGCAGAACCCGCTGGAGCCGGCCAACACCAACGAGGTGCAGGGCGGCAAGGTCCTCGACATGCTCTTCCGGGGCCTCAAGCGGTACGACCCGAAGACGGGCGAGGCCGTCAACATGCTCGCCGACAAGATCGACACGACCGACAGCCAGAACTTCACGATCACCTTGAAGGACGGCTGGAAGTTCAGCAACGACGAGCCGGTCACCGCCCAGTCCTTCGTGGACGCCTGGAACTACGCGGCGGACGTGCGCAACAAACAGAACAACGCGCCCTTCTTCGCGGACATCGTCGGATACGCCGACCTGCACCCGGCCTCCGGCGAGCCGAAGGCCAAGACGATGTCCGGGCTCGTCGTCAAGGACGCCAAGACCTTCACGGTCGCCCTGAAGGCGAAGTTCTCCACCTGGCCCGAGACCCTCGGCTACCAGGCCTTCTCCCCGCTGCCCAAGTCCTTCTTCACCGACCACGCCGCCTGGCTGAACAAGCCCGTGGGCAACGGCCCGTACACGGTGGACTCGTACACCAAGGGCACCGGCATGAAGCTGCGCAAGTGGGACGGCTACCCGGGCCCCGACAAGGCGCAGAACGGAGGTGTGGACCTCAAGGTCTACACCGACAACAACACCGCCTACACCGATCTGATCTCCGGCAACCTCGACCTCGTCGACGACGTGCCCGCGCAGCAGCTCAAGAACGTCAAGAACGACCTCGGGGACCGCTACATCAACCAGCCGGCCCTCATCATCCAGACCCTCACCTTCCCCCTGTACGACCCGAACTGGGGCAAGGCCGGGATGGAGAAGGTCCGCCAGGGCATCTCGCGCGCCATCAACCGTGACGAGATCACCCGGCAGATCTTCCGCGAGACCCGCACCCCCGCCAAGGACTGGACCTCCCCGGCCCTCGGCGCCAAGGGCGGCTTCAAGGACGTCTGCGGCGACCTGTGCACCTACGACCCGGTGGCGGCCAAGAAGCTCATCCAGGACGCCGGCGGGATTCCCGGCGGCAAGGTCACGCTGACGTCCAACGTGGACACGGGCTCGCACCGCGAGTGGATGGACGCCGTCTGCAACAGCATCAACAACGCCATCGGCGAAGGCCCCGTCTGCACCGTCAACCCGGTCGGTACCTTCGCCGACTTCCGCAACCAGCAGAGCGCCTTCAAGCTGACCGGCCCCTTCCGCTCCGGCTGGCAGGCCGACTACCCGTTGATCCAGAACTTCCTGGAGCCGCTCTACTACACCGGCGCCTCCTCCAACTACGGCAAGTTCAGCAACCCGGACTTCGACAAGCTCATCGACGAGGCCAACCAGGAGAGCGACGCGGCCAAGGCGATCGCCAAGTTCCAGGACGCGGAGAAGATCCTCGGCGAACAGATGCCCTCCATCCCGCTCTGGTACCAGAACGGCAGCGCCGGGCACTCCGAACGGATCTCCGACGTCACCCTCAACCAGTTCAGCGTCCCGGTCTACAACGAGATCAAGGTCAGCTGACCCGCCTTCGGACCGATCCTGGAGCAGTCCATGGGACGTTATGTGATCCGGCGGCTGCTCCAGATGATCCCGGTGTTCATCGGCAGCACGTTCCTGATCTTCTTCATGGTGTACGCGCTCGGTGACCCCGTCGCGGCCCTCTTCGGCGACAAGGCGCCCGACCCCGCCACCGCGGCCCGCATCCGCAAGGACCTCTTCCTCGACCAACCCCTGTGGAAGCAGTACCTCCACTACATGGGGCAGATCTTCCAGGGCGACTTCGGCACCGCCTTCAACGGTCAGGAGGTCACCGAGCTGATGGCCACGGCCTTCCCCGTCACCCTGCGCCTGACCATGGTCGCCATCGTCATCGAGATCGTCGTCGGGATCACGCTGGGCGTGGTCAGCGGGCTGCGCCGGGGCAAGGCGGTCGACACGAGCCTGCTGGTGCTCACGCTGGTCGTCATCTCCGTGCCCACCTTCGTGACGGGCTACCTCCTCCAGTACCTCTTCGGCGTCGAATGGGGCTGGGTCCGGCCCACCGTCTCCGCCGACGCCCCCTTCGGCGAGCTGCTCCTGCCCGGCGTCGTCCTCGCGCTCGTCTCCCTCGCCTACGTCACCCGGCTCTCGCGCACCTCCATCGCCGAGAACGTCAAGGCCGACTACGTCCGCACCGCCGTCGCCAAGGGCCTCCCGCGCAGGCGCGTCATCACCCGGCACCTGCTGCGCAACTCGCTCATCCCCGTCGTCACCTTCATCGGCACCGACATCGGCGCCCTGATGGGCGGCGCCATCGTCACCGAGCGGATCTTCAACATCCACGGCGTCGGCTACCAGCTGTACCAGGGCATCCTGCGCAACAACTCCCCGACCGTGGTCGGCTTCGTGACGATCCTCGTCATCGTCTTCCTGCTCGCGAACCTGCTCGTCGACCTGCTCTACGCGGTCCTGGACCCGAGGATCCGTTATGCCTGAGCACTACGACCCGCTCCAGCCCGGTGACAACGAAGCCATCGCGCCGACGGGGCAGGGAGGCGCCATGGACCTGGCCCTGGAAGAGGGCGAAAGCCTGGAGAAGCCGCTGGGGGACGGCAGTACCGGCTCCGGGAGCGGCCCGCAGCAGCCGGCCCGCTCCCTGTGGTCCGACGCCTGGCACCAACTGCGCCGCAACCCCGTCTTCGTCGTCTCCGCGCTGCTGATCCTCTTCCTCGTCGTCATCGCCATCTGGCCGCAGCTCATCGCGAGCGGCGACCCGCTGCACTGCGAGCTGTCTAAGTCCCAGCAGGGCCCCGCACCCGGCCACCCCTTCGGCTACGACACCCAGGGCTGCGACGTGTACACCCGTACCGTCTACGGGGCCCGCGCCTCCATCACCGTCGGCGTCTGCGCCACCCTCGGCGCCGCGCTGCTCGGCTCGGCGCTCGGCGGCCTGGCCGGGTTCTTCGGCAGCTGGGGCGACGCCCTGCTCTCCCGGACCGCCGACATCTTCTTCGGCATCCCCGTCGTCCTCGGCGGGCTGGTCTTCCTGTCCGTCGTCACCAGCACCACCGTGTGGCCCGTCGTCGGATTCATCGTGCTGCTCGGCTGGCCCCAGCTCGCCCGCATCGCCCGCGGATCGGTGATCACCGCCAAGCAGAACGACTACGTGCAGGCCGCCCGGGCCCTCGGCGCCGGAAACACGCGGATGCTGCTGCGGCACGTCGCGCCGAACGCCGTCGCCCCCGTCATCGTCGTCGCCACCATCGCCCTGGGCACCTACATCGCCCTGGAGGCCACCCTGTCGTTCCTCGGGGTGGGCCTGCGGCCGCCGACCGTCTCCTGGGGCATCGACATCTCCAACGCCGCCCCGCAGATCCGCAACGCCCCGCACATGCTCCTCTACCCGGCGGGAGCGCTGAGCCTGACCGTGCTGGCCTTCATCATGCTCGGCGACGCGGTGCGCGACGCCCTCGACCCCAAGCTGCGCTGAGGAGCCCCCGCCCATGCTGCTCGAAGTGCGCGACCTGCACGTGGAGTTCACGACCCGCGACGGGGTCGCCAAGGCCGTCAACGGCGTCGACTACTCGGTGGACGCGGGCGAGACCCTCGCCGTGCTCGGCGAGTCCGGCTCCGGGAAGTCGGTGACCGCGCAGGCCGTGATGGGGATCCTCGAAGTGCCGCCGGGCCGGATCGCGGGCGGCGAGATCCTGTTCCAGGGCAAGGACCTGCTCGGGATGCGGGAGGAAGAGCGCCGCAAGATCCGCGGGAACGAAATGGCCATGATCTTCCAGGACGCCCTCTCCTCCCTGAACCCCGTCCTGAGCGTCGGCGCCCAGCTCGGCGAGATGTACGAGGTCCACCGCGGCCTCTCCCGCAAGGCCGCCAGGGCCAAGGCGGTCGAGCTGATGGACCGGGTGAAGATCCCGGCGGCCAGGCAGCGCGTGGGGGACTACCCGCACCAGTTCTCCGGCGGCATGCGCCAGCGCATCATGATCGCCATGGCGCTGGCCCTGGAACCCGCGCTGATCATCGCCGACGAGCCCACCACCGCCCTGGACGTCACGGTCCAGGCCCAGGTCATGGACCTGCTCGCGGAGCTCCAGCGCGAACTGAACATGGGGCTGATCCTGATCACCCACGACCTCGGCGTCGTCGCGGACGTCGCCGACAAGATCGCCGTCATGTACGCCGGCCGGATCGTCGAATCGGCCCCCGTGCACGAGATCTACGCCGCACCCGCCCATCCGTACACCCGGGGTCTGCTGGACTCGATCCCGCGCCTGGACCAGAAGGGCCAGGAGCTCTACGCCATCAAGGGGCTGCCGCCCAACCTGCTGCACATCCCGCCCGGCTGCGCCTTCAACCCGCGCTGCCCCATGGCGCAGCCCGTCTGCCGCACCGACGTCCCGCCGCTGTACGAGGTGACCGAGTCGCCCGTACCGCGCACCACCGCCTGCCACTTCTGGAAGGAATGCCTGCATGCCTGAGCCGATCCTGGAGGTGAAGGAGCTGGTCAAGCACTACCCGCTGACCCAGGGCATCCTCTTCAAGCGGCAGATCGGCGCGGTCAGGGCGGTGGACGGCGTCTCCTTCGACCTGCACCGGGGCGAGACCCTCGGCATCGTCGGCGAATCGGGCTGCGGCAAGTCCACCGTCGCCAAGATGCTGGTCAACCTGGAGCGGCCGACGGCCGGCACGATCTCGTACAAGGGCGAGGACATCACCCGGCTCTCGGCCCGGGCCCTCAAGGCCGTGCGCCGCAACATCCAGATGGTGTTCCAGGATCCGTACACCTCGCTGAACCCGCGCATGACGGTCGGCGACATCATCGGCGAGCCGTACGAGATCCACCCCGAGGTGGCCCCCAAGGGCGACCGGCGCCGCAAGGTGCAGGAACTCCTCGACGTGGTCGGGCTGAACCCGGAGTACATCAACCGGTACCCGCACCAGTTCTCCGGCGGCCAGCGCCAGCGCATCGGCATCGCCCGCGGCCTGGCCCTGCGCCCGGAGGTCATCGTCGCGGACGAGCCCGTCTCCGCCCTCGACGTCTCGGTCCAGGCGCAGGTCGTCAACCTGCTGGAGCGCCTCCAGGACGAGTTCAGCCTGTCCTACGTGTTCATCGCGCACGACCTCTCGATCGTGCGGCACATCTCCGACCGCGTCGGCGTCATGTACCTGGGCCGCATCGTGGAGATCGGCACCGACACCGAGATCTACGAGCACCCCACCCACCCCTACACGCAGGCGCTGCTCTCGGCCGTCCCCGTGCCCGACCCGCGCGCCCGGGCGGTGCGCGAGCGGATCATCCTGGCCGGCGACGTCCCGTCCCCCGCCAACCCGCCGTCGGGGTGCCGCTTCCGTACGCGCTGCTGGAAGGCCCAGGAGCGGTGCGCGGTGGAGGTGCCGCCGCTCGCGGTGCCCGAGTGGTTCCCGTCCGGGCCGAGGGCGCACCCGTCCGCCTGTCACTTCGCGGCGGAGAAACGGGTGGTGCCGGTGACGGCTCCGCCGCCCGCCCCGCCGCCGAAGGGGCTCGCGGAGGGGGAACGGCCCCCGGAGGACCGATGATTTCCGGCCACCCCCGAGCGTACGTCCGAATATCTCTGCGGTTGCCGCAACTCCGTTTACTTCGCGGCGACTTGACCGAGTCTGTCCCGATGCACCTGCCCGGCAGGCTGGTGCGCGTGTGGCCGTGGGGGTCCGGACGGCCGGCCGGGTGGGCGTACTGCCTGTCCGGCCGGGCTCCCCGTGCCCCTGCTCGTGCGCGGCGTGCGCCCTTCGTGCTGCCGGAATTCGATCGATGCGCTGGTACGGATAGTTATGATCCGTAGCGCACGGTGGGTATGAGTCCGCCGTGCACGAGTACGTACCCGATGTCCGCTCGACGTGGAGGTGAAACGCCGTGGCACTCTCGATCTCGGCCGTGGTGCTGCTGGCGATCGTCGTCTTCCTGCTGGTGCGGAAGTCGGGGCTGAAGGCGGGACACGCCTTCGTCTGTGTGCTCCTCGGCTTCTATCTGGCGAGTTCGACCATCGCGCCCACCCTCAGCCAGCTGACGTCCAACGTGGCGAGCATGATCAGTGGCCTCAAGCTGTAGGGCCCAGCTCGTAGGCTGACCCCATGAACGGTCTTCCCGCCCGTCGTCTGCTCCTCGTGCACGCGCACCCGGACGACGAGTCGATCAACAACGGCGTCACCATGGCCAAGTACGCGGCCGAGGGCGCCCACGTCGCGTTGGTGACCTGCACGCTCGGCGAGGAGGGCGAGGTCATCCCGCCCGGCCTCGCCCACCTGGCCCCCGACCGCGACGACACCCTCGGCGCGCACCGGGTCGGCGAGCTCGCCGCCGCCATGAAGGAACTGGGCGTCACCGACCACCGGTTCCTCGGCGGCCCGGGCCGCTTCCGGGACTCCGGGATGATGGGCGCCGAGCAGAACCACCGGCCCGGAGCCTTCTGGTCAGCCGAAGTGGACGAGGCCGCCGCGTACCTCGTGGAGGTCATCCGCGAGCTGCGGCCGCAGGTGCTGGTCACCTACGACCCCGACGGCGGATACGGCCACCCGGACCACATCCAGGCGCACCGGGTCGCCACGCGCGCCGCCGAACTCGCGGCGGAGACCACCTACCGGCGTGACCTCGGGGATCCGTACGAGATCCGCAAGGTCTACTGGAACCGGGTGCCGCGGTCCGTGGTCGAGGAGGGCTTCGAGCGGCTCCGCGCGGCCGGTGCGGCGGTGCCCTTCCCCGGCGTCGCGTCCCCGCAGGACGTGCCGGGCGTCGTCCCGGACGAGCGGATCACCGCCGAGATCGGCGACGAGGACGGCCGGGACGCCTTCGTGCGGGCCAAGGCCGCCGCGATGCGGGCGCACGCCACGCAGATCGCCGTGGACGAGCCCTTCTTCGCCCTGTCGAACGACTTGGCCCAGCCGCTCTTCGCCCGCGAGTACTACGAACTCGTCGCGGGGGAGCCGGGCGCCCCGGAAGGCGAGCGGGAGCGCGACCTGTTCGCGGGGGTGCCGGCATGACCGGGACGCTGACCCCCGGGCGGATCGCCGCCCTCCTCGGCCTGCTCGTCGCCGGGGCGGTGACGGGCGCGGCCGGATGGCTCGTGGTCGACCTCTGGTTCCCCGGCGGGCTGCTGCTGGCACTGCTCGCCCTCTTCGGGGTCTTCCTCGCCGGCCGGCTCGCGACCGGGACCGGGCTCGGGGTGGGCGCGGCCGCGGTCGGCTGGTTCCTGGCGTACGTACTGCTCAGCCTGCCGCGCCCCGAAGGGGACTTCCTGCTCGGTTCGTCCGGAATCGGCCTGTACGTCTACCTTTTGGGCGGGGTCGTCGCCGCTGTGATCTGCGCCACGATGAAGGGCGGCCCGGACCGGCCGGTTTCGGCCGCGCGGCCCCGGCGCTGACGTGCTGTCGGACGCGGCCGGGCTCTGATCGGGGACGGCTTGAGGCGGTTTGACGGTCCGTGTAAGGGTGACCCTGCGGAGCCCAAGAGGAATCCCTGATTCCCGACGGACAGTTGCGCGTGCGCGGCGGCCAGTATGGTGGACGGGCCGCCGAGCTGCCCGCGCAAGGTTGACGGGCGGCGGAGCCAACCGGGAGAACCTGCCTTGAGTCGTGAAACTGACAGTTCGTCCCCCGGGCCCCAAGGGCACGGTGGAGCCGCCTACCCCTCGGGCACGCCGCCGTATGGAACCGGCCGGAATCCGTCCACGACCGAGCCACCCGGGCCTGGCGCGGCGACCGCCACGGAGGAGAACCCTGTGACTTCGAAGCCGTCCACGCCCGACTCCGACGGGCCGAAGACCGAGACCACCCTGACGACCCGGATCCGGATCAACATCCCCGGGTCCCGGCCGATCCCGCCCGTCGTCGTGCGCAAGCCGGTGAAGGACGCCGAGGGGTCCGCGCAGTCGCGGTCCGGCGCGCCCGAGGACGCGGCCGGTCAGGCGCCCGGCCCGGCGCCGGCGCCGTCCGCCGGTTCGGGGACCGGTCCGAAGGCCGGGGCGGGGGCCGGGGCGCAGTCGCCGCCCGCGCCGCTGCCCACGCGCACCCCCTCGGCCTCCCAGTCCGGCCGGGCGCAGGCCCAGGGCGGCTCGGACGAGGCGTCCAGCAACTGGTTCGCGCCGCGCAAGGCCGCCGCGACCCCGCCGGCGGGCGTACGGACCGAGTCCGGTCCGACGCCGGGCGGCGCGGGCTACGCCCCGGCTGCGGGCGGCGCGCCGACGGGGCAGTCCGGTCCGGCGGGGTCCGCCGCGCCCGACGGGCCCCGCAGCGGCGGCGTGCCGCGGCCGCAGGGTCCCGCGTCCGGCTTCGGCTCCGACCGGGGGTTCCCGCCCGGTCCGCCCGCCCCGGGAGTGCCCCAGGCCTACCCCGAGTTCGACAACGGTCCGTCCACCGAGGCGTTCCCCGCCTACGAGGAGCCCGCGCCGCAGGCCGGGCCCGCCGGGCCGACCACCGGCCCCGCGTTCGGGACCGCCCCCGTACGCGCCGACGACGCGCCGCGCTGGCCCGGGCCGGAGGCCCCGCCGGCGGGTGGCCCGTTCCCGGGCGGCCCGCGGCAGGACGGCCCGGTGCCCGGGGACCCCTTCGCCGGGGACCCGTTCGCCGCGGACCCCTTCGCCGCCGGCCCGAGGCCCGGTGGCACGGTGCCCGGGGACCCGTTCCCCGGCCCGCGGGCCGAGGGGCCCGGTCCGCTGCCCGGCAGCCCGTTCCCCGGTGGCCCCGGGCCCGGACCGGTCGTGCCCACGGCGGCCCCGCAGCCGCCCAAGCAGGCCCGGCCGGCCCCCAAGGCCCCCGCGAAGCCCGCCAAGAAGCGCTCCAAGCTCGTCATGGCCGGCGGCGGCCTCATCGCCCTGCTCGGCGTGGCCTACGGCGCCGGGCTGCTCCTGAACCACTCCGACGTCCCCAAGGGCACGACCGTCCTCGGCGTCGACATCAGCGGCAGCCGCGACGAGGCCGTGACCAGGCTCCAGGCCGTCTTCGGTACCCGCGCCTCCGCCCCGCTCCAGTTCACGGTCGGCGGCAAGCAGGTCGAGCTCAAGCCCGACAAGGCCGGGCTGACCCTCGACACCCAGACCACCGTCCGCAACGCCACGGGCAGCGACTACAACCCCGTCACCGTCATCGGCTCCCTCCTCGGCCGGTCGCGCACCGCCGAAGCGGTGATGCCGGTGGACGAGGAGAAGCTGCGGGTCGCGCTCCAGCAACTGGCGGGCAGCGCCGGCACGGCGACCGAGGGCACGATCAAGTTCGACAGCGGCAAGGCCGTCGCCGTCCCCGGCCAGGCGGGTACCAGCCTGGACGTCGACGGTTCCATCGACCCGGTGGTCAAGGCCTTCCGCAACACCATCGCCAGCGGCAAGGCCACCCCCGTCGAACTGCCCACCGCCACCCGGGAACCCTCCGTCGACCAGGCCGAACTGAACCGTGCCATGAAGGAGTTCGCGGAACCCGCGATGTCCGGCATCGCCACGGTCAAGGCGGGCAACAAGTCCATCGCGTTCGGCGCCAAGACGCTGCCCAAGATCCTCAGCATGTCCCCCGTCCAGGGGCACCTCGTCGAGAAGTACGACCTCGAAGCGTTGAAGGCCGCCTACAGCGACACCTTCGACGGGATCCTGATCGCCAGGGGCACCGGAGCGAAGACCGCCGTCACCCCGCAGGACGTCGCGGGCGCCCTCGGCAAGGCCCTGCGCGGCAAGACGCCCGCGGAGCGGACCGCGGTCATCGACACGGACGCCAACTGATCACAGGCTGCTGGAACCGCAGGTCAGAGCCCCTGTCATCCCTCTCGTGCGAGAGGGGCGGCGGGGGCTTCGGCTTGGGCCCGGCGCACCGTCACATCTGCCGCATGACAACTGTCATGCGGCAGTCACGACGGGAGACACTGACGCGGAACCCCCGTGGCGGGCGAATCTTGAGCCATGAAGACGACGACCGCGACGCAAACAGCCGCCGCCCCGGGCCCCGGAGCCACCACCGCTCCTGTGGTGAGCTTCCAGAACGTGACCAAGGCCTACGGCGCCGTCCGTGCGGTCGACGGCCTGTCCCTCGACCTCCACCCGGGCGAGACCGTCGCGCTCCTCGGCCCCAACGGCGCCGGCAAGTCCTCCACCCTCGACCTCCTGCTGGGTCTGCGCCCCGCCGACGCCGGTTCGGTCCGGCTCTTCGGGAGCTCGCCCCGCGAGGCGATAGCCGCCGGGCGGGTCGGGGCCATGCTCCAGACCGGCGGTCTGATGGAGGAAGTGACCGTCCGCGAGATAGTCGCCCTCACCTGTGCGCTCCACCCCCGCCCGTACCCGGTCGAAGAGGTGCTCAGCCGCGCCGGGATCTCCGACATCGCGGGCCGGCTCGTCAACAAGCTCTCCGGCGGGCAGGAGCAGCGCGTGCGCTTCGCGCTCGCCACCGCCGGGGACAACGAGCTGATCGTGCTGGACGAACCGACGACCGGCATGGACGTCACCTCCCGCCAGGCCTTCTGGGCCACCATGCGGGAACAGGCCGCCCGGGGCCGTACCGTCCTCTTCGCCACGCACTACCTGGAAGAGGCGGACGCGATAGCCGACCGCGTCCTGGTCCTCAGCAAGGGCCGGCTCCTCGCCGACGGCACCGCCGCCGAGATCAAGGCCAAGGCCGGCGCCCGCCGGATCGCCTTCGACCTCGCGGACGGCCAGGTCGACGAGCAGGCGCTGCGCGCCCTGCCGCACCTCACCTCCTACGAGCGGCACGGCGAAACCGTGAAGCTCCAGTCGCGTGACGCCGACGCGACCGTACACGCGGTCTACGCCCTGGGGCTCTACCCCCGGAACCTGGAAGTCGCCGGGCTGGGCCTGGAACAGGCCTTCATCGCCCTCACCGAGGCCGAGGAGGCCAACGCATCATGACCACCGGAACGCTCAAGCTCGTCAAGCTCGAAGTCACCCGCGCCCTGCGCAACAAGAAGTACCTGTTCTTCACCGTCCTCTATCCGGCCGCGCTCTTCCTGATGCTCGGCGGCACCCTGAACGGCACGACCAAGGTCATGGGCACGGACCTGGCCATGCCCGCCTTCTACATGGTCGCCATGGCCTCCTTCGGCGCCCTGACCGCCGTCCTCATGGGCAACAGCGAGCGAATAGCCAAGGAGCGTGAGGCGGGCTGGGTCCGCCAGCTGCGCCTGACCTCCCTGCCGGGCCGCGGCTACGTCCTGGCCAAGACCGCCAGCGCCGGTGTGCTGTCCCTGCCCGCGATCCTCGTCGTCTTCGCGGTGGCCGCACTGGTCAAGGGCGTACGGTTCGAGGCCTGGCAGTGGCTCGCCCTGACGGGCTCCATCTGGGCCGGCAGCCTCGTCTTCGCCGCCCTCGGCGTGGCCCTCGGCTACTTGGCCAGCGGGGACACCGTCCGCCCCATCACCATGCTGTTCTACTTCGGCCTCTCCATCCTCGGCGGCCTGTGGACGCCCACCGCGGCCTTCCCGCAGTGGCTCCGCAACATCTGCGAGTGGCTGCCGACCCACGCCTACGCCGGCCTCGGACAGGCGATAGAACTGGGTGGCGCGCCCCACATGAAGGACGTGGCGATACTCGCGGTCTACTTCGTACTGTTCACGGGTGCTGCCGCCTGGCTGTACCGGAAGGACTCGTTGAAGGCGTGACGACGCAAGTGACCAGAGCGGCCAGATTCATGAACGACAGCATGACGGGGGGAGGCGACGGACCCAGGGTGGGCGTGCGCCCCGAGACCCGGCGCCACAAGATCGTCAAGTCGATGTGGATCAGCCTGTGGCTGTTCTACCTCAGCGCCCCCGTAGCCGATCTGGTCAGCGGCGGACACAGCCTGCAGGCCCGGCTGCTCGGCGGCCTGGGCCTCGCGGCCTTCGTCTCCTGGTACCTGGCCCTGGTCTTCCGCACCGCCCGGGAAAGCCAGGTGCGCTGGCTGCTGATCTCGGTCGCGGCCCTCTCCGCCCAGGCGACCGTCCTGTCCCTGAGCCTGGGCCGCGAATGGCTCGTCCTCTTCGTCTACGTCTCCATCTCCTCCGGCGCCGCGCTGCCGGGGGGAATCTCCCGCTGGACGGTGCCGGGCGCGACCGCGCTGCTGACGGTGACGGCCCTCGCGGTGCCGGGCGGCGACGCCTACCTGGCCGGCCTGCTGATCCCGGCGGTGATGGGCGGCTACGCGATGGTCGGCATCCGCGCGATGATCCGTACCACCATCGAACTGCGCGAGGCCCGGGCGACCGTGGCGCAGCTCGCGGCCAACGAGGAACGGCTGCGGATGGCCCGGGACCTGCACGACCTGCTCGGGCACTCGCTGTCGCTGATCACGCTCAAGAGCGAACTGGCGGGCCGGATGCTTCCGGACCGCCCGGAGCTCGCCGCCCAGCAGGTGGCGGACATCGAGCAGGTCAGCCGCCAGGCGCTGGTCGACGTACGGGAAGCGGTGAGCGGCTACCGGCGGCCGACCCTGCCGGGCGAACTGGCCGGCGCACGAACCGCCCTGACCGCGGCGGGCGTCCTCGCCGACCTTCCCCAAGAGGTCCCGGAGGACCTCCCGCAGGAGGTCGAATCGGCGCTCGCGTGGTCGCTGCGCGAGGCGGTGACGAACGCGGTACGCCACAGCGGCGCCAAACGCTGCACGATCACCCTCGCCGCCCGTCAGACCCTCGCCGGCAAGATGGTCGAACTGACCGTCTTCGACGACGGGGCGGGCGGTGCGGCAACCCACGGCAACGGCCTGACCGGCCTGACGGAGCGCCTGGAGGCGGTGGGCGGCACCCTGGAGGCGGGCCCGGTGGGCAGGACCGGCTTCCGGTTGCTGGCCCGCGTCCCCCTAGGATCTGACTCATGACGCCACGGCCCATCCGGATCCTCCTCGCCGAGGACCAGTCCATGGTCCGTGAGGCCCTCGCCGCGCTGCTCGGCCTGGAGCCGGACATCGAGGTGCTGGCCCAAGTCGCCCGCGGCGACGAGGTGTTGGCGGCGGCCCGCGCGCACGACGTGAACGTGGCGCTGCTCGACATCGAGATGCCGGGCATGACGGGCATCGAGGCGGCGGCGGCCCTGCGGGACGCCCTGCCGGCCCTGCGGATCGTCATCCTGACCACCTTCGGCCGCCCCGGCTACCTTCGTGGGGCGATGGAGGCGGGGGCGTCGGCGTTCCTCGTGAAGGACGCCCCGGCCGCACAGTTGGCGGAGGCGGTGCGCAAGGTCCTCACGGGCGAGCGCGTCATCGACCCGACGTTGGCGGCGGCAGCCCTCGCCGAGGGGGCGAACCCGCTGACCGACCGCGAGCGGGAGGTGCTGCGCGCGGCGGAGTTCGGCGCGACCAACGCGGAGCTCGCGGCCCGGCTGCACCTGTCGCAGGGAACCGTCCGCAACTACCTCTCGACGGCGATCCAGAAGCTGGCCGCCCGCAACCGTGCCGAAGCCGTCCGCGTGGCCCGCGAAAAGGGCTGGCTGTAGCAGTCCCGCGGGTGCGGAAGGCCGGTCCGGGCGGCTCCGTGCAGAGCGGGCCCGTCCAGCGGGCCCGTTCAGCGGGTCGGTTCGGCGGGCCCGTTCGGCAGGTCAGTTCAGCAGGGCGCGGGCCGAGAGGGCCTCCGCGCGGACGCGGGCCGCCGCTGCCGCGTCCACGGCGTCGACCACCTCCGCGTAAGCGTCCAGCTCCGCCGCGCCCGCCACGAACTGCCCCCGCTCCACCAGCACCCGGGCCCGCTCGTACCGCAGCGACGCCGGGTGCGAGGGCAGGAGCAGCGACAGGTCCAGCGCCCACAGTGCGACCCCCGACTGCTCGGGCCGGGTGGCGGCCCATGCCCGGATGTTGTTCAGGATCCGCAGCACGATGTCCAGCGTCCGGGCCGGCGTCCGCGGTCCGCCCGCCGGCTCCGCCGGACCCACCCCGAGCGAGGCGCCGCCCGCGAAGGGGTCCACCACGACCCCCTCCTCCGGGTCCCCGAAACCCACCACGAAGTGGCCCGGCAGCCCCAGCCCGTACACCGGCGCACCCGCGCGCCGCGCCACCTCCAGCCATACGACCGACAGCAGGATCGGCAGGCCCCGGCGGCGCAGCAGCACCTCGTGGAGCAGCGAGGACGACAGCCGGTCGTAGTCCGCCGGAGTCCCGTGGAAACCGAGCCGGCCGCCCAGCAGTTCCGTCACCGCAGACGCCCACGCCGCCCCGCCGCGCAGCCCGTACGGCAGCATCCCCGCGAGCCGGTCCAGCTCGATCTGCGCCCGGTCCATGGCCCGTTCGTCCAGCTCCGGGTCCGCCTCGGTCGCCAGCAGCAGGCACAACAGCGCCAGGTCCGGCCGCTCCGAGCGGGCCTCCGCCGCGAACCGGGCCCGTCCCTCGGCGCTCACGCCGCCGCCCGGAAGTGGTGGTAGGCGTGGTGCGTCGCGAAGCCCATCCCGTCGTACAGGGCCCGCGCCCCCACGTTGTCAGCCTCCACTTGGAGCCACGCCGCCGAGGCGCCCTCCTCCAGCGCCCGCCGGGCCAGCGCCGTCATCACCGCCGTCGCGAGGCCCCCGCGCCGCTGACCGGGATCGACCTCGACCGCCGCGAACCCGGCCCAGCGGCCGTCCACCACCATGCGTCCGATCGCCTGTCCGGGTAGCGTCGCGAACCACACCGAGGGCCCCGCGACCAGCACCTTCCGGGCCACCTCGGGGTCCTTGACCCGCCCGTACCGCCCGAGCCATTCCTCGTCGGGCGCGCGGGTCAGCCGCACCCGGGACGCCGCGGCCGCCTCCACGTCCCCGATCGGGGCCAACGCCGCGGTGCGGACCTCCGCCGAGACCTCGTTCACCCAGCCCCGCCGCTCCAGCTCGGCGCACAGCCGCTCCTGGGTGCCGAGCGCGCCGGTCGCGGCCTGTATGTACGCCGGAAGGCGGCGTCGCGCGTACCAGGAGGTCACTCGCGCGAGTGCTTCGTCCAGCGGTGTCCCCGGCTCGCCCAGTGCCAGCACCGAGTTGGCCCGCCGGGTGAATCCGGCGGCCGCCCGCAAGGTCCACTCGCCCAGCGGCTCGCTCTCCAGGGGCTGCCAGGCCCGCGCGGTGACCCGGGCCAGCTCCTCGAAAGACGCTCTAGGCCCCTTGCGCCGGGCGGGCGCCGGAGGGACGATCTTGCCTGCTACCAGCGTCGATTCCGCGATGTGGACGGACCGCCCGTCCTTGCGTGTGATCGTGAGCACACCCCCGGTCCAGGATGTGAGAACCCCGACCGCGTCCATGAACGAGGGGGGACCGCTCCGGTCCGCCTCCACCCGTCGCACAGAAACCCGTTTACCCACGTCAGCCGGGGTAATACGAATCTCCAGCAGTCCACCGGCAGTGATTTCCACAGCTCTGTCCGCCCCTCCTGTTCGGATCGTGCCCGGGAACGGAGATACTAGGCGTGGGCATCGACGACGCCGCGCTCCCGCGCGATATGGAAAGCCCTACCGAGGAGGAACGAGAGCGTGACCTACGTCATCGCGGAGCCTTGTGTCGACGTCAAGGACAAGGCATGCATCGAAGAGTGCCCCGTCGACTGCATCTACGAGGGCCAGCGGTCCTTGTACATCCACCCGGACGAATGCGTCGACTGTGGTGCCTGTGAGCCGGTCTGCCCGGTCGAGGCCATCTTCTACGAGGACGACACCCCGGAGGAGTGGAAGGACTACTACAAGGCGAACGTCGAGTTCTTCGACGAGCTCGGTTCGCCCGGTGGCGCCTCCAAGCTCGGCCTGATCGAGCGGGACCACCCCTTCATCGCAGCGCTGCCGCCGATGGGCGAGGGCCACTGACGGCCGTCGCCCCGGCGCGGTGAGCTTCGGTCCCGTACGGCCCCGTGCCGCGCGGGACCGAGCCGTTTGCGCGCCGCGGTCCGTACGCGGACCACTGGCGCGGGCCCACGGCAGGCAGGCAGTGGGCAGCAGGCAGCAGGACAAGTAGCGAGCAGAGAGCAGAGAGCACCGTGGCCGCAGTTTCCGCCCGCCTTCCCGCCTTCCCCTGGGACAAGCTGGAGCCGTACAAGGCGACGGCGGCCGCCCACGCGGACGGCATCGTCGACCTGTCGGTCGGCACCCCGGTCGACCCGGTGCCGGAGCTGATCCGCGGCGCGCTCGTCGGCGCCGCCGACTCCCCGGGCTACCCGACGGTGTGGGGGACGGTCGCGCTGCGCGACGCGATCACGGGCTGGCTGCGCGGGCGCCTCGGCGCGAGCGCCGTCGGCCACCGCAACGTCCTGCCGGTGGTCGGCTCCAAGGAGCTGGTGGCGTGGCTGCCGACCCAGCTGGGGCTGGGCGCCGGGGACAAGGTCGCCTACCCCCGCCTCGCCTACCCGACCTACGAGGTCGGCGCCCGGCTGTGCGGAGCGGAGCCGGTGGTCTACGACGACCCGACCGAGCTCGACCCGGCGGGCGTGAAGCTGCTGTGGCTCAACTCCCCCTCCAACCCCACCGGCCGGGTCCTTCCGAAGGAAGAGCTGATCCGGATCGTGGCCTGGGCGCGCGCGCACGGGATCCTCGTCTTCAGCGACGAGTGCTACCTGGAGCTGGGCTGGGAGGCCGAGCCCGTCTCCGTCCTGCACGACGAGGTGTGCGGCGGCTCCTACGAGGGCATCGTCGCCGTCCACTCGCTGTCCAAGCGGTCCAACCTGGCGGGCTACCGCGCGGCCTTCATCGCCGGTGACGCGGACGTGCTCGGCGAGCTGCTGGAGATCCGCAAGCACGGCGGAATGATGACCCCCGCGCCGGTCCAGGCCGCCGTCGTCGCCGCCCTGGGCGACGACGCGCACGTGCAGGAGCAGCGCGGCCGTTACGCGGCCCGCCGCGAGGCGCTGCGCGGGGCACTGGAGGCCCACGGCTTCCGCATCGAGCACAGCGAGGCCAGCCTGTACCTGTGGGCGACCCGCGACGAGCCCTGCTGGCAGACGGTGGCGTACCTCGCCGAGCGGGGCGTCCTGGTCGCACCGGGCGACTTCTACGGCGAGGCGGGGGCGAACTTCGTCCGCGTCGCCTTCACCGCCACCGACGAACGGGTCGCGGCCGCGGTCAAGCGGCTCGGCGCTTAGTCCGGATCCGGACCAGGCCCGGATCACACCCGGATCACACCCGGGTACGGCTCCGGCCCCGGTGACGCCCAGGTCAGGCCCAGGAACAGCCCGAGGGGCCGGGAGTGCGCACTCCCGGCCCCTCGGCGTTCCCGCGGCGGCGGGTCAGTGGCCGAGACCGCCCAGCGGCACGGCGTTCAGCGGCAGCTCCGGCGCGGCGGGCAGCCCCGAGGTGGGCGCCGCGGGCAGGGCCGACGTGGGCAGGCTCGAGGTGGGCAGGCCCGAGGTGGGCAGGCCTGAGGTGGGCAGACCGGCCAGCAGCGGGCCGGCCGCCTCGGTCAGCTGGGCGGGGGCGGCCTTCGCCGCGGTGTCCGTGGCGGTGGCGGCGGTGTCGCCGACGGCGGCGACACCGGCGTCGGGGGACGTGAGCGCGCCCAGCTGCGGCACGGACTCCAGGCCCGCGGCGCTGGCCGCGCCGGCCGCACCGACCACGGGAGCTGTCCCGGCTGCGAGAAGCAGCGCGGCACGGGCGATCCGACGGGTCAGGGGGAGGGACATGATGCTCCTAAGCGGTAGCGGCTGAGTACACCGGTACAACCGCTTGCGGGGCGTTCCAAGTTGCGGACCCGGTGGGTAAAGGATCGGTAACGCATCGTTTAATCGGGTTCCGCGACAACCGCATCGGACGCGCGCGACCAGGCCTTCCGCCCCTTTCGCGCCCCGGGCGCCCCCGCGCCGGCCACCCCCGGGCGGGGGACGTACCGCACACCCGAGCGGTATCCGGGCCGGGGGGCGGTTCACAGCGGGGGTCAGCGGTGCACGAAGATCCGTACCTCATCCGCTTGTGCGGTGCGGGGCTGCGGCGCATCGGGCCGCGGCGACGCGACGCGCTCCGCCTGCCACTTGCCCTCCGCCTCGCCCGCGGTCCAGCCCCGCGAGGCGTAGGAGACCCGCGCGATGCCCATGTCGCCGGAGTGCGCCACCGCCCAGTACGCCACCACCCGCGCGCGCCGGAACGCCGCTTCGGCGGAGCCCTGCGGCTGCGCCACGGTGATCTCGGCCTCCGGGGAGCCCGCGCCCTCCTTCGCGGGGGCGGGCGCGGCCGCGGCGTCCACCCGGACCTGCTTGCCGAAGATCCGCACCAGCTCCGCCCGCACCTGCTCCGGCCGGCCGGGCTCGGTGGGCGCCGGCCCGCCGCAGATGACCGAACCGCCGCCCGCGAAGGCCGCCGTGAGGACCGTCGCGTTCGGCTCGTGCTTCGCGTACGCCTGCGGGAAACCGCTGAGCTGCACCTCCTGCGCGGCCTCCGTCAGCGGCAGCTGCGCCCAGCCCCTGACCTCCAGCAGCCGGTCGTAGAAGATCCCCGCCGCGTACACCGGGTCGCGGATCTCCTGCGGCGTGCCCCAGCCCTGCGAGGGACGCTGCTGGAACAGCCCGAGCGAGTCCCGGTCGCCGTGGTCGAGGTTGCGCAGGCCCGACTCCTGCATGGCGGTGGCCAGTGCGATGGTGAGCGCCCGGTCCGGGACGCCCTTGGCCACGCCGACGGCGGCTATGGTCGCCGCGTTCCCGGCCTGCTCCGGCGACATCTCGTACGTACCGCTGCCGCCCTGCTCGCCGGGCGCGCCGGCCGTGCAGTGCGGGGCGCCACCACCGCCGTTGGACTCGTACTGCACGACGAGGTAGCCGCCGAGCGCGAGCAGAACGAGCAGGCCGGCGACCTTGAGCAGCGGTCGGCGGCGGCGCGGGCTGGAGTGATCGGTGGGGGACACGCGGCCCACCGTACTTGAGCCGCGCGAGGTGATCGCCGGGCCCTCGCCGGACCCGTCCACCCGCCGGACCGGCCGGGCCGCCACACCGCCCGGGCGTTAGGGTCGGCTCATGTCCGAATCCGAGCTGGACCTCACCCTGGACGCTGCCGAGCTGACCGCCCGGCTCGTCGACATCCCTTCCGTGAGCGGCGACGAGAAGGTCCTCGCCGACCTCGTGGAGCACGCGCTGCGCGGCCTGCCGCACCTGACGGTCGACCGCTTCGGGAACAACGTCGTGGCCCGTACGAACCTCGGCCGCGCCGAGCGCGTCGTGCTCGCCGGCCATCTCGACACGGTCCCGATCGCCGACAACGTGCCCTCCCGCCTGGACGAGAACGACGTCCTGTGGGGCTGCGGCACCACGGACATGAAGTCCGGCGTCGCCGTGCAGCTGCGCATCGCCGCGACGGTGCCCCGGCCCAACCGGGACCTCACCTTCGTGTTCTACGACCAGGAGGAGGTCGCCGCCGACCTCAACGGGCTGGGCAAGGTCGCCGAGGCCCACCCCGACTGGCTGCGGGGCGACTTCGCGGTCCTGCTGGAGCCGTCGAACGCCGAGGTCGAGGGCGGCTGCCAGGGCACCCTGCGCGTGCTGCTGCGCACTGCCGGTGAGCGCGCCCACTCCGCGCGCAGCTGGATGGGCTCCAACGCCATCCACGGCGCCGCCCCCATCCTCGTGCGGCTCGCGGCGTACGAGGCCCGCAGGCCGGTCATCGACGGACTGGAGTACCACGAGGGCCTCAACGCGGTGCGCATCGAGGGCGGCGTCGCCAACAACGTCATCCCGGACTCCTGCACGGTGACGGTCAACTTCCGCTACGCCCCGGACCGGAGCGAGGAAGAGGCGCTGGCACACGTGAAGGAGGTCTTCGAAGGCTGCGACATCGCCGAGTTCGTGGTCGACGACTTCTCCGGCGGAGCCCTCCCGGGCCTGTCCCATCCGGCGGCCGCGGCCTTCATGGAGGCGGTCGGCGGACGCGCCATGCCCAAGTTCGGCTGGACGGACGTGGCCCGGTTCAGCGCGCTGGGCGTCCCGGCGGTCAACTACGGCCCGGGCGACGCGCTGCTGGCGCACAAGGTCGACGAACGGGTCGAGACGAAGGCGATCCTGCACTGCGAGGAGCGACTCCGCGCCTGGCTGACCTCCTGAATTCCGCTTGCCGTCACCTTCCTGCGCCTAACCTGATCGGACGATCAGCTGGAGGGAGCACATCATGGGCAACCCCGAACGTTCCGCTCGCCGGCCCGAGGAGCAGCAGCTCGGGCCGGTGCTGCGCAGGCGGAGCCAGGTGCAGGCGGGCAGTACGACGGACCAGCGGCTGCTGGACTCCGCCGGGCCCTCCGAGTGGGTGCACACCGATCCCTGGCGGGTCCTGCGCATCCAGTCGGAGTTCATCGAGGGGTTCGGCACGCTGGCGGAGCTGCCGCCGGCGATCAGCGTGTTCGGATCGGCCCGTACCCCCGAGGACTCGCCGGAGTACGAGGCGGGCGTACGGATCGGGCACGCGCTCGTCGACGCCGGCTTCGCCGTCATCACGGGCGGTGGCCCGGGCGCGATGGAGGCGGCCAACAAGGGCGCCCGGGAGGCGGGCGGCATCTCGGTGGGGCTCGGCATCGAGCTGCCCTTCGAGCAGGGGCTGAACCAGCACGTCGACCTGGGGCTGAACTTCCGGTACTTCTTCGTCCGCAAGACGATGTTCGTGAAGTACAGCCAGGGCTTCGTGGTGCTGCCGGGCGGGCTCGGCACGCTGGACGAGATGTTCGAGGCCCTGACCCTGGTCCAGACCCAGAAGATCACCCGCTTCCCGATCGTGCTCTTCGGCACGGAGTACTGGGGCGGGCTGGTCGACTGGCTCCGCAACACCGTCATCGCGCAGGGCAAGGCGTCCGAGTACGACCTGTGCCTCTTCCACGTGACGGACGACGTGGAGGAGGCCGTGACGCTGGTCAGCAAGGAGGTCGGCGAGGGTACGAACGAACGCGCCGCCCGCGCCGCGACCGAAGAGGCCGCCCGGGAGGCGGGCGACTAGCAGCGCCCTGCCGGGGCCCGGCCGGCCGGGTGTCCGGTCAGGCGAGCCCCCGGCGGGCGACCGCCGGGGGCCGGTGGCCCTGGATGGACGCCACCATGTCGAGGACCTGCCGGGTCTCGGCGACCTCGTGCACGCGGTAGACCTGCGCGCCGAGCCAGGCCGAGACGGCCGTGGTGGCGAGGGTGCCGAGCAGGCGTTCCTTGACCGGCTTGTCGAGGGTCTCGCCGACGAAGTCCTTGTTGGACAGCGACACCAGCACCGGCCAGCCCGTAGCGGTCATCTCGCCGAGCCGCCGGGTGGCTTCCAGGGAGTGGCGGGTGTTCTTCCCGAAGTCGTGCCCCGGGTCGATCATGATGGCGTCGCGGCGCACCCCGAGCGCGACGGCCCGGTCGGCCAGGCCGACCGTGACCCGCAGGACGTCCGCCATCACGTCCTCGTACGCGATCCGATGCGGCCGGGTACGCGGCTCGATCCCGCCCGCGTGGGTGCAGACCAGCCCGGCGCCGTAACGGGCGGCGACCTCCGCCAGCTTGGGGTCGACCCCGCCCCACGCGTCGTTCAGGACGTCGGCGCCGGCCTCGCACACCGCTTCGCCGACCTCGTGGCGCCAGGTGTCCACACTGATCACCACGTCGGGGTGGCGGCGGCGCACCTCGGCCACGAAGCCGACCGTACGACGGGCCTCCTCGGCCGCGTCGACGTGTTCGCCGGGGCCCGCCTTGACCCCGCCGATGTCGATGATCGCGGCGCCCTCGGCCACCGCCTGCCCGACCCGCTCCAGCGCGGGCTCGTCGTGGAACGTCGCGCCCTGGTCGTAGAAGGAGTCCGGGGTCCGGTTCACAATGGCCATGATCACCGGCTCGTGCGTGTCGAACTCGCGCCTGCCCAGTCGCAGCATCCTGCTCTTTCCTCCTTCGGCGGCCCTCGCGCCTCGTCTGCGACCTTAACCTGGTGGCCGGAGTCTCTCAGGGGAGTTGATCGTGTTCTGGTTCTTGCTGATCGCGCTGGTCGTGGTCGTGGCCGCGGTCACCCTCGCGGTGGTCGGCGGAGGTTCGCAGGCCGTGCTGCCCGAGGCGGAGCCGGACCGGGTGGCGGACTCCCTGCCGGAATCCCGGCCGGTGGTACGGGCCGACATCGACGCGCTGCGCCTGCCGGTCGCGCCGCGCGGCTACCGGATGGCCGAGGTGGACGACGTACTGGACCGGCTGGCGGCCGAGCTGGCCGAGCGGGACGCGCGGATCGCGGAACTGACCGCCGCCGTCTCGGCCCACGGCCGCGTCGACCTCACGAAGGAGGACCGGTGAGCGGCGCCCCGGCGATGGCCGGCCCGGACGGGATCCTGCGCTGCCCGTGGGCGCTGTCGACGCAGGACTACGTCGCCTACCACGACACGGAGTGGGGCCGCCCGGTCCACGGGGACGACGCGCTGTACGAGCGGCTGTGCCTGGAGGCGTTCCAGTCGGGGCTGTCGTGGATCACGATCCTGCGGAGGCGCGAGGGCTTCCGCAAGGCGTTCGCGGACTTCGCGATCGATGCGGTCGCGCGCTTCGACGAGAGCGACGCGGAGCGGCTGATGCTGGACGCGGGCATCATCCGCAACCGGATGAAGATCGAGGCGACGCTGGCGAACGCGAAGGTGCTCGCCCAGTGGGAGCCGGGCGAGCTGGACGCGCTGATCTGGTCGCACGCCCCCGAGCCGGGCAAGGCCCCCGAGACGCTCTCCGACGTCCCGGCGGTGACGGCGCAGTCCACGGCGCTCGCCAAGGCGCTCAAGAAGGCCGGCATCCGCTTCGTCGGGCCGACGACGGCGTACGCCCTGATGCAGGCCTGCGGCCTGGTCGACGACCACCTCGCGGCCTGCGGTTTCCGGCACCGGACCTGACCTGCCCGGACCTGATCCGACCTGACCTGACCTCACCTGACCTGACCGTCCGGGCGGCCCTCGGCGGCCGCCCGGACGCGCCCGTCAGCGGCCCAGGTACTTCGGCGGCTGCTTCGCCAGGAACGCCTCGACCGCGATGCCGTGGTCCGCGGAGGCGCCCGCGCGGGTCTGGAGCACGTCCTCGTGGGCCAGGGCCTCGGGCAGCGAGTGGGACGCCCCGTACGCGAGGGACTCCTTGAGGGCCGCGTAGGCCACGGTCGGGCCCGAGGCGAGGGTCCGGGCCACCGACTCGGCCTCGGCGGCGAGCGCGTCCGACGGGACGACGCGGTTCGCGATGCCGAGCTCGTACGCCTCCTGCGCCTTGACCGAGCGCGGGAACAGCAGGAGGTCCGAGGCGCGGGAGGCGCCGATCAGCCGCGGCAGGGTCCAGGAGACGCCCGAGTCGGCGGTCAGCGCCACCCCGGCGAACGAGGTGTTGAAGGAGGCCGTGTCGGCGACGACCCGGAAGTCCGCCGCGAGCGCGAAACCGAAGCCGGCCCCCGCCGCTACCCCGTTCACGCCCGCCACCACGGGCTTCGGCATCTCCGTCAGGGCCCGCACGATCGGGTTGTAGTGCTCGGCGACCGTGCTCATCGTCAGCGAGGAGCCGCTCTCTCGGTCGGCCGCGAGGTTGCCGATGTGCTCCTTGAGGTCCTGGCCGACGCAGAAGGCCCGGCTCCCGGCCGCCGTGAGCAGGACCGCCCGCACCTGCGGATCGGCCCCGGCGGCCTGGACCGCGTCGCGCAGGGCGACCTTGGCCTCCGTGTTCATGGCGTTCATCGCGTCGGGACGGTTGATCGTGATGGTGGCGAGTCCGTCGGTCACTTCGTAGAGCACGCTGTCGGCCATGGCGGGGGTCCCCCTTCGTCGCGGGCTTGGCTACCGGCCGGTACCGGCCGGTGCAAGGGCCAGCATGGCGGACGGGGCGCGCACCGGGCATGTGATGTGCGTCAAAGAAAGAGGGGGCCGCCCGCCGGGCGCAGCGGCGAAGTATCGCAGGCGGATCCCCGAAATGAGTGGTTTTGGTCAAGCGCGTTGCACAAGCGTTCCCCGCCGATGTTGGTCATCGGGTCCTGACATGCGGGATAATGGCTGGGAAGCAATGTGTTCGATGCCGGGTACTAGGCGCCTGAATGGGGCCGTCGGCGACGATGAGCTGGTTTCAGGAAGGGGAACGAGCATGGCGGCCATGAAGCCGCGGACGGGCGACGGCCCGCTCGAGGTCACCAAGGAGGGGCGAGGCATCGTCATGCGCGTACCGCTCGAGGGCGGCGGTCGGCTCGTCGTCGAGCTGACTCCGGACGAGGCGGACGCCCTGGGTGACGCCCTGAAGAAGGTCGTCGGCTGATCCTCCGAGGACGCTGACAGGCACTTCGCCTGCGAAACTCCACGCCGCCCCGGCCGCCTCGCGCGGCCGGGGCGGCGTCGTACCTCCTGCCGGGCCGCCGGGTCAGCGGCGGACCGCGCACAGCAGGCCGTCACCCACCGGGAGCAGCGCGGCCTCCAGGGCCGGGCTCTCGCGCACGCTGCGCAGCAGCTCGCGGACCCGGAGCACCTCCACCGGTTGGGCGGCGGAGTCGACGGTACGGCCGTCGGAGAAGACGCCTTCGAAGCACACTAGACCGCCCGGCCGCAGCAGCCGCAACGATTCGGCGAGGTAGTCGAGGGACTCGGTGGGGTCGCCGTCGCAGAAGACGAGGTCGTAGCCGCCGTCGGCGAGCCGCGGCAGTACGTCCAGGGCGCGGCCGGGGATGAAGCGGGCCCGGTTGCCCGCGAAGCCGGCGGCGCGGAAGGCCTGGCGGGCGAACGCCTGCCGGTCCGGCTCCGGGTCGACGGTGGTCAGCACCCCGTCCGGGCGCATCCCGTACAGGAGGTGGATGCCGGAGACCCCGGTCCCGGTGCCGATCTCCGCCACCGCCTTGGCGTCGGCGGTCGCGGCCAGCAGGCGCAGCGCGGCCCCGGTGCCCGGGGAGACGGAGCGCAGCCCCGCTTCCCTGGACCGGTCGCGGGCCCATCGCAGAGCGTCGTCCTCGGCGACAAACGCGTCGGCGAACGCCCAGCTCGTCTGCCGGTTGCCGCTAATGACCCTCTCCTGTCCCCATAGTTGGCGCAACGGTGACTGTATCCGTTGACGTCGGGAACCCGCAGATGGGACCGGGCGTTGGGAGAGGTAGACGCGGGACGCATGCGGGATAGAGGGGACGGCGGAGGGCAGATCGGCAGTCGGGGAGCCCGCGGACCCATAAGACTCGTGCAAAGTTACTGCAAAAATGCTTATCCGGAGCTGACGGGAGGGGTGGCTATGGTAGGGGCTCCACTGGACACCACCAGAGCCGATAGGGGAGGTGCGGCTGCGCCTACGGATCGTGGAGGCGTATTCCGACGTCTCTTCTGGTCGGCAGGTGAGCCGAAATCCGTGACCGAGACTGCTGACCGCTTCCACACCGCCGACCCCGCAACCACCGCGACCTTTGCCGCCGAAGCGGGATCGCAGGCGTGGACGCCTCCCTCCTGGGAGGAGATCGTCAGCACGCACAGCGCGCGGGTCTACCGCCTCGCCTACCGCCTGACGGGCAACCAGCACGACGCCGAGGACCTGACGCAGGAGGTCTTCGTCCGCGTCTTCCGCTCGCTGTCCACGTACACGCCCGGCACCTTCGAGGGCTGGCTGCACCGCATCACCACCAACCTCTTCCTGGACATGGTCCGCCGCAAGCAGCGGATCCGGTTCGACGCGCTCGCCGACGACGCCGCCGAGCGGCTCCCCAGCCGCGAGCCGTCCCCCCAGCAGGTGCTCCACGACACCCACTTCGACGCGGACGTGCAGCAGGCGCTGGACACCCTCGCGCCCGAGTTCCGCGCGGCCGTCGTGCTCTGTGACATCGAGGGCCTGTCGTACGAGGAGATCGCCGCGACGCTCGGCGTGAAGCTCGGCACCGTGCGCAGCCGTATCCACCGAGGCCGCTCGCACCTGCGCAAGGCGCTCAAGCACCGGTCTCCCGAGGCCCGCGCGGAGCAGCGCGCGCTGGCAGGGGCGGCGGTGGGCGCCCCCGGCGCCGGAGGAGAGGGCGGAACCGAGTGAGCGGAGCCCGACCTTCCCCCGCCGAACAGCACCTGGGCGACCGTCTCGCCGCCCTGGTCGACGGGGAGCTGAGCCATGACGCGCGCGAGCGGGTGCTCGCGCATCTGGCGACCTGCCCCAAGTGCAAGGCCGAAGCCGACGCCCAGCGCCGGCTCAAGACCATGTTCGTGGAGAGCGCGCCGCCGCCGCTGTCCGCGGGGCTGCTCGCCCGGCTGCAGGGCCTGCCGGGTGGCGATCCCGCGGGTCCTTCCTCCGGGGCGCCGGGCGGCGGCGCCCCCACGGCCGCCTTCGGGTACGTGGCTCCGGCCGCGCCGCGCGAAGCGCTCCGTATCCATGAGGTCGGCCGTGCCCACGAGCCGGGCCGCCCCAGACGCCGGTTCGCGTTCGTCGCGGCCGGTGCGGTCTCGCTCGCCGCGCTCGCCCTGGGCGGCGCCCTGCCGCTGGACTCCGTCGAGCCGGGCGGCTCGCGGGGCGAGGCTCCCGCCGCGCGGCCCGAGCCCTACCTGCCGCTGACCGACGCGGTGGTCCGCGACCGGCTCCCGAGCCCGGGCGTGCTGCCCACCTTCGCGCCCAGGGGGGTGTTGAGCCCCTCCGCGCCGGTCTCGGCCCGGCCGGTGGTCTCCCTGGCGCACTGACGCCGGGGCCGCAGGCCCCGGGCCGGGGGCGGACCTGATTGAATCGGCGCCAGTGGCGCCGCCCGGCGGTGCGACAGCTTGTGGAAGTCCGCCAGCCGCGGGGGAGCGCCCATGTCCGACAGCCAGCACACCGATCCGGTTCCGGCGGCGCCCCGCTGGTGGAGCCGTCCCGCGAGCCCGGCGGACGTGCCGGCGCCGCGCGCGGCGGGGCAGGTGCCCGTACCGGCGGCCGAGTCGGGGCAGGTGCCCGTACCGGCCGCGGAGCCCCGCTACGACCCGTGGGCCGTCGTCCCCTTGCAGGTGGCCGACCCGGGCCGGGCGCCCCGCCCCGGGCCGCGGATGTGGCAGCTCGTGGCCGCCGGTGTCATCACCGCGCTCCTCGCCGGGGGCATCGGCGGCTACGTCGGCGTCCTCACCGAACGCCGGGGCAACGCCCGCCTCGAACTCCCGCAGGCCGCCGCCGACCACAAGGGCCGCGCCCCCGAGAGCGTGGCCGGGATCGCGGCCACCGCCCTGCCCGGCGTGGTCACCCTCCACGTCAGCAGCGGCAGCGGCGGCAGTACCGGTACCGGCTTCGTACTCGACGGCGAGGGCCACATCCTCACCAACAACCACGTCGTCGCCGACGCCAAGGACATAACGGTCACTTTCAGTACGGGTGACAGCGTTCCCGCCGAACTGGTGGGCCGCGACGGCGGCTACGACCTGGCCGTGGTGAAGGTCAACGGAGTACGGGGGCTGCGCCCGCTGGCCCTCGGGAACTCCGAGAACGTGCAGGTCGGTGATCCGGTGGTGGCCATCGGCGCGCCGTTCGACCTCTCCAACACGGTCACCGCCGGCATCATCAGCGCCACCGGCCGCCCCATCACGGCCGGCGGGGACAAGGGCGACGGCAGCGACATCAGCTACGTCGACGCCCTCCAGACCGACGCCCCCATCAACCCCGGCAACTCCGGCGGCCCGCTCCTGGACTCCCAGGCCCACGTGATCGGCATCAACAGCGCCATCCGCGGCGCGGACAAGGCGAAGGACGGGGACGAGGGCGCCCGCCAGAGCGGCAGCATCGGCCTCGGCTTCGCCATCCCCGTCAACCAGGGCAAGCGGGTCGCCGAAGAACTGATCCGCACCGGCCACGCCACGCACCCCGTCATCGGCGTCACCCTCGACATGCAGTACACCGGCGACGGAGCCCGGGTCGGGGCCAAGGGCGAGGACGGCAAGCCGTCGGTCGTGGCGGACGGCCCGGGCGCCCGGGCCGGGATCAAGGCGGGCGACGTGATCACGAAGGTGGACGGACAGCGCGTGCACGGCGGTGACGAGCTGATCATCAAGATCCGCGCCCACCGCCCCGGCGACGCGCTGCGCCTGACGGTGCTGCGCGACGGCAAGGAACACGCGCTGGAAGTGGTCCTCGGCTCGGCTGCCGGATCCTGACCGCCGGTCCGCCGGTCCGCCGGATCATGACCGCCGGTCCGCCGGGGCGCGGGGCTGAAAGCAGGAGCGGGGGCCTCCCGACGCGATCGGGAGCCTCCTGACGTAGGGGCATCGAGGCGGGGCCGGGTACCGTTGTGGGGCCGGACGTGGAAAGAGCCGAGGAGCGGCAAGGTGTTCAACGACATAGGCGCACTCGAAGTGGTCACGATCGTGGTGCTCGCCATCCTCGTCTTCGGCCCGGACAAGCTGCCGAAGGTGATCCAGGACGTCAGCGGCGTCATCCGCAAGATCCGGTCTTTCTCGGACAGCGCCAAGCAGGACATCCGCTCCGAACTGGGCCCGGAGTTCAAGGACTTCGAGTTCGAGGACCTCAATCCCAAGACCTTCATCCGCAAGCACCTGGCGGAGAACGAGGACCTCAAGGAGATCCGCGGCAGCTTCGACCTCCGCAAGGAGCTGAACGAGGTCACGGACGCCGTCAACGGCAGGGACGTGCAGCCCGGGCCGGCCGCCGCCGCGGCCGCCACGCCCGCCGCCGGCACGGGTCCGGACCTGCTCAAGAAGCCCGCCGCTCCCTCGGCCGAACAGCGCACGCCCTTCGACGCCGACGCCACCTAGGCGTTCTTTCCGGCCTCGGACGTCGCCCGGACACGACCTAGGCGACGGCCTGCCCGGCGATCCGGGACCGGATGGCTATCCTCTCCATCTGTCCGGACGCAGGGCACCCGAGGAGGGGATTCCCCCGCGAAGCGAGGGGAGAGCCGTTCCGGACCCCACGGAACGAGAGGCGCCCAGATGGAGACGACCAGCAGCCGCGTAGGGACACAGCCCGCGGAAGCCACCGCCGAGGCCCCCGCCGCCGCACCACAGCCCACCCCGGAGCCCGAGCGGCCCCCCGCACCGGGAACCCAGGAGCAGTCCGCGCCCCATGCCACGGCCCGCCGGGCCCTCGACGGCTACCTGAGGGCCGACTTCCCCTGGTACGGGCTGGACGAGGCCTTCACCGGACCCCGCTGGCTCATGCAGGTGGGGGCCGCCGCCGACGGCACCGTCGAGCACGGCTCCACCGGCCACGGGGACGAGCCCTCCGCCCGGGGCGAGATCGCCACCGGCGAGAAGGAACGCTTCGCGGTGGTGATCACCGTGGCGAGCAACCCGCTGCGCCGCAGCGGCGACGGCACCGGCGTCCTGGAGGCGACCTCCGTCGCCTCCGCCGCCTGGCTGGCCGGCTCGGGCCTGCTCGCGTACAGCTGGCCCGGCCAGATGGACCACACCCTGCGCAACGACTGGCTCGACCAGCAGACCGAAGCGGCCTGGGAACTCGCCGACGACCTCGACGGCGCCGACTGGTCGACGCTGTCGCTGCCGGTCGACGGGGAGCCGACCACCTTCCACTACCGCGAGTCGGAATTCGGCTGGGTGCTCGCCGGCTCCACCCGGGCGGGCGTGCACCTGGGCGCGTACGGGCGCGGGATGAGCGCCTACGGCCTCGGCTTCTCGGCCATCTCCGACCTCGGCACGTACGAGTAGCCGCGCGGAAACGAGCGGCACCGCGGACCGGGTCCGCGGTGCCGTGTCCCTGGGGCCTCACGGCCCTGTGCTCTCAGAACTTGTTGCGCGGCGTGATCCCCAGCGACATGCCCGACAGGCCGCGCGCGCGCCCGCCCAGCTTCCCGGCGATCGCGCGCAGCGCCGCACCCGCCGGGGAGTCGGGGTCGGACAGCACGACCGGCTTGCCGTCGTCGCCGCCCTCGCGCAGCCGCACGTCGATCGGGATGCTGCCCAGCACCGGCACGCTCGCCCCGACCGTCTTGGTCAGGCCGTCGGCCACCTTCTGGCCGCCGCCCGAGCCGAACACGTCGACCATCTCGTCGCAGTGCGGGCAGGGCAGGCCCGACATGTTCTCGACGACACCGACGATCTTCTGGTGGGTCTGCACGGCGATCGAGCCGGCCCGCTCGGCGACCTCGGCCGCGGCCTGCTGCGGGGTGGTCACGACCAGGATCTCGGCGTTCGGCACCAGCTGCGCCACGGAGATCGCGATGTCACCCGTGCCCGGCGGCAGGTCCAGCAGCAGGACGTCCAGGTCACCCCAGAAGACGTCCGCGAGGAACTGCTGGAGCGCCCGGTGCAGCATCGGACCGCGCCAGACGACCGGCGCGTTGCCCGGGGTGAACATGCCGATGGAGATGACCTTCACGCCGTGCGCCGACGGCGGCATGATCATGTTCTCGACCTGGGTGGGCCGGCCGTCGACGCCGAGCATGCGCGGCACGCTGTGGCCGTAGATGTCCGCGTCCACGACGCCGACCTTGAGGCCGTCCGCCGCCATCGCCGCGGCCAGGTTGACCGTGACGGAGGACTTGCCGACGCCGCCCTTGCCGGACGCGACCGCGTACACGCGGGTCAGCGAACCCGGCTTGGCGAAGGGCACCTCCCGCTCGGCGGTGCCGCCGCGCAGGGTGGCGGCGAGGTCCTTGCGCTGCTCGTCGCTCATCACGTCGAGGGTGACGGCGACGGAGGTGACGCCCGAGACGCGCTCGACGGCCTCGGTGACGTTCTTGGTGATGGTCTCGCGCATCGGACAGCCCGACACCGTCAGGTACACCGTGACCGCGACCGCGCCGCCGTCGCCGATCTCCACCGATTTGACCATGCCGAGGTCGGTGATCGGCTTGTGGATCTCGGGGTCGTTCACCGTCGCCAGCGCGTCCAGGATCGCGTCCTGCCCAGGCGCAGCGGCGGAGCTTGTGTCGGTAGCCATGCCCCGATGGTACGGCTCGGTAGCACGCCGCCGGTAAGCCCGTCAGCGGTCGCCTTCGTCACGTTCGGGCGGGAGCAGTCGCCGCTCGTCCATCTCCTTGATCAGGTCCTGGAACTCCGAGCGGATCCAGTCGCGGGTCGCGACCTCGCCCAGGCCCATCCGCAGCGAGGCGATCTCGCGCGTCAGGTACTCGGTGTCGGCGATGGAGCGCTCGTTCTGCTTGCGGTCCTGCTCCAGGTTGACCCGGTCCCGGTCGTCCTGCCGGTTCTGCGCCAGCAGGATCAGCGGGGCCGCGTAAGAGGCCTGGAGCGAGAGCATCAGGGTCAGGAAGATGAAGGGGTACTTGTCGAAGCGCAGGTGGTCCGGCGCGAAGACGTTCCACAGCACCCAGGCGATGATGACGATCGTCATCCAGACGATGAAGCGGCCCGTGCCCAGGAACCGGGCGACCCGCTCCGAGAGCCGCCCGAACGCCTCCGGGTCGTACACCGGCAGCAGCCGCCGCCGGTCGCTGCGCGGCTGGTCCAGCCGGGCCCGCGGTGAGCGGGTCAGCGCGCTCGCCCCGGTCGCGGAAGCGGTCGTCTTGGCCCGCATCCGCTCGGCGATCTCTTCCTCCCGCCCCGTCAGGCCCTGCTCGCGCGCGTACTCGCGGGCGTGTTCGCGCGCCAGCTCGCGCCGCACGCGGGTCTGCTCGCGGCGCCGGTCGCGCGCCGGGTCACGCCGCCGTTCAGTGCCCACGTACGGCCTCCTCGGAGTGGAAGTCCGTCTCCCGCCAGTCGTCCGGCAGCAGGTGGTCGAGCACGTCGTCCACGGTCACCGCGCCCAGCAGCGAGCCGCTCTCGTCGACCACGGGCACCGCGACCATGTTGTACGCGGCCAGGTAGCTGGTGACCACCGGCAGTGAGGCGTCCGGCCGCAGCGGCGGCAGGTCCGTGTCCACGATCGAGCTGATCAGGGTGAACGGCGGATCGCGCAGCAGCCGCTGGAAGTGCACCGTCCCCAGGTACTTGCCCGTCGGCGTCTCGTCCGGCGGCCGGCACACGTACACCTGCGCCGCCAGCGCGGGGGACAGGTCCGACTGCCGGACCCGGGCCAGCGCGTCCGCGACCGTCGCGTCCGGGCGCAGCACGATCGGCTCCGTGGTCATCAGACCGCCCGCCGTGCGCTCCTCGTACGACATCAGACGCCGCACGTCCGCCGCGTCGTCCGGCTTCATGAGCGTCAGCAGCCGCTCCTTGTCGTCCTCCGGGAGTTCGGACAGCAGGTCGGCCGCGTCGTCCGGGTCCATCGCCTCCAGGACGTCGGCCGCCCGCTCCTCCTTGAGCTTGCCGAGGATCTCCACCTGCTCGTCCTCGGGCAGCTCCTCCATGACGTCGGCGAGCCGGTCGTCGTCGAGGGCGCTGGCCACCTCGGCGCGCCGCTTCGGCGTCAGGTGGTGCAGTACGTTCGCCACGTCCGCCGGCCGCATCTGCTCGAAGGTGGCCACCAGGTTCTCGGCGCCCTGGCCCTCCTCCTCCAGCGAGAACCCGGTCACCGCCGACCACTCCACGGTCAGGGTCTCGCCGCGCCGGCGCAGCGCGCCGCCCTTGCCCTTGCGGACGAAGATGCGGTCGATCTCCCAGTCCCGGCGGGCCGGCAGCTGCTGGATGGCCACGTCCAGGACGGTGACCTCCTCGCCGGTCGACACCAGCTTCACGCGGCGGTCCAGCAGCTCGCCGAGGATCAGCCGCTCGGTGGGGCGCTGTTCGAAGCGCCGCATGTTGACGACTCCGGTGGTGATGACCTGCCCGGACTCCACGCCGGTCACCCGGGTCATGGGCAGGAAGATGCGCCGTCGGCTGACCACCTCGACCACCAGCCCCAGCAGCCGCGGCGGCCGCCCGCCGACGCGCAGCATGGCGACGAGGTCGCGCACCCGGCCCACCTGGTCGCCGTTGGGGTCGAAGACGGGCACACCCGACAGATGCGAGACGAAGATCCGCGGGGCGCCAGCAACCATCCGAGCGCCTCCTAGAACGTGAACCGACCGTCGATCAACAGTCCTGCCGAGCCTCAGGCTAGCCCGTGGCCCGGGAGGGCGTCCTGGTGGGGCCGTCGTACGGCGTCCGTACGGGGCCGGACGGGCGGCTTCCACACCGGGCGCGGGCCGCGCGGGAGGGGCGGGTACGCTGCCTGCTGCCCCAGACGACCGACCGGGAGGCACCCGCACGTGACCGCCTACTTCCCCGCCGCGCGCCTGCGCCGGGCCGCCTTCATCGGCGCGCTGTGCGCGGGTCTCACCGTCACCGTCACGGGCTGCGGCGGCGGCGAGGACCCCGACAAGGGCACGAACGGCGTCGGCAAGCTGCCCGCCGACCAGATCGAGGCGAAGGCGAAGGCGGCGGCCACCGCGGCGAGCTCGGTGCACCTGTCGGGCTCGGTGGTCACCGGCGGCAAGACCTTCACCCTCGACATGCGCCTCAAGGGCGACGGCGGTTCCGGCGAGGTCAAGTCCCAGCAGGACACCTTCCAGGTGCTGCGCATCGGCGAACAGCTGTACTTGAAGGCCAACTCCGCCTTCTGGGGGAAGTCCGACTCGGCCGGGAAGCTCGGCGACAAGTTCGTCAAGGTGCCCCAGAGCGACCCCACGTACAAGCAGTTCCGCGGTTTCACCGACATGCACGTCCTGCTCGACGGGCTCCTCGGCCTCGACGGCAAGCTCACCAAGGCCCCCTACGGCAAGGTGGGCCACGGCCGCGTGGTGCCGGTCCTCGCGGCGGGCGGCAAGGGCGGGCGGCTCTCGGTGTCCCTGGAGGGGACCCCGTACCCGCTGCTCATGGAACGCGCGGGCGGCGCCGGGCGGGTGGAACTCGCGGAGTGGGGCCAGAGCTTCCAGCTGAGCGCGCCCGCGCAGGACCAGACGGTGGATTACGGTTCCCAGCTGCCCACCACCAAGGACGCGGGCGGCGCCACGCCCGGCCCGAGCAAGAGCTCCGGCCAGGGCTCCGACCCCACCGAAGGCTGACCCCGCCGGGCCCGGGCAGTCCGCCCCGCACCCGGCGGCCTCCGCCCGGCCCGGCAGCCTCCTCCGCCCGGGGCAGCGCGGGCCTCTAGCGGGCCGCCTTCTTCCGCTTGAGCAGCAGCTTCGGCAGCCCGGCCGGGACCTCGCGGCGCGTGATCGCCGGGGACGGCAGCGGCGGCGCGGCCAGCGACCCGCCCGGCAGGGAGTCCCGTACCGCCGCCGGCTCCAGCCGCAGCAGCCGGCACTCCCGCGCCCACCGCTCCGTCATCCGCTCGGCGTCGGGCGCGTTCAGCCGCTTGCCCTTGAGCTCCGCCACCGCCGCCTGCCACGCCTCGCCGCCCGGAGCGAGCTCCCGTACCGTGGCCGTCCAGGCGACCAGCCGGCCGCCCTTGTCCTTGCTGCGCACGGTCACCTCGGCGCCGCCGCCGTCGGTGAGCCCGGGGAACGGCTGCTCACCGGGACCGTCGCCCACCACGTGGGCGGCGCCGTCCACCCAGGCGTGCCACAGGGCCCGGTCGGCGCCGGAGCCGCGGACCCAGATGAGCCCGGACTTCTTGGTGGCCTCCTCGACGAGGGCCAGGTCGAGCGCGCTGAGAGTCATGCGCACAGGGTAGCCAGCGGCCGGTGAGGGGCTACAGCCAGCCGTTGCGGCGCAGGGCGCGGTGGATGGTGAGACAGGCCCCGGCGATGGCGGTCATCACCATCGGGTAGCCGTAGCGCCAGTGCAGCTCCGGCATGTGCTCGAAGTTCATCCCGTACACGCCGCAGATCATCGTCGGGACCGCGATGATCGCCGCCCACGAGGTGATCTTGCGCATGTCCTCGTTCTGCGCGACCGACGCCTGCGCGAGGCTGGCCTGGAGGATCGAGTTCAGCAGCTCGTCGAAGCCGACGACCTGCTCGTGCACCCGCGCCAGGTGGTCGGCGACGTCGCGGAAGTACTTCTGGATGCCGGGGTCCACCAGCCGCATCGGGCGCTCGGAGAGCAGTTCCATCGGCCGCAGCAGCGGGGAGACGGCCCGCTTGAACTCCAGCACCTCGCGCTTGAGCTGGTAGATGCGGCCCGCGTCGCCGCCGCGGCCGCTGCCCTTGGCGGGCGCGGCGAAGACCGCGCTCTCCACCTCGTCGATGTCGTCCTGCACCGCCGCCGCGACCGCGATGTAGCCGTCGACGACGTGGTCGGCGAGGGAGTGCAGCACCGCCGAGGGTCCCCGGGCCAGCAGTTCGGTGTCGTCCTGCAGGCGGTGGCGCAGGCCCTTGAGGGAGCCCTGGCCGCCGTGCCGGACGGTGATGACGAAGTCCGGGCCGGTGAAGCACATCACCTCGCCGGTCTCCACTACCTCGCTGGTGGCGGTCAGTTCGGTGTGCTCGACGTAGTGGATCGTCTTGAAGACGGTGAACAGGGTGTCGTCGTAGCGCTCCAGCTTCGGCCGCTGGTGCGCGTGCACCGCGTCCTCCACGGCGAGCGGGTGCAGCCCGAAGGTGGCGGCGATCCCGGCGAACTCGGCCTCGGTGGGCTCGTGCAGACCGATCCAGGCGAAGCCGCCCTCCTCGCGGACCCGGCGGATCGCCTCACGGGGCGTCAGGCACGCAGTGCCCGGCTCGCGCGGCTCGCGCCGCCCGTCGCGGTAGACGGCGCAGTCGACCACCGCGCTGCTGGCGGACGGGTCGCGGGTGGTGTCGTAGCCGGGTTGCGCGGGGGTGGACCGGCGCAGGGCCGGACGGACGGCGGCACGGAGGTAGGGCAGCATCGACATGGCAGGCTCCTTCGCGCGCACGGCTGCGGACCGTACGGGTGGGAGGCCCTCCGCGGCTGCGCACGGGCAGTCAGCCCCGGGCAGACGGAGGGAAACAGGACGGAGAGGACAAACGTTCTGCCGTCGCTCTTCTACTGACCTTCCGGCGCCCGGCAGGCCACCGGGGGAAGATCACAGGGGGCGCGGAACGCCCGGCATAGAAGTGGAAGAGCGATTGGTACTGCACGATCGACTTCGATCCATCGCAGCCCCACCTCCTCCGGCCGGTCCCCCGTGAGGGACGTCCTGTCGCCCGGACCCTGGAAACAACGCGTCTGCGTGCGGTCCCGACCAGCTGTCAACACTATCAGCCGACGGATGGTCAGGACCGCGCCTTTACCCGCCGGATACGAGTTCTATGCTCGCTCCATGGCAGAAATTCTCGCCCTTGTGGAGGCCCGGCTGCGCACCGCGTTCGGCGAACCCGACGCCCGCGCCGCCGTCACCTTCCTCGGCACCGACCGCATCGAGGTACTCCGTTTCGCCGAGGGCGACCTCGTGCGGTACGCGACCCTCGGCATGTCCGCGCACCCGATGACCGACCCGACCGCCGTGGTCGCCGACCCGCTGCGCGGCCCCCGCGCCGAGCTGGTGCTGACCGTGCGGGCGGGTCTGGCGCCCACCGACAAGCTGCTGCGTCCGCTCGCCGTGCTGGCCGCGTCCCCGATGGTCGAGGGGCTGGTCGTGGCGCCCGGTGCCTCGCTGGACGTGGGTGAACCCCTTTGGGAGGGCGCGCCGTTCAGCTCCGTCCTGGTCGCCGAACCGGGAGGGCTGGTGGAGGACCTCGTACTGGACGAGCCGCTGGAGCCGGTGCGGTTCCTGCCGCTGCTCCCGATGACGGCCAACGAGGCCGCCTGGAAGCGGGTGCACGGCGCGGCCGCCCTCCAGGAACGCTGGCTCGCGCGCGGCACGGATCTGCGGGATCCTCTGCGTACGGCCGTCGCACTGGACTGAGCTCCCGTCGCCCGGGGTACGGATGGATGGCATCCGGACGGGTGAGCGTGCCTTGACGGGGCGCCGGGCGGGGAGGAGCGTGCTTCTTATGAGGGGCGAACCGAGTTGCCCGAAGTGCGGTGGCCGGGTCCGAGCGCCCGGTCTTTTCGCCGACTCCTGGCAGTGCGCGGTGCACGGCGCCGTCCATCCCCTGCAGCCCGTGATCCCGCCCAGCGTCGAAGGGCTGGGCGTCATAGTGCACCGGGCGCACGTACCGGTGTGGATGCCGTGGCCCCTGCCGGTGGGGTGGCTGTTCACCGGCGTCGCCGCCGCCGGGGACGACCGCAGCGGGGGCCGCGCCACCGCCGTCGCCTGCTCGGGTCCCGGGCCGCTCGGCGGAATGGGTGAGCTGGTGCTCGTCGCGGAGGAACTGGGGGTAGGCCTCGGCGCGCGGTACGCGGGGATCGACGCACCCGACCCCGGCCCCTACATGGACGTCTCCGCGCCGCCGCACGCCAAGGTCGTCGCGGCCGGCCGGCCGACCCCGCTGTGGCACGTCAAGGGAGCCCCCGACGACCGGGCCGTGTTCGCGGGCGAGGCGCGCGGGCTGTGGCTGTGGGCGGTGGTCTGGCCGGAGCAGACGGGGCTGCTCATGTACGACGAACTCGTCCTGACCGACCTGCGCGAGGCGGGCGCCGAGGTCGAACTGGTCCCGTGCGGCGCGCTGAGCCCCCGCATTCTGTCCTCTTGACGCGCCGCCCGCACGGCTCGGCCCTGGCCGGCCTCACCGGCTTCGCGCCGCTGCGCCGGACTCCGTCCGCCGGTCCCGGGCCGGTAGCCCCTTCCTCTTGACCTCTTGACGCGCCGCTCGCACGGCTCGGCCCCGAGGGCTCCCGGCTTCCCGGCGCCGCGCCGTCCGTAACCCCCGGCCGGGCGCGCTGCCATCCGGCGGGTCCCCCGCCCGCATCGACCCTCGGGGTACGCGCGTGCCCCCACGGGAGCCCGCCAGGGCCGAGCGGTGGTCAGCGCGTCTCGCCCGGCAGCTCCGGCCCGGCGTTCGTGGGGGCCGATGGCATGCGCCGCTGCGAGCGCCGGCCACCGGCCCTGGGCCGACGGCTGGAGTCCGGCGCGGCCGCGGAAAGCCGGGAGGGCTCGGGGCCGAGCCGTGCGAGCGGCGCCCGGGGTCCGGGGCGGAGCCCCGGGGAACGGAGGAAGGGCGGGTAGGGGAACCGCCCCGCGCAGCGGCCCACCCGCAGCCCCGGGCAGCCGGGCGGCCGCATCCGGACAGCCGCAACCCCTGGCGGCCGCGCCCCCGTGGCAGCCGGGGCCGCCCCGTCCCGCGACGCCCCGCGTTCGCGCACGTCAAGGCCCGGCCGGGGCAGGGGTACCCTTGAGTGTCCCCCCGTACGTCCCGAACCCTGGAGCATGGCTGTGCGCATCGACCTGCACGCCCACTCCACGGCTTCCGACGGCACCGACACCCCCGCCGAGCTGGTGCGGAACGCGGCCGCCGCCGGGCTGGACGTCATCGCGCTGACCGACCACGACACCGTCGGCGGATACGCCGAGGCCGTCGCGGCCGTGCCGCAGGGGCTCACCCTCGTCACCGGCGCCGAGCTCAGCTGCCGGCTCGACGGCATCGGGATGCACATGCTCGCCTACCTCTTCGACCCCGAAGAGCCCGAGCTGCACGCCGAGCGGGAGCTGGTCCGCGACGACCGCACCCCCCGCGCCCAGGCCATGATCGGCAAGCTCCAGGCGCTCGGCGTCGACGTCACCTGGGAGCAGGTCGCCCGGATCGCCGGTGCGGGCTCCGTGGGCCGGCCGCACATCGCCACCGCCCTCGTCGAGCTCGGCGTCGTGCCCACCGTCTCCGACGCGTTCACGCCCGACTGGCTCGCCGACGGCGGCCGCGCCTACGCCGAGAAGCACGAGCTCGACCCCTTCGACGCGATACGCCTGGTGAAGGCGGCCGGCGGGGTCACCGTCTTCGCCCACCCCGGCGCCGCCAAGCGCGGCGCCTGCGTGCCCGAGAGCGCCATCGCCGAACTGGCGGCGGCCGGACTCGACGGCATCGAGGTCGACCACATGGACCACGACGCCGCGACGCGCGCCCGGCTGCGGGGCCTCGCGGACGAGCTGGGTCTGCTGACCACCGGGTCCAGCGACTACCACGGCAGCCGCAAGACCTGCCGCCTCGGGGAACACACGACCGACCCCGAGATCTACGGCGAGATCACGCGCCGCGCCACCGGGGCCTTCCCCGTCCCCGGTGCCGGTGGACGGCGCCACGAGGGCTGAGCCCTCGCCCGCCCCCGCTCCTTTTTGCTACACCCCTCTCTCCTGCAAGGCATCACTGTGTTTGATTTCGCCGTCTTCGGATCCCTATTTCTCACGCTTTTCGTGATTATGGACCCCCCGGGGATCACGCCGATCTTCCTCGCCCTGACCTCCGGCCGCGCCACCAAGGTGCAGCGCCGCATGGCCTGGCAGGCCGTCTGCGTGGCCTTCGGTGTCATCGCCGTCTTCGGCATCTGCGGTCAGCAGATCCTCGACTACCTGCACGTCTCCGTGCCGGCGCTGATGATCGCCGGCGGGCTGCTCCTCCTGCTGATCGCGCTGGACCTGCTCACCGGCAAGACGGACGAGCCCAAGCAGACCAAGGACGTGAACGTCGCGCTCGTGCCGCTCGGCATGCCGCTCCTGGCGGGTCCGGGTGCGATCGTCTCCGTCATCCTGGCCGTGCAGAAGGCCGACGGCTTCGGGGGACAGGTCTCGGTCTGGTCGGCGATCATCGCCATGCACGTCGTCCTGTGGATCACGATGCGCTACTCGCTGGTGATCATCCGGGTGATCAAGGACGGCGGCGTCGTCCTGGTGACGCGCCTCGCCGGCATGATGCTGTCCGCGATCGCCGTCCAGCAGATCATCAACGGTGTGCTCCAGGTCGTGCACGCCTGAGACGCCGGCGGCCCGCCATGGTGCGCCGCCCGCTGCACATGCGAATGCCCCGCACCGGTCCGGTGCGGGGCATTGCGTCGTCCCTCGCGTACGTAGCAGCGGGCAATCGCGTGAAGCGGGTCAGTTGGACGCGGTCTCCGCCGGGCGGATCAGAATGCGCTGGCCCACGGAGGCGGCGTGCTGCACGATCCGGTTGACGGAGGCCGCGTCCACGACGGTGCTGTCCACGGCGCTTCCGTTGACATCGTCCAGGCGCAGAATCTCGAAGCGCACGGGCTTCTCCCTTCGTCAGTGTTTCACTTGCACTGGCATAACGAAGTGTAAGCCGCAAACATTCCCTACGCTAAGGAAATTTTTTCACTCGCTAACGAACCTCTGGGGCCGGTACCGCTTCCGTACCCCAGAAGGCGGCCAGCGCACCCGCGGTGACCTGCGGGTTCTCGGCGTTGGGGGAGTGTTCCGCGTCCTCGACGATGACTCGCGCCGCCCTCAAGCGCCGCGCCATCTCGTCCATCAGCGGCACCGGCCAGGCGTAGTCGACCTCCCCCGACAGGACCAGCTTGCGCAGCGGCACCTGCGCCAGCTCCGCCACCCGGTCGGGCTCCGAGATCAGCACCCGCCCCGTGCCGATCAGCTGCTCCGGTACCGTCGCCAGCCACCGCTCGCGCAGGAAGCCCGCCAGCGCGGGGGGGTCGGGCACGGCGTTCGGCGGGTCCTGGGCGCGCATCGCGTCCCACACGGCCGCCATGTCGTCCCGCAGCGTCTCCAACGCCGCGATCAGCAGCTTCGTACGGGCCTGCTGGTTCTCGGTGATCGCCGCCGGGCCGCTGCTCATCAGGGTGAGGGAGGCGAAGGGGGCGGGGTCGCGCAGCACGGCCGCGCGGCAGATCAGGCCGCCCAGGGAGTGGCCGACGAGGTGCACCGGTCCGGCGTCCAGCGCCCTGGCCTGGGCGAGCAGGTCCCGGGCCAGCTCCTCGCAGCCGTACGCGGACTCGTCGCGCGGGCCGGGGCTCTCGTACTGGCCCCGCCCGTCGACCGCGACCACCCGGTATCCGGCGGCGGCCAGCGGCTCCAGCAGGCCGATGAAGTCCTCCTTGCTGCCGGTGAAGCCCGGTACCAGCAGGGCCGTGCCGCGCAGCGGCTCGCCCGCCTCGTGCACGGCGAACTCCCCGCGCGCGGTCCCGAGACGGTACGCGCGGGCGACGGACGGCAGGGTCAGGCGGGGCGGCTTGCTCATGGGGCCGAGGTTACCGGCCCGTAGCGTGCGGTACAGCCCCTGGCACGCGAAGGGCCCCGGTCCCCTCCGAAGAGGGGACCGGGGCCCATCGGGCGTCGTTACGCCTCCGGCGTCGGCGCGACGGCCTTGCGGGTACGCGTGCGCTTCGGCTTGGCGGGAGCCTCCTCGGCGGCGGCCTCGGTCGCCACGGGGGCGGCCTCCGCGGCCTTGCGGGTCCGGGTGCGCTTCGGCTTCGCCGGGGCCTCCTCGGCAACCGCGGCAGCCTCGGGCGCGGCCTCGGTCACCGCGGGGGCGGCCTCCGCGACCTTGCGGGTGCGCGTGCGCTTCGGCTTCGCCGGGACCTCCTCCGCGACCGGAGCGGCAACCGGAGCGGCCTCGGTCACCGCGGGGGCGGCCTCCGCGGCCTTGCGGGTCCGGGTGCGCTTCGGCTTGACCGGAGCCTCCTCCACGACCGCAGCCGGGGCGGTGACCACGGCGGCTTCGGCGACGGCTTCGGCCACCGGAGCCACGGCCTTGCGGGTCCGGGTGCGGCGGGCCGGGGCGGGCTCCACCGGCGGGGCCATCTGGAAGTCGGGCTCCGCGGCGGACGGGGTCACGGGCCGGCGGACCGGGCGGCGCGCCGGCCGGACGGGCTCGACGGCCGGGGCCATCTGGAAGTCCGGCTCGGGGGCGGCGGCCGGCGCCTCGGCGACCGGGGTCACCGCGGCGGCGTTCGCCGACGGCGCGGCCGCACGGGTCCGGCGCCTGCGCGGCCTGCGCGGCTCGTCGGCGGCGGGGGCCACTGCGGCGGGGGCCGCAGCTGCCGGAGCCTCGGCGACGGGGGCCACCGCGGCGGCCGCGGCCACCGTCTCGGCGCCCGTCTCGGCACCACCGCGCGTACGGCGGCGCTGACGCGGGGTCCGCGTACGCGCCGGACGCTCCTCGGCCGGCGCGGCGGCGGCGGCCGGGCCGCGACCGCCACGGCCACCACGGCCGCCGGTCTCGCCCAGGTCCTCCAGCTGCTCGGCCTTGAGGCCCTCACGCGTGCGCTCGGCACGCGGCAGGATGCCCTTGGTCCCGGCCGGGATGTTCAGCTCCTCGAACAGGTGCGGGGACGTGGAGTACGTCTCGACCGGCTCGTGGAAGTCCAGCTCCAGCGCCTTGTTGATCAGCTGCCAGCGCGGGATGTCGTCCCAGTCGACCAGGGTGACGGCGATGCCCTTGTTGCCCGCGCGACCGGTACGGCCCACGCGGTGCAGGAAGGTCTTCTCGTCCTCCGGCGCCTGGTAGTTGATGACGTGGGTCACGCCCTCGACGTCGATGCCGCGCGCGGCCACGTCGGTGCACACCAGCACGTCGACCTTGCCGTTGCGGAACGCCCGCAGCGCCTGCTCGCGCGCGCCCTGGCCCAGGTCGCCGTGGACGGCGCCGGAGGCGAAGCCGCGCTTCTCCAGCTGCTCGGCGATGTCGGCCGCCGTGCGCTTCGTACGGCAGAAGATCATGGCCAGACCGCGGCCCTCGGCCTGCAGGATGCGGGAGACGAGCTCCGGCTTGTCCATGTTGTGCGCACGGAAGACGTGCTGCTTGATGTTGGCGACGGTCACGCCCTCGCCCTCGGGGGAGGTGGCGCGGATGTGCGTCGGCTGCGACATGTACCGGCGGGCCAGGCCGATGACCGCTCCCGGCATGGTCGCCGAGAACAGCATGGTCTGACGCTTCGGCGGCAGGTAGTTGATGATCTTCTCGACATCGGGCAGGAAGCCCAGGTCGAGCATCTCGTCGGCCTCGTCCAGGACGAGGGCCTTGACGTGGGAGAGGTCCAGCTTGCGCTGACCGGCCAGGTCGAGGAGGCGGCCCGGGGTGCCGACGATGATGTCGACGCCCTTCTTGAGGGCCTCGACCTGCGGCTCGTACGCGCGGCCGCCGTATATGGCGAGGACGCGGACGTTACGGACCTTGCCCGCGGTCAGCAGGTCGTTGGTGACCTGGGTGCACAGCTCGCGGGTGGGAACCACCACGAGCGCCTGCGGGGCGTCGGTCAGCTGGTCGGGCCGGGCCCGGCCCGACTCGACGTCGGCGGGGACGGTGACCCGCTCCAGCAGCGGAAGGCCGAAACCGAGCGTCTTGCCGGTTCCGGTCTTGGCCTGGCCGATGACGTCCGAGCCGGAGAGGGCTACGGGGAGGGTCATCTCCTGGATGGGGAAGGGGGACACGATGCCGACGGCTTCAAGGGCTTCGGCGGTCTCGGGAAGGATCCCGAGTTCACGGAACGTAGTCAGGGTGCTGCCTCTTCTGTGAGACGCGGCGCGAGGCGGCGAGGGGGGTCGTACCGTGCCGGGCTTGCAGTACTACACCCGCCCACGTTCGGGCGAGCCGTACAAAGCTGCGCGGGACCACTAGCCTTCGCTCAAGCGCTTCTGCCGCTGAGGGGGCCCCTCGTGCGGGCGGTACGCATGAACGTACGCACGACACAGAGGGCGGTCGGGTGGAGCCGATCGGGCCACCGACCGGGCATCCTCATTCGGATGGCCCGCCGAGTTTCCGGCAGGCGCATTACCACTGTACCCCGGAATCGCGCAGCTGTGTCGGGTGAATTCACCTGGTAGTCGCGTTTAGGTGGACTGAGCAGGTGGTTCGCGGCGGGTTTCGGCGGGCTATTGTGCGGTGCATGTCGACCGTAGAAAACGCATCGCCCGCCGACGACGGCACCCCCGCGGAGGCGGCCGGAATCGCCGCCCAGGACTGGGCGACCGCCTCGGCCTCACCGCAGTACCGGGCAGCCGTCGTGGACCTGCTCGGCGCGCTCGCATACGGAGAACTCGCGGCGTTCGAGCGCCTGGCCGAGGACGCGAAGCTCGCGCCCACGCTTTCCGACAAGGCCGAACTCGCGAAGATGGCCTCCGCCGAGTTCCACCACTTCGAGCGGCTCCGCGACCGGCTGTCGGCGATCGACGCCGAGCCCACCGCCGCGATGGAGCCCTTCGCCAAGGGCGTCGACGACTTCCACCGCCAGACCGCCCCTTCGGACTGGCTGGAAGGCCTGGTCAAGGCATACGTCGGCGACTCCATCGCCAGTGACTTCTACCGCGAGGTGGCCACCCACCTGGACACCGACACCCGCGCCCTCGTGGTCGGCGTGCTCGACGACACCGGCCACGGCGGCTTCGCCGTCGAGAAGGTGCGCGCCGCGATCGAGGCCGACCCGCGCGTCGGCGGCCGGCTCGCGCTGTGGGCCCGCCGGCTGATGGGCGAGGCGCTCTCGCAGGCCCAGCGCGTGGTCGCCGAACGCGACGCGCTGTCGACCATGCTGGTCGGCGGTGTCGACGGGATGGCGGCCGGCTTCGACCTCGCGGCCGTCGGCGAGATGTTCACCCGGATCACCAAGGCCCACACCAAGCGGATGGCGGCCCTCGGCCTCGCCGCCTGAGCCGCCCGCAGACACGCACGGCCCCGGAGCGGAATTCCCCGCCCGGGGCCGTGCGTGCGCGTGCGGTGTCAGAGGGGTCCCGACCGGTCTCTGCTCTCTGCGACTGGTCCCGGGTGTCCCGGGTGGTCCCTAGGGGTCAGCCCCGCGTCGGAAGTGAAAACGGAGGCCGCCTGCGGGAGGGGCCGGAGCGCCCCGCGGGCCGCAGCAGCAAGGACAGCACCACCGCGGACACCATCACGGAGCCCAGCAGCGTCGCCGCCAGCGTGTTGTGCCCCGGGCCCAGCGACATGTGCGTGAGGTACGCCCCGAACAACGCCCCCGCCACTCCGCTGACCAGCACCGTTCTGGAAGAGGGCAGCCGCTCCCCGAGCGCGCGCACCGCCGCCCCGGCAAGGGCGAGTCCCAGCAGACCGGAGCCGAGCGCTTCCATCAGCAGCATGAGGTCCCTTCCATACGTCGGCGGGCGTGTGCGGGGTGCAGCAGTGCGCTCCTACCCGAAGCGGAAGAAAGGGAAACGGCCCGGCGGATGCATCCGCCGGGCCGTCACTCTCGGTCTGCCGGGACTCAAGTCACGCCCCGTCCGCGCACTCAGAGCGCGCCGAAGCCCACCTTGCGTCCGCTCGGCTCGCCCAGGTCGACGTACGACAGGCGGTCGGACGGCACCAGGACCTTGCGGCCCTTGGCGTCGGTCAGGCTCAGCAGCGGCACCGTGCCGGACAGCGCCGCCGTGACGATGCCCTCCAGCTCCTCGGCGCTCAGGTCGCTCTCCAGCACGATCTCCCGGGGTGCGTGCTGCACGCCGATCTTGACCTCCACGGCTTTGTCCCTCCGACGATCCGGTTCGCGCGATCAGCCGCGCCGTACCCGGTCCACATTAGCCCGGAGAGGGGACACGATCGGCTTGCGGCGGACACGCTCGCAGCGAACAGCCCCCCCTCGCCGCGGGCCCGCGCCCCGGCCTCAGCCCTCGGTGCCGTGCAGCGGGAAACCGGCGATGCCGCGCCAGGCGAGCGAGGTCAGCAGACCCACCGCGGTGTCCCGTGCGACGGGGCTCTCGCTCGACAGCCAGTACCGCGCCACGACCTGCGAGACGCCGCCCAGCCCCACCGCCAGCAGCATCGATTCGTCCTTCGACAGGCCGGTGTCCTCCGCGATGACGTCGGAGATCGCCTCCGCGCACTGGAGCGAGACCCGGTCGACGCGCTCGCGCACCGCCGGCTCGTTCGTCAGGTCGGACTCGAACACCAGCCGGAACGCGCCGCCCTCGTCCTCCACGTACGCGAAGTAGGCGTCCATGGTCGCCTCGACGCGCAGCTTGTTGTCGCTCGTCGACTCCAGCGCCGTGCGCACCGCCAGCAGCAGCGCCTCGCAGTGCTGGTCCAGCAGCGCGAGGTAGAGGTCGAGCTTGCCGGGGAAGTGCTGGTAGAGCACCGGCTTGCTGACACCCGCGCGCTCGGCGATGTCGTCCATCGCCGCCGCGTGGTACCCCTGCGCGACGAAAACCTCCTGGGCCGCGCCCAGGAGCTGGTTGCGTCGGGCGCGGCGCGGCAGTCGCGTGCCCCGGGGACGCGCTGCGTCCGTCTGCTCGATGGCTGTCACGCCGCCTCCCACTTTCTCTAAGAACACACTGCGCTCTGCGCCGCGCCGCCATCGTACTTTTCGGTAACCGAATCTGGTGGGTTCAGGCCGAGTTTTCTCGCTGTACGGACCACTCCCGACCCCCCGGACACGCTGGTCAGCGGTAGTCGTCCTCGTCCAGCGGGACCACCCGGGCCTGCTCGAAGGCATCGCCGTCGGTGGCCTCGTCCCGGTCCACGCCGGTCGGCCGGTCGTCGTCGTGCGGCTGGACGTCGGTGTGCTGCTCCGCGGCATCCGCCTCGGGCGTCTCCGGGTCGGGAAACTCCCGGAGCTCCTCCTGGAAACTGTCCGGTTCGGCAGGATCGACCGTCATACCGCTCCCCTCGCCTTCGCTCGTCTCCCTATGAGCCTAGGAGGAACGCGGTTACGCCGCCAGGTGGTCCTGTGACCGCCGACACAAGGGGCCGGGTGTGATCGTCTCGTAACATTGGCCGCATGTCTTCGACGGAGCTGCCGGGTGTGAAGGCCGCAGCCGAGCTGACCTCCCAGGTGGGGGGCGGCCGGGTGGCCGAGGGGGAGCGGCTGCGCACGGCCCCGCTGTCCGGTCTGGAGCTGAACGTACGGTTCCGGCCACCGGTACGGGAAGGGCTGCCGCCCGCCCTGTTCGTGCACGGTCTCGGCGGGTCCTCGCAGAACTGGTCGGCGCTCATGGAGCAGCTCGCCGGCGACGTGGACTGCGAAGCCATCGACCTGCCCGGGTTCGGCTGGTCGCCGCCGCCCGCCGACCGGGACTACTCCGTCACGGGCCTGGCCCGCGTGGTCATCCGCTACCTCGACGCCGCCGGACGCGGGCCGGTGCACCTGTTCGGGAACTCCCTGGGCGGCGCCGTCTCCACCCGGGTCGCCGCCGTCCGGCCCGACCTCGTACGGACCCTGACGCTCGTTTCGCCCGCGCTGCCGGAGCTGCGCGTGCAGAGGTCGGCCGTGCCCACCGCCCTGCTGGCGCTGCCCGGGGTGGCCACCTTGTTCGGGCGCCTCACCCGCGGCATGAGCGCCGAACAGCGCACCAAGGGGGTGACGGCCCTCTGTTACGGAGACCCCTCCCGGGTGACGTCCGAGGGCTTCGAGGCCGCCGTCGAGGAGATGGAACGGCGGATGGCCCTGCCGTACTTCTGGGACGCGATGACCCGCTCCTCGCGCGGCATCGTCGACGCCTACACCCTCGGTGGCCAGCACGGACTGTGGCGGCAGGCGCAGCGGGTGCTCGCGCCGACCCTGCTGATCTACGGCGGCCGCGACCAGCTGGTGTCGTTCCGCAAGGCGCACAAGGCGGCCGCGGCCTTCCGTGGTTCGCGGCTGCTGAGTCTGCCCGAGGCGGGACACGTGGCGATGATGGAGTACCCGGAGGTGGTGGCCACCGCCTTCCGGGAACTGCTGCGGGACACCGAACGCGCGCGCCAGACTGCTGCCGGGAAGCCGACGGCGGGGCGTGCGGCCGGGCAGGCGGAACACCCCGGGCAGTGCGAACAGAACGAGCAGGGCCAAGACACGGCAGACACCGAAGACGGCAGAGGCTGAGACGCGTGGGACGACATAGTCGCAAGGGCTCCGCCCCCACCAGGCCCGCGCCGCCGGGGGAGTCCGCGCCGGACGAGCGCCCGCGCGAGTCCGTCCGGGTACCGGCGCACGGCGCCCCCTTCGACGCGTTCGGCTCCGGCGCACCGCCGCGCGAGGAGCGGCCGGCCGGGCACCCGGAACAGCGGGAGCCCGGGGGCGCCTGGGGCGCCGGGCCGCCGACCGGCACCGGCACCGTCTACGGGGACTGGCGCGGGGTGCCGCGGGCGCGCGTGGCAGCGCCGCCGCCCGCGCGGGACACCGAGACCCCGGCGTTCGGCACCCCCGCGGTCGGCTTCCCCGGACCCCGTGCGCCGCTCGCCGCGCCGGAGCCCGAACCCGGACCGCAGGCCGAACCCGGACCGCAGGCCGGGACCGGACAGGAGTCCGGGCCCGCGCCCGGGTCCGGCCGCGGCACGAAGATCCGTACCTACACCGGCATGGCCGCGGCGGCGGTGACCACCGTGCTCGCCGTCGTCGTGGCCGGACAAGTGATCGGCCAGGGGGACCGCGATGCCGAGCCGGCCCGGGCCGCCGCGGGCAGCGCGAAGGACCGGCCGGCCACCGGGCAGTCGCCGGCGTCCCGTTCCGAGGGCCGGGCGACGCCCGAGGTGGTTCCGGCGGAGCTGACGTACGAGCAGAAGATGGCCCAGCAGCTGCCGATCGACGCGAAGCTCACCGGTCCCGGCCTCTTCGACACCGTCCCCGGCATCGCCAAGGCCCCGGGCAAGGGGAAGCTGCTGCGCTACCGGGTCGACGTGGAGCAGGGGCTGGGGCTGGACCCGCAGCTGTTCGCGGAGGCGGTGCAACGCACCCTCAACGACCCGCGCAGCTGGGCACACAACGGGGAGATGACCTTCGAGCGGGTACCGGGCGGCGAAGCCGACTTCGTGATCACCCTCGCGAGCCCCGGTACCACGGGCGTCTGGTGCGCCAAGTCCGGGCTGGACACCACCGTCGACAACGTCTCCTGCGACTCCGCGGCCACCGAGCGCGTGATGATCAACGCTTTCCGCTGGGCCCAGGGTTCCCCGACGTACGGCGCGGACCAGATGTTCGCCTACCGCCAGATGCTCATCAACCACGAGGTCGGGCACCGGCTCGGACACGGTCACGTCAACTGCCGGACGCCCGGCGCGCTCGCCCCGATCATGCAGCAGCAGACGAAGTCCCTCGACATCGACGACATCGCCTGCAAGCCCAATCCCTGGGTCTTCCCCGGTAATTGAAACCCGCCGCACGCCCCCGGGCGGGGCCGGCCCTTTTTAGCGTGCTCGAACGCGGGCCGCAGGGGAAAGTTACGACTCTTCACCCCTTCCGGTGGCGCGATGGACAACCGTCCGTCGCGCCTTCGGCATATCGGCTTGAGTTCTCCCGCGGCGGGTCGACGGACCGACGGAGACCGCCTGTAACGGGAGATCGGGGGTGCCACTCGTGCGGATCGGACTGCTCACGGAAGGTGGTTATCCGTATGCGACGGGAGAGGCCGGAGCGTGGTGCGACCGGCTCGTGCGCGGGCTGCCGCAGCACGCGTTCGAGCTCTACGCGCTGAGCCGCAGCGCCGAGCAGGAAGGGCGCGGCCGCGTGCCGCTGCCCGGCAACGTCACCCTGGTGCGGACCGCCCCGCTGTGGGCCCCCGCCGACGACGGACGCGGCCGCTCCCGGCGTGAGCGCCGCCGCTTCGCCGACTGTTTCGGGGACCTCGTCCGCGGAATCTGTGCCGGCGAGCCCGGCCCCTTCGCCGCAGGGCTGTACGGACTGGCCGAACTCGCCCGCGACCAGGGCGGGCTGTACGCCGCCCTGCGCTCGGAAACCGCCGTACGGGCAGTGGAGGCCGGCTGCCGCGCACCGGGTGCGGGCCGTGCCTTACGGGCGGCCCGGGTCCAGGACCTGCTGGAGTTCGTGGACGGACTGGAGCGCCTCCTGCGGCCCTTGTCCCTCGACTGGTACGAGGACCTCGGCCGGGTGGACGTCTGCCACGCCACCGCCGGCGGGACCGCGGCGCTCCCCGGGCTGCTGGCCAAACGCTTCTTCGGGGTCCCGCTGCTGGTCACCGAGTACGGGGTGCGGCTGCGGGCCCACTACCTGGAGCACTCCCCGGACGAGCGGCCCGCCGTACGCGCCCTGCTGGCGGCCTTCCACATCCGCCTGGCCGCCGAGATCTACGCCCGGGCCGACCTGCTGACCCCCGGCAACGCCCACGCCCGCCGCTGGCAGGAGCGGTGCGGGGCCGCGCGGGAGCGGGTGCGCACCGTCCACCCGGGGATGGAGGCGGACCGATTCGCCACCGTCGGGGAGGACCCCGGCTGCGGCGAGGCGGACACCCTCGTGTGGGTCGGCCGGATGGAGCCGGCCAAGGACCTCGTCGCCCTGCTGCACGCGTTCGCCGAGGTGCGCAGGGCCGCGCCGCAGACGCGGCTGCGCATCTTCGCCACCGCCGCCCTCCCCGGCTACCTGGCCGAATGCCGCTCCCTGGCCGCGCAGCTCTTCCCCGACGAGGCCGCCGACGCGCTCACGATGGGGGAGAACCCGGTGACCTTCGAGGAGATCGGCGGACCCGAGGCACCGTCGGCGGCCGACGCCTACGGTGCGGGACGGGTGGTGCTGCTGTCCTCGGTGATCGAGGGCTTCCCGCTCACCCTCGCCGAAGCGATGTTCTGCGGCCGGGCCACCGTCTCCACCGACGTCGGCGCGGTGCGCGAGGTCATCGGCGGGACCGGCCTGGTCGTACCGCCGCGCAACCCCAAGGCCCTGGCCGAGGCCTGCCTGTCGCTGCTGCGGGACCCCGAGCGGGCGCAGCGGCTCGGGGCGGCCGCCCGGGCGCGGGCCCTGGAGCTGTTCACCGTCGAGCAGAACGTGGCCGCGTTCAGGGACGTCTACCTGCTCCTGCTCGCGCAGGGGCCGGCCCGGCCCGAAGGGGGGATCCCCTTCGCCCAGCCGCCGGAGGCGCGGGTGCCGGGGCACTGGACGTCGCCGACCTGGGCGACGGCGCCGCACGACGCCGCGGAGCCGGCGGACCGCGCGCCGGGACGGGATGCCGTGCCCGCGCCGGAACCGGCTCCCGCGCCCGGGCCGGGTCTCGCGCCGGGACCGGATCCGGTGCCCGGGCCCGTGGCCGCACCCCTGGCGGGGTCCGCGTCGGCCGCGGAGGCGGCGGCATGACCCTCGACGACACCGGGCTGCGGCCCGAGCCCGCGGCCGCCCCGCGCCGGCGGGCCGCCGGGGACCCCGTCAAGGCGCTGCTGCACCGCCACCGCGACCTGTGCGAACGCGCCGTCGACCCGCTGGAGATCGCCGCCGGGCTCGAAGCCCACGGCATCACCGACCGCACCGCCGCGCGCTTCCGCCACCGGGACGTCTTCTCCCTCGCCGAGGAGCTCTACGCCCGCACCCCGCGAGGCGAGACCCGGGCCGTGCCGGCCCCGGCCGGCGCCGTCACCCCGGGCGCGCTGCGCCGCTTCGGCTGCGCCCTGCTGCCCGGGGCCGTCGCCCTCGGGGCCGCCGCCGCCCGGCTGCCGTCGGCCGGCGCCGTCGCGGTGGCCGTCACCGTCGCCGCGCTCGTGTGGCCCGGGCGGACCGCCGGGGGGCGGTTCCCCGGCCTGCCGCACCTGCTCGCGGCGGCCGCCGTCGGCTGGGCCGTCCACCGGCACGGCCCCGCCCTCGGTGTCGCCCTCGCCCTGGCCGTCGCCCCCGGACACCTGGCCGCCACCGCCTTCGCGGCCCGCGCCCGGCGCGGCCTGGCCGGGAGCCGCGTCCTGGAGGACTTCGCCGCCGGGGTGCGGCCGCTGCTGGTCGCCGCCGTCGCCGCCTTCACCGCCGCCGCCGCGGGGGCCGCCGTACTCGCCACGGCACCACCGGCCGTGGCCGTCCCGCTCGCGGCGCTGCTCTTCCTGACCCGGCTGCTGCTCGCCCACGGCGCACACCGGGCGCCCGTCGCGGCCGCCCTGGCCGTGGCCCTCGTACCGGTCCCCGCGGCCCCGCTCGCCGCCGCCGCGGGACTCCTCGTACACGCCGTCTTCGCGCTGTCCCGTGCCTCCGCACACGCGCGTCCCTGAGCCTTCGGAAACCGACCCCGGAGCGCCGTACCCCCACCACCCCACCCAGACCAAGGAGAAACAGGATGACCGGCCAGCCAACCAACCAAGGGGCCGCGCGATGAGGGTGCTGCTGATCGGAGCCAACGGATACCTCGGCCGCTACGTCGCCGACCGGCTGCTCGCCGACCCCGCCGTACAGCTCACCGCGCTCGGCCGGGGCGACGACGCCGACGTCCGCTTCGACCTCGCCACCGGCAGCCCGGGGGCCCTCACCCGGTTCCTCGACGCCGTCCACCCGGGCGTCGTCATCAACTGCGCGGGCGCCACCCGCGGCGGCGCCCGGGAGCTGACCCGCCACAACACCGTCGCCGTCGCCACCATCTGCGAGTCGCTGCGCCGCAGCGGCTGCGGGGCCCGGCTCGTCCAGCTCGGCTGCGCCGCCGAGTACGGGCCCAGCCAGCCCGGGTCCTCCACGGCCGAGGACGCCGTCCCGAGACCGGGCGGACCGTACGGCGTCAGCAAGCTGGCCGCGACCGAGCTGGTGCTCGGCTCCGGGCTGGACGCCGTCGTACTGCGGATCTTCTCGCCCGTCGGCCCCGGCACCCCCGCCGGATCCCCCCTCGGCCGGCTCGCCGAAGCCATGAGGCGGGCCATGCAGTCCGGCGACGGCGAACTCAAGCTCAGCGGGCTCGGGGTGCAGCGCGACTTCGTCGACGTACGCGACGTCGCCCGGGCGGTGCACGCGGCCTCCCTCTCCGCCGCCCAGGGCGTCGTCAACATCGGCACCGGCCGCGCGGTCCGGCTGCGCGACGCGGCGGCCGTACTGGCCCGGGTCGCGGGATACGGCGGCTCCCTGCACGAACTCGACGTACCGCACGGCGGCGCGCAGCACCCCCAGGCGCACGGGCACCCGGGACGGCCGCAGGGCCTGCCCGCGATCGGCTCCCCCCGCGCCGAGGCCACGGCCGAGCAACTCGCCGCCGCCCCCCAGCCCCCGTACCCCGACGGATGCGGCAGCTGGCAGCAGGCCGACGTCCGCACCGCCCGCGACCGGCTCGGCTGGCGGCCCCGGATCAACCTGGAGGAGTCCCTGGCCGACATCTGGATGGAGGCGGCGTGCCGCATCTGACGACGCCGCCCCAGGCCGCCGCGACCGGGGCGGGCCGCCTGGGCCTGGGCACCCCCGGGTACGCGCACCCGCTGCTCGCCCCGGTGGAGTGGGCCGAGCTGACCCGTCCCGGGACGCCGCTGCACTGGGCGGTGCTCAACGTCACGGACGGCCCCGGGGGACGGCCCGACGCACACTGCGCGGAGGCGGCCGGGCGGCTGCGCGACGCGGGGGACCCGGGCGGCGCGGGCGGCCGTCTCCTCGGCCATCTCGCCATGCGGGACGGGGCACGGTCCTTCGGGGAGCTGATCGGCGACGCCCACCGCTTCCGCGACTGGTACGGGGTCGGCGGCTTCTACCTGGCCGACACCCCCGCCGACCGGGAGGACCTGCCCGCGGTGCGCCGCGTGGTGGACGCCCTGCGCGGCCTCGGCGACGGGCTCCGCATCGTGCTCGGCCACGGCACCCACCCCTATGAGGGCTACGTCGAGACCGCCGACCAGCTGGTCACCTTCTGCGGCGCCTGGGCCGACTACCGCTGGTCACTGGTGGCGGAGTGGACGGCCGAGTACCCGCCGGAGCTCTTCTGCCACCTGGTGCACGGGGTGCCGCGCACGCACCTGGACGAGGCGCTGCGGATCGCCCGCTGGCAGGGCGCCGGGACGATCTGGTTCACCGACCGGCGCGGCACCGCCGACCGCGACCCCTGGGCGTCGATGCCCGGGTACTGGGACGAAATCGTCTCGCGTATCGGACCGGGTGTCTCGGAATGAAGAAGGGCGTGGCAGTGTTACGGGAGAGAACAACCCACAAATGCTCCCCGCGTCCGCGGGGATGACCCTGGAGTCCCCGTGTCGCTGCCACCCCTGGTCGAGCCAGCAGCTGAGCTCACCGTTGACGAGGTCCGCCGGTACTCGCGTCACCTGATCATCCCCGATGTCGGGATGGACGGCCAGAAGCGCCTCAAGAACGCCAAGGTGCTCGCCGTGGGCGCCGGCGGCCTCGGCTCGCCCGCCCTCATGTACCTGGCCGCGGCCGGCGTCGGCACGCTGGGCATCGTGGAGTTCGACGAGGTCGACGAGTCGAACCTCCAGCGTCAGATCATCCACAGCCAGGCGGACATCGGCCGTTCGAAGGCCGAGTCGGCCCGCGACAGCGTGCTGGGCATCAACCCGTACGTGAACGTGGTCCTTCACGAAGAGCGGCTCGAAGCCGAGAACGTGATGGAGATCTTCAGCCAGTACGACCTCATCGTCGACGGCACGGACAACTTCGCCACCCGCTACCTCGTCAACGACGCCTGCGTGCTGCTGAACAAGCCGTACGTGTGGGGCTCCATCTACCGCTTCGACGGCCAGGCCTCCGTCTTCTGGTCCGAGCACGGGCCCTGCTACCGCTGCCTGTACCCGGAGCCGCCGCCGCCGGGCATGGTCCCGAGCTGCGCCGAGGGCGGCGTGCTGGGCGTGCTCTGCGCGTCCATCGGTTCCATCCAGGTCACCGAGGCGATCAAGGTCCTCACGGGTGTCGGCGAGCCGCTGGTCGGCCGCCTGATGATCTACGACGCCCTGGAGATGCAGTACCGCCAGGTCAAGGTCCGCAAGGACCCCGACTGCGCCGTCTGCGGCCCGAACGCGACCGTCACCGAGCTCATCGACTACGAGGCCTTCTGCGGCGTGGTGTCGGAAGAGGCCCAGGAGGCGGCGGCCGGTTCGACGATCACTCCCAAGCAGCTCAAGGAGTGGATCGACAACGACGAGCCGATCGAGATCATCGACGTCCGCGAGAAGAACGAGTACGAGATCGTCTCGATCCCGGGCGCGAGGCTGATCCCCAAGGGCGAGTTCCTGATGGGCACGGCCCTCCAGGACCTCCCGCAGGACAAGCGCATCGTCTTGCATTGCAAGACGGGTGTCCGCAGTGCGGAAGTCCTCGCGGTCTTGAAGTCCGCGGGCTTCTCCGACGCGGTGCACGTCGGCGGCGGGGTCATCGGCTGGGTCCACCAGATCGAGCCGGAGAAGCCGGTCTACTGACCGTCCACGCAGCCGAGGGGCCGTACCGCGCACGCGCGTGGTACGGCCCCTCGGCGTGTACGGCCACACGGCTGCGGTTGCACGGCCACGGCTGCGACTGCGGCTGCGGCTGGGGCCGGGGCCGGGGCGGCGGTTGGCGGCTCAGGCGTCGTCCGGCTGCTCCGGCAGCGACGGCCGGCCCGACGGGTTCTCACCGGGGGTGCAGACCTTGCCCGCGCCCGGCACCTTCCCGTCCAGCAGGTAGGCGTTCGTCGCCTGCTGCACGCACGGGTCGCCGCTGTTGTACGCGCCGTGCCCCTGGCCCTTGTACGTCAGCTCCACGCCGACGCCGGGGCCGAGCCGCTCCACCATCTTGCGCGCGCCCTCGTACGGGGTAGCCGGGTCGCCGGTGTTGCCGATCACCAGGATCGGGGCGGATCCGCGGGCGGAGACGTCCGGGGTGTCCCAGGCGCCCGCGACCGGCCAGTCCGTGCAGCTCATCAGCGCCCAGCCGAGGAAGTCTCCGAAGACGGGCGAGGCCGAACGGAACTGCGGGAGCTTCGACTTGGTCTGCTCCAGCGTGAAGCGCTGCTTGGAGTCGGCGCAGTTGATCGCCGTGTTCGCCGCGCCGATGTTGCTGTAGCGGCCCTGCTGGTCACGGCCGTTGAGGGCGTCCGACAGCGCCATCAGCAACTGCCCCTGCCCGCCCTCGGCCTCGTCCAGCCCCTGTTCCAGCAGGGGCCAGAGCTCCTTGGAGTAGAGCGCCTGGGCGATGCCGTTGGTGGCGGCGGAATCGGTGAGCTGCCGGCCGGGGAGACCGGGGATCGGCTTGGCCGCCAGCTTCTTCTGGAGCCGGGTGACGTTCTGCTCGACCTCCTTCGCGGTGCTGCCCTGGAGGCGGCAGGCGTCACCGCGGTTCACGCAGTCCTGCGCGAAGTTGCCGAGCGCCAACTGGAAGCCCTTGGCCTGGCCGAGCGCCCCCTGCTCCGAGGTCTGGCTCGGGTCCACGACGGCGTCGAAGACGGCCCGGCCGACGTTCTTCGGGAAGAGGTGGGCGTAGACCCCGCCGAGTTCGGTCCCGTAGGAGATGCCGAAGTAGTTCAGCTTCTCGTCGCCGAGCGCCTGGCGGATCCGGTCCATGTCGCGGGCGGCGTTCTCGGTGCCGACGTAGGGGAGGATCTTGCCGGAGTTCTGCTCGCAGGCCTGCCGGTACCGCTGGATGTTGTCGACGAACGTCTTCTCCTGCTGCGGTGTCGCGGGCGTGGAGTCCGAGGCGTAGTACGCGTCCAGCTGCCGGTCGTTCTCGCAGCGCACGGGGGCGCTGCGGCCCACGCCGCGCGGGTCGAAGCTGACCAGGTCGTAGCGGGAGCGCAGTGCCTCGTACTCCTTGGCTGCGCCCGGGAGGGTGGTGATGCCGGAGCCGCCGGGGCCGCCGAAGTTGAAGAGGAGGGAGCCGATGCGCTTGTCCTTGTCGCGCGCCTTGGCACGGATCAGGGCCAGCTGAATCGTTTCTCCCTCGGGTTTCGCGTAATCGAGGGGTACGTCGAGGGTGGCGCACTGCCAGTCCTTGCCGGGGGCCTGCCCGCCGCCCTCGGCGGCGGTGGGGGCGTCGCACGCCCCCCATTCCAGGGCCTTGGGGGCGTTGCTGCCTGAGGTCGACTTGTCCTTCTCCTTGCCGTCGCCGGAGGAACAGGCGCTGGCGGTGAGCAGCGCGGCGGTGACGGCTGCGGCGGCGGTGACCCGCAGTGCGTGTGTCGGCATGTACCCCATCCTGTGGTCGGACGGGCCGCGGCGCGCGGGTGATGGGCCGTTCGGGGGTGTGCGGAGCGGGCCCGTACGTGGTCACCTGTATCCATGGAACACGCCCAGTGGGTCGGGATCGGCGAAGCCGCCGCCCTGGCCGGTACGACGCCGAACGCCATCCGGCACCTGCACCGGAGCGGGCTGCTGCCGGAGCCCGAGCGGGGCCCGGGCGAGCGGCGCAGGTACGGGTACGAGGACGTCGTCCGGATCCTGTGGGTGCGGGGGATGACCGAACTGGGGACGCCGCCGGCCGAGGTGCGGGCGGCCATGGAGGCCGCGGCGGCCGGGCGGGGCGACCTGCTGACGGAGCTGGAGGCGTCGCTGGAGCGGCACCGGGAGCGTGCCCGGATGCTCCTGTCGACGGTACGCCGCCTGCGGGCGTGCGGGAGCGACCTGCGACTGGTGCCGTCCTCGCCCCCCTCGCCGGCGAGGGCGCACCGCACGACCGCCCTGCACCCGCGGCTGCAGGCGGAGCAGCGGCGGCTGGAGCTGGAGATCGAGGTGCTCTCCGACCCGCAGTTCCCGCCGGACGACCCCCGCGTCGTCGAGCTGGCCCACGACTTCTCGGTCCACCTGCTGGCCCTGGAGGCGGCGGAACGCGCGGCGGACTTCCCGGAGCCGGACTTCATCGACTCCCCGCCCGCCCCCACCGCCCCACTGCCGGCCTCTCTGCCCCTCCCACCCACCATGTCCCCGGCCCTGTCCCGCCTGGCCCGGCTCCTCACGGGCCACCCGGAAACCGGCTGACCCCGGCTCCGGCCCGGCACCGCCTCCCCGGCCGGTCCCGGCCCCGCGCCGGGGCCGGTGGCCCCGGCGCGGGGGGGGGGGGGGGGGGGGGGGGGGGATGCGTAGAAAGTGCGGAGCTAGATGGCTTCCTTGCGGGTCAGGAAGTTGAACGACAGCCAGCCCGGGAGGACCGGGAGCCAGAAGGTCATCAGGCGGAACAGCAGCACCGCCGAGATGGCGACCTCCTTCTCCAGTCCCGCCGCGATCAGGCCCAGCGTCAGGGTCGTCTCCACCGCGCCGATACCGCCCGGCGTCGGCGCCGCCGAACCCAGCGCGTTGCCCGCGAGGAAGACCACCGCGATGCTCGCGTAGCTGATGGCCTGCCCGCCGCCGAACGCGCGGATCGACGCGTCCAGGCACATCACGAAGCACGCCGTCAGCAGCAGCATCCCGCCGATGCCCGTCATCAGCTTCTGCGGCCGCTGGAGCACGTCCAGCATCCGCGGCACCACGCCCGCGAACAGCGCCCGTACCCGTGTCACGACGAACTTCCGCAGGAGCGGCACCGCCGTCACCACCAGCACCAGTACCGCCACCGTCAGCAGACCCGCGATGACCGTCCTGGACGGGGTCATCTCCGGGGTCTTCTCCGTCCCCGTCAGGTAGCCGAAGGACAGCAGCAGCAGGATGTGGCTGGCCAGCCCGAACAGCTGTGAGGCGCCCACGCTCGCCACCGCCAGGCCCGGCCGGACCCCGGCCCGCTGGAGGAACCGGGTGTTCAGCGCGACACCGCCCACCGCCGCCGGGGCCACCAGCTTCACGAACGACCCGGCCACCTGCGCCACCACCGTGCGCGGGAACGACACCCGCTCCGGTACGAACCCCAGCAGGCTCATCGCCGCCGCGAAGTAGCTGAGCGCCGAGAACGCCAGTGCCGCGCCCACCCAGCCCCACCGGGCCTGCCCGATGATGGTCCCGAAGTCCACGTGGGCCAGCTGCGTGAGCAGGAAGTACGCCCCGAACGCCCCCGCGATGAACGAGACCAGCGTGCGCGGCCGGATCCGCTCCAGCCGGGCCGGCTCCACCGGCGCCTGCGGGCGGATCAGCAGCACCTGCCGGCGGATCTGGCTCAGCAGGTCCTCCTCGCGGGCCCCGTCGAGCGCGTCGTCCAGCGCCCGCTTCTCCGCCTTCCGGTCGGCTGCCGGGCTCGCGGCGGAGTCCGCCTCGCGCGCCGCCTTCGCCGCCCGCGAGGACTCCAGTACCGCCTCCCGCTCCCGGTCGGCCCGCTCCCGCGCCAGCCTGCGCAGCGTCGCCCGGGTGGAGCGGCTCAGCGCGATCGGCTGGAGCAGCGGCAGGCAGTCCGCCACCGCGTCCGGGCCGAGCACCGACACCGCCGAGGCGACCGACCGCTCCGCGCCCACCCGCAGGCCGAGCGTGGTCAGCAGCTGTGCGATGTCCATCCGCAGGACCAGGTCGCCGGCCGCGATCTCGCCGCCCCGCAGGTCGGTGAGGATGACATTGCCGGAACGATCCACCACCAGCGCGTCCCCGGTGAGCCGCCGGTGCGCGATCCGCCGCGACTGCAGCGCCCGCACCTGCTCCCACGCGTTGCGCGTCAGCTCGTCGGTGATCTCCTCGTCGTGGAGGGAGTCCAGCGTCCGGCCGCCCAGGTGCTCGTACACGAGCATCACGGCGTCCGGCCCGAGTTCGGAGGTCGCGATCAGCTTCGGCGCGTTGGCGCCGGCCGCGATGGCGGCGTACGCGAGGAGGGCCTCCTGCTCCAGGGCCTGGCGCAGCGACTGCAGGCTGCGCCGGGTCGTGATGCCGCGCAGGGTGAGCCGGCGCCAGACCCGGTAGAAGAAGCCCTGCGCCTGCTGCTCCCGGTCGACGACGGTGACGTCCAGCGGCGGCCCGTCCTCCAGCGTCACGTGGTACCGGCGGCCCCGGTCGCTGACCTCGGAGGCCTCGGCGCCGTCCGGCGCCTCGGCGCGCATCGCGCTGACCGGCTGGAAGCCGACCCGGCGGAGCCCAGCCAGCAGGTTCTGCCCGGTGGGGCGGACGTTCGGGGAGCCGACCGCGTACAGCGTCCCGTACGCCACGCTCCAGCCGATCAGCACCGTCAGGATGATCGAGAAGGGCGTCGTGTAGCCGCTGACCAGCATCGCGAAGGCGTCGAGCAGCAGGACCACCCACAGCGCGACCCGCCAGCGCGGTCGCCGGGTCATCCCGACGGCGGTCATGTACGCGATGACGGGGGCGAGGTAGCCGTGCACCGGGTCGGTGAGGGTGCCGCCGACGCCGGTGGCGCGGGTGAGGGCGTCCTGGATCGTCCCCGGCGCGGCCTGGGAGACCCAGAGGTCGGTGGCGAGGGTGACGCCGTGCGCGAGGACCGCGGCCAGTACGCCGTCGGCGATGCGCAGGCCGTCGCGCTTGATCAGCCGTTCGATGGCGAAGGCGACGGGCACGAGCAGAACGGCGATGCTCGACACCAGACCGGCGACCTTGATCAGTACGTCGGGCGCCTGGCCGGTGCCGTTGGAGATGTCCTGTTCGAGGCCGGCGGTGGTGCCGTGGGCGAAGGCGGAGATGCCGAGGACGATGGCGATGCCGAGGATGCCGACCAGCAGGCGGACGAGGTCGGAGGGCCGGTGGACGCGGGCGGCGAGGAGCGGCTCGTCGACCTCCACCCGGTCGGCGTCCGTCGGGGTGTGGCCGTGCGGGCGCTCGGGGCTGTCGAGGCCGTCGTCGTCACCGTCGTCCCGGGCAGCGGGGATGTCGTCGGGCCGGCCGTGACCGCCGTCGGGGCCGCCGTCGCCACCTTTGCCGACGGGCTCCGGGCCCGGCTCCCGGCGGTCGTCGCGGGGCGTGTCTGGGCGTGCGCCGTCGTTCGACGTCGCGCCGTCCGGAGGGCTCACACCCTGCTCCTTCGCCGTCACTTCCGTCTCTTCTTGATCACGTATCACCAGTCACCGCCCGGAAGATGGTGGCACGGACCGGCGTGCGTGCGGGGCAGCAGGGTGCGCGCCGGTGCGGAAGGAAACCTTCCACGGCCCTGTCGGTGGAGTGCGGCACCATGGTCCGGATGAGCGCAGAACTGCCCGAGTACGCGGAGCGGGTGCTGGAGGTGGCCGAGCGGATTCCGCCCGGCCGGGTGATGACGTACGGGGACGTCGCGGAGTGGCTCGGCGTGGGCGGACCACGCCAAGTCGGCCGCGTCATGGCCCTGTACGGCGGCGCCGTGCCCTGGTGGCGCGTGGTGCGCGCGGACGGCCGGCCGCTGCCGGGCAGCGAGCACCGGGCCCTGGAGCACTACCGGGCCGAGGGCACACCGCTGCGCGAGGGCGCCGGCGGCGAGCCGCGGCTGGTGATGCGGCGGGCGCGCTGGGACGGCCGGGACGGACGTGACGGAGGCGACGAGGCTCACATCTGACAGCTTCGGCCATTCGTGGCCCGGGCGGGAGGTCGAAGGCTCGTACGGAGGACGGCACGAGGGGTCGGCGGCGCGCCCTGCGTACCGCGCCGGTGCCCGCGGGACGACTGCGGCGGGCGGTGCCGGTGGCGTAGCGTTGCCTCTTCGGCCGTCCCGCCCGGCGCCGCCGCGAGCGACGCCCCGGACGCACCGCCCGGCGCATCCGCGCCAGCCGAACCACCCGTACCGCCCGCAGACCCACCAGGACCGGCACCCCACGTGATCACCTCCCCCTCCGACCGCTCTGAGCGGCGCACGCGTGCCTCCGACGCGTACCGCCTGGTGCGCACCGGGCCGGAACGGGTGGCTCCCCCTGTCCTGGACGCAGCGCAACGCGCGGTGGTTGAGCACACCCGGGGACCTCTGCTGGTGCTGGCCGGGCCGGGCACCGGCAAGACCACCACGCTGATCGAGGCGGCGGCCGCCCGGGTCGAGGCGGGGACCGACCCGGCCCGCATCCTGATCCTGACCTTCAGCCGCAAGGCGGCCGTCGAGCTGCGCGACCGGGCCGCCCTGCGGCTCGGCGGCGCCCGCGCCCCGCAGGCCACCACCTTCCACTCCTTCTGCTACGGCCTGGTCCGCGCCCACCAGGACACCGACCTGTTCGCCGACCCCCTGCGGCTGCTGTCCGGGCCGGAGCAGGACGTGATGGTCCGCACCCTGCTGGAGGGCCAGCGCCGGATCCGCTCCATCCGCTGGCCGGACGACCTGCGGGCCGCGCTGACCACCCGGGGGTTCGCGGACGAGGTCCGGGCCGTCCTGGCCCGCGCGCGGGAGCTGGGCCTGGGACCGGACGCCCTGTCGGACTTCGCCGACCGCATCGGCCGCCCCGACTGGAAGGCGGCCGCCGCGTTCCTCTCCGAGTACCTCGACGTCCTGGACCTCCAAGGCGCCCTGGACTACGCGGAGCTCCTGCACCGCGCCGTGCTCCTCGCGGAGCGCACGCCGGCACTGGCCTGCGCGTACGACGTGATCTACGTCGACGAGTACCAGGACACGGACGCCTCGCAGCTGCGGCTGCTGCGCGCGCTGAACGGGCCGGGCGGCACGCTGGTCGCCTTCGGCGACCCGGACCAGTCGATCTACGCGTTCCGGGGCGCCGACATCAACAACATCCTCGACTTCGAGGGCTCCTTCCCGGGGGCGGAGGTACGGGCCCTGACGGTCGGCCGCCGCTCGGGCTCCGCCCTGCTGGCCGCCACCCGCCTGCTCACCACCCGCATGCCGGTGCCGCGCCTGCCGTCGGCCGCCGTCCGGGCGCACCGGGCGCTGCAGCCCGTACGGGAGGGGGGCCGGGTGGAGGTGTACACGTACCCGACGGCCGGCGCCGAGCTCGACAACATCGCCGACATCCTGCGGCGGGCCCACCTGGAGGACGGCGTGCCGTGGCGGGACATGGCCGTCCTGGTCCGCGCGGGCGGCCGCACGCTCCCGGCGATGCGCCGCGCGCTGATCTCGGCGGGGGTCCCGGCGGAGACGGACGGCTCGGACACCCCCCTCCGCCACGAGCCGGCCGTCGCCCCCCTCCTGACCGCCCTCCGCCTCACCGCGACGGCCGCCGCCTCGGCCGCCCCCGCGGCGCTGCCCGGCCAGGGCGAGGAGCCCGTCAGCACCCCGGCCGCCGGCTCCGTCGGTACCCCGGCCGCCGATTCCGGTGGGCCGGCGGCCGGCGTCCCGGCCCCGGCGGACTCCGGCGGCCACCCCCTTGCCGCCGTCCCGGCGCAGCCGGTCGCGGCTCCGGCCGGCCCGGGGGCGGGCTCGACCGTGGCCTGCGGTGCCGACGACGCCGACGCGGCCGGCCGCAGCGCCTTGGCCGAGCCGGCCGGTCCCACCGCCGGGCCGGGCGAGGGCCCCGCCCCGTCCGGCGACGCCGCCGATCCGGAGGCGGCCGGCGCGGGGTGGGTCGGTGTCGAGGCGGCCGTGGCGTTGCTGGGGTCGCCGCTCGGGGGGATGGACGCGGCCGACCTGCGCCGGCTCGGGCGGGCGCTGCGGGACGAGGAGCGGGCCGCCGGGGTCGCCGTGCCCGCGCCCTCCGACGTGCTGCTCGCGCGCGCCCTCGCCGAGCCCGAGCGGCTCGTCGCCCACGACCCCGCCTACGCCCGCGGAGCGCAACGCCTCGGCCTGCTCCTGCGCAAGGCCCGCGAACTCCTCGAAGGCGGCGGCACCGCCGAAGAGGCCCTCTGGCTCCTCTGGGACGGCACCCCCTGGCCCCAGCGCCTCGAACGCAGCGCCCGCCGCGGCGGCGCCGCAGGCCGCAACGCCGACCGCGACCTCGACGCCGTCTGCGCCCTCTTCGACACCGCCGCCCGCGCGGAGGAACGCACCGGCGGCCGCGGCGCCCTCAACTTCCTCGAACAGCTCGAAGCCGAGGACATCGCCGCCGACACCCTCACCCGCAAGGCCCACCGCCGCGACGCCGTCCGGCTGATGACCGCCCACCGCTCCAAGGGCCTCGAATGGGGCCTCGTGGTCGTCGCCGGCGTCCAGGAAGGGCTCTGGCCCGACCTCCGCCGCCGCGGCTCCCTCCTGGAGGCCGACCGCATCGGCCGCGACGGCCTCGCCGACCCGCTCACCCCCGGCGCGCTCCTCGCCGAGGAGCGCCGGCTCTTCTACGTCGCCACCACCCGCGCCCGCCACCGCCTCGTCGTCACCGCCGTCAAGGCCCCCGCCGAGGACGGCGACCAGCCCTCCCGTTTCCTCACCGAACTCGGCGTACCGGTCAAGGACGTCACCGGCCGCCCCCGCCGCCCCCTCTCCGTCCCCGCGCTCGTCGCGGAACTCCGCGCCACCACCGTCGACCCCGAGGCCTCCGAGGCGATGCGCGACGCCGCCGCCCGGCGCCTCGCCCGCCTCGCCGCCCTCACCGACGACGAGGGCCGCCCCCTGGTCCCCGCCGCGCACCCGCAGCGCTGGTGGGGCCTGTACGAACCCACCCGCAGCAGCGTCCCGCTGCGCGACCGCGACCGGCCCGTCGCCCTGTCCGGCAGCGCCCTGGACCAGCTCGCCAACACCTGCTCCCTCCAGTGGTTCCTCGGCCGCGAGGTCAAGGCCGACGCCCCCTCCACCGCCGCCCAGGGCTTCGGCAACGTCGTCCACGTCCTCGCCGACGAAGTCGCCTCCGGCCGGACCCCCGCCGACCTCGCCGTCCTGATGGAACGCCTCGACTCCGTCTGGGACGCCCTCGCCTTCGACGCCCCCTGGAAGTCCCGCCAGGAGAAGGACAACGCCCGCGCCGCCCTCGAACGCTTCCTGCGCTGGCACGCCACCGACCGGGGCGGCAGGGCGGCCGTGGCCACCGAGCACGACTTCGACGTCACGCTCGAAGCGGGCGACTTCGCCGTTCGCATCCGGGGTTCCATGGACCGGGTCGAATCCGACCCCCAGGGGCGTGCGTACGTCGTCGACTTCAAGACCGGCAAGGCCGCGCCCACCAAGGACGAGGTCGCGCGGCACCCCCAGCTCGCCGTCTACCAGCTCGCGGTCCGAGGGGGTGCCGTCGACGAGGTCTTCGACGGCCGACGCCCCGAACCCGGCGGCGCCGAGCTCGTGCAGCTGCGCCAGGGCGCCGCCAAGCGCGACGGCGGCGACGAGGTGCCGAAGGTCCAGGCGCAGCCGCCGCCGGACGGCGAGTGGGCCACCGACCTGCTCGCCACCGCCGCCGGCCGGGTGCTGGACGAGCGCTTCACGCCCACTACCGGCCAGCACTGCGACCACTGCTCCTTCCGCAGCGCGTGCAGCGCCCGCCCGGAGGGCCGTCACACCGTGGAATGACGGTCCGGGCGGCGGGGGCTGTCAGTGCGGGCGGCTAGCCTTTCGGGGTGTCCGCGCGTCCGTCCGGCCCACCGGCCCTCACCGATCCCGAGCAGCTCAAGGAGCTCCTCGGGATCCCCTTCACGCCGGAACAGCTGGCCTGTGCGACCGCCCCGGCCGCCCCCCAGGTCATCGTCGCCGGAGCCGGCTCCGGCAAGACCACCGTCATGGCCGCGCGCGTGGTGTGGCTGGTCGGCACCGGCGCGGTCGCCCCCGAACAGGTCCTCGGCCTGACCTTCACCAACAAGGCCGCCGGCGAGCTCGCGGAGCGCGTGCGCAAGGCCCTCGCCGGCGCCGGCATCAGCGACCCGGACCCTTCCCCGGACCCGTCCTCGGGCTCCGCCCCGGCCGAGGGCGGCGCGGCCGCCGGCGAGCCCCGCATCTCCACCTACCACTCCTTCGCCGGACAGCTCCTCAAGGACCACGGCCTGCGCATCGGCCTGGAACCCAGCTCCCGGCTGCTCGCGGACGCCACCCGCTTCCAGCTCGCCGCCCGCGTGCTGCGCGAGGCCCCCGGCCCGTACCCGTCGCTGACGAAATCCCTGCCCGACCTGGTCAGCGACCTGCTCGCGCTCGACGCCGAGCTGTCCGAGCACCTGGTCGGCCCCGAGGAACTGCGTACGTACGACACCCGGCTCCTGGACGAACTCGCCGGCACCAGACTCACCAACGACGACCTGCGCAAGGTCCCCGAGGCGGTGCGCGGCCGGCTCGAACTGCTGGAGCTGACCGAGCGCTACCGCGAAGCCAAACGCTCCCGGGACCTGTACGACTTCAGCGACCAGATGGCCCTCTCCGCGCGGCTCGCCACCACCCGGCCCGAGGTGGGGGCGCTGCTGCGCGAGGAGTTCCGGGTCGTCCTGCTCGACGAGTACCAGGACACCTCCGTCGCGCAGCGGCTGCTGCTGTCCGCACTGTTCGGCGCCGGCACGGGGCACGCCGTGACCGCCGTCGGCGACCCCTGCCAGGCGATCTACGGCTGGCGCGGCGCCTCCGTCGCCAACCTCGACGACTTCCCCGAGCACTTCCCGAACGCGGACGGCAGCCCCGCCACCCGGTACTCCCTCAGCGAGAACCGGCGCAGCGGCGGACGGCTGCTCGACCTGGCCAACGGCCTCGCCGCGCCCCTGCGCGCCATGCACGAGGGCGTCGAGGCGCTGCGGCCCGCGCCGGGGGAGGAGCGGGCCGGCTCGGTCCGCTGCGCCCTGCTGCCCACGCACGCGGAGGAACTGGAGTGGCTCGGCGACTCCGTCGCGCACCTGGTCCGTACCGGGACGGCGCCGGGCGAGATCGCGGTGCTGTGCCGCTCGGCCGGGGACTTCGCGCGGATCCAGGCGGTACTGGTGGCCCGCGAGGTGCCGGTCGAGGTGGTCGGGCTGTCCGGCCTGCTGCACCTGCCCGAGGTCGCGGACCTGGTCGCGGTGTGCGAGGTGCTCCAGGACCCGGGGGCCAACGCCCCGCTGGTGCGCCTGCTGACCGGCCCGCGCTGGCGGATCGGCGCCCGCGACCTGGCGCTGCTGGGGCGGCGGGCGCGGCAGCTGGTCGGCCGCGCGCCCGGTGCGGTGGATCCCGACGAGCGCCTCGCGGCGGCCGTCGAGGGCGTGGACCCGGTGGAGGTCATCTCGCTCGCGGACGCGCTGGAGACGTTCCTGGACTCCGCCGGGGCCGTCCCGGGCGAGGACCTGCCGTTCTCCGCGGAGGCCCGGGTCCGCTTCGCGTACCTCGCGCAGGAGCTGCGCGACCTGCGGCGTTCGCTCGCCGACCCGCTGATGGACGTACTGCACCGGGTGCTGGCGGTGACCGGGCTGGAGGTGGAGCTGTCCGCCTCCCCGCACGCGCTGGCCGCCCGGCGGCGCGAGACGCTGTCCGGGTTCCTGGACGTCGCGGCCGGGTTCGCCTCGCTGGACGGAGAGGCGTCGCTGCTGGCGTTCCTCGCCTTCCTGCGCACGGCCGCGCAGTACGAGAAGGGCCTGGACCACGCCCTGCCGGGCGGGGAGAACACGGTCAAGGTGCTGACGGCCCACAAGTCCAAGGGGCTGGAGTGGGACGTGGTGGTCGTACCGGGCCTGTGCGCGGGGGCGTTCCCGAAGGAGAAGCCGCCGGAGGCCTGGACCTCGTACGCGAAGGTCCTGCCGTACGCGCTGCGCGGCGACGCCGCGACCCTGCCGGCGGATCCGGCGTGGACCTCGGCGGGCCTCAAGTCGTTCAAGGCCGGGCTGAAAGAGCACAAGGCGGTGGAGGAACTCCGCCTGGGGTACGTGACGTTCACGCGGCCGCGCTCGCTCCTGCTGGCCTCCGGGCACTGGTGGGGCCCGACGCAGAAGAAGCCGCGGGGGCCGTCGGCCTTCCTGGAGGCCCTGTACGCGCACTGCGAGGCGGGCCACGGGGAGATCGAGGCCTGGGCGGACGAGCCGGAGCGCGACGCGGAGAACCCGGCCCTGACGGCCGCCGCGAGCGCGGACCACGCCTGGCCGCTCCCGTTGGACCCGGCCTCGCTGGCGCGTCGCCGCCGCGCGGCGGCCCTGGTGGAGTCCCACCTCTCGACCGCCCACCTCTGGCCCCCGCACTGCGAGGAGCCGTCCTACGACGACCCCCCGTGGCCGGACCCGGACCTGGACCTGGAGCCTGGCCTGGACCTGGACCCGGACCTGGACCCGGACCGGGACCCCGTTCCGGACCCGGACCCGGAGCCGGGCCCGGGCCAGGACCCCGACCCGGGCGCCGCCGCCCCCGAGCTCCCGCGCCCCCGGACCGCCCTGCCCGGCCCCCGGACCGCCCCCGCCGAGGACCTCTGGGAGGCCGAGGCCTGGGCCACCGCGCCCGCGGACGACCTGTGGCCGCAGGCCCCTCCGGCGGGGCCCTCGCCCCGTGCCGCACACGGCGAAGCGCCACGGCCCGGCTCCGCCGTACCCGCCGACGGCCCCGGGCCCTGGGCCGGCCCCCGCGCGCCCGGCGAGGATCCGTGGCCGGAGGCCCCCGCCCGGGCCCAGGGCCCCGGCGGGGGCGGCGCGCAAGCGCCGGGAGCCGAAGAGGCGCGGACCGTGGCCTCCTGGGACCGGGATCTCGACGCGCTCGAAGGCGAGCTCCGCCGTGCCCGTACGGCGGTGCGCGACGTCGAGCTGCCGGCCTCCCTCTCCGCCAGCCAGCTGCTGCGCCTCGCCGCCGACGAGGAGGGCTTCGCCCGCGAGCTCGCCCGCCCCATGCCCAAGCCGCCCCAGCCCGCCGCGCGCCAGGGCACCCGCTTCCACGCCTGGGTCGAGTCCCGCTTCGACGAGCTCCCGCTGCCCCTCCTCGACGTCCTCGACCCCGCCACCGAGCTCCCCGGCGCCGCCTCCGACCAGGACATCGCCGACGAGGCCGACCTCGCCTCCCTCAAGGCCGCCTTCGAGCGCAGCGAGTTCGCCGACCGCACCCCGCACCGGATGGAGGCCCCGGTCCAGCTCACCCTCGCCGGCCGCGTCGTCCGCGGCCGGATCGACGCGGTCTACAAGAACCCCGACGGCTCGTACGAGATCGTCGACTGGAAGACCGGCCGGACCACCGAGGCCGACCCCCTCCAGCTCGCCGTCTACCGCCTGGCCTGGGCCGAGGCCACCCGGACCCCGCTCGACCGGGTCTCCGCCGCGTTCCTCCACGTCCGCAGCGGGCGCGTGATCCGTCCCCGCGACCTGCCCGACAGGGCCCGTCTTGAGCGGATCCTCCAAGGCACATCGGGCACGGACGGCGCCCCCCAGGCGGACGGTTAGGCTCGTAGGCATGAGCGAAAACCCGGCGGACAGCGTCGTCCGCACGTACATCGACACCCACCGCGCCGCCTTCCTGGCCGACCTCGCGGAGTGGCTGCGCATCCCGTCCGTCTCGGCCCAGCCCGAGCACGCGGGCGATGTACGGGCCAGTGCCGAATGGCTCGCCGCCAAGCTCAAGGAGACCGGCTTCCCGGTCGCCGAGGTCCTGGAAACCCCGGGCGCCCCCGCCGTTTTCGCACAGTGGCCGAGCGCCGACCCGGACGCCCCCACCGTCCTCGTCTACGGGCACCACGACGTGCAGCCCGCCGCCCGCGAGGACGGCTGGCACACCGACCCGTTCGAGCCGGTCGTCAAGGACGGCCGGATGTACGGGCGCGGCGCGGCCGACGACAAGGGCCAGGTGTTCTTCCACACCCTCGGGGTGCGCGCACACCTCGCCGCCACCGGCGCCGACGCCCCCGCCGTGCACCTCAAGCTCCTCATCGAGGGCGAGGAGGAGTCCGGCTCCGTCAACTTCCGGGCCCTGGTCGAGCGCGAGGCCGCCCGCCTCGCCGCCGATGTCGTGATCGTCTCCGACACCGGCATGTGGTCGGAGACCACCCCCACCGTCTGCACCGGCATGCGCGGCGTCGCGGACTGCGAGATCGACTTCCACGGACCCGACCAGGACATCCACTCCGGCGCCTTCGGCGGGGCCGTGCCCAACCCGGCCACCGCCGCCGCCCGCCTCGTCGCCGCGCTGCACGACGCGGACGGCCGGGTCACCATCCCCGGCTTCTACGACGGCATCGCCGAGCTCAGCGACGCCGAACGCCGGCTGATCGCCGAGCTGCCCTTCGACGAGGCGCAGTGGCTGCGCACCGCCAAGTCGCACGTGGCCGCCGGCGAGAAGGGCTACTCGACGCTGGAGCGCGTCTGGGCCCGCCCGACCGCCGAGGTCAACGGCATCGGCGGCGGCTACCAGGGGCCCGGCGGCAAGACCATCGTGCCCGCCTCCGCCCACGTGAAGCTTTCGTTCCGCCTGGTGTCGGGGCAGGACCCGTACGAGGTCGAGGCCGCCGTCCGGGACTGGGTCGCGGCCCGGGTCCCCGAGGGGATCCGGCACTCCATCGTCTTCGGCGCCCCGACGCGGCCGTGCCTGACCCCGCTGGACCACCCCGCCCTGCAGTCCGTCGTACGGGCCATGGGCCGCGCCTTCGGTCAGCCGGTCCTGTTCACGCGCGAGGGCGGCTCCGGCCCCGCCGCCGACCTCCAGGACGTCCTGGACGCCCCGGTCCTCTTCCTCGGCATCTCCGTCCCGTCGGACGGCTGGCACTCGCCGAACGAGAAGGTCGAGCTGGACCTGCTCTTCAAGGGCGTGGAGACGGCCGCCTACCTCTGGGGGGACCTCGCCGCCCACGGGAAGCCCGCCTGAGGGACCGGACCACACGAAGCCACCCGCCTGCCCACACCCGCGCCGCCTGCCTAGCCCGCCTGTCCACCACCGGGGGAGTTGGAAGTACCTGTGAGCACCCGTACCGAGCGCCCGCTCTCGCTCGCCGCGCCCAGCGGCATCGACCGCGCCGCGCACCACCGCCTCGACGAGGCCTGGCTCGCCGCCGCCTGGAGCCACCCGACGACCCGCGTCTTCGTCGTCTCCGGCGGCCAGGTCCTGATCGACGACACCCCCGACGGCGGCACGGGCATCGTGATGACCCCCGCCTTCGAGGCCCCCGTCACCCAGACCCACCGTTACTTCCTGGGCACCGACGAGGACGGCGTACGGTACTTCGCGCTGCAGAAGGACTCCCTGCCGGGCCGCATGGACCAGTCGGCGCGCGCGGCCGGGCTGCGGGAGGCGGGGCTGCTGCTGTCGCCGCGCGACGCCGGGCTGATGGTGCACGCGGTGGCGCTGGAGAACTGGCAGCGGATGCACCGTTTCTGCTCCCGCTGCGGCGAGCGCACCGTCGTGGCGGCGGCCGGGCACATCCGGCGCTGCCCGGGCTGCGGCGCCGAGCACTACCCGCGCACCGACCCGGCGGTGATCATGCTGGTCACCGACGAGCAGGACCGCGCGCTGCTGGGCCGCCAGGTGCACTGGCCGGAGGGCCGTTTCTCGACGCTGGCCGGGTTCGTGGAGCCGGGCGAGTCCATCGAGCAGTCGGTGATCCGCGAGGTGTGGGAGGAGGCGGGCGTCAAGGTGGGCGAGGTCGAGTACGTCGCCAGCCAGCCCTGGCCGTTCCCGTACAGCCTGATGCTCGGGTTCACGGCGCGCGCCGTCACCTCGGAGATCACGGTGGACGGCGAGGAGATCCAGGAGGCCCGCTGGTTCTCCCGCGAGGACCTGCGCGGGGCGATCGAGTCGGGTGAGGTGCTCCCGCCGTCGGGGATCTCCATCGCGGCCCGGCTGGTCGAGCTCTGGTACGGCGAGCCGCTGCCGCGGCCCGCGGCCCGGCCGTAACGTTCGTCACAGCGGAAGGCCCCCGCCGCGGCGGGGGCCTTCCTGCGTGCGGTGCGCGGTCCGGTCAGACGGCGAGGGCCTGCTTGACCTGGGCCAGGCTCGGGTTCGTCATGACGGACTCGTTGCCCGTGGCGGACTTCACGAGCACGGTCGGAACGGTCTGGTTGCCACCGTTCGCCTGCTCCACGAAGGCCGCGGACGCCGGGTCGAGCTCGATGTTGATCTCGTCGTACGCGATGCCTTCCCGGTCCAGCTGGGTCTTCAGCCGGCGGCAGTAGCCGCACCAGGTCGTGCTGTACATCGTGACGGAACCCGTGTCCTGCATGCTGCGCTCTCCTTCGTGGGGCTCGGTGGTCCGAGTACTCGAACGTACGCGACCGCCCCGCCATTCCCGGACGAGCGCCCCGCCCGCCCCGGCCGCTGCGCCCGCCCCGGCCGCTGCGCCCGCTGCGGACGGAGCCGGGGCGAAGCCGGGGTGGAGGCGCAGGTGGGGCCGTGGGCGGGACCGCGGGCGGGGCGGCGGGTAGGGCTTCGGATAAGTACGACGGATACCGGCGGCCTGTGGACAACGTTCCCGCCCGGCACACCGGACCTGGCAGCATGGCGGGGTGACATCAGCAACGCACTCCTCATCCTTCCCGTCCGGCGCCGACTCGGCCGACGCGGTGCTCCAGGGCCTCGACCCGGAGCAGCGCGAGGTCGCGACGACCCTGCGCGGGCCGGTGTGCGTGCTCGCCGGAGCCGGTACGGGCAAGACCCGCGCCATCACCCACCGCATCGCCTACGGTGTCGCCTCGGGGCAGCTCATGCCCGCCAGCGTGCTGGCCGTCACCTTCACCAACCGCGCGGCCGGCGAGATGCGCGGCCGGCTGCGCACCCTGGGCGCGGGCGGGGTACAGGCCCGGACCTTCCATGCCGCCGCCCTGCGCCAGCTCCAGTACTTCTGGCCCCGGGCCATCGGCGGGGAGGTGCCCCGGCTGCTGGAGCGCAAGATCCAGTTCGTGGCCGAGGCGGGGTCGCGCTGCCGCATCCGCCTCGACCGGGGCGAGCTGCGCGACGTCACCGGCGAGATCGAGTGGGCCAAGGTCACCCAGACCGTCCCCGCCGACTACCCGGCGGCCGCCCTCAAGGCGGGCCGCGAGGCGCCCCGGGACATGGCGGAGATCGCCCAGATCTACGGCACCTACGAGCAGCTCAAGCGCGACCGGAACATGATCGACTTCGAGGACGTGCTGCTCCTCACCGTCGGCATCCTCCAGGACCGCCACGACATCGCCGCGCAGATCCGCGCCCAGTACCAGCACTTCGTGGTGGACGAGTACCAGGACGTCAGCCCGCTCCAGCAGCGCCTGCTGGACCTGTGGCTCGGCGACCGCGACAGCCTCTGCGTCGTCGGCGACGCCAGCCAGACCATCTACTCCTTCACCGGCGCCACCCCCGACCACCTGCTGAACTTCCGCGCCAAGTACCCGCAGGCCACCCTGGTCAAGCTGATCCGCGACTACCGCTCGACCCCCCAGGTGGTCCACCTCGCCAACGGCCTGCTGAACCAGGCCAAGGGCCGGGCCGCCGAACACCGGCTGGAGCTGGTCTCCCAGCGCGAGCCCGGCCCCGACCCGGTCTACGCCGAGTACCCCGACGAGCCCGCCGAGGCCGAGGGCGTCGCCGCCCGCATCCGTGACCTGATCGCCGCCGGGGTCCCGGCCGGCGAGATCGCGGTCCTCTACCGCATCAACGCCCAGTCCGAGGTCTACGAGCAGGCCCTCGCCGACGCCGGGGTGCCCTACCAGCTGCGCGGCGCCGAACGCTTCTTCGAGCGGGCCGAGGTCCAGAAGGCGATCCTCGCGCTGCGCGGCGCCGCCCGCTCCGGTGGCAACGACCCGCTGCTCGAAGACGTCGTGGAGCTGGGCTCCCAGGTCCGTGCGGTGCTCAGCTCCACCGGCTGGACCAGCGAGCCGCCCGCCGGCTCCGGAGCCGTCCGCGACCAGTGGGAATCGGTGGCCGCGCTGGTCCGTCTCGCCGAGGACTTCGCCCGCAGCCGCCCCGGCGCCACCCTGGCCGAGCTCACCGTCGAGCTGGAGGAACGCAAGGCCGCCCAGCACGCGCCGACCGTGCAGGGCGTCACCCTCGCCTCGCTGCACGCCGCGAAGGGCCTGGAGTGGGACGCGGTGTTCCTCGTGGGCCTCACCGACGGCATGATGCCGATCACCTACGCCAAGACCGATGAGCAGGTCGAGGAGGAACGCCGGCTGCTGTACGTCGGCGTCACCCGGGCGCGGCTGCACCTGACGCTCTCCTGGGGCCTGTCCCGCGCGCCCGGCGGGCGGGCCTCCCGGCGCCCCAGCCGGTTCCTGAACGGCCTGCGGCCCGGCTCGCCGGCCCCCGGAGCCAAGGCGGGCGCCGCGGGCGAGCGGGCGGCCCGCAAACGCGGCCGCCGCGGCCCGGTGCTGTGCCGGGTCTGCGGCAAGACCCTCACCGAGGCGGGCGAGCTCAAACTGATGCGCTGCGAGGACTGCCCGTCCGACATGGACGAGGGCCTGTACGAGCGGCTGCGGGAGTGGCGTGCGGCCCAGGCGAAGGAGCAGGGCCTGCCGGCCTACTGCGTCTTCACCGACAAGACGCTGATGGCGATCGCGGAGGCCGGGCCGTCCGAGGAGGGCGAGCTCTCGATGATCTCCGGAGTGGGCGGCCGCAAGCTCGAGCGGTACGGAGCCGACGTGCTGGCCATCTGCGCAGGCCAGGAGCCGGAGGGCGAGGATTCTGACGACGCGTAGAAACTCGTCGGAAAAATAGTTTGCACATGCCCAGCGGATCCCCATAGGTTCTTAGCAACGGAAACGGTGGCTTCTCCGAAGCCCCTGATCCGTGCTGTACTTGGCTGTACTTATCCGAATACGCATGGGACAGGCCCTCGGGCCGGGTCCCCGAGACGCCGAGAGGAGGCGAGACCAGTGACCAGCTTCATGACCTTCACCAAAATGACCGATCGCTCGGTCGCCGCTTCCTGCACGCTCGGCTCCTCCTCGCTCCTCCCGATCCTCGCGACCGGTCCGTCCCGGATTTCCGCGGACAGCCCTGTCCTGACGGCCGCGCCCTGCGCGCTGCTCGTCAGCGACCGGAATGAGCGACCGACCCAGGCACCGGTGGCAGTACAGGCTGCGGAAGCCCAGGCGCATGGCGCCTATGGCTTCGCGGCCGCAGCCGGTGCCGGATCCAAGACGACGCAGACGAAGCAGCAGCACCACCTGATGTGGGCCTTCCGTGGGCTCGAACCCTGGAGTGATCCAGTCTGATCTCAAGATCAGGCCGGCGCCTTCAGGGCCGCGGAACCCCACCCGGGATCCGCGGCCCTTCTGTTTGTCCCCGAACGGGGACGACAGAGCGAAGGGGCCTCGGGACTGGCAAGAACAGGTACCAGCCGACCCCGGCCGAACCCGGCCGGAACGACTAGTCAACAAAGACGAGGAAGAAACCACCGTGCAACTCGAAGCGCACGCCCCGTCCGTACCGCAGACCCAAACGATCTCCCCGCCCGCAGTCCCGGAGGACTCCACCTTGACTCCCCTCACCGCGCTGACCGCGCTCGACGACGCCATCGAGAACCTCGGCGTACCCGTCCCCTGCCGCACCTTCGACCCCGAGGTCTTCTTCGCCGAGTCCCCGGCCGACGTCGAGTACGCCAAGTCCCTCTGCGGCACCTGCCCGCTGGTCGAGGCCTGCCTCGCCGGGGCGAAGGAGCGCCGCGAGCCCTGGGGTGTCTGGGGCGGAGAGCTCTTCGTCCAGGGCGTGGTCGTCGCCCGGAAGCGGCCCCGTGGCCGTCCGCGCAAGAACCCGGTTGTCGCGGCATGACCGCCATCGGAACCATCGACCGCCCCCTGACGCACGACCCCTTGAAGCAGGCCCCCATGTCCCCCTTCGCCACCACGAGCGAGCAGCCGCACGGCTCCGCCACCGCAGACTTCATCACCGCCGGCGCGATCACCTCGCGTCAGAACAGGACCCGCGAAATGCAACTCATCCCAGAAGCCATGGCTCGTGCCCATATGGACGACCGCATGCGTGAGGCCGACGCCGAGCGTCACGCCCTGCGCCTGGTCTCCGCCCGGCGCATGCAGCGTCGAGCCGAGCGCGTCTCCATGCGCGCCCGGCGCGCGCTGGCCATGGCCGTCATGCACTGACAGCCCCACAGGCACCCCCGGGGGGACCGGTCCGCACGGACCGGTCCCCCCGGGGCGTTGCGGACGCGCCCCGGCCGCCCTACGGGGATATCGTCGGGAGGTGGACCAGCCGACTCCCCGCCCCACCCAGCCGGGGCCCAAGGCCCAGCCCGTCGTGTGTGCGCGCTGCGGCACCCTGTCCCCCGACGGCGCCCCGCCCACCTGGACCTGCTCGGTGGAGAACGGGACCCGTCAGTACTTCTGCGTCGCCTGCGCGCGCGCCAACCTCAGGGCGATCGAGGGCCGCCTCGACTCCTCCTGGTGGTGACCCCGCCCAGCCGGCCCCGCCCCGGCTAGCCCTGGCCCTGGCCCTCGGGGAGGAACCCGGGGAGCCAGGAATCCAGTTCGTCGCGCAGGCGCACCGTCGCGCCGAGCTGGCACAGCACGCCGATGGTGCTCAGCGTCACCCGGTGGATCAGCAGGTACGAGGGCGGCAGGTTGATCTGCCGGCCCAACTGGTGGGCGGGGGAGCGGGGATCGGCGATCCGGGCAGCCTGGCCGCGCAGCCACGGGCGGGTGAAGGTGAACTCCTCCGCCTCCGCGGGCTCGATGATCGGCTTGAGGTAGTCCAGCACCTCGGCCGGGTCGAGCTCTATGGACTTCTTCACGAAGCCCTCCGCGCACAGGTGCCCGTACACTCCCTGGGCGTCACCGTCCAGCGTCATCCGCAGCGACCGGCCGATGGGCTCGGGCCAGCCTCCCGGCAGCCGGTCGACCGTGCCGAAGTCCAGCACCCCCAGCCGGGCCGTGCCGTCGGGGGCCTTGATCAGCCGGAAGTTCCCCGGGTGCGGATCGGCGTGCAGGAGTCCGGTGCGCGCGGGCCCCGAGAAGAGGAACCGGGCCAGCAACTGCCCCGCACGGTCGCGCTCCTCCTGGGTGCCGTCGGCTATCACCTCCGACAGCGGGGTCCCTTCCATCCACTCGCTCACCAGGACCTGCTCACCCTGGTGCACGACGGCCGGTACCAGCACGTCCTCGTCGCCCTCGAACGCCTCGGCGTGCGTCCGCTGTGCCTCGGCCTCCAGCTCGTAGTCCAGCTCCTCCGCCACCCGGTCACGCAGTTCGGTGATCAGCGGCTTGATGTCCATGCCCGGGACCAGCGGCCCCAGCAGCCCGGCGAACCGGCCCAGCTGCTTGAGGTCGGAGAGCAGCGCCTCCCCGGCCCCCGGGTACTGGACCTTGACCGCCACCTGCCGGCCGTCGTGCCACACCGCCCGGTGCACCTGCCCGATCGAAGCCGCCGCGGCCGGCTTGTCGTCGAACTCCTCGAACAGCTCCCGCCAGTCCTCACCCAGCCGCTCCGCCAGCACCTGGTGCACCGTCGCCACGGGCAGCGGCGGGGCCGCCTCCTGGAGTTTGGTCAGCGCCGCCCGGTACGGTCCGGCGACCTCCTCGGGCAGGGCCGACTCGAAGACCGACAGCGCCTGCCCGAACTTCATGGCGCCGCCTTTCAGTTCCCCGAGGGTGCGGAACAGCTGGTCGGCGGTGCGCTGTTGCAGCTCGCGGGCGACGATCTCCGCGGACTTGCCGCCGATCAGCTTGCCCAGGCCCCACGTGGCCCGGCCGGCCATGCCCAACGGCAACGCGGCCAGCTTGACGGTGCGGGTGACCGCCTTCCGGGGAAGATCAGACATGCGCCCCTCCAGTTCCCAGACAGCTGCGCCGCCAGCGGCGGTTCGGGGGGTGTCCCCTCTGGCCCTCGGTCAACGCATCCTGTCATGGCCCTCTGTACGCGAGTCAGCCCGATCCTGCCTCCCGCCCGTCCAGTACCGCTGGACCACTCCCGGTGCCGCCGGGGCCCACCGCCCCGGCCGCGCAAGGGCAGTCCGGATGGGGAAGGACCTCGCAGCGCTCCCAGTGCAAGCCCGGCAGGGTCACCTCCCAGCGGGCGGCCGTCGAAGCGGGCAGCCGGCCGTCGAGGAACGACAGGGCGTGCGCGGCGGCGAGACCGGCCACCGCCGTGGCCAGGCCCAGGTCGCAGGCGGCGACGGCCCTGCGACGGTGCGCCGACCGCCACTGGACCAGCATCCGCGGCCAGGCCGGATCCCGCCCGATGCGCTCCCGCTCCATGCACCCCGCGCAGGCCGAGGCCCCCGGCAGCACCAGCGGTCCGACCACCCCCGTGCCCTCCAGCACCCCCGCGTACAGGTGCGGGATGCCGGCCGCGACCCAGTCGGCGGCCGCTTCGGGATCGGGGGCCCACGCCTGGAGCCCGTCCCGGGGCGCGACCACCACCAGGGCCAGCCCCGGTTCGGGCCCGCCGCCCTCCCCGGACCGTGGTGCCCTCCCGGGCGCCGCCTCCCGGACCACCGCCGCCGCGGCTTCGGCCCGCAGCCGCCCCACGCTGGCCGGACCCAGCCCGCCCGGCGCCACATCACCCGGCTGCACCCGCCCCCCGTCGAGCACCTCGACCCGCCCCACCCCGGCTCCCGCCAGGACGGCGGCGATCACCCCGCCCACCCGGCCGCTCCCGCGCACCTGTACCCGTATCGCCCGCCGGGCAGCGACCGCCCGTAACTCCCCGCCGGGCTCCCGGTGTACCAGGGACAGCGACGCCAGATCCGGCCCGAGCCGCTCCAGCGTCTCCGGCCGCTTGCGGACCGCCTGCGCCCGGGGCCCGCCCGCGGTGGCGTCATCGAGCAGCCCGGCCCCCGCCAGGCGCCGGACCAGTTCGTCCGCCTGGCCCCGCGGCAGTCCGATCCTCCCGGCCTCCTCCCGCAGCAGCTCCATGCCCCGCGTCCCGTCGATCCGGTCGATCAGCGATGCGGTCGCCGTGTCCACCGGGCCCAGCGCCACGGCGTGGGCGGGAGTCACCCCGCATTGCACGGTGAGCAGATCCCGCCAGGCCCGCGCCAGCGCCGGCTTCACCTTCGGATACATGACAGTCCCCCCGCTTCCCGTCCGGTTCTTCCTCCGCGACCCCTTCGCGTCTTCCGCCACAGTGCCCGTCCCTCGAAACGCGTGCGGAAACTTGTCCACAGGCGAGGGGTATTAGGCATATGAGATACAGAAAGAGGACTTACCGGGCGCCCGGCGAATCGATCTTGTTCGAACCCCGGACGGACGGTACGGCCGCCCCGACGAGCGGGTACCGTCGATGCGTGTCAGCCGACCCTTCGCAGCGCGCCGTCGAAGTACGCCGGAGCGCGCGCCGCCGCAGGACCGTGTCCGCCTACCGCGAAGGCGAGCGGACGGTCGTCCTCATCCCCGCCCGCATGTCCGAGGCGGAGGAGAAGCGCTGGGTGGGCGTGATGCTCGACAAACTCGCCGCCCAGGAGAGCAAGCGCACCCTCGGCGACACGGAACTCACCGCACGTGCCGAGCATTTGTCCGAGCAGTACTTCGACTCCCGCGCCCGCCCCCGCTCGGTGCGCTGGGTCACCAACCAGAACACCCGCTGGGGCTCCTGCACCCCCGCCGAGGGCAGCATCCGGCTCTCGCACCGCCTCCAGGGCATGCCCGAGTACGTCGTCGACTACGTACTGCTGCACGAGCTCGCGCACCTCCTGGTACCCGGACACGGCGCCCGTTTCTGGCAGTTGCTGGAGGCGTACCCGAAGACCGAACGCGCCCGCGGATATCTGGAAGGGGTCGTCGCGGCGGAACGCCTCCCCGCCGCCCCGGCCGCCCCCGCGGTCCCCGCCGCCCGCGAGGAATGAGCCCGCCCGAGGATCCCGCCGCGCCCCCTCAGGGGCGGTGCCGGCGCGATGTGTACCGGCTCGGTACCGACTTGGCCGGATGTCCGCCCCAGCCGTTAGCCTGAGCGGCACGCATTCGGGACCGGGTGCACGCATTCACAGTCGGGATGGGGGACGGTCGTACGCATGGCCAGGGAATTCCAACGCGGCCACAAGGCCAAGATCAGTGATCTGACGGCGGGCACCGATCTGTACGTGGGCGTGCAGATCGCCGGTGCGGGCCTCTCCATCGACATCAGCTGCTTCGGCCTCGACGCCGAGGAGCAGCTTTCGGACGACCGGTACTTCGTCTTCTACAACCAGCCGAAGTCGCCCGAGGAGTCCATCCAGCAGCTCGGCGCCCAGGCCGGCGACACCGAGTCCTTCCGGGTGACGCTCGACCGCGTGCCCGCCCACATCCACAGGCTGTCCTTCGCCGCCTCCATCGACGGCGCCGGACAGATGTCTCAGATCGGTCCCGGCTACATCCGGGTCGTGGCGGGCGGCGAGGAAGTCGTCCGGTACTCGTTCACGGGCGCGGAGTTCAGCACCGAGCGCGCGCTGATGATCGGTGACCTCTACCTCAAGGACGTGTGGCGCTTCGCCGCCGTCGGCCAGGGCTTCGACGGCGGACTCGCCGCCCTGCTCGAGAACTTCGGCGGCGAGGTGGCCGAGGACGAACCCCAGCCCGAGGCCCAGTCCGCCCCGCAGCCGCAGCAGCCCCAGGCCGCGGCGCCCGGCTTCGCCCCGCCCCCGCAGGCCCCGGCCCCCGCGTTCGGCGCGCCCCCGCAGGCCCCGGCCCCCGCGTTCGGCGCGCCCGCACTCCAGGCCCCGCCCGCGCCCCCGCAGCCGTCCTTCGGCGCCCCCGTCCCCGCACCCGCCCCGCACCAGCCGGTGCACTCGGCCCCCACCATGGTCGGCCCCCTGGTGCCCGCGCCCCCGACGACCCCCTACGGCCAGCCGCCGCACGCGCCGCAGCCGCCGGGGCCGCCCTCGTACGGCCACGTCCCGAACCAGCAGCCCTCGTACGGCGGCCAGGTGCCCCCGCCCGGCCCCGTCCCCGCGCCGCACGGCCAGCCGGCCCCCTACGGCCGGCAGCCGGGCCACCCCCAGCAGGCCCCGTACGGCCAGCCCGTCCCCTACGGCCAGCAGCCCGGCTACCCCCAGCCGGCCGCCGCGGCAGCCGCCCCGGGACTCACCGCCGCGCTCAGCCGGTACAAGGAGGCCCCCACCGGGGCCCGCTGGACCGCGCAGAACCACCAGCTGATGCGGGTCGACCTCGCCTCGGGCGGCGGCCAGCCCGTCCTCGCCCGGCAGGGCAGCATGGTCCTCTACCAGGGCAAGGTCGATTTCAGCTACAAGGGCGCCGGTTTCGCCGGCCGCATCGTCGGCAATGCCACCGGCCAGGAGATGCAGCTCATGCGCTGCACCGGCCGCGGCCAGGTCTTCCTCGCCGAGAACGGCGCCCACCTGCACGCCATCGAGCTCCAGGGCGACGGCATCTGCGTCTCCGCCGAGAGCGTCCTCGCCTTCGACGAGTCCCTCCAGCACGAGGTCCGCCGGATCGAGGGCCACGGAATCCCGGGCGGCGCCCTGTTCACCATGCTGTTCCAAGGCACCGGCACGGTGGTCGTCAAGACGCACGGCACCCCGGTCGTCCTGCCCGTCACCCCGACCACCTTCGCCGACAGCAACGCCATCGTCGCCTGGTCCGCCGCCTCGCAGGTGATCATTTCCAGCCAGGTCCGGCTGCGCCGCAACGCCTACCCCGGCCACAGCGGGGAGACCGTGAACCTCCAGTTCCGCGGCGCCCCCGGCAACTTCATCGTCGTCCAGCCGTACGAGGTCTGAGGGAGCCCCACATGAATGCCATGAACGCAATGAACCAGCAGCTCGCGGGCTACGCCCCGACCCCCGTCACGGCCCGCATGGAGAACCACGGCCCGGCCATGCTCAAGGTCGCCATGCAAAGCGGCCACGACCTCTTCGCGCGCACCGGCTCGATGGTCGCCTACGAGGGCTTCGTGCAGTACGAGCCCAACCCGCCCGCCGTGCGCCAGATGGCCTCGCAGTGGCTCACCGGCGAAGGCGCCCCGCTGATGAAGTGCACCGGCGACGGCCTGCTCTACCTCGCCGACTACGGCGCGGACGTCGTCGTCATCAACCTCAACAACGACGCCCTCTCCGTGAACGGCACCAACCTGCTGGCCTTCGACGCCCAGCTCCAGTGGGGCGTCGAGCGGGTCAAGGGCATGGCCAAATTCGCCGGTCAGGGCCTGTTCAACGTACAGATCTCCGGCACCGGCTGGGTCGCCATCACCTCGCGCGGCACGCCGGTCGTGGTCGACTGCGGCCGCGGGGAGGACGAGACGTACGTCGACCCGGACGCGCTCGTCGCCTGGTCCCCCAACCTCAAGGTCAAGGGCAAGCGCAGCTTCAAGGCCTCGTCGATGATCGGCCGGGGCAGCGGGGAGGCCTACCAGATGGCCTTCTCAGGGCAGGGCATCGTCGTCGTACAGCCCAGCGAGGACAGCACCGACCGGCTCCGGGCCCGGGGCTGAGGGGGAGCGGACACATCATGCAGAGTTCACTTTTCGCCCACGCCGAGGCGCAGTCCCAGGACCGGTACGCCGTCCAGAACCCGCAGCTGCTGCGGGTCTGCCTGAGCGGCTCCGACGACGTGCTCGCCCGCAAGGGAGCGATGGTCGCCTACCAGGGGATCATCGACTTCGACGGCGAGTACCAGAGCACCACCCAGCGCACGGCCCGCGCCCGCACCGGCGAGGGCCTGGACCTCATGCGCTGCTCGGGGCAGGGCACGGTCTACCTGGCCAACCTCGCCCAGTACGTCCACGTCGTGGACGTCGACCAGGACGGGCTGACCGTGGACAGCAGCTACGTGCTGGCCCTGGACTCCACCCTGCACACCGAAGCCGTCGCGGTGGACAGCCAGTACGGGATCTCGGGCTCGGGCAAGTACCAGCTCAACATCACCGGCCGCGGCAAGGTCGCCCTCATGACCTCCGGACAGCCGCTGATGATGCAGGTCACGCCCGACAAGTACGTCAACGCCGACGCGGATGCCATCGTCGCCTGGTCCACGTCGCTGCGCGTGCAGATGCAGGCCCAGACGCACTCCACCGGTGTCTGGCGGCGGCGCGGCAACACCGGCGAGGGCTGGGAGCTCAGCTTCCTCGGCACCGGCTTCGCGCTGGTGCAGCCCAGCGAGCTGCTGCCGCCGCAGAACGCCCAGCTCGGGCAGGGCCTGGCGGCCCAGTACGGCATGGGCCAGCACGGCGCCCACGCCCAGAACCAGAACAACGCCTGGAACTGATCCGGCCGGACGGCAGGCCATGCGGAAGGGGCGGTCCCGCAGGACCGCCCCTTCCTGCACGCGCGTCACATCGTCACAGGCGCGCCCGCGTGGCCTCCACCAGCCGCACCACCGAGGCGTCGGCCACCGCCGCCACCTGGTCGTACGGGAACCAGCGCAGGTCCAGCGACTCCTCGCTGATCGCCGCCACCGCGTCGGCCGGGGCCAGCGCCGCGTACTGCACGTCCAGGTGCCAGTTGCACGGCTCCGGGATCGGGTGCCGGTCCAGTCGTACGGGTCCGCCCGCCAGCAGCGTCAGCCCCGCCGGGATCCCCGACTCCTCGCGCGCCTCGCGCAGCGCCGCATCCGCGAGGGTCGCGTCGCCCGGCTCGCAGTGGCCGCCCATCTGCAGCCACATGCCGAGCTTCTTGTGCAGGGTCAGCAGCACCCGCCCGCGCGCCGGGTCGATCACCAGCGCGCTGCCGGTGAGGTGCCCGGCCCGGCAGGGCTTGTAGACCCCGTCGGGATGCGCCGCGAGGTGCTCCAGGTACAGGTCGCGCAGCTCGGGCTGGTCCTCGTACCCCTTGAGGACGAGGACCGCGTCGTCGTAGAGGCTCACTTCTTCTCTTCGCCCTCGCCGTCGGAGCGGTCAGAGCCGTCGGAGCCGTCGGTTTCGCCCCGCGCACCCTGGTCACCCGGGGCGCCCTGCCCGCGCTTCTCGGCGGCCTCGCCGAGCATCTTGTCGATCTCGGAGAAGTCCAGCTGCTCCCGGTGCACGAACCCGTCCGGGTCGTCCAGGTCGGAGGCGGTGGGCAGCATGTCCGGGTGCTCCCAGAGCCCGTCGCGGCCGTCCATCCCGCGGGCGTCGGTGAGCGAGGCCCACAGCCGCGAGGCGTCGCGCAGCCGCCGCGGGCGCAGCTCCAGCCCGATCAGCGTCGCGAAGGTCTGCTCCGCGGGGCCGCCCGAGGCGCGCCGCCGGCGCATCGTCTCGCGCATGGCGTCCGCCGAGGCCAGCCGGGGCTTGGCCGCCTCGTGCACCACTGTGTCGACCCAGCCCTCGACCAGCGCGAGCGCCGTCTCCAGCCGGGCCAGCGCCGCCTTCTGCTCCGGGGTGTCCTGCGGCTGGAACATGCCGCCCTGGAGGGCCTCCTGGAGCTGCTCCGGGTTCGACGGGTCGATCTGGCCGACCACGTCCTCCAGCTTCGAGGTGTCGACCTTGATCCCGCGGGCGTAGCCCTCGACCGCGCCGAACAGGTGCGAGCGCAGCCACGGCACGTGCGCGAAGAGACGGGCGTGCGCCGCCTCGCGCAGCGCCAAGTACAGCCGCACCTCATCGGAGGGGACGCCCAGGTCCTTGCCGAAGCTCTGGATGTTCAGGGGGAGCAGCGCGGCCTTGCCGGCCGGACCCAGCGGCAGACCGATGTCGGTCGAGCCGACGACCTCGCCCGCGAGCACGCCCACGGCCTGGCCGATCTGCTGGCCGAACATCGCCCCGCCCATGGAGCGCATCATGCCCAGCAGCGGACCCGCCATCGCCTGCATCTCCTCGGGCAGCACGCTGCCCATGGCGACGCCGACGCGCTCGGCGACCGGGTCGACGAGCTCCTTCCACACGGGAAGGGTGGCCTCGACCCACTCGGCCCGGCTCCACGCCACGGCGGTCGTGGCGCCCGAGGGCAGCGAGGTGGCCCCGTCCAGCCAGTGGTCGGCCAGGCGCACGGCCTCCTCGACGGCCGACTTCTCGGCGATGCCGACGCTGGCGTCCTTGACGCCGTCCGCCGTGCCCTGGGCGACGGTCTGGCGGGCGATGTCCTTGGCCATGTCCCAGTTCACGGGACCGCCCTCGTAGCTCAGCATCTGGCCGAGCTGCTGGAAGGCCGCACCGAGGTCGTTCGGGTTCATGGCACCGAACATCGCGGCGAACGGGTTGTCCGCGCCGCCGCCGGGGGTCCCGGCGCCGCCCGGCAGGCCCGTGCCGAACCCGAACGGATTCGGGCCGCCTCGACCGCCCTCGTTGCCCTTCTTCTTGCCCTCGTCGCCGTTCTCCGGCTCCTCCGGCGGAAGGCCGAATCCGAATGGGGTGTCGCTCACGGGTTTCCTCGGCTCGTAGGGCCGTCGGCGGGTGCCGACGGGCGATGGTCCGACAACACCACCCAGCGTAGACACCCGGCCCGCTTCCGGGCTCGGTGCTCCGTCGGGTCCTGGGCTGCGGCAGGATGGACATCACCTGGTGGGTACGCGTCACGGCGCGTCCCCACTGAAGACAACCGCTGGAGACGCCCGGTGAGTTCCCGAGATCCGTACGCTTTGGACAAAGACAGCTCGCACGAGCCCGACCCCGCGGCGCCCGCCGAGGACGACGTGGAGCCCGGTGAAAGCGGCGTTCGCCCGCCGCGAAACCCGGCGGTCCGCGGGCCCGTGATCGCGGTGACCGGCGCCGCGTCGGGGGTCGGCGCGGCGCTGGTGGGCCGCCTCGCCGCATCTGACGAGGTCAAGCAAGTCGTGGCGATCGACGAGCGGCGCGGCGAGTGCGCGGCGGCGACCTGGCACGTCCTGGACGTCCGGGACCCCGCGATCGCCGAGAAGCTCCGGGGCGCCGACGTGGTCGTCCACCTCGCCCTGGACCTGGACCTGGAGACGGACCCGGCGGCCCGCACGGCGTACAACGTGCGCGGCACCCAGACCGTGCTGACCGCCGCGGCGGCGGCCGGGGTGCACCGCGTCGTGCTCTGCACCTCCGCGATGGTCTACGGGGCGCTGCCCGACAACGACATCCCGCTCGCGGAGGACTCCGAGCTGCGGGCCACCGCCGAGGCCACCGGCGTCGGCGACCTGCTGGAGATCGAGCGCCTGGGCCGGCGCGCCCCCCGCGCGCACCCCGGGCTCAACGTCACCGTGGTGCGCCCCGCGGTGCTGGTCGGCGGTACCGACACCGCCCTGACCCGGTACTTCGAGTCGCCCCGGCTGCTGGTCGTCGCGGGATCCCGGCCCACCTGGCAGTTCTGTCACGTCGAGGACCTGGTCAGCGCCCTGGAGTACGCCGCCCTGGAGAAGGTCGACGGGGAGCTGGCCGTCGGCTGCGAGGGCTGGCTGGAGCAGGAGGAGGTCGAGCAGCTGAGCGGCATCCGCCGCATGGAGCTCCCCTCCGCCGTCGCCCTGGGGGCCGCGGCCCGGCTGCACCGGATCGGCCTGACCCCGTCCCCGGCGGGCGACCTCGCCTACACGATGCACCCGTGGGTGGTCAGCGTGAGCGCGCTGCACGCCGCGGGGTGGCGGCCGCGCTGGACCAACGAGGAGGTGCTCGCCGAGCTGCTCCAGGAGGTCGCGGGCCGCCACACGGTCGCGGGCCGCCGCCTGGGCCGCAAGGACGCCGCCACGGCCGCCGGTGCGGCGGGCGCGACGGTCGCCCTGCTGGGCGCCGCCGCCGCGGTGCGCCGGGCCCGCAAGCGCCGCGGTATCTGAGCCGGCCGGGCGCCCCGGGCCCGCGAGCGCCGCGGTATCTGAGCCGGCCGGGCGCCCCGGGCCCGCGAGCGCCGCGGTATCCGAGCGGGCCGGCCGGCCCCGCACCGCGGCCCGCCCCGGCGCTCCGGCGTCCCGGCGCTCCGGCGTCCCGGCGTTCCGGTGTCCCCGGGCCCGGACGGCCACCTCGCCGGGCGGCCGCCACCACGGCTTCCTGTAGGAGGCTCCCAAGGCGGCCGCCGAGGGCCGGGTGAATCGGCTATTTCGCCGAGGCCCCCGCTAGGGCACGATGGGCTGTATGGCACCGCACTTCGACCACCCCGGCGAGCAGGCCGCCCAGGATCCGATCCGGCTGCTCGCGATCCGCGAGACCCCGCTCTCGATCGACGAGGTCTTCGAGGCGGTCGGCGACGACGCGACGGGCGGCACGACCCTCTTCGTCGGTACGGTGCGCAACCACGACGGCGGCGCCGACGTCGACTCCCTCGGCTACTCCTGCCACCCCACGGCCGAGGCCGAGATGCGCCGGATCGCCGAGCACGTCGTGGAGAAGTACCCGGTCCGTGCCCTCGCCGCCGTGCACCGCGTCGGCGACCTGTCGGTGGGCGACCTGGCGGTGGTCGTGGCCGTGTCCTGCCCGCACCGCGGGGAGGCCTTCGAGGCCTGCCGGATGCTGATCGACGACCTCAAGCACGAGGTCCCCATCTGGAAGCACCAGACCTTCGCCGACGGCACGGAGGAGTGGGTCGGGGCCTGCTGAACCCCCGGCTCCGGTACAGCCCCCGTAAGGGGGTAGCCTCACACCCGTTCGGCCGCGCAACACGCCCTCGATTTGCGTAACCCCTTTCCGGGCACGAGCGTTGAAGCCACCAACGACACGTACTTTCGGGGCAGGGAGGCACGTCCATGGCGTCACTGGCGTGGTTGCTGATTCCGCTGTTCGCCGCCATCGGAGCGGCGATATGGGGGAGCTGGGCGGCGCGCGACCGCACGACCGGCGACATATCCGAGCTCACCGGCTACGCACGTTTCCGTGAGGCCATGGACCAGGTCGAGCAGACCCGTCCCGCAACGATCCGCACCACCACGAGCGGCACCGAAAAGAGGGAGAAGGCGCACTCCGGTTCCGACGCCGTCTGACGCGTCCCGCGAGGTCCGCCTGAGAATCCCCTGAGAAGTCCGCGGACGAACCACGTACGGACCGGCCCCACGGGCAGCCCGTCCAAGGCGTCCCGTACTGTCGGTCCATGCCACGCCGCACTGCGACGATGCTCGCTTCCACCCTCATGCTGTTCGCACTGCTCTGCGCAGGGGTTTTCCTCAAGGTCCCGTACTCCGAGATGAGCCCCGGCCCCACCGTGAACACGCTCGGCGAATCGCACGGCGAGCCCGTCCTGAACATCTCGGGGCACAAGACCTACCCCACCACCGGGCACCTCAACATGACGACGGTCCGCGTCACCGGGGCGGACTACGACATGAACCTGCTGGAAGCGGTGTACGGCTGGCTGGCCGGGGACAACATCGTCGTGCCGCACGAGAACCTCTATCCGGACGGCAAGACGGACAAGCAGTCCACGCAGGAGAACGCCGAGGAGTTCAGCCAGTCGCAGGAGAGCGCGAAGGTGGCGGCCCTCAAGCAGCTGGGCATCGAGGTCCCGGTCCGTGTCGTCGTCTCCACCGTGGTCAAGGGCAGCCCCTCCGAGGGCAAGCTGCACGCCGGTGACGTGATCAAGTCCGTGGACGGCGCCCCGGTGACGGAACCGGGCGACGTGGCCAAGCTCGTGACCAAGCACAAGCCCGGGGAGCCGGTCGAGTTCACCATCGTTCCCGCCGCCGACGCGGCCGAGGCCGAGAAGGCGGGCCGCGAGCCCGCCACCACGGCCAAGGTCACGATCGTCGCCGGGAAGGCGCAGGACGACGGTCACGCCATCGTCGGCATCCGCGCCGGCGTCGACCACACCTTCCCGTTCCCCATCGACATCAAGCTCGCCGACGTCGGCGGCCCCAGCGCCGGCCTGATGTTCGCGCTCGGCATCGTCGACAAGCTCACCCCCGCCGACCTGACCGGCGGGAAGTTCATCGCGGGCACCGGCACCATCGACGACGCGGGCAAGGTGGGCCCGATCGGCGGCATCCAGATGAAGACCATCGGGGCCCGCAAGGCGGGCGCCCGGTACTTCCTCACGCCCGCCGAGAACTGCGCCTCCGCCGCCGCGCACGTCCCCGACGGCCTGACCCTGGTCAAGGTCTCCACCATCGGCGACGCCGAACAGGCACTGGAGAAGATCGGCAAGGGGGACACGGCCGGGCTGCCCGGCTGCACCACGCACTGACCGGCCCCCAGGCCCCCCGGCCCGCGCGGCTACGCGAAGGTCGCCGCCAGCGCCTCCGCCAGCCCGGGCACCAGCCCCTCGCCGGTGAGTACCTCGCTCGACGAGTCCTTCTCCCGCAGCCGGACCGCCGACTCGCGCGACCCGTCCCGCAGCACCGCCACCGTGAGGCGGACCTCCTGCCGCTCGGGGTGCGAGGCGACCCACTTCGCGAGCTGCTTGTCGCTCAGCCCCTCCGGTACGGAGGCCTCCGCGGACGGCGGCAGCATCAGCCGCTCCACGGTCAGCGCGCAGCCCACGACCGCGTCGGGCCAGGCGATGGTGCCCAGGAACTTGTCGAGCGGGGTGTCGGCGGGCACCTCCTCCTGCTCGATCGGGGTCAGGGAGGACTTGCCGGTGTCGTCCTGGTCGAGACCGAGCTGGCCGGCCAGCCGGGGCTCCTGCCTGCGCAGGCGGGCGGTGTCGACGAGGGCGAACAGCCGGGCCGGCCGGTCCCAGCCGAGGCCGGCCGCGTACTCGTCGATTTCGAGGCAGGCGCGGGTCAGCGGGCCGGCCGCCATGGGAGTGCCGGAAGGCGAAAGGTTGGACATGGACAACATCCTGCCTCCTTCGGACCGGATAGCGGGAACTGACCAAAGCCTCAGTAAGTTGCATGAGTGGGCTCTACGATCGGGGGCCCGTCGATGACCAGCCCCAGCGACTTTCAGAGGTGCGCACCTTGGCTTTCCAGATGCCGGACCGCGGCGCAGGCCCCTCCGGGCCACGGATGAGAGTCGGCCGCCCCTCCCGGCGTGCCCGCACTCTTCTGATGACTCTGGGCGTTCTGGCCGTGCTGGCCATGGCGTTCATCATGTTCGCGGGCTTTTGGACCGACTGGCTCTGGTTCCGCTCCGTCGCCTTCTCCAGTGTGTTCACCACCACCCTGTGGACCAAGACCGGCCTCTTCGCGGTGTTCGGACTGCTGATGGCGGGAGCCGTCGGGTTCAACATCTGGCTGGCGCACCGGCTGAGGCCGCCGCTCAGCGCGATGTCGATGGAGCAGCAGAGCCTCGACCGCTACCGGATGAGCGTCGCGCCGTACAAGAAGTGGCTGCTCCTGGGCATCGCCGCGATCGTCGGGCTGATCGCGGGGGCGTCCGCGGCCGGCCAGTGGAAGACCTGGCTGATGTATGTGAACGGGGTGCCCTTCGGGCAGAAGGACCCCCAGTTCGGTCTGGACGTGTCCTTCTACACCTTCGACCTGCCCTGGTACCGCTTCCTGCTGGGCTTCGGGTTCGCGGCGGTCGTGCTGTCGGTGATCGCCGCCGTCGTCGTTCACTACCTGTACGGCGGCCTGCGCGTGACCAGCCCCGGCGCCCGGGCCACCGCCGCCGCCACGGGCCACCTGTCGGTGCTGCTCGGGCTGTTCGTGACCTTCAAGGCGATCGCGTACTGGCTCGACCGGTACGGCCTCGCGGTGAAGTCCAGTGACTTCAAGGCCGCCGACAACTGGACCGGCCTGCGGTACGTCGACGCCAACGCCTACCTCCCGGCCAAGACGATCCTCGTCGCCATCGCCGCGATCTGCGCCCTGCTGTTCTTCGCCACGCTGTGGCGCCGGACCTGGCAGCTGCCGGTCATCGGCTTCGGCCTGATGGTCCTCTCGGCGATCCTCATCGGCGGGCTGTACCCGGCGATCGTGCAGAAGTTCCAGGTCCAGCCGAACGAGCAGGCCAAGGAGTCGCCGTACGTCGAGAAGAACATCGAGGCGACGCGGAACGCGTACGGCATCGCCAACGCCGAGGTGAAGGACTACCCGGGAACCGGGTCCAACACGGACCAGGCGAAGCTGCGGGCCAACGCGGACACCACGGCGAGCATCCGCCTGCTCGACCCGAACATCGTCTCGCCGGCCTTCCAGCAGCTCCAGCAGGTCAAGGGCTACTACGGCTTCCCCGCGACGCTCGCCGTCGACCGCTACAAGGGCCAGGACACCGTCATCGGCCTGCGCGAGCTGAACCTCGCGGGCATCCCGAAGAACAACTGGATCAACGACCACTTCCGGTACACGCACGGCTACGGCGTGGTCGCCGCCAAGGGCACCGAGGTCACCAAGAACGGCGACCCGGTCTTCATCCAGTCCGACCTGCCCTCCAAGGGAGAGTTCGGTACCGGGAACGCCTTCAAGCAGCAGATCTACTACGGCGAGCAGACGAAGCAGTACTCGATCGTCGGCGGTCCGCAGAAGGAGCTCGACTACTCCGACGACAAGGGCGAGAAGGAGACGAGCTACACCGGCAAGAGCGGTGTCAGCCTCGACAACCCGGTCAACCGGGCCGCCTACGCCCTCGCGTTCAGCGAACCGCAGATCCTGTACTCCGGCGCCATCGGCGACGGTTCGCGGATCCTGTACAACCGCACGCCCAAGGAGCGCGTCGAGGCCGTGGCCCCCTGGCTGACCATCGACGGCGCGGCCTACCCGGCCGTGGTCGACGGCCGCATCCAGTGGATCGTGGACGCCTACACGACGACGAACGGCTACCCGTACGCCTCGCGCACCACGCTCGGCGACTCCACGGCGGACTCGCTCACCAACAGCCAGCGCGCCGTCGTCGCTCAGGAGAACCGGGTCAACTACATCCGGAACTCGGTGAAGGCCACCGTCGACGCCTACGACGGAACGATCAAGTTGTACCAGTGGGACACCCAGGACCCGGTCCTCAAGACCTGGATGAAGGCGTTCCCCGGCACCGTCAAGGCCAAGAGCGAGATCCCCAAGGCGCTCATCGACCACATGCGCTATCCGCAGGACCTCTACAAGGTGCAGCGCGAACTGCTCACCCGCTACCACGTCACCGACGCCCAGACGTTCCTCAGCGGCTCGGAGGTCTGGGCCGTTCCGGACGACCCGACCACCAAGACGGGCAGCGCGGTGCCGCCGTACTACCTGTCGATGAAGATGCCGGGACAGAAGGACCAGGCGTTCTCGCTGACGACGACGTTCACGCCGAACGGCCGGGACAACCTGAGCGCCTTCATGGCGGTCAACGCCGATCCGGGCACCCCGGACTACGGCAAGATCCGCATCCTGAAACTGCCGACCAGTACCCCGGTCGACGGACCCAAGCAGGTCCAGAGCAAGTTCAACTCCAAGCCGGAGATCGCCCAGGAGATCAACATCCTGAGCCGGGGCGACTCCCAGGTGGAGTACGGAAACCTGCTGACGGTGCCGCTGGACGACGGCGTGCTGAACGTGGAGCCGGTGTACGTCAAGGGCGGCGGCCTCAAGTACCCGACGCTGCGCAAGGTGCTGGTGACGTACGGCGGCCAGACGGCCTTCGAGGACACGCTGGAGAAGGCGCTGAACGTGGTGTTCGGGGCGGAGGCGCCGAGCGCGCCGACGACGCCGACCACCCCCACGACCCCGCCGGGCGAGGGCACCACCACGCCGGGTACGCAGGACCCGACGGTCAAGGCGGCCCTGTCCGATGCGCAGAAGGCCATCGAGGCGGCGGAGAAGGCACGCCAGGCGGGCGACTGGACGGCATTCGGCAAGGCGCAGGACGACATCAAGGCGGCGCTCCAGCGTGCGGTCGAAGCCGAGGCGAAGCTGACGGCCCCCAAGCCGAGCAGCTGATGATCACCGGGTAATGGCCCGGCCCCGCGTCGTGATACTGTGGTTTCACCGACGCGGGGTGGAGCAGCTCGGTAGCTCGCTGGGCTCATAACCCAGAGGTCGCAGGTTCAAATCCTGTCCCCGCTACTGAAAACGAAGGCCCGGATCCATGGGATCCGGGCCTTCGTCGTGTCCGGGGGGACCGACCCGGCAGCACACGGGGTCACTGGGGCGGGTGAGTTGGGGTGGGAGCGTGTTTGACTTGTCTCTCTGTGGGCATGTCGACAAAACGCTGTAGTGACCTCACTGGCTGCGACATACCAGGTGTACGCGGGTAGCAGGTGATGCGACGATGGGATTTATGGGGGACAGGTCAACTCTGCTGGAGACAGGGCGGTTTGTGAGGTCGGGGGTCGAGTCGGGCAGGGAAGCCGAAAAGGGGGCTCAGACCGTTAACGCGCAGACCGCATTGACCGATGCGGATTTCGCGGACGAAGCGTTCGTCGAAGCCGACGTGGCCAGTGACGCGGAGCTGGAGGCCCGGCACCGCGTGGCCGCCGACAAGGGGGACCCGGGCGCCATGAGCGTGCTCGGGGCGTTGCTGCTGCGCCGGGGCGACCTGGCCGGGGCCGAGCCGTACCTGCGGGGGGCCACCGCCGAGGGGGACCGCGCCGCCGCCAACAACCTCGGGGTGCTGCTGCACCAGCGCGGCTACCCCGACGAGGCGGCCGGCTGGTGGCGGGTCGCCGCCGTCGCCGGTTCCGCGCCCGCCGCGCACGCCCTGGGCCGGCACTACCGCGAGCGCGGCGACGAACCCGCGGCCGAGTACTGGATGCGCCAGGCGGCGGAGTCCGGTCACGCCCTGGGTGCCTACGGGCTGGCCGACCTGCTGGAACACCGGGGGGACAAGGGTGTCGAGCGGTGGTTCCGCGCCGCGGCCGAACAGGGGCACCGCGAAGCCGCGTACCGGCTGGCCCGGCACCTGAGGAAGGGCGACCCCGTCGAGGCCGAGCAGTGGTACCGGCAGGCCGCCGCGCGCGGGCACCGCCGCGCCGCGCTGCACCTGGGCGCGCTGCTGGAGGCCCGCGGGGAGCTCAAGGAGGCGGGGCGCTGGTACCTGACCTCGGCGAAGCAGGGGGAGGCGCGGGCCGCGTGCGCCCTCGGCTTCCTGCTGCGCGACGCCGGGGACGAGGAGAGCGCGGCCACCTGGTGGCGGCGGGCCGCCGAGGACGGCGACGGCAACGCGGCCAACGCCCTGGGCGCCCTGCACGCGGCGCGGGGCGAGACCCAGACGGCCGAGAAGTGGTACCGGGTCGCCACGGACGCGGGCGACCACAACGGGGCGTACAACCTCGCCCTGCTGTGCGCCGCGCAGGAGCGGACGGCGCAGGCCGAGCAGTGGTACCGCCGGGCGGCCTACGCGGGCCACCGCGAGGCGGCCAACGCCCTGGCGATCCTCCTGCTCCAGGGCGGGGACGCGGAAGGGGCCGAGCCGTGGTTCTCCAAGGCGGCCGAGGCGGGCAGCGTGGACGCCGCCTTCAACCTCGGGATCCTGTTCGCCAGCCGGGACGAGGACCGCACGGCGCTCAAGTGGTACGAGCGGGCCGCGTCGGCGGGCCACACCGACGCGGCGCTCCAGGTCGGCATCGCCTTGGTGCGGGACGGCGAGGAGCGGGCGGCGGAACGGCACCTGCGCTGCGCGGCGGGCGGCGGCAGCGCGGAGGCGGCGTTCAGGCTGGCCGCGCTGCTGGAGTCGCTGGCCCCGCCGCCGGAGCCGGTGGCGCTGGGCGAGCCGGTCGGCGGGGCGGCGCGGACCGAGAGCGAGGAGTGGTACGAGCGCGCGGCCGAGCAGGGCCACCGGCGTGCCCAGGTCAGGGTCGGGATGCTGGCGGCGGCGCGGGGTGACCTGGCGGCGGCCGCGCGGTGGTACCGGGAGGCGGCGGAGGCCGGCTCGCGCAACGGGGCGTTCAACCTGGGGCTCCTGCTGGCCCGGGAGGGGAACGAACCGGAGGCGGCGCTGTGGTGGACGCGGGCGGCGGTGGCCGGCCACGGGCGGGCGGCGCTGCGGCTGGCACTGCTGGCGGCGCGGCAGGGGGACCTCAACGAGGGGCAGAAGTGGTGCGTGCGGGCCATGGAGCTGGGGCCGGCAGAGGTCTCCGAGCGGGCGGGGCGGCTGCGGGACGCGCTGGCGGAGGAGCTCTCGGCGTAGCCCTGGCGAGGGTGCGCGGGGGTTTCGGCGGGGGCGTGCGGGGGCGCCGCAGGTGCCCCCGCGGGGCCGAGCCGGTCGATCGTTAAGCGATTTGCATCTGCCGGGGTGCGTCACGTAAAGTCGTGTTTACCGACGCGGGGTGGAGCAGCTCGGTAGCTCGCTGGGCTCATAACCCAGAGGTCGCAGGTTCAAATCCTGTCCCCGCTACTGAAACCGAAGGCCCGGATCCCATGGATCCGGGCCTTCGGTCATTTCGCGACCGGAAACGGAAGCGAAGCGAATACGGAAGCGAAGCGGAAAGCGGAAGGGCCCGGAACCGACTGGTTCCGGGTCCTTCTTCCGTGTACGGCTACGCGCCCGCGCAGTTCGGGCACACACCCCGGTACGTCACCTCGACCGCCGAGACCACGAAGCCGAACCGCTCCGCATCCGGCAGGTCGGCCAGCGGGTCCCCCGAGGGGTGGACGTCGCGGATCGCGCCGCACTGGGCGCACACCAGGTGCTGGTGCGCGCGGTGGGCGTTCGGGTCGTACCGCTTGGCGCGGCGGTCCGTGGACACCTCCAGCACCTCGCCGAGGCTGACCAGCTCGCCCAGGGTGTTGTACACCGTTGCCCGGGAGATCTCCGGCAGCTTGGCCACCGCGCGCGCGTGCACCTCGTCGGCCGTCAGGTGAACGTGGTCACCGTCGAGCACCTCGGCCACGACGCGCCGCTGTGCGGTCATGCGCCATCCGCGTCCGCGAAGTCGTTCCAGCAGGTCACTCATGAGTCCAAGCCTAACAGTGCGGCTGATTCGGTGTAACTCCCGAACCCGTGCGGAGTTAGATGACTGCTTGACTTAGACAATGTCCATTGTAGGATCGAGTACGGCTGACCACGAGGACAGGACACGCAGGAAATGACGCAGGAGGCGCACGTGACGCAGGGACCGCTCACCACGGAGGCCGGAGCCCCGGTCGCCGACAACCAGAACAGTGAGACCGCCGGCGTCGGTGGCCCCGTACTCGTCCAGGACCAGCTGCTGCTGGAGAAGCTCGCCCACTTCAACCGCGAGCGCATCCCGGAGCGCGTCGTGCACGCCCGCGGCGCCGGTGCGTACGGCACCTTCACCGTCACCCGTGACGTCTCGCAGTGGACCCGGGCGAAGTTCCTGTCCGAGGTCGGCAAGCAGACCGAGACGTTCCTGCGCTTCTCCACCGTCGCCGACAGCCTCGGCGGCGCCGACGCCCGCCGGGACCCGCGCGGCTGGGCGTTGAAGTTCTACACCGAAGAGGGCAACTACGACCTCGTCGGCAACAACACCCCCGTCTTCTTCATCCGCGACGCGATCAAGTTCCCCGACTTCATCCACACGCAGAAGCGCGACCCGTACACCGGCTCGCAGGAAGCCGACAACGTGTGGGACTTCTGGGGTCTGAGCCCCGAGTCCACCCACCAGGTGACCTGGCTCTTCGGCGACCGCGGCATCCCGTCCTCCTACCGCCACATGGACGGCTTCGGCTCGCACACCTTCCAGTGGAACAACGAGGCCGGCGAGGTCTTCTGGGTCAAGTACCACTTCAAGACCGACCAGGGGATCAAGAACCTCACCCAGGCCGAGGCCAACCGGCTCGCCGGCGAGGACCCCGACTCGCACCAGCGCGACCTGCGCGAGGCCATCGAACGCGGCGACTTCCCGAGCTGGACCGTGCAGGTCCAGATCATGCCGGCGGCCGAGGCGGCCGAGTACCGCTTCAACCCGTTCGACCTCACCAAGGTGTGGCCGCACGCGGACTACCCGCCGATCGAGATCGGCAAGCTGGAGCTCAACCGCAACCCGGAGAACATCTTCGCCGAGGTCGAGCAGAGCATCTTCAGCCCGGCCCACTTCGTCCCCGGCATCGGTCCGTCCCCGGACAAGATGCTCCAGGGCCGCCTCTTCGCGTACGGCGACGCCCACCGCTACCGCGTCGGCATCAACGCCGACCACCTGCCGGTGAACCGTCCGCACGCCACCGAGGCGCGCACCCACTCCCGCGACGGCGCCCTGTACGACGGCCGCCACAAGGGTGCGAAGAACTACGAGCCGAACAGCTTCGGCGGCCCCTTCCAGACGGACCGTCCGCTGTGGCAGCCCGTCCCGCTGACCGGTGGCACGGGCAACCACGCCACCCCGGTCCACCGCGAGGACAACGACTTCGTCCAGGCGGGCAACCTCTACCGCCTGATGTCGGAGGACGAGAAGGGCCGTCTGATCGAGAACCTCTCCGGCTTCCTCGCCAAGGTCTCCCGTGACGACATAGTCGACCGCGCGGTCAACAACTTCCGCCAGGCGGACGGTGACTTCGGCAAGCGGCTGGACGCCGCGGTCCAGGCCCTGCGCGGCTGACGGACGCTTGCCGTAGCGAGACGACGGGCCGGTACTCCTCGGAGCGCCGGCCCGTCGCCGTACCTGCCACGGGGAGCCGCTGCGCCGCTACGCCAGTACGGCGCTGCGCCGCGCCGGTGCCCAGCAGCGGATGACGTCGCGCACCGAGACGATGCCCACCGGGCCGCCGTCCTCCAGCACGATCAGGTGGCGGAAGCCGCCGTGCGCCATGGCCTCGGCGGCTTCCTGGACCGTCGCGTCCGGGGTGCAGAAGACGACGTTGTTGGTGGTGTGCGCGCCCACCGACTCCCGGTCGGGGTCGTGGCCGGCGCCGAGGGAGTTGAGGATGTCGCGCTCGGTCAGGATGCCGATGCCGCTGTGGTCGGGATCGAGGACGACGGCCGCGCCGACGCGCCGGCCGGACATCAGGCAGGCCGCCTGTCGCAGGGTGTGGGCGGGTCCGAGGGTGAGGATCACGGTGCTCATGGCGTCGCGGACGAGCATGAAGAGAGCCACCTCCTGGGTGAGCCCCCGCCCGGGTGGGTGCGCCGGTCGAGGGGCCCGCCTCAAGAGAAGGGCTTCACAAACGCACAAGCGGGGGAGTCCCAGATTCCCACGCGTACGCAGGGTCATCAAGAGGGGCGCGCCCGGCAACACCCGCCCGGCCGAGCGCACCGACGGCGCGTCAGCGCGCCTCAGGGGCGCGGACGCAGGCGCGTCAGCATCTCCTCGTGCAGCAGGCCGTTGGAGGCGGCCGCGTTGCCGCCGTGCACGCCGTCGACCCCGTCGAGGCTGGTGAAACGGCCGCCCGCCTCTTCTACGACGACCGCGATCGCGGCCATGTCCCACAGGTTCAGCTCCGGCTCGGCGCACAGGTCGAGCGAGCCCTCGGCGACCATCATGTACGGCCAGAAGTCGCCGTAGCCCCGGGTGCGCCAGCACGCGCGGGTCAGGTCCAGGAAGCCGGGCAGCCGGCCCTGCTCCTCCCAGCCCGTCAGCGAGGAGTACGCGAACGACGCGTCGCCCAGGGCCCTGACCTTCGAGACGCCGATCGCGGTGGCCTCACCGAGCGCGCCGCCCGCAAAGGCGCCGCCGCCCTTCGCCGCCCACCAGCGACGGCCCAGCGCCGGGGCGGAGACCACCCCGACCACCGGGCGGAACACCCCGTCCGCGCCCTCGGCCATCAGCGAGATCAGCGTCGCCCACACGGGGACGCCCCGGACGTAGTTCTTCGTACCGTCGATCGGGTCCACGACCCAGCGGCGCGGGCCCTCGCCCTTGAGCCCGTACTCCTCGCCCAGGATGGCGTCGTCGGGCCGCGCGGCCAGGATCCCGGCCCGGATGATCTCCTCGGCGGCCTTGTCGGCCTCGCTCACCGGGGTCATGTCCGGCTTCGTCTCCACCTGGAGGTCCAGGGCGCGGAAACGCTGCGTGGTGGCGGCGTCGGCGGCGTCGGCGAGTTCGAGGGCGAGGCGGAGGTCATCGTCATACTCGGGCATGGCCGAACAGTATCGAGACCGCGGCCGACCGGCGAACGCCGTCCACGGTGCGGCCGGTGGGCGCCCTTGACAGGACCTGGCGCCCCGTCAACTCTGACGGGAGGACGACCGGGGGAGGGGAGCGGGGGAGGCGACGATGGCGGCGGCGCGGGAGTCCTTGCTGGAAGCGGCGGGTGCGGCGCTGGGGGCGCGCGCCTGGCCCGCCGTGCGGATGGTCGAGGTGGCGGCGGCCGCCGGGGTGTCCCGGCAGACCCTGTACAACGAGTTCGGCGGGAAGGCGGGCCTGGGGCGCGCCCTGGTGCGCCGGGAGGCCGACTGGTACCTCACGGGCGTGGACCGCGCCCTGGAGGCGTCGCCGGACACCGCCGAAGGGCTGGCGGCGATCGCCGAGTGGACCGTGCGGGCGGCCCGCGCGCGTCCCGTCGTACGGGCCCTGCTGACGGGGTCGTGGAACGGCAGCCTGCCCGCTCCGCCCGTGCGGGGCGCCCGGCCGGGCCTGCCCGCGCTCGGGCCCGGGGAGCTGGTGCGCGCCGTCCGGGACCGGGCTGCCGCCGCGCTCCCGGCGGAGCCGGCGCAGCGGTGCGAGCTGGTCGTACGGCTGGCGCTGTCCTACGTGGTCGCCCCGTCCGGCCCCGGCGAGGAGCCGGCGGCGGCCGGGCTGCTCGGGCTGGTCAGTGCGCCGAACCGGACAGCTGGAGCCCGATCACGCCGAGGATGACCAGCGAGATCGAGACGAGTTTCAGCGTGGAGACCAGGTCGCCGAGGAAGACCATGCCGTAGATGGCGGTGCCGGCGGCCCCGATGCCGGTCCACACCGCATACGCGGGGCCCACGTCGAGCTTCTTGAGCGCGAGGGTCAGCAGGCCGAAGCTGCCGAGCGCGAAGGAGGCGAAGGCGATCGTGGGCCACAGCCGGGTGAACCCGTGGGAGAGCTTGAGGCACACCGCGAAACCGGTCTCCAGGATCCCGGCGACCACGACCAGCAGCCACGCCATGGCATGTGCCTCCCCGCGTCCCGCGTCACGTGACGTCGTGTCACCTGGTGCGATTATGCATTTTTCCCGACACGATCTTCGGCAAACACGAGCGTCCCGCCGGGCCGGCGGGCCACCCGCACGGTCGCCCGCACGGTCGGCCGCCCGCGCGGTCAGTCGCCCTCGCGGCGCTCCCGCGTCTCCAGCAGCCGCCGCAGCGAGTACAGCCGCGCCGGGTCCGCGTGACCGTCCTGTACCCATTGGTCGAGCGCGCAGTCCGGCTCGTCGTGGCTGCACGCGCGCGGGCACTCCTCCGTGCCGCCGACCAGGTCCGGGAAGGCCAGGATCACCCGCGACGGGTCGACGTGGTGCAGGCCGAAGGAGCGCACGCCGGGGGTGTCGATGACCCAGCCGTCCCCGCCGGGCAGCGGCAGCGCGAGTGCGGAGGTGGTGGTGTGCCGGCCCCGGCCGGTGACGGCGTTGACGTGTCCGGTCGCGCGCTGGCGGCCCGCCGCGACGAGGGAGTTGACCAGGGTCGTCTTGCCGACGCCCGAGTGGCCGACGAAGGCGGTGATCCGGCCGTTCAGCCGCTCGCGCACCCGCTCGGCCGCGTCGCCGGCCGCCAGCTCCTCGCGGTTGGTGACGACGTAGTTCACGCCGAGCGTCGAATAGATCTCCAGGATCTTGTCCGCGGAGGTCAGGTCCGACTTGGTGAGCACCAGCAGCGGCTCCAGGCCGGCGTCGTACGCGGCCACCAGACAGCGGTCGATCATCCGGGGCCGCGGCTCCGGGTCGGCCAGCGCCGTCACGATGGCCAGCTGGTCGGCGTTGGCGACGACCACCCGCTCGTACGGGTCGTCGTCGTCCGCGGTACGCCGCAGGACGGACTTGCGCTCCTCGATCCGCACGATCCGGGCGAGGGTGTCCTTCTTGCCGGTCAGGTCGCCGACGATCCAGACCCGGTCACCGACCACCGCCGCCTTGCGGCCCAGTTCGCGGGCCTTCATCGCGTGCACCGTGCGGTCGCCGACCAGGCAGGTCAGCCGGCCCCGGTCGACGGTCAGGACGAAGCCCTCGGCCGCGTCCTCGTGCTTGGGGCGGATGTTCGTACGCGGCCGGTTGCCCTTGGGGTTGGGGCGCGAGCGGATGTCGTCTTCGTCGGTGTGCTTGCCGTACCTGCGCATGACGGGCCCTACGCTCCCGCGCCCCGCGACGGAAGGCCGAGCATCCCGGCCCACATCGAGGGGAAGTCCGGCAGGGTCTTCGCGGTCGTCGCCACGTTCTCGATCAGTACGCCCTCCACCGCCAGGCCGATCACCGCGCCGGCCGTCGCCATCCGGTGGTCGTCGTACGTGTGGAACACGCCGCCGTGCAGCGGGCGCGGGCGGATGCGCAGCCCGTCCTCGGTCTCGGTGACGTCGCCGCCCAGGCCGTTGATCTCGGCGGTGAGCGCCGCCAGCCGGTCCGTCTCGTGCAGTCGCAGGTGGCGCACGCCCCGCAGCACGGACTCGGAGTCCGCCAGCGCCGCGACCGCCGCGATGCCCGGCGTCAGCTCGCCGACCTCGCCCAGGTCCACGTCGATGCCGTGGATCTTGCCGCTGCCGGTGAAGACCAGGCCCGCGTCGGTCAGCTCGCAGGAGCCGCCCATCTCCGTGAAGATCCGGCGCAGCGCGTCCCCGGGCTGGGTGGTGCGGCGCGGCCAGTCCGGGATGGTCACCGTGCCGCCGGTGATCAGGGCCGCCGCCATGAAGGGCTGCGCGTTGGAGAGGTCCGGCTCCACGACCAGGTCGCGGCCCAGGAGTGCGCCGGGGGTGACCCGCCACACGTTCTTCTCGCCGCCCGCCTCGGGGGTGTCGACCTGGGCGCCCGCCGCGCGCAGCATCTCGACCGTCATCCGGATGTGCGGCATGGAGGGCAGGTTGTCACCGGTGTGGCGGACCTCCACGCCCTGGTTGAAGCGCGGCGCGGACAGCAGCAGCGCCGAGACGAACTGCGAGGAGTTGGAGGCGTCGATCTCGACGGTGCCGCCCTCGAGCGCCCCGCCGCCCTGCACGGTCAGGGGCAGCGCGCCCCGGCCGTCGTCGTCGATCCGGGCGCCGAGGACGCGCAGGGCGTTGATGACCTCGCCCAGCGGGCGCTCGTAGGAGCGCGGGTCGCCGTCGAAGCGGATGTCGCCGGAGGCGAGCGTGGCGACGGGCGGCAGGAAGCGCATGACCGTGCCCGCGTTGCCGACGTCGACGGTGGCCGGGCCGTGCAGGGCCGCCGGGATGACCCGCCAGGCCTCCCCGCCGGCGCCCTCGCCCGCGGAGCTGGAGGAGACGGTCTCCTCGATGCCGACGCCCATGGCGCGCAGCGCGTCCGACATCAGCTGGGAGTCGCGCGAGCGCAGCGGGCGGCGCACCCAGCCCGGCTCGGAGGCCAGCGCGGCGAGCACGAGGGCCCGGTTGGTGACCGACTTGGAGCCCGGCACGGTGACGGTGGCGTGGACGGCGCCGTCCGCGAGCGGGGCGGGCCAGAGGGCGTGGGGCGCGGGGGTCTCGGTCATGGCCTCCACTTTAGTGGCTTCGCCCAAGCCCGGATCGTGGCCGGGGCCCGTTCGGGGACCTGCCGGGCGGGCGCCACCGGCGCCGTCTCAGAGGCCGAGAAGCCAGCGTGCCCCGCCGGTCAGCGCGCACAGCGCGACGGCGTGGAAGAACAGCAGCCATACCACCGGGTGGACGTGGGTGAGCCGCCCCAGCTGGTCCGCGTCGGAGTCCGGGGCGCCGCCGTGGCGGCGTTTGACCTGGAGCTCGAACACCGGCCGGACCCCGCCCAGCAGGAGGAACCACACCACCCCGTACGCGAACACCGCCTGCACCTGGGCCGGCGTCAGCCAGGACACCAGGACGAAGACCGCGCCGGTCAGCACCACCGTCAGCAGCCCGTACGCGTTCCGGATCATCACCAGCATCGCGAGCAGCAGCGCGGTCGCCGCCCACAGCAGCAGGGTGATCCGGTGCGCCGACAGCAGGGCGGCCCCGCCGAGGCCGAGCAGCGAGGGCGCCGTGTACCCGGCGGCGGCGGTCAGCACCATCCCGAGCCCGCTGGGCTTGCCCCGGCTCACGGTGACGCCGCTGGTGTCGGAGTGCAGCCGGATCCCGTCGAGCCGGCGCCCGGTCAGCAGCGCCAGCAGTCCGTGGCCGCCCTCGTGCGCGATGGTGATCGCGTTCCGCGACAGCCGCCACACGGGCCGGGGTGCCACGGCGGCCAGCGCCGCGAGTCCCGTCGCGACCACCAGCCACCACGCGGGCTCGGTCTGTATACCGCTCAGCCGGTCCCACAGACCGGCCGTCATCGTGCTGTCCATGGAGTGGCGGACTCCTTGCGGTAGGGGGAGAGGGCCATGGCAGTGTGTCAGCCATGTGCGGAAGGTATGCAGCGAGCCGGGCGCCCGAGGAACTGGCGCGGATCTTCGGCGTCGAGCGGTGGGAGCCGACGGAGTCCCTGGCCCCCGACTTCAACGTGGCGCCGACGAAAGAGGTCCACGTGGTCCTCGACCGTCCTGTGAAGGACGCGCCGAGCCCGCGACCGGTTCGCCAACTGCGGGTGCTGAGGTGGGGGCTCGTGCCCTCCTGGGCGAGCGGCCCCGAGGGCGCGGCCCGGATGATCAACGCCAGGGCCGAGACGGTCGCCGAGAAGCCCTCCTTCCGCCGCCCCTTCGCGCAGCGCCGCTGCATCATCCCGGCCGACGGCTACTTCGAGTGGGTCACCGCCCACGACGAGCGGCAGCTGGAGGTCGAGGGGAAGAAGAAGCGGGCGCGCAAGCAGCCGTACTTCGTGCTCCCCGCCGACGGCGCCCCGTTCGCCATGGCCGGCATATACGAGTTCTGGCGCGACCGGACACTGCCCGACGAGCACCCGAACGCCTGGTGGGCCACCTGTTCGGTGATCACCACCGAGGCCGAGACCGCTCCGCTGGCCGTGGCGCCCGAGGACGGCCCGCGCTCGCTCGCCGACATCCACCCCCGGATGCCGCTGATGCTGACCCCCGACAAGTGGGACCCCTGGCTGGACCCGGCCCGCAGCGACGTGGACGAACTCCGGGCGCTGCTGGCGCCGCCGCCGGGCGGGCTGATGCGCGCCTACCCGGTCTCCACCGCCGTGAGCAACGTACGCAACAACGGGCCGGAGCTGCTGACCGAGCTCGCCGCGCCGGAAGAGGCCACGCTGTTCTAGCCCGTGCTCCCCGCCCGGGCAGGATGGGCGCCATGACCACGCGTACCGAAAGCGTCGACACCCCGGCGGGCGAGGCCCGGATCACCTGGCGTCCCGCCACCGCCGGCGCGGCCCGGCTCGTACTCGCCGTCAGCCACGGCGCGGGGGGCGGGATCGAGGCCCGCGACCTCCAGGCGCTGGCCGCCTCCCTGCCCGGCCAGGGGGTCACCGTCGCACTGGTCGAGCAGCCCTGGCGGGTCGCCGGGAAGAAGGTCGCCGCCGCGCCCAAGGTCCTGGACGAGGGCTGGCGCGCCCTGTGGCCCGCCCTGCTGGCGCCGGGGCTGCCCGTCGTCGCGGGCGGGCGCAGCGCCGGTGCCCGCGTGGCCTGCCGGACCGCCGACGAGCTGGACGCGGCCGGGGTGCTGGCCCTGGCGTTCCCGCTGCACCCGCCGGGCCGGCCCGAGAAGTCCCGGGCCGACGAGCTGCTGGGCGCGGGGCGGCCCACCCTGGTGGTCCAAGGCGGCCGGGACCCCTTCGGACACCCCGGGGAGTTCCCGCCGCCCGGCCCGGACACCCCGTACGAACTGGTCCCCGTCCCGCACGGCGACCACGGCTTCGCAGTGCCGAAACGGGCCGGCGTGACCCAGGAGGAGGCGCTGACGGTGATCACCGGGGCGGTCGCCGGATGGCTCGGCCGGCTCCCCGTCTGAGACCGATCTGACGGATTCCCGGGTGATCCCGCTCACTCCGCCCCCGCCGGCCGCCCGGGGCGGCCCCGCGGGCCCGAAACCCTTGTCCCGCCCGGGAATGCGGCGCCCGGACCTGTCGTTAACCGGGTGTCGGTACGTACGGGAACTTCGTCTGAGGAGAGGGAGCGCATGACCCAGGTCATCAGCCAGAACCGTCGGCAGGCCGCTGACCTGGACTGGACGGTGCTGCCCGCGCCCAAGCGCGGAACGCTTCAAGCGGCGGAGGGTCGGGAAGGTCGACTATTCTCCGATTCGAGCGGATCCGCTTTCGGAGTCGCCACGCTGTCGGAGGAGGTGGGTCCTGTCGCTGGGACCGACGAAGGCCACGCGCAGGAGACGACCCCGGAGCGCAACGCGCGCTTCGAGCGGGACGCCCTCGGCTACCTCGACCAGATGTACTCCGCCGCGCTGCGCATGACGCGCAACCCGGCCGACGCCGAGGACCTGGTCCAGGAGACGTACGCGAAGGCGTACGCGTCCTTCCACCAGTTCCGCGAGGGCACCAACCTCAAGGCGTGGCTGTACCGCATCCTGACCAACACGTTCATCAACTCCTACCGCAAGAAGCAGCGCGAGCCCCAGCGCAGTGCGGCGGAGGAGATCGAGGACTGGCAGCTGGCGCGCGCCGAGTCGCACATGTCGACCGGGCTGCGCTCCGCCGAATCGCAGGCGCTCGACCACCTGCCCGATTCGGACGTGAAGGAAGCGCTCCAGGCCATTCCGGAGGAATTCCGCATCGCGGTCTATCTTGCCGACGTAGAGGGCTTTGCGTACAAGGAGATCGCGGACATCATGGGTACACCCATCGGTACGGTCATGTCCCGGCTGCACCGTGGCCGCCGTCAACTCCGCGGAATGCTGGAGGACTACGCCCGCGAGCGCGGGCTCGTCCCGGCCGGAGCGGGAGAGTCGAACGACCTGAAAGGCTCGGGCTCATGAGCTGCGGAGAGCCGCACGAGACGGAGTGCGCCGAGGTCCTGGACCACCTTTACGAGTTCCTGGACCACGAGATGCCCGACAGCGACTGCACGAAGTTCGAGACCCACTTCGGCGAGTGCAATCCCTGTCTTGAGAAGTACGGTCTGGAGCAGGCCGTCAAGAAGCTGGTCAAGCGGTGCTGCGGGTCGGACGACGTACCGAGCGACCTGCGCTCGAAGGTGATGGGACGGATCGAACTGATCCGTTCGGGACAGGCCGTCCCGGACACCGACGTCACCGCGGATCCGTCCTCCGGCTGAGCGGCGGCGACCCGAACGGCGTGAACCGCCCCCGGAAGCAGCCTTCGTTCACTCGAAGGCGCTAATCCGGGGGCGTCCGTATGCCCCGATACGCGAATGCGGCCCGCTGTGCCGCGGCCCCCACTTATCCTCCCCTTCCGGTACCGGTCGGTTTCGGTGCCGGCCCGGCCCGTGCAGGGGAGGAGGGTGCCGTGCGGACACTTCCGCCGGGGGCGCGCGCCCTCATCCTGTGCGCCGTGCTCGCCGCCTGCGCGTGCGCAGCCCCCGCGCTCACCGGTTCCGCTACGCCGTGGGCCGCCGTCGCCCTGCTGTGCGTCCTGGGCGTCGGCTGCGAACTCACCGGGAGCCGGCGGCTGCCCGGCAGCCGGGAGCCCGAGGGGATGGGCGCCTTCTTCCCCGTCGTGCCGGCCGCCGTGTTCCTGCTGCCGCCGGCGGCAGCCGCGCTCGTGGCGCTGCCCGCCGGATTCGCCGCTGCCGTGGTGCAGCGGCCCGTGGCGGTGCGCCGGACCTGGCACGCCGCCCAGCAGGCGAACGCCGCCTGGGCGGCCGGGCAGGTCTACCGGCTGCTGGACGGGCCGGCCAGCCTCGGCGGCGCCGCGCCCGGCGCCGCGTACCGGGTGGCGGATTTCCCGTACGCCCTGCTCCCCGCGGGGGCCGCCGCGGTCGTCTTCTGCCTGGTGCTCACCGCCCTCGACGCCGGCATCCTGGCCACCGCCGAACGCCGCCCCGCGGCCACCGCCTGGCGCGGACTGCCCGGCCGGTCCCTCGCCCCGTACTGCGTCCACGGCCTGGCCGGGCTGATGACGGCCGTGATGTGGCGCAGCCCCTACGGGCTGCCGGCCGCCCTGCTGGTGCTGCTGCCGATGTACGTCTCCTCCCGGGTCTTCGCCCAGTACACCCGCGAGCGCACCGCCCACCAGGCCACGATCCGGGCGCTGGTCCAGGCCGTCGACATCAAGGACCGCTACACGCGCGGGCACAGTGAGCGCGTCGGACAGGCCTCCGCGATGATCGCCCGCGAGCTGGGCATGCCGGACGAGCGGATGGAGGTCGTCCGGATCGCCGGGATCCTGCACGACGTCGGCAAGCTCGGCGTCCCCACCCGGCTGCTGCGCAAGAACGGGCCGCTGACCCCCGAGGAACGGCGGGTCATCGAGCTGCACCCCGAGTACGGGCACGAGATGGTGCGCGGCATCGGTTTCCTGGGGGAGGCCCGGTCCGCGATCCTGCACCACCACGAGCGCGTCGACGGCTCCGGGTACCCGTACGGGCTGGCCGGAGAGCAGATCCCGGAGCCGGCCCGGGTCGTGGCGGTGGCCGACGCCTTCGACGCGATGACCTCGACCCGCTCCTACAGCCGGGCCCGGCCGGTCCCCGTCGCCCTGGCCGAGCTGGAACGCTGCGCCGGGACGCATTTCGACCCCGCCATGGTGCGGGCCCTGGTCGACGCCATCGGGCGGCACGGCTGGCACCCGGTGGTGACCTCCGACGACGACGTGCAGGTGGCGGCCCCGCGCAGCGGTGCCCCCGCCCCCGCCCGGGGCCTCGGGGGCGGGGCGTGAGGGCCGGCGCCGCCGGGGCCGTCAGGGCGGCCGCCGCGCTGCTCGCCCTCGCGGCGCTCGGCCACACCCTGTGGAACGGGGTCGTGGAAGGCGCCACCGCCCTCGCGTTCGGCACCCTCATCGGCATCGGCGAGCTCGCGCGCAGCGACCACCGCGACGCGGCCGCCCCGGCCGGGGACCGCCCGCCGGACCGCCGACCGGACGGCGCGCAGGACCGCCTGCCCGCGCCGCTGGGCTCCGCGGGCGCCCTCGCCTACGCGCTGCTCGGCCGGACCGCCGGGCACCCCACCCACCACGGGGTGCTCCAGGTCGTCGCCGTCTTCGTCGCCGCGGCCCTCGTCGGGACCGTCCCGCACATCGCCCGGGGCCACGGGCCCGCCTTCGACCACGTGGCCCGGCGGGTACTGGCCGTCGCCTTCGCCGGAGCCTGCTTCCAGCCGCTCCACAACTCCGGCCGGCTGGAGGGGCGGGTCGGGCAGGGCCCGTACCTCGTGCTGTTCCTGGTGCTGCTGCTCGGCCTCACCGCCCTGTGCGACGCTGTGCTCGCCGCCGCGCTGGCGGGGGCCCGCACCGGCCGGCCCCACTGCAGCCTGCTCCGCGACGAGCTGCGCGCGCCGGCCGGGATCGGCTCCGCGGTCTGCGCGACCGGCCTGGTGATGGCGCTGGGGACGGCCGTGGCCGGGCTGTGGGCGCTGCCCGTGTTCAGCGTGCCGCTGCTGCTGACCCAGATGTCCTTCCACCGGATCACCGCCGTGCGCACCACCTACCGCCAGACCATCACCTCCCTCGCCCGCGCCACCGAGATCGCCGGCTGCACCCGCCCGGGGCACTCCCGCCGGGTGGCCGCCCTGAGCTGCGCCGTCGGGCGGGAGCTGGGGCTCTCGGAGCGGGAGCTCACGGTGCTGGAGTACGCCGCCCTGATGCACGACATCGGCCAGCTCTCCCTCGTCGACCCCGTCCCGGACGGGGCGACGGCCCCGCTGCCCGCCGCCGAGGCCCGCCGGATCGCGGGGCTCGGCGGGGAGGTGGCCCGGCAGACCGGGGTGCCGGCGGAGGTCGCCGTCGTGGTGGAGCGCCAGGCGGACCCCTACCGGGAGCAGCCCGTCGCCGCGCGGATCGTGCGCGCGGTCAACGCGTACGAGGACCTCTGCGGCGGGGGAGGTCACCCGGGCGGCTCACTGGCCGCCCTGGCACGGCTGCGCCTCGGTACCGGGCGCGACTTCCAGCCCGAGGTCGTGGAGTGCCTGGCAAGGGTTCTGGCCAGGGACGGACGGGCCGGAGTCGGGCCGCTCCCACCGGGGTAACCCATGGGTAATGAGCGGCCGTCCGAGTGGGCATGGTTGGATGCGAGTAGGAGTGTCCGAGAGGGTGTCCGCAAGGCTGCACCGTAGTCCCCCAGCCACCGCTGGGAGGTGCCCCCAGGCAGGCGGGAATTGTGAGGATCTTCGGGAAGGTACGGCATCGGCCCTCCGCCTCGTGGCGGCAGGCCACCGACCGCGCGTTCACGCTGATCGGCGACGGGCGGTACGAGGACGCGGGCGCGCTCCTGACCAGAGCGGCGGACCTGGAACCCTGGCTGTCCGAGTCCTGGTTCAACCTGGCCCTGCTGCACAAGTTCCGCCACGACTGGGAGCAGGCGCGGGCCGCCGGGCTGCGCGCGGTGGCCCTGCTGGACCGCGGGACCGGTGCCCCGGACTGGTGGAACGTGGGGATCGCGGCGACCGCCCTCCAGGACTGGCCGCTGGCCCGGCGGGCCTGGCAGGCCTACGGGCTCAAGGTGCCGGGCGACGCCGCCGGAGCGGGTGAGCCCGTCGGCATGGAGCTGGGCAGCGCCGCCGTGCGGCTCTCGCCGGAGGGCGAGGCCGAGGTGGTGTGGGGCCGCAGGCTCGATCCGGCGCGGATAGAGGTCCTCTCGATCCCGCTGCCCTCCTCGGGGCGGCGCTGGGGCGAGGTGGTCCTGCACGACGGCGTCCCGCACGGCGAGCGGATCACCGCCGCGGGGCCCTCGTACCCGGTCTTCGACGAGATCGAGCTGTGGGCGCCCTCGCCGGTGCCGACCTGGGTGGTCCTGCTGGAAGCGGCGACCGAGACCGACCGGGACGCGCTGGAGCAGCTGGCCTCGGACGCGGGCTTCGCCGCCGAGGACTGGTCCTCGTCGGTGCGCCTGTTGTGCCGCACTTGTTCGGAGAGCGCGATGCCGAGCGACGAGGGCGACGGCGAGCACCTGGACCCCCACGACCACAGCGAACCCGGCCACCCCGGCCCGCTGGGGCACCGTACGGCCGGCTCGGGATCCCTGTGGGTGCCCGAGCGGGAATGCGGCATCGCCGCGCCGGCCGGTCTGGTGCGCGGCCTGCTGGACGGGTGGGTCGCGGACAACCCGGACAGCCGCGAGTGGCGCGATCTCGAAGAAGTCTGCTGAGCCGGGGCCGTAGGCTGTACCGGTCACATCGGTGACTCGCGGACTTACGGAAGGCGTACGGCGGACATGGCGCAGCAGGAGAACCAGGTGGTCCCGGTCGACGACGAAGGCTACGTCGTGGACACGGAGGACTGTGAGGCGCGCGAGCTCGCCCACCGCGAGCGCGGCACCTCCCGCCCGATCACGGTGGTCGGCAACCCCGTCCTGCACCGGGAGTGCAAGGACGTCACCGAGTTCGGCGACGAACTGGCGCAGCTGATCGACGACATGTTCGCCAGCCAGAAGACCGCCGAGGGCGTCGGCCTGGCCGCGAACCAGATCGGCGTGGACGCCAAGGTCTTCGTCTACGACTGCCCCGACGACGAGGGCGTGCGCCACACCGGTGTCGTGGTCAACCCGAAGCTGGTCGAACTGCCCGCCTCCACGCGGGTGCTGGACGACTCGAACGAGGGCTGCCTGTCGGTCCCGACCGCCTACGCGTCGCTGGCCCGCCCGGACTACGCGGAGGTCACGGGCCAGGACGCCCAGGGCAACCCGATCAAGGTGCGCGGTACGGGCTACTTCGCCCGCTGCCTCCAGCACGAGACCGACCACCTCTACGGGTACCTCTACATCGACCGCCTCTCCAAGCGCGACCGCAAGGACGCCCTGCGCCAGATGGAAGAGGGCACCCCCCGCTACGAGACCGTCCCCAACGCCTGAGCGTCCGCGGGCCGCGCCGGGGCGCGGCCCAGCAGCACCAGCAGGTCCTCCGGGAGGGGCATCGGCGTGCGCAGCCCCGCCGCCGTACGCCCCGTGTTGCCGTACGGCACGCGCCCGGTCACCGATCCCGCCCCCGCCACCAGGATCCGCACCACCTGCCCCACCGTCTCCGCACGGTCCCGGCAGCGCACCGCGAGCCGGAACATGTGCCAGTGGGCACGGGTGTGGGGCCAGGCCCAGGCCTGGGAGATGATGTGCGCCCGCTCCAGGGCGTCCCACATGGTGTCCGTGTCGGGCGCGGCGTCGCGGGCGCGGCGCAGCTCGGCCTCGAAGGCCGTGCGCACGGCGGCCGGCATGGCCTTCGGCGTACACGCGGTGATGCAGGTCCTCAGCAAGTTCGTCATGCGTCAACGGTGCGGCCACAGGGCCCGTCGGCGCTTGAACGAACCTGCTACATCCACTGGATGGTGCGGCCGAAGTCCGACGGCGGGATCCCGAACATGCGCCGCCACACCCGGCTGAGGTGAGCCCCGTCGGCGAAGCCCGCGCCGTGCGCCGCGTCCGTCAGGGTGTGCCCCCGGGAGGCGAGTTCGGCGGCCCGCATCAGTCGCAGCCACAGGACGTACGGGCGGAACGGCAGCCCCAGCTCCGCCCGGAACAGGTGCGCGAGGCGGCTCTCCGACAGGCAGGCCACCTCGGCCGCCTGGGACAGCCGTACGCCGTCCCGCCCGGGCAGCCACGCCAGTACCCGGGCCAGCCCCGGATGCGCGGCGGCCTGCGCCGTCGGGCCGCCGGGGAGCAGCAGGTCCAGCGCGCACGCCGCCTCGAAGGGGTCGGCGGGCAGGTCCGCGGCGGCCGGTACGAGCCCTCCCGCATCCCCTGCCAGGGCCGCGAGCCCGCGGCCGGCCGAGGAGAGCGGGTCGTAGTGCAGCACCACCCCGCGCGCGGCGCCCGCCAGCACGCAATGACGCACCCCGGCCGGGACCACGTACGCCCGGCACCGGAAGGGCTCCCCGTCCGGCCCGGCCATCAGCAGCCCGTCCCCGCCCAGCGCGGCGATGACCTGCACGGAGTGGTGCGCGTGCGCGGTCGCGGACCCGACGGTGCCCCCGTACAGCAGGCCCCCGGGCCGCAGCCGGGCCCGCCCGGCCCACCCGGAGCCGGTCATGCCGTCGAGCCCGGACACGAGGAAGCGCCCCCGCCCTGGACCCCGGTCACCCGGGTCGTCGTTCTCCCCATGGGCGGGGACGCTACCAAGCCGTTGGAGCGGGGACTCAGAAGTCCTCGTCCAGGTCGACCGTGCCCTCGACCGCCACCTGGTAGGCCGACGGGCGGCGCTCGAAGAAGTTCGTCAGCTCCTGGACGCCCTGGAGCTCCATGAACGAGAACGGGTTCTGCGAGCCGTACACCGGCGGGAAGCCGAGACGGACCAGGCGCTGGTCCGCGACGCACTCCAGGTACTCGCGCATCGACTCGGTGTTCATGCCCGGCAGGCCGTCACCGCACAGGTCGCGGCCGAACTGCAGCTCCGCCTCCACGGCCTCCTTGAGCATGTCGGTGACCTGCTGCTGGAGGGCGTCGTCGAAGAGCTCCGGCTCCTCCTTGCGGACCGTGTCCACGACCTCGAACGCGAAGTTCATGTGCATGGTCTCGTCGCGGAACACCCAGTTGGTGCCGGTGGCCAGACCGTGCAGCAGGCCGCGCGAGCGGAACCAGTACACGTACGCGAACGCACCGTAGAAGAACAGGCCCTCGATGCAGGCGGCGAAGCAGATCAGGTTCAGCAGGAAGCGGCGGCGGTCGGCCTGGGTCTCCAGGCGCTCGATCTTCTCGACCGAGTCCATCCACTTGAAGCAGAACTGCGCCTTCTCGCGGATCGACGGGATCTCCTCGACCGCGTCGAAGGCGGCCGCACGGTCGTCCGGGTCGGGCAGGTAGGTGTCGAGCAGCGTCAGGTAGAACTGGACGTGCACGGCCTCCTCGAACAGCTGGCGCGACAGGTACAGGCGCGCCTCCGGGGAGTTGATGTGCTTGTACAGGGTCAGCACGAGGTTGTTCGAGACGATCGAGTCGCCCGTCGCGAAGAACGCGACCAGACGGCCGATCATGTGCTGCTCGCCCGGCGTCAGCTTCGCGAGGTCGGCGACGTCCGAGTGGAGGTCGACCTCCTCGACCGTCCAGGTGTTCTTGATCGCGTCCCGGTAGCGCTCGTAGAAGTCCGGGTAGCGCATGGGGCGCAGGGTCAGTTCGAAGCCCGGGTCGAGCAGGTTCTTGCTCGTTGCAACATCGGTGTCGGTGGAGCTCATTACTGGCAGGCCTCGCAGGACTCGGGGTTCTCAAGGGAGCAGGCCAGCGCATCGGCGTCGACGGCCTGCGGAAGGGGGGTGGCGGCGGCCGGCACGGCGCTGGCGGAGGCCGCGCGCGCGATCTTCGTCGCCGGGCGCGAGCGCAGGTAGTACGTGGTCTTGAGGCCCTGCTTCCAGGCGTACGCGTACATCGAGGACAGCTTCCCGATGGTCGGCGTCTCCAGGAACAGGTTCAGCGACTGCGACTGGTCCAGGAACGGGGTACGGGCCGCCGCCATGTCGATCAGGCCGCGCTGCGGGATCTCCCACGCCGTGCGGTACAGCTCGCGCACCTCGGCGGGGATCCAGCCGAAGCCCTGCACGGAGCCACTGGCCTCGCGCAGCGCCTCGCGGGTCTGCGCGTCCCACACGCCGAGCTTCTTGAGCTCGTCCACCAGGTAGGCGTTGACCTGGAGGAACTCACCGCTCAGCGTCTCGCGCTTGAAGAGGTTGGAGACCTGCGGCTCGATGCACTCGTACACGCCCGCGATCGAGGCGATCGTCGCCGTCGGGGCGATGGCGAGCAGCAGCGAGTTGCGCATGCCGGTCTCGGCGACGCGGGCGCGCAGTGCGGCCCAGCGCTCCGGCCAGTTCAGCTCGACGTCGTAGTGGTCGGGGTGCAGGACACCTCGGGCCGTACGGGTCTGCTCCCAGGCGGGGAGCGGACCGCTGCGCTCGGCCAGGTCGCACGAGGCCTCGTACGCGGCCAGCATGATCCGCTCGGAGAGCTTCGTGGACAGGGCCTTCGCCTCGGGGGAGTCGAAGGGCAGCTTCAGCTGGAAGAAGACGTCCTGGAGGCCCATCGCGCCCAGACCGACCGGGCGCCAGCGGGCGTTGGAGCGGCCGGCCTGCTCGGTCGGGTAGAAGTTGATGTCCACGACGCGGTCGAGGAAGGTGACGGCGGTGCGGACGGTCTCGTCCAGCCGCTCCCAGTCGATCTCGCCCGACTCCGCCAGGACGAAGGCGCCCAGGTTGACCGAGCCCAGGTTGCAGACGGCCGTCTCGCCGTCGTTGGTGACCTCGATGATCTCGGTGCAGAGGTTCGAGGAGTGGACGACCGTGCCGGGCTCGGCGGTCTGGTTCGCCGTCCGGTTGGAGGCGTCCTTGAAGGTCATCCAGCCCTGGCCGGTCTGCGCGAGGGTGCGCATCATCCGGCCGTACAGGTCGCGGGCGGGCATCGTCTTGCGGGCGAGGCCCGCCGCCTCGGCCTTGCGGTAGGCGGCGTCGAAGTCGTCGCCCCACAGGTCGACCAGCTCGGGGACGTCGGCGGGCGAGAACAGCGACCAGTCGGCGTCGGCGTTGACGCGGCGCATGAACTCGTCCGGCACCCAGTGCGCGAGGTTCAGGTTGTGCGTACGGCGCTGGTCCTCACCGGTGTTGTCGCGCAGTTCCAGGAACTCCTCGATGTCCGCGTGCCAGGTCTCCAGGTAGACGGCGGCGGCACCCTTGCGGCGGCCGCCCTGGTTGACGGCGGCGACGGAGGCGTCGAGGGTCTTGAGGAACGGGACGATGCCGTTGGAGTGGCCGTTGGTGCCGCGGATCAGCGAACCGCGGGCGCGGATGCGGGAGTACGACAGACCGATGCCGCCGGCGTGCTTGGACAGGCGGGCGACCTGGTGGTAGCGGTCGTAGATCGAGTCGAGCTCGTCCAGCGGGGAGTCCAGCAGGTAGCAGGAGGACATCTGCGGGTGCCGGGTGCCGGAGTTGAAGAGGGTGGGGGAGGACGGCAGGTAGTCCAGGCGGCTCATCAGCCGGTACAGCGAGGCCACTTCCTCGACGGCCGTCACGCTCTCGTCCGCGGCGAGACCGCAGGCCACGCGCAGCATGAAGTACTGCGGGGTCTCGATCACCTGACGGGTGAGGGGGTGGCGCAGCAGGTAGCGGCTGTGCAGGGTGCGCAGGCCGAAGAAGCCGAAGCGGTCGTCGGCGCCCTCGGCGAGCGCGTGCTCGACCAGCGCGTCGAGGCGGTTCGCGTGGGCGGCCACGAACTCGGCCGTACGGTCGGCGATCAGGCCCTCGCGGTGGCCGACCGCGACGGACGCGGCGAAGGAGGTGGCGCCCTGGCCCGCAGCCTCGTCGCGCACGGCCAGCGTGAGCAGGCGCGCGGCCAGCCGGGAGTACGCCGGGTCCTCGGAGATCAGCCCGGCGGCGGCCTCGGTGGCCAGCGAGCGCAGTTCGGCCTCGTCCGCGGTGGCGCTGCGGCCGCGCAGGGCGGCGGCGGCGACCCGGCCGGGGTCGGTGTCGGGGAGGTCAGCCGTCAGCTCGGTGAGGGTACGCAGCAGCGCGGCCCCATGGCCCCCGCCGGTGGTTGCGTTGTCGGACGGGTCGGACTCGGCGCGCGGTGCGGCGGGCGCGATGGTCACGGGGGGAGCTCTCCCTCACTCGGCTCCGGGGCACCTTCGGCGCGGGGCGCGAGTGGGCGCGCACGGGCCGTCCCCCATCAGGGCACGCTTGCGCCGCGCGGCGTCCACCGGCCCAACCGCGAGGCCCGGACGTGGCTGTTCCCGGTTCGGTCGAGCCGGGCGTGCTGTCGGCAGGTCCTCGGACTTCGGACGCACCTATGGGTGCCTTTCATACCGTTGCGGGACAGTTCCGGATTCACACCGGATTCCCCTGCGGCGACAGCGAGCACGAGCATACATGTGGGGGCCCCCTCCTGGGGGACCCCCTAGATGTTGTGTCGCGCGCCGACTACAGCGCGAGACCGTACGTGAGCAAACCGAGTTCGGGGACGGGCTCCCAGTCCCGATCCGGCGACCGTACGAAGCCCAGGCGCTCGTAGATCCGGTGTGCGGCCGGCATGTCCTCGGTGGTCGACAGCACGAGCCTGCGTACCCCCTCCAGGGCCCGGGCGCGGTCCACGCAGGCCCGTACCAACGCCTCGCCCGCGCCCCGGCCGCGGCCCTCGCGGGCGACCGCCAGCATGCGGAACTCGGCTTCGTCCGCGCGGGCGATGTCGCACAGCGCGCTGCCGGGCGCGGCGAAGGTCACACCGCCGACGACGCGCCCGTCGCCGAGCACGGCGACGAGCACCTCGGCCGCCGCGGCGCGGCCGGCCACGTCCCGGAGCCTGGCGAGGTACGGATCGTCCTCGCCGTACGTGAGCAGGCCGTCGTCGAGGTAGGCCCGGGCGGTGATGTCCCCGAGCGTCTCGTACTCCGCCGGCAGCGCCCGTCTGATGGTGATGTCCATGGCACCGAGTGTGCCGCGGGGGCACGGAAAAGGCCGCCGCGTTTCCGGGAGATACGCGGCGGCCCGTGGCCGGTTCAGCAGCAGCGGAAGCCCTCGCGCGGGTCGGCTTCGCGGGCGTCGGTGCGGGCGCGCTCGAAGGCGCGCCGGGTGAGGACCTCGGCGTCCGGGTCGTGGGAGCGGGCGTGGGCCACGTAGCGGTCGTAGGCGGCCTCGCCGGAGAACTCCCGTACGTAGTACCGGGCCTTGGCCAGCGCCTCCCGGACGCCGCTCACGCCACCGGCTCCTTGGTCTTGCCGCCGCCCGAGTCGAGGCCGGCGGCGGCCAGCTCCGCCCGCTCCTCGGCGGTCGCGATCAGCCCCGCCGGGGCGACGATCTTCGACTCGGTCCAGGGGGCCTCGGTGAGGGTCACGCCCTGCGGCGCGCGGACCGCCTTGACGCAGGTCCGGGCAGCGTCGACCAGCACGATGAGGATCAGCAGGGCGAACAGCACGGAAAGTACGCCGTCCACGGTGGCGTTGGTGACCACGGTGTGCATCTGGTCGAGGTCCTTCGCCGGCTTGATGACCTTCCCGGCGTCGATGCCGTCCTGGTACAGGTCGCGCTGCGCGAAGAAGCCGATCTTCGGGTTGTCGGAGAAGACCTTCTGGTAGCTGGCGGTGAGGGTCACCGCCACGTCCCAGGCCAGCGGGACGCCCGTCACCCACGCCCACTTGAGCCGGCCGGACTTGACGAGCAGCGTGGTGCAGACCGCCAGGGCGACCGCCGCCAGCAGCTGGTTCGCGATCCCGAACAGCGGGAACAGCTGGTTGATGCCACCCAGCGGGTCCTCCACGCCGACCCACAGGAAGTAGCCCCAGCCGCCGACGACGACCGCGCTCGCGATCCACACGCCCGGCTTCCAGCTGACGTCCTTGAAGGACTTGTGCACGTTCCCGAGGGTGTCCTGGAGCATGAAGCGGCCGACGCGGGTGCCCGCGTCGACGGTGGTGAGGATGAACAGGGCCTCGAACATGATGGCGAAGTGGTACCAGAAGGCCTTCATCCCGGCGCCGCCGATGACGGAGGAGAAGATCTGCGACATTCCGAGTGCGAAGGTCGGCGCGCCGCCGGTACGGGACAGCAGGGTGGTCTCCTCGACGTCCTTCGCGGCCTGGGCGAGGGCGTCGGGGGAGATGGCGAACCCGAAGTGCGTGACCGCCTGGGAGGCGCTCTCGACGGTGGCGCCGACGACCCCGGCAGGGGAGTTCACCGCGAAGAACAGGCCCGGCTCGATGATGCAGGCCGCGATCACGGCCATGACGGCGATGAAGGACTCGGTGAGCATCGCGCCGTAGCCGATGACCCGGACCTGGGTCTCCTTCTGGATCATCTTCGGGGTGGTCCCCGAGGAGACCAGCGCGTGGAACCCGGACAGCGCGCCGCACGCGATGGTGATGAAGACGAACGGGAACATCGAGCCGGCGAAGACGGGGCCGTCGCCGCGCGAGGCGAAGTCGGTGACGGAGGGCATCTTGAGCACGGGCATCGCGATGACCACGCCGATGGCCAGCAGGGCGATGGTGCCGACCTTCATGAAGGTGGACAGGTAGTCGCGCGGGGCGAGCAGCATCCACACGGGCAGCACGGAGGCCACGAAGCCGTAGGCGACCATCCAGATGACCAGGGTCTGCTTGTCCAGGGTGAAGACGTCGGCGAACGAGGAGTCGGCGACCCAGCCGCCCGCGACGATGGCGAGCAGCAGCAGGGCGACGCCGATCAGGGAGACCTCGGTGATCCGGCCCGGACGCAGGACGCGCAGGTAGAAGCCCATGAAGAGGGCGATCGGGATGGTCATGCCGATGGAGAAGACGCCCCAGGGGGAGTCGGCCAGCGCGTTGACGATGACCAGGGCCAGCACCGCCAGCAGGATGATCATGATGACGAAGACGGCGACCAGCGCGGCCGCTCCGCCGACGGGGCCGATCTCGTCACGGGCCATCTGGCCGAGCGAACGGCCGTTGCGGCGGGTGGAGAAGAACAGCGTCACCATGTCCTGGACGGCGCCCGCGAAGATCACGCCCGCCACGATCCAGATGGTCCCCGGCAGGTAGCCCATCTGCGAGGCGAGGACGGGACCGACCAGCGGGCCCGCGCCGGCGACGGCGGCGAAGTGGTGGCCGAAGAGCACGCGGCGGTCGGTGGGGTGGAAGTCGACACCGTTGTCGAGGCGTTCGGCCGGGGTGGCCCGGGTCTTGTCCACCCGCAGGACGCGTTCGGCGATGAAGCGTGCGTAGAAGCGGTAGCCGATGGCGTACGAGCCCAGCGCGGCGGCGAGCAGCCACGCCGCCGAGATCTCCTCACCGCGCGAGAGCGCGAGCACGCCCCAGCCGATGGCCCCGATGAGGGCGACGAGCACCCACACGGCGACCGACTTGGGCGAGAGCCCCCCTGACGAGGCTCCCGCCGTGTCCCGTGACGTGCCCGTTGCTTCCGGTTCCGGCATGATCCTCGTCCCCTCGTTGATCACTGCTGAGCGCAGGGAATCTACGGGGGCCCGATCGGTGGACGTAAGCCCCCGTCCGTATAGCGGTACGAGCGTCCACCGAGGGCCGATCAAGAGTCAATGAGGTATCAGGGGGCGGGCCGCTTGAGACGGGCAACGAACTTGTAACGGTCGCCGCGATACACCGAACGTACCCATTCGACCGGCTCGCCGTCGGCGTCCAGCGAGTGCCGCGAGAGCATCAGCATCGGCAGGCCGACGTCCGTGCCGAGGAGTCCGGCCTCGCGCGGGGTGGCCAGCGAGGTCTCGATGGTCTCCTCGGCCTCGGCGAGGCGCACGTCGTACACCTCGGCGAGGGCGGTGTAGAGGGAGGTGTACTTGGCCAGCGAACGGCGCAGCGCGGGGAAGCGCTTGGCCGACAGGTGGGTGGTCTCGATGGCCATCGGCTCGCCGCTGGCCAGGCGCAGCCGTTCGATCCGCAGGACGCGCCCGCCGGCGGAGATCTTGAGGAGTCCGGCGAGGGTGTCGTCGGCCGTCACGTAGCCGATGTCCAGGAGCTGGGAGGTCGGTTCCAGGCCCTGGGCGCGCATGTCCTCCGTGTAGGAGGACAGTTGCAGCGGCTGGGAGACCTTGGGCTTGGCGACGAAGGTGCCCTTGCCCTGGATGCGTTCGAGCCGGCCCTCCACGACGAGCTCCTGCAGGGCCTGACGGACGGTGGTCCGCGAGGTGTCGAACTCGGCCGCGAGCGTGCGCTCGGGCGGTACCGGCGTGCCGGGCGGCATGGTCTCGGTCATGTCGAGCAAGTGCCGCTTGAGTCGGTAGTACTTGGGAACCCGCGCCGTGCGAGTGGCCGGCCCGCCTTCCGGCTCCGTGGTCGCCCCTTCGGTGGCCATCGCCGCCCGCCTTCCCGACTCCAGTTTCGCTGCCGTCACCGGCTCCTCCGATATGTGCGGTCACATCGTGACACGGGTGGGAGGACAGGCCTCCTCCCTCCCCCAGGTGTCGGTCCGGTAACGGACCGATCACCCGCTCATTAGACCCTTGACACCCCTAAAGGTCTAGGCCAAGCTCCGGTTACTGGTCTACACCAATATGGATCGGATCCCGGCCCCACGCTCAGTACTTCGCGTATGTCACCGCGGTGGGCAAGGGAAGTGCAGGAAGGCATCCCTGAGGAGGGTGGCGTGAAGCGCAAGCTCATCGCGGCGGTTGGAGTCGCGGGCATGGTGATCGGCCTGGCGGCGTGCGGTGGCTCGGACGGCAAGGGCGGCGACACGGCCGACAAGGCGTCCGGCGCCAAGGAGCTGACCGTCTGGCTGACGGTCGACGCCCAGAACAACTGGCCGGAGCTGGTCAAGGCGGCCGATGACGCGATAGTCGCCAAGCACCCCGGTCTGACGGTCAAGCACGAGTACTACGGCTGGCCGGACAAGAACGCCAAGCTCGATGCCGTCCTCGCCACGGACAAGGCCCCCGACGTGGTCGAGATGGGCAACTCCGAGATGATCGGCTACATGTCGACCGGTGCCTTCTCCGAGATCGACCCGTCGAAGTTCGACAACTCCGCCGCCTGGCTCGACGCCTTGAAGCAGTCCGTCACCTACGACGGCAAGACCTACGGCGTCCCGTACTACGCCGGCGGCCGCGTCGGCACCTGGCGCAAGGACCTGGCCGCGGAGGTCGGCGTCACCGCCGCCCCCAAGAGCTGGGCCGAGCTGACCTCCGCCCTCGACAAGATCCAGGCCGCGAAGGGCGACAAGTTCAGCGCCCTCTACCAGCCCTCGCCGGACTGGTACGGCGCGATGTCCTTCGTCTACGACAACGGCGGCGCCATCGCCAAGAAGGACGGCGGCTCGTGGAAGGGCTCCCTGTCCTCCCCCGAGGCGGTCAAGGGCCTCAAGCAGTACAAGGAACTCCTCGACAAGTACATGCACGCGGACAAGACCAAGGACGAGGCCGACCGCCCGGTCGTCTTCGGCCAGGGCAACTCCGCCGCCATCTTCGCCGCCGCCTGGGAGGGCTCCACCGCGGCCGACCCGAAGAGCGACAAGGTCGGCGGGCTCAAGGACAAGCTCGAGAACTTCGTGATGCCCGGCCCGAGCGGCAAGAACCTCCCCGTCTTCCTCGGCGGTTCGGACCTCGCGGTCCCCTCGAAGTCCAAGGCCAAGGACATCGCCTCCGAGTGGATCAACGCCTTCACCGGCTCCCAGGGCCAGCAGGGCCTGATCGCCAAGGGCAACCTGCCGAACAACAAGACGGACCTCGGCCCGCTCAAGGCCGACCCCAAGACCCAGGTCCCGGCCACCGCCGCCGAGTCCTCCTGGTTCGTCCCGACCGCGCCCGGCTGGGGCCAGGTCGAGAAGGGCAAGGTCCTGCAGACCATGCTCCAGGACATCGGCACCGGCAAGAAGTCGGTCGAGGACGCGGCCAAGGCCGCCGACGCCGAGATCGACAAGGTCATCAACACCAAGTGACCCGGGTGCGGGGCCCCGCCGGACCGGCGGGGCCCCGCTGCCCGTCAAGAGAGGGACCCCCGAGGAGCACGCGATGAGTGCCGCACAGACAACCACCGCCGATCTGCCGCCGGCACGGCAGCGGACTTCCACCGGACCCGGGACGGGCAAGACCTCCGCGCCGGGGCAGCGGGGGCGCAAGGGCCCCGGCGCGACCCCCTGGCTGCTGCTGGCCCCCTGCCTGCTGATCATCGTCCTCGTCATGGGCTACCCGCTGTTCAGGCTGGTGTCCCTCTCCTTCCAGAGCTTCGGCAAGTCCGAGCTCTGGGGCTTCAAGGACGCGGAGTTCGTCGGCCTCGACAACTTCACCAAGGTCCTCGGCGACGGCGTCTTCTGGTCCGTCGTGCTGCGCACCCTCGTCTTCGCGGCCGGCGCGGTCATCCTGACCATGGTCATCGGAATGCTCGTCGCCCTGCTGCTCCAGAAGGTCTCCGGCTGGGTCAAGGCGCTCATCAGCATCGCCCTGGTCGCGAGCTGGGGCATGCCCATCATCGTCGCCACCGCCATCTTCAAGTGGATCTTCGACGCCGACTACGGCGTCCTCAACTACCTGATGAGCAGGCTCCCCGGCGTCGACATGATCGGCCACAACTGGTTCGCCAGCGGCCCCCAGGGCCTCGCCGTGATCATGCTTCTCGTGGTCTGGGGCGCGGTGCCCTTCGTCGTCATCACCCTCAGCGCAGGCCTCACCCAGGTGCCCAAGGAGCTGGAAGAGGCCGCGCGCCTCGACGGCGCGGGCGCCTGGGGCGTGTTCCGCCACGTCACCCTCCCCATCCTCAAGCCGATCATCGTCATGCTGACGACCCTCTCGGTCATCTGGGACATGGGTGTCTTCCCGCAGGTCTTCGTCATGCGCAACGGCAACCCCGAGGCCGAGTTCCAGTTGCTGACCACCTACTCGTACAAGCAGGCCTTCGTGGTCAACGACTACTCGGGCGGCTCCGCGATCGCGCTCGTCACCGTCCTGCTGCTGCTCGGCGTGGTCGCCGTCTACATGCGCCAGATGCTCAAGATCGGAGAGGTGGAGTGACCTCGACCACCGCGGCCGCCCCGGCCACCGCGCCCCCCGGCTCCCGCCGCCACAAGCAGAGGAAGAAGTCCCGGCTCGGCTGGAACCTCCTCGGCCTGCTCGTCTTCGTGACCGCCGGGTTCCCGGTCTACTGGATGCTGAACACGGCCCTCAAACCGGCCAAGGACGCGATCGACCCGAACCCGCACTTCTTCCCGGCCACCTTCACGCTGGACAACTTCCGGCGCGCGCTGGAGATCTCCGACTTCTGGGGACCGGTCGGACGCAGCATGATCGTCTCGCTCACGGTGGTCGTCATCGGAATCGCCGTCGGCATGCTGGCCGCCCTGGCCATCTCCCGGTTCGCCTTCCGCGGCCGCAAGATCGTGATCGTCGGCATCCTCGCGGTCCAGATGATCCCGCTCGTCGCGATGATCATCCCGGTCTTCCTGCTGCTCAACGACCTCGGCCAGTACGACAAGCTCAGCGGCCTGATCATCACCTACCTGACCTTCATCCTGCCCTTCACCGTCTGGACGCTGCGCGGCTTCATCGTCAACATCCCCAAGGAGCTGGAAGAAGCGGCCATGGTCGACGGCTGCACCCCCGCCGGCGCCTTCCTGCGCGTCGTCTTCCCGCTGCTCGCCCCGGGCATGGTCGCCACGTCCGTCTACGGCTTCATCCAGGCGTGGAACGAGTACCTCTACGCCCTGATGCTGATGAGCCAGCAGAACCAGACGGCCACCGTCTGGCTCGGCAACTTCACCACCAAGAACGGCACGGAGTTCGCCCCGATGATGGCCGGCTCCACCATGATGGCGCTGCCCATCGTCATCCTCTTCCTCATCGTCCAGCGCAAGATGGCCGCGGGCCTCACGGCCGGCGCCGTGAAGGGATAACGGCCCATGACTGTCCTTGCGCACCAGACGGACACGCTCACCCGCGACGCCCTCGCGGTCCTCCAGCCCGGCTTCGAGGGCACCACGGCCCCCGCCTGGCTGCTGCGCAGGCTCGGCGAAGGCCTGCACTCCGTCGGCCTGTTCGGCCGCAACATCACCTCCCCAGGACAACTGGCCCGGCTCACCGCCCAGCTGCGCGCCGAGCGGGACGACGTCCTGGTCGCCATCGACGAGGAGGGCGGCGACGTCACCCGCCTGGAGGTCCGCGAAGGCTCCTCCTTCCCCGGCAACCTGGCCCTGGGCACCGTCGACGACACCGGCCTGACCCGGGACGTCGCCCGCGAACTGGGCCGCCGCCTCGCCGCCTGCGGGGTCAACCTCAACTGGGCACCCTCCGCGGACGTCAACTCCAACCCCGACAACCCGGTCATCGGCGTACGGTCCTTCGGCGCCGACACCCACCTCGCCGCCCGGCACACCGCCGCCTACGTCGAGGGCCTGCAGGCCGCCGGGGTCGCCGCCTGCACCAAGCACTTCCCGGGCCACGGCGACACCAACGTCGACTCGCACCTCGCCCTGCCGCGCATCGACGCCGATCCGGACACCCTGGCGGCACGTGAACTCGTACCGTTCAAGGCCGCCGTGGAAGCCGGGACCAAGGCCGTGATGAGCGCGCACATCCTGGTGCCCGCCCTCGACGCCACCCGCCCGGCCACGCTCAGCCCGCGCATCCTGACCGGGCTGCTGCGGGGGGAACTCGGCTACGAGGGCCTGATCGTCACCGACGGCATGGAGATGAACGCCATCGCGGGGACGTACGGGATCGAACGCGGCTCCGTCCTCGCCATCGCGGCAGGCGCCGACGCGATCTGCGTGGGCGGCGGACTCGCCGACGAGGCCACCGTCCTGCGGCTGCGCGACGCGCTGGTCGCGGCCGTGCGCGAGGGCACGCTTCCCGAGGAACGGCTCGCCGACGCGGCCGCCCGGGTCCGTGAACTCGCCGAATGGACCCGCGGGAAGCGGGCCGCCGCGGTGCCGGGCGCGCCGGAGGGGAGCGCGCCCGGCATCGGCCTGACGGCGGCCCGACGGGCGCTGGTCCTGACCGGACGGGCGAGCGCCGTCGAAGCCCCGTACGTGGCCACGCTCGCGCCCGTCGCGAACATCGCGGTGGGCGACGAGACCCCGTGGGGCGTGGCCGCCGAGCTCGCGGCGCTGCTGCCGAAGACCGCCTCGGCGGTGTACCCGCAGGGCTCCACGGCCGCGGACATCCTGGCCGCGGCGGGCAGCCGCACGGTCGTCGCGGTGGTCCGCGACGCGCACCGCCACCGGTGGATGACGCAGGCCCTGGACGCGCTGGTCGCCGCGCGGCCGGACACGGTGGTGGTGGAGATGGGCGTGCCGCAGGCCGGGCCGCGGGGTGCGCTGCACATCGCGACGCACGGCGCGTCCCGGGTGTGCGGGCGCGCGGCGGCGGAGGTCATCGCGGGCGTCTAGCGCGCGCCGCCGACGACGAAGGGCCGGGCACCCGAAACGGGGGTCCGGCCCTTCGGGGGCGCGTGGGGGAGGCGCCGCTTAGAGCCCCTGCCACGCGGGCTTGTCGGCGTACGTCTGCCGGAAGTAGTCGGCCAGCTTCAGCTTCGACGCCGCCGCCTCGTCCACGACCACCGTGGCGTGCCGGTGCAGCTGCAGCGCGGAGGCCGGGACCAGCGCGGACAGCGGCCCCTCGACGGTCTGCGCGACGGCCTCCGCCTTGCCTTCGCCGGTGGCGAGCAGCACCAGGTGGCGGGCGTCGAGGATGGTGCCGATGCCCTGGGTGATGACGTGGTGCGGTACCTGGTCTATGTCGTCGTCGAAGAAGCGGGCGTTGTCGACGCGCGTCTGGTGGGTCAGCGTCTTGATCCGCGTGCGCGAGGCCAGCGAGGAGCAGGGCTCGTTGAAGCCGATGTGCCCGTCCGTGCCGATGCCGAGCAGCTGGAGGTCGACGCCCCCCGCTGCGGCGAGGGCGCGGTCGTACGCGTCGCAGGCGGCCACGATGTCGTCCGCCGAGCCGTCGGGGCCCATGAAGGACGCCTCGGACAGTCCGAGCGGTTCGACGACCTCGCGCAGCACGACGGCGCGGTAGGACTCCGGGTGCCCGGCCGGCAGGCCCACGTACTCGTCGAGCTGGCAGATGCGGGCCTTCGAGACGTCGGCCTCCCCGGCCTTGACCTTGGCGGCGAGGGCCTCGTAGACCGGCAGCGGGGTGGAGCCGGTCGCCACCCCGAGCAGGGCGTCGGCCTTGCGGCGGACCAGGGCGGCCATGGCCTCCGCGATGAGCTCGCCGCCTGCCTTGGCGTTCGGGACGATGACAACTTCCACGCGGGGCCTGCCGATCTGGAGAGGTGATGTGGTATAGACCAATCTAGCAGAATCGACCCGTTCGTGGCGGGCCTTGCGCCCCTCTTCCATGGTGATCCGATCCCCGTCCGGCGGCCTCTCGGCGCGGCTCTCGGCGCGGTCCCGACGGCCCCCGCGGCGGCCGCCTACAGCAGCGCGAGCTGGAGGCCGCCCGTCGCGTCCAGGTGCTTGCCCGTCATCCAGCGGGAGTCCGGCGAGGCCAGGAAGGCGACGATGTCCGCGACCTCCTCCGCCGTGCCGGTCCGACCGAAGACCGAGCGGGCCGATACGTGCGCGCGGGCGGCCGGGTCGGCCAGCCAGCCCGCGTTGAGGTCGGTTTCGATGACGCCCGGACCCACCGAGTTGACGGTGATGCCGCGCGGCGCGAGCGCCGCGGCCAGTGACACCGTCAGCGCGTTCACCGCCCCCTTGGCCGTGATCGTCGCCAGGATCGCCGGCAGCGCGAGGTCCGGCGTGCCCGTCACGTTGACGATCCGGCCCCCGTCCCGCAGGCGCGACAGCCCGTGCTTGATCACGAAGAACGGCGCCTTCGCGTTGAGCGCGTGCGCGCGGTCGTAGGTCTCCTCGTCCGTGTCCTCGATCCCCGCGAAGTCCGCGGCCCCCGCGTTGTTGACCAGGATGTCCAGCCCCTCCTCCGCCCCCGGGTGGGAGTCGTACGCGGCCCACAGCGCCCGCGCGTCGCCCGGGACCCCCAGCTCCGCCCCGATCGCGAAGGCCCGGCCGCCCTCCGCCTCGATCGAGGCGACCGTCTCCCGCGCGGCCTCCCCGTCGTGGCCGTAGTGCACCGCGACCAGCGCCCCGTCCCGCGCCAAGCGCCGGGACACGGCCCGGCCGATGCCCCGGCTGCCACCCGTGACCAGAGCCGTCTTCCCCTCGAGCACGCCCATGACGCGCCCCCTTCCAAAATCTCTAGTGATCGCTACAGAAGGAACCGTAACAGATTTCCTAATGGCCGCTATAGAATGTGCGCATGGTGACCGGACAGCGCGGCAGGCCCCGCTCCTTCGACCGCGACGCCGCCCTCGACACGGCCTTGCGCGTCTTCTGGGAGCGCGGCTACGAGGCGACCTCCATCGCCGACCTCACCCGGGAGCTGGGCATCGGCGCGCCCAGCCTCTACGCGGCCTTCGGCGACAAGCGCACGCTCTTCGAGGAGGTCGTCACCGCCTACGGCGGCCGGTACGGCGGCTTCGCGGCCGTCGCCCTCGCCGAGGAGCCCACCGCCGCCGCGGCCGTACGCCGCGTGCTGCGCGAGGCCGCCGACATCTACACCGATCCGGCCCACCCCAAGGGCTGCCTGGTCATCAGCGCGGCGATCAACACCACCTCGGACGAGGTGGCCGAGGCCCTGCGGGAGCGGCGCAACGAGAACCTGGCGACCTTCGAGAGCCGGATCGCGGCGGACGTCGCCACCGGTGCGCTGCCCGTCGGCACGGACGCGAGGGCACTCGCCCGCTACGTCGGGGCGGTGCTCCAGGGGATGTCCCAGCAGGCGCGCGACGGGGCGGGCCGCGAGGAGCTGGAAGCGGTCGCGGAGACGGCGATGCGGGCCTGGCCGGGGTAGGGGTCCGCGGGGAGTGCTTCCTCCGCGCCACGGTCTTGCCCGGGGTCGTCGTGTTTCCTCTGGGCCACGGTGCAGGACGGGACCCTCAGCCCGCCCGGCACCGTAGCCCGGAGTACTTACGGCCGGCGGGTGTGCGGTTCCCGGCGGCCGGTGGGAGGGGCCTGCGCGGTCAGGGCAGAGCGCGCGGCTTACCTCGATCCGTCCTCCTGTGCGGGGAGGGCGGAAGCTTAAACCATTGTGGACTAGACCAATCTGTCCTGTCCATCCAAGGACAGGGGTTGTAATCCCGTCACTTCCTCCAACAGTACGCGGAGCAGGGCCCTCCTGGATACTCCCTGGTATTCGCCGTGGGGAAAGTCATGGCCATACCCGGGGTACGCTCGCCCCGTGCCCTCCATGAACGACCTCGTACGCCAGCACACCGCTCTCAGTGAAACCGACCTGGAGTGGCTGCACCTGCTGGTCTCGGAGTGGCAGCTGCTCTCCGACCTGTCCTTCGCGGACCTCGTGCTCTGGGTCCCCACCCTCGACGGCACCCGCTACGTCTCGGTCGCGCAGATGCGCCCGAACACCGGCCCCACCTCGTACCAGGACGACATGGTCGGCCACCTGGTGCCGCGCGGCCGCCGCCCGCTCCTCGACGCCGCCCTCGACGAGGGCCGGATCGTCCGCGAGGGCGACCCGGAGTGGCGCGAGGAGGTCCCGGTGCGCGTCGAGTCGATCCCCGTACGGCGCGAGGGCCGCGTACTCGGAGTGATCGCCCGCAACACCAACCTGCTCACCGTGCGTACACCGAGCCGGCTGGAGCTCACCTACCTCCAGTCCGCCTCCGACCTGGCCCAGATGATCGCGGCGGGCTCCTTCCCCTTCCCCGGCCAGCAGGTCGACATGGACGCCTCCCCGCGCGTCGGGGACGGGTTGATCCGGCTCGACGCCGAGGGCGTGGTGACGTACGCGTCCCCGAACGCGCTCTCCGCCTATCACCGCCTCGGGCTCGCCTCCGACCTGGTCGGCCAGCACCTGGGCACCACCACCGCCGAACTGGCGCCCTCGCGCGGCCCGGTGGACGAGGCCCTGGTGAAGCTGGCCAGCGGCTGGGCCCCGCGCGAGACGGAGATCGAGGGCAACGGCGGGGTGATCCAGCTGCGCGCCATCCCGCTCAAGCCCAAGGGCACCCGCATCGGTTCCCTGGTGCTGTGCCGCGACGTCACCGAACTGCGCCGTCGCGAACGTGAACTGATCACCAAGGACGCGACCATCCGGGAGATCCACCACCGGGTGAAGAACAACCTCCAGACGGTGGCCGCGCTCCTGCGCCTCCAGGCCCGCAGGATGGATTCGCCCCAGGGCCGCGAGGCGCTGAACGAGGCCGTGCGGCGCGTCGGTTCGATCGCGATCGTGCACGAGACGCTCTCCCAGAACCTGGACGAGCGCGTGGAGTTCGACGAGATCGCCGACCGGGTCATCGCGATGGTCGCCGAGATCTCGCCGGGCAAGGTCGCCTGCCGGCGCACCGGCCGGTTCGGGATCCTGGACGCGGAGGTAGCCACTCCGCTGTCGATGGTGCTGACCGAGGTCCTGCAGAACGCCCTGGAGCACGCCTTCACCCAGGGGGAGGGCGGCACGGTCGAGGTGTCCGCAGCCCGCTCGGGCACCGGCCGCGCCGATGCGCGGCTGCTGATCAAGGTGCTGGACGACGGATGCGGTCTGCCCGAGGGCTTCGACCCGCAGCGGGCCGGCAACCTCGGGCTCCAGATCGTGCGCACCCTGGTCGAGGGAGAGCTCGGCGGCACGTTCGACATGGTCCGGGCCGAGCCGCGCGGCACCCGGGTCGTCCTCGACATCCCCGCCAGCCCGCAGAAGTAGGGCGACCGACGGTAACGCAGCGCAGCGACCGCACCCTTACTCAGGGTTACGGAACCTGCCCCGCACAGCACTGAGCCCCGGACCGATGGTTCCCGGTCCGGGGCTCAAGAGCACGTTGCTGAGCGCTTCTCAGGGTTCTACGCGCTGCGGCTCGAGGCTCGAAAGTCGATGTCAGGCGCTGGCGTTGCGCGCCCGGTTGCGAGCGGCGCGGCGCTTCATGGCGCGGCGCTCGTCCTCGCTGAGACCGCCCCAGACGCCGGAGTCCTGACCGGACTCGAGCGCCCACTGCAGGCACTGCTCCATGACGGGGCAACGGCGGCAGACGGCCTTGGCTTCCTCGATCTGCAGCAGCGCAGGACCGGTGTTGCCGATGGGGAAGAAGAGCTCCGGGTCTTCCTCGCGGCAAACGGCGTTGTGACGCCAGTCCATGGCTGCTCCATCTCCTTGTATTGCGAACAGGTGGCTTGTGAATGTGAACGCTTTCACGAATCCCCCCGTGAGGGAAGGGCTGGCCCCCAGAAGACGACTGGGGGGTCCGAAGATTCGTGGTGGGGTTCTGGCGGTCTGTGTGGGTGCCGGGTTGTGCGGGCTGTCCCGATCGCCATGTAGAGATTCGCAAACCTCGGACGGGGATACAACCCCTTCCGGAAAGTTTTTTTGGATTCGTCGGTGTCGACTAGGTCACAGCCCTAGTTCCTGGGGGTGTACCGGCGTGTAAACGTTCGAGTGAAAGGATTTTTAGCTCTTCTACTCACACAATCACACGCAGTGCACGGCGAACGCCTGTGAACCGAACGCTGGTCCGCAATCCCAGGTGGTCCCCGTCCATCTGGAAGGGGAGCGGAACCTTCGAATGCAAGGTGAAGTCGGTCAGATCGTGCAGAGTCACCGCGTGCTTGCCCTGTGGACCGCGCTCAGGAGTCGAGGTCAGGAGCTGAGTGGCGTACTTGGCGACCGCCGGAGTTGACAAACGGTCCAGCGCCAATACGTCAAGTGCGGTATCGAACGACGCGTCGGGGGAGGCGTACAGGGGACGGTTCCCCAGGTAGGTCCAGGGCGAGGTGTTGCAGACTATCGACAGCACCAGGTCCCGCACGGGCTCCTCGCCGGGCCGCTCCAGGGTGACCGTTCCGTGCCGCCGGTTGGGTTCGTCGAGGAACTGGCGCACGAGCTGTCGTACGTACAGGGCGTGCGTCGAACGCTTGCCGCGTTCCCGCTGCTGCTCGACCCTGCCCACGACCCCGGCGTCGAAACCGAAGCCCGCGCAGAAGGTGAACCAGCGCGCCGGGACGGACTCGTCCTCCGTGCCGGGGGCCCCGGCCGCCAGACCCAGACCCACCGTGCGCTCGCGCCGTTCCCGCAGCGCGTCCAGCAGGGCGCCGGTCGCCTCGACCGCGTCGTTGGGCAGTCCGAGCGCGCGGGCGAACACGTTCGTCGAACCGCCCGGGACCACCGCGAGCCCCGGCAGCCGGTCCGGGTCGGGCCCGTCGTGCAGGAGGCCGTTGACCACCTCGTTGACCGTGCCGTCGCCGCCCAGGGCCACGACGAGGTCCAGACCCTCGTGGGCCGCCTTGCGTCCCAGGTCACGGGCGTGACCCCGGTACTCGGTGGTCACCGCCTCCAGCTTCATCTCACTGGCCAGGGCGTGGGTCAGGACGTCACGCGTACGCGCACTGGTGGTCGTCGCTGCTGGATTGGCCACGAGAAGTGCACGCATGAGCGCCAGCCTACCCACCCGCTCGGAGGCGGCCCATACTGCCCGTCCCCGGGCACCGTCCGCCCCGGCGCGGGCGGCGCGCGGCTACCCTGCTGGAGTGAGTGAGAAGCCGACCCCGAATGCCCCGGCCCCCGACGCGCCCGCCGCCGCGCTGCCCGGCCGGCTGACCGCCGCCGCCGTCCTGTGCGCGCTCCAGGGTCTGGCCCTGGCCGGCCTCGGCGGCTACCTGCTGTTCGTCGGCGTCGCAGGCCACGTCGACTCCGCGCAGCAGTCAGAGACCGGCGGCCTGACCCTGCTCGCGCTCGCCGCGCTGCCGCTGATCGCGGCGCGGGGGCTGCGCCTGGGCCGCCGGTGGAGCCGGGGCCCGGCGTTGATCACCCAGCTGATGGCGCTGCCGGTGGCGTGGACGCTGTGGACCGCCGGAGGTGCGCTGACCGCCGCCGCGGTGGCCCTGGCGGCGGCCGCGCTGGCGGTCGTGGTCCTGCTGGTGAACCCGACGGCGACCGAGGCGCTGGGCATCGGGCCCGCCGCCTGAGTCCCACCGGGCTCCCCGCTCACTCCTCCACGAGGAGCTTGTCGCGCAGCTGGGCCAAGGTGCGGGCCAGCAGGCGGGAGACGTGCATCTGGGAGATGCCGACCTCCTGGGCGATCTGCGACTGCGTCATGTTGCCGAAGAACCGGAGCAACAAGATCCGCTTCTCCCTGGGCGGCAGCCCTTCCAGCAGCGGTTTGAGGGACTCGCGGTACTCGACGCCCTCCAGCGCCTCGTCCTCCGAGCCCAGCGTGTCCGCGACCGCCGGCGACTCGTCGTCGGTGTCGGGGACGTCCAGCGAGAGCGTGCTGTAGGCATTGGCCGATTCCAGCCCCTCCAGCACCTCCTCCTCGGAGATCCCGAGCCGCTCCGCCAGCTCGTGGACCGTGGGGGAGCGGCCGTGCTGCTGGGAGAGTTCCGCCGTGGCCGTGGTCAGCGAGAGCCGCAGCTCCTGCAGGCGCCGGGGCACCCGTACCGCCCAGCCCTTGTCGCGGAAGTGCCGCTTGATCTCGCCGACGACCGTGGGCGTGGCGTATGTGGAGAACTCCACGCCCCGGTCCGGGTCGAACCGGTCCACCGACTTGATCAGGCCGATCGTCGCCACCTGGGTCAGGTCGTCGAGCGGCTCGCCGCGGTTGCGGAACCGCCGGGCCAGGTGCTCCACCAGCGGCAGGTGCATCCGGACCAGGCGGTTGCGCAGCTCCGCCCGCTCCGGGGAACCGTCGGGCAGCTCCCGCAGTTCGAAGAACAGCGCCCGCGCGCCACTGCGGTCGCGCGGATCCGGCAGCGCCGGAGCCGCCTGGGCCACGGCCGCGGGTGGCTGTGAGGATTGTGGTTCGTCGTGCTGGTTCTCGCTCATAGGGCCCGCCCGTCGCTCCGCCGAGTCCAAAAAGCCGCTTTCCGCATCCGCGTCAGCCGGGTGCGGCCGGGCGTGTTGCTGCTCCGGGATGCCGCCGTCGACCTCATGCCGTACCCGGGGCCGATCCCCGCCCCGCACCGGGATCTCCCCGCCGCTCACGCCGGGCCTGGCCCCGCGCCGCGCTGTTTGTAAAGGCTGATGCACACCGTGCGGTTCTCCTCGACCGTCGCCTCGACCTTGCCGGCGAGGGCGGACAGCACCGTCCACGCGAACGTGTCGCGCTCGGGTGCGCGGCCGTCCGTGGTCGGCGCCGAGACGGTGACTTCCAGCGAATCGTCGATCAGCCGGAACACACAGCTGAGGACGGAGCCGGGCACGGCCTGCTGGAGCAGGATCGCGCAGGCCTCGTCCACCGCGATGCGGAGGTCCTCGATCTCGTCGAGGGTGAAGTCCAACCGTGCCGCGAGACCGGCTGTCGCCGTGCGCAGCACCGACAGGTAGGCACCCGCAGCCGGCAGCCGGACTTCGACGAAGTCCTGGGTCGCGGGCTCGCCTGCGATCTGGGACACCCTCACCTCCAAGGTGGTACGAGCTCTGTTCGCCGGTGACGCTATCGCGATCCGGGTGATCGTGTCGCGGCACCCCTCACGGCACCCGCTGGGAGTGCCCGGGACACCCGCCGTTCCTGCGGCCGGTGACCGATGGTAAGCCCACGGGTACACACAGTGGCTAGGGGTCTGCGGGCCCAATTCGGGGGAACCGGCGGAGGGTTGACCTACCCCGCCTCAGACGATCGAACCGTCGACAAAACACCACCGCCACGTCTCGCCCGGTTCGAAGCTGCGCATCACCGGATGGCCCGTCTCGTGGTGGTGCGCCGTGGCGTGCCGGTAGGGCGAGGAATCGCAGCACGCCACGTGTCCGCACCCCAGACACATCCGGAGTTGCACGGGATGGCTGCCGACCGCCAGACATTCCGGGCAGGTCAGGGCAAGCGGGACGGGCTCGGGGCGCGGCAGTTCGGCAACGTGGGTGCACTCGCTCATGATGGCCAGCGTACTGACGTGCGGGCGCACAGGACGGTTGATACCGAGGAGGGTCGATCTTCGATGGAGGTATTGCCGCTGGTGGGCCTGGTGGCGGGCAGCGCGATCGTCGCCGGGGTGGCCCGACGCACCCCGGTGCCCGCACCGCTGCTGCTCGTCGCCGTCGGCCTGATCGCCTCGTACGTCCCGGGCGTGCCCTCGTACACCCTCGACCCCCACATCGTGCTGCCGCTGCTGCTTCCGCCGCTGCTGTACACGGCCGCCGTGGAGAGCTCGTACCTGGACCTGCGGGCCAACGTACGGCCCGTCGCGCTGCTCTCCGTGGGGTACGTGCTCTTCGCGACGATCGCCGTGGGGTACGTGGCCTACCTCGTGGTGCCGGGGCTGTCGCTGCCCGTGGCGCTGGTGCTCGGCGCGGTGATCGCACCGCCGGACGCGGTCGCGGCGACGGCGATCGCGCGCCGGCTCGGACTGCCGAACCGGATCACGACCATCCTGCAGGGCGAGTCGCTGGTCAACGACGCCACCGCGATCACGGCCTACAAGGTGGCGCTGGCCGCCGCCGTCGGCCTCAGCTCCGGCTGGGCCGGCGGGATCGCGGAGTTCCTGCTCGCTTCCGTGGGCGGCGTCGGGGTCGGGCTGGTGCTGATGGTGCCGATCCACCTGCTGCGCAAGCGGCTGCGGGAGCCGCTGCTGCAGAACACCCTGTCGCTGCTGATCCCGTTCGTCGCGTACGCGGCGGCCGAGCGGGTGCACGCCTCGGGCGTGCTCGCGGTCGTCGTGGTCGCGCTGTACCTCGGGCACCGCAACTGGCAGGTCGACTTCGCGACGAGGCTCCAGGAAACCGCGGTGTGGAAGATGGTCTCCTTCCTGCTGGAGTCGGTGGTCTTCGCGCTGATCGGCCTCCAGCTGCCGGTGGTCCTCAAGGGGCTGGGCGAGTACGAGGGCTGGCGCGCGGCCTGGTACGCGCTGGCGGTGTTCCTGGCCGTGGTGGTGGCGCGGTACGTCTGGGTGTTCCCCACGACGTTCCTGCCCAGGGTGCTGTCCGAGCGGATCCGCAGGCGCGAGCCCGAGACGACCTGGAAGGCGCCCGTCATCGTGGGCTGGGCGGGGATGCGCGGGGTGGTCTCGCTGGCCATCGCCTTCTCCGTGCCGATCAGCGTGCCGCACCGGAACCTGATCCTGTTCCTGACCTTCACGACGGTCATCGCGACGCTGGTGGTGCAGGGCCTGACCCTGCCGCCGCTGATCCGGCTGCTGCGGCTGCCGCCGCGCGACGTCCAGGCGGAGACGCTGGCGGAGGCCCAGGCGCAGAGCGAGGCCTCGCGGGCGGCGGAGGACCGGCTGGACGAGCTGCTGGCCGAAGCGCGCAACGCCCTGCCGGGGCCGCTGGCTGACCGGCTGCGGACGGTGATGGAGCGACGGCGCAACGCGGTGTGGGAACGGCTCGGCGAGGTCAACCCCGTGACGGGGGAGTCCGCCGACGACATCTACCGGCGGCTGGCCGGGGAGATGATCGAGGCCGAGCGGGAGGTGTTCGTGACGCTGCGCGACCGGCGGCAGATCGACGACGAGATGCTACGGGTGCTGCTGCGCCGGCTGGACCTGGAGGAGGCCGCGGCCTACCGGGAGGACTCGGTCTGAGCCGTGCCGGAGGGGGCGGGGGCTGACGGGTCCGGGACTGGCGGCCCCGGCGCCGATGGCTCCGGCACTGACGGCTCCGGTGCTGACGGCTCCGGCGCTCCCGTGACGACCGCGGCGAGGGTGGTGCCGCGGGGGAAGGCCCCGCACCCGGTCAGCGCCGTCAGGGCCCAGAGCAGCTTCGCGACGTAGACCCGCTCGACGGGGATGCGGTGCCGAGCCTCGAACCCGGCGGCGAAGGCCTCCAGCTCGGCGGGGACCCGGGCGTAGCCGCCGTGGTGGAAGCCCTCGGCCAGCGTCCAGTCGCCCGCCGGGCCGCCGAAGGCCTGCCGCTGGAGGGAACGTATCTCCGCGTCCAGGAAGCCGCCGGCCAGCACCGGGACGCCGACGGCCCGCTGGCCGGGCCCGAGTCCCGCCGCGAGGCCGGCCAGCGTGCCGCCGGTACCGCAGGCCACGGCGACGACGTCGCCGGCCCCGCGCAGCTCGCGGCCGAGTTCGGCGCAGCCGAGCAGGGCGAGGGCGTTGCTGCCGCCCTCCGGGATCACGTACGCGCCGTCCGCGCCGGCCGCGGCGAGCAACCCGGCCTGCACCCCGGGCTCGGCCTTGCGGCGGTACTCGGAGCGGGAGACGAAGTGCAGCCGCATCCCGTCGGCCGCGCAGCGGGCCAGCGAGGCGTTGAGCGGCCGCCCGGCCAGCTCGTCCCCGCGCACCACCCCGACGGTCGCCATCCCCAGCAACCGCCCGGCCGCGGCGGTGGCCCGCAGGTGGTTGGAGTAGGCCCCACCGAAGGTCACCAGCCCGCAGTACCCGCCCTCCACGGCAGCCCGCAGATTGGGCGCGAGCTTGCGCCACTTGTTCCCGGGCAGCTCCGGATGCACGAGGTCGTCCCGCTTCAGCAGCAGCCGGACGCCGTGCCGCCCGAACCGCTCGTCATGGACCTCCTGCACCGGGGACGGCGGGCGTTGCTGCAGGAGCGCGTCGGGGTTCGGGGGGCGGTTCACGCCTCCCATTGTGGGGCGCTCGTGCCCGTGCCGTCGCACGTCACAGCCCTGTCCACACCTGCTCCGCGCCGTACCTCGGCCGAGTCGTGCGGGGCGGCGTCAGGCCAGGCGGAGGTCGATGTACGGGACGGTGGCGCCCGGGAGCAGGTAGCGGTCGGTTTCGGTGAAGCCGTGGGCGAGGGCGAAGCGCAGGCCGGCGGGGTTGGAGGCCAGGACCACCGTTTCGACGGCGGCCGGGGCGAGGGCGCGGGCCTGGGCGAGGCCGTGGGCGTAGAGGCCGGCGCCCAGACCCCGGCGGCGGTGGGCGGGGAGGATACGGGCGATGACGGTGGCGGTGGAGCCGTTGTCGGGCGTGGGCGGGCGGACGGTTCGCTACTTGAGCCGGTCCGCCACGCGGGCGCGGAACCAGTCCATCGTGAAGCCCTTCGGGTCGATCTTGCCGGGTTGCCATTCGAGGTGGCCGATCACCGAGCGCTCGCCCCAGCCGTGGACCCGGCACACCGCGGCCGCCGCCTTGGCCATCGCGTCCAGCTGGACCTTCGGCCAGGGGTCGTCGCCGCTGCCGAGGTTCTCGCACTCGAAGCCGTAGAAGTAGCGGTTGCCGTCGGTGTCGGCGTGGTGGTCGGGCGGGAGGCGCTTCTCCGCGATCACCGCCGCCAGGACGTCGGAGTCGCCCGCGCCCGCGTGGTTGGCGCGGCCGTAGCCGACCAGGTGGACGCGGCCGTCCTTGGTGATCACGCCGTGGCACAGGGGGCCCGGCAGCTCCTCGTCGCCGTCGCGGCAGAGCGAGACGGTGTACGCGCTGCCGTGCGTGACGGTGTGGTGGATCATCACGCCGTGCACCGGGCCCCAGGGCCCCTTGTGGTTGCGGTTGTGGGTGCGCCAGGCCCCGACCTCCACCACGGTCAGGCCCTCGTCCCGCAGCGCTTCGATGAACCGGTCCGCGGACATGGGTGCGGACATGGCCGCCTCCTTCGCAGTACGCGCGTGGCGGTCACCTTACGTGCTCGCCTCGTTACGTACCGGTGTAGTGGAAGCGGTCACTCCGAGCCAGGGGGTTCGTACGGCGAGCGAGCGGATCCGGCCAGACGGCGTCGCTCCCGCCCCGTCACTCCCGTCCCGTCGGCCCCGTCGCGAACGGCCCATGACAGTGCCCATCCCGCAGACGGAGTAGTCCCACCCTTTTGTGTAATGGTCCCACTACGCCCCGTACTGACAGCCTGGACCCGCAGATCCATGGAGTGATCGAAAGGGAAACACATGTCGGTCCAGGCAGGTTCCGAGTCCGAGGCCCAGACGCAGAGCCCCCAGCGGAGTCTCGGCACCTCGGCCGCGCGGAACTTGGCAACCACGACCAAGTCCGCGCCGCAGATGCAGGAGATCACCTCACGGTGGCTGCTGAAGATGCTCCCGTGGGTGTCGGTGCAGGGCGGCACGTACCGTGTCAACCGCCGGCTGAGCTACTCCGTCGGCAACGGCATCGTGGAGTTCATCAAGACCGGCACCCAGGTCCAGGTGATCCCGGCCGAGCTCGGCGAATTGCCGCTCCTGCGCGACTACGAGGACCTCGACGTCCTCACCGAACTCGCCGCCCGCTGCCAGCAGGTCGACTTCGCGCCCGGCCAGGAGCTGACCTCCTTCGGCAGCCCCTCCGACAAGGTCTTCCTCCTCGCCCACGGCCGCATCGAACAGGTCGGCCCCGGCCCCTACGGCGAGGACGCGGTGCTGCGCACCGTCGCCGACGGCGCCTTCTTCGGCGAGGACGCCCTCGTCGACGAGGAGGCGATCTGGGAGTACACGGCAAGGGCGGTCACCTCCGGAACCGCGCTCGTCCTGACCCGCCAGGACTTCCAGCTCCTCGCCGACCGCGTCGACTCCCTGCGCGCGCACGTGGACACGCAGCGCTCGCTGCCGCCCCAGCGGACCAACAAGCACGGCGAAGCCGCGATCGAGCTCTCCTCCGGCCACCAGGGCGAAGCCGTCCTCCCCGGCACGTTCGTGGACTACGAGGCGCGCCCGCGCGAGTACGAACTCTCCATCGCACAAACGGTTCTCCGGGTCCACACGCGCGTCGCCGACCTGTACAACCAGCCGATGAACCAGACCGAGCAGCAGTTGCGGCTCACGGTCGAGGCGCTGCGCGAGCGCCAGGAGCACGAGATGGTCAACAACCCCGACTTCGGTCTGCTCCACAACGCCGACTACGACCAGCGCATCCAGCCGCACGACGGCGCGCCCAGCCCGGACGACATGGACCAGCTGCTCAGCATGCGGCGCGACTCCAACCTCTTCCTCGCCCACCCCAAGGCCATCGCGGCCTTCGGACGCGAGTGCAACAAGCGCGGCCTCTACCCCGAGGCGGTCGACATCGGCGGCCACCGCGTACCGTCCTGGCGCGGAGTACCGATCTTCCCGTGCAGCAAGATCCCGATCAGCGACGCCCGTACGACCTCGATCCTGTGCATGCGCACCGGCGAGGACGCCTCCGGTGTGATCGGCCTCCACCAGCCGGGCATCCCGGACGAGATCGAGCCGAGCATGTCGGTGCGGTTCATGGGGATCAGCGAGCAGGCGATCATCTCCTACCTCGTGACCGCCTACTTCTCCGCCGCGGTCCTGGTGCCGGACGCGCTCGGCATCCTGGAGAACGTCGAGATCGGCCGCTGGCGCTGAGCCGGCCGGCTCGGGGCACGGCGGGGCACACGATGGCGACGACCGGTGCGGTCACCACGGGCGAGGGCCAGGAAGCGGCGGCCCTGCTGGAACGGACGAGGGAGACGGTCAACCCGCGACTGCGCCGGACGGTCGAGCTCCTGCCCGGCTCCATGCGGCGCGTGGCGATGTACCACTTCGGATGGGAGCACGCGGACGGCACCCCCGCCGCGGGCAACCCGGGCAAGGCCATCCGCCCGGCCCTGGTCCTCGCGGCGACGCGGGCCCTGCGCGGGCCGGGCGACGGGGAGGCGGAGGACGCCGTACGCGCTGCGGTGGCCGTGGAACTCGCGCACAACTTCACGCTCCTGCACGACGACATCATCGACAAGGACGTCAGGAGGCGGGGCCGCGCCACGGCCTGGACCGTCTTCGGCATACCGGACGCGCTCATCACGGGCGACGCCATGATGGCGCTCGCGCTGAAACAGCTGGCGGAGGACCCGCACCCCGCCTCGGCGGCGGCCGCCGCCCGGCTCGCGGCCTGCGTCATCGAGCTGTGCGCGGGGCAGCAGGCGGACTGCGCCTTCGAAGCGCGGCCGGACGTCTCGCTCGACGAGTGCCTGACGATGGCCACCGCCAAGACCGGAGCCCTGCTGGGGTGCGCCTGCGCGCTGGGCGCCCTGTACGCGGGGGCCGGTCCGGACGAGGTCGACGCGATGGACGGCTTCGGCAGGGAGGCCGGGCTGGCCTTCCAGCTGATCGACGACCTGATCGGCATCTGGGGCGACCCCGGGCACACCGGCAAGCCCGCCGGGGCGGACCTGATCGCCCGCAAGAAGTCCCTCCCGGTCGTGGCCGCCCTCACCTCGGGCACGACGGCCGGGGCGGAGCTGGCCGAGCTGTACGCCGGCCCGATGACCGGGGACGACGTGCGCAGGGCCGCCGACGCGGTGGAGCGGGCGGGCGGCCGCGACTGGGCGCAGGCCCACGCGGCGGACCGGATGGGACGGGCGGTGCAGCAGCTGTCGCGGGCCGTACCGGACCACGGGGCGGCGGGCGGCCTGCTGGCGCTGGCGGAGTTCGTCACGCGCCGCACCCGGTGACTTCGCCGCACCCGGTGACTTCGCCGCACCGGGTGACCGCGCCGCACCCGGAGGCTCCGTAGGACCGCGAGCGACAGGCCTGTTCCGGCACCGCATGGTGCCGGAACAGGCCTGTCCGCGCCCGGGGCCCAACTCTAGGATCACTCACTGTTGTTGCAACGTGAGCGAGGGGTGGGTTCCGTGGTGCTGGAGATACGTAGGGCGGATCAGTCGGACCGGGACGCCGTGGCCCGGCTGCTGGACGAGGCGTTCCGCGACGACCCGGTGAGCAGCTGGGTCTTCCCCGACCCGGCGCACCGGGCGGCGGTGCACGGCAAGTTCCTCGGCGTGTTCGTGGACGTGGCGCTGGCGGAGGGCCGGATCGACTACGCGGCCGACGGCTCGGCGGCGGCGCTGTGGCTGCGGGTCCCGGCCGGGGACCACGAGGGGGAGGCGGCCGAGGACGACGTCCCGGCCAGGATGCGCGCGGTGGCCGACCCGGACAACGAGCGCTGCGAGCTGGTCGGCCGGCTGACGGGCGAGGTGCACCCCACCGCCGAGGAGCACGAGTACCTGCTGATGATCGCGGTGGCGCCGGGACGGCAGGGCGAGGGCCTGGGTACGGAGCTGATGCGGCCGGTGCTGGAACGGTGCGACCGCGAGGGCGTGCCGGCGTACCTGGAGGCCAGCAGCGAGCGGAGCAAGGCGCTGTACGAGCGGCTCGGGTGGCAGTTCACGGGCTCGGCGGTGCGGCTGCCCGACGGGCCGCTGATGTGGCCGATGTGGCGCAAGCCGCAGCCGTGAGGTTCCCCGCCCCCTCCCGCGCCGCCGGATGCGCCGAACCGGCCTACCGTGGAGGTATGGCCGGTGAAGAGCGACAGAGTGCGGGTGCGGCGGGCGCCGCGCAGACCGGGCACGAGCAGGAGTCGTGCCCGGTCTGCGGGCGCCCCGTCGAGCGGGTGATCGTCGGGCGGCGCAAGTCCCTCGGGATCTTCGTACCGAACTGGGGTCCGGGGCCCTGCCCGGACCCCGACTGCCCCCGGTACCAGGGCTCGGCGGGTTAGACCGGCGGGTTGGTCCGGCGGGTTATACCGGCGGGTTGTCCGCGGGTGGGCCCAGCGGCCAACGCAGCGGAGGGTCCCGGCGGGTCAGCTCTTGGTGCCCAGGCCCGAGGCGACCAGGCCGTTCGCCCACAGCTGGTTCACCCGGGAGCGCTCGGTGGAGTTCGGGTAGGGGTTGGTGCACGAGGTGCCCGGCCCGCCGCCCGACATCAGCTCGCTGCACGGGCCCGAGTAGTGGTCCGGCAGACCCAGCACGTGTCCGGTCTCGTGGGCGGTCACCCGGGTGGAGTCGTACTGCTGGTTCTGCGCGTAGTCGAGGAAGATGTAGCCGCGGCCGTGGCCGTCGGTGCTCGCGTAGGAACCCCGTGAGTCGTTGCCCTCGCGGTAGGAGAAGTTCCCGCCCGAGGACACCTCCTGGAGCTTGACGTTGGACACCGAGCCGTTCCAGATCTGCGTGGAACGGGCTATCACGGTACGGAAGCTGGGCGCGTTGCGCGTGTTGTAGGTGACGGTGACGGACTGGATGCCGGGGTTGGCGGCGCGCTGCTCCGCCACCGAGCGCTGGACGGCGTCGAAGAAGGCGCGGTTGGCGGCCTGGTTCTCCTGCGAGTGCTCGTAGGCGGCGTAACTCGCGGGGTTGCCGGACGGGGCCGGGGCGGCGCTGGCGGTGGGGGCGATACCGGCCAGGGCGGCGGCCAGTACGAGACCTGCGGTGGCGGCCGGAACGGCCGTGCGGGAGTGGCGCATGTGGGGGAGCTCCTACTCATCCGGTGTGGGGGGTGGGTCGTTCGGTACCGGAGTCTGCGGGAGCGTCACCGCTCGGCGGATGATGTCAGCCACCGATAACACCGGGTTATCGGTAGGTTTTCGGTAGGTCAACTTCCGTAAAATTGGCGGGATTAGGGGGGATACCGGTGGCTGGTGCGGCCGACGGGGGCCGCCCTACCCTCTGGTCATGGAGCTTGAGGTCAGGCATCTGCGCGCACTGTGCGCCATCGCCGACGCCGGCAGCCTGCACAAGGCCGCGCGGCAGCTCGGCGTGAGCCAGCCCTCGCTGACCACTCAGCTCCGCCGGATCGAACGGGCCCTGGAGGGCGAGCTGTTCCTCCGCGAACGGACCGGCTGCCGGCCCACGCCGTTCGGGCGCACCGTACTGGGGCGGGCGCGCCCGCTGCTGGCCGAGATGGCCGCCCTGGTGGCCGACGCCCGCGCGGTGGCCCGCGGGCCGCGCCTGCGGATCGGCTCCACGGCGAGCCGGGCGCTGCCCGGGTGGCTGCGCCGGCTGCACCGGCGCTCGCCCGAGACGGAGACCTCGCTGGTGGTCGACGTGTCGGCCAACGCCCTGCTGCGGATGGTGGACGCGGGGCAACTGGACGTGGCGTTCGTGCACGAGGTCGAGGGGTGTCCGCTGCGGGTGCCGCCGGGGCTGGAACTGCGCGTGCTGATGGAGCGGGAGCCGCAGTTCGTGTCCATGTCCCGGGACCATCCCGCCGCGCGGCGGCCGGTGGTGGAGTTACGGGAACTCGCCGCCGACCGCTGGACGGTCGACCCGTCGGTGGACGGCGAGTGGGACGGCCTGCGGCGGGTCTTCGCCGGCGCCGGCGTGGACCCGCCGGTGCTGCACGCCGATTACCACACCGCGACCTCGCTGATCATCTCCGGCGAGGCCGTCGCCCCCTGCCAGCCCACCTCCGGCCCCCGCGACGACATGGCGATCCGGCCGCTCTCCGGCGACCCGCTCGCCGTACGGCTGCTGCTGGCGAGCCGGCCGGGCGCGCACGCCGAGGTGTACGAGGACCTCCGCGCCGCCTATCGCGAAGCAGCCCTGCGCACCCCGCCCTACCGGGCGTGGCTGCACCACCACGCGAGCCCGCTGCTGGCCGCGTAACCCCGCTCCTCACCCACGTCCCCCGGCCCCGGACCCCGTCCGGTCGCCGGGCTGCCCGCGCGTGCCGGCGTGTCGGCCGCTTGACTTCGCCGATCCGCGATATATCGTGTTCTCAGAAGACGCGATATGTTGCGAGCGTCGAGCCCCGTTCGTGCGTCCACGAGGAGGATCAGAACCATGGCAGAGCAGATGACGTGGTCCGTCGCCGAACCGCAGAAGCTCACCTTCGAGCAGCCGGTGACCGAACTCCGCGTCCGCGTCGTCGGCGGCACCGTGAACGTCGTCGCCGCAGACGACGGGCCGGCCCGCCTCGAAGTGGCCGAGGTCGAGGGGCCGCCCCTGCACGTCGTACAGGAGGGCGGCACCCTCACCCTCTCCTACGAGGACCTGCCCTGGAACGGTTCCCAGGGCTTCAAGAAGTGGTTCGAGGGCAAGCCCTGGAAGGCCTGGACCGGCTCCGCCGACGGCCGCAAGGCCTGGGAGCGCAGCGCCACCGTCACCCTGACCGTGCCCGCCGCCACCCTCGTCCAGCTGGCCACCGTCAGCGCGGCCGCCTTCGTCTCCGGCATCAGCGGTGCCACCGACGTCAACGGCGTCAGCGGCGACACGACGCTGGTCGGGCTCTCCGGCAGGGTCAAGGCCAACACCGTGTCCGGGAGCGTCGAGGCGCAGTCCGTGAACGGCGAACTCGCCTTCCACTCCGTCTCCGGCGGCCTGACCGTCGTCGACGGCGCGGGCGGCAGCGTCCGGGCCGACTCGGTCAGTGGTGACATGCTCATCGACCTCGTGCTCGACCCGGCCGACACGCGGCCCGTGGACATCACCCTGAACTCCGTCTCCGGACAGGTGGCGATCCGCCTCCCGCACCCCGCCGACGCCCGCGTGGAGGCCAACACCGCTACCGGCGGCGTCTCCAACGCCTTCGAGGACCTGCGGATCACCGGCCAGTGGGCCGCCAAGCGGATCACCGGCACGCTCGGCGCCGGCACCGGGACGCTGCGCGCCACCACCGTCTCCGGCGCCATCGCCCTGCTGCGCCGCCCGGCGGCCGAGGGCCCCGACGCCCCCGCCCCGCTCGCGCTCGACAAGAAGGTGCTCTGAATGCCGCCCGTCTTCGCCCACGGACGCCTGCGCCTGTACCTGCTCAAGCTGCTGGACGAGGCACCGCGCCACGGGTACGAGGTGATCCGCCTGCTGGAGGAACGGTTCCAGGGGCTGTACGCGCCCTCCGCGGGAACGGTGTACCCCCGGCTCGCCAAGCTGGAGGCGGAGGGGCTGGTCACGCACGCCACCGAAGGCGGGCGCAAGGTGTACTCCATCACCGAGGCGGGCCGCGCCGAACTGGCCGACCGGGTCGGTGAACTCGCCGACCTGGAGCTGGAGATCCGCGACTCGGTCTCCGAACTGGCCGCGGAGATCCGGGACGACGTCCGGGGCGCGGCCGGGGACCTGCGGCGCGAGATGCGGGCGGCGGCCGCCTCGGCGACGGCCGACCACGTCGAGGACGAGGGCTGGAAGGCGGCCAAGGAGGAGCTCCGCAAGGCCAAGGCGGAGTGGAAGGAGCAGGCGCGGCGGGCGAAGGACGAGAGCCGCCGGGCGCGCGAGGAGGCGCAGCAGGCGCGCCGCCAGGCGAAGGAGGCGCAGGAGCGGGCGCGCGAGGAGGTCCAGCGGATCGCGAGCCAGCTCCAGGAGCAGTTCGCGAAGTCGGGCGGCGTGCTGGGGAGCCTGGCGGGTGCGTGGCTGGGTGGCGCGGGCGGCCACGGAGGTACGGATGCGCAGGCCGGTCGGCCGAGCGCCCCGACGCCACCGTCGGACTGGGCCGAGGACCTGGCCCCGACGGCCGACCCGACGCGGGACCTGGACCGGCTGCTGGACCGCTTCCGCGACGACATCCGCGACGCCGCGCGGGACCACGGGGTGTCGCCGGCGCAGCTGGCCGAGGCCCGCGCCCACCTGGCCGCGGCGGCGGCCCGCGTCACGGCGGCGCTCCGCCCCGACCGGGCGTAGGCCCCGACCGGGCGCAGGCCCCGGCCGGGGCGGCCCGGTCCGGCTGGGCCCGGTCGGCCCCGGCCGGTGGGTGGGCCCTCGCTGCGCCGGGCCTCCCGGGGCCTCCCGGGGCTCCGCCCCGCACCCGCACCCCGCACCCGCACGCCGCGCCTCGATCGCCGGCGAGGCCGGAAGCGGTGGCCCGGGTCTTCGTCAGACCGTGAGGACGATCTTGCCGAACAGGTCGCCCGAGGCGAGCTTTCCGAAGCCCTCGCGGGCGCGGTCCAGGGGGAGGACCTCGTCGATGACGGGCCGCACTCCGGTGGCCGCGCAGAACGACAGCAGGTCCTCCAGCTCGTCCTTCGAGCCCATCGTGGAGCCGACCACCCGCAGCTCCAGGAAGAAGATCCGCGTCAGTTCCGCGTGCGCCGGCCGGTCCCCGCTCGTCGCGCCCGAGATGACCAGGGTGCCGCCCGGGCGCAGGGACTTCACCGAGTGCGACCAGGTGGCCGCGCCCACCGTCTCGATGACGGCGTCCACCCGCTGCGGCAGCCGCGCGCCCGGCTCGTACGCCTCCACCGCGCCCAGTTCCACCGCGCGCTTGCGCTTCGCCTCGTCCCGGCTCGTGGCGAAGACCCGCAGGCCGGCCGCCTTGCCGAGGACGATCGCGGCGGTGGCGACGCCGCCGCCCGCGCCCTGGACGAGGACCGAGTCCCCCGGCCGCACACCGGCGTTGGTGAACAGCATCCGGTAGGCCGTCAGCCACGCCGTCGGCAGGCAGGCGGCCTCCTCGAAGGACAGCTCGGCGGGCTTGCGCAGCACGTTCCAGGCGGGGACCGTCACCTGCTCCGCGAAGGTGCCCTGGTAACGCTCGGTCAGGATCGACCGCGGCTCGTCCGGGCCGACCCCGTGGCCGCTCTGGCCGATGACGGAGTGCAGGACGACCTCGTTGCCGTCCTGGTCGGTCCCGGCGGCGTCGCAGCCGAGGATCATGGGGAGCTTGTCCTCGCCGAGGCCCACCCCGCGCAGCGACCACAGGTCGTGGTGGTTGAGGGAGGCGGCCTTGACGTTGACGGTCACCCAGCCGGGGCGGGCCCCGGGAGCCGGGCGTTCGCCCAGTTCAAGGCCGTTCAGCGGCTGGTCGCGGTCGATTCGGGCGGCATAGGCAGCGAACATGCCGCGACGCTACCGCCCGGTAGCGCGAGGGGCCACCCCTGTCGGGGCGCGGCGGGTGAGGCCTTCGTCGCAGTGGCCCGAGGCCTTCGCCGCATCCACCTCGGACGACCACCGCCGAGCGTGGGAACCGGACAGGGGGTTTTCCGCGTCTGGAACGGGCCATCCGCTGCGTCCAGGCGGAAGGAGTAGTCCATCCCTCAACTTCCACCTGCACCAGTCGGTTTGAGGTGTCCCGGCGGTGAACCGGAATGTCATTCAAGCCCTCCGGCAGGGGTAACATTCTGGCCATGCGGCGCGCTCGTCATGAGCCTGCCATCTGCAGCCTGTCCTCTGCGCCGCGGTTCTCTTCGTGTGGCCGTACGCCGCTTCGCCGTGCGCCCGGACACACGATTGGCGCGGCGACCCCTCCCGGTTCGGGGGCCAGGAGGGTGCGTCCGCGACAGGTTCGAGTACAACGGGAAGGGCCCGGCCGGATGGGATCCATCAGGCCGGGCCCTTGCCCGTACGGTCACGCGTCCCGCCGGAGCGGCGATCAGGCCAGGCGGGCCACGCCGTCCGCCTTCGCCGCGGCGGCGACCGCGGCCGCGACGGCCTCGGCGACGCGCTCGTCGAACGGCGAGGGGATCACGTAGTCGGCGGCGAGCTCGTCACCCACGACGCCCGCGATGGCGTCGGCGGCGGCGATCTTCATGCCCTCGGTGATCCGGGTCGCGCGCACCTTGAGGGCGCCCGCGAAGATGCCCGGGAAGGCCAGCACGTTGTTGATCTGGTTCGGGAAGTCCGACCGGCCGGTGGCCACGACCGCCGCGTACTTGTGCGCGACGTCGGGATGGACCTCCGGGTTCGGGTTGGCCATGGCGAAGACGAAGCAGTCCTTCGCCATGGTCGCCACCGCCTCCTCGGGGACCGTGCCGCCGGAGACGCCGATGAAGACGTCCGCGCCGGACAGGGCCGCTTCCAGGGGGCCGGATTGGCCGGTCCTGTTCGTGAGGCCCGCGATCTCGGCCTTGACGTCCGTCAGGTCCGAGCGGTCCGCCGAGACGACGCCCTTGCGGTCGGTGACGCACACGTCGCCGATGCCGGCGTCCACGAGGATCTTGGCGATGGCGATGCCCGCCGCGCCCGCACCCGAGATCACGGCGCGCAGGTCGCCGAGGGTGCGGCCGGTGAGCTTCGCCGCGTTGCGCAGGGCGGCCAGCGTCACGATGGCCGTGCCGTGCTGGTCGTCGTGGAAGATCGGGATGTCCAGGGCTTCCTGGAGCCGGCGCTCGATCTCGAAGCAGCGGGGGGCGGAGATGTCCTCCAGGTTCACCCCGCCGAAGGACGGGGCGAGACGGATGACCGTCTCGATGATCTCGTCCGTGTCCTTGGTGGCGAGCGCGATCGGGACCGCGTCCACTCCACCGAACTGCTTGAACAGGATGGCCTTGCCCTCCATCACCGGGAGGGAGGCCTCGGGACCGATGTCCCCGAGGCCGAGCACGGCCGTGCCGTCGGTGACGACGGCGACCACGTTGGACTTCCACGTGTACTCGTTGACGAGTTCCGGGTTCTCCGCGATGGCGCTGCAGACCTTCGCCACGCCGGGCGTGTAGGCGAGGGACAAGTCGTCCTTGTCGCGGACCGGCACGGTGGCCTGCACGGCCATCTTGCCGCCCCGGTGCAGTGCGAACACCGCGTCGGGGTTGTTGTCCGTCACGCTGTCGCTGCGAGGATTGACGATCTCCGCTGCCACTTGTTTGACCCCTTAAGTCTTTAATCGTTGAGGGTGGCCACTCCTGGTTAAGGGGTGGGCGGGCACCGCGTCCGTCTCCGCATCGACGGGTTCGTCCCGCCTCCGCGAAGGGGAGGTTTCGTACGCGCGGGCGCGCCGCACACGCGCCCTGGGCCCCGGATGAGGGGTGTAAGGATCTGTTCTACCTGAAAAACGCCCGCCCGGACGAGTCGATTGCCTCACGTTCGCAGGTCTCTTGCCCCGGTTTCACCTAAAAGTCCGGACGTTACCGTCCGAGGGGCGAGACCCACCGCAAAAACTGCGGCCAAACAGCGGGTCGGCAGTGCATAGTGCGGCCGCACGGCCCCGCAGCCGCAGTCCTGATCGGAACCCCGGGTGGCCCGTTATCCGATTTTGACCTGACGACCACCCTGAATGTCGCAGTCCGAATGGCAAGATGCCGTAATCACACAGGTCGCTGCACTCGATGGTGCGTGCCCGACCCTTCTCGGATGCTTTTTTCCCCACTGCCGGAGGAACCAGCTCATGACCGCAAGCACCACCCGTCGTTCGACCGCCGCACGGTCCCGGATCGCCGCGGTCGGTGCGATCGCGGTCGCCGGCGCCCTGATCCTCACCGGCTGTGGCGACCAGACCAAGAGCGGCTCCGGGAACTCGGCCTCCTCGGGCACCAAGTCCAGCAGCGCCCCGCTCTTCTCGGCCCTCCCGAAGAAGATCCAGGACGCCGGTGTCATCAAGATCGGCACCGACTCCGCGTACGCCCCGATGGAATTCGTCGAGAACGGCAAGATCGTCGGTGTCGACCCGGATATCGCGGACGCGCTCTCCAAGCAGCTCGGTGTGAAGGTCCAGTTCACCGCCGGCACCTTCGACGGCCTGATCACCTCGATCTACACCGGCCGCGAGGACGCGATCATGTCCTCGATCACGGACAACAAGCAGCGCCAGGAGGGCCTGGACGACAAGGGCCAGAAGATCGGCAAGGGGATCGACTTCGTCGACTACTTCTCCTCCGGTCTCTCGCTCCTCGTCAAGAAGGGCAACCCCGAGGGCGTCAAGACCCTGGACGACCTGTGCGGCAAGACCGTCGCCGTCCAGCGCGGAACGACCTACGAGGACGAGTTCAAGAAGCAGGCCGACAAGTGCGGTGACAAGAAGCTCACCATCCAGGCCTTCGACACCGACGCCGAGGCGCAGACCCGCGTCAAGGCCGGCGGCGCCGTCGCGGACCTGAACGACTACCCGGTCGCCGCGTACACCGTGAAGACCTCCGGCGGCGGCAACGACTTCGAGATCGCCGGCCAGCAGACCGGCGTCGGCCTCTTCGGCATCGGCGTGAGCAAGGACAACACGCAGCTGCGCGACGCTCTCAAGCAGGCCCTCGACGCCGCCATCAAGGACGGCTCCTACGCCAAGGCCCTGGAGAAGTGGAACGTGCAGGACAGTGCCGTCAAGTCCGCGACGGTCAACGCCGGTCAGTAAGTCCCGCGCTCCACGCTCCACTGAAGGGCAGTCATTGTGACTGACAAGATCGACAAGGGTCCGGCCGCAACCCCGCCGGCCGGACCCGGCGCCTCGGGAACCCCGTACGAGGCGATCAAGGCAATTCCCGTACGGCACTACGGCCGCTGGATCAGCGGTGTCATCGTCGTCGCGCTCCTGGCGTGGCTCGTCTACGCCTTCTCCCAGGGCAACGTCATCTGGGCGACGGTCGGGGACAAGCTGTTCGACCCGGCCGTCCTCGGCGGCCTGTGGAACACCATCCTCATCAGCGTCGCCGCCATGGCGCTGGGCCTCGTGCTCGGCATCGTGTTCGCGGTGATGCGCCTCTCGAAGAACCCGGTGACCAGCGCCGTCTCCTGGCTCTACATCTGGTTCTTCCGCGGCACCCCGGTGTACGTCCAGCTGCTGGTGTGGTTCAACCTGTCGCTGATCTTCGAGTACATCAACCTCGGGCCGATCTACAAGAACTACACCGTCGCCGTCATGACCCCGTTCATGGTCGCCCTGCTGGGCCTGGGCCTGAACGAGGGCGCCTACATGGCGGAGATCGTCCGGGCCGGCATCCAGTCCGTCGACGAGGGCCAGACCGAGGCCGCGCACGCGCTCGGCATGCCCCAGACCAAGACGATGCGCCGTGTCGTGCTGCCGCAGGCGATGCGGGTGATCATCCCGCCGACCGGCAACGAGTTCATCAACATGCTGAAAACCTCCTCACTGGTTTCGGCGGTGCAGTACACCGAGCTCCTGCGGGCCTCGTCGAACATCGGCAACACGGCCGGTGCCATCATGGAGATGCTGTTCGTGGCATCCGTCTGGTACCTCGCCCTGACCAGCGTGTTCAGCGTCGGCCAGTACTACCTGGAGCGCCGCTTCGCCCGAGGTTCCACGCGGAGCCTGCCGCCGACGCCGTTCCAGCGCCTGCGTGCCAACCTCAACATGTTCCGCCGTACGGAGGTCGCGCGATGACCGCCCAGCCGATGGTCAAGGCAGAAGGCGTCCACAAGTCGTACGGCGCCGCCCACATCCTCCGGGGCATCGACCTCGAAGTCGCCCCGCGCGAGGTCTTCTGCCTGGTCGGCCCGTCCGGCTCCGGCAAGTCGACCTTCCTGCGGTGCATCAACCACCTGGAGCGCATCAACTCCGGGCGGCTGTCGGTGGACGGCCAGCTGGTGGGTTACCGCCAGAAGGGCGACAAGCTCTACGAGCTCAAGGACAGCGAGGTCGCCGCGCAGCGCCGCGAGATCGGCATGGTCTTCCAGCGCTTCAACCTGTTCCCGCACATGACGGCCATTGAGAACGTCATGGAGGCGCCGGTCCAGGTCAAGGGCGAGAGCAAGGCGGTGGCGCGCGAGCGCGCCGTCAAGCTGCTCGACCGCGTCGGCCTCGGCGACAAGGGCGGGAACTACCCCTCGCAGCTGTCCGGCGGCCAGCAGCAGCGCGTGGCGATCGCCCGCGCGCTGGCCATGGAGCCCAAGCTGATGCTCTTCGACGAGCCCACCTCGGCGCTCGACCCGGAGCTCGTCGGTGACGTCCTGGACGTCATGCGGGACCTCGCCGAATCGGGCATGACGATGATCGTCGTGACCCACGAGATGGGCTTCGCCCGCGAGGTCGGCGACAACCTCGTCTTCATGGACGGCGGCGTGGTGGTCGAATCCGGCCACCCGCGCGAGGTCCTGGGCAACCCGCAGCACGACCGGACGAAGGCGTTCCTGTCCAAGGTGCTGTAACTGCGTCGAGCGCTGCTCTGCGGGTGCTGTGAGAGGGGCGGTACGGATTCCCGTACCGCCCCTCCGCGCTGCCCGGCGCACCCCTGCGGTCGTAATACCCTTGTAGCTGTCTCAGCCGTTACCGGGACCTCATCCGCAGCCGTAAGGACTCGACGTGGAACTGGCCCATTACTCGGACTACGCCGTGCGCCTGGTCAACACCGAGGAGCCGGCCCGCAACAAGGACGCCCTCACCTCGGTGGACGCCGTACGCGCCCTCTTCGGCGCCGGGGTCCAGGCCGCACGCCGCGTCACGGACGCCGACGTCACGCGCTTCCGCAACGTCCGGGGCCGGCTGCGCTCCGTCTTCGAGGCCGCCGACGGCGGGGACCACGTGCTCGCCGTCGACCTGCTGAACTCCCTGCTGATGGAGTTCCCGGTCAGCCCCCAGGTGACCGGCCACGACTCGCTCGACGAGGACGGCCGCCCCCACTGGCACATCCACCTCGCCGATCACCCCTCGAACGCCTCCGCGGGATACGCCGCCCTCGCCTCCTTCGGGCTGGCCTTCCACCTCACCGAGCACGGCCCCGACCGGCTCGGCCTGTGCCAGGCGGCGCCCTGCCGCAACGCCTACCTCGACACCTCCACCAACCGGTCCCGGCGCTACTGCTCCGACCGCTGCGCCACCCGGGCGAACGTGGCGGCCTACCGCGCCCGCAAGCGGCTGGAGGCCGAGGAGTCCGCGCGCAGCGGCCGCAGCGCCGAAACCGCCCAGGACAGCCGCGCCCTCAGCGAGCGCTGACCGGCGGGCGGCGGCCGCAGCCGCAGCACGGCCGTCGCCAGCACCAGTTCCTCGGGCACCGTCCCGTAGTCGGTGCTGTCGCCGGTCGCGTTGTACGGGTTGTCACCCAGCACCCACCAGCCGCCCGGCCGCCGCTCCACCGCCCGCTTCACCACCAGCAGGTCCTGCTGGAAGGGGTGCCGCAGCACCACCACGGCCCCCGGGCGCACGGGCGCCCCGTAGCGGACCACCAGCCGGTCCCCGTGCAGCAGGGTGGGGACCATCGAGGGCCCCGACACCTCGGCCAGCCCGAACTGCCCGCCCTGGCGCGCCCTGTCCACCATGTACGACCTCCTCGTCCCACCCGCATGCTGCCGCACGCCGCCGTAGGTTCGCTCACCGCCGCCGGCACGACGCTGGACTTTTGTCCGAAGCCCACGGGGCCGCCCGCGAATTCCGCATCCCGAGCGAGTAATCTCGCCCTTGAGAAGACGATCACGAGGAGGACAAACTCCATGCTTACCCGCCTCTTCGCCCCCAAGGCGAAGGTCTCCGCCCACTGTGACCTGCCGTGCGGCGTGTACGACCCGGCCCAGGCCCGCATCGAGGCCGAGTCGGTCAAGGCCGTACAGGAGAAGTACCAGGCCAACGAGGACGCCGACTTCCGCGCGCGCGCCATCACCATCAAGGAGCAGCGCGCCGAGCTCGCCAAGCACCACGTCTCGGTGCTGTGGAGCGACTACTTCAAGCCGCCGCACTTCGAGAAGTACCCCCAGCTGCACACCCTGGTCAACGACACCCTCAAGGCCCTCTCGGCCGCGAAGGCGTCCAACGACCCGGCGACCGGCCAGAAGGCCCTCGAACTCATCGCCGAGATCGACCGCATCTTCTGGGAGACCAAGGCCGCCTGATCCGGGCCCCCGGCCCGATGGAGCAGCCCGGTGCAGAAGGGGCCCGACCGGTGACGGTCGGGCCCCTTCGGCGTACGCGGGGGTGGGTTACTCGTCGTCCTCGGCGTCGTCGAGGCGGGCCAGCCAGGTCGCCAGGCGTTCCACCGGGACCTCGAAGTCCGGGTTGAGATCGACGAAGGTGCGGAGCTGCTCGGCGAGCCACTCGAAGGTGACCTCCTCCTCGCCGCGCCGCTTCTCCAGCTCCTCGATGCCGCGATCGGTGAAGTACAAGTCCGGCTCCGTAAGACGTGAGGGGGTGTTTCCCGCCAGGATAATCCGCGTATCACAGACACCTCCCGTCCTCCCTGCCCCGGCGCTAGCCTTGACAGACTCGACCTGAGGGGGGCAGGGGATGCCGGACGGGCGCACGGGCGGCTCCGCGCGCGCCTTCGAGCTTCTCGAACCCCTCGTCAAGGCGGCCACCGTACGCGTCCACGCGCCCGCGGACGGGTATGGAACCCCTGGGACCGGTCCGACCTGGGGCAGCGGCTTCTTCATCGCCCCCGGGTGGGTCCTCACGTGTGCCCACGTGATCGGCGAAGGGGGTGCTGCGGTGCGTCTGGCGGGCCGCGAGGTCGGCATCACCTTCTCCGTCGCCGGCTCCCCCGGGGCGGCGGGAGCCACCGGCACGGTCGCCGGCCGCGTGGAATGCGTACTGCCGGAACGGCTGGAGGAACGCCGGCCCGCCCCGCGCGCCCTGTGGGACCTGCCCGACCTGGCCCTCGTACGGGTACTCGCGCCCATCTCGCACGCCTGCGTCTACCTCACCGACCGGGCCAGGCCCCGCCTCGACGAGGCCGCGTACTTCGGCGTCACCGAGGACCTCGGGGTACGGGAGATCACCGGCCGCACCACCCGGCTGCGCGGCACCGCCGCGAACGGCGCGGCGATCCGCCTCGGCGACGACGACGAGATCGAACCCGGCATGTCCGGCGGCCCCCTGGTGGACCTGGCGCGCGGCGAGGTCATCGGGATCGTCAAGGCCCGCCGGCAGGCGGGCGGCGGGGGCATCGCGGTGTCGGTGGCCCAGCTGCGGACCCTGCCGACGGGCCCGACCGGACAGGTCGGCCTGTACCGGCGGGTGATGCAGGGCCACGACCTGTACCACTACGACCAGCACGTCAGCGACCTGGACAGCCGCCGCACCTGGACGGACGTCCACGACGAGCTGCCCTCGGAGGACGAGGACACCAACGGCGGACCTGAGCGCCCCACCCGCCTCAGCCGTCTCACCCGCCTCACCCCGGGCGAACGCACCACCCTGTGCGGTCTGCTCGCCGAACTGCCGCCGCCCGGCTCCTCCGAGGCCGTCCGCGCCCTCGCCGAAGCCGCCCGCGGCGACGAACCCGACACGGGCTTACCGGCCCCGCTGACCTGGCGCGACGGACTCGGCCTGCTCCACGACCCGCCCGGGACCGGCGGCGAGGCCGCCGCGATGCTGCGCTACGCCACCGACGTCAGCGTCGCCGACCACCGCGAGCCGCCCGCGCCCGGCGCCGACGAGGAACTGTGGGACTGGGTACGGGCCACCGCCGCGCGGCTGTGGCGGCCGCTGCGCCGCGAACTGGGCGAGCGCCACGAACGCGGCCTCGCGGAACGTGAACGGCGCCGGCGCACCTCGGCCGGGCAGATGGTGCACGGTCCCTTCCGCCCGGCCGTGGGACTCCCGCCCCCGGCGCCGTCGGTCCTGCTGGAGGCCTGGGCCCAGGTGTGGGAGGACGTCTACGACTGGCGGGTCTCCGTCCTGGCCGGCCCGGACCGGCCCGGGCAGGCGACCCCGGTGGCCTCCGGAACCCGGGTCACGCTGGCGGACCTGCCCGAGGCGGTGCGGGCCCCGCTCGCCGAGGGGTTCCGGCGGTGCGACACCCACGAGGCGGCCGCGCTGCTGGAGGTGGTCGTGGCGGAGGAGCTGTTCGGGCTCCCGGTGGACGAGTGGACGGTGTCGGGCGGGGTCCCGGTCGGCGTGCAGCGGCCGGTCGTGCTGCGCCACCCGGGCGGCGACCCGCCCGCGGAAGCCGCCGAGCGGTGGACGAGGGTGCAGGCGGGCCCGCTGCTGGACCGGCGGGCCGACTGCTCGCGGGGCCGCAAGTGGCGCCCGGCGCCCGGGTGGCTGGCCGCCCTGGTGGACCACACGGTGCCGGTGCTGTGCCGGGCCGCGGGCGAGGACCCGACGCTCGCGATGCTGCACGACGCGCGGGACGCCGGGTACGGGGTGGTGGTGTGCCGCCGGCCCCCGGCCGACCCCAGGGCGTCCTGCGAACCGTTCCACCGCGGCCTGCGCGAGGAACTGGCCGAAGCCGGACGGGGAGCGGTGCTCCCGGCCCGGCTCCAGACGCTGCGGGGACGGGCGTACGGGGCGGACCCGGACGCGTACTGGGCGGTGGGGACGGCGCTGCTGTGGCAGGACCCGCGGCGGCCGCTCCCGGAGGACGAACCGTTGCAGGGCGACCTGTGAGGGGCACGCGTCCGGCGGGACACCACCGGATCGACCACGCAGGGGCGGGCCCATGGCCGAGGGGCGCGGGCACATGATCGAGGGGGCGGGCACATGACCGAGGAGTGGCTCATCTACCGGGGCGTCGGGGACCCCCACGACGGGATCGACGCCCTGCCGGACCCGCCGCCCTGGCGGGACTTCGACGGCGGTCCCGTCGCGGACGGCCCGGGAGCCGCGGGCACCCCCGACGAGAACGTGGCCCGCCGCCTCGGCGCGCACCGGCAGGCCGCCGAGCTGCACCGCCCCGAACCCGAGGAGCTGGAGGCCATCAACGCCGCGCTGTACCTGCGGCGGCCGCTGCTCGTGACGGGCTACCCGGGAACGGGGAAGTCCACCCTCGCGCACGCCGTCGCCCACGAACTGAAACTGGGCCGCGTCCTGCGCTGGCCCGTCGTCTCGCGCACCGTCCTCCAGGAGGGGCTCTACCGCTACGACGCCATAGCGCGCCTGCAGGACGTACAGATCGCCGCCAGCGGGGGAGCGGCCGAGGGCGCGGCGCCCGGCATCGGGAAGTACATCCGGCTGGGACCGCTGGGGACGGCGCTGCTGCCCACCGCGCGCCCCCGGGTGCTCCTCATCGACGAACTCGACAAGAGCGACATAGACCTCCCCAACGACCTCCTCAACGTGCTGGAGGAGGGGGAGTTCACCCTCCCCGAGCTGGAACGGGTGGCGGACTCCGAACCCGAGGTACGGGTCCTCACCGACGACGGCACCAAAGTGACCGTCCGGGACGGCCGGATCCGCTGCCGGGCCTTCCCCTTCATCATCCTGACCAGCAACGGCGAACGGGACTTCCCCGCCGCGCTGCTCAGGCGGTGCATCCAGCTCAAGCTCGGCCAGCCCGGCGAGAAACGGCTCGCCACCCTGGTGCGGGCGCACTTGGGGGAGGAGGCCGCCCAGCTGGGCGCCGAGCTGATCCGGGAGTTCCTCAGCCGCTCGCAGTCCGAACTGGTCGCCGCCGACCAACTGCTCAACGCCATCTACCTGACCCACTACGCCGCCCCGCCCACCCGGGAGGACCTCGCCGACCTGCTCATCCAGCGCCTCGACCGGCCGAGGTGACGCCCGTGCCCCCCGCCCCCGCCCCCGTGCCCCCGGCCGAGCCCATCCGCGACCTCGCCGCGCTGCTGCGGGGCGCCGGGCTCGACCCGTCCGCCGAGGAGCTCGCCGACGCGCTGTGGCTCGCCGGGCGGACTCGGGGGCCGGCCGGGGCGCCGGACGCCGGTGACGCCCCGGTCCGGGAGCCGGCACCGGGGCCCGGACCGCAGGCGGGCCCGCAGGAGGCGGCCCCGCGCGCGCAGGACCCCGTACGGGAAGAGCCCGATCCGCGGGACGCGGTCCGGCTGTACGCCACCAGGGGCGGCGGGACGGCGGACGGCGACGCGGAACTCCCCGCCGCGGGCGGGGTGCCCGTACGGGTGCCCGGCGCGGCGGCGCTGCCCAGGGTCCTGGAGATCCAGCGGGCCCTGCGCGCCCTCCAGCGGCACCGGCCGCCCGGGCCGCCCACCCGGACCGTCCTCGACGAGGCCGCCACCGCCGAGGCCAGCGCCCGGGCCCTCGGGCTGGTCATCCCGGTGTTCCGGCCGGAGAGCCGGCGCGAGGCGACCGTACGCCTGGTCATGGACGCCTCACCGTCGATGGCGGTGTGGCACGACATGTTCGAGGAACTGCGGTCCGTGTGCGAACGGCTGGGGGCCTTCCGCGACGTCCAGGTCTACTACCTGCACCGGTCGGCCGACGGCGCCGTCGCCGTCGGCCGGGGCCCGCACCCCACCGCCGGGCTCCGCTCCGGTGACCAGGTGCGCGACCCCACCGGCCGGGCGCTGACCATGGTCGTCTCCGACTGCGCCGGGCCCGTGTGGCGGGAGGGCCGGGCGCAGCGCCTGCTGTACCGGTGGGCCCAGTGCACGCCCTGCGCGGTGGTGCAGCCGCTGCCGCAGCGCCTGTGGAACCGCAGCCGGCTGCCGACCGAGCGCGGGGTGCTGACCCGTACGGAAGGCGGCCCCCGCAAGCTGGAGTTCCACCCGGACCGGCCGCCCCGGCCCGGGCGCCCCACGGGCGGGCTCACCGTGCCCGTGCTCCCGCCGAACGCCGCCGCCCTCGGCGCCTGGGCCCGCCTCGTCGCAGGGCTCGGGACCGGGCCCGTACCGGCCGAGGTCGGGCGGGTACTGCCCCGCCACCCCGCCGGGGCCGAACCCCCGCCCCGGGCCGCACGGCCGCCGCGGGAGCTCGTACAGCGTTTCCGCTCCTCGGCCGCGCCCGGCGCGGTGCAACTCGCCCTGTACCTGGCGGCGGCCCCCCTGACACTGCCCGTGATGCGGCTCGTACAGCGCACGATGCTGCCCGACTCGGAACCCTCCGACCTCGCCGAGGTGCTGCTGAGCGGACTGCTGCGGCGCGCGCCGGACGCCGGGTGGTACGAGTTCACCCCCGGCGTGCAGGACGTGCTGCTGGGGCCGCTCGGCCGGGACGAGGCCGCACTGGTGCTCAAGCACTGCTCCGCGTACGTACGGGCCCACTTCGGGCGGGGCGTGCGCAACTTCCCGGCCCTCGCCGTCTCGCAGCTGACCGGCGCCCCCCTGGAGCCCGACGGCGAACGGGTGCCCGCCGGCCGCCTCCCGCAGGCCTTCGCCCAGGTCTCGGCGAAGGTCGTGCGCCGCTACCTGCCCGGGCCGCCGCCCGACGGGCCGGAGACCGAACCGCCGCCCGCCGCGCCCGCCCGGGAGTGGGCCGTACGGACGGCCCGGGCCCGGATCACCGAGGGCGGGCGGCGCGGCCTGTACGAGGCCGTGACCCTGCTGCGCCGGGCCGTGTCGGCGCCGCCCGGCCCCGCCGATGCGGCGGAGGAGGCCGAGCTGGAACTCGCGGGTGCGCTGCTTCGGCTGTGGGCGCTCCAGCGCGACCCGGAGCTGCTCGCGGAGGCCGAGCGGACCCTGACCGGGCTGGGCAGCCCGTCGGCCCGGGCGGCGCGGGGCAAGGTGCTGTACGAGCGGGCCCTGGCCGCGGACGTACCGGACGCGGAGCTCCTGGCGGCGGCCGAGCGGGAGTTCGCGGCGGTCGCGGCCGCTCCCGGCGCGGACCGGGAGTTCCGGCTCGACTGCGTCGTACGCCGGACCCGGGCCCTGGTCCGCCTCGGCGAGCTGCGCGGCGACCCGGGGCCGCTGCGGGAGGCCCGGGCCGCGCTGGAGGCCGCCGGGGAGGACGAGCCCGGGGTCGGCCCGGCCCTCGGGCGGGTCCTGCTCGCCCTGCTGCCCCACACCGCCGACCCCGCGGAACGCGCCGCACTGGCGGAACTGGCCGCGGGCCGGCTGCTCGTGGACCCGGACGCCGGCCCGGAGGAGCGGGCCCGGGCCAGGGTGGAGCAGGCCTCGGCGCTGCGGTACCTGCCCGCGCGGCTGGAGGAGGCGGCCGGGCAGCTGGCCCGCGCCCTGCAGGAGGCGCAGGAGGCGGGTGAGGACGCCGGGCCGGAGGAGGACGGCGAGCCGCAGCTGCGGCTGGCGGCGCTGGTCTGCCTCGCGCGGGTGCACCGGGCCCGGTACGCGCGGGACTCGGACCCGGCGGCCCTGGACGACGCGGCCGGGGCGTACGCGCGGGCCCGCAGGCTGATCCCCAGGGACGGGGACGCCTACGGGGAGCTGCTGCCCGAGTGGGGCGACGTGCTCCTGGAACGCGCCGCGGCCGCCGGCGCCGACGGGCGGCGGTACGCGTCCACCGCCGTACGGGTGCTGCGCGAGAGCCGGGCCGCGGTGCCCCAGTCGGACCCCCGCTCGGCGCGGCGGCTGCTGCGGCTGGCGGCGGGGCTGCGGCTGCGCCACTCCTACGAGGGCGACCTGGTCGACCTGCGGGAGGCCGAGCACCTGCTGGAGCTGGCCGCCCGGCAGAGCCGCAGCCCGCTGGAACAGGCGCAGGCCTGGCGGGAGCACGGGGACGTGCAGCAGGAGATCCACGCCCACACGCGGGGCGTGGACCGGCTCGACAGGGCCGCCGACTCCTACCGCAGGGCGTGGCGCGCGGCCCTGGCCGGCGGCGACGACCTGGAGCGGGTGGCCGTGGAACTGGCCGCGCGGGTGCAGGAGCTGCGCGGCGAGGTGCTGGAACGGCTGGAGCGGCCGAGGGGCGCGCTGGAGGCCTACCGGGCGGCGCTGGAGCTGTGGCTGCGGGCGGGCGCCCCGGAAGCCCGTGTGGCCTGGGTGGGCGAACGCATCCGCGCCTTGGAGGCGGGCCCGTGACCGGCCGGGGCCGGGTACCGCCCCGGCCGTTTCCGACGGCCACGGGAAGGGAAGGGGCAGTGGACCATACGGCCAAGAGGGGGACGGGCGACACATGGTGACTCAGGGTCAGGAAGCGCCGACGGTCCGGCGGGAGTGCGGCGGGCGGTTGCCGGACCTGTCCGGACTGGATCTGGCCGGGCTGCGCGGGATCGGGCACCCGGTGCTCGCCGAGGTGATCGAAGGCCTGGTGGAGCGGGTCACGCACCCCGCCGAGATACTCAACGCCTTCGACTCGGGGGTGGTGTGAGCGAGGGGAGTTGACCACTTTCCGCCGTTAGTCCGGCTCGTCCGCAGGGCAGGGATGCACCGTCCGCCGGGGTACCTCCGGGGAGGCGGCGGGGGAGGGAGGCGCAGGCCGATGACGCAAGCGATCACGAGCGACACCGTGCTGCCCGCGCACCGGCCGCCACCGGCGGGAGCGGACCCCGGCGACGCGCACGTGCGCCACGCTCCCTGGCCCTACGCCCGGCTCGACGTGCCCGCCCTGCGCGCCGCCGGGCACCGCGCCTTCCCCGTCCGGCAGTTCGTGCTCAAGACGCACAGCCGCTGCAACCTCGCCTGCACCTACTGCTACGTCTATGAGATGGCCGACCAGTCCTGGCGCGACCGCCCCGCCGTGATGTCCGCCGCAACCGTCCGCCGCGCCGCCGAGCGGATCGCCGAACACGCCGCCGCCCACCGGCTGACCCGCGTCGACCTCGTCCTGCACGGCGGCGAGCCGCTGCTCACCGGCCCCGCCGCGCTCGCCGCTCCCGTCGAGGCGGTACGGGCCGCCGTCGCCCCCGGCACCCGGGTCACCGCCACCGTCCAGACCAACGCCACCCTCCTCACCCGCGGCCGGCTCGACGCGCTCACCGCCGCCGGCATCCGCGTCGGCGTCAGCCTCGACGGCGGTCTGCCCGCGCACAACACCCGCCGCGCCGACCACGCCGGACGCCCCGGGTTCGCGGCCGCGGCACGCGGGCTGCGGCTGCTCGCCCGCAATCCCGCCGGCTACGCGGGGGTGCTCTGCGTCATCGACCTCGCCCAGGACCCCGTCGAGGTGTACGAGTCGCTGCTCGACTTCGCCCCGCCCGCCATCGGCCTGCTCCTGCCGCTGGCCAACTGGAGCGAACCGCCGCCCGCCCACTCCCCGCACGCGACCCCGTACGCCGACTGGTTGATCGCGGTCTTCGAACGCTGGTGGCACGACGGCGTGCACCGCACCCGTGTGCGCGTCTTCGAGGAGATCATCGCCCTGCTGCTCGGACTGCCCACCGCCACCGAGACCCTCGGCCTGGCTCCCGCCACCACCGCCGTCATCGAGACGGACGGCAGCATCGAACAGGCCGATTCGCTGAAATCCGCCTACGAGGGCGCCGCCGCGACCGGCCTCCACCTCGACACCGACGGCTTCGACCGGCTGCTGGACCACCCCGGGTTCGCCGCCCGCCAGCTCGGGCGGGACGCCCTCGCCGCCGACTGCCGCGCCTGCGAACTCGTCGAAGTGTGCGGCGGCGGACACTACCCGCACCGCTACCGCGCCGGTGAGGGGTTCCGCCGGCCCTCGGTGTACTGCGCCGACCTCCAGGCCCTCATCCGGCACATCGCGCGCGCCCTGCACGCCGCCGCCGTCACCGGGCGGGCCGCCTCATGAGCGAAGCCCCGGCCACCCTCGCCCCGTTCGCCGTCAGCTCCCCGACCCTGCGCGCCCTCGCCTCCACCGAACCCTCGCCGGAAGGCACCCGGCTCGTGCGCGACGTACGCCGCTCCAAGCGGCTGCTCCTGCTGCGCGCGGTACTCGACCGGGCCCCCGGCGCCGAGGCCGCGGAGCACTGGGCGCTGCTGGAGGAAGCCGAACGGCACGACCCCGGCGCGGTACGGGACGTACTGCACTACCCCGCCACCGGGGTGTGGGCCGAGGAGACCCTGCGCCGGCTGGCCGCGCCGGACGGTCCCCCCGCCGACCTCGGGCACCTCGGGGCGCTCGCCGCCGCCGCCGCGCTGCGCGCCGGGATCACCTTCAAGGTCACCCTGCGCCCCGCGGGCGGCCGGCTCGTCCTGCCCACCCTCGGACTGCTGCGGCCCGACCGGCCCGGCCTCCTCGCCGTCACCGAGCGGTCCTGGGCCACCGCCCCCGACCCGCTCCCGCTGCACGCCCTGCCCGACGGCCGTACCGCCCTCGACGACCTCGACCCCTACCGCGCCCCCGCCCGCGACGAGCCCGCCCACGTGCGCCCGGCCCGGCGGCTCACCCCCAAGGGGCACAAGCGCTGGGACACCCAGTGGTCCGGCGCCCTCACCCTGCTGCGGCGCTACGACTCCGCCCGCGCCGACGAGATCGGCCGCCTGCTGCGCTCCGTCGTCCCCCTGGCCGGCGGGGCGCGCTCCAGCGGCGCGACCCTGCCCGCCGCCGCCGGATCCGTGCTGGCCCGGGCACAGGCCCCGCCCGCCCTGGCCGCCACCCTCGTCCACGAGGTCCAGCACGGGAAGCTCACCGCCCTCGCCGACGTCCTGACCCTGCACACCGCCGACCGCACGCCACGCCACTGGGCCCCCTGGCGCAGCGACCCCCGGCCGCTCGACGGGCTGCTGCACGGCGCGTACGCCCACCTGGCCCTCGCCGGCTACTGGCAGCGCGCCGCCCTGTACGGGGCGCGCGGCGCCTGGGCCCGGCACGCACGACTGCGCGCCCAGGTGGCGGCCGTCCTGCCCGCCATCCGCGCCCACCCGCAACTGACCGGCACGGGCCGCGAGTTCACCGACGCGATGGCCGCGGCGGAGCGGGCCATGGACGAACTGCCACCACCCGGCGACCAGCACGCGACCGCCCGCCGGACCCTGGAACGGGAACGCCGCGCCTGGTGCGAGAAGCATCCCGGACTCGCCGAGTTCACCGGTTCCTGAGGGGCCCTGACGAACCGTCCGTTGCGGTACCTTTTCAACCCCGTCCACCGCCCGGTTCCAGGGAGACGGCCGCATGACCACCGGTATTCGGCAGGACCGCGACGGAGCGGCGCAGCCGCCGCAGCGCTTCGTCATCAGCTTCGCGGGCTTCAACCGGCCCTGGGCCGTGTGGATCGCCCACCGCCTGGAGGAGCACGGCCACCGCGTGGCCCTCCAGCGCTGGGACCCGCAGAGCAGCCCCGGAGTCACCGAAGCCCTCGACGACCTGGCCCGGGCCGGGGGCAAGGTCCTCGTCGTCCTCAGCGAACGCTACTTCTCCGCCGGCACCCACACCGAGGAGGAGTGGAACGCGGCCCTGCGCACCGTCACCGAGCACCACCCCGACCGGTTCGCCGCCGTCTGCCTCACCGACGCCCCGCTGCCCAGCGCAGTGGCCGCCCTGGAGAAGACCGACCTGTGGGGGCTGGACGCCTACGAAGCCGAGTACCGGGTGCTGCGCCGGCTGGAGCTGCCCACCGACCGGATCGGCATCGAGAGCGGCCGCCGGGGCCCCCGCTTCCCCAACGACCCGCCCGAGATCTGGGGCCGGGTACCGCGCCGCAACCCGCGCTTCACCGGCCGCAACGACGTCATCGGCCGCCTGCGCGCCGCCCTCACCGAAGCCCCGCCCGGCGCCTCCACCGTCACCCTGCTCGGCCTGTCCGGGGTGGGCAAGACGCAGGTCGCCACCGAGTACGCCTACCGCTTCGCCTCCGAGTACGACGTGGTGTGGTGGGTCCCGGCCGAGGACCGGCCCACCCTGCGCGAGCGGCTCGCCGACCTGGCGCCCGCACTCGGCCTGCCCGAAGGCGCCGGCAGCTACGGCGAGCAGATCCGGGCCGTGCTGGAAGCGCTGCGGCGCGGGAACCCGTACTACCGCTGGCTGCTGGTCTTCGACGGCTGCGACAACCCCGACGACCTCACCGACCTGCTGCCCTCCGGCGCCGGCGACGTCATCATCACCTCCCGCAACCGGGAGTGGGCGGCCCGCCACACCAGCCTCGTCGAAGTCCCCCTGTACGCGCGCCCGGAGTCGGTGACCTTCATCCGCCGCCGGGCCGGTCGGCTCACCACGGCCGAGGCCCACCAGCTCGCGGAGGCCCTGGAGGACTACCCGCTCGCCCTCGACCAGACCGCCGGCTGGCTCGCCGACTCACCGATCGGCGTCGGCGAGTACCTGCACCTGCTGCAGAGCCGGCTCGACTCCCACGAGGCCGTCACCCTCTCCGACGACTACCCGCTGCCCTTCCCCACCGCCCTGGCGATACTCCTCAACAACGTACGGGAGAACTTCCCCGACGCCCTCGCCCTGCTGCGGCTGTTCGTCTTCTTCGCCCCCGGCCGGGTCCCGCTGCGGCTGCTGAGCGAGTTCCCCGCGGACGACGTGCCCGAGCAGCTCGCCGGGCTGATCAACGACCAGATCCGGTGGAACGCCGCCCTCAACAAGCTCGTGCAGTTCTCCGTCGTCCGGCTGGAGTACTCCGACCTCGCCGTCGAGGAGGGCGGCGGCCTGGAGACGGTCCAGCTGCACCGCATGGTCCACAACATCGTCCGCGGGGACCTCGGCGACGACGAGGCCGAGGAACTGTCCCGCGTCGTGCGCCAGGTCCTCGCCGCCGCCGACCCCGGGCGGCCCTCCGACTCCCGCCTGTGGCCCCGCTACGCCGAACTCATCCCGCACCTGGAGCCCGCCGGGGTCCTGCGCAGCTCCAACCCGCGCATCCAGAACTTCCTGCTGCACTGCCTGCGCTACCTGCTGCGCGCCGGCGAGTACCGCACCTGCCTGCGGCTGGCCGAGGAGACCGACGGGATCTGGCGGCCCATGCTCGGCGAGGACCACGACCAGGTCCGCGAGCTCAGCTACCACTACGGCAGCGCCCTGCGGATGCTCGGCCACTTCCGCCAGGCCGAGAGCCTCGCCAAGGCCCGGGCCGAGCGACTGGTGGCCGAACGCGGCCCGCGCGACCTCGAATCGCTGCGCGCCACCAGCTCGTACGCCGGCGTCCTGCTCAACACCGCCAAGTTCGAGCAGGCCCGCGACCTGCTGGAACACGCCTTCGCCAGCTACCGCGAGCTGCTCGGCGAGGACGACGCCACCACCCTCGCCGCGCAGAACAACGTCGCCGTCGTCCTGCGCCTCCTCGGGCGCTACCAGGAGGCCTACGACACCGACCTCGACACCCTGCGGCGCCGCGAACGCGTCCTGCGGGTACGGCACATCGCCACCCTGTCGTCCGGGATCGGCTGCGCGATGGGGCTGCGCCTGATGGGCCGCTACCGGGAGGCCCTGGCCCGCCAGGAGCAAGGCCTCAAGGTCAACGCCCAGGTGCTGGGCACCAACCACCCGCAGACCCTGCGCGCCGAACACAACCTGGGCATGTGCCTGCGCCGCTCCGGGGACATCCCGGGCGCCGGGGCCCGGCTGCGCAGCGTGCTGGAACGCTCGACGCGGGTGTTCGGCGCGGAGTTCCCCTGGACGCTGATGGTCGCCTCCGACTACGCCACCTACCTGCGCGAGTACGGCGACGTGGACGAGGCCCGGCGGATCTCGGAGGACGTCGTACGGGGCTACCAGTCGCAGCTGGGCCTGGCCCACCCGTACAGCATCGGCACGGTCGGAAACCTGGGGCTGGTGCTGAGGGCCCAGGGCGAGCGGGTGGAGGCGCTGAGCCTGGCGGAGCAGGCACTGGTCGGAATGCGGGGCGCGCTGGGCGACCGGCACCCGTGGACACTGGGCTGTGCGCTCAACGCCACCGGCCACCGCAACATCACCGGGCGGCTGGAGGACGCGGTGGAGCTGAGCCGGGAGACCTTGCGGGGAGCGGAACAGGTGCTGGGCCCGGACCACCCGATGACGCTGAGCGCACAGATCGCCCTGGCCGCGGACCTGAGGGCGGTACGGGAGGACGCGGAGGCGGCGAAGCACGAGGACGCGGGCCTCAAGGCCCTGACCCGCACCCTGGGCGCCCAGCACGTCCACACGGTCTCGGCCCGCCAACAAACGCGCCCGTACTGGGACTTCGAACCCCAGCCGTAACCCCGGCCGGGCGCGGGCCGGGGCCGGGCCGGGCGCGGGGCAGCCGGGCCGCCCGGTGCAGCCGGAAGGCCCGGACCCCCGAGGGGGTCCGGGCCTTCACACGTCGGGCAGGAGCGCCGATCAGGCCTCGAAGACCTCGTTCAGCAGCTGCTGCTGCTCCGCCTGGTGGCGCTTGGCGGAGCCCACCGCGGGGGAGGAGCCGTGCGGGCGCGAGATGCGCCGCAGGCGCTCGCCCGCCGGGATGTCCGCGCCGACCGCCAGGTCGAGGTGGTCGATCAGGTTCAGCGCGATGAACGGCCACGCACCCTGGTTCGCCGGCTCCTCCTGCGCCCAGATGTACTTCGCCGCGTTCGGGAACTTGGCGATCTCCGCCTGGAGCTCCGCACCCGGCAGCGGGTACAGCCGCTCGATGCGGATGATGGCCGTGTCCGTGATGCCGCGCTTCTCCCGCTCGGCCTCCAGGTCGTAGTAGACCTTGCCCGCGCAGAAGACGACCTTGCGGATCTCGTTCGGGTCACCCGCTCCGGAGGAGACGCGCGTGTCGCCGATGACCGGACGGAACGAACCGGTCGTGAACTCCTCCGCCTTGGAGGCCGCCGCCTTGAGACGCAGCATCGACTTCGGCGTGAAGACGATCAGCGGCTTGTGGTGCGGGTTGTGGACCTGCCAGCGCAGCAGGTGGAAGTAGTTCGACGGCAGGGTCGGCATCGCGACCGTCATGTTGTCCTGCGCGCACATCTGCAGGAAGCGCTCCGGGCGGGCGGACGAGTGGTCCGGGCCCTGGCCCTCGTAGCCGTGCGGCAGGAGCAGCGTGACGCCGGAGGTCTGGCCCCACTTCTGCTCGGCCGAGGAGATGAACTCGTCGACGACGGTCTGCGCGCCGTTGACGAAGTCACCGAACTGGGCCTCCCAGAGGACCAGCGCGTCCGGACGGGCCAGCGAGTAGCCGTACTCGAAGCCCATGGCCGCGTACTCGGAGAGCAGCGAGTCGTAGACGTTGTAGCGGGCCTGGTCGTCCGACAGGTACTGCAGCGGGGTGTAGTCCTCGCCCGTCTCCCGGTCGATGAGGACCGCGTGGCGCTGGCCGAACGTGCCGCGGCGGGAGTCCTGGCCCGACAGGCGGACCGGGGTGCCCTCCATCAGCAGCGAGCCGAAGGCGAGGGTCTCGCCCATGCCCCAGTCGATGGTGCCCTCGTCGATCATCGCCGCGCGGCGCTGGAGCTGCGGCAGCAGACGCGGGTGGACGGTGACGTTCTCCGGGATGTTGACCTGCGCCTCGGCGATCCGCTTGACGACCTCCTGGGAGACCGCGGTGTTCACCGGGACGGGGAACTGCTGCTGCGCGACCGGGGCCGGCGTGCCGATGGCGGGCTGCGTGGCGGCCTCGCGGACCTCCGCGAAGACCTTCTCCAGCTGGCCCTGGAAGTCCTGGAGCGCCTGCTCGGCCTCTTCCAGCGTGATGTCGCCGCGACCGATGAGGGACTCGGTGTACAGCTTGCGCACCGAGCGCTTCTTGTCGATCAGGTCGTACATCAGCGGCTGCGTGAACGCCGGGTTGTCGGACTCGTTGTGGCCGCGACGGCGGTAGCAGATGAGGTCGATGACCACGTCCTTGTTGAACGCCTGACGGAACTCGAAGGCGAGCCGCGCGACGCGGACCACGGCCTCCGGGTCGTCACCGTTCACGTGGAAGATCGGCGCCTCGATCATGCGGGCCACGTCGGTCGCGTACATGGACGAACGCGAGGACTCCGGGGCGGCGGTGAAGCCGACCTGGTTGTTGATGACGACGTGGACGGTACCGCCGGTGCGGTAGCCGCGCAGCTGCGACATGTTCAGCGTCTCGGCGACGACACCCTGGCCGGCGAAGGCCGCGTCGCCGTGCAGGGCCAGGGGCAGGACCGTGAAGTCCGTGCCGCCCTTGTTGATGACGTCCTGCTTGGCGCGGGCGACACCCTCCAGGACCGGGTCGACGGCCTCCAGGTGCGAGGGGTTCGCGACGAGCGAGACCTTGATCTGCTCGCCGTCCAGGCCCGTGAAGGTGCCCTCGGCGCCCAGGTGGTACTTGACGTCGCCGGAGCCGTGCATCGACTTCGGGTCGAGGTTGCCCTCGAACTCCCGGAAGATCTGCGCGTAGGACTTGCCGACGATGTTCGCGAGGACGTTCAGACGGCCGCGGTGGGCCATGCCGATGACGACCTCTTCGAGGCGGGCCTCGGCGGCCGAGTCGATGACGGCGTCCAGCAGCGGGATGACGGACTCGCCGCCCTCCAGGGAGAAGCGCTTCTGGCCGACGTACTTCGTCTGCAGGAACGTCTCGAAGGCCTCCGCCGCGTTCAGGCGGCGCAGGATGCGCAGCTGCTCCTCGCGCTCCGGCTTGGAGTGCGGGCGCTCGATGCGGTCCTGGATCCACTTGCGCTGCTTGGGGTCCTGGATGTGCATGAACTCGACGCCGGTGGTGCGGCAGTACGAGTCGCGCAGCACGCCGAGGATGTCGCGCAGCTTCATCATCGACTTGCCGGAGAAGCCGCCGACCGCGAACTCGCGCTCCAGGTCCCACAGGGTGAGGCCGTGCTCGGTGATGTCGAGGTCGGGGTGCTTGCGCTGCTTGTACTCCAGCGGGTCGGTGTCGGCCATGACGTGGCCGCGGACCCGGTAGGAGTGGATCAGCTCGAAGACGCGGGCGGCCTTGGTGACGTCGTCGTCGTGCGAGGCGTCGATGTCCCGGAGCCAGCGGACCGGCTCGTACGGGATGCGCAGGGCCTCGAAGACGTCGTCGTAGAAGCCGTTCTCGCCGAGGAGGAGGTTCGCGACGATGCGCAGGAACTCGCCGGAGGCCGCGCCCTGGATGACCCGGTGGTCGTAGGTCGAGGTCAGGGTCATGACCTTGGAGATGCCCAGCTTGTTCAGGGTGTCCTGCGAGGTGCCCTGGAACTCGGCGGGGTAGTCCATCGAGCCGACGCCCATGATGACCGACTGACCGGGCATCAGACGCGGCACGGAGTGGACGGTGCCCAGGCCGCCGGGGTTGGTCAGCGAGACGGTGACGCCGGTGAAGTCGTCCATCGTCAGCTTGCCGACGCGGGCGCGGCGGACGATGTCCTCGTACGCCTGCCAGAACTCGAAGAAGTTGAGGGTCTCGGCCTTCTTGATGCCGGCGACGACGAGCTGCCGGTCGCCGTTGGCCTTCACCAGGTCGATCGCGAGGCCGAAGTTCACGTGCTCCGGCTTGACCAGGGTCGGCTTGCCGTCCTTCTCCGCGAAGGAGTAGTTCATGGACGGCATGGCCTTGATGGCCTGCACCATCGCGTAGCCGATGAGGTGCGTGAAGGAGATCTTCCCGCCCCGGGCGCGCTTGAGGTGGTTGTTGATGACGATGCGGTTGTCGAACAGCAGCTTCACCGGGACGGCGCGGACGGACGTGGCCGTCGGGACGTCGAGGGAGGCGTTCATGTTCTTGGCGACGGCCGCAGCCGGACCGCGGAGCGTCACCAGCTCGGGCCCGGCGGGGGCCTCGGTGGTGGGCGCGGACTTCTGCGGGGCGACCGGAGCGGCCTGAGGGGAGGGCGCGGCCGGTGCGGCGGCCGGGGCCTGGGAGGTGACAGTCACAGCAGGGGCACCAGAGGGGGTGGCAGGAGCAGGGGCAGGAGCTGGCGCGGGCGCGGCGGCGGCAGGGGCTCCGGTGGAGCCGGTGTTCGCCACGGGAGGTGCGGCGCTCGCCGCCCCCGTGGCGGCTGCGACGCTGGCCCGCGGGACCTCGGCGGGGACGGTGGCGGCGGCCTGTGCGGAGGCGCCGTCCGTCGTCGTGGACTTCTCGGGACCGTCCGCCTTCACGGGAGCGGCAGCGCCCCCCGGCTTGTAGTCGGCGAAGAAGTCCCACCAGGCCCGGTCGACCGAGTTGGGGTCCTGGAGGTACTGCTGATAGATCTCGTCGACGAGCCACTCGTTGGCACCGAAGCCTGAGGCAGGGGTCTTCCCGCCCTCTGCTGCTTCGGTCGTGGTGCTCGGGTTACTGGGGGACTGTGGCGACACGGCGGCAACCGCCCTCTTCCGCTTCACAAGGTATGGACAGCGGGAATAAAGGCTACGCCTCCCGGGAGGGGTGATGCAGGCCGGGCGGGACTTACGTCGCGCAGGTCACATCGAACGGCGGGTTTCACCGCCGGGAATGGCGGGAAACAAGCGTGGTTCGGGTAGGGGGCACCGAGGTTGCGGCCCCCTTGGCTTCGCACCCCTTACGATCCCTGCCTGGTGTGGCCGAGATCATGTCTTCTCCCACTCGAACCCTACGTCAACGCGACGCCGGCGAGCTGCCCGGAAGCGTGACGAGGATGCGGCAGCCCCGTGACGATTCGGCCACGCGGATGTCGCCACCGTGCAGGCCGACGGCCCAGCGGGCGATCGCGAGGCCCAGCCCCGTACCGCCGTCGCCGCCGCCCGCGCTGCCCCGGTTGAAGCGCTCGAAGACCCTGTGGCGTTCCTCTTCCGGGATTCCAGGGCCTTCGTCCCGGACCTCGACCACCAGGCTGTCGGGCGCGTCGCCGGCCCGGGCGCGGACCGTGACCCGGCCGTGCGGCGGGCTGTGCTTGACCGCGTTGTCGATCAGGTTCGCCACCACCTGGTGCAGCCGCTCCGCGTCCGCGTACGCGGTCAGTCCCGACGGGTGCACGTCCAGGTGGAGGTGGACGTCGTTGCGGGTGTGGCCGCCCGAACCCGTGGCCAGCCCCGGGCGGCCCGCCGCCGCGAGACCCGACTCCTTGAGCACCCCGGACAGGTACGGCCACACCTCGAAGCGGCGTGCCCGCAGCGGCACCACCCCGTTGTCCACCCGGGACAGGTCCAGCAGGGTCTCCACGAGCCGGCCCAGCCGCTCCGTCTGCTTGAGCGCCGTCCGCATGGTCTCCGGGTCGGCCTGGGAGACCCCGTCCACCACGTTCTCCAGCACCGCGCGCAGCGCCGCGATCGGCGTGCGCAGCTCGTGCGAGACGTTGGCGACCAGTTCCTTGCGGTGGCGGTCCACCGCCTCCAGGTCGTCCGCCATCAGGTTGATCGTCGAGGCGAGGTCGCCCAGCTCGTCGCGGCGCCCGGCCCCGCGCACCCGGCGGGTGTAGTCCCCGCGGGAGATCGCCCCGGCCACCGTCGTCATGTCGTCCAGCGGCGCCGTCAGGCTGTGCGCCACGAACTGTGTGATCAGCATCGAGGCGATCACCGAGAACACGGTGATGAACCGCAGCTCCGTGTCGGTGCGCAGGGCCACCATCAGCAGCCCGGTCGTGATGAACACGGACACCACGACGAGCGAGCCCAGCTTCGTCTTGATCGAGAACGGCGAGAACGGGCGCAGCCCTCCGGCGCGGTCACCGGCGCGGTCACCGAGCCGTTCTCCGGGGCGGTCACCCGCTCCGCCGGTGCGGCCGGTGCCGCGCCCCCGACCGGGGCGGGCGCCGCTCACGACTGGGCCGGGGTCTCCAGGGCGTACCCGACGCCGTGGACCGTACGGATCCGCTCGGCGCCGATCTTCCGGCGCAGCGCCTTGATGTGGCTGTCGACCGTGCGCGTGCCCGACGCGTCGGCCCAGTCCCACACCTCGGCCAGCAACTGCTCGCGGGAGAGGACCGCGCGCGGCGTCCCCGCCAGGCACACCAGCAGGTCGAACTCGGTCGGCGTCAGGTGCACGTCCTCGGCCTGCACCCGCACCCGCCGCTGTGCGTGGTCGATCTCCAGGTCACCCAGGCGCAGCGTCGCCCCGCGGGGGGCGCTCGCCGCCTGGGTGGCCCGCTCCACCCGCCGCAGCAGCACGTGGACGCGCGCGGCCAGCTCCCGCATCGAGAACGGCTTCGTCATGTAGTCGTCCGCGCCGACCCCGAGCCCGACCAGCATGTCGGTCTCGTCGTCCCGGGCGGTGAGCATCAGGACCGGGACCGGCCGCTGCGCCTGGACCCTGCGGCAGACCTCCAGCCCGTCGAAGCCGGGCAGCATGACGTCCAGCACCAGCAGCTCGGGCAGCCAGCTCTCGGCTGCCGCGACCGCGGCCGGGCCGTCGTACGCCGTCTGCACCTGGAATCCCTCGGCGCGCAGCCGGGCCGAGATGGCGTCGGCGATGGTGCGGTCGTCCTCGACCACGAGCACGCGCCGCTGGGCACCGGGGGTGGCCGCGGCGCCGCTGTGGGTGGTGTGTGTCTGTTCCATGTCCCGCCCCTGAAGATCCCGCGTGATGGGGTGCAGCGTAGAGGAGGCACCGGCCCGCGGCCATGTGGGGTTCCCACGGACCGCCGCGGGCGTCCGGAACCCGCCCGGACCCGCCCGGACCGGCTCAGCCCTCGAAGGGGGGGCAGGGCGTCCAGCACCTTCGTCAGGGCGGGCGGGACGGAGCCGTCGTCGGTGACGACCCTGAGCGTGCCGCGCACGAAGGTGTACGTGAACCCGTCGAAGACCGTCCCGCCGCTCTTGGCCGGCCGGGGCAGGTGCGCGAAGTCGGCCTCCTGGACGGCCGTGCGCAGCCGGGTGAGCTGGGCCGCCGAGAGGCGGCCGGTGCCCTCGGGTTCGGCGCGCGCGCCCTGCCGGGTCCAGGCTCCGTCCGAGGCGACGGCCAGGGTGTGCGTCCGGCCGGCGAAGCCGCCGCTGCGGGTGACTGTGACCAGTGTCTCGGTGGCGGCGGGCGGCGGGGAGGACGCACCGGGGTCGGGCGCGGGCTGCGAGGGCCCGCCGGGGCCGGGGGAGGGCGGGTCCTGCCGGGAGGGCAGGCTGCCGCCGGCCGACGCCTCCGCGCTCAGGGTGACCAGCGAGTGGTCGGGTCTGGCCAGACCGCATCCGCCCAGGAGCACCGCGCCCAGTAGTGCCGCCGCCATCGCCCGGAACACTCGCACAACCCACCTCCGCTGGAACGGGGGCCGACCCGAACCCCGAGTATGGAGTCCGCACCACCCGCACGGAAGCACCCGGAGGCCGACATCAGCCGCACAGCCCTGTGGCGCGGGCTGCCGCCGCTCCTCGCCGTCGTCCTCGGCCTCTGGGGCCTGGAACGCGGCCCCGGCGGCGGCAGCATGTGGCGCGACGAATCCGTGACCGTCCAAGTGGCGCACCGTCCGCTGCCCGACCTCGCCGGGCTCCTCGGGCGGGTCGACGCCGTCCACGGGCTGTACTACCTGCTGATGCACGGGGTGTACGGCCTGTGGGACGCGGGCCTGTGGGCGCTGCGCCTGCCCTCCGTCGCCGCCACCGCCCTGGCCGCCGCCGGAGTGGCCGCGGTGGCGCACCGGCTCGCCGGGCCGCGGGCCGCGGTGATCGCCGGAGCCGCCTACGCCCTGCTGCCGCCGGTGCAGATGTACGCCCAGGAGGGGCGCTCGTACGCCCTCGTCGCCTGCGCCGCGGTGTGGGCCACGTACCTGATGCTGGCCGAGCGGTGGGTGGCGTACGCGGTGGTGCTGCTGCTCGGCTGCTGGCTGCACGAGTTCGCGGTGCTCGCCCTCCTCGCGCACGGCTGCGCCGCCCGGCGCTCGCGCGGCTGGCGGTGGAGCGCCGCGGCCGTCCTGGCCGCGCTGCTGCCGCTGGCCCTCGTCAGCGCCCGGCAGGCGCAGCAGCAGCTCGGCTGGCTCGGGCGGCCGGGCTGGCAGGACTGGGCGGCCTACGGGGTGCTCGCGCTCGCCGTGGTGCTCCTGGCGCGGGGCGTGCGCGACGAGCGGGAGGCGCTGCGGGTCGCGGTACCGCTCGCGCTGCTGCCGCCGGGGCTGCTGATGGCGGTCTCGCTGGTGCACCCCTGGTACGTCGACCGGTACGTGCTCTACGCGCTGGCCGGGCTCGCGCTGCTGATCGGGCTGCGGCTCGCGCGGGCCGGCCGGGTGCGGGCGCGGGCGGTGTGGCCCTGGGTGCTGGCGGGGGCGCTGCTGGCGCCCTGGGGATGGTGGTCGGGGTGGCTGAGGACCCCCGAGAGCCGCAAGGACGACGTCCTGGCGGTGGCCGCGGCCGTCCGGGAGCGGGCCCGGCCGGGGGACGCGGTGCTGTTCATGCCGTCGCGGCGGCGCGAGTGGCTGCTGTCCTCACCCGGGACGTACGCGCCGCTGCGGGACGTGGCCCTGGCCCGGACCCCGGCGGACTCGCGCAGCCTGTGGGGGACCGAGCTGCCCGCCGGGGAGATCCGGGCCAGGCTGGCCGGGACGCCGAGGGTGGTGGCCCTGCTCGACCCGCAGGGGCAGCCGCTGGACCCGTACCCGGCGGAGGCCGCGAAGCGGGAGGCGCTGGCGGCCGGGTTCCGGCTGTGCTCGCTCGCGCAGGTGCGCGGGGCGCAGGTCGCGGTGTACGGCCGGACGGGAGCCGACTGCCGCTGAAAGGGCCGTCGGGCCACGGTGCTTGGATGGGCGGGTCGATCCCGACGCAGACCCGGCCGGAGGAACCCGAATGAGCGCGCCAGAACCCCCCTTCGGACCCCTGATCGGGGCCGAGCAGCTCGCCGTCCTGCTCCTGGAACCGGACCTGGTGCTGTTCGACGCCTCCGTCGGCGCGCTGCGCGGCGCGGACCGGCGCATCCCGGGGGCCCGCCCCTTCGACCTCGACGGGGCGCTGTCCGACCACGGCTCGTCCCTCCCGCACACCATGCCCGCCGCCGCGCGGTTCGAGGAGGCGGTGCGCGCGCTCGGACTCGGCGACGGCGACACGGTGGTCGTGTACGACGGCGCCGGGATCCACTCCAGCGCCCGGGCCTGGTGGATGCTGCGCGCGATGGGCTTCGACCGGGCCGCCGTCCTGGACGGCGGGCTGCCCGCCTGGCAGGCCGCCGGGCTGCCGCTGGAGGACACCGGCCCGGCGTACGAGGGCCCGCGCGGCTCCTTCACCGCCCGGCCGCGCCCCGGGCTGCTGGTGGACGCCGCCGCCGTGGCCGCGGCCCTGGCGGATCCGGGCGCCGCGGTACTGGACGCCCGCACCCGGGGCCGGTTCGCGGGCACCGCCCCGGAGCCCCGGCCGGGCCTGCGCGGCGGCCACATGCCGGGGGCGGTCAGCCTCCCCTTCACCGAACTCCAGGCCCCCGGCGGCCTGATGAGGCCCGCTGCGCAACTCCGGGAGGCGTTCCGTGCGGCGGCGGGGGACCGGGAGCGCCTCTACCTCAGCTGCGGCTCGGGGGTGACGGCCTGCGTCCTCGCGCTGGGCGCGGAGCTGGCCGGCTACCGGGAGACGGCCGTGTACGACGGCTCCTGGAGCGAATGGGGCCTCCCGGAGCTGCCCGGCGGGCCCCGGGAGCGCCCGGTGGCGACGGGGGGATAACCCCCCGGCCCGTCCGGGTAGCGGCCCCCTCGTGGCGAGGGGGCGGGCCCCGTCAGACTTCCGCTCATGACGTATCGCTCCCGCACCTTCCCCGCCCGGCCCGCCCTCGCGTTACCCGCCCTGGCCGTGTCGGCGGCACTGCTCCTGACCGGCTGTTCCCTCGGCCGTCTCACCGAGGGCGGGCAGAAGACGGCGACCGACGACGCCACCGTGGGCGAGGCCGTCCAGGCCGTCGAGGTGACCGACGGACGGCACGGCTCCGTCGAGGTCGTCCCGGGCAGCGGCACGGGCGTCACCGTCCACCGCACGGTCCATTACCGCGGGGACACCCCGCCCCGGCCGGACCAGCGGGTCACCGCGGGCGTGCTCACCTTCACCGCGGGCTGCTCCGACACCTGCTACGTCGACTACCGGCTGGAGGTGCCCGCCTCGGCGACGGTGAAGCTGCGGACCGACAGCGGCCGCCTCACGGTCACCGGCGTCGCGGCCGCCGAGCTCACCACCTCCTCGGGCACCGTCACAGCCGATCGCGTCGCGGGCCCGCTGACGGTCCGCACCTCCTCCGGCGACGTCGGGGCCGGGCGCGTCGCGGGCCCGCTGAGGATCCGTACCTCCTCGGGCGACATCCGGGCCGCGGAACTGTCCGGCGCGCAGGCCGAGGTCCGCTCCGGTTCGGGCGACGCCCGCCTGGCCTTCACCACGCCCCCGGCCTCGGTCGCCACCGACACCGGCTCGGGCGACCTGACGCTCCGGGTGCCCCGGGGCTCCTACCGGATCGCGGCCACCACCTCCTCCGGCACCCGTGACATCACCCTCCCCGCCGACCCGGCCGCCCCGTCGAGCCTCTCGGTGAAGACCACCTCGGGCGATCTGCACCTGTCGGCAGACTGACCCGGGCGCACGTGTTCGCCCCCGGCGAACTGAGGTTGGGGAACATTGCCGGGCTCCGGGACATTGAGTCGGCATAGCTCAACTTCACTGCCGGAGGGAAGATCATGGCTTCGACGCCCGTAACGCTCACCCTGCCCGTGTTGCCGCTCGATGACGAGGTCGTCCTGCCCGGGATGGTGGTACCGCTGGACCTGTCCGACGCCGAGGTGCGGGGCGCCGTGGAGGCCGCGCAGGCCGCCGCGGGCAGCGGGAAGCCGCGGGTGCTGCTCGTACCGCGCATCGACGGCAAGTACGCCGCGACGGGTGTGCTCGGGACCGTCGAGCAGGTGGGACGGCTCTCCGACGGTGACCCCGGGGCGCTGATCCGCGGCCGCGGCCGCGTCCGCATCGGCGCGGGCACCACCGGCCCGGGGGCCGCGCTGTGGGTGGAGGGGGAGACCGTCGACGAACAGGTGCCCGACCCGCTGCCCGGAGCCGTCGCCGAGCTCGTCAAGGAGTACAAGGCCCTCGCCACCAGCTGGCTCAAGAAGCGCGGCGCCTGGCAGGTCGTGGACCGGGTCCAGCAGATCGAAGGGGTCTCGGCGCTCGCCGACAACTCCGGGTACTCGCCGTTCCTGACGGTGGCCCAGAAGGTCGAGCTGCTGGAGACGGCCGACCCCGTGGCCCGGCTGAGGCTCGCCATCAAGGCGCTCAGCGACCACCTCGCCGAACAGGACGTCGCCGAGTCCATCGCCAAGGACGTCCAGGACGGCGTCGACAAGCAGCAGCGCGAGTTCCTGCTCCGCCGCCAGCTGGAGGCCGTCCGCAAGGAACTGCGCGAACTGGGCGGGGAGAAGGAGGGCGAGGAGTCCGACGACTACCGGGCCCGCGTCGAGGCCGCCGACCTGCCCGAAAAGGTACGGGAGGCCGCGCTCAAGGAGGTCGAGAAGCTGGAGCGGGCCAGCGACCAGTCCCCCGAGGGCTCCTGGATCCGGACGTGGCTGGACACCGTCCTGGAACTGCCCTGGAACGAGCGCACCGAGGACGAGTACGACATCCGCGGCGCCCGCGCGGTGCTCGACGCCGAACACGCCGGGCTCAGCGACGTGAAGGACCGCATCACCGAGTACCTCGCCGTCCGCAAGCGGCGCTCCGAGCGCGGCATGGGCGTCATCGGCGGACGCCGCGGCGGCGCCGTACTGGCCCTGGTGGGGCCGCCCGGCGTGGGAAAGACCTCCCTCGGCGAATCGGTCGCGCACGCCATGGGCCGCAAGTTCGTCCGGGTCGCCCTCGGCGGCGTACGGGACGAGGCCGAGATCCGCGGCCACCGGAGGACGTACGTCGGCGCGCTGCCCGGCCGCATCGTGCGGGCCATCAAGGAGGCCGGGTCGATGAACCCGGTCGTGCTCCTGGACGAGATCGACAAGGTCGGGTCCGACTTCCGGGGGGACCCCGCGGCCGCCCTGCTGGAGGTGCTGGACCCCGCGCAGAACCACACGTTCCGCGACCACTACCTGGAGGTGGAGCTGGACCTGAGCGACGTGGTGTTCCTGGCCACCGCGAACGTGCTCGAATCCATCCCCGAGGCGCTCGCCGACCGCATGGAACTCGTCAGGCTCGACGGCTACACCGAGGACGAGAAGATCGTCATCGCCCGGGACCACCTGCTGCCGCGCCAGCTGGAGCGGGCCGGGCTCGCCGCCGACGAGGTGGTCCTGGAGGAGGACGCGCTGCGCAAGCTGGCCGGGGAGTACACCCGGGAGGCGGGCGTCCGCACGCTGGAGCGGTCGCTGGCACGTCTGCTGCGCAAGGTCGCCTCGCAGCACGAGCTGGGGGAGCGGGACCTGCCGTTCACCATCGGCGCGGACGACCTGCGGGCGCTCATCGGGCGGCCGCACCACGTCCCGGAGTCCGCGCAGGACCCGGCCGAGCGGCGCACCGCCGTACCGGGCGTGGCCACCGGCCTCGCCGTGACGGGAGCGGGCGGCGACGTGCTGTTCGTGGAGGCGTCCCTGGCCGATCCGGAGACCGGGGCGGCCGGGCTGACCCTGACCGGGCAGCTGGGTGACGTGATGAAGGAGTCGGCGCAGATCGCCCTCAGCTTCCTGCGCTCGCACGGCGCCGAGCTGGAGCTTCCGGTGGCCGACCTCAAGGACCGGGGCGTGCACATCCACTTCCCGGCGGGAGCGGTACCGAAGGACGGTCCCAGCGCGGGCATCACGATGACGACCGCGCTGGCGTCGCTGCTGTCGGGGCGGCAGGTGCGGACGGACGTGGCGATGACCGGGGAGGTCTCGCTGACCGGGCGCGTGCTGCCGATCGGCGGGGTCAAGCAGAAGCTGCTGGCCGCGCACCGGGCGGGGCTGACGACGGTGATCATCCCGAAGCGGAACGAAGCGGATCTGGATGACGTGCCGGCGGAGGTTCTGGAGGGGCTGGAGGTGCACCCCGTCACGGACGTGCGGCAGGTCCTGGAGCTGGCGCTGGCCGAGGCGGAGGTGGCGGTGGTCACCGCGGCCTGACCCGGCCCGTCACCCCGGCGGGGACCGGGGTGACGGCCCGGCCGTTGCGGCGGTCGCGCGGGGCGGCCCCGGCTGCGCCGGGTGCTGCGGGGCCCGCCCCGCGCCCCGCTCCTCCCCGCTGCCGGCAGGTGCCCCCACGGGCGGGATCCGCCACCGTCCCGATCGCCGGCGGGGCCCGATCCGCCGGTTGCCGGGGGCGTCGTGCCGTACGGGGGGTGCGCTGCGAAATACTGGGCCGACGCAGCGTGACCACACCATCGACGGGAGCCGGACGTGCACGGGAGAGAAGACCAGGAGTTCCTTGCCCTGGAGCGGGAGCTGTCCGTCTTCCTCCGGCGTGCCCGCGCCTCCTCCGGCGAGATGGCCCGTGCCCTCCACCCCGAGCTGGAGCCGGCCGCGTACGGACTCCTCGTCCGGCTGGAGGCCGCGGGCCGGCAGCGGGCCACCGAGCTCGCCGCCTACTTCGGCGTCGGCAAGGCCACCATGAGCCGCCAGCTGCGCGCCCTGGAGGTACTCGGCCTGGTGGCCCGCGAGCCGGACCCCGCCGACGGCCGGGCCTTCCTCGTCGGGCTCACCGACGAGGGCCGGGCCCGGTTCCTGCGGGTGCGGGGCGCCCGGCGCGAGCAGTACATGCGCAAGCTGGCCGACTGGGACCGCGGCGAGGTCGCCGAGCTGGCCCGGCTGCTCCACCAGCTCAACCAGGGCGCCGAATAGGCCCCGTACGCCGCATGGGCGCACGGGTCACAGCTCCGCGTAGACCGCCGACGCGTCGTCATGGCGCTTGTGGCGGGCCGGCGGGCGGGCCGGGTCGGACTCCGCCGCACGGACCCGGCCGATCAGGCCCTCGGCGCCCTCCTTGCGCAGCACCGCCATGCAGTCGGCCCAGTCGCCCTCCCGGAACGTGTCCGTCCACCGGCTGGCCCCGTCCGTGAGCGCGGCCACAGCCCGCACCTCCCCGCGCGGCGTACGTCCCGTCACCGCCCGGGCGGCCACCGCCGGATCCGCGGCCGCCGTGAAGAAGCCGCCCTCCGCGTTGCGCAGCGCGTCCGCCGTGGCCACCGAGCGCAGCGCGGCACGCGGTATCCGGTCCAGCCGGTCGTCCACCACCGCCGTGACCCCGCCGCCGGGCGCCTGCAACAGCAGTACGGAGTCCGACAGCACCAGATGCTCCACCTGCGTCTCGTCCCAGCGCGCCATCACCACCGTCGCCTGAGGGGTGCGCACGTGAGAAAGGTCACAGCCGCCGCCGTGCGCCGCGCCGGTTTCCCTGATGGCCTCCGCCAGGATCCGGTCCAGCGGCATGTCCCGCCGCGAGCCCGACAGTTCGGCCAGACAGCCGCCGAGCCGGGCCGTGAACCACGGCACCCCGTGCACACAGCCGTCGTCGCCGCGCGGCGGCGTGACTCCGTCGAGGAGCACCACAACTCCGCCGCCCAACGCGGGTATCGCAGCTGAGACCCAGTCCTCGTTGGGGCGTTCCGGGCTGCCGGCCACCGAGGCCAAGTCGATGCGCATACGGACATTCTGCCCCGGCGGCCCGGTAGTGGAAGGGGCCCCCGCCAGGCCAGGTCCGTACCAAATCGGGAGGGGTGGGACGGCCCGGCGCGGAGCCCGCGGGGCAGGAGGGCGGGGCATCTTGCCAAAGCGCGCCTCGTTCTTTCAACCACCCGTCCACGGACGGCACCTGGCACACGCGGCCCGAGTTGGTCGGCCACTCCTCTGTGATGTTCACTCCTTCGAGTGGCGGGGTGGGCGATGTGCGGCTCTGTTCCCATCGCACTGCGAAGGTCTGAGGCGGTACGAGGGGGCAGGGGGCGTTTACTTGTTGACCGGCCGTTACCTCGGCCACACGAGTAGACGAGCACGAGCACACGTACAGGATTGCGAGCACCGGTGCAGAAGAAGCGGTCTCGGAAGAACGGCACCGCCAGCGCAGACGGACCCGCCCCCGCAGGACGTCGCGTCCGCGTGCGCAGCAGGCTGGTGGTCGGCGTGGCCGTCGCGGGCCTCACCGTCCTCGCGGCAGGCGCTCCCGCCGTCGTCTCCGCAACCAGAGAACTGAACGACTCCCAGCGGCTGGTGACCCTCGCCGAGCAGGCGCAGGCGAGCCTCACCCTGGCGCACCTCCTCGGAGACGAGCGCGACGCCGTGGTCGAGTACGCCGCCAAGGGCCGCCCCGCGGGCGCCAAGGCCGCCGTGCAGGAGCGCGTCGCCGGCACCGACCGGCAGCTGTCCGAGGTCCGGCCCGACGCGGACGAGCAACTCGCCGGCGTACTCGGCCGGATCCCCGCCGTGCGCACCGAGGCCGTGGACGGCAAGGGCAGCGCCCTCGCCGCGCACCAGGCCTACAGCGCCGTCATCGCGGATCTCCTCGCACCGGGCGACCGGCTCGCCGAACTGACCCCGCCGCGCGCGGAGGCCGCCCTGGCCACCACCCGCCCGCTCGCCCCCCTCGGCCAGGCCGTCGAACAGGCCTCGGCGACCCGGGGGCTGCTGCTCGCCGCCCTGGCCGTTCCCGCCCCCCGCGGCGACCAGCCCACCGGCACCTTGGCCGCGGACGAACTCACCGCCGCCGCCCAGCGCTCCCGGGTCCGGGAACAGGCCGCACTCGACGACTTCGCGCGGGCGGCCCGGCCCGACGTACGGCAGACGCTGACCGTCACCGTCACCGGCCCCGAGGTCAAGGCGGCCGACGACTACCTCAAGCGCCTCACCGAGCGGCCGACGCTGTCCACCGCCGACCGCAGGGCCGACGCCGGTTCCGTCGGTTCGGCCCTCACCGCCCGCATCGACCGGATGCGTTCGGTGGAGTCCACGCTGGCCGGCCGGCGCTCCACCTCCCTCGCCACGCTGCGCGACGACGACGTCCAGCGGCTGGAGCTGCTGGTCGCCTTCCTCGGCGTGCTGTTCCTGTTCGTCGTGGGCGTCTCGACGGCCGTCGCCCGCTCGCTGACCCGGCCGCTGTCGGTACTGCGCCGCGGCGCGGCGCGGCTGGCGACGCCCGAGGGCTCGGTGGAGCCGGTCCGGTTCACCGGCCGCAACGACGAGTTCGCCGAGGTCGTACGCCACCTCAACGCGGTACGGGACCAGACCGTCGCCCTGCACACCAAGATCGCCGGGCTCGACGCCGACCGGCGCCGGCTCATCGGCCGCAACGAGGCGCTGTCCTCGGGCCGGGGCGCGCTGGAAACCGAGCTGGCGGACGTCCGCGCCCGGCTGGAAGCGGAACTGGTGGAGCTGCGGGCAGGGCTGGAGGAGCACCGGCGCGTCATGTCGACGACCTCCGTCTCGCTCTCGCTGCGGACCCTGGGCCTGGTCGAGCGGCAGCTGGCCGTGATCGAGGAACTGGAGTCCAAGGAACAGGACCCGGAACGGCTCTCGACCCTGTTCAAGCTGGACCACCTGGCGACCGTGATGCGCCGCCACAACGAGAACCTGCTGGTGCTGGCCGGACAGGAACACGGCCACGGGCAGGCGCTGCCGGTGCCGCTGGTCGACGTCATGCGGGCCGCGGTCAGCGAGATCGAACGCTACGAGCGGGTCGACCTGGCGGCGATGCCGTCGTACACGCAGGTCGCCGGGCACGCGGCCGACGACATCTCGCACGTGCTCGCGGAACTCCTGGAGAACGCGACGACGTTCTCGCCGCCGGACGCCAAGGTGAAGGTGTCCGGACGGCTGCTGGACTCCGGTGAAGTGGTGCTGTCCGTGGTGGACGAGGGCATCGGGGTCACCGCCGACCGGCTGGAGACGCTGAACGCCCGGCTGGCGACACCGGACGCCTACGACGAGGAGCCGGAGGCGGAACACGGGCTGGGCCTCGGCCTGTACGTGGCCGGCCGCCTCGCGGCACGCCACGGGGTGACCGCGGAGCTCCGGGCCGGCCGGTACGGCGGGACGGAGGCGCTGGTGGTGGTCCCGGCCGCGCTGCTGCCCCTCGCGCCGCCGACCTCGCCCGTGCACACGCTGGCCACGCCGGGGCTGCCGGAGTTCCGGCTGCCCGGGGTGGTCGCGGAGGCCAACGAGAACACGCTGCCCCCGCGGATCCCTCCGGTGGTTCAGGGAGTCGAGGACGGCGCCTCCGCCGCAGCGGGCGGGGGCCCGGCCGACGACGCCGACCCCGCCGCAGTGGGCGAAAGCCCGGCCGGGGACGCCGAGTCCGCCGCAGCGGACCGCCGCGCCCCGGGCGAGGGACCGGACGGGCAGGCGGCGGCCCCCGCCGAGGAGCCGTCCGCCCAGGACGGGGCCTTCGGGGATTCCGCAGGGCAGTTGCCCCCCGAGGCGCAGGTGTTCACGGTGGGCGCCCCCGCCGGCGGGGAGCCGGGCGGGGTGGACCCGGGGGAGGAGCTCCTCGCGAGGGTCGTGCCCGAGCCGGACCCGGCGGCCTTCGCGGTGCCCGACCCCGAGCCGGAGGGCGCCGAGCCGCTGCCGGGGACCGCACCCGGGGCCGTCGTACAGCAGGAGACACCGCCCCCGCCCGCGCGGCCCGACGCCGCCCCGGCGGAGCCCGACCCCCACGGCCGGGCGGCCGCCGAGGAGAGCTGGCTCCCGCGCCAGGGCAGCCACGGGCACCCCGAGGAGGCCGTCACCGACAAGGGCCTGCCGAAGCGGACCCCGCGCCCCGCGGCCAGGGCCGCGACGGCCGGGCGGCCCGTCGACGTACGGCCCGAACCGCGCCGGGTGGACGCCGAAGAGCTGCGCCGCCGGCTCGGCGGCTTCTACCAGGGCTCCCAGGACGGGCGGCGCGTCGCCGCAGCCGAACTGGCCCAGGACCAGGCCCCCGACCAGGGCCGGCAGCAAGGGCAGACCGACCGGGGGGACACCGCACAGGAGGCACGCACATGACCGCGCCCAGTACGTACGGACTGAGCACCCAGGCCCGCAACCTGCAATGGCTGCTGACCGACCTGGTCGAGGAGGTACCCGGAGTCAACTCCGTCGCCGTCGTCTCCTCGGACGGGCTCCTGCTGCTCTCCTCCGAGCCCGCGCCCCCCACGGCCGTCGACCGGCCCAAGGGCCCGCGGGGAGCCTCCGCCGACCTCGCCACCATCGTCTCCGGGCTCGGCAGCCTCACCAGCGGCGCCGCCGACCTCATGGAGTTCGGCTCCGTGAAGCAGACCATGGTGGCCATGGAGCACGGCTCCGTCTTCGTCATGGTCATCAGCGACGGCTCGCTGCTGGGCGTGCACGCCACCCCCGACTGCGACATGAGCGTCGTCGCCTACCACATGGCCCTGTTCGTGGGGCGGGCCGGGCACGTCCTGACCCCCGAAGTCCGCAGTGAGCTGCGCCAGTCGATGGAGAACACCCCGTGAGGAGTCCGGCCACCGACCGGCTGCCCATACGCGGCGCCGACCGCCGCCCCGCCCGGGTCCGCCCGTACTCCCTCACGGGCGGCCGGACCCGCTTCGCGCAGATCCTGCTGGTGGAGACCTTCGTCGCCACCCTCGACACCGGTCCGGCCGAGACGGCGGACCGGATGCCGGAGATGCCGGCCATAGTCGAGGTGTGCCGCCGCATGCGCACGATCGCCGAGATCGCCGCGCTGCTGAAACTGCCGCTCGGTGTGGTCCGCGTCCTGGTCAGCGACCTCGCCGACCAGGGGCGCGTCCGCGTCTACGGCACGGGCCACGGCACCGGCCGTCCCGACCGCGCGCTGCTGGAAAGGGTGCTCGATGGCCTCCGCCGTCTCTGACCGGGCCCCGGCCGTGGACGAGCCCGTCCAGCCGTGGCAGTACGACCGTTCGCGCGCGCCCGTCGCGGTCAAGGTCCTGGTCGCGGGGGGCTTCGGTGTCGGCAAGACCACCTTCGTGTCCTCCGTCTCCGAGATCACCCCGCTGCGCACCGAGGCGGTGATGACCCGGGCGAGCCTGCCCACCGACGACCTGTCCGCGACCCCGGACAAGAACACCACCACCGTCGCCATGGACTTCGGCCGCGTCACGCTCGCCGACGACCTCGTCCTGTACGTGTACGGGACGCCGGGCCAGGAGCGCTTCTGGTTCATGTGGGACGACCTGGTGCGGGGGGCGATCGGCGGGCTGGTGCTGGCCGACACGCGCCGGCTGCGCGACTGCTTCCCGGCCCTGGACTACTTCGAGAGCTGCGGACTGCCGTACGCCGTCGCCGTCAACCACTTCGAGGGCTCGCGGGAGTACGAGGAGCGTGACGTGCGGGAGGCGCTCGGCATCGCACCGACCGTACCCGTCGTGATCATGGACGCCCGACGCCGGGCCACGGTGGTCGAGTCCCTGCTGGCCCTGGTGTCGCACGCCCTGGACGCCACGCCCGAATAGCGCGCGGCGCGGCCCGGCGTGCACACCGCAGCCCCGAGGAACCGCAGCTCCCACAACCGCAGCCCGTAGCACCGCAGCCCCCGAATCGAGAACGTGAGATGCGCAAGATACTCGTCGTCGGGGCCGGCCAGTCCGGTCTCCAGCTCGCCCTCGGACTCCAGTCGAAGGGGTACGAGGTCACCCTCATGTCCAACCGGACGGCGGACGAGATCCGCACCGGCCGGGTCATGTCCACCCAATGCATGTTCGACACGGCGCTCCAGCACGAGCGGGACCTCGAGCTGGCCTTCTGGGAGCGGCAGGCCCCGAGGATCGAGGGCGTCGGCGTCTCGGTCGCCGGCCCGGACGGCGGGCGCGCCGTCGACTGGCTGGGCCGCTTGAAGGGCTTCGCGCAGTCCGTCGACCAGCGGGTGAAGATGGCGGGCTGGATCGACACGTTCGTGCAGCGGGGCGGGCAGCTGGTCATCCACGGCGCGTCCGTCGCCGACCTGGACTTCTTCTCCCGCACGTACGACCTGGTGCTCGTCGCCGCCGGCAAGGGCGAACTGGTGTCGATGTTCGGACGGGACGCGGCGCGGTCCCCGTACGACGCGCCGCAGCGCGCGCTGGCCGTCTCCTACGTGCACGGGCTCGGGCCGCGCCCGGAGCACCCGGACACCGAGGCGGTGCGCTGCAACCTGGTGCCCGGCGTCGGGGAGCTGTTCGTCATGCCGACCCTGACCACCTCCGGGCGGGCGGACATCCTGTTCTGGGAGGGCCTGCCGGGCGGTCCGGTGGACGCCTTCAAGGGCGTCAAGGACCCGTCGGAGCACCTGGCGCTGACGCTGGAGCTGATGGAGCGGTTCACGCCCTGGGAGTACGCGCGCGCCACCAAGGTGGACCTGACGGACGGCGGCGGCACCCTCGCCGGGCGCTACGCGCCCGTCGTGCGCAACCCGATCGGGCGGCTGCCGGGCGGCGGCCTGGTACTGGGCGTCGCCGACGTGGTCGTGGCGAACGACCCGATCACCGGGCAGGGCTCGAACTCCGCCGCGAAGTGCGCGGCCTCCTACCTCTCCTCGATCCTCATGCACGGTGACAAGCCGTTCGACGAGGCGTGGATGAAGGCCACCTTCGACAAGTACTGGTTCACGACCGGCAAGCCGGTGACCCAGTGGACCAACGCGATGCTGGGCGTCCCCCCGGAGCACGTGCTGAACCTGATCGGGGCGGCCGGGCAGCTGCCGCCGGTGGCGGATCGATTCGCCAACGGCTTCGACAACCCGGCCGACTTCGACGCCTACTTCTACGACCCCGAGGACACGGCGGACTACCTGGCCGAGGTCTCGGCTTCGGTGTCCGCGTCGGGCCCGGCCCCCGAGTAGCCGGTGTCGTCCCCCTCCGTGGCCGATTCGGGCAGCGGCGGGAGGGTGAACGAGGCGAGCGGGGTCCCGCCGGGGTCGGGCCGTACGGCGCCCAGGACCGGGTTCGCGGCGATCGGCGACACCTTGACGCGGGTTCCCGGACGGGGCGCCTGGATGACCTTGCCGCCGCCGATGTACAGGGCGACGTGGGTGGCGGTGGGGAAGTACACCACCAGGTCCCCGGGGCGCAGCCGGTCCAGCGGCACCTTCGGCAGCTGTGCCCACTGCTCCTGGCTCGTGCGGGGGATGGACCGCCCGGCGTGCTCCCAGGCCCGGGAGGTGAGCCCGGAGCAGTCGAAGGAGGCCGGGCCCTCGGCGCCCCAGACGTACGGCTTGCCGATCTGGGCCGCCGCGTAGGCGAGGGCCGCGCCGCCCGCGGCGGTGGGGGTGGAGGCCTGCGCGGAGGCGGAGGGGGCGCCCGCCCGGCCCAGGCGGCCGGAGCCGACGAGCTCCCGTTGCGCTTCGGCGGTGACCGCGTCCTCGCGGGCGTCGAGCTGGGCGAGTTGCCCGGGCGTCAGGGAGGCCAGGAGCCGCTCGACCTCCTTGAGCCGGCCGGTGACCTCGTCCTTGTGCCGTTTCCGCTCGGCGGCCAGGTTCCGCTGTGCGTCCAGGGCTCTGCGGGCGGCGCCGGCGAGGGTCCCGGCGTGCTGCTCGCCGTGTTCGAGGCGGGCGAGGACCCCGGCGGTGCGGGCGCCCTGGAGGGCGGTGAGGCGGCGCTGGTCGGAGGCGTGGCGGAGGTCTCCGGTGAGGAGCATCCGCAGGTAGGGGGAGAGGCCGCCGCGGGCGTGCTGGTACTGCTCGCGGGCCAGCCGGCCGGCGAGGGCCCGTTCGGCGCTGAGGGCGGTACGGGCTTTGCCCAGCTCGGTGGTGAGCCGGCGCTCCTGCTCCTGGCGTGCCTTGAGGGCGACTTCGGTGGCGTTGTACGCCTCGGAGGCCTGCTCGGCCTTCTGGTACAGGTCCTGGAGGCGGGTGAGCAGCACGCCGACGGGTTCGGTGGCGGGCGCCGCGGCCGGCCGGAGGGCCGGGGCTTTCCGGGGCGCGGAGGCGGGCCGGGGTGCTCCGACGGGTTCCGTCGCGGGGAGGGGTTCGGCGCGGGCGGTGGCGGGCGGGCCGGCGGCCGTGAGGAGGACGGCGGCGGCGATGCAGACGGTGCGGACAAGACGTGGTCGGTTTGTCATGTAATCACCTCCGGGGCAGGCCGATGTTGCCATGCCCGGTATGACGAATCCTCCACCGGAGGCGGCGGGGTGAGGCCGCGTCACCTGTTCGGAGGGGCGCGGCGGGGGTCCGGGCCGTCGCTGCCGCCGCTCGCGCTCTCCCCAGGTCCCGACCGTTCGTGGCGACTCTTCGGCGCACTGTGACATAAGCGGACATAGGGTTCTCGTGCTTGCTACGTTCCCCCTATGACCGCTCTGACGGCGAAGGTGACGGAGCCCTCCCCGCCCCCGCCTCCCGACGCCCGGATCCCGGGGGGCCGCGGCATCGAGCTGACCCTGCTGACCGGGGCGGTCCTGATCTCCGTACTCGGTCACCTCTACGTGGGCTTCGCCGCCACCGGACGCTTCCCCGAGGCCGTCACCCGCCACACCGTCGGGTTCGCCGCCGCCGCGCTGATCGCACACCTCGCCGTGCGCCTGCGCGCCCCGTACGCCGATCCGCTCGTGCTGCCCATCGCCGTCCTGCTCAACGGACTCGGCCTCGTCCTGATCGAGCGGCTCGACCTCACCACCGCGGGCCACCACACCGCCGACGAGCAGCTGCGCTGGTCCGGCATCGGACTGGCCCTGTTCGTGCTGGTCGTCGGGGTGCTGCGGGACCACCGCGTCCTCCAGCGGTACGCGTACCTCTCCGTCACCGCCGCGCTCGCGCTGATGCTCGTCCCGGTCTTCTTCCCTGCCGTCAACGGCGCCCACATCTGGATCCGGTTCGCCGGGTACTCCTTCCAGCCGGGGGAGTTCGCCAAGATCCTGCTCGCCGTCTTCTTCGCCGCCTACCTCGCCGCGAACCGCACCGCCCTCGCCCTGACCGGGCGCCGGCTGCTGTGGAAGCTGCGCCTGCTGCCCGGCCGCGTCCTCGGCCCGATCCTCACGATCTGGCTGCTCAGCGTCGGCGTACTGGTGCTGGAACGGGACCTCGGCACGTCCCTGCTCTTCTTCGGCCTCTTCGTGATCATGCTGTTCACCGCCACCGGGCGGATCGGCTGGATCGCGATCGGGCTGCTGCTCGCGGCCGTCGGGGCGTACGCCGTGGGGACGTTCGAGCCGCACGTGCACACCCGCGTGGAGGACTGGCTGAATCCTTTCGCCTCCATCGCGCGGGGCGAGGGACCCGGCCAGCTCGCCCAGTCCCTCTTCGCCTTCGGCGCCGGCGGCCTCCTCGGCGCCGGACTCGGCCACGGCCAGTCCTTCCTCATCGGCTTCGCCGCCAAGTCCGACTTCATCCTGGCCACCGCCGGTGAGGAACTCGGGCTCGTCGGCCTCAGCGCGATCCTGCTGCTCTACGGGCTCCTCGTGGACCGGGGATTCAGGGCCGGACTCGCGCTGCGCGACCCCTTCGGGCGGCTCCTGGCCACCGGGCTCGCCTCGATCCTCGCCCTCCAGGTGTTCGTCATCGCCGGCGGCGTCACCGGACTGATCCCGCTCACCGGCATGGCCATGCCCTTCCTGGCGCAGGGCGGTTCGTCCGTCGTCACCAACTGGATCATCGTCGCCCTGCTGATCCGGCTCGGGGACAGCGCCCGCAGGCCGGTGCCGCCGCCCGTTCCGGCGCCCCCGTCGTCGCCCTTTCCGGCGCGAGAGGGGGGCCCCGCGTGATCCGCTACATCCGCTGGTGCGCGTACTTCTGCGCGGCCCTGCTCGTCGCCCTGCTGGTCAACATGGGCCGGGTGCAGGTCTGGGAGGCCTCCGCCTACGGAGCCAACCCGGCCAACAAGCGCACCGCCGTCGAGCGGTACGCGAAGCCGCGCGGGGACGTCCTGGTCGACGGCCGGCCCGTCACCGGATCCCGCGACAGCGGCCAACTGCTCCGCTACGAGCGCACCTACGCCAACGGCCCGCTCTACGCTCCCGTCACCGGGTTCTCCTCCCAGACGTACGGGACCAGCTTCGTCGAGCGCGCCGAGGACGCCGTCCTCGGCGGCACCGACCCGGGCCTGTCCGCCTTCCCGCTCTGGTACGACCTCGCGCGCGGCCACCCGCCCGGCGGGAACGCGGTGACCACCATCCGGGCCGCGATGCAGCGGGCCGCGTACACGGGGCTGGCGGGCCGGCGGGGCGCGGTCGTGGCCCTGGAGCCCGCGACCGGCGCGATCCTGACCCTGGTCAGCAGCCCCTCGTACGACCCGGCGGCGCTCTCGGGGACGGGCGCGCGGGTCAAGGAGGCGTGGACGCGGCTCAACGCGGACCCCGCCAGGCCGATGCTCAACCGGGCGCTGCGCGAGACGTACCCGCCCGGTTCCACCTTCAAGATCGTGACGGCGGCGGCCGCGCTCGACGCCGGGGTGGTCGAGGACGTGGACGCCCCGACCCGGACGCCCGACCCGTACCCGCTGCCGGGGACCAGCACCCTGCTGCCGAACGAGGCGACCGGCTGCGAGGACGCCTCGATGGCGGAGGCGGTGCAGTGGTCCTGCAACACGGTGATGGCCAAGATCGGCGTACAGGTGGGTCTGCGCGGCATGGTCGAAGCGGCGCGGCGCTTCGGCTTCAACGACGACGGGCTGCGGGTGCCGTCGTGGGTGTCGCCCTCGGCCTTCGACACCGACATGAGTCCGGATCAGCTGGCGCTGTCGTCGATCGGGCAGTTCAACACCAAGGCGACCCCGCTCCAGATGGCGATGGTGGCGTCGGCCGTCGCGGGCGGCGGGGAGCTGAAACGCCCGTACCTGGTGGAGCGCACCACCCGGGACGACGGCAGTCAGGTCCGCCGCGGCGAACAGCACACCCTCGGCCGGGCGATGAGCCCGGCGACGGCGCTGCGCATGCAGGAGCTGATGGTCAAGGTGGTGGAGAACGGCACGGGACGCAACGCCGCCATCCCCGGCGCGGTGGTCGGAGGCAAGACCGGCACCGCGCAGCACGGCGTCGGCAACGCGGGCACGCCCTACGCCTGGTTCATCGCCTGGGCCAGGGCGCAGGGCGCGCCGCTGCCGGCGGTCGCGGTGGCGGTGGTCGTCGAGGACGCGGCGGCGGACCGCGGCGGCATCAGCGGCAACAGCGCGGCGGCCCCGATCGCGCGCGCCGTGATGGCCGCGGCGCTGGCGGCGAAGCCCACGCCGTGACCGGGGCGCCGCTCGGGCGGTCGTTCGCCGGCGCCGCTGTCCGGGCGGTCGGGGCTGTCCGGGCGGTCGGGGCTGTCCGGGCGGTCGGGGCTGTCCGGGCGCGCCGCCGCTCAGGCGCTCGGGTCGCCGCTCTCCGCTCCCTCGGCGATGGTGGCCCGGACCTCCGCCACCCGGTCGCGTTCCTCGGCGGCGAACCGCTCGCGGTCCATCGCCTCGGCGATCTCCTCGTCCTCGCTCATCAGCAGGTCGAGGTTGGAGTTGCCCATCTCGAAGACGCCCATCTCCAGGTAGGCCCGCTGCAGCCGGTCACCCCACAGCCCGATGTCCTTCACGCACGGCACGATCCGGCTGAACAGCAGCCTGCGGAACAGGTGCAGGAACTCCGACTGCTCGCTGAAGTCCTCCGCCTCCTTCCTCGGGATGCCGAAGTTCTCCAGCACCTCCACCCCGCGCAGCCGGTCCCGCATGAGGTAGCAGCCCTCGATCACGAACTCCTCGCGCTCGCGCAACTCGGCGTCCGTCAGCTGCTTGTAGTAGTCCCGCAGCGCCATCCGCCCGAACGCCACGTGCCGGGCCTCGTCCTGCATCACGTAGGCGAGGATCTGCTTGGGCAGCGGCTTGTCCGTCGTGTCGCGGATCATCCCGAACGCGGCCAGCGCCAGCCCCTCGATCAGCACCTGCATGCCCAGGTACGGCATGTCCCAGCGGGAGTCGCGCAGGGTGTCGCCGAGCAGCCCCTGGAGGCTGTCGTTGATCGGGTAGAGCATCCCGACCTTCTCGTGCAGGAAGCGCCCGAAGACCTCCGCGTGCCGGGCCTCGTCCATGGTCTGGGTGGCCGAGTAGAACTTCGCGTCCAGGTCGGGTACGGATTCCACGATCCGCGCCGCGCACACCATCGCCCCCTGCTCCCCGTGCAGGAACTGGCTGAAATTCCACGCCGCGTAGTGGCGGCGCAGCTCGCCCTTGTCCTTGTCGGTGAGTTTGGCCCAGTACGGGGTGCCGTAGAGCGTCAGCGCCTCGTCGGGGGTGCCGAGCGGGTCGTACGGGTCCACTTCCAGGTCCCACGCGATGCGCTTGGCGCCGTCCCACTGCTTGTCCTTGCCCTTCTGGTACAGGGCGAGCAGCCGCTCCCGGCCGCCGTCGTACTCCCAGCTGAAGCGCGCGGAGCCGGAGGCCGGAACCTGCCAGACGCCCTCGCCCGGGTCCTTGGTGTAGAGCTCGTGCGTCGACACTGACGCCCCCTTGCCTCGTGTACTCGCGTACCGGACCGGCCAGTTGGCCACCGTGCGCAGCGTCACACGTTGGTAGACGCGGGGTCAACAAGTCGCGCCGGAGGGATTGACGGCCTTGCTGACAAGCAGTCTCATAAGCAGTGACCGCCGGTAACTCCACGAGCGAGGTGTCCGAAGCCATGACGACCGTGACCGACCGAGCAGCGCCGAGGGACGCATTCGGCCTCCTCAAGGACCGCGAGGAAACCGCCGCGCGACTGCTCGAATCGTCGGCCAAACACTCCTTCGACCCCGACAGGGAACTCGACTGGGACGCCCCGCCGATCGACGGCAAGTACTACTGGCCGCCCGAACTGCTCTCGCTCTACGACACCCCGCTGTGGAAGAAGATGGGCGAGGAACAGCGCATCGACCTCTCCCGCCACGAGGCGGCCGCGCTCGGCTCCCTCGGCATCTGGTTCGAGATCATCCTGATGCAGCTGCTCGTCCGGCACATCTACGACAAGTCGCTGGTCAGCGACCACGTCCGCTACGCACTCACCGAGATAGCCGACGAATGCCGGCACTCCATGATGTTCGCCCGCATGATCCGCAAGGCGGACACCCCCGCCTATCCGGTCTCGCGCACCCACCACAACCTCGCCCGCGTCCTCAAGACGGTCTCCACCACCCCCGGCTCCTTCGCCTGCACCCTGCTCGGCGAGGAGATCCTCGACTGGATGCAGCGCCTGACCTTCCCCGACGAGCGCATCCAGCCGCTCGTACGCGGAGTCACCCGCATCCACGTCATCGAGGAGGCCCGGCACGTCCGCTACGCCCGCGAGGAACTGCGCCGCCAGATGCTGACGGCCCCGCGCTGGGAGCAGGAACTCACCCGGATCAGCTGCGGTGAGGCCGCCCGCGTCTTCTCGCTGGCCTTCGTCAACCCCCAGGTCTACGAGAACATCGGCCTGGACCGGCGCGAAGCCGTCGCCCAGGTCAAGGCGAGCGGCCACCGGCGCGAGGTCATGCAGACCGGCGCCAAGCGGCTGACGGACTTCCTCGACGACATCGGCGTCCTGCGCGGTGTCGGCCGCAGGCTGTGGCGGAGCTCGGGACTCCTCGCCTGACCGGCCTCCCACGGGGTTACCCTGCGGGCATGACGACCGTACGGGCGTACCGCAGGCTGAGCGTCGAGGAGCGGCGGGCCCAACTCCTCGACGCGGCCCTGTCGCTGTTCGCGCACCGCGCGCCGGAGGAGGTCTCCCTCGACGACGTCGCCGAGGCCGCCGGGGTCTCGCGCCCGCTGGTCTACCGCTACTTCCCCGGCGGCAAGCAGCAGCTCTACGAGGCCGCGCTGCGCTCGGCCGCGGAGCTGCTGGAACAGTGCTTCGCCCAGCCCCAGGCCGGCCCGCTGACCCAGCGGCTGTCCCGGGCCCTGGACCGCTACCTGGCCTTCGTCGACGAGCACGACACCGGCTTCGCGGCGCTCCTCCAGGGCGGCAGCGTCGTGGAGACCTCCCGCACGACGGCGACCGTGGACGGCATCCGCCGGGCGGCGGCGCAGCAGATCCTCGTCCACCTGGCCGTCCCCGACCCCGGCCCGCGGCTGCGGATGATGGTCCGCACCTGGATCACGGCCGTGGAAGGGGCCTCGCTGATCTGGATCGACGAGGGCAAGCAGCCGGACGTGGCCTCGCTCCGCGACTGGCTGGTGGACCAGTTCATCGCCCTCCTCACCGCCACCGCGGCCACCGACCCCGAGACGGCCGCGGCGGCGCGGGCGGCCCTGGCCCTGGAACCGGTGGACGGCCCGGTCGGCGTGCTTGCCCGGCGGGTGGTCCCGCTGGTCTCCGGGGCGGCCCACCTGCTGTGACACTGGAGGGGTGAGAAGCGAATCCACCCCGTTCGAGGGCGGCCCCATGGACGGCCGGTCCCTGCCGATCCTCCTGGGCCCGACCGGCCACCCGCCGAAGTGGTACGAGATCCCGGTCCCGAACCCGGACGGCGCCGCCCCGACGGTCCTGCTGTACGAACGCGTCCCGGCGGGCCAGACCAGACGCCTGGGCCTCCTCAAGGGCTGGAAGTACACCTTCCGCCCCGACGGAGTCCGCCCCCGCCCCCGCTGGCCCTGGCGCCGCGCCCAGCCGGACGCCTGACGGAACCCACCGGCGGGCTTCGCCCTCGCGGTCGCGGTGCCGGGAGCACCCAGGCGGTGACGGGGGGCAGGGCCGGCCATCGGCCCACCGGCCGGCCATCGGCCCACCGCGCCCGGCCCGGGCGCACCCGCCCCAACCCCGGCGGCAGCCGGGGAAGTTCGCGGCGCCCGGCGCGGCCCGGGAGACGCTCCGCGCAACGCCGCCACCCCCACGCGCCCGGCCAGGGCTGCCCCGCCGCGCGCCCGCGAACCGCCCGGCCAGGGCTACGGCAGCGTCACCACCGCCTCCGCGCCGCCCCCCTCGGCCTGCCGGAACTCCAGCCGCGCACCGATCACCGCGGCCTGCCCGACGGCGATGGTCAACCCCAGCCCGTGCCCCTTCCCGGAGCCGGCCCCCGCTCCCGCGTTCCCGTCCCCACTGCGGAACCGCTGCGGCCCCTGCGTCACCAGGTACTCCGGAAACCCGTCCCCGTGGTCCCGCACCGTCACCACCGGCCCGTCCACCGTCAGGACGACCGGCTCCCGCCCGTGCCCATGGGCGTTCGCCACCAGGTTCCCCAGCACCCGTTCCAGCCGCCGCCGGTCCGTCTCCACCATCGCGTCCCGCACCACGACCACCTCCGTCGGCGTGCCCGACGCCCGCACCACCCGCCGCGCGAGCCGCGCCAGCTGGTGCAGGTCCGTCTCCACCACCTCGCGCCCCGAATCCAGCCGCGAGATCTCCAGCAGGTCCTCCGTCAGCCCGCGCATCGTCCGCACCCGCTCGCGCACCAGCTCCGTCGCCCGCCCCTCCGGCAGGAGTTCCGACGCCGCCTGCAGCCCGGTCAGCGGAGTCCGCAGCTCGTGCGCGACGTCCGCGGTGAACCGCTGCTCGCGCTCCAGCTTCCCCTGGAGGGTCGCCGCCATCGTGTCGAGCGCGGCCGCCACCGTCGCCACCTCGTCCTGGTGACGCGAGGGGTTCCCCGTCCGCGGGTCGTCCACCCGCGCGTCCAGGTCGCCCTGCGAGATCCGACGCGCGACCGCCGCCGTCTGCTGGAGCCGCCGGGTCACCCGCGTCACCGCGAACGCGCCCAGCAGGAGCGTGCCGCCGATCGCCACCATCGAGGAGCCGATGATCGCGTGGTCCAGCCCGCTGATCGTGCGCGCCGCCTGGCTGTAGTCCACGGCCGTGGCCAGGGCCCGGCCGTCCGCGGGGGCCGCCGCCCACATCACCTGCCGTCCCCGGAACTCGGCCACGACGGTGCCCCGCCGTCCCCCCACGGCCAGCTTGCGCAGGGACGCCGGCAGGCCTGCCGGATCGAGGGAGGAGCGCGGCGGCAGAGCCTCGCCCGCCTCGTACGCCCGCGTGGCGTCGCTCAGCTTCTCCAGGGCCCGGTCACGCGCGTTGTCGACCGTCTGCCGGGTGACCTCCACGTGCACGAGCGCGCCGAGCGCCGCCGCCAGCGCACAGCACATGACGACGATGAAACACGCCGACTTCCAGGTGAGCGTGGCGGTCCACGCGGGCAGCCGGGCCCTCATGACGTCCGCGGGCGCGCCGGCACCCGGACGATCTGCTCGCGCGTCGCCATCATGCTCCGCTGCTTCTCGTCCCACGACCACGTGGTGATCAGCTCGTACCCGGGATGCCCGCTCGGCACGTGCAGGACCACGTTCTGGCCGGCCAGCTCGACGCGGATGACGGTCTCGGTGGTCGCCATGATCCGGTTGAGCCGCCCGTCGGGGTCGGCCGTGTAGGCGCGCACCGACATCATGCTGCCCGGCAGTTCGATCCCGACGATGACCTCGTCCTTGCCGTTCCCCGTGAGGTCCCGGTAGTACGGGGTGAGCACGGGGCACTTCTCCGAGGCCTCCGTCCCGCAGGACCGGATCGCGTCGGCGGTCTCCTTCGGCATCCCGTCGGCGCCGGTGACGGCGCCCCGGTGGGCCCGCAGCTCCGCCTGCACCAGGGCCACCGCGTCCACCTCGTGCACGTTCTGGTCGTGCACGAGCGGCAGCCCCTGTACGTACACCGGCGGCACGCCCCCCGGCGGGGCGGGCGGCACTTCGGCGCCCTTGCGCCACGGCCACAGCTGTACGGGTCCACGCGCCGTCGGGGCCGATCCGGCGGCGGCCAGCCCGCCCGGGTCGCCGCACGCCGACGCCAGCAGCAGCACGCAGCCGGCCAGGAGCAGCCCGGCGCCCGCGCGGAAGGGGAGGGTGCGCACAGCGGCGGGCCTCCTCTTCTCGGTGCCGGGGATGACGGTCGGTTCCAGCCAACCTTAGGCCGACCCGGTCCCGTTTCGCCCGCACACATGGGCGATGCCCGGGCGACGGGGGAGCGGCGCCCCGGTGGCGCGGCGGTCGCCGGGCGCGCGGGTCAGGCGTCGCTGCGCCCCCGGCGCAGCATCGCGAACCCCAGCCCGGCGGCGCCGACGGCCGCGATGCCGCCGCCCGCGGCGAGCAGCAGCGCGCCGTTGCCCGGCCCGTCGGGCACGGCGTACGAGCGCAGAGCCTCGACGGCCGCGCCCCGGGGAGCGGCGGCCGCCGGGAGGGGCCGGCTGCGGGTCGCGGTCTTGTGCCCGTCGCCGGCCAACGCGTGCCCCTGCGGCCCGGGGGCGAGGGCGCCGACCCAGGACGAGAGCCGGCCGTCGGCCCGCAGCGCGAGGTGCAGCCCCTGCGCCTCGCCGACGGCGGGGGCGCCGGGGTGGCTGGTCAGCGACGCCACGCGGGAGCCGTCGCGCAGCACGTCGGCCTCGTACGTGTTCCCGGCGAGCCGGTACACCCGGGCGGTGGACCGCCCGTCGGCCAGGGCGAGGCTGCCGACCAGGGTCCGCGCCCCGACCGAGGCGGCCGGCAGTCCTTCGGCGAGCGCGGCGGCGGTGGGCAGGGCCAGCAGGGCGCCGGCGCATGCGGTCACGGCGGTGGCGCGGACGAGGGTGCGGCGGCTGACGCTGGTCACGGAACTCCTTCTGCGGGTCGGTCGGCCCGGGCGTCCCAACGTAGGGTCGCGCCGTTGCAGTAGGGCCATGACTTTGTAACGGTCAGCCGACGGCGCCCCGTCGGAGTCGTTACACACCGGCGCCACACGACGCCGGCGTTCACGCACCGCGCCGCGTACGGGGGATTGCCGGGCGGCACAACGCCTGCTCCCATGGACGCCGGGGGGTGGGGGAGATGCACGGACTCACGGTGCTGCCGAGCGGCCGGGCCGGACGGGGGCGGCTGTTCGTCAACCTGCCGGACGGCCGGGCGGTGGCCTGGTACGACCGGCGGACCAACCGGGTCAGCCTGCTGGAGGCGGACCGGCGGGAGGCGGTGCTGGCCGCCCTGCGCCCCTACCTGAGCGGCGAGGTGGCCGTCGGGCCCCCGCCGGTACCCACGCCCGTGGAACGGCTCCGGCTGGCCCTTCCCCCCGACCGGGACCTGGCCCCGAACCGCCCCGGCGAGCCACTGCTGGGGGAGCTGGCGTACGGCTCGCCGGGCACCAGGGCCCGTCACCGGCTGCGCCGCGAGATCGGGGCGCGGGAGCTGATGGGGGCGGAGCTGGACGTCCTCGAAGCGATGGACTGGCGGGTCCTGCACGCCGTGCCGCTGCCGGGCGGCGGCCTGATCGACCACGTGCTGATCGGCCCGGCCGGGGTGTTCTGCGTCGTGACGGTGCCGGGCCGGCGCCAGCGGGTCAGGGCGGGCGACCTGCTGCTCACGGTGGGCCGGGCCGACCCGCTCCCCGAGGTGCGCCGAGTCCGCCGGGCGGCCGCCCTCGCCGCGCACGCCCTGCGGTCGCCGGTCACGCCGGTCGTGGCCGTGGTCGGGGCCTCCACCGTCGAGGTGGCCCCGACGCTGCGCGACGTCCGCGTCCTGCAACCCGCCTCGGCGACGCCTTACTTCACGACCGCCACCCCCATCCTGAAACCCCCGGACACCGACGCCCTCTTCTCCCTGGCCCGCGACACCCGTACCTGGCTCCCGTAGGCCGTCGGGCGCCCGCCCCGGCCGCCCCGGCCGTCAGGCCGAGCGGCGTTTGCGGGGTGGCGTGGCCTTCTTGGCGGAGGCAGTCTTCTTCGTGGCCGCCGAAGTGGACTTGGTCCCGCCCGACTTGGCCGACGCGGAGCCCGTCTTCTTCGCCGCCGCCGAGGTCGACTTCCGTCCCGATGCCGTCTTCTTCGCCGCCGCCGACCCCGACGCCGACGTGGACTTCTTCCCGCCCACCGCCTTGGGCGCGGCCGTCGACTTCCGCCGGATCGGCGTCACGTCCGCCTCCGCCTCCGCGGGAGCGGCCGCGCCCGCCTCTCCCCGCGAGGCCTTCGCCGCCTGCACGCTCCGCTCCAGCGCCGCCATCAGGTCGATCACCTGGCCCGCGGCCGGTTCCGTCGCGGCCTCCGCCGGCTCGTACGCGCCGCCCGCCTTCGCCGCGATCATCTCCTCCAGGGCCTCCCGGTAGTCGTCGTGCAGCGAGGAGATGTCCACCTCCCCCAGCGTCGCCATCAGCGCGTCCGCCAGGTCCAGTTCGGCGTCCCGGACCGTCACCGACGTCTCCGGCGCCACCCCCTCCGGCCGGCGGATCTCGTCCGGCCACAGCAGTCCGTGCATCGCGATGACGTCGTCGACGACCCGCAGCATTCCCAGCCGCTCCCGCCCCCGCAGTGCGAACTTGGCGATCGCCACCTTCCGGCTCCGCTTGAGCGCCTCCCGCAGCAGCGTGTACGGCTTGGCGGCCGTCGCCCCGTTCGCCGCGAGGTAGTACGCCGCGTCCATCTGGAGCGGATCGATCTCGTCGGCCGGTACGAACGACACGATCTCGATCGTCTTCGCCGTGGCGATCGGCAGCTGCCCCAGGTCCTCGTCCGTGATCGGGATGATCGAGCCGTCCGCCTCCTCGTACCCCTTGCCGATCTCGGCCTGCGACACCTCCTCGCCGTCCAGCTCGCACACCTTGCGGTACCGCACGCGGCCGCCGTCGGTCACGTGGATCTGGCGGAACGAGATCGAGTGGCTCTCGGTGGCGTTCACGAGCTTGATCGGGATGCTGACCAAGCCGAAGGAAATCGCCCCATTCCAGATGGATCGCACAGTTCCTCCCGTTTCATGGCAATCTCATCGTATGACGCCGATCACCGTGGTGGAGGGGCGGCGCATCGCTCTCAGCAACCTGCACAAGGTCCTCTATCCGGAGACCGGCTTCACCAAGGGCGAGGTGCTGCACTACTACGCCACCGTCGCGCAGCCCTTGCTGGCCCACGTCCACAACCGGCCGGTGTCGTTCCTGCGCTATCCCGACGGCCCCGACGGGCAGCTCTTCTTCACCAAGAACCCGCCACCCGGTACCCCCGACTGGGTGAAGACCAGCCCCGTCCCGCGGTCGGAGGACCCCTCCGCCGAACAGGTGCTCATCGCCGACATGCCCTCCCTCATGTGGGCCGCCAACCTCGTCGTCGAGTTCCACGTCCACCAGTGGACCGCGGGAAGCCCCGCCCTCGCCGACCGGCTGATCCTCGACCTCGACCCCGGAGCGCCCGCCACCGTCGTGGAGTGCTGCGCCGCCGCCCTCTGGCTGCGCGACCGGCTCGCCGCCGACGGCCTGCACGCCTACCCCAAGACCTCCGGCGCCAAAGGCCTCCACCTGTCCGCGCCCCTGGAGCCGACGCCCTCCGCCAAGGTGTCCGCGTACGCCAAGAAGCTCGCCCAGGAAGCCGAACGGGAACTCCCGGAACTCGTGGTGCACCGCATGGCCAAGGCGCTGCGGCCCGGCAAGGTCTTCGTCGACCACAGCCAGAACGCCGCCGCCAAGACCACCGCCGCGCCCTACACGCTGCGCGCCCGCGCCCGTCCGACCGTCTCCGCGCCCCTGACCTGGGCGGAGGTGGAGGCCTGCTCCGACCCCTCCCAGCTGGTGTTCCTCGCCGACGACATCGCGCCCCGGCTCGCCCGCTACGGCGACCTCTTCGCCCCGCTCACCGACCCCGCGCAGGCCGGGGCGCTGCCGTGAGCCGGGTACGGGTCGCGCTCGCCGCCGCCGTACGGACCCTTCCGCTGGCGGCGGGACTGGCGTACGAGCCGAAGTTCGACGGCCACCGCCTGGTCATCCTGCGCACCACGGACGCCGTGGTCCTCCAGGCCCGCTCCGGCCGGATCGTGACGAGCGCGTTCCCCGACCTGGCACTGGCCGCCCAGCGGCTGCCCGCCGGGACCGTCCTCGACGGGGAGGTCGTGGTCTGGCACGAGGGCCGTACCGACTTCGCCCTCGTCCAGCGGCGCGCGGCGGCCACGGCGGCCCGCGCGCCGCTGCTCGCGCAGAGCCTGCCGGCCTCGTACGCCGCGTTCGACGTGCTGGAGCTGGCCGGGGTCGACGTACGCGGCCGCCCGTACGAACGGCGCCGGGCGCTGCTGGTGGACCTGCTGCTCCCGCTCGGGCCGCCGCTCCAGCCGGTGCCGATGACGACCGACCCGGAGCTCGCCGCGACCTGGTTCGAGACGCTGCCCGCCAGCGGTATCGAGGGCCTGGTCGTCAAACGGCTGGACCAGGCCTACCCGGCGGGCAGGCGCGCCTGGCAGAAGCTGCGCCACACCGACGTCCGGGACGCGGCGGTGATCGGCTACACCGGTACGCCGCGCCGGCCGTCGGCGCTGGTGCTGGTGGTGCCGGGCGACGACGAGGCCCCGCTGGTGTCGAGCCCGCTCTCGGCGCCGCTGCGCAGGGAACTGGCCCAGACCCTGGCCGCCCGTACGGACGACGCCCCGGCCTGGACGGCGCCGAGCCCGACCGTCACGGCGGTCGGGCTCGGGGAAGTGGCGTACCGGCCGCTCGACCCGCCCCTGTCGGCGGAGGTCCGGCACACCTCGCTGCGGCACCCGCCGCCCGAGGTGCTCCGGCTGCGCACCGACCTGTGAGGGGTCGGCTGCGCACCGACCTGTCAGGGGTCGGCTGCGCTCCGACCTGTCAGGGGGCAGGTCGGGAGCGGCCCGCGAGGAGGCCCCGCTAGGAGTGGCCCGCCCCCCCGTGGGGCGGGGCCACCGGCGGCTCCGGCGGGGTCGGTGGGGCGGGCGGCGGAGGCTCGGTCACCTCGGAGGAGGGCCGCTGGCCGGCGTGCGGGTGGGAGTGCTGGTACCCGGACTCGCGGGCCGCGCGGACGTCGTCGGGGTGGGTCGAGGTGGTGGACCCGAAGTTGCCGAAGCCCTGCATCTCGTGCGGGCGCAGACCTCCCTCGGGGAACTCCACGGGGTCCCTCTCCTCGCGCACTTCGTACACCGCACCGCCCTCGGGCAGGTGCGGGTGGCTCTCGGGAGTGGGCGGCGGCGGCTCCTTGGCGCGCACCCGCTGGCCCAGCTTGAAGGCGGCGAGGAGGAACGCGACGATGATCAGCCCGACGAAGACGAACCAAACGGAATTTTGCGCGTCTTCCAGTGCGATCGTGTTCATACGTACTATTTTCCCGCATTCAGTACGTAATCACCCGATGTGTTCGCCCAACACGGGGACAGGGCCGCAGGCCCCTCGCGGCGGCCGCGCCCCTGCGCTACCCGCTCACCGGCCTGTCCGAGTCCCGCAGCCCGCCGCCGTCCCGGCCGCCGAGCACCCCGAGGATCTCCGCACAGATGGCCAGGGCCGTCTCCTGCGGCGTCCGCGCGCCGAGGTCGAGGCCGATCGGGCCGTGCACCCGGGCCAGTTCGGCCTCCGTCACCCCGGCCGCCAGCAGCCCCTCACGGCGCCGGGCGGTGGTGCGGCGGGAGCCGAGCGCGCCCACGTACGGGACGCCCAGCGCGAGCGCCGTGCGCAGGGCCGGCACGTCGAACTCCGGCTCGTGGCTGAGCAGCACCAGGCAGGCGGCGTCCCGGTGGGCGCTCAGCACCTTCTCCGCCTCGGCGGCCGACTCCACCGCCACCGCGCCCCACTCCAGCAGCCCGGCCTGCCGCGCGATGATCTCCGCGAGCTCACCGGCCCCGCCGATCACCACCTGCGGCGCGGACGGGTACGCCTCCACCAGCACCAGCCCCGAGCCCCCGTACAGGGCGTCCCGCCCCGGCCGCCGCGTGCGCAGCAGCTCGCCGGCCCGCCGCGCGGCGTCGTCGGCCGGGGCGTCGACGGCCCGCACGACCTCGCTCACCGCCCGGTCCGCGGCCTCGTTCAGCCGGGTGACCAGAGCCGCCCCGTGCCCGGCCTCCAGCAGCTCCCACCACTCGGCCGGGATCTGCGCCAGCGGCTGGAGCAGGACCTCCGCCCGGCCGCCACAGGTCAGCTTCGCCCCCACCGCCTCCGCGCCGCCGACGGAGACCTCACACACCCGCGCGGTGTCCCCGGCCCCCATCGCACCCGCCTCCGCGACGAGTTCGGCGTCGAACACCCCGCGGTACAGGGCCCCGACGCATTCCCCCCGGGCGTCCACGAGCACCGCCCCGGCCGGGTCCCGCGGCCCGAACCCCTGCTCGGTGACGGGCCGCGCCAGGTACCCGTTCCGGCCCTCGGCCACCCACTGCAGCGCCGTACCCACCAGCTCACGCATCGCGTCCGCCCCATCCTCGTCGTCAGAGCCGCCACCGGCCGGCGCCTGGTCGGCGGCGTCCGACGGCCTTGTCCGCAAAACCTATGCACACCGCTCACGGCTACCCATCCCCCGAACCCACAGACCCGGCACCACCTCCTTCGTACGAGTTGTGCGTCTGACGCGCAGGGCGTCCCCGGCCCCTTCGTCCGAGTTGCGCCACGGCGCCCGGGGGCGTTGGTTCGAAGGGTGCTGTTCACCGACCGAGACGACGCCGGCCGCCGCCTGGCCGAGGCCCTGCGCCCCTACGGGCCCCGCCGACCGGTGGTGCTCGGCCTGCCCCGCGGCGGGGTCCCGGTGGCGTCCCACGTGGCCCGGGCGCTCGACGCCCCGCTCGATGTGGTCGTCGTACGGAAGCTGGGGGTCCCGGGCCACCGCGAGCTGGCGTTCGGCGCCCTCGGCGAAGGCGGCGTACGGGTGATCAACGAGGACATCGTCCGCCGCGCCCGGCTGCGCCCCGAGGACATGGCGGAGGTCGAACGGGCGGAGCGGGCCTCGCTCGCCGTCCAGGCCGACCGCTTCCGCGGGGGCCGCCCCCGTCTGCCCGTCGCCGGCCGCACGGCGATCCTGGTGGACGACGGCATCGCCACCGGCGCGACGGCGGCCGCCGCCTGCGAAGTCGTCCGCGCCCAGGGCGCGACCCACGTCGTCATGGCCACCCCGGTCGCCCCGCCGGACGCCGCCGCGCGCCTGCGCGCCTCGGCGGACGAACTCGTCTGCCTCTCCACTCCGCCGGGCTTCTCCTCCGTGGGCGAGTGGTACCGCGACTTCTCCCAGACCTCGGACGCCCAGGTCGTCACCCTCCTGAGCCCCGGGGCCCCACAAGACCCGGGCTGATCCTGCGGCCGCGCGCACCGCCTGCCACGGGAGCGCTGCCGGCGCCCGCCGGGGGTTACCAGACAGCCGTCAGCTCACCTTGATCTCCCCGATCGGGTCCGCGGAAAGGGTGAGGCGCCGCGAGCCGTCCTCGAAGGTCTCGAGCGTGACGTAGTGCCCCGTGTGGTCGTGGGCTTTCAGGTACGCCGTCAGTTCCTTTCCCCAGTGGAGCCAGGTCGGAACGTTGTCCTGGCCCGCGATCCGGAAATCGGCGTGATCGATGACGACTTCGTACACACCCAAGGGCTTCGTGCCGACGAAGACTTCGAACGGCACTTTGGCCTTCTCCTGCACTCCTCTGGAGGTCTCCTTCGCCACCCACTGCGCGTCCCCGAAGAAGACCTTGCGGAAGTAGGTCTTCTGGTCGATGGGATGCTGCGCCCGCGAAAGCTTGAGGTTCCCGGTGATTTTGGTCTCCGCCTTCGGAGGCCGTTGGGCATCGCTGGCCGACATCTTCTTGCACCAGGAATGGCTCAGCAGCTCCGACGGCGTGGCCGGCTGATCGTCCACGACGTCGACCCCGTCCACCTGGTCGAGACCGTCCACATGGTCGAGGAGGTCCTGTGGAGGGCCGGCCGATCCCTTCTTTCCGATCTTTCCGGTCTTTGCGGGCTTTCCCGGATCGGCCGTCTTGGGGTGCCGGGACCGGCCGAAGACCGGCTCACCCCCTTCGGTGCGGGTGGCCCCGGACCGTTGCCGTCCGGCCATGCGGATCTCGTCACCGATCCGGAAGACGGGGGACTCGATCAGCAGCTTGATCAAGGCGTCGTCAAGGGGCTTGCAGACATCGCTGTCTTCGAGGAGCTGGTCGAAGAGGGCGGTGAACTGACCGGCGAGTGCCACGTCATCCGGTGAGGCGAAGGATCCGGAGATCTCGACGGCGGCTTCGTAGTTCCAGAAGACGCCACCGGCGGTGAGGTTGTTCGACCCGATGAACACGGACCAGTCGTCGGCGCCGGTGAAGAAGTAGATTTTGGGGTGGAACGTGCGACCCGTTTCGTGGAATACGTAGGACGCATCGCAGATTTTGTGCACCAGGTGAAGTCCCTGACGGGTGGCGCCACCCTCGCTGATGCCCACCACTGCCGTGATCTTGTTTCCCCGATCGCGGAAGGCGCGGAAGTCGCCCTCCACCCGCGAGAGTCCGCTCTGTTTCGCCCAGGCCGTTGCCATGCGCAATTCGGCATACCTGTCATCTGCGCAGCGGGAGGCCAGGAACTGGTGAAGATTCGGCGAGCTTGCATACGGCTGGCCCACGAGACTGATTCGCATGGATGATCACCGTGCCGTAAGCGGCTCCGGGTGGCAAGCGGGATTCCGACTTATTACGGCTGGTCCCTTCTGTCTGTCCCAGCCTCTAGACTCGACTGGCGATCGACCGACGCCTGGAGGGCACAGCACACGTGAAGACCATGCAACAGGTGTCCGCCGACAAGCTGCGCGGCGGGTTCTACTCGCCTCAGGCCCTGGTCGCCGTGTGCCTCGACCGGCTGCGCGACCTGCTGCCCGACTCCCTGGACTCCCTGCGTCTGCTCGAACCCAGCGCGGGTGACGGTGCCTTCATCCGCGGTCTCGACGCCGACCCCCTGGGTAAGCGGGTCCGGGACCTGGTGGCCGTCGAACTCCTGGAGACGGAAGCGCGGCGCTGCGAGGAGGCCGGCGGTCGGGCTCCGTTCGAGACGGACATCAGGCACGGGAGTTTCCTCGACCCCGACCTGGTCCCCGAAGAAGGATTCGACGCGGCGGTGGGAAATCCGCCCTTCGTCCGGTTCCAATTCGTCAGCGACACGGAACGGAGCTATGCCGACCAGGTCGCGACGGGTATGGGAGTGACCCTCAAGGGGGTTTCCAACCTGTGGATTCCCATCTTCCTCTGCGCTCTGAACAAGGTGCGCGAAGGGGGCGCTTTCGCCTTCATCATCCCGGCTGAATGCCTCACGGGAATTTCGGCCGGGGCCGTGCGGCGGTGGCTGCTGCGCAACTGCTCTTCCGTTCGCGTCGACCTGTTCGGTCCGGGTTCCTTTCCCGGCGTCCTCCAGGAAGTGGTCGTCCTCAGCGGCCGCCGGGAACCTTCGGCCGCCGATGCCCGGTTGACGGTGTGGGACCACAGCGCCGCCGGGCGTGCCTGGCATCACTCGGCCTCCCCGGACGCGCCCACCTGGACCCGTTATCTCCTTTCCCCCGCGCAGTTGGAGGCCCTCGACGAGGTTTCCTCGCTGTCCTGCGTACGGAGTGCGGGAAGCTGGGTCCGCTTCGGGGTCGCGACCGTCACCGGCGCCAACGACTACTTCTCCGTCGACCGCGAAACGATCGAACAGTACGGCCTCGAAGGGTGGATCCTCCCCTTGCTGCCGAGGATCCGGAATGCCGAAGGCCTGGTCTTCACCCCCGAAGACCATGAGAGGAACGTCGACGAAGGCGCTCGCGCCGGCCTGATCGACTTCTCGCGCGGGGAATCCAGCCCGCTCGGGCACGACGGCGCCCTGCGCTACATCCACGCGGGAGAGCAGGCCGAGCTGCACACGCGGTACAAGTGCAGGATTCGCGAACCCTGGTACTGCGTGCCGGTGGTGGCGGCCGGAGACCTGCTCCTTTCGAAGAGGTCCCACCTCTACCCCCGAGTCGTGGTCAACGAAGTGTCGGCCATCACCACGGACACCATCTACCAGGGGAAGATGCTGGCGCCGGAGGCGATGCCGGCGCGTTCGTTCGCCGCCTCCTTCCACAACTCGCTGACCCTGCTGTCCGCGGAGATCGAGGGCAGGAGCTTCGGCGGTGGGGTGCTGGAACTGGTCCCCAGCGAGGTGGCGCGACTGCGGGTCATGGCGCACCCGTCGATGAGCGAGGAACTGGACCGGCTGGACCGGATTTCGCGTTCCGCCTCCGGCGATGTCGAGGAGGTCTTGATCCGCGAAACCGACGGGCAGTTGGCCAAGCGGATCCCGGAGATCTCGGACTCGACCCTCGGCCTCTTGGCCGAAGCGCGCACGGAGTTGCAGAAGCGGCGCCTCGACCGCAACCGCTCCTCGGTGCCCCTCTAGCCGGTCATCACGGCGGCGCCCGTTCCGCACGGGTCCGCGCGGCCCTCGGCGCCGGGGGTGACAACCGGGGCCGGCTCCGGGACGGCCGGACCGTGGCCGTCGGCCCCGCCGCGGGGGTGCCCGGGTGCGACAGGCGCCCGGGTACGACAAAGGCCCCGACCCGCGTTTCCGCTGGTCAGGGCCTTGGCACCTAAGGTGCCCCCGGCAGGATTCGAACCTGCGCACACGGCTCCGGAGGGCAACCGTGGATGCGGCACTGCAGAGACCTGACCTGCACCATTAGGGCGAGTGGTTCGGGCTAGCGGTGAGTTCACACGTCGGTCACACGCTTACGTCCCCCCTCTTGATCCCTCGCGGCATGGATGAGCGGTCGCCTCTCCCCCTGCTGGATCAGCAGCGCATGCGAGGCAAGTGGCCAGCGCGTTCGGCATGCCTGGCTGCCGACGCCCCACGTATCCCGCTGCGCTCGATCCAGCCGTTGCCGCTAAGAGCCCCAGGCCCCTCCCATTTGCGCGTAAAACGGGGAAGAAGCCTCAGAGCTCCTATTTCGCCATTCTTGGTGTGGCGTACCCACCCTGCGTGCTACGCATGTCACACCACTCGCTACTTAGGAGACAAACGTGTTGCTCTCAGATCTCTGCAACTCGCTGCGTGGGCCGATTGACTGGTATGGACTTCTGAGCGAGCAGTACGGGGTGCGTGAATCTAAGCAGGAGAACCTAAGCTACGAAGTGCCAGAGGTGCGCGAAGTGCGTATCTGCGAGCCACTCACGCCCTCGCTGGTTCTTATCACTGCGCCAGCCGCAGTAGGAAAGAGCACAGCAGCAGATTTTATGAGCAACTCTCTCAAATGCCCGATTCTTGATCTGTCTTCTCTTCAAGTTGGGGATGGGACGCTCGAGGGTGCGCTCTCTAAGTCGTTCGGAATTAGGAAGTGTGCCGAGTTCCTAGAGTCGCTAATGGGGAGCCAGGCGACTCTTATTATCGATGCTTTGGACGAAGCAGAGGTACGGTCGGGACAGGCCAACTTCAGGGCGTTCGTACGCGGCTTGGCAGACACTGCCTCGCAGGTTTCTGGTGATCGTGCGGCAATTGTGATCTTCTCGCGCGCCGAAAGTTCACGACTTCTTCAAGAGGTATTCGATGAGCGGCATTTGCAGTACGCCCATTTTGAGATCAGGCCATTCGGGAAGGAGCAGGCGCAGCGGTACCTTGAGCGACGGGTCAGTGATGTGTATCGAAGCCGAGAAAAAGAACTGCTGCACCTTAAGCACGTCGAGCCATTTGCCGAAGCTCGCAACGTTCTTTTTCGAGTGTTGGCGTCTGCCATTGACGCCAAGGTGGAGGATTTCTGGACGGAGTCCGATGTACGCGACTTTCTCGGTTACGCCCCAGTCCTCGACGTAGCTGCCGAATACCTCGCGGTTGACAACTTCGCCACACTCGGGAGCGCCATCGGGTTCTCTCAGGGGTCAGGTTTCGATCAGTGGGGGCTTGTGGCCACGGTGATCGATCAATTGCTCTTGCGGGAGCAGTCGAAATTTGTCGCCCAGTTCACGATGGTGGATATATTTCAACAGTATGGGAACCCGTCCCTGCATTCCATTCTCTACTCGCCTGAAGAGCAGTGCGCCCGTCTGCTCGACTACGTAGAAAACATGAGTCTTCCTCTCGAGCTGCCGGCGGGATTGCCGATCGCGCTTCGAGATGGCTACGAGACGGCTGCAGATACGCAGCTTTCGAACCATCCATTCTTGCGAGGCGATGGATGGTTCAACGTCATTTTTCGGGACTATGTCACTGCGCGGGCGCAACGAGCGCCGCATACTTCTGAAAGTGCGGCGAAGGCGATCAGGACTAACTTGCTTTCCTCTGGCTGGAAACATTCACCGATGTACGCCTTCTTCTCGCATGCCTTGGGCAGGGCTTCCGCCGGTCGAAGCTCGTACTGTCATTCAGAGGACGTTGGGGCCCTGTATGAATCCTTCAAATCGATTTGCGAGACAGAGGATCAGCTAGTTACCTCAGTTGGACGGTTTGCCAACAGGCTCGTAGCTACGTTCTCTATCGCACGCGGGAACGAAGAGAGCGTCGGGCCACTCATGTTCCTTACGCATGAGGGCACCACAAGCATTACATTTCCGCGAGAGTTGAGCTATGCAAACATCTGGGAAATCCCAGAGGTTATTCTTGGCGGAGACCAGCCCTCGTTCAAGTTCGGTCCCTCGGTCTATATTTCCTCCGCAGACCTGCTCTTCTCTTCGAGTGAAATTCAGGTCTACGTGGGGAGCGAAGAGACCCCCGTTCTGCTGACAGCGAAGACGCTGACTAGCGATAGCCTCAAGATCCAGGCAGACGCGCCGAAATTTATGGTTATATGCGAGGAGGAACTTTCGTTTCCGTGGTCGAAATATCAGCGTCGGATTGACCTGGGTGGGCTTGCCGCAGATTCCCGAGAGCAGCGTGCACTCTATCTAGAGTTGCGTCGAATCGTACTACGCTTTAAGGATGCCAAGGACGGTGAGGCGGCCGTTTTTCAGCCCTTCATGGACAATCTCGTGATCGGCGGAAATGCGAGGGCTCGAAAGGTGCTTGATTACCTCCAAGAGATCGGGTGTGTGAATCTCTCCAGGAGTATGTACCTGCTAGATTTCGCGAAATTTGCCGCTCTTGGGATCTCAAGGTCGCAGCTGCGTGATCTCGAAATGACGGATTCCGCCGTGAAGGTTTCTGTGGACCTTCTAAGGTTCTCGAAGAAGTAGAGGCGCGATCCTGAGGTTCGCGGGTCTGGCCCGGGGCGCCGACACCCCGGGCTTGCCAATCATGCGAGCTACTTGCTGGATCCCTGATCGGCTGACTTATTGGTCAGCGAGTTAAGTTCTCCAGGAACTTCGAAGAGGTTGCGCAGCAAGAGCGTCGTGAAGCGTAGAGCACCTTCCGCCGTCTCTTGGTCAACGTATTCGTCGCTCGCGTGGGCCCCCACGTTTCCCACTGCCCGAATGTGATGTAGAACAGGCCCGAAACTCTGCGTAACGTGCCCTGCGGAGATCAGTTTCTCAATACTTTTGACGAGAACCTTTTCTTTGATTTCGAAGTGGGCTGCGGCGGCCTCCAGAGTTCGTCGCAATTGCACGGCCGCAGCATCAGGAACTCCGGCGCGCAGCACTCGGATCGCATCCGAATAGTAGCGACTTACATCCTGCGGCAGATGATTCACAGTGTTTCCGCTGTCTGAATCCCTCGGTACGACCATGAAAACGGACTCGTCGTCAGATTTCGGGGGACTGTGTTCCAATAGGACTGCGCCTCCGCAGCTGGGGCATCCGAGCGTAGCCCAGTATCGACTGATCCCCGTTCTGGTCTTGAATGCTTGGTTTGACTCTGCGACGCTTAGTCGCGTGTTCGTGAGTCCACACCAGGGGCAATCACGGAAGGTGTGCTTTTCGTTCCATGGCATGCCCTGAGCGTAGTCCAACGGCCTCTAGATGGAGCGGTTTTCACCGATGTCTACCCAGTGGGTTGAGCGCACTGAGGTGCCGTACGCCGTTTATAAACCGGTCTGCGCGAAAGATTTAGCAGGGTGAAGGTTTGCAAGGGCTCTTGTGGCGGCAGCCCCGGTTGCTGACCGCCGTTGGGACTGGCCTAGCGGGCTCGATGACGTAGCTCGCTACGGGATGGCGCCGACTTCACGGCGCGTTCAGCGGCTGATGATGACCCCTGGCGATTCGGTCCGCAAGTGGTCGAGACACCGATGCTTTTCGGGTTCACGGGATCAGGTCCAGTTCACCTTTGAGGGCTGCTCCGACCGTTGTTTCAATGGCATTTCTCGGGCTGAGTTAGACCCCCCTGAACAGGTGAGCGTTTACTCTCCGAGCTTGGTTCGCCAGCTTCCGTAGTTCGATGACGTCTATACCTTCGGCCTCAAGGGTCTCCACGCCCACGCAGTCAGCTACCAGGAGGCTCGGTTCGCGCCAGGCGATCACTACTCGGCCGATGGGGGAGCGGAGGATCAGCTGGGTGCAGGTGAGGGGGCGGGACTTGCGCTCCGAGCAGGGTTCCAGCGTGCTGTAGAGCGTGGCGCCGGCCAGGCGGGGGTCGTCCGCTGGGAGCTTGGCCAGGGCTGATTCCTCGGCGTGGACGTGAGCGTCCGTCTCGCGGGAGTAGCCGGTGGCGAGCTCCTCGCCGTCGGCGCTCACGATGATGGCGCCGACGGAGAAAGCACCCTCGGCTGGCGGGCACTTGCGGGAGAGTTCGATGGCCCGTTCCATCCAGGTCACATCGTCGGCGTGCGTCATGCGGAGCCCTCCTGCTTGGGCAGGTAGCGGAGAAGGACGACGTCGCCGATGGTGCTGGCCTCTGCCAGGTGCATGCGGCGGGTGGAGCCTCCGGGGTAGGTGGCGGGGTTAAGGAAGCGGGGGGCGCCGGGGTCGCCGACGACCAGCGGGGCGATGGCGAGGTGAATCTCGTCCGCCAGGCCCTGCGAGAGGAAAGCGGTGTGGATCTGTCCGCCGCCCTCCACCATCAGCCGTTTTATGCCACGGGCTCCGAGGTCGTCCAGCAGGGCGCCGAAGTCGATGGCCGGGCCCGTGGAGACGACGTCCGCCAGACCGGCGAGGCGTCCGCGGAGCTTTTCCTCGCCCGCGTCCGTGGTGTAGGCGAGCTTCTCGCCGCCGTGGTGCCAGAACTTCAGGTCGGCATCGAGGTCTCCGCTCGCGGAGATGGTGACCTTCAAGGGGTACGCGGGCTTTCCTGAGGCGACCCGTGCCGCGCGCCGCTCCTCACTGTTTACCAGGAGCCGGGGGTTGTCGGACCGCATCGTGCCGGCGCCGATCAGGATGGCGTCGGACTCGGCGCGCACCTGGTCTACCCGGTCGAAGTCCTCGCTGTTGCTCAGCAGTAGACGGTCGGTGCTGGTGTCGTCGATGTAGCCGTCCACGGACGTGGCCACGCTCAGGAGGACGTACGGGCGGGGCATTGGGTCTCCTTCATGGGCTGGTCAGGGCGGAGGGAGCCTGTTCAGGCCTGGCGCAGTACTGCCTCGGTCAAAGCGTCCTTGAAGTCGCTCACGCCAGGGACCGTACGCCATTGATCAAGTGCGCCGTCGAGCTGGGCCAGCTCGCGCGAGATGCGGTCGGAGCCGGTCTCCTTCGCGATGGCCAGGGCCTGCAGTCCGATGGAAGCTGCCTGCTCGGCCTCGCCCGCGTGGGCCAGTGAGACGGCCTCCCGACCCAGGTAGACCCCGCGGTCTCGATGGAAGCTGGCGGGCAGTCGGCTGATGGCGTTCCGGAAGCCGGCCGCTGCTCCGTGGTGGTCTCCGAGTGCCGCGAGACTGTGTGCTCGCTGCACGTCTATGTACGCGCCGTCGAGCCAGACACCCCACGGCGAGGAAGGGTCCGGATCCATCGAGGCGTGGAGCTCCCGCGCGTGTTCGTAGGCCCGCTGCGCCATGAGCGGGTCTTTCCGCAGAGCGTGTCCGTGGGCCCCGTACGTAGCGGCCACTGCGGCGAGGCGACTCCTCGGCGCAGCGCGGTCCTCCGCGGCCTCGGCGACGTCGACGGCCTCGATCGGATCCTTCATGTCGCCAGCCAGCTGGCTGCGGCGCGCCAGGATGTACGTGGTCAGTTCGTCGTCGCCCGCCATGTGGGAGGCCTCCAGGGCCTCTCGCATCCAGTGCTGGGCAGCTCGGAAGTCCCCGAGGTCCTGGTAAAGCCAGCCGCACAGCTCGGAGTACTGGGTCTGCAGCTGGAGCAGTTGCCGACGATCGGTGCCGCGGCGATCCGCGCGGAGTTCCTTGATGGCGGCGATCTGCTGCTGGACCGTCGGTATCACCCGATGGGGACCGAACAGGTTGTCGTTGTCGATCAGCACCCGTCGGGTTGCCTGGAGCAGCTCGATCGGGTCGGCCCCTGAGGCGATGAGATCGGACCGTGGGGCAGGGCTCGCGGCCGCTGCAAGGTCGGAGGTCGCAGCGATCGCGGCACCAGCGCCGAGTGCGCCGATCAGAGCCCTTCGAGACAGGGACACGAAGATGATCCTTCCGTCATCGGAACGTACGGGGATGGACATCCCCTCCTCCGACGGTGCCCGAGGCTCCGATTCCCCAGCTAGAGCCACAGAGCCGTTGGCCACATGGGGCCCTCGATTAGCCACATCCCCTGTAGGGAGGGCCTCAACGCTGACCCCTTCGAGGATCGTTGCGTGGAGCCGGACGAGCGAGCCGCTCGCGCCGAGCGCGTCGTCGTACGCCCGGACCAGATCGGCGGATGCGGCCTGCCCGCCGCGCTCCACTCGTGCCATGTAGCTGGTGTTGAACAGGATCGATCGGCTGAGCTTGCCCAGCGATAAGCCCCTCTGCGTGCGCCAGGCGCGCATCTCGGCGCCGAGGTAATGCTGAGGGCTTGCATGCGGTGTCAGATCGTTCGGTCGCTGCCCCACTCGTCCCCCCTCATGCGGCCTATGTGGCCGCCCGAGGGCGGCCACATAGCAGATCTGTCGGTCCATCAAATACCTGGTCTACAAAGGATGCAGAGGGCAGCGACAGCCTAGCGGCGCAGGTCGGAGCCCTCCATTCGATCCGAGTGAAGGGGGCAGATTGTGGCAACGGCAGCTGATCGTGATTCCGGCGCGGGGCACGACGGTGATACCCGGGGAGGCGTGGGGCAGGAGCTACTTCTCCTCCAGCTCCGCAACCCGCTCGCGGAGGTCGGTGACCTCGCCTTGGAGCCGCGCCACCTGCTCGCGGAGCTCCGCGATGGCGGTCTCGGGGCCGGCGAGCTTGGCAGCGTCGGAGGCCTCGGCGGTCAGGAACGCCCCCTTGCCCTGGTGGCTTACCGCGAGACCGTCCGTCTTGAGCTGGCGGATGGCGTCGCGAGCCACGGTCACGGTGACGCCGTACGTCGCCTGGAGGTCCGCCAGGGACGGCAGCTTGCGCGACTCCGCGAACTCTCCGGCCGCGATCCTCCGTCGCAGCTGCTCAGCCACCTGCTGGTAGGCGGGCTTGCCGGTCCACTCGACCATCTGCACCTCATGTCTCTTCGCTGTCACTGCCTCAGTGTGCCCAAGTGGCACAGGGAGAGCTAGGACCCGCCCTTCTCTTCCGCGGAGAAGCACTTGCGCAACTCTGCCTCACAGTGCACTCTGAGGCAGAGTTGAGCTTCGCTGGAAGCCCGACCTGATCGGCCGCAAATGCCGCGTAGGCAAGCGCGATCGAGCCCTGCTTCGCCGTGCCCGGAGGGCCCTCGAAAGGGGTCTGAACGAAGCACTTGTTCCTTGAGAACTCAACAGCGTGCCAAGTGAGACGAGACGGGGCGTGATCCCCGTCCCCACGGCGACGGGACGTCGCCGGCGGCCACTTCTTCCGCGTGCTGGCTCTGGAGAACACCCCTCGGGGTGCCACCCGGTACGCGCCGCCCTGCTGGCGCCAGAGCAGTGACGATGGTGCACCCGACTCTCAGGCTCGGGACCGGCATGCCGTGGCAACGGTGCGCCGGTGAAGCCTCGCCCCTCCGATCGGGAGGCCGCTGTGTTCCCACGACCTACGTGGGCGCTGCCCGTGCTGGACCGGTACGGCCAGCCGCGCCCCATGCGTCACCGCTGAACTGCCTCGCGGCGCGGCCCGGCATCACGTCCGGTACTGCTTCGCGAGGCCCTCACGCCCTCCGCAGTTCTCCAACGCTGCGGCCGGTTGCCTCCCCTGCCCGTACGGCGCCCTCGCGCCCTACGGGCAGGGCTGCGGGGAGCCGCGAGATTCGGGCTTCACCCCCGGGCTGGTCGCCTCTCGCCAAAGACCGCGACCGCCTCGGCATCCCTTCGACTTCAGGAGAACGACGATGCGTACGTACATCGGCGGCCAGGAGGCCGTGAGCGTCGACGAGTTCATCGAACTGGCCCTCGGTACCCCGCTGGAGCTCTGGCTCGGGGTGGACGGGGAGAGTGAGGAAGAGCGCGCGGCCCGCCTGGACGCGGCCCGCGACATCCTCGCCGAATTCCCGGACCTGCCCGACGACGTGAGCCGGGTCGCTGCCCAGGTGATCGAGGCCAACGCCCCGGAGCTGTTCAACATCGCCCCGCTCGTGCGACGGCCGGCCGGTCGTCGTCCGGCGCACAAGGGCGGCAAGGGGGCCGCGGCATGAGCCACACCCTGACCGCCCTGTCGGCCGCCTTACCGCTCGCGTCCGGCTGGTCGGTTCACAGCCTGTGGATGCGGCGCCGGATCGAGACGGCCCGCCGCGACCCGCTCACCGGCCTGTGGACGCGGGATCCGTTCGAGGTCCGTGCGCGCAAGAGCCTCGCCCGGAGGCGCCAGCTCGCCGTGCTCGTCTTGGACCTCAACCGCTTCAAGGAGATCAACGACACCCTAGGCCACGCGGCCGGAGACGCGGTCATCCGCGCGACCGGGCAGCGCCTGGGCCAGTGGGCCGAGGAGCACGCTGGCGTAGCCGGGCGCCTGGGCGGGGACGAGTTCGCCGCTGTCATCCCCGGCTACGGCATCGACAAGCTGCGCGCAGACCTGCACATGCTCACCGCTCGACTGGACCGGCCGGTGCCGTTCGATGGCCACCCGGTCGAGGTGCACACGTCGATCGGCGCCGCGTACTACCGCGCCGGCGCCGGGGAGCTCTCCACGCTGCTGCGCCGTGCGGATGAGCAGATGTACCGGGCCAAGCAGCGCGGCGGAGGCTGGCGCATCGCTCAGCGGTTGACCGTCCCGGAGATGCGGACGGTCAACGGCCGTCGGGACGGCCGCCGCGGCACCGGCGGTGAGGCGGCGTGATGACGACTCGCAGGTCACTGACCAAGGCGCAGAGGGTCGTCCTCACGGCCGCGTTCGTTCCCATGGTGGCCACTGGCGTCGCCGGCGGAGCGGGCACATTCAGCAACATCAGGAGTGCCTACGGCTCAGGTACGGCGATGGGAGCGGTCGCGGCCGGTGAGGGAGCGACCGCCGTTCTGGCGCTGGTCCTGCTCGGGCTGACGATGCTGGGGCAGTCCTCCCCGGGGATCATCCGGGTGGGCCTGTGGGCACTGCCCGCCGCCGCGTCGGTGATGGCCGCGATGGCCGCCGATGACCCGGGCCGCACCGTGATCTACGCCGTGACGCCGATGGGTATGTGCGTGTCGGCCGAGGGCATGGCGTTCCTTGCCCGGCGGATCGTGGTCCACCAGGACGGCCGCGACGCCGAGGCCGAAGCCAAGGCGGCCGCCGTGGTGCGTGCCCTGGCCTACCACCGGGGTCGTGCCAAGAACCATCCGTCGGGTTGGGTGCGGAAGTGGTCCGACCGGACATCCTGGCGGCTGGCCCGGAAGGTCGGGCTCGGTGATGCATCGCTGGGTGCCAGGCTCCTGGACGTCCAGCGCGACCGGCTGACCAGCGGCGCGGATGCCGCCCTCGCCGCCATGTTCACCGGACCCGCAAACCAGGATGGAACGCCTGAGCTCACTGTAAACCGGTTGGGGTCTGACCAGCACGAGTCGACCGCTGAGCCCCCGACCATGGTCGCCGAACTGCCCTCTTCGGAGTCGGCGGACCCGGCTCCGGCCATTGAGTCAGCCGAACCGGTTGAGCCGGTGCCAGTAGCCGAGACAGTCGGGCTTCCCCAGTCGGCTCCTGCGAAGGCGGTCGCGGCCACGGAGTCCGCTCCGCGTAGGGCGACCGGTCGGGTACCGCAGTCAGCCCGGACGCCCCGACCGACTCGCACCCCGGAGGAGCTCCTCGTCGAGGCCCGGTCGGTCACGGCCGACTGGCCCGACGTCGAGTTGACCGCGGAGAGGATCCGCAAGGCGGTTCGTACGTCGTCCGCCAACGGCCGGACGCTGCGTGATGCGCTCAGGGCCGAGCGGGCCGAGCCCGAGGCAGCCTGATGACGTCGCTGACGTTCGCCAAGTGCTTCGACCCGGACGGCGCCCGTTTCGGGATACCGACCTACCCGTGGCGCCTTGCTCCCGAGGGCCTGGCGACCCGCCGCCAGCTCCGCGCCGAGGGGCTGCGGCCCGGCGGCCAGCCGATCGCCGCGCAGCTCGTGCGGCCCCGGTTCCGGCGCGAGCCGCTGGTGGCCTACCTGTACCGCGTCGACCTGGCCAAGCCCGTTCGGCCGATGACCTCGCGCAAGTGGGGTGCGCTCGCTCTGGCGATGCTCGCCCGCCGCACCTGCCCTCAGTGCTCCACCGACGCCGGATACGTCATCCCGGCCTCGCTCGGTATGTGCGTGCCCTGCGCCTACCCGGAAGAACAGCGCGCCGCCTGACCCGCACCGATCACGTCGTGCGGGGCCCGGACGGAAGGCCGTCCAAAGCACCGTCCGGGCCCCCTTCTCAACTCCACAGAGGGAGCAGACCCATCGTGTCTGAGATCCACGTCATCGAGCAGCCGGCCGAAGAGCCGGACCGCACACAGAACTCCCCGGGGTCGGCGTCAGTCCTGCCGTTCCCCGGGCAGAAGGGCAAGACCCAGCCGTTGGCCCCCGGCGAGGCCAGGCCGGGGGAGTGGGAGGCCGAACTTCCCGACGACCAGCCGGACGACAACGGCGAGGTCGCCGAGGGCGATCCGGTGGACCCGCCCAAGCACGAGTTCCCGCCCTCGATCGCCGAGGTGATCGAAGCCAAGGACAAAGCCCGCCGGCCCGTGCTCCCGGACTGGCTGACCAGCGCCAAACAGCGTGCCGCCGTCGCCAAGTGGGCGGCCGGCCACTACGGCCGGACGACCGCCTACCACCTGGTGCGAACCCCCGTGTACTCGGCGAAGCTCTTGGCCTACGCCCCGCGCGGTGCCTTCCGCTGGGTGGGTGCGAGCGGCCGATGGGTCTCCGACGCCGAGGGCCTCCCGGTCCGCCTCGCTGCCGTCCGTACCGAGGACGCGGGGGAGTACCTCAAGCTCTCCCGGCAGCGGGACGCCCGGGTGAAGCTGCGCAGCATCATCGCCACCCTGGCCGGCGTGATCGGCCTCGGCGCGGCTCTGGCCATGTGGGTGCTGGCCCCGGCCTGGCTCCTGACCCTGGCCCTGATCGCTCTGACCGGAGCTCTCGGGTGGGCGGGCACGCCGGCGGACCGGCCGCTGATCGATGCGGCCAAGGTGAAGTTCCGCCACCGCAAGCTGACCTCCGACATCGTCACCCGCGCCTTCCTGGCCGCCGGACTGACCAAGCCGGACCAGGGCATCGCCTTCCCGCAGCCCATCCGGCAGGACGGCGACGGCTGGCGCGTGGTCGTGGACCTCCCGTACGGCAAGACGTTCTCCGACGCGGTCAAGAAGCGCGACGCGCTCGCCTCGGGCATCGACGTCGCCGAGACACAGGTGTTCCTCGACCGCGATACGACCAGCTCGCGCCGGGTCTCCATGTGGGTGGCCAACCGCGACCCGCTCGCCGTCCCGACCGGCCGCACCCCGCTCCTCGGCGCGGACCGCGTGGACTTCTGGAAGCCCTTCCCCTGGGGCCGAGACGAGCGCGGAGTCGAGGTCGAAATCAGCATGCTGTGGCTCTCGCTCCTCGTCGGCGCCGTCCCGCGGCAGGGCAAGACGTTCTCCGCCCGCACCATCGCCCTCGCCGCGGCGTTGGACCCGTACGTCCGCCTGTACGTGTTCGACGGCAAGGCATCCCCGGACTGGCGGAAGTTCGCGATGGTCGCCCACCGCGTCGGCTTCGGCACCGTCCCGCAGAGCGGCGTGGACCCGGTCATGCACCTGGTCAACTCGCTCCAGGAGCTCAAGGCCGACGTGGAGGACCGCTACCACCGGCTCTCCGAACTGCCGCTGCACGTATGCCCCGAGGGCAAGCTGACCCCGGCCATCTCGCGGGACAAGAAGTACGACATGCCGCTCGTGCTCTTCGTGGTGGATGAGGTGCAGGAGTACCTGATGCACCCCGTCCACGGGAAGACCATCCTTGACCTGCTGGTCTTCCTCGCCAGGGTCGCCCCCGCGGTCGGCGTCTCGGTGATGACCGCGACGCAGAAGCCCGACGACACCGCCTGCCCGTCCGTGCTCCGTGACCAGCACCAGGCCCGATTCGCCCTGCGCGTCGGCGCCTACCAGGTGTCGGAGACCATCCTCGGCGCCGGATCGTACGGCGAAGGCCTGGACGCCTCCCGGCTTTTGAAGTCCCACAAGGGAGTGGGCCTGCTCAAGGGCATGTCCGACGACGCCGGCATCGTCCGCACCTACCTCGCCGACGGCCGCGACGCGGAGACCATCCTCAGCCGCGCCCAGGCACTCCGGCAGGCGGAGGGCACACTCAGCGGCGACGCTGCCGGAGAGGCGCCGGCTGATGCCGCGCTCGCCACGATCCTGGATGACATCGCCGCTGTCATCGGCAAGGGTGAGGCCAAAATCTGGTCCGAGACCATCGTGGACCGGCTCGCCCAGCACCGGCCCGAGGTCTACGGGCCGTGGGCGGAGATGGATCCCAAGCCCAAGGCCGAACAGCTCACGGCAGCGCTCAAGCCGTACGGCATCGGCACCGACCAGATCGGCCGCCGCATCGACGGCAAGACCGTCAACAAGCGCGGCATCGAGCGCGCCCACATCGCCAAGGTGATTACGGAGCGCAACAAGAAGCAGGACGCCGGGTAGCCCCACAGGGTCGCTGGTGCTAGCAGCGGACGTCGCTAGCGCTAGCGACCCCGCTAGCGGCCCGTACGCCACCTGATCAGGTCGCTAGCAGATAGCGGCCCACCTGCGGAAACCGCCGAATCCGGCCCTGGAGGCCTCTTGTGACCCTCTTCCTGCTCGCTAGCGCCTTCACCCTGCTCTTCACGCTCAGTTACGTCTGCCTGTGTGCGGCCTCGCCGTTCGGACGCTGCCGCAAGTGCAACGGACTCGGCTTCGCCCTCGCCCACGACCGCAAGGGCAAGCCCAAGCGCGGCAAGCACTGCCGCCGCTGCGACGGCCACGGCATCCGCATCCGGGTCGGCCGCCACCTCTACAACCTGTGGGCCCGCACCTACCGCAACGGCACCCGCTGAACCCCACACCGACTGGAGTCGCAATGACCTTCACCATCTCCGCGGTCCTGCTCTTCGGCGCCGGATCGTTCGTCGTCCTCAAGTCCAAGTCCGCCGGAGCCGGAGCCGCGATCGTCCTGTTCCTCTTCGGCTTCTTCACCGCCGGGACCGGCGCGTACGAGCCCATCACCAACCTCGTGAAGTCCGCCGCCGTCGCGGTCACTGACATCGCCGAGTAGGAGGCACCGCCGTGGACAACCACACCCCCGCTCGCCGGGAGACCACCGAGACCCACCACCCGATCCCCCTCGCTCCCGCTCCGCTGGCCGTCCACCACCCACACGCCGTCCCGGACATCCAGACCATCCAGCTCCCGGACGGCCGCATCATTACGGGCTACGCCATCGCTCCCGCCAAGGCCCCCCAGCCCGTCCCGGAACGGCCGGCCATCAACCCGCTCGCCATCAACATCGCCCTCGGCGGGATCGGGTTCGCCGCGGCCTGCGGCGGGCTGATGCTCCTGACCACCTTCATCGCTGCCGTCGCCGCGCTCATCCAGCAGCTCGTCATCCTGGCCGCCGTCATCTTCGGCGGCTTCATCGCCATCCAGGTCCTCGGCACCAACCACGGCCGCGACAACGGCGGGACGGTCGTCAACATCCGCCGGGCCGTCTTCAAGCGCAACAACTTCCGAGCGTGAAGGAGCCATCCATGTTCGAGATCCGCGTCATTTGCAGCCCGACCGAGGTACCCGAGATCACCAAGGCACTGGCCGAGACGTTCACGACCGGGCCGGTGCGTCGGCATGTCACCCGCGACGGCGAGCACGTCCGCCTGTACGTCATCGCTGAGCAGCAGCCGAGCCACTGGCCCGCTCCCGAGACGGCCTATGCCACCGCGCCGAGCGTCATCAGCGAGATCGGCTGGACCGCACGAGGAGTCCGGGACTGCCTGCACGACGTTCACGTCCGCGAGTTCTGGCTCCGTAAGGCCGCGCTCCTGGACCGGATCGCGCTCACCGACGACGACCCCGTGGGCGGCGACGCCGCCACTCTCGCCGTCGAAGCGGCCCGGCGCCTGATGGACATCGACCAGACCGCCGGCCTCGGCCCCAGCTGCTTCGCCGACGGCCCGTACACCCCGGACCACCCGGACAGCACCCGGGACCCCCGCGGCTACGTCCGCCAGGAGTACGCCCTCTGGAACCGGCACCACTAGCTGTGCCCGGGGCGGTCGCCTCTCGCCAAAGACCGCGACCGCCCCGGTTCTCCGTCCCTTCGACAGAAACAGGAGACCACCAGCATGACACCCGAACCCGAGTCGGAGCAGTACGCCTCCGTGCTGCCCCTGCGGGCAGCACCCACCGGCAGCCTGGAGCGCGTCCCGCCGCACGACCTGGAGGCCGAACAGGCCGTCGTCGGAGCCCTAATGCTGGCCCCCGAGGTCACCGCACAGGTGGCCGCGGCGATGGACCCCGCTGACCACTACCGCCCGGCCCACGAGACGATCCACCGCGCCATTCTGGACCTGCATGGCCAGGGCCAGGCCGCGGACCCCATTACGCTCGGCCACCACCTCGACCACGCCGGTGTCCTCGGCAAGGTCGGCGGACGGCCCTACCTTCACTCTCTGGTGCAGGCGGTCCCCAGCACGGCCAATGCCGAGTACTACGCCGGGATCGTCCACCAGCTGGCGCGCCGCCGCCGCAGCATCGAGGCCGGGACCCGCATCGTCCAGGCCGGTATGTCCCCGGATGCCACGGACGAAGACCTGCGTGAGGCTCTGGCCCTGGGCGCCGAGACGATCCCCGGCACGTGGGCGGATCCCATCCCCCTCAACGTCCAGCCCACGCTCCCGCCCTTCCCGACGCACGCCCTCCCTGGGTGGCTCGCCGACTACGTTGCCGCCGTGGCGGAGGAGACCCAGACCCCACCCGACATGGCTGGAGCTCTGGCCCTCTCTGTCTTGTCCGCCGCCTCGGGCGGTCGGGCCGTGGTTCAGGTGCGCGGTCGCTGGAGGGAGCCCACCAACCTCTTCGTGGTGGTCGCGCTCGGTCCCGCCAACCGAAAGTCCTCAGTCTTCGCCGCGATGACCCGCCCCCTGTACGAGGCGGAGAAGAGCCTCGTGGAGGGGGCGAACCTCACGATCGTGGAGGCGGAGGTCACCGCGAAGATGGCCCGCGAAGCGGCCGACAAGGCCGCAGCCCAGGCCGCGAAGGCGGAGGGCCCGGAGCGGGATAACCTGATTGCCGAGGCCATCGGCCTCGCCCAGGTCGCCGAAACCCTGACCGTGCCGGCCAGCCCGCGACTCCTCGCCGATGACGCCACTCCCGAGGTCATCACCACTCTGCTCGCCGAGCAGGGCGGCAGGCTCGCGGTCATGTCTGCCGAGGGCGGCATCTTCGACATCATCGCCGGGCGCTACTCGGGCATCCCCAACATGGAGGTCTTCCTCAAGGGCCACGCCGGCGACCGGCTCCGTGTGGACCGCCGGAGCCGCGAGGAGTTCATCGAAGCCCCGGCCCTGACCATGGGCCTGGCCGTCCAGCCCAGCGTTCTGGAGGAGATTGGCAAGAACCGCGGCTTCGACGGCCGCGGCCTGCTGGCCCGCTTCCTGTACTGCTTGCCCGAATCCCTGGTCGGTCGCCGGAGGATCAATCCGGAGCAGGTGCCGGCCGCCGTGGCGGCGACGTACGAGCGCAACGTGTACGCCCTCACCCTGCAGCTGGCTGACTGGACCGACCCTCTCGTCATCCAGCTCACGCCCGAAGCCGATCGGGCCCTGATCGCCTACGAAGAGCGGCTGGAGCCGCAGCTCAGGGCCAAGGGCGGCAGGCTCGGCCACATCGACAAGTGGGCGGGCAAGCTCGTCGGCGCCACCGCGCGTATCGCCGGACTCCTCCACCTCGCCACCCACATCGACGGTGGGCACCACGAGCCCATCAGCGAAGCCACCCTGCGTGCCGCCACCGAGATCGCGGACTACTTCACCGCCCATGCCCTGACGGTCTTCGATCTCATGGGCGCGGACACGTCGCTGGCCAGGGCCCGCGTCCTGCTGACGGCTCTGGAGCACAACGGCTGGGAGAGCATCACCCGCCGTGACCTGTTCGCCAAGCTGTCCCGCTCCGAATTCCCCACGGTCGCCGAGCTGGAGCCTGCCCTCGCGCTCCTGGAAGAACACGGCTACCTCCGCACCGACACCCCGCCCCGGACCGGCAAGCGCGGACGTCCGCCGGCCCCTCGGTACGTCATCCACCCCAACGTCCGGGAGCCCAAGGCGTGAGCCCTCGATGGAGCTGCACCCCCTGGACTCCGCCGCACAAACCGCAGAATCCGCAGAAACCCGCTGGTGCCCCCTCTGACCAGCGGCGACGCCCCAGCAGCGTGACGGCCGCAGAAAGCCTTGGAAGTCCCGCAGAAATCAGCGCCCGCAGCTGGCGCCGCCTGGCACCACGGGCCACCACCCATTTCTGCGGAGATTCCAACGGTTTCTGCGGCGCATACCGCCAGGACCCCAACGCCGCAGGTCAGGCCATAGATCCCCGTATTTATGCGGATTCTGCGGTTTCTGCGGCGCCTCGCCGTCCCGTAGCTCAACGACCTGCCCCGTGGAGGAACAGTGGCCGCACCGCGTGACGAGATGTTGACCATCCCCCAAGTCGTTGCAGAGATCGGCGTACCTCTCGCCACGTTCTACCGCTGGCGGCAGCTGAGGAAGGGCCCCAAAGCCATCAAGCTTCCGAACGGCTCGGTACGAATCCGGCGCTCTGAGCTGGAGCGCTGGATCGCAACCTTGGAAGAGGCAGCGTGACCAACCGCAAGACCGCGAACGTGCCGGGCCCCCGCAAGAGCGGGGGCCCGGTCCCCACGGCGGAACTCACCTTGACTACGGATGTCCGGATTTGGAAGATCAGCAAGCTTTCGAGCAAGTCCGCTCCCTACCAGCTGCGCTGGGTCGTGGCCGGGCAAGTCCGTCACGCGACGTTCGCCACCGTGGCGCTTGCCGAAAGCCGCCGTTCGGAACTCTGGAACGCGATGACGAAAGGGCAGCCTTTCGACGTCGAATCGGGCTTGCCGGAATCCGAGGTCCGGAAGGCCGCCGCCAAAGAGAACGTCCGCCCCGATCCCACCTGGTGGGAGTTCAGCCGCGACTACATGGCGGTCCGGTGGCGGACCGCTGCGGCGAAGACCCGCGAGGGGCTGGCGGACAGCCTCGCCACAGTAGCCATCGCGATGATGGGCGACGGCGTCAAGGCGCCCACCCCGGAAGAAGTACGGCTGGCAGTGCGCTGGGCCGTCGTACCGTCCCACAAGGGCGAGGAGCCTCCGCCGGAGCTCCTGCGGCCCTGTACGTGGCTGTCGCAGCGGTCCCGGCCCCTCTCGGACCTCCAGGACCCGAGGGTGCTCCGGGACGTCCAGTACCGGCTTTCGTTCAAGCTGGACGACACCCCGGCGGCGGGGGAGACCTACAAGCGCCGGCGCCGCGGCTTCAACACCGCCATGGAATACGCGATCGAGTCGGGCTATCTGGACGCGAACCCTCTCGCCGGGGTGAAGCGGGCCGGGCCCAAGGGCGGTGACGCTGTGGACCCCAGGGTCCTGGTCAATGCCGTCCAGGGAAGCCAGCTCCTGACCTCGGTCTCCTACGTCGGCTCCGTCCACCGCAATCGCGGGCGGCGGCTCGTCGCGTTCTTCGCCTGCCAGCTGTACGCGGCGATGCGGCCGGCGGAAGCGGTCGGCCTGAGGGAGCAGGACTGCCACCTCCCCGAAACGGGGTGGGGCACGCTCACGCTCCGGGAGACGCTGCCGGTATCTGGCAAGAGGTGGACCGACTCCGGGAAGCGCCATGACAAGCGCGGCCTCAAGTCGCGCGAGGCCAAGGCCGACCGGCCAGTGCCCATTCCGCCGATCCTGGTGGCGATGCTCCGCGAGCACATCGATGAGTTCGGCACGGCTCAGGATGGCCGTCTCTTCGCCAACGAGCGTGGCGCCGTGCTGGGCACCTCCAGCTACTGGAGGGTCTGGCAGGAGGCGCGGGCATTCGCGCTTCCCCCGGACCGGGCCGCCTCGCCGCTCGCGCGTCGGCCGTACGACCTGCGGCACACCTGCATCACGAACTGGCTGAACGCCGGAGTTCCGGTCGCCGAGGTCGCCCGGCGTGCCGGCAACTCTCCGGAGGTCATCCACCGGCGCTACGAAGGCTGCATCGACGGCCACGAGGAGCTGAATAACAAGAAGATCGAAATGGCCATGGGCTGGAATACCTTTGAAAACAGGGGGGTCGGCAGGCGCTGATCCAAACGCGGGGCCGGCGTCATGATGCTCTCGTTCAGGTCGAGAAGGAGTTGACTGTTGGATTGCCACTCGGCGCGGATTCGATCTGGTGTCATACCTGCCCACGACAGACGCGGTGTCAGGGTCATCCCTTTGGAACGTCTCAGCGGGCAGGGGCAATTGGAGTGCAGGCCCGTGCCGTGTTGGGCGTTTGGGTTACGAGGGTAGAGCGGGGGCGACGTGTCGCGTGCTGTGACTGAATGATCTCGCTATGTTCATGCAGTGACTAGTTTCCCTCCAGTCGACCCCGATAGGCCACCACCGGACACGCGGGCGGAGCAAAGACGGGATCGTGGCCGGGATAAACGGTCCAAGCGAAGTCGATTGCAACGCTGGCTACGATCGCGCGGGACTTGGATGGGGCTGGGATTTGCACTCCTCTACGTTCTGGCGGGCTGCCTGATGGGATATTCGACTGCCTATCAGGTAATGGTCGGAATCACCCCGCCGGATCGTGTCGACTGCCGTGCTATCGCATGGGTTCTTTCGGTTACAGGCTGGCTGCTAGTCCCGGCGACCGTGGGTGGGGCCGCTGGATATCTCGTCAGCCAGGACATCGAACGACGGCGCTCGGAGCCCGGGGCAACGGTCATCCATAGGATGAAGCGGGAGGCGGGTGGGTGAAGACGATCATGGACTTGTATGCCGAAGGCGGTGCCGCGGCGCTCTTCGTCAGACGCTTCCGCGCTCTCCACAATGGGGTCTGGCATCCAACGAAGGATCACTGGAGCTTCACTTGGGAGCACATCGCAGGCCGTGCTTCCGAGCTTGAGCGACTCACCGAGAGTGAAGCGGAGGAACGCGTCGCGGAGCTTACTCAGGCCCTGTGTTGGGATCTCCTGCAGGTGGGCAAATGCTGGGCATGTGAAAAACTCATCAAGTGAGGCGTACGGTGGACGACATGCGACAGAAAGTGCCTGTGGAACAACTCATCGAGGAGATGATCGCTTCTGCCTGCCCAGATGCTGCCGACGAGACAGTTCGAAGTGCCGCGCAAGCGGTACTCAGCGTAGGTATGCATAGAGCCCCGACGGCGGCAGACGCTAGGTCATTCGGCGAGCGGTTTGGGGCGGCGCTTGGTGGTTCTGTAGGTCCAGTGCGCGCAACAAGCGGAGAGCAAGGTCGTTCCCGGGCGGTGGCGCGAGACCAGGTGCTTCGCCTCTACCAGGACGAGATCTCCATCAGTCAGATCGCGGCTCGTGTGGGCCTTAAGAGGGGGACTGTCCGACGCCTTCTCATGGAGGCCGGCGTCTCGCCCCGAGAGCTGCGTCCTTCTGGGTCCCAGAGCAGTGGGAGTAAAGCTGCTGCCCCTAAGAAGAGCGAGCGACAGAAGGCTCACCGTGAAAGGTCCATGCCACACGGCGCCGCGCGGGCTAACGGGCGTCGTTCGAGAGGCGACGACTAAGAGCAGGTGAGCTCCGTGTCACCCACGCGAAACTCACACGCCGCTCACACGGGACCAGTGCGTAACAACGACAAAGGCCCGGACTCAGCTGGACTGAGTTCGGGCCTTCATACTTGGCACTTCAGCTGGTCAGCGGCGTGATCGCGCTGGTCCGGCTGGAGTGCCCCCGGCAGGATTCGAACCTGCGCACACGGCTCCGGAGGCCGTTGCTCTATCCCCTGAGCTACGGGGGCGTGTCGTTCGCTTTGCGGCGACGGGTTGAACACTACCAGCTCGCGGGCAGTGATCAGAAACGGTTTGCGGGGGTGGGGGAGGGCGGTCGCCCGGAGGGGGTGGAAGTGGGGAAAACCCGGACGCGGGGGCCGGGGCGGACCTACTCTCGAGTTGTGCCAGGCGCCTCGCGCCGGGTGCTTGTTGTCGACGACAACAAGGTCATCCGGCAGCTGATCAAGGTCAATCTCGAACTGGAGGGCTTCGAGGTCGTGACCGCGAACGATGGTGCCGAGTGCCTGGACGTCGTCCATCACGTGTGTCCCGACGTGATCACCCTCGATGTGGTCATGCCCCGCCTCGACGGGTTCGGGGCCGCCGCGCGGCTGCGGGCCGATCCGCGGACGCGCGACGTGCCGCTCGCCATGGTCAGCGCCTGCACGCAGCACGAGGTCGAGGCCGGCATCACCGCCGGGGTCGACGCGTTCCTCGCCAAGCCCTTCGAGCCCGCCGAGCTGGTCCGCGTCGTACGGCGGCTCGTCGAGCGGCGCGACCGGCGTGAGCGGGAAGGGGCTCCCGCCGGGAGCGGCAGAGGGTGAGGCCGACGGCGCGCAGGCGCTGTTCACATGGCGAAACCCTTCGCATGACGCGGAAGGTTCTCCCCTAGGCTGGGTCCCGTGACCCCCGCCGACCTCTCCCGTACCGTCGCGCACGCCGTGCGCCGCGCCGTCGAGGATGGGGAGCTGCCCGACGGGGCGGAGCTGCCGCAGCGGGTGGTCGTCGACCGGACGCGGCCCGGCGGGGTGGGGGAGTACGCCACCGCCGTCGCCTTCCCCCTCGCCAAGAGCGCCGGACGGGCCCCCGGGGACGTCGCGCGCCTGCTCGCCCGCCGGCTGGAGCGGGCGCCCGGGATCGAGAGGGTCGAGGTCACGGGCGCGGGGTTCCTGAACTTCGTCATGGGCCTGCCGTCCGCCGAGTCCCTCGTACGGGACGTGCAAGAGCGCGGCGCCCGCTACGGGTTCCCCCCGCAAGGCGACGCGGTGACCCGCGACGCCGTCGTGCGCGGTGCGGTCCTGCGCCTCGGCGGGGAGCCGGGGGACGCCGGACGCGGCGCGCTCCGCGTCGCGCCCGTGCCCAAGAAGGAAGGGGACGTCTTCGCCGCCTACGGCGCCGACGCCGCCCGCTGGGCCGTGCTCGCCGTCGCGCCGCACGAGACCCCCTCGTTCTCCGCTCGGCTCCTCGTCCAGGACGAGTCCAACGAGTTCTTCCGCGTGCGGTACGGATACGCGCGCAGCCGGGCCCTGCTGCGCAACGCCGCCCTGCTCGGTTTCCACGCCGAGCCGGGCGCCGTCGACGGCGCGGACGCGCTGCTGCGCGCCCTCGCCGACCACCCCCTCGTCCTCGAAGCGGCCGCCCACCACCGCGCGCCCGAGCGGCTCGTGCGGCAGCTGGTCCGGCTGGCCGACGCGCTGCTCGACTTCCAGTACGAGGTCCTCCCCAAGGGAGACGAGAAACCCTCGGCCGCCCACCGCGCCCGGCTGGCACTCGCCGAAGCCGCCGGGACGGTGCTGGCCGGCGGCCTGTCCCTGCTCGGCATAGCAGCCCCCGAACGCCTGTGACCTGCGAAGAGAGATTCCGATGAGCCGTTCCGCGCACCCCGCCGGGCCCCGCCACGCCGACGTCCTGCCCGAGGGCCACTACGCGCCGCCGCCCGCCGACCTCAACGCCTTGGACGAGAAGGTCTGGTCGCGCACGGTCACGCGTGACGCCGACGGCGTGGTGCACGTGGGGGGCATCTCGGTCACCAAGCTGGCCGAGGAGTTCGGGACGCCCGCCTACTTCATGGACGAAGAGGACTTCCGGGCCCGCTGCCGCGCCTGGGCGCACGCCTTCGGGGCCGACGCCGACGTGTTCTACGCGGGGAAGGCGTTCCTCTCCAAGGCCGTCGTGAAGTGGCTCAAGGAAGAGGGGCTCAACCTCGACGTCTGCTCCGGCGGGGAGCTGGCCACCGCCCTCGCCGCGGGGATGCCCGCCGAGCGGATCGCCTTCCACGGCAACAACAAGTCGCAGGACGAGATCCGGCGGGCCGTCACGGCCGGCGTCGGGCGCATCGTGCTCGACTCCTTCCAGGAGATCGCCCGCGTCGCCCACATCGCCCGTGAGCTGGGGGTGCGCCAGCCCGTCCAGATCCGCGTGACCGTCGGCGTGGAAGCGCACACGCACGAGTTCATCGCCACCGCGCACGAGGACCAGAAGTTCGGCATCGCCGTCGCCGACGGCTCCGCCGCCGAGGCCGTGCGCCGCGCCCTCGGGCACGACAGCCTCGACCTGCTCGGCGTCCACTCCCACATCGGCTCGCAGATCTTCGACATGGCCGGGTTCGAGGTCTCCGCGAAGCGGGTCGTGCGGCTGCTCGCCGCCGTCCGCGACGAGCACGGCGTCGAGCTGCCCGAGATCGACCTCGGCGGCGGCCTCGGCATCGCCTACACCTCCGCCGACGACCCCCGCGAACCGCACGAGATCGCCAAGGCCCTGCACGAGATCGTGGCGCGGGAGTGCGAGGCGGCGGGGCTGCGCGCCCCCCGGATCTCCGTCGAGCCGGGCCGGGCGATCGTCGGCCCGACCGCCTTCACCCTCTACGAGGTCGGCACCATCAAGCCGCTCGAAGGGCTGCGGACGTACGTCAGCGTCGACGGGGGCATGTCGGACAACATCCGCACCGCCCTCTACGACGCCGAATACGCGGTCACGCTCGTCTCCCGCGTCTCCGACGCCGAGCCGATGCTGGTGCGCGTCGTCGGCAAGCACTGCGAGAGCGGCGACATCGTGGTCAAGGACGCCTTCCTCCCGGCGGACCTCGCCCCCGGCGACCTGATCGCGGTCCCGGCGACCGGCGCGTACTGCCGCTCCATGGCCAGCAACTACAACCACGCGCTCCGCCCGCCCGTCGTCGCCGTGCGCGACGGACGGGCGCGGGAGATCGTCCGGCGCGAGACGGAGGAAGATCTCCTGCGTCTGGACCTCGGATGAGGCCCCTATTTCTGGGCGGGGCCCCCAGACCCCCAAAATGGACGTCTCACCCAATGGACCGAGGATGGAAACTACTGTCCATTGCATGAGACTGGTGAGCGTGAGACTGGTCAGGCCCGGCGGGCAAACCGCGCGCCGGGTGGCGTTGGAAGATCGAAAGGCGTAGGTCGAATGATGCGTACGCGTCCGCTGAAGGTGGCGCTGCTGGGCTGTGGTGTGGTCGGCTCAGAGGTGGCGCGCATCATGACGACGCACGCCGAGGACCTGACGGCCAGGATCGGCGCGCCCGTCGAACTGGCCGGCGTCGCCGTGCGCCGCCCCTCCAAGGTCCGCGAGGGCATCGACCCGGCCCTGATCACCACCGATGCGACCGCCCTCCTCAAGCGCGGCGACATCGACGTCGCCATCGAGGTCATCGGCGGCATCGAGCCGGCCCGCGGCCTGATCACCACCGCTTTCCGGCACGGCATCTCGGTCGTCTCCGCGAACAAGGCCCTGCTGGCCCAGGACGGCGCCGCGCTGCACGCCGCGGCCGACGAGGCCGGCCTCGACCTGTACTACGAGGCCGCCGTCGCCGGCGCGATCCCGCTGGTCCGCCCTATGCGCGAGTCCCTCGCGGGCGACAAGATCAACCGGGTCATGGGCATCGTCAACGGCACGACCAACTTCATCCTCGACAAGATGGACTCGACGGGCGCCGGCTACCAGGAGGCGCTCGACGAGGCCACCGCCCTCGGGTACGCCGAGGCCGACCCGACCGCCGACGTCGAGGGCTACGACGCCGCCGCCAAGGCCGCGATCCTGGCCGGCATCGCCTTCCACACCCGGGTGCGGCTCGACGACGTCTACCGCGAGGGCATGACCGAGGTCAGCTCCGCGGACTTCGCCTCCGCCAAGCGCATGGGCTGCACCATCAAGCTCCTGGCCATCCTGGAGCGCGCCGCCGACGGCCGGTCGGTGACCGCCCGCGTGCACCCGGCGATGATCCCGCTCAGCCACCCGCTGGCCTCGGTGCGCGAGGCGTACAACGCCGTCTTCGTCGAGGCGGAAGCCGCCGGGCGGCTGATGTTCTACGGCCCGGGCGCGGGCGGCTCGCCGACCGCCTCCGCGGTCCTCGGCGACCTCGTCGCCGTCTGCCGCAACAAGCTCGCCGAGGCAACGGGGCCCGGCGAGTCGGCGTACACCCAGCTGCCGGTCAGCCCCATGGGGGACGTCGTCACGCGCTACCACATCAGCCTCGATGTGGCCGACAAGCCGGGCGTCCTCGCCCAGGTCGCGACGACGTTCGCGGAGCACGGGGTCAGCATCGACACCGTCCGCCAGCAGGGCAAGGACGGCGAGGCCTCCCTCGTCGTCGTCACCCACCGCGCACCCGACGCCGCCCTTTCCGGGACCGTCGAGGCGCTGCGGAAGCTGGACACCGTGCGCGGTGTCGCCAGCATCATGCGTGTTGAAGGGGAGTAAGGACCCATGACCAGCAATCGCACCCACCAGTGGCGCGGCATCATCGAGGAGTACCGGGACCGCCTGCCGGTGACGGACGCGACGCCCGTGGTCACGCTCCGCGAGGGCGGCACTCCCCTCGTACCGGCCCAGGTGCTCTCGGAGCGCACCGGCTGTGAGGTGCACCTCAAGGTCGAGGGCGCGAACCCCACCGGGTCCTTCAAGGACCGCGGCATGACGATGGCGATCACCCGGGCCAAGGAGGAGGGCGCCAAGGCGGTCATCTGCGCCTCCACGGGCAACACCTCGGCGTCCGCCGCCGCGTACGCGGTGCGCGCCGGGATGGTCTCGGCGGTCCTCGTGCCCCGCGGCAAGATCGCGCTCGGCAAGATGGGCCAGGCGCTGGTGCACGGTGCCAAGATCCTCCAGGTGGACGGCAACTTCGACGACTGCCTGAACCTGGCCCGCGCGCTCTCGGACAACTACCCGGTGGCGCTGGTCAATTCCGTCAACCCGGTCCGTATCGAGGGCCAGAAGACGGCCGCGTTCGAGATCGTCGACGCGCTGGGCGACGCCCCCGACATCCACGTGCTGCCGGTCGGCAACGCGGGCAACATCACCGCGTACTGGAAGGGCTTCAAGGAGTACAAGGCCGACGGCCTGGCCTCCCGTACGCCCCGCGTGTGGGGTTTCCAGGCCTCCGGTTCCGCGCCCATCGTGCGCGGCGAGGTCGTCAAGGAGCCGCACACCATCGCGACGGCGATCCGCATCGGCAACCCGGCCTCCTGGGAGTACGCCCTCGCGGCCCGCGAGGAGTCCGGCGGTTTCATCGACGAGGTGACGGACCGCCAGATCCTGGCCGCCTACCGCCTGTTGGCCGCACAGGAGGGCGTCTTCGTGGAGCCCGCCTCCGCCGCGTCGGTGGCCGGTCTGCTCAAGGCCGCCGAGGCCGGACTGGTCGACCCCGGCCAGAAGATCGTGTGCACCGTCACCGGCAACGGCCTCAAGGACCCCGACTGGGCGGTCGCCGGGGCCCCGCAGCCGGTCACCGTCCCGGTGGACGCCGAGGCCGCGGCCGTCCGGCTCGGCCTGGTCTGACCCGGAGCCCGCCCCGCGCGGGCTCCACGCCGCGTCGCCGGATTCCGGGAACCCCCGGGATCCGGCGCCCCGGTCCGTACGGCAACCGAAGCCGGCGGAAGACCCGCGACACGCATCGTGCGCCTCCTGTGCGCCCTATGTCGCGAGAGAACCTTCCTTCGATAGGCTGTACTTACATCCGCCACCGCGCATATGACCGCGGTGCTGCCCCGAGTGCCTTCGGGTGTCGTACGTTCTCCAGTACATTCGCAGCGAAGATCCCGCTCAGCACCAGATCTCGCACAGTCACAAGGAGTGTCATCGACCGATGGCAGGTCCAGCGTTCCGCGCCGCCGCCGTACGAGTGCGCGTCCCCGCCAGCAGTGCCAACCTCGGCCCCGGCTTCGACGCCCTCGGCCTGGCCCTGGGGCTCTACGACGACGTGGTCGTCCGCGTCGCCGACTCCGGCCTGAACATCGACATCGCCGGTGAGGGCGCCGACAACCTCCCGCGCGACGAGAGCCACCTCCTCGTACGCTCCATGCGCACCGCTTTCGACCTGCTGGGCGGGCAGCCGCGCGGCCTGGAGGTCGTGTGCGCCAACCGCATCCCGCACGGCCGCGGGCTCGGTTCGTCCTCCGCGGCGATCTGCGCGGGCATCGTCGCCGCCCGCGCCGTGACCATAGGCGCGGAGGCCCGGCTCGACGACGCGGCGCTGCTGGAACTCGCCACCGAGATCGAGGGCCATCCCGACAACGTCGCCGCCTGCCTGCTCGGCGGCTTCACCCTCGCCTGGATGGACGGCGGCAGCGCCAAGGCGATCCGGATGGACCCGGCCGATTCCATCGTTCCGGTGGTCTTCGTACCTTCCAAGCCGGTCCTCACGGAAACGGCGCGCGGCCTGCTGCCGCGCACCGTTCCGCACGTGGACGCGGCCGTCAACGCGGGTCGCGCGGCCCTGCTCGTCGAAGCCCTGACCAGGCGTCCCGAGTTGCTGCTGCCCGCCACCGAGGACCGGCTCCACCAGGAGTACAGGTCCCCGGCGATGCCCGAGAGCGTGGCTCTCGTGGCCCGGCTGCGGGCGGACGGTATCCCCGCGGTCATCTCCGGCGCGGGCCCCACGGTCCTCGCGCTGGTCGACAACGGTGCGGCCGACAAGGTCGCGCAGCTCGCGGGCGAGGGGTGGGCGGCCAATCGGCTGGCCCTCGACGTCCCGGGGGCGAGCGTTCTTCCGCTGGGCACCCAGGGCGGCTAGGCCCACGGGGCCCGGCCGGCCAGGGGGCCGGTGCGGCGGCTGGGCAGGCCGACCGCGCGGAAGGGCGTGATTGCCGGTGATTGAGAGGGGGAATGTCTGTTGGATCCGGTAGTGTTAATCTCAAGTGCGCATCCGAAGCCGCCATGGCTCGGTGCTCAGTGTCCCCATTCGGGACCACATTTCTTCCGGGAGCCTCCCCGACTGCTCTGATCGCTTCCAGCAGTTTCGAGCACGCTCCGGAATCGGCGTGACATTCCCACGCTTCCAGCTCGGGGGCTTCTCGCCGGAACAAGCACGCACGTTTTCTCTCCGCCGTATCTCTACCGGCGGACCACCGCCCCGGCTGCGGTCCATGACCCATCAGGTAATGGAACGTCGTCGGACAGCACAACCGGTCGCCGAGCCAGACAGGCCGACGTCCGCTCCAGGGAAGGACCCTTCGTGAGCGACACCACCGATCTGATGGGCGCTGCCGACACCAACGTCGACACCAGTGCCCCCGCCGCGGGCGCCGCGGCTGCCACTGCCGGCCGGCGGCGCCGCTCCGGCACCGGCCTTGACGGCATGGTCCTGGCCGAGCTCCAGCAGGTCGCGTCGGGCCTCGGCATCAGGGGCACCGCGCGCATGCGCAAGAGCCAGCTGATCGAGGTCATCAAGGAGGCGCAGGCGGGCGCAGGCGCCCCCAAGGCCGCCGCCTCCGCCGCGGACACCGCCGAGGCCAAGCCGAAGCGCCGCGCCACCAGCAAGGCCCGCACGGGCGAGGCCGCCGCCGAGGCGCCCGCCGAGAAGCCTGCCACGCAGGCCCAGATTGAGATCCCCGGCCAGCCGGCCAGCGACGACGCCCCGGTGGGCGAGCGCCGCCGCCGTCGGGCCACCGCCCCCTCCGGCAGCCCGGAGTCCACGGCGCCCGTCGCCGTACAGGTCGAGCAGAAGACCGAGACCGCCCCCGCGACGCAGAGCGACGTCAAGGTGGAGGCCGCGACCGCCGTCTCCGCGCAGGGCCAGGGCCAGGGTCAGACGCAGCTCCAGGAGGCCGGCGAGGGCCGCGGCCGCCGGGACCGCCGCGACCGCGACCGGGGCGAGCGCGGCGAGCGCCAGCGCGACCGCCGCGACCGTGGCGCCAAGACCGACGACCAGACCGGCCAGGGCCAGGGCGGCCAGGCCCAGCAGGGCCAGGGCCAGGCTCAGGGCGGCCAGGGCCAGGGTGGTCAGGGCGGCAGCCGTCAGGACCGTCAGGACCGCGGCGACCGTCAGCAGCAGGGCGGCCGCGGCCAGGGGCGTCAGGACCGTCAGGACAACGGCCCCCAGGACGACTTCGACTCCGAGGACGGCCGTCGCGGCCGTCGCGGACGCTACCGCGACCGCCGTGGCCGTCGTGGCCGCGACGAGTTCGCGCCGAGCGAGCCGCAGGTCGCCGACGACGACGTCCTGATCCCCGTCGCGGGCATCCTCGACATCCTCGACAACTACGCGTTCATCCGGACCTCCGGCTACCTGCCCGGCCCGAACGACGTGTACGTCTCCCTCGCCCAGGTCCGCAAGGCGGGGCTGCGCAAGGGCGACCACACCACCGGTGCCGTGCGCCAGCCCAAGGACGGCGAGCGCCGCGAGAAGTTCAACGCCCTCGTGCGTCTGGACTCGGTGAACGGCATGGCGCCCGAATCCGGCCGCGGCCGCCCGGAGTTCCAGAAGCTGACCCCGCTCTACCCGCAGGACCGGCTCCGTCTGGAGACCGACCCGGGCGTGCTGACGACCCGCATCATCGACCTCGTGTCGCCGATCGGCAAGGGCCAGCGAGGCCTGATCGTGGCCCCGCCGAAGACCGGCAAGACCATGATCATGCAGGCGATCGCCAACGCGATCACCACCAACAACCCCGAGTGCCACCTGATGGTCGTCCTGGTCGACGAGCGTCCGGAAGAGGTCACCGACATGCAGCGGTCGGTCAAGGGCGAGGTCATCTCCTCGACCTTCGACCGTCCGGCCGAGGACCACACCACCGTCGCCGAGCTGGCCATCGAGCGCGCCAAGCGTCTCGTGGAGCTGGGTCACGACGTGGTCGTCCTGCTGGACTCCATCACCCGTCTGGGCCGCGCGTACAACCTCGCCGCCCCCGCCTCCGGCCGCATCCTGTCCGGTGGTGTCGACTCGACCGCGCTCTACCCGCCGAAGCGCTTCTTCGGTGCCGCGCGCAACATCGAGGACGGCGGCTCGCTGACCATCCTGGCCACCGCGCTGGTCGACACCGGCTCGCGCATGGACGAGGTGATCTTCGAGGAGTTCAAGGGCACCGGCAACATGGAGCTCAAGCTCGACCGCAAGCTCGCCGACAAGCGCATCTTCCCGGCCGTCGACGTCGACCCGTCGGGTACGCGCAAGGAGGAGATCCTCCTCAACGCGGAAGAGCTCGCCATCGTGTGGAAGCTGCGCCGGGTGCTGCACGCGCTCGACTCGCAGCAGGCGATCGAGCTGCTCCTCGACAAGATGAAGCAGACGAAGTCGAACGCCGAGTTCCTGATGCAGATCGCCAAGACGACCCCGGCGGGCAAGAACGACGACTGACCGTCGCCGTAGCCGGACGTCCCACGGAACCGCCCCCGTCGCAGCCGCGACGGGGGCGGTCCCCTTTTGCGGCCGGGCCTGCGACCTTCGCCACAGCCGCGACCCGCCGACGGGCAGGTACCCCGTCGCTTTCGTCCCGGTTCAGGCCCGCGTGGGTAGGCGCGTCGTCACAGCGCGTCGGCCCCGGCGACGGCGGTCCGAGGGCCGTCGTACGTCGCCGCCCCGGGGCCGTGGAACCCTGGAAGACGTTCCTCCGTCTGTGTCAGAGACCAGCGGAGGTCGCAGACAGGCCGAACGGGCCGCGGGAGCGGGCCGGGGACCGAGGAGAGCATGAGCGAGGACACGAGGGCCGGCCGCCGGGCCGCGGGCGCCCGGCGCCGACGGAAGGCGCCCAAGCGCCGCAAGGGCCTCAGAGTCGTCGCGTGGACGGCCGCCGGCGTGGTGGTGCTGGGCGGCGCGGGCGTGGGCTACTTCTACTTCAAGTTCAACGGCAACCTGAAAACGGTCGACATCGACGCGGCGCTCGGCAAGGACCGCCCGCAGAACGTGGACAACGGCTCGATGGACATCCTCGTCCTCGGCTCGGACTCCCGCGGCGGGGCGAACAGCGAGTACGGCCAGGACGACGGCGGGTCCGCCCGCTCCGACACGGCGATGATCGTCCACCTCTACGAGGGCCACCACAAGGCCAGCGTCATATCGATACCGCGCGACACCATGGTCAACCGCCCCGCCTGCCAGACGGCGAACGGGAAGACGGACCGCGGCAGCTCGCGCTCCCAGTTCAACGAGTCGTTCACCATCGGCGGGGCCGCCTGCGCGGTCAAGACCGTCGAGAAGATGTCGGGGATCCGCATGGACCACTACATCGAGGTCGACTTCACGGGCTTCAAGAAGATCATCGACAACCTCGGCGGCGTCCAGATCACCACCACCAAGCCGATCAAGGACGGCTCCAGCCACCTCGACCTGCCGGCGGGCCCGAACAAGCTCAATGGCGAACAGGCCCTCGGCCTCGTCCGTACCCGCAAGAGCGTCGGCGACGGCAGCGACCTCGGCCGAATACAGCTCCAGCAGGCCTTCATGAAGGCCCTGATCAAGCAGGTCAAGGGCATCGGCGTCTTCGACAACCCCAAGCGGCTGCTCGACCTCGCCGACACCGGCACCAAGGCGCTCACCACCGACAAGCAGCTCGGTGACGTGAAGTCGCTGCTCGGCTTCGCCGAGAGCCTGCGCGGCATCGACGCCCAGAACCTCCAGATGATCACCATGCCGGTGACGGCGGACGCCCGCGACCCCGACCGCGTCGCCCCGCTCGCCAAGGAGTCCAAGATGGTCTGGGACGCCCTGCTCGCGGACCAGCCGGTCCCGGCCGAGGCGACGGCGAACTCCATGGGGGACAAGGGCACCGCCGGGGGCATCGTCCAGCAGCCGTGACCGGCCCGCCGCACACCTCGAAAGCCTGGTCACAGGGGTTTCCCGGCCCAGTGGAATAGATGCCCACCCCTCCCCGTTGAGGAGGGTGTCCTCAGAATTTTGACAGGCGGCCCGGTCCTGGCAGACTGGTCTGTCGGCCCCGGTTCACGCAGCGCGCAATTCGGCCCCTGCGACCCGGCGCCCTCCCGAATCTAGGAGACACCTTGAAGCGCGATGTTCACCCCGAGTACGTCGAGACCCAGGTCAGCTGCACCTGTGGCGCGTCGTTCACCACCCGTAGCACGCTGACCGAGGGCACCATCCGTGCCGAGGTCTGCTCCGAGTGCCACCCGTTCTACACGGGCAAGCAGAAGATCCTCGACACCGGTGGCCGTGTGGCCCGCTTCGAGGCCCGCTTCGGCAAGGCTGCCGGCTCGAAGTAGCGAGCCTCCGGCGCCGGACCCCGGCTGCACCGCGTCACACGCGGGCAGCCGGGCCGGCGCCTTTCTCGTCCCGCAGCCCTTTTTTCACTTTCACCACAGGAGCCCCCGATGTTCGAGGCGGTCGAGGAACTGGTCGGCGAGCACGCCGACCTTGAGAAGAAGCTCGCCGACCCTTCGGTCCACTCGGATCAGGCCAACGCGCGCAAGCTCAACAAGCGCTACGCGGAGCTGACCCCGATCGTGGCGACCTTCCGCGCCTGGAAGCAGACCGCCGAGGACATCGAGACGGCCAAGGAGTTCGCGGCCGACGACCCCGACTTCGCCGCCGAGGCCAAGGAACTGGCCGCCCAGCGCGAAGAGCTCACCGAGAAGCTCCGCCTGCTGCTCGTCCCGCGCGACCCCAGCGACGACAAGGACGTGCTCCTGGAGGTCAAAGCCGGCGCGGGCGGCGACGAGTCCGCCCTCTTCGCGGGCGACCTGCTGCGCATGTACCTGCGCTACGCCGAGCGCGTGGGCTGGAAGACCGAGATCATCGACGCCACCGAGTCCGAACTCGGCGGCTACAAGGACGTCCAGGTCTCCGTCCGCACCAAGGGCGGCAACGGCGCCACCGAGCCCGGCCAGGGCGTCTGGGCCCGCCTCAAGTACGAGGGCGGCGTGCACCGCGTCCAGCGGGTTCCGGCCACCGAGTCCCAGGGCCGCATCCACACCTCCGCCGCGGGCGTGCTCGTCACCCCGGAGGCCGAGGAGGTCGAGGTCGAGATCAACATGAACGACCTCCGCATCGACGTGTACCGCTCCTCGGGCCCCGGCGGCCAGTCCGTCAACACCACCGACTCGGCCGTGCGCATCACGCACCTCCCGACCGGTGTGGTCGCCTCCTGCCAGAACGAGAAGAGCCAGCTCCAGAACAAGGAGCAGGCGATGCGTATCCTGCGGTCCAGGCTGCTCGCCGCGGCCCAGGAAGCCGCCGAGCAGGAAGCCTCCGACGTGCGCCGCAGCCAGGTGCGCTCCGTGGACCGCTCCGAGAAGATCCGCACGTACAACTACCCGGAAAACCGGATCTCGGACCACCGGACCGGCTTCAAGGCGTACAACTTGGACCAGGTGCTCGACGGGGACCTCGACGCGGTCATCCAGGCCTGCGTGGACACGGACTCCGCCGCCAAGCTCGCCGCCGCGCACTGAGCCGTCCGACCCCGTGACCCTGACGTCTGCCTGACCCCCCGCTCCACCCCCGTACGACAGCAGCCCGGAGGACCAGCGTGAACTTGCTGCTTGCCGAGGTGGCCCAGGCCACCCAGCGGCTGGCCGCCGCCGGCGTGCCCTCACCGCGCTTCGACGCGGAGGAGCTCGCGGCCTTCGTGCACGGCGTCAAGCGGGGGGAACTGCACCACGTCAAGGACGCGGACTTCGACGCCCGCTACTGGGAGGCCGTCGCCCGCCGCGAGGCGCGCGAGCCGCTCCAGCACATCACCGGGCGCGCCTTCTTCCGCTACCTGGAGCTCCAGGTGGGGCCCGGGGTCTTCGTGCCCCGGCCCGAGACCGAGTCGGTCGTGGACTGGGCCATACACGCCGTCCGGGCCATGGACGTGGTCGAGCCGCTGATCGTCGACCTCTGCACGGGCTCCGGTGCCATCGCGCTGGCCATGGCGCAGGAGGTGCCGCGCTCGCGCGTCCACGCGGTAGAGCTGTCCGAGGAAGCCCTGCGGTGGACCCGTAAAAACGCCGAGGGCTCACGGGTCACCGTCCACCAGGGCGACGCGCTCAGCGCGCTGCCCGAGCTGGACGGCCAGGTCGACCTCGTGATCTCCAACCCGCCGTACATCCCGCTCACGGAGTGGGAGTACGTCGCCCCCGAAGCCCGTGACCACGACCCCGAGATGGCGCTGTTCTCCGGCGAGGACGGCCTGGACACCATCCGGGGCATCGAGCGCACCGCCCACCGGCTGCTGCGGCCCGGCGGCATCGTCGTCATCGAGCACGCCGACACCCAGGGCGGCCAGGTCCCGTGGATCTTCGCCGAGGAACGGGGCTGGGCCGATGCCGCCGACCACCCCGACCTGAACAACCGTCCGCGCTTCGCGACCGCCCGCAAGGCCATGCCGTGATCAGCGCGACCCCGCTCCCGGACGACGTCACCACCCCGCTGCTTGAGGAGGCCCGCTGATGGCCCGGCGATACGACTGCAACGACGCTACGGACCGCAAGACGGGTCTGCGTGAAGCCGCATCCGCCGTGCGCCGCGGCGAGCTCGTCGTGCTGCCCACCGACACCCTGTACGGGATCGGCGCGGACGCCTTCAGCCCCGAGGCGGTCGGTGACCTCCTCGCCGCCAAGGGCCGTGGCCGCAACATGCCCACCCCCGTCCTCATCGGCTCGCCGAACACCCTGCACGGCCTGGTCACGGACTTCTCCGAGCAGGCGTGGGAGCTGGTCGACGCGTTCTGGCCGGGCGCGCTGACGCTCGTCGCCAAGCACCAGCCGTCGCTGGCCTGGGACCTGGGCGAGACCCGCGGGACGGTCGCCGTACGCATGCCGCTGCACCCCGTGGCGATCGAGCTGCTGACCGAGGTCGGCCCGATGGCCGTCTCCTCGGCGAACCTGACCGGGCACCCGGCGCCGGAGGACTGCGACGCGGCCCGCGCGATGCTGGGCGACGCGGTGTCCGTGTACCTGGACGGCGGCCCCACCCCGGGCATCCAGCCCTCCTCCATCGTCGACGTCACGGGGAAGGTTCCCGTCCTGCTGCGCGAGGGGGCGCTGACCGCCGAGCAGCTGCGGGAGGTCGTGCCCGACCTCGAGGTGGCCCCGTGAGCCCTCAGGGGCGTGGCATAGCAACGGGGCGTCTTCCGGCGGAGGCTGGGGGAGACTGCTTCCGCATCCTCCACGTCAGCACCGGGAACGTGTGCCGCTCGCCCATCACCGAGCGGCTGACGCGGCACGCCCTGGCGCACCGGCTGGGCGGCCTGGTCAGTGGCGACCTCATCGTGGAGAGCGCCGGCACGTGGGGCCACGAGGGGGCCCCGATGGAGGCCAACGCGGCGGCCGTGCTCGCGGACTTCGGGGCGGACGCGTCCGGCTTCACGGGGCGGGAGCTGCTGGACGAGCACGTCATCCGGGCCGACCTGGTGCTGACCGCCACCCGGGACCACCGTGCGCAGGTCATCTCCATGGGCCACTCGGCGGGACTGCGGACGTTCACCCTCAAGGAGTTCACCCGGCTGGTGCGGGCGATAGACCCGGCCACGCTGCCGCCGCTGGACGACGGCATGGCGCAGCGCGCGCGGGCCCTGGTGCGGGCGGCCGCGGCGCTGCGCGGCTGGCTGCTGGCGCCTTCCGCCGACGCGGACGAGGTGTACGACCCGTACGGGGCGCCGATCACGTTCTTCCGCTCGATCGGCGACGAGATCAACCAGGCGCTCGACCCGGTGGTCACGGCCCTGACGGGCGTCACCGCTTCCCGCTGACGGCCCCACCCGCCGACGTCGGCCGCAGGACGCCCGACGTCGCCCGGCAGAGCCCGCACAGGGCCGCAGGCCGCAGGCCGGCGCAGCGGCGCGAAGCTCCGAAGGCCCCCCCTGGGACCGAGCAGTGCCGGCGGCGCGTCGAGAGCGCGAGGGGCGCGATCGCGGGGGCGGGCCTACAGTGGCCGTATCCGGGACAGCACTGGGAGCCGCGCCATGAGCGTCATCACCCCGCCCACGGACCTGCTGCGGCAGCAGGATCCGAAGATGGCCGACGTGCTCGCGGGGGAGGCCCAGCGCCAGGCCGGTTCCCTGCAACTGATCGCCGCCGAGAACTTCTGCTCGCCCGCCGTTCTGGCCGCGCTCGGCTCCGCGCTCGCCAACAAGTACGCCGAGGGCTACCCCGGCGCCCGCCACCACGGCGGCTGCGAATACGCCGACCTCGCCGAACGCATCGCGGTGGAACGGGCCATGGCCCTGTTCGGCGCCGAGCACGCCAACGTACAGCCGCACTCCGGATCCTCGGCCGTGCTCGCCGCCTACGCCGCGCTCCTGCGCCCCGGGGACACGGTGCTCGCCATGGGCCTCCCCTACGGCGGACACCTCACCCACGGCTCTCCCGCCAACTTCTCCGGCCGCTGGTTCTCCTTCGTCGGGTACGGCGTCGACGCCGAGACCGGCCTGATCGACTACCAGCAGGTTCAGGAACTGGCCCGCACCCACCGCCCCAAGGCCATCGTCTGCGGCTCGATCTGCTACCCCCGCCACCCCGAGTACTCCGTCTTCCGGGAGATCGCCGACGAGGTCGGCGCGTACCTGATCGCCGACGCCGCGCACCCCATCGGGCTCGTCGCCGGCGGCGCGGCCCCCAGCCCCGTCCCCTACGCGGACATCGTCTGCGCGACCACGCACAAGGTCCTGCGCGGCCCGCGCGGCGGCATGCTCCTGTGCACCGCCGAACTGGCCGAGCGCGTGGACCGGGCGGTGTTCCCCTTCACCCAGGGCGGCGCCCAGATGCACACGATCGCCGCCAAGGCCGTGGCCTTCGGCGAGGCCGCCGCCCCCGCGTTCACCACCTACGCCCACCGGGTCGTCGCCAACGCCCGGACCCTCGCGCAGGTGCTGGAAGCCGCGGGCTTCGCCGTGACGACCGGCGGCACCGACACGCACCTGATCTGCGCCGACCCCGCTCCCCTCGGCATCGACGGCCCCACCGCCCGGGGCCGGCTCGCGGCCGCCGGGATCGTGCTGGACACCTGCGCCCTGCCGTACGGGGACCAGCGCGGGATCCGCTTCGGTACGGCGGCGGTGACCACCCAGGGCATGGGGCAGACGGAGATGGTCCGCATCGCCGCGCTGTTTGCGGCGGCGCTGCGCGGGGAAACCGCGCAGACCCGTACGGACGTCGGCGAGCTGGCCGGTCAATTTCCTCCTTATGGGGCGTAACGCGGACGAGCGGGGCGTACCGCAACCGGGGTAGGGGCCCCTCGCGTCCTCGATAGCGGTGACATCGCGGCTAATGTGTGGGGCTGAGATGGCCGGCGATACATCTGGGGCTGCCAGTGCGTGAATATCTGCTGACGCTTTGCGTCACGGTCGCGGTGACCTACCTGCTGACCGGGCCCGTGCGGAAGTTCGCGATCGCGGTCGGGGCCATGCCGGAGATCCGCGCCCGTGACGTGCACCGGGAGCCGACCCCGCGTCTCGGCGGGATCGCGATGTTCGGCGGCCTGTGCGCGGGGCTGCTGGTCGCCGATCACCTGCAGAACCTCAACGGGGTGTTCACGGGGTCGAACGAGCCCCGGGCGCTGCTGTCCGGTGCGGCGCTGATCTGGCTGATCGGCGTGCTGGACGACAAGTTCGAGATCGACGCACTGATCAAGCTCGGCGCCCAGATGATCGCCGCCGGTGTGATGGTCATCCAGGGTCTGACGATCCTGTGGATCCCGGTGCCGTTCATCGGCACGGTCTCGGTCACCCCGTGGCAGGGCAACCTGCTGACGGTGGCCCTCGTGGTGCTCACCATCAACGCGGTGAACTTCGTGGACGGCCTCGACGGCCTGGCGGCCGGCACCGTGTGCATCGCCGCCGCGGCGTTCTTCCTGTACGCGTACCGGATCTGGTTCGGCTACGGGATCGAGTCGGCGGCGCCCGCGACGCTGTTCGCCGCCATCCTGATGGGCATGTGCCTGGGCTTCCTGCCGCACAACATGCACCCCGCCCGGATCTTCATGGGCGACTCGGGGTCGATGCTGATCGGGCTGGTGCTGGCCGCCGGCGCGATCTCCATCACCGGGCAGGTGGACCCGGACACGCTGAAGCTCTTCGCGGGTGGTGAGCGCAACGCGACGCACGCGATGCTGCCGGTCTTCATCCCGCTGGTGCTGCCGCTGACGATCATCGCGATCCCGATGGCGGACCTGTTCCTGGCGATCGTCCGGCGCACCTGGAACGGACAGTCGCCCTTCGCGGCCGACCGCGGCCACCTGCACCACCGGCTGCTGGAACTCGGGCACTCCCACAGCCGCGCTGTACTGATCATGTACTTCTGGTCGGGCCTGATCGCCTTCGGCGCGGTGGCCTACTCGGTGCACTCGACCTCGATGTGGATCGTGCTCGGCATCGCGGGGCTGAGCGCCCTGGGCCTCGTCCTGCTCCTCCTGCCGCGCTTCACCCCCCGCGCCCCGCGCTGGGCGCAGGCCCTGGTCCCGCCGCGCTACCGGCACGCGGACCGGGCGGCGGAAGCGGCGCTGCTGGACGCCTCGGGCACCGAGCCGGAGCCGGCCAGGCCGATCGCCGCGGGAGTCTCCGGCGTCAACGGGGCGACCGCCATTGGCCCCCGTTCGCGCTTCCCCGACCGGCGTAAGGCCGGATCGGCTCGCTGACGCCCGGAACGCATGTCCGACATGAACGCCCTTTACCAGACAAGGTGCCCCGTTGTCCTGCACACACGGGCGCGTTAGCCCTCATGTGTGACAGTCAGCACACCCACCGGGTAAAGCTCTCATCAAATACTTTGTGATACCGTTCACTAAACCCGGCGACAGAGCCGAAGGACCGTAGTGCGACGGTCCAACGGCCCGAGGCGCTGCCTCGGACCGGGCTTACGCTCGTCCCCGTACGAGTCCCGTACGAGTCCGTGCCCCCACCACCACGCGGAGCAAACCGCCATGCGGTCAGATGACGTCCGATCCCTCCTGCAAACCGCCGTACCCACGGCTGTCGCCGGCGCTGTAGCCGCCGCGATCAGTGGTGCGGTCGTCGGTGGCAAGGGTGCGGTCGGAGCGGTCGTCGCGACGCTGCTCGTCATCGTGTTCATGGGTCTCGGATTCCTGGTTCTCCAGCGCACGGCGAAATCACTGCCGCACTTGTTCCAGGCGATGGGCCTCATGCTCTACGCGGCCCAGATCCTGCTGCTCTTCGTCTTTCTCGCCGTGTTCAAGAACACGACGCTGTTCCACCCCCGGGCGTTCGCCATCACGCTTGTGGCCACCACCCTCGTGTGGATCGGTGCACAGACGCGCGCCCACATGAAGGCCAAGATTCTCTACGTCGAACCCGAGTCCACGAAGGGCGACAAGCCCGGAAATCCGGGGTCGAAGCCGTGAGGGGTAGGGCCGGGATAAGTGTGCGTTCGAGATCCTGCTATCGTCCGGTTCAAACTGCGGCACTGCGGGCGCGGGCATCTGAGCTGACGCCTGTTCCATCGCGAGGCGCGATGCCTGACCGCCGCCCCCACATCCGTTACACCAGTCCAGTGCCGAACCGCGGCTGCGCGCCGCGCCGACACAACGAGGTTGCCGTACCCATGCGCCACGCTGAAGGAGCCCGCGGTGAGTCCTGACCCGACGCAGGTGCTCGCCTTCGAGACCGACTGTCACATCTTCGAAGGATGTGGCTTCCCCGGCCCGGGCCTGCACTCGTTCCTCTTCGAGCCGCTGTGGGGCGAAGCCGGCCTTACCAACGCGTACTTCAACAAGCCGATGCTGCTGGCCCTTCTGGGCAGCATCGTCATCGTCGCTTTCTTCTGGGCCGCCTTCCGCAAGCCGAAGGTCGTCCCCGGCAAGATGCAGATGGTCGCCGAATCCGGTTATGACTTCGTGCGCCGCGGCATCGTGTACGAGACGCTGGGCAAGAAGGAGGGGGAGAAGTACGTCCCCTTCATGGTGTCGCTGTTCTTCTTCGTCTGGATCCTGAACGTCTGGTCGATCGTCCCCGTGGCCCAGTTCCCGGTGACCGCGATCATCGCCTACCCGGCGATCCTCGCTGCGATCGTGTACTTCATCTGGATGTCGGTGACGTTCAAGCGTCACGGATTCGTCGGCGGCCTCAAGAACCTGACGGGCTACGACAAGAGCCTCGGCGGCGTCCTCCCGCTGGTCATGGTCATCGAGTTCTTCTCGAACGTCCTGGTCCGCCCCTTCACCCACGCGGTCCGACTGTTCGCGAACATGTTCGCCGGTCACACCCTGCTGCTGCTGTTCACCATCGCCAGCTGGTACCTGCTGAACGGCATCGGGATCGCCTACGCGGGCGTCTCGTTCATCATGGTCATCGTAATGACGGCCTTCGAACTCTTCATCCAGGCCGTCCAGGCGTACGTCTTCGTCCTCCTGGCCTGCAGCTTCATCCAGGGCGCGCTCGCCGAGCACCACTGAGTCCGGCCCACTCCCCAAGACCCCCTTGTCGTCCGGTGGCCAACCCCCACCGGTTCGTGAAAGAGAAGGAAGAACTGGCATGTCCCAGATCCTTGCTGCCGCCGAAGGCGTCACCGGTTCCCTCAGCTCCGTCGGTTACGGCCTCGCGGCCATCGGCCCGGGCGTCGGCGTCGGCATCATCTTCGGTAACGGCACGCAGGCTCTCGCCCGTCAGCCCGAGGCTGCCGGTCTGATCCGCGCCAACCAGATCCTCGGCTTCGCCTTCTGTGAGGCGCTCGCCCTCATCGGTCTGGTCATGCCGTTCGTCTACAGCTGACGAACCGCGACCACTAGTCCGATTAGACGAAAGGCACTGATGTGAACCTCCTGGTTCTCGCGGCCGAGACGGAAAACCCGCTCGTTCCGCCGATCCCCGAGCTCGTCATCGGTCTGATCGCCTTCGTCATCGTCTTCGGCTTCCTCGCGAAGAAGCTCCTCCCGAACATCAACAAGGTTCTGGACGAGCGTCGCGAGGCCATCGAGGGCGGTATCGAGAAGGCTGAGGCCGCTCAGACCGAGGCCCAGAGCGTGCTGGAGCAGTACAAGGCCCAGCTCGCCGAAGCCCGGCACGAGGCCGCGCGCCTGCGCCAGGAAGCGCTGGAGCAGGGCACTGCGCTCAAGGAAGAACTGCGCGCAGAGGGCCAGCGGCAGCGTGAGGAGATCATCGCTGCCGGCCACGCCCAGATCGCGGCCGACCGCAAGGCTGCCTCGCAGTCGCTGCGTCAGGACGTGGGCAAGCTCGCCACCGACCTGGCCGGAAAGCTCGTCGGCGAGTCCCTCGAGGACCACGCCCGGCAGAGCCGCACGATCGACCGTTTCCTCAGCGAGCTTGAGGAGAAGGCCGAGGCCGCGCGATGAACGGAGCGAGCCGCGAGGCGCTGGCCTCCGCGCGTGAGCGTCTCGACGCGCTGACGGACAACACGTCCGTCGACGCGGTGGAGCTCGCCGGCGAGCTGGCCTCCGTCACCGCGCTGCTCGACCGTGAGGTCTCGCTGCGTCGGGTCATCACGGACCCGGCGCAGCCCGGCGAGGCCAAGGCCGAGCTGGTGGGCCGCCTGCTGGGAGGCCAGGTGAGCGGGGAAACCCTCGACCTGGTGTCCGGCATGGCCCGGTCCCGCTGGTCGCAGTCGCGTGACCTGGTCGACGCGCTGGAGGAACTGGCGGCCACCGCCGACCTCACGGCGGCCCAGCGTGCGGGTGCGCTCGACAACGTCGAGGACGAGCTGTTCCGGTTCGGCCGGATCGTCTCCTCGAACACCGAGCTGCGCTCCGCGCTGACCGACCGGGCGGCCACCGCCGCCGCCAAGAGCGAGCTGCTGCACCGTCTGCTCGGCGGCAAGGTGAACGCCACCACCGAGCGTCTGGTCATCCGTCTCGCCACCCACCCGCGTGGACGTAGCCTGGAAGCGGGACTGGAGTCCCTTTCCACGCTCGCCGCCGAGCGCCGCAACCGCATGGTCGCCACCGTGACCAGCGCGGTTCCGCTCAGCGACGCGCAGAAGCAGCGTCTCGGCGCGGTGCTGGCCAAGCTGTACGGCCGCCAGATGCACCTGAACCTCGACGTGGACCCGGCGGTCCTCGGCGGGATCTCGGTGCGGGTCGGCGACGAGGTCATCGACGGCACCATCGCGGACCGCCTCGCAGAGGCGTCCCGCCGCATGGCCGGCTGACCAGCCACCAATAGAACAACGCATTCCTAGCGGCCCGGTTGGGCCGTGCAGAACTTGCAGAAGATTCCTGGGGGTCGCCCCCAGACCCCTAAGAAGCTTCAGGCCCAACAAGGAGAGCAGGGAACCCAGATGGCGGAGCTCACGATCCGGCCGGAGGAGATCCGGGACGCACTGGAGAACTTTGTCCAGTCGTACCAGCCGGACGCGGCCTCGCGCGAGGAGGTCGGAACGGTCAGCGTTGCCGGCGACGGCATCGCGAAGGTGGAGGGTCTGCCCTCCGCCATGGCGAACGAGCTGCTGAAGTTCGAGGACGGCACCCTCGGTCTCGCCCTCAACCTCGAGGAGCGCGAGATCGGTGCGATCGTCCTCGGCGAGTTCAGCGGTATCGAGGAGGGCCAGCCGGTGCAGCGCACCGGTGAGGTTCTCTCCGTAGGTGTCGGCGAGGGCTACCTCGGCCGCGTTGTCGACCCGCTCGGCAACCCGATCGACGGCCTCGGCGAGATCGCGACCGAGGGCCGCCGCGCCCTTGAGCTGCAGGCCCCGGGCGTCATGGTCCGTAAGTCGGTGCACGAGCCCATGCAGACCGGCTACAAGGCCGTCGACGCGATGGTGCCGATCGGCCGTGGCCAGCGTCAGCTGATCATCGGTGACCGTCAGACCGGCAAGACCGCTCTTGCCGTCGACACGATCATCAACCAGCGCGACAACTGGCGCTCGGGCGACGTGAACAAGCAGGTCCGCTGCATCTACGTCGCCATCGGCCAGAAGGGCTCGACCATCGCGTCCGTTCGCGGCGCCCTGGAAGAGGCCGGCGCGCTCGAATACACGACGATCGTCGCCGCCCCGGCGTCCGACCCGGCCGGCTTCAAGTACCTGGCGCCGTACACCGGCTCCGCCATCGGCCAGCACTGGATGTACGCCGGCAAGCACGTCCTGATCATCTTCGACGACCTGTCGAAGCAGGCCGACGCCTACCGCGCCGTCTCGCTGCTGCTGCGCCGCCCGCCGGGCCGTGAGGCCTACCCGGGTGACGTCTTCTACCTGCACTCGCGTCTGCTGGAGCGCTGCGCGAAGCTCTCCGACGAGATGGGTGCCGGTTCGATGACCGGTCTGCCGATCGTCGAGACCAAGGCGAACGACGTGTCGGCGTTCATCCCGACCAACGTCATCTCCATCACCGACGGCCAGTGCTTCCTGGAGTCCGACCTGTTCAACGCGGGCCAGCGCCCGGCGCTGAACGTCGGTATCTCGGTCTCCCGCGTCGGTGGTTCCGCGCAGCACAAGGCCATGAAGCAGGTCTCCGGCCGTCTGCGCGTCGACCTCGCCCAGTACCGCGAGCTGGAGGCGTTCGCCGCCTTCGGTTCCGACCTGGACGCCGCGTCGAAGGCTTCGCTGGAGCGCGGCAAGCGCATGGTCGAGCTGCTCAAGCAGGGCCAGTACCAGCCGATGCCCGTCGAGGAGCAGGTCGTCTCCGTCTGGGCCGGCACCACCGGCAAGATGGACGACGTCCCGGTCGCCGACATCCGTCGCTTCGAGTCCGAGCTGCTGGAGCACCTGCGCCGCGAGCGCAAGGACCTCCTCACCTCGATCGCCGAGGGCGGCAAGATGTCGGATGACACCCTGACGTCGATCGCGGACGCCATCGCTGCCTTCAAGCAGCAGTTCGAGACGTCTGACGGCAAGCTCCTGGGCGAGGACGCTCCGGCCGTCAACGTCTCCAAGTGACGACGGAAGGGACCTGACTCATGGGAGCGCAGCTCCGGGTCTACAAGCGTCGCATCCGTGCCGTCACGGCGACCAAGAAGATCACCAAGGCGATGGAGATGATCGCCGCCTCGCGCATCGTCAAGGCGCAGCGCAAGGTGGCGGCATCGATGCCGTATGCGACCGAGCTCACCCGTGCGGTGACCGCGGTGGCGACCGGTTCGAACACCAAGCACGCCCTGACCACCGAGGTCGAGGCGCCGACCCGCGCCGCGGTCCTGCTCATCACGAGCGACCGCGGTCTGGCCGGCGGCTACTCCTCGAACGCCATCAAGCAGGCGGAGCGGCTCACCGAGCGGCTGCGCGCTGAGGGCAAGGACGTCGATGCCTACATCGTCGGCCGCAAGGGTGTCGCCTACTACGGCTTCCGCGAGCGCAAGATCGCGGACTCGTGGACCGGCTTCACCGACAGCCCGGCCTACGCGGACGCCAAGCGCGTCGCCGCGCCGCTGATCGAGGCCATCCAGACGGAGACGGCCGATGGCGGCGTGGACGAGCTGCACATCGTCTTCACGGAATTCGTGTCGATGATGACGCAGAACGCCGTGGACGGCCGGATGCTGCCGCTCAGCCTCGCGGAGACCTCCGCCGGGGCGCAGGACGAGGCCGGCGCGAAGGGCGAGATCCTTCCGCTGTTCGAGTTCGAGCCGTCGGCGGAGGACGTCCTCGACGCCCTGCTGCCGCGCTACGTCGAGAGCCGCATCTACAACGCACTGCTGCAGTCGGCCGCTTCCGAGCACGCCGCCCGCCGCCGTGCGATGAAGTCGGCCACCGACAACGCCGGGGACCTCATCAAGAGCCTCTCCCGGCTTGCCAACGCGGCCCGCCAGGCCGAAATCACCCAGGAAATCAGCGAGATCGTCGGTGGCGCGAGCGCCATGGCTGACGCGACCGCGGGGAGTGACAAGTAAGTGACGACGACTACCGAGAACGCTGTGACGGCCGCTGCCACGGGCCGCGTCGCCCGGGTCATCGGCCCGGTCGTCGACGTGGAGTTCCCCGTCGACGCCATGCCCGAGATCTACAACGCCCTCAAGGTCCAGGTCGCCGACCCGGCCGAGGACGGCAAGCTCAAGACGCTGACCCTGGAAGTCGCCCAGCACCTGGGTGACGGCCTGGTCCGCACGATCTCCATGCAGCCCACCGACGGTCTGGTCCGCCAGGCCCCGGTGACCGACACGGGCGAGGGCATCACCGTCCCCGTCGGCGACTTCACCAAGGGCAAGGTGTTCAACACCCTGGGTGAGGTGCTCAACTACCCGGAGGCCAACTCCGAGGTGACCGAGCGCTGGCCGATCCACCGCAAGGCGCCGAGCTTCGACGAGCTCGAGTCGAAGACCGAGATGTTCGAGACCGGCGTCAAGGTCATCGACCTCCTCACCCCGTACGTCAAGGGTGGAAAGATCGGTCTGTTCGGTGGTGCCGGTGTCGGCAAGACCGTTCTGATCCAGGAAATGATCTACCGCGTCGCCAACAACCACGACGGTGTGTCGGTCTTCGCGGGCGTCGGTGAGCGTACCCGTGAGGGCAACGACCTCATCGAGGAAATGGGCGACTCGGGCGTCATCGACAAGACGGCGCTCGTCTTCGGCCAGATGGACGAGCCCCCGGGCACCCGTCTGCGCGTCGCGCTCGCCGGTCTGACCATGGCGGAGTACTTCCGCGATGTTCAGAAGCAGGACGTGCTCTTCTTCATCGACAACATCTTCCGTTACACCCAGGCCGGTTCCGAGGTCTCCACGCTGCTCGGCCGCATGCCGTCCGCGGTGGGTTACCAGCCGAACCTGGCTGACGAGATGGGTCTGCTGCAGGAGCGCATCACCTCGACCCGCGGTCACTCGATCACCTCGATGCAGGCGATCTACGTCCCCGCGGACGACCTGACCGACCCGGCGCCGGCCACCACCTTCGCCCACCTCGACGCGACGACGGTTCTCTCCCGTCCGATCTCCGAGAAGGGCATCTACCCGGCCGTGGACCCGCTGGACTCGACGTCCCGCATCCTCGACCCGCGGTACATCGCGGCGGACCACTACGCGGCCGCCATGCGTGTCAAGGGGATCCTGCAGAAGTACAAGGACCTCCAGGACATCATCGCGATCCTCGGTATCGACGAGCTGGGCGAGGAGGACAAGCTCGTTGTCCACCGTGCCCGTCGCGTCGAGCGCTTCCTGTCGCAGAACACCCACGTCGCCAAGCAGTTCACCGGCGTGGACGGTTCGGACGTTCCGCTCGACGAGTCGATCACCGCGTTCAACGCGATCTGCGACGGTGACTACGACCACTTCCCCGAGCAGGCGTTCTTCATGTGCGGTGGCATCGAGGACCTCAAGGCCAACGCCAAGGAGCTGGGCGTCTCCTGAGGCCCCGCTCCTCGTGAGCAGAGCCGCTGACTGACCGGAGAGGGGCGGGTGCGTCCCGTCCCTCTCCCCACGCCCATTAGAATTTGACCCAACACCCGGCCGACCCGCCGGGTGGTGACCCGAGGAGCCACCTTGGCTGCTGAGCTGCACGTCGAGCTGGTCGCGGCGGACCGCAACGTCTGGTCCGGCGAGGCCACCCTTGTTGTCGCGCGCACCACGTCCGGCGACATCGGCGTCATGCCCGGTCACCAGCCGCTTCTCGGTGTGCTGGAATCGGGCCCGGTGACCATCCGTACCAGCGAGGGCAACACTGTCGTCGTAGCGGTGCACGGCGGATTCATCTCGTTCGCGGACAACAAGCTGTCCCTGCTGGCCGAGATCGCCGAGCTCGCGGACGAGATTGACGTCCAGCGGGCGGAGCGGGCACTGGAGCGCGCGAAGGCGGAGGCCGATGCGGCCGCCGAGCGTCGCGCCGATGTCCGGCTGCGCGCGGTGACGGGGCACTGAGCCCCTTACCGAATAGTGTGCGTCCTCAGCCGCGGCACGGTCTGGAATTTTCCAGAGCGGGTCGCGGCTGAGGCGATGCGGATCAGTTTTTCGTGTGCTGTATTCGATGAGCGAGGAGGTCGGTGAAGATGCTCCTCGCTCTGCTTGTGAGCGGCCTGGTCGTAGCCCTGGTGGTGATCGGGCTATTCGTCTTCGGGCTGCGCCGCAGACTCATCCAGCGGTCCGGGGGGACCTTCGACTGCAGCCTGCGCTGGGGCGTGGCCGACGAGCCCGACGTCTCGGGCAAGGGCTGGGTGTACGGGGTGGCCCGCTACAGCGGTGACCGGATCGAGTGGTTCCGGGTGTTCAGCTACTCGCCGCGGCCGCGCCGGCTGCTGGAGCGTTCCTCCATCGAGGTGCTGGCCCGTCGCGCCCCCGAGGGCGAGGAGGAGCTGGCGCTGCTGTCCGACGCCGTCGTGCTCGGCTGTTCCCACCGGGGGACGCGCCTGGAGCTGGCGATGAGCGACGACGCGCTGACCGGTTTCCTGGCCTGGCTGGAGGCGGCGCCCCCGGGGCAGAGGGTGAACGTGGCCTGACGAGAAGCCGGGGAGGAAGGGGGCGGACCCTTCCTCCCCGGCTCCGTTCGTTCACCGGTCCTGTGGGCGGGGGTTACCGCAGACCGGTGTGGATGGCGTTCGCGAGCTCACCGTTCGCGGTGTCGCCGCTGAATTCCCAGAAGAAGGCGCCCCGCAGGCCCTGCTGCTTGGTCCAGGTCATCTTTCCGGCGATGGTGGCGGGGGTGTCGTAGCTCCACCAGTTGCTCCCGCACTTCGCGTAGGCGGTGCCGGCGATGGTGCCGGTCGCCGGGCAGCTGCCCTTGAGCACCTTGTAGTCCTCGATGCCCTGCTCGTACGTGCCGGGGGCGGGACCGGTGGCTGCGCCGCCGGGGGCGTCCTGCGTGACGCCGGTCCAGCCGCGTCCGTAGAAGCCGATCCCCAGGTTGAGCTTGGAGCCCGCGATGCCCTTGCCCTTGAGCTTGGTGATGGCGGCTTCGGAGTTGAAACCGGCGATCGGGATGCCCGCGTAGGAGGTGAGCGGGGAGTGCGGGGCGGTCGGGCCCTTGGCGTCCCAGGCGCCGAAGAAGTCGTACGTCATGACGTTGTAGAAGTCGACGTACTGGGCCGCGCCCGCGTAGTCGGCGAGGTCGAGCTTGCCGCCGTTGGAGCCGTCGGCGGAGATGGCGGCGGTGACCAGGTTGCTGCCGCCGAACTTGGCGCGGAGCGCGGAGAGCAGGTTCTTGAGGGAGGCGGCGCCGCTGGTGTCGCAGGACAGGCCGCAGGCGTTCGGGTACTCCCAGTCGATGTCGATGCCGTCGAAGACGTCCGCCCAGCGGGGGTCCTCGACCAGGCCGTAGCAGGAGTCGGCGAAGGCGGCCGGGTTGGCGGCGGCCTGCCCGAAGCCGCCGGACCAGGTCCAGCCGCCGAAGGACCACAGCACCTTGATGCCGGGGTACTTCTTCTTGAGCTCGCGCAGCTGGTTGATGTTGCCGGCGACGGGCTGGTCCCAGGTGTCGGCGGTGCCGTCGACGCTCGACGCGGCGTCGTACGTCTTCTGGTAGTCGGCGTAGGCGTCGCCGATCGCGCACTTGCCGCCGGTGACGTTGCCGAAGGCGTAGTTGATGTGCGTGATCTTCGAGGCGGTGCCGGAGGTGACCAGGTTCTTCACGTGGTAGTTGCGCTGGTAGACGCCCCAGTCGGTGAAGTAGCCGAGCTTGACCGTGCTGCCGGTGGGTGGGGGTGTGGTGCCGCCGCCGGTGGTGGTGACGGAGAGGGCGCCGGAGGAGGGGCCGGTCTGGTCGGCGGTGTCGCGGGCCGTCACGGCGTAGCTGTAGGAGGTGCCCTTGGTCAGGCCGGAGTCGGTGTAGCTGGTGCCGGTGACCGTCGCGACCTTGGCTCCGTCGCGCAAGACGTCGTAGTTCTTGACGCCCTTGTCGTCGGTGGCGGCGCTCCAGCCGAGGGTCAGGGAGGTGTCGGTGACGCCGCTGGCGGTGGGGGTGCCGGGGGCCGACGGCGGGGAGTCGGCGGGGGTCGTGCCGCCGTCGCATGACGCACCGTTGATCTTGCAGCCGGAGGGGGCGCCGGGGCCGGCGCCGTTGAAGCCGAAGCTGATGGTCGCGCCGGGGGAGAGGGTGCCGTTCCAGCCGACGTTCTTGCCGGTCCAGTGGGTGCCGGAGCCGGTGACGGTGGCGTCCCAGGCGGAGGTGACCGTCGTGCCGGAGGGGTAGTCCCACTCCACGGTCCAGCTGGTCAGGGTGGTGGTGCCGGTGTTCTTCACCGTCCACTTGCCCTCGAAGCCGGAGCCCCAGTCGGAGACCTTCGTGTACGTCGCGGTCGCGGAGCCGGCGGCCTCGGCGGGACCGGCCAGGGCCACGAGTCCCGCGGCCGGCAGGGCGAAGGCGGCCACCGTGGCGGCGAGCCTCCTGAACAGACGGGTACGGGGTGGGGGTGCTGTGCTCAAGGTGGTCCTCCGTAGGTCCGCCGAAGTCGCGGGGCCGACTTCGGCATGGGGGTGGGACCTGCGCCGCCCGTGAGCCTGCCTTGTTTGTCATGGCACGCTCACCACAGTTGCGGTGAGCGTAGAAAGGTCTGGACCAACCGTCAAGAGGTCCAGACCTTCGCTGCGGCGTGCCGGACCCTAGCGGTCCCCGCCCGGGACCCAGAGGACGTCGCCGACCTCCTTGTTGGCCGTGCGGGCCAGGATGAACAGGAGGTCCGAGAGGCGGTTGAGGTAGGTCGCCGTGAGGGGGTTCATCACCTCGCCGTGCACCTCCAGCGCCGCCCACGTCGAGCGCTCGGCGCGCCGGACCACCGTGCACGCCTGGTGGAGGAGGGCCGCGCCGGGGGTGCCGCCCGGGAGGATGAAGCTGCGCAGCTTCTCCAGCTGCTCGTTGAAGCGGTCGCAGTCCGCCTCCAGCTTGTCGATGTAGAACTGCTCGACGCGCAGTGGAGGGTACTGCGGGTTCTCGACGACCGGGGTGGACAGATCGGCCCCCACGTCGAACAGGTCGTTCTGCACCCGGACGAGGACCTCCACCACGTCGCCGGACAGGCCGCCGAGGGCGATGGCCGTCCCGATGGCCGCGTTGGCCTCGTTGGCGTCGGCGTACGCGGAGATCCGCAGGTCCGTCTTGTGCGTGCGGCTCATGTCGCCGAGGGCCGTCGTGCCCTTGTCGCCGGTGCGGGTGTAGATGCGCGTGAGGTTCACCATGGGTCCAGCGTAGTGACACGGCGGAGTGCGGGCCCGGGGGGAGGAAGGCGCGTTCCCGGACAAAGGTGCCCAAGCGTCAACTGCGTTCCCCCGCCGCACTGATGGGCCGTACCAGTGTGATGTCCGTCATCTGAGACGTGACGCGTGTTACTTCGCGGTCACACCGTCCCTCACGGACGCTAGTCTCCGCCGGAGAGGCTACGAGACTGGGCCGTAGCGAGAACGAGGGGTGTGCAGTGGCTGGGAAGCTCGCCGTCATCGGTGCCGGACTCATGGGTTCCGGGATCGCTCAGGTCTCCGCTCAGGCGGGATGGGACGTCGTCTTGCGCGATGTCACCGATGCCGCGCTGACCCGCGGCACGGACGGGATCAAGGCCTCGTACGACAAGTTCGTCTCCAAGGGCAAGCTGACGGCCGAGGACGCCGAGGCTGCGCTCGCCCGGATCACCACGACCACCGACCTCGACGCGGTCGCGGACGCGGACATCGTCGTCGAGGCCGTCTTCGAGAAGCTCGAAGTCAAGCACGAGATCTTCCGCGCCCTCGACAAGCTGGTGCGCGACGACGCGATCCTGGCGTCCAACACCTCCGCCATCCCGATCACCAAGATCGCCGCGGTGACGGAGCGCCCGGAGCGGGTCGTCGGCGCCCACTTCTTCTCGCCCGTCCCGATGATGCAGCTGTGCGAGCTGGTGCGCGGCTACAAGACCAGCGACGAGACCCTCGCCACCACGCGCGCGTTCGCCGAGTCCGTCGGCAAGACCTGCATCGTCGTCAACCGCGACGTGGCCGGCTTCGTGACGACCCGTCTGATCTCCGCGCTGGTGGTCGAGGCCGCCAAGCTCTACGAATCGGGCGTCGCCACCGCCGAGGACATCGACATCGCCTGCAAGCTGGGCTTCGGGCACGCCATGGGGCCGCTGGCCACCGCAGACCTCACGGGCGTGGACATCCTGCTGCACGCCACCAGCAACATCTACACCGAGTCGCAGGACGAGAAGTTCGCGCCGCCGGAGCTGATGCGCCGGATGGTGGACGCGGGCGACTTCGGCCGCAAGAGCGGGCAGGGCTTCTACAAGCACTGAGCGCATCCTTCGAACGCCTTCACCCGTTGGTGTGAATGAGAGTATCGGTTCGCTCACAGTCGGCAACTTCCCTGCCCCCGGGGCAGTCAGTTCCAGTGAGAGTTGCCGACCACGGACCAGTCGGACCATACGTACGCGGCACGTACGCGGGACTGCGGGAGCACATATGCACATCAGGGGCGACCACGCCGAACTCGTTGTCGGGGGTCGCCTCGACGTGCGCAGCGCGGCGGACGCCCGTTCGGCCCTCCACACGGCCCTCGATCGCGGCCACGGCGACCTCGTGCTCGACCTCACCGGGCTCGACTCCTGGGACGCGACCGGACTCGGCGTCATCATGGGCGCCCACCGGCGGGCGGGCCGCTCCGGGCGCCGTCTCGTGCTGCGCGGGGTGCCCGCGCAGATGCAGCGGCTGCTCGTGGCGACCCGGCTCCACCGGATCCTCGCCATCGAGGGCGGACTGGAAGCGGAATCCCTGCCGCGGGTGTGACGCGAGGGCCGTTCTTTCCTGCGGAAACGTAACGTTCCGGTGGTGAAGGCCCTCTGACGGTTCCCCGCGCGCCCGGCCACGGTCTAGGCTCCGGGCGGAAACCGGACCAGTAGCGACAGCGGCGAGTGCGTGCGAAGGCCGGGCGGTACGACGGCGGCAGCGGCGCAGCACGCGACGCGATCGGGGGACTTGGTCATGGACGGTACGCAGGGGCAGCCCGGCGGGGACCCGGTACTCCGGGCCGCGGGCTCCGCGGGCCCTGCCGGCTCGGGACCCGGTTCCAAGGGGTCCGGGTCCGCGGGAGCGGCGGCCGCCACCCCCACCGGCGGTGTCACGCGCGTCGTCACACTGACCACGGGGGACTTCACCCTCACCGTCAACCCCGTCGACGGCAGCGAGATAGAACCCCTGCGGCCCGGCACCCGGACGCACCGCCCCGCCAAGCGGGACCCGGCCTCCCGGGCCGCCTGGGAGGCCGCCGGCCGGCCGCCCGCCCTCCCCGGTTCCACCGCCCCCCTCCGCCCCCTGCTCCAGCGCGAGGAGGAGCGGGAGCGCCTGGAGCGGCTGCTGGGCCGCGGCCGCTCCGTACGGCTGACCGGACCGGCCGGGTCGGGCCGTTCCGCGCTGCTCGACTCCGTTGCCGCCGTGTGCGCGGGCCTCGCGCCCGACGGGGTGGTCCGGCTCAGCGGCTTCGGCCGGCAGCAGCCGCAGGAGCTGCTGTACGCCCTCCACGCGGCCGTGTACGGGACCACCGGCGAACGGCCCGACCGGGCGGAACTCCTCGCGCGGGTCCGGGACGTCGGCGCGATCGTCCTCGTGGACGACCTGGAGCTGGGCGGAGCCGCCCTCGACGAACTCCTGCGGGCCACTCCCGAGTGCGCGTACCTGCTGGCCGCCACCCCCGACACCAACGCCCCGTCCGCGCACGCGCACCTGGAGGAGGTCTTCCTCGGGGGCCTCGGCCGGGGCGAATGCGTCCGGCTGCTGGAAGCCCTCACCGGACGGCCCCTGACGGAGGAGGAGACGGCCTGGGCGGGGGACCTGCGGTTCGCCTCCGAGGGGCTGCCCCTGCGCTTCGTGCAGGCGGCCGCGCTGCTGCGCCGCCGGGACGAGCTGAACCACCGCGACGCGCCCGACGAGGAGGACGAGCCCGGCGTCTTCGAGGGCCGGCCGCGCGAATCCGCCCACGTACCGCTGCCGACACTGGCCGAAGCCGCGGCGCCGGCGGAACTGCTGGCCTCACGGGTGAGCGAGTCGGCGCGGGCCGCCCTGCGGATCGCGTGCGCGCTCGGCGGGGAGATGCCGCACCACGCGCACCTGCCGGCGCTGGTCGGGGACACCCACGCCGACGCGGCGGTCGCGGAACTGCTGGACTGCGGGCTGCTGACCCCCGTCGGCCCGCGCTACCGGCTCTCCGCCGGGGTCGCCCGGCAGCTGGAGGAGGCCGGGTACGGGGACAGCGCGGCCGAGGAGGCCCGCACCGCCGCCCGGCACTACGCCTGGTGGACCGGGCACGCCTCGGTGACGCCCGAGCGGGTCGCGGCCGAGGCGGACGCGGTGCTGGCGGCGCTCGCGGGCGCCGACGTGGTGGCCGCCGTCATGCTGGCCCGGACCGCGGCCCCGGCCCTGGCGGCGTCCTTGCACTGGGAGGCGTGGGAGCGGGTGCTGCGCTCGGGCGCGGAGGCCGCCCGCAAGGCGGGGGAGGTCGCGGAACAGGCCTACTTCCACCACGAGCTGGGCGTGCTCGCGCTGTGCGAGGGGCGGCTGGAGCGGTCGCGCGCCGAGCTGGAGGCTTCGATCGGGCTGCGGGGCGCTCTCGCGGACAAGCGCGGGACCGTCGCGGGGCGGCGGGCGCTGGCCCTGGTCACGGACCGCGAGGCGGCGGAGGTGGAAGTGTCGCCCCCGCTGCGTCTGGAGGCTCCGGCGGCCCCTGCCGCGCCCCCGGTGACGGCCGGGCCCGTGACCAATCCCCTCGCCCGCCCCCTCGTTCCCCCCGTCGGGGCGGACGCCGTGACCCAGGTGGTGCCGGCGGTCCGGCGGCCCGGGGCTGCGACGGCGCCGTCGGCCTTCTCGGAGGTGTTCGAGGACGCCTTCCCGCCCGTGGCGAAGCAGGAGCCGGTCACGGTCCCGGTGCCGGGGGTGGTGCGGCCTTCCGCGGGGGAGCCCGACTCCCGGCGCAGGACGGCGTTCCTCGCCGCGGCCGGAGCCCTGGCCGTGGCCGTGATCGGGACCGTCGTCGGTCTGGCGGTCTCCGGACCGGACGGGCGGACGCCGAGTGACCCGGCGGTCTCCTCGACGCCTGACACGGACCTGAGCACCGGCACCGGCACCGGCGCCAGCGACCCCGCCACCGCGCCGGAGCCGGCCACCGACGGCCCGACGGCGGCCGCGTCCGACGACCCCGCAGCGCCCCGGGCGGGCGAACCGGCGGCGGAGCCCCGGCCAGGGACCACCCCGGGCCCGCGGACCACGTCGCAGGGCCGGACGCCGACGCGCAAGGCCTCACCGCCGGCGCCGGGCACCACGGCACCGACCTCGACGGCCCCGGTCGTCGTCCCGGACCCGCCGGCCACCTCTGCCTCGCCGCAGACGACCCCGCCGACGGATCCCCCGACGGGGCCGGGCGCGACCGGGTCCGCCTCCGGGACGGCCCCGTCGTCCACGGGGTGAGGACGCCGGCCGCGGCTCAGAAGAGGCGGAGCTTGTCGTCCTCGATGCCGCGCATCGCGTTGTAGTCCAGCACCACGCAGTCCATGCCGCGGTCCGTCGCCAGTACGCGGGCCTGCGGCTTGATCTCCTGCGCGGCGAAGACGCCGCGGACCGGCGCGAGGTGCGGGTCGCGGTTGAGGAGTTCGAGGTACCGGGTGAGCTGTTCCACGCCGTCGATCTCGCCGCGCCGCTTGATCTCCACGGCCACGGTCGCGCCCGAGGCGTCACGGCACAGGATGTCCACGGGGCCGATCGCCGTCATGTACTCGCGGCGGATCAGCGTGTAGCCGTCGCCCAGCGTGTCGATGCGGTCGGCGAGCAGCTCCTGGAGGTGCGCTTCCACGCCGTCCTTGATCAGACCCGGGTCGACGCCCAGCTCGTGGGAGGAGTCGTGCAGCACTTCCTCCATGGTGATGATGAGCTTCTCGCCCGCCTTGTTGACGACGGTCCAGACACCCTCTTCGGCGCCGGTCCCCTCCTTGAGGGTGCACGGGGGAGACATCCAGTTGAGCGGTTTGTACGCCCGGTCGTCCGCGTGGATCGAGACACTGCCGTCGGCCTTCACGAGGATCAGACGGGGTGCGGAGGGCAGATGGGCGGTGAGCCGGCCCGCGTAGTCGACGGAGCAGCGGGCAATGACGAGACGCATGGACGGCAACGCTACTCGACCGATGGGCCTCCACGCGATTCGCCCGTGAAAGCCCCCTTCGTCGATGGCGCGTTGTATGCGCATTCTCCTGGTGCGGCAACCCGGGGGCGCCTACCGTGGTGAGCGGGTGGTCGTCGAGCGTGCACGCTGCGTCGCGGCCGCCTTCCCTGCCCGTAGGACTCCGGACACCCAGACGGCCGGGGTCACGAGAGGAGAACCCATGTCGCTCGACGTCTCACCGGCCCTACTCGAACAGGCCGAGCGAGGCGAGGTCGACGAAGCCGCTTTCGTCGACTGCGTCCGGACCTCCCTGCCTTACGCATGGGAGATGGTCAGCTCGCTGGTGGCCCAGCTGGAGGTTGAAGGCGGAGAGTTCGCCGACAACCAGACGCCGCCGCCGGACGAGCAGGCGCGCGGGCAGCTGCTGCGCGCGCTCGCGAGTGACGCGATACGCGGTGCCCTGCAGCGGCACTTCGGGGTGCGCCTGGCATTCCAGAACTGCCACCGGGTAGCGGTGTTCCCGCTGGACCCGGCGGTGGACGACCGGCTCGCCAAGTTCACCTCGATCCGCGGCCAGCTGCTCAACCAATCGCCGGAGCTGCGGGACTGCTAGGACTTTCAGCTGCCGCTCCGATCGCGGGAGGTGCGACGGGTACCGGAGCGGCAGCCGGGTCTCAGCCGAGGCGGGGCAGGACCTCGGCGCCGATGCGCCGTACGTTCTCCTCCGTCGCGGCGAGGTCGCCGGAACCCTCCGCGAGCAGGGCGAAGCGCGTGATCCCCGTGCGTTCGGAGGTTGCGGCGAGCCGGTCCGCCGCGAACTTCGGGGTGCCGACGGGGTGCAGCCGGCACAGCAGCTCCGTGTAGGCCACCGGGTCCCGCATCGCGCGCTGCCGGCCGTCCACCGTCACGTGTGCGTCCAGGCCCTGGCGCAGCCAGCCCGGCATCGCCTTCACCAGCGTTTCCCGCGCGTCCGCCGTGCGGTCGGCGAGCTGGCAGACCCCGGCCGACACGTGGGCGGCCTCCGGCGCGTGCCCGGCCGCCAGTGCGGTGCGCCGCCACAGGGCGACCATGTCCGCCTTGTCCTCGTCCCCGCAGTGCATGCCCAGCAGCATCGGCAGACCCCGCTCCGCGGCCAGCCGTACCGACGCCGGGGAGGTGCAGGCGACGATCACTTCCGGCCCCTTCCCGTCACCGTCGAGCGCCTCCGAGGGGCGCGGTACGACGGCCACCTCGCGGAAGCCGTACCGCTCGCCCGCCGCTCCCACGCGCGCCTCGGTCAGCCAGCGCCGCAGCAGGTCCAGGGCTTCCGGGAAACCGGTCTCGTAGGCGTCCAAGCCGCCGCCGAACACCTCCAGGTCGACCCAGGGGCCGCCCCGGCCCACGCCGAGCGTGAAGCGGCCGCCCGAGGTCAGGTGCAGCAGGGCCGCCTGCTCGCCCACGGCCACGGGGTGCGAGTTCGGCAGCACGCTCACGGCGGTGCCCACGCGCAGCCGCCGGGTCCGCCCGAGCAGCAGGGCCGCCAGGGTCACGGCGGAGGGGCAGACCCCGTACGGCACGAAATGGTGCTCGGCGAGCCAGACCGCGTCCAGCCCGGCCTCCTCGGCGACCTCCGCGGTCCGCACCGCCCGGTGCAGCGCTTCCCCCGGCCCCTGGCCCGGGAACTGGGCCGCCACTACAAACGCTCCTACGCGCATCGCGCTCAACCTCCTCGCGGCTGACGCGGCCTCCCCAGGTGGACCGGCTCTCCGCCGTTCATGACATCAACGTCTGATGGCAACAACGCCCGACACGTGCCAAAGGCACGGCCCGGCGCCAAAGTTATTGGGATTGTCAGGCCAGCGCCCGTGAACGAGCCCCGTCCTCGGACACACTGCGGGTACCCGGGCTCGCTGCGCGTAGTCTGGGAGAAAGTCACTGCCGTCCGCCCATCCGTGAGGTATACGTGTCACCGCGCCACAACCGCCCCAGGGGCGGCGGGAATCCAGCCGACCGTTCGGGTACGGGGTCCGGTTCCGGGTCCGGTTCGGGAGGGCTGGACCGGTTCGGTCTGGAGCAGACCGAGGAGTACCTCGGCGAGGAGTGGAAGGTCCGGCACGTGGCCGGCGCGAGCGCGGCGGGCAAGCGCTACCGCTGCCCCGGCTGCGACCAGGAGATCCCCTCCGGCACCCCGCACCTGGTGGCCTGGCCCGAGTACGGCGGTGTGGACGACCGCCGGCACTGGCACAAGGCCTGCTGGAACGCGAAGGACCGCCGCACCTCACGGGTGCAGCGGTCCAGGAACGCGCCGAAGTACTAGGTCCCGACCGGGCGGTCTTCCCGGGCCCCGGAGATCGTCCGGACAGGCGCCGGGCCGTAGGCCCGGCGGGGGCTCCTCACACGTCCCGGCGGCCGACCACCACGAACGAGGCCGCCATGGCGGCGCCCGTCACCAGCAGCATCAGCGCCATCTGCGTCAGGTCGTCGGGCATCGCCTGCGGGGAGCCGGTGGGCGTGGTGCCCGACGGCATCCCGAACAGCTGCATCAGAGCGACCGGCGCGTTGTGCTGGAGCACCAGCCGCCCCAGCGGCGCCGAGGCCTCCCAGATGCTGAGCATGGCCCCGGCCACCGGCGGCAGCGTCACCACGCCGATCATCACGGCGATCGCGCCCGCCGAGTGCCGCACCAGCGCCCCGACGGCCAGCGCGAGCAGCCCCAGCAGGGTGACGTAGAAGCTCCCCGCGAGCGCCCCGGCCCATTCGCCCGCCGAGTGGCTCCCCGCGGCGGGGCCGTTGTGGGCGATGGCCGCCGCCGTGCCGACCACGAAGACGGAACCGGCGCTGGCGAGGAAGGCGGTGAGGCCGAAGACCAGGTACTTGGCGGTGAGGACCCGGTGCCGGTCGGGCGCGGCGGTGAAGGTGGTGCGCACCAGGCCCGTGCCGTGCTCGGAGGTGATCGTGAGCACCCCGAGCACCATCACCGCGAGCTGCCCGACGAACATGCCGATGAGGGCCGGCGTGGTGAAGGGGATGTTGGTGTAGTCGCGCGAGGTGGTCTGGGCGATGAAGACCACGCCGATGCCGACGACGACCACCACGAGCGAGCCGAGCGTCCACAGGGTGGAGCGGACCGAGACGAGCTTGGTCCACTCCGAGGCCAGCGCGTGCCCCAGGTGCGGGCGCCGGCTCTCCATGGGCGAGAGGTAGGCCGCCGCAGCGGGGGTCGTCGGGTCGGTCTGTGCGCTGCTCATCTGGAAGCCTCGGGATTGTTCTGTACGGAGGCGGCGAGCTCGCCGGGCTCGCTGGGCATGAGGAACCCCGGGCCGCCCGCGGCGGGCGGCGGGGGCGCGAAGAAGCCCGTCTGCGGGACTTCGGGGGCCGCCGGGCCCTCCTCCCACTCGGGCAGGGCCAGCGGGTCCGTCTCCCACAGCTGGGCCCGGGGGTCTTCGGTGGAGGTGTACTCGACGGAGGACCGGGTCATCCGCATGTACGCCTCCTCCAGCGAGGCCCGGTGGGGGGACAGCTCCCACAGCCGCAGGCCGCCCTCGTGCGCCAGGTCGGAGATCCGGGGCAGCTCCAGGCCCGTCACCCGCAGGGCGCCGTCCGGCTCCTGGAGGACGCGGGCGCCGTCCTTGCGGAGGATCTCCGAGAACGCGTCCCGGCCATCGGGGCCGGTCCCGGCCACGCGCACCCGAGCGAATCCGGCCGAGTTGTGGGTGATGAACTCCTGGGTGCTCATGTCGGCCAGCAGCCGGCCCCGCCCGATCACTATCAGGTGGTCCGCGGTCAGGGCCATCTCGCTCATCAGGTGCGAGGAGACGAAGACGGTGCGGCCCTCGGCGGCGAGCTGGCGCATGAGGTTGCGGACCCAGAGGATGCCCTCGGGGTCGAGACCGTTGACGGGCTCGTCGAAGAGCAGCACCTGGGGGTCGCCGAGGAGGGCGGTGGCGATGCCGAGCCGCTGGCCCATGCCGAGGGAGAACCCCTTCGTACGCTGCCGGGCGGCGTCCTGGAGGCCGACGACCGCCAGCACCTCGTCCACCCGCTTCTCCGGGATGCCCGAGAGCTGGGCGATGGACAGCAGGTGGGTGCGGGCCCGGCGGCCGCCGTGCATGGCTTTCGCGTCGAGCAGGGCGCCGACGTGCCGCTGTGCGTTCGCGAGCTCCCGGAAGGGCTGCCCGTTGATCGTCACATGACCGGCGGTGGGCCGGTCGAGCCCGAGGATCATGCGCATGGTGGTGGACTTCCCCGACCCGTTGGGTCCGAGGAATCCGGTGACGTGACCAGGCCTGACCTGGAAGGACAGCTGGTCGACGGCGGTCTTGGCGCCGAAGCGCTTGGTCAGGCCGACTGCCTCGATCATGGATGTGCCCCTCGACAGGCCGGCAGGCCCGGGACGGCTCTCGCCCCTGTAAGGGTTAAGAGGATATCGAGTGGCCTACGGTTCCGTCCCGGGCCGGATCCCTGAGCTGCCCCTGAGACCGACCCGGGGTTTCCCCGGAGACCCCGGCTCTCCCCGGCTTCCCCGCCGGCCCGGGCCTTCGCCGGGGACGGGTCAGGCGTCCCTCTTCCTGAGGACGACGTAGCCGCCGAGCACCGACGCGGCCACCCACACCAGCATGATGGCGAGGCCGCCCCAGGGGCCGTAGGGGGCCTCGCCGCGGCCCATGGCGTCCGGCACGACCTGCATGAGCTTGGAACCCGCCTTGTCGGGCAGGTACTGGCCGTACTTCCGGGTCGCTTCGAAGCCGCTGAGCAGGTTCGAGACGATCAGGAAGAACGGGATCAGGATGCTGATCGAGGCGACCGAGCTGCGCAGCATGGTGGCCACGCCCATCGAGAACAGGGCGAGGAGTGCCATGTACACGCCGGCGCCGATCACCGCCCGCAGGACGTGCTCCTGCCCGATGCCGATGCCGTGCTCACCCAGGATCGCCTGGCCGACGAAGAAGGCCGTGAAGCTGGTCAGCAGCCCGACCAGCAGGGCCAGCACCGTGGCCACGGTGAGCTTGCCCAGCAGGAAGCCCCCGCGGCCGGGTACGGCCGCCAGCGAGGAGCGGATCATGCCGGTGCTGTATTCGGTGCTGACCACCAGCACTCCGAAGACGATCATCGCCAGCTGGCCGAACTGCATCCCGCTGAAGCTCATCAGGGTCGGGTCGAACGTGGCGCGTTCGATCTCGGGCATGCTGTCGAACGCCGAACTGATCAGGGCGCAGAACCCGGCGCCGAAGCCGACGGTGGCGATGACGGCGATGGCCAGGGTCCAGACCGTGGAGGAGACCGTACGGATCTTCGTCCACTCGGAGTTGAGGACGGCGGGGAAGGCCACGGTCACTCACCGCCCTTGCGGGTCGCGTCGAAACCGGCGCCCCACGCCGGGACGTCGGCCGGGCGCGCCGGGTTGTCGACCGCCGTGCCGGGAGCGGGAGCGACGCCGGGACGCCCCGGCGCGTGGGCGTGGTACTCGACGGAGTCCGCCGTCATACGCATGAACGCTTCTTCCAGTGAGGCCCGTTGGGGGCTGAGTTCGTGCAGCACGATCTGGTGCTGCGCGGCCAGTTCGCCGAGCCGTTCCGGCCCCACGCCGTCGATCTCCAGCGTGCCGGTGGCCGGGACGCTGACGGCGTTGATGCCGGCCTCGTGCAGGACGTCCTTGAGCCGTTCCTGCTGCGGCGAGCGAAGGCGCACGTAGCTGCGCGAGTTCTGGTGGATGAAATCGGCCATCGACAAGTCGGCGAGCAGCCTGCCCTGCCCGATCACGATCAAATGGTCCGCGGTCAACGCCATTTCACTCATCAAGTGCGAGGAAACGAAGATCGTCCTGCCTTCTGACGCCAGCCTCTTCATCAGATTGCGGATCCAGTGAATTCCCTCCGGGTCCAGACCATTGACGGGTTCGTCGAACATCAGGATCTCCGGATCACCGAGCAGCGCTGCGGCGATTCCCAGCCGCTGCCCCATGCCGAGCGAAAATCCTTTCGACTTCTTCCTCGCCACGGGTGTCAGCCCTACGAGATCCAGCACCTCCGTCACCCGGCGTTCGGGGATCCGGTTCGACTGGGCGAGGCAGAGCAGGTTGTTGTAGGCGCTGCGTCCGCCGTGCATGGACTTCGCGTCCAGCAGTGCTCCGATGTGCTTCAGCGGTTCCGGCAGGTCCCGGTAGTGCTTGCCGTCGATCCGGACCGTGCCGCTGGTCGGGTTGTCGAGGTCGAGCATCATGCGCATGGTGGTGGACTTCCCCGCCCCGTTGGGGCCGAGGAAGCCCGTCACCACCCCCGGTCTGACCTGGAAGCTGAGGTTATCCACCGCGGTCTTGGCGCCGAATCGTTTGGTAAGGCCCTCAAGCTCGATCATGCGGCCACGCTAGAACGCCCGAGGGCCCTACGCCACCTCAAAAGGTGACACAGGGCCCTCGTTGTGCACGCGCTGCGGGCCGCGGTCCTACCGGCGAGTATCGGGGGTGTACGCGCCGGACGCCGTGACGGGGTCAGCGGGTCTGCTGCGCCGGGACGCCGCGGGTGACGGGCTCGTCGTCGATCGGGGAGCCGGCGGCGGCCACGGCCGCACCGGTCAGCGTCGCCAGCATCTCGCGGACGTTGGTCAGCTGGGCGTTGATGGAGTCGCGGCGGTTGGTGAGCGCCGCCAGCTCGCGCTCGGACTCGCTGCGGATCCGGTCGGCCTTGGCGTTGGCGTCGGCCACGATGTCCTCGGCCTGGCGCTGCGCGGTCTCCACGGTCTGGCGGGCGCGGCGCTCGGCGTCCGTACGGAGCTTCTCGGCCTCCAGGCGCAGCTGCTCCGCGCGGTGCTCGATCTCCGCGAGCCGCTTCTCGGCCTTGGCCTGACGGGAGGCCAGGTCGCGCTCGGACTGCTCGCGGCGCTTGGCGAGGTTGGTCTCGAAGTCGGCGGCGGCCTGGGCGGCCTTCGCGCGGGTCTCCTCGAAGAGCGCGTCGGCCTCCTCGCGCTTGGAGGCCGCGTCCTTCTGGGCCTCGGCGCGCAGGGTCGACGCGTCGCCCTTGGCCTTCTCGACGATGCGGACGCCCTCGTCCTCCGCCTTCGTCTTGCGGTCGGCGGCGAACGACTCGGCGTCGTTGCGCACCTGCTGGGCGGCCGACTCCGCCAGCTCACGGTGCTGCTCGGCCGCGCGACGGGCCTCCTCGCGCAGGTCCTTCGCCTCCTCCTCGGCCAGGCGCAGGATCTTCTCGACCCGGGCGCCGAGACCGGCGTACGACGGCTCGGCGTCGCTCACCTGGGCCTGGGCGTTCTGCGTTTCGAGGTGCAGCTCCTCGATCCGCTTTTCCAGAGAGTTGATACGTCCAAGTGCGCTGTCGCGGTCGGAGACCAGCTTGGTGATGCGGTCGTCCACCTGACCGCGGTCGTAACCACGCCGCACGAGCTCGAAGCCGAAGGGGGAGGAAGTGTCGCTCATGGGGTTCCTGTCGAATGAGACCGATGAGGTGCTACGTGAGGTGTTGGGGGAATCCTAGGCGCCCGAGCGGCGTGTCATCGAGTCAATCCACGTTTGATCTGGACAATGACACCCCTTTTGAGTGGCAAGACGACAGAATGCTTGTCACTCGTTCGGATGAACCTTCATCAGGTACACACATTCCCTCACACTGACTAGCCCTCCGACGACTTACCACCCGAACGAGTGGAACCCGCCGCCGCTCCGGCCTTCACGCCCCCCGCGCCCTGGCCACCGATCGCCGGCTTTCCGCCGCCCGAAGGCGCCTCGAATGATTCCAACGCCTCAAGAACGTCCTGGACACGGGAGATCTCCGCCTGAATGTCCTCCCGCCTGCGCACGAGTACTTCCAGCTCACGGCGGCCCTCATCGACCAGCTGCTCCGCCTCGGCCTTCGCCTCCGCGAGCGCCTGCTCCGCCTGACGCGCCAGGTCGGCCTTCTTCTGCTCGGCCTCCTTGAGCAGCGCCTCCGCCTTGCGGACCGCGGCGATACGGACCTTGCTCGCCTCACTGCTCGCGTCGGACAGCATCGCCTTGGCCTTCGCCTCGGCCTCGACGCTCTGCTCCGTCGCCGCGCGCACCAGCTTGTCCACGCGCTCCCCGGCCGACTTCATCTGCTCGGCCGACTCCCGGCGGGCCCGCTCGTGGAGCTCCTCCACCTCGGACTCCACGCGGGCGCGCAGCTCCTCCGCCCGCTCCCTTATGGCGGCGGCGTCGCTGCGCGCCCCGACGAGCAGCTCGTCCGCGTCCGTCCGGGCCTTCTCCACCGTGGAGTTGCCCTCGACGGTCGCCTCCGAGGTGATCCGCGCCGCCTCCTTGCGGGCCGCGTCGACCATCGCGTCGGCCTGTTCCTCGGCGGCCGTGGTGGCCGCCAGGGCCTGCTGCCGCGCGTCGGCGGTGAGCTTGTCGGCTTCCGCCGCGGCCTCGGTGATGAGCCGGTCCACCTGCTCCGCGGCCTCGGTGCGGCGCCGGCCCGCCTCCTCGCGGGCCTCGTCGAGCAGCCGCTCGGACTCCGCCCGTGCCTCGGTGCGCATGCGCTCCGCTTCAGCCGCCGCCCGCGCCTTGACGCGCTCGGCCTCCGAGCGGGTGCGGGCCGCGTGCTCCTGCGCCGAGGACAGTGCCTCGGTGGCCTCGGCGCGCAGCCGCTCCGCCTCGGTCTGGGCCTCGCCGACGGTGCGCTCGTTGTCCTTGCGGGTCTGCTCGGTGAGCTTGTCGGCTTCCGCCGCGGCCTCGGTGATGAGCCGGTCCACCTGCTCCGCCGCCTCGGTGCGGCGCCGGCCCGCCTCCTCGCGGGCCTCGTCCAGCATCCGCTCGGACTCCCGCTCGGCGCTCGCCAGCGTCTCCGCCGCCGCGGCCGTGACCCGCTCGGCCTCCGCGGTGGCCTCGCCGATGACCCGGCCGCCCTCCGCGCGCGCCTCCTCCAGCGCCCGCGCCGCCTCCGTGCGCAGCCGCTCGGCTTCCGCCGCGGCCTCGCCGACCGTGGCCTCGTTGGCCGCTCGGGTCTCCTCGACGAGCCGGTCGCCCTCGGTGCGGGCGTCGACCAGGACGCGCGCCGCGTCCCGTTCGGCCGCGGCCAGGGTGTCGGCGGCCTGCGCGGTGAGCCGCTCGGACTTCGCCGTCGCCGCGGCCAGCGCGGCCTCGCTCGCCGTGCGCGTCTCCTCGGTGAGCCGTTCCGCCTCGGAGATCGCCTCCGTGACCAGCCGGTCCGCCTGCTCCGCGGCCTCGGTGCGCAGCCGGCCGGCCTCCACCCGTGCCTCGTCCAGCGTGCCCGCCGCCTCGGCGCGGGTCGCCTCCGCCGCCGCCTCGGCGTCGGCGCGCAGCCGCTCCGCCTCCGCGGTGGCCTCCGCGACCGCCGCCGAGTTGGCCGCGAGGGTCTCCTCGGTGAGCCGCTCGGCCTCCTGCGTCGCCTCCGCGACGATGCGGGCGCCCTCGGCGCGCGAGGACTCCAGGGACTCCGCCGCCTCGCCGCGGATCCGGTTCGCGTCGTCCCGGGCGTCCGCCCGGGTCCGGGCCGCGTCGCGTTCGGCGGCGGCCAGTGCGTCCGTCGCCTCCGTACGCACCCGCTGTGCGTACTCGGCGGTGTCGGCGCGCAACTGCTCGGCCTCGGCGATCGCCTCGCCGACCGTGCGCTCGGCCAGCGCCTTCGCCGCGTCCGTCTCCTGCCGGGCTTCGCTGCGGATGCGGGCGGCGTCCTCGGCGGCCCGCTCCCGCTCCGCGTGGGCGTCGGCACGGACCCGGCCGGCCTCGGCCTCCGACTCCGTCCGGGTGCGCTCCGCCGCGTGCTCGGCCGCGCTGCGCAGCCCGGCGATCTCCTCCTCGGCCTGCTCGTGCAGCCCGGCCACGGCGTCGCGGACCTGCTGGGCGGTGACCTCCGCGGCCGCCACCAGCTCCGACGCGCGCCGCTCCGCCTCCTCGGTGAGCCGGGCCGCCTCGGCCTGCGCCTCCTCCGAGCGCTTGCGGGCCTGCGCCAGCAACTCCTCGCTCTGCTCACGGGCCTGGGCCCGCTCGTTGTCGGCGTCGGTACGGGCCGACGCGAGGGTCTCCTCGGCCTCCCTGCGGCGCCGGGCGGCTTCCTCCGCGGCGGCGGACAGCGCCTCCGCGGCCTCCGCGGAGACCCGCTCGGCGGCGGCCTTCGCCTCCGCGCGCAGCCGGTCCGCGGTCTCCTGCGCCTCGGAACGCACCCGCTCCGCCTCGGCCTCGGCCTCGCCGCGCAGCCGCACCGCGACCTGCTCGGCCTCCGCCCGGACCCGGCCGGCGTCCTGCGCCGCCTCCGTGCGCAGCTGTTCGGCCTCCGCCTGCGACTGCGCCTGCAGCGTACGGATCCGCTCCGCCGACTCGGCGCGCAGCCGGTCGGTCTCCTCCGCGGTCTCCCGGCGGATGCCCTCCGCCGCCGTGCGGGCGTCGCGCAGCGTCACCTCGGCCGTGGACAGCCGGTTCTCCGCCTCCGAGTGCAGCCGGACCAGTTCCTCGTCGGCCTCCGCGCGCTTGGCGGCGACGGCCTGTTCGGCCTCCTCGCGCCGGGCCGCGGCCGCGGCCTCCGCCTCGGCGCGTACGGCCTCGGCCTGCTCCTCGGCCTCGGTGCGCAGCCGCTCGGCCTCCGCGCGGGTCCGCTCCAGGGTCTCCTCGGCCTGCTTGCGCAGCGTGGTGGCCCGTTCCACGGCCTCCGCGCGGACCCGCTCGCTCTCGGTGGCGGCGCCGCCGCGCAGTTCGTCGGCGTCGGCCTTGGCCTTGCCGAGCAGCCCCTCCGCGGTGCGGGCCGCCTCCTCGATCTGCTGGACCGCCTCGCGGCGCGCCTCGCCGCGGATCCGCTCGCCCTCGGCGACGGCCTCCGCGCGCAGCTGCTCGGCCTCGCCGCGCAGCCGCCGGGCCTCCTCCTGGAGCTCGACCGTACGGGCCCGGTACTCCTCGGTGTCGTCCTTCGCGGCGCCCTTGAGCTCGTCGGCCGTGGCCGCGGCCTGGGCGCGCAGCCGCTCGGCCTCCGCCTCGGCCTCGCGGCGGATCCGCTCCGCCTCCTCGGACGCGGCACGGGTCGTGGCCTGGGCGTCCTGCGACGCCTTGTTCAGTACGTCCTCGGCGGTGCGGGCGGCCTTCGCCAGCTGCGCCGCCATCTCCTCGGCGGCGGCCGTACGGGCCTGTGCGCCGGCCTCGGTGCGCAGCCGTTCCGCCTCCGCGCGGGCGTCGGCCAGCGCCTGCTCGGCCTCGGCCTTGAGGACCTCGGCCTCCTTGGACGCCTCGCCGACCAGCCGGGCGACCTGCTCCTTGGCGGTGCGGGTGCGCTGCTCGTTGACCGACTCCGCCGAGGCGAGCTGGCGGGCCGCGCTCTCCTTGGCCTCCGCGAGGACCTTCTCGGCCTCGGCGCGCGCGGTGCGCAGCGCGCTCTCGGCCTCCTGGACCCGGGATTCGGCGACCCGGCCCAGGTCGAGGGTCTGCTGCCGGGTCTGCTCGGCCTCGGCGGAGGTGCTCGTGCGCAGCCGCTCCGCGTGCTCGGTGGCCTCCTGCGCCTGCGCGGACGCGGCGGCCAGCAGGCGCTCGGCCTCCTTGCGGGCGCGCAGCAGCGTCGCCTCGGCCTCGGCGCGGGTGGCCTCGGCCTCGGAGGCGAGCCGGCGGGTGGCCTCGGCGGCGTGCCGGGCGGCTTCGGCGCGCGCGGCGTTCAGGGTCTGCTCGGCCTCGGCGCGGGACTCGTCCATGAGCCGGCGGGCCTGGGACTCGGTGCGCGCGCGCAGCTGTTCGGCCCAGGCGACGTTCTCGTTGACGTGCGCCTCGACCGTCTGGCGGCGCTCGTTGAGTTCCTGGTCCAGCCGCTGGCGCCGGTTGACGGCCTCGGCGTGCAGCTCGGCCTGCAGACGCGCCTGGTGTTCGGCGTGTTCCTGCAGGATGCGCTGGGTCTGCGCCCGGGCGTCGCGCAGTTCGCGCTCGGCGTCGGAGCGCATCTGGTCGGCCTGGATCTGGGCATTGCGGAGCAGCTGCTCCGCCTGGTAGCCCATGTCCGCACCGTCGTAGGCGGGGCGGGACGCGAGATTGCGGCGTACCTCATGGAGCTTGGCACGCAGCACCTCGACCTGGTATCCCAGGTCTTCGGCGTGCTGGACGGCCTTCCCGCGTTCCTTCTTCAGCCGCTCCATCTCGGCCTCGAAGCGCGAGAGATGGTCGGCCTCGCCCTGTTGGCTCTCCTGGCTTTCGTAGCCCCGCACAGCGCGGTCCCATCCGTCCCCTGGTCGCAAGCTCACTCCCAATTGAGCATCGCTCGCCCGCTGAACGACGCCCCCGGGGAATGGTGTCAGATACCGGGGCAGGGGTCACAGGCCCCGACCCCGTCTCCGCACCGAACCCCGGCCGAGCCATGGCCACTCTACCGGCCGGGGAATCGGGCCATCAGTGGTCAGGGTTCGAGGTGACCAGTTCGGTGAGTACGCCGTGGCAGTCCTTGGGGTGCAGGAAGGTGATCCGGGAGCCCATCGAGCCGGTCCGGGGCTCGTCGTAGAGGACGCGGACACCCTTGCCGCGGATGGCTTCGGCGTCGCCGTCGACGTCGGCGGTGCCGAAGGCGATGTGGTGGACGCCCTCGCCGTTCTTGGCCAGCCACTTGCCGACCGCCGAATCCTCGCGGGTGGGTTCCAGGAGCTGGAGGTACGAGGCCCCGCCGTCGGAGGTCTCGTTGATCTTGAGCATGGCCTCGCGCACACCCTGCTCCTCGTTGACCTCGGTGTGGAACACCTCGAAGCCGTACGTGGCACGGTAGAACTCGACGGTCTTGTCGAGGTCGAAGCAGGCGATCCCGATGTGGTCGATTCTTGTCAGCATGGGAACAGTGCACAGCTGAGGAGGGTGGTCACGCAACGTGCCAGCGATCACACCGACAGCCCGGTGACTGGGCGGGTACCGCTCAGTACATTCGGGTAAACCCTCGTTCACTCCTCTCATCCAAGGGGCTGTGCCTCATGTCCGGAACGAACAACACCACTTCCGTGATCGTCGCCGGGGCCCGCACGCCCATGGGGCGACTGCTCGGCTCGCTGAAGTCCTTCTCGGGCGCGGACCTCGGCGGCTTCGCCATCAAGTCCGCGCTGGAACGGGCCGGGATCTCCGGCGACCAGGTCCAGTACGTGATCATGGGGCAGGTGCTCCAGGCCGGTGCGGGCCAGATCCCCGCCCGCCAGGCCGCGGTCAAGGCCGGCATCCCCATGAACGTGCCCGCGCTCACCATCAACAAGGTGTGCCTCTCGGGCCTGGACGCCATCGCCCTCGCCGACCAGCTGATCCGCGCCGGCGAGTTCGACGTCGTGGTCGCCGGCGGCCAGGAGTCGATGACCAACGCCCCGCACCTGCTGCCGAAGTCCCGCGAGGGATTCAAGTACGGCGCCATCGAGATGCTCGACGCGATGGCCTACGACGGCCTCACCGACGCGTTCGAGAACATCGCGATGGGCGAGTCCACCGAGAAGCACAACACGCGCCTGGGCATCGAGCGCGCCCCGCAGGACGAGTTCGCCGCCGCCTCCCACCAGCGGGCCGCGGCCGCCCAGAAGAACGGCGTCTTCGAGGCGGAGATCACTCCCGTCGAGATCCCGCAGCGCAAGGGCGACCCGGTGATCTTCGCGCACGACGAGGGGATCCGCCCCGAGACCACCGCCGAATCCCTCGGCAAGCTGCGCCCCGCGTTCGCGAAGGACGGCACGATCACCGCCGGCACCTCCTCGCAGATCAGCGACGGCGCCGCCGCCGTGGTCGTGATGAGCAAGGCCAAGGCCGAAGAGCTGGGCCTGGAGTGGATCGCCGAGATCGGCGCGCACGGCAATGTGGCCGGACCGGACAACTCGCTCCAATCGCAGCCCTCCAACGCCATCCTGCACGCCCTCAAGAAGGAGGGCCTGGAGGTCGCCGACCTCGACCTGATCGAGATCAACGAGGCGTTCGCGGCGGTCGCCGTGCAGTCAATGAAGGACCTCGGCGTGACGCCGGAAAAGGTGAACGTCAACGGCGGCGCCATCGCCCTGGGACACCCGATCGGCATGTCCGGCGCCCGCGTGGTGCTGCACCTGGCCCTGGAGCTGGCCCGGCGCGGCGGCGGGGTCGGCGCGGCCGCCCTGTGTGGCGGCGGCGGTCAGGGCGACGCCCTGATCGTCCGCGTGCCCGGCAACGGCGCGAAGGCGTAGGTACCGCGAGGATGACGACGGTGGACGTCCCCACGCTGGTGGCCCAGGCCCGAGAAGGCCGCCCGCGGGCCGTGGCCCGGCTGATCTCCCTGGTCGAGGGGGCGTCCCCGCAGTTGCGCGAGGTGATGGCCGCCCTCGCCCCGCTGACCGGCGGGGCGTACGTGGTGGGCCTGACGGGCTCCCCGGGCGTGGGCAAGTCCACGTCCACGTCGGCCCTGGTGTCGGCGTACCGCAAGGCCGGCAAGCGCGTCGGCGTGCTCGCGGTGGACCCGTCCTCGCCGTTCAGCGGGGGCGCACTGCTCGGCGACCGGGTGCGCATGTCGGACCACGCCTCCGACCCGGGGGTCTACATCCGCTCCATGGCCACGCGCGGGCACCTGGGCGGTCTCGCCTGGGCGGCGCCGCAGGCGATCCGGGTGCTGGACGCGGCCGGCTGCGAGGTGATCCTCGTCGAGACGGTCGGGGTCGGGCAGTCGGAGGTGGAGATCGCCTCGCAGGCCGACACCTCGGTGGTGCTGCTGGCGCCGGGCATGGGCGACGGGATCCAGGCCGCGAAGGCGGGCATCTTGGAGATCGGCGACGTGTACGTGGTCAACAAGGCCGACCGGGACGGCGCCGACGCCACCGCCCGGGAGCTGAACCACATGCTCGGCCTCGGGGAGTCCCGCGGGCCGGGCGACTGGCGGCCGCCGATCGTCAAGACGGTCGCCGCCCGCGGCCAGGGCATCGACGAACTGGTCGAGGCGCTGGAGAAGCACCGGGCGTGGATGGACGAGCGGGGAGTGCTGGCCGAGCGGCGGACGGCCCGCGCCGCCCGGGAGGTGGAGACCATCGCGGTGACGGCCCTGCGGGCCCGCATGGCGGACCTGCGCGGCGACGCGCACCTGGGAACCCTGGCCGCCAAGGTCGCCACCGGTGAGCTGGACCCGTACGCCGCCTCCGACGCGCTGCTGGACACGCTCACGGAGGCCTGAACGGGCCGGGCACACGACAACGCCGCGCCCCCGTCGTTGCGGGGGCGCGGCGCTGTCACACCGGTGGGCTCCGCGGTCAGGCGTTGGGACGCTTGCCGTGGTTCGCCTTCTTCTTCTTGCGTGCTCGCTTCTTGTTGCCGCGCTTGGCCATGAGCCGCTCCCTCGAAGATCGGGTACTCCGGGCGTCCGCCAGTCTAGGTCCGCCCGGTCCGCCGCGCAGGCCCAGTCACCGTTCCCGACGCTGCCGTTTCCGGTTCCCGGCGGGCGGCCGGCGCGCGGGGCTGCGGCCCGCTGACGGGGGAGACCCGCGCGGGCGGCGCGCGGTCAGGCCTTGCCGCGCTGTTCGCGCAGGTGGTCGGCCACCGGCGCGAGGAAGCCGCGCAGCGCCGCCAGGTCCTGCGGGCTGAGCAGGTCGATGAAGTGCTGCCGTACGGACGCCACGTGGTGCGGGGCCACCTTGCGCATCGTCTCCATGCCCTCGTCGGTGAGCACCGCGTACAGGCCGCGACGGTCGGACTCGCAGTTCACCCGGGTGACCAGTCCGGCCGCCTCCATCCGGGTGATCTGGTGGGAGAGCCGGCTCTTGGACTGGAGGGTGGCGGTCGCGAGGTCACTCATCCGCATCCGGTGGTGCTCCGACTCCGAGAGGTTCACGAGGATCTCGTAGTCGTTGTTGGTGAGTCCGAAGGGCTGAAGATCCTTTTCCAGCTGGTGCATCAGCAGTCGGCTGACGTCCAGGTGAGTGCGCCAGGCGCACTGCTCCGCGTCGGTGAGCCAGCGCGTGGTCGTCTCGGTCTCCATGGTCTCCATGAGTGAACTCTACCTAAGAAGTTGAATTACGTACAAAAATGGGACGATCGCGGAACGTGATCACGGTACGCGCTCACAGCCCGAAGCGCCGTTGCAGATCACCCAGCTGCCCCGGCATCCGCGGGACGCCGAGCTGTCCCAGCGGCCCCTGGCCCGCTCCCGGTACCCCCTGGTTCTGGCCGCCGACGGCGCCGGTGCCGACCGCCCCGACCGCCTGCTCCGCCATCAGGGTCTCCGAGGACTGCAGCAGCACCGTCCCCGCCCCCACGAACTCGAACTGGTGCTCCTCGCCCGAGGAGCCCCCGAGGCCGGTCAGCGAGCGCAGGCCGCCGATCACCCCGGACATGTACCCGTGGTCGTAGTGGTGGCACGGCGAGGGGCAGTCCGCCCAGCCCACCAGCGCCTGCGGGTCCACGCGCAGCGGCGGCTCCATGAACACCACCGGCCCGTTGGACGCCGCCACGAACTTTCCGGTCCCGATCAGGGTGAGGAAGCCGGGGACGATCGACTGCTTGAGCGCGAGGGTGGGCTGGTAGGCCAGCAGGTTCCCCGACCGGATCGTCAGGTTCCCCTCGTCCAGGTCGTACGAGTTGACGTCGAAGGCCCGGTCGGCCAGCAGCATCTTGCCCTGGCCCTCGGCCACCACCCAGTCGCTCGCGTGCATGGGCGAGTGGAAGCTCGTGCGCAGCAGCCGGTCGAAGCGGCCGTTGCCGACACCGTTGAACTCGATGCTCCCGTAGTACGAGATCATCTTGCCCTTCTGCAGGAACCACTGGCTGCCCTTGAGCTCCACGCAGAAGGTGTACGCGTTCACGTTGTCGTCGGAGGGCAGGGTGTGCGGGTCGAAGACCGTCGGGCCGCCCGGACCGCCGCTCACGGGGCCGTTCGCGCCGGCGTAATGGGTCACAGCTTCTCCTCCGAGGCCTGTACGTACACCGCGCCCTGGCCGGACAGCTCCAGCTGGAACGCCTCGCCCGAACCCCGTCCGACCATGTCCCGCCAGCCGAGCGCCGTGGAGAGCTTGTTGCGCACGTCCCCGTGGTGGGCGACGTACGCCTGCGGGTCCACGTGGACCGGCCGCTGGGGCGTGATGGGCAGCTCGATGACCCCGCCGTGGGCCATCACGGCGACCGAACCGTGGCCCTTGAGAGTGGTGGTGAACAGCCCCTGGCCGGTCACCTGGCCGCGCACCATGCCCATGACGCCGCCCTGCGAGCCCATGAACATCGTGCCCTGCTGGAGGGTCCCGTCGAAGGCCAGCAGCCGGTCCGCCTCCACGTACAGGGTCTCGCCGGACAGGTTGATCACCTGGATGTGGTGGCCGCCGTGGCCGAACATCACGGTGCCGGTGCCCTCGACCGTCATCAGCGGGGTCTGCTCGTTCGCCACCCGGCGCCCGATCATGCCCATGACCCCGCCCTGGCCGCCGGTCAGGCTCGGGGTGAAGGACACGTCACCGCGGTAGGCGAGCATCGCCCCGCGCTGGCTGTACATCCTCTGGCCCGGCACCACCTGCGCCTCGACCATCTTCGAGTTGATCTCGCGGAACGGCATCAGATGTCGCCCCCGATGGTGTTGCGCTCGCTGGGCTGCACGTACACCAGGCCCTCGCCCTCGAAGCGGATCTGGAAGGACTCGCCCGAGCCCTCTCCGATCAGCGTGCGGAAGTTGATCCCCGACTGGAACGACTGCCGGAGGTTGCCGGTGTGCGCGATGTACGCCCCCGGGTCCACGGACAGCGGGTACTGGGCGCTGACGCGCAGCACCACCGCCGGGCCGTCCGACATGATCGCCGCCTGGCCCGAGCCCTCGACGGTGGTGGTGAACAGGCCGTTGCCCGTCGCCCCGCCGCGCAGGCCGGTGAAGGTGGTGCCGGTGCGCAGCCCGGCGTCGGTGCACAGCAGGTTGCTGGCCTCGACGTGGAGCTTCTCGCCCTGCAGGTTGACCAGGTTGATCTCGCTCGCGCGGTCGGCGAAGAAGCAGGTGCCGTGCCCCTGCACCTCCATCACGGTCATCTGTTCGCCGGTCAGCCGGCGGGTCACCATGCCGCGCAGGCCTTCGCCGCCGCCGGTCATCTTCTTGAAGGCCATCTGGCCGTCGTACGCGACCATGGAGCCGTTCTTCGCTTTCACGGCTTCCCCGGTCAGGTCGACGGCGAGCACCTTGCTGCCTTGGAGTCGGAACTGAGCCACGGGGAGACGTTATCCGCAGCGGGCCGGGCCGAACAGGGCACCCTGGCCGTTATCCGCCACACGGGGCCCCGGTCAAGATCTCCAAGGGCGGCTGAGAGACTGGTTCGGACCATCGCCTCGACCCCCCGAAGGTTCCTCGTGGACATCAAGACCGCCTCCGCCCTGCACCGGCTGCGCCTCGTCTCCGTACCGGAGGCGCTGTCGTTCCCGGCCCTGCTGATCTTCGGCTCGCTGCTCAGCCGGATCTCGGACGTCAACCTGGTGATGCCGCTGGGCGCGCTGCACGGCATCCTCTTCGTCCTGTACGTGCTGTTCCTGCTGGACGTCTGGAACCGGGCGAAGTGGCCGGCCAAGAAGGTCGCGCTGTTCTTCCTGCTGGCCCTGGTGCCCTTCGGCGGCCTCTACGGCGACCGGGTGCTCAAGCGCGACGAGGCCGACAGCGTGGTGGCGGCCCGGGCGCGCGAGGCGGCGGCGGCCTGACCACCGCCCGCCCCACCCGCCCACGCCCCCGGCCCACCCGCCGGGGGCGTTCGTACACGTTCCGGGCCGCGACACCGGCGCCGCCCGGCTACGGCGGCCCGCCGCCCGTCAGGGCGATGGCCAGGGGCGTGCGTTCGTAGAGCACCTGGTGGCCGTGCCGGGCCGCGAGCAGCAGCCCCGCCGCCCGCAGGGTTCCCAGGTGGGCGGAGACGGTGGACGGGGCCAGACCCAACCGGTGGGCGAGGGCCGTGGTCGAGGCGGGTTCGGCCAGGGCGCACAGGATGTCGGCCCGCGACCGCCCCAGCAGGGCGGCCAGGGCCCCCGGGGCGGCCTCGGCCGGTGCAGCCCACAGCGCGCCGATCCCGCGGGCCGGGTAGACCAGCGTCGGCTGCCACGGCGGGTCGTAGCCCCCGACCACCTCCGGCCACACGAACGCGCTCGGCATCAGCAGCAGCCCCTGCCCGTCCAGGCGCCGGTCGTGGTGCGCGGCCCGGTCGACGGTGAGGGTGTCGCCGGACCAGGCCAGGTCGGGGTGCAGCCCGTCGAAGAGCGCCTCCAGGCCGCCGGCCGCCAGCCGCCGGGAGTGGAAGAGGATGTCGGCCTCCAGGAGGGCCCGCAGGCGCGGCCAGTGAGGGGCGATCAGGGCCTCCCAGGCCCGCTCGTGCAGATCGGCCAGCTCCCGCACCGCCCGCGCGGGATCCGCCAGCATCCGCCGGCCGGTCCCGCTCTCCAGGGCGCCCGGGGTGCAGGCCAGGGAGCGCCGGAGTTCCTCGCCGGCCGCCTCGGGGTCGGTGGCGCGGACCCGGGCCAGCTCCTCCTCGATGGTGACGCAGGGGCCGAGCGGCGGCGGGCTGAGGAAGTCCGGGTGGTGCCCCTTGCGGGGCATCAGCAGCCACAGCGGCCGCAGGTCCAGCGTGTCCGCCGCAGCCCGGATCCGCCGCAGCCACGGCAGGTGGTAGGCCTGGCGGCGGGCGTCGCGCAGCACCCGCACCGCCTCCTGCGTCTCCCAGCGCGGGGAGAGCGAGAAGCGGCAGCGCAGCAGGTCCACGGGGCCGAAGCGGAAGTGGTAGGCCATCCGCACAGTGTCCCGGTCGTCCCGCAAGATTCGGGCCGGGCCGAATCCCTGCCGCTGCGGGCGCCGTCGGGCCAGGGTTTCGGCCATGGCATCCGTCAACCAGACCACCGACGCCCCCGGCTACCGCTCCGTCCTCGCGGGCGGGGAGTTCCGGACCGTCTTCGCCGCGCACCTGCTGTCCGTGCTCGGTCTCGTCGTCGCCGAGATCTCCCTGACCGTCCTCGTCTACCGCGTCACCGGCTCGCCCCTGATGAGCGCGCTCACCTTCGCGCTCGGCTTCCTCCCCTACGTCCTCGGCGGCACGCTGCTCGCCGGCATCGCCGACCGGACCCCCGCCCGGCGGGTGCTCGTCACCTGCGACCTCGTCTGCGCGGCCTGCGCGAGCGCCATGGTCCTGCCGGGGACCCCGGTCGCGGGCCTGCTCGTCCTGCGCTGCGCCATGGCCTTCGTCGCGCCGCTGTTCCAGGGCACCCGCAACGCCTCCCTCGCCGACATCCTCGGGCCCGGCGAGGCGTTCGTGCTCGGCCGCTCGCTGCTGCGCATGGTGGCCCAGAGCGCCCAGCTCGTCGGCTTCGGCCTCGGCGGGCTGCTGCTCACGGTGCTCCCGCCGCGCGGGACGCTCGCCCTGACCGCCGCCGGATTGCTGGGCTCCGCGCTGCTGTTGCGCTTCGGGACGGCGGACCGGCCCGCCCGCACGGGTGCGCGTACCGCCCGCGGCACGCCGCTCGCCGGGCTGGGCGCCGTCCTCGGGGACCGCCGCAGGCGGGTGCTGATCCTGCTGTTCTGGCTGCCGCCCGTCTTCGCCGTCGTCCCCGAGGCGCTGCTCGCCCCCTACGCCGACGGCATCGGCGCCGGCCCGGCGGTCCTCGGGCTGATGCTGTGCGCGCTGCCGGTCGGCACCATCGCGGGTGAAGTCTGGGCGGGTTCCGCACTCACCGCCCGAACGCGTTCGCGGATCGTGGCGCCGCTCGCCTCCGTCGGCCTGGTGCCGCTGCTGGTGTACGCGCTGCGGCCGGGCGTGGCCGGCGTCCTGGTGGCGCTGCTGGCGGCCGGACTGGCGCACGCGTACACCCTCGGCCTCGACCGGATGTACCTCGACGCCGTCCCCGAGGAGCTGCGCGGCCGGGCGATGACCCTGCTCAGCACGGGGCTGATGACCCTCCAGGGCGTGGGCATGGCGCTGGCCGGGGCGGCCGCCGAGTACTGGCCGGTGCACCTCGTCGTGACCGCCTCGGGCGCACTCGGCACGGCCGTCGTCCTGCTGCTCCTCGCGGAGCTGAGGGCCACGGCCGATCCGGTGCGGGTGCCGAAGCGTGAGACGGGGCTGACCGCCAAATGACCGCCCGGTAGGGTCTGGTGGGTGCCCAAGCCGCTCAGCCTTCCCTTCGACCCGATCGCCCGCGCCGACGAGCTCTGGCAGCAGCGCTGGGGGCCGGTTCCCTCGATGTCCGCCATCACCTCGATCATGCGGGCGCACCAGATCCTGCTCGGCGAGGTCGACGCCGTCGTGAAGCCGTACGGGCTGACCTTCGCCCGCTACGAGGCGCTGGTGCTCCTCACCTTCTCGCAGGCCGGCGAACTGCCGATGTCGAAGATCGGCGAGCGGCTCATGGTCCACCCGACCTCCGTGACCAACACCGTCGACCGCCTGGTGCGCTCGGGGCTCGTGGACAAGCGCCCGAACCCGAACGACGGCCGGGGCACCCTCGCCTCCATCACGGACAAGGGGCGCGAGGTGGTCGAGGCCGCCACCCGGGACCTGATGGAGATCGACTTCGGGCTCGGCGTGTACGACTCCGAGGAGTGCGGCGAGATCTTCGCGCTGCTGCGGCCGCTGCGGGTGGCGGCGGGGGACTTCGACGAGAAGTGACGCCGAGGGGGTAGCGCGGCGTCACGGGGCGGCCGTGGGGCCCCCGTCAAGATCGCGCATATCGGACGGCTAGTCTCGGTGGCATGAAAAAGAGCGTGCTGACCCGGTACCGGGTGATGGCCTTCGCCACTGCCGTGATGCTGCTGGTGCTCTGCACCTGCATGATCTTCAAGTACGGATTCGACAAGGGCGCGGACCTGACCCTGGTGGTCTCCCAGATCCACGGCGTGCTCTTCATGATCTACCTGGTCTTCGCCTTCGACCTGAGCTCCAAGGCGAAGTGGCCCTTCGGCAAGATGGTCTGGGTCCTGGCGAGCGGCACCATCCCGCTGGCCGCGTTCTTCGTCGAGCGCAAGGTCCGCGCGGAGATCGAACCGCTGGTCACCGACGGCCTGGCCACCGCCCGAGCCTAGCGTCCGCCGGACCGCCCGCGCCTGGCGTCCGGCTCGCGCCGGACTCGCATCCACCTGCCCCCGGGACGACTCCCGGGGGTTTGCCATCGACATTTACTAGGACGTCCTAGTAAATTCATGGGTATGGACGCTGACGCCATCGAGGAGGGCCGCCGACGCTGGCAGGCCCGGTATGACAAGGCCCGCAAGCGCGAGGCCGATTTCACGACGCTCTCCGGAGATGACGTCGACCCCGTCTACGGGCCCCGCCCCGGCGACTCGTACGAGGGGTTCGAGCGCATCGGCTGGCCCGGGGAGTACCCCTTCACCCGGGGCCTGCACGCCACCGGCTACCGCGGCCGGACCTGGACCATCCGGCAGTTCGCCGGGTTCGGGAACGCCGAGCAGACCAACGAGCGCTACAAGATGATCCTGGCCGCCGGCGGCGGCGGGCTCTCGGTCGCCTTCGACATGCCGACCCTCATGGGCCGCGACTCCGACGACCCCCGCGCGCTCGGCGAGGTCGGCCACTGCGGGGTCGCCATAGACTCCGCCGCCGACATGGAGGTCCTGTTCAAGGACATCCCGCTGGGCGACGTCACCACGTCCATGACCATCAGCGGACCCGCCGTGCCCGCGTTCTGCATGTACCTGGTCGCCGCCGAGCGGCAGGGCGTCGATCCCGCCGTACTCAACGGCACGCTCCAGACCGACATCTTCAAGGAGTACATCGCCCAGAAGGAGTGGCTCTTCGAACCGGAGCCGCACCTGCGCCTCATCGGCGACCTCATGGAGTACTGCGCGCACGGCATCCCGGCCTACAAGCCGCTGTCGGTGTCCGGCTACCACATCCGCGAGGCCGGGGCGACGGCCGCGCAGGAGCTGGCGTACACCCTCGCCGACGGCTTCGGCTACGTGGAGCTGGGCCTCTCCCGCGGCCTGGACGTCGACCACTTCGCCTCCGGTCTCTCCTTCTTCTTCGACGCGCACCTCGACTTCTTCGAGGAGATCGCCAAGTTCCGCGCCGCCCGCAGGATCTGGGCGCGCTGGATGAAGGAGGTGTACGGGGCCAAGTCCGACAAGGCGATGTGGCTGCGCTTCCACACCCAGACCGCCGGTGTCTCCCTCACCGCCCAGCAGCCGTACAACAACGTCGTACGGACCGCCGTCGAGGCGCTCGCGGCGGTCCTCGGCGGCACCAACTCCCTGCACACCAACGCCCTGGACGAGACCCTCGCGCTGCCGAGCGAGCAGGCCGCCGAGATCGCCCTGCGCACGCAGCAGGTGCTGATGGAGGAGACCGGCGTCGCCAACGTGGCGGACCCGCTGGGCGGTTCCTGGTACGTCGAGCAACTCACCGACCGCATCGAGGCCGACGCGGAGAAGATCTTCGAGCAGATCAAGGAGCGCGGCCTGCGCGCCCACCCCGACGGGCAGCACCCGATCGGGCCGATCACCTCCGGCATCCTGCGCGGCATCGAGGACGGCTGGTTCACCGGCGAGATCGCCGAGTCGGCGTTCCAGTACCAACGGGCGCTGGAGAAGGGCGACAAGCGGGTCGTCGGCGTCAACGTCCACCACGGCTCGGTCACCGGCGACCTGGAGATCCTCCGCGTCAGCCACGAGGTGGAGCGCGTCCAGGTGCGCGAACTCGCGGAGCGCAAGGAGCGGCGCGACGCGGCGAAGGTCGAGCGGTCGCTGCAGGCCATGCTGGCCGCCGCGCGGGACGGCTCGAACATGATCCCGGCGATGCTGGACGCGGTGCGCGCCGAGGCCACGATGGGCGAGATCTGCAACGCGCTCCGGGACGAGTGGGGCACCTACACGGAGCCGCCCGGCTTCTGAGGGAACCCCCTGGCCGGCCGGTCGTCCCCACCTCCACGGTGCCCGGACGACCGGCCTTCCCGTTCCCGGCCCGCCCGTTCCCGCAGGAGCCGGTTACGCCTGGGCCGGGCCGCGCAGGCCGTGCATCAGGAGCGCCGTGAAGGTGGCCACCCAGAGTTCGTCGACCGGTTCGCAGCTCACCAGGGCGCGGTGCACCACCGTGCCCGCGATCACGTCGAATATCAGGTCGGTGGTGTGCCCGGTGAGGGACTCGTCCTCCTCGTACGGGAGTTCGCCGCGGGCCTGCGCGCGTTCGCGGCCCAGTACGACGAGACGTTTCTGCCGGTCCACGATCGCCGACCGGATCCGGTCACGCAGCGCCGGGTCCCGGGTGGACTCGGCGACCACCGCCATCAGGGCGGTACGGGCCTCCGGGCGTCGCAACAGCTCCGCGAACTGGAGCACCACGTCCTCGATGTCGGCTTCGAGCGAGCCCCGGTCGGGAAGCTCCAGCGCGTCGAAGAGTTCCGCGACCGCGTCCACGACCAGCTCGTTCTTGCCCGCCCAGCGCCGGTAGAGGGTGGTCTTCGCGACCCCTGCCCGGGCCGACACGTCACCCATCGTCAGCTTCGACCAGCCGAGATCCACCAGCGCCTCCCGGGTCGCCGCCAGGATCGCCGCGTCCGCCGCAGCGCTGCGGGGGCGGCCGGTGCGGCCGGGCGGGGAGCTGGTGCCGGGGCTGGGGGTGCGCATGGCCGAGACCATACCCGTCAGTAGCGGAACCTCCCGGGCCCCGATCCCTGTGGTTCAGATCACTGCCCCCGGACGCCCGGAGGGGACGGCGGGGAGTTACGCTACGGCTCGTAGCGTAAGAGCGACAACCACGCGAAGCTACAGGCGCCAGGTGGGGACCCGGCGCCGCACGGGGGATACCGGCACGGGAATTTCCCGGCCGGCTTGCCCGATCCTTTTCGTCGGCGCGCGCACACGGGGGAGGATGTACGCATGCAGCCCAGAAACATGTCCATGAGCGGCGTCGTAGACCTCGCCGCGGTGAAGGCGGCCGCCGACGCCAAGGCGAAGGCCGAACAGGCGCGCGCCGAGGCGGCCCGGCAGGGCGGCGGCGCGTCCGGCCCGTCCGCCGGCGCCGTACCGCCGTCCGCACTCGTCATCGACGTAGACGAGGCCGCCTTCGACAGCACCGTCATCCGCCTCTCCGACCAGGTTCCGGTCGTCCTCGACTTCTGGGCCGAGTGGTGCGAGCCGTGCAAGCAGCTCGGCCCGCTGCTGGAGCGGCTGACCGTCGAGGCGAACGGCCGGCTCGTGCTGGCGAAGATCGACGTCGACGCCAACCAGATGCTGATGCAGCAGTTCGGCATCCAGGGCATCCCGGCGGTCTTCGCCGTGGTGGCCGGCCAGGTGCTGCCGCTGTTCCAGGGTGCGGCCCCGGAGCAGGAGATCCGCGCGACGCTGGCCCAGCTGGTCCAGGTCGCCGAGGAGCGCTTCGGTCTGCTCGGGCTCCAGGTCGACCCGGCCGCCGAGGGCGCCGAAGCCCCGGCCGCGGCTTCCGCAGCCGGTCCCGCCGCCGGTCCGTACGACGCGCTGCTGGAGGCGGCGGTCGTGGCGCTGGACGCGGGTGACCTGGCCGGAGCGGTGCAGGCGTACAAGAACGTACTGGTCGACGACCCGAACAACACCGAGGCCAAGCTGGGCCTGGCCCAGGCCGAGCTCCTCTCCAGGGTCCAGCACATGGACCCGCAGGCGGTGCGCGCGGCGGCGGCCGAGAGGCCGAGGGACCCGCAGGCGCAGATCGCCGCAGCGGACCTCGACCTGGTCGGCGGTCATGTGGAGGACGCCTTCGGGCGCCTGGTGGACACCGTGCGCGTGACGTTCGGTGAGGACCGGGACGCCGTGCGACTGCGGCTGCTGGAGCTGTTCGAGGTCATCGGGGCGGACGACCCGCGGGTTTCGGCGGCCCGGACGGCGCTGGCCCGGGTGCTGTTCTAGGCGCTGCGTCGTGGGTGGTGCGCCACCGGCGATTTGTTGACACGGAGGTAAACAGCGGCCGCGCTTTGCCAAAACTTGGTAATCGCGGCTGCTGTTACTCCCAGTAAATCGAACCCCGTGTTCTGTCCGGTTGGTTCGTGTTCCTCCTCATTGTCGTGGCCCTGGGTAACACCCTGTGTTGCTGCCCGACGACGGCGCGCCGCACCGTGGTTATCCACCCGTTACCCGCCAGTAACGAACCCCCTTGTGTACCGGCCTGGAATGGACCACGATCGGCGACGCTCGGTCCTTCCCGCAGAGCCGCTCATCCGGAGCCGCGGCGAGGGTCCCCACCGAGCCGGCCGGTGGCGGTATCGCCGGCCGTAGGACAGGGGGGTCTTCGCCGCACCGGCGGAGCCTGTCCTCCTGGTTGCGCGAACGCGTGGCCCAGTGGTTGTCGCTCGGGGGTGAACGCCGGTGTACGCGACGCGGCTCTGCTGCGGCTCGGCCGCCAGCGCTCCTTCCCGAGGACGTAGCACTTCTCCCATCCCAGGACGGGCACGGCCCGGACCGGAGATGTACGTCCGAGAAGGAGGAACAAGATGAGTTCTCAGGTTCGTGGCGGGACCAGATGGAAGCGCTTCGCGCTCGTCATGGTGCCGAGCATCGCGGCCACGGCCGCGGTCGGTGTCGGTCTGGCGCAGGGTGCCCTCGCGGCGTCCTTCAGCGTCTCCGGCCAGGACTTCAAGGTCTCGGCCGACAAGCTGGACGGTGACGACCTGCTGCAGTACGGCAGCGTCGCCAAGGGCAAGGGCCTCGACGGCAAGGACGCGGCGCACCCGGTCACGATCTCCGGGTTCCGGCACGCCGAGATCACCAACATGTGCCAGTCGCTGGTGACGCCGATTCCCGGCCTCGGCGCGGTCACGATGAAGCTCCAGACCGGCAACAAGGGCAAGCCGGCGGTCGCGGAGAACATCTACCTGGACGTCGCCGAGCTCGACACCGACGCCACGTTCAGCAACCTCGACATCGGTGTCGCGGTGGACGCGGCCGGCGGCACGGCGGAGCACCCGACCACGCCGCAGGCCGGCACGGTGGCCAACGGCGCCCTGTTCTCGCAGCGCGCCAAGAAGGCCGTGCTGACGAACGTGCGCCAGAAGGCGTGGGCGACGACGGCGGGCACCTTCACGCTGCCCGACCTCAAGCTGCGTCTGCTCAGCGGTGACCAGCCGTGCTACCAGGACGAGAAGTAGTCGTTCCTGGCAGGTGAGCGGTAGAGGCGGGCGGTGGCGGCCGTCGCCGCCCGTCCCTCCGAGCACCACAGAGTTCTCCGTACCACCGTTTCCAGGGAGCTGTTGTCCATGAACCCCCAGGCCCCGGTTCGCGCCGCAGACGACGCTTGGCTCACCGTGGTGTACTACCGCTTCCGCGCCTGGAGGGGCGGCCGGCCCTTCTGGGCGGGCCTGTTCACTCTCATCGGCGGTTTTCCCATCGCGTACTTCCCCTACGCGGACCTCCGCCTGGGCAACATCACCATCGCCATGGCGACCACCGCGGGCGCGGGCTCGCTGATCATCGGCATCCTGCTGATGACCCTCGGCGTGGCCCTGTGGTTCCAGCAGGGCATCCGGGTCTTCGCCGGCGTGGCGTCGATCCTGCTGGCCCTGGTGTCCCTGCCGGTCTCCAACCTCGGCGGTTTCTTCATCGGCTTCCTGTTCTCGCTGCTCGGCGGCGCGCTCGCCCTGTCGTGGGTGCCGGGCAAGCCGGCCGGTCCCGAGGACCGCACCGACGCGCAGGAAGCGGCGGCGGACGAGGCGCAGGCGTACGCGGACGCCCCCGCGGGCTACGTCCCCGGACCCCGCGGCACGGAAACGGCTTACCCGAGCGAGACGACTGCCCACGCCGATGGCGGGAGGAACAGTGCGGGGTGACGAGACGCAGCAGGGCGTGGCCCCTGGCGCGGAGTCCCGCGAAAGAAGGGGTCCGCGGCACGCGGCGCCCCGGAAGTCGCTGCTGAACAAGATCCAGATACCCGTCGGCAAGACGATGGCGCTGGCGGCGATGCCGACGGCCGTGTTCGTCGGAATGGGTCTCGCCCCGAAGCTGGCCCTGGCCGACGACAAGGACATCCCCTTCGCGCCCGGCCCGTGCGTGACCCGCTCCGACGAGCCCAAGGAGTCGCAGTCCCCGACGCCGTCCGGTTCGCCGTCCGGTTCGCCCTCCGCCTCGCCCTCGCCGAGCGCGTCCGCCCCGACCGGCGGGAGCAAGGCGCCGAAGCCGGGGCCGACCCCGTCGGCGTCGCAGCCGGCCGCCGAGGCGGCGAAGCCGGCGCCGAAGCAGAGCGCCCCGCAGCCCTCCTCTCCCTCGCCCTCGGCCTCCGCGCCGGCGGCGAAGCCGAAGAACCCCCTGGACCCGCTGGGTGTCGGCGACGCGCTCTCGGGCCTGGTCGGAGGAATCACGAAGCCCCTCCAGGACGCGACGAAGCCGGCCCCCCCGGCGCCGTCCGCGTCCGCCAAGACCGCCACGCCCACCCCCGACCCCTCCGCGGACGCGATCCGCGAGGCGGCGAAGAAGGCGGGCGCCTCGGTCCAGGAGCTGCCGCAGGACGTCAAGGACACCGCCAAGGCCCCGAAGGACGAGACGGGCAAGACGGCCAAGGCGGCCGACGACGAGCCGACGGCCTCGCCCTCCCCGTCCGGATCCCCCTCGGCGACCAAGGACGCGGACGGGAAGGAACCCTTCCCCTGCCCGACCTACGACGCCAAGGCCCTCGCCGACGCCTCCCTGGAGCAGGGCATCCCGCTGCTGCCGGACGAGCCGTGGTACCTCGACAGCTCCCTGCTGACCCTCTACGGCCTGGACTACGCGGGCATCGTGGAGGTGAAGACGGCGGGCGGCAAGACCAAGAAGGTCCTCAAGTTCACCGCGGACTCCCTGGACATCAAGGACCTCTACCAGACGGTCGGCAAGACGGGGAACGTCGCCCACCTCAAGTCCCGGCCGGGCTCCACGTCCACGATCCGCGGCGGCAAGGTGACGATGTACACCGAAAGCCTCAAGGGGAACCTGTTCGGCCTGATCCCGATCGAGTTCACCCCGAACTCCCCGCCGCCCCTGAACGTCCCCTTCGCGTTCTTCACCAACGTCAAGGTCGTCCAGGCCGGCCAGTTCGGCGGCAACCTCACGGTCCCGGGCCTGCACAACTACGTAGGCCCCCCGGAGTAACCCGGAGCGGCAAACGGAAGCTCCCGGCAGCGGTCGCGCTGCCGGGAGCTCCGTCGTTCCCACGCACCGAGGGCGGCACCCGGACCCCGTGAGGGGTCGGGCGCCGCCCTCGGTCCCTGTGCGGCAGAGGGGGAGCGGGTGGGTCAGGCGGTGGGCGTGGCGCCACCGAGGTGGTGGACGCGGACCATGTTGGTCGTGCCCGGGACGCCGGGGGGAGAGCCGGCCGTGATGACCATGGTGTCGCCGGTGTTGTAGCGGCCGAGCTTGAGCAGCTCGCCGTCCACCAGGTCGACCATCGCGTCCGTGGTGTCCACGTGGGGGACGATGTAGGAGTCGACGCCCCAGCTCAGCGTGAGCTGGTTGCGGGTGTTCTGGTCCGTGGTGAAGGCCAGGATCGGCTGCTGCACGCGGTAGCGCGACAGCCGCCGGGCCGTGTCGCCGGACTGCGTGAAGGCGATCAGCGCCTTGCCGCCGAGGAAGTCGGCGATCTCGCAGGCCGCGCGGGCGACGGAGCCGCCCTGCGTACGGGGCTTCTTGCCCGGCACCAGCGGCTGGAGGCCCTTGGACAGGAGCTCCTCCTCCGCAGCCGCGACGATCTTCGACATCGTCTTGACGGTCTCGATCGGATAGGCGCCCACCGAGGACTCCGCCGACAGCATGACCGCGTCCGCGCCGTCCAGGATCGCGTTGGCGACGTCGGACGCCTCCGCGCGCGTGGGACGCGAGTTCGTGATCATCGACTCCATCATCTGGGTCGCGACGATCACCGGCTTGGCGTTGCGGCGGCACATCTCGATGAGCCGCTTCTGCACCATCGGGACCTTTTCGAGCGGGTACTCGACGGCCAGGTCACCACGGGCCACCATGACCGCGTCGAAGGCGTCCACCACGGCGGCCATGTTCTCGACGGCCTGCGGCTTCTCCACCTTGGCGATCACGGGGACCCGGCGGCCGACCTCGTCCATCACCTTGTGGACGTCCTTGACGTCGTTCGCGTCGCGCACGAAGGACAGGGCGACCATGTCGCAGCCCATCCGCAGCGCGAAGCGCAGGTCGTCGATGTCCTTCTCCGACAGGGCCGGCACGTTCACGGCCGCGCCGGGCAGGTTGATGCCCTTGTGGTCGGAGATGACACCGCCCTCGATGACGATGGTCTTGACGCGGAGGGCGTCGACCTCGGTGACCCGCAGCTCGACGTTGCCGTCGTTGATCAGGATCGGGTCGCCCTTGGCGACGTCGCCCGGCAGGCCCTTGTAGGTGGTGCCGCAGATGGACTTGTCACCGGGGACGTCCTCGACGGTGATGGTGAACTCGTCACCGCGCACCAGCTCGACGGGACCCTCGGCGAAGGTCTCCAGACGGATCTTCGGGCCCTGGAGGTCGGCGAGGACGCCGACCGCGCGCCCGGTGTCCTCGGAGACCTTCCGGACGCGGTCGTACCGCTCCTGGTGTTCTGCCTGGGATCCGTGGCTGAAGTTGAATCGGGCCACGTTCATGCCTGCCTCGATGAGTGCTTTCAGCTGCTCATACGAGTCGACGGCGGGGCCCAGCGTGCAGACGATTTTGGAACGGCGCATGGAGCGGATCCTATCGGTTTGTTTCGTAGCGGAATATTCCGTCTGGTGGAAAGTCCAAAGTGACTACTGGGTAACCAGCGCGTAGGCCTGGGTGGCGATCTCCAGCTCCTCATCCGTCGGTACCACGGCCACGGCCACCCGGGCGTACTCCGCCGAGACCAGCCGCGGCTGCGAGGAGCGCACCGCGTTGGCCTCCAGGTCGAGCACCAGGCCCAGCTCGGCCAGCCCGTCCACCGCAGCTTCCCGGACCTGGTGGGCGTTCTCGCCGACCCCGGCCGTGAACGTCACCGCGTCCACCCGCCCGAGCACCGCCGAGTAGGCCCCTATGTACTTCTTCAGCCGGTGCACGTACGCGGCGAACGCCGTCGACGCCGCCTCGTCCCCCTCGCCCGCGCGCCGCAGCACCTCGCGCATGTCGTTGTCGCCGCACATGCCCAGCAGACCGCTCTTCTTGTTCAGTAGCGAATCGATCTCATCCACCGAGAGGCCGCCTACCCGCGCCAGGTGGAAGATCACGGCCGGATCCAGATCCCCCGACCGGGTTCCCATGACCAGTCCTTCCAGCGGGGTCATGCCCATCGAGGTCTCCACGCAGACCCCGCCCCGCACGGCCGAGGCCGACGCCCCGTTGCCCAGGTGCAGCACGATCACGTTGACGTCCTCCACCGGCCTGCCGAGCAGCGCGGCGGTCGCCCGCGACACGCAGGCGTGGGAGGTGCCGTGGAACCCGTACCGACGGATGGAGTACTTGCGCGCGGTCTCGGCGTCGATCGCGTACCGGGCCGCGTACTCCGGCACCGTCGCGTGGAACGCCGTGTCGAAGACGGCGACCTGCGGGAGATCGGCGCGCAGGGAGCGGGCCACCTCGATGCCCGTCACGTTCGCCGGGTTGTGCAGCGGGGCCAGCGGGATCAGGCTGCGGATCTCCGCCAGCACCTCGTCGTCGATCACCGTCGGCCGGGTGAACCGGGTGCCGCCGTGCACCACCCGGTGGCCCACCGCGGCCAGTTCGGGGGAGTCCAGCCCCAGTCCGTCGGCGGCCAGCTCCGCCGCGACGGCCCTCAGGGCGGCCTCGTGGCCGGCTATCGCCCCGGCGCGTTCGCGCTTGCCGCCCTCGGCCCCGGGTCCGGTCAGCGGCTCGTGGACCAGCCGGGACGTCTCCTCGCCGATCCGCTCGACCAGGCCCACGGCGAGGCGGGAGGAGTCCGCCATGTCGAGCAGCTGGTACTTGAGCGAGGAGGAGCCGGAGTTGAGGACGAGGATGCGTGATGCGGTCACAGGTGCGGATGCCTTCTCTGGTGAGGGGGTGGCCGAAGGAAACGTGGGACGTACGGGTCAGCCGGCCGACGCCGGCCGGGCGGACGACGGGGCCGGCGACTGGGCCTGGATCGCGGTGATCGCCACCGTCGTGACGATGTCCTGGACCAGGGCGCCGCGCGACAGGTCGTTGACCGGCTTGCGCAGCCCCTGGAGCACCGGACCGACCGCGACGGCGCCCGCCGAGCGCTGTACGGCCTTGTACGTGTTGTTGCCCGTGTTGAGGTCGGGGAAGATCAGCACGCTCGCCCGCCCGGCCACCTCCGACCCGGGCAGCTTCGTCGCGGCGACGGAGGGCTCCACCGCCGCGTCGTACTGGATCGGCCCCTCGATCAGCAGGTCGGGCCGCCGCTCGCGGACGGTCTCGGTCGCCTTGCGGACCTTCTCCACGTCCGCGCCGGTACCTGAGGTGCCGGTGGAGTACGAGAGCATCGCGATCCGCGGCTCGACGCCGAAGGCGGCGGCGGTGGCGGCGGACTGGACGGCGATGTCGGCGAGCTGCTCGGCACCGGGGTCCGGATTGACCGCGCAGTCCCCGTAGACGAGGACCTGGTCGGCCAGGCACATGAAGAAGACCGAGGAGACGATGGACGCCTCCGGCTTGGTCTTGATGATCTCGAAGGCGGGGCGGATGGTCGCGGCGGTGGAGTGCACGGCGCCGGAGACCATCCCGTCCGCCAGGCCCTCCTGGACCATCAGCGTGCCGAAGTAGTTGACGTCGGTGACCACGTCGTTGGCCAGCTCGACGGTCATGCCCTTGTGGGCCCGGGCCTGGGCGTAGTACTCGGCGAAACGTTCACGCAGGGGCGAGGTCGCCGGGTCGATCAGCTGGGCGCCCGAGATGTCGATGCCCAGGTCGGCGGCCTTCTTGAGGATCGCCGGCTCCTCGCCGAGCAGGGTCAGGTCGCAGACCCCCCGCCGCAGCACCACGTCCGCGGCGCGCAGCACGCGCTCCTCGGTGCCCTCCGGCAGCACGACCCGGCGGCGCTCGGAGCGGGCCCGCTCCAGCAGCTCGTTCTCGAACATCATCGGCGTGACCCGCTCGGAGCGGGCGACCGACAGCAGGTCGCGCAGCTCGGCGGTGTCCACGTGCCGCTCGAAGAGGCCGAGCGCGGTCTCCAGCTTGCGCGGCGTCGCGGAGTTCAAACGGCTCTGGAGCGAGAAGAGTTCCGCGGCCGTGGGGAAGCTGTTCCCGGCCACCGACACCACGGGAGTGCCGGGCGCCAGCTTGGAGGCCAGCGTCAGGATGTCCCGGCCCGGGCGCTCGTTCAGCGTCAGCAGCACCCCGGCGATCGGCGGGGTGCCGGAGGTGTGCGCGGCCAGCGCGCCGATCACCAGGTCGGAGCGGTCCCCGGGGGTGACGACCAGGCAGCCGGGGGTCAGCGCGCCCAGGAAGTTCGGCAGCATCGCGCCGCCGAACACGAAGTCGAGGGCGTCGCGCGCGAGCCCGGCGTCGTCCCCCAGCAGTACTTCGCCGCCCAGCGCCCGGGTGATCTCGGCGACGGTCGGGGCGGAGAGGGACTTGTCGTCCGGCAGGACGTAGCAGGGCACGGGGAGGCGGGCGGCCAGCCACTCGGCGATGACGTCGCGGTCCTCGGCGGCCACCCGGTTGACCGCCATGGCCACGACGTGACAGCCGAGGCCCTCGTACGCCCGGTAGGCGTTGCGGGCCTCCGCGCGGACGGCCTCGGCGGAGTGCTTCGTACCGCCCACGACGGGCACGACCACGGCCCCCAGCTCGTTGGCCAGGCGGGCGTTCAGCGCGAGCTCGTCCGGCAGGTTGGTGTCGGCGTAGTCGGTGCCCAGCACCAGCACGACCTCGTAGTCGCGGGCCACCCGGTGGTAGCGCTCGACCAGCCGGGACACCAGCTCGTCGGTACCCTTCTCGGCGAGGACGGCCGAGGCCTCGTGGTAGTCCATGCCGTACGCGGACGCCGCGTCCTGGTCTATCCGGTAGCGCGCCTTCAAGAGGTCGAAGAGCCGGTCGGGGCTGTCGTGCAGCAGCGGACGGTAGACGCCCACCCGGCCCGTCTGCCGGGCCAGCAGCTCCATGATCCCCAGCTCGACGACCTGCCGGCCGTCCCCCCGCTCGATACCGGTCACATACACGCTGCGCGTCACGCGTGCTCTCCGTCCATGCTCGTCGATCTTTGTAGGTCGGTTGTCCCGGTTAGGGTGGGCTTGACCTCTTGACAATACCTCTGAGCCTAGCTACGACACCTGCCGGGAAAGAGCGCCCCGCCCCCGCCCCGTGGAACAATCGGACAAGGCCCCAGTAATACGCCTTTCAGATGTACGGCCGCCCGCCCGCACGCGTACGGCCAGGTACGACCAGGAGCAGGAGACACAGCACGATGCGTATCGGAGTTCTCACCGCAGGCGGCGACTGCCCAGGGCTGAACGCCGTCATCCGGTCGGTCGTACACCGTGCGCTGGTCGGACACGGAGACGAAGTCATCGGCTTCGAGGACGGCTTCAAGGGCCTGCTCGACGGCCACTACCGCCCCCTGGACATCAACGCCGTCAGCGGCATCCTGGCCCGCGGAGGCACCATCCTCGGCTCGGCGCGCATGGAGCGTGCCCGGCTGCACGAAGCCGCCGAGCACGCGCAGGAATTGTCCACCCGGTACGGCATCGACGCGCTGATCCCGATCGGCGGCGAGGGCACGCTGACCGCCGCCCGGATGCTCTCCGACGCCGGGATGCCGGTCGTGGGGGTGCCCAAGACCATCGACAACGACATCTCCTCCACCGACCGCACCTTCGGGTTCGACACCGCCGTGATGGTCGCCACCGAGGCCATCGACCGCCTCAAGACCACCGCCGAATCCCACCAGCGGGTCATGGTCGTCGAGGTCATGGGCCGGCACGCGGGCTGGATCGCCCTGGAGTCCGGCATGGCCGGCGGCGCCCACGGGATCTGCCTGCCGGAGCGCCCCTTCGAGGTGGACGCCCTGGTCAAGATGGTCGAGGAACGCTTCTCCCGTGGCAAGAAGTTCGCGGTGATCTGCGTGGCCGAGGGCGCGCACCCGGCCGAGGGCTCCATGCCGTACGAGAAGGGCGAGATCGACGCGTACGGGCACGAGCGCTTCGCCGGCATCGGCAACCGCCTGGCCGTCGAGCTGGAGCACCGCCTGGGCAAGGAGGCCCGCCCGGTCATCCTCGGCCACGTCCAGCGCGGCGGCACGCCCACCGCGTACGACCGCGTCCTCGCGACCCGGTTCGGCTGGCACGCCGTCGAGGCCGTGCACCGGGGCGACTTCGGCAACATGACCGCCCTGCGCGGCACCGACATCGTCATGGCCCCCCTGGCCTCTGCCGTCACCGAGCTCAAGCGGGTCCCGGACCACCGGATGTACGAGGCCGAGTCGGTCTTCTGACCGGTCCGGTCCGCCGCCGGCGTGGGGCCGCACCCCGTGCGGTGTCCTACATCGTGCCGACGGCCACCGCCCAGAAGCGGTCCACGATCTGCGAGAGGTACTCCCGGCCGCCGTCGCCCGTCGCCGTCGCGCCCCCTCCGCCCCAGCTCAAGGTCGTGAGCATCAGCGACTGGTACTCGCCGTGCATCTTCTCCAGCACCCGGTCCAGGTCCGCCCGGGGCACCGGCAGCAGCTTGCCGAGCGGCTTCGCGTACGCCTGCCAGCGGGTGGTCACCGCGCTGCGCAGCAGCTCGGCCAGCTCCTGCTCCTTGCCGGTGGCCCTCACGAACTGGGGCAGGTTCAGCCCCAGCGTCGCGGCGAGGGCGGCCGACTGCCGCTCGTTGCCCTTCCAGCGGCCGGAGTCCTCCATCTTCTGGTAGGCGTTCGTCTCCATCCCGATGCGCCGGGCCAGCTCGTCGGGGGCCAGGCCCCGGGCCATCCGGTGCTCCCTCAGGGTCACCGGCTCCGCGAGCAGTTCCCCGGGGGCGCACCACAACACACCGGCGAGCGCCGTGAGTTCGGCGGACGACGGCGAGATCTCGCCACGCTCCCACGCCATCACCGTCTCGGGCGCGACCGTCAGGCCGTACTGGGCGCGCAGGCCGAAGGCGACGTGGCCGGGAGCCATGCCCAGGGCCGCGCGGAGACGACGCGCGGCGGGGGCATTGAAAGGGGGGCTGGAATGCACAGGGCACACGGTAGGAGTTGCCAAGGCGTGGCGACTACAGACCATTCAAACAAGCTCATAACTCGTAGGAATGTCCTATTGAGTTCGCCGCTTTGGGTGGGTTTCCCGGCGACCGTCCGGTAATCGGATGGAGCGAAGATCCATTTCAGCGTAGGGATTTCGCCACTCGATTTCAGGGTTACCGGAACAACGGCCGAGTGATCCCCGTCACGGCCGTGAACCGGCCATCCGTCGCCCGCGTGATCCATACCGGGGCCCTCGCATACGGGGGTGGCGAGGGCCCCGAACGCCTCCTTGCCTTGACCTCGACGTCAAGGCTTACGGTCTCGGCATGCGAATCGGCGAACTGGCGGAGCGGGCCGGGACCAGCACGCGGACCCTGAGGTACTACGAGTCGCGCGGGCTGCTGCCCGCCCGGCGGACCGGCAACGGCTACCGCACCTACGACGAGGAAGACCTGCGCCTGCTGCGCCAGATCCGGGTGCTCCAGGACTTCGGCTTCGAGCTGGAGGAGACCCGGCCCTTCGTGGAGTGCCTGCGCGCCGGACACCCGGCCGGGGACTCCTGCCCGGCCTCGCTCGCCGTCTACCGGCGCAAGCTCGCCGAACTCGACGCCGTCATCGGCCGGCTGGCCGACGTACGGGAGACGGTCGCGCGCCAGCTGGCCGAAGCCGAGGAGGCGGCCGGAGGGGCCGCCGCACCCCGCTGTGAACTGGGCTGACCGCAGACCCGACCGCAGACCCGACCGCAGACCCGACCGCAGACCCGACCGCAGACCCGACCGGAGGGCCGCCAGAGGCCCGACCGGACGAACGGAGAAGAAGATGAAGGCTCAAGGCGTCGCCGAAGTGACCGATGCGGACTTCGGGACGGAGGTGCTCGGCGAACGCGGCCGGCCCGTGCTCCTGGAGTTCACCGCCGGCTGGTGCGGCCCCTGCCGGCAGATCGCACCCGTGATCTCCGCGGTCGCCGCCGAGGAGGCCGACCGGCTCAAGGTCGTGCAGATCGACGCGGACAGCAACCCCGCCACCGTCATCCGGTACGGGGTGCTGTCCCTGCCGACCCTCATCCTCTTCCGCGACGGCGAGCCCGTCCGGCAGATGGTCGGGGCCCGCGCCAAGCGCAAGCTCCTCCAGGAGCTGGAGCCCGAGCTCGCTACGGCTTGAACCAGACCGTCGCCATCGGCGGCAGCGTGAGGCGCAGACTCACCGGGCGCCCCTGGGCCGCGACCGGCTCGGGGCGCAGCGGCTGGAGGTGGCGCACCCCGCTGCCGCCGTACGCCTCGGAGTCCGTGTTGAGCACCTCGTGCCACTGCGCCACCTGCTCCGGCACCCCGATCCGGTAGCCGTGCCGGACCACCGGGCAGAAGTTCGACACCGCCAGCAGCGGCGAGCCGTCCTCGGCGTACCGCAGGAACGCGAAGACGTTGTCGTCCGAGGCGTCCGCCTCCACCCACGCGAACCCTTCCGGCACGGTGTCCCGCTCCCACAGCGCGGGCGTGGCCGTGTAGGTGTGGTTCAGGTCCCGCACGAGGTCGCGCACGCCCCGGTGGTCACCGGCCGCCGAGTACCCGGGGTCCACCAGCCACCAGTCCGGCCCGTGCTCCTCCGACCACTCCGCCCCCTGTGCGAACTCCTGTCCCATGAAGAGCAGTTGCTTACCCGGGTGGGCCCACATGAAGCCCAGGTACGCGCGGTGCGAGGCCCGCTGCTGCCACCAGTCGCCGGGCATCTTCGACACCAGCGCGCCCTTGCCGTGCACCACCTCGTCGTGCGAGATCGGGAGCACGTAGTTCTCGCTGTACGCGTAGATCATCCCGAAGGTCATGTCGTGGTGGTGGTACTTGCGGTGCACCGGCTCCTTCGACACGTAGCGCAGGGTGTCGTGCATCCAGCCCATGTTCCACTTGAGGCCGAACCCCAGCCCGCCCGCGTCCGTCGGCCGGGTCACCCCCTCCCAGGCGGTGGACTCCTCGGCGATCGTCACCACGCCCGGGCAGCGCCGGTACACGGTCGCGTTCATCTCCTGGAGCAGTGCGACCGCGTCCCAGTTCTCCCGCCCGCCCTGCTCGTTCGGGAGCCACTGGCCCTCCTCGCGCGAGTAGTCGAGGTAGAGCATGGAGGCCACCGCGTCCACCCGCAGCCCGTCGATGTGGAACTCCTGGCACCAGTACACGGCGTTGGCGACGAGGAAGTTGCGCACCTCCTTGCGGCCGTAGTCGAACTCCAGCGTCCCCCAGTCCGGGTGTGCGGCCCGCCGCGGGTCGTGGTGCTCGTACAGCGGCCGGCCGTCGAACTCGGCCAGCGCCCACTCGTCGCGCGGGAAGTGCGCCGGGACCCAGTCGACGATCACGCCGATCCCGGCCCGGTGCAGCGAGTCCACGAGGAACCGGAAGTCGTCCGGGGTGCCCATCCGTGAGGTCGGTGCGTAGTAGCCGGTGACCTGGTAGCCCCAGGACCCGCCGAAGGGGTGCTCGGCGACGGGCATCAGCTCCACGTGTGTGAAGCCCAGCTCCCTTACGTACGCCGGGAGTTGCTCGGCGAGCTCGCGGTACGAGAGCCCCGGCCGCCACGACGCCAGGTGCACCTCGTAGACCGACATCGGCGACAGGTGGGCCGGCCGGGCGCCGCGTGTGGCCATCCACTCGGCGTCCTGCCACGTGTGGTGGGAGTCGGTGACGATCGAGGCGGTCGCCGGCGGGACCTCCGTCCGCCTCGCCATCGGGTCGGCGCGCACCGTGTGGCCGCCGTCGGGGCGGGTGATGTCGTACTTGTAGAGGGTGCCCTCGCCGATCCCCGGCAGGAACAGCTCCCACACCCCGGTCGAACCCAGCGAGCGCATCGGGTACGCGCCCGGGTCCCAGTACGAGAAGTCGCCCATCAGCCGCACGCCCTGGGCGTTGGGCGCCCACACCGTGAAGCGGGTTCCGCTCACGCCCTGGTGTTCCATGACCCTCGAGCCCAGCGCCGTCCACAGTTCCTCGTGCCGGCCCTCGCCGATCAGGTGCAGGTCGAGTTCGCCCAGCGCCGGCAAGAACCGGTAGGGGTCGTGGACCTCGACACCGTCGCCGTCGTACCCGACGAGCAGGCGGTATTCGGGCACCTCGGTCAGCGGCAGCAGCCCCGAGAACAGGCCGTCGCCCTCGTCGAGGAGCTCGGCCCGCAGCCCGTCGGTGACGACGGTGACGGACTTCGCGTACGGGCGCAGCGCGCGGAAGACCACCCCGCCGGGCCCGGGGCGGGCGCCCAGTACGGCGTGCGGGTCGTGGTGGCGGCCCTCCAGCAGCCGGGCCCGCTCCCCGGCGTCGAGCACGGGCGCCGGCGAGACGCCCTGGGGCGCGGCGGCCCGCCGGGCGCGGGGGGTACGAGCCTTCCTCGCGGGCTCGGGGGCGGTAGCGGCTTCGTCGCGGACGGTCGGTGACGGCTGTCGTGCGGCGCTCACGCGAGCGGCCTCCTCGGGGGCTTCGGATGGGGCTGGGTGTGGGCGGCGCCGCCCGGGGCGGACGGCAGCCGGTGGGCCGGCCGCTGGGGCTCCGAAAGCCGCCGGATCGCCGCCATCGGGACGTGCAGCCAGTCGGGGCGGTGCCGGGACTCGTAGCGGGCCTCGTACACCGCCTTGTCGGTCTCGTACGCCCGCAGCAGGACCGGGTCCTCGCGCGGGTCCCGCCCGGTGGTGCGCGCGTAGCCCTCGCAGAACGCGGCCCGGCAGTCGTCGGCCCACGCGGGGGCGAACGGCCGGTGCGAGCGGGCCGCGTAGTCGAAGGAACGCAGTATCCCGGCGATGTCGCGCACCGCCGGTTCGGGGCGGCGGCGGTCGGCCAGCGGCCGGGCCGGTTCGCCCTCGAAGTCGATGAGCGCCCAACTGCCGTCGGGGGTGCGCAGGGTCTGCCCCAGGTGCAGGTCCCCGTGGATCCGCTGGGCGGCGACCCCGGCGCCCCGGGAGGCGGCCAGCGCGTCGAACGCCCCCCGCAGCCCCGCCTCGTAGGGCAGCAGCGCGGGTACTTCCCGGGCGGTGGCGGCCAGCCGCGCCGTCATCCCTGCGGCGAGCCGGGCGGTCTGCTCCGGATCCAGCGCCAGGGTGGGCAGGGCGTCGGCGAGCGCGATGTGCACCTCGGCGGTGGCCCGGCCCAGCGCGTGTGCCTCGGCGGTGAAGTCGGCCCCCGCGCCGAGCCGGCCCAGCGCGAGCTGCCACCCGTCGACGGAGCCGCGCAGGTACGGCTGGAGCACCCCCAGGGTCAGCGGTTCGGAGCCGGGCAGTTCGGCCTCGTACCAGGCGACGGGCGCGGGTACCCGCGCGCAGCCGACCTCGGCCAGCGCCCGGGGCAGTTCCAGGTCCGGGTTGATCCCCGGACCGACCCGGCGGAACACCTTGAGGATGTGCGAATCCCCGTAGATCAGCGAGGAGTTGGTCTGTTCGCCGGAGAGCGGCCGGGGCGTGGGCGCCGCCGGGATGAGCGCATGGGGGTCCCGCTCGAAGCGCAGCGGGCCGAGCGCGCCCGGGGAGCGCAATCGTTCCAGCAGCAGCGCCGCGAGCCTCGGATCGCCGAGGCCCTCGTACACGGCGTGCCCCGCGTACGGGCCCTGTTCGGCGTACCCGATCAGCGCGGGCGCGAGCGCCGGAGGCAGGTTGGGGCGTACCCCGAGCAGCAGCTGGTAGCAGTCCGAACTGCCCTCGGCGTCCACTCCGACGAGCAGGTGGAGCAGCCCTGGCGAGGCCCCGGGAGGCAGCAGTTCGACGGCCGAGACCATCCGGAGCCGGGTGATGGGGCGTCCCTTTCCGGCGAACCAGCGCTGTCTCGGCAGCCAGGCTCGCAGCATGGGCTCCAGCGGTCCGAGCGGGACTCCTGCCAGGCTTCCCTGGCGGCTCCGGGCGGATGCAGCCTCCGACATGGCGTCGCGTCCTTTCCCCGGGCCGTCACAGAATGCGCAGAGTGTCCCGGATGGCGATGGTTGCTGTCCGGCGGTGTGCGAGTGTCGGGTCAGGATGATCCGTACAGGGGCGGGCGATTGACCCATTCGCGCGCCCGCCCCGTACCGCCGTTACCCGCTTTTCGGTGCCGGACTACTCAGTGCGCAGGCGGAACCACAGAAAGCCATGGCCCGCGAGCGTCAGCAGGTACGGCCACTCGCCGATCGGCGGGAACCGCACATCGCCCGTGAGTTCCACGGGCACCCGCCCGTTGAACGCGCGCAGGTCCAGCTCGGTGGGCTGGGCGAAGCGCGAGAAGTTGTGCACGCACAGCACGAGGTCGTCCCCGTACTCGCGCAGGAAAGCGAGGACCGCCGGGTTGCTCGACGGCAGTTCGGTGTACGACCCGAGACCGAAGGCGGGGTTGGCCTTGCGGACTTCGATGAGCCGGCGCGTCCAGTGCAGGAGCGAGGAGGGCGATGCCATCGCCGCCTCGACGCTGGTGACCTGGTACCCGTAGACGGGGTCCATGATGACCGGCAGGTTCAGCCTGCCCGGATCACAGGAGGAGAAACCGGCGTTGCGGTCCGGCGTCCACTGCATGGGCGTGCGCACGCCGTCCCGGTCACCGAGCCAGATGTTGTCGCCCATGCCGATCTCGTCGCCGTAGTAGAGCACCGGCGAGCCGGGCAGCGACAGGAGCAGGGCGGTGAACAGCTCCATCTGGTTGCGGTCGTTGTCCAGCAGCGGTGCCAGCCGGCGTCTGATGCCGATGTTGGCCCGCATCCGCGGGTCCTTGGCGTACTCGGAGTACATGTAGTCGCGCTCTTCGTCCGTGACCATTTCGAGGGTGAGCTCGTCGTGGTTGCGCAGGAAGATGCCCCACTGGCAGTTCGCCGGGATCGCCGGGGTCTTGGCCAGGATTTCGGAGACGGGGTAGCGGGACTCTCTTCGTACCGCCATGAAGATGCGCGGCATGACGGGGAAGTGGAACGCCATGTGGCACTCGTCCCCGCCCTTGGCGAAGTCCCCGAAGTAGTCGACCACGTCCTCTGGCCACTGGTTGGCCTCGGCGAGCAGGACGGTGTCGGGGTAGTGCGCGTCGATCTCGGCCCGGACCCGCTTGAGGAGCGCGTGCGTGCGCGGGAGGTTCTCGCAGTTGGTGCCCTCCTCGGCGTACAGGTAGGGCACGGCGTCGAGGCGGAAGCCGTCGATGCCGAGGTCCAGCCAGAAGCGCAGCGCCGAGATGATCTCCTCGACCACGGCCGGGTTCTCGTAGTTGAGGTCCGGCTGGTGCGAGAAGAAGCGGTGCCAGTAGTACTGCTTGCGCAGGGGGTCGTACGTCCAGTTCGAGGTCTCGGTGTCGACGAAGATGATGCGGGCGTCCTGGTACTGCTTGTCGTTGTCGGCCCACATGTAGTAGTCGCCGTACGGTCCGTCCGGGTCCTTGCGCGACTGCTGGAACCACTCGTGCTGGTCGCTCGTGTGGTTCATGACGAAGTCGATGATTACCCGCATGCCGCGCTGGTGCGCGGCGTCCACGAACTCCACGAAGTCGGCGAGATCGCCGAACTCCGGCAGCACGGAGGTGTAGTCGGAGACGTCGTAGCCCCCGTCGCGCAGCGGCGAGGCGAAGAACGGCGGAAGCCAGAGGCAGTCCACGCCCAGCCACTGGAGGTAGTCGAGTTTGGAGGTGAGCCCCTGCAGGTCGCCGACGCCGTCGCCGTTGCTGTCCTGGAACGAGCGGACGAGGACTTCGTAGAACACCGCCCGCTTGAACCAGTCGGGGTCGCGGTCCTTGGCGGGGGTGTCCTCGAACATGTCGGGGACGGGATCGTTGATCATCATGTGATGGGTGACCCTCCGGTGGGCGGGGACGGTCGCAGAGCGGCCAGCACGTGCGCGGGCGTCCTGCCCGGCTCTAGGCGCACGTAGTTCGCCCTGCCCCAGTGATAGGTCTCGCCGGTGAGCTCGTCGCGCACCGCGAGGGACCCGTGCCAGTCGAGGCCGAGTACCGGCATGTCCAACGAGACGGTCGCCTCCTGGGTGTGGTGCGGATCGAGGTTGACGACCACCAGTACGGAATTGGCTCCGGCGTGCTTCGAATAGGCGATCACCTGTTCGTTGTCGGTCGAATGGAAGTGCAGGTCGCGCAGCTGCTGGAGGGCGGGGTTGCGGCGGCGGACCCGGTTCAGGGTGGTGATCAGCGGGGCGATGGTGCGGCCCTCGCGCTCGGCGGCGGCCCAGTCGCGTGGCCGGAACTCGTACTTCTCGGAGTTCATGTACTCCTCGCTGCCCGGCCTGACCGGCTCGTTCTCGCAGAGCTCGTACCCGGCGTAGATCCCCCAGGTGGGGGAGAGGGTGGCGGCGAGCACGGCCCGCACCTCGAAGGCGGGACGTCCGCCGTGCTGGAGGTACTCGTGCAGGATGTCCGGCGTGTTGACGAAGAAATTCGGCCGCATGACGGCCGCCGAGCGGTCGTCGGCGAGCTCGGTCAGGTACTCGGTCAGCTCTGCCTTGGTGTTGCGCCAGGTGAAGTACGTGTAGGACTGCTGGAAGCCGACGGCGGCCAGGGCGCGCATCATCGCGGGGCGGGTGAAGGCCTCCGCCAGGAAGATCACGTCGGGGTCCGTCTTGTTGATGTCCGCGATCACCTTCTGCCAGAAGACGACGGGCTTGGTGTGCGGATTGTCGACCCGGAAGATCCGGACGCCGTGGTCCATCCAGTGCCGCAGGATCCGTACCGTCTCCTCGACGATCCCGGCCATGTCGGTGTCGAAGTGGATCGGGAAGATGTCCTGGTACTTCTTCGGCGGGTTCTCGGCGTACGCGATCGTCCCGTCCGCGCGGTGGCGGAACCACTCCGGCCGCTTCTCCACCCAGGGGTGGTCGGGCGAGCACTGGAGCGCGAAGTCCAGGGCGATCTCCATCCGCAGTTCCCGGGCCCGCGCCACGAAGGCGTCGAAGTCCTCGATGGTGCCCAGCTCCGGGTGGACGGCGTCGTGGCCGCCCTCGGTCGACCCGATGGCCCACGGCACGCCCGGATCCCAACTACCGGCCGACAAGGTGTTGTTGGGGCCCTTGCGGTAAGTGCTGCCGATGGGGTGGATGGGCGGCAGGTACACCACGTCGAAGCCCATGGCGGCGATCGCCGGCAGCCGCTCGGCGGCCGTCCGGAAGGTCCCGCTCACCGGAGCCGAGCCGGGCTCGACCACCGCTCCCTCGGAGCGGGGGAACATCTCGTACCAGGAGCCGAAGAGGGCCCGCTTGCGCTCGACGAGCAGCGGCAGCGGCTTGGCGGCGCTGACCAGCTCCCGGTACGGGCGCCGCGCGAGGGCCTCGGTCACGGGGGCGGCGAGGGCGGCCGCGTACCGCACGGAGACCTCCCGGTCCTCGTCGCGCATCGCCTCGGCGGCGGCCAGCACGTGCGCGCGACCGTCCTTCTTGGGGATCTTCGCGCCGGCCCGCGCGTACAGCTCCGCGCCTTCGAGCAGCATCAGCCCGGTGTCGATCCCCGCGGGGATCTTGATGGCGGCGTGCGCGCGCCAGGTGGCGATGGGGTCGCTCCACGCCTCGACGGTGTACGTCCACCGCCCTTCGGTGTCGGCGCAGACCCTGGCGCCCCACCGGTCGGTACCGGGAGCGAGTTCGTGCATCGGCACGGGCGGCCGCAGCCGTCCGCTCGGGTCCCGGAGTACCACGTGGGCGGAAACGGCGTCGTGGCCCTCGCGGAACACGGTGGCCGAGATCCGGAAGACCTCGTCCACGACCGCCTTGGCGGGTCTGGCGCCGCAGTCGACGGCGGGGCGGACGTCCAGCACGGGAATGCGACCGATCATGATGGGATCACCTGGGGGCAGTTCGCGGGGCTAGGTGTGGGCGGTCCGGCTGACGGGGCAGCCGGCAGTGCACGCTCTGTTCGCTCTGTTTCTAGCCGTTCAGAAGACGGCTGGGCTGCGGGCATGGCCGCTCCTGTCCGCGTTCACTCGGGTGGCGGGAGAGGTGGTGTGCGGTGTGCGCCGTGCGTGTACCCGGGGAGCCCTTCCCACTCTCGTGCCACCCAATCCGTGCGCTTGGTTAACTACTCGTACGTAGTGGCACGCCGATAACCAAGCCCCGGCTCGACATCCGCCGAGGCTCCGTCAAGTCGGTTGGTAACTCCCGGACCTACACCGGTATACCCCCTTCGCGGCCCGTGCGCGCGTCGGCGTCGTGGCAGCGCGGCGCGCAGGCGGGCTAGCCTCGTGGCTCCGGAAGTGGATCCAAAGTGGACGGATGCGCGGGTGCACAGCGTGGTGCGGCCGCTCCGATCCGCAATCCCCTGCGAAGGTGGAACACGTGAAGGCTATCCGTCGATTCACCGTGCGCCCCGTCCTCCCCGAGCCGCTGCTGCCACTGGCAGACCTCGCGCGCAACCTGCGCTGGTCTTGGCACGCGGAAACCCGCGAACTCTTCCAATCCGTCGACCCCGAGGGCTGGCAGGCCGCTGCCGGCGATCCCGTGCGACTGCTCGGCGCCGTGTCCGCCGGCCGCCTGGAGGAGCTCGCCGGCGACCGGCGGTTCCTGCGGCGGCTGGCCGTGGCCGCCGCCGACCTCGATGACTACGTCCACGGCGGGAGGTGGTACCAGACCCACGAGAACGGCGGGGACCTGCCCGCCGCCATCGCCTACTTCTCGCCCGAGTTCGGCATCACCGCAGCCCTGCCGCAGTACTCCGGCGGGCTCGGGATCCTCGCGGGCGACCACCTCAAGGCCGCCAGCGACCTCGGCGTCCCGCTCATCGGCGTGGGACTGCTCTACCGCCACGGCTACTTCCGCCAGTCCCTCTCCCGTGACGGCTGGCAGCAGGAGCACTACCCCGTCCTCGATCCCAACGAGCTCCCCCTCGCCCTCGTCCGCGAGGCCGACGCCACGCCCGCCCGGGTGACCCTGGGCCTGCCCGGCGGCCGGTCGTTGCACGCGCACATCTGGCAAGCCCGCGTCGGACGGGTCCCGCTGCTGCTGCTCGACTCCGACGTCGAGGACAACGACACCGCCGCCCGCGAGGTGACCGACCGGCTCTACGGCGGTGGCAGCGACCACCGGCTGCTCCAGGAGATGCTGCTCGGCATCGGCGGGGTCCGCGCCGTGCGGACGTACTGCCGGCTGACCGGTCACGCCGACCCCGAGGTGTTCCACACCAACGAGGGACACGCCGGTTTCCTCGGTCTTGAACGCATAAGGGAACTCGAAGGTGAACAGGGTATCGGTTTCGACGCCGCCGTCGAGGCGGTCCGCGCCGGCACCGTGTTCACCACGCACACCCCCGTCCCCGCCGGCATCGACCGCTTCGACCGCGCCCTGGTCGCCCGGCACTTCGGCGAGGGCGGCGAACTGCCCGGCGTACCCGTCGAGCGGATCCTCGAACTGGGCGCGGAGTCCTACCCCGGCGGCGACCCCGGGGTGTTCAACATGGCCGTCATGGGCCTGCGCCTCGCCCAGCGCGCCAACGGCGTCTCCACCCTGCACGGCGCCGTCAGCCGCGGCATGTTCGCCGGGCTGTGGCCCGGCTTCGACCCGGTCGACGTGCCGATCACCTCCATCACCAACGGCGTGCACGCGCCGACCTGGGTGGCGCCCGAGGTGATGCGGCTCGGCGCGCGCCAGATCGGGGCCGGCCGGACCGAGGACGCGCTGTCCGTCGGCGGGTCCCCGCGCTGGGACGCCGTGTCGGCCATCGCCGACCAGGAGGTGTGGGACCTGCGCCGGGTGCTCAGGGAGCAGCTGGTGCAGGAGGTGCGCGACCGGCTGCGGGCCTCCTGGAAGCAGCGCGGGGCCGCGGACGCCGAGCTGGGCTGGGTGGACTGCGTACTCGATCCGGACGTGCTGACCATCGGCTTCGCCCGCCGCGTCCCCTCCTACAAGCGGCTCACGCTGATGCTGCGCGACCCGGAGCGGCTGCGCCGGCTGCTGCTGGACCCGGACCGGCCGGTGCAGATCGTGGTCGCGGGCAAGGCGCACCCCGCCGACGACGGCGGCAAGCGACTCGTCCAGGAACTGGTGCGGTTCTCCGACGACCCGCGGGTGCGGCACCGGATCGTCTTCCTGCCCGACTACGGCATGGCCATGGCGCAGAAGCTCTACCCGGGCTGCGACATCTGGCTGAACAACCCGCTGCGCCCGCTGGAGGCCTGCGGCACGAGCGGGATGAAGGCGGCGCTCAACGGCTGCCTCAACCTCTCCGTGCTCGACGGCTGGTGGGACGAGTGGTTCGAGCCCGACTTCGGCTGGGCCATCCCCACCGCCGACGGGGCCGGGACCGACGTCGAGCGGCGCGACGACCTGGAGGCGAACGCCCTCTACGAGCTGATCGAGAGCCGGGTCGCGCCCCGCTTCTACGACCGGGCCGGGCGCAGCGGACTGCCGGAACGGTGGATCGAGATGGTCCGGCGGACCCTGGTCTCCCTGGGGCCCAAGGTGCTGGCGGGGCGGATGGTGCGGGAGTACGTGGAGCGCCTCTACGCCCCCGCCGCGCTCGCCCACCGCGCCCTCGACCCGGAGGCGGCCCGGGACCTCGCCTGGTGGAAGGGCCGGGTCCGCGCGGGCTGGCCCCGGGTCACCGTCGAGCACGTGGAGGCGCTCGCCGCCGCGCCCGTCGGCGGGACCGCCGAGCTGGGCGCCACGCTCACCCTGCGGGTGCGGGTGGCGCTGGACGCGCTCGCGCCGGAGGACGTGGAGGTGCAGGCCGTCGCGGGCCGGGTGGACGCGCAGGACGTGATCCAGGCCGCCCGGACCTTCCCGCTGAAACCGGCCTCCGGGCCCGACCTGGAGGGCCGCTGGGTCTACGAGGGCCCGCTCGCCCTCGACCGTACGGGGCCCTTCGGCTACACCGTACGGATCCTGCCCGCGCACCCGCTGCTGGCGAGCCCGGCCGAACTCGGCCTGGTCGCGGGCCCGCAGGACGCCGGCGCCGACGCGGACGCGGCGGGCGGGATGCTGCTGAGGTGAGGAACGCGGGGACGGGCGGCGGGGAAGGCCCCAGGGGCAGGGCGGCAGGGCCCGGACCCGGACTCAGGGGTCGACCAGCCGTCCGTCCTCGACCAGCATCCCGGCCCGCTTGATGTTGCGCAGGGTCGGGATCACCTCGACCCGCTCGATGCCGGGCACGGCGCCGATCCGTTCCGTCAGGTACGTGTACAGCGCGTCCGTGTCCCGGCAGACCACCACGGCCAGCAGGTTCGCCGCCCCGGTCACCGCGGCGGCGAACGGCACCTCCTCGTGCCGGGCCACCGCCGCGCCCGCCTCCGCCAGCCGCGAGGGCGCCGCCGTCAGCATCAAGGTGGCCTCCGCCTCGTAGCCGAGCCGGGCGGGGACGAGCTCCACGTCCAGGTAGAGCGCCCCGAGATCCCGCAGCCGTTCCAGGCGGCGACGCGCGGTGGACTCCGACAGGCCCGAGGCGCGCGCCAGTTCGGGGTAGCCGGCCCTCCCGTCCCGGCCGAGCACCGACAGCAGCGCCAGCTCGACCTCGTCCAGGGTGTGCCGTTCCCGCCCCTGCGGGACCGGCGGTCGCTCCAGTGCCGCGGCCTGGTCGGGCCGCAGCACGTCCAGCCCGCACCACCGCTCCGGGCCGCCGACGAAGACCCGCAGCAGCGTGTGCGCGCTGACCCCGGTCACCCGGCGGGTGCGGGGGAGCTTGTCCAGCAGCAGGCCGTCGCGGTCGGCGCGGGTGCGCGCCTTGGTCAGGCAGTGGATCTCCGTCCCGCCCGAGCCCAGCTTCACCCAGGAGATGTCCGGCCGGCGGGCCAGTGCCCCGGCCACCACCAGCGCCGCGTCGGGCGCGCACTGCACGCGCAGCCACGACTCGAACAGCCCGACGCGGCGGCCCAGGGGGAGTCCGACCACCCGGATCAGGCCCCCGGACCGCATCCGCCGGTAACGGCGCACCACCGTCTGGTCGGAGACCTCCAGCACCTCGGCGAGCCGGCTGAACGAGGCCCGTCCGTCGATCATCAACGCCTGGATCAGGGAGCGGTCGAGGAGGTCGAGCTCCTCGTTCGGTGCGGTTCGGTTCATGCTTTCCATCATCCCAGAGCCGTCCATGACGGAAATCCGTCGGCGGACGGGTGCCGGGTGTGGAATGCGGGACCGCGCTGAGAACTTGGGGTCACCGATGACGCCAAACCCCCACGAGGAGAGATTCATGCGCAAGTGGCTGCCGCTGACGGCGGTCTGTCTGGGGGCCTTCATGCTCCTGGTCGACGTCACGATCGTGACCGTCGCCCTGCCGGACATGGCCGCCGACATGCACACCGGGTTCTCCGCCCTCCAGTGGGTGATGGACGTGTACGCCCTGGCGCTGGCCGCCCTGCTGCTCGGCGCGGGCTCCCTCGCCGACCGGATCGGGCGGCGCCGCGTCTACCTCGGCGGTCTCGTGCTCTTCGCCGCCGCCTCGCTCGCCTGCGGCCTCGCCACCGGCCCTGCCGCCCTGATCGCCTTCCGCGCCGTACAGGGCCTCGGCGGCGCGGCGATGTTCGCCACCACCATGGCCCTGCTCAGCGCCGCCTACCAGGGCCGCGACCGCGGCATCGCCTTCGGCGTGTGGGGGGCGGTCAACGGCGCCGCCGCCGCGGCCGGGCCGATCATCGGCGGGCTGCTGACCGAGCACTTCGGCTGGCGCTGGATCTTCTACATCAACCTGCCCGTCTGCGCCCTGGCGGTGTACGTCACCCTCAAGGCGGTCACCGACTCCCGCGACCCGCACGCCAAGGGCCTCGACCTGCCCGGTATGACCGCCTTCACCGCGGGCGCGGGGGTCGTCACGTACGCGCTGATCCGGGCCGGCGAGAACGGCTGGACCTCCGCCTCCACCCTCGGCCTCCTCGGCCTCGGCGCGGCCGCCTTCGCCGTCTTCGTGCTCGTCGAACTGCGCACCGCCCGCCCGATGCTGGACCTCTCGCTGTTCCGCAGCAGTACCTTCGTCGGGGTCATGGCCGCCGCGCTGCTGCTGTCCGGGGCGGCGTTCTCGTACCTCATGTACGTCTCCCTCTGGCTCCAGTCCGTCGAGGGGATGAGCCCGGTCGGCGCGGGCCTGGTGGTGGTACCGCTGAGCCTCGCCTCGTTCCTCGTCTCGGCGCTGGCCGGCCGGCTCCTGCACGGCGCCCCGGCGCGGCTGACCATAGGCGGCGGGCTGGCGCTCATCGGGGCGGGCGCGCTGCTCCAGGCCTGGATGCTGGACGCGGGCGACGGCTGGCCGGCGCTGGTCCCGGGCCTGCTGATGACGGGGGCCGGGGTGGGCGCGGCGATCCCCTCGCTGGCGGCCACGGCGATGGGGGCGGTGGCCCCGGCCCGGGCGGGCATGGCCGGCGGCGCGCTGAACACGGCGCGGCAGCTGGGGATGGCCTTCGGCATCGCGGTGCTCGGCTCCCTCTTCCACGCCGGGCTGGCGGACGGGCTGGCCGGCTCCGGTCGGGCGCGCGGGACCGCGGAGGCGTTGGCGTCCGGCGGGGCGGGGCGGCTGCTGGCCGCCGCCCCGGCGGCGAAGGCCTGGGTGGAGGCGGCCTTCGTGAGCGGGCTGCGCGAGACCTTCGTGGCCTCGGGGGCGATGGGTCTGCTGGGCGCCCTCGCCGCGGTGCTGCTGATCCGTTCGGCGGGGCGGAGCGCGGGCGGGCCGCAGGCCGGGGGCCGGCCCGCGGAGGCCGTGGCGGTGGTGGACCGGGTCTGAGCGCGGGGTGCGGCGGAGGCCGTGGGGCCGGTCGGCGCGGTGACTGCCGTATGGGCCCCGCCGACCGATCCAGGAGGGTGAACCTTCGAACGCGCTGGGCACGCTGAATCGTTTCATCCGAATCGTCCGCTCCTACGCTGCCCGCTGGAAGCCACCGGACCCGGCGTTCCAGCCGACCAGAGAACGGACTCTTCATGCGTGCTCGTACCACCGCCGCCGCACTCCTCGGTGCCCTCGCCATCGTCCTGCCCACCGCCGGCGCCACGCTGGCGGCGGATCACGACGACGATGACGGCCGTCGCCCGCTCGGCCGCCTGGAGTACCTCGTCGATGACGATGACGACGACGAGGCCGGCGGCAACGAGCACCGCCAGATCCGCCCGGCGGACAACGACACCTGCTACAGGCTGACGGGCACCTCGTGGGAGAACCCGGCGACCACCGTGCGCAACGAGACGGAGTCGCTGGCGGTGTTGTTCCGGGACCGTGAGTGCGGCGAGCGGGCCGAGCGGGCGCTCGCGCCGGGGGAGCGGGCGCACGGCGTCCAGGTCCGCTCGGTGCTCTTCAAGCCGACGGACGACGACGACCGCGAGGGCCGCCACGACGGACGCGGCGACGACTGGAACGGCGGGCGCCACGACGGAAATGACGACGAGTCCGGCAACGGCGACGAGGACCGGGGCCGCCGCCACGAAGCCGGGCCGGGCATGGCGGGGGCGCCGGTGCACAACGGCGCCAAGCCGGCCATGCAGGAGATGATGAAGCCGCGCACGGACGAACCTGCCGACGAGCAGCCGGCCGACGAGCAGGCCGGCGACGAGCAGGCCCGTGAGGAGCAGGCCCGCGACGAGCAGGCCCCTCAGGACCAGCAGGCGCGCGACGAGGAGGCGCGCGACGAGGAGGCCCGCGACGAGGAGGCCCGCGACGAGCAGGGCCGCCAGGACCAGGCCCAGCGCGAGGAGCAGACCCGCCAGGAGGAGAGGGGCCGTCAGGACCAGGCCCAGCGGGACGAGCAGGCCCGTATGGAGCAGCAGGCCCGCGAGGAGCAGGACCGGCGCGAAGAGGAGCAGGGCCGCACCGGCGAGCAGGGCGACATGTTCGACCGCATCTTCGGCGCCATCGACTGACCCGACCTGACCTGACCTGACTGACCCGACCTGGCCGGCAGCCGCGGGACCTGCCGACCGGATGACGCGCAAGGGCCCGGCACCCCCGTGGTGCCGGGCCCTTGCGCGTCGTGGAACCGTTCGTGGAACCGTTCGTGGAACCGTCATGGAACAGGGCCGCCCGGGGAGGTCGTCTCCCGGGCGGCCCCGCGATCAATCGGACGAGCCTGGGTTCGGCTCGGCCCCCGTCACCCCTGTCGGGGTCAGAACGTGAGCTTCCAGCTGTTGATGTAGCCGGTGTCCGCGGAGGCGAGGTCCGCCACCCGCAGCTTCCAGACACCCTGCGCGACCTCGGAGGAGGCGTTCACGGTGAAGCTCTGGACGATGTTGTCCGCGCTGCCGCCGCTGCGGTTGCGCAGGTTGTAGACGGAGCCGTCGGGGGCGACCAGGTCGACCCGCAGGTCACCGACGTAGGTGTGGACGATGTTGACGTCCACCTTGAGGGTGCTCGGGGCGTTGCCCGTGCGGGTCACCGTGATCGGGGACTCGACGGTCGAGTTGTCCGCGATCTGGTAGTCGTTCGTGTTCTCGAACACGCTCTGCTGGACCGTGCCGACGGTCCAGGTGAAGGACGCCGTACCCGTCTTGCCCGCGGAGTCGGTCACCGTGACGGTCACGTTGGACGTGCCCGCGGTGGTGGCGGTGCCCGAGATCAGACCCGTCGAGGAGTTGATCGACAGGCCGGCCGGCAGACCGGTCGCCGCGTAGCTCAGCGCACCCGCGTTGGTGCTGGTCGCCTGGACCTGCAGGCTCACGGCGGTGTTGACCTGGGTGGTCTGGTTGGCGATCGGGGTGACCGAGACGCCGGAGGTGATGCGGGCACCGACGTTGATGCCGGCCCAGGCGTTGGCCACGTTGTTGTACGTGGTCGAGCCCTGGCCGTACAGGTCGGCGGCGGCCTGCAGCGTCGCCGTGCGGGCGGCGGCGTAGTTGGTGTTCGACTTGAAGTAGCCGACCGTCAGCGCGCGGAACCAGATCTTCGCGGCGGCGTCGCGGCCGATCGCGGTGACCGGGAGGTTGTCCGAGGTCGGCGAGTTGTAGCTGACGCCGTTGATGACCTTGGCGCCGGAGCCCTCGGACATCAGGTAGAAGACGTGGTTGGCCGGGCCCGAGGAGTAGTGGACGTCGAGGCCGCCGAGGCTGGAGGACCAGTAGTCCTTGGAGCCGCCGTCCTTGCTGGGCTTGTCCATGTAGCGCAGCGGGGTGCCGTCGCCGTTGATGTCGATCTTCTCGCCGACCAGGTAGTCGCCGACGTCCTGCGGGTTGTTGGCGTAGAACTCGACGTTCGCCGCCATGATGTCGGAGGTCGCCTCGTTCAGGCCGCCGGGCTCACCGCTGTAGGTCATGTTGCCGGTGACCGAGGTCAGACCGTGCGTCATCTCGTGCGCGGCCACGTCGATGGACGTCAGCGGGTGCGTGTTGCTGGTGCCGTCGCCGTACGTCATGCAGAAGCAGCCGTCGTCCCAGAACGCGTTGACGTAGGCGTTGCCGTAGTGCACCCGGCTGTACGGGGCGACACCGTCGTTGCGCAGGCCGTTGCGGCCGTGCACGTTCTTGTAGTAGTCCCACGTCAGCTGGGCGCCGTAGTGGGCGTCCGCACCGGCCGTCTCGCGGTTGGAGGCGGCGCCGTTGCCCCAGACGTCCGTGGTGTTGGTGAAGAGCGTGCCGGTGCCGGAGCTGCCGCCCTTGAGGTCGTAGGTCTTGTGGCCGCCGCGCCCGGCGTCGGTCAGCGTGTAGCTGCTGCCCGACTGCGAGGTGCCCATCGTGACCTGGCCGCTGTACATGGTGTTGCCGGTGCCGGTCTCGATGGCCTGCCACTGGGTGATCTTCGCGCCGGTCTTGGCATCGGTGACCACGTGCAGCTCGCTCGGGGTGCCGTCGTCCTGGAGGCCGCCGACGACGGTCTCGAAGGCGAGGACCGGCGCGCCCTCGGCCGCCCAGATCACCTTGCGGGCGTTCTTGGAGGGCTTGGCCTGCTTGGCGCCCGCGGCGTTGGCCGAGGAGACGGCCTGGCTCTCGGCCGCCGAGGGGGCGACGGAGGGGCTGGTGTCCGCCACGCTGATCTCGTGGTTGGTGGCCTTGGTCACGCTCTTGGTGACGCCGCCCTTGGCGTGGACCGTCAGGTCACCGCCGAGCACGGGTATGCCGTCGAACGTGCGCTCGTACGTGGTGTGGGTGGTGCCGTCGGCATCCTGGACCACATCGCGGACGACCAGGCGCTCCTTGCCGCCGAGGCCGAGGGCCTTGGCCGCCTGCACCGTGGTCGAGTTGGCATCGGCGAGGAGCGTCGCACGCTCCGAAGCGCTGAGCAGGCGGGCGGCCGCGCCCGGGTTGGGCTGAGCCGCCTTGGTGGACTGCGACGACGCGGTGGCGTCGGCGTTGGCGGTTCCGGCCTGAATGCCTACGGCGAGCAGGGCCGCGGCGGCGACGAGGGCGCCGGCCGCGGTGGCGCGCCGCTGGGGGGTGTGACTCAACGCAAACTCCTTCTGCAAGGGGGGTTCCGGACGGCTGGGTGGGCCTCCGGGCAGATCAGGGCTCGTGCGATGAACGGTCGAAGAGTGTCACCTGCGGGCGTCGATGTCAGGGCCACATCAAAAGGTTGGCTGGAAACAGTCCGTTGTCCGAAGAGACGTATCCGGTATCCGAACCATTCACTTTTGTGTGAGAGGAGGAGCCGAAACAGCCGGAACTACAGATACCGGTTGCTAACACTTGAGCAACGGGGGACCTCGTTAACGCAAACGGCATTTACCGTACGGGTGTTTGTCGTACTGTTTCCCGGTGCGTCAGATGCTCGTCGCCAGGGGAAGCCGCGGGCACACGCCACTGACATAGACCACGTGCCAGGGGGGCCCATGAGGCATGTCCATTTTCCTGCGCAAAGAGTGGCCGGGACGGCCGTCGATCCGACCGCGTCGAGTTCGGCGCCTCCGCGCCGGCTCGTCGACAAGGCCCGCTGGTACCTTCCCGCGGCGGTCACGGCCGACTTCCTGGGAGCGGCCGTCCCCGTAGGACTCGTCTTCGACGCGGCGCAGCAGGCCCGGCCCGTCTACTGCGCGGTCGGTGCGGCCCTCGCGTGGACCGCGGTACAGGCGCTGCGCCGACGGTACGCGACCCGGACGCTCGGTGAGTCCCGCGGAGTGCTGCCCGTCGTCCACGACTGGCTGATTCTGATCGGTGTCCTTGCCGTCGCCCGTGTGGTGACCGGCGAAAGCACCCCGCGGCTGGCGGCGCTGGGGGCGCTGCTGCCCGCCCTGCTCGTGACCGTCGCCTGCCACAAACTGACCTACCGTCACCTCTTCGCCGCCCGCCGGGAGGCCCAGGCGGTCAGCCGGGTCCTGGTCGTCGGCGAACCCGAGGCCGCCGAAGGCGTGATCGCGCACCTCGCCTCGCGCACCGACCACCCCTACGTGGTCGTCGGCGTCGTCCCGGTCGGCGAAGGCCGGCTGGACAGCGGCGTACCCGTCGCGGCCCGCCTGGACGCGGCCCCCTACGGTCCGAACGAGGACGCCACCGCGGTGCTGGGCGCCGTCCGCAGCCACCACGCCGACCTGGTGCTCGTCGCCCCGGGCGTGCGGATCGCCGGGGACCGGCTGCGCCGGGTCGCCTGGGCGCTGCACGACGCCGGGCTCGAACTGGCCGTCTTCCCCGGCCTGGTGGAGATATCCGTCAAGCGGCTGGAGACCCTTTCCGCCGGCGGGCTCGCCGTGCTGCGGATCGCGCCGCCCGTGCGCAGGGGCGTGCAACCGCTGCTCAAGTCGGCGCTGGACCGGGCGGGGGCCGCCGTCGGGCTGCTGTTGCTGTCGCCGCTCTTCCTCGCGCTGGTGCTGGCGATACGTTTCGGCTCGCGCGGGCCGGCCTTCTACAGCCAGCGCCGGATCGGGCGTGACGGGGTCCCGTTCGTCATGTGGAAGTTCCGCACGATGGTCGTGGACGCCGACCGGTTGAAGCCGGAACTGGCGGGGGCCAACGAGAACGACGGCCTGATGTTCAAGATGCGCCGGGACCCCCGGGTGACCCGGGTGGGCCGGCTGCTGCGCCGGACCTCGATGGACGAACTGCCGCAGCTGTTCAACGTGCTGACCGGCAGCATGTCCCTCGTCGGCCCGCGCCCGCCGCTGCCCGAGGAGGTGGCCCGGTACGACGAGACCGAGCTGCGCCGTCTGAGCGTGCGGCCGGGTATGACGGGCCTGTGGCAGATCAGCGGACGGTCGGACCTGTCCTGGGACGAAACGATTCAGCTTGATCTGCAGTACGTCGACAACTGGTCCTTCACCAGCGATGTCGACGTCATGGGCCGTACGCTCCGCGCCGTCGTCGACGGCCGCGGAGCGTACTGAGGGGCCCGCCTTGCGATCAGCGCGACATCGGGGAGTCCAGCCACCAGCGGTAGGTGGACGCGATGCCGTCGCGCAGCGGGATGCCGGGCTTCCAGCCCAGCGAGGTCAGGCGGGTGACGTCCAGCAGCTTGCGGGGCGTCCCGTCCGGCTTGGAGGTGTCCCAGGCGAGCCGGCCCTCGAAGCCGGTCACCTCGGCGACCGTCTCGGCCAGTGCCCTGATGGTGAGGTCCTCGCCGCAGCCGATGTTGACGGGCTCGTCGCCGTCGTAGCGTTCCAGCAGCACCGCGCAGGCGGCGGCGAGGTCGTCGACGTGCAGGAACTCCCGGCGCGGGGTGCCCGATCCCCACAGCGTCACCTCCTCGCGCCCCTCGGCCGAGGCCTCGTGGAAGCGGCGGATCAGCGCGGGCAGGACGTGCGAGGACTCCAGGTCGAAGTTGTCCCCCGGGCCGTACAGGTTCGTGGGCATGGCCGAGATGTACGAGGCGCCGTACTGCTTGCGGTACGACTGGACCTGCACGATCCCGGCGATCTTGGCGAGGGCGTAGGCCTCGTTGGTCGGCTCCAGCGGGCCGGTCAGCAGGGCGTCCTCGCTGATGGGCTGCGGGGCCAGCTTGGGGTAGATGCAGGACGAGCCGAGGAACAGCAGCCGGCCCACCCCGGCGGCGTGCGCCCCGGCGATGACGCTGAGCTGGATCTTGAGGTTGTCCTCCAGGAACTGCACCGGGTAGGTGCTGTTGGCCATGATCCCGCCCACCTTGGCGGCGGCCAGCACCACGGCGTCCGGGCGGACGTCCCGCAGGTACGCCTCGGTCGCGGCGCCGTCGCGCAGGTCGAGCTCGGCGCGGCTGCGGGTGAGCACCTCGTGGCCGTCGGCGGTCAGCCGCCGGGCGACCGCGGACCCCACGAGGCCGCGGTGGCCGGCGACGAAGACGCGGGCGTGCGGGGGCAGGAGCGGCAGCGAACTTGTCATACCGCCGATGATGCCAGTCCGCCGCCGCGGGTTTGCGGGGGAGGGGCCGCCCCGGCCCACGGGCCCGCGCGCCCCGGATCGGCAGCGGGTTCCGGCGGTGTGGCCGGGGCCGAATGCGGGGGGATCGGTTCCGCAACAGGCGTGTACGGTACCCATCCGGCCCCCCGGGTCCGGGCCGGCGGCCGTACGCGCGCCGCGGCCGCGGGCCCGCCCGCCCCGCACTCCGGGCCGCCGCCCTCCACGGCGCGGCGGGCCCGCCACACACCATGAGGCGCAGCCTCGACAGGGCCGGCGGAAGACCGCCGGCCGGCACGACAGACCGCAACGACCCCCAGGGGGACCCTATGGGCAAGACCGCACTGATCACCGGCGTCACCGGGCAGGACGGCTCGTACCTCGCCGAGCTCCTGCTCTCCAAGGGATACACGGTGCACGGGCTCGTGCGGCGCTCCTCCAGCTTCAACACGGAGCGGATCGACCACATCTACCAGGACCCGCAGACCGAGAACCGCTCCCTCGTGCTGCACCACGCGGACCTGTCCGACGGCGTGGCGCTGGTGAACCTGCTGCGCGACATACGCCCCGACGAGGTCTACAACCTGGGTGCGCAGTCCCACGTCCGCGTCTCCTTCGACGCACCCCTCTACACCGGTGACGTCACCGGCCTCGGCGCGCTGCGCCTGCTGGAGGCCATCCGGGCCAGCGGCGTGGACACCCGTATCTACCAGGCCTCGTCCTCGGAGATGTTCGGCTCTACCCCGCCGCCGCAGAACGAGCAGACGCCGTTCCACCCGCGCAGCCCGTACGGTGCCGCCAAGGTCTTCGCGTACTGGACCACGGTGAACTACCGCGAGGCCTACGACATGTTCGCGGTCAACGGGATCCTCTTCAACCACGAGTCCCCGCGCCGCGGCGAGACCTTCGTGACCCGCAAGATCACCCGCGCGGTCGCCCGGATCAAGGCCGGTCTCCAGGACCACCTCTACCTCGGCAACCTCGACGCGGTCCGCGACTGGGGCTACGCGCCGGAGTACGTCGACGCCATGTGGCGGATGCTCCAGCAGGACGAGCCCACCGACTACGTGGTCGCCACCGGCGTCGCCGCGACCGTCCGCGAGTTCGTCGAGTCCTCCTTCGGACACGCGGGCCTCGACTGGAACGAGCACGTGCGCTACGACCCCAAGTACGAGCGCCCCAGCGAGGTCGACGCCCTCATCGGCGACGCCTCCAAGGCGCAGGAGATCCTCGGCTGGAAGCCGACGGTCCTGGTGGCCGAACTCGCCCGGATCATGGTCGACGCCGATATCCGCCAGGTCGAGGACCAGTTGGCGGGCGCAACGGTCCGCATCGACCGCTAGAGGACGTATATTTCGCCTGTTGATTTGCTGCGTCCCGGTCACGCCGTGCGGGTACCTGCCGCGTGACCGGGGCGAACCCGCCGTATGTCCGCCGTGCGCCCTCCATGCGGAACCCGTTGATTCCAAGTTGGTATGCAATGGGTCAAGTGAGGTGACCGGGCCCTCGCGTGAGCCCTAGTCTGCGCCAGTACATATGGCTGATCGGATAGTTCCAGCCATCAAAACCGGGCGATTGCCCTGGGGGGCTCATGCGTAGATCCAGAGGGCTGACTGCTGCCCTCGTCCTGTCACTGGCCGGTGCCGGCACCGGCATAGGCCTGGTGCTGATGCCCGAGGCATCCGCCATCACGCCGCCCGTGGCCTTCACCGCCGACGAGCTGCCCACCTGGCAGCCCAACGGCATCGTCTGGGCGATGGCCCAGGCCGGCGGCACGGTCTTCGCCGGCGGCACCTTCTCGGCGGTCCGTCCGCCGGACGGCAGTGGCAGCGGCACCGAGCAGGAAGCGGTGAACTTCGTGGCGCTCGACGCCGCGACCGGCGCCCCGACCTCCTGCAAGCTCGCCTTCACCGTCGGCGACGGCAGCGCCACCGTGCGCGCCCTGGCCGTCTCGAAGGACAAGAAGACCCTGTACGCGGGCGGCTACTTCGGCGCCGTCAACGGCACGCCGGTCTCCAGCGTCGCGGCGATCGACATCGACACCTGCACCCCCAAGGCGTCGTTCCACCCCAGCTTCCCCTCCACCGTGCGCGCGTTCGCCGTCACCGACGACACGCTGTACGCGGCGGGCGACTTCACCACCGTCGAGGGCCAGACCCGCGAGCGGTTCGCCGCGGTCGACGCCGGCTCCGGTGCGCTGAGGCCCTTCGTCGCCAACGCCGACGAGCCGGGCCGGGCGGTCGCGGTCACCCCCGACGGCAAGAACGTGCTGCTGGGCGGTGACTTCTTCACGGTCAACGGCCAGAACACGCACGCGCTGGCGGTCGTGGACTCCGCGACCGGCGCCGTCGCCAAGACGTACGGCACCATCCCGTCCAACTCGGTCGTCAAGTCGATCGCCACCGACGCGACGGGCTTCTACACCGGCAACGAGGGTTCCGGCGGCGGCGTATTCGACGGCCGCATCGGCCTCAACCTCGGTGACTTCAGCGAGAAGTGGCGCGACCGCTGCCTCGGTGCCACCCAGTTCGTCCTGCCGTACGACGGAGTCCTCTACAGCTCCTCGCACGCGCACGACTGCTCCCTGAACGGCGAGTACCCCGACGGCCGCCGTCACCACCTGCTGGCGCAGCCCACCGACTTCCAGGGCGCGCCCCCCGCCCCGGTGGACGGGTTCGTGGCCAGCCCCCGCAAGCTCGGCTGGTTCCCCGACACCAACGACGGCCTCGGCGAGGGCATCGGCCCGCGCGTCATGGCGGTCGCGGAGAAGGGCGACACCAAGTACATGTGGGTCGGTGGCGAGTTCACCACCGTCAACGGCGTCGCCCAGCAGGGCCTGACCCGCTTCGCCTCCACCGGTGACGTCGGCGCCCCGACCACCCCGGTCGCCAGCGCCGCGAGCGTCAAGCCCGGTGAGGTCCAGGTCCGCTGGCGCACCAGCTACGACGAGGACGACAGCAAGCTGACGTACCGGATCTACCGGAACGGCTCGTCCACCCCGGCGCACACGATGACCGCCGACTCCCTGGAGTTCGAGCGGCAGCAGGCCTCCTGGACCGACACCACGGTCAAGGCCGGCCAGTCCTACACCTACCGCGTGACCGCGACCGACGCCGCCGGCAACACCAGCGCGCTGTCGGCCACCGCCTCGGTGACGGTCCCCGCCTCGGTCCAGTCGTACCCGAACCAGGTCCGCGCCGACGGCGCCAACCTGTACTGGCGCTACGACGACACCGTCAGCCCCTACGTCGCCGACTCCTCCGCGGGCGGCAACACCAGCGGCATCCAGCTGAACGCCCCGGCCCTGCGCCAGACGCCCGGCGCCGTCTCCGGTGCCAGCACCGCGATGGGCTTCAACGGCACCAGCCAGCAGGTCTACAGCGACCACCGCCAGACGGTCGGCAGCAGCTACACCGTCGAGACCTGGTTCAAGACGAACACCACGCGCGGCGGCAAGCTGATCGGTTTCGGCAACAACACCGACCGCAACAGCGGCTCGTACGACAAGCAGCTGTACATGACCAACACCGGCCGCCTGGTCTTCGGCGTGTACAACGGCTCGACCCGGACCCTCTCCACCGGCCTGTTCGAGACGTACAACGACAACAAGTGGCACCACGTCGTCGGCACCCAGGGCCCCTCGGGCATGGCGCTGTACGTGGACGGGCAGAACAAGGGCACGCTCAACGTCACCGGCTTCCAGCAGTACGCCGGTTTCTGGCACGTGGGCGGCGACAACCTGAGCAGCTGGCCGAACCGTCCGACGAGCAACTTCTTCGCCGGACAGATCGACGAGACGGCCGTCTACCCGACGGCGCTGACCCAGGCCCAGGTCAAGAACCACTACGACCTCGCCAAGGCCCCCACCGACACGGTCTCCAAGGTCGTCACGACCGAGGACACCTACATCAACCAGGGCGCCCCCGGCCAGGCCTACGGCACGTCCACCTCGCTCGCGGTGCGCGGCACCTCGGCGTACGAGACGTACCTGCGCTTCAACCTGCCGGCCGCCCCGGCCGGGACGGTCCTCAAGGCGGCCTCGCTGCAGGTCAAGACCACGACGCAGACCGGTGCCGGTACGGCCGACACCGTGTCCGTGGTGCCGGTCACCGGCACCTGGAGCGCGGCGGGCACGACGTTCAACACCAAGCCCACCCTCGGCACCACCCCGCTCGGATCCCTCGCGGGCGTGCCGGACGGCTCGGCGATCCAGAACGTCGAACTGGACACCACCGCCGTCTCGTCGGTGCTGGGCACCAACGGCTACAGCGTGGCCCTGACGAGCACGGGCACCGACCCGCTGTGGCTCTGGTCCTCGGAGGCGACGGCCGCGGACGCCGCGCCGCAGCTGATCCTCACCTTCGGCCCCAAGTAACGGCCGAGGCACCACCCGCCTGACGGAGTACGGGGCCTGCCCGCGCGGCAGGCCCTGTACTCCTTTGTCCACCACCGGCAAGTACGGGAGCCCCCTGATGTACCGACGCTCCGCAGCGGCTGCTGTTCTGCTGGCCGCCGCCCTGACCCTGACCGCCTGCAGTTCGGACGGCGACGCGAAGGCCGATCCGGCGGCCGGCAAGCCGAAGCCGCCCGCCGCCTCCCCGGCGCCGGACCCCGCGGACAGCCCGGGCGCGCCCGCCTCACCCGGGGCGAAGCCGTCCGGTCCGGTCCTCCCCGACGCGAAGCTCGTCCCGAAGACGGGCAGTTTCACCGAGACGGAGAAGAAGTACCTGAGCGGCCGGGTCCCGGAGAAGATGGACCCCGCGGCCGTCCTCCAGACGGGCCAGGAGTCCTGCCAGCGGGTGGAGCGCACGGCCAAGCACGACAAGGACGCGGCCACCGGGGCCATCGTGGCCGGCGAGATCCCCGGGGCGAAGGACGCCATCCCGTTCCTGTGCCCGGAGCAGAAGCCGATCCTGGCCGCCGCCGAGAAGGGCTTCGGCGACGGCCGCCACCAGTCGCCCGCCCCGGGCACCTACCGGGCGCTGACCCAGAGCACCACCTGCTCCTGGGAGGCGAAGGGCAAGGACGGCTCGGTCCTCGCCTCGGGCCCGGCCGCCCCGCCGAAGGCCGGCGACAAGATCACGGCGACGGTCCCGGCGGGCACCGCCGAGTTCACCTCGACCGCCTGCTACGCCTGGATCCCCGCCTGAGCGGCGGCAGCCGTACGAGAACGCCCCCGCGGACGGCGTCACCGTCGCGGGGGCGTTTGCGTGCCCGGGCGTTTCCATGTCCGGGGCGGGGGTACTCGCGCCGTCACAACACCACGAGCGTGGAGGCGACTTGACATGCGAGGCATCGGCGGCTGCATAGCCCTGATCGTGGTGGGGGCCATCCTCACCTTCGCGAGCGACTGGCGGATGGAGGGGGTCAACCTGCCCCTGGTCGGCCTGATCATGATGGCGGCGGGCGCGATCGGCCTGGCCGTGTACTCCAGCGTGCTGCGCCGCCGCCGGGCGGCCGGGGTGCTCCCGGTGGTCGAGGAGCGGGGCCGCGACATCATCTGACGCCGCCCCGCCCCGAGCGGGGCGGCTACGCCCCCGCGCCGCGCGCGGACCCGTACACCGGCAGGAGGGTGTCCAGCACCGCGTCCATGGAGAACGACTGCGCCGCCAGCTTCCGGGCGGCGACCGAGGCCGACCGGTTCGCGTCCGGGTCCAGGAGGGCGAGGACCGCCTCGGCGACCCCCGCCGGACCCGGTTCCACCGCCCGTCCGGCCCCCGCCGCGGCGACGTCCCGGGCCAGACCGTTGGAGTGGGTCACCACCGACGGCACGCCCACCGCCAGCGCCTCCAGCACCGACATGGGGAAGGGCTCCTCCACCGACGGCAGTACGTACACGTGGGCCCGGCGCAGCTCCGCCAGGACCTCCGCGCCCGACAGGGCCCCGGGGACCGTGAAGTGCGCGTCCAGCCCCAGCTCCGCGATCCGCGCCCGGACCGCCGCCAGTTCGCCCTCGTCCGGCCCCGCCACCACGAACTCCGCGTCCGGATGCGCCGCCAGCACCGCCGGGGCCGCGTCCACGAAGTCCACCGGCCGCTTGCGGGCCTGCAGGCGCGCCGAGTAGAGGATGCGCGGCGCCCCCGCCGGAGCCGGGCGCTCCTCCTGCGCCGGGGTGCCGTTGACCAGCCGTACCGCCGTGGCCAGCGCGGGCGGCCCCACCACCGCGTCCAGTCCCTCGCGCTCGTGCGGGGTCAGGTACAGCACCGCGTCCGCGCCGCGCAGCAGCCGGCGTACCGCCACCGCGTCCAGCACCTTGGCCAGCAGCTTCCCGCTCGGGTCCACCATGCCGTGGGTCTGGAGCACCAGCGGCTTGCGGGCCCGCAGCGCGGCCAGCGCCACCGGCAGCGTCACCAGGTCCCGGGCGAGGTGGACGTGGACCACGTCGGCGTCCCGCACCAGCCGCCCCGCCGAGGCGAGGAGCGCCGGGGAGGTCATCCCGCTGAAGCCCAGCGGCAGCAGCCTGCGCGCGGGGAACAGCTTGGCGGGCACCCCCTCCACGGAGGTGGGCCACGGATCGGGGAACCCCTCGCCCAGGGCGAGCAACCGCGCTTCGTGACCGCGCGCCCGCAGCCCCTTCGCCAGGTTCAGCGCCACCCGCACCGGTCCGCCGAAGGCGTGCGAGGGGGAGTGCAGGGTGACGGCGTGCAGAACTCTCAAAGCGGCACTCACTTGGGCTCCTCCACCGGGCGGCGCCGCCCGTCCTGGGTCTGCAGGGTCAGCGCGGGCAGGTCCTTGTGCACCACCGAGCCCGCGCCCGCCACGGCGCACCGACCGATCGTCACACCCGCCAGCACGGTGGCCCGTACGGCCACCCACGCACCGTCCTCCACCACGATGGGCGCGTTGCGGTAGCGGAAGTCCGCGGCCCGGTGGTCGTGCGAGCCGGTGCACAGCATCGCCTCCTGCGAGACGCACGCGTGCGCACCGATGGTCACCGGCTCCAGGTTCAGCAGCCAGGCGCCCTCGCCGATCCACGCGTGGTCGCCGACCGTCAGCTTCCACGGCCACAGCACCCGCACCTTGTGCCGGATCAGCACGCCCTCGCCGATCCGCGCGCCGAACGCGCGCAGCAGCGCCACCCGCAGCCGGGCCGGACAGAACCACGCCATGAAGAGCGTGTTCATCACCGCGAACCAGAGCGCCTGCGTCAGCAGTCCGCGCCCCTTGTCGTACCCGGCCAGCGTGAAGGAAGGAAGATCACGCAACAGTCGCCCCTCATCGTCCGCCCCCGACAACCACCCCGCCGCGCCTCCCCGGGCGCCGCCCGCTCAGACTAGACTGCGCGCGGACCAGGCACATGGGGTGGGGGCAGCAGTGGCAACGGACGTACGCAACCCCGCCGTCGCGGCCCCGGCGCCACCGGACGAGGCCCAGTGGGGCCGTGTCACCACCCCCCGCACCCTGCTCTCTCGCGCGCTGTCCGTCCCGCTGATCCTCGGGTTCACCGTCTTCCTCCCGCTCTTCGTCGCCGTCCAGCCCGGCGACGGCCAGCGTGACGCCGCCTTCTGGCTCCAGCTGCTGCTCACGATGTACGCGGGCGCCCGGCTGTCCGCGATGGTCCTGACCAGCCGGCGCAAACTGCTCCAGGGCTCGTTCTGGCTGTTCGTCTACATGGCGATGGGCGTGGCCCCGCTCGCCCAGGCCGTCCTCGGCCGGGTCCCGACACCCGTCGTCGGGCCCCGCTACGACCTGACGACCGCCATCGGCCTCGTCCTGCTGGGCTGTACGGCCTTCGACGTCGGCGTACTGCTGGCCCGGCACCGGCCGACGGGGCGGGCGGGAGGCTCGCAGAAGGGGAAGCGCCCGGTCCTCGCGCACCGGCGGCGCCTGCAACTGCTCACCGCGCTCGCGTTCCTGTGCAGCGCGGCGTTCATCGTGAAGCTGGGCGGTCCGGCGGTCTTCTTCTCCAGCCGGCAGGAGATCATCGCGGGAATCGAGGAGGCGGGCGTCTCCAACGGCGACGGCCAGGCGGGCCAGGCCCTGCTGCGCGGTTTCGGCACGGTACCGGCGCTGCTGGCGCTGCTGCTGTACACGCGCTGGCTGATCACCTCGAAGTACGCCCGCCGCAAGGTGTCGGTCATCGTGACGTGGGGCGGGCTCGCGCTGCTGAACCTGGTGGTCAACAACCCGATCTCCAACCCGCGCTACTGGTTCCTGACGGTCATGTTCGCGCTGCTGTTCACCGTCTTCCCGGTGAGCGCGGCGATGTACCGGGTGGCCCTGTCGATGGCCGTGGTGATCGCGCTGCTCGTCTTCCCGTTCGCGGACCGCTTCCGGTACGACGAGAAGAACTACAAGCCGGTCGAGACGACGTCCTTCCTGGAGCCGATGGCCCTCAAGGACTACGACCAGATCGGCATGTTCGCGAACACCATCACGTACTCGGACTCCGGACCGGGCCACCTGTACGGGCGTCAGCTCGCGGGGTCGGTGTTCTTCGCGGTGCCGCGGTCGGTGTGGGCCGGGAAGCCGAAGGACACGGGCGTGATGATCGGGGAGTGGATGGGGACGGTCAACACCAACCTCTCGTCCCCGATCTGGGCAGAGCTGTGGGTGGACTTCGGCTCGCTGGGCATGGGCGCGGGGCTGCTCGGGATGGGGTACGCGGCCGCCCGGGTGGACCGCCGGTACGCGAAGCGGGCCACGAGGCGGTCGCCGCCGGGCAGCCTCATCTCGGTGGTGGTCCCGCTGGTGGCGGGCTACTCCTTCATCCTCCTGCGGGGCCCCCTGCTCCAGGCGTCGGGCCGCATCGCCATCGCGGCCCTGTGCCTGGCGCTGGTCGCGACGTTCCGCGAGGACAAGTCGGCCCGCCTCCGCTGACACCCCGCCCGCGTTCGAGGTGCGGGGCCGGGCCGGTTGTGCCGGGGCGGCAACATCCAGCCCCGCCGGCGTTCGAGGCGCGGGGTCCGGGGCGGAGCCCCGGAAGGCCCGGCGCAGCCGGGGTACTCGTGCGGCGGCGGCGCACCGGACCCTGCTCGGACCGGTCGGGCCGACGAGGCCGCAGCCGGCGTCAGGCCCGGCCCGGTAGGTCGCGGCCCGCGTCGGCCAGCCCCTCAGGCGTCAGGCCGGTTCCGGGGCCGGTTCCGGAGCAGGGGTCCGCAGGCGGGAGACACGGGCCCAGGCCGCCGCCGCCTTCGCGGCCGAGCCGGCGGCCAGGCCCCAGGCGGCGCCCGCCACGCCCCACACCGCGTACCCGCCCAACAGCAGCGCCACCGACAGCAGCGAGAACACCACCTGCAACGACAGCGTCGCCCTCGGGTTCAGCACCCGCAGCGTCAGCAGGGCGCAGGTGCCCAGGCCCATCACCGCGTACTGCGCCCCCGTCGCGGGGAGCAGGGCGGACGCCGCCGCCCACGTGTCGCCCAGCAACTGCCGCCCCACCGACCCCGGCAGCGCGTACAGCACCGCGCCCCACCCCGCGCCGAGCGCCGCCAGCACCCCGCCCATGAGCAGCGTCAGCCGGACCACGCCCCGCTTGCCCGACGCCCGCCCGACCACCGGCGGCCCGAACGCGTTCGCCGAGTTGAACAGCACGTTCAGGGGTCCGAACAACGTCGTCGCACCCCGCAGCGCGCCCACCGCCAGCGGCGTCGCGAACACCCCGAGCCCCAGCACCGCCAGCTGGCTGGAACCGTTGCCCACCGCGAACTCGACCACGAACCGCTGACCCAGGTGCCCGCGCCGCACGTACGGGCGCAGCTCCACCCGCGCCCCGCGCACGTACGGCCGCAGCAGCCACAGACCCAGCCCGAGCGCCGGCAGCGCCGACACCCCCCACACCAGCACCAGCCGCGCCGCCGAAGCCCCTTCGGGCTGCGCGAGCAGCGCGCCGACCACACCGCCCAGCCGCAGCACATCGGCGGCCAGCGCCCGCTCCGGCACGCGCAGCGCCGAGAAGCAGTACCGCAGCCCGTCCTGTACGAGCACCAGCGGCAGGACGAGCCCCAGCGCGAGGAACGCCCACCCCCCGGTGCCCGGCAGCACCAGGCCCACCAGGGCCAGCACCACCCCGGCCAGGGCCGAGGCGGCCGCGGTGAAGGCCAGACCCGAACGGCATACCGTGCCGAGGCGCTGCGCGGACTTCTCCAGCACCACCGTCTGGCCGACGTAGGCCATGTTCAGCCCGAGGAGCACCGTGAAGGTCACGTAGACCATCGAGAAGTCGGCGAAGCCGGACGCCGACGAAAGCCGGGCGGCCAGCACCAGCACCAGGATGTTGGTGGCGCTGGAAGCGGCCTGGTCCAGGACCGAGGCGACCGCCGCGAGGCTCCCGCGCCTCACCGCCGGCCCGTGCGGACCGTGCGCAGCGCGACGGTGTCGGTGCCGTCACCGGCGATGTGCTGCTCGGCCTCGGCGACCTCGTGCCGGATCGGCTGCGGCGCCGACGTGCGGGCCGGGGCGGGCGCCGGAGCCGGTCCCGCGGGGTCGGCCTTGCCCTTGCCCTTGCCGCGCCCGCCGCGCTTTTCGCCGGGCAGCGGCGCGTGCAGCACCGCGCCGAGCACGGTCCCGCCGGCGCCGCTGATGAGCTCCCGGATGCGGGACAGGTCGCTGCGGTGCACGGCCCGCGGGTCGCACACCACGAGCACGCCGTCCACGCGGTCGACCAGCGCGAGCGCGTCGGCGTACGAGAGCACGGGCGGCGCGAGCACCACGACGGTGGAGTTCGGCGAGTCGGCCTCGGAGATCAGCCGGGTGGCGCGCGGGGAGGTCAGCGCGCGGGCGACGTTGCGGACCGGCTCACCGGGGATCAGGTCGAACGCGCCCGACTCCCCGGCGTCCACGACGAGCTGACGTCCGTCGGGCCAGTCGGAGTCGCCCTGCTGTCCGGGCCGGCCCCCCGCGCCCGGGCCGCCCGGCATCTGGCTCCAGCGCGGCCGCCCGCCGGCGTCGGTCGGCAACTGGCTGGCCAGCACCGGGGTGCGCAGGTCGGCCTCGATCAGCAGGACGTCCTTGCCGGTCTCCGCGAAGGAGGCGGCCAGGTTCACGGCGACGGCGGCGGCTGTCTCGCTGCTGCCGCGCGGCGCGACCACCAGCAGCCGGCGCCGGTCGGCGAAGCGGGAGTCGTACGCGAGCCGGAAGGCCACCGACCGGAACTCCTCCGCCAGGCGCGGGTCTTCCTCGCCGGCGGCGAGCAGCGGTCCGCCACCGGTCTTGTCCCGCGGCAGGGAACCCAGTACCGGCGCGCGCAGGGCCCGCGCCACATCGCCCTCGGAACGCGGCGCCGGGTCGAAGACGAGCCGGACCCAGGCGGCGAGCAGGCCGAGCGCCAGACCCACGGCCGCGCCGAGCGCGAGGGACATCGGCAGGCCCGGCCCGTCGGAGTCGCCGGGCGGGGTCGCGGGGCTGGTGACCCGGCCCGGGGCCATGTCCAGCGCCTGGAGCTTGGCGATGTTGCTGTTGAGGGTGTTGACCTTGCTCTGGAGGTCGGTCTTGGAGGAGTACGCGGCGTCGCGGCCGGGGCCCGAGGGCATGGCGTTGATCTGCTTGACGAGGTCGTCGAGCTGCTTGGCGACCGGATCGCGCTGGTCCTGGTAGCCCTTGACCATCTTGTCGCGGGTGACGTCCAGGGACTCCTGCCGCTTGAGCAGGTAGGCCGCGGTCATCGCGTTGGCGCGCTTCGCGGCTTCCCTGGGGGAGGACGCGGTGTACGTGAAGCGGAGCACCATCGTCTGCGGCGGGTTGGTGACCTGGAGGCCGCTGCGCAGGGCGGGGACGCCGGAGTCGGGGACGCCGAGCTTCTTCGCCGCCTCGTCGGCCGTGGAGGAGCTGAGCGCCACCTGGCGTTCCGAGCCGATGTTGATCGCCTTGTCGGGCGCCAGGCTCGGGTTGAAGGGGTCGTCCGTGGGTGCGCGCAGCACGATGTCGGCGGTCGCGACATAGGTGTCGGCCGTCGATATGCCGAGGTAGACGCCGCCCAGCAGTCCGATGCCGACGCCCGCGCCGAGGAGGCGGCGGTAGCGCAGGAGCTGTCGGAACTGGTCCCGCAGGAGGTCCGGTTCGTCCTCGGCGGGGGCCGCTGCCGGCCGGTTCGTCTCGATCACGGCCGGGAACCCCCAAGTGCTTCGTCCATCAGTGCGTCGATGCGGGCCAGCCCCGCTTCGCGGCTCAGGTGGGCCGCGACGTGGACGGGTCCGGCGGCGCCCAGCGCGTCCGCGGCCCCCGGGTCCTCGGCCAGCGCCCGTACGGCCTCGAGCAGGGCGTGCGGGTCCTCCGGCGGTACGAGCACCCCCGCGCCGGAACGTTCCACCTCCTGGGCGGTCCCGCCCTGCGCAGCGACGGACGCGACGACGGGCCGGCCGGCCTGGAAGTACGAGGTCAGCTTGGAGGGCACGCTCATGTCGAGCACCGCCGCGTGCTGGGTGACCGCGAGCACGTCCGCCGCCGCGAGGATATCGGGGAACTCCCCGTCGGCGGCAGGAGGGATGATGTCGAGGTTCGGTACGTCGGCGGCGAGGTCGGCGAGGGCCGCGCGCTGACTGCCGTCCCCCATCAGGACGAAGCGGACGTCCGGGTCGAGCCGGGCGGCGCCCACGAGGACTTCGAGCCCCTGCTTGAGGCCCATGTTCCCGGAGTGCAGGACCACCGTCTGTCCCGGCGCCCAGCCGAGGTGGCGGCGGGTCTCGCCGCGCGGCTTGGTCGGCACGGCCACGTGCGACCAGTTGGGCACCAGGCGGATCTTCTCCTCGGGCACGCCCATCCCGACGACCCGGTCCACGAAGGTCTCGTGGATGACACCGACCAGGGTGGCGCGTTTCAGCGCGTAGGCCTCGGCACGCCCGGCCAGCGCGGCCGCCTTGTCGCCGCCGCTGATCCCGCTCTGCGCGGCGGCGGCGCCCATCAGGTCCTGGACGACCGGGACGTAGGGGACCCTCCACTTCGCGGCGAGGCGTGCGGCGAGCACCCCGCCGGCCAGGCTGGGCATCTGGGCGAGGACCGCGTCGGGCTTCGGCATCCGGGGCGGGGCCACCGCGCCGTGCAGCAGGATCGATCCTTCGAACAGGGCCCGGCGTACGGCGGTCTGGCGGGGCGGCACGGTGTGCGCACGCCGGTGCACGGTGACACCCGCGCGCCGTTCCGTGCGCCGGAGCGCCCCCTTGTACTCCGGCTCCAGCGACCAGGCCGGGTAGTGCGGCATGCCCGCGAGTACGTGCGTCTCGTGGCCGAGATCCGCCCAGTGCTCCGCGATCTGGGTGGCGTACGGCCCAATCCCCGCGTGCTCGGGAGCGTAATTGGTGGAAACCAGCAGCAGTCGCCGGTGACCGGATCTGGACACTGAACGTCCCCTTCTCCCCTGGATGATGCGCTCGTCACCCTATTCGTTCACCGGCGTGGTGCGGAACGTGCACGCTATTGTCTGCTGATCCGCCACGCCGGGGGGTGTGGCTTCTGGGGGGTAAGAGATGACGGAGCAGGACATGTCCGACCTTGGCGCGCCCGCACGCAGGCCGTATCGCGTCGGCTACGCGCCCGGAGCCTACGATCTGTTCCACATCGGACATCTCAACATCCTCCGGCACGCCCGCAGTCAGTGCGACTACCTGGTGGCCGGGGTGGTCTCCGACGAGATGGCCGAGCTCGCCAAGGGCCGCCGGCCGATGATCCCGCTCGTCGAACGGCTGGAGATCGTCCGCAGCGTCAAGTACGTGGACGCCGCCTTCGTGGAGACGGTCCCCGACAAGGTGGAGACCTGGAAGCAGGTCCGCTTCGACGTCATCTTCAAGGGCGACGACTGGCGCGGCACGCCCAAGGGCGACCGGCTGGAGAAGGACTTCGCCGAGCACGGGGTCGACGTCGTCTACTTCCCCTACACGGTGCACACCTCCAGCACGCAGCTGCGCCGGGCGCTGGACGCGCTGGCGCAGCCGCTCCCGGAACCCCTCACCGCGGAACTGCGCTGAGCTCCCGGAACCACTTCGCGAGGAACGCCAGCAGGAACAGCGCGGCGACCGCGCCCAGCGCCGCGTACGCCCAGCGGAACAGCCCGCCGCCGCCGAGCAGCAGGAACACCAGACAGAACACCCCGTAGTCCACGGGCAGCAAGGCCACCGCGCGCAGCGTCGAGGGGGCGGCGGCGGGGCTCCCCGGCGCCGGCCGGGGCTTGAGCTTCTCGGTGAGGAGGCCGCCGAAGAAGGTGACGACGGCCGCGAACTGGAAGCCGAGCGGCACCAGCAGCCAGCCGCCGGACCCCGTCCCGTCGTCGCCCGCGATCCCGTACGCGTCGGGGAAGCGGTAGAAGGCGATCAGTACGCAGGTGTGGAGCGCGGTCAGCTTGGCGCAGTCCACGACGTGGTCGAGCCACTCGCCCGCAGCGCTGCCGCCCCCGCGCAGCCGGGCCAGCTGTCCGTCCGCCGAGTCGAAGGCGAAGCCCACCGCGAGCGCGGCCCACACCGCGACCCCCAGCCCCCACGAGGGTGCGGCCAGTGCGACCGCCGCCACGGCGGCGAAGCTGAACGCGGCGCTGACCAGCGTCACCTGGTTCGGGGTGAGCCCGAGCGCGTACGAACCGGCGGCCAGGTACCGCCCGGCGGGCCGGTTGACGAACCGCGAGTAGAGCGACACCCCCTTCGCCGACTTCTGCGCTCCGCGCAGCTCCCGCAGCGCGGTCCCGACTGTCGGCATGGACGTAAGCCCCCTTCGCGGCGCGCACGTGTGTGCGACGCGTGTGTGTACGAAGGGCACATCATCGCAGGGCGCACACGGCTTTCGGTTCCGGATGCGCCCTTACGTCTTGAAGCGGCGGTGCACAGGGGCGAGCGGGGGCCCCGCGCCTCAGCCCGCCACCCGCAGCAGCAGCACCGCCCGCGCGGGGACCGTCATCCGCTCGCCGCCCCGGTGGCGGGTACCCGGTGCCGTCGCCTGCTCCTCCCGCGAGGTGTCGAGCACGAGCTCGTACGACGCCGCCCACGGCGCGCCCGGCAGCATCCACTCCACCGGCCGGTCCCCGGCGTGCAGCAACGCCAGGAAGCTGTCGTCGCTCACCTGCCGCCCCCGCTCGTCCCGGCCCGGGATGTCCCGGCCCGACAGGTACAGGCCCAGCGCCGCGGCGGGCGCGTACCAGTCCCGCTCGGTCATCTCCGTGCCCGCCGGGGTGAACCACGCCAGGTCGCGCAGGCCGTCCGCGTCCTGCGCCCGCCCCGAGAAGAACGCCCGCCTGCGCAGCACCGGATGCTCCCGGCGCAGCGCGGTCAGCCTGGTGGTCAGCGCGAACAGTTCCCGCCAGGACGGGTCCTCCAGCAGTGACCAGTCCAGCCAGCTCGTCGGGCTGTCCTGGCAGTACGCGTTGTTGTTGCCGCCCTGCGTCCGGCCGAACTCGTCGCCCGCGACCAGCATCGGCACCCCGGTCGACAGCAGCAGCGTGGTGAGCAGGTTGCGCAGCTGCCGCCGGCGCAGCGCCCCGATCCGGGGGTCGTCCGTCTCGCCCTCCGCCCCGCAGTTCCACGACCGGTTGTCGTTGGTGCCGTCCCGGCCGTCCTCCCCGTTGGCCTCGTTGTGCTTGCGCTCGTACGACACCAGGTCCCGCAGCGTGAAACCGTCGTGCGCGGTCACGAAGTTCACCGACGCGTACGGGCGCCGCCCGCCCCACGCGTACAGGTCGCTCGACCCCGACAGCCGGTACCCCAGGTCCCGCACGTCGGGCAGCGCGCCGCGCCAGAAGTCCCGGACGGCGTCCCGGTAGCGGTCGTTCCACTCGGTCCACAGCGGCGGGAACGCGCCCACCTGGTAGCCGCCCGAGCCCACGTCCCAGGGCTCCGCGATCAGCTTGACCCGCCGCAGCACCGGGTCCTGGGCGATCACCGCGAGGAACGGCGACAGCATGTCCACGTCGTGCATCGAGCGGGCCAGGGCCGCCGCCAGGTCGAAGCGGAAGCCGTCGACCCCCATCTCCGTCACCCAGTACCGCAGTGAATCGGTGATCAGCCGCAGCACGTTCGGCCGCCCGGCGTGCAGGGTGTTGCCGCAGCCCGTGTAGTCCGCGTACCGGCGCTGGTCGTTCTGGAGCCGGTAGTAGCCCCGGTTGTCGATCCCGCGCAGCGACAGGGTCGGCCCCAGCTCGCCGGCCTCCGCCGTGTGGTTGTAGACCACGTCGAGGATGACCTCGATCCCGGCCGCGTGCAGCGCCCGCACCATCCGCTTGAACTCGCCGACCTGCTGGCCGGCCGTACCGCTCGACGAGTACGCGGCGTGCGGGGCGAAGTAGCCGATCGAGTTGTAGCCCCAGTAGTTGCGCATCCCCCTGCGCAGCAGGTGGTCCTCGTGCGCGAACTGGTGCACCGGCAGCAGCTCCACCGCCGTCACCCCGAGGCGGGTCAGGTGGTCGACTGCGGCGGGATGGGCGAGCCCCGCGTAGGTGCCGCGCAGCTGCTCGGGAACGCCCGGATGGCGCATCGTGAACCCGCGCACGTGCAGCTCGTAGATCACCGAGTCGGCCCAGGGGGTCTTCGGCCGGACGTCATCCGCCCAGTCGTCGTCATCGTGGACCACGACGCCCTTGGGGACGTGCGGGGCCGAGTCCCGGTCGTCGCGCACGGTGTCCGCGATGTACTGCTGCGGCCAGTCCCGCACGTGGCCGTACACCTCCGGCGGCAGTGCGCCGTAGTCGTTGCCCGGCCGCGCGTCCACGGCCCGGGCGTACGGGTCCAGGAGCAGCTTCGCCGGATTGTGGCGAGCCCCCGTCCACGGGTCCCAGCGGCCGTGCACCCGGAACCCGTACCGCTGCCCGGGCCGCACGCCGGGGATGAAGCCGTGCCAGATCTCGTGGGTGAGCTCCGTCAGGGAGCAGCGCGTCTCGGCGCCCTGCCCGTCGAACAGGCACAGTTCCACCGCCTCGGCGCCCGGCGCCCACAGCGCGAAGTTGGTGCCCGCGGTCCCGTCCGGGCCCGACCGGTAGCGGGCGCCCAGCGGGTGCGAGGAGCCGGGCCACACCGGCGGCCCCGGGGGCGCCTGTACCCGCACGCTCCGGGCCTTGGGGCGGCCGACGACCTGCCCGGCGATCTGCCCGTGGGCGCCATTGCGGCCATGGGCGCCGTCGACGCCGTCGGCGAGGCCCTTGGGCCGGTCCTGCGGATGCCCGTCCGGTCGCCCGTCGACGGGCGGCGCGGGCGCGCTCACGTCGACCCGTACCTCTCCGGCGACGGTTTCCACCGCCTCTTGCTCGGCTGCGCTCGACACTGCCCGCCTCCACGGCTCTCGGTACCTGCGGGGGCAGGGGAGTGCGGCCCCGGCGTCCCGGCCCGGGCCCGCCCCCGTCTGGTCCTTCACACTGTTCTGCCCGAACTGCCCGGCCCGGAACGTCGCCCGCCCCCACGTTTCCCCCCAAGGGGGCCGGTCGTTGAGAGGGCGTGACTCTTCTGACGAGGCGGGCAGCGGCGGGCTCGGCGGCCGTCGCGGTGTGGGCGGCCCTGCTGGGCGGCCTGAGCGGCTGCACCGAGGACGGCCGTTCACCGGTCGAGATCCAGCTGCCCGGAAAACCCCGGTCGCCGGACGAGGCCATCCGGATCACCCCCGAGGACAACGCCAAGGGGGTCCCCGCCGACGGCCCGCTGACCGTCAAGATCACCGAGGGGAGGCTGGAGCGGGTGGTGGTCACGAAGGTCGAGGACGCCCAGGAGGAGCGGGTCCCGGGGGACATCGCCGAAGACGGGCTCAGCTGGAGCCCCGACCCGGCGGCCGGACGGCTCGCGCTCGCGGCCAAGTACACCGTCGACGCGGTGGCCGTCGACGGGCACGACCGCCGGCAGGCCCGGCACACCACCTTCACCACCTACGTGCCGGAGGAGCGGTTCATCGGCTACTTCCGGCCCGAGAACCGCTCCACCGTGGGCACCGGAATGATCGTCTCCTTCCGGTTCAACCGCTCCATCAGGCAGCGCGCCGCCGTGGAACGGGCCATCACCGTCAGCTCCGTCCCCGCGGTGAAGGTCGTCGGCCACTGGTTCGGCAACGACCGCCTCGACTTCCGGCCCAAGGAGTACTGGAAGCCCGGTACCCACGTCACCATCCGGATGAACCTCCGCGACGTCGAGGGCTCGCCCGGCGCGTACGGCGTCCAGGACAAGACGGTCACCTTCAAGGTCGGCCGTTCGCAGGTCTCCACCGTGGACGCGGCCGCGCACACCATGGAGGTCCGCCGCGAGGGCCGGCTGCTGCAGACGCTGCCCATCACCGCGGGGGCGCCCAAGAACACCACCTACAACGGCAAGATGGTGGTGATGGAGATGTTCGACGTCACGCGCATGAACGGTCAGACGGTCGGCTTCGGCGGCGAGTACGACATCCCCGACGTCCCCCACGCCATGCGGCTCACCACCTCGGGCACCTTCCTGCACGGCAACTACTGGGCCAGCCCGGACACCTTCGGCTCCCTCAACACCAGCCACGGCTGCGTGGGCCTGCGCGACGACAAGGGCGGCGGCTCGGACACCCCGGCGGGCTGGTTCTTCGACCGCTCGCTGGTCGGGGACGTGGTCGAGGTGGTCAACTCGCAGGACAAGACGGTGGCGGCGGACAACGGCCTGGGCGGCTGGAACCTCTCCTGGGCCGACTGGGCGGCGGGTTCCGCCACCGGCTGAGGACCGGGGCGCGGGGGCGGGACACGGCCCGCACACCAGTTGGGACGGAACGGTGACAAGACCGTGCCTTCACGTGATCTCCCCATGTGATTTCCTGTCGACAAGCGCGCGACTGTCCGCGCGGGGGACATGGGGAGAACAAGAGTGAACCTGCAGCCGATTCGCGGCCGCGTCCGCACCGGCCTGCCGGCCCTCCTGCTGGGAGCGGCGCTGCTGTTCACCAGCGCGTGCAGCGGCGGCGGAAACAGCGGGGGCGGCGCCGGTGACAACGCCGGCGGCAAGGGCGGCGGCAAGACGGGCACCGAGGCGTCCAAGGCCGTGGTCAACGTCAAGCCGGACGACGGCTCCAAGGAGGTCGCCACGAGCGGCGTCCTCAAGATATCCAGCACCGGCGGCAAGCTCGCCACGGTGACGGTCGCCGACACCAAGGGCAACGCGGTCGACGGCAAGATGGGCGCCGACGGGGCCAGCTGGGAGCCCTCGCGCAACCTGGCCGCGGCCACCGAGTACAAGGTGCACGTGGTCGCCAAGGACGAGGCCGGCCGGGAGTCCGCGAAGGACACCACCTTCACCACCCTCACGCCGACGAACACCTTCGTCGGCCACTACACCCCCGAGGACGGCGAGACCGTCGGCGTGGGCATGCCCGTGTCGATCAACTTCACCCGGGGCATCACCAACACCGAGGCGGTCGAGAAGGCCATCACCGTCACGGCGGAGCCCAACGTGCCGGTCGAGGGCCACTGGTTCGGCAACGACCGGCTCGACTTCCGTCCCGAGAAGTACTGGGCCGCGGGTACCAAGGTCACCGTGAAGATCGCCCTCGACGGCGTCGAGGGCCGCCCGGGCGTCTACGGCAAGCAGACCCGTACCGTCCACTTCACCATCGGCCGCTCCCAGGTCTCCACGGTCGACGCGAGCGCGCACACGATGGAGGTCGTCCGCGACAACCAGGTGCTCAGGAACCTGCCGATCACCGCGGGCGCCCCGTCGACCACCACGTACAACGGGCAGATGGTCATCAGCGAGAAGTACAAGGTGACCCGGATGAACGGCGCCACCGTCGGCTTCGGCGGCGAGTACGACATCTCCGACGTCCCCCACGCCATGCGCCTGTCGAACTCCGGCACCTTCGTGCACGGCAACTACTGGGCCTCCAGCAGCACGTTCGGCTCGGAGAACGTCAGCCACGGCTGCGTCGGCCTCAAGGACGCGCGCGGCGCCGGTGACGACGAGCAGCCCGCCGCCTGGTTCTTCAACGAGTCCCTCGTCGGCGACGTGGTCGTCGTGAAGAACTCCAAGGACAAGCAGATCGCCCCGGACAACGGCCTCAACGGCTGGAACATGGAATGGTCGGAGTGGATCAAGTAGTCCGCTCCGGTACGTGATGCGGTGGCCCGGTGCTGTGACCCACAGCACCGGGCCACCCGGCGTTAACCGGCACTAACCTTCCCCGTATGACCCTCTCTCTCGAAGTCTCCGAAGGCGTCGGCACCCTGCGTCTGGACCGGCCGCCCATGAACGCCCTGGACATCGCCACCCAGGACCGGCTGCGCGAGCTCGCGGTGGAGGCCACCGACCGCGCCGACGTCCGTGCGGTGATCATCTACGGCGGCGAGAAGGTGTTCGCGGCCGGCGCGGACATCAAGGAGATGCAGACGATGGACCACGCGGCCATGGTCGCCCGCTCCCGCGGGCTCCAGGACGCCTTCACCGCCGTCGCGCGCATTCCCAAGCCGGTCGTCGCGGCCGTCACCGGCTACGCCCTGGGCGGCGGCTGTGAGCTCGCGCTGTGCGCCGACTACCGGATCGCGGCCGACAACGCCAAGCTCGGCCAGCCCGAGATCCTGCTCGGCCTGATCCCGGGCGCCGGCGGCACGCAGCGGCTGTCCCGGCTGATCGGTCCCTCCAAGGCCAAGGACCTCATCTTCACCGGCCGCATGGTCAAGGCGGACGAGGCGCTCACCCTGGGGCTCGTGGACCGGGTCGTGCCGGCGGCCGAGGTGTACGAGCAGGCGCACGCCTGGGCGGCGAAGCTCGCGCAGGGCCCGGCCCTGGCGCTGCGCGCCGCCAAGGAGTGCGTGGACGCCGGGCTGGAGGCGGACATCGACACCGGGCTCACCATCGAACGCAACTGGTTCGCCGGTCTGTTCGCCACCGAGGACCGCGAGCGCGGTATGCGCAGCTTCGTCGAGGAGGGTCCGGGCAAGGCCAAGTTCCTCTGAGGCGCGGCCGGTTGTGGCCGGTTCCTCCTTGGGGGTGGATTAGCCAGGCCTTAAGGGAGCCTTAAGGCGCAGCAGTGATCCACTCACCGTGATCACCGGTGCGCACCGTGTCACCCCAGGTCGGACCGGTGGCGCGGCTCCCTGTTTGCCTTGCGCATATGCCGGAACGCCCCCCGGGGGCCAGTGGACCCCGGGGGGTGTTTTCCCGCGGAACGGCCCGGAGCGGCGGTGCGGCCGTCCATGATGGGTGCATGGCGGGCCTGGAGGGTGTGGAGCAGCCGCGGCAGCGCGGCAGCGCTTCGGCGGTACGGATCGCGGCGGCTCTTGAGGAGGAGCAGGGGCTGCGGGCCCTGGAGTTGTACGGCAACCCCGCCGAGGCGGAAGTCACGCTGCCGTCCATGCCCGAATCCGCCGGTACGGCGCGCCGCCTGACCCAGTCCGTGGTGATCCGGCTGTGGGGGCTGTCGCCGCAGATCGCCGAGCACACCGTCCTGTTGGTCTCCGAACTCGTCGGCAACGCCGTGCGGCACACCGGGGCGCGGTCGTTCGGCTTACGGCTGGTGCGCCGTCGCGGGTGGATCCGGGTGGAGGTGCGCGACCCTTCCCGCGGGCTGCCCTGTCTGATGCCGGTCCACGAGATGGACACCACGGGCCGGGGGCTGTTCCTCGTGGACAAGCTGTCCGACCGCTGGGGCGCCGACCTGCTGCCGCGTGGAAAGATCACCTGGTTCGAGATGCGGGTGGCCGACCGCTGAGGAGCCGGGGCCGCCGGAACGCGAGTGTCGCCGGAACGCCAGAAACCCCCTGTCGCCTCTGTCGGGCGCCGCGGGGGTTTCATGGGTGCGCCGAGGATCTGGGGGGGTGTGATCCTCGGCGTTGGACTTCGCTCGGGTCAAAGGGAAGCCGTGATTCCGACTATGGCAGACGAGCGACCAAATGCCAAAACCGCAAACTCGGACATAAGTGTGTATAACCTAAGAGTTCACAGTTAAATCCTAGGTGAGATGACCCACCCGCCTCGTAATCGATGAATAAGTATCGACCGCTCTGCGTGAATCGTTGATCACATAGCGGACGGCTCGCTCGCCGGAGCCCGCTTGGCCAGGGTGCCGAACTGGGTCAATCAGCACGTACAGGGACATCCACGCCTTAAATGGGCGGGTGCACTGCTACCCGGACCGTCGATCCGCCCTCCTCGCCGGTGCCGCGGTCGCCGCCGGTGCCGTCACCGCCGCCTGTGGGACCGCGACGCCGCCCAAGGCGCCCGCCCCCGCCGCCCCCACCCCGGCCAGACCCGCCCCGGCGGCCGCCGCCCCCGGCCCGCGCCGGTTCGCCGGCCAGCCCGTGGAGATCGCGCACGGCTCCCGGGACCGCCCCCGCATCGCGCTCACCTTCCACGGCAACGGCGACCCCGCGACCGGGCGCGCGGTCCTCGCCGAGGCGGAGCGCGCGGGAGCGCGGGTCACCGTACTGGCGATCGGCACCTGGCTCGACGAGCACCCCGACATGGCCCGCCGGGTCCTGGACGGCGGCCACGAGCTCGGCAACCACACCCAGCACCACCTCGCCATCAACTCCATGTCCGAGGACGAGGCCTACGAGGAAATCACCGGATGCGCCCAGCGCCTGCGGCGCCTCACCGGCTCGATCGGCACCTGGTTCCGCCCCTCGCAGACCCAGTACGCGACCCCCCTCGTCCAGAAGCTCGCCCAGCGCGCGGGCTACCCGCACGTCCTCTCGTACGACGTGGACTCCCTCGACTTCACCTCGCCCGGCGCCGCGGCCGTCATCCGCAACGTCACCGGGACGATCCACGCCGGATCGGTGGTGAGCCTGCACTTCGGCTACGCGGACACGGTCGACGCGATGCCGCCCCTCCTCGAAGAACTCGCGCGACGCCAACTGCGCGCGGTGACCACCACGGAGCTGCTGACCCCATGACGACGAATCGCCTTCCACGGAAGGCCACCGTGCTGCTTGCCGGACTGGTTCTCGCGGCCCTGGCCGGGTGCGGAGCCGGGGGAAAGGGCGCGACCGAGGCGCTCGGCACCAAGGGGCCCGCCCGGCCGGCCAAGGCGGAACCCGCGGCGCCGCCCGGACTGGCCGGAATGCCGCCGGTGCTCGACCCCCATGACGTCTACGCGGCCGACCGGCCGAACCAGCTCTCCCCGGTCGTCAAGAACTTCCCTTCCCGTGTCTACGTACCGAACACCGGCTCCAACACCGTGTCCGTCATCGACCCGAAGACGTACAAGGTCATCGACACCATCCCGGTGGGCGTCCAGCCCCAGCACGTGGTGCCGTCCTGGGACATGAAGACGCTGTGGGTCAACAACAACCGCGGTCACACGCTCACCCCCATCAACCCGGCCACCGGCGAGGCCGGTGAACCCGTGGAGGTGCACGACCCGTACAACCTGTACTTCACGCCCAACGGCAAGTACGCCGTCGTGATGGCCTCCATGGACCGCGAGCTGGTCTTCCGCAACCCGCACACCATGGACCGGGTCAAGACGGTCCCGGTGACCTGTTACGGCGTCAACCACGCGGACTTCTCGCTGGACGGCCGGTACTTCATCGTCAGCTGCGAGTTCTCGGGCGAGCTGCTCAAGGTCGACACCGAGAAGATGGAGGTCGTCGGCCAGCAGAAACTGCCCTTCGAAGGCGCCATGCCGCAGGACGTCAAGGTCTCGCCGGACGGGAAGACCTTCTACGTCGCGGACATGATGGCGCACGGCATGTGGGTGCTCAGCGGCGACAAGTTCGGGGCGCCGAAGCTGCTGCCCACCGGGAAGGGCTGCCACGGCCTGTACGTCAGCCGCGACTCGAAGGAGATGTACATCTCCAACCGGGGCGAGGGCAGCATCTCCGTCTTCGACTTCAAGGCCAACAAGCTCACCAAGAAGTGGGAGCTCCCCGACGGAGGCAGCCCCGACATGGGCGGGGTCTCCGCCGACGGCAAGGTGTTGTGGCTTTCGGGCCGCTACAACTCGGAGGTGTACGCGATCGACACGAAGACCGGCGAGGAGCTGGCCAAGATCCCGGTCGGCTCCGGCCCCCACGGCCTCGCCGTCTACCCCCAGCCCGGCCGCTACTCGCTCGGCCACACCGGCATCTTCCGTTAGGGCGCGAAGCGGTGGCGCCCAGGGAACCCGCACGGCTCCCGGGACGCCACCGCTCCTGTGCACGCGGCCTCACCAGGCGACGGGAAGCCGCTCGGGAAGCCGCTTGATGAACCCCGTGCGCCAGACCAGGTTCTCGGCCGGCACGGCCAGCCGCAGCCCCGGCAACCGCTCCACCAGCACCTCCAGCGCGATTTCCGCGTGCAGCCGGGCCAGCGCGGTCGCCGGGCAGAAGTGCCGCCCGGCCCCGAAGGCGAGGTGGGCGCCCGCGCCCTCCCGCTCCAGGTCCAGCTCGTCCGGGCCCTCGAAGGCCTCCGGGTCGAAGTTGGCCCCCTCCAGCAGGACGAGGACCAGCTCGCCCTCCTTCACCAGCACGTCCCCGACCTGCACGTCGGCCAGGGCGATGCGCGGCAGGCCGTCGCCCACGGACAGGTTCCAGCGCAGCAGCTCCTCCACCGCACCGCCCATCCGCTCCGGGTGCGCCCGCAGGTACCCGATGAGTTCGGGGCGCTGGAGCAGCGCGAGGACCGCGAGCACCAGGAACGCGGACGTGGACACCGCGCCCGCCCCGAAGAGCGAGACGGCGACCGTCGCGAACATGTCGTCGCTCAGGTGCGCCGACTCGGGGTCGGCCTCCTTGAGCTCGGCGAACCTGCCGAGGAGCCCCGTACGCTCCTCGGCAGGCAGGGCCAGCTGGACGTTCAGCTGCCCGGCGAAATAGGCGACGTCCTTGTACCAGTTCAGTGCGGAGTCGGCGAACGGTTCGCGCGCGGTCATGAACGCGACGTCCAGCCCCGACATCAGCCGGCGGTGGTCCGCGAAGGGAACGCCCAGCACCTGACAGTGCAGCGCCGCCGAGAAGGGGTCGGCGAACCCCGCCCGGAGGTCCGCCGGACCGCCCTCTGCCACGATCTGGTCGATGAGCTCCCCGGCCTTGGCGCGCAGCCACTCCTGCAGGCCCTTCTGGCGCGGGTTCAGCGCCTTCATCACCGCGTTGCGCAGCCCGGCGCTGTTGATGTTGCCCATGTTGTTGACGACCTCGGGCGGGATCGTCAGCGCGTACTGGCGGGGGACTCCGGCGTTCGCGGTGTCCTTGAGGCTGAACCGCTCGTCCTCCAGCACCTGCTTGGCCAGCGCGTAACTGCTGACGAGCCACGCCGGGTCCCCGGTCAGGGTGCGGACCCTGGCGACCGGCGCCTTCTCGCGCAGCCAGGCGCACTCCTCGGGAAGCACGTCGCCCCGCCGCGACAGCGGGAAGTCGAGGAGCGCCCCACCGTCGGCCGCGTCCCGTCCGCCCTCCCGTCCCTCAAGCTGCTCGACGCTCATCGACGGTCCCTTCGGTCGGTGCGTGGTTCACGGCTCTGGCGTGCTCGGGGCGCACGACGGCGTACGCCTGGTTGCGGGTCGCGCGCAGGCCGCCGCCACGCGCGAAGAGGACGTCGGTCATGGGCATCTTGACGTGATAGGCCGCCACGGAGGACGGCACGTCGAGAATGCTCGGGGTGTCCACGAAGAACGGCAGCTCCGCCGCCATGTAATCGAAACAGACCTGCAACTGTGCGTCTGTGATGGATTCACCTTCCGGCAACTTCGACCCCACGAAATGGAGAGCCATTTCCTCGCATCCCTTACGGAACGCGTCGTCCGTCTCAAGGAAATGCAGAACCCGCCGGTGCAGGAGCTGGTACACCGGGTTCGACTGGAAGTCGGAAAGCGCCCTCACGCGTATCTCGGCGTGAGTGGATCCTGCCTCCTCGACACCTTTGAGAATCCTTCGCCGCACTGCCTTGATCTCCTTCGTGGCCCGCTTCTCCGCGTGCTCCGGGGTGTAGCCGAAGGCGGCGAACATCCGGTCCACGTGGAGGTCCGCGTAGACGAAGTCGACCTGCGCGAAGCGGGTCGCAGCCCATCGGGCAAGACTGCTGATGCGCTCGGAGCTGAAGTAGCTGTTGCCGGGGCTCACTCCGATGAGCACATGGTCGCCGTCTTCCCAGATATGGCGGCAAGTGCGGGTGAAGGGCAGAACTTCGAATGATGCGTCAGCTGTGATCGTCACCTGTGATCGCCCTTTATGCCGCTTGTCCCTGGGAGCCCTGCGCTCCTGGTGTGGCGGCAATGCCGGTACGTTATGCCGTGATCCCGGAGCGTGACAAGTGGCGGCTGGATTTGATGGCTGGAATTATCGCTTCCGGATGGCGGAAGAGTAATTGCATTTCTTTCTGCCGGCCGAACGGGACCCGGGGTGAGGACGACCCGCCGGGGGCGCTACCCTGAGCCGTCAACAAGCACCGAGAAGGGGTGGACCCAGTGGCGGACATCGAGAGCGCGCGGGCGACGTTCGGCAAGTTCGACGCGGACGGCGACGGCTTCGTCACGGCCGACGAGTACAGCGCGGCCATGAAGGCCATGGGTGACGCGTACGTCACCGGCGCCGTCGCGGACGCCGTCATCGCCGCCAAGGACGCCAACGGCGACGGCCTGCTGAGCTTCGACGAGTTCTGGAACGCCCTGAACAAGTAGCGGACGCGGGACGGGGCCGCGTCACGCGGGCGGCCCCGTCATGTCCTCGGCGGCCCCGTCATGTCGTCGACCTCGGCCAGCGCCTCCTCCAGCCAGCGCAGCCAGAACGTCTCCAGGCCGATCCCGCCGCGCAGCACGAGCCGGCGCAGCCGGTCCTCGTCGGAGTCCCGCCCCGGCGGGAAGTCCTTCGCCTCGATCGCCTCGTACTCGGCCAGCTGCCCCCGGTGCAGCTCCAGATGGCGCCGCAGCTCCCCTGCCAGCCCCTGCGGGCCGACGACGCCGGCCGCCCGCACCCGCAGCAGCAGCGGATCCCGGATCGCCTTGGGGTCCTGGCTCTCGCCGACCCACCGGGTCAGCTCCGCGCTCCCCGCGGGCAGTACCTCGTACTCCTTCTTCTGCCCCCGTACGGGCACCTCGCTGGGCAGCGCCCGGATCAGCCCGGCCTCCTCCAGCCGGCCCAGCTCACGGTAGATCTGCTGGTGCGTCGCGGACCAGAAGTACCCGATCGACTTGTCGAACCGCCGGGTCAGCTCCAGCCCGGACGAGGGCTTTTCGAGCAGGGCGGTGAGGATGGCGTGCGGGAGCGACATGCGCTCATCCTAGGTTCGCGCCCCGGCGCCGGGCCGTGGCCCGGTTCAGGACGGGGCCCCGGCCCACGCGGACAGCGCCTGCGGCGTCCGCGGTCCCGGCGCGTCCTCCTCCAGCAGGCCGCGCGCCCGCAGGAACGCCGTCACCACCGGGGACCACGCCTGGCGGAGCCCCGCGGACGCCAGGAGCTCCGGGTCCGACAGCAGGGCCCCGGCCGGCCCGAAGCGGATGCCCGACGGGGTGAGGACCGCCGCGTCGTCGGCCCAGCGCACCGCGAGGTCGACGTCGTGCGTGGCCATCACCACCGTCGTACCGTTCCCGCGCAGGCCCGCCAGCACCTCCAGCAGCCGTTCCTGCCCGTCGGGGTCGAGTCCGGCCGTCGGCTCGTCCAGGATCAGCACCCGCGGCGCCATCGCCACCGCGCCCGCGATCGCCGCCCGCTTGCGCTGCCCGTACGAGAGCAGGTGGGTCGGCCGGTCCCGCAGGGCGGTGATGTCCAGCGCGGTCAGCGCCGAGTCCACCCGCTCCCTCACCTCGGCCGGGGCCAGGCCCATGTTCATGGGGCCGAAGGACACGTCCTGCTCGACCGAGGCCGCGAACAGCTGGTCGTCCGGGTCCTGCACGACCAGCTGCACGCAGCTGCGCAGCCGGGTCAGCCCCGTGCGGTCGTACCGCACCGCCGTGCCGTCCAGCCGCAGTTGGCCCGCGCCGGGCCGCAGGCCGCCGCTCAGCAGCCGCATGAGCGTGGTCTTGCCGCTGCCGTTGCGGCCCAGCAGGACCAGCGCCCGGCCCCGCGCGATGGCGAAGTCGACGCCGGACAGCACCTCGGGGCCGTCCTCGTACGCGTAGCCCGCGCCCACCAGTTCCACCAACGGGTTCACAGGTACCGCCCTTCCAGGGTGAGAGTCACGGTGACCAGCGCGCCCAGCAGGGCCGCCGACGCCGCCAGGAACCGCCACGACACCGCCGCCCCGGGCACCAGCACCCGCAGGGCCCCGTCGTAGCCCCGCCCGGCCAGCCCCTCCTGGAGCCGCGCCGCGCGGTCGAAGGCCCGTACGAACGAGGTGGCGGCCAGCCCGGCCAGCGAACGCCACAGCGCGGCCCGGCCCGTGTGCCCGAGCCGGGCCGCCTGCGCCCGGCGCACCCGGGCCACCGAGTCCAGCAGCAGGAACCCGATCCGGTACATGACCAGGGCCACGTCCACCACCGGGGCCGGGACGCCCGCCCGCACCAGCCGGGGAAGCACGTCCGACACCGGGGTGGTGAAGGCGAACAGCAGCACCCCGAGCGAGGCCGCCGACGTACGCAGCAGCAGCTCCGCCGCGTGCCGGGGGCCGTCCGGAGCCAGGGAGACCGGCCCCGCCGGGCCGCCCACCGCGAACAGCAGGGGCAGCGCCCCGGTGACGCAGAAGCCCAGCGGGATCCGGAAGGCCCGCCACAGCTGCCGTCCGGCGACCCCGGCCGGACCGAGCAGCACGGCCAGGGTCGCCGCCGCCACCAGCGGCCCGCCGGGCCAGGGCGGCAGGGCGACGGCGGTGACGGTGAGCCCGAGCCCCAGCAGCGCCTTCTCCAGCGGGTGGCGGTGGCGCCAGCGGCTGCCGTGCGCCGCCACGTCGATGGGCAGCACCGGCTAGGACTGTTCGTCGCGGGGCGGCCGGCCCGGCGACTGTTCGCGGTGGCTCTGGGCGAGGCCCTGGCGGCGGCCCTTGCGCAGGCCGAAGTAGTAGGCGAGCACGCCCGCGCCGAGGGCCGCCTGGAGGGCGAACAGCGCCGACTCCACCTCCGCGGACGGCGGTTCGTACAGCGGCGAGAACCACGGCTCGTAGCCCGGCTCGATCTCGGTGATCGCCGATTCGGCCTGGCTGTCGGCGCCGGCGAACGGTTCCTCCTTGCCGTCGCCCATGCCCAGCGCGACGGGCAGCACGGCGAGCGCCGCGACCAGGAGCAGCAGCAGGGCGTTGATCTTCGCGTTGCGGCTCATCGGGCGGCCTCCGTGCGCGCGGCGCCACCGGCCGGCCCGGCGACACCGAGCCGGACCAGGTCGGACTTGCTGGACTGCGTCAGCAGCCGCATGACCAGGACGGTCAGCAGCCCCTCGCTGACGGCCAGCGGGATCTGCGTGAGCGCAAATATCCCGCCGAACTTCGCGAGCGCGCCGGGGAACCCGCTCGACGGGTCCGGGAAGGCCAGCGCCAGCTGGACGCTGGTCACGCAGTAGGTGACGAGGTCGGCGAAGAACGCGCCGAAGAAGACGGTGACCATCAGCGGCACGTCGAACCGCTTGAGCAGCCGGTAGACGCCGTACCCCGCCCAGGGTCCGGCGATCGCCATCGAGAAGGCGTTCGCGCCGAGCGTGGTCAGCCCGCCGTGCGCGAGCAGCAGGGCCTGGAACAGCAGGGTGATGGTCCCGAGCACCGTCATGACCGGTGGCCGGAACAGGATCGCGCCGAGCCCCGTCCCGGTGGGGTGCGAACAACTGCCCGTCACCGACGGGATCTTGAGGGCCGACAGGACGAACGTGAACGCCCCCGACGCGCCCAGCAGCAGCGTGCTCTCCGGGTTCGCCCTCACCTCACGGGACAGGGCCCGGGCACCGTGTACGACGAAGGGGGCGGACGCGACGCCCCAGGCGACCGCGTGCAACGGGGGCAGGAAGCCCTCGGCGATATGCATGACTGTGGAGACCTCTCCAGCACCTCGTGGATGGACGACGCGCCCCGGCCGGTCTCCTGGCTCACGGGTACTGATGCCCTGACTCCGCCTTCCCGGGGCCGTGCGGTCTCCCGCGCAGGTCCCAGTGGCTTCCCGCGGTGGGGGCACCTCCCGGACGGAGTCTGGGGGAGAGTGGAGCCGGACTTCCCGATCACAGTGGCGAGGGCCGCACCGGTTTCCCACCGGTTTCCCGAACACCAAGGCCCCATGACCCTAGTCGCCCGTCCGGACGGGTCACAACCCGCCCCTTCCGGGCGCGCCCGCTGGCGGCCGCGTCCGGTGCGACGCACGGTGGTGCGGTGGCCGACGACTCCGCAACCGCGCAGACCCCCCGCTACGGCGACCTGAGCGCCCTCTTCGTGAACTGCACCCTCAAGCGGTCCCCCGAGACCAGCAACACCGAGGGCCTGATCTCCCGGAGCCGGGCGGTCATGGAGGCCGCCGGCGCCCGGACCGAGCTCGTCCGCGCCGTCGACCACGACATCGCCACCGGCGTCTGGCCCGACATGACCGAGCACGGCTGGGAGAGCGACGAGTGGCCCGTCCTCTACAGCCGGATCATGGACGCCGACATCCTGGTGCTGTGCGGCCCCATCTGGCTCGGGGACAACAGCTCCGTGATGAAGCAGGTCATCGAGCGGCTGTACGCCTGCTCCTCGCTGCTGAACGACCGGGGCCAGTACGCCTACTACGGCCGGGTCGGCGGGGCGCTCATCACCGGCAACGAGGACGGCGTCAAACACTGCGCCATGAACGTCCTCTACAGCCTCCAGCACCTCGGGTACGCGATCCCGCCGCAGGCCGACGCCGGGTGGATCGGTGAGGCCGGGCCGGGGCCCTCGTACCTGGACCCCGGCTCGGGCGGCCCCGAGAACGACTTCACCAACCGGAACACGACCTTCATGAGCTGGAACCTCATGCACCTGGCCGCCCTGCTGAAACGGGCGGGCGGTATCCCGGCGCACGGCAACCAGCGCTCGGAGTGGGACGCCGGATGCCGCTTCGACTTCCCGAACCCCGAGCACCGGTAGCGCGGGGCCGGGCCGGTGTCGCGTCAGCAGGTGGCCGGGTGCGGGAAGTCCAGGACGAACCGCTCCGGGGCGTGCAGCACGCTCGTGTTATAGGTGGGCGGGGTGTCGAAGGCCGCGCCGAAGGTGACGTACCCCTCGAAGTCGCCGGTCTTGGCCATGCCCTTGAGCTTGGGGAGGGCGATCTGCTGGAGCGCCGGCCCCACGTAGACGTTGTGACCGGCCGAGTCGTGCGCGGCGGCGGGGTGCAGCCTGATCTCGAGGAAGTACTTGCCCGGCAGCGGGACCGGCTTGCCGGACCCGTCGTAGACCAGCTCGGAGACGGGCGTGACGGTGACCGGCGGGGCGGCTCCCTGGAGGTCGATGACGAGCCGGTCGTAGGTGCAGTGCCCGCCCCAGCGGGCGTTGGTGACCAGCGTGGTGGAGGCGGCGGAGGCCGGCGCGGCGAACGCGGCCCCGGCGGTGAGCAGGGCGCCCGCGAGCAGGGCGGTGACCTGGCGGCGTCGTGCGTTCTGCATGACGTCCCCCCGATTCTGAGAGACGGGGACAAGGGTGACACCACTGAAGACACCCGGGACGCCGTCACGGTTGCACGGATCACGCCGTGGCGGCGTGCCATTCCTGGCAGGGTGGCGGCCTGGACATGGACCGTGCGACAGGGGAGCACCGGATGCGCCGTCACCGCCTTCACACCCGCCTTCACCGTCATGCCGTGATCACCGCGGTCCTCGTCCTCGCGGCCACCGCCTGCGGAAGCGGCGACGAGGAGGTCTCCCAGGAGGGCAAGGGCGGCTATCCCTGGGTCGCCACGGACGAGATATGCAACGCGCTGCCGTACGGCAAACTGGCCGACCCGCTCGGGGCCCGCGAGGACGTGGCCGACCGCACCCGCCGGACCACCGGGGGCTACCCGGGCGCCGAGTGCGTCCAGAAGCTCGTCCGGAGCGGCCCCGCGGCCTATGGGGGAGCCAAGGTCGAGCTGGACTTCGCCTACCTCCCGAGCGTCGACGACGCGAAGGCGGTCTTCGCCAAGGTGCGGGGCGACGCGGGCAAGGACTCGCCGGGCGGCGCCCCGGCCGACGTCAAGGGCGTGGGCAAGGAGGCGTACCGCCTCCTCTACACCAAACCGGACGATCCGCGCCAGGTCAGGCAGATACGGGTGCGGGACAGCAACCTCATGCTGGACATCACGGTCACCGGGGAGGCGGACGAGCCCCCCACTCCCGAGAGCCTCAAGACGCTGGACGACGCCGTGAACGCCTTCGCCAAGGGCTGTCTGACCTCGATCCGCAGGAAGTAGCGCGAGGACGGGGAAAGGGCCGGGCGCACCCGCGCCCGGCCCTCCCGTCGGTACCCGCCGGCCGCCGTCAGCGGCTCGGGCGTCGGCTCAGCACTCGATGACGTTGACCGCGAGGCCGCCGCGGGCGGTCTCCTTGTACTTGACCTTCATGTCGGCGCCGGTCTCCTTCATGGTCTTGATGACCTTGTCCAGGGAGACCTTGTGGGAGCCGTCGCCGCGCATCGCCATCCGGGCCGCGGTGACGGCCTTGACCGCCGCCATGCCGTTGCGCTCGATGCACGGGATCTGGACCAGCCCGCCGACCGGGTCGCAGGTCAGGCCCAGGTTGTGCTCCATGCCGATCTCGGCGGCGTTCTCCACCTGCTCGGGGCTGCCGCCCAGGACCTCGGCGAGGGCGCCGGCCGCCATGGAGCACGCGGAGCCGACCTCGCCCTGGCAGCCGACCTCGGCGCCCGAGATCGAGGCGTTCTCCTTGAAGAGCAGGCCGATCGCGCCGGCCGACAGCAGGAAGCGGACCACGCCCTCCTCGTCGGCGCCGGGCACGAAGTTCATGTAGTAGTGCAGCACCGCCGGGATGATGCCCGCGGCGCCGTTCGTCGGGGCGGTGACCACCCGGCCGCCCGCGGCGTTCTCCTCGTTCACGGCCATCGCGTAGAGGGTGATCCACTCCATCGACAGCGCCTGCGGGTCGCCCTCGGAGCGCAGCTTGCGCGCGGTGTTCGCGGCGCGCCGGCGGACCTTGAGGCCGCCCGGCAGGATCCCCTCGCGCGACATCCCGCGCGCGACGCAGGCCTGCATGACCCGCCAGATCTCCAGGAGGCCCTCGCGGATCTCCTCCTCCGTACGCCAGGCCTTCTCGTTCTCCAGCATCATCGCGGAGATCGACAGGCCGCTCTCCCGGGCCATGCGCAGCATCTCGTCACCGCTGCGGAAGGGGTACCTCAGCTCGGTGTCGTCGAGCTTGATCCGGTCCTCGCCGACCGCGTCCTCGTCCACGACGAAGCCGCCGCCGACCGAGTAGTAGGTCTTCTCCAGCAGCGGGGCGCCGGCCGCGTCGTACGCGAAGAGCGTCATGCCGTTCGCGTGGTAGGGCAGGGACCGGCGGCGGTGCAGGATGAGCTGGCTCGGCTCGTCGAAGGCGATCTCGTGCGCCTCGCCTATCTCGGCGCCCATCAGGCGCAGCCGGCCGCTCTGGCGGATCCGCTCGACCTCGGCGTCGGCGGTCTCCACGTTCACCGTGCGGGGGGAGTGGCCCTCGAGGCCCAGCAGGACCGCCTTGGGGGTGCCGTGGCCGTGGCCGGTCGCGCCGAGCGAGCCGAAGAGCTCCGCGCGGACGGAAGCCGTCTGGGCGAGGACGCCTTCCTTCTTCAAGCGGGTCACGAACATGCGCGCCGCCCGCATCGGGCCGACCGTGTGGGAGGAAGAGGGACCGATGCCGATGGAGAAGAGGTCGAAGACGGAGATGGCCACGGTGGCGAGACTCCCTTGTCTGCTCGTGGGGTGGGAGAGGGGCACAGGAGAGCGGGTTGGACCAGCGGTGAGGTGATCAGGGAGGTTTGTTCGGATTTTGTCCGACGGTCGAGCTTAACGCGGCGAGGTGAACGACCCGCCTGCCGGACGGGGCCACAAGGGGAAGCCGGGGTGTGCGTCGGCTCACATCCCCGGCCCCGACCGGCGGGCGGGCGGGCGTGAAAAAGGGGCCCGGGCCTGTGGGAACAGGCACCGGGCCCCGCCCGGTCGCGTCAGAGCGTCGGGTACAGCGGGAACTTCGCCGCGAGCGCGGAGACGCGCGCCTTGAGGGACTCGGCGTCGTAGGCGGGCTTGAGCGCCTGCGCGATGATCTCGGCGACCTCGGTGAAGGCCTCGGCGTCGAAACCACGGGTGGCCAGGGCCGGCGTACCGATCCGCAGGCCCGAGGTGACCATCGGCGGCCGCGGGTCGTTCGGGATGGCGTTGCGGTTGACCGTGATGCCGACCTCGTGGAGGCGGTCCTCGGCCTGCTGGCCGTCCAGCTCGGAGTTGCGCAGGTCGACCAGGACCAGGTGCACGTCGGTGCCGCCGGTCAGGACGTCCACGCCCACGGCCTTGACGTCGTCCTGGACCAGGCGCGCGGCGAGGATCTTCGCGCCCTCCAGGGTGCGCTCCTGGCGCTCCTTGAACTCGGGCGACGCGGCGACCTTGAAGGAGACGGCCTTCGCCGCGATCACGTGCTCCAGCGGGCCACCCTGCTGACCGGGGAAGACCGCGGAGTTGATCTTCTTCGCCAGCTCCTGCGTCGACAGGATGACACCGCCGCGCGGACCGCCGAGGGTCTTGTGCGTGGTGGTGGTGACGACGTGGGCGTGCGGGACCGGGTTCGGGTGCAGACCCGCGGCGACCAGGCCGGCGAAGTGTGCCATGTCGACCATCAGGTACGCGCCGACCTCGTCCGCGATGCGGCGGAAGGCGGCGAAGTCCAGCTGGCGCGGGTACGCGGACCAGCCGGCGACGATCAGCTGCGGCTTGGACTCCTTGGCGAGGCGCTCGACCTCGGCCATGTCGACCTGGCCGGTCTCGTCCACGTGGTACGGGACCACGTTGTAGAGCTTGCCGGAGAAGTTGATCTTCATACCGTGGGTCAGGTGACCGCCGTGGGCCAGGTTCAGGCCCATGATCGTGTCGCCCGGCTTGAGCAGCGCGAACATCGCGGCGGCGTTCGCCTGCGCACCCGAGTGCGGCTGGACGTTCGCGGCCTCGGCGCCGAACAGGGCCTTGATCCGGTCGATCGCGATCTGCTCGACGACGTCGACGTGCTCGCAGCCGCCGTAGTAGCGGCGGCCGGGGTAGCCCTCGGCGTACTTGTTGGTCAGGACCGAGCCCTGGGCCTCCATGACGGCGACCGGAGCGAAGTTCTCCGACGCGATCATTTCCAGGGTCGACTGCTGGCGTACGAGCTCGGCGTCGACGGCGGCGGCGACGTCGGGGTCGAGCTCGTGGAGCGGGGTGTTCAGTACGGACATCAGGATCCCCTGGGGTCAGTTACCGGCGGTGAGCTTGGCGTACTCGGCATCGGAGAGCAGGTCGGCCGGCTCCTCCGTGACGCGCACCTTGAAGAGCCAGCCACCCTCGAACGGCGCCGAGTTCACGAGCGAAGGGTCGTCCACGACGTCCTGGTTGGCCGCGACGACCTCACCGGTCACGGGGGAGTACAGGTCGCTGACCGACTTGGTCGACTCCAGCTCGCCGCAGGTCTCGCCCGCGGTCACCGTGTCGCCGACCTCGGGGAGCTGGGCGTAGACGACGTCACCGAGCGCGTTGGCCGCGAACTCCGTGATGCCGACCGTCGAGACGCCGTCCTCGGCGGCCGACAGCCACTCGTGCTCCTTGCTGAAACGCAGCTGCTGGGGGTTGCTCATGACCTGATTCTCCTGGATGCGGGGGAGTGGATACGAACAGTGGTCTGGGGTACCGGGACAGCGCCGTACGGACCTCCGTGCGGCGGTGACGCTGTACGGGCAGGGGCGGACTACTTCTGCCGCTTGTAGAACGGCAGGGCCACGACCTCGTACGGCTCATGCGTACCGCGAATGTCCACGCCGACGCCGGAGGTGCCGGGCGCGGCGTGCGCCGCGTCCACGTACGCCATCGCGATCGGCTTGCCCAGCGTCGGCGACGGGGCGCCCGAGGTGACCTCGCCGACGACCTTGCCGTCGGCGACCACCGGGAAACCGGCGCGCGGGACCCGGCGGCCCTCGGCGATCAGGCCGACCAGCTTGCGCGGCGGGTTCGAGGCGGCGCGCTCGGCGGCGGCCTCCAGTGCGGCGCGGCCGACGAAGTCGCCCTCCTTCTCGAACTTCACGACCCGGCCCAGGCCCGCGTCGAACGGGGTCAGGGAGGTGGTCAGCTCGTGCCCGTACAGCGGCATGCCCGCCTCCAGGCGCAGCGTGTCGCGGCAGGACAGGCCGGCCGGGACCAGGCCCGCGCCCTCGCCGGCCTTCGTGAGCGCCTGCCACAGCTCCACGGCGTGCTCGGGGGCGACGAACAGCTCGAAGCCGTCCTCGCCGGTGTAGCCCGTACGTGCGATCAGCGCGGGCACGCCCGCGACGGTGCCGGGCAGGCCCGCGTAGTACTTGAGCCCGTCCAGGTCGGCGTCGGTGAGCGAGGCGAGGATCCCCGGGGACTCCGGGCCCTGCACGGCGATCAGCGCGTAGGCGTCACGGTCGTCGCGGACCTCGGTGTCGAAGCCGGCGGCGCGCTCGGTGAGGGCGTCCAGGACGGTCTGCGCGTTGGAGGCGTTGGCGACGACCATGTACTCGCTCTCGCCGAGGCGGTAGACGATCAGGTCGTCGAGGATCCCGCCGTCCTCCTGGCAGATGTGCGTGTAGCGGGCGCGGCCGACGCCGACGGTGGAGATGTTGCCGACCAGCGCGTAGTCCAGCGCCTTGACGGCCTCGGGGCCGGTCAGGGTGATCTCGCCCATGTGGGACAGGTCGAAGAGACCGGCCTTGGTGCGTACGGCGTTGTGCTCGTCGCGCTCACTGGCGTAGCGCAGCGGCATGTCCCAGCCCGCGAAGTCGGTCATGGTCGCACCGAGCGAGCGGTGCAGCGCGTCGAGCGCGGTCAGGCGGGGGGCAGTGCTCATGGGTGTGGCTCCCGGGTCCCAGGGCATGACATGACGAGGACGATCCTCCCCATCTGTCATCGGAACCTGAGAGGTTCGCCGAGAGTTCCCGCACCGGGCGGAACGCGTCTTCGGCTTGCACCTTGGGTGGAGCTGTCGAGCAGCCCGCTTTTCAGATCTGCCTCATCCACGCGGTACGGGGCCTGAGAGATTCAAGGGAGGAACTTGCTCCTTCGGCGCCCGGGCACGGCCTTGCGGCCTGCCGGGACTCTCCCGCGCGGATTCAAGCGGCCGGTATGCAGTTGGTGTCCAGATGGCGCACATCATTGCACGAGGCGGGCGGGTGTGGGCGGGCGGGCCCGAAAGTCCGGGCCGGCCCCAGCGGGGCTCGAGGGAGGGCGGCACGGGGTGGGGCGGAACCGGGTGGGGCGGATTGCCGTCCCTTTACATTCAGAGGCGGGGGAGGCGATCACTGTGCGGAGGTTCGGAGTGCCGGCTTTGACGGGGACCCTTGAGGGGGTTCCGGCGCAGCGGCGTGCGGACGTGCCGGCGGCGGTGCCGGTGCCGGTGCCGGCGGCGGTGCAGCCGGGGCGGGTCCGGGACCTGCGCGGTGCCGGGGCGCCGGGGCCGCGGCTCTGCTTCGCAGCGGGGGACATCGTGGTGGTGTCCGGCCTGCCCGGCGGGGGCAAGAGCACGCTGATCAAGCGGGCCGCGGGGGCCGGGGTGATCGACTCGCAGGACACGCGGGAGCGGTGGGAGCGGCGGATGCCGGGGGCGCTGCCGTACGGGGTGTACCGGCCGCTGGTCCGCTTCGCCCACTACTGGGGGCTGTGGCGGACCCTGCGGTCCGGGGCCTCGGTGGTGGTGCACGACTGCGGCAGCCAGGCATGGGTGCGGGGGCTTCTGGCGGCGGCCGCGCGGCGGCGGGGGCGGGCGCTGCACCTGCTGCTGCTGGACACCACCGCGCAGGAGGCGCTGGCGGGGCAGGCGGAACGGGGGCGGCGGGTCTCGGCGTACGCCTTCGCCCGCCACCGCGCGGCGGTGACCCGTCTCCTGCGCTCCGCGGAAGCCGGCCACCCCCCTCCGGGCTGCGCGACGGTCACCCTCCTCGACCGCCCTTCCGCTGCCGCGGTCACCCAGATCACGTTCCCCTGACCGCCCCCCGCCCCGTGACCTCCCGGCGGGGGGGCTTCCGGGACCCGTGGTCTTTGCGGCGCCGGGGTACGTCCTTCGGCTCCGCCGACGTGGGGCGACCCGTGGCCTCCCGGCGGGGCGCATCTTCCGGCCCGTCGGCGTGGGCTGCCCCTCGGTCTTCCGGCGCCGCGGACGCCTCTTCGACTCCGTCGGCGCGCCCCTGCCTTTGGCCTCGGCGCCGGGGGGCGCAACGTTCAGCCCATCGGCGTGGCCGACCCGTGCCACCCGGCTTCGGGCGCGCCGCTTGCCGCCTCGCCGGCGCGTCGTTTCCCGGTGTCGGGGCGCCGCTTGTGCAGTCCCGTCGGCGCGTCGCTTCCGGGTGCCGGGGGCGCAACTTGCAGCCTCGCCGACCCGTGGCCGCCCGGCTTCGGGGGCGCCGCTTGCAGCCTCGCCGACGCGTCGCTTCCGGGTGCCGGGGGCAACTTGCAGCCTCGCCGGCGTTTGAGGCGCGGGGTCTGGGGCGGAGCCCCAGGGAATCCGGCTCCGCCGGGCACCGGGCTCTGCCCGGACCCGCGCCTCGAACGCCGGCGAGGCTGGAGTTGGCCGGTGAGGCTGGGCCTGGCCCGACAGGGGGATCCGGACCCGCGCCTCGAACGCCGGCGGGGCTGGAGTTGGCCGGGGCTGCCCGGCGGGGTTGGTGCCGGGCGGGGGTGAAGGGGTCCGGGGCTCCGGTCGGGCGGCGGGTGGGGATGCGGGGCCGGGGGTCGGGACGGATTAGGGTCTGCGGGGTAGCGCGGAGCGAGGAGGCGGCGGATGCACGGCAGCGGGTGGCCCGACAACGAGCTGGAGCAGGTGCTCGGCGCAGCCCTGGGGCAGGCGGACGCCGGGGCGCGGATCCTGGAGGTGCTCGGCCGCAGCCGGATATGGGTGCCGCTGCCCGCCGGCGGGAGCCCCACGCACGCCGCCCTCACCCTCCCGACCATGCTCATCGGCGGCGAGGCCTACGTCCCCGTCTACACCTCCGAGGCCCAGTTCCGCGTCTGCGCCGGCCCCGACATGGACTTCGCCGTCGCCCCCGCCGTCGAGTTCGCCCGCGGCCTGCCCCCGCAGCTCGGCATCGCCCTCAACCCCGAGGGCGCCGTCGGCGTCCCGCTCCCCCCGCCCGCCGTCGCGGAGCTCTGCCGCACCGGCCGGACCCCCCTCGACGGCCCCGCCACCGGCGGCCGCGTCCGGCTCTTCGAGCCCGACTGGCAGGACGACCCGGTCGACTTCCTCACCGCCGCCGCGGAGGAGTTCCGCGCCCTCGGCGTGGTCACCGCCGCCCACCGCTGCCTCGCCAGCGTCGAGGGCGGGGCCCCGCAGCTGTACATCGGTGTCCGGCTGGCGGGATGGGATCCCGAGGCGCGCAGCGCCCCGCTGGAGGCCCTCGGCCGGGCCCTGACCCGCGTACCGGCGCCCTGGCCCGTGCAGTTGATCCTCCTCGACGCCGCCCAGGACCCGGTGGTCGACTACATCCGTGAGCGCGTACGCCCCTTCTACCTCCCGTAGGGCCGCTTAAGCTGGGGGCCCATACGCGTGGATGACGGCGGACGAAGAGGGGTACCGGGTGAGTGCGTCAGGCACGGCCGCGGCCGGGCAGGTCGAGCACATGCTGCGCCAGGTGACTCCCGGGCGCTATGAGAGCTACGAGTCGCTCCTGCACGCCCTCTCCGAGGGCCGCCTGTGGATGCTGCTCTGGCAGGGCCGGCCGGGATCCCCGGACGCCCAGTACGGCGGCATGGAGGTCGACGGCCTCGGCTACGCGCCCTGCGTGACCTCCCCGCAGGAGCTGGCCGCCAGCGGATGGAACCGCGGCTACGAGGTGGTCACCGGCCGGGACATCGCCCGCGCCCTGTACCCGGACCGCTGGGGCCTGTGGCTCAACCCCCACGCCCAGGGCGGCGGCCTCGGCCTCCCCTGGGCGGACCTGCGCCGCATCGCCACCGGCCTCGACCGGATGCCGGCCGGCCCGCTGCGGCTGTCCGAGCCCGCCCTGGAGCTGCCGCAGTTCTACGGGCTGCTGACCCAGCACGCGCACCGCACGCCAGCCGTCCGCTCGCTGCGCCGCGCCTGGGTGCAGCCGTCGCTGGGGTCGGCGTACCTGGCGGTGGGGCTGGACCTGTACGACGCTTCCGCGCCCGCCCTGGAATCCGTACGGGAGATGATGCGGCAGTCGGTCGGGGCGGTCCCGGAGGGCGTTCCGGTGTGCACCGTCGCGCTCGCCGACGAGCACGACCCGGTGGCGATGTGGCTGCGTTCGCAGACCCGCCCGTTCTACGACCGCGAGGGCCAGGCCCCCTCCTATTAGCCCCTTCGTGCAGGTCCAGCGCCGGAATCCCTCCTTCCGGAACATGCTCATGTTTTGAGACAGCTCATACCGGCCATTTTGAGGCCGCCGGATCCCACGGTTCCCGGCGGCCTTCTTCTTGTCCCGTTTTCGCCGCTGTTGTACGCCCAAAAGGCGTGGCACTCTTGTGAGTTGGGCGACATGCCCGTTTGCGTACCGAACAGACGGTCTTGCTCCGCTCAGGTGGGAGTGAAGTCCGGATAACGGGAATCGGGGCGTCAGATCACGGTTGCGCATCCATTCAACTGCGGGTCTGGCGGCTGGTCGAGCGCCCGATGAAGACTCCCCACCCAAGAGCCGGTCAGTCCTCCCAGGACGCGGTTCGGCACGTGATCGGCACCTGCATCCGCACACCGCGTTCTTCCCGCAGCTTTTCCCGCACGTCCTGTACTTCCTGCACTTCACACGCGTTCAGCGTGTCCCACGCACTCCGAGCGCCACTCCGCACCAACGCCGCCACAGCGGCGGGCATGGGCCGGCACACCCGTCGGCCGAGAGGGGTCCCCACCACGATGACGGCACCACTGCATGACACGAGCGCGGAAACGCCCGCACCCGTGTCCGTAGCCGACGTCCCTGCCAAGGCCATCGAAGGCCGCTCGCCCGGCCGCATCGCCTGGATGCGGCTCAAGCGCGACAAGGTCGCGCTGACCGGCGGCGTGGTCGTGATCTTCCTGATCCTGGTGGCGGTCTTCGCGCCGCAGATCGTGAGCCTGCTGGGCCACCCGCCCAACGAGTTCCACGAGGACATGATCGATCCCGACCTCGGCACGCCGATCGGCTCGTTCGGCGGCGTCAGTTCCGACTTCCTGCTGGGCGTCGAACCCACCAACGGCCGCGACGTCTTCAGCCGGATCCTCTACGGCGCCCGCATCTCCCTGATCGTCGCCTTCCTGGCGGCCTTCGTCTCGGTCGTCATCGGCAGCCTGCTGGGCGCGCTCGCCGGATTCCTCGGCGGCTGGGTCGACGGCCTCATCAGCCGCCTGATGGACCTGCTGCTGGCCTTCCCGCAGCTGTTGTTCACCATCGCGCTCGTCTCCGTGGTGCCCAACAGCCTGCTCGGGCTCGAAGGTTCCAGCGTCCGCATGGCGGTGCTGATCCTCGTGATCGGCTTCTTCGGCTGGCCCTACATCGGCCGCATCGTCCGTGGCCAGACGATGTCCCTGCGGGAGCGCGAGTACGTGGAGGCGGCACGCAGCCTCGGCGCGGGCCGCGGCTACATCCTGATCAAGGAGCTGCTGCCGAACCTGGTCGCCCCGATCCTCGTCTACTCGACGCTGATCATCCCGACCAACATCCTGACGGAAGCGGCCCTCAGCTTCCTCGGTGCCGGCGTCAAACCGCCCACCGCCTCCTGGGGAAAGATGCTGTCCGACGCCATCCCCATCTACCAGGACGACCCCATGTACATGGTGGTTCCCGGTATCACGATCTTCATCACCGTCCTGGCGTTCAACCTCTTCGGGGACGGGCTGCGCGACGCACTCGACCCCAAGGGCAGCTGAACCGCTCTTTCGATTCACCCACTTCTGGAGGTTGGACAACCGTGATCCGCAGAAAGCAGGCACTCGCGATCACCGCCGTGATCGCCGCCCTGTCGCTGACCGCCGCGTGCGGTGGCGACGACACCAAGACGGCGGGGGGCGACAAGAGCGACAAGGGCTACAGCGGTGCCGCCACCGGCGTCGTGAACGCCTCCGACGCCAAGGGCGGTGAGCTCAAGCTCTGGTCCCCCCAGGACGTCGACTTCCTCGACCCGGCGCGTGCCTACTACGGCTTCGTGTGGAACATGCAGCGCCTCTTCATACGCCAGCTCTACGCGTACGACAGCAAGCCGGGCGCCGCGGGCACCAAGCTCGTCCCGGACCTCGCAGAGGGCGAGCCCGTCCTGAGCAACGACGGGAAGACGTACACCGTCAAGATCAAGGACGGGGTGAAGTTCGAGGACGGCACGCCGATCACCTCGAAGGACTTCAAGTACGGCATCGAGCGCGTCTTCGCGCAGGACGTGCTGGCCGGCGGCCCGACCTACCTGATCGACCAGCTCGACCAGGGCCAGAAGTACGAGGGTCCCTACAAGGACACCGACCCGGACAAGATGGGCCTCAAGTCCGTCCAGACGCCGGACGACCACACGGTCGTCTTCAACCTGGCGAGCGCGAACTCCGACTTCAAGTACCTGCTGGCCATGCCGTCCTCCTCGCCCGTCCCGGCGGGCAAGGACACGGGTGCCACGTACACCAACAAGCCGGTCTCCACGGGTCCGTACAAGGTCGAGAGCTTCGCCTCCGGCAAGGGCGCGACCTTCGTCCGCAACGAGAACTGGGACCCGAAGACCGACACGATCCGCAAGGGTCTGCCGGACAAGGTCACCTTCACGGTCACCACCAACCCGGACGACATGGACCAGCGCCTGCTCTCCGGCGACATCGACCTCGCCGTCGACGGCACCGGTGTGCAGCAGGCCGCGAAGAACAAGATCCTCAAGGACGCGAACCTCAAGAAGAACGCGGACAACCCGTTCACGGGCTACATCCGCTACTTCGCCTTCCCGCAGACGGTCGCGCCGTTCGACAACATCGAGTGCCGCAAGGCCGTCATCTACGCGGCCGACCCGAAGTCGCTGCAGAACGCCCGCGGCGGCCCGACCAGCGGTGACCTCGGCGCGAACATGCTGCCGCCCGGCGTCCCCGGCGCCGACAAGGCCTACGACCCGTGGAAGCTGACCGCGGGCAAGCCCCAGGTCGACAAGGCCAAGGCCGCCCTCAAGGCGTGCGGCAAGCCGGACGGCTTCGAGACCACCATCGCGGTCCGCAACAACAAGGCCCCCGAGGTCAAGACCGCCGAGTCGCTCCAGGCCGCGCTGCAGAAGGTCGGCATCAAGGCCACGATCGACCAGTACGACGGCAAGCTCTCCTCCTCCACCATCGGTTCGCCCGAGAACGTGAAGAAGAAGAACTACGGAATCATCGTCATGGGCTGGGGCGCCGACTACAACTCCGGCTCGGGCTTCCTCCAGCCGCTGGTCGACGGCTCGTTCATCGCCCAGACCGGTAACAACAACTACACGATGCTCGACGACCCCGAGGTCAACGGCCTGTTCGACAAGGCCGCCGCGGCCGCCACGCCGGACGCCGCAGCGCCGTTCTACACGGACATCAACAAGAAGGTCATGGAGAAGGCGCTCTACCTGCCGATCAACTTCGACAAGGCGCTGGTCTACCACAACCCCCGCCTGACGAACGTCTACTTCAACGACTCCATGGGCAAGATCGACCTCGCGGTCGTCGGCGTCGCCAAGTAGCCCCCGGGCACGGCAGCCAGTAGTCGGCGCCCAGTCGTCCGACCGTCCGGCGGCCCCGTGAGGCGGCCGCCGGACACCAGCAGGTCAGCAAGTACGTAAGTAAGTGCCTTCACCGCACGTGCGCTAGTCCGAAGGGCAGGTGAAGGCCGCAGGCGGCGGTCGTCGTCCCCACGAGGGGCGGCGACCGCCCGCCCCGGGCGGCCGACTGCAGTGCTCGTCTACCTCATACGGCGGCTGTTCAACGTCGCCGCCACGCTGCTGGTGGTCTCCGTGGTCACCTTCGGCATCTTCTTCGCGGTCCCGAAACTGACCGGCAGCGATCCCGCGCTCATGTACGCCGGCCGCGAGACCAATCCCACCGCCCTGGCCGGCATCCGCGTGAAGATGGGCTTCGACAAGCCCATCTCCGAGCAGTACTGGGTGTTCCTCAAGGGCATCTTCGTCGGCCGCGACTACGACGCCGGCACCGAGGTCACGCACTGCGCGGCACCGTGCTTCGGCTACTCCTTCAAGAGCGAGGCCCCCGTCTGGGAGACCATGCTCGACCGCATGCCGGTCACCCTCTCGCTCGCCCTCGGCGCGGCCGTGATCTGGGTGATCGCCGGTGTGGCGACCGGAGTGGTCTCCGCGCTCAAACGCAGGACCGCCATCGACCGCACCGTGATGATCGGAGCCCTCGCCGGCGTCTCCCTGCCGATCTTCTTCACCGGCATGGTGGCCCCCGCGATCTTCGTCTACGGCCTCGGCTGGCTGGACGTGTCCAACTACAAACCCCTGACCGAGGATCCACTGGCCTGGCTCAACAGCCTGATCCTCCCCTGGGTCACCCTGGCCTTCCTCTTCGCCGCCACCTACGCCCGCATCACCCGCGCCACCATGCTGGAGGTGCTCGGCGAGGACTACATCCGCACGGCCCGCGCCAAGGGCCTCAAGGAGGGCGTGGTCATCCGCAAGCACGCCCTGCGCTCCACGCTCACCCCGGTCGTCACGATGTTCGGTCTCGACCTCGGCGGCCTCCTCGGCGGCGCCGTGCTCACCGAGACGACCTTCAACTTCCAGGGCCTGGGAACGGCGGCCGTCGCCGCCATCAGCCAGGGCGACCTCCCCGTCATCATGGGCGTGACCCTGCTCGCCGCGCTGTTCGTGGTCCTGGCCAACCTGATCGTGGACCTGCTGTACGCCGTCATCGACCCGCGCGTGAGGCTGACGTGACCGACAACCCCTCCACCTCCGCCGGACCCGCGTTCGTGCCCGAGCAGGCGGGGCCCGCGTCCCGCGCCTCGGCGGCGTCCTTCCTGTCCGTACGCGACCTCAAGGTCCACTTCCCGACCGACGACGGGCTGGTCAAGTCGGTCGACGGGCTCTCCTTCGACCTGGAACGCGGCAAGACGCTCGGCATCGTCGGTGAGTCCGGCTCCGGCAAGTCGGTGACCTCGCTGGCCATCATGGGCCTGCACCGCACCGGCCAGGCCCGCAGCCGTCCGCACATCTCCGGCGAGGTCGTGCTCGACGGCGAGGACCTCGTCCGGGCCGACGCCGACCACGTGCGCAGGCTCCGCGGCCGCAAGATGGCGATGGTCTTCCAGGACCCGCTGTCCGCGATGCACCCGTACTACTCGGTCGGCAAGCAGATCGTCGAGGCGTACCGGACCCACAACGACGTCGACAAGAAGGCGGCCCGCACCCGGGCCGTCGAGATGCTCGACCGCGTCGGCATCCCGGAGCCCCACCGGCGCGTGGACGCGTACCCCCACGAGTTCTCCGGCGGCATGCGCCAGCGCGCGATGATCGCGATGGCGCTGGTCAACAACCCCGAACTGCTCATCGCGGACGAACCCACGACCGCCCTGGACGTCACCGTCCAGGCGCAGATCCTGGACCTGATCCGGGACCTCCAGAAGGAGTTCGGCTCCGCCGTCATCATGATCACGCACGACCTCGGCGTGGTCGCCGAGATGGCCGACGACATCCTCGTGATGTACGGCGGCCGGTGCGTCGAGCGCGGCACCGCCGAGAAGGTCTTCTACGAGCCGCGCCACCCCTACACCTGGGGCCTGCTCGGCTCGATGCCGCGCATCGACCGCGACCAGACCGAGCGGCTGATCCCGGTCAAGGGCTCCCCGCCCAGCCTCATCAACATCCCGAGCGGCTGCGCCTTCAACCCCCGGTGCCCGTACGCCGACGTACCCAAGGGCGGCATCACCCGCACCCAGCGCCCCGAGCTGACCCAGGACGACAGCCGGCACTGGTCCGCCTGCCACATGTCGCAGGCGGAGCGGACCCGGATCTGGACCGAAGAGATTGCGCCGAAGCTGTGACCGACATGAACAAGACGGGTGAGCCGGGGGCCTCCGAGGTCTCCGAGCTCTCCGAGGTCCCTGCGGCCCCCGCGGCGGCCTCCGCCGAGGAGCCGCTCCTCAAGGTGACCGGGCTGGTCAAGCACTTCCCCATCAACAAGGGGCTGCTGCGCCGCCAGGCCGGAGCGGTCAAGGCCGTCGACGGCATCGACTTCGACGTCCGCCGGGGTGAGACCCTCGGCATCGTCGGCGAGTCCGGCTGCGGCAAGTCCACGATGGGCCGGCTGATCACGCGACTGCTCGAACCGAGCGGCGGGAAGGTCGAGTTCGAGGGCAAGGACATCACCCACCTCGGTGTGGCCGGCATGCGGCCGCTGCGCCGCGACGTCCAGATGATCTTCCAGGACCCGTACGGCTCGCTGAACCCCCGCCACACGGTCGGCACGATCGTCGGAGCGCCGTTCCGCCTCCAGAAGGTCACCCCCGAGGGCGGGGTCAAGGCGGAGGTCCAGCGGCTGCTCTCGCTGGTGGGCCTCAACCCCGAGCACTACAACCGCTATCCGCACGAGTTCTCCGGCGGCCAGCGCCAGCGCATCGGCATCGCACGGGCGCTGGCCCTCAAGCCGAAGCTGGTCGTCGCGGACGAGCCGGTGTCGGCGCTGGACGTCTCGATCCAGGCCCAGGTGGTGAACCTGCTGGACGACCTCCAGGAGGAACTGGGCCTGACCTACGTCATCATCGCGCACGACCTGTCGGTCATCCGGCACGTCTCCGACCGGATCGCGGTGATGTACCTCGGCAAGATCGTGGAGCTGGCGGACCGCAAGTCGCTGTACGAGGCGCCGATGCACCCGTACACGACCGCGCTGATGTCGGCCGTGCCGGTGCCGGACCCGAGGCGGCGGGGCGCGAAGAGCGGCCGCATCCTGCTCAAGGGCGACGTGCCCTCGCCCATCTCACCGCCGAGCGGCTGCCGTTTCCACACCCGCTGCTGGAAGGCGACCGAGCTCTGCACCACGCAGGAGCCGCCGCTGGTCGCCCTCAAGACCGGGCACCAGGTCGCCTGCCACCACCCGGAGAACGCCCCCGACCAGGCGCCGGGCGACAAGGCCCTGCCCGGCGCGGCGGAAGCCGTCGAGACGCCGACCGTCTAGTCCGGCGCGTCCGGGGTCCCGGGGCGGCCACGCCCGGGGACCCCGGACGCGCTGCCGTTCCGCCGTGGCGGGGCCCTGCCGGGGCCACCGCCGCCAGCACGCACAATGGGGGCGTGTCCCAGGATCTCTTCCCGCCCGGTATCCAGCACGCCCTGGACCTCGCGGGCATTTTCGTCTTCGCCACCGCCGGCGCGCTGCTGGCCGTCCGCAAGAACTTCGACGTCTTCGGCATCTGCGTGCTCGCGCTCGTCACCGCCCTCGGCGGCGGACTGCTGCGCGACCTGGTGATCGGCGCCGTCCCGCCGGCCGCGTTCGGCGAGCTCAGCTTCTTCACGACCCCGTTGGTCGCCGCCGCGCTCGTCTTCTTCCTGCACCCCGAGGTCCAGCGGATCAACCGCGCCATCAACGTCTTCGACGCCGCCGGGCTCGGACTGTTCTGCGTGTCCGGCACCACGAAGGCCTACGAGTACGGGCTCGGCCTCACCGCGTCGGCCGCGCTGGGGGTGGCGACGGCGGTCGGCGGCGGCGTCATGCGGGACGTCCTCGCCGGCGTGGTGCCGTCGCTGCTGCGCGACCGGGAGATGTACGCGGTCCCGGCCGTGGTCGGGGCCTCGATGGTGGCCCTGTTCATCGGGTTCGAGGTGCTGAACGGCATCACCACGGGCGTCGCCATCGTCACCGCCTTCGTGCTCCGGCTCCTCGCGATCCGCTACCACTGGCGGGCGCCGCTGGCCTGGAACCGCCGCTCCGCCGTGACCGAAGAGCCGTGACGCTGCCGTAGCAGACCAAAGCTACCGCTTAGTAGCTTGCCGGTGTACCGTCGCCTCATGTCACACACAGCGGCCCAGGCAGCCATCGGAGACAGCGAGTTCGACCGCGACACCGCCCTCGCCCCCCGCGCGGGCGAGGCCGGGGTGTACGACACGGAACTCTCCGCCGGCTGGACGATCATCAGCGCGGTCAACGGCGGATACCTGCTGGCCCTGGTCGGCCGGGCGCTGGCGGCGGCGCTGCCGCACCCGGACCCGTTCACCGTCTCCGCCCACTACCTGACCTCCTCCGTGCCCGGCCCCGCCGTCGTCCGCACGCAGGTCGTGCGGACCGGGCGCACCCTCTCCACCGGGCAGGCCTCGCTCTTCCAGTACGACGAGAGCGGCGCCGAGATCGAACGCATCCGGGTCCTCGCCTCCTACGGCGACCTCGACTCGCTCCCCGACTCCGTCCACACCACGGCGCGGCCCCCGGCCATCCCGGCGTACCAGGACTGCCTCGGCACCGAAGCCGGGCCCGCCCCCATCCCGGGCAGCTCCGAGATCGTCGACCGGCTGCGGCTGCGGCTGGACCCCGCGACGGCCGGCTGGGCCGTCGGCGCACCGTCCGGCAAGGGCGAGATGCGGGCCTGGTTCGAGCTGGCCGACGGCCGGGACGCGGACCCGCTGTCCCTGCTGCTGGCGGTGGACGCGCTGCCGCCGACCGCCTTCGACCTCGGCCTGATGGGCTGGACGCCGACGGTCGAACTCACCACGCACATCCGCCACCGCCCGGCCCCCGGTCCGCTGCGGGTCGCCATCACCACGCGCAACCTGGCCGGCGGCTTCCTGGAGGAGGACGCCGAGGTCTGGGACTCGGCCGACCGCCTGGTGGCCCAGTCACGCCAGCTGGCCCGCGCCCCGCGCACCACTTCTTGACGCGGCTCTCGCTCCGCCCGGCCGCGCCGGGCGGCGCGAGCCCCGGCCGGTGCACCGCACTGGAGGGCGGGTCGCGGCCGGCTCGGGGCCCGGAGGGGTCGGTGGCGGCGGGGGGCTCGTAGAATCGGGGGATCATGGCCTACCTCGATCACGCCGCTACCACGCCGATGCTGCCGGAGGCAGCTGCGGCGATGACCGCGCAGTTCGCCGCCACGGGTAACGCGTCCTCCCTCCACGCCGCCGGCCGCCGCGCCCGCCGCACCGTCGAGGAGGCGCGCGAGGCACTCGCCGAAGCCCTCGGCGCGCGCCCGAGCGAGGTGGTCTTCACCGCCGGCGGCACCGAGGCCGACAACCTCGCCGTCAAGGGCCTCTACTGGGCCCGCCGCGACCAGGACCCCGCCCGCACCCGTGTCCTCGCCAGCCCGGTCGAGCACCACGCCGTCCTCGACGCGGTCGACTGGCTCGCCGAGCACGAGGGCGCCCGCGTCGAGTACCTGCCCGTGGACCGGTACGGGCGCGTACACCCCGAGGCCTTCCGGGAAGCGGTGGAGCGGGGCCCCGACGACATCGCCCTCGCCACCGTCATGTGGGCCAACAACGAGATCGGCACCGTACTGCCGGTCCCCGAACTCGCCGCGATCGCAGCCGAGTTCGGGATTCCGGTGCACTCCGACGCCGTCCAGGCCTTCGGGCAGCTCGACGTCGGCTTCGCCGGCAGCGGCCTCGCCGCCATGACGGTCAGCGGCCACAAGGTCGGCGGCCCCTACGGCATCGGCGCGCTGCTGCTCGGCCGCGACCAGAGCCCCGTACCCGTCCTGCACGGAGGCGGCCAGGAGCGGCACGTCCGCTCCGGCACCCTGGACGTGCCCGCCATCGCGGCCTTCGCGGTCGCCGCCGTCCTCGCCGCCGAGCGGCGCGAGGACTTCGCCACCCGGATCGGCGCCCTGCGCGACGAGCTGGTCACCGCCGTGCTCCGGGAAGTGCCCGACGCCGTCCTCGGCGGAGACCCCGTCGAGCGGCTTCCCGCCAACGCGCACTTCAGCTTCCCCGGGTGCGAGGGCGACTCGCTGCTGCTGCTCCTCGACGCCCAGGGCATCGAATGCTCCACCGGCTCCGCCTGCACCGCGGGCGTGGCCCAGCCCAGCCACGTCCTGCTCGCCACCGGAACCGACCCCGAGCTTGCCCGCGGCACCCTGCGGTTCTCCCTCGGCCACACCTCCACCAAGGAGGACGTCACCGCCGTGGCCGCCGCCATCGGCCCCGCCGTGGCACGCGCCCGCACCGCCGGCCTCAGCTAGGTACCTGCTCCCGCACCGCCGGCCTCAGCCGGGTATCCGCTCCCGCAGCGCCTCACCGACCATGCGCAGGTACCGGTCCCAGTCCCACAGGGGGCCCGGATCGGTGTGGTCGGTGCCCGGGACCTCGGAGTGGCCCAGCAGGTGCTTGCGGTCGACCGGTATGCCGTACCGGTGGCAGACGTCCGCAGCCAGCCGGGCCGACGCCGCGTACATCGCGTCCGTGAAGTCCTGCGGCCGGTCGACGAACCCCTCGTGCTCGATGCCGACGCTGCGCTCGTTCATCGAGCGGTTCCCGGAGTGGAAGGCCACGTCCAGCTCGCGGACCATCTGCTCCACGTGCCCGTCCTGGCGGACTATGTAGTGCGCCGACGCCTTGTGCCAAGGATTCTTGAAGGCGTCCACCGAGGTGTCGAAGCTGCCCTGGGTGACATGGATGACGATCCGGTCGACCCGGTAGTCCTCGGGCCGGTCCGCCATCCGCCAGTTCGCCGGCGAGGCCGCCGTCCAGCTCGCGCCCGCGTGGTCCAGCGCCCCCTCCTCGCGGGGCCGGGACACCCCCGGCAGCATCCACCACGCGCGCCCGAGCTCCTCCCGCCCGGCGACCGCCGCCACCGCGAAGATCCCGAGCCCCCCGAACAGCACGGCTCTGCGGGTCCTGCCCCTGCTCCCCATGTGATCCACCCCCCGCTCCCCACAACGCGCTGTGACCCCGGGCGGTTCCCCCGTACCCTGGACGGTGCTATGACTGAGAACCTGCCGCGCACCCCCCGCCCCCTCCGCGTCCTGGCCGCCATGTCCGGCGGTGTGGACTCCGCCGTCGCCGCGGCCCGCGCGGTCGAAGCCGGGCACGAGGTGACCGGCGTCCACCTCGCCCTCTCCGCGAACCCGCAGTCCTTCCGGACCGGTGCCCGCGGCTGCTGCACCATCGAGGACTCCCGCGACGCCCGGCGCGCCGCCGACGTCATCGGCATCCCCTTCTACGTCTGGGACCTCGCCGAACGCTTCCGCGAGGACGTCGTGGAGGACTTCATCTCCGAGTACGAGGCCGGCCGCACCCCCAACCCCTGCCTGCGCTGCAACGAGAAAATCAAGTTCGCGGCCCTGCTCGACAAGGCCCTCGCCCTCGGCTTCGACGCCGTGTGCACCGGCCACTACGCCACCGTCGTGGAGAACCCCGACGGCTCCCGCGAGCTGCACCGCGCCTCCGACATGGCCAAGGACCAGTCGTACGTCCTCGGCGTCCTGGACGAGAAGCAGCTCGCCCACGCCCTCTTCCCGCTCGGCGACACCCTCACCACCAAGGACGAGATCCGCGCCGAGGCCGAGCGCCGGGGCCTGGCCGTCGCGAAGAAGCCCGACAGCCACGACATCTGCTTCATCGCCGACGGGGACACCCAGGGCTTCCTCGCGAGCCGCCTGGGCAAGGCCGAGGGCGACATCGTGGACGGGGCGACCGGCGAGAAGGTCGGCAGCCACGACGGGGCCTTCGGCTTCACCATCGGCCAGCGCAAGGGCCTGCGCATCGGGCACCCGGCCCCCGACGGCAAGCCGCGCTACGTCCTCGACATCTCGCCGGTGAACAACACCGTGACCGTGGGCCCCGTCGAAGCCCTCGACGTGAGCGCCCTCACCGCCATCCGCCCCCGCTGGTGCGGCTCCACCCCGGCCGCCCCGGGGACGTACACCGCCCAGCTGCGCGCCCACGGCGGCGAGAGCGAGGTCTTCGCCGAGGTCGTGGACGGCGAGCTGCGCGTCTCCTTCACGGAGCCGGTGCGCGGCGTGGCGCCCGGGCAGGCCGTCGTGCTCTACGACGGCACGCGCGTGGTCGGCTCCGCCACCATCGCCACCACCACCCGCGCCACCGCCCACGTCTGACCGGGGCCGGGCGGTCCGGCCCGCCCGGCTCAGGCCACCGTCAGGACGATCTTGCCGGTGGTCCGCCCCTGCTCGCCGATCTCGTGGGCCTTCGCCGCCTGCTCCAGCGGCAGCACCGTGTCGATGACCACGCGGAGCTCGCCCGCGTCGGCCAGCGCGGCGATCTCCCGCAGGCCGTGGAGGTCGGGCTCCACGAGCATCCAGGCGCAGTGCACGCCCTGCGGGTCCTGCGGCAGGCCGTCCGGGCCGGGCAGGGTGATCAGGTGCCCGCCCTGCTTGAGCACCTTCAGCGAGCGCTGCCCGTGGTCCCCGCCGACCGCGTCGAGCACGACGTCCACGTCGCGGACGGCGTCCTCGAAGTCGGTGGAGCGGTAGTCGATCAGCTCGTCGGCGCCCAGCTCGCGCAGCAGCTCGTGCTTGCCCTCGCTCGCGGTGCCGATCACGTACGCGCCGCGGGCCTTGGCGATCTGCACCGCCAGGTGGCCGACGCCGCCGGCCGCCGCGTGGATCAGCACCCGCTGGCCCTCGGTGACCCCGGCCGTGTCCACCAGCGCCTGCCAGGCGGTCAGCGCGGCCAGCGGCAGGGCCGCCGCCTGCACGTGGTCCAGGGAGGCGGGCTTGCGCGCGAAGTGCCGGGCCGGAGCGACCACGTACTCGGCGTAGCCGCCCGCCTGGCGCGGGAAGTTCGGCATGCCGTAGACCTCGTCGCCCGCGCGGTAGAGCGTGACGCCCGGGCCGACGGCCTCGACGGTGCCCGAGACGTCCCAGCCGACCATCGGGACCTCGCCCCAGCCGATGAGGGCGCCACTGGCCCGGGTCTTGAAGTCCACCGGGTTCACGCCGGCCGCGTGCACCCGTACCAGGATCTCGTTCGGACCCGGCTCGGGCCGGTCGGCCTCGACCTCGGTGAGAACCTCGGGTCCACCCCACCGGCTGACGACGACGGCACGCATGTATGTCTCCTTGGTTGCGTTCTGCGCCGGTTTTACCGGCCGATGGCACCAGCTTGGCCGCCCGGAGACGCTCATGGTGGTGGCCGGACGGCCACCATGTGACAGAATCTGGCCATGCACCGTGTAGCCGTACTCGCCCTCGACGGCGTCGCCCCCTTCGAGCTCGGCATGCCCTCGCGCGTCTTCGGCAACGCCCGCGCCGAGGACGGCAGCGCCCTCTACGAGGTCACCGTCTGCACCGCGGACGGACTCCCGGTCGCCAGTGACGCGGGCTTCACCGTCGGTGTCGCCGCGGGCCCCGAAGCCCTCGCCGCGGCCGACACCGTGATCGTCCCGCCGACCCACGCCATGCCCGGGCTGCTGCGCGGCGAACCGTTGCCGCAGTCCCTCGCCGACGCCCTCGCGGCCATCCGCCCCGGCACCCGCATCGTGTCCATCTGCACCGGCTCCGAGGTGCTCGCCGCCGCCGGGCTCCTCGACGGCCGGCCCGCCACCACCCACTGGGTGCACGCACCGGAGTTCCAGCGGGCCTTCCCGCGCGTCAAGCTCGACGAGGACGTGCTCTTCGTCGACGACGGCGACCTCCTCACCTCCGCCGGCGTCGCCGCCGGCATCGACCTCTGCCTGTACCTGGTCCGCGCCGACCACGGCACCGCCGTCGCCAACCGCGCCGCCCGGCTGTGCGTCGTGCCGCCGTGGCGCGACGGCGGCCAGGCCCAGTACATCGACCGGCCGGTCCCCGAACCCACCGTCGCCACCACCACCGCCACCCGGGCCTGGGCCCTGGAGCGGCTCGCCCAGCCGCTCACCCTGGCCGAGCTGGCCGCGCACGCGAGGATGAGCCTGCGCACCTTCACCCGGCGCTTCCGCGACGAGGTGGGCATGACCCCCGTCCAGTGGCTCACCGGACAACGCCTCGATCTGGCAAGGCAGTTGCTGGAGTCCAGCGACCTGCCCGTCGACCTCGTCGCCCACCGCTCCGGCTTCGGCTCCGCGAACTCCCTGCGCCAGCACATGCGGGCCGCCCTGGGCATCTCCCCGATCGCCTACCGGCGCACCTTCCGCCCGGCCCTCGTGGAGGCATGACCCGCGAGGTAATCGCCATCGACGCCACGGCGCGACAGGATCGGGGCAACGGCCCGGACCACCCGGAAAGCCGAGAGGGGAGACAGTCATGACCGCGTACGCCATCGGCCTCCAGCGTCCCGAGACCATGAACGAGGAGATCCTGCGCTACATCGAGGAGGTCCAGGCCACCATGGACCCCTTCGAAGGCCGCTTCCTCGTCCACGGGGCCGAGGTGGAGGTCATGGAAGGCACCTTCCCCGGCACGCTCGTCGTGATCGGCTTCCCGGACATCGAGCGGGCCCGCGCCTGGTACGCGTCCCCCGCCTACCAGGCCCTCGTCCCGCTCCGCGCCCGTCACATCCCCGGCGAGATCATCCTGGTCGACGGAGTCCCGCCGGGCTACGACGCCCACAAGACCGCCGCCGGCCTGCGCGAGGCCGCCGGCCTCTGACCGGGCGGCGCCCACCGCACCGCGCGCGCCCACCGCACCGTGCCCCCACGCACCGCGCGCCCACCGCACCGCGCGCCCACCGCACCCCGGCACGGACGACGGCCCGCCCCGGGGTGCGAGCATGGCCGTATGGCTACTCACCTGATCACCGGTGCCGGATCCGGCATCGGCGCCGCCGTCGCCGCCCGCCTGCACGCGCGCGGCGACGACCTCGTCCTGCTGGCCCGCGACGCCGGCCGCGCCAGGCAGCTCACCGACCGCTACCCCGGCTCCCGCGCGCTCGTCGGCGACCTCGCCGACCCCGACCGGCTCTCCTGGGCGTTCTCCAAGCAGGCCGTCCCCGAGCGGATCGACTCCCTGCTGCACATCGCCGGCATCGTCGACCTCGGCCCCGTCGGGGAGCTGCGCCCCAAGACCTGGCACCAGCAGCTCAACGTCAACCTCATCGCCCCCGCCGAGGTCACCCGGCTGCTGCTGCCCACCCTGCGCGCCTCACGCGCCACCGTCGTCTTCGTGAACTCCGGCGCCGGCCTGACCGCCCACGCCGACTGGAGCGCGTACGCCGCCTCCAAGCACGGCCTCAAGGCGCTCGCCGACTCCCTGCGCGCCGAGGAGAAGCCCCACGGCGTCCGCGTCACCTCGGTCTACCCGGGCCGCACCGCCAGCCCCATGCAGGCCAAGGTGCACTCGCAGGAGGGCAAGGAGTACGACCCCGCCGACTGGATCGACCCCGAATCGGTGGCCACCACCATCGTCATGGCCGTCGACCTGCCCCGCGACGCCGAGGTCAACGACCTGTCCGTGAGGCCCGGCCGATGACCGCGAACGCCACCGGCGTCGGTTCGCTGCCCGGCGGCGACGCCCGCGAAGCCGCCAAGACCGCCACCGGCTCCTTCGAGGAGTTCCCGTACCTCCCCGAGCTGCCCGCCCGCGGGCCGGGCGCCGACATGATCGGCCGGAGCCTGGGGCTGCTCGTGGAGATGTACGCCCACGTCGAACCCAGCGGCTGGCGCATCAGCGACCGGCCCGGCCGCGACACCAGGCGCGCGCGGTCCTGGCTCGGGGAGGACCTGGACGCCCTGGAGGAGTTCACCCAGGGGTACCGGGGCAAGCTCAAGGTCCAGGCCGTCGGCCCGTGGACCCTGGCCGCCGCCCTGGAGCTGCACGGCGGCGAGGCCGTGCTCCAGGACGCGGGCGCCTGCCGCGACCTGGCCGGATCCCTCGCCGAGGGGCTGCGCGAGCACCTGGCCGACGTCCGGCGGCGGGTCCCCGGCGCCCAGATCGTGCTCCAGTTCGACGAGCCCTCGCTGACGGCCGTCCTGCTCGGCCGGGTCCGCTCCGCGAGCGGCTACCGCACCTACCGGGCGGTCGACCGGCAGGTGGTCGAGGGCACCCTCCGCGAGCTGTTCGCCGTCACGGACTCCGTCGGGGGCGGCGAGGTGATCGTCCACTCCTGCGCCCCCGAAGTGCCCTTCGGCCTCCTGCGGCGAGCCGGTGCCGCGGGGGTGTCGTTCGATTTCTCCTTGCTCACCGAGCGCGAGGACGACGCCATCGGGGAAGCGGTCGAAGACGGCCTGAAACTCTTCGCCGGAGTGGTGCCGGGCACGGATGCCCCGTTGTCAGACCCGGGCGGTAGCGTCATGGGTGTCAGGAAGCTTTGGCGCAGGCTGGGGCTGGCCCCGGGGACTCTGGCCGAGTCCGTCGTGGTCACCCCGTCGTGCGGTCTGGCGGGCGCCTCGCCCGCCTACGCCCGCGCGGCACAGGCGCACTGCGTCAGAGCGGCGAGGTCGCTCGCCGACAACCCTGAGTGACGGTCGAGACGGGCCACGGGAGGACACGGCATGGCAGCCGAACAGAAGCAGGCAAGCGACACGACGGTACCGGCGGCGGTGCGCGAACAGCACGCGCTGCTCGCCGAGCAGGTCGAGGAGCACCGCTTCCGGTACTACGTGAACGACCAGCCCGTCGTCAGCGACGCCGAGTTCGACCAGCTGCTGCGCTCGGTGGAGGTGCTGGAGGAGGAGTACCCGCAGCTGCGCACCCCCGACTCGCCCACCCAGAAGGTGGCCGGGGCGTACGAGACGGACTTCGCCTCCGTGCAGCACCGCGAGCGCATGCTCTCCCTCGACAACGCCTTCGAGGACGAGGAACTGGCGGCCTGGGCCGAGCGGGTGGCCCGGGACGTGAACACCGGCGCCTACCACTACCTGTGCGAGCTCAAGGTGGACGGCCTGGCCGTCAACCTCACCTACGAGAACGGCCGCCTCACCCGCGCCGCCACCCGCGGCGACGGCCGCACCGGTGAGGACATCACGCCCAACGTCCGCACCATCGCCGAGATCCCCGACCGCCTCAAGGGCGAGCGGATCCCGAAGCTGGTGGAGATCCGCGGCGAGGTCTTCTTCCCGATGGAGAAGTTCGAGGAGCTCAACGCCCGCCTGGTCGAGGCGGGCGACAAGCCCTTCGCCAACCCGCGCAACGCGGCGGCCGGTTCGCTGCGCCAGAAGGACCCCAAGGTCACCGCGACCCGCCCGCTGCACATGGTCGTCCACGGCATCGGCGCGCGCGAGGGCTTCGACATCGGCAAGCTCTCCGAGGCGTACGGGCTGCTCGGCGAGTGGGGGCTGCCGACCGCCCGGCACAACAAGGTGGTCTCCTCGCTCGCAGAGGTCCGTGAGTTCATCTCCTACTTCGGCGAGAACCGGCACTCCGTGGAGCACGAGATCGACGGCGTCGTCGTCAAGCTCGACGAGATCCCGCTCCAGGGCCGGCTCGGCTCCACCGCGCGCGCCCCGCGCTGGGCCATCGCCTGGAAGTACGCCCCCGAAGAGGTCAACACCAAGCTGGTCGACATCAAGGTCGGTGTCGGCCGCACCGGGCGCGTCACCCCGTACGCCCAGGTCGAGCCGGTGACCGTGGCCGGCTCGGAGGTCGAGTTCGCGACCCTGCACAACCAGGAGGTCGTCAAGGCCAAGGGCGTGCTGATCGGAGACACCGTCGTACTGCGCAAGGCGGGCGACGTCATCCCCGAGATCCTCGGACCGGTGGTGGACCTGCGCGACGGCACCGAGCGCGAGTTCGTGATGCCCGCCGAGTGCCCCGAGTGCGGTACGCCGCTGCGGCCGATGAAGGAAGGCGACATCGACCTGCGCTGCCCCAACGGGCAGACCTGCCCCGCGCAGCTGCGCGAGCGGCTGTTCTACCTGGTCGGCCGGCAGTGCCTGGACATCGAGAACTTCGGCAAGGTCGCCGCGGCCGCGCTGACCCGGCCGCTGGAGCCGGCCTCCCCGCCGATGCGGGACGAGGGGGACCTGTTCACCCTCACCATCGAGGACCTGCTGCCCATCAAGGCGTACGTGCTCGACCAGGACAGCGGGCTGCCCAAGCGGGACCCCAAGACGGGCGAAGAGAAGATCGTCAGGGTCTTCGCCAACCAGAAGGGCGAACCGAAGAAGAACGCCTTGGCGATGCTCCAGAACATCGAAGCCGCCAAGGACCGCCCCCTGGCCCGCATCATCAACGGGCTGTCCATCCGCCACGTCGGGCCCGTCGCCGCCGAGGCCCTCGCCCGGGAATTCCGCTCGATCGAGCGCATCGAGCAGGCCACCGAGGCGGAACTCGCCGCCACCGACGGGGTCGGCGCGATCATCGCGGCCTCCCTCAAGGAGTGGTTCGCCGTCGAGTGGCACCGGGAGATCGTGCGCAAGTGGCGCGAGGCCGGTGTCCGGATGGAGGAGGAAGGTTCCGGCGAAGCCGAGGGGCCGCGGCCGCTGGAGGGCATGACCGTCGTGGTCACCGGCACGTTGCAGAGCCACACCCGCGACGGCGCCAAGGAGGCCCTGCAGAGCCGGGGCGCCAAGGTCACCGGCTCCGTCTCGAAGAAGACCTCCTTCGTCGTCGTCGGCGAGAACCCGGGCTCGAAGTACGACAAGGCCGTCCAGCTGAAGCTCCCGGTCCTCGACGACGCGGGGTTCGCGGTGCTTCTGGAGCAGGGGCCCGACGCCGCGCGCGCCGTAGCCCTCCCGGTGGACGGCGCCACCGGAGCGGAGTAAGCACCGGATGAACGTCCTCGCGCGGTGGCGGCGAGGGCGAACCGATGCGTGGCGTGCGGCCGTACGGGCGGGCGCACGCCCGGCGCGGCTCCCAGTGGTAAAAGGCCGGTACAAGGCTGGTGGCGCCCCCGTGAGCTGTCGGATCATCGGATGGGTGGCCCGGGTCGCCCTGGTCCAAACTCACCTGTTCGGCGGATACGGTACTGATGAGGATGGCTGGGTCGCATTCGGGCAACCACCGCCGACCGCTGCCCCTGGGCCCCTCTCGCGTCCTACTGTTGAGGGGTGCGCCCCGTCGTCCACGGCTGCCTGATGTGCTGTCAGCCGTGGTGGCACGACACAGGGGCCATCGCGTGACATCGGCATTGCCGGCTGTGAGAGGGACGGGCATGAAACCCACCGAAAGCGCCGACCCGTCACCCGAATCCGGCGGGGAACCCCCGCCCGTGCGGACGGGCCGGCTCGGTCTCCTGCGTACCAGGACACCGCAGACCCGCACGCTCGACACCGGGGCGGGCGCGGGCGACGGACAAGGGCGTACCGTGCTGCCCTTCGCCGTCGTCGGCCTGGCCGTCGTCGTACTGGCGTCGGGCGTCGTCACCTCGCTGACCGACCGTCACGCCCTGTTCCCCGGGGGCCCGGTGGGCTGGGCCCTCGCCCTGCTCACCGGCGTCATCGTCGGCCACCTCGTGGCGCTCGGCCGCGACCGCTGGTGGGGCGGTACCGGCTCGGGAGCCGCGCTCACCCTCGGCGTCCTCCTCCTGTACGGATGGGTCCCCGCCGGACTGGTCTCGCTGGCGGTGGTCTCGCTCGTGGGCGCCGCCCGCCGCCACCGCTGGCGGCAGGGCCTGCTGCACGGCTCCGCCGACATCCTCGGCATCGGCGCGGGCGCCCTCGCCCTGGCCGCCTTCGGCGAGACGCCGACCGTGGAGACCCCCTGGCTGCCCGGCACCTGGGACCTGGCGGCGATCCCCGCAGTGGTCCTGGCAGCCCTGGCCTACCTGCTGGTGACCCGGATCGTGCTGTGGTTCGCGCTCGCCCCGCGCGGCGCCGGACTGCCCACCGTCGCCCGCACCGCCCTGCTCAGGCAGGCGCTGGTCGCCGCCGCGCTGCTCGGCATCGCCCCGCTGATCTGCGTCGTCGCCTCCAACCAGCCGGTACTGCTGCCGCTGTTCGCCGTACCGCTCATCGCACTGGACTCCACCCTCTGGATCGCCCGCGCCCGCGCCGAGGAACAGCTGCGCGACCCGCTGACCGGCCTGCCGAACCGGCAGTGGCTGCTGGAGCGCACCTGGTCGGCACTGGACGAGGCTGAACGTTTGGGCACCCGCTCCGCCCTGGTCCTCATCGACCTCGACCGCTTCCGCGCCGTCAACGACACCCTCGGCCACCTCGCCGGGGACCGGCTGCTCCTCCAGATCGCCGAACGGCTGCGCCAGGCGCTCCCGCCGGACGCCGAGGCGGCGCGCCTGGGCGGCGACGAGTTCGCCGTCCTGCTGCCCCTCGCCGACTCCACCACCAGTGCCCAGCGGGTCGCCCGCCACCTGGTCTCCGAGCTCAGCTCCCCGCTCGACCTGGACGGTCTCACCCTCGTCCTGGAGGCCAGCGCCGGCCTCGCCGTCTTCCCCGACCACGCCCTGGACGCGGAGGGCCTGCTGCGGCGGGCCGACGTCGCCATGTACCAGGCCAAGCGGGACCGCACCGGCGTGGAGGTGTACGAGTCCAAGCGCGACAGCAACACGCCCGACCGGCTCGGCCTCCTGGGCGACCTCCGGCGGGCGCTCGACGCGGGCGAGGTCGAACTCCACTACCAGCCGAAGGTCCGCTTCGACGGGAAGGTGGCCGGCCTCGAAGCGCTCGTGCGCTGGGTCCACCCGGAACGCGGGCGGGTCTCCCCGGACGAGTTCATCGCCATCGCGGAGACCTCCGGCCTCATGCCGCACCTGACGGAGTACGTCCTGGAGACGGCGCTGGCCCAGGTGGCCCGCTGGCGCGCCCAGGGCCTCGAGGTGCCGGTCGCCGTGAACGTCTCACCGCGCGACGTCCACACCCCCGGCTTCGCGGGGGCGGTGGCCGCCAGACTCGCCCGGCACGGTGTCCCGGCGAGCGGCCTCCAGCTGGAGATAACGGAACACGTCCTGCTGGAGGACCCCCAGCGGGCGGCGGACACCATGGCCGGGCTGACCGGCCACGGGGTGAAGATGTCCCTGGACGACTTCGGCACCGGCTACTCCTCGCTGGTGCACCTGCGGCGGCTGCCGGTCAGCGAGCTCAAGATCGACCGCTCGTTCGTGGCGCGGCTGGCCGTGGACGCCCAGGACGCCGAGATCGTGCGGTGCACGGTGGACCTCGCGCATTCGCTGGGCCTGCTGGTCGTCGCGGAGGGCGTCGAGGACGACGAGACCTGGGAGCGCCTGCGCGACCTGGGCTGCGACGCCGTCCAGGGCTGGCTGGTCGCCGCCGCGATGCCTCCCCAGGAGGCCACGGCCTGGCTCCTGGCCCGCGGCGAACGCGGCTGGCGCCGCCCGGCGGACATCACGGCCGAACTCGCCGCCGCGGCCGCCAAGGAATCCCAGGCCGCCTCCTAGCCCACGCCCGGGCGCCGGCCCACGTCCCCGAGCCCGGACGGACGGGCCCCGCGCCCGCCCCGGGCGAGGGGTCCGGCGCCGATCCGGCGCCGATCGGGCGAGGCCCCGGGCGCGCCGCCGGACCCTTCCGGCCCCGTCGGCGATCGAGGCGCGGGTCCGGGCGGCGCCGGGCGAGGCACCGCGCAGCGGCCCGCGCGGCGCTCCCGTCGGCGTTCCCGGCGGCCGACGCGGCAAACCGTTTAGTGGCTGCGGCCCCCCGCCCCATAGGATTGGCAGCGAAACCTACACACTCACCACCCCCAGAGGATCGCTGCATGCCTGGCATCACGCGCGAGGAGGTCGCCCACCTCGCTCGGCTGGCACGTCTGGAACTGAAGAGCGAAGAGCTCGACCACTTCGCCGGACAGCTCGACGACATCATCGGCGCGGTCGCCCGCGTATCCGAGGTCGCCGACCAAGACGTCCCGCCGACCTCCCACCCGCTGCCGCTGACCAACGTCATGCGCGCGGACGAGGTCCGTCCGTCGCTCACCCCCGAGCAGGCGCTTTCCGGCGCTCCCGCCCAGGAGCAGCAGCGTTTCAAGGTGCCGCAGATCCTGGGGGAGGACTAACAACCATGGCTGACACCGTCATCATCAAGCTCACGGCCGCCGAGACCGCCGAGAAGATCGCCTCCGGCGAGCTCACGGCCGTCGAGGTCACCGAGGCCCACCTGGCCCGCATCGAGGCGACCGACGAGAAGGTCCACGCCTTCCTCCACGTCGACCGTGAAGGCGCCCTCGCCCAGGCCCGCGCCGTCGACGCCAAGCGCGAGCGCGGCGAGAAGCTCGGCCCGCTGGCCGGCGTGCCGCTCGCGCTCAAGGACATCTTCACGACCGTCGGCATCCCGACCACCGTCGGCTCGAAGATGCTCGAAGGGTGGATCCCGCCCTACGACGCCACCTTGACGCGCAGGCTCAAGGAAGCCGACGTCGTCATCCTCGGCAAGACCAACATGGACGAGTTCGCCATGGGGTCCTCCACCGAGAACAGCGCGTACGGCCCCACCGGCAACCCGTGGGACCTCACCCGCATCCCCGGCGGCTCCGGCGGCGGCTCCGCCGCGGCCCTCGCGGCCTTCCAGGCGCCCCTCGCCATCGGCACGGACACCGGCGGCTCCATCCGCCAGCCCGCCGCCGTCACGGCCACCGTCGGCGTGAAGCCCACGTACGGCTCGGTGTCCCGCTACGGCATGGTCGCCTTCTCCTCCTCCCTCGACCAGGGCGGCCCCTGCGCCCGCACGGTCCTGGACGCCGCGCTCCTCCACGAGGTCATCGCCGGCCACGACCCGATGGACTCCACCTCCATCGACGCCCCGGTCCCGCCCGTCGTCGAAGCGGCCCGCAACGGCTCCGTCGCCGGCATGCGCGTCGGCGTGGTCAAGCAGTTCGCGGGCGAGGGCTACCAGGCCGGTGTCGTCCAGCGCTTCAACGAGTCGGTCGAGCTCCTCAAGGAACTCGGCGCCGAGATCGTCGAGCTGGACTGCCCGTCCTTCGACCTCGCCATGGCCGCGTACTACCTGATCGCCCCGTCCGAGGCCTCCTCGAACCTGGCCCGCTTCGACGGCCTGCGCTACGGCCTGCGCGTCGGCGACGACGGCACCCTGTCCGCCGAGGACGTCACCGCCCTGACCCGCGAAGCCGGCTTCGGCGACGAGGTCAAGCGCCGCATCATCCTCGGCACGTACGCGCTCAGCTCCGGCTACTACGACGCGTACTACGGCTCCGCCCAGAAGGTGCGCACGCTCATCTCGAAGGACTTCGAGAAGTCCTTCGAGCAGGTGGACGTGATCGTCTCCCCGACGACCCCGACCACCGCCTTCGCGATCGGTGAGCGCACCGACGACCCGCTGGCGATGTACCTCGCCGACCTGTGCACCATCCCGACCAACCTGGCCGGCAACTCCGCCATGTCGCTCCCCTGCGGCCTGGCACCGGAGGACGGCCTGCCGGTCGGACTGCAGATCATCGCCCCCGCCATGAAGGACGACCGGCTGTACAAGGTCGGTGCCGCCGTCGAGGCCGCCTTCACCGCGCGCTGGGGTCACCCGCTGCTTGAGGAGGCTCCGTCGCTGTGAGTGGTAGCGCACTGTCCAAGGCCAAGGGCTTCAAGAAGTCCAAGTCCGGTACGTACCTGTCGATCGGCACCACCGCCTTCGGTGCCATCAGCGTGATCAAGCAGGCCAAGAAGGCCCGCACCGAGAACGACACGCTGAAGCTGGTCGACGCCGTTGTGTCCGCCGCCGCCATCGTCACCGGGCTCGCGATCCTGTACCGCGAGCTCAAGCGCCTCGGCGACGACGACGTCCTGCTGGGCTGAGAGGGAAGTTTCACTGTGACCGTCACCGAACTGCTGTCGTACGAGGACGCCCTCGCGTCGTACGACCCCGTCATGGGCCTGGAGGTCCATGTCGAGCTCGGCACCAAGACCAAGATGTTCTGCGGCTGCTCGACCGAGCTGGGCGCCGAGCCCAACGCGCAGACCTGCCCCGTCTGCCTCGGCATGCCCGGCGCGCTGCCGGTCGTCAACGCGATCGGCGTCGAATCCGCCATCAAGATCGGCCTCGCGCTGAACTGCGAGATCGCCGAGTGGTGCCGCTTCGCCCGGAAGAACTACTTCTATCCGGACATGCCGAAGAACTTCCAGACCTCCCAGTACGACGAGCCCATCGCCTTCAACGGCTACCTCGACGTCCAGCTGGAGGACGGCGAGATCTTCCGCGTGGAGATCGAGCGCGCCCACATGGAGGAGGACACCGGCAAGTCGCTGCACGTCGGCGGCGCCACCGGCCGTATCCACGGTGCGTCCCACTCCCTGCTGGACTACAACCGCGCCGGCATCCCGCTCATCGAGATCGTCACCAAGCCCATCGAGGGCGCGGGCGAGCGGGCCCCCGAGGTCGCCAAGGCGTACGTCGCCGAGCTGCGCGAGGTCATCAAGGCACTCGGCGTGTCCGAGGCCCGGATGGACAAGGGCCAGATGCGCTGCGACGTGAACCTGTCGCTGCGGCCGCACGGCACCGAGAAGTTCGGTACCCGCTCGGAGACGAAGAACGTCAACTCGCTGCGCTCCGTGGAGCGGGCGGCGCGCTTCGAGATCCAGCGCCACGCGGCGGTGCTCTCCTCCGGCGGCACCATCATCCAGGAGACCCGGCACTTCCACGAGGAGGACGGCTCCACCACGGCCGGCCGCATCAAGGACAACGCCGAGGACTACCGGTACTTCCCGGAGCCCGACCTGGTCCCCGTCGCCCCGGCCCGCGACTGGGTCGAGGAACTGCGGGGCGGTCTGCCCGAGATGCCGCGCGTACGCCGCAACCGGCTCCGCGAGGAGTGGGGCGTGAGCGAGCACGACATGCAGTCGATCCTCAACGCCGGCGCGGTGGACTCCATCGTCGCCACCATCGAGGCGGGCGCCGACTCGGCCGCCGCGCGCAAGTGGTGGATGGGCGAGCTGGCCCGCAACGCCAACGAGCAGGGCGTCTCCGTCGACGAGCTGCCCATCACCCCGGCGCAGGTCGCCCGGGTCGCGGCGCTGGTCGCCGAGGGCTCGCTCAACGACAAGCTGGCCCGTCAGGTCATCGAGGGCGTCCTCGTCGGCGAGGGCACCCCCGACGAGGTCGTCGAGAAGCGCGGCCTGAAGGTCGTCTCGGACGAGGGCGCGCTGGGCGCGGCCGTGGACGAGGCCATCGCGGGCAACGCCGCCATCGCGGACAAGATCCGCGGCGGCAAGATCGCGGCCGTCGGCGCCCTGGTCGGCGCGGTCATGAAGACCACGCGCGGCCAGGCCGACGCGGCGCGCGTCAAGGAGCTCATCCTGGAGCGCCTGGGCGTCTCGGAGTAGACCCCGCACGACCCGCACGACCCGCACGACCCGTACGCGGACGAAAGGGCGGCCCCGCACCGGAATCCCGGTGCGGGGCCGCCCTTTCGCCTCAGCGCGTCAGCTGCGGGGCGGCGATGACGACCTTGCCCATGTCGCACCCCGCGTCCACCTTGAGACGCAGCCGCAGGGCGCCGCTCACGTCCACCTTCTTGGTGATCGGTTTGCCGAGCTCGACGAGCTCGGAGAAGGCGGCCGGCTGCCCGTCGAGCGAGATGCTGACGCGGCCCTTCTCGTGGGTGGAGCCGTCATCGATCCCGGCCGTGAAGTCCAGGGACTTCCACTCCCGGTTGAGGTCGAACTCCGCGATCGCGTCGCCGTTGCAGCCCAGGTCGGCGATGAAGGCCGCGCCGTACTGCTGGGTGTTGATCTTCGCCGCGCCGACGGTGAAGTCGCCCAGCGAGTCCACGGGCGTCATGACGGTCAGGTCGGCGGCCTTGATGCCCGGCGCGACACCCGCCGGCTTGGTACCCGAGGCGGTCGGGTCGGCCACGACCCCGTCGCTCTCGCTCTGTGACGGGGTGGGCGACGGTGTCTCCTCCGCGGTGGTCTCGTCGGAGGCGGTGCCGTCCGCCTTGCTGTTGGCGGTCGCCTTGTCCCGCCCCTTGTCGTCGTGCTGGAGCAGCTGTACGCCGATCACCGCCAGCGCGGCGATGACCAGCACGGCGGCCACCGAGCCCAGGACGAGCCCGGGCCGCTTCTTCTTCCGCGCCGGCTCCGGGGGCGGAGTCGAATGCAGTGCGTACGTGGGCGCGTACGCGGCCGGTGGCGTGGCGGCGTGTGGTGCGGCGGCGGGTGGCGTGGCGGCGACGGGTGGTGCGGCGGGCTGGGGCGGGACGACCGGCGCCGCCACCGGCCTGGGCGGGACGGCGTCCTGTGCGGCCGTGGCCCGCTGGGAGGTGGAGCCGGTCGTGGACACCACCGCGTGCCGGACCTCCTTCATCCAGCCGGTCAGGCTCACCGGGCGCTCGGCCGGGTCGTAGGCGTAGATCGCGGTGATCCGGCTCCGCTGCTCGGCGTCCAGCACCGCGATCTGCGGCAGCGCCTGCACGGCCCGGGCCAGCTGCTCGGGTGAGCTGGGCGGGGACTCCCCGCTGAGGAGGAAGTAGGCGATGGCCCCGAAGGCGTACCGGTCCGTCCCCGGAGTCCGCTTGCCGTCGAAGACCTCGGGAGCCGCGTAGCCCGGGGTGAACCAGACCTCGGCCGTCTGGTGGTCGGCGGTGAGCTTGCTGAGGCCGAAGTCCACCAGGGTCGCCTGTCCGTGGGCGTCGACCATGACGTTGCCGGGGGAGAGGTCCCCGTGGATGACCTGCCGCCCGGAGGGGGTCGCCTTCCCCGAGTGCAGCCAGTCCAGTACGTCGGCCAGTTGCTCCAGCGTGCGCATGACCTCGCGCCGCTCGGCGGCGGTGGTGAGGGTCCGTTCGGCCCGCCAGTCGCGCAGGTCCAGCCCGTCGACGTGGTTCATGACGAGGACGAGGGCCCGCCCGGTCAGGGTCCCCGACTCCCCGGGCCGGTGGATCGGCGGCCCTTCGAAGTGCTCCCGGACGCCGACGACACCGGGCCGGTGGACGAAGCGGAGCAGCTCGGCCTGCTCGTTCCACTTCTGGCTGATCCGGTCGAAGACGTCCGGCGTGATGGTCGTCTTGGAGTCGAGCACCTTGACGACCACCGGTTCGCTGCTGCCGGCGAGCTCGATCTCCGCGAGGTAGAGCACGGCCTCCCCGCCGCGCCCGATGGACCGGAGCAGCCGGTAGCGGTCGGCTGCGGAATCCGGTCCGATGTGCAGATTCTGGCTGGTCAATTTCCCCCCAGCGGAACAGGTCTGATGAGAGGTCAGTCTGGCGTGGCCTGAATCACACGGTCAATCGGAACGGTGAGTTTGCCGCCGGGAGGGCGACGGCAGCGGTCAGCGTCCTTCCGGGGCGTCGAGGAACGCGAGCCGGGCCCGCTTCGCCGGGAGGTACACCTCGGGCAGGTCGATCTCGGGGAGCTCGATCTCGCGCCCGAGGACGAAACCGGAACGTTCCAGGAAGGCCATCACCTTGCCGTTGCGCACGTCCGGCTCGCCGACCAGGCGGCGGGCGCCCGCGTCCGTGAAGAGGTACGCCGTGAACACCCCCACCAGGGCGGCGCTGAACCCGTGCTCGGGGGCGCCGTGCGCGGGGCCGAGCATCAGGTGGATGCCGACGTCGCCCGGCTCGACCTCGTAGCACTCGCTGATCCGGTCCTCGGCGCAGTCGTACGTCTGGAACAGTGCGACCGGCTCCCCGTCCCGCCGGACGAGGAACGCGTGGTGGGTGGTGCGGCGGTCGACGTCCTCGTATATCTCCTGGACCAGCTCGCGGCTGGCTTCGGCCATGCCCCAGAACGCGGCCCGCTCCTCGATGACCCAGCTGTGGATGAGGGCGGAGTCGGCGGCCGGGTCGACGGGGGTGAGCGTGACGGTGCCGAAGCCCTCGACGGAACGGGTGAACACGGGCTGCCGGGTGGTGGGGGCGCCGGAGGGGGCGGTCATGCGGATTCCTTGGTGAGTCGGGCCCAGTCGGTGACGACCGGGACGAGTGCGCAGCGCGCCCACAGGGGGAGCTGGTCGCGGTGGTGGGGGGAGCCGGTGACGCCGTCCGCACCCAGCGGGACCGCCCAGAGGCTGTCCTCGCGCCGGGCCAGGTCCCACACGTAGCGGGCCGCCGACGCGCGGCCGGCGAGGTCGGTCACGCCGGGGACGGAGCTGGTGGCGTTCACGCAGTCGTGGTCGCCGCCGAGCCCGGGCCACTGCACGTCCGGGTCCGGGAGCGCCGACCACGGGGCGAGGCGGTGCACCTGCGACCAGGGCGTGTCGGCGGTGTGCGCGGCCGCGGTCTCCTCCAGGGCGGCGCGGACGTGGGCGGCACGGTCCAGGCCGGGCAGCAGGGAGGTGGTGAGCAGCCCCTCCAGGGCGTAGCCGACGCGCGGGACGAGGTACAGCCAGGGGTGGAACACCTCGGGGGCGGTGGGCGCGTCGGCCAGGCCGACGAAGACGGGGTCTGCGGCGAAGCGGCGTACGGTCGCGGTCCGCAGGGCCGCGAAGACGGTGGCGTCGGTGGAGCCGGCCTCCATGTGCCGGTCCCAGGCGAGCAGGCGCTCCCTCAGCCGCTCCGCGCCGGGGGAGAGGCCGTCGAGCCCCGGCAGCAGGGCCAGCAGGGGTTCGGCCGAAGCCAGGTGGGTGTCCCGGTGTACGTCGGCCATCGCCGCCGGGGACCAGTCGGCCGAGCCGGAGAGCAGCTCGCGGATGCGGTTCGCGCGGTGCGGGGGCGCGAACTCCACGCCGAGCGGGGAGGCGATGCCGCGCGCGTTCGCCATCACGGCGAAGCCCTGGACGGGTTCGGCGGGCGTCGTGGCCCAGCCCTGCCACGCGTACCGCGCCTCCCAGGCGGGCACGGGACGCAGCCGGTTGGCCGGGTCGCGGAGCGGGACGGCTCCGGCGACGCGGTGCAGGAGCCCGCCCCCGGTGTCGGCGGCGTGCACCACGTTGACGGGCTCGGCCCAGCCGTCGAGGGCGTGGTCGATGTCGGCGACGGTGCGGGCGCGCAGCAGCGCGGGGAGGGCGGCGAAGCCGAGGTCGCGGCGGACGCGGGGCGGGTAGCGCAGGGAGAGCGTCTGCTGTGCCGCGGGGGTGTGCGTGATCACCGGGCCGCGCGGGGTTTCGAGCACCTCGACGGTGACGGGGTCGGCGCCGGCGACCGTGAGGGTCTCGGTGTGCCGGTGGACGGGCTCCCAGGCGCCGTGCGGGCCCAGCGCCTCGACGCCGTCGCCGTCGGCGGCCGGGCGCAACTGCTCGACGTACAGGTCCTGGTAGTCGGCCATGGCGTTGGTGATGGCCCAGGCGGCGCTGCCGGTGTGGCCGAAGTGCGCGAGGCCGGGGACGCCGGGGACGGCGAGGCCGAGGACGTCGTACTCGGGGCACGAGAGGCGTATCTGCTGGTAGACCCCCGGGTCCTCGATGAACCGGTGGGGGTCGCCCGCGATGATCGCCGCTCCGGAGGCGGTGCGCTCCCCGGGGACCAGCCAGCCGTTGCTGCCGGCCGTGCCGGGGCCGTCGGTGGCGAAGAGGGTGGCGGCGTCGTCACCGAGGGCGCGGGCGACGCGCTCGCGCCAGAGCTTGGTGGCGAAGCCTGCGAAGAGGATGTGGGTGGCGATCCAGAGGGAGAGCGGGACCCACGGCTCCCAGGGGGTGGGCCGGTGTCCGGTGCGCGCGAACCGCTCGTCGCGGGCGGCTCCTTCGGCGAGGCCGTCGTTGACGCCGTCGACGTAGGCCCCCACCCAGGCGGCGGTCTGCGGGTCGAGGGAGTCGTGGCAGCGGCGCGCGGTGTCGTCGAGCCGGGCCTGGCGCGCGAAGCGGTCCCAGGCGACGGCCCCGGGACCGAGGAACGCGGCGCTCGACCCCTGGGCGCGGTGCCGCTCCACCTCGATCTGCCAGGCCCGGTCCAGGGCGGTGGCGCGGCCCTGGGCGCGGGCGAGGCCGTGGTGGTCACCGGCGCGGAGGTGGGGGACGCCCCAGCTGTCGCGGTAGAGCTCCGCGTCGTCCGTGCTGCGCATGCTGGGGTACCCCCGCGGTAGTGGCTTAGGTAAGGCTTCCCTAATGTCGGGACCACTATAGGGGCAGGGGATCAGACGCCGACAGTGCCGTCGACCGCCTCGCGGATGAGGTCGGCGTGGCCGTTGTGACGGGCGTACTCGAGGATCATGTGCAGCATCAGGTGCCTGAGCGAGACCTCCGCCTCCCACCGGGGGACGTAGCGGCGCACGTCGAGGGAGTCGGCGGCGGCCTCCACGGCGCGCGAGTGCTCGACCTCCGCCTCCCAGGCCGCGAAGGCCTCGGCGCGGGTGGAGGACGAAGCGTCGTAGGCGGCCTGGAAGTCGTGCCGGTCCGACCACACGTGCGGTACGTCGGCGCCGCCGATGATGCGCCGGAACCACTGCCGCTCCACCTCGGCCATGTGCCGGACGAGGCCCAGCAGCGACAGCGTGGAGGGCGGCGACGCCTGGCGGCGCAGCTCCTCGTCGGACAGGCCCTCGCACTTCATGGCGAGGGTGGCGCGGTGGAAGTCGAGGTAGGCGCGCAGGCTTTCGCGCTCGGAGGCGATCGGAGAGGGTGGGATGCGTTCCATGTACGGATCTTGCCCCGCGCGGCCCCGCGGACGGAAGGCAATTTAGTGGGCTGGCCGGACCGCCGGGCGTCCCCGGCCCCCCTCAGCCCTGCCAGACGTACGGCACCGTCGTCCCCAGCACCCGGAAGCCCAGGCGCTCCAGGATCGGGCGGCTGTCGGCCGACGCGTCCACCTGGAGGTAGGGGATGCCGTGCTGCGCCGCCAGGCGGGCGCGGTGGGCGACCAGCAGGCGGTAGATGCCGCGACCGCGCCACTCGGGGGCCGTGCCGCCGCCCCACAGGCCGGCGAAGGAGGAGCCCGGGACCATCTCCATCCGGGCCGCGCTGACCGGGGTTTCGCCCGCCATGGCGACCACGGCTTCGATGGTCTGCGGCCGCTCCCGCAGGAGGCCGAGGATCTGCTCACGGATGCGCGGGCGCTCGACGCCGAAGGCCCGGGCATGGGCCTCCATCATCAGGTCCACGCCCGCCTCGTCCCGCACCACCCGCAGGGTGATCCCCTCCGGCGGCTCCACCGGCAGCCGGGCCAGGTCGGCGGTACGGGCCACCAGCAGGGTCTCGGGCGGCTCCGGTACGAAGCCCGCCGCGCGCAGTCGCTGCGCCAGGTCGGCCGGGCGGTCGTAGTCGTACAGCTTCCACTCGAAGTCCGCCGGCTGCCCGCTGCGCGCCCGCTGCCCGAAGTGCGCGATCTGCGCCGCGATCTCCGCGTCCGCGTTCCCCTCGTCCAGCTCCGACCAGAGCACGCCGTTCCAGCCCTGCCGCCCCGGCGTCGTATACCGGACGACGGCGCCCACCCGCTCGACCCGCGCCAGGTCCGAGTCGGGCTGTGCCCCGCGGCGCATCTGTGCGTCGTACAGGGCGCGCACCTCCAACAGGTCGTCACGATCCATCGCAGTCTCCATCCGCCCAGCCCACCACTGGCCGGCCGCCCCGCACAACTGCATTAGCCTCGCCCCGTGAACGACCACTCGACGCCCCCCGCTCCCGCCCCGGCCGTCTACACCGGCAAGGCGGCTCCCGATGCCGCCGCCGACCGCGGCTGGCTCCTCGGGCACTTCAAGGCGCCCGGCGATCCCCGCCACAGCGAGGACGTGGAGATCAAGTGGGGCGTCCACCCCAAGGGCGACGAGCGGGCGCAGTGGGTCACCGGAGAGGAGCGCACCGCGCTCCAGGTGCTGATCAGCGGGCGGTTCCGGCTGGAGTTCCCCGGCCGCAGCGTCGTCCTCGCCGAACAGGGCGACTACGTCGTCTGGGGTCGCGGCGTCGACCACTCCTGGTACGCGGAAGAGGACACGGTGGTCCTCACGGTCCGCTGGCCCTCGGTCCCCGGGTACCGGGCCGAAGCGCCGTCGCCGGGCCTGCCGGAGGAGACGGCCCCGCATCGGGTCCCGGCTCCGGAACCGGCTGCTTGTGACGATGCGCACGAAAGGGACCAACGATCACGAACCGCTGCGATCCTTGAAGGTGGACCGTAGGGCCCCGGCGTACGCGCTGGCGAAACCCGGAACCGGCGAAACCCGGAACCGGCGAAGCCCGGAACCCCGGCCGGGCCTTCACGCGTTCAGGCGTTCTTTGCGACGGGCTGTCTCCCGTGAAGATCCGAACCACAGGGAGCACGTCCGTTGGCAGCACTCGCACGGTGGTGCGTCCGGCACCGCCTGGCCACCGTCCTGATCTGGCTGCTCGCCCTCGTCGGGACGGCGATCGCCGCCGGAGCCGCCGGATCGGCGTTCTCCGACGACTACGAGGTCCCCGGGACCGAGTCCGGCCGGGCCACCGCCCTCCTGCGCGAGGGCTTCCACGGCCAGGGCGGTGACACCGACACCATCGTCTGGCGGACCCCCGGCCACCAGACGGCCCGCAGCCCCGCCGTCGAGCGGCGGATGACGGCGGCGCTGGAGGCGGTCTCGCACCTGCCGGGCGTCGGATCGGTCAGCAGCCCCTACGGCTCCCACCCCGGGCAGGCCGCGCAGATCAGCCCCGACGGGCGCACCGCCTACGCCGTCGTCACCTTCGACCTCCAGGCCGACTCCGTACCCAAGTCCCAGGCCGAGGCCGTCGTCCGCGCGGCCAAGAACCCGGCCACGGAGACGGACGGGCTCCAGGTGGAACTCGGCGGCCGCGCCATCGCCCTGACCCAGGCGCCCGGCGCCCACTACGCCGAGGCCGTCGGCGTGGGCATCGCGGCCGTCGTCCTCTTCCTCGCCTTCGGCTCCCTCGCAGCGAGCCTGCTGCCCATCGCCACCGCCCTGGTCGGCGTGGGCACCGCCTACTTCGCCACCACCCTTCTCGGGCACGCCATGGCCGTGGCCGACTTCGCCCCGATGCTGGGCACGCTCGTGGGCCTGGGAGTCGGCATCGACTACGCACTGTTCATCGTCACCCGGCACCGCAAGGGCCTCGGCCGCGGCCTGCCCGTGGAGGACGCGGCCGCGCACGCGGTCGCCACCACCGGCCGGGCCGTGGTCTTCGCCGGGGCCACCGTCTGCATCGCGCTGCTCGGCATGCTCGTGCTGCGGCTCGACTTCCTCGACGGCGTCGCGATCGCGGCCTCCCTCACGGTGCTCCTCACCGTGGCCGCGTCGCTCACGCTGCTCCCCGCCCTCCTGTCGGTCATCGGCCCGCGCGCCCTCTCGCGCCGCGAGCGCCGCAGGCTGGCGCTGGAGGGGCCGCGGCCCGGGGCGGCCGGCGGTTTCGCCGCCCGGTGGTCCGCTTTCGTGGAACGGCACCCCAAGCTGCTCGGACTCGTCGCCGCGGCCGTGATGGTGGTGCTGGCGCTGCCCACCGCCTCCTTGCACCTCGGCACCTCCGACCAGGGCAACGACCCGGCGACCTCCACCACCCGCAAGGCCTACGACCTGCTGGCCGGGAGCCCCGCGCGGGAAGCGGCGCCCGCGTCGCCCGCCCCGGGCTTCGGTCCCGGGACCAACGGGCCGCTCACCGTCGTCGCCCGGCTCGACGGCGCCGGCGACCGGATCGCCGTGGACCGGCTCGCCGACGCGCTGCGCACCACGAAGGGCGTGGCCTCCGCCGCCCCGCCCGTGTTCAACCGGAGCGGTGACACCGCCGTCCTGACCGTCGTACCGGACTCCGCGCCCCAGTCCCGAGCCACCAGCGCCCTGGTCGACAGGCTGCGCCAGGACGTCATACCGCGTGCCGCCCGGGGCAGTTCGATGGAGGCCCACGTCGGCGGGGTGACCGCTTCCTTCGACGACTTCGCCGAGGTGATCATCGGAAAACTGCCGCTCTTCGTCGCAGTGGTCATCGCCCTGGGCTGCGTACTGCTCCTGCTGGCCTTCCGGTCCGTCGGGATCCCGGTCAAGGCCGCCGCCATGAACGTCGCGGCCGTCGTCTCCTCCTTCGGCATCGTCGTCGGCGTCTTCCAGTGGGGCTACGGCAGCGAGCTTCTCGGCCTGGGCCGGGCGGGCCCGATCGAGCCGTTCCTCCCCGTGATCATGGTGTCGGTGCTCTTCGGGCTCTCCATGGACTACCAGGTCTTCCTGGTGAGCCGGATGTACGAGGAGTGGCTGGAGACCGGCGACAACCGCCGCGCCGTACGCGTGGGACTCGCGGAGACCAGCCGGGTGATCAACTCGGCTGCCGTCATCATGATCTCCGTCTTCCTGGCGTTCGTCCTCAGTGGCGACCGGCTCATCGCGATGTTCGGGATCGCCCTCGCGTCCGCCGTCGCGCTCGACGCCTTCGTCCTGCGGACGCTGCTGGTCCCCGCGCTCATGCACATGCTCGGCGGCGCCAACTGGTGGCTGCCCGCGTGGCTGGACCGCCGGCTGCCGCGCCTCAGCATCGAGCCGCCCGAATGCCGCGGCCGTGCGACACTTCCGGCGCGGCGGGGCGGTACCGGCACCCCCTCCGCCGCCGACATCGCGACCGCGTCCCGGTGACCCCGGGTCGACCGACCGGGCCGACCGGGCCGACCGACCGCCCGACCGGTCCGACCGATCCGAAGGAAGAGCCCCATGTTCTCGATAGACCTCGCCGCCGACGCCCAGCTGTTCCCGCTGGAGACCTGGCACGCCGAGGAGTTCCTCGCGCACATGGACCGCGGCCGCGAGTACATCGGTGAGCACATCAAGCTCGCCGACTTCGTCACCGACATCGACTCGGCACGCGCCTTCCTGTCCGGCTACGCGCAGAAGACGGCGGCCGACGGCGGACGGCTCTACGGGATCCGGGTCGACGGGAAGCTCGTGGGCGGGGTCCTCTTCCGGATCTTCGAGACGGAGACCGGGAACTGTGAGGCCGGCTGCTGGCTGGAGCCCGCCGCGGCCGGCCGGGGCCTGGTCACGGCGGCCTGCCGGATCCTGATCGACTGGGCCTTCCGGGAACGCGGCATGCACCGTGTGGAGTGGCGGGCCTCCGCCGCCAACCACAAGAGCCTCGCCGTGGCCGAGCGCCTCGGGATGCGGCGGGAGGCGGTGCTGCGGGAGAGCTACCCGCACCGGGGCGTCCGTCAGGACACCGAGATCTGGGCGGTGCTGGCCTCCGAGTGGCCGGAAACCGCCGGGCGCTAGCCGCGCCCCGCCGCGGGCGCCCACCTGGGCCGATGCGGAGCGGTGGTTCTCAGGAACCTCTCAGAAACGCCGCCTACGGTGCCCCGCATGGAGACCACCAAGACCCCCGCCCCCGCCGACGCCGCCACCGAGACCCCCGAGGACGTGACGGCGGCCGACACCACGGCCGGCGAGCCCGTCGTCCTGGACAAGGACGTCGCCGCCGAGGCGGACGAGACGGACGCGGTGGACGAGACCGATGACGAGACGGACGCGGTGGACGAGACCGACGAGGCGCACGCGGCCGGCGGAACGGACTCGTCCGAGGAGCGCACCGGCGGCGTCGGAGCGGCCGCGAGCGCCGTCGTCGCCGCAGCGCTCGGCACCGTCGCCCTCTCCGGCAGCTGGGTCTCCCGCGTCGCCGCCGAGCGCGAGAACCTGGCGAACCAGCTCGACCTGAGCGCCGGGGCCGACAACAACGAGAAGATCGCCGCGCTCTACAGCTCACCGTGGCACGCGACCGCGCTCGTCAACGGCGTCCTCGCCACCATCGCGCTCCTCGTGGCCGTCTTCGTCCTGGCCCGCCCGGCGTTCGGCGCCCCCGGCCGTACCCTCCCCACCTGGGTCAGGTCCGTCGCCTGGGCGGCCGTCGCCCTCGCCGCCCTCGGGATCGTGCTCTTCGCGCTCATGTACTTCGACGTCCTCCTCCCCGTCCCGACGGCCCCCGCCCAGCCCGTCGGCTAGGTGTATTGATCACGAGCGTTGTTAACAGAGCCGGGTCTTGATCATGGCGAAGACCTCCGGTGTGGTGGAGGTGTCTAGGCTCCACACCACACACGGAGGTCTTCGTGTCCCACCGTAATGCCCGGCTGACGGTTCACGGCAGGCGGATCCTGGTCGAGCGGGTTCTGGCCGGGCGGCCGGTCGCCCACGTGGCCGCCGAGATGGGCATATCCCGGCCCACCGCCCACAAATGGGTCCGCCGCTGGCGGGCCGAAGGCGAGGGCGGCCTGCACGACCGTTCCAGCAGGCCGCGTACGACCCCGCACCGCACCCCCGCGACGATCGAGGCCCGCGTCTGTGACCTGCGCCGAAGCCGCAAGCTCGGGCCGGCCCGCATCGGCCCGGTCCTGGGCCTGCCCGCCTCCACCGTCCACCGGATCCTGGCCCGCCACGGCCTGAACCGGCTGGCCTGGCTGGACCGGCCCACCGGCCAGCCGATCCGCCGCTACGAACGGGCCCGACCGGGCGAACTGGTCCACGTCGACATCAAGAAGCTCGGGAACATCCCCGAAGGCGGCGGATGGCGCGTGGTGGGCCGGGCGGCAGGCGACCGCAACCGCCAAGCCACCACCGACCAGCGCAAAAGCTCCACGCCGGTCATCGGCTACAGCTACATCCACTCCGCCGTCGACGACCACTCCCGCCTGGCCTACAGCGAGGTCCTCACCGACGAACGCAAGCAGACGGCCGTCGCCTTCTGGCAGCGAGCCCAGGCGTTCTTCACCGCCCACGGGATCACCGTTGAACGCGTCCTGACCGACAACGGCTCCTGCTACAAGTCCAAGCAGTTCACCCAGACCCTGGCCGCGGCCGGCATCACCCACAAGAAGACCAGGCCCTACCGGCCGCAGACCAACGGCAAAGTCGAACGCTTCAACCGCACCCTCCTCGACGAATGGGCCTACCTACGGCCCTACCAATCGAACAACGAGCGGACAGCGGCCCTGGCAGACTTCCTCCACACCTACAACCACCACCGCTGCCACACCGCACTGGACGGCAAGCCGCCCATCAGCCGAGTGAACAACGCTGCGGGTCAATACAGCTAGGCCGTCTCCGCAGGAGGCGGCCCAGGTCCTGCCCGGACCCGAGAACACCGCCGGGAGCGGGGGACTAGGCACCGTCTTAGAGCCCCCTCACCCCTTCCGCACCCCGCCTCAGGCATCCACGGCCCCCGCCTAAGGCACCCCGGCCCGTACAGATGCGGCATGCGCCCGATGCGCTGGTACCCCCTGGGACGCGAATCTTGGACCACACCGAACGAGGTGCCCGAGAAACGCAACCAGGGAGTACGAGATGTTCGCCTACGAGATCGCCACCGCCCGCCGCGCCGACCTCATCCGCGAGGCCGACAACTACCGGCTGGTCCGCGAGGCCAGGAAGGCGCGCCGCGCCGCCTCCTCACGGAGCCGGGAATCCGGAGGGACGGTGGTGACGAGCCAACGCAGCCGCTTCACACCGGCCGCGTGAACCGCCCCGCACACCGGCTCCACTGACCCGACATGACGAGCGCACCGATAACGAGTGCCGCAGGGCAGCACCCCTGTGCGATGCTCGACGCCGTGGAGACCAGATCTGTCAGCCCGGTGTTCGTCGGCCGAGCCGATGAACTGGCCGCACTCGTCGACGCTTTGACGCGCGCCGCCGGAAACGAGCCGCAAGCCCTGCTCATCGGCGGAGAGGCGGGGGTCGGCAAGACCCGCCTCACCGAGGAGTTCCTCGACACGGCCGCCCGCCGAGGGGCCGTGGTGGCCGTCGGAGGCTGCGTCGAGATCGGGGCGGAGGGGCTGCCCTTCGCCCCCTTCTCGACCGCCCTGCGCAGTCTGCACCGCCGGCTCCCCGACGAGCTGACCGCCGCGGCCGCCGGCCAGCAGGACGAACTGGCCCGGATCCTCCCCGAACTCGGCGACACCCCCCGCGGCCCGCACGACGAGGAGAGCACCGCCCGGCTGTTCGAGCTGACGGCCCGGATGCTGGAGCGGCTCGCCGCGGACCGCACCATCGTGCTCGTCCTGGAGGACCTGCACTGGGCCGACACCTCCACCCGGCACCTCCTCGCCTACCTCTTCCGCACCCTGGACAGCGGGCGTCTCGTCGTCGTCGCCACCTACCGTGCGGACGACGTCCACCGCCGCCACCCGCTGCGGCCCCTCCTCGCCGAACTGGACCGCCTCCGTACCGTCCAGCGGATCGAGCTGTCCCGCTTCAACCGGGCGGAGGTACGCCGCCAGCTCGCCGGGATCCTCGCCACCGAGCCCGACGAGAGCTTCGTCGACTCCGTCTTCGAACGCTCCGACGGCAACGCCTTCTTCGTCGAGGAGCTCGTCGCCTGCCGGGCGAGCGGCTGCCACGCCGGGCTCACCGAATCCCTGCGCGACCTGCTGCTCGTGCGGGTCGAGGTGCTGCCCGACGCCGCCCAGCGCGTGGTGCGCCTCGTCGCCGAGGGAGGCTCCACCGTCGAGTACCCACTGCTGCGGGCCGTCGCCGGACTCACCGAGGACGAGCTGATCGAGGCCCTGCGGGCCGCCGTCGGAGCCAACATCCTGCTCGCGACGCCCGACGGGGACGGCTACCGGTTCCGCCACTCGCTGGTGCGCGAAGCCGTCAGCGACGACCTGCTGCCCGGGGAGCGGGCCCGCGTCAACCGCCGCTACGCCGAGGCCATGGAAGCCGACGACTCGCTGGTCCGCGCCGAGGAGCGGGTCATCCGGATGGCCACCTACTGGTACCACGCCAACGATCCGGCGAAGGCGCTTCCCGCGGTGCTCGCCGCCTCGGTGGCCGCCCGGCGCCGGCACGCCTACTCGGAGCAGCTGCGGCTGCTGGAACGCGCCCTGGACCTGTGGGAGAGCGCCCCCGCCGAGGTCCGCGACGCCCTGCGCCCGGTGGACTACACCGACGTGTACCCTCCGTGCGGCTGCGACCCGGCCACCACCGCGCTCGCCCGGCTCGACCTGCTCGCCGAGGCGACCGTCGCGGCCCGGTTCGGCGGCGAACGCGAGCGCGCCCTCAAGATCACCAAGATGGCGCTGAGGCTCCTCGAAGAGGACCAGGACCCCCTGCGGGCCGCCTGGTTCTGGGCCGAGCGCTCCTCCCTGGTCGCCGGCCTCGGCCGGGGCGACGGGTGGGAGGAGCTCGCCAAGGCGCAGGAGCTCGTCCAGGGACTGCCCCCCTCCCACGTCCACGCCCAGGTCCTGGTCCGGGCCGCGGGCTGGGGCATGCTCCACAACCCCGGCCCCGGCAACCTGGAGGCCGCCGAACGCGCCGTCGAGTACGCGCACATGGTGGGCGCCGAGGAGATCGAGCTCAACGCCCGCATCACCATGGGCTCCCTGCTCGCCGACTCCGGGGAACGCGACCGGGGCCTCGCGGTGATGGCCGAGGTGAAGGAACGGGCCACCGCACGCGGTTACTTCATGCTGGCGGGCCGGGCCCACATCAACCTCAGCTCCCAGCTGGAGAGTCTGGGAAGGTCCGCCGAGGCCGTGGAACTGGCCCAGCAGGGGGTCGAACTCGTCGGCCGGGCCCGGATGCTGGACATCCAGGCCTGGATGTTCGGGAACATGGCGGAGAGCCTCTACAGCCTGGGCCGCTGGGACGAGGCCGCAGAGGCGGCCCGGCGCACCCTGCGGGTCGGCCAGAGCGCCGCCCCGCGCGGTTCCGGCGCCGCCCGCCTGGCCTACCTGGCCCTCGCCCGGGGCGAGCTGAGCGAGACCGCGACGCAGCTCGCCGCGGCCCACGCCCATTTCGGCACGCACGACACCCAGCCCCAGCACCGGATACCCCTGTACCGCCTCGCCGTCGGACTGGCCGCGGGGGAGGGCCGGATCGCCGACGTGCGCACCGAGGTCGCCGAGGCGATCGCCGCGGGCTTCCCGCTCGGCCACCACCGTTACGCCTGGCCGCTGCTCCTCGCCGCGGCCACCGCGGAAGCCGACGCCCGGGGCCTGCCCGCCGCCGACGCCGGCCGCGACGCCGCCGTGGACGCCCTGCGCGCAGCCGCCCGGAACCTGGCCACCCCGGTGCCGGTGTGGGCCGCCCACGCCGAGTACCTCCGCGCCGAGCTGCGCCGGGCCGAAGGCAAGGACACCGTCCGCGACTGGACCTCGGTCGTGCAGGCGATCGCCCCGCTGGACCGCCCCTACCTGCTGGCCCGCGCCCGCCACCGGCTCGCCGAGGCCCGGCTGGCGGCCGGCTGCGACCGCGAACGGGCCGCGTGCCTGGTCCGGGACGCCTACGCCACCGCCGAGCGGCTGGGCGCCCGCCGGCTGAGTGAGTGCCTGGTGCTGCTCGCGCAGCGGGCCCGGCTCCCCCTCACCGCCCCCGAACCGGCCGGGCAGCCGGCCGCACCGGAGGCGGACCCGGTCGAGACGCTCGGCCTGACCAGCCGGGAGCGGGACGTGCTCCGGCTGGTCGCGACGGGAAGCACCAACCGGCAGATCGCCGAGGAGCTGTTCATCTCCCCGAAGACGGCGAGCGTGCACGTCTCGAACATCCTGGCCAAGCTGGGCGTCTCCGGCCGGGGTGAGGCGGCTGCCCTCGCCCACCGGCTGCGGCTGTTCGGCCCGGCCCTCCACCCGGCCCCGCCCGCCCCGGCGGTACCCAGCCGGCCGTGATGGCTGGGCCGACCGCCCCGGGAGCGGTCACCGCACCGTCAGTGTCAGGACCCTGTCGTCACCGGCGGACGGCGACCCGCGCCCGTCCGTCTCACTGGTGACCAGCAGCAACCTGTCCCCGCCCAGGGCCACCACCGTCCGCAGGCGGCCGTAAGTGCCCTGGAGGAAGGCTTCCGGCTGCGCCACCGGGGCCGCCCCCGACAAGGGGATCCGCCACAGCCGTTCGCCCTTCAAGGCCGCCATCCAGATCGAGCCCTGCGCCCACGCGATCCCGCTCGGCGAGGCCTCATCCGTCTTCCACACCGCCACCGGATCCCGCAGGCCGGGTCTGCCCGCCTTCCCCTCGGCCTCGGGCCAGCCGTAGTTGCCGCCCGGCTCGATGAGATTGAGCTCGTCCCAGGTGTGCTGCCCGAACTCGGTCGCCCACAGCCGTTTGTCCTGGTCCCAGGCCAGTCCCTGCACGTTGCGGTGGCCGTAGGAGTAGACGACGGAATCGGGCTCCGGATTGCCGTGCACCGGCTGACCGTCCGGGGTCATCCGCAGGATCTTCCCGCCGAGCGACTTCTTGTCCTGCGCCAGCCCGGTGTCACCCGTCTCCCCGGTCCCGGCGTAGAGCATCTTGTCCGGGCCGAAAGCGATCCGGCCGCCGTTGTGTATGACGCCCTTGGGGATGCCCCGCAAGATGGTGTCCGGAGCGCCCAATTGCTGTCCGGGTGCACGGTCGGGGTCGTACCGCATCCGGGCGATGCGGTTGTCCGACTCGGTCGTGAAGTACGCGTACACCAGATGGTCCGAGGCGAAGGAGGGGGACAGGGCCAGGCCCAGCAGTCCGCCCTCGCCGCCCGGAGCCACCCCCGGCACCTCGCCGATCTGCGTCACCGTGCCCGTGCCCACCCGCACCCTGCTGATGGTCCCTTTGTCCCGCGACGCCACCAGCAGGTCGCCCTCCGGCAATGGCGCCACGCCCCACGGCGACTCCAGGCCCTTGGCGACCTCACCCGTCACGGTCACCGACCCCTTCGCGGGCGGCGCCGGAGACTGCGGGGAACCGGACGGGCCGCCCGAGGCCGCCGTCGCCCGCGCGGTGGGCGCCGCGTCCGGTGGTGAGGTGCCCGGCCGCGCGGTGGAGCCGCCCGGCGGTGAACACCCGGCCGCCAGCAGGGCCCCGCACCCCGCCAGGGCGAAAGCCGCCAGTGCTCCTCGCGGCCGGGCGCGCGGGCCCTCGTAAGGCAGGTGCGGTGGCGGCACCCTCCCGGACCCTCGTGCCCGCTCACGGCCCCGCGCCGCCCCCGCCGGTCCCTGTCCGTATCGCATCGCCCTGCTCCCCTCCGGCCCTCCGACTGTGCCCTTCCATCTGACTCAACAGCCACGGCCCTACCCGAAGTTCCACCGCTCGTACACTCGATCGAGTGGATGTCCGGGCGGTCGGGGAGCGGCCCGGGGACGGCCCGGAAGTGGCCCCGGAGCGGCCCCGGAGCGCCGGCCGGGAGGGCCGGGGGCGCCCCTGAGCGGGCCCGCTCAGTCCCAGGCCCCCACCGCCGCCGGCAGCCCCGCTATCTCCGCCAGGTCGTCGGCCGTCAGCCGCACCTCCGCCGCCCGCGCGTTCTCCGCCGCCCAGTGCGCCCGGTCCGCGCCCGGCACCGGCACCACGTGCGGCCCCTGCGCCAGCACCCACGCCAACGCCACCTGCGCGGCGGTCACCTCGGGCCCGTGCCGCAGGGCCACCCGCCGCAGCCCCGCCACCAGTACCTGGTTCGAGGCCATCGCCTCCGCCGTGAACCGGGGGTGCCGGGCCCGCACGTCCTGCGGCTCGAAGCCCGCCCCCGGCCGCAGCGTCCCCGTCAGGAACCCGCTGCCCAGGGGCATCGCCGCCAGCACCCCCACCCCCCGGGCCGCACACCACGGCAGCAGCTGCCACGCCGCCTCCGGCGACCACACCGACAGCTCCGCCTGCACCGCGCTCACGGGGAACACCTGCTGCGCCCGCTCCAGGTGCCGCACGGTCGCCCGGTACTCCCGGTCCCCGCGCCGACCCGCCCCCGGGCCGGCCGCCGCCCCCAGCGCGCAGAACCCGAGCGCCCGCACCTTCCCCGCCCCCACCAGCTCCGCCATGGCGCCCCACGTCTCCTCCACCGGGACGTCGGGATCCACCCGGTGCAGCTGGTAGAGGTCTATGACGTCGGTCCGCAGCCGCCGCAGCGACGCGTCGCAGGCCCGCCGCACGTACCCCGGCCGGCCGTCGGCCACCACGTGCTGCTCACCCGCCCGCAGCCCCACCTTGGCGGACACGAAGGCATCGGAGCGCCGCTCCCGCAGCACGCGCCCGAGCACGAGCTCGTTGGTGTACGGCCCGTACACGTCGGCCGTGTCCAGCAGGCTGGCCCCCAGGTCCAGCGCCGTGTGCAGGGTGCGCAGCGACTCCTCGCCCCGCCGGTGCGAAGGTGCGTACCCCCAGCTCATCGGCATGCAGCCGAGCCCGATGGCGCCCACCGTCAGCGGTCCCGCCCCGATCGACCTGCGCTCCACCCCTGCGTCCCCCTCCCGGTCCGGCCCTCAAACTAACGGCTTGATCCCGATGCCTTCGCATAGCCTCGTGATCATGACTGCAACGACCGGGGACGTTTGGCTCCCCTTCCCCGCCGAAGACGTCGATGGTCTCCCCGACTGCTTCCGCTACCGGCTCTGGGACGGCGAGGAGCGGTTCCCGGCGGACCCGCGGCCCTGCGTCTTCTACGTGACGCCCTACATGAAGTCCCCGGCCGTGACCCTGCGCCCCCTGGCCGGCATGCCCGCGGTGCGCGTCGTGCAGACCCTGACGGCCGGCATCGACCACGTCCTCCCCGGCGTCGCCGGCCTGCCCTCCGGCGTACGGCTGTGCAACGCGCGCGGCGTCCACGAGGCGAGCACCGCCGAACTGGCCCTCACCCTGATCCTCGCGTCCCTGCGCGGCATCCCGGGCATGGTGCGCGGCCAGGACCGCGAGGAGTGGCGCTCCGGTTTCTACGAGGCGCTCGCCGACAAGTCCGTCCTGATCGTCGGCTACGGGTCGATCGGCGCGGCCGTCGAGGACCGCCTGGATCCGTTCGAATGCAGGCGGATCACGCGCGTCGCCCGCTCGGCCCGCTCGGTGCCGCGCGGTCCGGTGCACGCCCTCGCCGACCTGCCCCGGCTGCTGCCGGAGGCGGACGTGGTCATCCTGTGCACGCCGCTGACCGAGGAGAGCCGGGGCCTGGCGGACGCCGGGTTCCTCGGCCGCATGAAGGACGGCGCCCTGCTCGTCAACGTGGCCCGCGGACCGGTCGTCGACACCGGGGCACTGCTGGCGGAGCTGCGTGCGGGACGGCTGCGGGCGGCGCTCGACGTCACCGACCCGGAACCGCTGCCCGCCGGACACCCGCTCTGGCACGCCCCGAACCTCCTGATCACGCCTCACGTGGGCGGCAGCAGCAGCGCTTTCGAGCCACGGGCGAAGCGCCTCGTAGCCCGCCAGCTCACCCGTTTCGCCGCGGGGGAACCCGTGGAGAACACGGTGTTGATCACCGACTGAGGGCAGGATGGTGACCATGCGCGTTCGTGCGGGTGCGCGCAGTGGTCACAACCCTCTCGCTGGTCACGGAGAGTAGATGCTCTATGTCGCTGAGTGACGAAAGTGGTGTATCGTCCGGAAGAAGGGGCTGCGCCACGAACGTCTGGCGCTGGGGAGTGATCGGACCATTTGGGGGGCGACGGGCGATGCACGGCCAATGGACGAAGGATCCGCTGCGGCAAAGCCGCCGGAAGCGACGACGGGGTGTACCGGAACCAGTCGGCGAGGGGGACCGGTGAGCGCCCCGGGCGCCGCGCTCCTGACCCGCCCGCCCGGCGGCGGCGGAGGCCGGGGCAGGGGTCTGGCGATGCAGCTGCTCCTCGCCGGCGCCTGCGCCGGGTACGCCGTCGGATCCGCCCTCGGCTGGGGATCCAAACAAGTCGCCGACTTCATGGGCGACTTCGGGCTCAGCGGGGCCGCGTTACTCGCCGCCGTCTCCTGCTACGGATACGCGCGCACCATCGACCCGCGCGAGCGCCCCGCGTGGCTGCTCTTCGCCTTCTCGTCCCTCATGGGTGCATGCGGGAACGCCGTCTGGGGCTGGTACGAGGTGGTTCTCGGCGCCGAGGTGCCCAAGCACTCGCTCGCCGACTTCGCCTTCCTCTGCTTCGCGCCGCCCGCGATCGTGGGCCTGCTCGTCCTCGCCAAACGCCCGGTCACCCGTGCCGGATGGGTCTGCCTCGGGCTCGACTCCTGGCTCATCGGCGGCTCGCTCCTGACCCTGTCGTGGAGCCTGGCCCTCGCCAACGCCGCGCGCACCGCCCAGTCGGGCACCCCCAGCAGCGTGCTGAGCGCCGCGCTCACCCTCGCCTACCCGATCCTCGACATCGCGCTCGTCTCGATAGTCCTGGTGCTGCACTTCCGGCGCTCCGAGAGCAACCGGTCCGCCGTCAACACCGCCATTTCCGCGCTGGCCCTGACCGTGCTCAGCGACGCGCTGTTCACCTCACCGCTGCTCAGCGCCGAGTACAAGTCCGGTCAGCTGCTGGACGCCGGCTGGTTCGCCGGCTCGCTGCTGCTCGCGTACGCGCCCTGGGGCGCCCGGCGCAGCCACCCGGCGCCCGTCGTCGCCCGGCACCCCGGGGGAGACCGCCCGGTCAGCCGTCCCATCACCGGGTCGCTGACCGCCCTCACCCCGTACCTCGCCGCCGCCGTCTGCACGCTGGGCATCCTGTACAACGTCGTGGACGGCCGCAAAGTCGACCGCGTGGTCGTCTTCACCGGCTGCACCGTCGTGCTCGCCCTCGTCATCCGCCAGGGCATCATGCTCCTCGACAACATCGCGCTCACCCAGGAACTGGCCCAGAAGGAGAACCACTTCCGCTCCCTGGTCCAGGGTTCGAGCGACGTCATCATGATCGCCGCGCCCACGGGGACGCTGCGCTACGTCAGCCCCGCCGCCGCCGGGGTCTACGGCCGCGAGGCGGAGGACCTCGTCGGCACCGAACTGGCCGCCTTGATCCACCCCGACGACCTGGGCCGCGTGGTCCACGAGGTACGCCGCTTCCTCGCCACGCCGCCCGCCGAGGAGCCCACCACCCGCATCGAGTGCCGGTTCAAGTCGGGCGCCGGCGAATGGCTCAACGTGGAGTCCACCGTCAACCGCCACCAGGGCGGCCTCATCCTCAACAGCCGGGACGTCACCGAGCGGGTCCGCCTCCAGGCCCAGCTGCAGCACAGCGCCGAGCACGACGCCCTCACCGACCTGCCCAACCGGGCCCTGTTCACCCGCCGCGTCCGCCAGGCCCTCACCGGCCGCCGGGCCGGCGACCACAGCACCGCCGTGCTCTTCATCGACCTCGACGGCTTCAAGGCCGTCAACGACACCATCGGGCACCAGGCCGGCGACGAACTGCTCGTCGAGGCCGGGCGCCGCCTCCAGGACTCCGTCCGGGCCGGTGACACGGCGGCCCGTCTCGGCGGGGACGAGTTCGCCGCGTTGATCGTCGGTGACGGCAGCCGTGACCGCAGTGCCCGCGAGTACCAGGTGCGCGAGATCGCCGACCGGCTGCGCGCCACGCTGTCCCAGCCGTACCGGATCTCCGGGAGCGAGGTACGCGTCGCCGCCAGCATCGGGGTGGCCTTCGCGGATCCGGGCATCACCCCTTCGGACCTGATGCGCAACGCGGATCTGGCGATGTACCGGGCCAAGGCGGGCGGCAAGGACCGCGTCGAGCTGTACGCGCCGCAGATGCAGACCGAAGTCGTACGCAAGGCGGAGCTGGCCGGCCGGCTGCGCACCGCGCTCCACGAGGGCGAGTTCGCCCTGCTCCACCAGCCCGTGGTGTCGCTGGCCACCGGGGAGGTCACGGCGGTGGCCGCACAGGCCCGCTGGCGCTCCGCCCAGGGGATCCTCTTCACCCCGGCCGAGTTCCTGCGCGTCGCCGAGGCCGGCGAGGGCACGCGCGCCGCATCCCAAGGCGCCCCGGGCGCCTTCGCCGGGGCCGCGTCCGTACGCGCCGCCGAGCTGGGGCGCTGGCTGCTGGAGGAGGCCGTGGAGGCGGCCGCCGAGCGGCACCGGGCCGGGCACGACGTCCCGGTGGCCGTCCGGATGACCGCCGAACGGCTGCTGGACCGGGATGCGCCGGCGGCCTCGGTGGAAGCCCTGCTGACCCGCCACGGGCTGCCTTCCGGTTCGCTGGTGATCGAGCTCGCCGACAACGACCCCAGGGTCCCCTTCGACGAGCTGGAGCGGCGTCTGGCGGCCCTGCGCAGGCTCGGCGTGCTGATCGCCCTCGACGGCTTCGGCAGCGGCTACGCGGCCATCAGCGCCCTTCGCCGCCTGCCCGTCGACATGCTCAAGCTGGACCGCGGCCTGGTCGAGGGCGTGGTCGAGTCGGCCCGCCTCCACAAGATCACCGCAGGGCTCTTGCGGATCGCAAACGACCTCGGCATGCAGTCCGTGGCCGACGGGGTGGACCTGCCCGAGCAGGTGATGGCGCTGCGCTCGATGGGGTGCACCCACGGCCAGGGAATCGCCTTCTCCGGGCCACTCGACGAATACAGGCTGCGGCGCGCCCTCGTGCGCGGTACGTTCCCAGTACCGGGCGTGCTGGCCCAGCCGGCCTTGGCCGGTGGCTCACCCAGTGGCTCGATGGTCACCCTTAGAGGCTCACATAATGAGACGCCCGTCCCACCTACTTGACATCGACCTCCCGCCAGAGGGAGGGTCAATGCCATGCGCACCCGAATTCTCGTACTTGGAAAGCGCGTCGGCTGAAGCCGGGGTCGGTATGTCCCCGCTCCACAACGCCCGACGCGCTCCCCTCGCTTGCCTCCCGGCACGAGGGGTTTTTTGTTGCACTGGCACACGCCCCCGGCCACGGTCCGGGGGATCCCCGCTCCTCGTAAAACCCTCAGCTTCGAGAAGAGAATGCCGATGACCGACCAGGCCACCGGGGCCCACCATCCGCAGCCGCGGCCCCGTACGGGTGGACAGCAGTCCGCCGCAGTTGAGCACGTCACGGGTGCGCAGTCCCTCATCCGCTCTCTCGAAGAGGTGGGGTGCGACACCGTATTCGGCATCCCGGGCGGCGCCATCCTTCCCGCCTACGACCCGATGATGGACAGCAAGAAGGTCCGTCACATCCTGGTCCGCCACGAGCAGGGCGCCGGCCACGCCGCCACCGGCTACGCCCAGGCGACCGGCAAGGTCGGCGTCTGCATGGCCACCTCCGGCCCCGGCGCCACCAACCTGGTCACCCCGATCGCCGACGCCCACATGGACTCCGTCCCGCTGGTCGCGATCACCGGCCAGGTCTCCTCCAAGGCGATCGGCACCGACGCATTCCAGGAGGCGGACATCGTCGGCATCACCATGCCGATCACCAAGCACAACTTCCTGGTCACCAAGGCCGAGGACATCCCGCGGACGATCTCCGAGGCGTTCCACATCGCCTCCACCGGCCGCCCCGGCCCGGTCCTGGTCGACATCGCCAAGGACGCGCTCCAGGCGAAGACGACCTTCTCCTGGCCGCCCGCCCACGACCTGCCCGGCTACCGGCCGGTCACCAAGCCGCACGCCAAGCAGATCCGCGAGGCCGCCAAGCTCATCTGCCAGGCCAAGCGCCCGGTCCTGTACGTCGGCGGCGGTGTCATGAAGTCCGGCGCGACCGCCGAGCTCAAGGTCCTCGCCGAGCTGACCGGCGTCCCGGTCTGCACCACCCTGATGGCGCTCGGCTCGTTCCCCGACAGCCACCCCCTGCACGTCGGCATGCCCGGTATGCACGGCTCGGTCACCGGCGTCACGGCGCTGCAGAAGTCGGACCTGCTGATCGCCCTCGGTACCCGCTTCGACGACCGCGTCACCGGCAAGCTGGACAGCTTCGCCCCCTTCGCGAAGGTCATCCACGCGGACATCGACCCCGCGGAGATCGGCAAGAACCGCGAGGTGGACGTCCCGATTGTCGGCGACGCCCGCGAGGTCATCGCCGACCTGATCCAGGCCGTCCAGGCCGAGCACACCGAGGGCAACGCCGGCGACTACAGCGCCTGGTGGAAGGACCTCAACCGCTGGCGCGAGACGTACCCGCTGGGCTACGACCTGCCTTCGGACGGCATGCTCTCCCCGCAGCAGGTCATCCAGCGCATCGGCGAACTGGCCCCCGAACACACGATCTACGCTGCCGGCGTCGGCCAGCACCAGATGTGGGCCTCGCACTTCGTCAACTACGAGGAGCCCCGTACCTGGCTGAACTCCGGCGGCGCCGGAACCATGGGCTACGCCGTCCCGGCCGCCATGGGCGCCAAGGTCGGCATGCCCGAGCGCACCGTCTGGGCGATCGACGGCGACGGCTGCTTCCAGATGACCAACCAGGAACTGGTCACCTGCGCGCTGAACAACATCCCGATCAAGGTCGCGATCATCAACAACGGCGCGCTGGGCATGGTCCGCCAGTGGCAGACCCTGTTCTACAACCAGCGGTACTCCAACACCGTCCTGCACGCGGACGAGACCGGCCACGACACCGTCGGCTCCCAGCTCGGAGAGTCCGTCGCCCCCCGCCAGGGCACCCGCGTCCCGGACTTCGTCAAGCTGTCCGAGGCCATGGGCTGCGTCGCCCTGCGCTGTGAGGACCCGGCCGACCTGGACCGTGTCATCGCCGAGGCCAACGCGATCAACGACCGTACGGTGGTCGTCGACTTCATCGTCCACGAGGACGCCATGGTGTGGCCGATGGTCGCCGCCGGCACCTCCAACGACGAGGTCATGGCAGCCCGGGGCGTCCGTCCCGACTTCGGCGACAACGAAGACGACTGAGCCGAGAGAGCCGAGAGAGAGAACGCCCCACATGTCCAAGCACACGCTCTCCGTCCTGGTCGAGAACACGCCCGGCATCCTCGCCAGGATCGCCGCGCTGTTCTCCCGCCGCGGGTTCAACATCGACTCCCTCGCGGTCGGCGTCACCGAGCACCCCGACATCTCCCGCATCACCATCGTCGTGAACGTCGAGGACCTTCCGCTGGAGCAGGTGACCAAGCAGCTGAACAAGCTGGTGAACGTGCTCAAGATCGTCGAGCTGGAACCGCACAGCGCCATCGAGCGCGAACTCGTTCTGGTGAAGGTCCGCGCCGACAACGAGACCCGCTCGCAGATCGTCGAGATCGTCCAGCTGTTCCGTGCCAAGACGGTCGACGTCTCCCCGGAGGCCGTCACCATCGAGGCGACCGGTGGCAGCGACAAGCTCGGCGCCATGCTCAAGATGCTGGAGCCCTTCGGCATCAAGGAGCTCGTGCAGTCCGGCACGATCGCCATAGGGCGTGGCGGCCGGTCCATCACGGACCGCAGCCTGCGCGCGCTCGACCGCAGCGCCTGACCGATCGCCCCGCGCGGCGGCCCCCCGATGTGACTCGCCGGTGACCCGGCGACGACACGCAAGCCGCCCGCATGGCGAGACCGAGAAACTCACATTCCGTTCCCCGCCGTACGGTGGGAGCAACACCAGCGCACCAAGGAGATATCCCAGTGGCCGAGCTGTTCTACGAGAACGACGCCGACCTGTCCATCATCGCGGGCCGCAAGGTCGCGGTCATCGGCTACGGCAGCCAGGGCCACGCCCACGCGCTGTCGCTGCGCGACTCCGGCGTCCCTGTCGTGGTCGGTCTGAAGGAAGGCTCTAAGTCCAAGGCCAAGGCCGAGGAGCAGGGCCTCAAGGTCCTCCCCGTGGCCGAGGCCGCCGAGTGGGCCGACGTCATCATGATCCTGACCCCGGACCCGCTCCAGGCCGAGATCTACGAGGAGTCCGTCAAGGACCACCTCAAGGACGGCGACGCGCTCTTCTTCGGTCACGGTTTCAACGTCCGCTACGGCTTCATCAAGCCCCCGGCCAACGTGGACGTCGCCCTCGTCGCGCCGAAGGGCCCGGGCCACCTGGTCCGCCGCCAGTACGAGGAAGGCCGCGGCGTGCCCTGCATCGCCGCCGTCGAGCAGGACTACACCGGCAACGCCTTCGCCCTCGCGCTCTCGTACGCGGCCGGTATCGGCGGCACCCGCGCCGGCGTCATCAAGACGACCTTCACCGAGGAGACCGAGACCGACCTGTTCGGCGAGCAGGCCGTCCTCTGCGGTGGCGCGTCCGCCCTGGTCAAGGCCGGTTTCGAGACCCTGACCGAGGCCGGCTACCAGCCGGAGATCGCGTACTTCGAGTGCCTGCACGAGCTCAAGCTCATCGTGGACCTCATGTACGAGGGCGGCCTGGAGAAGATGCGCTGGTCGGTCTCCGAGACCGCCGAGTGGGGCGACTACATCACCGGCCCCCGCATCATCACGGACGCCACCAAGGCCGAGATGAAGAAGGTCCTCGCGGAGATCCAGAGCGGCGAGTTCGCCAACACCTGGATGGCCGAGTACAAGGCCGGTCTGCCGAAGTACAACGAGTACAAGAAGGCCGACGAGGCGCACCTGCTGGAGACCACCGGCAAGAAGCTGCGCAAGCTGATGAGCTGGGTCGACAACGACGAGAGCTGATCCGGTGAGGCGGCGGGTCCGGGACCGTGTCCCGGCCTCGCCGCACACCACCGGCCCCGGCCGCCGCGGTGTCACCGCGCAGCCGATCAGGCCGGATCGGTACCCTCCGAAGCCGCCGATTGTCCACCCCGGCCAATCACGGACGGGTGATCCTTCCGTACAGGCGGAGTTCCGGCCCGGAAGCGCTACTACACTGCTCAACACAACGCGTCAGGCCCACAGTGTCGTGCGTCTTCCACGCGGCTACCCCCTCCACCGCCTGCGGCCGTCGGGACGGCCGTCCGCACTGGACTTGTGAGGACCCACGTGAGCTCGAAACCTGTCGTACTCATCGCCGAAGAGCTGTCGCCCGCCACCGTGGACGCGCTCGGCCCTGACTTCGAGATCCGGCACGTCAACGGAGCCGACCGCGCGGAACTGCTGCCCGCGATCGCGGACGTCGACGCGATCCTGGTGCGCTCCGCCACCAAGGTCGACGCCGAGGCCATCGCCGCCGCGAAGAAGCTCAAGGTCGTCGCCCGCGCCGGTGTCGGCCTGGACAACGTCGACGTCTCCGCCGCCACCAAGGCCGGCGTGATGGTCGTGAACGCGCCGACCTCGAACATCGTGACCGCCGCCGAACTGGCCTGCGGCCTGCTCGTCGCCACCGCCCGCAACATCCCGCAGGCCAACACCGCCCTCAAGAACGGCGAGTGGAAGCGGAACAAGTACACCGGCGTCGAGCTGAGCGAGAAGACCCTCGGTGTCGTCGGCCTCGGCCGCATCGGCGTCCTCGTCGCCCAGCGCATGTCCGCCTTCGGCATGAAGGTCGTCGCGTACGACCCCTACGTACAGCCCGCGCGCGCCGCCCAGATGGGCGTCAAGATGCTGACGCTGGACGAGCTGCTGGAGGTCGCGGACTTCATCACCGTGCACCTGCCCAAGACCCCCGAGACCCTCGGTCTCATCGGGGACGAGGCCCTGCACAAGGTGAAGCCGTCCGTCCGCATCGTCAACGCCGCCCGCGGCGGGATCGTGGACGAGGCCGCGCTGTACTCCGCCATCAAGGAGGGCCGCGTCGCCGGCGCCGGCCTGGACGTGTACGCGAAGGAACCCTGCACGGACTCCCCGCTGTTCGAGCTCGACCAGGTCGTCTGCACCCCGCACCTCGGCGCGTCCACGGACGAGGCCCAGGAGAAGGCCGGTGTCTCGGTCGCCAAGTCGGTGCGCCTCGCCCTCGCCGGTGAGCTCGTGCCCGACGCGGTCAACGTCCAGGGCGGCGTCATCGCCGAGGACGTGCGTCCCGGTCTGCCGCTCGCCGAGAAGCTCGGCCGCATCTTCACCGCCCTCGCGGGCGAGGTCGCGGTCCGCCTCGACGTCGAGGTCTGCGGCGAGATCACCCAGCACGACGTCAAGGTGCTGGAACTCTCCGCCCTCAAGGGTGTGTTCGAGGACGTCGTCGACGAGACGGTCTCCTACGTCAACGCGCCGCTGTTCGCGCAGGAGCGCGGCGTCGAGGTCCGGCTGACCACCAGCTCGGAGTCCCCGGACCACCGCAACGTGGTGACCGTGCGCGGCACCCTGTCGGACGGTCAGGAGATCTCGGTCTCCGGCACGCTCGCGGGCCCCAAGCACCTGCAGAAGATCGTCGGCATCGGCGAGTACGACCTCGACCTCGCGCTCGCCGACCAGATGATCGTCCTGCGCTACGCCGACCGCCCGGGCGTCGTCGGCACCGTCGGCCGCATCCTCGGCGAAGCCGGCCTGAACATCGCGGGCATGCAGGTCGCCCGCGCCGAGGAGGGCGGCGAGGCGCTCGGCGTCCTCACCGTCGACGCGGAGGTCCCGGCCAACGTCCTCGCGGACATCGCCGCCGAGATCGGCGCCGTCTCGGCGCGCACGGTCAGCCTCACCTGATCTGCCGTACGCGCGGCGGAAGGGCCCGGGTTCCCCCGGGCCCTTCCGCTTTTTTCGTGTACGAGGCTCAGTGGACGAGGGCTCCGGGACCCTCGGCCGGCTCCGCCTCGGCCGGGGCAGGAGCGGCGATGCCCCGCATCGAGACCACCGCGAGCACCGCCGCCGCGAGCAGCAACGCCGTGCCGCCCCAGGCCGCGTACCGCATCCCGTGGACGAAGGCCTCCCGGGCCACCGTGAGGACCTGCCCGCCCGCCTCCCCGCCGAGCCGCTGGGCCACCGCGACCGCGCCGCCCAGGGTCTCCCGTACGGCGGGGTCCGAGCCGGCCAGGTCACCGCGGTAGACGGCGGTGCCGAGGCTGCCGAGGAGCGCCATCCCGAGGGCCCCGCCGAACTCCTGGCCCGTCTCCAGCAGGGAGGCGGCCGAACCGGCCTTCTCGGCGGGGGCCGAACCCAGCGCCATGTCGGAGACGAGGGACATCACCGTCACGATGCCGGAGGCGAGGACGCCGGCCGCGACCAGCAGCAGCCACAGCGAGTCGGTGTCGAGGAGCCCCATCAGGGCGAATCCGACCGCGGCGAGGACGAACCCGCCGGCGATGACGTGGGCCCGGTCGGTCTTCTGGGCGAGGGCCGCTCCGACGGGGGCGGCGGCGCCGATGGCCAGCGAGGGGGCGAGGCTCCACAGGGCCGCTTCGAGGGTGCCCATGCCCAGGACCGACTGGAGGTACTGGGTGGTGAAGTAGGCCGAACCCATCATGGCGAAGGCGGCGACGGTGTTGAGGCCGATGCCGGCGCCGAAGCCGCGGCCCCGGAAGAGCGCCCGGCTGATCATGGCGTCCTCACGGGTGCGCTGGCGGCGCAGGAAGACGTAGCCGAAGACCAGGCCGACCGCGACGCAGCCGAGGTAGAGCGGCTCGAAGCCCTCGGCGGCGATCTCCTTGAGGCCGTACACCAGCGGCAGGACGGCGGCCATCGAGAGCGGGACGCTCAGCAGGTCGAAGCGGCCGGGGGCCGGGTCCTTGAACTCCGGGACCAGCACGGGGACCAGGAGCAGCAGGAGCAGCATCGCGGGGACGTTGATGAGGAAGACCGAACCCCACCAGAAGTGGTTCAGCATCAGGCCGCTCATCACGGAACCGAGTGCGATGCCGCCGGTCATGACGCCGGACCAGATCGCGATGGCCTGGCCGCGCTGCTTGTCGTCCTGGAAGAGGTTGCGCACCAGCGCCAGCGTGGACGGCATCAGGGTCGCACCGCCGATGCCGAGGAGGACGCGGGCCGCGATGAGCATCTCGGGGCTGGTGGCGTAGGCGGCGCCGACGGAGGCGAGGCCGAAGGCGGCCGCGCCCATCAGCAGCAGCTTGCGGCGGCCGATCCGGTCGCCCAGCGAACCCATGGTGATGAGGAGTCCGGAGAGGGCGAAGGCGTAGCTGTCGAAGATCCACAGCTGCTGGGTCGCGCTCGGGTCCAGCTGCCGGGTGATGGCGGGGATGGCGAAGTAGAGGACGGATACGTCCATCGAGACCAGGAGCAGGGGCAGCACGAGGACGGTGAAGGCGATCCATTCACGGCGGCCGGCGAGGCGTGCTGTAGCAGCGGGGTTCGTCATGAGAAGAAATGTACAGACGTCATAAACGCTTGTCTAGTACGACTGTGTGGAACGTTTGTCAGAGACGCTCGTCTAGGACGCTTGTCTTGTTATGCTGCGGCCATGGGACATCGTGAAGATCTGCTCGTGGGCGCGAAGAAGTGCCTGATGGAGAAGGGTTTCGTGCGGACCACCGCGCGCGACATCGTCAACGCCTCGGGTACCAACCTGGCGTCCATCGGTTACCACTACGGCTCCAAGGACGCGCTGCTGACCCAGGCCTACATCGAACTCATCCAGCAGTGGGGCGACACCTGGACGGCCGACCGGGTCGGCGAGGACGGCTCGCTGGAACGGTTCCGCTCGGTGTGGGAGGGCGTCGTGTCCGGGCACGAGCAGAGCGGCCCGCTGTGGGCGGCGAGCATGGAGGTCGCACTCGGCGGCGAGCGGCTGCCGCAGCTGCGCCAACTCCTCGCCGCCTCGCAGGGCGAGGGGCGCAAGGGCATGATCGCGCTGATGACGGGCCGGCCGGAGGACGAGCTGACGGACCGGGACGTACGCACGCTCGGAGCGTTCTACCAGGCGCTCCTGAACGGCCTGATGATCCAGTGGATCTTCGATCCCGAGTCGGCGGCCACGGCCGAGGAGTTCACCGAGGGCATGCGCATGGCCGCCGAGGGCATCTTCCGGGCCGCGGGGGGACAGGCGAAGGGCGACGACGGCGCGTAGCGGGCCGGGCGGGCGGCGAAGCCGGGGGATGCCAGGGAGCCGGGGGATGCCAGGGGGCCGGGGGAAAACCATGCGGCGCCCCGTCATGCCGTGTGGCTATCGTCGCTGGTCACCCCTTAAGGAGGCCAAAGTGGCGGACTGGACCACCACCCCTGTCGGACCCCACATCCTGCGCGGTGCGCTCGAACTGGAGCGCACCGCGCACGGCTTGCTCCCCCACCGGCTGCCGGGCTGGGCGCGCAGGCAGTGCCCCGACCCCTACCTCGCGATGGTCGAGTCCCAGCCCTCCGGTGTCCGCCTCGCGTTCCGCAGTCGCACCACCGCCGTCGAACTGGACGTCCTGCCCACGAAGGTGGCCTATCGGGGCGCCCCGGCGCAGCCGGACGGCGTGTACGAACTGGTCGTCGACGGCCGCGTGACGGCCCGGGCCGCCGCCGTCGGCGGGAACGTGCTCACCGTCGACATGGCGACCGGATCCACGGTGACCGAGCCCGGGCCGGTCGCCACCGTCCGGTTCACCGGGCTGGCCGCCGCGGAGAAGGACATCGAGATCTGGCTGCCCCAGGCGGAGATCACCGAGCTGGTGGCCCTGCGCACCGACGCGCCCGTCGGGGAGGCGGCCGGCCACGGCCGCAGGGTGTGGCTGCACCACGGCAGTTCGATCAGCCACGGTTCGAGGGACTCCGGTCCGACCGGGACGTGGCCGGCCGTCGCCGCGCGCGCGGGCGGCGTGGAGCTGATCAACCTCGGATTCGGCGGCAACGCCCTGCTCGACCCGTTCACCGCCCGGGCCATGCGGGACACCCCCGCCGACCTGATCAGCGTCAAGATCGGCATCAACCTGGTCAACACCGACCTGATGCGGCTGCGCGCCTTCGGTCCGGCGGTCCACGGCTTCCTCGACACCCTCCGCGAGGGGCACCCGAGCGTGCCGCTGCTCGTCGTCTCGCCGATCCTGTGCCCGGTCCAGGAGGACACTCCCGGGCCCCTCGCGCCGGAGTTCGAGGGCGGGACGTTGAGGTTCCGGGCGACGGGCGACCCGGCGGAGCGGGCCGCCGGGCGGCTGACGCTCAACGTCATCCGTGACGAGCTGGCCCGGATCACCGCGGCCCGGGCGGCGCAGGACCCCCACCTGCACTACCTGGACGGCCGCGCCCTCTACGGCGAGCCGGACCTCGCCGGCCTCCCCCTCCCGGACGGCATCCACCCCGACGCCACCGGCCACCGCCGCATCGGCGAACGCTTCGCGGAACACGCCTTCGGAGCCGGCGGCCCGTTCGCGGCCAAGTGACCGCCCCGGTCAGCGCAGGCGGGCCGTTTTGAGGGCCATGTGGAGCAGGAGGCGGTCCTCGCCCTCGTCCAGGTCGAGGCCCGTCAGGTGCTCCACTCTGCCCAGGCGGTAGTACAGGGTCTGGCGGTGGATGCCGAGGGCGGCTGCCGCGCGGCCGGCTTGGCCCGCGCAGTCGAGGAAGACCTCCGCCGTGCGGGCCAGTTCGCGGTGGGCGGGGGCGAGGAGTGCGCGGGTCGCCGGGTCGTCCGGCGGGGTCGTCGCCAGGGTGGCCAGCATCCGGTACGGGCCGATCGCCGACCAGCGGGCCACCGGGCCGAGCCGGGGCTGCGCGGCCGCCGCCCGGGCCGCGGCCCAGGCCTGGGACCAGGCGTCGGCGAGCCCCGCCGTCCCGCGACGGGGCTCCGCGATCCCGGCGGTGGCCGCGGCGGTGTCCCGGGGCAGCAGCCGGGCCGCCACCGTCTCTGCCGGGGTCAGCGCGTCCGCCGAGCGGAGCCTGACCAGCACGGCCAGCCCCGGCGGCCCCGGGGACGGGGCCACGCACACCGCCGCCGCGCCCGCCACCGAGCCCGGCGCCTCCGCGGCCCACGGGGTCAGGCACACCACGGTGTGCAGGCCGTCCCCGTCCGGGCCGAGGGCGGAGCGCAGCGCGGCCTCCGCCATCTCCCGCTCCCAGCCCCGCCCGGCGGTGAGGGCGGTACGGAACTCCCGCGAGAGGTCCGCCCCCGCCCTGGCCTCCTGCGCGAGCAGCACCCCGATCCGCTCGGCGACCTCCATGGCGGAGGCCAGCGCCGCCGGGCCGGGTCCCTCGCCGGATCCGGGCTCCGGATCCAGGAGCCACACGTAGCCCTGCACGATGCCCCGGTACCGCACGGGGAGGCAGGTCCGGCCCCGGAGCACCCCCGCGTCGGGCGCCGCCGGGATCCGTACCGGTCCGGTGGCGCGGGCGATGCCGAACGCCTCGAACCAGGCGCGGACGGCCGCGGTGGACTGCCGGGTGAGGATCGAACGGGTCCGTACCGGGTCCATGGCGAGATCGTCGTCGCTGTCGTGCGCGCCGAAGGCGATGAGGCGGAAGTCCCGGTTCTCCAGCGTCGCCGGGGCGCCGACCAGCGCCGAGATCTCGTCCACCAGGTCCTGGTAATCGCCCTTCACCCGCACATTCTCCCACCCTGCGCACCGGTCGTCAGACATATGTATGAGATAGCCGCCACGGATGCGTGACAGCTGTCGATAGCAGAGGATCGTGGAGATCCTTAGGTTTCACGGTGGTTTTACTTGCGTTTTTCTTACGTCCTCCGCCCATCCGGCGACGGATCGTATGTCCGCTTCTGCCACCCGTTGGAGGTGCCCCGTGCTGGGTCCCGCGATCCTCGCCGCGTCGCGCAGCGACAAGATGCGCCGAATCGTCTCTGCCGCCCCCGTGACCAAGCCCGTGGTGAACCGGTTCATCCCCGGTGAGACGGTCGACCAGGTCATCCCGATCGTCGAAGACCTCACGCGCAAGGGCCTTGAGGTCACCCTCGACGTGGTCGGCGAGGACATCACCACCGTGGAGCAGTCCCACGCCGCGCGGGACGCCTACCTGGAGCTGATCGAGCGGCTCGGCGCCCTCGGTCTGGGCGACAAGGCCGAGATGTCCGTCAAGCTGTCCATGTTCGGACAGGCGCTGGAGGGCGGTCACGAGCTGGCGCTCGCCAACGTCCGCCCCGTCGTCGAGGCCGCCGCCGCCATCGGCACCACCGTCACCCTGGACGCCGAGGACCACACCACCCTCGACTCGATGTTCGCCATCCACGAGGAGCTGCGCCGCGACTTCCCGCAGACCGGCTGCGTGATCCAGGCCTACCTCTTCCGCACCGAGGCCGACGCCCGGCGCCTCGCCGCCGCCGGCAGCCGCGTGCGCATCGTCAAGGGTGCCTACAAGGAGCCCGCCGAGGTCGCCTACCAGGACAAAGCCGAGATCGACAAGGCGTACGTCCGGATCATGAAAGTCCTGATGGAGGGCGAGGGGTACCCGATGATCGGGTCCCACGACCCGCGTCTGATCGCCATCGCACAGGAGCTCGCGCGGGCGGCCGGGCGCAAACTGGACGAGTACGAGTTCCAGATGCTGTACGGCATCCGCGGCGAAGAGCACCTGCGGCTGGCCGCCGAGGGCCACCGGATGCGTGTCTACACCGCCTACGGGACGGACTGGTACGGCTACTTCATGCGCCGCCTGGCGGAGAAGCCGGCCAACCTCCTCTTCTTCCTCCGCTCGATGATCACCAAGAACTAGGTCCAGAACTAGCTCAAGGAGTTACCAGCCCCATGGATGCTGTGACCCAGGTCCCCGCGCCGGTCAACGAGCCGGTCCACTCGTACGCCCCCGGCAGCCCGGAGCGCGCACGTCTCGAAATCCAGCTCAAGCAGCTGTCCGAGAACCCGGTCGACCTCCCCATGACGATCAACGGCGTCAAGCGGATGGGCGGCGGCGAGCGCTTCGACGTCGTGCAGCCGCACGACCACAAGTCGGTGCTCGGCACCTACGCCAACGCCACCGAGGCCGACGCCCAGGAGGCCGTCGACGCCGCCCTGGCCGCCGCCCCGGCCTGGCGCGCGATGTCCTTCGACGACCGCGCCGCGATCATCCTGCGCGCCGCCGACCTGCTGGCCGGTCCCTGGCGCGAGAAGCTGGCCGCGTCCACGATGCTCGGCCAGTCGAAGACCGCCCAGCAGGCCGAGATCGACACCCCCTGCGAGCTCGTCGACTTCTGGCGCTTCAACGTCCACTTCGCCCGCCAGATCCTGGCGGAGCAGCCGGCCGCGAACAGCGCCGGCGTGTGGAACCGCAGCGACCACCGCCCGCTCGAAGGCTTCGTCTACGCGATCACCCCGTTCAACTTCACGGCCATCGCCGGCAACCTGCCGACCGCCCCGGCCCTGATGGGCAACGTGGTCGTGTGGAAGCCGTCCCCGACGCAGACGCACTCCGCGGTCCTGCTGATGGAGCTCCTGGAGGCGGCCGGTCTGCCCAAGGGCGTCATCAACCTGGTGACCGGCGACGGCATCGCCGTCTCCGAGGTGGCCCTGAACCACCCCGAGCTGGCGGGCATCCACTTCACCGGCTCGACCAAGACCTTCCAGTACCTGTGGAAGACGGTCGGCAACAACATCGAGAAGTACCGCTCCTACCCGCGCCTGGTCGGCGAGACCGGCGGCAAGGACTTCGTCGTCGCGCACCCGTCCGCGGACCGCGACATCCTCAAGACGGCCCTGACCCGCGGCTCCTTCGAGTTCCAGGGCCAGAAGTGCTCGGCCTCCTCCCGCGCCTACATCCCGGCGTCGATCTGGAACGACGGCTTCAAGGAGGCCTTCGCGGCCGAGGTCGACGGCATCGCCATGGGTGACGTCCGCGACCTGACGAACTTCATCGGCGCCGTCATCGACGAGCGCTCGTTCGCCAAGAACAAGGCCGCCATCGACCGCGCCAAGGCCGACCCGACCTGCACCATCGTCGCGGGCGGCACGTACGACGACTCGGAGGGCTACTTCGTCCGCCCGACCGTCATCGCGTGCACGGACCCGGCGAACGAGGTCTTCACGACCGAGTACTTCGGCCCGATCCTGGCCGTCCACGTCTACGAGGACGAGCAGTTCGACGCGATGCTGGAGCAGATGGAGTCGGTGTCGGCGTACGCCCTGACCGGCGCCGTCATCGCGCAGGACCGCTACGCGGTGGCCGACGCGATGGACAAGCTCCGCTTCGCGGCGGGCAACTTCTACATCAACGACAAGTCGACCGGCGCCGTCGTCGGCCAGCAGCCCTTCGGCGGCGGCCGTGCCTCGGGTACGAACGACAAGGCCGGCGCGGCGTCGAACCTGCTGCGCTGGACCTCGACCCGCTCCATCAAGGAGACGCTGGTCCCGCCCACGGACTACGCGTACCCCCACATGGGCTGACGGCCCCCCGCTGAACCCCGCCCCCGTTCCGGTACCCCCAAGTCCGGATCGGGGGCGGTTTCCATGTCCGGGAGAGCGGGGTCACGGCACGAGCACCACCTTGCCGAGGTTGCGGCGCCGCTCGACCACCGTGTGCGCGCGGGCCGCCTCGGCCAGCGGGATCTCCTCGTGGACCGACGCGCGCAGGGTGCCCGCGTCCCGCATCTGCCACACCTCGCGCAGCCAGCGGGCGTACAGCGCCGGCTTGCCGAGGGCGATGGCCCGCATCTGGAAGCCGATCACCGACGCGCCGCGGACCAGCAGCTCGTACGCCTCCACCGTGCCGCCGCCGGAGCCGAAGGCCACCAGGCGGCCGCCGGGCGCGAGGGCGCGTACGGCGGGGGAGAGCAGGTCGCCTCCGACGCCGTCCAGGACGATGTCGTACGGGTCTCCCCAGTCGTCGTCCCGGTACAGCACGACCTCGTCGGCGCCGAGGGAGCGGACGAAGTCCCCCTTGGCGGGGTCGCTGACGGCGGCCACCACCCGCCCGGCGCCACCCGCCCTGGCGTACTGGAGCGCGAGCGTGCCGGTGGCGCTGGCCGCCGCCGTCACCAGGACCGACTCGCCGGGCTCCGGGCGGGCGGCCTCGTACGCCCCGCGCGCCACCAGGCCGCTGCGCACGAGGGCGATCGCCTCGACGGCGCTCGCGCCGTCGGGGACGCGTGAGGCCATGGCGGTGTGCAGGACGGCGAACTCCGCGTAGGCCTGGGCGAAGCAGAGTCCGGTGACGCGGTCGCCGACGGCGAAGCCCGTCACGCCGGCGCCGAGGGCCTCCACGGTGCCGGCGACCTCGCCGCCCAGCGGCATCGGCTCGCTGCTCTCGCGCACCTTGCGGACGGTGGGCAGGGTGACGCCGATCGCCTCCACGCGGACCAGCAGCTCGCCGGCCGACGGGCGGGGGACTTCGGCTTCCTCGCCGAACAGCACCTCGGGGCCGCCGTTGACCTCGTACCGGACACGCAGCACGGAACCTCCCTCGATCGATTTCGTTGGATGTCCCAACGGTAACGGAGATCGTGGGGATGTCCAACGGTTTCTCGATAGGCTGTGCCCATGAACCCCGCGCCCAAGACCTCAGCGCTCGCCCACATCCAGACCCTGCCGAGCTGGCTCGTCGGCCGGGTGGCCGCCCACGGGCGGGCCCTGGTCGCCGACGCGCTCGCCACGGAGGGGCTCAAGCTCGCGCACCACGCGGTACTCGCGGCGACGGACGAGTACGGCCCCCTCGCCCAGGCCGACCTGGGCCGCCGGCTCGCCATCGACCCCAAGGACCTCGTCGGCCTGCTCAACCACCTCCAGGGCGCGGGCCTCGTCCTGCGCACGCCGGATCCCGCCGACCGCCGCAAGAACGCCGTCAGCCTCACCCCGGCCGGTGCGGACACCCTGGCCCGCTGCACGGCCCTGGCGCAGGCGGCGAACGCCGAGTTCCTCGCGCCGCTGGAACCGGCGGAGCGGGACACCCTGCTGGCGCTGCTCGGCCGGCTCCACGAGGCCTCGTACCGGATCCACGACGCCCCATAGGGGCGGCCTGGGGCCCTCAGACCTCGACCAGGACCTGGTCCAGGGACTTGCGCACCAGGTCCGGGACCTCGCAGTCGTCCGCGGGGTAGCCGACCGGGATGACGGCGAAGGCCTTCTCGTTAGCCGGGCGGTCCAGGACCTGGGAGAGGAACCGCATCGGGCTCGGGGTGTGGACCAGCGCCGCAAGACCGCTGAGGTGGAGCGCTGACAGCAGCATGCCGACCGCGATGCCGACCGACTCGTCGACGTAGTAGTGCTTGTGTTTCGTGCCGTCCGGCCCCAGCCAGTAGCGCTGCTGGAAGACCACGACCAGGGCGGGGGCGTCAGTGAGGTGGGTCTTGACGGCGTCCGTGCCGATCGGGCGCAGCGCGGCGAGCCACTCCTCGCCGAGGCGGCCGTCGTAGGAGACCTGCTCCTCCCGCTCCGCCGCGGCGCGGATCTGCCGGCGGACGTCCGGGTCCTTGACCAGGACGAACGTCCACGGCTGCTGGTGCGCGCCGGAGGGGGCGGTCGCGGCGCAGGCGATGGCGTCCCGGACGGCCTGCTCCGGCACGGGGTCGGTGGAGAAGTGGCGTACGGTCCGCCGCTCGTCCATCCGCGCCCGCAACTGCGCGGCGCGCGCGAGGGATTCGGTGCTCGGCATCCGCTCGGGCCGGTAGGGGACGGGCCGGTAGGGATCGCCGTGGGTCGGGGTCCACTGCTGGGTCTCGGGAGCCATGCAGCGAGTGTGCGCGGGCGGCCGCGGGGAGGCCAGGGCCGTGCCGGTCGATCCCTGGCCGGGAGACACTGGTTCCATGACCGATACACGGACAGTCCTCGCGCACACCTCCCAACTGGCGCCCGGCGCGCTGGAGGAGGTCCGGGCGCTGCTGGACGCCGCGTTCGACGGGGACTTCGCCGACGAGGACTTCGAGCACGCGCTCGGCGGGATGCACGCCCTGGTGCACGAGGGCGGCGAACTCGTCGCGCACGGGAGCGTGGTCCAGCGGCGGGTGCTGCACCGGGGGCGGGCCCTGCGCACCGGGTACGTCGAGGCCGTGGCCGTCCGGGCGGACCGGCGGCGCAGCGGGATCGGGAGCGCCGTGATGGCCGGCCTGGAGGCGGTCATCGGACGGGCCTACGTGCTCGGCGCCCTCTCGGCGTCGCAGGACGGCGCCCGGCTCTACCTCGGCCGGGGCTGGTCGGTGTGGCCGGGACCGATCGGGGTGCTCGCCCCCGAGGGGGCGGTGCGGCTTCCCGACGAGGAGGGGTCCACGTACGTGTGGTCGCCGCCCGGCGGGGTCCGGCTGGACCCGGCCGGGCGGCTCGACTTCGACTGGCGCGACGGGGACGTCCTGTAGGCGGGACGCCCTCCGGGCGGGGCGCGCTCCGGCCGGCCCTGCTCCGGGCCGGCCGGCAGCGACCGCGGTCAGCCCGAGATGCTCGGCGCGCCCGTCTCGATGTGGCCCGTGTAGCGGCGCGACCAGGTGCCGTCGCAGTCCGCCAGGATCGTGAAGTCGTACCAGCCGTTGCTGTACGCGACCGCGTTGAAGTAGTCCTCGCGGGAGGAGTTCGCCGGGACGGTGTACGTCCACGGGCCGTCGGTGCGGTAGGCGTTCGAGCGGATCGTGAAGGTGACCGGCGCGGCCGAGGCGTTGGTCATCTTGAGGTAGAGCGCCGTCTTGCCCGTGCCGGGCTCCACCGCGTAGCGGGCCGCGACCTCAACCGACTTGCCGGCCTTCGACGCGTCGCCGATGAAGCGCCGCAGGAAGCGGTTGGGCCCGTACATCGAGATGTCGTACTTGCCGGAGCCGCTGCCGAGCCCGATGTTGAAGTAGTCCGTAGCCGTGGAGCCGGGGTCGACCGTGTACTGCCAGGCCGCCGTGTCCCGGTACTGGTGCGGGTGGATCGAGAAGTGCGCCGCCTGCTTCGCCTGCGCACCCTGGTTGGTCATCGAGAACCAGGCCAGGATCTTGCCCGCCGCCCCGAACTCGAAGCGGTCGAGGTTGCCGTTGACCTGGTACGGCAGGGCCCGCGCGGGACGGGTCCCGGCCTCCTGCGCCGGCAGGGCGTTGTCCTGCGGCGCGGGGTTGGGCAGCGGGCCGCAGGTCGACTGGCCGATGACCTTCGCCGTCGGGGGCAGCCCGGAGGGGACGCCGTAGACGGGGTGCGCGAAGTCGAACACCCCGGTCAGGTCGCCGGTGACCTTGCGGCGCCACGCGCTGATGTTGGGGCAGGTGGCAGGAGTGCCCAGGGCCGAGGTCCACGTCTCCATGAAGCGCAGGACGGAGGTGTGGTCGAAGACCTCGGAGCTGACCCAGCCGCCCCGGGTCCACGGGGACATCACGATCATCGGCACGCGGAAGCCGAGGCCGATGGGGGTGCCGTCGATGTACTCGCCGGGGGTGCCGGGCGGGGCGATCGGCGGCGCGACGTGGTCGAAGAAGCCGTCGTTCTCGTCGTAGTTGAGGAAGAGGACCGTGGAGTCGAAGACCTCCGGGTTCGCGGCGAGCGCCCGGTAGACCAGGTCGACGAAGTGCGCGCCGTCGCCGGGGGGCGCGTACGGGTGCTCCGAGAAGGCCTCGCTGGCCACGACCCAGGACACCTGGGGGAGGGTGCCGGCGACCACGTCGGCGCGGATCGCCGCCGCGATGTCATCGGGGGTGGAGCCGGTGACCTTGGGGACCGAGCCCATGCCCCGGTCCCACAGCGGGTTGCCGGGGGCCGCGTCCGTGAACTTCTTGAAGTAGGCCAGGCCGTTGTCGCCGTAGTTGTCCTGGGCGTTCTGGTAGACCTTCCAGCTCATCCCGGCCCGCTGGAGGGCTTCGGCGTACGTCTCCCAGGTGAGCCCGGACTCGTCGCCGCCGTCCTTGCTGCCCGCGTCGACCTTGCCGCTCCACAGGAAGGTGCGGTTGGGGCCGGTGGCGCTGAGGGTGGAGCAGAAGTAGGCGTCGCAGACCGTGTAGTTGTCGGCGAGCCCGTAGTGGAAGGGTATGTCGCCCCGGTCGAGGTAGCCGAGGGTGCGGGTGTTGCCGACGCCGAGGACCCAGTTGTCCATCCGGCCCTTGTTCCAGGCGGCGTGCTGCGAGGTCCAGCTGTGCGGGAGGTCGCCGTTGCACTGGGCGAGGGTCTCGCCGTCCACGCCGCCGGCGGCCGGGGTGGCGCTCAGCTTCCAGGGGTGCTGGCGCCCGCCCCAGTTGGACTGGTTGAAGGTGCCCCAGCCGCCCGGGATGTTGCCGGCCGCACGGTCGGCGAAGCCGCGGACACCCCTCAGCCTGCCGAAGTAGTGGTCGAAGCTGCGGTTCTCCTGCATGAGGATGACCACGTGCTTCACATCGGTGATCGTGCCGGTCGCGGCCGCCGCGGCTGCCGTCGTCGGCGTGACCGCGGGCAGGGCGGCCCCCGCCACCAGCCCGGCGCCGATACCCACGAAACCCCTGCGGCTGATCGGTGTCACTGGCTGCTCGCCTCCCACTCAAGTGCCCGGCTGGCACGTTGAGCGAAAGAGTGGCGGGCGCCGGGTCAAAGGTCTACATCCGTGCGGCAAGTAGTCGGTGAACTTCCGGGTGGCCGGAATCAGGTGTCGACGCGAACGAGCATCTTGCCCAGATTTTCCCCGCGGAGCAGGCCGAGGAAGGCGTCCACCGTGTGCTCGAATCCCTGGACGACCGTGGTATCCGTACCGATTCGCCCGTTGCGCAGGTGCGGGACCAGGAACTCCTCCAGTTCGTCCTGGAGATTGGTGTGATGGCGAACCAATACCCCTTCCAGCCGCAGCGACTTGTGCACGATCTCGAAGAGGTTGCGCGGCGCGGCGGGGGAGCGGTCGCCGTTGTACATCGAGATCCCGCCGACCCAGGCGATCCGCCCGAACTCGCGCAGCACGTCGATCGCCCCCGCGAGGTGGTCGCCGCCGACGTTGTCCACGTAGACGTCGATACCGCCGGGCGCGGCCTGCGCGAGCTGCTCGCCGACCGGGCCGTCGTGGTAGTCGAAGGCGGCGTCGAAGCCGAGCCGGCCGGTCAGGTGGGCGACCTTGGCGGCCGAGCCCGCGCTGCCGATGATCCGGCGGGCGCCGAGCAGGCGGGCGATGTGCCCGGTCGCCGTGCCCACCCCGCCCGCGGCGGCGGAGACGAAGAGGTCCTCGCCCTCGCGCAGGGCCGCCGTCCGGGTCAGGGCGGCGTACGCGGTCAGGCCGGTGCCGCCGAGGATGGAGAGGTACGCCTCGAGCGGGACGCCCTCGTGGCCGCGGAGTCTGCGGGTGCCGTCCGCGCCCAGGGCGACCAGGGCGTGGGTGCGCCAGCCCTGCCGGTGGAAGACGAGGTCGCCTTCGGCCAGCCCGGGGTCCCGGGAGGCGATGACCCGCCCGACCGCGCGCCCCTCCAGCGGGGCGTCCAGCTCGAAGCCGCCCTCGCCGCCGTCCATCAGCCCGCGGTGGTAAGGGTCCACGGAGAGCAGGAGGTTGTGGACCACGGCGGTCCCGGGAGCGGGGGAGGGGACCGGGGTGCGCACGTAGGCGAAGTCGGTGGCGAGGGGGAAGCCGCGGGGGCGGGTGATCTGGTGCACGGCGTAGCCGGTCTGCGTGGTCATGGCAGTGACCGTAGGAAGGAATCACGGGGCCGGGCAGGGGGTTGGGCTCATGGAAGCCGCACACCCATGAATCCCGCTCATAGAACGAGGTGAGAGCAGGCGTGGCCGAGCTCGCTCCGCAGGAACTGCGCATCCTGGTCGCCGTCGCCGAGACCGGCGGCTTCTCCGCCGCGGCCGCCGCGCTCGGCATCGGACAGTCGGCCGTCTCCCACTCGGTGCGCGGCAGTGAGGCCAAGGTCGGCGCGGTGCTGTTCGCGCGGGGGCGCGCAGGGGCGGTGCCCACCCCGGCGGGCGAGCGGGCCGTCGCCGTGGGCCGGCGCATCCTGCGCCTGTACGAGGTACTGGGCGCCGAAGCCCGGAGCGCCGGCCGGGCCCCGGACGGGGCGGCCGGGGCGGCCGGGGCGCTCGAGGGGGTGCTGCGCATCGCGGCGTTCCGCAGTGCGGCCCTGCACCTGCTGCCGCCCGTCCTGGAGCGCCTCACGGCCCGCCACCCGGGGCTGCGGCCCGAGGTCCGGGTCGTGCGCGAACTCGGCGCCGGCGCCGCCGGTGAGGTGCTGGCGGGCCGGGCCGACCTGGGCATAGCCACCCTCGGGGGCTCGGCGGAGCTGCCGTCCGGCCTCCTGAGCGGGTTGATCGCCGAGGAGGCGTACGCACTGGTCCATCCGGCGGGGCACCCCGACCCGAAGGCGCTGCCCCTGCTGGACTGGGACGAGAACTGCGGCTCCTCCACCCGCTCCTGGTGGGCGGCCCAGGACTGGATCCCGCGGGCCACCGTCAAGGCGGAGGACGACGGGATGGTGCTGACCATGGTCGGCCGGGGACTGGGGATGGCGATCCTGCCCGAGCTGTCCCTGCGCGAGGCCGGCGGGTCCGTCGAGATCGCGGACCTGGGGCCCGGGAGGCCCACGAGGCGGGTGGGATACGTCACCACCCCGGAATCAGCGTCCACGCTCGCTGTCATGGCTCTGATCAGGGAAATCCGCTCGTAAGCGGCTGAAAAGCGGAACCGGATCGGCGTCGCACCGGCGCTGTGTTCGAGTCATTCCCGTCTCAGATACTAGGAAGTCCGAGTAATTGCGGAGACAGACAGCGGCACCTGCCCTAGCTTTGTAGGAGCCGAACGTCTCGCCGATCCGGCGAATGGCGGTCGAGAGCGCGCCCTTGGCAGGCAACCCCTGCGGCGCACCGCTCCCCGCCTCTTCCGGCGCCTTGAAGGAACCCCTCATCCGTGGCCCCGCCACGCCGTGATCTCAAGGAGTCGATCACCATGACCCCCACCACCGCCGCGGTCCGCCGCGTCCGCCACTCCTCCACGGCCGACGCCGACCGCAAGAACGCCGCCGCCGCGCTCCAGCGGGCGCTCGACCGCCGCGACAACGGCGGCGCCACCGGACACTGAGCCACCTCGCGGGGCCGCCGTCACCCCCTCCGTCCCAGCCCCGCCGCCCGGGCCGCAACCCCGGGAGGCCCCGCAGCCACTGGTCCACATGGTGGACGGAAGATGTCTGAGGGCTGGGACAGGGAGTACGGTTCCGGCATGTCGACCAGCATCAATCTCGCAGTGATCCCCGGTGATGGCATCGGCCAGGAAGTCGTGGCTCAGGGCCTCAAGGTCCTTACCGCGGTCCTGCCCCAGGATGTGAAGCTGGAGACCAAGGAATACGACCTCGGCGCCCAGCGCTGGCACCGCACCGGCGAGACCCTCCCGGACGCGGAGCTCGAAAGCCTCAAGCACCACGACGCGATCCTGCTGGGCGCCATCGGCGACCCCTCGGTCCCCTCGGGGGTCCTCGAGCGCGGGCTGCTGCTGAAGCTCCGCTTCGCGTTCGACCACTTCATCAACCTGCGCCCGTCGAAGCTCTTCCCCAATACGGCCACCCCGCTGGCCGGCCGTCCGGAGATCGACTTCGTCGTGGTCCGCGAGGGCACCGAGGGCCCGTACACCGGCAACGGCGGCAGCCTGCGCACGGGGACGCCGGCCGAGGTGGCCACCGAGGTCAGCATCAACACCGCGTACGGCGTGGAGCGCGTCGTGCGTGACGCGTACGAGCGGGCGAACTCCCGCCCCCGCAAGAAGCTGACGCTGGTCCACAAGAACAACGTCCTCGTGTACGCGGGCCACATGTGGAAGAACATCTTCGACAAGGTCGGCCGGGAGTACCCCGAGGTCACCACCGACTACCTGCACGTCGACGCCGCGACGATCTTCTTCGTCACCCAGCCCGAGCGCTTCGACGTCATCGTCACGGACAACCTCTTCGGTGACATCCTCACCGACCTGGCCGCGGCCGTGACCGGCGGAATCGGCCTGGCCGCCTCCGGGAACATCAACCCGACCGGCGCCTTCCCGTCCATGTTCGAGCCCGTCCACGGCTCGGCCCCGGACATCGCCGGCACCGGCAAGGCCGACCCGACCGCGACGATCCTCTCCGTCGCCCTCCTGCTGCGCCACCTGGGCTACGAGGCCCAGGCCGTCCGCATCGAGGAAGCGGTCTCCGCCGACCTGGCCGAGCGCGACGGCACGTTCCGCTCCACCGACGTGATCGGCGACGCCCTCGCCGCGCGCGTAGCCGGCTGACCCGGCAGAGCTCCACACCCAGGAAGCCGCCGGGTCGCGATCACCGCACCCGGCGGCTTCTCCTGCGCGGCCCCGGGTGCCACCATCTCCCCTGGGCCGCATCACCCCGTTTCTCCGAGGACACCTCGCGCGCGATAATCGAACGCGAGGCCGCGGAATACGGGGAAGCTCGGACGTCCTAGTACGCGTGAGCGCGGTCCGCCATACACAAACGGTGAAGGACAAGCACTCATGACGACGCCCACCATCGAGCTGAAGCCCTCCTCGACCCCCCTGTCCGACGCGGAGCGCGAGGCGATCTTGGCCAGCCCCGGTTTCGGCCGCCACTTCACCGATCACATGGTGACGATCAAGTGGACCGAGGGCCGCGGCTGGCACGACGCCGAACTGGTCCCGTACGCGCCGCTGTCGATCGACCCGGCGAACATGACCCTGCACTACGCGCAGACCATCTTCGAGGGCCTCAAGGCCTACAAGCAGCCCGATGGCACCGTCGCCACGTTCCGCCCCGAGGCCAACGCCGAGCGCTTCCAGGCCTCCGCGCGCCGCATGGCGATGCCGGAACTTCCCGCCGACCTGTTCATCGCCGCCTGCGACGCCCTCATCGCGCAGGACCGCGCCTGGGTGCCGGACTCCGGCGAGGCCTCGCTGTACCTGCGGCCGTTCATGTTCGCGTCCGAGGTCGGCCTGGGGGTCCGTCCGGCCAACGAGTTCCTGTTCATGGTCATCGCCTCGCCGGCCGGCGCGTACTTCCCCGGTGGGGTCAAGCCCGTCTCCGTCTGGCTCTCGGAGGAGTACGTCCGCGCCGTCAAGGGCGGCACGGGCGCGGCGAAGACCGGCGGGAACTACGCGGCCTCCCTGGTCGCCCAGGCCCAGGCCGCCTCCCACGGCTGCGACCAGGTCGTGTGGCTCGACGCCGTCGAGCACCGCTGGATCGAGGAGATGGGCGGCATGAACCTGTACTTCGTGTACGGCGACCGCATCGTCACCCCCGAGCTCACCGGCTCGCTGCTCCCGGGCATCACCCGCGACTCCCTCCTCACCATCGCCCGCGACCTCGGCTACACCGCCGAGGAGGGCCGGATCAGCACCGAGGACTGGAAGCGCGACAACGAGAACGGCACCCTGACCGAGGTGTTCGCCTGCGGTACCGCCGCCGTGATCACCCCGGTCGGCTCGGTCAAGTCGGAGCGCGCCAACTGGACCCAGGGCACCGGCGAGCCGGGCGAGGTCACCATGAAGCTCCGCAAGGCGCTGCTGGACCTCCAGACCGGCCACACCGCCGACACCCACGGCTGGATGCACCCGCTCGGCTAGTCGGCACGACCGTGTGACGAGGGCCCCGGCCACAAGGCCGGGGCCCTCGTCGTACCCGCGGCCCCGTGCGACCGGGAGCGGGCCGGGGGCCGGCGGTGCGGGCGCGCGGCGGCCGGCGGGCCACCCGTACGGGCGTACCCGGGCGGGGCTCCCGGCCGGCCGCGGCCCGTGGTGCCGCGGCGGCCCCGGAGCCCTGCGTACGGGGCGGTGCGGCCCCTGCGCCACCGTCCCCGCTCGGGCGGGACGGCCGCTCGTGCGCGGATGCGGGGTGCCCAGCGGCGTGCGAATTTGGTCGCGCCCGCCGATCCGGCGCCGGACACCGGCCCGGGCGGCCCGGGACGCCCCTCGTACCGGGGTGACTCTCTCGTGCGCCGGCGGCCAGCCGGCGGAAAGGCGGACCCCCATGAAGCGGTTGATTGCCTCCGGCCTGCTCTGCGCGGCCGTGGTACTCGGCGTATCGGCATGCTCCAGTGACGACACCACCCCGCAGGAGAAGGCCACGAAGGCCGCCGCCGAGATGTGCAGCAACCTGACGCAGCTGCGGGCGGACAACGCCAAGCTCAAGACGCTCAACCCGGCCACGGCCACGAAGGACCAGATCCAGGACGCCTACAACGCCGTCCAGACGGACTGGAAGAACCTCAAGGCCAGCCGCGAGACCATGAAGTCGGCCGAGCGGGACGCCGTCCAGTCCTCCGCGGAGGACCTGAAGAAGGCCTACGAGAACCTGCCCGGCGACACCACGGGCAAGGACGCCCTCAGCCAGCTCCAGCCGCAGATCCGGAGCCTCGACGACGCGGTCAGGCAGGCGGCCACCACCCAGTGCCCGAGCAGCTGACGGCGGCGACGCCGGCGCGGACCGCAGGGGGAACGGGCGGGCCCCGGGGAGGGAACTCCCCGGGGCCCTTCCTTCCGGTGTGCCGTCGTCAGTCGGCGGCGACGGCGACCCGGGCGGCCGGTTCGGGCGTCTGCGCGGCTGCGGGCGCCGCGGCCGTGCGGAAGGTCAGGGCCGTGTAGACCAGTCCGCCCGCGAGGCCCGAGAGGACGAAGGAGCAGTCCACCCCGCCGGTCAGGGCCAGCAGCGGGCCCTCGTAGAAGGGGGTGGTCACGGCGAGCAGGCCGACGCCCGCGCCGATCGCCCAGGCGGCGGTGGCCCGGAGGTTCCACCCCGCGCGGTACCAGTAGATCCCGCCGACCGAGCGGCGGTTGAAGACCTGGAGCGCGTCGGCGTCGTACTGCCCGCGGCAGCGGACGTAGCCGATCAGGGTGATGACGGCCCACGGGGTGCCGATCGCGGTCAGCAGCAGGACGAACGAGGTCATCGCGGACTGGACGTCCCACTCGAAGGAGCCGACGAAGACGAACGCGGTGGCGACGGCGGCGGCGATCACGGTGGCCTTGGTCCGAGTGGCCTTGGGGACGATCGCGTCCAGGTCGAGGCCCATGGAGTAGAGCATCAGCCCGGCGTTGCCCACCGAACCGGCAGCGGCCGCCGCGAGCAGCGGTACCAGGTACCAGAAGGGCGACGCGTCGACGAGCGGTCCGGCGTAGTCGGCGCCGGCCCCGGCGGCGAGCGCGGTGTACGTGCCGAACAGCTGCGGGACCAGGAGGCCGATCGCCAGCCCCAGGCAGGTGCCCCAGAAGACCTTGCGGGAGCTGTGCCGGCTCGGGGAGATGTAGCGGGTGTAGTCGCCCAGCAGGGTGATGAAGGCGACGGGACCGCTCAGACCGGCCGCGACGGCGGCCAGCAGCCAGGTCGGCCAGAACGAGCCGAGCAGGTACTCCGTCCCGGACGGCGCGGCGGTGGTGAAGTCGGGCGCGTAGGCGTAGAGGCCGATGGCGAGCAGGACCACCATGCCGATGGAGAGGACCTTGCTCATGCGCAGCAGCAGGCGGTAGCCGAAGACGGCCCCGACGACGGTGAAGGCGGCCAGCACGCCGTACATGACCGCGTGGGTGAGGCCGGTGTCCGGGAGCCCGACGAGCCGGGCCAGGGTGCCGACCATCACGTCACCCCCGATCCACAGGGTCAGGGCCGTGTAGCCGAGTGCGAGGAGCAGGCCCACGACCGAGCCGACGAGCCGTCCCCGGACGCCGAACTGGGCGCCGCTGGAGGTGGAGAGGTTGGTGGCCGTCCGCAGGGAGACCAGCGCCAGCGGCGCGGTGAAGGCGATGCCGACGACCGTGCCGGTCACGATGGCCGTCAGCGAGGGCCACAGACCCAGTCCGAAGGACGGGGGCAGCCAGCCGAACACGATCACGCCGAGGCAGAGATTGGAGCCGAGCAGGATCGAGACCAGGTCCCGGGGACCGCTCGTCCGCTCCTCTTCGGGGATCGTGTCGACTCCGCGCTGTTCGATGGGCATGGGGGAGCTCCCTTGTGCAGGGCGGGGTGAATGCGCTTCGTTTGAGCGACATTCAATGTGACCTAAGCCAAGGTGTCAGGTCAATGCTTCATTGCCGGGAAATGAAGAGTTAGAGTGATGCTCTAACCCATCGAACCAAAAGGTGGTGGATCGGCGTGCGGCTGACCCCTACGGAGCGCGACCGGCTGCTGCTGCGCGGCGCCGCGGAACTGGCCAGGGCCCGGCGGGCCCGCGGCTTGCAGCTCAACGTCCCGGAGGCCACCGCGCTCATCGCGGACACGGTCTGCGAGGCGGCCCGCGACGGCAAGCGGCTGGCCGAGGCCATCGAGGAGGCCCGTAGCGTGCTGGGCCCCGACGACGTGCTGCCCGGCGTGTCCGACGTGGTCACCGAGGTCCACGTCGAAGCCGTCTTCGACGACGGATCCCGCCTCGCGGTGGTCTCCTCGCCGATCCGCGGCGCCGTGGGCCTCGGTGACGACGCGCCCGGCGCGGTCGTGCCCGGCCCGGGCGCGCCCCAGCCGGAGCCGGTACTGCACCTGAGGGTGCGCAACACGGCCCCCGTGCCGGTGAGCGTCACCTCCCACTTCCACTTCTTCGAGGCGAACCCGCGCCTGGACTTCGACCGCGCCGCCGCCTACGGCATGCGCCTGTGCGTGCCGGCGGGCTCCTCCGTCCGCTTCGACCCGCACGGCGAGGGCGAGGTCGGCCTGGTCCCGATCGGCGGCGACCGCATCGCGGTCGGCTTCGCCGGGCTGGTCGACGGCCCGCTGGACGCCCCGGGCGCCAAGGCGCAGGCACTGGCCAGGGCGGCGGCGTGCGGGTACCTGGGCGCGGACCCCCAGGGCCGCGAAGCCGCCGGAGCCCCCGGCACCGACACCGACAGCCCGCGCCCGGAAGGGAACCCGGCATGAGCCGCCAGACCCCCCACAGCGACCACTGCGCGCCGGGAAGCCGGCACATCGACCCGCACGAGTACGCCTCCGTGTTCGGCCCCCGGGCCGGCGACCGGGTCCGGCTCGGCGACTCGGGCCTGACCGTCCGGGTCGAGCACGACGCGCAGAAGCCGGGCGACGAGTTCCTGGCCGGATTCGGCAAGACGGCACGCGACGGCCTGCACCTCAAGGCCGCCGCCGTCCGCGAGACCTGTGACGTCGTGATCAGCAACGTGCTGGTCATCGATGCCGTCCTCGGCATCCGCAAGGTCTCCGTCGGCATCCGCGAGGGCCGCATCCACGCGATCGGCCGGGCCGGCAACCCCGACACCCTCGACGGCGTGGACGTCGTCGTCGGCACCGGTACCTCGATCGTCTCCGGCGAGGGCCTGATCGCCACCGCGGGGGCCGTGGACACCCACGTCCACCTGCTCTCCCCACGGATCATGGAAGCCTCGCTCGCCGCCGGTGTCACCACCGTCATCGGTCAGGAGTTCGGCCCGGTCTGGGGCGTGGGCGTCAACTCGCCGTGGGCCCTCAAGCACGCCTTCAACGCCTTCGACGCCTGGCCCGTCAACATCGGCTTCCTCGCCCGCGGCTCCTCCTCCGACGCCGCGCCCCTCGTCGAGGCGCTGGCCGAGGGCGGCGCGAGCGGGTTCAAGGTCCACGAGGACATGGGCGCCCACACCCGCGCCCTGGACACCGCCCTGCGGGTGGCCGAGGAGCACGACGTACAGGTCGCCCTGCACAGCGACGGCCTCAACGAATGCCTCTCCGTCGAAGACACCCTGCGCGTCCTGGACGGCCGCACCATCCACGCCTTCCACATCGAGGGCTGCGGCGGCGGCCACGTCCCCAACGTGCTCAAGATGGCGGGCGTGCCGAACGTCATCGGCTCCTCCACCAACCCCACCCTGCCCTTCGGCCGGGACGCGGTCGCCGAGCACTACGGCATGATCGTCTCCGTCCACGACCTCAAGCCGGACCTCCCGGGCGACGCGGCCATGGCCCGCGACCGGATCCGCGCGGGGACGATGGGCGCCGAGGACGTCCTGCACGACCTGGGCGCGATCGGCATCACCTCCTCCGACGCACAGGGCATGGGCCGCGCCGGCGAGACCATCCGGCGCACCTTCGCCATGGCCGCCAAGATGAAGGGCGAGCTGGGCCCCTTGGAAGGCGACGGCGAGGGCGACGACAACGCCCGCGTGCTGCGCTACATGGCCAAGCTGACCATCAACCCGGCCATCGCCCACGGCCTGGCGCACGAGATCGGCTCCATCGAGGTCGGCAAGCTCGCCGACATCGTGCTGTGGCGCCCGCAGTTCTTCGGCGCCAAGCCCCAGCTGGTCCTGAAATCCGGCTTCCCGGCGTACGGGGTCACCGGTGACCCCAACGCCGCCACCGACACCTGCGAACCGCTCGTACTGGGACCGCAGTTCGGCGCCTACGGGGCCACGGCCGCCGACATCTCCGTCGCCTTCGTCTCCGCCGCGGCCGCGGCGCTGGGCTCCGACCAGATGCCCACGCGCAGGCGCCGGGTGGCCGTACGCGGTACCCGAGGCATCGGCCCCGGGGACCTCCTCCTCAACTCCCGGGTGGGCGCGGTCGACGTGGACGCGCGCAGTGGTCTCGTCACGCTCGACGGTGACCCGCTGCGCTCGGAAGCGGCCGATTCGGTCTCCCTCAACCGCCTGTACTTCCTCTGACCCGGCACAACTTGCAGGCCGGCACAGCCTCTGACCCGGCACAGCCCTTTTAAGGACCCCTCATGACGAAGCCCGCCGACGACGGATTCCGGATGCCCGCCGAGTGGACCCCCCACGAGCGCACCTGGATGGCCTGGCCCAGCCCCAACCCCACCTTCACCAACGAGCAGGAGCTCGCCGAGGCCCGCGGGGCCTGGGGCGCCGTGGCCCGCGCGGTCCGCTCGTACGAGCCCGTGACCCTGGTGGTCGCGCCCGGTGACACCGCGAGCGCCCGCGCGATCGTCGGCGACGACGTACAGATCGTGGAGCGGGAGCTCGACGACGCCTGGATGCGGGACATCGGCCCGACCTTCGTCACCAACGACGCCGGCGAGCTGGCCGCCGTCGACTGGACCTTCAACGGCTGGGGCGCCCAGAGCTGGGCGCGCTGGGGCCACGACGAGAAGATCGCCCGTCACGTCTCGGACCTGACCGGCACCCGGACGTACAGCACCTCCCTGGTCAACGAGGGCGGCGCCATCCACGTCGACGGCGAGGGCACCGTGCTCCTCACCGACACCGTGCAGCTCGGCGAGGGCCGCAACCCCGGCTGGACCCGCCAGCAGGTCGAGGAGGAGATCCACGCCCACCTCGGCACCACCAAGGCCATCTGGCTGCCGTACGGCCTGGCCGGGGACTACGGCACCTACGGCACCCAGGGCCACGTGGACATCGTGGCGGCCTTCGCCCGCCCCGGCGTGGTCATGGTCCACAGCCAGCCCGACCCGGCCCACCCGGACCACGAGCGCTGCAAGACCATCGCCGCCATCCTGCGCGCCTCCACCGACGCCCGGGGCCGGCAGCTGGAGGTCGTGGAGATCCCGGCGCCGACGGTCCTGGAGGAGGACGGCGAGTGGGTCGACTACTCGTACATCAACCACTACCTGTGCAACGACGGCGTCGTCCTGTGCTCCTTCGACGACCCGCGCGACGAGGAGGCGGCGGAAATCTTCCGGGGTCTGTTCCCCGGGCGGACCGTGACCCTCGTCGACGCACGTACGATTTTCGCTGGGGGTGGCGGTATCCACTGCATCACCCAGCAGCAGCCGAAGGTCTGACCCGGGCGGCCGGACCGATGTGAGGAGAGGCCCATGGTGGCGGGTGGAGTACGGCCGGCGCGGAAGAACGCCCCGCCGCGCGAGGACGTACTCGTCGCCGCCATGGCCACGATCGCCGAACGCGGTCTGGACGGCCTCACCATGGCCGGTCTGGGCCGCCAGGTCGGCATGAGCAGCGGCCACCTCCTCTACTACTTCGGCAGCAAGGACGAGCTGCTGCTCCAGACCCTGGAGTGGAGCGAGGCCGCGCTCGGCGCCGAGCGGCGGGCCCTGCTCTCCCGCCGCGGCCCGGCGCGCGAACGGCTGGCCGCCTACGTGGACCTCTACGTGCCCGACGGCGCCCGGGACCCGCACTGGACCCTGTGGCTGGAGGTCTGGAACCGTTCCCAGGACGCAGGTCCCCGCGAACGCGAGCGGCAGGCCGCCATCGAGGGCGCCTGGCACCGCGACCTGGTGGCCCTGCTCGCCGAGGGCATCTCGCGGGGCGAGTTCCGTCCGGTGGACGCCGACCGCTTCGCGGCCCGGATGCGGGCCCTGCTCGACGGGTTCAGCATCCAGGTCGCCGTCGGCCTGCCCGGAATAGGACGGGGCGACATCCTCGACCACGTCACCGAATTCGTGGACGAGACGCTCGCGGCGCCGTCCGCCTGATCCAGGAGGCGGCCCGCTCGCATAGTGAGACGTCGGTCCGCGTGCGTGGACCGCTGTGGCACACTGCGGACGTGCCTGCTCAGCTCATGATTATCGCCAGCAGCGCGCCGGTCCGCAGTGACCGCTGAGCCGTGGAACCACCACGGGAAGGCGGCCACCGTGCCCCAGACCCGCGCGCAGACCTCTCGCACCCGCGAGGGGTTTTTTCGTTTCCCGGCCCATTCCTGCCGGGGCCCGGCAGCGCGCGATGATGGGGGCAGTGGATCCCCGGTCTCCGGAACCACTCATCCGACAGGAGTCAGACCAGCATGACGACGACAGAGGCGACTGCGCCGGCAGAGGCCCTCGACGACGGCTTCCACGTCTTCGACACCACCCTGCGCGACGGCGCCCAGCGTGAGGGCATCAACCTCACGGTCGCGGACAAGCTGACGATCGCCCGGCACCTGGACGACTTCGGGGTGGGGTTCATCGAGGGCGGCTGGCCCGGCGCCAACCCCCGCGACACCGAGTTCTTCGCCCGCGCCCGCGCCGAGATCGACTTCAAGAACGCCAAACTCGTCGCCTTCGGCGCGACCCGCCGGGCCGGCGGCTCCGCCGCCGCGGACCCGCAGGTGCGCGCGCTGCTGGAGTCCGGCGCACCGGTGATCACCCTGGTCGCGAAGTCCCACGACCGGCACGTCGAACTCGCGCTGCGCACCACCTTGGACGAGAACCTGGAGATGGTCCGCGACACCGTCTCCCACCTGGTGGCACAGGGCCGCCGGGTGTTCGTCGACTGCGAGCACTTCTTCGACGGCTACCGCGCCAACGCCGAGTACGCGAAGTCCGTCGTACGGACCGCCCACGAGGCCGGCGCCGACGTCGTCATCCTCTGCGACACCAACGGCGGCATGCTCCCCGCCCAGATCACCGCCACCGTCGCCACCGTCCTCGCCGACACCGGGGCGCGCCTGGGCATCCACGCCCAGGACGACACCGGCTGCGCGGTGGCCAACACGCTGGCCGCCGTCGACGCGGGCGCCACCCACGTCCAGTGCACCGCCAACGGCTACGGCGAGCGCGTCGGCAACGCCAACCTGTTCCCCGTGGTCGCCGCGCTGGAGATCAAGTACGGACGGCGGGTGCTGCCCGAGGGCGCGCTCGCCGAGATGACCCGGATCTCGCACGCCATCGCCGAGGTCGTCAACCTGACGCCGTCCACGCACCAGCCGTACGTGGGCGTCTCCGCCTTTGCGCACAAGGCGGGCCTGCACGCCTCCGCCATCAAGGTCGACCCGGACCTCTACCAGCACATCGACCCCGAACGCGTCGGCAACACCATGCGGATGCTGGTCTCCGACATGGCCGGCCGCGCCTCCATCGAGCTCAAGGGCAAGGAACTCGGCGTCGACCTCGGCGGCGACCGCGCGCTGATCTCCCGGGTCGTGGAGCGGGTCAAGGAGCGCGAGCTCCAGGGCTACACGTACGAGGCCGCCGACGCCTCCTTCGAGCTGCTGCTGCGCGCCGAGGCCGAGGGCCGGGCCCGCAAGTACTTCCGGGTCGAGTCCTGGAGGGCGATCGTCGAGGACCGCCCGGACGGCACCCACGCCAACGAGGCCACCGTCAAGCTGTGGGCCAAGGGGGAGCGGATCGTGGCGACGGCCGAGGGCAACGGCCCCGTCAACGCGCTCGACCGCGCGCTGCGGGTGGCGCTGGAGCGGTTCTACCCTCAGCTGGCCAAGTTCGAGCTGGTGGACTACAAGGTCCGCATCCTGGAGGGCAAGCACGGCACGGAGTCCACGACCCGGGTGCTGATCTCCACGACGGACGGCGCCCGCGAATGGTCCACGGTCGGCGTCGCCCCGAACGTCATCGCTGCCTCCTGGCAGGCCCTGGAGGACGCCTTCACCTACGGCCTCCTGCGTGCGGGAGTGGAACCGGCCGAGTAGCCGCACGGTGGGAGGGGCGCGGCCCCTCCCACCTCCCCGCGGTCCTTATTTCCCGTTCACACGGCACGAGCCGGGTTCCGGTAGCGTCGGGACCATGAGGACCAGGCTCATGTCCGTATTGTCCGGTCTGCTGCTGGCACTGTTCTCGGTCGCCTTCGTGGGCGTACCGCAGGCGTCCGCCGCCACCGGAACCGCAGAGGTCGCGCAGGCCCTCAAGAAGGGCCCGGTCTACGTCGACCCCCGCGCCGCGGGGCAACTGCCGAAGGCGCAGGCCGACGCGCTGGCCCAGAAGATCGAGAAGGCCGGGAAGCCGGTCTTCGTCGCGGTCCTCCCGGCCACCGACGAGTTCCCGCCCCAGGGGCTGTTGAGCGCCGTCCGGGCCCAGACGGGGATCACGGGGCTGTACGCGATCCGCCTCGGCAACGGCTTCGACGCCGGGGCCGACGCCTCCGTCATGCCGAGGGTCGCGGTACGCAACCTCACCGACGCCGTGAAGGCGGGCGGACCGGTCGACGCCGTGACCGAGCTGAACAACTTCGTCGACCAGGCCCTCACCCAGGCCAAGGGCAGGGCCCCGGCCTCCTGGGGCGACACGGGCGCGGACGGCGGGACCCCGGTCGGCGGCCTGGTCACGCTGGGCGCGGTGGCCGTCCTCGGCGGCGGCGGCGCCTACGCGCTGGTCCGGCGCAACCGGAAGAAGAAGGAGGAGGCGCGGCGCGACGCGATCGCCCGCCTCGGCGTGGTGGTGGACGAGGACATCACCGCCTTCGGCGAGGAACTCGACCGGCTGGACTTCCGGCCCGGTGAGCCCGGCGCCGACGACGCCATGCGCGCGGACTACGCGCAGGCCCTGGACGCGTACGAGAAGGCCAAGCAGATCATGGCGCAGGTCCGCTACCCGGAGGAGGTGCAGGGAGTCACGCAGGCGCTGGAGGACGGCCGCTTCGCCCTGGCCCGCCTCGACGCGCGCCGTCAGGGCAGGCCGCTGCCCGAGCGCCGGGCGCCCTGCTTCTTCGACCCGCGGCACGGCCCGAGCACCGAGGACGCCACCTGGGCCCCGGCGGGCGGGACGGCCCGTACCGTGCCCGTCTGCACGGCTGACGCCGTGCGGCTGCGCGACGGCCTGGACCCGGCGGTGCGCACGGTCGACACCGACTACGGCCCGCGGCCCTACTACGACGCGGGCCCGGCGTACGGCCCCTGGGCCGGCGGGTACTTCGGCGGCGGCATCCTGCCGGGGCTGCTCGTGGGCACGGTGCTCGGTTCGATGATGTCCGGTCCCGCGTACGCGTCCGACTTCGGCGGGGCGGGCGGGTTCGAAGGCGGGGACGTGTCGGGTGCCGACTTCAACCCGGGCGACTTCGGCGGGGGGTTCGACGGGGGCGGCGGGTTCGACGGGGGCGGCGGCGGCTTCGACGGCGGCGGCGGCTTCTAGGCCCTCTCTTCCGGACCCTGCGGGTCGGGCAAGATCCGGAAGAGACGGCCCAGGGCCGCCACCGGGCGGTCCGCAGACCGGGTCAGGCCTGCTTGACGGCCGAGATGTCGAAGGTCAGCTTCACCTTGTCGCTGACCATCACGCCGCCGGCCTCCAGGGCGGCGTTCCACGTCAGGCCCCAGTCGGAGCGCAGGATCTGCGCGGACCCCTCGAAGCCGACGCGCTGATTGCCGTAGACGTCGGTGGCGGAGCCGTTGAACTCCAGGTCGATCGAGAGCGGACGGGTGACGTCCTTGATCGTCAGGTCGCCCGTGATGCGGTACGTGTCGCCGCCGAGCGCGGCCGCCCCGGTCGAGCGGAAGCTCATCAGCGGGAAGGTCTCGGCGTCGAAGAAGTCGGCGCCGCGCAGGTGGCCGTCGCGGTCGGCGATGCCGGTGTCCACGGAGGCCGTCTTCACGTCGATGGTGGCCGTCGAGCGGGCCGGGTCGGCGCCGTCCAGGTGCAGGACGCCCTCGTGGTCGGTGAAGGCGCCGCGGACGTTGGTGACCATGGCGTGCCGGACGGTGAAGCCGATGCTGCTGTGCGCCGCGTCGATGGCGTAGTCGCCGGTGAGTGCCGCGAGCGCCGGGTCCACGTCCAGCGTGGCGACAGCTGCCGGGGTGGCGGCTGCGGTGGCGGTGTTCTGGCTGCTGCTCCGGCGGGTGAAGATGCCCATGATCGCTCCTTTGGTGACTGCTGCGCCGGCGGGTCCGTCGACGGTCGAAACTTCGTTTAAGTTTCAACGACATTGACGTTAGGCCTATTCGGTTCAAATTTCAACCTCTCTGCCTCCGGCGGAGTGATTTATAGGATCTCCACAACGGCCGGACCCCCCGTCTGGTGGAGTCCGCGCATCTTCGGACGGTTCTGTCCGGGCCGGACAGCGGATCGCTCCCGAGACTGTGCGGAACCAACGGAGGGTTTTCGGCCCGTCACTTCGTAAGGTCGGTACATGACCGTTGTGGACCAGACTCCGAGCGAGCCGACGGACGCCCGCGGGCGCGTGGCCGAACTGCACTCCCTCAGGGAGCAGGCGCGGCGCGGCCCGAGCGACCGGGCGACCGAGGCACAGCACGCCAAGGGCAAGCTGACCGCGCGCGAGCGCATCGCGCTGCTGCTCGACGAGGGTTCCTTCAAGGAGGTCGAGCAGCTGCGCCGTCACCGGGCGAGCGGCTTCGGCCTGGAGGGGAAGAAGCCCTACACCGACGGTGTCATCACCGGCTGGGGCACCGTCGAGGGCCGCACGGTCTTCGTCTACGCGCACGACTTCCGGATCTTCGGCGGTGCACTGGGCGAGGCCCACGCCACGAAGATCCACAAGATCATGGACATGGCCATCGCGGCCGGTGCCCCGCTGGTCTCCCTCAACGACGGCGCGGGTGCCCGTATCCAGGAGGGCGTCTCCGCCCTCGCGGGTTACGGCGGCATCTTCCAGCGCAACACCAAGGCCTCCGGCGTCATCCCGCAGATCTCGGTCATGCTGGGCCCCTGCGCCGGCGGTGCCGCGTACTCCCCGGCCCTGACGGACTTCGTCTTCATGGTCCGCGAGACCTCGCAGATGTTCATCACCGGCCCTGACGTGGTCCGCGCGGTGACCGGCGAGGAGATCACCCAGAACGGGCTCGGCGGCGCCGACGTGCACGCCGAGACCTCGGGCGTCGCGCACTTCGCGTACGACGACGAGGAGACCTGCATCTCCGAGGTCCGCTACCTCATCACGATGCTGCCCTCCAACAACCGGGAGAACCCGCCGCTCCACCCGACCTCCGACCCGGCCGACCGCCGCTCGGAGGTGCTGCTGGACCTGGTGCCCGCCGACGGCAACCGCCCCTACGACATGCTCAAGGTCATCGAGGAGCTCGTCGACGACGGCGACGTCCTCGAAGTCCACGAGCGCTGGGCCCGCAACATCATCTGCGCGCTCGCCCGCCTCGACGGTCAGGTCGCGGGCATCGTCGCCAACCAGCCCGGCCACCTGGCCGGCGTCCTGGACATCGAGGCCTCCGAGAAGGCGGCCCGCTTCGTCCAGATGTGCGACGCCTTCAACATCCCGATCGTCACCCTGCTCGACGTCCCCGGCTTCCTGCCGGGCGTCGACCAGGAACACGGCGGCATCATCCGCCACGGCGCCAAGCTGCTGTACGCGTACTGCAACGCCACCGTTCCGCGGATCTCGCTGATCCTGCGCAAGGCGTACGGCGGCGCGTACATCGTCATGGACTCCCAGTCCATCGGCGCCGACCTCACCTACGCCTGGCCGACCAACGAGATCGCCGTTATGGGCGCCGAGGGCGCGGCCAACGTCATCTTCCGCCGGCAGATCGCGGACGCCGAGGACCCCGAGGCCATGCGCGCCCGCATGGTCAAGGAGTACAAGGCCGAACTGATGCACCCGTACTACGCGGCCGAACGCGGTCTCGTGGACGACGTCATCGACCCCGCCGAGACCCGTGAGGTCCTCGTCAGCGCGCTGGCGATGCTCCGCACCAAGCACGCCGATCTGCCGTCCCGCAAGCACGGCAACCCGCCTCAGTAAGAGCGAAGGAGACCTGCCACCCATGAGCGTCACCGCAGACACGCTGCTCAAGGTCGAGAAGGGCCACGCCGAGCCCGAGGAACTGGCCGCGATCACCGCCATCCTGCTGGCCCGCGCCGCCTCCACCCCCGCGGCCGCCCCGGTGCACCGCATCGGCTCCCAGGCCCGCTGGCGGCGTCTGGAGCGCAGCCCCGGCTTCCGCTCCGCCCACAGCTGGCGCGGCTAGCACCGCGAGCAGCAGCGGCACAACGACGAAAGGGCCCCCGCACTCCTCCCGGAGTGCGGGGGCCCTTTCGTGCGGGCCGGGCGGGCCGGCTAGCGCAGGCGGGCCATCAGGGCGTGCTCGACCAGGGTGATGAGCGCGCTCTTGGCGTCGCCGCGGTGGCGGGCGTCGGTGGTGATGATGGGGGCGTCCGGGCCGATCTGCAGGGCCTCGCGGACTTCCTCCGGGGTGTACGGCTGGTGGCCGTCGAAGCCGTTGAGGGCGATGACGAACGGCAGGCCGCTGTTCTCGAAGTAGTCGACCGCGGGGAAGCAGTCCGCGAGACGGCGCGTGTCGACCAGCACCACGGCGCCGATGGCGCCACGGACCAGGTCGTCCCACATGAACCAGAAGCGGTCCTGACCGGGGGTACCGAAGAGGTACAGGATCAGGTCCTGGTCCAAGGTGATGCGGCCGAAGTCCATGGCGACCGTGGTGGTCGTCTTGTCCCCGGTGTGGGTCAGGTCGTCGATACCGGCGGAAGCGCTGGTCATGACGGCTTCGGTACGCAGCGGATTGATCTCGGAGACCGCGCCGACGAACGTGGTCTTGCCCACGCCGAAGCCGCCCGCCACCACGATCTTCGCGGAGGTGGTGGAGCGGGGAGCCGCTCCGCCGTTAGAGCTTGCGAAGTCCACTGAGCACCCTTTCGAGCAGTGTCACATCTGGCTGGCCGCCGGCAGACTCGTCGCCGCCGGGCTGATGAATGGCGACAAGGCCCGCCTCCGCCAGGTCGGCGACGAGGATGCGGGCGACACCAAGAGGAATGGAGAGGAGTGCCGAGATCTCCGCGACGGATTTGATCTCCTGGCACAGACGGCAGATGCGCTGGTGCTCGGGCAACTGCCCTTGCAGCCGAGCGGGATCGGCCGTGGTACTGACCAGCGCCTCGATGGCGAGCTGGTAGCGCGGCCGGGTACGGCCGCCGGTCATCGCGTACGGACGCACCAGCGGGTTGTGCGCCTTGGGGGCCTGCGGACGCGAGGCCCGCGGCTGCTGCTGCGGAAGCCGGTGCGGAGCCTGCGGTTGCTGCGGTTGCTGCGGCTGTTGGGGCTGCTGTCCGTACGGCTGCTGCTGGTAGGGGTTGTGCTCCGGCACGGGCCGGCTGGGAGCGGAGGGAAAGTTGAAGCGGTTCTGGTCGTGCCCACCCTGCGGCTGCTGCGCGCCGCCATAAGGATGTCCTCCGGGTGTTGTCACGCTTCCTCCTCCTGCTCCAAGAACGCAGTACTCCCTGTAGAACCGCGCCACCGCACCCTATGGTGCGATGACGCGAAACGCACTGCCTGTTTGCTAGTTGAGAAGACTTCCCTGCAGCTCCGAACGCAGTTCCGGGGTGAGGACACTGCCGGCTCGGTCCACGAGGAGGGCCATCTCGTAGCCCACGAGGCCGATGTCGCACTCGGGGTGCGCGAGCACCGCGAGCGACGAACCGTCGGAGACGGACATGAGGAACAGGAATCCCCGGTCCATCTCCACCACGGTCTGGTTGACGGCGCCACCCTCGAAGATGCGGGAGGCCCCGGCGGTCAGCGAGGTCAGACCGGAGGCCACGGCCGCCAGCTGATCGGCGCGGTCGCGCGGGAATCCGTCGGACATCGCCAGAAGAAGGCCGTCGGCGGAGACCACCACCGTGTGGGACACCCCGGGGGTGTTGTCCACGAAGTTGGTGATCAACCAGTTCAGGTTCTGTGCCGCCTGGCTCATCGGGCTCACACTAACGCTCCTGGTCATAGCTGTTACTTGACTGCTCGGAACCCGCGCTGCGTCCCTGCTGGACACCCCGCCGCAGGTTGCTCAACCTGCCGCGGACGTCCTCCGGGGCGCGGGAGACCTGGGGGCCGCCCTGCGGGGTCGTCTCCGCAGCACCCTCGACCAGGTTGGCCTTGGGCACCCGCCGAGGGAGACCGGACGGGGTGACCCCGCCCGCCTTCGGCTCACGGAGCTTGGCGGCCTGCTGCCAGCGCTCGTCGTTGTTCGAACGCCATGCCGCGCTGCCTGCCGTCTCCTCCGGCTCCAGCTCCGCGCCGGCCGGTTGCTGCTGACGCTGCGGCCGCTGCTCGAAGAGGGATCCGGTGGACTCCGCTTTCTGCTGTCCCGACTGCCACTGCTGGCTGCCGCGGCGCGGCAGGCCCGCCCCGGTCATGTGGTGGCCGGTGTCGGCAGCGGCACCCGGACGATCGAAGCCTACGCGGTCCGGAGCCGCTTCGGGAGCGGCCTGGGATTCCGATTCGGTCCCGTAATCCTGCTGGTAGGCGCCCGAGTAGGTGTTCTGTTCGGGCCACTGGGCCTGCTGGGACTGAGATCCGTAACCGTCGTCGTAGGACTGTCCGCCCTGGTCCTGGTCCTGGTATTCCGCTTCCGGATACGCATAACCCTGCTGCGGGTAGCCCTCGTAGGACTGCTCGGCGGCCGGCTCTTCGTACGAGGACTCGTAGCCCTGCTCGGACTGCTGCTCGTAGCCCTGGTACTCCTGGTACCCGTGCTCGGGCTGCGGTTCCGGATACTCCTGCGAGGCGGGCCCGGACTGCTGGTCCTGGTCCTGCTCCTGCGGGTAGCCCACCTGGGCCGCCAGCGCGGCCCGGCGCTCCTGCTGGGTCAGGGACCGCCCGACCGGGTCGAGCGAGCGCTCCTCGCCGCCCTGCGCGCCGTCGCCCTGGGCGTCGTAGCGCGAGTCGTCGAAGCCGAGTTCGGCGGCCGTGCGCAGCGGCGGGGCCAGCTGGGCCTGCTGCTCGGGGATGATCGAGGAGACCGTGAAGTCGTCCTCCGGTATGCCCTCGCCACCGCCACCGTGGGTGATGGCGTCCGGCAGCATGACCAGCGAGGTCGTGCCGGCCGCTTCGCCGGAGGGACGCAGCTGGACGCGGATGCCGTGGCGGTCCGCCAGCCGGCCGACCACGAACAGGCCCATGCGCTGCGAGATCGCGGCGTCCACGGTCGGCGGGTTGGCCAGCTTGTGGTTGATGTCCGCGAAGTCCTCGGCGGTGAGGCCGATGCCCTTGTCGTGGATCTCCACCATGACGCGGCCGTCGGGCAGACGCGTGGCGTTGACGCGGACCTTGGTCTGGGGGGAGGAGAACGTGGTCGCGTTCTCCAGCAGCTCGGCGAGCAGGTGCACGAGGTCGGTCACGGCCTGGCCGTGGATCTCCGCCTCGGAGACGCCCGAGAGCTCGATGCGCTCGTACTGCTCCACCTCGGAGGAGGCGGCGCGCAGCACGTCGACGAGGGGCACCGGCTGGTCCCAGCGGCGGCCGGGCTCCTCACCCGCGAGGATGAGGAGGTTCTCGCCGTTGCGGCGCATACGGGTGGCCAGGTGGTCCAGCCGGAAGAGGTTCTCCAGCTGGTCCGGGTCGGCCTCGTTGTTCTCCAGGTCGGTGATGAGGGTCAGCTGGCCCTCGATCAGCGACTGGTTGCGCATGGAGAGGTTCGTGAAGATCGCGTTGACGTTCCCTCGCAGGAGCGCCTGCTCGGCGGCGAGCCGGACCGCTTCCCGGTGGACCTGGTCGAAGGCGCGGGCGACCTCGCCGATCTCGTCCTGGGAGTTGATCGGGATCGGCGTCACGCGGGTGTCGACCTTGCCGGGGTCGGTGCGCGAGAGCTGGTCGACGAGCGTCGGCAGACGCTGCTCGGCGACGTCGAAGGCGGCGCTGCGCAGGCGGCGCATGGAGCGGCTCATCTGCCGGGCCATCATGCCGGCCAGGATGAAGGCGGCGAGCAGGGCCACGACCACGGCGGCACCGGTGATGATGGCGTCGTTGCGGGCGGCGTCGGAGAGCGCGACGGAGTCCTGCACGGCCTTGCCGAGCAGTTCCTTCTCGATCTCGGCGTAGCCGTCGAACTTGGCGGTGGCGGCGGCCTGCCAGGCGGGGGCGGTGGTGCCGGCGGCGGCGAGCTTGTCCTTGCTGACGCCGCTGGCTATCGCCTCGGTCATGCCGGTGAGGGCGGAGCCGTTGACGACGGGCGGGGCCTTGAAGGGGGTACCGGCCTGCTCGGCCGCCAGCTTGGCGGCGGTCAGCTTGGCGGCGCCGTCCTTGGACTTCTCCGCCATGACCTCTTTGAGGCGGTTGGTGTCCGCGTCGGTGCCGGCGGCGACGTACTCGCCGATGGCGATCTCTTCGAGGTAGGCGTAGGAGGAGAACGCGACGAGCTGGCCCTTGCGGGTGTCCTCGTTCTCGTTGGGGCGGACCAGCAGGTGCGTACCCACCGACCGCTGGAGCGAGTTGGCGGCCTTGGCCAGCTCGACCGCGTAGACCATGCGGCCGTAGCTGGTGACGTTGCCGGTGCCCAGGCCCAGTTCGTTGGAGAACGTCATGAGGTAGTGCTGGACCAGCACGTATCCCTCTTCGGTCGGGATGGGACCCGCCGAGTTGGGCAGCGCCTTCTTCGGCGTCTCCGGCGCTATGTAGGCCGTCTTGCGGACCTGCTCCAGCTTGGGCTCTTCCTGGTGGAAGAGCGCCAGGCGGTGTTCGAGGCCCTGGTTCTTCGGAAGGTCCTTGGAGGCCTCGGCGAACTTCTCCTTGGCCGCGTCCGTGGCCGCGTACGCCTTCTGCACGACCGGGCTGTTGCGGTCGCCCTTGAGGAGCGGCTCGGCGGTGAGGTCACGTTCGTTGAGGAGGGCCTGGCCGTATTCGGCCGCCGCCTGGACGATGCGGGCGGTCTTCTCGGCGTCCTTGGCCTCGTTCCAGCTGTCGACCGAGCCCTTGACCTGGAACCCGCCCATGACCAGTCCGACGAGGACGGGCACGAGGAGGATGGCGTTCAGCTTGGTCGGCACACGCCAGTTGCGCGGGGCGAACTTGCTGCCGCTGCCCTGGGCGGTGGGTGGCTCCACGGGTACGTCAACGGGCGACGCGGCCGCTCGCGGCGGCGGGGTGAAGTTGCCCCGCGCGGGTTCGACCCCGGGGCTCGCGTTGCTTCGCCTCACTCGTCCAACAACCTCTCGGCGGTGCTACTAGCTAGTTCGTTGAATTCCAGCACGGTTGACGGCCCTGTTCCAAACAGTTGGAATCAGCCATTCCGACAACCTTATGTCACACATAAAACGGACATAGAGAGCGTCCTGCGGCAAAAACCGGGCCGGTTGTGAGCGCAGCGGTACCGCGTGAACGCACCCTGTGCCCAACTGGCGCCAATTGTCTGTCGAAACGTTATGAACGAGGAGGGCGGGCCGTGTTCTATGACACAACCCGCCCTCTCCGGAACCGACATGCGAGCGGCGCTACTTGAGCCGCGCCATCAACGCGTGCTCCACGAGCGTGATGAGCGCGCTCTTGGCGTCCGCGCGGTGGCGGGCGTCGGTGGTGATGATGGGGGCGTCCGGGCCGATCTGCAGGGCCTCGCGGACTTCCTCCGGGGTGTACGGCTGGTGCCCCTCGAAACCGTTGAGGGCCACGACGAACGGCAGCCCGCTGTTCTCGAAGTAGTCGACCGCGGGGAAGCAGTCGGCCAGGCGGCGGGTGTCGACCAGGACGATGGCGCCGATGGCGCCACGGACCAGGTCGTCCCACATGAACCAGAAGCGGTCCTGACCGGGGGTACCGAAGAGGTACAGGATCAGGTCCTGGTCCAAGGTGATGCGGCCGAAGTCCATGGCGACCGTGGTGGTCGTCTTGTCCCCGGTGTGGGTCAGGTCGTCGATGCCCGCGCTCGCGGACGTCATCACGGCCTCGGTACGCAGCGGATTGATCTCGGAGACCGCGCCGACGAACGTGGTCTTGCCGACGCCGAAGCCGCCCGCCACCACGATCTTCGCGGAGGTGGTGGAGCGAGGAGCCGCTCCGCCGTCAGATCTTGCGAAGTCCACTGAGAACCCTCTCGAGCAGCGTTACATCCGGCGTTCCGCCGGCCTCTCCATTGCCCGGCTGGTGGATGGCCACCATTCCGGCCTCGGCCAGGTCGGCGACGAGGATCCGGGCGACACCGAGCGGCATCGACAGCAGTGCGGAGACCTCCGCGACCGACTTCACCTCACGGCACAGGGTGCAGATGCGCTGGTGCTCCGGCAGCAGGCCGGACAGGTGCATCGGATCGGCCGTGGTGCTGACCAGCGCCTCTATGGCGAGCTGATAGCGGGGCCGGGTCCGGCCGCCGGTCATCGCGTACGGACGTACCAGCGGCTGGTCGCCTTCCGAGTACGAGTCTCCGTACGAGTCCGGGTAGGCGGGGGGCGGGGTCATTGATCCTCCGGGCTGGACAGCAGTGGTCAGCGTGCCGTCTCACGGGGCGGCCGGTGGGGGGGACGGTATGACGGCCTGGCGGTGGTACTTGGTTGCGGGGCGGGGGCCCCGGCCCCCCGGCCGGAAGTACCGTCCGGCCGGGAGGGTCACGGTCAGCCGAGGAGGCTGCCCTGGAGTTCCGAGCGCAGTTCCGGGGTGAGGACGCTGCCGGCCCGGTCCACGAGGAGGGCCATCTCGTAGCCCACGAGGCCGATGTCGCACTCGGGGTGCGCCAGTACGGCCAGCGAGGACCCGTCGGAGACGGACATGAGGAACAGGAATCCCCGGTCCATCTCCACCACGGTCTGGTTGACGGCGCCACCCTCGAAGATGCGGGAGGCCCCGGCGGTCAGCGAGGTCAGGCCGGAGGCCACGGCCGCCAGCTGATCGGCCCGGTCACGGGGGAAACCTTCCGACATCGCCAGAAGGAGTCCGTCGGCGGAGACCACCACCGTGTGGGACACCCCGGGGGTGTTGTCCACGAAGTTGGTGATCAACCAGTTCAGGTTCTGTGCCGCCTGGCTCATCGAACTCAACTATCGCTCCTGCTGGTAAGTGGGGTCGATCTGGTAACTGCCGGTCGCGGGGCCGGTGGTGCCGGCCTGGCGCCCCTGCTGAATACCGCGTCGGAGGTTGGTGAGGCGGCCGCGGACGTCGTCCGGGGCGCGCGAGACCTGCGGGCCGGTCTGGGACTCGGCCTGCTGCTGGGCGGTGCCGGCCACGAGGTTCGCCCGCGGCACCCGCTTGGGCAGGCCCGAGGTGGTGATACCGCCGGCGGCGGGCTGGCGCACCCGCTCGGCCTGCCGCATCAGCTCGTCGTTCGGCGAGGACCGCCAGCTGACGGTCGGCACCGCGCCGGTCGCCGTCTGGTCGGCCGCGAGTTCCTGACCGCGCTGGGGGAGCGGCTGCTGATGAGCCGGCGCGGCGGGAGCCTGCTGCTGGAACTGCTGCTGCGGCTGCTGGGGTACGGAGGGACCGCCGTCCTGGCGGGTCCAGTTCGACTCCAGCGTGTCGAAGATGGGGCTGCGGGCCTCACCGGGGCCCGTGGCCGGCGGCAGTGCCTCCGGCTGCGGACGCTGCGCCGGGGAGTAGCCGCCGCTCTGGGGAGTCTGGACCTGGCGGCCGTTGTAGCCGCCCACGCCCGGACCGCCGCCGCGGGGTGCCTGGAAGTCCCCGGGGCGCTCGAACTGCCCGGTGGCGGACGGATCCAGGGGACCGCGTACGTCGGGGCGCTCGAACTGACCGGTGGTGCTGCCCGCGGGGTTGCCGCCGGTGGCACGCGGGGCCGGGGCGTTGAAGTCCGGCCGCGGGAACTCCGCCGTCGCACCGGGGCCCGACAGCTCGTCGTGGCCCCGCGGGACCTCGTGGCCGCCCTGGCCGGCGCCCCAGCTGGTGCTCTGCGGAGCCCCGGCGGGCGCGGTACCCGCACCCGGGAGCTCCGGACGCGGGGCGCCGCCGCGCGGCGGCAGCTGCGGCCGCTTGCGCTGGACGGGAGCCTGACCCTGACCCTGACCCTGACCCTGGAACTGGCCCTGGGCGGTGGCCGGAGCGGGCTGCTGCTGCGGCCGCTCGAAGCCGTTGCCCTGCGGGAAGGCGGCGGGACCGGCACCGGGCCGCTGCTGCGGACCGCCGGGCGCACCGAGCGGACCGCCCGCCGGGCCACCGTTCGGGTTGCGGCCCGGGAGCGGGGCACCGGGGGTGAAACCGCCCGCGCCCTGTCCCGTCGGGACACCCGGACCGGCCTGCGGTCGGGCCATCGGGCCGCCCTGCTGGGGCCGGCCACCCTGACCGCCCTGCGGGCCGGGGCCCTGGCCCTGGGGCCGGCCCTTCGGACCTGCGGAACCGTCCCGCCCGGGCAGCGCGGCACGCTGTCCGGCGCCGGAGACCTGACCGCGCTGCGGACCGGCGCCCACGGGGGGACGCCCGCCCGGGCCGCCGACGGGAGCCTGGCCCGCGGAACCGGTCGGACCGCCCTGGGGAGCGCCGGAACCGGGACCGCCCTGGCCGCCCTGGCCGGGCATCGGCCCGGGCTTCTTGGCGCCCTGGGCGACGTCCACCGGCAGCATGACGAGCGCGGTGGTACCGCCCGAGTCGGAGGGGCGCAGCTGGATCCGGATGCCGTGTCGCAGGGACAGGCGGCCGACCACGAACAGGCCCATGCGGCGGGAGACGGAGACGTCCACGGTAGGCGGCGACGCGAGCCGCTCGTTGATCGCGGCGAGGTCCTCGGGGGAGAGGCCGATACCGGTGTCGTGGATCTCGACGAGCACCCGGCCGTCCGGCAGGGCGTGACCGGTGACCTTGACCTTGGTCTGCGGGGAGGAGAACGAGGTGGCGTTCTCCAGCAGCTCGGCGAGGAGGTGCACGAGGTCGTTGACGACGCGGCCGGCGACATCGGTGCCGGGCACCGACGACAGTTCGATGCGCTCGTACTGCTCCACCTCGGACGCCGCGGCGCGGAGCACGTCGACGAGCGGGACGGGGCGGGTCCACCGGCGGCCCGGCTCCTCGCCCGCGAGGACGAGGAGGTTTTCGCCGTTACGGCGCATTCGGGTCGCGAGGTGGTCGAGCTTGAAGAGCGAGGACAGCTGGTCCGGGTCGGCCTCGCGCGACTCCAGCTCGGAGATGAGCGAGAGCTGGCGCTGGATCAGACCCTGCGAGCGGCGCGAGAGGTTGGTGAACATCGCGTTGACGTTGCCACGCAGCAGTGCCTGCTCGGCGGCGAGGCGGACGGCCTCGCGGTGCACGTCGTCGAAGGCCGCGGCCACCTGGCCGATCTCGTCGCGGGTGTGCAGACCGACCGACTCCACCGTGGTGTCGACGTCCTGCGGGTCGGTCTCGGACAGCTGCTTGACGAGCTCGGGCAGGCGGTCCTGGGCGACGCGGGTCGCCGTGTCCTGGAGGCGGCGCAGCGAGCGGATCATGGAGCGGGCCATGACGAAGGCGCCGACGAGGGAGACACCGAGGACGAGGAGGATCAGGGCACCGTTGATGATGGCGTCCTGCTGGGACTCGCTCTTGAGCTCGCGGGCCTTTTGTTCCATGTCCTCGAGGAGGGTGAGCTCGATGACCTTCATCGCCGTCAGCTTGGTGCCGTCGGAGTCGTACCAGTCCATCCAGGAGCGGTACTCCTGCTCCTTGGAGAACTGACCGGGAGAGGACAGCACGCGGCGGGTGTAGTGGTCCGCCTTGCTGATCTCCGCGTTGCCGTCGCCGAGGCTCGCGAGGAGTTCCTCGGGCTTGCCCTGGTAGACGAGTTCGAAGGTCTTCTTCGCCTGGCTCTCGCCGCGCAGCGCGGACATCGCGTACAGGCGGTCGTTCTCGGACAGCGTGCCGGGGTGGTCGCCGCTCTCGGGGAGCGAGGCGGCGATCATCGCGCGCTGGATGGAGGCGTACTCCTTGGCGGAGGAGAACGCCGCCAGGGCACGCGTACGCTTGATCATCTCGGGGTTGGAGGTGGCCTGGGCCATGTCCTGCGAGAGGGAGAGCAGCGAGACGATCAGCGCGTTGTACTCGGTGACCGTCTGCTGGGCGCTGCTCTGGTACGCCTTCTTGCGGATGTCCTCGATGCCGGTGAGCTGGCGGCCGATCTGCAGGATGTTGTTGCGGATGGACTTGAGGGTCTCGTCCTTGTCCTGCGTGCTGTCGACCTTGTCGGTCGCGGCGTCGAAGGCCTTCTTGGCGACGTCCGTCTGGTCGCGGACGCCCTCGACGAGGGAGTTCGACTTGCCCGACTTGTCGACCGACAGCGGACCGGCCGACTTGTCGCGCTCTTCCTGGAGCGCGGCGGCCAGGTTGGTGGCCTGCCGGGTCATGGTCGTCAGCAGCTGCATGTGCTCCAGCTGTGCGATGTCGTTGAGCGAGTCGTTGATGCGGAAGCCACCGAGCGTGGTGGCGGCGACGACCGGCAGGGTCAGCAGCGACACCAGTCGCGTGCTGATGCGCCAGTTCTGCATGGCGAGGCGTGAGCCGGGCCCGCTGGGGGCCTTCGGTATCGCCACGTCCTGCTCGGGAGCCGGCTCGCCCTTGCCCTTGGTCCGCACCATGCCCTTGGGCTTGGCCCGGCCCTTGGCCTTCCCCTTCACGGGGCCGGCGGCATCGGGGCCCGCTCCTTCGACAGCCGGCCCTCGGTTCTGGGCGTGCTGGGGCGAGGAGCCACGGTCGGTCCCGCCGCGCGGCTCCTGCTCCGACGCAGCTTCCCCTCGGCCCTCGTGGGCCTGGGGAGAACCCTTGCCATCCCTCTTGAATCGTCCCTGCACTAGCGTCGCAACCTCTGGACCAGGCGTCCCGCCGGTGGAGCGGTGGGACGGTGTCGAGTCGTGGGGCACTGACGGCCCCATGGTGGTCGTCGGTGACCGGCGCGTCTCCCTCTCCTTGCCACCGCGCTCGGCGCTGAGTCGCGCCACCTGCGCGCCGGCTGATTCCCGCGGCGGTCCCGCGAATTCCAGCACAGTGGGGGATCTCCAACAAGGTGCGCGCGTCGCCGCGGCGAGCCCGTCACGGCTCGTGACGGGGGCGCTACGCGACGTGGATGTCCTTTCGGGCTAAACCGGACTTACACCGACCAAACATCGTGCCTGTCAAGGTGTCCCAGTCGAGATGATCAGGAGCGGAATGGAGCGTTCAGTGGCGCAATGTCCGTTTCGCGGCGCCGAATTGACTGCCCATTATGCCCGTAATGCCCGGTGACGGGTGAGGAAACTCACACAGCCGTGGCCATTACTTCCCGGTTCGGTGGGGGATTCAGATGTTTAGCCTTTCCCTTTGCAGGGTTGGCGCATCCGACAACCACCACACCGACGAGCGAGCCGAGGGCCCAGAACTCCCATGAACGCGCAGAAGACGACTCTGATGTTCCGCAACATAGCCAACCCCCGCCGCACCACCCTGGCGCACCTCCAGGACGCCGAGGAACTGCAGCCGGCCACGGCTCCGGAACACTCCGTCGAGCTCCCCGCGCAGACCGCGAACCCCCGCCGCACCGTCCTGATGGACGCGCCGGTCGCCGCCGCCGCGCAGTAGGACCCGCCCCGAAGGACGCGAAGCGCCCCCGCCCACCGCGTTAGCCTGGAGTCCGCAGACTCCGGCCTGCGCAAACACGTAGGGCAATACAGAGGGGCAGACGCAACAGGTGCGCATCGCCAGGTTCTCGATCGACGGCAACGTCGCGTTCGGCGCGGTCGAGGGCAGCACTGCCCCCGGCGCCGAAGGCGAGCTCGTCCTCGACATCATCAAGGGCATCCCGTTCGCGGACTTCGAACTCTCGGGCACCAAGGTCCCCCTGGACAAGGTCCGGCTCCTGCCGCCCGTGCTCCCGAACAAGGTCGTGGCCGTCGGCCGCAACTACGCGGAGCACGCGGCGGAGCTCGGCAACACGGTCCCCGAGACGCCCATCACCTTCTTCAAGCCCTCCACCTCGGTGGTCGGCCCGGGCGACCCCATCACGTACCCCTCCTTCTCCCAGGACCTCCACCACGAGGCCGAGCTCGCCGTGGTCATCGGCCGGATGTGCCGGGAGGTCCCCAAGGAGCGCGTCAAGGACGTGATCCTCGGCTACACCTGCGCCAACGACGTCACCGCGCGCGACGTCCAGCAGCGCGAGAAGCAGTGGGCCCGCGCCAAGGGCTTCGACAGCTCCTGCCCGCTGGGCCCCTGGATCGAGACCGACCTCGACCCGTCCGATCTGACCATCCAGTGCACCGTCAACGGCGAACAGCGCCAGCTCGGCCGCACCAGCGACATGGTCCGCTCGATCGAGGACCTGGTCGTGCACATCACCGAGGCCATGACGCTGCTCCCGGGCGACGTCATCCTCACGGGGACCCCGGCCGGAGTCGGCCCCCTCAGCGTCGGCGACGAGGTCGCCGTCACCATCGAAGGCATCGGCACTCTCACCAACAAGGTGATCAAGCGTGGCTAACGGACCCGTCCGCGTACGTTTCTGTCCCTCCCCGACCGGCAACCCCCACGTGGGCCTGGTCCGGACCGCCCTGTTCAACTGGGCGTTCGCCCGCCATCACGGCGGTACGTTCGTCTTCCGCATCGAGGACACCGACGCGGCCCGCGACTCCGAGGAGTCCTACCGCCAGCTGCTCGACTCGCTGCGCTGGCTGGGCTTCACCTGGGACGAGGGCCCCGAGGTCGGCGGCCCGCACGCCCCGTACCGCCAGTCGCAGCGAATGGACATCTACGCGGACGTCGCCCAGCGCCTGCGGGACGGCGGCTACGCCTACGACTGCTACTGCACGACGGAGGAGCTGGAGGAGCGCCGCAACGCCGCCCGCGCGGCCGGCAAGCCCTCCGGCTACGACGGCCACTGCCGTGACCTGAGCGCCGAGCAGGTGGCCGCGTACCAGGCCGAGGGCCGGCTCTCGATCGTCCGCTTCCGGATGCCCGACGAGCCGATCACCTTCACCGACCTGGTCCGCGGCGAGCTGACCTTCACCCCGGAGAACGTCCCGGACTTCGGCATCCTGCGGGCCAACGGCGCTCCGCTGTACACGCTCGTCAACCCGGTCGACGACGCGCTGATGCAGATCACGCACGTGCTGCGCGGCGAGGACCTGCTCTCCTCCACCCCGCGCCAGATCGCGCTGTACAAGGCCCTGATGGAGCTGGGCATCGCCACCGGCGTCCCGGAGTTCGGCCACCTGCCGTACGTCATGGGCGAGGGGAACAAGAAGCTCTCCAAGCGCGACCCGGAGGCCTCGCTCAACCTGTACCGCGAGCGCGGCTTCCTCCCCGAGGGCCTGCTGAACTACCTCTCGCTCCTCGGCTGGTCGTTCTCCAAGGACCAGGACATCTTCACCATCGAGGAGATGGTGGCGAAGTTCGACATCCCGGACGTGAACGCCAACCCGGCCCGCTTCGACCTGAAGAAGGCCGAGGCGATCAACGCCGACCACATCCGCCGGATGGACCCGAAGGCCTTCGCCGACGCGTGCACCCCGTGGCTGCGGGCGCCGCACGCCAACTGGGAGCCGCAGGACTTCGACGCGCAGGCGTGGGAGGCCATCGCGCCCTACGCCCAGACCCGGGTGACGGTCCTGTCGGACATCACCGCGAACGTCGACTTCCTCTTCCGCAAGGAGCCGGTCGAGGACCAGGCGTCCTGGGACAAGGCGATGAAGGGCGAGCCCGCGGCCCTGCTGACCACCGTCCGCGCCAATCTGGAGACGGCCGACTGGAGCGACCCGGAGTCGCTCAAGCAGGCCGTGCTGACCGCCGGTGAGGCCCACGGCCTCAAGCTGGGCAAGGCCCAGGCCCCGGTCCGCGTCGCGGTCACCGGCCGTACGGTCGGCCTGCCGCTCTTCGAGTCCCTCCAGATCCTGGGCAAGGACCGCTCGCTGACCCGGATCGACGCGGCCCTGGCCAAGCTCGCCGCCTGACCCGCACCACCCCCCGAAGGGGCGGCCGCCTCCGCGCAGCCGCCCCTTCGGCGTTGCCGGACGCGCACCTGACGGACTTCTGCGTCACGCCTTCGCGAGGCGGCTGCCCGGCGTAGTGTCGGCGGCATGCCGATCCGCGCGTTTTTGTGGGACGTCGACGACACCCTGTTCGACTACACCGGGGCCGACACCGCCGGTCTCGCGCGGCACCTGGCCGAGAACGGGCTGGCCGAACGCTACGGGTCCCCGGCGGCGGCCCTCGCGCTGTGGCGCGCCGCGACCGAACGCCACTGGGCCCGCTTCGCCGCCGGTGAGACGACCTTCCGGGCCCAGCGCCAGGACCGGGTACGCGACTTCCTGGGCGCCCCGGAGATGAGCGACGCCGAGGCCGACGGCTGGTTCGACCGGTACGTCGTGCACTACCAGGCGGCCTGGGCGCTCTTCCCGGACGTGCTGCCCGTACTGGACGCCCTGGCCCGCGACTACCGGCACGGAGTGCTCTCGAACTCCTCCACGGCCAACCAGGACCCCAAGCTGCGCCGGCTCGGGCTGCGCGAGCGCTTCGAAGTGCTGGTCTGCGCCGCGGAGCTCGGTGTCAGCAAGCCGGACGCCGCCGCCTTCCTCGGCGCCTGCGAGGCGCTCGGGCTCCCGCCGCAGGAGGTGGCGTACGTCGGCGACCAACCGGAGATCGACGCCCGCGGAGCCCGGGACGCCGGTCTCGTGGCCGTGTGGCTCGACCGGTACGGCGCGCCAGGACCGGCGCCCGAAGGAGTGCACCGGATCTCCGGTCTTGCCCAGCTCCCCGCACTCCTGGCCGCCGATACCCGTTTTGGAGCACGGTCAGCCATCCGGTAATGTTCTTTCTGCGCCGCCCGAGCGGGCCGGAAGGCCGGACGGAGGCGCTAACCGAATGAAAGTCCCCCCGGGGCTTGCATTTTGGTGGGCTATAGTGTAATTGGCAACACGAGGGTTTCTGGTTCCCTTATTCTAGGTTCGAGTCCTGGTAGCCCAGCGCAGTGCAGCAGTAACGCAGTGCTTTGCCCCCGTTGTGTAGCGGCCTAGCACGCCGCCCTCTCAAGGCGGTAGCGCCGGTTCGAATCCGGTCGGGGGTACAGATCCTTCCCGCAAGACCTCCACTTGGGTAGCTCCCGGACGTCTTGATGCAGGATCGCTAGGGCCCCCGTTGTGTAGCGGCCTAGCACGCCGCCCTCTCAAGGCGGTAGCGCCGGTTCGAATCCGGTCGGGGGTACTACGTCTAGCATGGTCTAGACCACTATGGGCTATAGTGTAATTGGCAACACGAGGGTTTCTGGTTCCCTTATTCTAGGTTCGAGTCCTGGTAGCCCAGCGCAGTGCAGCAGTAACGCAGTGCTTTGCCCCCGTTGTGTAGCGGCCTAGCACGCCGCCCTCTCAAGGCGGTAGCGCCGGTTCGAATCCGGTCGGGGGTACGTACGGGAGAGGCCCTCCGCGATCATCGCGGAGGGCCTCTTCGCATGTCCGGGACTCGTCATGTCGGGAAGCGTGCGGGGTCTGGCGAGGACCCGCGCGGGCCTATAAGTACGGGCCCGGGGGCGCGTGTTCGGACGTGTGCGGCGTCGTACGCGCCCCGGGCCCGGAGGGACGGGGGGAAGGGCGGGGAAAGGTCAGCCGGAGCGGCGCAGGGCCTCCGTGAGCCGGCCCGCGGCATCGATGACCGCCTGTGCGTGCATCCGGCCCGGGTGGCGGGTCAGGCGCTCGATCGGGCCGGAGACCGACACCGCGGCCACCACCCGGTTCGAGGGCCCGCGCACCGGCGCCGAGACGGAGGCCACACCGGGCTCCCGTTCGCCGATCGACTGGGCCCAGCCGCGGCGCCGTACGCCCGACAGGGCCGTCGCGGTGAAGCGCGCGCCCTGGAGCCCGCGGTGGAGCCGCTCGGGCTCCTCCCAGGCCATCAGGATCTGCGCGGCCGAGCCGGCCTTCATCGGGAGCGTGGAGCCCACCGGGACGGTGTCCCGCAGGCCCGACAGCCGCTCGGCCGCCGCCACGCAGATGCGCATGTCGCCCTGACGCCGGTAGAGCTGCGCGCTCTCGCCCGTCACGTCGCGGAGGTGGGTGAGCACCGGTCCGGCCGTGGCCAGCAGGCGGTCCTCGCCGGCCGCGGCGGCAAGCTCTGCCAGCCGCGGGCCGAGGATGAACCGGCCCTGCATGTCCCTCGCCACCATCCGGTGGTGTTCCAGTGCCACGGCAAGGCGATGTGCCGTGGGTCGTGCGAGCCCTGTCGCCGCGACCAGCCCGGCGAGGGTGGCCGGACCGGACTCCAGTGCGCTCAGTACCAGAGCTGCCTTGTCGAGAACGCCGACGCCGCTAGAGTTGTCCATGAAACGATATTCACGTCTCACACTGTGAAACGCAAGTTCAATTTTTCCAAGAAACAGCGAGTCTGTATGTACGGGTCCACGAACCACTGGGTCCGGGACGGTGAGCCGGAGGGAAAGCGATGGGTAGGACACTCGCGGAGAAGGTCTGGGACGACCATGTCGTCCGGCGCGCCGAGGGCGAGCCCGACCTCCTCTTCATCGATCTGCACCTGCTGCACGAGGTGACCAGCCCCCAGGCCTTCGAGGGTCTGCGCCAGGCCGGCCGCAAGGTCCGTCGCCTGGACCTCACCATCGCGACCGAGGACCACAACACCCCCACCATCGACATCGACAAGCCGATCGCGGACCCGGTTTCCCGGGCCCAGCTGGAGACGCTGCGGCGCAACTGCGCCGAGTTCGGGGTCCGCCTGCACTCGCTGGGCGACGTCGAGCAGGGCGTCGTCCACGTGGTGGGACCGCAGCTCGGACTGACCCAGCCCGGCACCACCGTGGTCTGCGGCGACTCGCACACCTCCACGCACGGCGCCTTCGGTGCGCTGGCCTTCGGCATCGGCACCAGCCAGGTCGAGCACGTGCTGGCGACCCAGACGCTGCCTCTGGCCCGCCCCAAGACGATGGCGATCACCGTCACCGGCGCGCTGGCCGAGGGCGTCACCGCCAAGGACCTGATCCTGGCGATCATCGCGAAGATCGGCACCGGCGGCGGCCAGGGCTACATCCTGGAATACCGCGGCGAGGCCATCGAGGAGCTCTCGATGGAAGCCCGCATGACCATCTGCAACATGTCGATCGAGGCCGGCGCCCGCGCGGGCATGATCGCCCCCGACCAGACCACCTTCGACTACCTCCAGGGCCGCGACCACGCCCCCGAGGGCGAGGACTGGGACGCGGCGGTCGCCTACTGGAAGACGCTGCGCACCGACGACGACGCCGTCTTCGACGCCGAGGTCGTCATCGACGGCGCCTCGCTGTCGCCGTTCGTCACCTGGGGCACCAACCCGGGCCAGGGCGCGCCGCTGTCGGCCAGCGTCCCCGACCCGGCTTCGTACGAGGACGCTTCGGAGCGCCTCGCCGCCGAAAAGGCCCTGGAGTACATGGGGTTGACGGCCGGACAGCCGCTGCGCGACATCAAGGTCGACACCGTCTTCGTAGGTTCCTGCACCAACGGCCGGATCGAGGACCTGCGCGCCGTCGCGGGCATCGTCGAGGGCCGCAAAGTCGCCGACGGCGTACGGATGCTGGTCGTCCCCGGCTCGGTCCGCGTCGCGCTCCAGGCCGTGGAGGAGGGCCTGGACAAGGTCTTCAAGGAGGCCGGGGCCGAATGGCGGCACGCGGGCTGCTCGATGTGTCTGGGCATGAACCCCGACCAACTGGCCCCCGGTGAGCGTTCCGCGTCCACCTCCAACCGCAACTTCGAGGGCCGCCAGGGCAAGGGCGGGCGCACCCACCTGGTCTCCCCGCAGGTGGCCGCCGCGACCGCGGTACTGGGCCACCTGGCCTCGCCCGCCGACCTGTCCGACGCCACCGCCCCCGCCGGAGTCTGAATCATGGAAGCTTTCACCACCCACACCGGCCGGGCCGTGCCGCTGCGCCGCAGCAACGTCGACACCGACCAGATCATCCCGGCGCACTGGCTGAAGAAGATCACCCGCGACGGGTTCGAGGACGGGCTCTTCGAGGCCTGGCGCAAGGACCCGGAGTTCGTCACCAACCGTCCGGAGCGCGCCGGCGCGACCGTGCTGGTCGCCGGCCCCGACTTCGGTACCGGCTCCTCGCGCGAGCACGCCGTCTGGGCCCTGCAGAACTTCGGCTTCAAGACCGTCATCTCCTCGCGCTTCGCCGACATCTTCCGCGGCAACTCGTTGAAGAACGGCTTGCTGACCGTCGTCCTGCCCCAGGAGACGGTCGAGCGGCTGTGGCAGCTGACCGAGGCCGACCCCACCGCCGAGATCACGGTCGACCTCGTGGACCGCAAGGTCCGAGCCGAAGGCGTCGAGGCGGAGTTCGAACTCGACGACAACGCCCGCTGGCGCCTGCTGGAGGGTCTGGACGACATCTCCCTCACCCTTCAGAACGAAGCGGACATCGCCACGTACGAAAGCACCCGGCCCACGTTCAAGCCGCGCACGATTCAGGCGTGATTCCAGCCTGATCAGCGCTTATTCGCCCTCGGGTGATCACGACGCCCCCACTGTGCCCTCCGCCTCCCGGCGGGGGGCACAGTCGTGTGTTGAGGCCCCGTGAGGCGACAACTCGCCCCAGATGGCACAATCTGTGCATGGAACGCGACAGTCAACTTGAGCTCTACGAAGTCGTCGCGATCCGACTGAAAGAAGCACACGCAAGGGTGCGCACGCTGCAAGTCCCGGAGGGCGTACGGATGGCGCTGTCCCGGAAGCTGTTGGTCGTCACGGCTGCGGCGAAGCATGATCTCGCCGATGCGGCAAGGCGCCTGGACAGGTTGATGAAGGACCTCGACGAGGGTCGATTCCCTGAAGGCGACTGATGCGAAGGAACTCCGTAACGGCTTACAACGTTGCGGCACTAGGGTGATTAGCCCGTTTCGTGTTTGATTTGCGGTATATATCCGCCTAACGTGCGAAATAAGCTTGAACACATTCGTTCTGGCGAAGTCTCCGAAGGGGAAGACGTGAACAAGGCGCAGCTCGTAGAAGCGATTGCCGACAAGCTCGGCGGCCGCCAGCAGGCCGCGGACGCGGTCGACGCGGTACTGGACGCCATGGTCCGCGCGGTCGTCGCGGGCGACCGGGTCTCGGTCACCGGCTTCGGCTCGTTCGAGAAGGTCGACCGTCCGGCCCGCTACGCCCGCAACCCGCAGACGGGTGAGCGCGTCCGGGTCAAGAAGACCTCGGTTCCCCGTTTCCGCGCGGGTCAGGGCTTCAAGGACCTGGTCAGCGGCACCAAGAAGCTCCCCAAGGGTGGAGAGGTCGCCGTCAAGAAGGCGCCGAAGGGCAGCCTCACGGGCGCGCCGCCCACCGTCGCCAAGGCCGTCGGCAAGAAGGCCACCGCGAAGAAGACGGCCGCCAAGTCGACCTCCGCGCGCAAGACCACGACCGCCGCCACCACCAAGAAGGCCGCCGCCAAGAAGACGACCGCGGCCGCAAAGAAGACCTCCCCCGCCACGAAGAAGACGGCGGCCGGCTCCACCACGGCCGCGGCGAAGAAGACCACCGCCAAGAAGGCCACGTCCACGGCCAAGAAGACGGCTCCGGCGGCCAAGAAGACCACCGCGAAGACCACGGCGCCCGCCAAGAAGACGACGGCGCGCAAGACCACCGCGAAGAAGACCACCGCCCGCAAGAAGTAGCGGGGGCGCGAGTCACACACGCCGGGCCGGCTTCCCCAGGGCGGGGAAGCCGGCCCGCGGTGCGTCCGCACGGCCCGGTGGTGGGCGCGCAGCCCCGTCAGAACGTCTGCAGGGTGACCAGGGTGATGCGCAGGTCCGTCCCCGAACCCTCCGTCTCGATCCGCACGCGCTGTCCCGGACGCAGCAGCCGCAGGCCGCCCGCGTCGAACGCCGCGGCCTCGAAGGGCACCGGGGTGCCGTCGTCCAGCAGCACACTGCCGCTGCGGGTCTGGGAGTCGTACGTGTACGCGGTCGCCTGCATACCGGCACTGTATCGGGCCGTGTGACGGCCGACCCCGAGGGCGAGGGCCGTGCGCAGGTCCGCGCCCGTGTCCACGTCCCGGCGGATGCTGTCGACGCCGGTCAGGGCGATTTCCACCGCCCCGGACGCCGAATGCCGGGCCCGCGACGGGCCGCCGAACGAGGGCGCCAATTCCACGTCCGGCGCAGCGGAAAGCAGGGTCGTCCCGATTCCCGCCGCATCGGCCAGAAAAGCCCGCGGAAATACCGAAGCGGTATCGAGCACGCGTAGCAATTCCGGCGGCCGCAGCGCGGGCAGGTCCGCGTTCAGCGCGGCCACCGCCGCCCCGGGCCGCCCCGACCGCACCGCCCGTGCCCCGTGGGCCAGCGCCGCGTTGAGCCCGGCGCCGGGGGCGTCGGGGACTATCCGCGCCCCCAGCCGCGCCAGTTCCGCGCCCGCCACCGCGTCGTCCGTGACGACCACCACATCGGCCACCGCCGCGCAGGCCAGCGCCCCCGCCACGGTGTCCTGGGCGAAGGCCAGGGCGAGCGCCGGGCGCCAGCCGCCGACGGCCGCCGCGAGCCGGCTCTTGGCCAGCGCGAGCGGCTTCAACGGGACCACCAGACTCCAGACGGCGTTCGTCACGGCCCCCCTTCCCTCCGGTGCGCCCCCGCACGCGCTCGGGCCGTGGTCAGGTCACGGCCCGGTCATCAGTCGCCCTATTGTCACCTCAGCCCGGGCACGGGTGGGTCGGGCGGCCTGAGCGGGGCGTACGGTGTTCTCGACAGAGACCGGACCTGGGGCGACACTTGTCCGGCCCGCGAGGTGCCCGCGCGCCCCGGTCTTAGAGGAAGGTGTCCGAGTGTCCCGCCGCAGAATCGGCTTCTGGTACCGCCTGGCGGCGGTCATCGCGAAACCGCCGCTGGTAGTGCTCTTCAAGCGGGACTGGCGGGGAATGGAGCACATTCCGGCCGACGGCGGCTTTATCACCGCCGTCAATCACAACTCGTATCTGGACCCGCTCTCCTACGCGCACTTCCAGTACAACACCGGCCGGGTTCCGCGGCTGCTCGCGAAGGCCGCCCTGTTCAAGGTGCCTTTCGTCGGCATGATCCTGCGCGGCTCGGGACAGATCCCCGTCTACCGGGAGACCACCAACGCCCTCGACGCGTTCCGGGCGGCCGTCGCCGCCATCGAACGCGGGGAATGCGTGGCCTTTTACCCGGAGGGCACTTTGACCCGCGACCCGGGGATGTGGCCCATGGCCGGCAAGACCGGAGTGGCCAGGGTGGCGCTGGTGACCAAGGCCCCCGTCATCCCGGTGGCCCAGTGGGGCGCGAACCTCGCGATGCCGCCGTACGCCAAGGAGAACAAGGTCAGCCTCTTCCCGCGCAAGACCCTCCAGGTGCTCGCCGGGCCGCCCGTGGACCTCTCCGAGTTCTACGACCACGAGCCCACCCCCGACGTGCTCAAGGCGGCCACCGAGGCCATCATGGCGGCGGTCACCGGGCTGCTGGAGGAGCTGCGCGGCGAGAAGGCGCCCGAGCAGCCGTACGACCACCGCAGGGCCAGGGCGGAACAGCGGCGCAAGGCCGCGGGGGAGGGCATGAAGTGACACGTCCCGTGAAGGCAGCCGTGTACGGAACCGGCTCCTGGGGCACGGCGTTCGCCATGGTCCTCGCCGACGCCGGCTGCGAGGTGACCCTCTGGGGCCGCCGCAAGGAGCTGGCCGACGCCGTCAACACCGGCCGGAGCAACCCGGACTACCTGCCCGGCGTCGAGCTCCCCGCCGGCATCCGGGCCACCACCGACGCCGCCGAAGCCGCCGAGGGGGCCGACTTCACGGTCCTCGCCGTGCCCTCCCAGACCCTGCGCGGCAACCTGGCCGCCTGGGCGCCGCTGCTGGCCCCCGACACCGTGCTCGTCTCCCTGATGAAGGGCATCGAACTCGGCACCGCCAAGCGGATGAGCGAGGTCATCGAAGAGGTCGCCGGAGTCCCGGCCGCGCGCGTCGCCGTGGTCACCGGCCCCAACCTGGCCCGCGAGATCGCCGCCCGCCAGCCCGCCGCGTCCGTGGTCGCCTGCGTGGACGAAGCCGTCGCCCAGCGCCTCCAGGCCGCCTGCCACACCCCTTACTTCCGCCCCTACACCAACACCGACGTGGTCGGCTGCGAGCTCGGCGGCGCCGTCAAGAACGTCATCGGCCTCGCCGTCGGCATCGCGGACGGCATGGGCCTGGGCGACAACACCAAGGGCTCGCTCATCACCCGCGGCCTCGCCGAGACGACCCGCCTCGGCCTCGCCATGGGCGCGGACCCGCTCACCTTCTCCGGCCTGGCCGGCCTCGGCGACCTGGTCGCCACCTGCTCCTCGCCGCTCTCCCGGAACCACACCTTCGGCACCAACCTCGGCCGCGGGATGACCCTGGAGGAGACCATCGCGGTCACCAAGCAGACCGCGGAAGGGGTCAAGTCCTGCCAGTCCGTGGCGGATCTGGCCCACCGGCACGGAGTGGACATGCCGATCACCGAGACGGTCGTCGACATCGTGCACCACGGCAAGCCCACGCTGGTCGCATTGAAGGAACTCATGGGCCGCAGCGCCAAACCGGAACGCCGCTGAGTCCTTTCCGGACGTCCGAGCGGGTACTCTCGTGGCGATATGAGCAGCGAGAACCTCCCCCAGACCCCTGAGCAGCAGGGCCGCAAGCCCCGCGTGGCCGTCGTGTTCGGCGGCCGCAGCTCGGAACACGCCATCTCGGTCGTCACGGCCGGCGCCGTGCTGCGCTCCATCGACCGGTCCAAGTACGAGGTGCTGCCCATCGGCATCACCACGGACGGCCGGTGGGCGCTGACCGCCGACGAGCCCTCCCGGATGGCCATCGCCGACCGGAAGCTCCCGAACGTCGACGAGCTCGCGGACTCCGAGGACGGCGCCGTCGTCCTCTCCGTCGACCCGGCGAACCGCGAGGTCGTCTACACCGAGCCGGGCGCCGTTCCCAAGGCCCTGGGCGAGGTCGACGTCGTCTTCCCCGTGCTGCACGGCCCGTACGGAGAGGACGGCACCCTCCAGGGGCTCCTGGAACTCGCCGGGGTCCCCTACGTCGGCTCCGGAGTCCTCGCCTCGGCCGTCGGCCAGGACAAGGACTACATGAAGCGGGTGTTCACCTCCTTCGGGCTGAACGTCGGCCCGTACGTGACCATCCGCCCCCGCGAGTGGTCCGACCCGGACGCCGCCCGCGGCAAGATCCTGGACTTCGCCGCCGAACACGGCTGGCCGCTGTTCATCAAGCCCGCCCGGGCCGGATCCTCGATCGGCATCACCAAGGTCGACGACGCCGCCGCCCTCGACGCGGCCGTCGCCGAGGCCCAGCGCCACGACCCGAAGATCATCGTCGAGGCGCTGCTGCGCGGCCGCGAGATCGAGTGCGGCGTGCTGGAATTCGAGGACGGGCCCCGTGCGAGCGCCCCGGCGGAGATCCCGCCGGTCTCCAGCCACGACTTCTACGACTTCGAGGCGAAGTACATCGACTCCGCTTCCGGGATCGTGCCCGCCCCGCTCACCCCCGAGCAGACCGCCGAGGTGCAGCGGCTCGCGATCGAGGCCTTCGAGGCAGCGTCCTGCGAGGGACTGGTGCGCGCCGACTTCTTCCTCACCGAGGACGGCACCTTCGTCATCAACGAGATCAACACGATGCCGGGCTTCACCCCGATCTCCATGTACCCCCGCATGTGGCAGGAGTCGGGCGTCGAGTACCCGGAGCTGGTCGACCTCCTGATCCAGGCCGCCCTGCGCCGCTCCACCGGACTGCGCTGAGCCCGGCCAGGCCGTACGCACGAAAGGACCGCCCGCCGGATCTCCGGCGGGCGGTCCTCGTGGGAACGGGGGGCGGGCGGTGCCTCAGTAGGAGGAGATGCCCTCCGGAACGGTCTTGGCTACCGCCCCCGAGAGCCCGACGAGCATCTGCGCGTCGGTGGCGTGTTCCTTGTCCACCCGGACTTCGGTGTACGCCAGCCGCAGCCCGGTCGTGAACCGGTAACCGCCGCCCTCGCCGTCGGGCAGCTTCTCCACCAACCAGCCCACTCCGTTGACCTCGACGCCGTCCTGCTTCGGATCGGCCATCCGCGGCGGCTTGGGGATACCGCACCGCAGTACGATCGCCGAGCCGCCCCACGCGGCGGTCAGCGGCGACTGCGGTGTGGTGCCGGTCCGCTCCAGACCGGCCACCGTGTCCGGGAGCTCCTCGTGCAGTGCCGCACAGAGTCCCGCGACCTCGGCGGGCGGCGTGGGCGGTGGCTCCAGCCGGACCGGCGAACCGTCCGGAGCGCAGCCCGTGAGGGCCAGCAGGGCGGTGCAGGCAGGCAGGGCCAGGAGACGCAGCGGCCGGCGGTGGTCAGACATCACCGGCCAAGAGTAGACGGGGCTACAGATGGACCACGGGGCAGGTCAAGGTGCGGGTGATCCCCTCCACCTGCTGGACCTTGGCGACCACCATGCGGCCGAGATCGTCGACGGTGTCGGCCTGGGCGCGCACGATCACGTCGTACGGGCCCGTCACGTCCTCGGCTTGGATCACCCCCGGGATCCGGCCGATGGACTCGGCGACGAACGACGCCTTGCCCACCTCGGTCTGGATGAGGATGTACGCCTGTACCACGGAACCTCCAGGGCGGCCACGAGGATCATTTCCCCTAACCTTCGGTTGGGCCCTGGAACTGCGGGTGGGCCCGGGGAAGAAGGGACGCCACGGTACCGCGTCGCCGAGCGCCGCGGGGAGACCCGCGAGCCCGGCACCACGCACGGCGGGGCGCACATGGAGCAGAAGTTGACGTATCTGTTGACGGTACCCAGAGCTGTGACGGCTCGCGACCGCAAGCGGACTGGGCAAGAAGGGGCACAGCGATGAAGGGCACTGTGGGCGAGCTGGGGGAGTTCGGGCTCATTCGGGAGCTCACCTCACGGCTCACCACCACCCCGGCGGTCCGGCTCGGACCCGGGGACGACGCCGCGGTGGTGTCGGCCCCCGACCGACGGGTCGTGGCGAGTACGGACATCCTCCTGGAAGGCCGGCACTTCCGGCGCGACTGGTCCACGGCCTACGACGTCGGCCGCAAGGCCGCCGCCCAGAACCTCGCCGACATCGCCGCCATGGGCGCGGTGCCGACCGCGCTCCTGCTCGGCCTCGTGGTACCGGCGGAACTGCCGGTGACCTGGCCCACCGAGCTGATGGACGGCATCCGCGACGAGTGCCAGGTCGCCGGGGCGGCCGTGGTCGGCGGCGACGTCGTACGCGGTGACACCATCACCGTCGCCATCACCGCCCTCGGCGACCTGCGCAACCACGAACCCGTGCTGCGCTCCGGCGCCCGGCCCGGCGACGTGGTCGCCGTCACCGGCTGGCTGGGCTGGTCCGCGGCCGGGTTCGCCGTGCTCTCGCGCGGCTTCCGCTCCCCGCGGGCCTTCGTGGAGGCCCACCGGCGTCCCGAGCCGCCCTACCACGCCGGTCCCGCCGCGGCCGGCCTCGGCGCCACCGCCATGACGGACGTCAGCGACGGCCTGGTCGCCGACCTCGGTCACATCGCCGAGGCCAGCAAGGTACGGATCGACCTGCGCTCGGCGGCCGTCGACATCCCGAGCCAGATGTACGACATCGGCCAGGCCGTCGGCGTGGACCCGCTCCAGTGGGTCCTCACCGGAGGCGAGGACCACGCCATCGTGGCGACCTTCCCGCCCGACGTGAAACTGCCCGCCCGCTGGAAGGTCATCGGCGAGGTGCAGAACCGCTCCGCGCTGCCCCAGGTGACCGTCGACGGCGCCCCCTGGACCAGCACCGGCGGGTGGGACCACTTCGGCGCCGACCCGGCCGCCGAGGAGCCTTCCCGGTGAACCGCCCGCCGCTGTGCCTGACCGTCGCCGGATCCGACTCCGGCGGCGGCGCCGGCATCCAGGCGGACCTCAAGACGATGCTGGCGCTCGGCGTGCACGGGATGAGCGTCGTCACCGCCGTGACCGCCCAGAACTCGCTCGGCGTGCAGGGTGTCTGGGAGCTGCCCGCCGAAGCCGTCAGGGCCCAGTACCGGGCCGTGGTGGACGACATCGGGGTGCAGGCCGTCAAGACCGGGATGCTGTCCTCGGCGGCCCTCGTGGAGACGGTGGCCGAACTCCTCGCCTCCACCGCGGCCCCTGCGGTCGTGGACCCCGTCGGGGTCTCCAAGCACGGCGACGCGCTGCTCGCCGCCTCGGCGCTGGACGCCGTACGCGGGGAACTGCTGCCCAGGGCCACGGTGGCGACACCGAACCTCGACGAGGTGACGCAGCTCACCGGGGTCGTCGTCGAGAACGAGGACGACATGCGCCGGGCCGCCGACGCGGTCCTCGGTTACGGCCCGCGCTGGGCCCTGATCAAGGGCGGCCACCTGACGGCACACGGCGACGAGGCCGTGGACCTGCTGACCGACGGCGCCGCGGAACACTGGCTGCGCGCCCCCCGGTACGACAACCGGCACACCCACGGCACGGGCTGCACCCTGGCCAGCGCCGTCGCGGCGGGCCTCGCCCAGGGCCTGGACGTACCCGCGGCCGTCAAGGCGGCCAAGGAGTACGTCACCGGCGCCCTCGCGGCCGGCTTCGCGCTCGGCGCGGGCATCGGCCCCGTGGACCACGCCTGGCGGTGGCGCCCCTAGGCCGCCCGGCAACGACGCGCGGGGCCGGTGAACTCACCGGACCGCGCGCGGGAAAGGCAAAAGGCCGGTCCACGAGGTGGACCGGCCTTCTTGGCAACCGGAAAGGGCTGCGCTACGACGACGGAAGGCGTCAGCGCGAGACCTTGCCGGCCTTGATGCACGAGGTGCAGGCGTTGAGGCGCTTCGGCGTCCCATTGACCACGGCACGGACGCGCTGGATGTTCGGGTTCCAGCGACGCGAGGTGCGGCGGTGCGAGTGGGAGATGTTGTTGCCGAAGCTCGGCCCCTTGGCGCAAACGTCGCAGTTGGCAGCCACAGGTCACTCCAAAGACTTCAGATGCACTTACAGTGAATCCGGCGCACCGGAATCAGAGATCCGAAGTGGTTTGCCGGGGGAATGGCCCGACTCTCATCGGGCAACCGGAGCAGCATACAACGACTGCGCCCGTCCAAGAAAACTACCATGGGCTCCGCCGGCCCCGCCCGGACGGCCGGCCTTGGTTACCCTGCGGTGAACCCCGGCCCGCACAAGGAGGAACGCCCGGTGCCGCACGAGCCTGCGCCGCAGTCCGCCGACGAGCTCGACGCCGAAGCGGTGCGCGCCTGGAGTTCGCTGGCCCTGGCCGCCCTGGACCGGGCCCGCGAGGACATCGACGCCATCAACGTCTACCCCGTCGCCGACGCCGACACCGGCACCAACCTCTACCTCACCGCCGAGTCCGCCGACCGCGAGCTGGCCGCCGCCTTCGAGGACGAGACGCGGACCACTGCCGCCCCCTCCCTCCCCGAAGCCGTACGGGCCTTCGCGCACGGCGCCCTCATAGGCGCCCGGGGCAACTCCGGCACCATCCTGGCGCAGCTGCTGCGCGGGGTGGCGGACGTCCTCGGCGCCGAACCGGGGGAACGGGCGCCCGGCCCGATGCTCGCGCAGGCGCTGGCCCGGGCCGCCGAAGAGGCGTACCAGGCCGTCGCACACCCCGTCGAGGGCACCATGCTCACCGTGGCGACCGCCGCGGCACGGGCGGCGGGCGCCGCCGCCGGGACCGCCGCCGACGTGGCCCGCGCCGCCTACGACGGGGCCCGTGCGGCCCTCGCCGAGACCCCCGGGCAGCTGGCCGCGCTGGGCCGGGCCGGCGTGGTCGATGCCGGAGGCTGCGGGGTGGTCGCCGTACTCGGGGCGCTGTGGCAGGCGCTGTCCGGTCAGGAACCCGCGCCGGAACCCGTCCGGGGGCGGGCCGTGCCCGTACCGCAGCCGCCGCAGCCCTGCGACGCGCAGGACCAGGGCGGACCCGCGTACGAGGTGATCTACCTGCTCGAGGCCACCGAAGCCGCCGTTGCCACGCTGCGGACCCGGCTCGACGGGCTCGGCGACTCGCTGGTGGTGGTCGGTGGCGAGGGGCTCTGGAACGTCCACGTCCACGTCGACGATCCCGGGGCGGCCGTGGAGGCCGGGGTGGTCGCCGGGCGGCCCTACCGCATCCGCATCACCCACTTCGGCGACGAGCGGCGCCGCGCGCGGACCGAGCGCGTCCAGCGGGCCGTGGTCGCCGTGGTCCCGGGCGAGGGGCTGGCCGGTCTGTGCGGGGAGGCGGGCGCGACGACCGTCCTGGCCCGGCCCGGGGAGGCGCCGGCGGTCGCGCAACTGGCCGACGCGATCCGGCGGGCCCACGCCCGCGAGGTGGTCGTGCTGCCCAACGACAGCGAATGGCGCGCGGCGGCCTCGGCGGCCGCCGAGGAGGTCCGCGCCGACGGCGTACGCGTCGCCGTGATCCCCACGCGCTCGGCGGTCCAGGGCCTGGCCGCCCTCGCCGTGCACGACGGGGACGCCAGCTTCGACGAGGACGTGGTGGCCATGACCGCCGCCGCGGGCGCCACCCGCTACGGGGAACTGGCCGTCGCCGAACGGCAGTCCTTCACCTCCGCCGGCATCTGCCAGGAAGGCGACGTGCTCGGCCTCATCGACGGCGACGTCGCCGTCATCGGATCCGGCCTGCCCGAGACCGCGGAGGCCGTCCTGGCGCGGATGCTGGGCTCCGGCGGCGAACTCGTCACGCTCGTCCTGGGACCGGAGGTCCCCGACGCGCTCGCCGCGCGCCTGGAGGCGTACGTCCAGCACGGGCACCTGGCCGTCGACACCGTCACCTACCGGGGCGGCCGGTATTCGGCGCCGCTGCTCATCGGGGTCGAATAGCCGCGTTGTCGGCGCCATGGTGTGCAATGGAACACGTGCCCGCGCTCGACGAAGACCTCAAGAAGACGCTCGGCCCCGCCACCGCGAAGGTGCTGGCCGAGCAGCTCGGCCTGCACACGGCCCTGGACCTGCTCCACCACTACCCGCGGCGGTACGCGGAGCGGGGCGAGCTCACGCCCCTCGCCGACCTCGCCGACCAGATCGACGAGCACGTGACGGTCGTCGCACAGGTCGCCGACGCGAGGCTCCTCACCTACCAGGGCAGCCGGGGCGGCGGCAAGCGCCTCGAAGTCACCATCACCGACGGCAGCGGCCGGCTCCAGCTCGTCTTCTTCGGCGCGGGCGTCCACAAACCGCACAAGGACCTGCTCCCCGGCAGCCGCGCCATGTTCGCGGGCAAGGTCGGCATGTTCAACCGCAAGCTCCAGCTCTCCCACCCCGCCTACGAGCCCCTCGGCGCCGACGCCTCCGACCGGGACGCGGCCACCGCCTTCGCCAACCAGCTCATCCCGATCTACCCGGCCTGCGCCAAGCTGGAGTCCTGGAAGATCGCCAAGTGTGTGGACGCCGTACTGCCCCGGGCCCGGGAGACCGTGGACCCGCTCCCCGCGGCGCTGCGCGAGGGCCGGGGCCTGGTCCCGCTCCCCGAAGCGCTGCTCAAGATCCACCGGCCGGGAACCAAGGCCGACATCGAGGACGCCCGGCAGCGACTCAAGTGGGACGAGGCCTTCGTCCTCCAGGTCGCCCTCGCCCGCCGCCGGCACGCCGACTCCCAGCTCCCCGCCGTGCCGCGCCGCGCCGCCCCCGGCGGACTGCTCGACGCCTTCGACGCGAAGCTGCCCTTCACCCTCACCGCGGGCCAGCAGACCGTCTCCAAGGAGATCTTCGACGACCTCGCCACCGAACACCCCATGCACCGCCTCCTGCAGGGCGAGGTCGGCTCCGGCAAGACGCTGGTCGCGCTGCGGGCCATGCTCGCCGTCGTCGGCTCCGGCGGGCAGGCCGCGATGCTCGCGCCCACCGAGGTGCTCGCCCAGCAACACCACCGCTCCATCACCGAGATGATGGGCGAGCTCGCCGAGGGCGGGATGCTGGGCGGCTGCGACCAGGGCACCAAAGTGGTGCTGCTGACCGGCTCGATGGGGATGCCCGCGCGGCGGCAGGCGCTCCTCGACCTGGTCACCGGCGAGGCCGGCATCGTCATCGGCACCCACGCGCTCATCGAGGACAAGGTGCAGTTCCACGACCTCGGCCTGGTCGTCGTGGACGAGCAGCACCGTTTCGGGGTGGAGCAGCGCGACGCGCTGCGCTCCAAGGGGAAGCAGCCCCCGCACCTGCTGGTGATGACGGCGACCCCGATCCCGCGCACGGTCGCCATGACCGTCTTCGGCGACCTGGAGACCTCCGTCCTGGACCAGCTGCCCGCCGGCCGCTCCCCGATCGCCACGCACGTGGTCCCCGCCAAGGACAAGCCGCACTTCCTCGCCCGGGCCTGGGAACGGGTCCGCGAGGAGGTCGACAAGGGCCACCAGGCGTACGTGGTGTGCCCGCGGATCGGCGACGAGGCGGACGAGAAGAAGAAGTCCGCCGAGGACGAGAGCGAGAAGCGGCCTCCGCTGGCCGTCCTGGAGATCGCCGAACAGCTGGTCAAGGGCCCGCTCGCCGGGCTGTCGGTCGAGGTGCTCCACGGCCGGATGGACCCCGCCGACAAGGACGACGTGATGCGCCGCTTCGCCGCCGGCGAGGTCAAGGTGCTCGTCGCCACCACCGTCATCGAGGTCGGGGTGAACGTCCCGAACTCCACCGTGATGGTGATCATGGATGCCGACCGGTTCGGCGTCTCGCAGCTCCACCAGCTGCGCGGCCGGGTCGGCCGTGGCTCCGCGCCCGGGCTGTGCCTCCTGGTCAGCGAGATGCACGAGGCCAGCCCCGCCCGGGCCCGCCTCGCCGCCGTCGCCGCCACCCTCGACGGGTTCGAGCTGTCCCGGATCGACCTGGAGCAGCGCCGCGAGGGCGACGTCCTCGGCCAGGCCCAGTCGGGCGTGCGCTCCTCGCTGCGGATGCTCGCGGTCATCGAGGACGAGGAGGTCATCGCGCAGGCCCGCGAGGAAGCCACCCGCGTGGTCGCCGAAGACCCCGAACTGACCGGTCTGCCGGGCCTGCGCACCGCGCTCGACGCCCTGCTGGACACCGAGCGCGAGCAGTACCTGGAGAAGGGCTGACCGGTACGACATATCGTGGGAGCCCACAGGCATTCCCGCATTCCCCACCCGAAGGACCCAGATGACGCGCGTGATCGCCGGCAGCGCCGGCGGGCGACGGCTGGCCGTGCCCCCCGGCACCGGCACCCGCCCGACCTCGGACCGGATGCGCGAAGGGCTCTTCTCCACCTGGGAGTCGCTGCACGGCGTCGAGGGGTCCCGGGTGCTGGACCTGTACGCCGGCTCCGGCGCGGTCGGCCTGGAGGCGCTCTCGCGCGGCGCCGACCACGCACTGCTGGTCGAGCCCGACGCCAAGGCCGCCAAGGCGATCCGCGACAACATCAAGGCGGTCGGCCTGCCGGGCGCCGACTTCCGGGCCGGGAAGGCGGAACAGATCGTCGCGGCGGCCCCCCAGGGGGAGCCCTACGACGTCGTGTTCCTCGACCCCCCGTACGCCGTGGGCCACGATGATCTCCGGGAGATCCTCCTCACACTCCGGGCCAATGGCTGGATCACGGACGATGCGCTCGTCACCGTGGAGCGCAGCACCAGGAGCGGCGCCTTCCCGTGGCCCGAGGGCTTCGAGCCGCTCCGGTCGCGCAAGTACGGTGAGGGCACCCTTTGGTACGGACGCGCCGCTTTCACCAGCGAAGACTCATGAACGAGGGAGTTCAGTTGCGCCGCGCAGTCTGTCCGGGGTCCTTCGATCCCATCCACAACGGACACCTCGACATCATCGGACGCGCCTCCAGGCTGTACGACGTCGTGCACGTCGCCGTGATGATCAACCGGTCGAAGCAGGGCCTGTTCACCGTCGAGGAGCGGATCGAGCTGATCCGCGAGGCGACGGCCGACTACGGCAACATCCAGGTCGAGGCCTTCCACGGCCTGCTCGTCGACTTCTGCAAGCAGCGGGACATCCCGGCCATCGTCAAGGGCCTGCGCGCGGTCAGCGACTTCGACTACGAGCTCCAGATGGCGCAGATGAACATGGGCCTGTCGGGCGTCGAGACGCTGTTCGTCCCGACCATCCCCACCTACAGCTTCCTGTCCTCCTCGCTGGTCAAGGAGGTCGCGGCCTGGGGCGGCGACGTCGCCCACCTGCTTCCCGCGCACGTACACGCGGCGCTCCTGGCGCGGCTCGCCGAGCGCTGACCGCAGGGCGTTCCCCCAGCCGGTCCCGCGCGTCCACCCGGCGGCCTTAAAGTCGTCCCGTCCGACTCGGGAACCGCCCGAGGCCGAGAGAGTGCGAGCCCCCATGGACGTGCAGAAGAAGCTCGACGAGATCGTCGCGGCCGTCAGCGGCGCCCGGTCCATGCCCATGTCGGCTTCCTGCGTGATCAACCGCGCGGAGCTGCTCGCCGAGCTGGAAGAGGTCCGCAAGGCGCTCCCCGGCTCCCTCGCCCAGGCACAGGAGCTCATCGGCGGCCGGGACCAGATGGTCGAGGAGGCACGCCGGGAGGCGGACCGCATCATCGAGTCCGCCCACGCCCAGCGCGGTTCGCTGATCTCCGACACCGAGATCGCGCGGCGGGCGCAGGCCGAGGCCGACCGGATCCTCGCGGACGCCCGCCGGGAGGCCGGGGAGATCCGGGCCGAGGCGGACGACTACGTCGACAGCAAGCTCGCGAACTTCGAGGTCGTCCTCAGCAAGACCATCGGCTCCGTGGACCGCGGCCGGGAGAAGCTGCTGGGCCGCGGCCCGGGGCTGGACGAACACGGGTACCCCGAAACCGACGCCCCCGAGCGCAGCAGCGACCCGCAGACGCAGCGCGAGCAGGCGGACGCGTACGTCGACACCAAGCTGGCGACCTTCGAGGCGGTGCTCTCCAAGACCCTGGAGGCCGTCGGCCGGGGCCGCCAGAAGCTGCTGGGCCGGGTGCCGACGGACGACCTGGGCGCGCACATGGCCGCCCAGGACGCCGCGGACGCCTCGCAGTCCCGCTCGGCGAGCGACGCGGACTTCCTGGCGGGCCTCGCCGAACCCGTACCCGTACCCGCCGCGGCCCCGGTCCCCGCCCAGACCCGGCAGGAACCGGCCTACGACGCCTACGCCTACGAAGGGCAGCAGCCGCAGCAGGACCCGTACTCCGGCTACCAGGACCCGTACGGCTACCAGCAGCAGGTCCAGCAGCCGGACCCGTACGGGGTGCCCTACCAGCAGCAGCCCGACCCTTACGCGGCGTACCAGCAGCCCCAGGCCCCCCAGCAGCCCGCGCTCGACGAGACCAGCTTCTTCGACACGAGCATGATCAACCTGGACCAGCTGCGGCAGTACGAGCAGGACCGCTAGGCCGGATTGGGCGCTGGGCGCGGCGCCGGGTATCCTGGCTGTTCGGTCGCGCGTATGCACCGCGATCCATGCTGCCCTCAAGTGCTCCACTTGTGGCGCAGTCTTTGCTCTTCAGCGATCTGTGAAAGCAGGAACCGGCCCTGAACACCCACCTCGACCACCGCAACCCCCTCGTGTTCGACACGCACGAGCTGGGTCGGCGTCCTGGTGCCATGCAGCGGCTGTCCCGCGAGATCGCGGCGCCGGCGGACCTCGGTCTCGCCGACGTCATCGGAGTGCCGGAAGGCGCCCCGCTGAAGGTCAACCTCCGGATGGAGTCGGTCATGGAAGGGGTGCTTGTCACAGGCACCGCTCGTGGCCGGGCCGTGGGGGAGTGCGTAAGGTGTCTGGAGACCGTCGAGCGCGAGCTCAAGGCGGACTTCCAGGAGATGTTCTCGTACCCTGACGCCGACGACCGGACCCGCTCCAAGGCGGAGCCGGCCGACGACGCCGAGGACGACGAGGACACGCTCCACCTTGAGGACGGCTTGTTCGACCTCGAACCCGTGCTGCGTGACGTGGTGGTGCTCGCACTGCCGCTGCAGCCGGTGTGCCGGGAGGACTGTCTCGGACTGTGCCCCGAATGCGGGCTCAATCTGAACGAGGACCCGGACCACCACCATGACGCCGTCGACATCCGTTGGGCGGCTCTGCAGGAACTCGTCGTGACCGATCAGGACGACGAGAAGGACAACATGAGCGGCACTGCATCTGACGGAGTTCAGAGCGCCGCCGAGAAGCAGGAGAAGTAGCCGTGGCTGTTCCGAAGCGGAAGATGTCGCGCAGCAACACGCGCCACCGCCGGTCGCAGTGGAAGGCTGCGGTCCCCACCCTGGTTTCGTGTGAGCGTTGCCAGGAGCCGAAGCTCCAGCACATTGCGTGCCCGAGCTGCGGCACCTACAACAAGCGCCAGGTCCTCGAGGTCTGAGCGGCTGGTGAGAGGCGCAATGTCTGAGCTGTCCAACGCTGAGAAGCAGGCAGACAGTAACAACGCGGCCTCGTCCCACGTGCTTCTGGAAGGGCGGCTCGGGTACCAACTCGAGTCCGCCCTTCTGGTGCGTGCGCTGACCCACCGCTCGTACGCGTACGAGAACGGCGGTCTGCCCACCAACGAGCGCCTGGAGTTCCTCGGGGACTCCGTGCTCGGCCTGGTGGTCACGGACACGCTGTACACGACCCACCCCGACCTGCCGGAAGGCCAGCTGGCCAAACTGCGGGCCGCGGTGGTCAACTCGCGCGCACTGGCGGAGGTCGGGCGCGGCCTCGACCTCGGCTCCTTCATCCGGCTCGGCCGGGGCGAAGAGGGCACGGGCGGCCGGGACAAGGCCTCCATCCTCGCCGACACCCTTGAAGCGGTGATCGGCGCGGTCTACCTCGACAAGGGCCTCGACGCGGCCTCGGAGCTGGTGCACCGGCTCTTCGACCCGCTCATCGAGAAGTCCTCCAACCTCGGGGCCGGCCTGGACTGGAAGACCAGTCTCCAGGAGCTCACGGCGGCCGAAGGCCTTGGTGTACCGGAGTACCTGGTCACCGAGACCGGACCGGACCACGAGAAGACCTTCACAGCTGCCGCTCGCGTCGGTGGTGTCTCGTACGGCACCGGCACCGGCCGCAGCAAGAAGGAAGCGGAACAGCAGGCGGCGGAATCCGCGTGGCGCGGTATCCGTGCCGCGGCGGACGAGCGGATCGCGGCGCAGGCCGCGGCTGCAGCCGCTCCGGCGGCGGCCACGGCCACGGCCGTGACCGACGACGCCACGGCCGTGGACGGCGGGGCGCCGACGCCCGCCGGTCCGGCGTCGGGCGCCTGACGCTTCCTCCTGACGTTTCCTTCGGGAACCACCGCCCGCCCCTGCCTCGCAGGGGCGGGCGTCCTGTTTTCCGGGGTCTTGCCCTCGCACCCCTCCTCCGGAGCCCTCGGGGGAGGGCCGGCGGGGAGGCCGGTAGGCTCGCGAGTGAGCCGCAAGAACGCACCCGTCGGAGGAACACCGTGCCCGAGCTTCCCGAAGTCGAAGTGGTGCGGCGGGGGTTGGAGCGCTGGGTGGCCGGGCGGACGGTCGGTGCCGTGGAGGTACTGCATCCGCGCGCCGTACGCCGCCACCCGGGCGGCGGGGCCGATTTCGTCGCCCGGCTGACCGGCCAGACCTTCGGCGTGCCGATGCGGCGCGGAAAGTACCTGTGGCTGCCCCTGGAGGGCCGGGACCTGTCGGTGCTCGGGCACCTCGGGATGAGCGGGCAGCTGCTGGTGCAGCCGACCGGAGCGCCCGACGAGAAGCACCTGCGGATCCGGGTGCGCTTCGCGGACGACGCCGGGACCGAGCTGCGCTTCGTCGACCAGCGCACCTTCGGCGGACTCTCGCTGCACGAGAGTGTCCCCGGGAGCGCCGAGGGGCTCCCCGACGTCATCGCGCACATCGCACGCGACCCGCTGGACCCCCTCTTCGACGAGCCCTCCTACCACCTCGCCCTGCGGGCCAAGCGGACCACCCTCAAGCGGGCGCTGCTGGACCAGTCCCTGATCAGCGGGGTCGGCAACATCTACGCGGACGAGGCGCTGTGGCGCGCGAGGCTGCACTACGAGCGCCCCACCGCCACGCTCACGCGCCCCCGGAGCGCGGAACTCCTCACGCACGTCCGGGACGTCATGAACGCCGCCCTCGACGTCGGCGGGACCAGCTTCGACAGTCTCTACGTCAACGTGAACGGGGAGTCCGGCTACTTCGACCGCTCGCTCGACGCGTACGGGCGCGAGGACGAGCCCTGCCGGCGCTGCGGCACGCCGATGCGGCGCCGGCCGTGGATGAACCGGTCGAGCTACTTCTGCCCGCGCTGTCAGCGGCCGCCGCGGCTGCCGTCGTAGGACTGCCGGGAGGCCAGGACCTCGGGCATGCTGCCCTCCACGAAGTGGATCAGCGACAGCAGCCGGTCGGCCACCTCCCGGCCGAGCGGGGTCAGCTCGTAGTCCACGCGGGGCGGGTTGGTGGGCTGGGCGTCACGGCTGACGATGCCGTCCCGCTCCAGCGCGTGCAGCGTCTGCGAGAGCATCTTCTCGCTCACGCCGGCGACCCGGCGGCGCAGCTCGTTGAACCGGCAGGGGCCTTCGCGCAGGGCGCCCACAGTGAGGCTGCCCCAGCGGCCGGTGACGTGCTCCAGGGTTTCCCGCGAGGGACACGTACGCGCGAAGACGTCGAACGGGAGGTCCGTGTACGTCGTCTCGGGGCAGAGGGGTTTCTCCATGGGAGCAGCGTACCCCTCCACAGCGCTAACCGAATGCTTGCGCTTTCCAAAAGTTAGTGCTTCTCTGGTGTTCGCCGCCACCGCTCCCCGCGGGGCGGGCGCCACGAGCACGTCCCGCGAGCACTTCTGAGGAGAACCGTCATGTCCGCTCTCGCCCACGCCCCCGTCGTCTCCATCGCCTACCACTCCGGATACGGGCACACCGCGGTCCTCGCCGAGGCCGTACGGGCGGGCGCCGCCGAGGCCGGAGCCACGGTCCACCTGATCAAGGTCGATGAGATCGACGACGCCCAGTGGGCGCTCCTCGACGCCTCCGACGCGATCGTCTTCGGCTCGCCGACCTACATGGGCACCGCCTCGGGGGCCTTCCACACCTTCGCCGAGGCCACCGCGAAGCGCTGGTTCGGGGACGTCTGGCAGGACAAGGTGGCCGCCGGCTTCACGAACTCCGGTTCCAAGAGCGGCGACAAGTCCGGCACGCTGGGCTACTTCCAGACCCTGGCCGCGCAGCACGCCATGAGCTGGGTCAACCTCGGTCTCAAGCCGGGCTGGAACACCAGCACCGCCTCCGAGAACGACCTCAACCGGCTCGGCTTCTTCGCCGGTGCGGCCGCCCAGACGCACACCGACCACGGTGTGGAGGACGTCCACAAGGCCGACATAGCCACCGCCGAGCACCTCGGCCGCCGCGTTGCGCAGCACGCGCGCGTGATCGTGGCGGGGCGCGCGGCGCTGGCCGCCTGAGTCCGCTCGGGGAAGGATCCCCGGGCGGAGGTGGGCGCCGGGCCGGGGCCGGGCGCCGGGGCTAGAAGCCGAAGTCCTGGGTCCACCAGGGGCCGCCGGCGCCGAAGTAGGCGCCGACGCCCAGGGTGCGGAACTCACAGTTGAGGATGTTCGCCTTGTGGCCCGGGCTGTTCATCCAGGCGTTCATCACCGACGCCGCGTCGCCCTGGCCCCGGGCTATGTTCTCGCCGCCGAGGCCGGAGATGCCGGCGGCCTGGGCCCGGTCCCAGGGGGTGCGCCCGTCGGGGTCGGTGTGGTCGAAGAAGCCCCGTACTGCCATGTCCTTGCTGAACGCCGCGGCCAGGGAGGCGAGCGGGGGGTTCGCCCGGACCGGGCCGCACCCCGCCTGGGCGCGCTCCTGGTTCACCAGGGCGAGGACGGCCGCCTCTTCCGAGGAGTGGCCGTCACCCGTCGCGGGGACCGGGACGACGGGCTTGGGCGCGGCCGGCTTGGGAGCCGCGGGCTTGGGTGCCGCGGGCTTGGGTGCCGCGGGCTTGGGGGCGGCGGTGGTCTTCACCGGCTCCGGGGCCTTGGTGGACGGCGAGGGCGTGGGCGAGGGGGAGGCGGAGACCGAGGGGGATGGCGAAGCGGACGGGGTGGGGGAGGCGCTGCTCGCTTCGGCGGAGGGAACGGCCCGGCCCGGCAGTCCGGTGAGGCCGCCCTGCTGCTGGAGGGAGCTCCCGGCGTCCGGCGTCGGCGAAGCCTTGGCCTCCGTCTTGGAGGCGGAGTCCGTACCCACGTAGGGGAAGGAGTCGCCGACCGGTACGAGACCGGTGGTGACGGCCGCCGTGCCGAGGACCACGGCCACGGAGACGCCCAGCAGACCGTTGCGCACGAGGGTGCGGCGCTTGCCGCCGCCGGGCGGTGCGGCGTGGAGTCGGTGGCGTCCCATCCGGCTGGCCTTCCTTGCAAGATCATCCCTAACACACCCAAATGGGTGAGTTCATTGGTGCGCGACTGTACGCCATGGGCCCAGGGGGGTGATGTGCCTGGAAAGTGATCGTCCGGTTAGCTTTCACGCATGAACGAAGACGTCCGGCTGACCGCATGGGTGCGCGGCCGAGTACAGGGAGTGGGCTTCCGCTGGTTCACCAGGGCCTATGCGCTGGAGATCGGAGGCGTGGTCGGCTTCGCACTGAACCTGGACGACGGCCGAGTGCAGGTCGTGGCCGAGGGTCAACGTGAGAATTGCCACCGGCTGCTGGACTGGCTGCGGTCGGGCGACACGCCCGGGCGGGTGGACGGAGTAACAGAGATCTGGGGCACACCGCGCGGTGGCTACGACGGTTTCGCCATCCGGTGACCGATCAGCCGATCATGGGCTGATCGGATCCGCGGGCGGGTCGCACCGCCTCGGAACTGCGGATTCCTCGCGGAGGCGTTGCCGCGCCCGGTGAAACGTGGAAGGCTCGGAGATGTGGACGATCTCCGCCTCCCGTGCCAGGGCAGGGCTGCGCGCCGATACAGGGCGTGATCGTGTTGACCGTCAAACTTTTTGGTGAGACGCTGGAAGCCCCGCGCACCTGAGCTGTTTGGCAGCGCTGACAGTAGTAAGCGCAGTGACTGACAGTCGCTGCCGGACCGCCGCGGGTGCGATTCCCTCACGACCCACACCGCTTCGGTCGGTCACTCAGTGTGGAGGACCATCCATCATGGCAAAGGCGCTTCTCGGTTACGTCGGCGGTTCTGACCCGCGACTCCTCGCCGAGATGCGACGGCTTCAGCAGCGCGTCCAGGACCTCGAGTCCGAACTCGGACGGATCCAGTCCGAAAACGACGCACTGAATGCGGCCGCCGCTCAGCACGGAGACACGTTGCTGGACACCCTCGACGTATCCCAGGCGGAGCCTGCGCTCACCTGATCCGCGCTCTCGCGTCGACGCTCGACTCCAGCAAGCACGATCTGCAAGGGACGCTTCGGCGTCCCTTCTTCCTTGCCGCCGCCTCTTCGCCGCGGCCTCTTCGCCCTCGCCTCTTCCCTTCCGCGGCCGTCCCTTCCTCTGCGCAGCCGTCCCGGGCCGGTGACCCGTGCGCCGATCGGGGGCACTGGGCCGGATGGGGGCCGTTTCCTTCAGCGTCTGATCTGCCCGAGACCTTCCGGGGCGAAACCGAAGGTGAAAGGTAGAGTCCGGCGGCGTGCACCTCAAGTCCCTGACCCTGCGTGGCTTCAAGTCCTTCGCATCCGCCACCACCCTGCGGTTCGAACCCGGGATCACCTGCGTCGTGGGCCCGAACGGGTCGGGCAAGTCCAACGTGGTGGACGCGCTGTCCTGGGTCATGGGGGAACAGGGGGCCAAGTCCCTGCGCGGCGGAAAGATGGAGGACGTCATCTTCGCCGGCACGACGGGCCGGCCGCCGCTCGGCCGCGCCGAGGTGTCCCTGACCATCGACAACTCCGACGGCGCCCTGCCCATCGAGTACGCCGAGGTCACCCTCACCCGGATCATGTTCCGCGGCGGCAGCAGCGAGTACCAGATCAACGGGGACACCTGCCGCCTGCTCGACATCCAGGAGCTGCTCTCCGACTCCGGCATCGGCCGCGAGATGCACGTGATCGTCGGACAGGGGCAGCTGGACTCCGTCCTGCACGCCGACCCGATGGGCCGCCGCGCCTTCATCGAGGAGGCGGCCGGGGTGTTGAAGCACCGCAAGCGCAAGGAAAAGGCGCTGCGGAAGCTGGACGCGATGCAGGCCAACCTCGCCCGCGTGCAGGACCTGGGGGACGAGCTGCGCCGCCAGTTGAAGCCGCTCGGGCGGCAGGCGGCGGTGGCCCGCCGGGCAGCGGTGATCCAGGCGGACCTGCGGGACGCGCGGCTGAGGCTGCTCGCCGACGACCTCGTCGCGCTGCGGGGGGCGCTGGAAGCGGAGATCGCCGACGAGGCCGCGCTCAAGGAGCGCAAGGAGTCGGCGGAGCGGGAACTCGCGGGTGCGGTGCGGCGCGAGGCGGAGCTGGAGGAAGCGGTACGTGACCTCGCGCCACGGCTGCAGCGGGCGCAGCGCACCTGGTACGAGCTGTCCCAGCTCGCCGAACGGGTACGGGGGACGGCGTCGCTGGCCGAGGCACGGGTCAAGTCGGCCTCGGCGCCGGTGGAGGAGGAACGGCGCGGCCGCGACCCCGAGGAGCTGGAACGGGAGGCCGAGCGGATCCGCGAGCAGGAGGCGGAGCTGACGGCGGCGCTGGAGGCGGCGTCGCGGGCGCTGGAGGACACCGTCGAGCACCGGGCGGAGCTGGAGCGGGCGCTGGCCGAGGAGGAGCGGCGGCTGCGGGACGCGGCGCGGGCCATCGCCGACCGGCGCGAGGGCCTGGCCCGGCTGACCGGACGGCTGGGCGCCGCGCGGTCGCGGGCGGGTGCGGCGCAGGCGGAGATCGACCGGCTGGTCGCGGCGCGGGACGAGGCGCACCGCCGGGCGGAGGCCGCGCAGGCGGAGTACGAGGCGCTGGCCGAGGAGGTCGCGGGCGGGGACGAACCGTCGGAGCAGGCGGAGTACCAGGCGGCGCGGACCGGGCTGGAACAGGCGGAGGCGGCGCTGGCCGCGGCGCGCGAGGCGCTGACAGCGGCGGAGCGGTCGCGGGCGGCGGTGTCGGCGCGGCGGGACGCGCTGGCGCTGGGGCTGCGGCGCAAGGACGGTACGGGAGCGCTGCTGGCGGCCCGGCTGGGCGGGCTGCTGGGGCCGGCGGCCGAACGGGTGCGGGTGGCTGCGGGGTACGAGGTCGCGGTGGCGGCGGCGCTGGGCGCGGCGGCCGACGCGGTGGCGGTCGCCTCCCCGTCCGCGGCGGCCGACGCCCTCCGCCACCTGCGCGACTGCGACGCCGGCCGCGCCACCCTCCTGATCACCCCTCAGCCCCCTGCCACGGTCCCGCCCCAGTCGGCCACCCCCGCCGCCACCGCGACCGGCGCCGCCCCCCGGGCCGCCACCCCGGGCGCAGCCCCGGCGCAGCGCGCGCCGGAGGGCGACCCCGCCGGCGACCCCGCCTGCGACGCCCCCGGCGGGCGGCCCCCGGCCGCCTCCGGGCCGCGCCCCAGCGCCGGAGGCGACGCCCCCGGTGAGATCGCCGGCGGGGCGGGCGTCGAGACCCGCGACGGGGCTCCGGCGCAGTCCGCGCCGCAGGCCGGTCCTGCGGCCCATGCCCCCGGCGGGGCCTGCGCGCCGTGCCCGGCGGGCGGCGTGCGGGTGGACGCGGGGACGCAGCAGGCCGTGCCCGCCGCGGAGTTGGTGGACGGGGACGCCGGGGTCGTGCGGGCCGTGGGGTGGGTGTTGCGGGGGTACGTCGTCGTGGGGACCCTGGCGCAGGCCGAGGCGGTCGTCGCCGAGCATCCCGAGCTGGTCGCGGTGACCGCCGACGGGGACGTGCTCGGGACCCACATCGCCCACGGCGGCTCCGCCGGCGCGCCGAGCCTCCTCGAAGTGCAGGCCGCCGTCGACGAGGCAGACGCCGAGCTCACCCGCCTGGACGCCGCCTGCGCGGAACTCGGCGCCGCCCAGGCCGCCGCGCAGGACCGGCGCCGCGCCGCGGCAGCCCTCGTGGAGGAGCTGGCCGAGCGGCGCCGCGCCGGGGAGCAGGCCAGGGCCCAGGTCGCGCAGCAGCTCGGCCGGCTCGCCGGGCAGGCCAAGGGCGCCGCGGGCGAGGCCGAGCGCAGCGCCGCCGCCGCGGCCCGGGCGCAGGACGCGCTGGACCAGGCCCGCCTGGAGGTCGAGGAGTGCGCAGAGCGGCTCGCGATCGCCGAGGAGACGCCGGTGGACGAAGAGCCCGACACCTCCTCCCGGGACCGGCTCGCCGCCGATGGCGCCAACGCCCGGCAGACCGAGATGGAGGCACGGCTCCAGCTGCGGACCCACGAGGAACGGGTCAAGGGCCTGGCCGGCCGCGCCGACTCCCTCGACCGCGCGGCCCGCGCCGAACGCGAGGCCCGCACCCGGGCGGAACGCCGCCGCCGCCGGCTGCGCCACGAGGCCGAGGTGGGCCGGGCGGTGACCGACGGGGCCCGGCAGCTGCTCGCGCACCTGGAGGTGTCGATCGGGCGCGCGGAGCTGGAGCGCACCCTCGCCGAGCAGGCCAAGGGCCTGCGGGAACGGGAACTGGCCGATGCCCGCGCCCGGGGGCGCGACCTCAAGGGGGAGCTGGACAAGCTCACCGACTCCGTGCACCGGGGCGAGGTGCTCGGCGCCGAGAAGCGGATGCGGATCGAGCAGGTGGAGAGCCGGGCCCTGGAGGAGTTCGGGGTGGAGGCGGCCGGTCTGGTGGCCGAGTACGGGCCGGACCAGCCCGTCCCCCCGTCGCCGCCCGCCGAGGGCGAGGAGCTCCCCGAGGACCCTGAGCACCCCCGCAACCGCCCCGGCCCCTTCGACCGCGCCCGCCAGGAGAAACGCCTCAAGGCGGCCGAGCGCGCGTACCAGCAGCTCGGCAAGGTCAACCCGCTCGCGCTGGAGGAGTTCGCGGCCTTGGAGGAGCGCCACAAGTTCCTCAGCGAGCAGCTCGAGGACCTCCGCAAGACCCGGGCGGACCTCCTTCAAGTCGTGAAGGAAGTCGACAAGCGGGTGGAGCAGGTCTTCACCGAGGCGTACCAGGACACGGCCAGGGAGTTCGAGGGCGTCTTCGCGCGTTTGTTCCCGGGCGGCGAGGGCAGGCTCGTCCTCACTGATCCGGACGACATGCTGGCCACCGGGGTGGACGTGGAGGCCCGGCCGCCGGGCAAGAAGGTCAAGCGGCTCTCCCTGCTCTCCGGCGGGGAGCGTTCGCTGACGGCCGTGGCCCTGCTGGTCTCCATCTTCAAGGCCCGGCCCAGCCCGTTCTACGTGATGGACGAAGTGGAGGCAGCCCTTGACGACACCAACCTGCAGCGGCTCATCCGCATCATGGCGGAGCTCCAGGAGAGCTCCCAGCTGATCGTCATCACGCACCAGAAGCGGACGATGGAGATCGCGGACGCCCTCTACGGCGTCTCGATGCAGGGCGACGGCGTGTCGAAGGTCATCAGCCAGCGGCTGCGCTGACGGGATCGTCGCAGCCGATCGCTGTTCATTCAAGAAGTGAAGGTCCACTCATCTCTATGCACTTCTGCCGGGGTGTTGACTTCATGAACTGAACACATAAGCTCTGCTCCGCTGCCTTTTCCCTTCGGGTGGTGCCGGTTCCCCACCTGTGCGCCACTGGAAGGAACCACCCCACCCGCCATCGCAGCCGGGCACGCAGGAGCAGACCTTGACCAGCAGCACAGAGCAGGCGTCGGCCTCGGGCGGCGGACGCGCGCCCCACCCCGACCACCTCGGGCACGTCATCTTCATCACCGCGGCCGCGGCCATGGGCGGCTTCCTCTTCGGATACGACAGCTCGGTGATCAACGGCGCCGTCGTCGCGATCCGCGACCGCTTCGACGTGGGTTCCGGAACCCTCGCGCAGGTGATCGCGGCGGCCCTGATCGGCTGCGCCATCGGCGCGGCCACCGCCGGCCGCATCGCCGACCGGATCGGCCGGATCCGCTGCATGCAGATCGCCGCCACCCTCTTCACCGTCAGCGCCGTCGGCTCCGCCCTGCCGTTCGCCCTGTGGGACCTCGCCATGTGGCGCGTCATCGGCGGCTTCGGCATCGGTATGGCCTCGGTCATCGGTCCCGCCTACATCGCCGAGGTCTCCCCGGCCGCCTACCGCGGCCGGCTGGCCTCCTTCCAGCAGGCGGCCATCGTCATCGGCATCGCCGTCTCGCAGCTCGTCAACTGGGGCATCCTGAACCTGGCCGGCGGCGACCAGCGCGGCGAGATCGCGGGCCTGGAGGCCTGGCAGTGGATGCTCGGTGTGATGGTCGTCCCGGCCGTGCTCTACGGGCTGATGTCCTTCGTCATCCCGGAGTCCCCGCGCTTCCTGATCTCGGTCGGCCGTACCGACGAGGCCAAGAAGGTGTTGGGCGAGGTCGAGGGTTCCGGCGTCGACCTCGACGCCCGGGCCGCCGAGATCGAGCACGCGATGCGCTCCGAGCACAAGTCCACCTTCCGGGACCTGCTCGGCGGCCGCTTCGGCTTCCTGCCCATCGTCTGGATCGGTATCGGCCTCTCCGTCTTCCAGCAGCTCGTCGGCATCAACGTGATCTTCTACTACAGCTCCGCGCTGTGGCAGTCCGTCGGTATCGACCCGAGCAGCTCGTTCCTCTACTCGTTCACCACCTCGATGATCAACATCGTCGGCACGGTGATCGCGATGATCTTCGTGGACCGGCTCGGCCGCAAGCCGCTCGCCCTGATCGGCTCCGTGGGCATGGCGATCTCCCTCGGTACCGCCGCGTGGGCGTTCTCCTTCAAGGAGGGCACCGGGGACAACATCACCCTGCCCGACACCCAGGGCACGGTGGCGCTGGTCGCCGCGCACTCGTTCGTCCTCTTCTTCGCCCTGTCCTGGGGCGTGGTGGTCTGGGTGCTGCTCGGCGAGATGTTCCCCAACCGCATCCGCGCCGCCGCGCTCGGTGTCGCCGCCTCCGCCCAGTGGATCGCCAACTGGCTCATCACCGTCACGTTCCCCTCGCTGGCCGACTGGAGCCTGTCCGGGGCGTACGTCATCTACGCGGTCTTCGCCGCGCTCTCGATCCCGTTCATCCTCAAGTGGGTGCCGGAGACCAAGGGCAAGGCGTTGGAGGAGATGGGGTAATCCTCCCCGCCACCACCCCTCTCCTCTTCGACAGGTACTGCCCCGCTCAGCCCTTGAGCCGGGGCAGTACCTGTTCGCACAGCAGCTGCAGGCTGCGCCAGCCCTCGTCGACGGGCATCCCACCGCACAGCGGGTGCAGCACCAGGTTCCCCGCCTCGCCCGCGCTACGGGCGTACGCCAGCGCCTGCTCCGGGGTCAGGACCCGGTACACGCCCTCCGCGCGCAGCTCCGCCACCGACCGCGCCGCCGAGCGCACCGCGCTGCGGATGTCCTTGGACTGCCAGGACGCGTACGTGGCCGCCTCGTGCAGGAAGCACTCGCCGTGCTCGGCCCAGACGCGGTCCGGGTCCTCGGCGACGTGCAGCAGCGGGGTCTCGGCGGCGGGCATCATGCAGAAGCCCTCCGTGCCGTACTCCGCGAGCTTCGACCGGTAGTACGCCTCCAGCTCCGGGAGGTGGGCGCTCGGGAAGAACGGCAGTCCCAGCCGGGCCGCGCGCCGGGCCGCCGCTTCGGAGCTGCCGCCGACCAGCAGCAGCGGGTGCGGCTGCGTGAACGGCCGCGGGGTGACCCGTACCGTGCGGCCGCGGAAGGTGAAGGGCTCGCCGGTCCACGCTTTGAGCAGCGTCTCCAGCAGCTCGTCCTGGAGCTTGCCGCGCCGGCCCCACTCCACCCCGTGCTGCTCGTACTCCTGCGGGCGGTAGCCGATGCCCGCGACGGTCACCAGCCGGCCGCCGCCCAGCAGGTCGAGGACGGCGATGTCCTCCGCCACCTTCAACGGGTCGTGGAGCGGTCCGATGATCGCCGAGACGGTGACGGCGATCCGGCGCGTGGCCCCGAACAGGGCGCCGGCGAAGGCGAAGGGCGAGGGCAGCCAGTTGTTGCCGGTGCCGTGGTGCTCCTCGGTCTGGATGGTGTCGACCCCGCGGTCGTCCGCGTACCGGGCCATCTCCAGCGCGGCCCGGTAGCGGGCGCGCAGGCTCTCGGGAGTGCCGTTCGGGTCGACCAGATTGAACCGGGCCACGGTGACGGGCATGGCGGAGTCCCCCTTCGCCGGTGGGATGCGCGGGCGAAGGGGGACGTTAGCTGACGTGGCGTCAGTTGGACAGGGATCCGGCGAGCGCCGGCTCCTGCGCCTCGCCCCCCGCCGCCGGCGCGGTCCGCGGCAGTACGGCGTACAGCGCGCCGGAGGTGAGGATGCCAGCCACCCAGCCGAGTCCGTTGCGCCCGGCCCAGCTGTCGGACAGCGGTCCGGCGAACCAGTCCACCTTGGTGAACAACAGGCCCACGACCAGCGCCGCGCCCCAGGCCGTCATGGCCTGCCAGGCGAAACCGCCCCGGTACCAGTAGGCACTGCTCGGCGTCGTGTCCAGCAGCGCGGGGCCGTCATAGCTCCCCCGCCGCAGCATGTCCACGCCGAAGACGCCGATCCACGCGGAGAAGGCCACGGCCAGCAGCGTCAGGAAGGAGATGAACGAACCGAAGAAGCTCTTCGCCACCACCATCAGCAGGAAGCCGAACACCAGACTGATGACGGCGTTGACGCTCACGGCCCAGGCGCGCGGCACCTTGATGCCCAGCGTCTGCGCGGTGAAGCCGGCCGAGTACATGGACATCGAGTTGATCAGCAGCATGCCGACGAGGGCGATGAGCAGGTACGGGACCGCCAGCCAGACCGGCAGCAGCTCCCCGATGAAGGAGACCGGGTCCGCGGCGCCGGCCAGGTCGGGGGTGCCGACCGCCATCACGGCGCCCATCAGCACCATCGGCAGGACGACGATCCCCGCACCGCCGATCGTCGCGCCGACCATGCCCTTCGCGGAGGCGGTGCGCGGCAGGTAGCGGGTGAAGTCCGGGCCGGAGGGGACCCAGCTGATACCGCCGGCCGCGATCGTGCCGATACCCGCGATCATCATGGCGGTGGAGCCGGCCGGCTTGTCGAAGACGGCGGCCCATTCGGTCGTCACGGCCAGGTAGCCGAGCACGAGCAGGCTGAACGCGCCGAAGAGGTACGTCGACCACTTCGAGCAGACCCTCAGCGCGTTGATGCCGAGCCCCGAGACCACGAACGTGCAGGTCACGAAGAACAGCAGCGTCACGACGATCAGCGGGGTGCCCGCCCGCACGCCGAAGAGCAGGTCGAGCACGGTCAGGACGGCGTAGGCGCCGCTCACCGCGTTGATGGTCTCCCAGCCCCAGCGGGCCACCCAGATCAGCGCGCCGGGGAAGAGGTTGCCGCGCTGCCCGAAAACGGCCCGCGAGAGCGCCATGCCGGGGGCGCCGCCGCGCTTGCCCGCGATCGATATCAGCCCGACCAGCCCGTACGAGACGACGGGCGCGGCGAGCGCGACGACGAGCACCTGCCAGATGTTCAGCTTGTTGAAGATCACCAGCCCGGCGCCCATGGTCAGCAGCAGCACGCTGATGTTCGCGGCGACCCAGGTGGGGACGAGTTCGCGGACACGGCCGCCGCGCTCGCTGTCGGGGACGGGCTCCAGGCCGCGGGTCTCCACCGCGGACTCTGCGGGCTCGGCAGGCATGTACGACTCCGGGGGGTGTGGGGAAGTCGTACATCATCGTATTTTCGTCCGGAAAAGCACAAATTGAGGATTCGCACCCCGGGCGCAGCTCCGGCTCACGGGCCCCGGGGCGGCTCACGCCATACTGGGTGGGTTATGGAAATCCTCATTCTCGCTGTAGTCATCGCCCTGGTCGCGGTCGGCGCGATCAGCGGGCTCGTGGTCAGCAGCCGCAAGAAGAAGCAGCTGCCGCCCACGGCGCCGCCGAGCACGCCGACCATCACTGCCCCGCCCGCCGAACCGCAGGTGGGCGAGGACGCCGCACCGACGGCGGAAGAGCCGCGCCGCACGATCGAGGAGGTCGAGCTCCCCGACGCGCAGACCGCCGTCGAGTCGCCGGTCGCCGTCGAGGACCCCGTGGTCGGGCTGGCGCCCGCCCCCGAGATCGAGGTGCCCGAGCCCACCGCCGGCCGCCTGGTCCGGCTGCGCGCGCGGCTCGCCCGTTCGCAGAACTCGCTCGGCAAGGGGCTGCTCACGCTGCTCTCCCGCGAGCACCTCGACGAGGACACCTGGGAGGAGATCGAGGAGACGCTCCTCATCGCCGACGTCGGTGTCGTCCCGACCCAGGAACTGGTCGACCGGCTCCGTGAGCGGGTCCGGGTGCTCGGCACCCGCACCCCCGCCGAACTGCGCACGCTGTTGAAGGAGGAGCTGCTGACCCTGGTCGGCACCGACTTCGACCGCGCGGTGAAGACCGAGAGCGGCGTCGACACCCCCGGCGTCGTGATGGTCGTCGGCGTCAACGGCACCGGCAAGACCACGACCACCGGCAAGCTGGCCCGGGTGCTGGTCGCCGACGGCCGCAGCGTCGTGCTCGGCGCGGCCGACACCTTCCGCGCCGCCGCCGCCGACCAGCTGCAGACCTGGGGCGACCGGGTCGGCGCCCGCACCATCCGCGGCCCCGAGGGGGGCGACCCCGCCTCGATCGCCTACGACGCGGTCAAGGAGGGCATCGCCGAGGGTGCGGACGTCGTGCTCATCGACACCGCCGGCCGGCTGCACACCAAGACCGGGCTCATGGACGAGCTCGGCAAGGTCAAGCGCGTCGTGGAGAAGCACGGGCCGCTGGACGAGGTCCTGCTGGTCCTGGACGCGACCACCGGGCAGAACGGCCTGACCCAGGCGCGCGTGTTCGCCGAGGTCGTGGACATCACCGGCATCGTGCTGACCAAGCTCGACGGCACCGCGAAGGGCGGCATCGTCGTGGCCGTCCAGCGCGAGCTGGGCGTCCCGGTCAAGCTCATCGGCCTCGGCGAGGGCCCGGACGACCTGGCCCCCTTCGAGCCCCAGGCGTTCGTCGACGCCCTGATCGGCGACTGAGGGCCCGCGCCCGCACCGCCGTACGCTCGCAGCCAGTGCCCCCGCATCCGGTCCGGACGCGGGGGCACTGGTCTGCGGACGGGGTTCAGCGGCGGAAGCGGTGGCAGATGTACGCGAGCGTCCCGAGCAGCAGCCGGGCCTGCGGCGGGCCGCCCACGCAGTCGAGCGCGGGCGCGCGCAGCCACAGCGCCGGGCCGAGGCCCGCGTGGTCGGAGGGCGGGGCCGTCAGGAAGGCACCGGTCCCCAGGGCGCGCAGGTCCAGATCGGCGTCGTCCCAGCCCATCCGGTAGAGCAGCTGCGGCAGCCCGGCCGACGCCCCCGGCGCCACGAAGAACTGCGCGCGGCCGTCCGGGGTCACGGTGACCGGTCCGAGCGGCAGGCCCATCCGCTCCAGCCGGACCAGCGCGCGCCGGCCGGCCTCCTCGGACACCTCGATGACGTCGAAGACGCGGCCGACGGGGAGCAGGACCGCGGCGCCCGGGTATTCGTCCCAGATCTCGGCGACCTCGTCCAGGGTCGCCCCCGCGGGCACGGTGGGGGCGAAGTCCAGCGGGTGCGCCCCCGGCGCGGGGCAATTCGTATGACCGCAGGAGCAGTCACGGCCGGGCGCCGCGGCGCGGGCGCCGGGGACCGCGTCCCAGCCCCACAGTCCGGTGTACTCCGCTACCGCCGTGCACTCCGAGGCCCGTCCGCGCCGCCGCGAGCCGGAACGGAACTCCTTGGTGCTGCGGCTGATGCCGATCGTGAAGCCCATGCCCATGCCCCCTCCAACGGGTCGGACGCGCCGGTGGTTACGACGCCGGCGAGACCTGCTGTCCGGTGGGGCGGGGGTGCGGCTCGCCTCCGGGCCGCCCGGCGCACTCCTCGCCGCGCGCGCCCCGGCCGCACTCCCGTCCAACCATTCCGTTTCGCCTTCCTGTCAAGTGAATCGCGCCTGGCCGGTGGCGAGTTCATTCGAAGGGGTGGCGAATGGTGGCGTTTCCACGGCCCGCCTCGCGCGAGGGGTGATCGTAGGATTACTTTCGGTGCACGAACCCCGTCGGCAAGCCCATCCGTGGTTATGCCGGAGGCAATGGGTGAAGGACTTGTGAAGTCCCTGGCGGCGACCGCCGAACCGGCCAGGGTTTGTGCGGAAGAGGCTTAACGGATGGGGGCGTTCCAGTGAGCGGCAACGGCGCAAGCGGAACGAACGGGCAGTCGCCCGCGCCTTCGGAGGCGTCCTGCGAGACGGTCGTCCGCAACGAGCAGTTGACCTCCTGGTTCGTGCGCAGCGGCTGGTCCAAGGGCGAACTCGCCCGCCAGGTCAACCGCCGGGCCCGCCAGATGGGCGCCCACCACATCAGCACCGACACCTCGCGCGTGCGGCGCTGGCTCGACGGCGAACAGCCCCGCGAACCCGTCCCGCGCATCCTGTCCGAACTGTTCTCCGAACGCTTCGGCTCCGTCGTCGCCATCGAACAGCTCGGCCTGCGCACCGCGCACCAGACCCCCTCCGTGTCCGGCGTCGACCTGCCCTGGGCCGGACCGCAGACCGTCGAGCTGCTCAGCGAGTTCTCCCGCAGCGACCTGATGCTCGCCCGCCGCGGCTTCCTCGGGACCTCGCTCGCCCTTTCCGCAGGTCCCGCCCTCATCGAGCCCATGCAGCGCTGGCTCGTGCCGGTCCCGGCCGCCGACCCCGGATCGCGCACCGAGAGCGGGCCCGCGGCCCTCGCGGGCTACCGGCCGGCCGGGCTCTCCGATCCGGAACTCGACCTGCTCGAAGCCACCACCGTGATGTTCCGCCAGTGGGACGCCCAGTGCGGCGGTGGTCTGCGCCGCAAGGCGGTCGTCGGACAGCTCCACGAGGTCACCGACCTGCTCCAGGAGAGCCACCCGGCCCCCGTGATGAAACGACTGTTCAAGGTCGCGGCCGAACTCGCCGAACTGGCCGGCTGGATGAGCTACGACATCGGACTGCACCCCACCGCGCAGAAGTACTTCGTCCTCGCGCTGCACGCCGCCAAGGAGGGCGGTGACAAGCCCCTCGGCTCGTACATCCTCTCCAACATGGGCCGCCAGATGATCCACCTCGGACGCCCCGAGGACGCCCTGGAACTCATCCACCTCGCCCAGTACGGAAGCCGCGACTGCGCCGGGCCCCGCACCCAGGCCATGCTGTATGCGATGGAGGCCCGCGCCTACGCCAACATGGGCCAGCCCAGCCGCTGCAAGCGCGCCGTGCGGATGGCCGAGGACACCTTCGGCGACGTCGGTCTCGGCGGCGACGAGCCCGAGCCCGACTGGATCCGTTTCTTCTCCGAAGCCGAGCTCAACGGCGAGAACTCCCACTCCTACCGGGACCTGGCGTACGTGGCCGGGCGCAGCCCCACCTACGCCTCCCTCGCCGAACCCGTCATGGAACGGGCCGTCGAGCTGTTCGCCAAGGACCCCGAGCACCAGCGCTCGTACGCCCTGAACCTCATCGGCATGGCCACCGTCCACCTCCTCCAGCGCGAGCCCGAGCAGGCGACCGTCCTGGTCGACCAGGCCCTGGACGTGGCGCGAAAAGTACGGTCCGAACGGGTGAACACCCGCCTGCGCAAGACCGTCGACACCGCGGCCCGTGAGTACGGCGACGTCGCCGACGTGGTCAGGCTGACCGACCACCTCGCCTCCCGGCTCCCCGAAGCCGCGGAGGCCGTCTGACGGCCCTGGCAGCCGTCCCTTCGAAGCCCCGGCCGCGGCGGCCGACCCCGTGAAGCCCGAACAGGCTCCCCCAGCCAGGCCACCCGGGTCCCCGCCGCGGCCGGCCTGCCTTTGTGCCTGAACCGGCGCAGCTCTCGCGGAGGCGCCGGCTCGCCGTCGTGGCTCCTCACATGATGCTTGCCGTGTTCATCGTGCCGTAACAGCCCGGACGTCTTCGTCACGGCGGCGAAACATCGAGCGGTGGCGCCGGAAACCGGGCTGCGCGAATCTCAGGGTCATTAACCGGCCAGCCTCTAGGCCCACACCAGCAGGCCTTATGCCCCGCGCCGCTTAGGTAGCCACGATCGCCCGCACGCGAACGTACCGACGACGAGGAGACGCCGATGGCATCAGCCATCACGACCCTCGCGGCAGACGCCCCGGCCCTGTCTGCCGCGAACACCGGGTTCATGCTCATCTGCTCCGCCCTGGTCATGCTGATGACCCCGGGACTGGCCTTCTTCTACGGGGGCATGGTCCGCGTCAAGAGCAGCCTCAACATGCTCATGATGAGCTTCATCAGCCTCGGGATCGTCACGATCCTGTGGGTCCTCTACGGATTCAGCCTCGCCTTCGGGACCGACGCGGGCTCGCTCATCGGATGGAACTCCGACTACGTCGGACTCAGCGGCATCGGCATCACCGAGCTCTGGGACGGCTACACCATCCCGGTCTACGTCTTCGCCGTCTTCCAGCTGATGTTCGCCGTCATCACCCCGGCCCTGATCAGCGGCGCCCTCGCCGACCGCGTCAAGTTCAGCGCCTGGGCCCTGTTCACCGCCCTGTGGGTGAGCCTCGTCTACTTCCCCGTCGCCCACTGGGTCTGGGGCACCGGCGGCTGGCTCTTCAAGCTCGGCGTCATCGACTTCGCGGGCGGCACCGCCGTCCACATCAACGCCGGCGCCGCCGCCCTCGGCGTGATCCTCGTCATCGGCAAGCGCGTGGGCTTCAAGAAGGACCTGATGCGCCCGCACAGCCTCCCGCTGGTCATGCTCGGGGCCGGTCTCCTCTGGTTCGGCTGGTTCGGCTTCAACGCCGGCTCCTGGCTCGGCAACGACGACGGCGTCGGCGCCGTCATGTTCGTCAACACCCAGGTCGCCACCGCCGCCGCCATGCTCGCCTGGCTCGGCTACGAGAAGCTGCGCCACGGCTCCTTCACCACCCTGGGCGCCGCGTCCGGCGCGGTCGCCGGTCTCGTCGCGATCACCCCCTCCGGCGGCTCCTGCTCCCCGCTCGGCGCGATCGCCATCGGCGCCATCGCCGGCGTCGTCTGCGCCATGGCCGTCGGCCTCAAGTACAGGTTCAACTTCGACGACTCCCTCGACGTGGTCGGCGTCCACCTCGTCGGCGGGATCATCGGCTCCCTCCTCGTCGGCCTCTTCGCCACCGGAGGCGTCCAGTCCGACGCCAAGGGCCTCTTCTACGGCGGCGGCCTGGACCAGCTCGGCAAGCAGGCCATCGGCGTCTTCGCCGTCCTCGCCTACTCTCTCCTCGCCTCCGCACTCCTCGCCTTCCTGCTCGACAAGACGATCGGGATGAGGGTCACCGAGGACGACGAGGTCTCGGGCATCGACCAGGTCGAGCACGCCGAGACCGCCTACGACTTCAGCGGGGCGGGCGGCGGCGCCTCCTCCCGGAGCACCGCCGTACCCGCCCACGCCGCCGCCGCGACCAAGAAGGTTGACGCATGAAGCTGATCACCGCGATCGTCAAGCCGCACCGCCTCGACGAGATCAAGGACGCCCTCCAGCGGTTCGGGGTCCAGGGACTGACCGTCTCCGAGGCCAGTGGCTACGGCCGCCAGCGCGGCCACACCGAGGTCTACCGCGGCGCCGAGTACACCGTGGACCTCGTACCGAAGATCCGCATCGAGGTCGTCGTCGAGGACGACACGGCCGAGGACGTGATGAACGTGCTGGTCACCGCGGCGCACACCGGCAAGATCGGTGACGGCAAGGTGTGGAGCGTCCCCGTGGACTCGATCATCAGGGTCCGCACCGGCGAGCGCGGCGCGGACGCGCTCTAAGCGACGGGAGCCCCGGGTGACGAGTGTGGAGAACACGACCGCCGAACCGTCCGGCCAGGACGGCTCGGGACCCGGCGGCTACGCCGCGGCCCGGCTGCGCCTCCTCCAGGAGGAGGCGCGGTCCGGGCCTTCCCGGCGTTCCGCCCTGGCCGCACTGACCGATGACTGGCTCGGCGCCCTCTTCGCGCGGGCCGTACGCGAGACCGGCGTGCGCGGGGCGGCCCTGGTGGCGGTCGGCGGCTACGGCCGGGCGGAACTCTCCCCGCGCAGCGACCTCGACCTGCTGCTCCTGCACGACGGCAAGACCGGCACCAAGGCACTGGCCACGCTCGCCGACCGCCTCTGGTACCCCGTGTGGGACCTCGGCGTGGCCCTGGACCACTCCGTGCGCACCCCGGCCGAGGCCCGCAAGACCGCCGCCGAGGACCTCAAGGTCCAGCTCGGGCTGCTCGACGCGCGGCCCGTCGCCGGCGACGCGGGACTCCTCGCCGGGCTGCGCACCGCCGTCCTGGCCGACTGGCGCAACCAGGCGGCCAGACGGCTCCCGCAGCTGCACGCCCTGTGCCGGGACCGGGCCGAGAAGGCCGGGGAGCTGCGCTTCCTGCTGGAGCCCGACCTCAAGGAGGCGCGCGGCGGGCTCCGCGACGCCGCCGCCCTGCGGGCCGTCGCCGCGTCGTGGCTGGCCGACGCCCCGCGCGAGGGGCTGGCGGAGGCGCGCCGGCGGCTCCTGGACGCCCGGGACGCCCTGCACCTGGTGACGGGCCGGGCCACCGACCGGCTCTCCCTCCAGGAACAGGACCAGGTCGCCGCCCGGCTCGGGCTGCTCGACGCGGACGCGCTGCTGCGCGAGGTGTACGAGGCCGCCCGGGTCATCTCGTACGCCGGCGACGTCACCTGGCGGGAGGTCGGGCGGGTACTGCGCTCCCGGGCGGCCCGGCCGAGGCTGCGCGGCCTGCTGCTGGGCACGCGCGGGCCCGCCGTGCAGCGGGCACCGCTCGCCGAGGGCGTCGTGGAGTCCGACGGCGAGGCCGTGCTGGCCCTCGCCGCCCGGCCCGACCGGGACCCGGTGCTCGCGCTGCGCTTCGGGGCGGCCGCCGCACAGGCCGGTCTGCCGGTCTCGCTGCACTCCGTACGCCGCCTCGCCGCCCAAGGCAAGCCGCTCCCGGTGCCCTGGCCCGCGGAGGCGCGGGAGCAGCTGGTCACCCTGCTGGGGGCGGGCGAGCCGACGGTCGGGGTGTGGGAGGCGCTCGAAGCGGAGGGGCTGATCACCCGGCTGCTGCCCGACTGGGAACGGGTGCGCTGCAGGCCGCAGCGCAACCCCGTGCACACCTGGACGGTGGACCGGCACCTGGTGGAGACGGCGGTCCGGGCCGCCGCCCTCACCCGCCGCGTCAGCCGCCCGGACCTGCTCCTGATGGCCGCCCTGCTCCACGACATCGGCAAGGGCTGGCCCGGCGACCACTCGCTGGCCGGGGAGACCATCGCCCGCGACATGGCCGCCCGGGTCGGCTTCGACGCCGAGGACGTGGCGGTGCTCGGCGTCCTCGTACGCCACCACCTGCTGCTCATCGAGACCGCCACCCGGCGCGACCTGGACGACCCGGCCACGGTCCGGTCCGTTGCCGAAGCCGTCGGGTCGGCGGGCACCCTGGAGCTCCTGCACGCCCTCACCGAGGCCGACGCCCTGGCCACCGGCCCGGCGGCGTGGAGCTCCTGGCGGGGTTCGCTCGTGGCGGACCTGGTGGCCCGGGTCGGAGCGGTCCTCACGGGCGCGGCCCCCGCGACCACCGAGCTGGGCATCCCGGTCACCGAACAGGAACGCCTGGCGGTGGAGGCGCTGCGCACCGGGGAGCCGGTGCTGGCCCTGGAAGCCCGCCACGAGGAGGATTCGGTCGGGGTGGACCTGGTCGTCGCCGTTCCCGACCAGCCCGGGGTGCTGCCCGCGCTGGCCGGGGTGCTGGCGCTGCACCGGCTCACCGTCCGGGCGGCCGACCTGCGCTCGCTGGAGCTGCCGGACCTGCTGGGGGAGGTGCTCGTGTTCCGCTGGCGGGTGGCCGCCGAGTACGGGGCCCTGCCGGAGGCCGCCCGGCTGCGCACCGACCTGGTCCGGGCGCTGGACGGCTCGCTGGACGTCCCGGCGAAGCTGGCCGACCGCGAGGCCGCGTACCCGCGGCGGCGCGGGGTGGTCCCGCCGCCGCCCCGGGTGACGGTGGTGCCGGACGTCTCCTCGCTGGCCACCGTCCTGGAGGTGCGGGCCCCCGACGCCGTGGGACTGCTCCACCGGATCGGCCGGGCGCTGGACGCGGGCGGCGTCCGGGTCCGCAGCGCGCACGTCTCCACGCTCGGCGCGAACGCGGTGGACACCCTGTACGTGACCGACCCGGACGGCAAACCCCTGTCTCCCGGGGCCGCCGCCTCCCTCGCCCGCGCGGTCGGGACCGCCCTGCACTGAGCGCGCCCGGCGGTGGGCCCCGGACCGGTGACGGACCGCAGGGCCCACCACCGGGAAAGGGCCGATACCCTGGGGGACGACCACACGCCCCCGACCCGAGGAATCGCGACCACCGTGTTCGATACGCTTTCCGACCGCCTCAGCGCGACCTTCAAGTCCCTCCGGGGCAAAGGTCGCCTCTCCGAGCAGGACATCGACGCTGCGGCGCGGGAAATCCGTATCGCCCTCCTCGAGGCCGACGTCGCGCTTCCCGTCGTCCGTTCCTTCATCGCGAACGTCAAGGAACGCGCCCGCGGCGAAGAGGTCAGCAAGGCCCTCAACCCCGGCCAGCAGGTCCTCAAGATCGTCAACGACGAGCTCGTCTCGATCCTCGGTGGCGAGACCCGGCGGCTGCGCTACGCCAAGACCGCGCCCACCGTGATCATGCTCGCCGGTCTCCAGGGTGCCGGTAAAACCACCCTCGCCGGAAAGCTCGGCCTCTGGCTCAAGGGGCAGGGCCACACCCCGCTGCTCGTCGCCTGCGACCTCCAGCGCCCCAACGCCGTCAACCAGCTGAGCATCGTCGCCGAGCGGGCCGGGGTCGCGTTCTACGGCCCCCAGCCGGGCAACGGCGTCGGCGACCCGGTCCAGGTCGCGAAGGACTCCGTCGAGTACGCGCGGAGCCGGCAGCACGACATCGTCATCGTCGACACCGCCGGCCGCCTCGGCATCGACCAGGAGCTGATGCAGCAGGCCGCGGACATCCGCGACGCCGTCAGCCCCGACGAGATCCTCTTCGTGGTCGACGCCATGATCGGCCAGGACGCGGTCAACACCGCCGAGGCCTTCCGCGACGGCGTCGGCTTCGACGGCGTGGTGCTCTCCAAGCTCGACGGCGACGCCCGGGGCGGTGCCGCGCTCTCCATCGCGCACGTCACCGGCAAGCAGATCATGTTCGCCTCGAACGGTGAGAAGCTCGACGAGTTCGACGCCTTCCACCCCGACCGCATGGCGGGCCGGATCCTCGACATGGGTGACATGCTCACCCTCATCGAGCAGGCCGAGAAGACCTTCTCGCAGGCCGAGGCCGAGAAGATGGCGGCCAAGCTGGCGAAGGGCCCCAAGGAGTTCACGCTCGACGACTTCCTGGCCCAGATGGAGCAGGTCCGCAAGATGGGCTCCATCTCCAAGCTGCTCGGCATGCTGCCCGGCATGGGGCAGATCAAGGAGCAGATCAACAACATCGACGAGCGTGACGTCGACCGCATGGCCGCCATCATCAAGTCGATGACCCCGGCAGAGCGCCAGGACCCGCACATCATCAACGGCTCCCGCCGCGCCCGTGTGGCCAAGGGTTCCGGCGTCGAGGTCAGCGCGGTCAAGAACCTGGTCGAGCGGTTCTTCGAGGCGCGCAAGATGATGTCCCGCATGGCCCAGGGCGGCGGCATGCCGGGCATGCCCGGCATCCCCGGGATGGGCGGCGGACCCGGCCGGCAGAAGAAGCAGGTCAAGCAGGCCAAGGGCAAGCGCAAGAGCGGCAACCCGATGAAGCGCAAGCAGGAGGAGGCCGCGGCTGCGGCCCGGCGCGAGCAGGGACCGCAGGCGGCCGAGCCGGCCGCCGGCGGCAACCCGTTCGGTCTGCCCGCGGGCGGGGCCCAGCCCGGTCAGGACTTCGACCTTCCGGACGAGTTCAAGAAGTTCATGAAGTGAAGAAGCTGACGCGCTTCGCCACGTGACGGCGGCGCGGTGCGCGGAGCACCGCGCCGGAAGGGCCCTGGCCGGCCCGAGCGGGACCAGCCGGCCGGGGCCCTGCGCCGTTCCCGGGCGCGGCTCCCCAGGGGGCAATGGTCCGGTATCTCCCTTATGGTCGGCCGGGAGGACGGCAGTAAGGAGGCCCCGTGCCCAGCCCCACCCCCGCACCGCCCCGCGACCGGGCCGACACCCCCTGGCGTTCCGAGGGCGCGCCTCCCACCCCGCCGCCGAGGAAGAAGATGCCCGGCGGATGGCGCGGGCTGATCCTCGCCGCCCTGATCGTCTTCCTGGTCGCCAACCTGGTGCTGTCGTTCTACAACGAGGGCGACGAGCCGACGGTCTCCTACACCGAATTCAGCAGGCAGGTCGCGGACGGCAACGTCTCGAAGATCTACTCCAAGGGCGACGCCATCCAGGGGCAGCTCAAGGCCAAGGCGCCCAAGCCGGACGGCGGCAAGGGCGACTACACCAAGTTCGTCACCCAGCGCCCCGCCTTCGCCGACGACGACCTGTGGGCCAACCTCACCAAACACCAGGTCACGGTGACCGCCTCGCCCGTCGTCGTGCAGCGCAGCTTCCTCGCCAACCTCCTCATCTCGCTCGCCCCCATGCTGCTGCTGGTCCTGCTGTGGGTGGTCATCGCCCGCCGGATGGGCTCGGCCATGGGCGGCGGCCTCGGCGGCCTGGGCCGCAAGGCCCCGCCGAAACCGGTGGAGCTGGAGACGGGCGCCAAACGCACCACCTTCGAGGACGTGGCGGGCATCGACGAGGTGGCGGGCGAGCTCAACGACGTCGTCGACTTCCTCAAGAACCCGCAGGCCTACCGCCGGATGGGCGCCCGCATGCCCGGCGGGGTCCTCCTCGCGGGCCTGCCCGGCACCGGCAAGACCCTGCTCGCCCGCGCCGTCGCCGGGGAGGCCGGGGTCCCCTTCTTCTCCGCCTCCGCGTCCGAGTTCATCGAGATGATCGTCGGAGTCGGCGCCTCGCGGGTCCGCGAACTGTTCACCGAGGCGCGCAAGGTCGCCCCCGCGATCATCTTCATCGACGAGATCGACACCATCGGGCGGGTGCGCGGCGCCGGCGGCGGACTCGGCGGCCACGACGAACGCGAACAGACCCTGAACCAGATCCTCACCGAGATGGACGGCTTCTCCGGCTCGGAGGGCGTCGTCGTCCTCGCCGCCACCAACCGCGCCGACGTCCTGGACCCGGCGCTGACCCGGCCGGGCCGCTTCGACCGCCTGGTGCAGGTCTCCCCGCCCGACAAGAGCGGCCGCGAGGCGATCCTGCGCATCCACACCCGCGAGATCCCGCTCGCCGAGGGCGTGGACCTGGGCCGGGTCGCCAGTACGACTCCCGGCATGACGGGCGCCGAACTGGCCAACCTGGCCAACGAGGCCGCCCTGCTGGCCGTCAAGCGCAAGCAGACCGAGGTCACCCAGGCCGACCTCTCCGAGGCCCTGGAGAAGGTGCAGCTCGGCGCGGAACGCCCGCTGGTCATGCCGCTGGAGGAACGCCGCCGCACGGCCTACCACGAGAGCGGCCACGCCCTGCTGGGCATGCTCCATCCGGGCGCCGACCCCGTCCGCAAGATCACCATCGTTCCGCGCGGGCGGGCCCTGGGCGTCACCCTTTCCACCCCCGACGCCGACCGGTACGCGTACACGGAGGAGTACCTGCGCGGGCGCATCATCGGCGCGCTCGGGGGCATGGCGGCCGAGCAGGTCGTCTACGACGTGATCACCACGGGCGCCGAGAACGACCTCGAACAGGTCACCAACCTCGTGCGCGGCATGGTCGGCCGGTGGGGGATGAGCGAACGCGTCGGCCGCCTGACCGCGATCCCCTCCGACGGACAGAGCGCCTACGGGCTCTCCGCCGCGCCCGCGACGCTCGACGCCGTCGACGCCGAGATGCGGCGGATCGTGGACGAGTGCTACGTGGAGGCCTGCCGCCTCCTGCGGGAGCACCGCTCGCAGCTCGACGACCTCGCCGAGGCCCTGCTCGCCGCCGAGACCCTGGACGAAGCCGCCGCCTACGCCGCCGCCGGCATCCCGCGCCTGTCGAAGTGAGCGTCAGGCGCGGAACCGCCGGGTCAGCGGACGCGGGCGATGACGTAGCGGAAGATGTTCGGCAGCCACACCGCGCCGTCCGGCCGCTCGTACGGGTGAAGCGCCTCGGTCAGCTCCTTCTCCACCTGCGCCGGGTCGGACGCCGACTCGTACAGCCCCGTCGACAGCAGCCCGCGCACGGCGCTGTCCACGTCCGCGTAGCCGAACGGGCAGAACACCCGCCCCGACCCGTCCGGGACCAGACCCGCCCCGGCCACCAGCGCGTCCAGGTCCCGCGGCGCGGGCCCGGCGCCGAGCACCACCGGAACCGTGCACCGTTCCGAGGGCCCCCAGCCCGCCAGGACCACCGCGCCGCCCCGGCGGACCGCCGGGGCGGCCGCGCCCAGATCCCCGGAGCCGGGCGAGAAGGCCAGCAGGACGTCGTACGGCCGCGCACCCGCCGGCGGGTCCGCCCGCACTTCCAGCAGCCGCTCACGGGCCAGCGCACGCCGCGCCGCATCCGCCTCCACGCCCGTGACGGCGGCCCCGCGCCGCTGCGCCAGCAGGAGGGCCAGCCCGGCCCCGCACCCCAGGCCGAGCAGCCGGGCCCCGGGCCCGACCTCCAGCCGGTCGTAGACCGCCTCGTACAGCGGTACCAGCATCCGTTCCTGGATCTCGGCCCAGTCCCGGGCGACGAGCGTCGTCGTCGGCATCGGTGTCATCGAATGAGCGCTCCTGATTCCATGTCGCCCCCTTGCCCCCGTTGCCAGGGAACTCCCCATCGGCCCCCGCGTCCAGAGGAGTGCGCCACCCGATTCACGCATCGAGCGCCCGGCGCCGTACCATTCGCGCCATGGCAAAGGCACCCGTTCTCACCCCCCAGGCGGAGGATTTCCCCCGCTGGTACCAGGATCTGATCAACAAGGCCGAGCTGGCCGACAACGGTCCGGTACGCGGCACCATGGTCATCCGGCCGTACGGCTACGGGCTGTGGGAGCGGATGCAGCAGGAGATGGACGCGCGCATCAAGGACGCGGGTGCCCAGAACGCGTACTTCCCGCTGTTCATCCCGCAGTCCTACCTGACGAAGGAAGCCGAGCACGTCGAGGGCTTCGCCCCCGAGCTCGCGGTCGTCACGCACGGCGGCGGCAAGGAGCTGGAAGAGCCGGTCGTCGTCCGGCCCACCTCCGAGACGATCATCAACGACTACTTCTCCAAGTGGGTCCAGAGCTACCGGGACCTGCCCCTGCTGATCAACCAGTGGGCCAACGTGGTCCGCTGGGAGATGCGCCCGCGCGTGTTCCTGCGTACGAGCGAGTTCCTCTGGCAGGAGGGCCACACCGCCCACGCCACCTACGAGGACGCCCGCGACTACGCGGCGCGCATCCACACCGACGTGTACGGCGACTTCATGACGAACGTGCTCGGCATCGACGTCGTGCTCGGCCGCAAGACCGCCAAGGAGCGCTTCGCCGGCGCCATCAACACCCTCACGCTGGAGGGGATGATGGGCGACGGCAAGGCCCTGCAGCTGGGCACGAGCCACGAGCTCGGCACCAACTTCGCCAAGGCCTTCCACACCCAGTACCTGTCGAAGGAAGGCAAGCAGGAGCTCGTCTGGCAGACCTCGTGGGGCGTATCGACCCGCATGGTCGGCGGTCTGATCATGTCCCACGGCGACGACAACGGGCTGCGGGTGCCGCCGCGCCTCGCGCACGTCCAGGTCGTCGTCATGGCGATCAAGGGCGACGAGGCCGTGGCCAAGGTCCGCGAGCTGGGGGCCCAGCTCAAGGCCGCCGGAATCCGCGTCCAGGTCGACGACCGCGTGGACACGCCCTTCGGGCGCCGCGCCGTGGACTGGGAGCTCAAGGGCGTGCCGGTGCGCGTCGAGATCGGCCCGCGCGACCTGGAGAACGGCACCGCGATGCTGGCCCGCCGGATCCCCGGCGGCAAGGAGGCCGTGCAGATCTCCGCGCTGGCCGACCTCCTGCCCAAGGTGCTGGAGGAGGACCAGGCGCAGCTGCTGCGCGAGTCCCGCGAGCGCCGTGAGGCCCGCACCTGTGACGTCACGACGATCGAGGAGGCCGCCGAGGCCGCCGTCGCCGGTGGCTGGGCGCGCATCCCGTGGGCGGACCTCGGCCCGGAGGGCGAGGCGAAGCTGGCCGAGCAGGCCGTCTCCGTGCGCTGCCTGATCGCCGCGGACGGTTCGGTCCCGGAGGCGGACGACGCTCCCGGTACCCTCGCCATCGTGGCGCGCTCGTACTGATCGCCCGTTGATCGCAGCCACGCCCCCGGCGTGCGGCCCCGGCCGCGCGCCGGGGGCGTGGCCGTACTTGGTCCTCGTTACGTACCGACTCCTCCGGGGATATGCGCACACGTCCTCGTCGGGACGCATCAGACTGAACTGACTGGTACGTGCAAAAAATTTGGAATGGCCCGGAATCGGAACACCAGGGCACCTCGGCTCGTTGTCACGACGTGAGCACGACACCACCTGTTCTCGCCGCAGAGCTGGCGCAGGCGTGGGCCGATATTCAGCGGTACCACCCCGAGCTGCCTGACCTTGCCGCGCCCGAGTCCCTGATCGGAGAGTCGTCGTCCGCTTGCGGCGCCGAACTCTCCTTCGAGCGACTGCTGCACGAGGCAGTCCACGGCATCGCCGCCGCCCGTGGAGTCCGCGACACCTCGCGGGCCGGCCGCTACCACAACCGCAGATTCCTCGCGATCGCCGAGGAGATGGGGCTGGACCACTCCGAAGAGCCGCACGCCAGCAGCGGTTTCTCGCTGGTCTCGCTCAGTCCCGAGGCGAAGAAGCGCTACCGCCCCACGATGGAGCGGTTGCAGCGGGCGCTCAAGGCGCACACCGTCGCCACGGCCGCCGACACCAAGCGCAGCTTCCGCGGGCCGGCCGCGCGGCACGGCTCCTCGGGTGGCGGCGTCCGGGTCAAGGCGGTCTGCGACTGCGGGCGCAACGTGCGGGTCGTCCCGTCGGTGCTGGCCCAGGCGCCCATCGTCTGCGGCGGCTGCATGAAGCCGTTCCGCATCCCCGAGGTGGCCGTCTCGGCCGCCGCCTCCTGAGCCGCGGGCGCGGCCGTACGGACAGTCGTGCCGACGGGCCCGGCCGTCCGGCCGCGAACGGGCCGCCGCGTGCGGCTGAGCCCGTTCCCCCGCCGGACGCTCCGTCCGGCCTCCGTCCGGCACCCCTCACGGCTGAGCGCGCCGCAGGCATGTGGCACAATGGCTAGCTGTACTCGACAGTCGCACAGGACCCCTCTCTCCTCCGGCTGACGCGTCCATCGGGCACCCGAGTACCGCAACCCCACGTGGCATCTCATGTGCCCAACCACGTCAAGTTCAGGAGACACCACTCCAGTGGCAGTCAAGATCAAGCTCAAGCGCCTCGGCAAGATTCGCCAGCCGCACTACCGCATCATCGTCGCCGACGCCCGCACCCGCCGGGACGGTCGCGCGATCGAGGAGATCGGTATCTACCAGCCGACCTACAACCCGTCGCGCATCGAGGTCAACGCCGAGCGTGCGCAGTACTGGCTGTCCGTCGGCGCCCAGCCCACCGAGGCTGTGCTCGCCATCCTGAAGCTGACCGGTGACTGGCAGGCCCACAAGGGTCTCCCCGCCCCCGCGCCGCTGCTCCAGCCGGAGACGAAGGAGAGCAAGCGTCGCTCCTTCGACGAGTTCGCCAAGGCCCTCGAGGGCATCGGCGAGGGCAAGGGCGAGGCCATCACCCAGAAGGCGAAGAAGGCCGACAAGAAGGCGGACGAGGCTGAGGCCGCCGCCGAGTCGACCGAGGCCTGATCATGCTCGAGGAGGCTCTTGAGCACCTCGTGAAGGGCATCGTGGACAACCCCGACGAAGTGCAGGTCGCCTCGCGCAACCTGCGCCGCGGACAGGTGCTCGAGGTCCGGGTCCACCCGGATGACCTCGGGAAGGTGATCGGCCGCAACGGCCGCACCGCACGTGCGCTGCGCACCGTCGTGGGCGCGATCGGCGGGCGGGGGATCCGCGTCGACCTCGTCGACGTGGACCAGGTCCGCTGAAGAGTTGAACCACCGGCACGGGCCGGGGAGGGCGAATGCGCCCGCCCCGGCCCGTCGTCGTCTGAACAGGAGACAAGACAGTGCAGCTGGTAGTCGCGCGGATCGGCCGCGCCCACGGGATCAAGGGTGAGGTCACCGTCGAGGTGCGGACCGACGAGCCCGAACTGCGGCTGGGACCGGGCGCGGTGCTCCAGACGGAGCCGGCGTCGGCGGGCCCGCTGACCATCGAGACGGGCCGGGTGCACAGCGGGCGGCTGCTGCTGCGCTTCGAGGGCGTCAAGGACCGCACCGGTGCCGAGGCGCTGCGCAACATCCTGCTCATCGCCGAGGTGGACCCCACGGAGCTTCCGGAGGAGGAGGACGAGTACTACGACCACCAGCTGATGGACCTGGACGTAGTGCTGGAGGACGGTACGGAGATCGGCCGGATCACCGAGATCTCGCACCTGCCCTCGCAGGACCTCTTCATCGTGGAACGGCCCGACGGCAGCGAGGTGATGATCCCCTTCGTGGAGGAGATCGTCGCCGAGATCGACCTGGAGGAGCAGCGCTGCGTCATCACGCCGCCGCCCGGCCTGATCGACGACCGCGCCGAGGTCGTTTCGAGCCGTGACGAAGAGGCCGCGGCCGCCGGGGACGACGCCTGATGCGTCTCGACGTCGTCACGATCTTCCCCGAATACCTGGAGCCGCTGAACGTCTCGCTCGTCGGCAAGGCGCGGGCGCGCGGCCAGCTCGACGTCCACGTCCACGACCTGCGGGACTGGACGTACGACCGCCACAACACGGTCGACGACACCCCCTACGGCGGCGGGCCGGGCATGGTCATGAAGACCGAGCCGTGGGGCGAGGCCCTGGACGCGGCGCTGGCCGACGGGTACGAGGCCGGCGCCCACGGCCCGGTCCTGGTCGTCCCCACGCCCAGCGGGCGCCCGTTCACCCAGGAACTGGCCGTCGAACTGTCCGAGCGGCCGTGGCTGATCTTCACCCCGGCCCGGTACGAGGGCATCGACCGCCGCGTCATCGACGAGTACGCGACGCGGATGCCGGTGTACGAGGTCTCCATCGGCGACTACGTGCTGGCGGGCGGCGAGGCGGCCGTACTCGTCGTCACCGAGGCCGTGGCCCGGCTGCTGCCCGGGGTGCTCGGCAACGCCGAATCTCACCGGGACGACTCCTTCGCCCCCGGTGAGATGGCGAACCTGCTGGAGGGGCCCGTCTACACCAAGCCCCCGCAGTGGCGCGGCCGGGGCATCCCCGACGTCCTGCTGAGCGGGCACCACGGCAAGATCGCCCGGTGGCGGCGGGACGAGGCCTTCCGCAGGACGGCCCGCAACCGGCCCGACCTGATCGAGCGCTGCGAGGCCTCCGCCTTCGACAAGAAGGACCGCGAGATCCTCAGTCTCCTGGGCTGGAAGCCGACCCCCGACGGCCGGTTTTGGCATAGGCCGCAGACCGTGGAAGAATAGGCGGCTGTTGTGTGCTCGCGTACGCCCCTGCCACAGGGGGACCGTCGTCCGCGAGAGGGCGCAGCTCCCGAATTCTCTACGGAAATCCGCACCGGCGGCCTGTGGCGTCGTGCGAAGAAAGCAGACGAAGAACATGTCTCACCTGCTCGATGGCGTCAACGCCGCCTCGATCCGCTCCGACGTCCCGGCCTTCCGCCCGGGTGACACGATCAACGTGCACGTCCGCGTCATCGAGGGCAACCGCTCCCGTATCCAGCAGTTCAAGGGTGTTGTCATCCGTCGCCAGGGCTCTGGCGTCTCCGAGACCTTCACCGTTCGCAAGGTCTCCTTCAGCGTCGGTGTCGAGCGCACCTTCCCGGTGAACTCCCCGATCTTCGAGAAGATCGAGGTCGTCACCCGCGGTGACGTGCGTCGCGCCAAGCTGTACTTCCTCCGTGAGCTCCGCGGCAAGGCCGCGAAGATCAAGGAGAAGCGCGACCGCTGATCTCCCCTCCGGGTCCCGGGGGCGGCCGGATAGGCTCCCCCACGATGGACACCGAAGCAGAGCTCACCCAGCGCGGCCGCCCTTCCCCCGACCAGGGGGAGGGGCGGCCGCGCCGTGCGTTGGCCCCCCGTGGGCTGACCTGGCGGCGGGCCGGGCTGCTGGGGCTGGCCTGCACGGTCTTCGTGCTGCTGCTCGGCAACTTCGTCCTGCAGCCCTTCCTGATCCCCAGCCGGTCGATGGAGCCGACGCTCCGGGTCGGGGACCGGGTGCTGGTCAACAAGCTGGCGTACCGTTTCGGCGACCAGCCGAAGCGCGGGGACGTGGTCGTCTTCGACGGCAGGGGCTCCTTCGTCCCGGAGGGGCCGCAGGGCGATCCGATCGGCTCGGCCCTGCATGACGCGGCCTCGGTGCTCGGGCTGGCGGAGCCCTCCGACACCGATTTCGTGAAGCGGGTCATCGGCGTCGGCGGCGACGACGTGGTCTGCGACGAGAACGGCCGGATGAAGGTGAACGGGGTTCCGGTGGACGAGCCGTACCTCTACCCGGGCGACACCTCCTCGAAGGTGCCCTTCCGGATCGTCGTGCCCCTTGGGACCCTGTGGGTCATGGGCGATCACCGGTCCCAGTCGAGGGACTCCCGGGACCACCTGGGCGAGCCGGGCGGGGGAATGGTGCCGGTGGACGAGGTGATCGGACGGGCCGACTGGATCGGCTGGCCCGTGTCGCGCTGGGGCGCGGCGGGAACCGCGGGGGGCGGACATGGGTAGCCGGGGGCGGCCGAGGGGCAGGCAGGACCGCGGGCGGGACCCCGAGCCGGAGCCGGAGCCCGAACGGGCGGCGCAGGCGCCGCCGCAACCGGAGGGCGGCCGGGCCGAGCGCCGCCGGCTGGCGCGCCGGGTCCGCCGGCGCAGACGGACCCGCAGGGCGGGGGAACTGCCCCTGCTGGTGGTCGTCGCGCTGTGCATCGCCCTGCTCCTCAAGACCTTCCTGGTACAGGCCTTCTTCATCCCGTCGGGCTCCATGGAGCAGACGATCCGGATCGGCGACCGGGTCCTGGTGGACAAGCTCACGCCGTGGTTCGGCTCCAAGGTGGAGCGGGGCGACGTCGTGGTGTTCAAGGACCCGGGCGGCTGGCTCAAGGGCGAGGCGGCCCGGCCGGGCAAGGACCCGGTCGTCGTCAAGCAGATCAAGGAGACCCTGACCTTCATCGGCCTGCTGCCCTCGGCGGACGAACAGGACCTGATCAAGCGGGTCATCGGCGTCGGCGGCGACACCGTCAAGTGCTGCGACTCCCGGGGGCGGATCACCGTCAACGGGACGCCGCTTGATGAGCCTTACGTGAATCCCGGCAACGCCCCGTCGGAGATCCCGTTCGAGGTGAAGGTGCCGCAGGGCCGGCTCTTCGTGATGGGTGACCACCGGGCCAACTCGGCCGATTCCCGCTACCACCTCGACGAGGGGTTCCAGGGCACGATCGACGAGAACGGGGTGGTGGGGCGGGCCGTGGTGATCGCCTGGCCCTACGCCCACTGGCGGCAGCTGGAACAGCCCGCCACCTTCCTCACGGTGCCCGATCAGGCGCGGCGCGGACGGCGCGGCCGCGGTGGACGGCGTCGGGGCACGCGGTTCGCATAGTGTGTCCTCGGTCTCCCGCGCCTTAGGGAACTCCCGCTCGTTAAGGGAGGGGAGGGCCCGTGTCCGTACCGGCACGGGCGGCGATTGCGAGTGAGGGAGTGGATGTGGGGGATGTGGCGGTAGGCGCGCGGTCCGGACGCGACGAAGGTGCCGAGCGGCCGGAGGACGGCGTCGAGAGCGAGACCGAGAAGGGCGGAGCCGGGGCGCGCCCCCAGCGTTCGTTCTGGAAGGAGCTGCCGCTCCTCATCGGCATCGCCCTGCTGCTGGCCCTGCTGATCAAGACCTTCCTGGTGCAGGCGTTCTCGATCCCGTCGGAGTCGATGCAGAACACCCTCCAGCGCGGTGACCGGGTGCTCGTGGACAAGCTGACCCCGTGGTTCGGCTCGGAGCCCGAGCGCGGTGAGGTCGTGGTCTTCCACGACCCCGCCAACTGGCTCGCGGGCGAGGCCACCCCGGAGCCGAACTTCGCGCAGAAGGCCCTCAGCTGGATCGGCCTGATGCCGTCCGCCGAGGAGAAGGACCTGATCAAGCGGACCATCGCCATCGGCGGTGACACGGTCGAGTGCAAGCGGGGCGGCCCGGTCGTCGTCAACGGCAAGGCGCTCGACGAGCCGTACATCTACCCCGGCAACACGCCCTGCGACGACGCCCCGTTCGGCCCGATCACCGTCCCCAAGGGCAAGATCTGGGTGATGGGCGACCACCGGCAGAACTCGCAAGACTCCCGCTACCACATGCAGGACTCCACCCAGGGCTTCGTGCCGGTCAAGGACGTCGTCGGCCGGGCCGTGGTGGTCGCGTGGCCCGTCACCCGCTGGGCCACCCTCCCGGTTCCGGACACCTTCGACCAGCCCGGCATCGGCCACCAGGCCAAGGCCGCCGCACTCGGTCTCGACGCCTCGGGGCTGGCGCCGGTCGGACTCGCGCCGGCGGCCCTGGGGCTGACGGGCGCGGTCCCCGTCGTCCTGTGGCGCAGGCGGAAGCTGACCGGCGGCCGTACCGCCGGGTAGGGTGCCGCCCAGGTCGACGATCCCGAGTGTGGGGGCTGCTGCAATGGGCGGAACAAGAGCGAGCGGTACGCACGGCATACGGGCCGGCGGCAAGGGCCACGGTGGTCTCGGCAACGTGTTGTCGGGAATCGCCGTGGCCATCGGCTTTGTGCTCTTCCTCGGAGGTTTCGTCTGGGGGGCGCTGACCTACCAGCCGTACACGGTGCCGACCGACTCGATGGTGCCGACCGTGCGGCCCGGCGACCGGGTGCTTGCACAGCGGATCGACGGCGACCAGGTGCGCCGCGGCGACGTGGTCATCTTCACTGATTCCATGTGGAGTGACTCGCCCATGGTCAAGCGGGTGGTCGCGGTCGGCGGCGACACCGTGAAGTGCTGCGGCACGGGCGGCAAGCTCACGGTGAACGGCAAGGAACTGGACGAGCCCTACCTCGACGACGCCCGGCCCACCCCCCTGGATCCGGCGACCGTCCCGGTGCCCGGGGGCGCGTCCGACACCACCTTCGAGGTGAAGGTCCCCGAGGACAACCTCTTCCTGCTCGGTGACCACCGCGCGGGCTCGCTGGACTCCCGGGCCCACCTCCAGGAGAGCGGACAGGGGACCGTGGCCCGCTCGGCGGTCAGTGCCCGGGTGGACGCGCTGGCGTGGCCGTCGATGGCGATGGTGGAGCGGCCCGGGACGTACGCCGCGCTCCCCGGCGGGACCTCCCGGCCGGGGCCGCTGCGGCTCCAGCTCGCCGCGGTGGTCGCCGGGGCCGCACTCGTGGTGCTGGGGGCCGCCTACGGGCCCGTCACGCGGGTGCTGGGCCGCGGGCGCCGGCGGGAGCGCGTCGATGCCCGCTGACGAGGTCCGCAAGGTGTCCCGGGTCATCCTGCTGGACCCGCAGGACCGGATCCTGCTGCTGCACGGCTTCGAACCGGGCGACCCCGCGAACGACTGGTGGTTCACCCCCGGCGGCGGGGTGGAGGGCACCGAGACGCGTGCGGAGGCCGCACTGCGGGAACTCGCGGAGGAGACCGGCATCACCGACGTGGAGCTGGGGCCGGTCCTGTGGCACCGGTACTGCGCCTTCCCCTTCGACGGACGGCGCTGGGAACAGGACGAGTGGTACTTCCTCGCCCGGACGAGCCGGACCGCGACGGTGACGACCGGGTTCACGGAGCTGGAGCGGCGCACCGTCACGGGAGCGAGGTGGTGGACCTCCGAGGAACTTCTCTCGGCACGTGAGACGGTGTACCCGACCAGACTCGCCGGGTTGCTCCGTACGCTGCTCGACGACGGTCCTCCGGGTGCGCCGGTGGTCCTGGCCCCCGAAATCGTTTAGGGGCCCGGGGCTCTGGCGCACAATAGGGGGACGCACGGCTGAAGGGGAACATGCCATGAGTGCCGAGGACCTCGAAAAGTACGAGACCGAGATGGAGCTGAAGCTCTATCGGGAGTACCGCGACGTCGTCGGTCTGTTCAAGTACGTGATCGAGACGGAACGCCGTTTCTACCTCACCAACGACTACGAGATGCAGGTGCACTCGGTCCAGGGGGAGGTCTTCTTCGAGGTCACCATGGCCGACGCGTGGGTCTGGGACATGTACCGTCCGGCCCGCTTCGTCAAGCAGGTGCGCGTGCTGACCTTCAAGGACGTGAACATCGAGGAGCTCAACAAGAGCGACCTCGAACTTCCCGGCAGCTGATCGGCCCGCCGCCGGAGCCGCGGCGGGGCCGGCCCGGGGGCCTCGTGTCACCCGCAGGGGTGAGCGTGTTTTCCACAACGCCCCTGTTGTCCACCAAGATCCACACGGGGGACGGGGACGCGCGATCGTCGGTGCCGGAGGTGGTGCCGGATGAACGCGAAGAGCGTGGCGCAGCAGCAGGCATTGGGCCGGTACGGCGAGGAACTGGCGGTACGGCGGCTCACCGAGTCCGGGATGTCGGTGATCGCCCGGAACTGGCGGTGCCGCAGCGGGGAGATCGACATCGTCGCGCGGGACGGTGACTGCCTCGTCGTGTGCGAGGTGAAGACGCGCAGGGCGGGGGAGGCCGGGCAGGGGGTGTTCGAGCACCCCATGGCCGCGGTCCGGCCCGGCAAGGCCGAGCGGCTGCGCCGGCTCGCGGGGCGCTGGCTGGCCGATCACGGGGGACCCCCTCCGGGCGGCGTGCGGATCGACCTCGTCGGGATCCTGCTGCCGCGGCGCGGTGCGCCCGTGGTGGAACACGTCAGGGGGGCCGCCTGATGGGGTTCGCGCGGGCCTGCTCGGTGGCGCTGGTGGGGGTCGAGGGCGTGGTGGTCGAGGTCCAGGCCGACCTGGAGCCGGGCGTCGCGGCCTTCACCCTGGTGGGGCTTCCCGACAAGACGCTGGTCGAGAGCCGGGACCGGGTGCGGGCCGCGGTGGTCAACTCCGGCGCGTCCTGGCCGCAGAAGAAGCTCACGGTCGGACTCAGTCCGGCCTCCGTACCCAAGTCCGGGGCCGGCTTCGACCTGGCGGTGGCGGCGGCCGTGCTCGGTGCCGCCGAGGTGGTCGACCCGGGCGCCATCGCCGATCTGGTCCTGATCGGGGAGCTCGGTCTGGACGGCCGGGTGCGGCCCGTGCGGGGAGTCCTGCCCGCCGTCCTGGCCGCCGCCGAGGCCGGGTACCGGCAGGTGGTGGTCCCGCAACAGTGCGCCGCCGAGGCGATGCTCGTCCCGGACGTCTCGGTGCTCGGGGTACGGAGCCTGCGGCAGCTGATCGCCGTCCTGACCGACGGGGTCGTGCCCGAGGAAGAGGACCCGGCCGCCGGGCGCCCCGATCCGATGCTGGCAGGGCTGCTGGTACCGGGCGCGGGGCTGGGCACCGGAATCTCCCGCGGGGGCGGCGGGGACGGCCCCGACCTCCCGGACCTCGCCGATGTCGCCGGGCAGCACGCGGCACGCCGGGCCCTGGAGGTGGCGGCCTCAGGAGGGCACCACCTCTTCCTCAGCGGGCCTCCGGGCGCGGGCAAGACGATGCTCGCCGAAAGGCTGCCCTGGATCCTTCCGCCGCTCACCCGACAGGATTCCCTGGAGGTGACGGCTGTCCACTCGGTCGCGGGAATCCTGCCGCCCGGTGAACCCCTGCTCGCCCGGCCGCCCTACTGCGCCCCGCACCACTCCGCGACCATGCAGTCCCTGGTCGGCGGCGGGGCGGGGGTGCCCAGGCCCGGGGCGGTCTCCCTGGCCCACCGGGGCGTGCTGTTCCTGGACGAGGCGGCCGAGTTCGGCGCGAAGGCGCTGGACGCGCTGCGCCAGCCCCTCGAAGCGGGGCACGTGGTCATCGCCCGGGCCGCCGGGGTGGTAAGGCTGCCGGCCCGCTTCCTGATGGTCCTCGCCGCCAACCCCTGCCCGTGCGGGCGGCACACGCTCCAAGGGGCCGGCTGCGAATGCCCGGCCTCGGTGATCCGGCGCTACCAGGCGAGACTGTCCGGGCCGCTGCTCGACCGGGTCGACCTGCGCGTGGAGGTGGAACCCGTCACCCGCTCCGACCTGCTGGGGCACGGCGGCCGGGGCGAAGCCACCGCGGTGGTCGCCGACCGGGTCCGAGAAGCCCGCGACCGGGCCGCCGCCCGGCTCGACGGCACCCCGTGGCGGCTCAACTCGGAGGTGCCCGGGCACGAGCTGCGCACCCGCTGGCAGGCAGGCCCGGGCGCGCTGGCCCAGGCCGAGCGGGACATGGAGCGGGGGCTGCTCACGGCGCGGGGGCTGGACCGGGTGCTGCGGGTCGCCTGGACCGTGGCCGACCTGCGCGGCAACGAGCGCCCCGACGCCCTGGACGTGGCCGTCGCGCTGGAGCTGCGCACCGGGATCGCCCGCGGGGCGACGCTGGCGATGGCGGCAGGGTCATGAGTCCCGGGGAAGAGCCGGACGCCGGGCCCGGGCAGGCGGGAGCGGCGGAGCCGGAGTCGGGCGGTGGGTCCCGGGCGGCCGGAGCGGAGGGGGCGGAGCCGGAGACCCGGGAACCCGGTGCGGCGGGGTCGGGCGGCCCCGGGGCGGAGCTGTTGGCGCGGGCCGCGCTGACCCGGGTGCTGGAGCCCGGGGACGAGCACGGCGGGCGCTGGCTGCGGGAGTTCGGCGCCGTGGGCCTGATACGGCTGCTGACCGGAACGGACCCGGAGCCGGGGGAGCGGCGCCCGACCGGGGTGGGGCCGGAGCGGCTCGCCGGATACCGCAGACGGGCCGCCCTCGCCGACCCCCGGCGCGACCTGGCGGAGGCCGCCGAAGCAGGGGTGCGGTTCATCTGCCCCGGGTCGGCGCAGTGGCCGACCCAGCTGGACGACCTCGGTGACGCCCGGCCGGTCGGGCTGTGGGTGCGCGGCGGGGCGGACCTGCGGACCTGGGCGCTGCGCTCGGTCGCCCTGGTCGGGGCCCGGGCCTGCACCCCGTACGGGGCCCACATGGCGCAGACCCTGGCGGCCGGTCTCGCCGAGCGCGGCTGGGTGGTGGTCTCCGGGGCGGCCTACGGGATCGACGGAGCGGCCCACCGCGGGGCCCTCGCCTCGGGCGGAGCCACGGTCGCGGTGCTGGCCTGCGGGGCGGACGTGGCCTACCCGCGCGGCCACGCCGGGCTGCTCGGCCGGATCGCGGGCCAAGGTGTGGTGCTGGGCGAGCTGCCGCCCGGCAGCCACCCCACGCCGAGCCGGTTCGTGCTCCGCAACCGGGTCATCGCCGCCCTCACCAGGGGCACGGTGGTCGTGGAGGCGGCCGTGCGCAGCGGCTCCCTGGTCACCGCCAGACGGGCCCGTGAGCTGGGGCGCTTCACGATGGGCGTCCCGGGCCCCGCGACCAGCTCCCTGTCGGCCGGTGTCCACGAACTGCTGCGCGGCGAGGCGGTGCTCGTCACGGACGCGGCCGAGGTGGTCGAGCTGGTCGGCGGCATGGGCGAGCTGGCCCCCGAACGGCGGGGCCCGGTGTTGCCCCGGGACCTGCTGGACCCGGCCGCCGCCCGGGTGCTCGAAGCCCTCCCGGCGGGCCGCCCGGCGCAGTTGGCGGAGGTGGCCCTCGCCGCCGGCACCGGCACCGATGAAGTCATCGGCAGACTGTACGAACTTCACTCTCTGGGGTTCGTCGAACGGCAGGGCGACGCCTGGCAGTTGACCGCGCGCACGCCCCGGGGAGGCACTCGAACCGGTGGCACCCGGCGAGGCGGTCGTTGACCTGGGGCGTTCCGGTGAAAGAGTGACGCCGATGAGAGACGCGGTCTTCCCGGGGGCGGTCGCCGGGACCGTGCGCCAAGCGCCGGTCCCGGCCCGTCCGTGCCGTTCGGGGCGCTCTTGCGGCCCCGCGCCATCCCGTACTCTTCGCGCACCGCGACACTTCCGTCACGCTACGCTCCCAAGGAATCCGGCTCCGGCAAAGGCGAAGCATGCCCCAGCACACCTCAGGGTCTGACCGCGCTGCGGTGCCCCCCGCTGCCCGCGGCGGCAGTGTGCGGTCCACCGCGCCCTCGTCCCTGGAGGTGCTGTGGCGCTCGTACAAGGACTCGGGTGACGAGAGGCTGCGGGAGCAGCTGATCCTGCACTACTCACCGCTGGTGAAGTACGTGGCCGGCCGGGTCAGCGTGGGCCTGCCGCCCAACGTCGAACAGGCCGACTTCGTCTCCTCCGGCGTCTTCGGGCTCATCGACGCCATCGAGAAGTTCGACATCGAGCGGTCCATCAAGTTCGAGACGTACGCCATCACCCGGATCCGCGGCGCGATGATCGACGAACTGCGGGCGCTGGACTGGATCCCCCGCTCGGTCCGGCAGAAGGCGCGGGCCGTGGAGCGCGCGTACGCCACGCTGGAGGCCCAGCTGCGGCGCACCCCGACCGAGCACGAGGTGGCCGGGGAGATGGGGATCGGGGTGGAGGAGCTCCACACCGTGTTCAGCCAGCTGTCGCTGGCGAACGTGGTCGCCCTGGAGGAGCTGCTGCACGTCGGCGGCGAAGGCGGGGACCGCCTCTCGCTCATGGACACCCTGGAGGACCACGCCGCCGACGACCCGGTGGAGGTGGCCGAGGACCGCGAGCTGCGCAGACTGCTGGCCCGCGCGATCAACACGCTGCCCGAGCGGGAGAAGACGGTCGTCACCCTGTACTACTACGAGGGCCTCACCCTCGCGGAGATCGGCAACGTGCTGGGCGTCACCGAGAGCCGGGTCAGCCAGATCCACACCAAGTCCGTGCTCCAGCTGCGGGCCAAGCTCGCGGACGTCGGCCGGTGACGACGGGCACGGTCGGCGGCGCGGCCGGCCGCCCCTTGCGTCGATGACCCGTGTCCTGGCGGCCGTTGCTCCGTAGAGTGGTCGGGTGCCAAGGATTCGAGCGGCCTCCGTGGCCGAGCACCGGTCGATGCAGCGCGACGCCCTGTTGGACGCCGCCCGTTCCCTGCTGTCCGAAGGCGGTACGGAGGCCCTGACCTTCCCCGCCCTGGCCCAGCGCACCGGGCTCGCCCGGTCCTCCGTGTACGAGTACTTCCGCTCCCGCGCGGCGGTCGTCGAGGAGCTGTGCGCGGTGGACTTCCCCGTCTGGGCCGCCGAGATCGAAGCGGCGATGGAGGCGGCCCCGACGCCCGAGACGAAGATCGAGGCCTACGTCCGCAGCCAGCTCGGGCTGGTCGGGGACCGCCGCCACCGGGCGGTGGTGGCGATCTCGGCCAGTGAGCTGGACGCCGGTGCGCGGGAGAAGATCCGCGCGGCGCACGGCGGACTGGTCGCGATGATCGTCGAGGCGCTGGGCGCCCTCGGCCAGGCGGAGCCGAAGCTGGCCGCGATGCTGCTCCAGGGGGTCGTGGACGCGGCGGTCCGGCGGATCGAGCTCGGCGCCGCCGAGGACCCGGCCGTGGTGACGGAGGCGGCGGTCGCGATGGCCCTGCGCGGCGTCCGGGGCTGAGCGGTCCGGGGCTGGGCGGTCCGGGGCTGGGCGGTCCGGGGCTGGGCGGTCCGGGCCTGAGCGGTCGTGGCCCGAGCGGTCGTGGCCCGAGCGGTCGTGGCCCGAGCGGTCCGGGCCCGAGCGGCGCCGGTCTCAGCCGCCGCCCGGCGGCGACGTCGGGAGCAGCCTCGGGGCCGGGCGCGGGAGCAGGGTCAGCGGGTTGAGGTACGTACCGCCCGCCAGCAGCCCCCAGTGCAGGCAGGGCTCCTGGCAGTGGGCGCCCTCCGTCAGCACCGCCACCACCTGCCCCGCCGCGACCTCCTCGCCCTCCGCCACGAGCGGCCGGACCGGCTCGTACGTGGTGCGCAGGCCGCCCGGCAGGGTCAGGGACAGCACCCCGCGCCCCGCGACCTGCCCGGCGTAGTACACCCGGCCGGGCCCCACGGCGCGCAGCCGCGCCCCCACGGGCGCCGCCAGGTCCACCCCCCGGTGACCGGCCGCGTACGGCGTCGGGGGCGGGTCCCACCACCGCGCCACCACCAGGGGCGGCGGCAGCGGGCGGACGGCGGAGGTGAGCGCCTGGGACAGCGCCACGAGCAGGGTGAGCAGCAGTGTCGTCATGCGGGACAGCCTCCCGCGCCGCCTCCGGGCGGCGTCCGGGCCTGTGGACAACCCGGACGGTGTGGACAAGCGCGTCACCCGGCATACCGCCGGGTCCCGTACACTTCTTGTGGCGATCCGGGTCACCGGGTCGACTTCGCACGCCCCAGCACCGGCCCGTCAGGCCAGGTGAGAGCGTCTCTCGGTCCCCTTCTTCGGGGGCAGGGCGCGTCGGGGCGTCAGGAACCAAACCGAGAAAACAAGGAGATGGCCATGGCCGTCGTAACGATGCGGGAGCTGCTGGAAAGCGGCGTCCACTTCGGTCACCAGACCCGTCGCTGGAACCCGAAGATGAAGCGCTTCATCTTCACCGAGCGCAACGGCATCTACATCATCGACCTGCTCCAGTCGCTGTCGTACATCGACCGCGCCTACGAGTTCGTGAAGGAGACCGTCGCGCACGGTGGCTCCATCATGTTCGTCGGTACCAAGAAGCAGGCGCAGGAAGCGATCGCCGAGCAGGCGACGCGCGTCGGCATGCCGTACGTCAACCAGCGCTGGCTCGGTGGCATGCTCACCAACTTCTCCACCGTCTACAAGCGCCTCCAGCGTCTGAAGGAGCTTGAGGCGATCGACTTCGAGGACGTCGCCGCCTCGGGTCTCACCAAGAAGGAGCTCCTGGTCCTCTCCCGCGAGAAGATCAAGCTGGAGAAGACCCTCGGTGGTATCCGCGAGATGTCGAAGGTCCCCAGCGCCGTCTGGATCGTCGACACCAAGAAGGAGCACATCGCCGTCGGTGAGGCGCGCAAGCTCCACATCCCGGTCGTCGCGATCCTCGACACCAACTGCGACCCCGACGAGGTCGACTACAAGATCCCGGGCAACGACGACGCGATCCGCTCCGTCACCCTGCTCACCCGCGTGATCGCCGACGCCGTCGCCGAGGGCCTCATCGCCCGTTCCGGCGCTGCGACCGGTGACTCGAAGCCGGGCGAGAAGGCCGCCGCCGAGCCGCTCGCCGAGTGGGAGCGCGACCTGCTCGAGGGCGAGAAGAAGGCCGACGAGCCGGCCGCCGAGGCCGCCCCGGCCGAGGCCGCTGTCGAGGCTCCGGCCGCCGAGGCCGAGGCCGAGACCGTCGTCGAGGCTCCGGCCGCCGACGCCGAGCAGGCCTGACCCACTGGGGGCGCCCGGCGTTCACGCGCCGGGCACTCACAGCACGGACGATGACGGCGGGGGAGCCGCGCCACGAGCGCGACTCCTCCGCCGCTCACCCTGGATCTACGACTTCGAGAGAGAATCCAAGACTCATGGCGAACTACACCGCCGCTGACGTCAAGAAGCTCCGCGAGCTCACCGGCGCCGGCATGCTGGACTGCAAGAACGCGCTCGTCGAGGCCGACGGCGACGTCGAGAAGGCCAACGAGATCCTGCGCGTCAAGGGCCTCAAGGGCGTTGCCAAGCGTGAGGGCCGCTCCGCCGAGAACGGCGCGGTCGCCTCCCTCATCGCCGCCGACAACACCTCCGGCGTGCTGCTCGAGCTCAAGTGCGAGACCGACTTCGTCGCGAAGAGCCCGAAGTTCCTCGCCGTCGCCGACGAGCTGGCCCAGCACGTGGCCGCCACCAACCCGGCGGACATCGAGGCGCTGCTCGCCTCCGAGATCAAGCCCGGCCAGACCGTGCAGGCGTTCGTGGACGAGGCCAACGCCAACCTCGGCGAGAAGATCGTCCTGGACCGCTTCGCGCAGTACCAGGGTGCCTTCGTCTCCGCGTACATGCACCGCACCATGCCCGACCTGCCCCCGCAGATCGGTGTCCTGGTCGAGCTGGACAAGGCCGACGCCGACCTGGCCAAGGGCATCGCCCAGCACATCGCCGCCTTCGCGCCGAAGTACCTCTCCAAGGAGGACGTCCCGGCCGAGGTCGTCGAGAGCGAGCGTCGCGTCGCCGAGGAGACCACCCGCGCGGAGGGCAAGCCCGAGGCTGCCCTGCCGAAGATCGTCGAGGGTCGCGTCAACGGCTTCTTCAAGGAAGCCACGCTCCTCGGCCAGCCGTACGCGCTGGACAACAAGAAGTCCGTCCAGAAGGTCCTGGACGAGGCCGGTGTCACCCTGGTGCGCTTCACCCGCATCAAGGTCGGCATCTGAGTCCGTCCGTACGCGACGGACACCGGACCCCGGTAGGGTCTGAAGCAGTCGTCCGCGCTCGCGCAGGGCGACCGCAGATCTGACGAGGAGGCCATTGCCGTAGAGGGAACCGCGAGGACCCACCGGCAATGGCCTTCTTCGTATGTGCACGAGGAGATCCCATGAATCAGGGCGTGGACCCCCACACCGCTTCCGACGACAAGAGCGACCACGACAAGAAGGGCCGCCGCTTCATGCTGAAGCTGTCGGGCGAGGCCTTCTCCGGCGGCGGCGGGCTGGGCGTCGACCCTGACGTCGTGCACGCCATCGCGCGTGAGATCGCTGCCGTGGTCCGTGACGGCGCGGAGATCGCGATCGTCATCGGCGGCGGCAACTTCTTCCGCGGCGCCGAGCTCCAGCAGCGCGGCATGGACCGTGCCCGTTCCGACTACATGGGCATGCTCGGCACGGTCATGAACTGCCTCGCCCTCCAGGACTTCCTGGAGAAGGAGGGCATCGACAGCCGCGTCCAGACCGCCATCACGATGGGCCAGGTCGCGGAGCCGTACATCCCGCTGCGTGCCGTGCGGCACCTGGAGAAGGGCCGCGTCGTCATCTTCGGCGCCGGCATGGGCATGCCGTACTTCTCCACCGACACCACGGCCGCCCAGCGCGCCCTGGAGATCGACGCGGAAGCCCTGCTCATGGGCAAGAACGGCGTCGACGGGGTCTACGACTCCGACCCGAAGACCAACCCCGACGCGGTGAAGTTCGACGCGCTGGAGTACAGCGAGGTGCTGTCCCGGGACCTCAAGGTCGCCGATGCCACCGCCATCACGCTGTGCCGCGACAACCGGCTTCCGATCCTGGTCTTCGAGCTCCTCGCCGAGGGCAATATCGCCCGCGCCGTCAAGGGTGAGAAGATCGGCACGCTCGTGAGCGACCAGGGCACCCGCGTCTGACCTCCGCCGCCGGGCCCGGCCCGCAGCGGACCGGCCCGGCCGGGCCGCCCCGCCTGAACCATCCAAATCTGACATGCAGGAGCACGTGGTGATCGAAGAAATCCTCCTCGAGGCCGAGGAGAAGATGGAGAAGGCCGTCGTCGTCGCCAAGGAAGACTTCGCCGCGATTCGCACGGGCCGTGCGCACCCGGCGATGTTCAACAAGATCGTGGCGGACTACTACGGTGCCATCACGCCCATCAACCAGCTCGCCTCCTTCGCGGTGCCCGAGCCGCGCATGGCCGTCGTGACGCCGTTCGACTCGTCCGCGCTGCGCAACATCGAGCAGGCCATCCGCGACTCCGACCTCGGCGTCAACCCGAGCAACGACGGCCGCATCATCCGGGTGACCTTCCCCGAGCTGACGCAGGAGCGCCGCAAGGAGTACGTCAAGGTCGCGCGCACCAAGGCCGAGGACTCCAAGGTCTCGATCCGCTCCATCCGCCGCAAGGCGAAGGACGCCCTCGACAAGCTCGTCAAGGACAAGGAGTCCGGCGAGGACGAGGTGCGCCGCGCGGAGAAGGAGCTCGACGACACCACCGCGAAGTACGTCACGCAGGTGGACGAGCTGCTCAAGCACAAGGAAGCCGAGCTCCTCGAAGTCTGATGAACGACTCTTCCTGGCAGCCGGAGCCCGTTCCGGCGGGTCCCGCATACGATGCGCAGGTGGGCCCGCAGACTCGGCCCATGCCCATCGTGCCCGATGCCGCCGGCCGTGACTTCGACGACCGGGAAGCACGCGATCGGGGGGTCGCCGCCTACAGCGGCCCCCTCTTCCGCGCCGAGACGCCGCCGCAGGAGCCCATGCCCAGCCCCCCGCCCCCGCCTTCCCAGGCACCCCAGGACGCCTCCCCGCCGCCGAAGAAGCGCGCGGGGCGGGACCTGCGGGCCGCCATAGGGGTCGGCGTCGGCCTCGGAGCGGTGATCTTCGCCTCGCTCTTCATCGTCAAGGCCGTGTTCGTCGGTGTCATCGTCGTCGCGGTCGTGGTCGGCCTGTGGGAGCTCACCTCCCGGCTCCAGGAGAAGAAGGGCATCAAGGCGCCCCTCGTACCGCTCGCGGTCGGTGGCGCCGCCATGGTCATCGCCGGATACGTCCGGGGGGCCGAGGGCGCCTGGGTGGCGATGGCGCTGACCGCCCTGGCGGTGCTGGTCTGGCGGATGACCGAGCCGCCCGAGGACTACCTCAAGGACGTCACGGCGGGCGTCTTCGCCGCGTTCTACGTGCCGTTCCTCGCCACCTTCGTGGTGATGCTGCTCACCGCCGACGACGGCCCCCAGCGGGTCGTGACCTTCCTGCTGCTGACCGTGGTCAGTGACACCGGGGCCTACGCCGTGGGCTGGCGCTTCGGCAAGACGAAGCTCGCGCCGCGCATCAGCCCCGGCAAGACCCGCGAGGGGCTGGTCGGCGCGGTGGCGTTCGCGATGGCGGCCGGCGCACTGTGCATGGAGTTCCTCATCGACGACGGTGTCTGGTGGCAGGGGCTGCTGCTGGGCCTGGCCGTCGCGGTCAGTGCCACCCTGGGCGACCTGGGCGAGTCCATGATCAAGCGGGACCTGGGCATCAAGGACATGGGCACCCTGCTGCCCGGGCACGGCGGCATCATGGACCGGCTCGACTCGCTGCTGCCGACCGCCCCGGTGGTGTGGCTGCTGCTGGCCGCGTTCGTCGGCACCGGCTGACACGGGCTCCCGGGGACCCGGTCCGCGGGCCGTTCCTCCGGAAAGCCCCTGCTGAGCAGGGGCGACGTACGTGCGAAGGCCTCGGGTGGGTCCGGGCGGTTACTCTTGGAAGGCGCGCTGCTTCTGCGGCGCGCCTTTCGTCTTACAAGGAGTACCCGCCATGGCCCGCCCCGTTCCGGGAGAGCTCACTTTCGTCGCCCCTCGCGGGGCGAAGAAGCCGCCCCGGCACCTCGCCGACATGACCCCGGCCGAACGCCGCGAGGCGGTCGCCGCGATCGGCGAGAAGCCGTTCCGGGCCAAGCAGCTCTCACAGCACTACTTCGCGCGCTACGCCCACGACCCCGCCGAGTGGACCGACATCCCGGCCGGCTCGCGGGAGAAGCTCCAGCAGGAGCTGCTGCCCGACCTGATGAGCGTCGTGCGGCACATCTCGTGCGACGACGACACCACCCGCAAGACCCTGTGGAAGCTGCACGACGGCACCCTCGTCGAGTCGGTGCTGATGCGCTACCCCGACCGGGTCACCATGTGCATCTCCTCCCAGGCCGGCTGCGGGATGAACTGCCCGTTCTGCGCCACGGGCCAGGCCGGGCTCGACCGGAACCTGTCGACCGCCGAGATCGTGCACCAGATCGTCGACGGCATGCGCGCCCTGCGCGACGGGGAGGTCCCCGGAGGCCCCGCCCGGCTCTCGAACATCGTCTTCATGGGCATGGGCGAACCGCTGGCCAACTACAACCGCGTCGTCGGCGCCATCCGCCGCCTGACCGACCCGGAGCCCGACGGCCTGGGCCTTTCGCAGCGCGGGATCACCGTCTCCACCGTCGGCCTGGTCCCGGCCATGCTGCGCTTCGCCGACGAGGGCTTCAAGTGCCGCCTCGCCGTCTCGCTGCACGCGCCCGACGACGAGCTGCGCGACACCCTGGTGCCGGTGAACACCCGCTGGAAGGTGCGCGAGGTGCTGGACGCGGCGTGGGAGTACGCCGAGAAGTCCGGTCGCCGGGTCTCGATCGAGTACGCCCTGATCCGCGACATCAACGACCAGGCCTGGCGAGGTGACCTGCTCGGCAGGCTGCTCAAGGGCAAGCGCGTGCACGTCAACCTCATCCCGCTGAACCCGACGCCCGGCTCGAAGTGGACCGCCTCGCGGCCCGAGGACGAGAAGGCGTTCGTCGAGGCGATCGCCCGGCACGGCGTGCCGGTGACCGTGCGCGACACCCGCGGCCAGGAGATCGACGGCGCGTGCGGGCAGCTCGCCGCGTCCGAGCGCTAGGACGGCCCGTTTTCCCGCGCGGGCCCGGCGTCGCGCGGGCCCGCACGGAGCCCGGTGGACTCTCCTGGGGGCCGAATCGGCCACGGGGTACCCTGTGGCCGAACCAATTGCATATTCCGACAGGGGAGCGCCACAGCGCTGAGAGTGCGGTAACCGTCATCCGCAGACCCTCTGAACCTCGCCCCGGTCATTCGGGGTAGGAAGTTCGGTCATTCACTCAAGCTGTTGCGCCCTGCCCGGCGACCGCTCCACCGAGCGCCGGGCGGGGCCGCGTCTTCTCCTGGACATCCCAGGAGGAATTCACCAGTGAGCACCACCAAGAAGTTCGCGGGCGCCCTGCTCGTGACGGCGCTGGGCGTCACCACGCTCGGCGCCTGTGGCGACGGCAAGGACAAGCCCGCGGCGGGCGCGAGCGGGGCGCCGAAGTCCAAGACCGTCACCCTCGTCTCCCACGACTCCTTCGCCGTGAGCGAGCCGGTCCTCAAGGAGTTCGAGCAGCAGAGCGGCTACACCGTCAAGGTACTCAAGTCCGGCGACGCCGGCGCCGCCCTCAACCAGGAGATCCTCACCAAGGGCTCGCCGCGCGGCGACGTCTTCTTCGGCGTGGACAACACGCTCCTCTCGCGCGCCCTCGACAACGGCATCTTCACGCCGTACGAGGCCAAGGGCCTGGCCGAGGTGAAGCCCGAGTTCGTGCTGGACGAGAAGCACCGGGTCACCCCGGTGGACTCCGGCGACATCTGCGTCAACTACGACAAGCAGTACTTCGCGGACAAGAAGCTCACCCCGCCGCAGACGCTGGACGACCTGATCAAGCCCGAGTACAAGAACCTGCTGGTCACCGAGAACGCCGCGACCTCCTCGCCCGGTCTCGGCTTCCTCCTCGCCTCCGTCGGCAAGTACGGCGACGCGGGCTGGAAGGACTACTGGAGCAAGCTCAAGGCCAACGGCGTCGAGGTCGTCGACGGCTGGGAGCAGGCCTACAACGAGCGGTTCTCCGGTTCCGCCGGAGGCAAGAAGGCCAAGGGCGACCGTCCGCTGGTCGTCTCCTACGCCTCCAGCCCGCCGGTCGAGGTCCTGTACGGCGAGCCGCAGCCGGCCGAGGCGCCCACGGGCGTCTCCACCGGCACCTGCTTCCGCCAGGTCGAGTTCGCGGGCCTGCTCAAGGGAGCGAAGAACGAGGCGGGCGGCAAGGCGCTCCTCGACTTCCTGGTGAGCAAGAAGTTCCAGGAGGACATGCCGCTCCAGATGTTCGTGAATCCGGTGGTCAAGGACGCCAAGCTGCCGGAACTGTTCACGAAGCACGGCGTGGTGATCGACAAGCCGGAGAACGTCGCGCCGGACACCATCGCCAAGAACCGTGAGCAGTGGGTCAAGGCATGGTCCTCGCTCGTCGTGAAGTAGTACGCGACTCCCCCCGAGAGGGCGTGCGGGCCACGGTCGTCAGGTTCGCCCTGATGGCCGTCCCGCTCGCCTTCTTCGGGCTGTTCTTCGCCTATCCCGTCGCCGCGATCGTCGGGCGCGGGCTCAAGACCGACGCGGGCTGGCAGTTCGGCCGCATCGGCGAGGTGCTCGCCCGGCCGGACATCGCCGGCGTGCTGTGGTTCACGACCTGGCAGGCGTTCGCCTCGACGGGGCTGACTTTGCTGATCGCGCTCCCCGGCGCGTACGCCTTCGCGCGCTTCGACTTCCCGGGCAAGGGTCTGCTGCGGGCGGTGGTCACCGTTCCGTTCGTACTGCCGACCGTGGTGGTCGGTACGGCCTTCCTCGCGCTGGTCGGCCGGAACGGGCTGCTGGACGAACTGTGGGGGATCCGGCTCGACACCACCGTCTGGGCGATCCTCCTCGCGCACGTCTTCTTCAACTACGCCGTCGTCGTGCGGACGGTCGGGGGGCTCTGGGCGCAGCTCGACCCGCGGCAGGAGGAGGCCGCGCGGGTGCTGGGCGCCGGGCGGTTCGCGGCGTGGCGCAGGGTGACGCTGCCCGCGCTGGCCCCGGCGGTGGCCGCGGCGGCGCTGATGGTGTTCCTGTTCACCTTCTCCTCCTTCGGCGTCGTGCAGATCCTGGGCGGCCCCTCGTACTCCACGCTGGAGGTGGAGGTCTACCGGCAGACCGCGCAGCTGCTGGACCTGCCGACGGCCGCCGTGCTGACCATGGTCCAGTTCGTCGCGATGGGGCTGGTCCTGGCCGTGCACGCCCGGACCGTGCGCCGCCGGGAGACCGCCCTGCGGCTGGTGGACCCCGGCCGGACCGCGCACCGGCCGCACGGGCCGGGGGAGCGGGTGCTGCTGGGCGGGGTGCTGCTGACGGTGGCGCTGCTGATCGTGCTCCCGCTCGGTGTGCTGGTGGAGCGCTCCCTCGACGCCCCCGGCGGGTACGGGCTCGGTTTCTACCGGGCACTGGAGGAGGCCGGCTCCGGGACGTTCCTCGTGCCGCCGCTGGAGTCGATCGGCAACTCGCTGGAGTACGCGCTGGCCGCGACGGCCATCGCCCTGGTGATCGGCGGGCTCGCGGCGGGAGCGCTCACCCGGCGCGCGGGGCGGTTCGTGCGCGGGTTCGATGCGCTGCTGATGCTGCCGCTCGGGGTGTCGGCGGTGACGGTGGGCTTCGGTTTCCTGATCACCCTGGACGAGCCGCCGCTGGACCTGCGGACCTCGTGGATCCTGGTACCGCTCGCACAGGCGCTGGTGGGCGTCCCGTTCGTCGTACGGACCATGCTGCCGGTGCTGCGCGCGGTGGACGGGCGGCTGCGGGAGGCGGCCGCGGTACTCGGGGCGTCGCCGTGGCGGGCGTGGCGGGAGGTGGACCTGCCGCTGGTGCGGCGGGCGCTGCTGATCGCGGCCGGGTTCGCATTCGCCGTGTCCCTGGGTGAGTTCGGGGCGACCGTCTTCATCGCACGCCCGGACCGGCCGACGCTGCCGGTGGCCGTGGCGCGGCTGCTGGGGCGGGCGGGGGAGATGAACTACGGGCAGGCGATGGCCCTGAGCACGATCTTGATGCTGGTGTGCGCGGTGTCCCTGCTGGTGCTGGAGCGGCTGCGGCCCGACGAGACCTCGGGAGAGTTCTGATGACGTTGCTCCGGTTGGAGGGGGTGTCGGTCCGCTTCGGCGGGCGGGCCGCCGTGGACCGCGTCGACCTGGAGGTCGCCGAGCACGAGACCGTGTGCGTACTGGGGCCGAGCGGCAGCGGCAAGTCCACGCTGCTGCGGGTGGTGGCCGGGCTCCAGCCGGTGTCCGGGGGGCGGGTGCTGCTGGACGGCGCGGACCAGGCCGGGGTGCCCGTGCACCGGCGGGGGGTGGGCCTGATGTTCCAGGACCACCAGCTGTTCCCGCACCGGGACGTGGGCGGGAACGTCGGGTTCGGGCTGCGGATGCGGGGCGCTGCGCGGGGCGCCGGGCGGGGTTCCTACGGGGACCGCGTCGCGGAGTTGCTGGAGCTGGTCGGGCTGCCCGGGGCGCAGGACCGGGCCGTGGCCTCCCTGTCCGGGGGCGAGCAGCAGCGGGTGGCGCTGGCCCGGGCGCTGGCGCCGTCGCCGAGGCTGCTGATGCTGGACGAGCCGCTGGGACAGCTGGACCGGGGGCTGCGGGAGCGGCTGGTGGTCGAGTTGCGGGGGCTGTTCGCCCGGCTGGGGACGACCGTGCTGGCCGTGACCCACGACCAGGGGGAGGCCTTCGCGCTGGCCGACCGGGTGGTGGTGATGCGGGACGGGCGGATCGCGCAGGCAGGGACCCCGCTGGAGGTCTGGCAGCGGCCGGCTTCGGAGTTCGTGGCGCGGTTCCTGGGCTTCGAGAACGTGGTGCCGGCGGTGGTGTCGGGCGGGGTCGCGGACACGGCGTGGGGCAAGGTCCCGGTGCCGGCCGGGACGCCGGAGGGGCCGCAGCGGCTGTTGGTCCGGCCCGCCGGGGTGACGCCGGGTGCGGACGGGCGGGGGCTCCGCTGCGAGGTGCTGTCCCGCACCTTCCGGGGCACGCACGTCGCGCTGCTGCTGCGGCCGGAGGCGGGGCCGGTGCTGGAAGCCGAGTGGGGGCTGGCCGGGGCGCCGGCGGTGGGGGACCGGGTCGCGGTGTCCTTCACGCCGTCGGAGGTGGTCGTCCTGCCGACGGCGTAGCCGCTGCGCGGGGCCTCGGTCCCCCCGCCCTTCTCCCGTTCGCCGGGCGCGGGCGCGGGCGCGGGCGGACCCGGGCCCGGATCCCGACCCGGGCCCGGACCCGGTCCTGGGGCGCCGGACGGGCTGAGCGGACCCGCGGCTCAGACGCCGGCGGGGACGGGTTCCTCCGCGGCGGGTTCCGCCGCGTCGTGGTTGCCGTACCAGGCCACCGCCACGGCGCCCGTCACCGCCAGGACGAAGCCCAGGGCCGCCAGCCAGGCGAGACCCGGGCGGGACGCGTCGCCCAGCCACAGCACGCCGATCGCGCCCGGCAGGACGGTCTCGCCGACCACCAGCGCGGCCGTGGCCCCGTTCACCGAACCGATCTGCAGCGCGACCGTGTGCAGGTACATGCCGCCGACGCCCGCCAGCACGATCGCGTACAGGGCCGGGTCGCCGAGGAGCCCTCCGAGCGAGAACGGCTCGATCCCGTCGAGGATCCGTACGCCGACTCCCAGCGCGCCGAAGGCGAGGCCCGACAACAGGCCCGCCAGGATCGCGGCCCGCGCGCCGAGGAGACGTACGGCCACCGTGCCGCCCACGATGATCAGCAGGGTGACCGCCAGCAGCCACCAGTGCGTGGACGTCGCCGCGTGGTGGCCGCCCTCGTGGCCCGCGGCCGTCGCCAGCAGCACCAGCGCCGCGCAGACGACCCCGATGGAGGTCCACTCCTTGCGCGAGAGCCGGATGCCCAGCAGCTTGACGCTCAGCACCGCGGTGATCACCAGGTTGGCGCTGATCACCGTCTGCGACAGGAACAGCGGAAGCAGCCGCGCGGCGAGCGCGCCCAGTCCGAAGCCCACGAAGTCCAGGACCGTGCCGACGATGAACTCCCAGGTCATCGCCGCTTTCGCGGTCGAGGACAGGTTGGGGCCGCCGTGCGCGGTCACCCCGGCGGCCGCCGCCGACGAGCGGGCCGCCCGCCGGGAACCCACGGCTTGCAGGACGGAGCCCGTGCCGTAGCAGAGGGACGCCGCGATGGCGGTCAGCAGTCCTATGAGCACCGGGGGCTCCGTTCACGTCTGGCAGATTTTGCGGTCTGATTACCTAAGGCAGACGTCGATACGGGCCGGGAAGTTGCCTCGGCCGGTCAGCTCATCGCGGCGAGCGCCGCCGGGACCTCGGACACCGATTCGACCAGGGCGATCTTCGACTCCATGGCGCGGCCGCGCGCCAGCGCCTGGAGCAGGGGCCAGGCGGGCAGCTGCTCGGTCCAGTGCCGGCGGTCGACCAGGACCATCGGCGTCGGCTCGCCGCGCGAGGAGTAGTAGTTCGGCGTCGCGTTGTCGAAGATCTCCTGCACCGTCCCGGCCGCTCCCGGCAGGAACACCACGCCCGCGTTCGAGCGCGCGAGCAGCCCGTCCTCGCGGGTGGCGTTCGCGAAGTACTTGGCTATGTGGCCGGCGAAGGCGTTCGGCGGCTCGTGCCCGTAGAACCAGGTCGGGATCCCCACCGAGTCACCGCCGGCGGGCCAGAGTTCCCGCACGGCGAAGGCGGCCCGCGCCCAGTCGGACACCGACGGCACGAAGGACGGTGCCTTGGCCAGCAGTGCCAGGGCCTCGGGGAGGATGTCGTCGGGGGCGGGGGCCAGGTAGGCGCCGAGGTTGGCCGCCTCCATCGCACCCGGGCCGCCGCCGGTGGCCACCGTCAGCCCGGACCGGGCCAGCGTGCGGCCGAGCTCGGCCGCGCCCCGGTAGTCGACGGCGCCGCGGGTCATGGCATGGCCGCCCATCACGCCGACCACCCGGGCGCCGGCGAGGTGCTCGTCGAGGGCGTCGGAGATCGCGTCGTCGTGGATGGAGCGCAGCATCGAGGACAGGACGTCGCCGTCCGACTTCGTCTCCTGCAACCAGGCGTACGCCTGCGCGTCCGGCGTGGCTTCGTAGCCCTGCGGCAGCCCGGCGAACAGCTCGTCGGCGGTGTAGAGCAGGCCCCGGTAGGGGTTGAAGGGCAGGTCCGGTACCGGCGGGAAGACCAGCGCGCCGTCGGCGCGCACCTTGGCCGCGGCGTCGGGTTCCATCGCGCAGCCCAGGAAGACGGTGGCCGAGGTGTCGGCGGACAGCAGGGCGAAGGTCCGCTCCAGCAGGTTGACCGACTGGATGCGGTAGCCGTTCAGCGAGCCCCGGGCGACGACCTGGTCGAATTCGGCGAGCGTCTCGATCTCGATGTCTGCGTTGACCATTCGGCCCACCCTAAGGGCTGGCCGGGTCAGCGGGTCAGCGCGAGCGACGTCAGTTGTGCCACACCCCAGCTGAGCGGTACGCACACCACGACCAGCGCGGAAGCCCGCAAAGTGGCGGCCGTACGCAGGACCGTGCCCGGCGCGCCGAGGCCGCTCAGGGTCGCGCGGGTGGCCGCCCGGGCCTGCCGGGACTCCACCGCCGATGTGAGAAGTGTCGCGGCCGCGCACAGCGCCACGAGCGCAGCGGCGGCCCCGGTCAGCGGGCCGAGCGGGGCGAAGACCGTGCCCCGCTCGCGCAGGGCCAGCGCCGTGAGGGCGGCCGCCCCGACCGCGCACAGCATCCCGAGGGGGCGGCCCAGCCGGGGGGCTTCCTCCTGGAGCGCCCGTCCGGCGAGCAGGCGCAGCGCGCCCGGGCGGACGGCCAGCACCAGGGTCCCGCAGGCGTAGGTCAGGCCCGGGCCGGCGAGGGCCAGCCCGAGCGCGATCAGCGCCCACCCGAACGGCAGCGCGGGGCTGCCCTGCCCGGCGTACGCCTGGAGGGCGAGTCCGCAGGCGCCCAGGGCGACCCCCCACGGCACCCCGGTCTGCGGCGAGAGCCCCGCCGCCGTCGGGCGCGGGCGCAGGATCAGGGCCGTCGCGGCGGAGGCGGCCACCGGGACCAGCGTCAGCAGGGTCAGCGCGGCCGCCACGGGGAGCGGCTGCTCGGCGTGCAGCAGCCCGGAGCCGGCCCCGTCGAAGGGCAGCCCCGACAGCTCGCCCCGCAGGTGGAGGAAGACGGCCAGGGCCAGGGCGCTGCCCAGGGTGCAGGCGACGGCGGTGGACACGGCCGCGGCCAGGGTGAGCCGCAGGGGACCCAGCCCGGCGGCGTCCATCCCCTCGCGGGGCCGGGTCGCGGGGTCGGTCCGGGCCACGGCGACCGCGAACTGGACGGTGGCGGCGAGCGGAACCAGCGCCCACAGCAGCCGAGGGAACGATCCGGCGGGCCGGGCAGTCGCCTCCGCGAGGACGTACAGCAGCAGGAACCCGGCGCAGGCCGAGGCGGCGGCGACGAGGAGCCGGCGCAGCTGGACCAGCGGGCCGGAGCCGCGGACTAGGCGGAGAGCGAGCACGCGGCCTGGTCCTCCGTGGTCTCGGCGGGACCGGCCGGGGCGGCGGCCCCGGCGGTACGGCCGTCGAGCAGGGCGAACCGGCGGTCGGCCACGGCCGCGCTCTCCTCGTCGTGGGTGGCGAGCAGCACGGTGATCTCGTGGGAGCGGGCCGCGGTGGTCAGCGTCCGCAGCAGCAGTGCCCGCTCGGCGCGGTGCAGCGGGGCCGTCGGCTCGTCGGCGAAGATCACCGCGGGCTCGTTGACCAGGGCCCGGGCCAGGGCGACGCGCTGCGCCTCGGCGCGGGTCAGCGCGCGGGGCCGCTTGCGGGCGAAGGCGGCGATGTCGAGCCGCTCCAGCCATTCGCAGGCGGTGTGCTTGGCGGTACGGTGCGAGGCGCCGGCGATCAGCAGGGGCAGGGCGGCGTTCTCCCACACCCTGAGCTCGGGCACGAGGTGCGGCTCGGGGCCGATCCAGCCGAACCGGTCCCGGCGCAGCCGTTCGCGGGCCAGGGCCCCCATGGTGTGGACGGGGACGCTGTTGAACCAGACCTCGCCCTGCTCCGGTTTGAGCGAGCCGGACAGGCAGCGCAGCAGCGTGGTCTTGCCGCTTCCGCGCGGGCCGGTCAGCGCCAGGATCTCGCCCTGGCGGACGCCGACGGAAACGCCGATGAGTCCGGGCGAGCCATCGTGGGAGTGGTGAAGGGACCGTGCCCACAAGACGTCATTGTCGGGCGGGGCATCGTCTGCGGGAGCCACCATGGCGTACACCTCCGTCCGGGGGAACGAAGCGGAGCCCCGTCGGTCACTGGCGCCGCAAGGAGATGTAAAGAGACGAACGGCCCGGATGGTGACAGCACACGGCCCGGACCACCGCGGTCTCACTCGAACGGGGGATCCGGGCCGTGTGGTTCGGACTATTTACTGCCAGGCCGGGGCCGGTGGCGGCGCTGGTTGCCGTCGGCGGTGCCGCCGGTGGAAGCCGCTGGTTACAGCTTGGTCCACGCCTCGGTGAGCACCGAGCGCAGGATGCCTTCGATCTCGTCGAAGGTGCCCTGGTCCGCGATCAGCGGCGGGGCCAGCTGGATGACCGGGTCGCCACGGTCGTCGGCACGGCAGTACAGGCCGTTGTCGAAGAGCGCCTTGGAGAGGAAGCCGTAGAGCACGCGCTCGGTCTCCTCGTCCGTGAAGGACTCCTTGGTGACCTTGTCCTTGACGAGCTCGATGCCGTAGAAGTAGCCGTTGCCGCGGACGTCGCCGACGATCGGCAGGTCGTGCAGCTTCTGCAGCGTCGACAGGAAGGCGCCCTCGTTGTCCAGCACGTGCTGGTTGAGGCCTTCCTTGTCGAAGATGTCGAGGTTGGCCAGCGCGACCGCCGAGGAGACCGGGTGGCCGCCGAAGGTGTAGCCGTGCAGGAAGGTGTTGTCACCCTTGTAGAACGGCTCGGCGATGCGGTCCGAGACGATGCAGGCACCGATCGGGGAGTAGCCCGAGGTCATGCCCTTGGCGCAGGTGATCATGTCCGGCACGTAGTCGAACTTGTCACAGGCGAACATCGTGCCGAGGCGGCCGAAGGCACAGATCGTCTCGTCGGAGACGAGCAGCACGTCGTACTCGTCGCAGATTTCGCGGACCCGCTGGAAGTACCCGGGCGGCGGCGGGAAGCAGCCGCCGGCGTTCTGCACGGGCTCCAGGAAGACGGCGGCGACGGTGTCGGCGCCCTCGAACAGGATCTCCTGCTCGATCTGGTCGGCGCACCAGCGGCCGAAGGCCTCGGGGTCGTCGCCGTAGATCGGGGCGCGGTAGATGTTGGTGTTCGGCACCTTGTGCGCGCCGGGGACCAGCGGCTCGAAGGGGGCCTTGAGGGCGGGCAGGCCGGTGATGGACAGGGCGCCCTGCGGGGTGCCGTGGTAGGCGACCGCGCGCGAGATGACCTTGTACTTGGTGTGCTTGCCCTGCAGCTTGAAGTACTGCTTGGCGAGCTTCCACGCGGTCTCGACGGCCTCGCCGCCACCGGTGGTGAAGAAGACCTTGTTCAGGTCGCCGGGGGCGTAGCCGGCCAGACGCTCGGCGAGCTCGACGGCCTGCGGGTGTGCGTACGACCAGATGGGGAAGAACGCGAGCTTCTGCGCCTGCTTGTAGGCGACCTCGGCCAGTTCCTTGCGGCCGTGACCGGCGTTGACCACGAACAGTCCGGCGAGACCGTCCAGGTAGCGCTTGCCCTTGTCGTCGAAGATGTAAGTGCCCTCACCCCGCACGATGGTGGGGACGGGGGAGTTCTCGTACGACGACATGCGGGTGAAGTGCATCCACAGGTGGTCGTACGCGGTCTTGGAGAGGTCTTGGCTCACGGGCTATCGAGTTCCCCACATGTAGGTCTGCTTCTTCAGCTTCAAGTAAACGAAGCTTTCGGTTGATCGCACGCCGGGGAGCGCGCGGATCTTCTTGTTGATCGTCTCCAGCAGGTGGTCGTCGTCCTCGCAGACGATCTCCACCATCAGGTCGAAGGAGCCCGCGGTCATCACCACGTACTCGCATTCGGCCATCGCGGTCAGCGCGTCGGCCACCGGGTCGAGGTCTCCCTCGACGTTGATGCCGACCATGGCCTGACGGCGCAGGCCCACGGTGAGCGGGTCGGTGACGGCGACGATCTGCATGACGCCCTGGTCGAGGAGTTTCTGTACGCGTTGGCGTACGGCTGCCTCCGACAGGCCCACGGCCTTGCCGATCGCCGCGTAGGGACGGCGTCCGTCCTCTTGCAGTTGCTCGATGATCGCCAGGGACACAGCATCGACCGAAGGGGACGGTTGTCTGTTCCTGGAATCTGCGCTTCGACTGACCACGACCTCACTGTGCACGAGGAGTCGTCGGTTCCGCAACCCGTAACCGATGAAATTCGTTGTCTTGACTCTCCGATTGCACGGATTTCGCAGCTCGTGGCATCCGGCCCTGTCGAAAGCGTCAGCGGACGAGATAGGCTGGGGCTTCGTCTCAATCGTTGGACATGTGATCAGGAGAGTGGCTGTAGTGACCACCGAACTGCGTCGTCTGCGCAACTACATCGGCGGAGAGTTCAAGGACGCCGCCGACGGCCGGACCACCGATGTGGTCAACCCCGCCACCGGCGAGGTGTACGCCACCGCCCCGCTCTCCGGCCAGGCCGATGTGGACGCGGCCATGGCGGCCGCGGCCGCCGCCTTCCCGGGCTGGCGCGACACCACTCCCTCCGAGCGGCAGAAGGCCCTGCTCAAGATCGCGGACGCCTTCGAGGCGCGCGCGGACGAGCTGGTGGCCGCCGAGTCGGAGAACACCGGCAAGCCGCTGGGCCTGACGGCCAGCGAGGAGCTGCCGCCGATGGTGGACCAGATCCGCTTCTTCGCGGGCGCCGCGCGCCTGCTGGAGGGCCGCTCCGCCGGTGAGTACATGGACGGGATGACCTCGATCATCCGCCGTGAGCCGGTCGGCGTCTGCGCCCAGGTCGCGCCGTGGAACTACCCGATGATGATGGCGGTGTGGAAGTTCGCCCCGGCCATCGCCGCGGGCAACACCGTGGTGCTCAAGCCCTCCGACACCACCCCGGCCTCGACCGTGCTGATGGCCGAGATCATCGACTCGATCCTGCCCAAGGGCGTCTTCAACGTCGTCTGCGGTGACCGCGAGACCGGCAAGGCCATGGTCGAGCACTCCACCCCGGCGATGGCCTCCATCACCGGCTCGGTGCGCGCGGGCATGCAGGTCGCCGAGAGCGCCTCCAAGGACGTCAAGCGCGTCCACCTGGAGCTGGGCGGCAAGGCCCCGGTCGTGGTCTTCGAGGACGCCGACCTCGCCAAGGCCGTCGAGGACATCGCCGTCGCCGGCTACTTCAACGCCGGCCAGGACTGCACCGCCGCCACCCGCGTGCTCGTGCACCAGTCCATCCACGACGAGTTCGTGGCCGCGCTCGCCAAGGCCGCCGCCGACACCAAGACCGGCCAGCCGGACGACGAGGACGTGCTGTACGGCCCGCTGAACAACCCGAACCAGCTCAAGCAGGTCGCGGGCTTCATCGAGCGCCTCCCCGCCCACGCCAAGGTCGAGGCGGGCGGCCACCAGGTCGGCGAGAAGGGCTACTTCTACGCGCCGACCGTGGTCACCGGCCTCAAGCAGGACGACGAGATCATCCAGAACGAGGTCTTCGGCCCCGTCATCACGGTGCAGTCCTTCACGGACGAGGCCCAGGCCCTGGAGTACGCGAACGGCGTCGAGTTCGCCCTCGCCTCCTCCGTGTGGACCAAGGACCACGGCCGCGCGATGCGGATGTCCAAGAACCTCGACTTCGGCTGCGTGTGGATCAACACCCACATCCCGCTCGTCGCCGAGATGCCCCACGGCGGTTTCAAGAAGTCCGGCTACGGCAAGGACCTCTCCGCCTACGGCTTCGAGGACTACACCCGCATCAAGCACGTGATGACCTCGCTCGACGGCTGAGCCACGGCGATGGCGCCGGCGGCCGTCCCGGCGGCTGTTCCGGGGGCCGTTCCGGCGGGCGTTCCGCACTGATCAGCGCAGAAGGCTGAGGGGGCGGGCAGTAGACACGTTGTCTATTGTCCGCCCCCTCGCCTTGTCCGAGGCTTTGGGCATGCCTGAACTCCCCTTCTCCCGCCGCGCCGCGCTGCGCGGCATCGGCGCCGCGGGCCTGCTGGCCGCCCTCAGTGGCTGCGGCGTGCCCGCCGCCTACGTCCCCGAGGACCGCCGGGAGGGCCCGGACCACTCCGCCGGTGAGCGCAGCCTCGCCTTCTCCAACTGGCCGCTCTACATCGACACCGACGACGAGGACGAACAGCGCCGTCCGACGCTGGACGCCTTCTCCGAGAAGACCGGTATCGAGGTCCGGTACACGGAGGAGATCAACGACAACGACGAGTTCTTCGGCAAGATCAGCCCGGCCCTCATGAACCACCAGCGGACCGGCCACGACCTGGTGGTGGTCAGCGACTGGATGGCGGCCCGCTTCGTCCGCCTGGGCTGGGCGCAGAAGATGGACCGCTCGGCGCAGCCGAACGTCGCCAAGTTCCTCGACCCGCAGCTGCGTTCCCCCGCCTTCGACGCGGCCAGGCTGCACACCGTGCCGTGGCAGTCGGGGATCACCGGCATCGCCTACAACCGCAAGGCGATGGGCCGGGAGATCAAGTCCGTCAAAGACCTGTGGCAGCCGGACCTGGCGGGCCGGGTGACGCTCTTCTCCGGACTCGACGAGTCGTTCGCCCTGCTGATGCAGGGCAACGGCGTGGACGTCACCCGCTGGACCGAGAGCGACTTCCACCGGATGTGCGACCAGGTCGAGGCCCTGGTGAAGAAGAAGCACATCCGCCGCTTCACGGGCAACGACTACACCTCCGACCTCAGCAAGGGCGACGTGCTGGCCTGCCAGGCCTACTCCGGTGACGTCGTGCAACTGCAGGCCGACAACCCCGACATCGAGTTCGTGGTCCCGCAGGAGGGCGCCGAACTCTGGGCGGAGAGCCTGCTGGTGCCCAACCTGGCCCTGCACAAGGCCAATGCGGAGGCGCTGGTCGACTACTACTACGACCCGGCGGTGGCCGCGGAACTCGCCGCCGCCGTCAACTACGTCTGCCCCGTCCCGGCCGCCCGCGACGTACTGGCCGCCTCCCCGGACAGGGAGACCGCCGAACTCGCCGAGAACCCGCTGATCTTCCCGGACGACGAGATGCGCAAGCGGCTCGTGGTGGCCCGGGACATCTCCTCCGCGGAGCGCCAGTCCTTCGCCAAGCGCTGGAACGGCATCGTCGGCCTGTGAACTCCGGGCGCTGAGCCGACGTCACGGTACGGCCACAGAACTGAACGTGTTCAGCGATATGGCTGAACGCGTTCAGAATTCTGCGTACGCTTCCTCCCATGAGCGAGAGAAGCGCCCTCCAGCGGCGGATCCGTGCCTGGCTGGTCCTGTTCATCGTCTGCCTCGTACTCAGCGGGCTCACGGCGTTCCCCCTGGTCAGTGAGCTCCACTGGGCGAACTCCGTGGTGTCCCACGAATGGCTGCGGCGGGTGGGCGACGGGCTGGACCAGGCCGACGCGCAGTACCCCTTCCTCCTCTACGGCAACGACTGGCTCGCCTTCGCCCACCTGGTGATCGCCGTCTTCTTCTACGGGGTCCACCGCGACCCGGTACGCAACGTCTGGGTCGTGGAAGCCGGCATGATCGCCTGCGCCGGCGTGATCCCCCTGGCCCTGATCTGCGGGCCGATCCGGGGCATCCCCTTCGGCTGGAGCGTCATCGACATGTCGTTCGGAGTCTTCGGGGTCCTCCCGCTGCTGGTCCTGCGCCGCCTGATCAAGCGACTGGAAGCGATGCCCGCCGACCGCCCCTAGGGCCGGGCCGGCTACGACTGCCGACGGTCGAGGGCGGCCAGCACGAGGCGATCGATCACCGGATTGGTGTTCTCCCCCTTCGCGTCAGTGGAGTTGACCGAGTAGACCAGGGTCCGGGAGAGGTCGCGGGCGGCGCCCATACCGGTGCTGTAACCGAGGCGGCTGCCGGTCTTGCCCCACAGCTCGGTGCCGTCGGGCATCACGATCCTCGACAGACCCGCCGTCAACACGGCTTTCTTTCCGGTCTCGATGTCCTTCACCGCCGGGACGGTGAACATCTCCTCCAGCTGGGCCCGCGGTACGACCCGGCCGCTGAACAGGGCCACGGTGAACCGCTCCAGGTCCGCGGTGGTCGAGATGATGTCGCCCGCCGCCCAGCGGTCGGAGCTGTTCCACACCGACACGTCCCTCAGTTCGGTCGAGCCGTCCGGGCGCGGCACCGCCTGGTAGCCGTGGTTGTAGGGGCCGGCCATCCGGGTCTGCGTCCGCCCCGGGAACGAGGTCTGGCGCAGACCCAGCGGACGCAGGATCCGCCGGTCGACCTGCTCCTCGTACGTCGTGCCCGTCAGCTTCTCTATGAGGACGCCCAGCACGGTGTAGTTGATGTTCAGGTAGTGCTGCGCCCGGCCCGGGACGAACTCCGGCCCCTGGGCGAGCGCGCCCGCGATCTGGTCGTGCGGATCGACGACATCGAACCGGTGCCGCCACTGCGCCTCGAAGTCGTCCCCCGGGCCGTCGGCCGGCTTGATGCCGCTCGTGTGGTTCAGCAACTGGCGTACGGAGACGGGCTCGAACCGGTCCGGGAAGGTCCCGGGCAGGTACTGCTGGACCGGCTCGTCAAGGTCCAGCTTCCCCTCGGCGGCGAGCTGGAGGACCACCGCCGCGGTGAAGGTCTTGGTCACCGACCCCGCCCGGAACCGGCCCTGCTCCAGCGCCGGGCGCCCACTGCCGACGTCCGCGACGCCGAAGGCGCCCTGCCAGCCGCCGCTCGACCCGCCGATCCGTACCAGGGCGGCGGTCGCGTCCTTGTCGTGGGCGCCGACCCCCTCCAGTGCCTCCGTCAGCGCCTTCGCGTCCGGCGCGTGGGAGTAGACCGGTGCCGACACCGGTGCCCGTGCCGGGACGGCGACCTGCCGCGGCGCGGCCTGGGCCACGGCCGGGCCGGACACGATGCCCAGCAGCAAAGTGGCGGCGACCAGCGTGCGGGTACGCGCGTTCATGAGGGATCCCCCTTGTCGTTCCCCGGGCGACTTCCGCTCCGGTGACACCCATGCTCCCGGTCACAGGGGTAGTCACGGATCCCCGACAAGAGGGGTCTTCTGCGGTACGACGACTCACCGGCGCGAGGGAGCCGACACCCCGCACCTCACTCCCGAGAGCGAGTACCCCTCACGGGGGACCACGCCCCCGCCGAGATCAGCCCCGTCTCGTACGCGCAGATCACCGCCTGGATCCGGTCCCGCAGACCCAGCTTGGCCAGCACGTTCCCCACGTGCGACTTCACCGTGTGCTCGCTCACCGTCAGCGCCGCCGCGATCTCCGCGTTCGACCGCCCCCGCCCCAGGTGCAGCAGCGTCTCCCGCTCCCGCGCCGTCAGCGCCTCCAGCCGGCCCGCGGAAAGGGCCGCCCCGGCCGCCGGACGCGCCGTCACCGCCGTGTACTCCTCGATCAGGCGCCGCGCCACCGAAGGCGCCAGCAGGGAGTCGCCCGCCGCCACCACCCGTACCGCGTGCACCAGGTCGTCGCGCCGCACGTCCTTCAACAGGAACCCGCTCGCCCCCGCGTGCAGCGCCTCGTACACGTACTCGTCGGAGTCGAAGGTCGTCAGCATCACCGTCCGGCAGGTGCTCTGCGCCGAGATCATCCGGCACGCCTCGATCCCGTCCGTCACCGGCATCCGGATGTCCAGCAGCGCCACGTCCGGCCGCAGCTCCCGGACCGCCGCCACCGCCGCGGCGCCGTCCCCGGCCTCCGCGACGACCTCGACGTCGTCCTGCGCGTCCAGGATCATCGCGAAACCGCTGCGCACCAGCTCCTGGTCGTCGGCCACCACCACACGGATCGTCAACCCGCCACCTCCTGCACCGACATGACGAGCGTGGCCCGGACCCGGAACCCGCGGCCGCCGGGCCCCGGACCGCACTCGGCCGTCCCGCCGTGCGCGGCCGCCCGCTCGCGGATCCCGATCAGGCCGTGGCCGCCCGACGGGCCGCTGCCCGGCCCCCGTCCGTCGTCCGTCACCGACACGGTCAGCTCACGCGGGGCGTAGTGGAGCCGTACCGCGGCCCGCGACGCCCGGGCGTGCTTCACCACATTGGTCAGCGCCTCCTGCACGACGCGGTGCACCGTCGCCTCCAGCGCGGCCGGCAGGGGACGCACCTCGCCGGTGCGCGCGTACGACACCTCCAGGCCGCTGCCCCGCACCCGCTCCAGCAGGCCCGCCAGCTCCTGCACCCCCGGCTGCGGCCTGCGGGGCGCCGCTTCCTGCGTGCGCAGCACGCCCAGCATCGAACGCAACTGCGTCATCGCCTCCCGCCCCGTCCCGGCTATCGCGTCGAACGCCGCCTCCGCCCGCTCGGGGGCCCGGCGCACCGCCACCGGACCGGCCTCCGCCTGCACGATCATGATGCTGACCGCGTGCGAGAGGATGTCGTGCATCTCCCGGGCGATCCGCGCCCGTTCGCGCGCCGCCGCCTGCTCCGCCTCGATCCGGTTCGCCCGCTCCAGCTCCGCCGCCCGCGCCTCGACGGCCCGCGTGTACGCCTGGCGCGTGTCCTGGAGGCGGCCGAGCACGTACGCGGCGACCGACACGAACAGCGTGAACAGCAACTCGCGGGCCGTCCCCGTGTTCCACCACACCGACAGGGCGACCGCCACCACCGTGAACAGCGCCACCGCCAGCCGCAGCCGGGCCGTGCACAGCAGGGCCACCGTGTAGAAGGCGATCAGGCCCGCGTACGGCAGCGGCTGGCCCGGCCCGTCGAGCGCCTGGTCGTACACCGCGCCGACCGCGAGGACGGCCAGCAGCACCGTCACGGGTGCCCGCCGCCGCCAGACCAGCGGCAGCACCCCGAGCGTGGTCATCCCGTACGAGGCCCAGTCGGCCGTCGGCAGGTCCGCGGCCCGGGGCACCACGAACGGCATCGTGACGGCCAGCTGCACGAGCAGGGTCAGCCCCACGTCCTGCCACCGCGGATCGGCCCGCCGGATCCACTGCCCCCAGGTGCGTATCACCGCCCGGCCCCGGCCCGTACCGCGGCCAGCGCGTCCACCCGGTTCGTGGTCACGGAGTCCACGCCGGCCAGGAGCAGCGCGCGCATCGTCCGCTTCGTGTCCGCCGTCCAGGCGGACACCTTCAGCCCGTCCCGGTGTACGGCGTCGGTCAGCTCCCGGCTGACGAGCCCGAACCGGTAGTTGAGCCAGGCCGGCCGCACCGCGTCGATCAGTACCCGGCGCGGCGGGGACAGCGTGGTCCAGGTCAGGGCGATCTCCGCGTCCGGATCGGCGGCGCGGACGGCCAGCATCGAGTTCGGGCCCGCGCAGTAGTACGTGCGCTCGCGCGCGCCGCAGGCGCGGACCTCGTCCACGACCGCCCGTACGGCTTCCGGCGTGGCACCCGGCAGGTCCAGCATCAGCCGGCCGGAGCCCGCCACCGCCAGCGCCTCCCGCAGGGCCGGGACCCCGCCCTGCGTCAGCTCCCTGAGCTGCGCGGCGGTGACGGCGTCGAGCCGTACGTCGTGGCCCCACAGCCGCCGGAGCGTCTCGTCGTGGAGCAGGACCGGGGTCCCGTCGCGGGTCAGCCGTACGTCGATCTCCACCGCGTCCGCCCCGCGGGCGAAGGCGGAGCGGATCGAGTTGAGGGTGTTCTCACGGACTCGGTAGGGATCGCCGCGGTGGCCGACGGCAGTCAGGGTGCGCATGGCCCCCATTCTGCTGGGGCGTCAGGAAGCCAGCCACGCCTCGGTGTACGTGTCGATCTCCGCGCTGAGCCTCGCCTTGCCCGCCGGGTCCAGGAAGGAGGCCTCGACGGCGTTCTTCGCGAGGGAGGCGAGCCCGCGCTCGTCGAGGTCGAGGAGCCGGGCGGCGACCGCGTACTCGTTGTTGAGGTCGGTGCCGAACATCGGCGGGTCGTCGCTGTTGATGGTGACGAGCACTCCGGCCTGCACCATCTCCTTGATCGGGTGCCGATCCAGATCGGTGACGGCGCGCGTCGCGATGTTCGAGGTCGGGCACACCTCCAGCGCGATGCGGTGCTCGGCGAGGTACGCGAGCAGCGCCGGGTCCTGGGTGGCACTGGTGCCGTGGCCGATGCGCTGGGCGCCCAGCTCGTTGACGGCGTCCCAGATCGTCTCCGGGCCGGTGGTCTCGCCGGCGTGCGGGACGCTGTGCAGGCCGGCCGCGCGGGCGCGGTCGAAGTACGGCTTGAACTGCGGACGCGGCACGCCGATCTCGGGGCCGCCGAGGCCGAAGGAGACCAGGCCCTCCGGGCGCAGGTCGACGGCGAGCCGGGCGGTCTCCGCGGCGGCCTCCAGGCCGGCCTCGCCGGGGATGTCGAAGCACCAGCGCAGGACGACGCCGAGCTCGGCCTCGGCCGCCTTGCGGGCGTCCTCGATGGCCGCCATGAAGGCGTCCTCGTCGATGCCGCGGCGGGTGGAGGAGTAGGGGGTGATGGTCAGCTCGGCGTAGCGGATGTTCTGCCGTGCCATGTCGCGGGCAACCTCGAAGGTGAGGGTGCGCACGTCGTCGGGGGTGCGGACGAGGTCGACGACCGACAGGTAGACCTCGATGAAGTGGGCGAAGTCGGTGAAGGTGAAGTAGTCGACGAGGGCCTCGGGGTCGGTGGGGACCTTCGAGTCGGGGTGGCGGGCGGCGAGTTCGGCCACGATGCGGGGGGAGGCGGACCCCACGTGGTGGACGTGCAGTTCGGCCTTGGGGAGCCCCGCGATGAAGGGGTGCAGGTCGGGCATGGAGGCCTCCGGGAGGACACGGGTGCGGGCAGGTCGGCTTCATCGTAGGCAGGCCCGGGCGGTGTCCGTGCCGGCGCATAGCATGGCCGTACGAGAGGGGGGCGCCGTATGACCGAACAGCAGAGCCCTGAGCCGAGGGACCCGTGGGCACCGCCGCCGCCAGGGGGCGCGCCGGGCGGCCCGGGGGCGCACGAGCACCCGACGGTGTCGCAGACGCCGGGGGCGGACAGCCCGCCGCCTGCCTACGGATACCCGGCACCGCCGGCCTACGGCTACCCGGCCCCGCCGGCCCCCGGAGGCTACGCCCACCCGGGTCCGCCGACGCCGCCGGCCCAGCCCGGGTACGGGGCCTACCCCGGGTACGCGCCCGGTTACCAGGGTTACGCTCCGGGGTATCCCGGCTACCCCCACGCCCAGCCCAGCAACGGCTTCGGGATCGCCGCGCTGGTCCTCGGGATACTGGCGATCGTGGCGTGCCCCACCATGATCGGGTCCGTCATGTTCGGCATCACGGCGGTCGTGTTCGGTGCGCTGGGCCGGGGCAAGGCCCGCCGCGGCGAGGCCACCAACGGCGGTGTCGCCCTGGCCGGCCTCATCTGCGGCGCGGTGGGCATCGTGATCGGCGCCGCCCTGACCCTGCTCCTCCTGTTCAGCCCGGGCCCGTTCTTCGGTCCCGGTTCCGGTGACGGCGACTACCACGGCCCGTCGTCGGACTCCCAGGTGCAAGAGAAGATATGACGGCGCCGACGGGCCGTCGACGCGGTCGGCGGGCCCCGGCCCGTCGGCGCGGCAGGGTCACACCGGCGCCGGCATGAGCAGCGTCGGGACCATCACCTCGGCCGTGTCCGCAGTGGCGGCGAAGGCTCGGGTGAGCGGGACCCAGATCAGGCCCACCATGCGGGGGCAGTCACACTCCAGATCCGGGTCCACGCCGAGCCGGGGCTCACCGGGGCCCACCTCGACGCGGTAACAGGACGTCCATCCGGAGGGGTAGGGCGCCTCGTAGGCGTACCGCACGGCGACGGGGCGCAGGCCCGTCTCCTCGGCCACCTCCCGCCGGACGGCGTCCTGCGGATCCTCCCCGGGCTCCAGGCCGCCGCCCGGCAGGGTCCAGTACTCGGGCCCGTCGTGCCGCCCCGAAGGGCTGCGGCCGCGCTCGCGGACCATGAGCAGCAGGCCGTCCCTGATGATCACCGCGGCGACCCGGCGCCGGTCCGCCGGCACGCCGCTCACGCGCGGCACGCCGCTCACGCGCGGCACGCCGCTCACGCGCGGCACGCCGCCCGCAGCCGCTCCCGGGCGTCCATCAGGGCGAAGCCCAGCAGGTTGAGGCCCTGCCAGCGCGCCGGGTCGCCCACGCGTTCGTCGTCCGCGGCCAGCCCGATGCCCCAGATCCGGTCGAGCGGGCTCGCCTCGACCAGGACCCGGTCGCCGGTGCCCAGCAGGTACGCCCGCAGCGCGGGGTCGGAGCCGAACTTGTGCACGCTGCCCTCCACGACCAGCGCGTACCGCTCCCGCTCCCAGACCCCTTCGTCGAAGCCGCGCACCAGCCGCCCGGCCTTCTTCGCCTCCGCCGCGGTCTTCGCCCCCACCGCGGCGCGCTCCGCTCCGGCGTCCCCGAACAGGCGGGCCTTCCCGGCCATCATCCAGTGCTCCGCCGAGGCGTAGCGGACCTCACCGACAGTGAAGGGCGCGGGCCACCACTGGCTGAGACAGCTCGGTCCCAGGCTGCCGTCGGGCCTCGGGCGGTGGCCCCAGAAAGGCAGGTACTTCACCCGCTCACCACGGCTGACCAGGCCGATCAGTTCGTCGATCTTCTCCATGCACGCGAGTCTGGCAGTCGCCACGGACACTTCGTACGGGATTTCGGGTGTGCCTCGACACATGGTCGACCGATTCCGTCGCGTAATCAAAAGGCAACAACGGAATCACTTGGCCGAGAGGGGCACCTCTGTCAGGATCGGCACTCAATTCGGGTCTACCCGAACTGTAGCTACGGAGAGCGTGAGAGCGTGATGGGCAACCGCTTCCAGGTCAAGGAGCGCTTCGCAGAAGGCGCGCAGTACATCGACGGCCGGCTCCGGCCCGGCACCTCGGGGCGGTCGCACACCGTCGTGGACCCCGCCACCGGCGCCGACGTGCTCACCTACGAGCTCGCGGGCCCGGCGGACGTGGACGAGGCGGTCGCCGCCGCGAAGCGGGCCTTCCCCGGCTGGTCCGCCGCCGCTCCCGGCGAGCGTTCGGACGCGCTCCACCGGCTGGCCGCCGTACTGGCCGAGCAGGCCGACGACTTCGCGTACGCGGAATCCCTCCAGTGCGGCAAGCCCATCAAGCTGTCCACGGAGTTCGACGTACCGGGGACCATCGACAACACCGCCTTCTTCGCGGGCGCCGCCCGTCACCTCCAGGGCCAGGCGGCCGGCGAGTACTCGGGCGATCACACCTCCTACGTACGCCGCGAGGCCATCGGCGTCGTCGGCTCGATCGCCCCCTGGAACTATCCGCTCCAGATGGCGGCTTGGAAGATCCTCCCGGCGATCGCCGCGGGCAACACGATCGTGCTCAAGCCCGCCGAGCTCACGCCGCTGACCTCGCTGATGTTCGCGCAGGCGGCCAAGGAGGCGGGCCTCCCGGACGGTGTGATCAACATCGTCACCGGTGCGGGCCGGGACGCGGGCGAGCACCTCGTCGGGCACCCGGACGTGGTGATGACCTCCTTCACCGGCTCCACCGCCGTCGGCAAGCGCGTCGCCGAGATCGCCACCGCCACCGTCAAGCGCCTCCACCTGGAGCTCGGCGGCAAGGCCCCCTTCCTCGTCTTCGACGACGCCGACCTGGAGGCCGCCGCGCACGGCGCGGTCGCCGCATCCCTCATCAACACCGGGCAGGACTGCACCGCCGCCACCCGCGCCTACGTCCAGCGGCCCCTGCACGACGCCTTCGTCGCCCGCGTCGCCGAACTGATGGACACCGTCCGCCTCGGCGACCCCTTCGCGCCGGACACCGACCTCGGCCCGCTCGTCTCCCACGCCCAGCGCGACCGCGTCGCCGGCTTCGTCGAGCGCGCCCGCGCGTACGCGACCGTCGTCACTGGCGGCGGGTCCCCCTCGGGCGACCTTGCCGACGGCGCCTACTACCGGCCCACCCTGATCTCCGGCGCCGCGCAGGACAGCGAGGTCGTGCAGTCCGAGATCTTCGGGCCGGTCCTCGTCGTCCTGCCCTTCGACACCGACGACGAGGGCATCGCGCTGGCCAACGACACCCCCTACGGGCTCGCGGCCTCCGCCTGGAGCCGCGACGTCTACCGGGCGGGCCGCGCCACCCGCGAGCTCAAGGCCGGCTGCGTCTGGGTCAACGACCACATTCCGATCATCAGCGAGATGCCGCACGGGGGCTACAAGGCGAGCGGCTTCGGCAAGGACATGAGTGCCTACTCCTTCGAGGAGTACACACAGGTCAAGCACGTGATGTACGACAACACCGCGGTCGCCGCGAAGGACTGGCACCGCACGATCTTCGGGGACCGATAGCCGAGACCGCCCGACCGAGCGGCACACCACCCGAAAGGGCACAGCGCATGGAGCAGTTCGAGCCCGGCAGCCTCTCGCCGCCGCAACTCGCCGCGATACGACGCAGCCTCACCAGCGGCCGCGGCGCCCTCACCCGGCGTTCGCTGCTGCGCGCCTGCGGCATCGGGGCGCTCACTGTCGGCGGCCTGTACGGGCTGACCGGCTGCGGCATCCCGCCCGCCAAGCGGGAAGGCGACGCGGGGACGGCCTCCGACGACCACTCGGCCTCGGAGAAGGAGATCAACTTCTCCAACTGGACCGAGTACATGGACACCAGTGACGACGAGAAGTCCCGGCCCACGCTAGAGGCGTTCACCAAGCGCACGGGAATCCAGGTCAAGTACACGGAGGACATCAACGACAACGTCGAGTTCTTCGGCAAGATACGCCCCCAGCTGGCCGCCGGCCAGGACACCGGCCGGGACCTGATCGTCGTCACCGACTGGCTCGCCGCCCGCATCATCCGCCTCGGCTGGGCGCAGAAACTGGACCCCGCCAACCTCCCGCACGCCTACGCGAACCTGATCCCCCAGTTCCGCAACCCCGACTGGGACCCCGGCCGCGCCCACAGCTACCCCTGGACCGGCATCGACACCGTCATCGCCTACAACGCCAAGGCCACCGGCGGCAGGAAGGTCGACTCCGTCACGCAGCTGCTCGACGACCCCACCCTCAAGGGCCGGGTCGGCTTCCTCACCGAGATGCGCGACAGCGTCGGCATGACCCTGCTCGACCAGGGCAAGGACCCGGCGAACTTCACCACCGCCGACTTCGACGGCGCCATCGGCCGGCTCCAGAAGGGCGTCGACACCAAGCAGATCCGCCGCTTCACCGGCAACGACTACACGGCGGACCTCGACAAGGGCGACCTCGCGGCCTGCCTCGCCTGGGCGGGCGACGTCATCCAGCTCCAGGCCGGCAACCCGGACATCAAGTACGCGATCCCCGCCGCCGGTTACCTCTCCTCCAGCGACAACCTGCTGGTCCCCGCGCACGCCCGGCACAAGGCCAACGCCGAGAAGCTCATCGACTACTACTACGAGCCGGCGGTGGCCGCCCAGCTCGCGGCCTTCATCAGCTACGTCTGCCCGGTCGACGGCGTCAAGGAAGACCTCGCCAAGATCGACCCGGCCCTCGCGGACAACGTACTGATCGTCCCGGACAAGGAAATGGCCGCCAAATCGCACGCCTTCCGCTCGCTCACCAGCGAGGAAGAGACGGCGTACGAGGAGAAGTTCACCAAGCTCATCGGCGCCTGACGGGGCCCGACCGGCACCCGCGCCCCCGCCCTTTTTGACGACACCACCACCGAAGGCCCAGGCCCATGACTGACAAGACCGCGGGCGGCGACGTCCGCCTCGCCGGGATCAGCAAGCACTACGGATCCTTCACCGCCGTGCACCCGCTCGATCTCACCATCCCCCAGGGCTCCTTCTTCGCCCTGCTCGGCGCCTCGGGCTGCGGGAAGACCACCACCCTGCGCATGATCGCCGGTCTGGAGGAGCCCTCCACCGGCACCGTCAGCCTCGGTGACCGCGAGGTCACCCAGCTGCCCCCGTACAAGCGCCCGGTGAACACCGTCTTCCAGAGCTACGCGCTCTTCCCACACCTGAACATCTACGAGAACGTCGCCTTCGGGCTGCGCCGCCGCGGCGTGAAGTCGGTCAAGAAGCAGGTCGACGACATGCTGGAACTGGTCCAGCTCGGCCAGTTCGCCGAGCGCAAACCGCACCAGCTCTCCGGCGGCCAGCAGCAGCGCGTCGCGGTCGCCCGCGCCCTGATCAACCACCCCCAGGTGCTGCTCCTGGACGAGCCGCTCGGCGCCCTCGACCTCAAGCTGCGCCGCCAGATGCAGCTGGAGCTCAAGCGGATCCAGACCGAGGTCGGCATCACCTTCGTCCACGTCACGCACGACCAGGAGGAGGCCATGACGATGGCCGACACCGTCGCGGTGATGAACGGCGGACGGGTGGAGCAGCTGGGCGCCCCCGCCGAGCTGTACGAGAACCCGAAGACCACCTTCGTGGCCAACTTCCTCGGCACCTCCAACCTCATCGAGGCCGAGGTGCTGGAGTCCGGGTCCGGCGACGTCGTCGTCTCCAGCGCGGGCGCGAAGCTCAGGCTGCCCGCCGCGCGATGTTCGACCACGCCCCGGGCCGGCGGAAAGCTGCTGGTCGGGGTGCGCCCCGAGAAGATATCCCTGGTCCACGCGGACGAGGAGGACACCATCGCGGCCGGCCGCAACAAGATCACCGGAACGATCGCCGACTCCTCCTTCATCGGGGTCTCCACCCAGTTCGTCATCGACAGCCCCGTCTGCCCGGAGCTCGAGGTCTACGTCCAGAACATCGAGCGCGACGTCCGCCTGACCCCGGGAGCCCGGGTCGTCCTGCACTGGAACCCGGACCACACGTTCGGCCTCGACGCGGCGCAGGACATCGACGCGGGCATCGAGACGGTCGAGGAGTCCGCGTGAGCGCCACCACCGCGCCGCCCCAGGCCGCCCCTGCGACCGACCCCCCGGTCCACAAGCCGTCGATGCGCAAGCGGCTGGTCCCGTACTGGCTGCTGCTGCCCGGCATCCTGTGGCTGCTGGTGTTCTTCGTCCTGCCGATGGTCTACCAGGCCTCGACCTCGGTACAGACCGGCTCCCTCGAAGAGGGCTTCAAGGTCACCTGGCACTTCCAGACGTACTGGGACGCCTTCACCGACTACGTCCCGCAGTTCCTCCGCTCGCTCCTGTACGCCGGCACCGCGACCGTCCTGTGCCTGCTGCTCGGGTACCCGCTCGCCTACCTGATCGCCTTCAAGGCGGGCCGCTGGCGCAACCTCCTGCTGGTGCTGGTCATCGCCCCGTTCTTCACCAGCTTCCTGATCCGCACGCTGGCCTGGAAGACGATCCTGGCCGACGGCGGCCCGGTCGTCGGCGTGCTCAACAAGATCGGCTTCCTGGACGTCACCAGCTGGCTGGGCATGACCGAGGGCGACCGGGTCCTGGCCACGCCGCTCGCGGTGGTCTGCGGTCTGACGTACAACTTCCTCCCCTTCATGATCCTTCCGCTGTACACCTCGCTGGAGCGCATCGACACCCGCCTCCACGAGGCGGCCGGCGACCTGTACGCCCGTCCCGCCACGGTGTTCCGGAAGGTGACCTTCCCGCTCTCGATGCCGGGCGTGGTCTCCGGGACCCTGCTGACCTTCATCCCGGCGAGCGGCGACTACGTCAACGCCGAACTGCTCGGCTCGGCCGACACCCGGATGATCGGCAACGTCATCCAGTCGCAGTACCTGCGCATCCTCGACTACCCGACGGCGGCCGCGCTGTCCTTCATCCTCATGGCCATCGTGCTGATCATGGTCACCATCTACATCCGCCGAGCGGGGACGGAGGACCTGGTCTGATGCGTACCCCCATCGCGTGGCTGCGCCGCAACCTCGTCGTGATCGCGGGTCTGGGCACCCTCGCCTACCTGATCCTGCCGAACGTCGTCGTGACGGTGTTCTCCTTCAACAACCCCACCGGGCGCTTCAACTACGCCTGGCAGGAGTTCTCGCTCGACGCCTGGAAGGACCCCTGCGGGGTCGCGGACCTGTGCGGCTCCCTGTCGCTCTCGCTCCAGATCGCCGTGTGGGCCACCCTCGGAGCCACCGTCCTCGGCACGGCGATCGCCTTCGCGCTCGTGCGCTACCGCTTCCGGGCGCGCGGCGCGGTCAACTCGCTGATCTTCCTGCCCATGGCGATGCCCGAGATCGTGATGGCCGCCTCGCTGCTGGCCCTCTTCCTCAACATGGGCATCAGGCTGGGCTTCTGGACGATCCTGATCGCCCACATCATGTTCTGCCTCAGCTTCGTCGTCGCCGCGGTCAAGGCGCGCGTCCTGTCCATGGACCCGCGGCTGGAGGAGGCCGCGCGCGACCTCTACGCGGGACCGGTGCAGACCTTCCTGCGCGTCACCCTGCCGATCGCGGCCCCCGGTATCGCGGCGGGTGCGCTGCTCTCCTTCGCGCTCTCCTTCGACGACTTCATCATCACCAACTTCAACTCGGGCAACACCGTCACCTTCCCCATGTTCGTGTGGGGATCGGCGCAGCGCGGTACGCCCGTCCAGATCAACGTCATCGGCACGGCGATGTTCGTCATCGCGGTGCTGGTGGTCCTCGCCGGTCAGACGATCGGCAACCGCCGCAAGAAGGCACAGCCCGAGTAACTCTGTAGGGAGTTGGAAGACATGGCCCCAGTCGCCATGCGAAGCGTTGCGCAATCCCTTTCCGAAGCACTGCCGGTCTCGTACTGGCTGGACGACCCGGGCAAGCCCGCCGCCGAGCCGGCGCTGACCTCCGACGAGGCCTGCGACCTGCTGGTCATCGGCGGGGGCTACAGCGGTCTGTGGACCGCGCTCATCGCCAAGGAGCGCGACCCCGCCCGGGACGTCGTCCTGATCGAGGGCAAGGAGGCGGGCTGGGCCGCCTCCGGCCGCAACGGCGGTTTCTGCGCCGCCTCCCTCACCCACGGCTTCGCCAACGGCCTGGCCCGCTGGCCCGGCGAGCTGGCGAAGCTGGAGGAGCTGGGCGCCCGCAACCTCGACGAGATCGAGGCGGCCATCGCCCGTTACGGCATCGACTGCGACTTCGAGCGCACCGGCGAGATCGACGTGGCGACCGAGCCCCACCAGGTCGAGGAACTGCGCGAACTGTACGAGGAGGCCCGCAAGCTGGGTCTCGCCGACGGCTCGCGCTGGCTGGACCGCGACGCGGTCCGCGCCGAGGTCGACTCCCCGACCTTCCTCGCGGGGCTGTGGGACACCGACGGCGTCGCCATGCTCAACCCCGCGAAGCTCGCCTGGGGCCTCAAGCGGGCCTGCCTGGGCCTCGGCGTGCGGATCTACGAGAACACCCGCGGGCTCTCGCTGACCGCCTCCGGCGCCGGCATGGCCGTACGCACCCCGTACGGGCGGATCTTCGCCCGCCGGGTCGCGCTGGGGACCAACATCTTCCCGTCGCTGGTCAAGCGGATCCGGCCGTTCACCGTCCCCGTCTACGACTACGCGCTGATGACCGAGCCGCTCACCCCCGAGCAGCTCAAGGCCATCGGCTGGGGCAAGCGCCAGGGCCTCGGCGACAGCGCCAACCAGTTCCACTACTTCCGCATCACCCCGGAGAACCGCATCCTGTGGGGCGGGTACGACGCCATCTACCCCTACAAGGGCAAGCTGGACTCCGAGTACGACCACCGCCCCGAGACGTACCTCAAGCTCGCGCAGCACTTCTTCACCGCCTTCCCGCAGCTGGAAGGCATCAAGTTCAGCCACGCCTGGGGCGGGGCGATCGACACCTGCTCCCGGTTCTCCGCCTTCTTCGGCACCGCGCACTCCGGCAAGGTGGCCTACGCGGCCGGGTTCACCGGACTGGGCGTCGGCGCCACCCGCTTCGGCGCGGACGTGATGCTCGACCTGCTGGACGGCGCGCGCACCGAGCGGACCGAGCTGGAGATGGTGAAGTCCAAGCCGATGCCGTTCCCGCCGGAGCCCTTCGCCTGGACCGGCATCGCCCTCACCAAGTGGTCGCTGGCCCGGGCCGACGCCCGGGGCGGGCGCCGCAACCTCTGGCTCAAGGTGCTCGACCGCTTCGGCCTGGGCTTCGACAGCTGACCGGCCCGACAGCCGACCCGACAGCTGAACGGACGCGCGGCTGAACGGATTCGACAGCCGACCGGCTGCGCGACCGGGGCTGCGGCTGCCGGGCGCGCGCCCGGCGCCGACCGTCACCGCACCGGTGGCCCGGTTCACCACCACGGTGTCGCCGAACCCGCGTCATAGCCGCGCCCCGCCCCGCTCTCTCCAGCCGGAGGCCCCGTTCGAGGGACCTTGACCGAGCTGGAGCGAACGGAGGCCGGGCGATGACGTTCCCGGGGGACAAGACGGCAGTGGAATGGCTGGTGTCGGTGGCGCCGGACCCGGACGCCTGCCGGTGGGAATGGGAGCGCAACCCCCTCGGGGTCGTCCTCCTGCCCGCCGGGCGGCACTGGGACGTACTGATCACCCCCGGCTGCCTGGGCCGGCCCGCCCTCGACGTGCTGACACGGCTCGTGGAGCGGCCCGGCCCGGTGCTCGGCGACTTCCCCGACGCCCGGCGGGGCCGCACGGCGATGACCCGGCTCGGCTTCTTCGTACCCCCCGGCACCGCCTGCCACTGGGTCGGTACGGGGGTGCGGGGGGCAGGACCCGGAACCTGGATCGCGGTCCCGTACCCGGGCCGGGCGACGGGCGGCCTGCGCTGGCTCGTGGCCCCGGACGGCCGGGGCACCCTCACCGACCCGGCGGTGCTGGAACTCGCCATGCACGAGGCGGCGGCCCGGTCGGCGGCGCGCGAGGACCCGGCGCCCTGAGGCGGCGCTACCCCCGGGACCGGGACCGGGACCGGCCCACGGCCCACCGCACCCCGAGCAGCAGCGGCGCGCACAGCAGCAGGCTCGCCAGGACGTCCAAGGGCCAGTGGAAGCCCCGCACGACCAGGCCCGCCGCCGTCAGCCCCGCCAGGAGGACGGCGAGCACCGTGGGCCAGGGGCCGCGGGTGTACGGGCGTACGAGCAGGGCTGCGCCCCCGTACGCCACGAGGGCCGTCGCCGTGTGCCCCGAGGGGTAGTAGCCGGCGGCCCACGGCTCCAGGGGGCCGGGGCGGCCGGTCCACTCCTTGAGCGGGACGATCAGCGCCGGCACCACGGCCATGGCCACCGCCGCTGCGGCGGCGCCTCCGCGGTCGCCGCGCCACAGGGCGTAGCAGAGCGCGAGGAGGAGCACGGGCAGGGCGACGGGGACGTTGCCGAGGTCCGCGAGGCGTTCGGTGACGGGGTCGGGGACCGTACGGACGAGCGCGCGGCTCAGCCGGGCGTCCGGGGCGAGCAGCGGACCCGAGACCAGGACCTGCCAGGTGGTCAGGGCGAAGAGGAGCGCGCAGAGCGCGGCTCGGAGAATGGCCGGCCGTCCCGGAACAGGGGGGGTGGTTCCGGGACGGCCGCCCGGATCGGGTTGCCGTGCGCCCCGGGGGGTTTGGGGCGTACGGCCGTCCGATCGGTGAGGAGTGTGCGCGAACGCATGCCCAGTGCGGCGCTGGGGAAGCCCGGTACTGGTGTCGCCCCCGGTTTCCCGGGAGCGGGGTGTCTCACTCATCTGCAGAAACCGTACGGCAGCGAAAAGGGGACCGACAGCAGGAACGCGCTCCTGCCATCGGCCCCCCACATCTTCTTCACAGCGCCCGACCGTTACCGGCGGTACCGGTGGGTCCCCGTGTTCGGACGTTCGCTCAGATGCCCGCGAAAGCGGCCTCGATGATGTCCAGGCCCTCGTTCAGGAGGTCCTCGCCGATGACGATCGGCGGCAGGAAGCGGAGCACGTTGCCGTAGGTGCCACAGGTGAGGACGAGCAGGCCCTCGGCGTGGCAGGCCTTGGCGAGGGCGCCGGCCGCCTCCGGGAACGGGGTCTTGGACGCGGGGTCCTTGACCAGCTCGATGGCGATCATGGCGCCGCGGCCGCGGATGTCGCCGATGATGTCGTACTTCTCCTGCATGGCCGTCAGACGGGCCTTCATGACGTTCTCGATCTTCTTCGCCGCGGCGTTGAGGTCGAGCTCCTTCATGGTCTCGATGGAACCGAGCGCACCGGCGCACGCCACCGGGTTGCCGCCGTAGGTGCCGCCCAGGCCACCCGCGTGCGCGGCGTCCATGATCTCGGCGCGGCCGGTCACGGCGGCGAGCGGCAGACCGCCCGCGATGCCCTTCGCGGTGGTGATCAGGTCGGGGACGATGCCCTCGTCCTCGCACGCGAACCACTGGCCGGTACGGCAGAAGCCGGACTGGATCTCGTCGGCGACGAAGACGATGCCGTTCTCGTTGGCGAACTTCACGATCTCCGGCAGGAAGCCCTTGGCCGGCTCGATGAAGCCGCCCTCGCCGAGGACCGGCTCGATGATGATCGCGGCGACGTTGTCGGCGCCGATCTGCTTGGTGATCTGGTCGATCGCCTGGGCGGCGGCCTCGGGGCCGCAGTTCTCGGCGCCGGTGGGCCAGCGGTAGCCGTAGGCGACCGGGACGCGGTAGACCTCGGGGGCGAACGGGCCGAAGCCGTTCTTGTACGGCATGTTCTTCGAGGTCAGCGCCATCGTCAGGTTCGTACGGCCGTGGTAGCCGTGGTCGAAGACGACGACGGCCTGGCGCTTGGTGTACGCACGGGCGATCTTGACGGCGTTCTCGACGGCCTCGGCGCCGGAGTTGAACAGCGCCGACTTCTTCGCGTGGTCGCCCGGGGTCAGCTCGGCGAGCGCCTCGCAGACCTCCACGTAGCCCTCGTAGGGGGTGACCATGAAGCAGGTGTGGGTGAAGTCGGCGAGCTGCGCGGAGGCGCGGCGCACGACGGCCTCGGCGGAGGCGCCGACGGAGGTCACGGCGATGCCGGAACCGAAGTCGATCAGGCGGTTGCCGTCGACGTCCTCGATGATGCCGCCGCCCGCGCGGGCGGTGAAGACGGGGAGCACGGAGCCCACGCCGCCGGCCACCGTCTCGAGGCGGCGGGCCTGCAGCTCCTGCGACTTGGGGCCGGGGATCGCGGTGACGATGCGGCGCTCCTGCGGGACAGCGGTCATAGGGGGCTCCTGGGGGGTGTTTTCGGACGCACTTGTGTCTTTGTCCGCAGGCTAGGCCCGGGGGAGGGGCGAGGGCATGCTCCGTTCGGGAGTGGTCCCCGCGTGTCCTTGTCCGTGACGGACATAGGAAGGACACGATTCCGCTGCACCGGTAGCCCCCCGCGGCCGCCGCCGGGCAACTACATTGAGCGACGCAGCGCAGGCACGGGCAGGGGGCAGGGTTCATGGACACCGACGGCGCGTACCAGGAGCAGCGGGTGGGGGGCGGCCGCGTGCCGAGGCCCGCCGGTCCTCCGCCCATGCCCGCAGCCCCCCCGGCCGCGCCGCCGAAGCCCGGGTACGCCCCGGGCGCCGGTCCCGCGTTCGCCGAGTGGCTGCGGGTCCCGCGGCCGAAGGCAGAACCCGGCACCTGGCGGTTCGGTCACCGGCCGCCCGCGAGGGCCGAGGCGGAACCCGCCCAGGACCGGGCGCTGCTGAGCGGGGCCGTGATCTCGTTCCTCGCGTGCGTGCTGGTCTGGTCCCTGCTGACGAACGGGTACATCCCGAAGGTCGACGTGCCCGTGAAGGCGCTCACCCCGCAGAGCTGGTGGCGGCTCGGTGACGACCCGGTCGACGGCCGGGGCGTCGCCGCGCTCCAGGCGTACGCGCTGCTGATCACCGGTGTGCTCGTGGTGTGGTTCAGCCGCCTGGGCTCCTGGCGGCCGGCCTTCGAACGGCTCGTCGCCGCGCGCGGCCCGGTGGCGCGGGTGGCGGGCGCGACGGCCGGGGCGCTGTTCGTCCTGATGCTCATCTGGACGAAGACGCTGACGGTGCTCGGCCTGGTCGGCGACCACCTGCCGTACGAGGACATGAGCGCGGGCACGCAGACCCTGGTCGCCTACCTCGTCTACGTGGTGACCGGGCTGCCCGTCGTGGTCTTCTTCGTCCGGCTGGCCCGGCGGACGGACGGGGCGCGGCGCGGGCCGGCGGACCCCGTCGCCGCCCCCGTCGCCGAGGACCCGGTCGCCTGGAACGAGCTGCGCGCGGCCGGGCTCCCGGAGGCCGCCGAGCGGCTCGCCGGGGAGATCGGCGCCGGGCGGATGAACGACGTGGACTACGCGCGGATCCGGCGGGCGTGGGAGAGCGTACGGGCCGACCCGGGGCGTGCCCGGGCCTTCGCGCAGGCCGTGCGGGACAAGGGGGCGGCGGCGTGCGTGCACCCGTCCGGCGCGCGGGACCTGCCCGCGCGGGCCGCGCGGCACGACCTGCCCGCCCGGCAGGTGCTGCTGGGCACCGTGGAGGACGGCGAGCGCAACCCCTGGGCCCGCCGCGGGACGGGGCTCGCGCTCGACCCCGACGTGCTCGGCACCTCCCTGCTCGCCGTCGGCCCCTCCGGCTCCGGCAAGACCCGGCGGCTGGTCCGCCCCGTCGTGGAGACGCTCGCCCTCCAGGCACTGGCCGGCCAGGCCGCGGTCATCGTCGTGGCCTCCGCCGGAACCGCCCTGGGCCCCGACACCGCCTACGACGTCGTGGTGCGCGTCGGCGACCCCGACTCCGTCTACGACCTCGACCTCTACGGCGGCACCACCGACCCCGACGAGGCCGCCTCCCTGCTCGCCGAGGCCTTCGCCGGTGACGTCCCCGGGACGGAGGTCCGCCGGGCCGCGACCGCCCTCGCCCAGCTGCTGGGCCCCTTCCACGCCGCTTACGGCCGCTTCCCCGGAGTGCCCGAGCTGCGCGAGCTCCTCGACCAGGTGCCCGCCGCGCTCGACGCCCTGCGCACCGCCCTGGAGGACACTGGCCGGCACGTGATGCTCCGCGAGCTCGACGCCCGCGCCCGCCAGTACGGCACCCCCGGCGACCCCGGGCCGCTGCTCGCCGACCGGGTGGCGCTGCTGGACCGGCCCGCCTTCGCCGGCTTCTTCGACACCACCGGGCAGGGACGGCCGTTCTCCCTGCGCTCGCTGGAACACCCGCTGCGGGTGCGCGTCGACCTGCCCGAGCGGGCGCACGCCGAGGCCTCCCGGGTCCTGGCCCGGCTGCTGCTCGCCCAGTTCAACGCCTCCGCCGCGGCCCGTACCGACCGCTCGCTCTTCGCCTTCCTCGCCTTCGACGACGCCTCCCACACCCTGACCCCCGAGACCGTGCGCGGCATCCAGCGGCTGCGCTCGGCCAACGCCGGGGTGCTGCTGGCGCTGCGCACGCTGGACGACGTACCGGAGGCGCTCCGGACGCCGCTGCTCGGCGCGGTCGGCTGCCGGATGGCCTTCTCGGGGGTGACCACCTGGGACGGCAAGCGCTTCGCCGAGGCCTGGGGCACCGAGTGGGTCGAGACGCGGGACGTGACCCACCGGACGGTCTTCGCGGACCAGCCGCTGACCCGGGCGGTACACGCCTTCCGCAAGCTGATCACCGGCAAGGCCGTCACCACGGACGCGGTGACCGTGCGGCAGGTGGAGCGGGAGCGGTGGTCGGCGTCGGAGCTCGCGCACGCGGTGCCGCCGGGGCACGCGGTGCTGTCACTGACCTCCGTCCGAGGGGAACGGGCAGCTCCGCTTCTGGTCAGGCTGGCCGGAACGAGCTGAGCGGACCCGTACGAGGTGGCAGAATCGAGGGGAGTCGTTCATACGACACGGCGAAATGGGCGGGCCCCCGTGGCCTCGCCTCCTCGCCTCCGCCCACCCTCCCAAGGCCCCTGGAAACCGATGCCGCTCACCCTCGCCTCGCTCGTCCAGCACTCGGCCCTCAAACTCGGCGTCCGGGCGGGGGAGGGCCGCCTCGACACCCCCGTGCGCTGGGCCCACGTCAGCGAGCTCGCCGACCCCGTCCCGTACATGGAGGGCGGCGAGCTGCTGCTGATCACCGCCATGAAGCTGGACGCGGAGGACCCCGAGGAGATGCGCCGCTACGTACGGCGGCTCGCGGCGGCCGGCGTCGTCGGCATCGGCTTCGCGATCGGCGTCAACTACGAGGCGATCCCCGAGGCGCTGGTCGACGCGGCGCGGGCGGAGGACCTGCCGCTGCTGGAGGTACCGCGCCGGACCCCGTTCCTCGCCATCAGCAAGGCCGTCTCGGCGGCGCTGGCGGCCGACCAGTACCGGGCCGTGACGGCCGGCTTCGAGGCGCAGCGGGAGCTGACCCGGGCCGCGCTGTCCGCCGACGGGCCCGCCGAGCTGCTGGCGAAGCTGGCCGCCCACGTGCACGGCTGGGCCGCGCTCTACGACACCTCCGGCGCGGTCGTCGCCGCCGCGCCGGACTGGGCCGCGCGCCGGGCCGCCCGGCTGACCCCGGACGTGGAGCGGCTGCGGGAGCGGCCCGCGCCCGCGAGCGCCGTGGTGGGCGGGACGGAGGACCGCGTCGAGCTCCAGTCGCTCGGCACCGGGCGGCGGCCCCGGGGCGCGCTGGCCGTGGGCACGGGAGCGCCGCTGGGCACCGCCGAACGGTACGCCGTGCACTCCGCGGTGGCCCTGCTCACCCTCACCACCGAGCGGTCGCGCTCGCTGCACGACGCCGAGTCACGGCTCGGCGCGGCCGTGCTGCGGATGCTGATGACCGGCGAGGCGGAGCATGCCCGGGCCGTGGCGGGGGACCTGTACGGGGCCCTGCTGGACGCCCCGTTCCGCATCGTCGTCGCCGAGCCGGCGCTGGCGGGGACGGCGCAGCCGGAGGGGCTCGCGCAGCTGGCCGACGCGGTCGAGTCGGCGGCGGCCCGGACGGGGGAGGCGCTGCTGGTGGTCCCCGAGGACGGGCGGTTGGTGGTCCTGGCGGCGGAGGCCGGCTCAGCGGTGCAGGCCTGCGCGCAGTACGCGGAGGCGCTGGAGGGGCGGCGCGGGCGGGACGCGGCCGGGCCGGAACCGGACGAACTGGTGGTGGGCCTGTCCGCCCCGGCGGGGCCCCCGGGGGTGGCGGCCGCCTGCAAGCAGGCCGACCAGGCCCTCGCGGTGGCCCGGCGGCGCGGACGGCCCCTGGTGGAGCACGAGGACCTCGCGGCGGGCTCCGTGCTCCCGCTGCTGGCCGACGACGCGGTACGGGCCTTCGCGGACGGCACGCTGCGGGCGCTGCGCGAGCACGACGCGAAGGGGCGGGGCGACCTGGTGGCCTCGCTGTACGCGTGGCTGTCGCGCCACGGGCAGTGGGACGCCGCCGCGGTCGACCTCGGCGTGCACCGGCACACGCTGCGGTACCGGATGCGGAGGGTGGAGGAGATCCTGGGGCGCTCCCTGGACGACCCGGACGTCCGCATGGAGCTGTGGCTCGCCCTCAAGGCCAGCCCGCCCGCGGCGTAGCTCCGGGGTGCCGCCGCGCGGGGGCTCGCCCCCCGCCCGCCCTTTCCCCGTTCCCGGGGAGCTCCGCCCGGGCCCCGCGCCCCACTCGCCCCGCGGGGCCGGAGTGGACCGATGCGACAGTGACAAAGCGGAGCGGCCGGGGCTGCGCGTACTCCACCCCGGCTAAACGCCGAATCCCGGAGGGAGTCCTACGGTGGAGGGGACAAGGACCCGCACAACCCGAAGGGCCGGGATTCGCATGACTTCCACCCACGCCTTCTGGCTCGCCGGCCGCCAGGCCACCGGCGAGGACAGCTTCGACGTCCACTCCCCGTGGGACGGCCGGCTGGTCGGCACGGTCAGCGTGCCCACCGACGCCCAGGTCGAAGAGGCCGTGGCCGCGGCGCACGCCGTGACGGCGGAGTTCTCCGCGACCCCCGCGCACGTGCGCGCCGCCGCCCTGGACCACGTCTCGAAGCGCCTCGCCGAGCGCACCGAGGAGATCGCCCAGCTGATCTCGGCCGAGAACGGCAAGCCCATCAAGTGGGCCCGCGGTGAGGTCGGCCGTGCGGTGTCCGTGTTCCGCTTCGCCGCCGAAGAGGCCCGCCGCTTCAACGGCGGAGAGGCCCAGCGCCTGGACACCGACGCCGGTGGCGTCGGCCGTCTCGCCCTGACCCGCCGCTTCGTCAAGGGCCCGGTCCTCGGCATCGCCCCGTTCAACTTCCCGCTGAACCTGTGCGCCCACAAGGTGGCCCCCGCCATCGCCGTCGGCGCGCCGATCATCCTCAAGCCGGCCCCGGCGACCCCGCTCTCCGGTCTGATCCTGGGCGAGCTGCTCGCCGAGACCGACCTGCCGGCCGGCTCCTGGTCGGTCCTGCCGGTCGCGAACGACAAGATGCCGGCCCTGGTGAAGGACGAGCGCCTGCCCGTCATCTCCTTCACCGGCTCCGACACCGTCGGCTACGCCATCCAGCAGTCGGTGCCCCACAAGCACTGCACCCTGGAGCTCGGCGGCAACGCCGCGGCCGTGGTCCTGGCCGACTGGTCCTCCGAGGCCGACCTCGACTGGGCCGCGACCCGTATCGCGACCTTCTCGAACTACCAGGCCGGCCAGTCCTGCATCTCCGTGCAGCGCGTGATCGCCGACGCCTCCGTGTACGACCGCCTCGTGGAGAAGGTCGTCGCCAAGGTCCAGGCGCAGGTCACCGGTGACCCCTCCGACTCCGCGACCGACGTCGGCCCCCTGGTCTCCGAGGACGCCGCCAAGCGCGTCGAGTCCTGGGTCGAAGAGGCCGTCTCGGCCGGCGCCAAGCTGCTGACCGGCGGCAAGCGCGAGGGTGCCTCGTACGAGCCCACCGTCGTCGCCGACCTGCCGGACGGCGTGAAGCTCGCCGTCGAGGAGATCTTCGGGCCGGTCCTGACGCTGCAGAGGGTCGAGAACACCGACGAGGCCTTCGCCGCTGTCAACGACTCGAAGTTCGGTCTCCAGACCGGCGTCTTCACCCGCGACATCCAGACCGCGTTCCGCGCCCACCGGGAGCTGGAGGTCGGCGGCGTGATCGTCGGCGACGCGCCGTCCTACCGCGCCGACCAGATGCCCTACGGCGGCGTCAAGCAGTCGGGTGTCGGCCGCGAGGGCGTCCGCTACGCGATGGACGACTACACCTACGAGCGCGTCCTGGTCCTCACCGGCCTGGACATCTGAGCCGACTCGTACGGCCCAAAGCCGACGGCCGGAGCCTACTGTGCGGGGGCTCCGGCCGTCCCCCTCTACCCCGTTCTCACCTGTGAGAACGGGGTATCGGTTTGTTCTCCACGGCACAACGGGCGCGGACTTGCCCGGCCTGATGACTGCCGCCGGCGGACCGGGGTGGCCGAGACGCGCCCGCTCCCCGGAGGTCAAGCGGCAAGCACACCTCCGAAGACGGGAAGATTGCGCAGCACCGTCCACAGGACGACCACGATGAGCGCAAGGCGCGGCCCCCACCACCGGGGGATGCCTCTGCGGCCGGTCCGGCCGGTGACGGCACGCAGCCACACGACAGCGGCGTAGGGCAAGAACGCGACCAGCAGCAGGTTGTAGTCGGCCGCGGCTGCCACGTGGGCGTGAATGAGCTCGTGGAGTGCGCGCAGGCTGCCGCAGCCCGGACAGTCGAAGCCCGTAAGGGATCGGAACGGACAGCTCGGGAACCGTCCCGGTCGGGTGGGGTCCACGAGCCCCACGATGACGGCGACCGCTGTGAAGATCGCCGCGCCCAGCCAGGCATCACGGAGGGTCTTCGCCGTCGGAGCCCGGGGAGCCGGCCCGGTGGCCCGGACGTGTGGGGAGGTCACGGCGTCGGCGCGGTGGTTGTGCTCGGCCCACTGGCGAAGCCGATGGCAAGAAAGACCACCCACGCCAGGAAGCCGACCGCGACACTCACGATGACGAAGAGCCTCGCCTTCCGCGAAGCTTCGGCGGCTCCCGCGAAGTCACCCACGGTCCATTTGCTTTGGACCTGTGAGGCGAAGACGATGGCGGCGATCCCCGTCGGCAGGAAGCAGAAGAGCGTGACGAGGATGGCAGGGGTCAAGTAGGAGCTCGGCGCTCCTGCGCGGCCTTTGTGCACTCCCGCTCCCCACTGCTGCTGGCGGCCTTCCGCGTCAGGAGGAGGTGACGAAGGAGGCGAAGACTGGGACGGCGGGGGCTGCTGCGGTGCGATGAACGGCTCCTGCCAAGGGGTCTCCGGACCCCAGTTGTCGTCGTGGGGAGGAGGCTGGTGTTGGTCTGCCATGGCTGCGCACCTCTCTGCGTCCGGACCCCTCAGGCAGGGGTCCACATCGAGCGTCGTGGGTCCCAGATCCAGCTGTCGCCGTAGGCGTCCAGACGGACCGCCTCCTCGTAGGCCCGCTCGGGCAGACCTGCGCCGAAGGTGACCCGCCCACCGGTTGCCGACTCGAACACGACGCCCTCGGGTGCCTGTTCTCTTTCCGAGTGGCCTGCCAGCAGTCGGTCCACGAAGGTCTTCAATCCCGTGTGGGCCTCTTTGGCGAGGAGCTGGAACAGAGTGCTGAGGAACGGCTGCATGACAGCGGTCGTTACCAGGACCGTAACGACGTCGCCCGCCCCCCTCCGGGTGGGCCGCAGCATGCACGTCGTCGGAACACCGGCCTCGCGCAGTGCATCTTGCCCTTCCAGGGCCGGTTCGGCGGGGAGCGACGAGGGCCAGAAGATCTCGACCTCGGGACTTTCCATGACTTTCTCCCTCTATCCCCGATGAGGCAGCGTCCAGCGCTCGACGGCACCCGCCCCGGTGCCCGTCACCAGACCTTTTCCACCGTCGAGGAAGGCCAGCCCCGCGAGCCGGTGCGGCAGCTGCGCCGCAACGGTCAACTCCCCCGTCTTCAGGTCCCACAAGGTGACCATTCCCTCGTCGTCGGAGATGGCCAGCGCCGAGGAGTCGGGGGAGAAGGCCAGATGGGAGGGTTGGCGCCCGTACTCCGTGCGCCGCAAGAGACGGCCGTCCCAGGACCAGAGGCGTACCCGGCCGTCCGTGCAGCCGGTGGCGAGGAGGTGTTCGGTGAGCGCGAGGCAGAGTATGGGGTGGGGTTGCGGCCAGGTCATCACCGGCTGCCCGGCCACGTCCAATTGGCGTACCACGCCGTCACCGGTCGCCACGACCACATGCCGGTCTCCCGGCGCGAAACGAAGGGCGCCGAGCCTGCCGCGGCCACCCCGGCGCTGCCAGCCTTTGGGCTCCTTCCCCGGCCAGGCCGCCAAATCCCGTACGCGGGCACCCCACGAGTTGTAGATGTAGATGTGGTCCCGGACGGTCGCGGCGAGCCAGTGGCCGTCCGCGCTGAATGCCACGGCGGAGCCCACTCCTCCCACGTTCATCACGCGCACCGGGTTCGAGGTCTGGAGGTCCCACACGATTACGGTTCCGTCGTTGTGCCGACTGGCCACATGCCGTCGCCAAGGGCCCCAGACCACACGGATCGGGCTCTCGCGCTGCACGGGCAGGCACTGCGCCACGAGGCCGCCATGGACTCCGTCCACGACGCGGACCACGCCATCGCGGCAAGCGGCGGCAAGGAGGTCGGACGGTCCGAGCGCCAGGTCGTTGCACGGACCGATCTCCGCGAGCAGAGCGCGGTGGGAGAGGCTGGGTCCTCGCGTGGGGGCCGTCGGCGCGGCCGGGGGCGGGGGCACGTTCACCGTGGTCCGCAGATGCGGCCCTTGTGAGTTCGGCGGTGCGTGCGGCAGCGAGAAGATCCGGGTTTCGTCGGATGCGAGGAACAACACGGGAGTGGCCCACTCAAGGCTGTCCAAGTCCATCTTCACGTCTTCACGCGCGAGGGTCACCGCGCGGTCCACGGGAAGTCCTGCTGCGATCCGCTCGTAGAACGAGGAGGCGAAGACGAGGGCGGCCCTGTCGGTGATCTCGTACTGCATGGCGACGACGGCCGGCACGCCGGCACGGACGAGATTGGCGGCGGTACCCGCGAAGACGTCGTCGGACCCGCTGACTGCGGATTCACAGGAATTCAGCACGATGAGACGGAGGTTCGGGCTGTCGGTGATCAGCCTCTCAAAGTCACTGGCATATATCTTTTTGGCAGCCCCGTCGGCACCGGACAACTGAATGAAACCGGCATTCCTTTCCTCGTCGAATCCGCCGTGGCTGACGCAGTGCAGGACGTGCCAGGAGCCAAACCGCAGCTCTCTCGCCAGATCCTGCCATTGATCCCCGGGCAGCCAGTGGACGTCCACGTTGTCGGAGCTGTACCGTTCGAGCGCCTGCGATATCTGCCCCTCCTCCCGTTTTCCGTCCAGCAGGGGAAGGTCGCGCGGATTCGCCGTAATGCCCAGTACGCGCAAGGGGAGCGTAAGGGGAAGTGGCGGTGCCGGGTTCATCAGCCGCAAGTACCGGACGATGGGGACACGAAGCGCCAGGTAGTCATCGCGAGACGGATCGACGAGGTACTCCCACGGAATGGACGCAACATGCGGGCCGTTCGTCCGCAGCAGGATCCGCACCGGGACGCCATGCCTGCGCGCCTCGCGGCGGCACAGGTCGAACTGAGTGGAAATGTCGTTCTGGAAGACGGTCTGCGTGAGGCGTTCCCCGAATTCGCGGACCGGTCTTTCGGTAGCGGGAGCGCCGCGAACGGGCAGGGAACTGTACGATTTGGTAAGTGACAGCTCCACCCTGGAAAGGGCGGATTGCAGGTCGGTCTCGGAATATGGTGCCGGCACGCGGATCAGTGCTTCGCCGCACTCGGAAGCGCACGACACGATCCAGCTGGTGTCGGCTTCAATGATTTCGAGCTGGAACGGTAGACCCTTCATTCAATCCACCTCCGCCCCTAGATATAGTTCACACCCGATATTTCGCGGCGTCTACCCGGGCGCGGGGCCCTGCGCATTCGTGGGCCGGGGATACGTGGCCGGATAGGGCGGAGCCGTTCGCCACGAGATCTGCCGCCGTGGCGGGCCTCCGCAGCCGTTCCCGACGGTGTTCCCGTACTCCAGGCCGTGTTCGCACGGGACGCAGGCGGCCGGCGGGAGGGAAGGTGCGGGCGAGCTGAGGATCCGGCCGGTGCGCGGATCATCCGTGCAGGCCCGGGGTCGCCACCGGTCGGAAGCGGTCTGAAGAGCGCACGTGCGGGGCTCCGGCCGTCCCCCTTTTCCCACGCCCGTTCCCCCACCCTGCCCCGCCCCGCTTTTCCTGGTGCCCCCGAGGGGGTACGACTGACAGGTAGCACCGACCGGTATTCCGGAAAGTCATCCGACTCGGCGGCGAGGTGAGTCCCCGCATGTCCGCAACACAGCCCAAGGTGACCGAGCGCGAGGCCAGGCAGGTCGCGGAAGCGGCCCGGCAGCAGGACTGGCGCAAGCCCAGCTTCGCCAAGGAACTGTTCCTGGGACGGTTCCGGCTCGACCTGATCCACCCCCACCCGCTTCCCGCCGACGAGGACGTCCGGCGCGGCGAGGCCTTCCTCGCCCGGTTGCGGGACTTCTGCGAGCGCGAGATCGACGGCCCGCGCATCGAGCGCGAGGCGAAGATCCCCGACGAGACCGTGCGCGGCCTCAAGGAGCTCGGCGCCCTCGGGATGAAGATCGACCCCAAGTACGGGGGGCTCGGCCTCACCCAGGTGTACTACAACAAGGCGCTCGCGCTCGTCGGCTCCGTCAGCCCCGCCATCGGGGCGCTCCTGTCCGCCCACCAGTCGATCGGCGTGCCCCAGCCGCTCAAGATGTTCGGCACCCAGGAGCAGAAGGACGCCTACCTGCCCCGCTGTGCCACCAGCGCCATCAGCGCCTTCCTCCTCACCGAGCCCGACGTGGGCTCCGACCCGGCCCGCCTGGCCACCACGGCGGTCCCGGTCACGGAGGACGGGGAGGAGGCGTACGTACTCGACGGGGTGAAGCTCTGGACCACCAACGGGGTCGTGGCCGACCTGCTCGTGGTTATGGCCCGGGTCCCCAAGAGCGAGAACCACCGCGGCGGGATCACCGCCTTCGTCGTGGAGGCCGACTCGCCCGGCATCACCGTCGAGAACCGCAACGCCTTCATGGGCCTGCGCGGTCTGGAGAACGGCGTCACGCGCTTCCACCGCGTACGGGTCCCGGCCGCGCAGCGGATCGGCGCCGAGGGCGCCGGCCTGAAGATCGCGCTCACCACGCTGAACACCGGACGCCTCTCGCTGCCCGCGATGTGCGTCGGCGCCGGGAAGTGGTGCCTCAAGATCGCCCGTGAGTGGTCGGGGGTCCGCGAGCAGTGGGGCCGGCCGGTCGCACGGCACGAGGCGGTGGGCGCGAAGATCTCCTTCATCGCGGCGACCACCTTCGCCCTGGAGGCCGTGGTCGACCTCGCCTCCCAGATGGCCGACGAGGACCGCAACGACATCCGCATCGAAGCCGCCCTCGCCAAGCTCTACGGCTCCGAGATGGCCTGCCTGATGGCCGACGAGCTGGTCCAGATCCGCGGCGGACGCGGCTTCGAGACCGCCGAGTCGCTCGCCGCGCGTGGTGAACGGGCCGTTCCCGCCGAGCAGCTGCTGCGGGACCTGCGCATCAACCGCATCTTCGAGGGCTCGACCGAGATCATGCACCTGCTGATCGCCCGGGAAGCCGTCGACGCCCACCTGTCGGTCGCCGGTGACCTGATCGACCCGGAGAAGGACCTCGGCGACAAGGCCAGGGCAGGAGCCCGCGCCGCCGGGTTCTACGCCCGCTGGCTGCCCCAGCTCGCCACCGGCGCGGGGCAGGTGCCCGGCACCTACCGGGAGTTCCACCCGGCCGGCCACCCCGACCTCGCCACCCACCTGCGGTACGTCGAACGCAGCGCCCGCAAACTCGCCCGGATGACGTTCATGGCGATGGCCCGCTGGCAGGGCCGCATGGAGACCAAGCAGGGCTTCCTCGGCCGTATCGTCGACATCGGGGCGGAACTCTTCGCGATGAGCGCGGCCTGCGTCCGCGCCGAGCACCTGCGGGCCACCGGCGAACACGGCCGCGAGGCCTACCAGCTCGCCGACGCGTTCTGCCGCCAGTCCCGGATCCGCGTCGAGGAACTCTTCGGCCGGCTCTGGTCCAACACCGACGACCTGGACCGCAAGGTCGTCGCGGGAGTCCTCTCCGGCACCTACACCTGGCTGGAGGAGGGCGTCCTCGACCCCTCGGGCGACGGCCCGTGGATCGCGGACGCCACCCCCGGCCCCTCACAGAAGGAAAACGTGCACCGTCCACTGCGCTGACCTGCCATGATCGGCGTGCAGTCAGACTGGTGTACGGGAGCCACGGGTCCCGGACCCGGGAACCGGCACGAGTACGAGGCGGCACAGCGATGGCGACGGCCGAGGAAGACCGCTACAGCCGACGGCTGGCCTGGTGCGTGGCACTGCTGCTGCGCCACGCACCGGACCCGGTCGCGGCCGGGATCCTCGGCCGGCTCGACCCGGCCGCCCGCCGCTACCTGTGCCGGGACGAGCACCTCCCCGCCGGTGCCGTCACCCTGCTGCTACGCGACGGCACCGACGAGGACCGCCGCCACGTCGCCCGCAACCCGCACGTGCTCGGCCGCCCCCTGCCCGGCCTGCCCGGGCCCGCCCGCTACCGGCGCCGTCCCGGGCCCTCGCCGCGCCTCCTCGCCACCCTCGGCGCCGAACTGGGCCACACCCCCACGGCGCCCGGGGAGCCCGGACCGCCACTGAGCAGCGCGGAACTGATCGCCCTGCTGCGCCGCCACGGCAGCCGCCGCCCACGGATACCGCTCGACGTGCTGACCCTGCCGTACGAGCTCGACCCGGACACCCTGCTGCGCGAGCACTCCCGCGCCCCGCTCCCGCCCGGCTCGGTCGAGGCGCTGCTCCTGGTGGCCGGGCTGGACCGGGCGGCCGTCCTCGCCCTGCTCGACACCCGCGCGCAGGACACGTACGGGCCCCACTGGCACCGCCCCGCCGTCCGGGCCGTCCGCACCGGAACCCTGACCTTCGACGAACTCGCGGCGGCCGTCGCACCCGCCCACCGGACCCTGCTGCTCGGACAGGCCCACGCGATCGGGCGCTTCGCCTGGAACCTCGCCGAGTGGGCCGGGATGCGGGCCGCCCTGGTCCGCGTCCTGCACCCGGTGCTCGGCGACGACCCCGGCCTGTGGACGCAACTGCGCCGCAGCGCCCCCGGTTTCGCCGGCACCCTCCCCGAGCTGGCGGCGGCCGTGGCCCGCGGCGGCGCGCCGACGCACCCCGGGCCCGCGCCGGAGGGCCTCGCCGAAGCCGTCGACGCCCTCGCGCCGGGCGCCGTACGGGAACCCGAGCCCAGCGTGGACCGGGAGCTGGCCCTCGCCAGCCTGGCGGTGCCCAACGCGATGGGCGACCTCCACGAGGACATCCGCTGGGTCCGCGCCTGTCTGGACTCGGGCCTGCTCACGGGCGCCGACGTACTGCGGCACAAGGCCCCCGCCGCCTGGGCCCTGGACGAGGACCACTGGCTCGGCGACGACGACTACCCCGACCGGCACGATCGGCCGGCGGCCGTGCTCGCCTCCCGCGCCGAGGCCGGCCGGCTGCTCACGGCGGCCCTCGGCGCCGACGCCGGAGCGTGGTGGCGGGCCGCCCTGACGCTCCCCGACTTCGTCGGGACCCTCCCGGAGTTGCTGGCCGGTGTCGTTCAGGGGGACTCCGTGTCCAACCGCTCCTGAGTTGCGGCAACAATGGGGGGCATGACCGACAGCCCAGCCCCCCTGGCCGACCCGCACCTCCTCTTCGACCCCGCGGTCGGCCGCCGGGACATCGTCATCCTCGGCTCCACCGGCTCCATCGGCACCCAGGCCATCGACCTCGCCCTGCGCAACCCGGACCGCTTCCGGGTCACGGCGCTCTCCGCCGCCGGCGGCCGCGTCGCACTGCTGGCCGAGCAGGCCCGGAGGCTGCGGGTCCAGGCGGTCGCGGTGGCCGACGAGGACGCCGTCCCCGCGCTGAAAGAGGCGCTGGGCGCCCAGTACGGCGGGTCCGAGCCGCTGCCCGAGCTCCTGGCCGGGCCGGACGCGGCAGCCGCGCTCGCCGCTTCCCCGTGCCACACCGTCCTCAACGGCATCACCGGTTCCATCGGCCTGGCGCCCACCCTCGCCGCGCTGCGTGCGGGCCGGACCCTGGCCCTGGCCAACAAGGAGTCGCTGATCGTCGGCGGCCCGCTGGTCAAGGCCCTCGCGAGGCCGGGCCAGATCATCCCGGTGGACTCCGAGCACGCCGCGCTCTTCCAGGCGCTGGCCGCCGGGACCCGGGCCGATGTCCGCAAGCTCGTGGTCACGGCCTCGGGCGGCCCCTTCCGCGGCCGTACCCGCGCCGATCTGGCGAAGGTCACCGTCGAGGACGCCCTCGCCCACCCGACCTGGGCGATGGGCCCGGTGATCACCGTCAACTCGGCGACGCTGGTCAACAAGGGGCTGGAGGTCATCGAGGCGCACCTGCTCTACGACATCCCCTTCGACCGCATCGAGGTCGTGGTCCACCCCCAGTCGTACGTCCACTCGATGGTCGAGTTCACCGACGGTTCGACCCTGGCCCAGGCCACCCCGCCCGACATGCGCGGCCCGATCGCGATCGGCCTCGGCTGGCCCGAGCGGATCCCCGACGCGGCCCCCGCCTTCGACTGGACCAAGGCGATGGGCTGGGAGTTCTTCCCGCTGGACACCGAGGCCTTCCCGGCGGTCGGCCTGGCCCGCCACGTCGGTACCCTCGGCTCCACCGCGCCCGCCGTGTTCAATGCGGCGAACGAGGAGTGCGTGGCGGCCTTCCTGGCCGGTCGGCTGCCGTTCACAGCAATCATGGATACGGTCTCTGCCGTGGTCGATGAGCACGGAACGCCGGACGCGGGAACTTCCCTCACCGTCCGGGACGTCCTTGAAGCGGAGACCTGGGCCAGGGCCCGGGCACGGGAGATGGCGGCACGGGCCGCCGTGGAGGCACGCGCATGACGATCTTGCTGACCTTGATCGGTGTGGTCGTCTTCGTGTTCGGCCTGCTGTTCTCCATCGCCTGGCACGAGCTCGGCCACCTCTCGACGGCCAAGCTCTTCGGCATCCGCGTGCCCCAGTACATGGTCGGCTTCGGCCGCACCGTCTGGTCCCGCAAGAAGGGCGAGACGGAGTACGGCATCAAGGCCATCCCGATGGGCGGCTACATCCGCATGATCGGGATGTTCCCGCCCGGCGAGGACGGCAAGGTCACCGCCCGTTCGACCTCCCCGTTCCGCTCGATGATCGAGGACGCGCGCTCGGCCGCGTACGAGGAACTCCAGCCCGGGGACGAGAGCCGGCTGTTCTACACGCGCAAGCCCTGGAAGCGCGTGATCGTCATGTTCGCCGGGCCGTTCATGAACCTCGTCCTGGCGCTGGCGATCTTCTTCGGGCTGTGGATGACCTTCGGCGTCAACCAGACCACCACCCAGGTGGCGTCCGTCTCGCCCTGTGTCATCCAGCAGAGCGAGAAGCGCGAGGTCTGCAAGGACGGGGACCCGGTCGCCCCCGCCAAGAAGGCGGGCCTCCAGACGGGCGACAAGATCGTGGCCTTCGACGGCAAGCGGGTGACCGACTGGTCCGTGCTCCAGAAGAAGATCCGCGACACCGTCGGCCCGGCCACCGTCACCGTCGTGCGGGACGGGCACGAGCTGACCCTGCGGGCGACGCTCATCGAGAACAAGGTCGCCAAGACCGACGGTCACGGCGGGTACGTCAAGGGCCAGTACGTGACGGCCGGCTGGCTCGGCTTCGGCCCCAAGGAAGTGATCGCGCCGCTCACCTTCGGCGAGTCCGTGGACCACATGGGCGACGTCGCGCAGAGCAGCGTGCAGGGCCTCCTGCGGCTGCCCGAGAAGATCCCCGCCCTGTGGGACGCGGCCTTCAACGGCGCCGAACGGCAGCCCGACTCCCCGATGGGCATCGTCGGCGCCGCCCGCATCAGCGGTGAGATCGCCACCCTCGACATCCCCGGCGAGCAGCGCCTCGCCACGATGCTGAGCGTCCTCGGGATGTTCAACCTCTCGCTGTTCCTGTTCAACATGCTGCCGCTGCTGCCGCTGGACGGCGGCCACATCGCCGGCGCCCTGTGGGAGTCCGTGCGGCGGGGCGTCGCCCGCGTCTTCCGGCGCGCCGACCCCGGCCCGTTCGACGTGGCGAAGCTGATGCCCGCCGCGTACGTCGTCGCCGGACTGTTCGTCTGCTTCACGCTGCTGGTGCTCGTGGCCGACGTGGTCAACCCGATCAAGATCAGCTAGCGCGCGCCCGCCGCGCGGGCACACCTGCGGAGCCGGGCACACACCGTGCCCGGCTCCCCGCGTTCGGGTGGCGCGGACCCCTGCGATGCGTGGGTCACCCGCGCCTTGGCGTAATCTCGAAGCCTGGAGCCCGCCGATCTCGGGACCTTGAACCACACCTTGGGGTTGCACAGCAGATGACTGCCATCTCTCTCGGAATGCCGTCCGTGCCGACGAAGCTTGCCGACCGCCGGGTCAGCCGCAAGATCCAGGTCGGCTCCGTGGCCGTCGGCGGCGACGCACCCATCTCGGTGCAGTCCATGACCACGACCCGCACCTCCGACATCGGCGCCACGCTCCAGCAGATCGCCGAGCTGACCGCCTCCGGCTGCAACATCGTCCGCGTGGCCTGCCCCACGCAGGACGACGCCGACGCACTCGCGACGATCGCCAAGAAGTCCCAGATCCCGGTGATCGCCGACATCCACTTCCAGCCGAAGTACGTGTTCGCGGCCATCGACGCCGGCTGCGCGGCCGTCCGCGTCAACCCCGGCAACATCAAGCAGTTCGACGACAAGGTCAAGGAGATCGCGCGGGCCGCCAACGAGACCCGCACCCCGATCCGGATCGGCGTCAACGCGGGCTCGCTCGACGCCCGGCTGCTCAAGAAGTACGGCAAGGCCACCCCCGAGGCGCTGGTCGAGTCCGCGCTGTGGGAGGCCTCCCTCTTCGAGGAGCACGGTTTCAGCGACATCAAGATCTCGGTCAAGCACAACGACCCGGTCGTCATGGTCAACGCCTACCGCCAGCTCGCCGCCGCGTGCGACTACCCGCTGCACCTGGGCGTCACCGAGGCCGGCCCCGCCTTCCAGGGCACCATCAAGTCCGCCGTCGCCTTCGGCGCGCTGCTCTCCGAGGGCATCGGCGACACCATCCGCGTCTCGCTCTCCGCGCCGCCGGTCGAGGAGGTCAAGGTCGGCATCCAGATCCTGGAGTCGCTGAACCTCAAGCCCCGCCGCCTGGAGATCGTCTCCTGCCCCTCCTGCGGCCGCGCCCAGGTCGACGTGTACAAGCTGGCCGAGGAGGTCACCGCGGGCCTGGAGGGCATGGAGGTCCCGCTGCGCGTCGCGGTCATGGGCTGCGTCGTGAACGGCCCCGGCGAGGCCCGTGAGGCCGACCTCGGTGTCGCCTCCGGCAACGGCAAGGGCCAGATCTTCGTCAAGGGCGAGGTCATCAAGACCGTCCCCGAGTCGAAGATCGTGGAGACGCTCATCGAAGAGGCCATGAAGATCGCCGAGCAGATGGAGAAGGACGGCATCCCCTCCGGCGAGCCCACCGTCGCCATCGGCGTCTGAGGCACCCCGGGGCACCTCGCGGTTTCCCGCCGTCCCCCGCCCGCGTCCCCGTCCCCGCCCCCGCTGCAGGGGGGGCGGGGACGGGGTTTTTCGTGACCTGTGGGACCGGGCATCCCCGAGCGGCGCCGGGTACAGTGCGGAGATCAGCAGACTTGCACGGTGAGGCCCCCAGTGTTGACGCAGACCACCACCCGGGTCCTTGAACCCGGTGATCTCGACCTGGCGCTCGAAGTCCTCGGACGCGAGCCGGTCGAGAACGCCTTCGTCACCTCCCGGGTCCAGGTCGCAGGCCTCGACCCCTGGCGCCTGGGCGGCGAGATGTGGGGCTGGTACCGCGACGGCGAGCTGCGTTCCCTCTGCTACGCGGGCGCCAACCTCGTCCCCGTCTGCGCCGGCCCCGACGCCGTTCGCGCCTTCGCCGACCGGGCCCGCCGCACCGGCCGCCGCTGTTCCTCCATCGTCGGCCCCGCCGAAGCCACCCGGCTGCTGTGGCGCCTCCTGGAGCCCAGCTGGGGACCCGCCCGCGACGTCCGTTCCCACCAGCCCCTGATGATCACCGAACAGTCGTCCGCCGAGGTGCGGCCCGACCCCCTGGTCCGCCGCGTCCGCAAGGACGAGATGGACCTGATCATGCCCGCCTGCGTGGCCATGTTCACCGAAGAGGTCGGCATCTCCCCGCTCGCCGGGGACGGCGGACTGCTCTACCAGGCCCGCGTCGCGGAACTCGTCGGCACCGGCCGCTCCTTCGCCCGCGTCGACGACGGCAGGGTCGTCTTCAAGGCCGAGATCGGCGCGGCCACCCCGCGCGCCTGCCAGATCCAGGGCGTGTGGGTCGACCCCGAGTTCCGCGGACGCGGGCACTCCGAGGCGGGGATGGCCGCCGTCGTGGAGTACGCGCTGCGCGACGTGGCCCCGGTGGTCAGCCTCTACGTCAACGACTACAACACCGCCGCGCGGGCGGCCTACCGGCGCGTGGGCTTCCGTGAGGTCGGCGCCTTCATGAGCGTGCTCTTCTGACCCGTCAGCCTGCTCTTGCGACCCGTCGGGGAGTGCTCCTGCGCGCCGCCCGGGGGCCACAAGACCCGGCGCCGGCCCCGTACCCCTCGCCGCTACCGCCGAGTAAGGTCACCGCATGATGCCTACCCCCGAAGGCGACGGCCCCCACCGGCCCGCCGGACTCCGCATCGGCCCCCTCGACCTCGCCGGCCGCGTGGACGAGGCCCTGCGCGTGCAGGCCGTCGCCTTCGGGCTCAGCGACGAGGAAGTCGGCATCCGGCGCTACATCGTCCAGCGCCACATGACCTGCCCGGGAGCCCGCGCGCTCGGCGCGTACACCGACGACGGCGCGCTCGCCGGCTTCGTCTACGGCATGCCGAACGACCGCGACCACTGGTGGTCCACCGTCGTCGAGCCCTACCTGCGCGCCGGTGACAACGAGGGCTGGCTCGACGGCTCCTTCGTCATCACCGAACTGCACGTGCACCCCGGCTTCCAGGGCCACGGCGTCGGCCGGGAGCTGATCACCAGGATCACGGACGCCGCCGCCGAACCCCGCTCCATCCTGTCCGCCATCGACACCGACAGCCCGGCCCGCGCCCTGTACCGCGCGCTGGGCTACACCGACCTGGCCCGCCGCGTGTACTTCCCGAGCGCGAGCCTCCCGTACGCCGTGATGGGCGCCCCGCTGCCGCTGCGCAGGCCCGGAATGCGGTGACCGACCCGGGGGGTGCCTCGGTAGGCTCGCTCCATGTCAACGCAACACGTGCAGCGCATGTCCCGCCTCCTGGCCAAGACCCTCCGCGAAGACCCGGCCGACGCGGAGACCCTCAGCCACCGCCTCCTCGTCCGCGCGGGCTACGTCCGGCGCAGCTCCGCCGGCGTGTGGACCTGGCTGCCGCTCGGCAAGCGGGTCCTGGAGAACGTCTCCCGCATCGTCCGCGAGGAGATGGACGCCATCGGGGCGCAGGAGGTGCTGCTGCCGGCGCTGCTGCCGAGGGAGCCCTACGAGGTGAGCGGCCGCTGGTCGGAGTACGGGGACCTGCTCTTCCGGCTCAAGGACCGCAAGGGCGCGGACTACCTGCTCGGGCCCACCCACGAGGAGATCTTCACCCTGCTCGTGAAGGACCAGTGCACGTCCTACAAGGACCTGCCGGTCATGCTCTACCAGATCCAGACCAAGTACCGCGACGAGGCCCGGCCGCGCTCCGGCGTGCTGCGGGGCCGCGAGTTCCAGATGAAGGACTCGTACTCCTTCGACGTCAGCGACGAGGGGCTCGCGCAGTCGTACGCCCTCCACCGCGCCGCCTACCAGCGGATCTTCGAGCGGCTCGGCCTGGACCACCGCATCGTCTCGGCGGTCTCCGGCGCGATGGGCGGCTCGGCGTCCGAGGAGTTCCTCGCGCCTGCGGCCGCGGGGGAGGACACCTTCGCGGACTGCCCCTCCTGCGACTACGCGGCCAACACCGAGGCGGTGACCTTCGCCCTGACCCCGGTGGAGGCGCAGCACGGCCCGCTGGAGGAGATCCCCACCCCCGACACCCCGACCATCGAGACGCTGGCGGCGCACCTGGGCGTGCCCGCCTCGGCCACGCTCAAGAACCTCCTCGTCAAGGTGGACGGCGAGATCGTCGCCGTCGGCGTGCCCGGCGACCGGGAAGTGGACCTGGGCAAGCTCGGCGAGCACCTCGCCCCGGCCGTCGTGGAGTTGGTGACGGCGGAGGACTTCACCGACCGCCCCGACCTGGTACGCGGCTACGTGGGCCCGCAGGGCCTGGAGAAGGTGCGCTACCTGGCCGACCCCCGTGTCGCGCCCGGGACTTCCTGGGTGACGGGCGCCAACAAGCCGGACACGCACGCCCGTAACGTGGTCTGCGGGCGGGACTTCGAAGTCGACCGGTACCTGGACGTCGTGGTGGTCGAGCCGGGTGACCCCTGCCCGGCCTGCGGGAGCGGACTCACCCTGGACCGGGCGATCGAGATCGGGCACATCTTCCAGCTGGGCCGCAAGTACGCAGACGCCTTCGGGCTCGACGTGCTCGGCCGCGAGGGCAAGCCGGTGCGGGTGACCATGGGCTCCTACGGGATCGGCGTCTCCCGCGTGGTCGCCGCGCTGGCCGAGCAGACCGCCGACGAGCGGGGGCTGTGCTGGCCGTCTTCGGTCGCCCCCGCCGACGTCCACGTGGTGGCGGCGGGCAAGGCCGTTCCGCTGGCACTGGCCGAATCGGCGGCCACGGCCCTGGCGGAGGCCGGCCGCCGCGTGCTGCTGGACGACCGGCCCGGCCTGTCGCCCGGCGTCAAGCTCACGGACGCGGAGCTGATCGGCGTGCCGTGGATCCTGGTCGCGGGACGCCGCTCCGCCGACGGCGTGGTCGAGCTCCAGGACCGCGCCACCGGCACCCGCGAGGAACTCCCCCTCGCCGAAGCCCTGGCACGCCTGGCCTGAGCCGGTCCGGGCGGCCCGGGGGAACGGGCCGCACCGGCGGACCCGGTGCGGCGCAGGGCCCGGCCCCGCGCAGGACGTTCCGGGCGGCCCCTGCGGACGGCGTGCTCCTGCCCCGGCAGCGGCGGCACCTGCGGGTGGCCGCGGGCAGCCGCGGACGGGAGACGACCCTCCGCACCCCCCGTCAGGCGTCGGGTTCGTCCGGCGCCGACGGCGGGGGCACGGGGTCGCCGGGAGGCAGGACGGGGTCCGGGTCCGGCGAGCCGTTCACGCGGTCGGAGCCGGGCCCGGGTGCCGGGGGTTCCTGCGGGTCCGGGCGCTCCGGCGAGCCGTTCACACGGTCGGCGGCGGACCCGGCCGCCAGGGCCTGCGGCGGGTCCGCGTCCTTCACGGGCCGCGCCGGGCGGGGTGCCGGCGGGGGTGCGGCGGCGTCCGGCGGCGCCGGGGCGGCGCGTTCGAGGAAGCGGAGCAGCTCCACCGGGAAGGGCAGCACCAGCGTCGAGTTCTTCTCCGCGGCCACCGCCACCACCGTCTGGAGCAGCCGCAGCTGGAGCGCCGCGGGCTGCTCCGACATCACCTCGGCGGCCTCGGCCAGCTTCTTCGACGCCTGCAGTTCGGCGTCCGCGTTGATGACCCGCGCCCGGCGCTCCCGGTCCGCCTCCGCCTGCCGCGCCATCGACCGCTTCATGGTCTCCGGCAGGGAGACGTCCTTGATCTCCACCCGGTCGATCTGCACGCCCCACCCGACCGCCGGACTGTCGATCATCAGCTCCAGGCCCTGGTTGAGCTGCTCCCGGTTCGACAGCAGATCGTCCAGGTCCGACTTGCCGATGATCGACCGCAGCGAGGTCTGCGCCATCTGCGAGACCGCGAAACGGTAGTCCTCGACCTCGATGATCGCGCTGGCCGCGTCGACGACCTTGAAGTACACGACCGCGTCCACCCGCACCGTGACGTTGTCCCGCGTGATGCCCTCCTGCGCGGGCACCGGCATCGTCACGATCTGCATGTTCACCTTGCGCAGCCGGTCGACGCCCGGGACGATCATGGTGAAGCCCGGGCCGCGGACGCCCTCACGCAGCCGGCCGAAGCGGAAGACCACGCCCCGCTCGTACTGCCTGACCACCCGCGCGGCGGCGGCCGAGACCGCGGCGGCGCCCAGGCCGGCCGCGATGATCGCTGTCAGCAGTTCCTGGACCATGACGGCCTCCCTGCGGACACATCCTGATATCTACGGTATGCCCTACAGCCAGGCCGCGAATTCCAGCAACAGCTCGGCGTCGCGCCGTCGTCCGGCCGCCAGCGCCCGGTTCCCGGACTCCACCGCGCGGAAGACCGTCCAGCCGCGCAGCCGGTCCCGGTCCACGTCCAGCGCATCCGCCAGCTTGTTCACCCGGCGCCGGGCACCCGAGGCTCCCGCTGAGGAGGCGACCTGGTCCTCCAGCCGGTCCCGTACCAGCCGGGCCAGGTCGTACGCCCGCTCCCCGACCAGCGGATCCGGGCCCACCGTCAGCCACGGCGCCCGCTCGCCCGCCAGTACCTTGCCCTGCCGGAAGTTGCCGTGCAGCAGCAGCTCCTCGGCGGGGGCGGCCGTCAGCTCCTCCCGGACCGCGAGGGCTTCGGCCGCCAGCGCCTCCGTCTCGGGCGGGGCCTTGCGCAGCGCCTCGGCCTGGCGGGCGGTGCGCTGAGCCACCGTCTCCCAGCCGTGCCCGGCGCCCGGCGCCACCCACAGCCGGCGCAGGGTGCCGCAGGCCTCCAGCAGGGCCTTCGCCTCCGGGAGCGAGCGCAGCGACACCTCCGGGTGCAGCCGCTCCAGCAGCAGCCCGCCGTCCTGCTCGTGGTGGCGGGAGTCGAGGATCCGGACCGCGCCGAAGCCGCCCCAGTGCGCGAGCGCCGCGAGTTCGAGGTCCGGCCGGGCCGCGGGCGGGGCGAGCTTCAAAGCCGCCGGAGTCCCGTCGGAGTACCGCACGAGGACCACGAGGCTGCTGCGTCCGCCGGGTGCCTGCACCCGCTGGGCCGCCACCCCGCGCCGGGTCATCGCCTCCTCGGCGAGCCGCGGCAGCCGCTCCAGCCAGTCGGCGTCCCGCGCCGGTTCCGGCGTCTCGCCGAGCGCCCGTACAAGCCGCTGCGGCGGTTCGAAAGCCATGCGTGCGTGATCCCTTTCAGCCGGTCTGGGCGCGGTCCGCGCGTTCGGCGAGCCCAGGGAAGGCTACGCCGCCGCCGCGCCACCGTGCCGCCCGCACCGCGGCGGCGCTCAGCGCGTCGGCCGCCTCGCGGCGCAGCGGGCCGTCCGCGGCCCGCACCAGATCGGAGTAGGCGCCCGCGACGCGCTCCTCGATCTCGGCGGCCAGCCGCTCGGCGTCGGCCGGGCCGCGCACCTCGTACGGAAGCGCGTACGCGGCCTCCGCGGCCCGCGGGGCCCCGCCCATCTCCCGCACCGTCCGGGTCAGCGCGTCACGCCGCGCGAGGTGGTTCCCGTACGCCTCCCGGGCCTCGGCCGCCCGCTCCGGCGAGGTGCGCGCGCCGATCACCCCGTAGCCGTACGCGGCGGCGTGTTCGGCGGCCAGCGCCGACTGCGCGGCTTCCAGCGGACGGCTCGCGGGGGAGGGCGAGGGCTTCACGAGGCGGCTCCGGGGGTGGTCGAGGTCAGCAGGTACGCGTGGACGGCCCCGCAGGCCGCCACCGAGGCCAGCAGCCGGGCCAGCTCCCCCGGCGCGCCCGCCAGCGCGATGGTCCGTGCCTCGGACAGGCTCCGCTCGGTGTCAGCGAGCTCCGTCAGCGCCTCGGCCGCCGTCGCCGGTACGGGCGCGGAGCGCGGCGCCGGGGTCCCGGCCGAGGGGGCCGAACCGGAGGACGAGGCGGAGGGGGCGCCGGCCCCGGCCGGGGGAGCGGACCCGGAAACGGCCAGCGCCGCGTGGTGCGCCGCGACGGCCGCGCGCAGCGGCGCGAGCCGCCCCGCCAGGTCCGGATGGGCGGCGGTGGTGGCGTCGTAACGTTCCAGCAGCCGCTCCGTGTCACGTACGGCGTTCTCCCGCATCCGCCGTTCGAGTGGAATCCCGTTGTCCTCGGGGTTCGCGCCGCTTTCGCCCGTGCATCCGGTGAGCAGCGCGGCCCCGGCCGCCCCGGCGGCTCCGGCGAGCACGCTGCGTCGTGAGGGCCCGTGGGGCGCTGCGGGCAACGAAGGCATGGTCCAGGGCACGGCGACGACCTCCGGAGGTGCTGGCGGGGCAGGGTGTGATCACCGTACCCGGGGCCCCCGCCGGGCGCGCGGACGGCAACACCCTCCGCGACCGGATACCCTTTGACCTGACACGCGACGGAAAACCACAACAGCACACGCGGCCGAGGAGTCACCCGGATGAGCACCACCCAGAGCGACAGGCTGCGCGGGCTGCTGGAGCCGCTCGTCGCCGCCAAGGGCCTGGACCTCGAAGAGATCGAGCTGTCGAAGGCGGGCAAGCGACGGATGCTGCGGGTCATCGTGGATTCCGACGAGGGCGTGGAGCTGGACGCATGCGCCGAGCTGAGCCGTGAGGTCTCCGACCTGCTCGACCAATCCGACGTGATGGGCGACGACGAGTACGTCCTCGAAGTGAGCTCTCCGGGCGCCGACCGTCCGTTGACCGAGCACCGTCACTACGTCCGGGCAACCGGCCGTCTCGTGAAGTTCCAGCTTGCAGAGGGCGGCGAACTGGTCGCCCGCATCCTCGACGTCGACGACGAGGGCATGGACCTCGAAGTTCCGGGCGTGAAGGGCCGCAAGGCGACCGCCCGCCGCATCGCGTTCACCGACATCGCCAAGGCGCGTGTCGAGATCGAGTTCAACCGCAAGGACAAGAAGGAAGAGGAGGCGTAGCCGTGGACATCGACATGAGTGCCCTGCGGGGTCTGGTCCGGGAGAAGGAGATCTCCTTCGACCTGCTCGTCGAGGCGATCGAGTCGGCCCTCCTCATCGCGTACCACCGCACCGAGGGCAGCTACCGGCGTGCCCGCGTCGTGCTCGACCGCAGCAACGGTCACGTGGTCGTGTGGGCGACGGAAGACCCGAGGGATCTCGAAGAGGGCCAGGAGCCCAAGGAGTTCGACGACACCCCGTCGGACTTCGGCCGGATCGCCGCGACGACCGCCAAGCAGGTGATCCTCCAGCGTCTGCGCGACGCCGAGGACGACCTGACCTTCGGCGAGTTCGCCGGCCGTGAGGGCGACGTCATCACCGGAGTGGTGCAGCAGGGCAAGGACCCCAAGAACGTCCTCGTCGACATCGGCAAGCTGGAGGCCATCCTGCCCGTGCAGGAGCAGGTCCCGGGCGAGGAGTACACGCACGGCCTGCGCCTCAAGGCGTACGTCGTCCGTGTGGCGAAGGGCGTCCGCGGCCCCTCGGTGACGCTGTCGCGCACCCACCCCAACCTGGTGAAGAAGCTGTTCGCGCTGGAGGTCCCGGAGATCGCCGACGGCAGCGTCGAGATCTCGGCGATCGCCCGCGAGGCCGGTCACCGCACCAAGATCGCCGTCCGCTCCACCCGCTCCGGCCTGAACCCGAAGGGTGCCTGCATCGGCCCGATGGGCAGCCGCGTGCGCAACGTGATGGCGGAGCTGCACGGCGAGAAGATCGACATCGTGGACTGGTCGGACGACCCGGCCGAGATGGTCGCGAACGCCCTCTCACCCGCCCGGGTGAGCGCGGTCGACGTCGTCGACTGGGACTCCCGCTCCGCACGGGTGACCGTGCCCGACTACCAGCTGTCGCTCGCGATCGGCAAGGAGGGCCAGAACGCCCGCCTCGCCGCGCGGCTCACCGGCTGGCGCATCGACATCCGCCCCGACACCGAGGAGCCCGCGGACCGGGACGCCGACCGCGACGGCCGCGGCGCCCGTGACGGTGAGCACGCCGAGCGGCGCGGGGAATAAAACCATTACCGGCCGGTGCTCACCGGCCGGTAGACAGGGACCCCGGGAACCGGGGTCCCCGGCACGCGGGAGCTGCTCCGGGTCCGCCCGGAGGTTTCCGAATGGATCACGACAACGTCCGTTCGATTTTTCGCCTGAAGGGGTGAGGTCGGTACGGGGAGGTAGACTTAGGCGTGTCTGGCCGGACGCAAGCCCGCGCATGCCCCGAACGCACCTGTGTGGGGTGCCGGGAGCGAGCGGCCAAGAGCGATCTGCTGCGGATCGTGGCGATCGAGGACGAATGCGTCCCCGATCCACGCGGTACGCTGCCCGGCCGGGGTGCCTACCTGCACCCCGCCGTGGTCTGTCTCGACCAGGCGGTCCGCCGCCGGGCGTTCCCCCGGGCCCTCAGGTCCGCAGGAGCGCTCGACACGGAGGCACTGCGCAAAGCCCTGGCCGGTGAGGCCGGGGCGACACCGTAAGAAGAAGTAGTACGGCACGGATACCCCGTGCGGTCAGGTACCTCGCGAGTTGGAAGTAGGTCGAGATTGCGATGAGCACTCGATGAGTACGCGATGAGTACGCCCATGAAGTAGCGACGGTCCGGCGTAACCCGGACCTAAAAGGAGCGAAGTGGCTAAGGTCCGGGTATACGAACTCGCCAAGGAGTTCGGAGTTGAGAGCAAGGTCGTCATGGCCAAGCTCCAGGAACTCGGTGAGTTCGTCCGTTCGGCGTCCTCGACGATCGAGGCGCCGGTTGTACGCAAGTTGACCGACGCACTGCAGGGGCCCGGCGGCAACGCCGGCAAGTCCGCTGCGAAGCCCGGCGCGCCCCGCAAGGCCGCGCCTTCCCCCGCAGCGGCAGGCCGCGCGGGTTCCCCCACGTCCGCAGCGCCGTCCCCGGCCGCCGCGGCACGTCCCGCCGCCCCCAAGCCCGGCGCACCGGTGGCCCCCAAGCCCGCCGCCGCCGAGGCCCCGGCCGCGGGTGGCCCGGTGACTCCGGCCGCCCCCGGCCCGCGTCCCGGTCCCAAGGCTCCGGCCGCCCCGAAGCCCGCTCCGGCGGCGCCCGTGGCGACCGAGTTCTCCGCGCCCGCACCGGCTCCGGCCGCTGCCCCGGCGCGTACCGACCGTCCCGCCGGTCCCGGCGCCCCCGGTCCCCGTCCGGCGCAGCAGCGCCCGGCGGCCCAGGGTGGTCAGGCCCCGCAGTCGGGCGCCCGTCCCGGCGCCCCGCGCCCGGCCGGCACCGCCCCCGGTGGCCAGGGTCAGCGCCCTTCCGGTGGCACCGGTGCCCCGCGTCCGCAGGGCGCCCGTCCGGCCGGTCCCCGTCCGGGCAACAACCCGTTCACCTCTGGTGGCTCCACCGGCATGGCGCGCCCGCAGGCGCCCCGTCCGGCCGGCGCTCCCCGTCCCGGTGCCCCCGGCGCCGGCGGCGGCCAGGGTGCTCCCCGTCCGCAGGGCGGCCCGGCCGGCGCTCCGCGTCCGCAGGGTCCCGGCGGTGCTCGTCCCACCCCCGGTGGCATGCCCCGTCCGCAGGGCGGCGCCCCGCGTCCGGGCGGTGCCCCCGGTGGTAACCGTCCGAACCCGGGCATGATGCCGCAGCGTCCCGCTGCGGGTGGTCCCGGTCCGCGTCCCGGCGGCGGCCCCGGTGGCCGTGGTCCCGGTGCGGGTGGCCCGCGTCCCGGTGGCGCCGGTCGTCCCGCGGGCGGCGGCTTCGCCGGCCGTCCGGCCGGTCCCGGCTCGCGTCCCGGCGGCGGTGGCGGCTTCGGCGGTCCCCGTCCGGGTGGCGGCGGCTTCGGCGGCGGTCCGGCCGGTGCCGGTGGCGGCGGTCGTCCCGGCTTCGGCGGGCGTCCCGGTGGTCCCGGTGCCCGTGGTGGCACGCAGGGTGCCTTCGGTCGTCCCGGCGGTCCGGCCCGTCGTGGTCGCAAGTCCAAGCGCCAGAGGCGCCAGGAGTACGAGGCCATGCAGGCCCCGTCCGTCGGCGGCGTGATGCTGCCCCGCGGCAACGGCGAGACCGTTCGCCTGTCGCGCGGTGCTTCGCTCACCGACTTCGCGGAGAAGATCAACGCCAACCCGGCGTCGCTCGTCGCCGTGATGATGAACCTCGGCGAGATGGTCACGGCCACGCAGTCCGTGTCCGACGAGACCCTCCAGCTCCTCGCGGGCGAGATGAACTACCAGGTTCAGATCGTCAGCCCGGAGGAGGAGGACCGCGAGCTCCTCGAGACCTTCGACATCGAGTTCGGCGAGGACGAGGGCGGCGAGGAATACCTCATGCCGCGTCCCCCGGTCGTCACCGTCATGGGTCACGTCGACCACGGTAAGACCCGACTGCTCGACGCCATCCGCAAGACGAACGTCGTTGCGGGCGAGGCCGGCGGCATCACCCAGCACATCGGTGCCTACCAGGTCGGTACCGAGGTCAACGGTGAAGAGCGCAAGATCACCTTCATCGACACCCCGGGTCACGAGGCGTTCACCGCCATGCGTGCCCGTGGTGCCAAGTCGACCGACATCGCGATCCTCGTGGTCGCGGCCAACGACGGCGTCATGCCGCAGACGATCGAGGCGCTCAACCACGCCAAGGCCGCCGGCGTCCCGATCGTCGTCGCGGTCAACAAGATCGACGTCGAGGGTGCCGACCCGGTCAAGGTGCGCGGTCAGCTCACCGAGTTCGGTCTGGTCGCCGAGGAGTACGGCGGCGACACGATGTTCGTCGACATCTCCGCCAAGCAGGGTCTGCACATCGACTCCCTGCTGGAGGCCGTCGTCCTCACCGCCGACGCCTCGCTCGACCTGCGCGCCAACCCCGAGCAGGACGCTCAGGGTATTGCGATCGAGTCCCACCTCGACCGCGGCCGCGGTGCCGTCGCCACCGTCCTCGTCCAGCGCGGTACCCTCCGCGTCGGCGACACGATGGTCGTGGGCGACGCCTACGGCCGAGTGCGCGCCATGCTCGACGACAAGGGCAACAACGTCGAGGAAGCGGGTCCCTCGACCCCCGTCCTGGTCCTGGGTCTCACCAACGTCCCCGGCGCCGGCGACAACTTCCTCGTCGTGGACGAGGACCGTACGGCCCGTCAGATCGCCGAGAAGCGTGCTGCGCGTGAGCGCAACGCCAACTTCGCCAAGCGCGTCCGCCGGGTGTCCCTGGAAGACCTCGACTCGGTCCTCAAGGCCGGTCTTGTCCAGGAACTCAACCTCATCATCAAGGGCGACGCGTCCGGTGCGGTCGAGGCCCTCGAGTCCTCGCTGCTCCAGCTCGACGTCGGTGAAGAGGTCGACATCCGCGTCCTGCACCGCGGTGTGGGTGCGGTCACCGAGTCCGACATCGCCCTGGCGATGGGCTCCGACGCCATCGTCATCGGTTACAACGTCCGTGCGGCCGGCCGTGCCGCGCAGATGGCGGACCGCGAGGGTGTCGACGTCCGCTACTACTCGGTGATCTACCAGGCCATCGAGGAGATCGAGGCGGCCCTCAAGGGTCTCCTCAAGCCCGAGTACGAAGAGGTCGAGCTCGGTACGGCGGAGGTCCGCGAGATCTTCCGCTCGTCCAAGCTGGGCAACATCGCCGGTGTCCTCATCCGCTCCGGCGAGGTCAAGCGCAACACCAAGGCGCGGCTCCTGCGCGATGGCAAGGTCATCGCCGAGAACCTCACCATCTCCGGTCTGCGCCGCTTCAAGGACGACGTCACCGAGATCCGCGAAGGCTTCGAGGGCGGTATCAACCTCGGCTCCTTCAACGACATCAAGATCGACGACGTCATCGCGACGTACGAGATGCGCGAGAAGCCCCGCGCGTAAGCGCGAGGCGGTTCGCGCCGTGTCGTAAGGCCCGTACGGCCGTTGGTCGTACGGGCACCACCGGGGCCGGTCGGCGGAATATCCGTCGATCGGCCCCGGCCGTTGCGTGTACGGTTCAGGTGACCCTGCCGAGCGTCTGGCCGGCAGGCCACCGAACCCGCACCGGCGGGATATCCGGAACTGCATGTACGTGGGGACTCTGTCCTTCGATCTGCTCCTCGGCGACGTCCACTCGTTGAAGGAGAAACGCTCCGTCGTCCGGCCCATCGTCGCCGAGCTCCAGCGCAAGTTCTCCGTGAGCGCGGCCGAAGTGGGCGACCAGGACCTGCACCGCAGGGCCCGTATCGGGGTCGCCCTGGTGAGCGGGGACGCGGGGTTCGTGTCGGACGTACTCGACCGCTGCGAGCGGCTGGTCGCGGCGCGTCCGGAAGTGGAGCTGCTGTCGGCGAGACGGCGGCTGCACGGTGATGAAGACTGATTGCTTGTCTGCAAGAAAAGAAGGAGACGGACCAGTGGCCGACAATGCGCGGGCGAAGAAGCTGGCGGACCTCATCCGGGAGGTGGTGGCCGAGAAGCTGCAGCGCGGCGTCAAGGACCCGCGCCTGGGTACGCACGTGACCATCACGGACACCCGCGTCACCGGCGACCTGCGGGAGGCCACGGTCTTCTACACGGTCTACGGCGACGACGAGGACCGGGCCAGCGCGGCAGCGGGCCTGGAGAGCGCCAAGGGCGTACTGCGCTCCGCGGTCGGCCGGGCGGCGGGGACCAAGTTCACGCCCACCCTGACCTTCGTGGCGGACGCCCTCCCGGAGAACGCCAAGACCATCGAGGACCTCCTCGACAAGGTGCGCGCCTCGGACGCCGAGGTGCGCGAGGCCTCCTCCGGCGCCACCTACGCCGGTGACGCCGACCCGTACAAGAAGCCGGGCGACGACGACGAGGACGCAGCGGCGGAATGAGCACGCAGGCAGGGAAGACTCCGGACGGCCTGATCGTCGTCGACAAGCCGTCCGGATTCACTTCGCACGACGTGGTCGCCAAGATGCGCGGTATCGCCAAGACCCGCCGCGTCGGCCACGCCGGCACGCTGGACCCGATGGCGACGGGCGTCCTCGTCCTGGGCGTCGAGAAGGCCACCAAGCTGCTGGGCCACCTCGCGCTGACGGAGAAGGAGTACCTCGGCACGATCCGCCTCGGCCAGAACTCGCTGACGGACGACGCCGAGGGCGAGATCACCTCCTCGACGGACGCGTCCGCGGTGACCCGTGAGGCGGTCGACAAGGGCATCGCCAAGCTGACCGGCGAGATCATGCAGGTCCCGTCGAAGGTCAGCGCCATCAAGATCAAGGGCGTGCGCTCCTACAAGCGCGCGCGGGACGGCGAGGACTTCGAGATCCCGGCCCGGCCGGTGACCGTCTCCTCGTTCCAGGTGTACGACATGCGGGACGCGGAAGCCGAGGACGGCACCAAGGTCGTCGACCTCGTCGTCTCCGTCGTCTGCTCCAGCGGTACGTACATCCGCGCCCTCGCCCGCGACCTGGGGGCCGACCTCGGCGTCGGCGGACACCTCACCGCGCTGCGGCGCACGCGGGTGGGCCCGTACAAGCTGGACCGGGCGCGGACGCTCGACCAGCTCCAGGAGGAGTTGACCGTCATGCCGATCGGCGAGGCGGCCGCGGCGGCGTTCCCGCGCTGGGACCTGGATGCGCGGCGGGCCTCGCTGCTCGCCAACGGCGTGCGGATCGAGATGCCGGACGAGTACGGCGAAGGCCGGACGGTCGCGGTGTTCGGCCCGCAGGGGCAGCTGCTCGGACTGGCCGAGAACAAGGGCGGGAAGGCGAAGTCGCTCGCCGTCTTCGTCTGACGTGATGATCCGTGAGGCCTGACGCCTCACGCCTGACCCTGCACGGCTGATGCCTGATGTCTGATGCCTGAGGTTGATGCCTTGACGTGGAGCGGTGAGCGCACATGGACGCTGCTCACCGCTCCACGACCCCCTCGGGTAGGTGTTTATCCACCCGGGGCCCTCTATTCACCCGTCCGAGCAGGCGCTCGGAGTGAATGGAGGGAGCACAAGGGGGCGCTTTCGCCTCGTGTGCTTTTGCCGCTGATCTTCACCTGCCTACCGTCGGAGCACGGAAGCGGCGGGAAGTGGTGCGGCAATGGCGGAGCTCGTCACGATCTGCGATCTCGCCGGGCGGGTGCGGGGCAGCGGCTTCGTCGCCGACGACCGCGGGACGGTGATCACCGGTCACGAGGCCGTCGACGGATCGGACCGGCTGGTCCTGCACGGGCCCGGGGGCCGGACCTGGCTCGCCGGTGCCGCCGATGTGACCGCCCTGCCGGGGCTCGCGCTGGCCCTCGTACGGACCGACGGGCTCGGGGTCCGCCCGCTGCCGGCGGCCCGGCGCGAGGTGGTCGAGCCCGGTACGTACGTACGGCTGCCCGCGCGGGGCTGGCGCCAGGCGCGGGTGCTCGCGGCCGGGGCGGAGGTCGTGCACCGGTCGGGGCAGCGGTGCGACGGGCTGCCGGCCGCGGTGGAGCTGGCCATCGGGACGGACGGGCGGGACGCCCTGCGGGGCGGCGGTGAAGCCTGCGGAGCACCGGTCCTGGACGCGACGACGGGGGCGGTGCTCGCGGTCGTGGTCGCCGGGGGCACCTTCGCCGTGCCGCTGCGCGCGGCGGCGGGGGCGGACGGCGGGGGCCCGCTGCGTGCGGTGCTGGAGCGCAACGCCGCCACCGTGCCGGGGTACGGGGCGGAACTGAACCTCGCGGGCGCACTGGAACTCACCGGGACGACGCTCGGGCCGGTGCTGGGCACGGGGCCGGGCGGGCCGGGTCCCGTCGCGCGCCCCCGGATCGCCGCCGAGCTCGAGGCGTTCACCGCCGGGGACCGGCTCGTGCTCGGGGTGGTCGGCGACCCCGGCACCGGCCGGACCACCGCCCTCGGCGCCCTGGCCGCCGCCCGGGCGCGCGGGGAGCGCCCGGCGCCGACGCTGTGGCTGCGCGGTGCGGAGCTCCGGGAGGGCGACGGATCGCTGGCCGACGCGGTGTCGCGGGCGCTGGCCGGGGCGGGACGGATCGTGGCGGCGGGCGTCGGCGCGGGCGTGGGCGCGGGTATGGGTGCCAGTGCCAGTGCCGGTGTCCGGGCAGGGGCCGGTGGCGCCACGCCGGCGGGGGACTTCGCCCGGGGCGGTGCAGGGGCGGCCCGTGCCGCGGAGGGCTCGGCCCGGGCCGGTACGCCGGGGGCGGGGCCCGTGGTCGGGGGGTCGGGCGAGGCGGCTGCGCCCGGGGGTACGGGCGGTTCCGGGGCGGCCGCCGCGGAGGCGTGGGGCGGGTCCGGAGAGGCGGTGGCGGTGCTGGCCGCCGGGGCCGGGCGGAGGCTGGTGGTCGTGCTGGACGCGCCCGAGGAGATGCCGCCGGGACTCGCGCAGGGCCTCGGGCCGTGGACGGCTGCCACCGCCCGGTGGCTCGGCGGGATCGGGGCCCGGCTGGTCGTCGTCGCCCGGCCCGAGTTCTGGGAGCGGGCCGGCGCCCTCTACCCGCCCGAGGCGCTGTACCGCCCCGCGCGGCCCGCCCCAGGCCTGCCGCCCGCGCTGCCCGTCGCAGACCTGACCCGGGCCGAGGCCGCTGCCCTGCGGGCCCGCCTCGGTATCCCGGACGACGCCGTCCGGGAGGCCGACGCCCGGCACCCGTTGACCCTGCGCCTGCTGGCCGGGGTACGGGCCGCCGGGGCCACCGGGGGCCGTCCGGGCCGCGACGAGGTGTTCGCCGCCCACCTGGACCTCCTCGCCCTGCGGGTGGCGGTGCGCATCGCCGCCTCGGCCGCCGACGCCCAGGGCGCCGGGGTGCACGCGCCCGGGGTGCGACGGCTGGCGGCGCGCGTCTCGGGACGGGTGCACGAGGCCGCCCGGCGGTGCCTGGGTCCGGGACAGGGCAGGCTGGACCGGGCCGCCTTCGAGGAGCTGTTCCCCTGGCGCACCGGCTGGGCCTCGGCCGCGCTGGCCGAGGGGCTGCTGGTCCCTTCGGGGTCCGGCTACCGCTTCGCCCATGAGGAGCTTTCCGACTGGCTCCAGGCCGGTCGCCTCGACGTGCCGACCGCGCTGGACTCCCTCGTGCACCGGGGGCCGGCCACCACCGGCCCGCCCGTGCCCCGCCACCGCGTCGGCCCCGTCCTGGAAGCTCTGCGCAGGCTCCCGCCCGACCAGGCGCGCAAGGTGCTCACCGGGCTGCTGGAGGCCCTGAACGCCTTCGGACCGGCCCCCGACACCGTCTCGGCCCCCGACGGCGTCCCGGCCTCCGACACCGTGGCGGCCTCCGACACCGTCCCGGCCCCCGACACCGTCCCGGCCCCGGAGGGGGACCGGGCCTGGTGGGCCGCCCGGCTGCTGCGCGAGACCCTGCTGCGAGTTCCCGACGCCACGCCGCACCTGCCGGTCCTGCACGCCCTCGCGGAGCACCTGTCCGGGCGGGGGTGCGCAGTCCGGGACCCCGGCGACCCCGGCCACTTCGACGGCCGGTTCTGGAACCGGCTCCGGCTCCCCGAGCCCGACCGGCTGGACCTGCTGCGCAGCCTGCTGCCCTCGGACCACCGCTACCTCGAAGCCGCGGGCCGCCGCCTGGTCCGCGACCCCCGGTACGTCCAGCCCCTGCTCTGCGCCTGGTTCGGCGACGAACGCCGGCTGCGGGGCCGCCCCGGCGCGACCGTGGCCACCGCTGCCCAGGCCCTGCTGCACACCCACCGCGGGCTCGCCGTGGACGACCTCACCGAGGCCCTCGTCACCGCCGCGCACCCCCGCGCCGACGAGCTGCTCGCCGTACTCGCCGAGGACGAGCCCTCCGCACTGTGCCGGGCCGTCCACCGCTGGGCGCACGACGAGCAGCCGGGGCGCCGCGTCGCGGCCGCCGCCTACGGCCAGGCCACCGCCCTGCACGTGCGCACCCCCGCCGACCGGGAGCTCCTGCGCCGGGCCGCCCAGGCGCTGCTCACCCGCCCCGCCGACGCCGCCCTGCACGGCGGCGCCCTCGCGACGCTGCTCCGCGACCCCCAGGTGCGCGCCCGCTACCTGCCGGACGCCCTGGCCTGCTTCCGCGACCCCGGGTGCGGCGCCCGGCTTCCCGCCGAGGCCCTGGTGGCGGCCCTGCCGGTGCTGCCGGATCCGGACGCCGTCTTCGCCGCCCTGCGCGCCCGGGCCGACGGGGAGGTGCTGCGCGCCCTGGCCGCGCTCACCACGCCGGCCCTGGCCCGGCGGGCGGGAGACCTCGTACGGGGGCACCTGGCGCGGTGCCCGTCGGACGCCCCGCACGCCGCCGCGTTCGTGGACCGGCGCCTGGAGCAGGGTCCGGCGGCCGAACCCGTGCTGCGCCCCCTCGTCCTGGAGCTGCTGCGGTCGGCGCCGACGGCGGTCCGGGCCGCCCTGGCCGCGGTGCTGGCCGCGCCCGGCGGGGAGCCCTCGTACCCCTTGCGGGCCGAGCTGGCCGACGTACTGCTGCGTGAGGAGACCGATCCGGCGGTCCTCGACGCGTTCCTCGGGGCCGTCGCGTCCGGGGCCGCCGACCGCCCGCACCGGCGCACCCGTGACCTGCTGAGGCGTACCGGCCGGCAACTGCTGCGGCTCCCCGGCGGGCCCGCGCTGTTCGAGCAGCGGACCGTGGAGCTGTCACGGGCGGACCCGGCGTTCGGCGCGGTGACCGCGCGCTGGCTGGGCGAGGCGACGGCGGAGGCTGCCGCGCTGCTCGGGCCGGGCGCCCGGCGCACGGTCGAGACCCTCGGGCGGGGCGCCCCGGACATCACCTGAGCGGGGAAGGCCGCGAGTCCGACGCCGATGCGGGGCCGCGGCGGGTGGCATGGCAGTCTTAGACCTGCAATCGGCAATCAGTACAGGGTCTACCCACGGGTTCGGGCGAGGAGCGGTCACAGTGCAGCGCTGGCGTGGCTTGGAGGACATCCCCGATGACTGGGGACGCAGCGTCGTCACCATCGGCTCCTACGACGGAGTGCACCGCGGCCATCAGCTGATCATCGGACGGGCCGTGGCCCAGGCACGCGAACTCGGCGTGCCGTCGGTCGTCGTGACGTTCAGCCCGCACCCGAGCGAGGTCGTGCGCCCCGGCAGCCACCCGCCGATCCTGGCCACCTACGAGCGGCGGGCCGAGCTGATGGCGGAGCTGGGCGTCGACGCGCTGCTGATCCTGCCGTTCACGGCCGAGTTCTCCCAGCTGTCCCCGGCCGACTTCATCGTGAAGGTGCTGGTCGACAAGCTGCACGCACGCGCCGTCATCGAAGGCCCGAACTTCCGCTTCGGCCACAAGGCCGCCGGGAACGTCGACTTCCTGCGCGAGCTGGGCGCCACGTACGACTACGAGGTCGAGGTCGTGGACCTGGTGGTGCGGGGAGAGGCGGGCGGCGGCGTGCCGTTCTCGTCGACGCTCGCGCGCAGGCTCGTCGCCGAAGGGGACATGGAGGGCGTCGCGGAAATCCTCGGCCGCCCGCACCGGGTCGAGGGCGTCGTGGTGCGCGGGGCGCAGCGCGGACGGGAGCTCGGCTACCCGACGGCCAACGTCGAGACGCAGCCGCACACCGCGATCCCGGCGGACGGGGTGTACGCGGGCTGGCTGACGGCGGACGGCGAGCGGATGCCGGCGGCCATCTCGGTCGGCACGAACGTGCAGTTCGACGCCACCGAGCGGACCGTGGAGGCGTACGCGATCGACCGCGTCGGGCTGGACCTGTACGGCATGCACGTGGCCGTCGACTTCCTCGCCTACGTGCGGGGGATGGCGAAGTTCGAGTCGCTGGACGGGCTGCTGGAGGCCATCGCCGACGACGTGAAGCGGGCCCGGGTGCTGACGGAAGGCTACGACGCGCAGCGCTGAGCGGCTGCCCGGACGACGCGAAAGGGCCCGTACCTCCCTCTGGGGCGGTACGGGCCCTTTCGCACGCCGGGGCCGGCGCGGGCGGGTCAGCCCAGCCGGGGGTCGCGCGGCGGCTGACCGGGCTGCGGCTGGTGTTGCGGGGGCTGTTGCTGCGCGGGCTGCCAGGGCTGGCCGGGCTGTGGGTACGGCTGGCCGTAGGGCTGGGGTGCCTGCGGCTGCTGGTACGGCGGCTGTTGCTGTGGCGGGGCGGCGTGCGGCTGGGCGGCGGGCTGGGGCGCTCCCCAGTGGCCTTGCGGGGCCTGCTGCTGGGCGCGGATGAAGTCCTCGGCGACCAGCGCGGAGAGGTTGAAGTACGCCTCGCGGGTCTTGGGCCGCATCAGGTCGAGGTCCACTTCGGCGCCGGCCGCGAGGTGCTCGTCGAACGGCACCACGACGACGCCGCGGCAGCGGGTCTCGAAGTGCTGCACGATGTCCTCGATCTTGATCATCTTGCTGGTCTCGCGGACCCCCGAGATGACGGTGAGGGAGCGGGAGACGAGGTCGCCGTACCCGTGTGCGGACAGCCAGTCGAGGGTGGTGCTGGCGCTGCTCGCACCGTCCACGGAGGGGGTCGAGATGATGATCAGCTGATCGGCGAGGTCCAGGACGCCGCGCATGGCGGAGTAGAGCAGACCCGTGCCGGAGTCGGTGAGGATGATCGGGTACTGGCGGCCCAGCGTCTCGATGGCGCGGCGGTAGTCCTCGTCGTTGAACGTGGTCGAGACGGCCGGGTCCACGTCGTTGGCGATGATCTCCAGGCCGGAGGGCGCCTGCGAGGTGAACCGCCGGATGTCCATGTACGAGTTGAGGTACGGGATCGCCTGGACGAGGTCGCGGATGGTCGCCCCGGTCTCGCGCCGGACGCGGCGGCCGAGGGTTCCGGCGTCCGGGTTCGCGTCGATGGCCAGGATCTTGTCCTGGCGCTCGGTGGCGAGGGTCGCGCCGAGCGCGGTGGTCGTGGTGGTCTTGCCGACACCGCCCTTGAGGCTGATCACGGCGATGCGGTAGCAGGACATGACCGGGGTACGGATGAGTTCGAGCTTGCGCAGGCGCTCGGCCTCGGCGGCCTTGCCGCCGAAGCGGAAGCCGGAGCGGGCGGGCTTGGGCTTCTGCTTGGCGCGCAGCAGGCGCTCGGAGGACAGCTCGACGGCGGCGGTGTAACCGAGCGGCGCCCCGCCGGTGGCCGGGCCGGCCTGGTACGGGGGCTGGGGCCACTGGCCGCCGGAACGGGGGTCGTGCGACGGCTGGGGCTGCGGCGCGGGCTGGGGCTGCGGCGCGGGCTGCGCCGGAGCGGGGGCCGGCGGCGGGAACCCGTAGCCGTCCGGGGCCTGGTACGTGGGCGGCAGCGCCGGCAGCCCGCCCCCCGCTTCGGCGAACGGGGGCTCGGCGGCGGGTACGGCGGTCTCCGCGGGGGTGGCGGGCGGCGCGTAGGGCCCGGGCGGGGCCGGGGCGTACGCGGCGGGGGGCACGGGTGTCCCCTCGGGCGGCGTGGCGGTCCGGTACAGCTGTACGGGCGGCACGGCATCTGCCGCAGCCGCGTCGACCGGGGCGGGAGCGGGGGCCGCCGCCTGGGGCGGGGTCGGCTCCACCGGCGCGGGAGCGGCCACCGGGTCCGGGGCGGGGGCCGGAGCGGCGGGGACCACCGGATCCGGTGCCTGGGCGACCGGCGGCGCGGGAGCGGGCGCCGGGGGGAACACCGGCTCCGGGACCGCCGGGGGAGCGATCGTGAACACCGCCGGCGCGGCCGCGTCTTCGGCCGCAGGCGCAGGCGCGACCGGCACCTGGTCCGCGACCGGTGCCTGGTCCGCGACCGGCGCCTGGTCCGCGGCGGGAGCCGGAGCAGCCACCGCAGCCGGGTCGGCAGCCGGAACGGCCACCTGGTCCGCGGCGGGAGCCGGAGCGGCCGGCGGCCCCTGTTGCGGAGCAGGCGCCGGGGCCGCCACCGGGTCGGCGGTGGCGACCGGCGCCCGGTCGGCCGGTGCCGCCGGGGGAGCGGTCGTGAACACCTGCGGCGGCACCACGGCGTCGGCCGACGGCGTACGCGGGGCCGAGGGGGCGATCCGCATCGTCGGCGGCGAGGTCACGTCCGACGGGCGGTGCGGTTCGAAGCCGCTGCCCTCCGGCAGCCCCGGCACGGACGCGGCAGGAGCCTGCGCCGCACCCTGGGTGTACCAGGCCGGAGGGGTGTAGTCGATGGTGAACTCGCCCGTCACCTCGGGCTCCGCATCGGACTGATCGTCCGTCGGGACGTCCCACGTCCCGCCGCGCCTCTCGTTCCGATCGCCGCTCACTGAGTCCTCCTGGTCTGTCGAACACCGGTCAGGCGCCCACCTCGACGCCGCGCCCACGCTCAGCCTAATCGCGCCGCGTCGCCCCGCCCGACCCCGTGTCCGGGCTCACGGCCCCCACGGCGCCGCCGCCCCGGCCGTCAGTCGATCCGCCGCGCGGCGCCCAACAGGCCGGTCTCGGTGTCCGTGCCCTGCGTCATGACGAACTTGCGGTCCCTCGGCGTGCACCACAGCGTCACCCCGTCACCCAGCGTCGGCAGCGACTCCACCGCCGCCCGCGGAAGGTGCATCAGGCGGCCGACCTGCCCCGCCTCGTCCGGCGACACCCGCTGCACCCCCACCAGCGAGGCGTTGCCCATCAGCCGGGGCGCCGCCGGGCTCAGGTACGGCAGCAGCGTCAGCACCGACTGCCAGGGCCCCGCCACCACCCGCCCGCGCGGCGGCCGCATCCCGCAGTCCCGGACCACCAGCACCGGGCTGCCGGCCGACGCGCCCTGCGGCGGCACCCGCCCCACATCGTGCAGGGTCACGCACTGCTGGCCGCCGCCAGCGGCCTGGGCCAGCCCCGACCAGGCCTGCCCGCGCCCGGTCTCCACCGCGACCCGGGCCCCCGTGGCCGCCGCGCGCAGCGCCAGTACCTGCGCCGTCCACAGGCCGCCGATCAGCGTGACCTCGTACGGCGTGGGCCGGTTGACGCCCAGCACCGCCGGACGGCCCTCGGCGTCCACGCCGATGACGACGCCGTCGTCGGCGACGGGCAGGGCCAGCGCGTCCAGGTCGGCCGCCGGGACCACGTGCCGTTCGCGGCGCGGCCCGATCAGCCCGAAACCGCCCCTCATCGTGCTCCTCCCAGTGGCAGCGAGGCCAGCAGGCCCGGTACCTGTTCGCGGTCCAGCCGGACGAGCCCGGTCCTGATGCCGCGCGCCGTCCGCTCCAGTTCGCGGCGGGCGGCCACCAGTTCCTCGTCGCTGCGCCCCGTCACCCGAACGTGCCCGGTCAGCGTCACGCCCTGCCGCTCGGCGGGGGCGATCGTCAGGCTGAAGTTCGTCGCGAGCGCGGGCAGTGACGTGAGCAGCGCCACGAACTGCGGCAGCGCCGCCGCGCCCGCCCCGCCCAACTGCGGCCAGCGGCCTATCCAGTACGTCGTGTGCCGCCGGTCGTCGCAGCGCCACGTGCGCGCCGTCTCCTCCGTGCGGCGGCCCGTGCCCGAGGACCGGCCGGCCTGGGTGATCGCCATCGGATTCGCGCAGGAGGACGTGGCCAGCGCGCCCGTCAGCTCCTGCTCGGTCAGCACCACCGCCCGGAACCCGGCGCCGGTCAGCCGGCTCGCCAGCTGGTCCGCGATCCGCACCAGGCACCGCTGCGCGCCGCCCAGTCCGCCGCCGCGCGCCGTGACCGCCTCCGGGCACAGCTCCGGGTCGAGCTTGAGCGCGATCCACGTCAGCCGTACCGCCGGCGCGCCCGTACTGGCCTGGAGCGGGGCGTAGTTGCGGGTGGCCATCGCCTGGGGCGGCAGGTGCGGGGCGGGCGCCGGCTGCGTGTGCTGCACCAACTGGGCGCTCTCCAGCCGGATCCCGTCGACTTCGAGGACGTCCCGGACGAGCCCCAGCGGCAGCGGGCGCGTCCCCCGGTCGGGCCGCAGGGCGGTGGCGTCCATGTCCACCTGGACGACGGCCGTCAGGAACGTGCCGTCGCCGACCATGCCGACCGGCCGGCGGTCACGGTCGCTGAACGTCAGCGTCCGCAGGGCGGGTTCGGCCTCGACCAGCGGAGCCAGCCCCGGCTCGACGCCGGCCGGTACGGAGCGTGCCGCGGCCCGGCGGCGCCGCGTGCGCAGGGCGAGCGCGCCCCCGATCCACTCGGGCAGGGAGCGCTGGTGCCGGCGTACGAGCGCGAGCGGCACCAGGACCAGCGCCAGTACCCCGGCGGGCACCAGCAGCAGCGGTTCCACCACCCAGGCCACCAGCAGGGCGGCGGCCGCGATCTGGAGGAGCACCAGCTGTTGCAGCCGGAACGGCCCGAACCGGCCCGGGGTGGACCGCGGATGCGGTGTGACCCCGGTGCGCGCCGGTGTGGCCGGTGCCGCCGGGGCCGTTCGTGGCTGCGTCGCGGTGGCCGTCACTCGCGCACCTCCCCATCCCGGGGGCGGGCCCCGTACGCTGCGGCGCGGCGGGTCGCCGCCGCCCTCTCGAAGTCTGCCGGATCCGCCCCGAAGAGCCCTGACCGCGCCGGTCCGCAGGCCGCGCGGCGGCCGACCGAGCCTACCCGGGCCGTGCATACCGTCCGTCAAGAGGCATAGTAGGTCCCCGGTCCGATCATCGAGGCCCGGGGCACGGGAGTCCGCCGGGCCGTGCGGCGAGAAGCAGGCGGTCATGGCATCACGGCGTGATGAACTCAACGCGTACACCTTCGCGAAGCGGCGCACGGTGGCAGCGTTCCTCCAGCCCTCCGCCACCGGTACCGAGGAAGGCGCGCCCCGCCCGCTGCGCGCCGTGGTCCCCGGCCTGGTGGTCGGCGCCCTCGTGGTCGCGGGCTTCGGCGCCTGGGGGATGTTCAAACCGCAGGCGCCCAAGGGCTGGGACGAGCCCGGCACGCAGGTCATCGTCGGCAAGCAGTCGACCACCCGGTACGTGGTCCTGACCACGAAGGTCAACGGCAAGGACCAGACCAGGCTGCACCCCGTGCTGAACCTGGCGTCCGCCCGACTGCTGCTGGATCCCGCGAAGTTCAAGGTCGTCCAGATCGACGACAAGATCCTTGACGCGGGCAAGCCGCCGCGGGGCCCGATCATAGGCATCCCCTACGCCCCCGACCGGCTGCCCGCCCCGGCCGACGCGGGCAAGGCCAAGCGCTGGGCCGTCTGCCAGCAGCCCGGCGGCAACGGCAAGGGCGTCCAGACCGCCGCGTTCGTCCTCGCCGACCGGGAGGCGCGTCTGATGGACGACGGCCGCAAGACCACCGAGACGCAGGTGCTGTACGTGCAGAACACCGGCGGCGCCAAGGAGCGCTACCTGGTCGACGCGGCCGGCACCAAGTACCGGTTCCCCGAGGGCAACGCCGACGCGGCGACGATCACGACGGCCCTGGTCGGCACCGGCGCCACTCCCCAGCCGGTCACCGAACAGTGGCTCGCCACCCTCACCCCCGGCGACGACCTGGCCTTCCCGCAACTGCCCGGCAGGGCGGGCGAGAAGGCCGCCGTGCAGGGTCTGGGCACCGCCGACAGCAAGGTCGGCATGGTGCTGACCGCCCAGACCGGTTCCGGCACCCAGTACTACGTCGTCCTGCCCGACCGGGTCGCACCCGTCTCGGAGTTCGTGGCCTGGCTGCTGATCTCGGCGCCCGCGGCCGACGGCCTCGACATGCACGGCAAGGCCCACGAGGTGGACCTGCAGTCCCTCAACCCGGACGCCACCCCGTTCAAGAACGACGCCAAGTGGCCCCAGCGCAGGGTCTCCCAGGTCAACCGGGTGACCGCCGCCCCCGGCCCGGCGTCCGGCGCCGCCCTGCGCGACACGGTCTGCGCGGTGCTGCGCTCCGTCGACGGCCAGGGCAACCCCACGCTGAGCACCTGGGCGGGCACCGGCTTCCCCGTCGACATCACCGCCGGCGGTACCGGCGCGTACGTCACCCCGGGCTCGGGCCTGCTCTACACCCAGGTCCAGGGCCGCCAGACCACGGCCGGCGGCTCCACGTTCCTGGTCACCGACACGGGTCTGCGGTACGCCGTCCAGGCCAACGGCGACAGTGACGCGGAGCAGTCCGGGATCGGCGCCGGCGGCCCCAAGCAGCCGGGCGCGGGCGACGGCCGGCCCGAGGCGAGCCAGGCGCAGATCCGGCTGGGCTACGGCGGGGTCACCCCGGCCATGGTGCCCATCGCCTGGTCGGAGTTCCTCTCCAAGGGGCCGCGCCTGGACACCAACTCCGCCCGTCAGCCGCAGGGTTCGTGAGGATGCCGCCGATGCCACAGCAACCGTCCGGGCGCCGCGCCACGGCCGTGCGGAGCCTGCTCCTGAGCTCAGTCCTGGCCCTCGTCGCGGCGTGCGGTACGGGCCCCGCCGCCCCGGGGTCCCCGGGCGCGCTGTCCCTCGCCGGCGGGGGCGAGTGCACCTTCCCGATGAAGCAGCAGATCGCCGACCGGCCCTGGGCCCTGCAACGGCTGCTCCTGGACGCCCTGTGGGCCCGCACCCGCGGCAAGGGCGTCCGCGTCGCGGTGATCGACACCGGCGTGGACCGGGTCAACCCGCAGCTCGGCGGCGCCCTCGACACCGGCGCGGGCAAGGACTTCGTCGACCCCAAGGGCGGTGACGGCACCAACGACACCGTGGGTCACGGCACCAGGGTCGCCGGCCTGATCGCCGCCCGACCCCAGGCCGGCACCGGCTTCGTGGGTCTCGCCCCGGAAGCCACCGTCATCCCGATCCGGCAGAACGACGGGCAGGGCAACGGCAACGCCGCCACCCTCGCCCAGGCGATCGACCACGCGGTGTCCAAGGGCGCCCAGGTCATCAACATCTCCCAGGACACCGACGTCCCGCTGAGCGCGGACTCCGACCTCGCCAAGGCGGTCCAGCGGGCCATCGAAGCGAAGGTCGTGGTCGTCGCCTCCGCCGGCAACGACGGCCTCACCGGGCAGAAGCGCAAGACCTACCCGGCGGCCTTCCCCGGGGTCCTCGCCGTCGCCGCCTCCGACCGCAACAACGAGCGGGCCGCCTTCTCCCAGCCCGGCGACTTCATCGGCGTCGCGGCCCCCGGCGTCGACATGGTCTCCACCGTCCCCGGCTTCGGCCAGTGCCTGGACAACGGCACGAGCTTCTCCGCCCCCTACGTCGCCGGAGTCGCCGCCCTGCTGCGGGCCGCGCACCCGGACTGGAGCGTGCAGCAGATCGTCTGGCAGATCGAGAACACCGCCGAACGCTCCGTGAACGGCCACGACGACTACGTCGGCTGGGGCGTGGTCGACCCGGTACGGGCCCTCACCCAGGACGGCGAAGCCCCCAAGGCCCCCGTCCCGGACCCGGGCCCGCCGCCCGCGGCCGCGCCCCAAGCGGCCGGGCTGCACCTCACCGAGACCGTGCAGGAGCGGGAGGAGCGGTTCGGTACGTACGCCCTGGGAACCGCCGTCGTACTCATCGCCGTCATCGCGGGTACCGCCACCGTCATGCGCGACGCCCGCAGGCGCCGACGCCCCGTGCGGTGACCGCCTACCGGTTCACCGGCGCTACGCAGTACCGGTGTTGGGGCCCCGCGGTGAACTGGCTAGAGTGACGGCAGGCTTCACGACTGTGATCGGGGGATGGCGTGGAGCGGAGGGGGATTTCCGTGGGCGCGTGCTCGTTTCCGCGCCGGGAACACCCGCTCCGCCACGCAGTCCGCCGGTTCGGCCGGCGAATTGAGAAGTGAGGAGCTTCGGATGACGAGCAATTTCGGACTTGCGGACGATCCGGTCGTCAAGGCGGCCAACAGGATCTCCGAGACGGCCGAGGCCGTGTCGCGGCAGTCGCGTGAACTGGCCGACATCATCGCGACGGTGAGCGCGGGCTGGACCGGCGTGGGCGCCGGAGGCTTCGTCAAGGCGCAGGAGGACATCAACACCGACCACGACAAGATCCGCCGGCTGCTCGGCGTCCTGCACCACGCGGTGTCGGAGACGAAGAACCTGAGCAACGCCCAGGACGAGGACGTGCGTCAGGCTTTCGCCGCCGCCAACAAGTCCGGCCTCAACAACCTCTGATCAAGGCCCCGTTGCCCACAACGCCCCAGCGCGAAGGAGTAGACCATGTCCGGTAACGACGGCCACACCAAGGTCAGGTACGAAAGCGTCCAGCAGATGGCGGACCGCATCCGCGTGGTGTCGCAGAACATCCTCAAGGACCTGGACGAGATGGACACCGCCGTCAAGGTCGTCACGGACACCTGGGACGGTGAGGCGCACCGCGAGTACGTCGCCCTCCAGAAGAAGTACAAGGCCGCCGCCGACCACATGCACAAGCAGCTGGAGACCGTCGCCCAGCTCATCGAGCGCGGCAAGGGCGACTACCACGCCACGGACATCAAGGCCTCGCGCCTGTTCACCGAGGCCTACTGAGTCCCCCGCCACACCCCGAAGGGGCGCGCCCGCACCGGGCGCGCCCCTTCGCGCGTTCCGAGCCGTCCCGAACCGGGTCAGCGCAGGTCGAACTCGCCGTCCCGGGCGCCGAGCACGAACGCCTCCCACTCGGCCGCCGTGTACCGCAGCACGGTCTCCCGGTCCAGCGACGACCGCATCGCCACCGCCCCGTCGGGCAGCTTCGCGATCTCCACGCGCTCCTCGTCGGGGCTGGTCCCGGGCGGGCCCTCCCACTCGACGCCGCTGATGTCGAGCGCGTACAGCTCGTCCTTCTCCTGCTGGGACCCCATGGCGCGGCCTTCCCTTCGTGCGACTGCGGTGCAGCGTTCTGCCCCGATTATCGGTGCCGGGGCGGCGCAGTGGGCGACGTTCGCGCTTCTCACGCCCCCTGGACGGGCAGCCGCCCGATCTGGACCAGTGACGTACCGCGCCTGCGCGAGACGGAGTAGCCCCGCCCCGGAGGCAGCGGACGCGGCCTGACGTTGCCCAGCAGGTCCCCTTCGGACGGGTCGCCGGAGAGCACCACGCCCTGCGCCCCCAGCTCCTTGATCCGCTGCATGAACGGCTCGTACAGCGCCCGCGAGGCACCGGCGGAATTGCGCGCGATGATGAAGCGCACGCCCGTGTCCCGGGCGAAGGGCAGGAACTCCACCAGCTGCGTGAGCGGATTGCCCTGGCTGGTGGCCACGAGGTCGTAGTCGTCGATGATGATGAAGACGTCGGGGCCCGTCCACCAGCTGCGGTCGCGCAGCTGCTGCGGGGTGACGTCGTCCGGCGGCTGCCTGCGGGAGAACACCCCGCCCAGCGCCTCCATGTGCATCTGCAGCGAGTTCGCCATCGGCGCGTACTCCAGGAGGTGCTCCTCCGGCAGCGCCCCGAGCAGACTGCGCCGGTAGTCGCCGACGACCAGCTTGGCCTGGTCGGGGCTGTACCGCTCGGCGATCCGCTGCGCGATGAGCCGCAGCAGGTTCGTCTTGCCCGACTCGCTCTCGCCGAAGACCAGGAAGAACGGGTCGGTCTCGAAGTCGATGAACACCGGCTCCAGGTCCGTCTCGTCCACACCGATCGAGATCCCCTGCCCCGGGAACTCGCCGCCCTTGGGCAGCTGGTCCGCGTGCAGCAGCCTCGGCAGCAGCCGCACCCCCGGGGCCGAGGGCCCCGCCCAGGTCTCCTTGACCGCCGCCACGAACGCGGCCGTGCCCTCCGAGAGGTCCTCCGCGCTGTGCGACCCGTCGATGCGCGGCAGCGCGCCCAGGAAGTGCAGCTTCTCCGGCACCTGACCGCGGCCCGGCATCCCCGTCGGGACGTTCGCGGCGACCCTGCGGTCGAACTCGGAGTCCATGACGTCACCGAGCCGCAGCTCCAGCCGGCTCAGGATCTGGTCCTTGAGCGCGGCCCGGACCTCCATGTACCGCGCTGCCGTGACCACCACGTGGATGCCGTATCCCAGACCCCGGGACGCGATGTCCGTGACGACCTGCTCCAGGCCCTCGTACTCGCCCCGGAAACCGCCCCAGCCGTCGACCACGAGGAACACGTCGCCCCACGCCTCGCCCGGCAGCTCCCCGGCCGCGCGCCGGCGCCGGTAGGTGCCGATCGAGTCGATGCCGTTGGCGCGGAAGAATTCCTCGCGGCGGTTCAGCACCCCCGCCACCTCCGCGACCGTACGCCGCACCCGTTCCGGGTCCAGCCGTGAGGCGATCCCGCCCACGTGCGGCAGGTCCGCGACCGACGAGAGGGAGCCGCCGCCGAAGTCCAGCCCGTAGAACTGCACCTCTGCGGGGGTGTGCGTCAGCGCGAACGAGGAGATCAGCGTCCGCATCAGCGTCGACTTGCCCGACTGCGGGCCGCCGACCACCATCATGTGGCCCGCCGCCCCCGAGAAGTCCCGGTACAGCACCTCGCGCCGCTGCTCGAACGGCTTGTCGATGAGGCCGAGCGGTACGACGAGGCCGCCGGGCCGCGTGTACCCCTGCGCGTGCAGGCCCCTCGTCCCGCTGGGCGCCAGCGCCGGCAGCAACTGGTCCAGCGGCGGCGCCTGGTCGAGCGGCGGCAGCCACACCTGGTGCGCCGGCACGCCCTGCCCCTCCAGCCGGCCCACGATCACGTCCAGCACCGTGTCCGCGAGCGCGTCGTCGCCCCGCGTCTCCTGCGCCGCGAGGTACGCCGGGTCCGGAGCCGCGTACACCACCGGCACCGGCGCCGCCGTGAACAGCGCGGGCCGCCGCTCCACCGGGAACGGCCCCACCGCCAGGTCCGGGCCGCCCGAGCGGTAGGTGCCCGAGACGTACGCCGCCTTGAAGCGGGTCATCTCGTCGGTGCCGAACTTCAAGTACCCCGAACCCGGGACCGACGGCAGGTGGTACGCGTCCGGCACGCCGATCGCCGTCCGGGACTCCGCCGCCGAGAACGTCCGCAGACCGATCCGGTACGACAGGTACGTGTCCAGGCCGCGCAGCTTGCCCTCCTCCAGCCGCTGCGAGGCCAGCAGCAGGTGCACGCCCAGCGAACGGCCGATCCGGCCGATCTGGATGAACATGTCGATGAAGTCCGGCTTCGCCGTCAGCAGCTCGCTGAACTCGTCGATGACCAGCACCAGCGAGGCCAGCGGCTCCAGCGGGGCACCCGCCGCGCGCGCCTTCTCGTAGTCGTGGATGTTCGCGTAGTTGCCCGCCGAGCGCAGCAGCTCCTGGCGGCGCTGCAACTCGCCGCGGATCGAGTCGCCCATGCGGTCCACGAGCGTCAGGTCGTCCGCCAGGTTGGTGATCACGGCCGCCACGTGCGGCAGTTGCCCCATGCCCGTGAACGTCGCACCGCCCTTGAAGTCGGCGAGGACGAAGTTCAGCGTCTCCGAGGTGTGCGTGACCGCCAGCCCCAGCACCAGCGTGCGCAGCAGCTCCGACTTGCCCGAACCCGTCGCGCCCACGCACAGGCCGTGCGGGCCCATGCCCTCCTGCGCGGCCTCCTTGAGGTCCAGCATGACCGGCGTGCCGTCCTCGCCGACGCCGATCGGCACGCGCAGCCGCTCGCCGGCCGACCGCGGCCGCCAGGTGCGCGACACGTCGACCTGCGCCGCGTCGCCCAGGTTCAGCAGGTCCGTGAAGTCCAGGTTCGCCAGCAGCGGCTCGTCGTCGTCACCGCCACCGGTCCGCAGCGGCGCCAACTGCCGTGCCAGGGCCTCCGCCGCCGGCAGCGACAGCGTGTCCGGGACCCCCTCGTACGCGACGCCCGAGCCCGACTCCAGCCGCAGCCGGCCCGGCCGCACGACGACCGAGAGCCCGCCCCGCTGCTCGTCGAGCTCGCCCGCAACCACCTCGACGATGGTTACGCCCTGCAAGCCCTCGACGGCCGCGAACACCGAGTCCGGGGGCACCATCCCGCCATCGAGCACGACCACCAGGTGCGGCTGGTCCAGCACCGGCGAAACGTCCCGGCTGAACCGCGGCCGCCCCTCCAGCCGGGACCCCAGCAGCCCCTCCAGCTCGCCCAGGTCGTCCCCGAACAGCCGCTTGGTGCCCGCCCCGTCGACCTGCCCGGGCAGCTGCGTGTGCGGCAGCCACTTCGTCCAGTCCCACGAGGGCACCGCGCCCGGCGCCGCCACCACCGCGACCATCAGGTCCTCGGGGGAGTGCAGCGTCGCCAGCTGTGCCACCAGCGCCCGCGCCGTACCGCGCGCCGACTCCGGCTCCCCGGACACCGTCACGTGGTAGAACGCCCGGATCGACACCGCCACCGGCAGCCCGTCCAGTGAGGAGTGCACCTTGAGGAAGCGCTGCATCGCCCCGGCCGTCAACGGCTCCAGTTCCTCCACCGGAGCGGTGTCCGGAGCCACCAGCGCAGTCGCCAGGCGCTGTGCGCCAAGCCCCAGCCGGGCCTGCCCGAAGTCCTCGTCGCCGACCCGCCGCTCCCACAGCCGCGAGCCCTCCGCCACCACCGACCACAACTGGTCCGGGGCCGGGTGCAGGTACAGCTGCGCGTCGCGCTGCGCCCGCGCGGTCCGTCGCACCTGACGCCGTGTCTGCGCAAGGTACTTGAGGTAGTCACGGCGCACGTCCGCCATCTGCCCCTGCGTACCGCGCCGGTAACGCACCAGCTGGGCGATCACCATGCCCACCGTGGACACCAGCATCAGCACACCCATGATGCGCATGAACGGGGCCGCACCCGGCATGAAGAAGAAGACGACCGAAGAGCCCATGCCGAGCATCGGCAGGAGCTGCATCAGCATGCCCTCCTGCTGCCCCCGCGGGAGTTCCGGCGGAGCCTCCAGCCTCACCTCGTCCGACGGCACCTCCGGGGGCAGCGACCTGGGCGGGCGTTTCACGACGATCTGGCTCACCGGAGCATCAATCCCTCGAAAACAGACGGACGTCCCAACCGGCGCCCTCAACTCCCCGGCCTGGCCGGGGGAGGTGATCCTACTTGCCTACAGTCCGTCATAAGCCCGGTAGGGTGGCCCGCGCGGTCTGCGCATCCGCGGATCCGCCCCCCGCACCTGCGGGCGCCGGAACGGCAAACAGGGGAGCACACAGGTGAGTACGGCCGAGGCGACCGGCTTCTGCAGGGTCACCGTCGTGGCACCGGACAGCCGTATCGACGTAGCCCTCCCCGAGGACATCGCCGTCGCGGACGTCTACCCGGAACTCCTGCGCCTGACCGGCCAGACCCAGCCCGTCGGCGCCCCCACCGGCTTCCACCTCGTACGCCGCTCCGGCACCGTCCTCGACGGCGCCCGCACCCTCGCCGCCCAGCAGGTGCTCGACGGCGAGGTGCTCAGCCTGCGCCCCTTCGCCGAGTCCCTGCCGCCGGCCGTCTTCGACGACGTCTCCGACGCCGTCGCGTCCGCCGTCGTCCGCGACCGGCACCGCTGGAGCGACGACATGCTGCGCGGCGCGGGCCTGGCCGGCTCCGCGGTCCTGCTCGTCCTGCTCGGCTTCGTCCTCTGGTACGCCGACCCGGTCCGCCACGACACCCACGGCCTGCCCGGCGTCATCGCCGCCGCCGTCGCCGTCCTGCTCACCGCCGCGGCCGGCGTCCGCGCCCGCGTCTACCGCGACGGCGGCTCCGCCATCGCCCTCGGCCTCGCCGCGCTCCCGCACCTGCTGATCGCCGGCTCCGGCATCGTCGCCCCCGCCGCGGGCCACGGACCGGGCCGCCTGCAGTTCCTGCTCGGCTGCGTCTGCGCCCTCGTCGCCTCCGTCGCGCTGGTCGCCCTCACCCCGCACGGCGACGCCCCCTTCGTCGCGGCCACCTTCCTCGCCGCCACCGGGACCCTCGCCACCTTCGCGGCCATCGCCACCGCAGGCTCCGCGACGGCCACCGCCGCCGTCTGCGCGCCCGTCGCGATATGCCTCGTCGCCTTCCTGCCCGGCCTCTCCGCCCGCTTCGCCCGCCTGCCCATCGGCTACGCCGCCCCGCAGAGCTCGACCAGCGACTACGAGCTGCCCGACGGTCACGACACCACCCCGTACGGTGACCCCGCGGACCCGGCCGGCGACGGCCGCTCCGACCAGGGCGCCTCCCTCGACGCTGAAGCCATCGCCGCCCAGGCCCGGCGCGGCCACGAAATGCTGCTGGGCCTGGCGGGCGGCTGCGCCGCCGTCGTCGTCGCCTCCGCCGCCGTCCTCGGCTTCTCCGACAACACCTGGGGCCGGCTGCTGGCCCTCGCCACCGGCCTCGCGATGCTGCTGCGCGCCAGGCTCTTCCGCTACACCTCCCAGGTCGTGTGCGCCCTGGTGGCCGGGTTCGGCGCGATCGCCCTGCTCGTCCTGGGCCTGGCCCTGCACCCGCCGGCCGACCTGCTCGCGGAGCTCGTCAAGTACCACGACCGCAGCGGGCTGGACCTGCGCACGATCTGGCTCTCCGCCGCCGTCGCCGCAGGCGCGGCCCTCCTCGCCGGAATTGCGCTTGTCATCCCCCGCAAGGGCCTGTCACCCTTCTGGGGACGGCTGCTCGACCTCACCGAGGCGGCGGTACTGCTCAGCCTGGTCCCGCTGACCCTGGCCGTGCTCGACGTCTACTCCCGGGCCCGCTCCCTCACCAGCTGAGACGGTCCCGGCCCGGCAGCCTGGTACGCTGTGTGACGGCCGTTTGTGTACGCGCCCCCGGAGATCCTCTGGAGGCTGCGCTCAGCGGACCCCGCCTCCCGAGTTACGGAAGATCCCCAGAGAATTCGACCTGGGGCACTCGGTGGCTACGAAGACCTAAACGAGGAGTACGCGTGCCGCTCGACGCCGCTACGAAGAAGCAGATCATCGCAGAGTTTGGTGCCAAGGAGGGCGACACCGGCTCCCCCGAGGTCCAGGTCGCCATGCTCTCGAAGCGCATCTCGGACCTGACCGAGCACCTCAAGACCCACAAGCACGACCACCACTCCCGTCGTGGTCTGCTGATCCTGGTCGGCCAGCGTCGCCGCCTGCTGCAGTACCTGGCCAAGAAGGACATCCAGCGCTTCCGTACGCTGGTCGAGCGCCTCGGCATCCGCCGCGGTGCGGCCGGCGCCAAGTAAAGACGCTGTGAAGGGAGCGGTTCCCACACTGAGTGGGCCGCTCCCTTTGCTGTACGTGCGAGACGTACCGGACGCTTTGTAGTCTGGTCGCAGGTGCACAACTGAAGAGGAGGAGCGCCCTCCCTACGCCGCCGGTCCTCGGTAGTGGCATCCGGAAAGCCCCGGAAGGCTACGAACCGGGTGCTTCGATCGAAGACCGGCCCGCACGCCAGGAGCGCTTCTCCGCAACCGTCCACCACCACACGGGTGGCGGACGGAGACGACGAAAATGGAGAAAACGCTAGTGGAGAACGAGACCCACTACGCCGAGGCCGTCATTGACAACGGTTCCTTCGGCACCCGCACCATCCGCTTCGAGACGGGCCGTCTGGCCCGCCAGGCCGCCGGCTCCGCCGTTGCCTACCTGGACGACGACACGATGGTGCTTTCCGCGACCACCGCGTCGAAGAAGCCCAAGGACCAGCTCGACTTCTTCCCCCTGACGGTGGACGTCGAGGAGCGCCAGTACGCGGCCGGCAAGATCCCCGGTTCCTTCTTCCGCCGCGAGGGCCGCCCCTCCGAGGACGCGATCCTCACCTGCCGCCTGATCGACCGCCCGCTGCGCCCGTCCTTCAAGAAGGGCCTGCGCAACGAGATCCAGGTCGTCGCCACGATCATGGCGCTCAACCCCGACCACCTGTACGACGTCGTGGCGATCAACGCCGCCTCGGCGTCCACCCAGCTGGCCGGTCTGCCCTTCTCCGGCCCGATCGGCGGCGTCCGCGTCGCGCTGATCCGCGGTCAGTGGGTCGCGTTCCCGACGCACACCGAGCTCGAGGACGCCGTCTTCGACATGGTCGTCGCCGGTCGCACCCTCGAGGACGGCGACGTCGCGATCATGATGGTCGAGGCCGAGGCCACCGAGAAGACCATCGCCCTCGTCAAGGGCGGCGCCGAGGCGCCGACCGAGGAGATCGTGGCCGCCGGCCTCGAAGCCGCGAAGCCGTTCATCAAGGTCCTGTGCAAGGCGCAGGCCGACCTCGCCGCCAAGGCCGCCAAGCCCGAGGGCGAGTTCCCGGTCTTCCTGGACTACCAGGACGACGTGTACGAGGCCCTCGCGGCCGCCGTCAAGGGCGACCTCTCCCAGGCGCTGACCATCGCGGGCAAGCAGGACCGCGAGGCCGAGCTGGACCGCGTCAAGGACATCGCCGCCGAGAAGCTCCTCCCGGCCTTCGAGGGCCGCGAGAAGGAGATCTCCGCCGCCTACCGCAGCCTGACCAAGGCCCTGGTGCGCGAGCGCGTCATCAAGGACAAGGTCCGCATCGACGGCCGCGGGATCACGGACATCCGTACCCTCGCCGCCGAGGTCGAGGCCATCCCGCGCGTGCACGGCTCGGCGCTGTTCGAGCGTGGCGAGACCCAGATCCTGGGCGTCACCACCCTCAACATGCTCCGCATGGAGCAGCAGCTGGACACCCTCTCCCCGGTGACCCGCAAGCGCTACATGCACAACTACAACTTCCCGCCGTACTCGGTCGGCGAGACCGGCCGCGTGGGTTCCCCCAAGCGCCGCGAGATCGGCCACGGCGCGCTCGCCGAGCGCGCGATCGTGCCGGTCCTGCCGACGCGCGAGGAGTTCCCCTACGCGATCCGCCAGGTGTCCGAGGCCCTCGGCTCCAACGGTTCGACGTCCATGGGCTCGGTCTGCGCCTCCACCATGTCGCTGCTGAACGCCGGTGTGCCGCTCAAGGCCCCCGTCGCCGGTATCGCCATGGGTCTGATCTCCCAGGAGATCGACGGCAAGACCCACTACGTCGCCCTCACCGACATCCTCGGTGCGGAGGACGCGTTCGGCGACATGGACTTCAAGGTCGCCGGCACCAAGGAGTTCGTCACCGCGCTCCAGCTGGACACCAAGCTCGACGGCATCCCGGCCTCCGTCCTGGCCGCCGCCCTCAAGCAGGCCCGCGACGCCCGCCTCCACATCCTCGACGTGATGATGGAAGCGATCGACACGCCGGACGAGATGTCCCCCAACGCCCCGCGGATCATCACCGTCAAGATCCCCGTGGACAAGATCGGCGAGGTCATCGGCCCGAAGGGCAAGATGATCAACCAGATCCAGGAGGACACCGGCGCCGAGATCACGATCGAGGACGACGGCACCATCTACATCGGTGCCGCCGACGGCCCGGCCGCCGAGGCCGCCCGCGCCACGATCAACCAGATCGCCAACCCGACCATGCCGGAGGTTGGCGAGCGCTACCTGGGTACGGTCGTCAAGACCACCACCTTCGGTGCCTTCGTCTCCCTCATGCCCGGCAAGGACGGTCTGCTGCACATCTCGCAGATCCGCAAGCTCGCCGGTGGCAAGCGCGTGGAGAACGTCGAGGACGTGCTCGCGGTCGGCACCAAGGTGCAGGTCGAGATCGCCGAGATCGACTCCCGTGGCAAGCTCTCCCTCGTCCCCGTGATCGAGGGCGAAGACGCTGCCGACGCCGAGAAGGACGACTCCGACAAGTGACGTCGCGTAGTTCCCGTGTGACGGCCCGCCCCTCTTCCGAGGGGCGGGCCGTCGCCCGTACCCAAACCCTGCTCAAGGGGCAGAACGGCATCGGCACCGTCCGCCGTACCGTCCTGCCCGGCGGTCTGCGCATCGTCACCGAGACCCTGCCCTCCGTCCGCTCGGCCACCTTCGGCATCTGGGCGAACGTCGGCTCCCGTGACGAGACGCCCACCCTCGGCGGCACCACGCACTACCTGGAGCACCTCCTCTTCAAGGGCACCGACAAGCGCAGCGCCCTCGACATCTCCTCCGCGATCGACGCGGTCGGCGGAGAGATGAACGCCTTCACGGCGAAGGAGTACACCTGCTACTACGCACGGGTGCTCGACACCGACCTGCCGCTGGCCATCGACGTGGTCTGCGACATGCTCACCGGCTCGCTGATCCGCGAGGAGGACGTCGACGCCGAACGCGGAGTCATCCTCGAAGAGATCGCGATGACCGAGGACGACCCCGGCGACTGCGTACACGACCTGTTCGCGCAGACCATGTACGGCGACACCCCCCTCGGCCGGCCCGTCCTCGGCACCGTGGACACCATCAACGCCCTGGGCGCCGACCGGATCCGCCGCTTCTACAAGAAGCACTACGACCCGACCCGCCTGGTCGTGGCCGCCGCCGGCAACGTCGACCACAACAAGGTCGTCCGCCAGGTCCGCGCGGCCTTCGAGAAGGCCGGGGCGCTCACCCGCACCGACGCCGAACCGGTCGGCCCGCGCGCCGGCAGCAAGCGCATCCGCACCGCCGGCCGCGTCGACATGGTCAGCCGCAAGACCGAGCAGGCCCACGTGGTCCTCGGCATGCCCGGCCTGGCCCGCACCGACGACCGGCGCTGGGCGCTCGGCGTGCTGAACACCGCCCTCGGCGGCGGCATGTCCTCGCGGCTCTTCCAGGAGGTCCGCGAGAAGCGGGGCCTGGCCTACAGCGTGTACTCGTACACCTCCGGCTTCGCCGACACCGGTCTCTTCGGCGTCTACGCGGGCTGCCGGCCCAGCCAGGTCCACGACGTGCTGCGCATCTGCCGCGACGAGCTCGACAAGGTCGCCTCGGACGGACTCACGGACGAGGAGATCAGGCGGGCCGTCGGCCAGCTCTCGGGCTCCACCGTCCTCGGCCTGGAGGACACCGGTGCGATCATGAACCGCATCGGCAAGAGCGAGCTGTGCTGGGGCGACCAGATGTCGGTCGACGAGATGCTGGGCCGCATCGCCGCCGTCACCCCCGACGAGGTCCGCGCGGTCGCCCGGGACGTACTGGCCCAGCGGCCGTCCCTCGCGGTGATCGGGCCGCTCAAGGAGAAGCAGGCCGCCCGCCTCGACGAAGCGGTCGCCTAGTCCCGTGGGCACGTCTGAACGTGCGCACGTACGCACCTAAGGAAGCGAACATGAGCAAGCTGCGCGTGGCGGTCCTCGGCGCCCGGGGCCGCATCGGCTCCGAGGCGGTCAAGGCCGTCGAGGCCGCCGACGACATGGAACTGGTCGCCGCCCTCGGCCGCGGCGACAAGCTGGAGACGCTGGCCGACGCCGGCGCCCAGGTCGCCGTCGAGCTGACCACCCCCGACTCGGTGATGGGGAACCTCGACTTCCTCGTCGGCCACGGCATCCACGCGGTGGTCGGCACCACCGGCTGGACCGAGGACCGCCTCACCCAGCTGGACACCTGGCTGGCCGGCTCGCCGGGGACCGGGGTGCTCATCGCCCCGAACTTCTCCATCGGCGCCGTCCTCACCATGAAGTTCGCCGCCCAGGCCGCCCGCTACTTCGAGTCCGTCGAGGTCGTCGAGCTGCACCACCCGAACAAGGTCGACGCCCCCTCCGGGACCGCGACCCGTACGGCGCAGCTCATCGCGGCCGCCCGCGCCGAGGCGGGCCTCGGTGCCCAGCCGGACGCCACCGCCACCGCCCTCGACGGGGCCCGCGGCGCCGACGTGGACGGCGTCCCCGTGCACGCCATCCGCCTGCGCGGCCTGCTGGCCCACCAGGAGGTGCTGCTCGGCGGGGAGGGCGAGACCCTGACCATCCGTCACGACTCCCTGCACCACCGCAGCTTCATGCCGGGCATCCTGCTCGGTGCGCGCCGCGTGACGCAGACCCCGGGCCTCACCTTCGGCCTGGAACACTTCCTCGACCTCGGCTGATGAGCAGGCAGTAGTACCCATGCGCGCGAAGATCACGTACTTCATCACGGCCGCCGTCCTGGTCGTCTACTTCGTCCTGGTCGGCAGCCGGGGCCTGATGCTGATCCGGCAGGGCACCTGGCTGACCGTCGCCTTCGGGGTGGCGGTCCTGGTGCTGCCCGTCATCGGGATCTGGTTCCTCTGGATGAACACCCGCTTCGTCACCAAGGCCAACCAGCTCGCCGCCGAGCTGGAGGCCGAGGGCGCCCTGCCCGTGGACGAGCTGGAGCGGGACCAGTACGGCCGGATCCTGCGGGACTCCGCCGACGAGGTCTTCGCGCGCCGCAAGGCCGAGACCGAGGACGCACCGGGCGACTGGCGCAGCTGGTTCCGCCTCGCCGTCGCCTACCACGACGCCCGTGACACCCCGCGGGCCCGCAAGGCCATGCAGCGGGCGATCGCCCTGCACGACGCGGAGCGCGTACCCGCCTGAGCCGCTCCCGTACGGACCCCGGCGGGCCGCCCCGCACGGGACGGCCCGCCGCGTCACCTCAGGCCGGGACGGCCCGGTATTCGTCGGCCCAGGCCCCGACCACGTCGGCGGCCCGCTCGAAGGCCTCCCCGCGCGTGAGGAAGTCGGCGTCGTGGTCGGTCAGCAGCACCGGCAGCGACGCGCCGTCCTGACCGGAGACCGTCAACGCCTGCCCCTGTACGGTCCTCGGCAGCCCCAGCAGGCGCACCGGCTGCTGCACCGTACGGATCCGGTCGACGGCGCTCCACGGGATCGACCGCGTCCGGAAGAACGCCACGTGGCGCAGACCCCTACGGCTCACCCACACGCCCGTCAGCAGCAGGCGCAGCGTCGCGCCCAGCACCGCGAGCGCGGCGGCCAGGCACACGAGCGCGCCGCCCCACGCCCCCGCGAAGGCGATGATCATCGTGGCCAGCAGCATGAAGGCGGTCAGCAGGAGCAGCAGCGCGGCGATCGCCACCCGCCAGGGGCCGGGCCGGTAGGGCCGGCGCCAGCGGTCGTGGTCTTCGTGGGGGAGGGCTTCGTCCTCGTGCTCGTCGGCGTCGGTCACGCCGTCGGCCGTCAAGAAGGGCAGGGGCACGGCTGTACCTCACTCACATGCACGTTCGGTTGGGCTGTGCCCGTGAGGCTACCGCCCCTCGGAGGCCTCCGACTGCTGTGACTTCTCGGGTGCCTTGTGCGGCTGCAGTGCCGGCATGCCGAAGAGCAGCGAGCCGACGAGCCCGGCCACCACGGTCAGTCCGACCAGCGTACGGGCGGCGAGCTGAGTCTTGCTCAGACTCTCGCGCGGCGGCGGAGTGACGTTACTGCGGAATCGGTCGGCCTCGGCGACGAAGGTGAACGGGACGGGTTCGCGCCGGAGGAACATGGAAGCGACTCTCCTTGTGGTCGGGGCCCGGGGGGCCGTGGGCGGTCCTGCCGGTCCTTTGCGGACCTACCGGACCTTCTGGTCCTTCTCCCAGTAGGACGCGCGAACGCCCCGATAGGTGCCGGATTCCGTGACATCCGTCCGTTTCCCCGGCGCCCCGTCGGCTCCCCGGGCGCCGTACGTCCCCCCTCGGGCCTGCGAAGGGACCCTCGCCGGGCGCCGTAGAGTAGGCGCGCCCCAGGTGTGACACGTTTGGAAGGACCCCAGTGAGCGATACGGCCGCCACCGACCTGAAACCCAGCTTCCGCAGTGATGTGACGGTGGAGCTGGTGAAGCACTCCGCCGCCGACTCCGACGTGCTGTGGGCCGCCCGCGTCTCCACGGCCGGCGAGCAGTCGCTGGAGGAGCTGCAGAAGGACCCGGAGCGCTCGAAGGGTCTGATCAACTACCTGATGCGCGACCGCCACGGCAGCCCCTTCGAGCACAACTCGATGACGTTCTTCATCAGCGCGCCGATCTTCGTGTTCCGCGAGTTCATGCGCCACCGCGTCGGCTGGTCGTACAACGAGGAATCGGGCCGCTACAGGGAGCTCGAGCCCGTCTTCTACGTCCCCGACAGCGACCGCAAGCTCGTCCAGGAGGGCCGCCCCGGCAAGTACGTGTTCGTCGAGGGCACCGGGGCGCAGCAGGAACTGACCGGCCGCGTCATGGAGGACTCGTACCGCCGGGCCTACGAGGCGTACCAGGAGATGCTGGCGGCGGGCGTGGCCCGCGAGGTTGCCCGTTCGGTCCTGCCGGTCGGTCTTTTCTCCTCGATGTACGCCACCTGCAACGCGCGCTCGCTCATGCACTTCCTCGGCCTGCGCACGCAGCACGAGCTGGCGACCACCCCGTCCTTCCCGCAGCGGGAGATCGAGATGGTCGGCGAGAAGATGGAACGGCACTGGGCGGGGCTCATGCCCCTCACCTACGCCGCCTTCAACGCGAACGGTCGCGTCGCCCCGTAGGGCGGGTCGACGGCGCGTCGCGCACGGATGTCCGAAAGCAAGTCCCAAGTGTCCGTATTGCGGCGTTTCGGAAAGTTCATCTAGGCTGATCAAACGGACCCGGCACTGCTTGAACCCCCGAGCAGGCAGTGCCGGGCTCCAACAACCCGGGCCACACCGGCAGCCACTCGCCGTCGTCACACTCCGCAGTCATATGGGGGACCCGTACCCTGTTGACGTCCCCCGAGGGGACACCATGAGGGTGGCAGCGAGTAGCGTGTTACCCATGGCTCCGATCTCGACTCCGCAGACCCCCTTCGGGCGGGTCCTCACCGCCATGATCACGCCGTTCACGGCGGATGGCGCACTCGACCTCGACGGCGCGCAGCGACTCGCCGCCCACCTGGTGGACGCAGGCAACGACGGCCTGATCGTCAACGGCACCACCGGTGAGTCGCCGACCACCACCGACGCGGAGAAAAACGACCTCGTACGAGCCGTACTCGAAGCGGTCGGGGACCGCGCCCACGTGGTCGCGGGCATCGGCACCAACGACACCCGCCACACCCTGGAGCTCGCACGCCAGGCCGAGCGCACCGGCGCCCACGGCCTGCTCGCGGTCACCCCGTACTACAGCAAGCCGCCGCAGGAGGGCCTCTACCGGCACTTCACGGCGATCGCGGACGCCACCGAGCTGCCGGTCATGCTCTACGACATCCCCGGCCGCAGCGGCGTCCCGATCAACACCGAAACCCTCGTACGGCTGGCCGAGCACCCCCGTATCGTTGCCAACAAGGACGCCAAGGGCGACCTGGGGCGCGCCAGCTGGGCCATCGCACAGAGCGGCCTGGCCTGGTACTCCGGCGACGACATGCTGAACCTGCCGCTCCTGTCGGTCGGCGCGGTCGGCTTCGTCTCCGTCGTCAGCCACGTGGTCACCCCCGAGCTGCGCGCGCTGCTCGAAGCCCACCTGGGCGGCGACGTCCAGAAGGCCGCCGAGATCCACCAGAAGCTGCTCCCCGTGTTCACCGGCATGTTCCGCACCCAGGGTGTGATCACCACCAAGGGCGCGCTGAACCTCCAGGGCCTGCCCGCAGGCCCGCTGCGGCTCCCGCTCGTCGAGCTGACCGCCGAAGAGACGGCGCAGCTCAAGATCGATCTTGCCGCCGGCGGGGTACAGCTCTGACAACAGACTTCACAACTGAACAAGCACAACTGAACAAGCTTGACCACACCAGACAAGAGCAAGTGCACGAATGACATGCGCGCCACGTGCCTTCCGAGGTACGTGGCGTGCGTGGTGAGGAGAGACTTTTGAGCCATCCGCATCCTGAACTCGGCCCGCCCCCGAAGCTCCCCAAGGGCGGCCTCCGGGTCACCCCCCTGGGCGGTCTCGGTGAGATCGGCCGCAACATGACCGTCTTCGAGTTCGACGGCCGCCTCCTGATCGTCGACTGCGGCGTCCTCTTCCCCGAAGAGGAACAGCCCGGCATCGACCTGATCCTTCCGGACTTCTCGTCCATCAGGGACCGGCTCGACGACATCGAGGGCATCGTCCTCACGCACGGCCACGAGGACCACATCGGCGCCGTCCCCTACCTCCTGCGGGAGAAGCCGGACATCCCGCTGATCGGCTCCAAGCTGACGCTGGCCCTCATCGAGGCGAAGCTCCAGGAGCACCGGATCCGCCCCTACACCCTTGAGGTGAAGGAAGGCGAACGGGAGGCCCTCGGCCCCTTCGACTGCGAGTTCATCGCGGTCAACCACTCCATCCCGGACGCCTTGGCCGTGGCCATCCGGACCCCCGCCGGCCTGGTCGTGGCCACCGGCGACTTCAAGATGGACCAGCTGCCGCTGGACAGCCGCCTCACCGACCTCCACGCCTTCGCGCGGCTGAGCGAGGAAGGCATCGACCTCCTGCTCTCCGACTCGACGAACGCCGAGGTCCCGGGCTTCGTGCCGCCGGAGCGGGAGATCTCCAACGTCCTGCGCACGGTCTTCGCCAATGCCCACAACCGGATCATCGTGGCCAGCTTCGCCAGCCACGTGCACCGCATCCAGCAGATCCTCGACGCCGCCCACGAGTACGGCCGCCGGGTCGCCTTCGTCGGCCGCTCGATGGTCCGCAACATGGGCATCGCGCGTGACCTGGGCTACCTCCGGGTCCCGGCCGGCCTCGTCGTGGACGTGAAGACCCTCGACGACCTGCCGGCCCACGAGGTCGTCCTGGTCTGCACCGGCTCCCAGGGCGAGCCGATGGCCGCCCTGTCCCGGATGGCCAACCGCGACCACCAGATCCGGATCGTCCCCGGTGACACCGTGATCCTGGCGTCGTCCCTGATCCCGGGCAACGAGAACGCGGTCTACCGCGTGATCAACGGCCTGACCCGCTGGGGCGCCAACGTCGTGCACAAGGGCAACGCCAAGGTGCACGTCTCCGGCCACGCCTCCGCGGGCGAGCTGCTGTACTTCTACAACATCTGCAAGCCGCGGAACCTGATGCCGGTCCACGGCGAATGGCGCCACCTGCGCGCCAACGCCGAACTGGGCGCCCTCACGGGCGTCCCGAAGGACCGCATCGTGATCGCCGAGGACGGCGTGGTCGTCGACCTGATCGACGGCAAGGCGCGGATCTCCGGCAAGGTCCAGGCCGGCTACGTGTACGTCGACGGCCTGTCGGTCGGCGATGTCACGGAGGCGTCCCTCAAGGACCGCCGCATCCTCGGTGACGAGGGCATCATCTCGGTCTACGTCGTGGTCGACAGCACCACCGGCAAGGTCGTGAGCGGCCCGAACATCCAGGCCCGCGGCTCGGGCATCGATGACGGCGCGTTCGGCTCGGTCAGCCTCAAGATCGAGGAAGCCATCGCCCGCGCGGCCGCTGACGGTGTCGCCGAACCGCACCAGATCCAGCAGCTCATCCGCCGCACGATGGGCAAGTGGGTCTCGGACGGCTACCGCCGCCGCCCGATGATCCTCCCGGTCGTCGTCGAGGTCTGAGCCTCGCGTTAACGACCCGAACGGGAGCGGGCTCCCCTCGATTTGCAACGAGGGGGCCCGCTCCAGTACGTTTACGTCTCCACCCCGCACGGCCCCCGACACACACGTGTGCCCGGACCGCGCCCGCGGGGAGGTGGGAACCAGACCCGGGGAGACCTGATAAAGTCTGGATCCACCCGAAAGGGAAAGGCCCTCCAACGGCCACAGAATTCAAATCCGGAGTCGGAAACGGCGCGGAAATGGTCTGGTAAGGTTGGAATCGCCGGAAAGGGAAACGCGAAAGCGGAGAACTGGAAAGCGAAACCCGCTTCGACCGGGAATCGGACACGAGAGAGTCTGATAGAGTCGGAAACGCAAGAACAAAGAAGAACAAAGGAAGCGC
>NZ_CP109022.1:5000000-7132883 GCF_036226825.1 Streptomyces sp. NBC_00667
TCAGCGGCTTGCTTGCTCATCTCCCAAGTAGCACGGGGCCCGAGAAATCCCGTGTGAATCTGGCGGGACCACCCGCTAAGCCTAAATATTCCCTGGTGACCGATAGCGGATAGTACCGTGAGGGAATGGTGAAAAGTACCGCGGGAGCGGAGTGAAATAGTACCTGAAACCGTGTGCCTACAAGCCGTGGGAGCGTCGCCGTTGTTCTTCGGAACAACGGTCGTGACTGCGTGCCTTTTGAAGAATGAGCCTGCGAGTTAGCGGTGTGTAGCGAGGTTAACCCGTGTGGGGAAGCCGTAGCGAAAGCGAGTCCGAATAGGGCGATTGAGTTGCACGCTCTAGACCCGAAGCGGAGTGATCTAGCCATGGGCAGGTTGAAGCGGAGGTAAGACTTCGTGGAGGACCGAACCCACCAGGGTTGAAAACCTGGGGGATGACCTGTGGTTAGGGGTGAAAGGCCAATCAAACTCCGTGATAGCTGGTTCTCCCCGAAATGCATTTAGGTGCAGCGTCGTGTGTTTCTTGCCGGAGGTAGAGCACTGGATAGGCGATGGGCCCTACCGGGTTACTGACCTTAGCCAAACTCCGAATGCCGGTAAGTGAGAGCACGGCAGTGAGACTGTGGGGGATAAGCTCCATGGTCGAGAGGGAAACAGCCCAGAGCATCGACTAAGGCCCCTAAGCGTACGCTAAGTGGGAAAGGATGTGGAGTCGCAGAGACAACCAGGAGGTTGGCTTAGAAGCAGCCACCCTTGAAAGAGTGCGTAATAGCTCACTGGTCAAGTGATTCCGCGCCGACAATGTAGCGGGGCTCAAGCGTACCGCCGAAGTCGTGTCATTGCAGCAATAGGGCCAACGCCTGCTGTGATGGGTAGGGGAGCGTCGTGTGCCGGGTGAAGCAGCAGCGGAAGCTAGTTGTGGACGGTTCACGAGTGAGAATGCAGGCATGAGTAGCGATACACACGTGAGAAACGTGTGCGCCGATTGACTAAGGGTTCCTGGGTCAAGCTGATCTGCCCAGGGTAAGTCGGGACCTAAGGCGAGGCCGACAGGCGTAGTCGATGGACAACCGGTTGATATTCCGGTACCCGCTTTGAAACGCCCAATATCGAATCAGGCGATGCTAAGTCCGTGAAGCCGTTCCGGACCCTTCGGGGAAAGGAAAGTGGTGGAGCCGACGAACCAGACTTGTAGTAGGTAAGCGATGGGGTGACGCAGGAAGGTAGTCCAGCCCGGGCGGTGGTTGTCCCGGGGTAAGGGTGTAGGCCGAGGGGTAGGCAAATCCGTCCCTCATTAAGGCTGAGACCTGATGCCGAGCCGATTGTGGTGAAGTGGATGATCCTATGCTGTCGAGAAAAGCCTCTAGCGAGTTTCATGGCGGCCCGTACCCTAAACCGACTCAGGTGGTCAGGTAGAGAATACCGAGGCGTTCGGGTGAACTATGGTTAAGGAACTCGGCAAAATGCCCCCGTAACTTCGGGAGAAGGGGGGCCATCACTGGTGAAGGAACTTGCTTCCTGAGCTGGGGGTGGCCGCAGAGACCAGCGAGAAGCGACTGTTTACTAAAAACACAGGTCCGTGCGAAGCCGTAAGGCGATGTATACGGACTGACGCCTGCCCGGTGCTGGAACGTTAAGGGGACCGGTTAGTGCGCTTTCGGGCGTGCGAAGCTGAGAACTTAAGCGCCAGTAAACGGCGGTGGTAACTATAACCATCCTAAGGTAGCGAAATTCCTTGTCGGGTAAGTTCCGACCTGCACGAATGGCGTAACGACTTCTCGACTGTCTCAACCATAGGCCCGGTGAAATTGCACTACGAGTAAAGATGCTCGTTTCGCGCAGCAGGACGGAAAGACCCCGGGACCTTTACTACAGTTTGATATTGGTGTTCGGTTCGGCTTGTGTAGGATAGGTGGGAGACTTTGAAGCCGTGACGCCAGTCATGGTGGAGTCGCCGTTGAAATACCACTCTGGTCGTGCTGGATGTCTAACCTCGGTCCGTGATCCGGATCAGGGACAGTGTCTGATGGGTAGTTTAACTGGGGCGGTTGCCTCCCAAAGAGTAACGGAGGCGCCCAAAGGTTCCCTCAGCCTGGTTGGCAATCAGGTGTTGAGTGTAAGTGCACAAGGGAGCTTGACTGTGAGACCGACGGGTCGAGCAGGGACGAAAGTCGGGACTAGTGATCCGGCGGTGGCTTGTGGAAGCGCCGTCGCTCAACGGATAAAAGGTACCCCGGGGATAACAGGCTGATCTTCCCCAAGAGTCCATATCGACGGGATGGTTTGGCACCTCGATGTCGGCTCGTCGCATCCTGGGGCTGGAGTCGGTCCCAAGGGTTGGGCTGTTCGCCCATTAAAGCGGTACGCGAGCTGGGTTTAGAACGTCGTGAGACAGTTCGGTCCCTATCCGCTGTGCGCGTAGGAATATTGAGAAGGGCTGTCCCTAGTACGAGAGGACCGGGACGGACGAACCTCTGGTGTGCCAGTTGTCCTGCCAAGGGCATGGCTGGTTGGCTACGTTCGGGAGGGATAACCGCTGAAAGCATCTAAGCGGGAAGCCTGCTTCAAGATGAGTATTCCCACCTCCTTGAGAGGGTAAGGCTCCCAGTAGACGACTGGGTTGATAGGCCAGATGTGGAAGCCCGGTAACGGGTGGAGCTGACTGGTACTAATAGGCCGAGGGCTTGTCCTCAGTTGCTCGCGTCCACTGTGTTAGTTCTGAAGTAACGACCGTGTTGTCATCCGGTTGGTCAACTTCATAGTGTTTCGGTGGTCATAGCGTTAGGGAAACGCCCGGTTACATTCCGAACCCGGAAGCTAAGCCTTTCAGCGCCGATGGTACTGCAGGGGGGACCCTGTGGGAGAGTAGGACGCCGCCGAACAACCCGCCCTTTTAGCTCAGTCGGTAGAGCGTCTCCATGGTAAGGAGAAGGTCAACGGTTCGATTCCGTTAAAGGGCTCCAACAGAAAAGGCCCCCGCCATTTGGCGGGGGCCTTTTTGCGTTGGCGGGTTGCACCGGCCCTGGTTAAGGTGGTTTTGAAGGGCAAGACAGGTACGACCGGCGGCTTCGACGTGTCCTGGGGGCCGTCCGGCCTGCCTGGGAGGCGTGATGACCTTTCCCCCCGACGCGGCGGCACCGCGGCACACACAGAGCGACCCGGAAGACGTCCTCAAGCAAGTCGGAGCGTCGTGGCGCTGGGCGCTCGGCTTCGCCCTCGCGACCCTGATCCCGGGCATTCTGGTCCTGGTATGGCCCCATGAGACGCTGCACATCCTGGCCGTCATCATCGGTCTGCAACTCCTGGCGGCAGGAGTCTTCCGCTTCGTCACGGCCTTTTCGCACGGCCAGGAGGGCGGGGGCCGGCTGGCCGGCGTACTGGTCGCCTTGCTGGCGTTGCTGGCGGGCGTTCTCGTACTGAGGCATCCGATGCAGACCATCGGTGCGCTGTCCCTGATCCTCGGGGTGTTCTGGCTGTTGACCGGAGTGCTCACGGCGTACGTCGCCATCGCTGACCGGGGCATCGCCCACCGGGGCCTGTTCTTCGGCCTGGGCGCGCTCGGCACCGTCGCCGGGATCGTGGTGCTCTGCTTCCCGGTCGACTCCGCGGTCGCCCTCACCCGACTGCTGGGGCTGTGGCTCGTCCTGCTCGGCGTCTTCGAAGTGGTGCTGGCCTTCGCCCTGCGGTCCGCCACCCGCAGCAACAGATCCGCGCCCCGGCGTGAACCTTCGGCGTGAACCCCCGGCCGCGCGTGACTAGGCGCCCTCGCGCGGCTGGGGAACGCGGAAGGCCAGGATCGCCATGTCGTCGGAGGCGGGTTCGGCCGCGAAGCGTTCGACCGCGCGCAGGATGCGGGCGGCGACGGCGCCGGCGGTGAGGCCCGTACAGGTGGTGAGGACTTCCGCGAGGCCGTCGTCGCCGAGCATGCGGGTGCCCTCGCGGCGTTCGGTCACGCCGTCCGTGACGCAGAGCAGGACGTCGCCCGGGTCCAGGGTGAGGGTCTGCTCGTAGAGGTCGAGGTCGTCCATGACGCCGAGCAGCGGCTGGGGTTCGGCGGCGGGGATGACCTCGCCGTCCGGGCGCAGGCGCAGCGGGAGCGGGTGGCCGGCGCAGACGACCTTCATGAGCGCGCCGCCGTCCGGCTGGGGGTGGAGCTCGCCGTACAGGAGGGTGAGGAAGCGGCTGCGGGCGCCCTCGTCGAGGATCGCGGCGTTGAGGCGTTCCAGCACCGCCGGGCCGCCGAGGCCTTCGCGGGCCAGCAGGCGCAGGGCGTGCCGGGCGAGGCCGGTGACGGCGGCCGCTTCCGGGCCCGTACCGCACACGTCGCCGATGGCGAAGCCGTAGACGCCGGGGCGGATGGGGAAGACGTCGTAGAAGTCGCCGCCCACCTCGTTGCCCTCGCCGGCCGCGCGGTAGATGACCTCGACCTCGATGCCGGGGATGGCGGGGGAGCCGGGCGGCAGGAGGCTGCGCTGGAGGGAGCGGCTGATGGCGGTGCGCTCGGAGTAGAGGCGTGCGTTGTCCAGGGCCAGGGCGGCCCGGCGGGAGAGGTCGTCCGCGAGTTCCAGGATCTCCTGGCGGAAGTGTTCCTCGGACGGTTTGCCGAGCGTGAGCATGCCGATGACGCGGTTGCGGGCCAGGAGGGGGAGGACGACGGTCTCCCCGCCGACCGCGGCGGCGGATTCCGGCCAGGGGCGGGCGCCGGCCTCGCGCAGCGGTTCGGGCGGGCTGACGCGGGAGAGCAGGGCCTTGAGTCCGTCGATGCGTTCCTCGTCCTCGTGCAGTACGTAGGAGAGGTACGGGTCCGAGGTCTGGTCGGCGATGGTGTAGACGGCGCACCAGGTGGCCAGGGTGGGGACGGTCATCTGCGCCATCAGGGCCAGGGTCTGGTCCCGGTCGAGGGTGCCGGCGAGCAGGTCGGAGGCTTCGACGAGGAAGGAGAGGGAGCCGCGGCGCAGGCGTTCCAGCTCGCCGAGGCGGGCGGATTCGACGGCGAGCGCGATCCGGTCGGCGGCGAACTGCAGGCGCAGGGCGTCTTCGTTGGAGTAGCGGCCCGGGCTCTCGGCGGAGACGCCGAGTGAGCCGGTGAGGCGGCCTTCGACCTTGAGGGGGACGGTGACCACGGAGCGCATGCCGGTGGATTCCAGGAGCGGGACGGCGCCGGGGACGGCGACGAGGTCGTCGTGGACGGCGGGCATGCGGGCCGAGCCGTACCGGTTGGTGCCCGCTTCGACGGGGACGCGGGCGAAGCGCTGGCGGGTGGAGGGCAGGCCCGTGGTCGCGCGGACTTCGAGTTCGGTCTCGTCGTCGGTGGCGAGGAGCAGGAAGGCGGCGTCGGCGTCGAGCATGTCGCGGGCCCGCTCGACGGTGCGCTGGAGCAGTCCGTCCAGGTCGTCGGGGGCGGGGGAGCCGATGAACACCTCGAAGGGGTCCGCGGGGCGGGCTTCGGTGAGCTGGCCTGCGTCGGAGGGGATCCGCGCGGGGGTCTGGAGGAGGGCGCGTTCGTCGTCGTGGACCAGGAGGCAGACGATGGACGGCTCGCCGTGGGCGTCGCGTACCCGCAGGTGTGAGGCGTAAACGGGGATGACCCGGCCGTCGGCGCCGCGGATGCCGTAGCTGCCCTCCCACCTCGACAGCCGGAGGGCTTCGGCGATGCCGGTTCCGGTGCCGGGGGTCTGGGGCCAGGCGGCGAGTTCGGCGAGCGGGCGGCCGAGGACCTTCTCCGCGGTGTGGCCGAAGATGTGCTCGGCGTCCTCGTTCCAGGCGGAGACGGAGTCGGAGGCGTCGATCTGGATGACGGCGACGCGGACGCGGCTGTCGGCGAGGGGGAGCAGCTGGTCGGGGACGACCGGTCCGGCGGAGCGGGTACCGACCGGACGGTCCGGGAGGTCGAGGCGGAACCACACGTGTTTGTGCGTGCCCGTGTACTCGACTCCCCAGCGGGTGGCGAGCGCGGCGCAGAGCATGAGGCCGCGGCCGTTCTCGCGGTCCGGGTCGGCGTAGGGGCGTTCGCCGGGGGGCTGGAGCGGGAGCTCCCGCTCCGGGTACCGGTCGGCGACCTCGACGCGTACGCCGCCCTCGGTGCGCAGGCACAGCACTTCGGCCTGGGTTCCGGCGTGCACCACGGCGTTGGTGACGAGCTCGCTGGTGAGCACGACGGCGTCGTCGACGATGTCCGCGAAGCCCCAGCCCTGGAGGGTATCGCGGACGAACGCGCGGGCCCCGGCGACAGAGCGCCCTAGGGGATCGAAACTGGCAGCCGCCCGTGCCGTGATCACAAGACTCCTTCGACGCGGTGGGACATTCGGGTGCCAGGTTACTTACCTTCGCGGTCCGCATGGTGCCGTCGTAGGGGATTCCACCCGGGGAGTGCGGCCGGTGTGCAATGGTGCCGAAGTGTTATGGCCGGGTTCGGCCAGGGTGAAACACTGGGCAGGATGGTCTAGCCGGGCGTTTGACTCGCCGGGTTTCGGTGGAACAGTGGTCGACCCTTTCGGGAGGGACACGGTGGAGTCTGGCGCAGCGGTGCGGCGTACGGGGACGCGCGCGAAGGGCGGGCGGTCCCGGCGGAACGGTACGACGGAGGTCGATACCGCCGCTCTGAACCGTCTGCTCACGGCCCTGGTGTCGATGCGGGACGGCAATTTCCGCAAGCGGCTGACGGTGTCCGGCGAGGGCGTGATGGCGGAGGTCGCCGCCGTCTACAACGAGGTCGCCGACCGCAATCTCCACCTGACCGGGGAGCTGTCGCGGGTGCGGCGGATGGTGGGCCGCGAGGGCAAGCTCAGCGAACGGCTGGAAACAGGTGCCTGTGAGGGGTCCTGGGCGGCCGCGATCGATGCCTCGAACCAGCTCGTGGACGATCTGGCCCGGCCGGTGTCCGAGGTGGGCCGGGTGCTGTCGGCGGTCGCCGAGGGCGACCTGGACCAGCGGATGGACCTGCGGACACAGACCGCCGACGGGGCCGGGCATCCGCTGCGCGGGGAGTTCCTCAAGGTCGGGCGGACGGTCAACAACCTGGTCGACCAGCTGTCGGCGTTCACCGACGAGGTCACCCGGGTGGCGCTGGAGGTGGGTACCGAGGGCAAGCTCGGCGGCCAGGCGCAGGTGCGGGGCATGTCCGGTTCCTGGAAGGACCTGACCGACTCCGTCAACACGATGGCGTACCGGCTCACCGCCCAGGTGCGTGACATCGCCCTCGTGACGACGGCGGTCGCGAAGGGCGATCTCTCGCGCAAGGTCACGGTGCACGTGGCCGGCGAGATGCTCCAGCTCAAGAACACCGTGAACACGATGGTGGACCAGCTGTCCTCTTTCTCCTCCGAGGTGACCAGGGTCGCCCGCGAGGTGGGTACGGAGGGTGAGCTGGGCGGCCAGGCGAAGGTGCCCGGCGTCGCGGGTGTGTGGAAGGACCTGACCGACTCCGTCAACACGATGGCCGGGAACCTGACGGCCCAGGTGCGGGGGATCGCGCAGGTCACGACAGCGGTCGCCAATGGCGACCTGTCGCAGAAGGTACGGGTCAGCGCGCGCGGCGAGGTCGCGCAGCTGGCCGAGACGATCAACCAGATGACCGAGACCCTGCGGACGTTCGCGGACGAGGTCACGCGCGTGGCGAGCGAGGTCGGGGCCAAGGGAACGCTCGGCGGTCAGGCGCAGGTGCCGGGCGCGGCCGGTACCTGGAAGGACCTCACCGATTCGGTGAACACGGTCTTCCGCAACCTCACGACCCAGGTGCGGGACATCGCGACCGTGACGACGGCGGTGGCCAACGGCGACCTGTCGCAGAAGGTCACGGTCGATGTGGCCGGCGAGATGCTGGAGCTCAAGAACACCGTCAACACGATGGTGGACCAGCTCCAGTCCTTCGGTGCCGAGGTGACCCGTGTGGCCCGTGAGGTCGGGGTGGAGGGTGAGCTGGGCGGTCAGGCCCAGGTGCCCGGGGCGGCCGGTACCTGGAAGGACCTCACCGATTCGGTGAACACCGCCTTCCGCAACCTCACCGGCCAGGTCCGCAACATCGCGCAGGTGACGACGGCGGTGGCCAACGGCGACCTGTCGCAGAAGGTCACGGTGGACGTCTCCGGCGAGATGCTCCAGCTCAAGAACACCGTGAACACGATGGTGGACCAGCTGTCCTCGTTCGCGGACCAGGTCACGCGGATGGCGCGGGACGTGGGTACGGAGGGCCGCCTGGGCGGCCAGGCCCGGGTGGAGGGGGTGTCCGGCACCTGGAAGGAGCTCACCGACTCCGTCAATTTCATGGCCGGGAACCTGACCTCGCAGGTGCGCCAGATCGCGCAGGTGACGACGGCGGTGGCGCGCGGTGACCTGTCGCAGAAGATCGACGTGGATGCCCGGGGCGAGATCCTGGAGCTCAAGAACACCATCAACACGATGGTCGACCAGCTCTCCGCCTTCGCCGAGCAGGTGACCCGCGTCGCCCGCGACGTGGGTACCGAGGGTCGCCTGGGCGGTCAGGCGCAGGTGCCCGGGGTGGCCGGCGTGTGGCGTGACCTGACGGATTCCGTCAACGGCATGGCCGGGAACCTGACCTCGCAGGTGCGCAACATCGCGCAGGTCGCGACGGCGGTGGCGCGCGGTGACCTGTCGCAGAAGATCGACGTGGATGCCCGGGGCGAGATCCTGGAGCTCAAGAACACCCTCAACACGATGGTCGACCAGCTGTCGAACTTCGCGGAGCAGGTGACCCGGGTGGCCCGCGAGGTGGGTACGGAGGGGATCCTGGGAGGTCAGGCCGAGGTCAAGGGCGTCTCCGGCACCTGGAAGGACCTCACGCAGTCCGTCAACTTCATGGCGAACAACCTGACCTCGCAGGTCCGCAACATCGCCGAGGTGACGACGGCGGTCGCGATGGGCGACCTCTCCAAGAAGATCACGGTCGACGCCAAGGGCGAGATCCTGGAGCTGGTCACCACGGTCAACACGATGGTGGACCAGCTGTCCTCGTTCGCGGAGCAGGTGACGAGGGTCGCGCGCGAGGTGGGCACCGAGGGCATCCTCGGCGGTCAGGCGCGGGTGCGCGGGGTCACCGGCATCTGGAAGGACCTGAGCGACAACGTCAACACCATGGCCGGGAACCTGACGGCGCAGGTGCGCGGGATCGCGCAGGTCTCGGCGGCGGTCGCCAACGGCGACCTGACGAAGAAGGTCACCGTGGAGGCGCGCGGCGAGGTCGCGCAGCTCGCGGACACCGTCAACACGATGGTGAATACCCTTTCGTCCTTCGCGGATGAGGTCACGCGCGTGGCCCGCGAGGTGGGTACGGAGGGCCGCCTCGGCGGTCAGGCACACGTGCCGGGCGTTTCCGGGACGTGGAAGGACCTCACCGACTCGGTGAACTTCATGGCCTCCAACCTCACCGGTCAGGTGCGGCAGATCGCCATGGTCACGACCGCCATCGCCAAGGGCGACATGACCAAGAAGATCGACATCGATGCCCGGGGCGAGATCCTGGAGCTCAAGACCACCATCAACACGATGGTCGACCAGCTGTCGTCGTTCGCCGACCAGGTGACCCGCGTCGCCCGCGAGGTGGGCACGGAAGGCATCCTGGGCGGCCAGGCCCGCGTCCGTGACGTCGACGGCACCTGGCGGGACCTGACCGAGTCCGTGAACGAGATGGCCGGGAACCTGACCCGGCAGGTGCGCGCGATCGCGGCGGTGGCCACGGCGGTGACCCGCGGCGACCTGAACCTCAAGATCGACGTGGACGCGTCGGGCGAGATCCAGGTCCTCCAGGACAACATCAACACGATGATCGCCAACCTGCGCGACACCACCTTGGCCAACAAGGAGCAGGACTGGCTCAAGGGCAACCTGGCCCGCATCTCCGCCCTCATGCAGGGCCGGCGCGAGCTGGACGACGTCGCCTCGCTGATCATGAGCGAGCTGACCCCGGTGGTCTCCGCGCAGCACGGCGCCTTCTTCCTGGCCCTGCCGACCGGGGGCAGCACCGAGATCGGGACGGACGGCGGCGGGGACGGCTCGTACGAGCTGCGGATGCGCGGCAGTTACGCGTACGCGGGCGGGCAGATGCCGATCTCCTTCCGGCCCGGCGAGGGGCTGATCGGGACGGTCGCCGAGGAGAAGCGCACGATCCTGGTGGAGAACACCCCGCCCGGCTACCTCAAGATCTCCTCCGGACTCGGCGAGGCTCCGCCGGCGCACGTGATCGTGCTGCCGGTGCTCTTCGAGGGGAAGGTGCTCGGTGTCATCGAGCTGGCGTCCTTCACCCCCTTCACGCAGATCCAGAAGGACTTCCTCAGCCAGATCGCCGAGATGATCGGTACGAGCGTCAACACCATCAGCGTCAACTCCAAGACGGAGGTCCTCCTCAAGCAGTCGCAGGAGATGACCGAGCAGCTGCGCGAGCGCTCCGACGAGCTGGAGAACCGGCAGAAGGCGCTCCAGGCCGCCAACGCGGAGCTGGAGGAGAAGGCGGAGCTGCTGGCCCGTCAGAACCGGGACATCGAGGTCAAGAACACGGAGATCGAGGAGGCGCGGCAGGTCCTGGAGGAGCGCGCCGAGCAGCTCGCGGTGTCGATGCGGTACAAGTCCGAGTTCCTGGCGAACATGTCGCACGAGCTGCGTACGCCGCTCAACTCGCTGCTGATCCTGGCGAAGCTGCTGGCGGACAACGCGGACGGGAACCTTTCGCCGAAGCAGGTGGAGTTCGCCGAGACCATCCACGGGGCGGGCTCGGACCTGCTGCAGCTGATCAACGACATCCTGGACCTGTCGAAGGTCGAGGCGGGCAAGATGGACGTCTCGCCGACGCGGATCGCGTTGGTGCAGCTGGTGGACTACGTGGAGGCCACCTTCCGGCCGCTCACCGCGGAGAAGGGCCTGGACTTCTCGGTACGGGTCTCGCCGGAGCTGCCCGCGACCCTGCACACCGATGAGCAGCGGCTGTTGCAGGTATTGCGCAACCTGCTGTCGAACGCGGTGAAGTTCACCGACGGCGGCGCCGTGGAGCTGGTGATCCGGCCGGCCGGGGCGGACGTGCCCTCGGCGATCCGGGAGCAGCTGCTGGAGGCGGGTTCGCTGCGCGACGCCGACGCCGATCTGATCGCGTTCTCGGTGACGGACACCGGGATCGGGATCGCGGCGAGCAAGATGCTGGTGATCTTCGAGGCGTTCAAACAGGCCGACGGGACCACGAGCCGGAAGTACGGCGGTACGGGACTGGGCCTGTCCATCAGCCGGGAGATCGCCCGGCTGCTCGGCGGGGAGATCCACGCGGCGAGCGAGCCCGGCCGGGGATCGACCTTCACGCTGTACCTGCCGCTGCACCCGAGCGAGTTGCCGCCCCAGGGGTACGCCGCGCCGACGCCCGGCGGTGCGCGCGGTGAGTACCGCCGGCCGGCCGAGGAGGCGCGGCCCGAGGCGACGGCGGCCCCGGCCGCCGTACCCGCACCGGCGGTCGAGCCGGGCGAGCGGCGTCCGGCGCTGCCGGCGGCCGAGGGGGACCGGCCCGCGCAGGGGCAGGGCGGTCCGGCCGCGCTGTTCCGGCGGCGGCGCAAGTCGCTGAGCGACCGGGAGCCGCGTACGGCGGTGCCCGGCCAGCACGACGCGCAGGGCGACGGCAGCGGTTGGGGCGGTGAGCTCGAGGACCTTCCGCCGGTGCCGCGGACGTACGACTTCCACGGCGAGAAGGTGCTCATCGTGGATGACGACGTGCGCAACGTGTTCGCGCTGACCAGTGTGCTGGAGCAGCACGGACTGGCCGTGCTGTACGCGGAGAACGGCCGGGAGGGCATCGAAGTCCTGGAGCAGCACGACGATGTGACGGTCGTACTGATGGACATCATGATGCCGGAGATGGACGGGTACGCGACGACCTCGGCGATCCGGCGGATGCCGCAGTTCGCCGGGCTGCCGATCATCGCGCTGACGGCGAAGGCGATGCAGGGGGACCGGGAGAAGGCGATCGACTCCGGTGCTTCCGATTACGTCACCAAGCCGGTGGAACCCGATTACCTGCTGTCCGTGATGGAACAGTGGATGCGAGGGAAGTGATCATTTCGGGAGTCCGCGGATACCAATTGCTGACTCAGTGTGGCGGAACCGGTGTGGAAGGGCGGCATACGGGGAACCTTCTGCTCTCCCACACCGTTTCTGCTTCGTGCACAGTGACATCCTGGTGACAGGGTGTGGCGATCTCGGGACTGGGGCTACGATGACCGGCACAAGGACGGACGGCGCAAGGATGCCGTCCTCTGGGGCGGGGCCCGGCGAACAGGCCGGTGCCAGGAGCCGGGGAGGCCCCATGCCGGGGCGAGGAGGACAGGGCATGGTGCAGAAGGCCAAGATCCTCCTGGTCGACGACAGGCCGGAGAATCTGCTGGCGCTGGAGGCCATCCTCTCCGCGCTCGATCAGACACTGGTCAGGGCGTCGTCGGGAGAGGAAGCGCTCAAGGCGCTGCTGACGGACGATTTCGCGGTCATCCTGCTGGATGTCCAGATGCCGGGCATGGACGGTTTCGAGACGGCCGCACACATCAAGCGGCGGGAACGGACCCGGGACATCCCGATCATCTTCCTCACCGCGATCAACCACGGTCCGCACCACACCTTCCGCGGCTACGCGGCGGGCGCGGTGGACTACATCTCGAAACCGTTCGACCCGTGGGTGCTGCGTGCCAAGGTCTCGGTCTTCGTGGAGCTCTACACGAAGAACTGCCAGCTGCGCGAGCAGGCGTCGCTGCTGCGGCTCCAGCTGGAGGGCGGCGGTTCGGGCGGTGTGGACACCGGCAAGGAGACGCCCGGGCTGCTGGCCGAGCTGTCCGCACGGCTCGCGGCGGTGGAGGAGCAGGCGGAGGCGCTGACCAAGCAACTCGGCGAGGAAGCGGCCGACGCGTCGGTCGTGGCGACCGCGGCCCACCTGGAGCGCAAGCTCACCGGCCTGCGCAGGGCGCTGGACGCGCTGGAACCGGGGGCCGGCGGCGGGGCGGCCGTACTGCCCCTCCAGGGCTGAGCACTCCGCGGGCAGCGGGCCCCCGCCTACGGGCGCCCGTTGTGGGCCTGCTGGCGGTGCGTCAGGTGTGGCGGACCGTCACGGCCCCGGGCGACACGAACGGGTGAAGGGGTGGGCACGCGTGTCCACCGGCGTGCGCACCGGTAACCTCGGGCGCATGGCCTCAAGTACGTCCGGCAAGGGTTCCCAGAGCGCGGCGGGCGCCGCGAAGAGCCGCACCGGGCGTACGACCGCGCCGGCGAAGAAAGCGGCTCCCGCGCGCAAGCCCGCGGCCAAGAAGGCCGCGCCGGTCAGGCGCGCGCCCGTGAAGAAGGCCGCCGCCAAGCCCGCACCGTCCCCGACCGGGGGCGTGGTGCGGCTGGTGCGCTTCGTGTGGCTCGGCATCGCGCATGCGGTCGGGTCCGTCTTCCGCAGCGTCGGCCGGGGCGCCAAGAACCTCGACCCCGCCCACCGCAAGGACGGCGTCGCGCTGCTGCTGCTCGCCCTGGCGCTGATCGTCGCTGCCGGAACCTGGTCGAACCTGAGCGGGCCCGTCGGGGATCTGGTCACCATGCTGGTCACCGGTGCGTTCGGGCGCCTCGACCTGCTCGTGCCGATACTGCTCGGCGTGATGGCGGTGCGCTTCATCCGCCACCCCGAGCAGACCGACGCCAACGGCCGGATCGGCATCGGCCTGTCCGCCCTGGTCATCGGTATGCTGGGGCTCGTACACATCGCCTGCGGGGCGCCCGGGCGCGGCGAGGGCACCACCGCGATGCAGGACGCGGGCGGCCTCATCGGCTGGTCCGCCTCGAAGCCGCTGATCTTCACCATGGGTGCGCCGCTGGCCGTACCGATGCTGGTCCTCCTCACGGTCTTCGGGCTGCTGGTGGTCACCGCCACCCCCGTCAACGCCATCCCGCAGCGGCTGCGGCGGCTCGGGATCCGGCTCGGGCTGATCCAGCCGAACGAGTACGACGAGGATTTCGGACAGCCGGCGGGCGCGGCCCCCCAGGACCGGCCGGACCGGCACGACCCGGCGCGCTGGCAGGCCCGGGCCGCGGCCGCCGACCCGGCCGGCACCGCCGAGGAGGAGGCGCTCGCCCGGCGGCGCAAGCCGCGCCCGAGCGCGTCCCGGCCCGCGATGGACCGGGAGATGGACGCGGTCGACGTCGCCGCGGCGGCCGCCGCCGCGCTGGACGGGGTGGTCTACGGCGGGCTGCCGCCCTCCCCGGTGGTCGCCGACCTCACGCACGGGATCACCGCCCAGCGCGAGCACGGGGAGGTGGAGGTCACCACCCCGGTGCCGCCCGCGCGGGAGGAACGCCCGGCTGCGGCCGGGCCCGCCGCCCAGGCTGCCGGACCGCACGACAACACCGCCGCGGCCTCCGGCACCCTGTCCGTGCCGGACCTCACCAAGGCCCCGCCGCGCAGCGAACCCCTGCCGGCCCGGGCCGAGCAGCTGCAGTTGCGCGGGGACATCACGTACGCACTGCCCTCGCTGGACCTGCTGGAGCGCGGCGGCCCCGGCAAGACCCGAAGCGCCGCCAACGACGCGGTGGTGGCCTCGCTGACCAACGTGTTCACCGAGTTCAAGGTCGACGCGCAGGTCACCGGCTTCACCCGCGGTCCGACGGTCACCCGCTACGAGGTGACGCTCGGCGCGGCCGTGAAGGTCGAGCGGATCACCGCCCTGGCCAAGAACATCGCGTACGCCGTCGCCTCGCCGGACGTGCGGATCATCAGCCCGATCCCGGGCAAGTCGGCGGTCGGCATCGAGATCCCCAACACCGACCGGGAGATGGTCAACCTCGGTGACGTCCTGCGTCTCGCGGACGCCGCCGAGGACGACCACCCCATGCTGGTGGCGCTGGGCAAGGACGTCGAGGGCGGCTACGTCATGGCCAACCTCGCGAAGATGCCGCACGTACTGGTCGCCGGCGCCACCGGCTCCGGCAAGTCCTCCTGCATCAACTGCCTGATCACCTCGGTGATGGTCCGGGCCACCCCGGAGGACGTCCGGATGGTCCTGGTCGACCCCAAGCGGGTCGAGCTGACCGCCTACGAGGGCATCCCGCACCTGATCACCCCGATCATCACCAACCCGAAGCGGGCCGCCGAGGCGCTCCAGTGGGTCGTGCGGGAGATGGACCTGCGCTACGACGACCTCGCGGCCTTCGGCTACCGGCACATCGACGACTTCAACCAGGCGATCCGGGACGGCAAGATTACGCTGCCGCCGGGCAGCGAGCGGGAGCTGAGCCCGTACCCGTACCTGCTGGTGATCGTGGACGAGCTCGCCGACCTGATGATGGTGGCCCCGCGCGACGTCGAGGACTCGATCGTGCGCATCACCCAGCTGGCCCGCGCGGCCGGCATCCACCTGGTGCTCGCCACCCAGCGGCCCTCGGTGGACGTGGTCACCGGCCTGATCAAGGCGAACGTGCCCTCGCGGCTCGCGTTCGCCACCTCCTCGCTCGCCGACAGCCGGGTCATCCTCGACCAGCCCGGCGCGGAGAAGCTGATCGGCAAGGGTGACGGGCTGTTCCTGCCGATGGGCGCGAACAAGCCGGTCCGCCTCCAGGGCGCGTTCGTCACCGAGGAGGAGATCGCCGGGATCGTGCAGCACTGCAAGGACCAGATGGCGCCCGTCTTCCGCGAGGACGTCACCGTCGGCCAGAAGCAGAAGAAGGAGATCGACGAGGAGATCGGCGACGACCTGGACCTGCTGTGCCAGGCGGCGGAACTGGTGGTCACCACCCAGTTCGGCTCCACCTCGATGCTCCAGCGCAAGCTGCGCGTCGGCTTCGCGAAGGCGGGCCGTCTCATGGACCTGATGGAATCGCGGGGCGTCGTCGGCCCGAGCGAAGGTTCGAAGGCGCGCGACGTGCTGGTGAAGCCGGACGAACTGGACGGGGTGCTGGCGGTCATCCGCGGGGAGGACCAGCCGTAAGGGCCGGGAGCACCAGTCGTAAAGGCGGGGAGCACCAGTCGTAAGGGTCCTGCGGGCAACCGTTTCCCCTGGCCGAGCGTCAAGTTGAGGAAGTGGCGGACACCGCGCTCCGGCGCGGGGCCGCCGAACCGGCTTCGCACCAGCCGGAGACCCGATTGCCATTCGGATGGCCTAGGGACTCCACCCCTCCGGTTGCTCCACCCTTTCGTCACCCCCCTAGACTGGGAATCCAGCAGGTGGCTACACGCTCGAAAGGCGCCCTCGTGTCCATCGGCAACGCCAAATCCCCCGAAGAAGAGCGGCCTTCGACCGACGACCGGTCCGAGGACCGTCTCGTCGAACGCACCGTCGAAGGACCGTCCATCGGGACGGCCCTCAAGAAGGCCCGGATCGCCGCCGGGCTCACCGTCGACGAGGTCAGTTCCACCACCCGCGTGCGCATCCCGATCGTGCACGCGATCGAAGAAGACGATTTCACGCGGTGTGGCGGCGACGTCTACGCCCGCGGTCACATCCGCACGCTCGCCCGCGCCGTCCACCTCGATCCGGCACCTCTGGTCGAGGCCTACGACGCGGCCCACGGCGGCCGTCCGGCCCCCACTCCTCCCGCGCCGATGTTCGAAGCCGAACGCATCCGTCCCGAGCGGCAGCGGCCGAACTGGACGGCGGCCATGGTCGCCGCGATCGTCGCCGTCATCGGGTTCGTGGGCTTCACGGCCTTCGGCGGCGACGGCGACAGCAAGGGGAGCCGGCCCCTGGCGGAAGGTTCCGGCGCCTCGGCCGCGCCCAAGCCGGCGGGCAAACCGGCCGCGCCCCAGCAGCAGCCGAAGCCCAAGCCGACGCCCTCCGACAGCGCCATCGCCGCCGCGCCCAAGGACCTCGTCACGGTCGTCCTGACGGCCAACGACGGAGAGAGCTGGATCTCCGCGAAGGACCACAGCGGCCGGTCGCTGTTCGACGGGACGCTCGCCCTGGGCGAGTCCAAGACGTTCACCGACAAGGAGTCCATCGACCTCGTACTCGGCGACGCCGGGGTCGTCAAGCTGTTCGTGAACGGCAAGGAGATCAAGGACCAGTTCCAGCCGGGGCAGGTCGAACGGCTCACCTACACCAAGGACGACCCGCGTCAGGGCCAGGCCCAGGCAGGCTGACCAGCGCGGACCATGCAGTTCCGGATCCCCGGGAGGCCCTGCCGGCCTCCCGGGGATCTTGCAAGGGGGACGTGGGGCAGGGGCCGGCGCCGGGACGAAGTAGTCTTGAGTCCATGCCCGAACGCCGTACCGTCGCCCTTGTCACTCTTGGCTGCGCCCGTAACGAGGTGGACTCGGAGGAGCTCGCAGGCCGCTTGGCGGCGGATGGCTGGGAGCTCGTCGAGGACGCCGCCGATGCGGACGTAGCCGTCGTCAACACCTGCGGCTTCGTCGAAGCCGCCAAAAAGGATTCCGTCGACGCCCTCCTGGAAGCCAACGATCTCAAGGATCACGGCAAGACCCAGGCCGTCGTCGCCGTCGGCTGTATGGCCGAGCGCTACGGCAAGGAACTCGCCGAAGCGCTCCCCGAGGCCGACGGCGTGCTCGGCTTCGACGACTACGCCGACATCTCCGACCGCCTCCAGACCATCCTGAACGGCGGCATCCACGCCTCCCACACCCCGCGCGACCGGCGCAAGCTGCTGCCGATCAGCCCCGCCGCCCGCCAGGACGCCGAGGTGGCCCTGCCCGGACACGCCCAGGAGCCCGCCGAGGCCCCCGCGGACCTGCCCGAGGGCCTCGCGCCCGCCTCCGGTCCGCGCGCGCCCCTGCGCCGCCGCCTGGACAAGAGCCCGGTCGCCTCGGTCAAGCTCGCCTCCGGCTGCGACCGGCGCTGCTCCTTCTGCGCCATCCCGTCCTTCCGCGGCTCGTTCATCTCCCGCCGCCCCAGCGACGTGCTGGGCGAGACGCGCTGGCTCGCCGAGCAGGGCGTCAAGGAGATCATGCTGGTCTCCGAGAACAACACCTCGTACGGCAAGGACCTCGGCGACATCCGGCTGCTGGAGACGCTGCTGCCCGAGCTGGCCGAGGTGGACGGCATCGAGCGCGTCCGCGTCAGCTACCTCCAGCCCGCCGAGATGCGGCCCGGCCTGATCGACGTCCTCACCTCGACGCCGAAGGTCGTGCCCTACTTCGACCTGTCGTTCCAGCACTCGGCCCCCGACGTGCTGCGCGCGATGCGCCGCTTCGGTGACACCGACCGGTTCCTCGAACTGCTCGACACCATCCGCGGCAAGGCCCCGCTGGCCGGCGTGCGGTCCAACTTCATCGTCGGCTTCCCCGGCGAGAGCGAAGCGGACTTCGCCGAGCTGGAGCGTTTCCTCACCCACGCGCGGCTCGACGCCATCGGCGTCTTCGGCTACTCGGACGAGGACGGCACCGAGGCCGTCGGCTACGAGAACAAGCTGGACGCGGAGACCATCGCCGAGCGGCTCGCGCACATGCAGCGGCTCGCGGAGGAGCTGACCTCCCAGCGTGCGGAAGAGCGGATCGGGGAGACCCTGGAGGTACTCGTCGAGACCGTGGAGGACATCGACGAGGACGGCGAGGGCGCCTACGGGCGCGCAGCCCACCAGGCGCCCGAGACGGACGGCCAGGTGGTCTTCACGGACAGCACCGGTCTGGTGCCCGGCCGTATGGTGACGGCGAAGGTCGTCGGCACGCTGGGTGTGGACCTGGTGGCCGAGCCCCTGGGCCTGGATCTTGAGGAGGCGGCCGGATGACCGGAGTCCCGGCACCTGCGGCGGGCGGGACCGGCCGCCGGCCCTCGCCCGGCGCGGGGCTCGGGACCGCGGCCGTCAATCAGGCCAGCCTGTGGAACATCGCCAACATCCTGACGATGATCCGGCTCGTGCTCGTGCCGGGATTCGTCCTGCTGCTGCTCGCCGACGGGGGCTACGACCCCGTCTGGCGGGCGCTGGCGTGGGCGGCCTTCGCCGTCGCCATGATCACGGACATCTTCGACGGGCACCTCGCCCGGACGTACAACCTCGTCACCGACTTCGGGAAGATCGCCGACCCCATCGCCGACAAGGCGATCATGGGCTCGGCGCTCATCTGTCTCTCGTGGCTGGGTGACCTGCCCTGGTGGGTGACCGGGGTGATCCTCGGGCGGGAACTGGGGATCACCCTCCTGCGTTTCTGGGTCATCCGGTACGGAGTCATTCCGGCCAGCCGGGGCGGCAAGCTCAAGACCCTCGCCCAGGGGACGGCGGTCGGCATGTACGTGCTCGCCCTCACCGGCCCGCTGGCGACCCTGCGGTTCTGGGTGATGGCGGTCGCCGTCGTGCTGACCGTGGTCACCGGTTTGGACTACATCCGCCAGGCCGTCGTCCTGCGCCGCAGGGGACTGGCCGCGGAGCGGGCCGCGCAGTGACGCGAGCGGCGGGTGATTTTCCGGAGGCGGGTGGAGCCGCGGGACGTCTCACCGCGCCGGACTCGATCGCACAACTGTCCGGGGCCGTACTCGGGCTGCTTGCGCAGAGTGACCAGACGCTCGCCGTGGCGGAGTCGCTGACCGGCGGTCTGGTCGCCGCGGAACTGACGGCCGTGCCGGGTGCCTCGAAATCCTTCCGCGGCTCGGTGACCGCGTACGCGACCGAGCTCAAGCACCGGCTCCTGGGAGTGGACGCGGAGCTGCTGGCGGCCGAAGGCGCGGTGAACGCGCAGGTCGCGGAGGAGATGGCGGCGGGGGTGCGCCGGGCGCTGGGGGCTTCGTGGGGGATCGCGACGACCGGGGTGGCCGGTCCGGACCCCCAGGACGGGCAGCCGGTGGGCACCGTTTTCGTCGCCGTGGCCGGTCCGGGGGGCAGGAAAACGGCCCGGCTGCGGTTGAACGGCTCCCGGACGGAAATCCGTAGGGAGAGCGCACGGACAGTGCTCGAACTCCTTTCGAGCGAACTCCGCGAGAATCTGCGGGGGCAGGATACGGAACAGAACGGGGGGATTTGATGTTTGCAGCCCTGAGTGAACACGACATAGCTCCCCGCACGGCCGCGGCGCGAGGCGGTACGGTGGGGCGTGAAGGTTACGGCTACACGGTCAGAGGAGGGAGCCACCGATGATTCTGCTCCGTCGCCTGCTGGGTGACGTGCTGCGTCGGCAGCGCCAGCGCCAGGGCCGTACTCTGCGCGAAGTCTCCTCGTCCGCCCGAGTTTCGCTCGGCTATCTCTCCGAGGTGGAGCGGGGGCAGAAGGAGGCATCCTCCGAGCTGCTCTCCGCGATCTGCGACGCGTTGGACGTACGGATGTCCGAGCTGATGCGCGAAGTCAGTGACGAACTGTCGCTGGCGGAGCTTGCGCAGTCGGCCACGGCAAGCGAACCGGTGCCGGCACCGGTGCGCCCGATGCTCAATTCGGTGTCCGTGGCCTCGGTCGCGGGTACCACGGAGCGGGTGACCATCAAGGCGCCCGTGGAAGCGGTGAACGTCGTAGCCGCGTGAAGGCGAGCGCGAGCGCGTGAAGCGCGTATGAGTGTGGCCGGAGCCCCGGCCGGTGCGTGAGGCACCGGACGGGGCTCCTTGCCGTGCCGGGGCCCGTCGGGGTGCTGGGGCCCTCGGCGTGCCGGCGCTCCTCGGTGTGCCGGGGCTCCTCGGTGTTCTGGGTGCGGCGGCGAGGGCGGTGCGGGAGGATGGGGCCGTCCGGATTCCGGCCTTCCTGGGAGGCGGCCGTGCGGTTGTTACTCATACCCGTCGTGCTGACGGCCGGAGTGCTCTGGTGGTGGGCCGTGCTGCGGCTGTCGCTGGAGCCCGCGGACGCGGGGCCCATGGAGGGCGCGGTGGCCGTCGGCGGATGGGGGCTGGGGCTGCTCCCCGTGCACTGCGTGCCCGGTCCGGGGCGCAGGCGCCCTCGGGCGGCGGCCACGAGGGCGCCGGTCACCAGGGCATCGATACTCCGCCGTTCGGGCGGAGGATCTGGCCCGTCATGAAGGACGAGGCGTCGGAGGCGAGGTAGAGCACCGCTTGGGCGATGTCCTCGGGCTCCCCGACCCGGCGCAGCGGCGACATCCGGATCATCGCCGCCTCGGTCCGCTCCCGTTCCTCGGCACTGTGGCGGCCCGTCATGGGGGTGCGGATCCATCCCGGCGCGACGGCGTTGACGCGGATGCCGTGTGGGCCGGTCTCGGTCGCGAGGGTCTTGGTCAGCTGGACGACGGCCGCTTTGGCGACGCTGTAGCAGAGCAGGCCCGGCTGGGCGGCGTCCACGGCGCCGGAGGCCATGGTGATCACCGAACCGGGACGTCCGGCGGTGATCATGGCGCGGACGGCCTCCTGGCAGGTGCGCAGGACGCCCTTGAAATTGACGTCCAGGACCCGGTCGAGGTCCTCGTCGGTGGTGTCCAGGACGCTGCTGGAGTGCATGATCCCGGCGATGGCGGCGGTGATGTCGAGCGGGCCCGCGGCCGCGACGGCGGCCCGCAGCGCGGCACGGTCGGTCACGTCGAGGGTGTGGACGGTGGCCTTGCCGCCTGCTTCGCACACCAGGCGGGCGGTCTCGCGCAGGCCGGTCGCGTCGCGGTCGGCGCAGTGCACGGCCGCGCCGGCCCGGGCGAGGAGCACGGCGGTGGCGCGGCCGATCCCGCTGGCGGCGCCGGTGACGAGCGCGGTGCGGCCGGTGAGGTCGTACGGGGCTGTGGGCATGCCGGGACCGTACGACCGTAGCTGACGGGGCGTCAACTACGGTGTGGGCCCGGATTGGCAGCGGGGGCACCAGTACGTGGGGCGGTCCTCCTTCACGACCCGGCGTACCGGGGTGCCGCAGCGCAGGCAGGGGCGCGGGGCGCGCCCGTAGACGAAGAGGGCCTGGCCCCGGCGGCGGCTGCCGGTGGTGTTGCGGGTCTCGCCGGCGCCGAGGTTGGCCGCGAGGAGGCGCTGCGCGGCGCCGGCCAGGCGGACGGCGGTGACCTCGGGATCCGCAAGGGCGCCGACCGCGGTCCACGGGGTGACCTGGGCGAGGAAGCAGAGCTCGCACATGTACACGTTGCCGATGCCCGCGAGGTTGCGCTGGTCCAGCAGGGCTTCGCCGAGGGGGCGTTCGGGGGTGGCGAGCAGGTTCGCCGCGGCCTTGTCCGCGTCCCAGTCGGGGCCGAGGAGGTCGGGTCCCAGGTGGCCGACGACCTTGTCCTCGTCGGCGGTGCGCAGGAGTTCCAGGACGGGGAGGCGGTAGCCGACGGCGGTGTCGCAGGCGGTACCCAAGATGGCGCGGATCTCGTAGTCGGGGCCGCCGTGCCACTTCCGCCCGGCGGGGAAGACGTGCCAGGCGCCGTCCATGCGCAGGTGGCTGTGGAGGGTGAGGCCGCCGTCGCCGTCGATGCGGGTGAGCAGGTGCTTTCCGCGCGGGATCACGTTCAAGGTGGTGCGGCCGGTGAGGTCCACGGTGGCCAGGCGCGCGACGCGCAGGTCGCTGCGGGTGATCTCCCGCCCGGCCAGGGCCGCGTGCAACCGGGCCGCGGCGCGCCAGACGCTGTCTCCTTCGGGCATGGTCCCATTGTCGCCCGCCCGGGCTCGCGCCGGACGGGCGACAGCCGGCGCCCCCGCGGCCGGGTGTCCTACGCGGGGGCCGGGAGGGCGCGGCGGCGGGTCACTTCCAGGTGAGGGCCTTGTTGCCCACCGTGCTGTACGGCTCGCCCCAGTACTCGGCTCCGGTGATCTTCACCTGGGCCGAGGGGGCCATGGCGATCGCGCAGTTGGTCTGCGACTGGCCGTTGGTGAACCCCTTGGGAAGCGCATCGTCCTTGCACTTCTCGAACTTGCCGATGACCGAGACGCCGTTCGCCTCGCCGCCGTCCGGGAGCAGGCCCTTGATGTGGCCGACCGAGGAGTACGCGAGGTCGGTGGTGCCGACGTTCTTGACGGTGTAGTGGATGTAGTAGGGCACCATCCCCTTCACCTTGTCGCCGAGCTTGAGGGAGTCGAGGTCCGCCGCCTGGCCCTGCTCGATGGAGGTGACGGTGAGGGCGATCGTGCCCTGGGTGCTGCCGTAGGTGAACGGGACCGTCGCCGTCTGGCCGATCTTGAAGCTCTGGCCGGGCTTGGCCGTGCCCGCGGCGCCTGCGGGCGCCTCACTTGCGGCTGCCGACGGGCTCGCGGCGGCGCTGGGGCTCTCGGCCGCGCCGGACTGGGCGGGACTGCTCGCGGGCGAGCTGGGCGCCGCCGGGGGCGCGTCTTCGTTGCCGCTCTTGCAGCCGCTCAGCGTCAGGGTGGCGGTGACCGCCAGGCCGATGGTGCCGAGTGCGGTCCTGCGCATGGCTGTGGTGCTCACTTCTGGTGTCCCCCATGGACTGTACGTTTGACTGCGCATCGTCAACCCGATGCCTGGTGGTGATCTTAGGGGCGGGGGAACGGGCTGATCCGCTCCTGGCGCGCTTCGTGACGTGCTCAGGACATAAGCGCAACGTAAGCGCGATGGTCGGGACGGAACCGGGCGGTCACGCGGGACGGAACCGGGCAGTCACGGGCGCAGGCGCAGGCCGCGGGGGGTGGCGTGGAAGCCGGCTGCCTCCAGCGAACGGCCCAGGGAGGAGGTCAGGGCGGCGGCCGCGTTGATCCGTTCGACCGTCAGGGGCGGGACCTTGCCCGCGCGGCAGCCCGCGGCCAGGGACGAGACGGCCGCCTCCAGGCGGGGATCCTCCGGCGGGGGCCACGCCAGCAGGGTCTTGCCGCCGCGCTCCAGGTAGAGGACGAGTTCCCCGTCGACCAGCACCACCAGGGAGCCCGCCTTGCGGCCCGGCTTGTGCGTGGCCCCGGCCGGGGGCTCCGGCCAGGGCAGGGCCGCGCCGTACGCGTTCGCCGGGTCGGCGGCGGCCAGCACCACCGCGGCCAGCGGGGGCGGCGTCCGCTCCGCCGCCCGCAACCGGTCCACCGCGCCGTCCATCGCGAACTGGGCCGCGCCCAGTCCCTCGACCACGTACCCCCGGCGGGCCTGGCCGCTGTCCTCGAAGGCGGACAGGACGCGGTAGACGGCGCTGAACCCGCCCTCCACCCCTTCCGCCGCCACCGCGCCGCGGGTCACCACACCGTGCCGGTCCAGCAGGGTCCGGGCCAGGGCGTGCGCCCGGTGCGTCGGGTCCGGGGCCTGGCCGGGCAGCAGCGACCAGCGGCCCGAGACCGTGGGCGGGCCGGTCCGGGAGGCCGCCGCGCTCAGGGTTCCGTAGCGGCCGCGCGGGACCGTGCGCCGCGCCCGGTGCGCGGTGGCGCCGGCGGTGCGGCCCGATCCCAGCAGGGAGCGCAACGGGGCCAGGGTGTCGTTGGTCAGCCGCCCCGACCAGGCCAGGTCCCAGAGCGCCTCGGACAGCTGGAGTTCGGAAGCCTCAGGCCACTTCGCCCGGACCGACTCCACGAGCTGGCGGAAGAACAGGCCGTAGCCGCCCGAGAGGGCGTCGAGGACGGCCTGGTGCAGCGGGGTCGTCTCCAGCGGATGCGGCGGTGGCAGGAGCAGGGGCGCCGCCTCCGCGAGGTAGAGCGAGAGCCAGCCGTCCTTGCCGGGGAGGGCGCCGGCCCCGGCCCAGACCACCTCCCCCGTGGTGGTCAGCTCGTCCAGCAGGGCGGGGGAGTAGCCCGAGACCCGTGAGGGCAGGATCAGGCGTTCCAGGGCGGAGGCCGGCACCGGGGCCCCCTGGAGCTGCTCGATCGCCCGGGCCAGGCCGTCGATCCCGCGCAGGGCGCCGCCCAGGTGCTGCCACTGGGGCAGGAAGGTGGCCAGGGAGGCCGGCGGCACCGGCTCCAGCTCCTGGCGCAGGGCCGCCAGAGAACGGCGGCGCAGCCTGCGCAGCACCGCGGCGTCGCACCACTCCTGCCCGATGCCCGCCGGGTGGAACTCGCCCTGCACCACCCGGCCCGCCGCCGCCAGCCGGTGCAGGGCGCCTTCGGTGACCGCCGCGCCCAGCCCGAAGCGGGCGGCCACGGCGGTGGTGGTGAACGGCCCGTGGGTGCGGGCGTACCGGGCGAGGAGGTCGCCGAGCGGGTCCTTGACCGGTTCCGTGAAGGCCTCCGGGACCCCGACGGGCAGCGCGGTGCCCAGCGCGTCCCGCAGCCGCCCCGCGTCCTCGATCGCCGCCCAGTGGTCGGCGCCGCCCACCCGGACCCGGATCGCCCGGCGCGCGGCGCCGAGTTCGGCGGCCCACGACGGCTGCGCGCCGCGCTCGGACAACTCCTCCTCGGTGAGCGGGCCCAGCAGGCGCAGCAGGTCGGCCACCGACTCGGCGTCCTTGGCCCGGCGGTCCTCGGTCAGCCACTGGAGTTCGCGCTCCAGTTCCTCCAGCACCTCGGCGTCCAGCAGTTCCCGCAGTTCCGCCTGGCCGAGCAGCTCCGCCAGCAGCCGGGAGTCCAGCGAGAGCGCGGCCGCCCGGCGCTCGGCCAGCGGCGAGTCCCCCTCGTACAGGAACTGGGCGACGTAGCCGAACAGCAGCGACCGCGCGAACGGCGACGGCTCCGGCGTGGTGACCTCGACCAGCCGGACCCGGCGCGCCTCGATGTCCCCCATCAGTTCGGTCAGGCCCGGCACGTCGAAGACGTCCTGGAGGCATTCGCGTACGGCTTCCAGGACGATCGGGAAGGACCCGAACTCGGAGGCCACCTGGAGCAGTTGGGAGGCGCGCTGGCGCTGCTGCCACAGCGGCGTGCGCTTGCCCGGACTGCGGCGCGGCAACAGCAGGGCGCGCGCCGCGCACTCGCGGAACCGGGAGGCGAACAGGGCCGAGCCGCCCACCTGGTCGGTGACGATCTGCTGGACGTCGCCGTGGTCGAAGGCGACGTCCGCCGCGCCCAGCGGGGCCTGCTCGTCATCGAACGCGAAGGACTGCGCGGGCGCCGCCGGATCGTGGTCGAGCAGGTCCATGGAGAGCAGGTCCGCGTCGGGCAGGCGCAGCACGATGCCGTCGTCCGCGTGCATCACCTGCGCGTCCATCCCGTACCGCTCGGCGAGGCGGGCGCCGAGGGCCAGCGCCCACGGGGCGTGCACCTGCGCGCCGAAGGGGGAGTGGACGACGACCCGCCAGTCGCCGAGCTCGTCGCGGAACCGCTCGACCACGATCGTCCGGTCGTCCGGCACATGACCGCAGGCCTCGCGCTGCTCGGCGAGGTAGGCGAGGACGTTCTCCGCGGCCCAGGCGTCGAGCCCGGCCGCCAGCAGCCGCAGCCGGGCGTCCTCGTCGGTGAGCCCGCCGAGCTCGCGCAGGAACGCACCGACCGCCCGGCCCAGTTCGAGAGGACGGCCCAGCTGGTCGCCCTTCCAGAACGGCAGCCGGCCCGGAACCCCGGGCGCCGGTGAGACCAGGACGCGGTCGCGCGTGATGTCCTCGATGCGCCAGGAGCTCGTGCCCAGGGTGAACACGTCCCCGACCCGGGACTCATACACCATCTCCTCGTCCAGCTCGCCGACCCGGCCGCCGCCCTTCTTCGGGTCGGCCCCCGCGAGGAAGACGCCGAAGAGGCCCCGGTCCGGGATCGTGCCGCCCGAGGTCACCGCGAGCCGCTGCGCCCCCGGCCGGCCGGTGATGGTGCCCGCCACCCGGTCCCATACGACACGGGGCCTGAGCTCGGCGAACGCGTCCGAGGGGTAGCGGCCCGCCAGCATGTCCAGCACGGAGGTGAACGCCGACTCCGGCAGCGCCGCGAAGGGCGCGGCCCGCCGCACCAGGGCCAGCAGGTCGTCCAGCTGCCAGGTGTCCATCGCGGTCATCGCGACCAGCTGCTGGGCGAGGACGTCCAGCGGGTTGGAGGGAATGCGCAAGGACTCGATCGAGCCCGTCCGCATCCGCTCGGTCACCACGGCGGCCTGCACCAGGTCGCCCCGGTACTTGGGGAACACGACGCCCGTGGAGACCGCGCCCACCTGGTGGCCCGCCCTGCCGACGCGCTGGAGCCCCGACGCCACCGAGGGCGGCGACTCCACCTGCACCACCAGGTCCACCGCGCCCATGTCGATGCCCAGCTCCAGGCTGGACGTCGCGACCACGGCGGGCAGCCGGCCCGCTTTCAGGTCCTCCTCGACCAGAGCCCGCTGCTCCTTGGACACCGAACCGTGGTGCGCGCGGGCCAGCAGCGGCGGGGCGCCCTGCGCGGCGCCCGACTGCGCCATGATCTCGGCCGGCGGTGACCCCTCGGGCAGCTCCTCTCCCATCGCCCGCTCGTACGCGATCTCGTTGAGCCGGTTGCACAGGCGCTCCGCGAGGCGCCGGGAGTTGGCGAACACGATCGTGGACCGGTGGGCCTGCACGAGATCGGCGATCCGCTCCTCCACATGCGGCCAGATGGAGGGCTTGTCCCCGCCCTCCCGGCCCTCCGTGGCGGGAGAGCCGCCCAACTCGCCCATGTCCTCGACCGGGACGACCACCGACAGGTCGAACTCCTTCGCCGACGGCGGCTGGACGATCTCCACCTTGCCGCGCGGCGCGAGGTACCGGGCCACCTCGTCCACGGGCCGGACCGTCGCCGACAGGCCGATCCGGCGCGCCGGGCGGGGAAGCAGCTCGTCCAGCCGCTCCAGCGACAGCGCCAGGTGCGCGCCGCGCTTGGTGCCCGCGACGGCATGCACCTCGTCCAGGATCACCGTCTCCACCCCGGCGAGGGCGTCGCGCGCCGCCGACGTCAGCATCAGGAACAGCGACTCCGGCGTGGTGATCAGGATGTCCGGCGGCCGCGTCACCAGCGCCCGGCGCTCGGCCGGCGGGGTGTCACCGGAGCGGATGCCGACGCGGATCTCCGGCTCGGGCAGGCCCAGGCGCACCGACTCCTGCCGGATGCCGGTCAGCGGGCTGCGCAGGTTGCGCTCCACGTCGACGGCCAGGGCCTTGAGCGGCGACACGTACAGCACCCGGCAACGCTTCTTCGGCTCGGCCGGCGGCGGGGTCGACGCCAGCTGGTCGAGGGCCGCGAGGAAGGCGGCCAGGGTCTTGCCGGAGCCGGTGGGCGCCACGACCAGGACGTCGGACCCCTCGCCGATCGCCCGCCAGGCCCCGTCCTGGGCGGAGGTGGGCATGACGAAGGCCCCCGAGAACCACGAGCGGGTCGCGGGGGAGAACGAGTCGAGCGCGCTACCGGACATGCCCCCATCGTGCACCCGGCCACTGACAACCGCCCGGACCTGCGTGAACGCGCCGACGGGCCGGGGCGCAGAATGGGGGGATGGGCACGGACGACGGCCGCCGGGAGTGGGCGCGGCACTGGCAGTACCCGGAACTGCCCGGCCTCGACCTGCTGCGTGCCCACTACGTCCGCCACACCTTCCCGCGCCACGCCCACGACGGGTACGTCATCGCGGCCGTCACCGGCGGCGTCGAGGAGATCGGGCTGCCCGCCGCGACCCTGCGCGCCGGGCCGGGCAGCGTGGTACTGATCAACCCGGAGGTGGCGCACACCGCGCGCGCCGGGGTGCCCGAAGGCTGGGCGTACGCCACCCTCTACCCGTCCCGCGCGCTGATCAGCGAGGTCGCCGCCGAGATCGGCACGCTGCGCGGGACCCCCGGCTTCACCGCCGACATGGTCCCCGACCCGCAGGCCTCGCAGGTGATATCCGAGGTACACCGGGCCGCCGAGGCCGGGAACGCGCTGGCCGCCGACACGCTGCTGCGCGGTGTGGTGGCGCGGATGCTGACCCGGCACGCCGGACCGCTGCCGGCCCGTACGGTCCGGCGCGCGGGCGGCGCGGACGCGGAGCGGGCCAGGGCCGTGCTGGAGGAACGGATCGCGCAGCCGCCGTCGCTGGAGCAGCTCGCGGCGGAGCTCGGGACGAGTCCGTTCGCCCTGCTGCGTGCCTTCCGGGAGAGGTACGGGATGCCGCCCCACACCTGGCTGACCGACGCCCGGGTGCGGCGCGCCCGGCGGTTGCTGGACGCGGGCACCGCGCCCGCGGAGGCCGCAGTCGCCGTCGGCTTCACCGACCAGCCGCACCTGAACCGGCACTTCACGCGGATCGTCGGGGTCCCGCCGGGCGCGTACCGGCGGGAGCGCAGGCACACCGGCTGACCCCGGGCGGTCCGACCGGTCCCGGGCCGTCCGGTGCCCCGGGCATCCCGCCGGCCCGGGCATCCCGCCGGCCCGGGCCGCCCCGCCGGTCCGGGGGTTCCGCCCCGGCCCGCAGGTCCCGGGCGCGCGCAAGAACGTACAAGACCGCCTGCCGGCCCCCGCATAACGTCAGGGCGTGGGAGAACATCAGATGGTGATACAAGAGGCCCCCCAGGGGGTCGACGAACGGCCGCGCAGCGCCGTCATACGGGACGCGCTCGGCGTCGGGGTGGCCGTCGGCCTGTCGGGATTCGCGTTCGGGGTGACCGCCGCAGGATCCGGTGTCAGCGTGCTCCAGGCCTGCGTGCTGAGCCTGCTCGTCTTCACCGGCGCCTCGCAGTTCGCGCTGGTCGGCGCCCTCGCCGCGGGCGGCAACCCGTTCACCGCCGCCGCCGGGGCCTTCTTCCTGGGCACCCGCAACGCCTTCTACGGGCTGCGGCTGTCCCAGCTGCTCGCCTTCCCCAAGGCCCTGCGGCCGCTCGCCGCGCACTGGGTCATCGACGAGACGACCGCCGTCGCCCTCGCCCAGCCCGGGCGCAGGTCGGCGCGGCTCGGGTTCACCGTGACCGGGCTGACCCTGTACGTGCTGTGGAACCTCACCACCCTGCTCGGCGCGCTCGGCGCCGAGGCGATCGGCGACACCACCGTGTGGGGACTGGACGCCGCCGGTCCCGCCGTCTTCCTCGCCCTGCTCGCACCGATGGTGAAGGGCCCCACCGAACGGGCCGTCGCCGCCCTCGCCCTCGTCCTGGGTCTCGGCCTGCTGCCCGTACTGCCCTCCGGGGTGCCCGTGCTGATCGCGGCGCTGGCCGCTCCCGTCGTGCTGTGGATGAAGGGACGCCGCTCATGAACGTCTGGATCGCCATCGGGCTGACCGTCGTCGGCTGCTACGCCGTCAAGCTCGCCGGCCTGCTCGTGCCCGCCGGAGCGCTGGAGCGGCCGGCCGTGCGCAGGCTGGCCGCGCTGCTGCCGGTCGCGCTGCTCACCGCCCTCACCGCCCAGCAGACGTTCAGCACCGGCCACGAGCTGGTCCTCGACGCCCGCGCCGCCGGACTGGCCGCGGCGGCCGTCGCGCTGCTGCTGCGGGCCCCGTTCCTCGTCGTGGTGGGCATCGCGGTCCTCGTCACGGCGGGCCTGCGCGCCATGGCCGGCTAGCCGAGGGTGCGGCCGTAGGCGCGGAGCGTCAGGAGCGCCTCCAGGGTGGCGATGGGGCGCCGCTCCAGGGGGCTGCCCGCAGCCGTGGCCGGCCGGGCCGCCGGCCAGCCCCCGTCCGGTTGCTGCCGGGAGGCGAGGAAGTCCAGGGACCGGCCCATCTCCGCGTCGGTGAACCAGCCGCGCGCGTACGACTCGGGGCGGCGCGCCAGGTCGTACGGGTACAGCTCCTCGTCCGGCGCGTCCGCGGGAGCCGTCGGCCCCCCGGCCGGGCGCGCCGGATCCAGCACCACCAGGCGCTGCTCGCGCACCAGCCGCCCCAGCCGGTCGGCGGCCGCCGCGGCCCGGCTGCGGTCGGGGACGCCGTCGAGGAACGCCACCGCGCCGCGGACCTCGTAGGGGTGCCAGTGGCGCGGCGTCTCGACGCGGTCCCAGCAGAAGTCCGTGGCCCGGAAGAGCCACGCGTGCCAGACGCGGTTGCGGTGCAGGGCGCCGACGACCGGGCCCGTGGTCAGCAGAGCGCCCTGCGGACCGCCGTGCGCCGGGGGGTGCGGGGCCGCCGGAAGGCCGCCCGGGGCGGGCGACACCACCGGGAGGGCGCCGTCGGAGGTGGAGACCGCGGCCAGGTGTCCGCAGAGCTGCTCCACCCGCCGCCCCCCGCAGCGGCCGAGGGCGTCCAGCACCCGCAGGGCGTACGCGGCGTGCAGCGGCTGGCTCAGCGGTCCGCGCAGATCCGGGTCGAGCGCGTGCCCGTAGCCGCCGTCGGCGCCCAGGTACGCCCCGAGGGCGGCGTCCACCCCGTCGGCGTCGCCGCCGAGGAAGTGGAACGCGAACCGGCGCTGCTCCAGCACCCGCGCCGTGAGCCAGATGAACCGCTCGGCGCGGGTCAGCGGGGTCGTCGCGGCCGGCGGGGCTTCGTCTCCAGGCATGCGGGAACCGTAGGGCGCCGGATGCGGGGCCGGGGGTGCGAACGCGGCCGGTGCACTCTCCGGGGCGCGATACTGGTGGCATGCGGTTGACGATTTTCTGGGAGCGGATGGCCGAGTACTTCGGGGCGGCCTACGCGGACTCCTTCGCGCGGGACCACGTCATGACGGAGCTCGGCGGACGCACCGTCCACCAGGCGCTGGAAGCGGGCTGGGAGGCCAAGGACGTGTGGCGCGCGGTGTGTTCGGCGATGGACGTGCCCGCCTCACTGCGCTGAGGCGGAGGCCGGCCGGACCGTTCCGCCCAGGGGTGGGTCAGACTGGGGTGCGTGGCAGCGACTGAAGAGACGACCCCCCGACGGCCCGAGCAGGGCGAACACCCCGATCACCCCGAACACGAGGACCGGCCGGAACACGAGGACAGCCCCGAGCACGCCGGCCCGGCCGCCGGGCCCGCGGCGGACACGGCAGCGGCGACCACGGCGGCGACCGCGGCGGTGGCCGGGGCCCGGATGCCGCGCTGGCTGCCCCGCGCGGTGATCCTCGTACTGGCCCTCGTCGCCTGCTTCCAGCTCGGCAGCTGGGCCTTCCACCAGCTGATCGGGCTGCTCGTCAACATCCTGATCGCCTTCTTCCTCGCGCTCGCGGTAGAGCCCGCGGTGTCCCGGATGGCGGCCCGCGGCATGCGCCGCGGACTCGCCACCTTCCTCGTCTTCCTCGGGGTCTTCGTCGCGGCCGCCGGGTTCGTGGCCCTGCTCGGCTCGATGCTCGCCGGTCAGATCGTCGACATGGTGGAGGGCTTCCCGCGCACCCTCGACTCCGTGATCAGATCGGTCAACACGACGTTCCACACGGATCTGTCCCGGCTGGAGATCCAGGACAGCCTGCTGCACTCGGACTGGCTGCAGAAGTACGTGCGCAACAGCGCGAGCGGAGTGCTCGACGTGTCCGCCACCGTGCTCGGCGGCCTGTTCAAGCTGCTGACCGTCGGGCTGTTCTCCTTCTACTTCGCCGCCGACGGGCCGCGGCTGCGGCGCGCGCTGTGCTCCGTACTGCCGCCGGCCAAGCAGTCGGAGGTGCTGCGCGCGTGGGAGATCGCCGTCGCGAAGACGGGCGGGTACCTCTACTCGCGCGGACTGATGGCACTGATCTCCGGCGTCGCCCACTACGTGGTGTTCGCCGTCCTCCAGGTGCCGTACGCACCCGCGCTCGCGGTGTGGGTCGGCCTGGTGTCGCAGTTCGTCCCCACCATCGGCACCTATCTGGCGGGCGCGCTGCCCATGCTGATCGCCTTCACGGTCGAACCCTGGTACGCGCTGTACGTGCTCGGATTCGTGGTGGTCTACCAGCAGTTCGAGAACTACGTGCTCCAGCCCAAGCTCACCGCGAAGACGGTGGACATCCATCCGGCGGTCGCCTTCGGCTCGGTCATCGCGGGCACCGCACTGCTGGGGGCGGTCGGGGCGCTCATCGCGATCCCGGCCGTCGCCACGCTCCAGGCCTTCCTCGGCGCGTACGTGAAGCGCTATGAGCTGACGGAGGGCGCCGACACGCCCGACGGCGGCGGGCGGGGAGCCGGCGCCGACTCCGCTACTCCCCCTGCGTCCCTTCGACGACGGCTGCCAGGGCGTCGGTGACGGCTGCCTCGACGGCGCCCTTCTCCAGGCCGAGACCGCTGAGGACGCCTTCCCCGTTTTCGAGTTCGAGGAGGGCGAGCAGGATGTGCTCGGTGCCGACGTAGGGGTGGCCCAGGCGCAGGGCCTCGCGGAAGGTCAGCTCCAGGGCCTTCTTCGCGCCGGCGTCGAAGGGGGTCAGGGCCGGCAGCTCGGCCGGGTCGACGGGCTCGGGCAGGAGCGCGGTGACGGCGGCGCGCACGGCGTCCTCGGGGACGTGCTGCCGGCTCAGGACGAGCGCGGCGAGCCCCTCGGGCTCGGCGAGCAGGCCGAGCACCAGGTGTCCGGTGCGGATCTCGGTGTTCCCGCGGGCGCGGGCCTCGTTCTGCGAGGCCACGACGACGCCGCGGGCACGGGGGGTGAAGCGGGCGAAGCCCTGGGCGGCGTCGGGCTCGGCGCCCTCGCCCCCGTCGGCCCCGGCCTTGTCGGCCTTGGGGACGAAGCGCTTCTGGGCGGCCTGGCGGGTGACACCCATGCTGCGGCCGATGTCGGTCCAGGAGGCGCCGGAGCGGCGTGCCTGGTCGACGAAGTGGCCGATCAGGTGGTCCGCGACGTCACCGAGGTGCTCGGCGGCGACGACGGCTCCGCTGAGCTGCTCCAGGGTGTCGGGGTGGACCTTCTTGATCGCCTCGATCAGGTCGTCGAGGCGTACCGGACTGGTCATGCGAACGGGTTCCACGGAGGGATTCGTCATGGTGCAACCGTAGGTTGACAGTCGAAAGGGTGTCAACCCTGGGTTGTCAGTCGGCATGTATGAAGGTGTCCGGTGGCCGGGCCCCGTTCCCGGGGGTGGGATCCGGCCACCGTCGCGACCGCGTCAGGCGACCGGCTGGGACTGGCTCGTCAGCAGTCCGATGACCTGGTCCATCTCGTTGCGCCAGAGGCGGTGGACGTTCATCCGGGTCGGCTTCTCCTGGCCCGGGAGCTGGAAGCGGAACGAGCTCCAGACGGCGTTGCGCTTGACTTCGGTGACCGCGCCGACGGCCTGGGCCGGCGGTATGGCGAAGACGATCTCCTGCGGCCGGTTGCTCATCCGGCTCGCCTTGTGGAGGACCACGGCCTGCTCGGTCACGGTGACGAAGTAGTAGGTGAGGAACATCTGGCCGATCAGGCCGAGCATGCTCATCAGCCAGACGCTGGGGCCGGCGATGGCCTGGATCGTGACGATGGGCCGGTCGGCCGGGTTGATCCGGGCGATGGCCTCGGCCACCTGCTGCTGGATCGTGGCCTTCTTGATGGCCATGGTTCCTCCAAAGCGGAATGAGCGCCCTCGGTCTTCGGGGGCACCGCAGAGTACCGGTGGACAGGGGGGAGTTCGGGGCCGGGTCCGGCCGCAGACCCATGGGGGCGGGTATGCCGCGCCCGCCTACGTTCGTAACCGGATGGGCAGGTTGGGGCAGTTGGGGGTGGTGTGGGGGACGGCCGGGGTGTGGTTTCGGCCAGCGGGCGGCCAACCGCCGCGGTGATAGCGGCTTTCCCCAACCGACCATGCCCTCTTGTGGGTTGGGCGCGGGGTCCCAACAATGCGCATGACAACCGGAGGATCTTCGGTTGCATGTCACCAGAGGGGAACCCCCACATGAACAAGCCTCTCGCCGGCGCCGTGCTCTCCTTGCTGCTGATCGGAGCGGGAGCGGCACCGGCCGTGGCCTCCGTACCCCAGGAGGCGGCCGCGCCGGCTCCGTCGCGGGAGCGGGCCGCGCAGGCCGTCACGGTCAACTACGCGGGGACGGTCGCGCTCAGCAACTGCTCCGGCTCCGTCGTGCGCGCCCCCGGCTCCCAGCCGAACGACCCCGCGCTCGTGCTGTCCAACGGCCACTGCCTGGAGACGGGATTCCCGGAGCCGGGCCAGGTCATCAAGGACCAGCGCTCCACCCGGTCGTTCTCGCTGCTGGGCGCGAACGGCAACAAGGTGGCGACGCTGCGGGCGAGCAAGGTCGCCTACGCGACGATGACCGACACCGACATCACGATCTACCAGCTGACCTCCACGTACGCGCAGATCCAGAGCCAGTACGGCATCAGCGCGCTCACCCTCAACGACGCCCACCCGGTGCAGGGGACGCCGATCAAGGTCGTATCGGGTTACTGGAAGCGGACCTACAGCTGCAACGTCGACGGGTTCGCCTACCTCCTCAAGGAAGGTTCCTGGACCTGGAAGGACTCGGTCCGCTACACCTCGTCGTGCAACACCATCGGCGGCACCTCCGGTTCCCCGGTGATCGACACCACGACCGGCAAGGTCGTCGCCGTGAACAACACCGGTAACGAGGACGGCGGGCGCTGCACGGACAACAACCCGTGCGAGGTGGACCAGAACGGCGCGGTCACGGTCCGCCAGGGCATCAACTACGCCCAGGAGACGTACATCATCGTCCCCTGCATAGGCGCCGGCAACAAGATCGACCTCACCCGCCCCGGCTGCACCCTCCCCAAGCCGTAACCCCCCGGGCCGCCGCCCCCACCGCCTTCCCGCGGCGGGGGCGGCACCTCGCGTTGCCGGCGGCCCCCTCGGGATTCGCCGGTCCGACCCCTCCCCGGCGGGCTACTGTACGGACACGCCGCGTTGCTCACGGTCACCCGGTCGCCCGAGGAGGATTCCTGTGCCATCGCCCTGCGACTCCCAATACGCCCCCGCCGGCGATGTGGGCACGGCGCTCATGGTGATCGACTCGCGGCTCAGAAGCGTCTACGGGGGCAAGGACGCGGCCGACCCCGAACAGCAGCGGCTGATCGACCAGTTCACCGCGTCGTTGGGTCGCGAGGAGGCCGACGCCGTGGTGGACGGCACGTGCACGCTCATCTACATGTTCACGCAGTGGCTGCGGATGGCCTACGAGGAGCACGACAAGGACGTCATCGAGTACGTGGTGCCCGGCTTCGTGGCCTCGATGCGCATGATGCCCAAGAGCATCCGCTCCGAGGTCGTCCCCACCATGACCGGCCTGGTCGTCGCGGCCGCCACCGGCCTCAGTCCCAACCTGTGGAGGAAGCAGTACGGGGACTGGACCGGGGACGAGATGAACGCCCTGGAAGCCACGGCCCTGCTGCTCGCGGAGCACATCAACCGGCTCACCGACGACCGTGACTTCGCCACCCGCGTGATCAGCCAGGCCCTGGCCGGCGCGAACCAGGACTGATACCGGACGGCGAGGAGGCCGGCGCCGCCATCCGAACCATCCGACGGGCGGACGACGCCCTCATCGCCGGCGACGGCACAGAGCGCGCGGCCGGCGCCGTCCGCCCGGCCGTCCGCCCGGCATCGCCGGGCCGTCCCGCGCAGCACGGCCGGCGGCGGGTTGGCTTGACATGGAAATCGAACACGCATTCTCATGGGTTATCCACAGCCGAACCGGGTGTGGGAGCGCATTGTCAGTGGCAGGCGTTAGCGTCAATGGCGTGAAGCGATCGACTCAAGCAAACCGGGTGGAACCCATGGCAGGCACCGACCGCGAGAAGGCTCTCGACGCCGCGCTCGCACAGATTGAACGGCAATTCGGCAAGGGTGCGGTCATGCGCCTCGGCGACAAGCCGAACGACCCCATCGAGGTCATCCCCACCGGGTCGACCGCGCTGGACATCGCGCTCGGCGTCGGCGGGCTGCCCCGCGGCCGTGTGATCGAGGTGTACGGACCGGAGTCCTCCGGTAAGACGACCCTGACCCTGCACGCCGTCGCCAACGCGCAGAAGGCGGGCGGCACCGTCGCCTTCGTGGACGCCGAGCACGCGCTCGACCCCGAGTACGCGAAGGCGCTCGGCGTCGACACCGACAACCTCATCCTGTCGCAGCCGGACACCGGCGAGCAGGCGCTGGAGATCGTGGACATGCTGGTCCGCTCCGGCGCGCTCGACCTGATCGTCATCGACTCCGTCGCGGCGCTCGTGCCCCGTGCGGAGATCGAGGGCGAGATGGGCGACTCGCACGTGGGTCTCCAGGCCCGTCTGATGAGCCAGGCGCTCCGCAAGATCACCGGTGCGCTCAACCAGTCGAAGACCACCGCGATCTTCATCAACCAGCTCCGCGAGAAGATCGGTGTGATGTTCGGCTCGCCCGAGACCACCACCGGTGGCCGCGCGCTCAAGTTCTACGCCTCCGTGCGCCTCGACATCCGCCGCATCGAGACCCTCAAGGACGGCACCGACGCGGTCGGCAACCGCACCCGCGTCAAGGTCGTCAAGAACAAGGTCGCGCCGCCCTTCAAGCAGGCCGAGTTCGACATCCTCTACGGCCAGGGCATCAGCCGCGAGGGCGGTCTGATCGACATGGGCGTGGAGCACGGCTTCGTGCGCAAGGCCGGTGCCTGGTACACGTACGAGGGCGACCAGCTGGGCCAGGGCAAGGAGAACGCCCGCAACTTCCTCAAGGACAACCCGGATCTCGCCAACGAGATCGAGCGGAAGATCAAGGAGAAGCTGGGCGTCGGCGTGCGCAAGGACGCCGCCGCGGAGGCCGGTGCGGAGGCTCCGGCCGACGCCTCGGCCGTGCCCGCCCCGGCGGCGAAGGCCAAGACGACGGCCAAGGCCGCCGTGGCCAAGAGCTGATCCGTGCGGGAGCAGGAAAGGGGTGGCGGGGAGGGCGGCCGGGAGGACCGTCAGGAGCTGCCGCCCCAGAGTCCCGAAGAGCAGGCGCGGGCGATCTGCTTGCGCCTGCTCACCGGGATGCCGCGTACCCGGCGGCAGCTCGCGGACGCCCTGGCCAAGCGCGGCATCCCCGAGGAGGTGTCGCAGGAGGTCCTCTCCCGGTACGAGGAGGTGGGCCTGATCGATGACGCCGCCTTCGCCGGCGCCTGGGTCGAGTCCCGCCACCGCGGCCGGGGGCTGGCCCGCCGGGCACTCGCCCAGGAGCTGCGGACCAAGGGGGTGCACGCCACCCTCGTCCAGGAAGCCCTGGAGCAGCTGGACTCCGAGCAGGAGGAGCAGACGGCCCGGGAGCTCGTGGAGCGCAAGCTCCGGGCGACCCGGGGCCTCGAGCGCGACAAGCGGATCCGGCGGCTCGCCGGGATGCTGGCGCGCAAGGGATACCCGGAGGGCATGGCCCTGCGGGTGGTCCGCCGCGCGCTGGAAACCGAGGACGAGGGCGAGTACGGGGAGGGCTTCCCCGGGGACTGAGCCCCGGGGACGCCGCGTCCGCCCTGGCAGGGCCCGGGAGTCAGGGCCCCGCGGCGTCGTCCGCCGGGGTGACGGGCAGGCCCGCCGACTTCCAGGCCTGGAAGCCGCCCGTCAGGTCGGTCGCGCGGTGGAGGCCCAGCGCGTGCAGTGAGGCCGCGGCCAGCGTCGAGGCGTAGCCCTCGTTGCAGATCACCACCACCCGCAGGCCGTGACCGGTGGCCTCGGGCAGGCGGTGGGAGCCCAGCGGATCGAGGCGCCACTCCAGCTCGTTGCGCTCGACGACCACGGCGCCCGGGATCAGGCCGTCCCGCTCGCGCAGCGCCTGGTAGCGGATGTCGACCAGCAGAGCCCCTTCCAGCGACGCGGCGTGTGCCTCGTCCGGCGAGACGCGCGCGTACGTCGTGCGGAGCCGGTCGACGAGGGCGTCGATGCCCTGCGGTGCGGCGCTCACTGCCAGTCCGCCGGACGCTCGACGTGTTCCAGCCTGAGCACTGGGCCGGTGCGGCTGTAGCGGCGGATCAGCGGGAGCGGCGGGTAGTACGCGTGCACCGAGACGGCGTGCTCGGTCCGCGACTCGTTGAGCACCTCGTGCACGTGGTGCTCACCGAAGCCCCGCCCCGCGCCCGCCGGGACGCCGCGGCCGCGGTCCACGTCCGCCGCCAGCTCCAGGCTCCGCCAGCCCTCCGAGGGCAGGCGCACGGCCAGCGAATGCTCGGTGAGCTTCCCGCGGGCGGTGGCGAACGCGCCCCGTGACTCGGCGTGGTCGTGCCAGCCGGTGCCGGTACCGGGAGGCCAGCCGATCAGCCAGGCCTCGCTGCCACCGGGCCCGTCCAGCCGGATCCACGTGCGTCCCTCCGGGTCCAGCGGGAGGGAGGCGACGAGGTCGGGGTCGGCCGCGGTGCGGAGCACGAAGGCGAGCAGCTCGGCCGTGGTCGGTGCGGCAGGGGCACGGGTGGGGGCCGGGGAAGAGGAGGGGGCGGGCGCGTGCGTGGGCGCAGACATGGGCAATGACCGTCCTGGGAGTTCGCGGGGGTGCGCGCCGGCGGTCCCGGAAGGACACGGGACTACGGGGAGGCGCGAAAGAAGGGGCGAATCAGCAGGAAGGGCGACACACGCAGCCCGCGTAGCGGAGCAGGTCCATGTGGACCCTCCGCCACAGGCGTACGTCGCTGCCGGTCATGCCCGCGAGTGAAGCACGGGACGGGAGCGGGGTCAATCGATCACCCCCGTGGGAGTGATGGACGTCTCCTCGAGCGGGGACGCGGCGCCCTCCGCCGCAGCCGGAGCGCCGCAGCGGACGGCGTCGGCCGCCTCGTACAGTTCCGCCGGACGCACCCCGGCGAAGGTCGCCGCGAGGTGGCCGTCGGGGCGCACCAGCAGCACGGTGTGCGCCGCGGCCCCCGGATAGCCGTCGGCCACCAGGAGTTCCGCACGGACGGGCAGGGCGCTCACGGCCGCCGCGAGCCGGGGCATCAGCCCGGCGCCCAGCCAGTGCCGCCGGTCCCACACCCCGGTGCCGGGGGCGACCAGGACCACCAGCAGCCGGCCCCGCCCCAGCAGGTCCCGCAGCGGCACCGTCGACCCGTCGGGCGCGGTCACCGGTACGTTCGCCACCGGCCCGCCGGGTTCGGTGGCGGTCGGCACTTCCCGTACGGCCACGGGCGGGGCGTACGTCGGCTCCCCGCCCAGCGCGCCCCGGCCGAGGTGGCCGTCGGTGAGCAGGCTCTCGGCCGAACGCGCCGCTCCCGGAAGGTAGGTGCGCAGTCCGCCCCCGCCGCGCAGGGCGGGCAGCGCCTGGTCGGCGACGCGCAGCCGGGCCGCGACCGCCCGGCGCCGCTCGTCCTCGTAGCTGTCCAGCAGTGCCTCCGAGGCCCCCTGGTGCCAGTCCAGCGCGAGCTTCCAGGCCAGGTTCTCGGCGTCCCGCAGCCCCTCCTCGACCCCTTGGGTGCCGAGCGCGCCCAGCAGGTGCGCCGCGTCCCCGGCGAGGTAGGCCCGGCCGTCGCGCCAGCGCCGGGCGAGGCGGTGGTGCAGGGTGTGCACGCCGGTGTCGATCAGGTCGTACGGGGGAGTCGTGCCCCCGCACCACGCCGCCAGGGTGTCCCGGATCAGGGTCACCAGCGCGTCGGGGGTGACGAGCCCCCCGCGGGGCGGGAGCAGCCAGTCCAGCCGCCACACCCCGTCGGGCAGCGGCCGGGCGGTGACCTCGCCCGTCGCGCCGCGGTGCAGCAAGCCCTCGCCGGGCCAGGGCAGTTCGGTGCGCAGCGCGGCCACGGCGTGCCGTTCGACGGCGGTCCGGCCGGGGAAGCGGATGCCGAGCAGCTTGCGTACGGTCGAGCGGGCCCCGTCGCAGCCCACGAGGTGGCTCCCGCGCCACCAGGTGGTCTCGGCGCCCCGGGTGTGGGCGGTGACCCCGCGGCCGTCCTGCTCCAGGGCGTCCAGCCGGGTGTCGGCGATCAGCCGGACCAGTGGGTGGGTGGCTGCGGCGTCCCGCAGACCGCGCGTCAGGGCGTGCTGCGGCAGGTGCAGTGGCGCCGGGTGGTCCTCGAACGTGATCCGCTGCGCGTCCCGGCCCCGACGCATCGTGCGCCAGGCCGCGTAGTACGCCCCTTCGTCGCGCAGCGTCGTACAGCCGAGCCGGTGGGCCATGGAGGCGGTGTCGGCATGCAGGACGACGGAACGGGCCGGCCGGGGCTCGTCCTTGCCGGGCCCTTCGTCCAGTACGACGGAGGGCACGCCCTGGCCGGCCAGGGCGAGGGACAGGGACAGCCCGACGGGTCCCGCGCCGACGACGATCACCGGGTCCATGATGCGGCTCCCGATGTCCGGTATGTGATCACACAACGTATGCAACCGACTGGAAGTGCCTGCGTCAAGTGACACCGGTCCGGACAGCACTGTGTGGTGCGGCGGAGGATTCCGCCGCACCACACAGGCTACGCACTATGACTGACTTCGCATCAGCGGACTTACCGTCAGCGGGCACGCGATCCGCGTCGGCCGGGTTTCATCCCGTGCTGTTGTTGCCCGTGGCCAGGTCGCTGGCCTCCGCCACACCGACGACCGCACCGGTGCTCTTCTTCGACTGCCGCAGCCGGCCCTCCAGCCAGGAGGCGGAGGAGGCGAGGGCGTAGTTCACCCCGACGAACAGCGCCGCGATCACGATCAGGCTCGGGATGGTGTTGCTGTAGTTCGCCGAGATCTGCCGGCTCATCGACAGCAGTTCGCCGTAACCGAGGACCGCACCACCGAGCGCGGTGTCCTTGAGGATCACCACGAGCTGGCTCACCAGCGCCGGCAGCATGGCGGTGACCGCCTGCGGGAGCAGGACGTGGGCCATGGTCTGGCCCTTGCGCATGCCGATCGCCTTGGCCGCGTCGGTCTGTCCGCGCGGCAGCGACTGGATGCCGGCCCGGACGATCTCCGCGATGACCGAGGCGTTGTACAGGACCAGGCCGGTGACCACCGCGTACAGCGGCCGGATCTCGGACTCGACGTTGGAGTACTGCACGTACAGGGCGCTGCCGAACAGCATCAGCATCAGGACCGGAATGGCGCGGAAGAACTCCACGACCGCACCGACCGGGATCCGCACCCAGGCGTGGTCGGAGAGCCGGCCGATGCCGAACAGCGCGCCGAGCGGAAGCGCGATCACCATGGCGATCACAGCGGCCTTGAGCGTCTCCAGCAGGCCGGGGATCAGGAACGTCGTCCAGACCTGCCCGTCGGTGACGAACGGGCTCCACTTGTCGCCGTCGAGCTGGTTCTTGTCCGCCATCAGGCCCAGCGCCCACCACAGGGCGAGGCCGAGCAGCACGAGGAAGACGGCGGAGTAGATCCAGTTGCGGACCTTGGCCTTCGGGCCGGGGGTGTCGTACAGCACGGTGCTCATCGCTTCACCGCCATTCGCTTGGCCGCCCAGCCGAGCAGCAGGCCGGTGGGCAGGGTGAGTACGACGAAGCCGAAGGCGAACACCGCGAAGACCTCGAAGAGCGCCTGCGCCTCGTTCTCGATCATTTCCTTCATCAGCAGGGCCGCTTCGGCCACGCCGATGGCCGCCGCCACCGTGGTGTTCTTGGTGAGGGCGATCAGTACGTTCGCGAGCGGTGCGATGACGGCCCGGAAGGCCTGGGGGAGCACGATCAGCGTGAGCACCTGGAAGAAGCTCAGGCCCAGCGCGCGGGCGGCCTCGGCCTGCCCGACGGGCACGGTGTTGATGCCGGAGCGCAGCGCCTCGCAGACGAAGGTGCCGGTGTAGGCGGTCAGGCCGAGGACGGCCAGCCGGAAGCCGGTCTCCTTGAAGGTGTCACCGCCGAGCGTGATGCCCAGGGTCTGGCTGAGGCCCAGTGAGCAGCCGAGGATCAGCGCGGTGAGCGGCGTGTTGCGCACCACGTTGACGTACACGGCGGCGAAGCCGCGCATCAGCGGGACCGGGCTGACCCGTATCCCGGCCAGGACGGTGCCCCATATGAGGGAGCCCGCCGCCGAGTAGAGGGTGAGCTGAACCGTCACCCAGAAGGCTCCGAGCAGGTCGTACTGCCCGGAATCAAGAAAGTCGAACACGTTGCCCTGCGCTCTCCCCAGGATGGCCGGTGGGGCGCGCCGCCGCCCGCGGCAGGCGGGCGGCGACGCTCCCCACCGGGGAATCAGCTGCCTTCGGTGATCTGCGGGGCAGGCTCGTTCTTGTAGTTGGCCGGCCCGAAGTTCTTCTTCACGGCCGCGTCCCAGGCACCATCGGCGACCATCTTCTTGAGGGCGGCGTTGACCTTGGTCTGCAGGTCCTTGTCGCCCTTCTTGAGGCCGATGCCGTAGTTCTCGTTGCTCAGGCTCAGCCCGGCCAGCTTGAACTTGCCCTTGTTCTTCTCCTGCGCGGCGTAGCCGGCCAGGATCGAGTTGTCCGTGGTCAGCGCGTCCACGGCCTTGTTCTCCAGGCCGGTGAGGCACTCGGAGTAGCCCGGGAACTCCTGGAGGTCGGCCTCGGGAGCGAGCTTGGTCTTGACGTTCTGCGCCGAGGTGGAGCCGGTGACGGAGCAGAGCTTCTTCTTGTTGAGGTCCTCGGCCTTGGTGATCGAGGTCTCGTCGGCGCGGACCAGCAGGTCCTGGTGCGCCAGGAAGTACGGGCCGGCGAAGTCGACCTTCTCCTTGCGCTTGTCGTTGATCGAGTAGCTCGCGACGACCAGCTTGACGTCGCCGTTGGAGATCAGGTTCTCGCGCTCGGAGCTGACGGCCTGCTTGAACTCGATCTGGTTGGCCTCGTAGCCGAGTTCCTTGGCCACGTACGTCGCGACGTCGACGTCGAAACCGGTGAACTTGCCGTCCGGGGTCTTGAGACCCACACCCGGCTGGTCGAACTTGATGCCGATGACGATCTTCTTGCCGTCACCGGCCGACTCGCCGCCACCGGAGGACTTGCTGCCGCCGCCGCAGGCGGTCGCGGTCAGGGCGAGAGCGACGGCGGCGGCAACGGCCGCACCGGCCTTGTAAAGCTTCATCGTGAACTTCCCTCGGGTCAGACGTTGTTGGACGGCGAGCGACACGTGGATCCGGGCCGCCACCGGATCACTACCAGACAAGGACCGTCAGTGGTGCAGGATCTTCGACAGGAAGTCCTTGGCACGGTCGCTGCGCGGGTTGGCGAAGAACTGCTCCGGCGCGGCCTCTTCGACGATCTTCCCGTCCGCCATGAAGACGACACGGTTGGCCGCCGAGCGGGCGAAGCCCATCTCGTGCGTGACGACCACCATCGTCATGCCCTCCCGGGCGAGCTGCTGCATGACCTCCAGCACCTCGTTGATCATCTCCGGGTCGAGCGCCGAGGTCGGCTCGTCGAACAGCATCACCTTCGGGTCCATCGCCAGCGCCCGGGCGATCGCCACGCGCTGCTGCTGGCCACCGGAGAGCTGCGCGGGGTACTTGTCCGCCTGCGAGCCGACGCCCACCCGGTCCAGCAGCGACTTCGCCTTCTCCAGCGCCGCCGCCCGGTCCGCCTTGCGGACCTTGAGCTGGCCCAGCATCACGTTCTGCAGCACGGTCTTGTGCGCGAACAGGTTGAAGGACTGGAAGACCATGCCGACATCGGCTCGCAGCCGCGCCAGTTCCCTGCCCTCGGAGGGCAGTTCCTTGCCGTCGACCGTGATGGTCCCCGAATCGATCGTCTCCAGCCGGTTGATGGTCCGGCACAGCGTGGACTTGCCCGATCCCGAGGGACCGATCACCACGACGACCTCACCGCGGGCAATGCTCAGATCGATGTTCTGAAGCACGTGCAGCGCGCCGAAGTGCTTGTTGACGTTGCTCAGTACGACCAGGTCGTCCGCGGCACCGGCCGCGTCCTGCACGTCCTTGGTCACTGATACTCCGCTCATCGGCTTCTTGCTCCGTCCTCCGTCGGTTGGGAGGACAGTAGTGACGAGGCACTCACACCGTCATCACATCTGAGGGAGAATTGAGCATAACGATCCGGCCTCGCCCGGATACGCTCCGTGGGCGCACCCCGTCCCCCTGTGGGCCCCTCCTTACGCGTACCGGGTGGATAACGGAAGACTCGCAAGACCGGAACCCTCTTGACGTGGGAGTCTGCATCGGCGTGGATGCAGGGTGGCCACGCCGTGCGCCACAGACCAACCGAGGAAGGGGCCCCGTGAGACTGCTGCTCGTCGAGGACGACGACCACGTCGCCGCCGCGCTGTCCGCGATCCTCGCCCGGCACGGCTTCCAGGTCACCCATGCCCGCAGCGGCGAGGAGGCGCTCCACGCCCTGCTGCCGCCCGGTGCCCAGGCCTCCGCCCCTCCCTACGGGGTGATCCTGCTCGACCTCGGCCTGCCCGACCAGGACGGCTACGAGGTGTGCGGCAAGATCCGCAAGCGCACCGCCACGCCCGTCATCATGGTGACCGCGCGCGGCGACGTACGCTCCCGCATCCACGGCCTGAACATGGGCGCCGACGACTACGTCGTCAAGCCCTACGACACCGGCGAACTCCTCGCCCGCATCCACGCCGTCGCCCGCCGCACCGGCGCCTCGGAGGAGGCCGCGGCCACCGGGACCGGCGCCCCGTCCGTGGTCCGGCTCGGTCCCGTCGCCATCGAGCTGCCCACCCGCCGCGTCACCGTGGACGGCGCCGACGTCCCCCTCACGCGCAAGGAGTTCGACCTGCTCGCGCTGCTCGCCCAGCGCCCCGGGGTCGTCTTCCGGCGCGAGCAGATCATCAGCGAGGTGTGGCGCACCAGTTGGGAAGGCACCGGGCGGACCCTCGAAGTCCATGTCGCCTCGCTGCGCTCCAAGCTGCGCATGCCCGCCCTCATCGAAACCGTCCGCGGGGTGGGCTACCGGCTCGTCGCCCCGCCCGCCCCGTAGCAAGGTCCCGTCGTGCGCGCCCGGCTGCTGCCCCTGCTCATCGTCCTCATGGCGGGCGTCCTGCTCGCGCTCGGTTTCCCGCTCGCCGTCAGCCTCGCTGCCGGGCAGCAGCAACGGGTGGTCGTCGACCGGATCGACGACAGCGCCCGCTTCGCCGCCCTCGCCCAGTTCGTCATCGACGCCGAGGGCTCCGCCGCCACCGGCGCCGACCAGCGCCGCGAGACCCTCCAACTGGAGCTGGCCCGCTACCAGGAGCTGTACGGCATCCGCGTCGGCATCTTCTACCGCGATGACAACGCCATGGTCCGCGCCCCCGGCTGGTGGCAGCTCCCGGAATCCGGTGAGGGCCGCCGGGCCTTCGAGGAAGCCCTCGCCGGGCGCCGCAGCCACGACCCGGGCCAGGTCTGGCCCTGGCAGACCCGCGCCAAACTGCTCGTCGCCTCCCCGGTCGTCCTCGACGGGGACGTCGTCGCCGTCGTCGCCACCGAATCTCCCACCGGTCAGCTGCGGGCGCGGATCCTGCAGGGCTGGCTGCTGATCGCGGGCGGCCTCGCCGCCGCCATGCTGCTGGCGTTCGGGGCCGCCCTGCGGCTCACCAGCTGGGTCCTCAAGCCCGTCCGGACCCTGGACGCCGCCGCGCACGGCATCGCCACCGGACGGATGAACTCCCGCGTCGCCGCCGCCGGCGGGCCCCCGGAACTCCAGCGCCTGGCCCACTCGTTCAACGAGATGGCCGACAACGTGGAAGACGTCCTGGAGCAGCAGCGGGCGTTCGTCGCCGACGCCTCCCACCAGCTGCGCAACCCGCTCGCCGCGCTGCTCCTGCGGATCGAGCTGCTCGCCCTCGAACTGCCCGAGGGCAACGAGGAGATCGCTTCCGTGCGCACCGAGGGCAAACGCCTGACACAGGTCCTGGACGACCTGCTGGACCTGGCGCTGGCCGAACACGCCACCGCCGAGATCAGCCTCACCGACATCGGCGCGCTCACCGCCGAACGGGTCACCGCCTGGCGCCCCTACGCCGAGGAGAAGGGCGTACGGCTGACCGAGGCCGGCCCGGCCGCCGTCACCGGGTGGGCCGATCCCATCGCGCTGTCCAGCGCGCTGGACGCCGTCATCGACAACGCCCTCAAGTTCACCCCCGAGGGAGAGGAGGTCGAGGTCGCGGTCTGCGCACAGGGCCGTACGGTCCAGGTCGTCGTCGCCGACCGCGGGCCCGGCCTCACCGAGGAGGAGCTCCAGCGGATCGGCGACCGTTTCTGGCGCAGCGGACGCCACCAGAACGTCAAGGGTTCCGGCCTCGGGCTGTCCATCTCCCGGGCGCTGCTCGCCTCGGGCGGCGGGTCCCTGTCGTACGCGACGAACCCGCCCCACGGGCTGCGGGTGACGGTCACCGTCCCGCGCACCGCCCCCCACGCCTCCTGACGCTCAGGCCCACCGCAGGGTGGCGCGGGCCGCGCCGGAGCGGGCGTACAGCTCGTCCACGGCCCGGACCTCGAACGCCGCCGCGGGCTCCCCGCCGCAGCGGGTGACTGCGGGGAGGTACAGGGCCGTGCCGCAGGTGCCGCCGAGGAAGCGGCGGGTGCCGTCGGGCAGGCGCCGGTGGACCTCGTAGTGGCGGACCGGCCCCGCTGCCCGGCGCCAGGAGAGGCGGACCTCGGCCGTGCCGTCCCGCTGGGCCGAGGCGTCCAGTTTCAGGGTGCTCGGGGCGGCCGGGGGCCGCTGCGCGGCGGTGTCGCGTACCGACAGGGCCCCGAGCCGCCAGCGCACCGGCGCCGTCCCGCGCGGGGTGATCCGTACCGCGATCGCGTACGCCGTCGTCCCGCGCGGCGCGTCGAGCACGGCCCGGGCGCGCTGCCAGCCCTGTCCGGCGCCACGGGTCGCCGCCTTGAACCAGGTGTACGGGAGCGGCTCGCCAGGGGCGGCGGGCTCGCGCAACGCGATCCCGACCTCCACCGCGACCGTGCCCGACTCGGTGGCGTGGATCAGTTCCACGGCGGTGGGGCCGGACAGCGGCAGACGGGTGGAGTGCAGGCCGATGACGGCCGGGGCGGCCAGGGCGCCCGTCACGAGCAGGCTGGAGCCGCCGCGCCACGCGTCGGCGAAGTCCAGGGTCACGCGGGGGCGCGGGCCGGTGGTGTCCACCACCCAGCGGCGGCCCGGGAGCCGGTCCTGGAGCCCGAGGTGGTTCCACGGCGTGTCCGAGGTGACCTTCCCGTCCTCGTACCAGCGCAGCCCGTGCCCGGTGTTGAACGCGCAGGCGAAGGGCAGCGCCACGACGGTCGAGCGGTCCGCCACGACGGTGGCCGGAGCCCGCCAGCCCGTTTCGGGTGCGGGGCGGGCCGGGTCGAGGGACTCGCCCGTCCAGAAGCGGTCGTCGGCCTGGTGGAAGGCGCCGGGGGAGCGGTCGCCGAGGTGGCCGAGCGTCCATTCCGGCCGGTAGAAGCCGTAACTGACGACGTGGTCGCGCCCGCGCGGGACGATGGCGTCCCAGTCGACGGAGGTGTCCCAGCCCCGGGACCCGGTGTCCACGGCCGCCCACAACTCGTGGCGGGAGCGGCCCAGCCGCTCGGCGAGCGCGCCGGAATCGGCCAGGGAGCGCGCGCTCCAGCGGAAGTCCACGAACACCGTGTCCGCGACCGGGCCGGCCCGGTCCTCGAAGAACTCCTGGTTGAGGGCGTTCAGTTCGCCCTGCCAGCCGACCCCGCCGGTGCTGTTCATCGCGTCGTACCAGGTGATCCGCAGGCCGTGCGGCGCGCCGGCGGCGCGCAGCGCACGCAGGAACTCCCGCATCCGGGTGGCGAGCGCGCTGTCCCCGCCGTCGGTCTCGGCGTTGACGAACCAGCCGTCGAAGCCGTACGCCCGCGCCACCTGGACGAGCTTCCCCGCCAGAGGGAAACGGCCCAGGGGGTCCCGCTGGACCAGGTCCCGGGTCCACCGGAGGTCGCCGCCGTACGCGACGGGCGGAAGGAAGACGTTGCCCAGGACCCGGACGCCGTTGCGGTGGGCGGCGTCGATGACGGGCGCGTTCGGCGCGAGCACGACGCCCTCGCCGGCCGAGCCGCCCCAGAACACCAGCTCGTCGAGGTACGCCCAGTGCGTGAGGGCGTAGTAGTCGGCCGTCGCGGACCCCTGGGAGGGGTTCCCCGCGGTCGGCGCGAAGGAGACCAGCGAGGCGATACGGGCCTGGCCGGCGCGGGCGTCCGGATGCGGCGGCACCGGGGCGAAGCGGGGCGCGAGGGGGACGCTCGCGCTGTTGTGGGCCAGGTCGGGGTCCGATTCGGGCGTCCACCGCGTGAGGGAGCGCCAGGTGATCCCGGGGCTGGGGACGCCCGGGGGGAGCGAGTCCGGGAACCAGTAGGAGGCGTACGGGGCCAGGGCGGGCGCGGCGGAGGCCGCGGGCGGGCCGGGCGGGGCCGGGGTCGCGGCCGGCGCGGTGGCGGCGCGGGCCGGGGTGCCGGAGCCCAGGAGGGCGGCCGCTGCGGAGGCGGCCCCGGCGGCGAGCAGCCCGCGCCGGGCGGGCCGTGCACGGGGGGTGCGGGCGTCGGGTGTGCCGGGTGCGGGTGTGCCGGGCAGGGGCGTGCCGGGTTCGGGTGTGCCGGGTTCGGGTGTACGGGGTGCGGCGCTGCTGCCGGGCTCGGGCACGGTGGCTCCTCGGGCGGTGCGTCGGTGGCGGGGTCAGGCGGTGCCGGTCACGTCGTGCACGTGCAGAACCTCGGTGATCCCGCGCGCCGACAGGTGCGCCGGGTCCCGGGCCAGATCCGCCAGGACCACCGCCGGGCGCAGCCCCCGCGCGGTCAGCGCCGCCCAGGCCTCGAAGAACGCCCCGCCCGGCCCGCACACCGAACGGCCCGGCGCGGCCTCCGCCCCGCCGACGTCGACGGCGAGCGCGGTCGAGCGGGGCGGCGGCCGGTGCTCGCGGCCCCGCCACGAGGCGGCGATCCGGGCCAGCGCGGCTCCGGCGGGCTTGACCCGGCGGTCGTTGGTGAGCAGGCCGAGGCCGTACTCCAGCTCCGGGAAGTCGGCCAGCTCCCGCGACACGTCGTGCGAACACCACCAGGTCACGCCCCACACGTCCGCGCAGTCCAGCGCGTTGGCCACGGTGGCCCCGGTGAACCGCGCCGCCTGCTCGGGCGGGACCAGCGGGGCCGGAGCCCCGACCTCCTGGAGCCACACCGGCCGGTGCGGGTCCACCGCCCAGGCCTTGGCGAGCTCGATCAGGTACGCGGCGTGGTGCTCGGTCGCCGTCCCGGTGGCCCCGTGGCGCTGAGCCGTGCCGTTGAACACCCAGGAGTGCACGGCGGTGGCCGCGCCCAGCCGGGCCGCCTGGGCCGGGGTGAAGGGGTGCCCGTCCTGGTACCAGGCGGCGTCGTACTCGGCGTGGACGTGGAACCGGCCGGGGGCCCCCTTGTCGCAGGCGGCCAGCATCCGCTCCAGCCAGCGCGCGGCCCGGGCCGCGTCGATGCGGTCGGGGTCGGGGTGCGGGGCGTCGGCGAACTGGTTGATCTCGTTGCCCACGGTCATGCCGAGGAAGTTGGGCCGGTCCGCGAGGGCGGCGGCCAGCGTGGTCAGGTACTCCTCCTGCGCGCAGACCACGTCCGGGTCGCGGAAGATGTTGCGCCGGTGCCAGGTCCGGGTCCACGCGGGCAGGAAGTCGAAGCTCGACAGGTGCCCCTGCAGGCCGTCCACGGCGACGTCCAGTCCGCGCTCGGCGGCCGCGTCGGCGAGTGCGAGCAGCTGCTCGACGGCGCGGGGCCTGATGAGCGTGCGGTTCGGCTGGAACACCGGCCAGAGCGGGAAGACCCGGACGTGGTCCAGGCCGAGGGCGGCGATCGAGTCGAGGTCGGCCCGCACGTCACCGAGGTCGAAGTCCAGCCAGTGGTGGAACCACCCCCGCGCGGGGGTGTAGTTGACGCCGAAGCGCGGACTGCGGACGGGGGGCGGAAGGGGGCGGCCGTCGGGCATGGGGGTCCCGGAGTTCGCAGGAAGGCACCGGACCCACCGAAAACTGCCGGGAGTCCAAGGGGAAGTCAACAGGGCCATTCGCGCCGGAGCGGCCGGTGTGCAGGGCTGGGCAACGTCCGTGCCCGCTGCCGTGCTCGTGGGTGCGGGGCGCTCGGCAAGGGGTGTACTCGTGCGCTCCGCCCGAGTGGCGCAGTCACGGTCGTGCCCGAACCGACCCCTCAGGAAAGCGACTTCGGAGCCAGGGCCCATCGGCGGGGGAAGCGGCCGGGCCGGGCCGGATCGCGTACGGTCCGGCCATCGCAGTTCGCGCCACCGCAGGAGGATGAGCCGGCCATGGCCCGCAGACCCACCATCAAGGACATCGCCCGCCGGGCAGGGGTGTCGGAGAGCGCCGTCTCCTTCGCGCTCAACGGCCGGCCGGGCGTCTCCGAGGACACCCGGGCCCGGATCCGGCGCGTCGCAGAAGAGCTCGGCTGGCAGCCCAACAGCGCGGCCCGCGCCCTGTCCGGGGCGCGCGCCGGAGTGGTCGGGCTGGTCCTGGCGCGGCCCGCGCACACCCTCGGGGTGGAGTCCTTCTTTCTGCAACTCGTCTCCGGCATACAGGAGGTGCTGGCCGCCGGCCGGATCGCCCTCCTGTTCCAGGTGGTGGAGGACGTGGACGCGGAGTGCGCGGTCTACCGGCGCTGGTGGGCGGAACGGCGCGTCGACGGGGTCATCGTCGTGGACCCGCGCACCCGGGATCCCCGGCCGGAACTCCTGACCGGACTCGGCCTTCCCGCGGTGATGGTCGGCACGACGGCGACGGCGACGGACCCGGCCGCGGCGGCGGTGACCACCGGGCCGGACGGCTCCGTGGGCCCCGAGGGGCCGCCCGCCGCCCTCTCCACCGTCCGGGCGGACGACGCCGGAGCCATGGCGCAGGTACTGGACCACCTCCACCGGCTCGGGCACCGCCGGATCACCCACGTCGCGGGCCTGCCCGCCCTCGCCCACACGGCCCGCCGAATGGCCTCGCTGCGCGCCTGGGCGGAGCGGCACGGCCTCGGCCCGGCCCACGTCCGGTCGGTGGTGACCGACTACTCCGACGCCGAGGGCGCCGCCGCCACCCGGCGGGTCCTCGCCGACCCCGAGCCGCCCACCGCGCTCGTCTACGACAACGACGTGATGGCGGTGGCCGGCGCCGCCGTCGCCGCCGGCCTCGGGATCCCCGTCCCCGCCCGGCTCTCGCTCGTGGCCTGGGACGATTCGGCCCTGTGCCGGGTCACCCATCCACGGCTGACCGCCCTCGTCCGTGACACGGCGGGCTTCGGGCGGCTCGCGGCCGAGGAACTGCTGGCCGTCCTGGCCGGGGGCCCGCCGCGGGTGCGGGAGAGCGAGCTGCCCCGGCTGGAACCCCGCGACAGTACGGCGCAGGCCCCGGCCGCATACTGAACCCCGACCCCTTCCAGGAGCGCCGCCGTGACCACTTCCCCCTCCGCCCCCTCCGCGCACCGCGGCCCCGGCTCGGCCGACGGCCTCACCGTGGCGATCGACATCGGCGGGACGAAGATCGCCGGCGCGCTGGTGCACCCCGACGGGGCGATGACGGCCGGCACCCGCCGCCCGACCCCGCGCGGGACCGACGCCGAGGGGGTGATGGCCGCCGTCGCCGAGGTCGTCGCCGACCTCGCGCGGAGCCCGCTGTGGCCGTCGGTGGTCCGCTGCGGCGTCGGCAGCGCCGGCCCGGTCGACACCTCGCGCGGCACCGTCAGCCCGGTCAACATCGCCGCCTGGCGCGGGTTCCCCGTCCTGGACCGGGTCTCTGCGGAGCTGGCGGCCCACGGCGCCCGGATCCCGGCCGTGCTGGCCGGCGACGGCGTGGCCATGACGGCGGCCGAGCACTGGCTGGGCGCGGCCCGGGGCCACGCCGACGCCCTGTGCATGGTGGTCTCCACCGGCGTCGGCGGCGGCCTCATCCTGAACAACCGGCTCCACCCCGGCCCCACCGGCAACGCCGGTCACATCGGCCACATCAGCGTCGCCTTCGACGGCGAGCCGTGCGTCTGCGGCGGCCGGGGCTGCGTCGAATCCCTCGCCTCGGGCACGGCCATCGCCCGCTGGGCCCTCGCCCAGGGCTGGACCCCGGGCGGGGACCAGGACGCCACCGCCGCGGGGGTGGCCGCCGCCGCCCGGGCCGGCCACCCCGTCGCCGTCGCCGCGTTCGACCGGGCGGGCCGGGCCCTGGCCGCCGCCATCGCGGCCACCGCGACCCTGGTGGAGACCGGCATCACGGTCATCGGCGGCGGCGTGGCCGCCTCCGGGGACACCCTCTTCGAACCGGTCCGGCGGCACCTGGCCTCGTACGCGACCCTGTCCTTCGTGCGGGACCTGCGGGTCGTCCCCGCGAGCCTGGGCACCGACGCGGGGCTGATCGGCGCGGCCGCCGCGGCGACGATGCTGCTGTCGGGGCGGACCGGCTGACGGGGCTGCCCGGAGACGGAGCGGACCGGCCGACGGCTGCCCCGCCTACGGCTTGACCGAGCGGTAGTACCGCGCCGCGCCCTCGTGCAGCGCCAGCGGATCGGTGTAGATCGCCGTCCGCAGGTCCACCAGCTGCGCGGCGTGCACCTCGTGCCCGATCCGGTCCCGGCTCGAAATCACCGTCCGGGTGAACCGCTCGGTCAGCTCAGGACCGGTGTCGTCCCTGGTCACCAGCAGGTTCGGCACCGCCAAGGTGGCCACCGCCGAGGTATTGCGGGCCCGCGCGTACGCGTCCTGCGGCATCACCGCCGCCCGGTAGTAGCGGGACGGGGTGCCGCTGCCCTGGAGCCGCTCGACGAGGTCGCCCAGCTGCACGAGCCGGATCTCGAACCGCTCGGACAGTTCCCGTACCGCGTTGGTCGGCAGGCCGCCGGACCAGAAGAACGCGTCGATCCGCCCCGCCTCCAGCTCCGCGGGCATGGTGTCGATGCCTATCGACACCGGGGTGATGTCCCGCGCCGGGTCCAGATCTGCCGCCGCCAGCAGCCGGTCCGAGATCAGCCGCACCCCGGACCCGGCCTGGCCGACCGCGACCCGCTTCCCCTTGAGGTCCCGCGCCGACTGCACCGGCGATCCGGCGGGCACCACCAACTGCACGTAGTCGTCGTAGAGCCGCGCGACGCCCCGCAGCCGCTCCGCCCCCGGTTTCCCGTCGAGCCGGTACTTGGCGACCGCGTCCGCCGTCGCGATGGTGAAGTCGGCCTCCCCGGCGGCCACCCGCTGGAGGTTCTGCTGGGAGCCTTCGCTGGGCTCCAGCTTCACCGTCACACGGGGCATGTCGGTGGCGAGCGCCTGCTCCAGCAGCTCCCCGTAGCGGTGGTAGACGCCGGTACGGACGCCCGTGCTGAAAGTGAGGCTGCCGCTGGGCTCCGGCTCCCCGAAGGGCCTCAGCCACCACACCAGCAGCCCGCACACGGCGAGCACCGCCGCCAGGCCCCACAGGGCGCGACGCCGGCTCACGCGGGGCGGTACGAGGTGCACGCCGGCGATCCTGCCACCCCGCCCGGCGTCCTGTCACGGCCCGGACGCCGTGCACCGGTGGACCACCGCCCCCGCGGCTGCGGGCCGGAGGGCATCCGGGGAGCGCCTACCCTTGTTCCATGACCAGCAGCAGCGACCGGAGCACGGCAGTGGACGTCAAGGGAACTTACGAGGTGCGCACCTACGGGTGCCAGATGAACGTGCACGACTCCGAGCGGCTTTCCGGTCTGCTGGAGGACGCCGGTTACACGCGGGCGCCCGAGGGCTCCGACGGCGACGCCGACGTCGTCGTCTTCAACACCTGCGCCGTCCGCGAGAACGCCGACAACAAGCTGTACGGCAACCTCGGCCGGCTCGCCCCGATGAAGACCAAGCGCCCCGGCATGCAGATCGCCGTGGGCGGCTGCCTCGCGCAGAAGGACCGCGACACGATCGTCCGGCGGGCCCCGTGGGTCGACGTCGTCTTCGGCACCCACAACATCGGCAAACTGCCCGTCCTGCTGGAGCGCGCCCGCGTGCAGGAAGAGGCGCAGGTCGAGATCGCCGAGTCGCTGGAGGCCTTCCCCTCGACGCTGCCGACCCGCCGCGAGTCCGCGTACGCCGCCTGGGTCTCGATCTCCGTCGGCTGCAACAACACCTGCACCTTCTGCATCGTCCCCGCGCTGCGCGGCAAGGAGGAGGACCGCCGTCCCGGCGACATCCTGGCGGAGGTGGAGGCACTGGTCGCCGAGGGCGTCTCGGAGATCACCCTGCTCGGCCAGAACGTCAACGCCTACGGCTCCGACCTCGGCGACCGCGAGGCCTTCTCGAAGCTGCTGCGCGCCTGCGGACAGATCGAGGGCCTGGAGCGGGTCCGCTTCACCTCCCCGCACCCGCGCGACTTCACCGACGACGTGATCGCGGCCATGGCCGAGACCCCGAACGTGATGCCGCAGCTGCACATGCCGCTGCAGTCCGGCTCGGACCCGATCCTCAAGGCCATGCGCCGCTCGTACCGCCAGGAGCGCTTCCTCGGCATCATCGAGAAGGTGCGCGCCGCCATCCCGCACGCGGCGATCTCCACCGACATCATCGTCGGCTTCCCCGGCGAGACCGAGGAGGACTTCCAGCAGACGATGCACGTGGTGCGCGAGGCCCGCTTCGCGAACGCCTTCACCTTCCAGTACTCCAAGCGCCCCGGCACCCCCGCCGCGGAGATGGAGGGGCAGATCCCCAAGGAAGTCGTCCAGGAGCGGTACATGCGCCTGGTCGCCCTCCAGGAGGAGATCTCCTGGGAGGAGAACAAGAAGCAGGTCGGCCGCACCCTCGAAGTCATGGTCGCGGAGGGCGAGGGCCGCAAGGACGGCGCCACGCACCGGCTCTCCGGCCGCGCCCCCGACAACCGCCTCGTGCACTTCACGAAGCCGGACCAGGAGGTCCGCCCCGGTGACGTCGTGACCGTCGACATCACCTACGCCGCCCCGCACCACCTGCTGGCCGAAGGCCCGGCCCGCTCCGTGCGGCGCACCCGCGCCGGCGACGCGTGGGAGAAGCGCAACGCCGCCCCGGCCCAGCCGGCGGGCGTCATGCTCGGCATCCCCACCCTGGGCGTCCCGGCCCCGCTGCCGCCGACCAGCTCCGGCTGCGCCGTGACCGCCTGATCCCGCGGCGCGCCGGGCGGGTGCGAGGGGGCCCCGCGGGGGGCCCGGAGCGGGCCGCGCCCGGCTAGGCTGCGGATCATGCTCGTAGCCGCTGCCGTCTGTCCCGCCCCGCCGCTCCTCGTGCCGGAGGTCGCCGCGGGGGCCGCCGCCGAACTGGACGGGGCCCGTACCGCCTGCTCCGACGCGCTCGCCGTGCTCGCGGCCTCCAGGCCCGGCCTGCTGGTCGTCGTGGGCGCCGCGTCGTCCGACGACCAGGCCGGCCCGTACCCCCAGGGTTCCCGGGGAGGCTTCCACGGCTTCGGCGTCGACTCCGGTGTACGGCTCGGCGAGGGCGTCCGCCCCGGCGAAGGGGTCCGGCCCGGCGAGGAGCCGGACGCCGGTACGCGGCCGCTCCCGCCGGCCCTGGCCGTCGGCGCCTGGCTGCTGGACCACGCGCGCTGGGGCGCCGCGCCCGTCGAGGGGCTCGCGGTGGCGCACTCCCTGGAGACCGGGGAGGCCCTGCGCGCGGGCCGCGACCTCGCCGCCCGGGAGGACCGGGTCGCCCTGCTCGTCATGGGCGACGGCAGCGCCTGCCGGACCCTGAAGGCGCCCGGCTACCTCGACGAGCGCGCCGGAGCCTTCGACGCCGCCGCCGCAGCCGCCCTCGCCACCGCGGACACCGCCGCCCTCGCCGGACTCGACGTCACGCTCGCCGCCGAACTCCAGGCCGCCGGCCGGGCGCCGTGGCAGGTCCTCGCCGGCGCCGCGGAGGGCGCGGGGCTCGACGGCCGGCTGCTGTACGAGGACGCCCCGTACGGGGTGGGCTACTTCGTCGCTGCCTGGTCCTGAAACCCGCCCGGCGGCGGTACGCCGAAGGGGCGCGGGGCCCCTCGGACCCCGCACCCCTTCGCGGACGACTCAGCCGGTCGCCGGCGGCGTCGGCCCGCCGGGACCGTGACCGGGATCGTCCTTGTGGGCGATCTTGCCCAGGGCGCCCTTCGCCTTGCTCGTGCCCGCCGTGATCTGGCCGCTGTACTTGCCCTTGGTCTTGGAGTCCACGACCTTGGCCATCTTGTCCAGACCCTCGCCGATCCTGCCCTCGTGCTGCTGCGCGAGGTCGCCGACCTTGTCCTTCGCCGGCCCGAGCTTGGCCTTCAGATTGTCCAAGAGGCCCATTGGTCACCGTCCATTGCCGGGAGCTACGTACGGGCGCCCTCGCCGGTCTCGCTGTCCGCGGCGGCCTCCACCGACTGCTGCTTCGGGATCTCCACGGGCTCCGCCGCCGGGACCTCCGCCTCAGCCGCCACTGCCTCCGCTTCCCCGGGCGTGGCCGTCAGGCCCTCGGGAGCGGCCTCTTCGGTCGAACCCTGATCCTTACGGCCAAAAAACCGGCTGAAAACACCCATGTCTACTCCCATAAACGTTACTCGTGCGAGTGGAGTTCCGCCTTGGCCGGACCGGCCTCCCCCGGGCGCGCCGGGCCCGGAACCCCGCCAAGGCAACGACCCCGACCGCATCCCGTCACGTCACTCGATCGGGTATCCGGCGCAGGGTTTGCGAGACTGTGGCAGTGAGGAATGCAGCTCCCGCCCCGCGGGTCATCGCCGTCGTCGGTCCCACCGCGGCCGGAAAGTCCGACCTGGGCGTAGCCCTGGCCCACCACTTCGGCGGGGAGGTCGTCAACGCGGACTCCATGCAGCTGTACCGGGGGATGGACATCGGCACCGCCAAGCTGACGCCCGAGGAACGCGGAGGGATCCCGCACCACCTCCTGGACGTCTGGGACGTCACCGAGACCGCGAGCGTCGCCGAGTACCAGCGCCTCGCCCGCGCCGAGATCGACGCCCTGCTCGCGCAGGGGCGCACGCCGGTCCTCGTCGGAGGCTCCGGGCTCTACGTCCGCGCCGCGCTCGACGCCATGGACTTCCCCGGCACCGACCCGGCCGTGCGGGCCCGGCTGGAGGACGAGCTCACCCTGCGCGGCCCCGGCGCCCTGCACGCCCGGCTGGCCGCCGTCGACCCGGACGCCGCCCACGCCATCCTGCCCAGCAACGGCCGCCGGATCGTCCGGGCCCTGGAGGTCATCGAGATCACCGGGCAGCCGTACACCGCCAACCTGCCGGGCCACGAGTCCGTCTACGACACGGTCCAGATCGGCGTGGACGTCGCCAGGCCGGAGCTGGACGAGCGGATCGCCCTGCGGGTGGACCGGATGTGGGAGGCCGGTCTGGTCGACGAGGTCCGGACGCTGGAGGCCCAGGGGCTGCGCGAGGGCATCACCGCCTCCCGCGCGCTGGGGTACCAGCAGGTGCTGGCCGCCCTCGCGGGCGAGTGCACCGAGGACGAGGCCAGGGCCGAGACCGTACGCGCCACCAAGCGGTTCGCCCGCCGACAGGACTCCTGGTTCCGCCGGGACCCGCGCGTGCACTGGCTCAGCGGAGCGGCCGAGGACCGCGGGGAACTCCCCGGACTCGCGCAGTCGTTGGTCGAACGAGCGGTCACAGCCTGATCACGTGATGGCATCGGGAAGCCCCGTGCGCCCGTCTGGGGGTCTGGACCATGCCATCATCAAACTGCTGAACAGCGGCGTACGAAGTCCGAGTGGGGAGGGCGCGTGGCTATGGAGGCCGGCCCTCGTGACACTGGGCGGGACGACACCGGACGGGAGGCGGACCTGCTCCACAGCGGGACCGCGGAGCCTGCCGGGCCCGCCGCGGAGCCTGCCCGGCTCGCTCCGGGCCTTGCCGGGCCCGCCGCGGACCCCGCCTCCGGGACGGTTCCGCGACAGGAGCCCGGACCGCAGCCGGCCGGGCCCGACGGTCCCGGCTCGCTCGGGCTGCCCGCCGACCCCGCGCGGCTGACCCCCGACGGCCCGGACGCGCCGGACGCCGCGGCCGAGGGCGCCACCGGCCCCGAGTTCGAGGTTGAACTGCGCCCCCAGCGCCGCCTGCGCATCTGGCAGATCACCCCCATCGTGATGCTGGCCGCCGCAGGCTCGCTCATGTTCGCGTTCCCCCTCGCCTTCGAGTTCGGTGACGGCGGAGCCGTCGTCGCCATGCTCGGTTTCCTGATCAGCGCCTGCGCCGCCGGCTGGGGGATGATGGCCGCGCGCCGGGTCGGCTACTCCCTGCCCGGGCTCCGCCCGCGGGGCGGCGGCCGCCTCCCCGACTGGCGCATGGCCGCGCTGTACGCGCTGGTCGCGCTGGCCGTCGTCGCGCTCGCCGTGTACCGGGTGGCCCGGCTGCGCTGAGGCCCGTCGCTTACGATGGGCCCGTGACGCACAGCACCCTCTCCTTCCTCAAGGGCCACGGAACCGAGAACGACTTCGTGATCGTCCCGGACCCGGACAACGCCATCGAGCTGCCCGAGGGCGCCGTCGCCAAGCTCTGCGACCGGCGGGCCGGAATCGGCGCGGACGGGGTGCTGCACGTGGTGCGGTCCGCCGCCCATCCCGAGGCCGCGCACATGGCCGGCGAAGCCGAATGGTTCATGGACTACCGCAACAGCGACGGCTCCGTCGCCGAGATGTGCGGCAACGGTGTGCGGGTCTTCGCCCGCTACCTCCAGCACGCCGGCCACGTCGAGCCCGGCGACCTCGCCGTCGCCACGCGCGGCGGCGTCAAGCACGTGCACCTGGCCAAGACCGGCGACGTCACCGTGTCCATGGGCCGCGCCGAACTGCCCGCGGGCGAGGTCACCGTCTCGGTCGGCGAGCGCACCTGGCCCGCGCGGAACGTGAACATGGGGAACCCGCACGCCGTGGCGTTCGTCGAAAGCCTCGACGACGCCGGGAACCTGTTCACCGCCCCGCCGTTCAGCCCGGCGTCCACCTACCCCACCGGGGTCAACGTCGAGTTCGTGGTCGACCGGGGCCCCCGGCACGTCGCCATGCGCGTCCACGAACGCGGCTCCGGCGAGACCCGCTCCTGCGGCACCGGCGCCTGCGCCGTCGCCGTGGCCGCCATCCGCCGGGACGGCGCCGACCCGGCCCTCACCGGTCAGCCCGTCACCTACACCGTCGACCTCCCCGGCGGCACCCTCCTCATCACCGAACACCCCGACGGCCGGATCGACATGACCGGACCCGCCGTCATCGTGGCCTCGGGCGAGTGCGAGTCGGCCTGGCTCACCGAAACGGCCTTCGCCTAGGTTTGTCCTGGCCCGGGCATTGCCGCGCAGCTTCCCTCTAATGGGTGATCCGTTTCACGCTGTGCGAGAGGTGGACTGCGCCACGTGGTGGGGTCGGTAACATCAGGCACCGGCCCTGAGGGCTCACCCCATGCCCACCACCGCCGGTCGAAGCCGCCGGAGGTTCCCATGAGTGCAGAGGCCACGAACCCCGAAGCACACCCCGAAGCGCGCCCTGAGCTGCGCAGACGGAGCCGCAGCAGGCTTGACCTGCGCCGTCTCGGGCGTGCCGCGCTGCTCGGCCCCCCGTCCCGCGACCGGCTCCCCGACGCCATCGGACACGTGGCGGAAGCCCACCGTGCCCACCATCCGGACGCCGATCTGTCCATCCTGCGGCGCGCGTACCTCCTCGCGGAGACCTCCCACCGCGGCCAGATGCGCAAGAGCGGTGAGCCGTACATCACACACCCCCTCGCCGTCACCCTGATCCTCGCCGAACTCGGCGCGGAGACGACCACGTTGACGGCCTCACTCCTCCACGACACCGTGGAGGACACCGAAGTGACGCTCCAGCAGGTCCGCGAGGAGTTCGGCGACGAGGTCTGCTTCATCGTCGACGGCGTCACCAAGGTGGAGAAGATCGACTACGGGGCCGCCGCCGAACCCGAGACCTTCCGCAAGATGCTCGTCGCCACCGGCAACGACGTCCGCGTCATGTCCATCAAACTCGCCGACCGGCTCCACAACATGCGCACGCTCGGCGTGATGCGCCCCGACAAACAGGCCCGCATCGCCAAGGTCACCCGCGACGTCCTCATCCCGCTCGCCGAACGGCTCGGCGTACAGGCCCTCAAGACCGAGCTGGAAGACCTCGTCTTCGCGATCCTGCACCCCGAGGAGTACGAGCAGACCCGCGCGCTGATCGCCGCCCACACGGGCGAGAACGATCCGCTGCCCGCCATCGCCGACTCCGTGCGCGCCGTCCTGCGCGACGCCGGGATCGCCGCCGAAGTGGCCGTACGGCCACGGCACTTCGTATCCGTCCACCGCATCTCCCGCAAACGCGGCGAGCTGCGCGGCTCCGACTTCGGACGCATCCTCGTCCTCGTCGGCGAGAACGCCGACTGCTACGGGGTGCTCGGCGAACTGCACACCTGCTTCACCCCGGTGGTCTCCGAGTTCAAGGACTTCATCGCCGTCCCGAAGTTCAACCTCTACCAGTCGCTGCACACCGCCGTCGCCACGCCCGACGGGCACGTCGCCGAAGTCATCGTCCGGACCCGGCAGATGCACCGCGTCGCGGAGGCCGGCGTGGTCGCCCTCGGCAACCCGTACACCACGGGCGAACCCGCCGACTGCGACGAGGAACGCGTCGACCCCACCCGGCCCGGCTGGCTGTCGCGGCTGCTCGACTGGCAGCAGTCCGCGCCCGACCCCGACACCTTCTGGACCGTCCTGCGCGCCGAACTCGCCCAGGACCGGGAAGTCACCGTCTTCGCGGTGGACGGCGCCGCCGCCGCCCCGCGCACCCTGACCCTTCCGGGCGGCGCCAGCTGTATCGACGCCGCCTACGCCCAGTACGGCGAGGCGGCCCACGGCTGTATCGGCGCCCGCGTCAACGGGCGCCTCACCTCCCTGTCGTCCCGGCTCTCCGACGGCGACACCGTCCAACTGCTGCTCTCCCACGACTCCTCCTCCGGGCCGGCCGCCGACTGGCTGGAGCACGCCACCACCCCCGCCGCCCGCATCGCCATCGGCAGCTGGCTCGCGACCCACCCCGACGACGCCGCGGCCACCACCACCGCCGCACGGGCGCCCCTGTCCGTCGTGGGCGCGCGCGGGGGGAGCGGCAACGCCGTCGCCGACCTGCCGAACGCGCACGTACGGCTGGCCGGCTGCTGCACCCCCGTGCCGCCGGACGCCGTGGCCGGGTTCGTCGTACGGGGCGGGGCCGTCACCGTGCACCGCGTCCAGTGCCCCGCCGTGGCCCAGATGCGCGCCGTGGGCCGTACCTCGGTCGCCGTGCACTGGCGGGACACGGCGGACTGCCGCGTGACCCTGCTCGCCGAATCGTTCGGCCGCCCGCACCTGCTGGCCGACCTGACCGAAGCGATCGCCCGCGAGGGGGTCGAGGTGGTCTCCGCGACCGTGGAACCGCCCGTCGAACAGCGGGTCCGGCACACGTACACCCTCCAGCTCCCCGACGCGGCCGGACTCCCGGCGCTGATGCGGGCGATGCGCGACGTGCCGGGCGTGTACGACGTCAGCAGGGCGTAGCCGGCACGCCGGGCTGCCCGTACCCGGTGCGGTCCGGTCCACGACGCGTGGTCGCGCGTGTCGTCGCGCGCCGGCCGGTCCACGGCGCGTCGGTCATGCGTAGGCCGGTCCACCGGCCTGCGAACCCGTTCGGGTGGCGCCGTCGCGCGCCGGTCGCAAGGGGGCGCCGGGCACTGGTAAGCGATGGTGGATGCAGCTCACCTCCCCCCGCCTGCGCGCCGCGCTGCTCGCCGCGGCCTCCCTCACCCTCGTCGCCGCGGTGCTGCCGCCGCCCAAGCCACTCGGCATCGGCGACACCCTCTTCCCCGAGCTCGGCAACCCCGGCTACGACGTCCTCTCGTACGACCTGTCCTTCACCTACAAGGACAACCGCAGCCCGCTCGACGCCGTCACCGTCATCGACGCCCGGGCCCTGGAGGACCTGGAGCGCATCAACCTGGACTTCACCCACGGCACCGTCGCGTCCGCCGAGGTCAACGGGGAGCCCGCACGCTTCGAGAGCGCCGGGGAGGACCTCGTGCTGACCCCCGCGCGGCCCGTCGTGGCCCACACGCCGCTGCGCGTCGTCGTACGGCACACCAGCGACCCGCGCGGCCGCGACGACGGCGGCTGGGTGACCACCGACGACGGGCTCGCCATGGCCAACCAGGCCGACGCCGCCCACCGGGTCTTCCCCTGCAACGACCACCCCGCCGACAAGGCGTTCTTCACCTTCCGGATCACCGCCCCGGCCGGTCTCACGGCCGTCGCCAACGGAGTGCCCACCGCCCTCCCGGTCCAGCGCTCCGGCCAGCCCACCACCTGGACCTACCGCACCCTGCACCCCATGGCCACGGAGCTCGCCCAGGTCTCGGTCGGCGCCTCCGCCGTGCCGTCGGGCACCGGACCGCACGGGCTGCCGCTGCGCCACGTGGTGCCGGCCGCCGACCGGCAGCGGCTGGAGCCGTGGCTCAAGAAGACCTCCGCGCACATCGCGTGGATGGAAGAACGCGTCGGCCGCTACCCCTTCGAGAACTACGGCGTGCTCATCGCCCGCGCCAAGACCGGCTTCGAGCTGGAGACCCAGACCCTCTCGCTCTTCGAGAGCGGGCTGTTCACCGCCGGCACCTACCCCGAGTGGTACGTCGACTCCGTCATGGTCCACGAGCTCGCCCACCAGTGGTTCGGCGACAGCGTGACCCCGCGGACCTGGTCCGACCTGTGGCTCAACGAAGGACACGCCACCTGGTACGAGGCGCTCTACGCGGACGGCCTCGGCAAGTACTCCCTGGAGCGGCGCATGCGCGAGGCGTACCAGCGCTCCGACCAGTGGCGGGCGGCGGGCGGCCCGCCGGCGGCGCCCAAGCCGGCCCCGCCCGGGGAGAAGATCGGACTGTTCCGGCCGGTGGTCTACGACGGGTCCGCGCTCATCCTCTACGCCCTGCGCCAGGAGATCGGCGCAGCCGCCTTCGACCGGGTCGAGCGGCGCTGGGTGGCCGAGCACGCGGACTCCACCGCGGGCACGGCGGACTTCGTGCGCCTCGCCTCCCGGGAGGCGGGACGGGACCTGGAACCCTTCCTCAAGCCGTGGCTGTACGGCGCGACGACCCCGCCGATGCCGGGACACCCCGAATGGAGCGCGCAGTCCAAGGCGACCCCCGCCCCCAAGGCCGCGCCGAACGCGGCCCCCGCGCCCAGGGCGACCCCGAAGAAGGCCTGAGACCGCGCGGGCGCCCGGCCCGATCCGGGTGGCGCCCGTGCGAAAAGCGTGTGACGGGCGCCGAACGGGCATGTCACCATCGACAGGCCGGTCCGCCCGGCCGTGGGCCCCCGGGTCCGGGAATCTCCGGGCGGTGTGACACGTTGGACATTGCAGTGCTATGTCACGACCGTGTCATGTCACGCACGGCGGCAGCCTCGGCAGCGGTCGGGCGCGGACGCATTCGAATCGACGTAAGGATCCAATGACCTCCTCCTCTTCCCCTTCCCAGGACGCGCGGGACGCACAGGACGTGCAGGACTCGCCGAGCTTCACCGAGAGCCTTCGGGCCGATGCCCTGATGGAAGAGGACGTCGCCTGGAGCCACGAAATCGACGGGGACCGCGACGGCGAACAGTTCGAGCGCTCCGAGCGCGCGGCGCTGCGCCGCGTCGCCGGCCTCTCCACCGAGCTCGAGGACGTCACCGAGGTCGAGTACCGACAGCTCCGCCTGGAGCGCGTCGTACTCGTCGGTGTGTGGACCTCCGGCACCGTGGACGACGCCGAGAACTCCCTCGCGGAGCTCGCGGCCCTCGCCGAGACGGCAGGTGCTCTCGTGCTCGACGGCGTGATCCAGCGCCGCGACAAGCCCGATCCGGCCACCTTCATCGGTTCCGGCAAGGCACGTGAACTGCGCGACATCGTCATGGAGAGCGGCGCCGACACCGTCGTGTGCGACGGAGAGCTCAGCCCCGGCCAGCTCATCGCCCTCGAAGACGTCGTCAAGGTGAAGGTGGTCGACCGGACCGCCCTCATCCTCGACATTTTCGCCCAGCACGCCAAGTCCCGAGAGGGCAAGGCACAGGTCGCGCTCGCGCAGATGCAGTACATGCTGCCGCGACTGCGCGGCTGGGGCGCGTCGCTGTCCCGGCAGATGGGCGGCGGCGGCGGTGGCGGAATGGCCACCCGAGGCCCCGGTGAGACCAAGATCGAGACCGACCGGCGACGGATCCGCGAGAAGATGGCGAAGATGCGCCGGGAGATCGCGGAGATGAAGACCGGCCGCGACATCAAGCGGCAGGAACGGCGCCGCAACAAGGTGCCCTCGGTCGCCATCGCCGGCTACACCAACGCCGGCAAGTCCTCGCTCCTCAACCGCCTCACCGGTGCGGGCGTCCTGGTGGAGAACGCCCTGTTCGCCACCCTCGACCCGACCGTGCGCCGGGCCGAGACCCCCTCCGGCCGCGTCTACACCCTGGCCGACACCGTCGGCTTCGTCCGGCACCTGCCCCACCACCTGGTCGAGGCGTTCCGCTCCACGATGGAGGAGGTCGGCGACTCCGACCTCATCCTGCACATCGTGGACGGCTCGCACCCGGCCCCGGAGGAGCAGCTGGCGGCGGTCCGCGAGGTCATCCGCGAGGTCGGCGCGGTCAACGTGCCCGAGATCGTGGTGATCAACAAGGCGGACGCGGCGGACCCGCTGGTCCTCCAGCGCCTGCTGCGCATCGAGCGGCACTCCATCGCCGTCTCCGCCCGGACCGGCATGGGCATCGAGGAGCTCCTCGCGCTCATCGACACCGAGCTGCCCCGGCCGGAGGTCGAGGTGGAGGCACTGGTGCCGTACACCCGCGGCTCGCTGATCGCCCGGGCGCACGCCGAGGGCGAGGTCATCTCCGAGGAGCACACCCCGGAGGGCACCCTGCTCAAGGCGCGCGTCCACCAGGAACTGGCCGCGGACCTGGCACCGTACGTGCCCGCGAAGCACTGACCGGCCGCGCCGTGTGAAGGAGGGCCCCCGCCTCGGGCGGGGGCCCTCCTTCGTGTCACTCCCGCAAGTGCCGCGTCGCCGCTGCTACTTGAACTTGTTGCTCACCGCGGTGTACACGCCCTTGGCCTCCGGGCCCAGCCGCGGGCCGGCCAGCCAGCCCGCCTTCGCCGGACCGATCGACGTGTTCGACACCAGCGCGGGCTTGCCGTCGGCGCCCGCCGCGATCCAGCCGCCACCCGAGGAACCGCCGGTCATGGTGCAGCCGATGCGGTACATCACCGGGGAGGCCGCGGTCAGCGACAGCCGGCCGGGCTTGTCCGTGCACTGGAACGCCCGCTGGCCGTCGAACGGCGCCGCAGCCGGGTAGCCCGTCGCCGTGATGCTCGCGACCTTCTGCACCGCCGGGGCGGCGAACTCCACCGGGAGCGCCGAACCGACCGTCTCCTCCAGGGACTTGCCCGAGCCCTTCTCCGGGGTCACGTGCAGCACCGCGAAGTCGTACGGGGCACCCGCCCCGCCCGTCGGGCCGCCGGTCGCGATCCACTGGTCCGAGGTCTGTGCCCAGTCGCTCCACCACACGCCGTACGGGGCCACCTGGTCGCGAGGGGCGCCCTTGAGCTCCGGCGCCGTCTTGCCCGCGTTGTTGTAGGACGGGACGAAGGCGATGTTGCGGTACCAGCCGCCGGCCTTGCCGGCGTGCACGCAGTGGCCCGCCGTCCAGACCAGGTTGGACTTGCCGGGGTGGGCCGGGTCCTTGACGACCGTGGCCGAGCAGACCATCGAGCCCTCGGGCCCGTCGAAGAAGACCTTGCCGGACGCCGGGACGTTGGCGTGGTACGGCGCGGCCGCCTGCTTCGCGGAAACCGGCGCGGGAGTGGGGTCGGTGACGCCCTGGTCCTTGCCGGCGTCCGGGTCCACGGCCGGGGGCTGCGGCGTCTTGTCGGCGTCACGCATCCGGTCCGGGTCCCAAAGGCCCTCGATGATCGGGTTGATGTAGTCGCCCGCCTCGCGGAGCCAGTCCTCCCGCTTCCAGTTCTTCCACGCACCCCCCTTCCACTTCTCCATGTCTATGCCGTGCTGCTTCAGCTTTTCCTTGATGTCGTCCGGGATCTTGATCCCGTCGGTGGCGCCGGACGGCAGGCTGGCCGCCACGGTCGGCTTGGCGTCGCCGCCGGCCTCACCGTCGCCGGGTCCGCAGGCCGCGGCGGTCAGCGCGAGCGCGGCCGCGCACAGGGCCGCGGTGACCGGTCGGTTCGGTCGCATGTCGTAAGTCCCCCTGGTGGTTCGAGGCGTTGAACGGGGTGCGGTGCGGCCGGCTCGCCATTCGCGCGCGCCGGGCGCAGCACCCCACTATGCCGCTGCGGCTGAGGACGACACAGGCCGGGGCCGCGGTTCCTTCACCCTCCGCCGGGTCCCTGCGGGGTCCGCCGAGGGCAAGGATCTTCCGGTCACCCGTGATCCGCCGCCTTCACCGTCGTTGGTACGTACGGGGGATGGGGCAGCAGCGTTCCTGTTCGAGACGCAATCCGGAAGAGAGATCCGGGCGGGAGGACCGACAGTCGTGGCGTGGAGCGAGCCTTTGACCGAGCCGGCCGCAGCCGAGGGCGAGGCGCAGAACACGGCGGTGGCCCAAGGGCCGGCCGGCCCTGCGGCGGCGGAACAGGTGCCGCAGCAGGGCAACAGGGCGCCGGTCGCGGCCGAGGGCATCCTGCGCAGGCAGGCGTTACGGGAATCCGCCGCACGGACGTACGCGCGCTCCCTGCCCATCGTCCCGGTACGGGCCCGGGGGCTGACGATCGAGGGCGCCGACGGGCGGCGCTACCTCGACTGCCTCTCCGGCGCGGGCACGCTCGCGCTGGGACACAACCACCCCGTGGTGCTCGAAGCCGTCCGGGGGGTGCTCGACTCGGGTGCTCCGCTGCACGTGCTGGACCTGGCGACCCCGGTCAAGGACGCGTTCACCACCGAGCTGTTCGCGAACCTGCCGCCCGCGCTGGCGGCGGACGCCCGGGTCCAGTTCTGCGGGCCCGCCGGGACGGACGCGGTCGAAGCCGCGCTCAAGCTGGTCCGTACCGCCACCGGGCGCTCGGGGCTGCTGGCCTTCACCGGGGCGTACCACGGCATGACGGCCGGGGCGCTGGAGGCCTCGGGCGGCGCCGAAGCCGTACGGGTCACCCGGCTGCCGTTCCCCCAGGACCACCGCCCTCCGTTCGGGGTCGCCGGTGCCGACGGGGAGCGGCTGGCGGCGCGGTGGACCGAGAGCCTGCTGGACGACCCCAAGAGCGGGGTGCCGGCGCCGGCCGGGATGATCGTGGAGCCGGTCCAGGGTGAGGGCGGAGTCCACCCGGCGCCGGACGCGTGGCTGCGCCGGATGCGGGAGATCACCGCCGAACGGGGCATCCCGCTGATCGCGGACGAGGTGCAGACGGGTGTGGGGCGCACCGGCGCCTTCTGGGGAGTCGACCACGCCGGGGTCGTGCCCGACGTGATGGTCCTGTCCAAGGCGATCGGGGGCAGCCTGCCGCTGGCCGTGATCGTGTACCGGGCGGAGCTGGACGTCTGGGCGCCCGGTGCCCACGCCGGTACCTTCCGCGGCAACCAGCTGGCCATGGCGGCGGGAACCGCCACCTTGGCCTACGTCCGGCAGAACCGTCTTGCGGAGCGGGCCGCCGTGCTGGGGGAGCGGATGCTGACGGCGTTGCGGGGATTCGCCGCCGACCACCCCTGCGTCGGGGACGTGCGGGGCCGCGGTCTGATGATCGGCGTCGAAGTCGTCGACCCCGACACCGGAGCCGCCGCTCCCGAGCTGGCGGCCGCCGTCCGCCAGGAGTGCCTGGACCGGGGCCTGATCGTCGAACTCGGCGGCCGTCACTCCAGCGTCGTGCGCCTCCTGCCGCCGCTGACGCTGACCGACGAGCAGGCCGGAGCCGTCCTCGACCGGCTGACCGACGCCGTCCCCGCCGCCCGCCGGCCCCACTGACCGAACCCCAAGGACCCCCCATGCCCACGCCACCCCCAGACCCCACCCCGACCGCGACCACACCCCCGGCACCCACCCCGGACCCCGCCCACGCCCCGGGCACTCCCCGAAACCAGGACGCTGCCCCAGGCCACGCCGGCGCCCCGTGCGGCAGTCCCTCCCCGGGCGGGGCCCCGACCCCGGGGGCCATGCCAACCCCAGGCACTCCCCGAAGCCAGGCCGCTGCCCCAGGTCAGGCCGGCACCCCGTCCGGCGAGCCAACCCCGGGCGGGGCCCCGACCCCGGGGGCCGCGCCTGCCGCGTTGGCCGCTACCGCCCGAGGGCTCGGCGTTGCCCCTGGCCAGGACGTTGCTCCGGGTCAGGTCGGCATGCCGTGCGGCAGCCCGCCCCTGGGCGGCGACCCAGCCCCCGGGGCCGTGTTCGTTGCGGGCCCCGGCACCGCCCGAGGGCTCGGCGTTGGCCCCGGCCGGGACGTTGCTCCGGGTCAGGGTGCGGGACCGGGGCCGGGCGGTGGCCCGGACTTCGTGACCGGGCCGGCGGACCCGGCCCTCGCCACTGGCACCGCCCAGGCGGGCCTGTCAGCCCCCGGGCACACCCCGGACTGGACCCCGCCCCCCGGCAGGGCCGAGCCCCACCACCCCGGCCCGGGGCAAGCCGTCGGCCCGTCCCCGGCACCCGGCGCCGAGGGAGCCGTCGGCGCCCAAGCGGCGCCGCCGTCCGGCCCGGCCGCGGTGCAGGGCGCTGCCCTGAGCCGGAGTCTGGGCGGTGACCCGGCACCCGGGGCCGAGGCGGTCGACCCGGCCCCGGCCTTCGGGACCGCCCAGGCAGGTGTGGAAAGCCTCGGGCACGACCCGGTGGGCGCACCGCCCTCCGGCGGAGCCGCGGCGCACCACCCCAGCCCCGGCGGCGCCACCCCGCCCCCGGGACCCGAAGCCGGGCACGTCCACGCAGGCGGCACGTCTGAGGCCGGGCCCACCACGGGCGCCCACGAGGCGCTGCCGGGTGAGCGGGGCCGGCCCGCTGCACCCGCGGCGGTCGGCGTGCCGAGGCAGAAGCGGCCGACCATGCGGCCCCGGCCGGCGGGGGCCGGGCTCCTCGGCCCCGATCCGGCGGCGCTGCCCGATCTGCTGGACCACCCCGACCCCGGGATCGCCGCCGAGGCCGCGACGGTGGAGAACCTGCTGCGGTGCTGGGTCCGCGAAAGCGGCATCGGCCGCCCCGACGGGCCCGTCGGCACCCTGCTGCGCATCCCCCTCCCCGCATCCGGCGTGGCGCTGCTCGTCGCCGTCCGGCACTGGTCCCCGTCGGGCTGGCACCGCTTCGCCCCCGCCCGGCTCGAAGGCGCCCCCGCCGACGCCCCCGCCCTGGACGCAGTCACCCTTGCCGCCCTGATCGCCCGCGAGGGCACCGGCCGCGCCGCCGACCTCGTCGGACGGGTAGCCGACTCGGTGCGCCGCACCGCCGAGTTCATCGCCGACCGGCGTCAACGACCCACCCCACCGGCCCCCATCGCCGCGGACCGCTTCCTCACCGCCGAACAGTCCCTCCTCCTCGGTCACCCCCTCCAGCCCGACCCCAAGAGCCGGGAGGGACTCTCCGAAGCCGATGTACGCCACTACTCACCCGAACTCCACGGCTCCTTCCCCCTCCACTGGTTCGCCATCGACCCCTCCGTGCTCGCCACCGACTCCGCCTGGACCGAACGCGGCCGGCTCGTCCCCGCCGCCCAGCTCCTCTCCCGCCTCGCCCCCGGGCTGGCGACGCCCGCCGGAACCACCCCCTTGCCCCTCCACCCCTGGCAGGCCCATGACCTGCTGGCCCGCCCCGCCGTCGCCGCCCTCCGCGACGCGGGACTCCTGACCGACCTGGGCCCGTACGGCGACCCGTGGTACCCCACCTCCTCCGTCCGGACCGTCCACCGCCCCGGCGCCCCCGCGATGCTCAAGCTGTCCCTAGGCCTTCGCATCACCAACTCCCGCCGCGAGAACCTCCGCAAGGAACTCCACCGCGGAGTCGAGGTGCACCGGCTGCTGCGCACCGGCCTCGCCGATCAGTGGCAGGCGGCCCACCCCGGCTTCGACATCGTCCGCGACCCCGCCTGGGTCGCCGTCGACACCCCCGACGGCACACCCGTCCAAGGACTCGACGCCTTGCTACGCCACAACCCCTTCCGCTCCGGTGACGACGCCGTCTGCATCGCCGCACTCACCGCTCCCCGCCCCTGGCCCGGCCGGACCACGATGCGCTCACGGCTCGCCGAGACGGTCTCCCGGCTCGCCGCGTCCACCGGCCGGCCCACCCCGGCGGTAGCCGCCGAGTGGTTCCTGCGCTACCTCGACTACGTCGTCCTCCCGGTCCTCGCCATCGACGCGCTCGCAGGCATCGCCCTCGAAGCCCACCAGCAGAACACCCTGGTGCTCCTCGACCCGGCCGGCTGGCCCATCGGTGGCCGCTACCGCGACAACCAGGGCTACTACTTCCGCGACTCCCACCGCGCGGAACTCGAAGCCAGGCTGCCCGGCATCGGCACCACCAGCGACACCTTCGTCGCCGACGCCGTCACCGACGAACGCTTCGCCTACTACCTCGGCATCAACAACGTCTTCGGGCTGATCGGAGCCTTCGGATCGCAGCACCTCGCGGATGAACGCGTCCTGCTCGCCGCCTTCCGCCGGTTCCTGGGCAAAGCCTCCCGCCTCGGTCCGCTCCCCGCGCTGCTGCTCGATTCGCCCACCCTCCGCTGCAAGGCGAATCTGCTCACCCGCCTGGGCGGCCTGGACGAACTCGTCGGCCCGGTCGACACCCAGTCCGTCTACGTCACCATCACCAACCCCCTTCACGACTGAACGAGCGAACGACCCAACGACCCGACGACTCGACGGCGCAGCGGCTGACCGCACGACGACCCAGCGACTCGACGACCGACCGACTGACCGACCGACGCGCCCCATCGACCCGGAGAAGAGCCGATGCCTTCCACCCGCACCCCCATCGGCCCACCCGCACGGCCGCCGCCACCGCCTCGGTCATCGGGGAACCCGCCTCACCACGGCTCAACGCCCAACGGTTGCCGTTGCTCGCCGAGGCAGACCTGCTCGACTCACCGGCCGCATGGAGCGCCGTCGCCACCCCGGTCGGGGCGTTCCGCCTGGAACCCGTACGACCGCGCCACGACCTGGAACTCCTCACCCGCTGGATGAACGACCCCGACGTGGCCACCTACTGGGAACTCGCCGGCCCCGCAACCGTCACGGCCGCCCACCTAAGGGCACAGCTGGACAGCGACGGCCGCAGCATCCCCTGCCTGGGTCTGCTCGACGGCACACCGATGAGCTACTGGGAGCTCTACCGGGCCGACCTCGACCCGCTCGCCCGGCACTACCCGGCGCGCCCCCACGACACGGGTATCCACCTGCTGATCGGTGACGGCACGAACCGCGGCCGGGGTCTGGGCACCACCCTGCTCCGCGCGGTCGCAGACCTGGTGTTCGACAACCGGCCACGCTGTGCTCGCGTGATCGCCGAACCGGACATCCGTAACACCCCCTCCGTATCAGCCTTCCAGAATTCCGGTTTCCGCTGTTCCGCGGAAATCGACCTCCCCGAGAAGCGTGCCGCGCTGATGATCCGGGAACGGGCGCTGCGCAATCTCCTCTGAATGCCGCCCCGCAGTCCTCGCACCGTCATCGCTCGACGCTTCTGCATTCAACGCGTGTGCACTCAACACCTCGCACTCAACGCGTCTGCAATTGAAAACTCCGCGCCGTGGACCGAAGTTCCCGATATCCGAGGAGTCCCGTGTCGAATTTCTCCGCCGCGTCAGGTTCCACCGGCCCCCACTTCCCGGAGGCGGTGGCACCGTCGCCCCAGCACCCGAGCACACCACCCGAGATCAACGGCGTGACCTGGGAAACCGCCACCCGTCGGCTGCTCGCCAAGATGCTCGGGGAATTCGCGTACGAGGAGATCATCAGTCCCGTTCCGGCCCCCGCCGCAGCAGGCGACGCCTGGAGCCTCGCCCTGGACGACGGCAGCACCCTCGGCTTCCGCGCCCGCCGCCGCTCCTACGGCAGCTGGGACGTCAACGCCGGCACCATCACCCTCACCCCACCGCCCCTTTCCCCACAGCCCCCTTCGTTAGAGCCCCCGACCCCCCAGCCCCCGACCTCCCAGCCCCCGACCCCCTTCGGGGACCCGTTCGAGTTCCTGGTCCGCGCCCGTACCCTCCTCGGTCTCGACGGCGGCACCCTCGGCCACCTCGTCCGCGAGCTCAGCGCCACCCTCTCCGCCGACGCCCGCCTCGACCACCACGCCCTCACCGCCGACGTCCTCGCAGACCTCGACTACGCCGCGCTCGAAGGGCACCAGACCGGCCACCCCTGGCTCGTGCTCAACAAGGGCCGCGTCGGGATGTCCGCGGCCGACACCGCCGCCTGGGCCCCCGAATCCCGCACCCGCCAACGGCTGCCCTGGCTCGCCGCCCACACCTCCCTGGCCGAGTACCGGGGAACCGGCGCGATGGAAGACCCCGCGCGCCTGTACTCCGCGGAGCTCGACGCCGTCACCCGCGCCGCCTTCGACCGGACGCTGCGCGACCGCGGCCTCGACCCCCGCGGTTACCTCTACCTCCCGGTGCACCCCTGGCAGTGGGACGAGATAGTGCTCCCGCTCTTCGCGCCCGCCCTCGCCTCGGGCGCGCTGGTACCGCTGCCCGCGGATCCCGACGTACGACTGCCCCAGCAGTCGATCCGTACCTTCCTCAACCTGACCCGTCCCGATCGGCACAGCGTCAAGCTGCCGCTCTCCGTCCTGAACACCATGGTCTGGCGCGGGCTGCCCTGCGACCTGACCCTCGCCGCGCCCGCAGTCACCGCCTGGATCCACTCCCTGCGCGACGAGGACCCGTTCCTGCGCGACGAGTGCCGGGTCCTCCTCCTCGGCGAGGTGGCCTCCGTGACCGTCCGGCATCCCGTCTACGACCGGCTCCCCGAGGTCCCGTACCAGTACAAGGAACTTCTCGGCGCGATCTGGCGCGAGCCCCTGACCGGCCGGCTCGCCCCCGGCGAGCGGGCCCGCACCCTCGCCTCCCTCCTGCACACCGACCCGCGCGGACGCTCCTTCACCGCCGAGCTCGTCGCCCGCTCGGGACTGTCCCCCACCGTCTGGCTCCAGAGGCTCTTCGCCGCCCTGCTGCCCCCGCTGCTCCACTTCCTCTACCGGTACGGCACCGTCTTCTCCCCGCACGGCGAGAACACCATCGTGATCTTCGACGAGGGTGACGCCCCCGTCCGGCTCGCGGTCAAGGACTTCGTGGACGACGTCAACATCAGCCGGGAGCCGCTGCCCGAGCACGAGGCGATGCCCGCCCAGGTGCGTGCCGCGCTGCTGACGGAGCCGCCCGCCTACCTGACGCAGTTCATCCACTCCGGACTGTTCGTCGGCGTCTTCCGCTACCTGTCCGCGATCTGCGAGGACCGGATGGGAGTGCCCGAGAGCGAGTTCTGGTCCCTCGTACGGGCGGAGATCCTCCGCCATCAGGCCCGTTTCCCCGAGCTCAAGGACCGCTACGAGCTCTTCGACCTGCTCACGGAGCGGATCGACCGGCTGTGCCTCAACCGGAACCGGCTGCACGAGGACGGCTACCGCGACCGCCCGGACCGCCCGCACGCGGTCACCCACGGGACCGTTCCCAACCCCCTCCACCGGCCGTGAACCGACGGCGGGGACGTCTGCGATGCGGCTGCTGTCAGTGCGGCCCCGTAGGGTTGGCATTGCTATGACGAAGCCCTCCCTCCCCGACCTGCTGCACGCCGCCGTCTCCGCCGTCGGCGGCACGGAGCGGCCCGGCCAGGTGGCCATGGCCGAAGCCGTCGCCGAAGCGATCGACGAGAACTCCCACCGGCTGATCCAGGCCGGCACCGGCACCGGTAAGTCCCTCGGCTACCTGGTGCCGGCCCTCGCGCACGGCGAGCGCGTCGTCGTCGCCACGGCGACCCTGGCCCTCCAGCGGCAGCTCGTCGAGCGCGACCTGCCCCGGACGGTGGAGGCGCTGCATCCCCAGCTCCGCCGCCGGCCGCAGTTCGCCATGCTCAAGGGACGTTCCAACTACCTGTGTCTGCACCGGCTCCATGAGGGTGCGCCGCAGGACGAGGAGGAGGGCCTCTTCGACCAGTTCGAAGCGGCCGCTCCCACCAGCAAGCTGGGCCAGGACCTGCTGCGCCTGCGGGACTGGGCGGACGAAACAGAGACCGGCGACCGCGACGACCTGACGCCCGGCGTGTCCGACAAGGCGTGGGCGCAGATCTCCGTCTCGTCCCGTGAGTGCCTGGGCGCGACGAAGTGCGCCTACGGAGCCGAGTGCTTCGCCGAGGCCGCCCGCGAGCGGGCGAAGCTCGCGGACGTCGTCGTCACCAACCACGCCCTCCTCGCGATCGATGCCATCGAGGGCGCCCCCGTGCTGCCCCCGCACGAGGTACTGATCGTGGACGAGGCCCATGAACTCGTCTCCCGCGTCACCGGCGTCGCCACCGGTGAGCTCACCCCGGGCCAGGTGAACCGGGCCGTCAAGCGCGCGGCCAAGCTCGTCGACGAGAAGACCGCCGACTCCCTCCAGACCGCATCGGAGTCCTTCGAACGCGTCATGGAGCTGGCCCTGCCCGGCCGGCTGGAGCAGATTCCCGAAGACCTCGCGTACGCGCTGATGTCCCTGCGCGACGCCGCGCGCAACGTGATCTCCGCGATCGGTTCCACCCGCGACAAGTCCGTCCAGGACGAGGACGCCGTCCGCAAGCAGGCCCTGGCCGCGGTGGAAAGCGTCCACGCGGTGGCGGAGCGGATCGTCCTCGGCTCGGAGTACGACGTCGTCTGGTACGAACGCCATGACCGTTTCGGGGCCACCCTGCGGGTCGCTCCCCTCTCGGTGTCCGGCCTGCTGCGCGAGAAGTTGTTCGAAGACCGGTCGGTGGTCCTCACCTCCGCCACGCTCAAACTCGGCGGCGACTTCAACGGCGTCGCCGGCTCGCTCGGCCTGTCGCCGGAAGGCGTGGGCGGCGACGACGTGCCCGTCTGGAAGGGGCTGGATGTCGGCTCGCCCTTCGACTACCCCAAGCAGGGCATCCTCTACGTCGCCAAGCACCTGGCCACCCCTGGCCGCGAGGGAACCCGCGGCGACATGATGGACGAGCTGGCGGAGCTGATCGAGGCGGCCGGTGGCCGGACCCTCGGGCTGTTCTCCTCCATGCGCGGCGCCAAGGCGGCCGCCGAGGAGCTGCGCGGACGGCTGTCGAACCCGATCCTCCTCCAGGGGGAGGAGACGCTCGGTGAGCTGATCAAGGCGTTCGCCGCGGATCCGAAGACCTGTCTGTTCGGCACGCTGTCGCTGTGGCAGGGAGTGGACGTGCCCGGGCCCAGCTGCCAGCTGGTGATCATGGACCGGATCCCGTTCCCCCGCCCCGACGACCCGCTGATGAGCGCCCGGCAGAAGTCGGTCGAGGAGCACGGGGGCAACGGCTTCATGGCGGTCGCGGCCACGCATGCCGCCCTGCTGATGGCCCAGGGCGCGGGCCGGCTCGTACGGGCTACCGGGGACCGGGGTGTCGTCGCGGTCCTCGACCCGCGGTTGGCCACGGCTCGCTACGGAACCTTCCTGCGCGCCACCCTGCCGGACTTCTGGTACACCACGGACCGCAACCAGGTCCGCCGCTCGCTGGCCGCGATCGACGCTTCGGCGCAGGCGGACGGCAAGTAGTCCGACGGGCATGAAGGGGTTCGGCGGTCCCGAAGCAGTTCGACGGGCACGGTAGGCAGCCCGACGGCCGGCGGCCCCCGGCCTCACGGCACGAAGCAGCTCCGGGACCGGCGCAGAGGTCCCGGAGCTGGATGGGGGCGACGGGTGTCAGACCCGGCGCAGAACGGCGACGACCTTGCCGAGGATGGTGGCTTCGTCGCCGGGGATGGGCTGGTACGCGGCGTTGTGCGGAAGCAGCCAGACGTGGCCGTCCTCGCGCTTGAACCGCTTGACGGTGGCCTCGCCGTCCAGCATCGCGGCGACGATGTCGCCGTTCTCCGCGACGGGCTGACGGCGGACGGTGACCCAGTCGCCGTCGCAGATGGCCGCCTCGATCATCGAGTCACCGACGACCTTGAGGACGAAGAGTTCGCCGTCGCCGACCAGCTGGCGGGGGAGCGGGAAGACGTCCTCCACCGACTCCTCGGCGAGGATCGGGCCGCCGGCGGCGATCCGTCCGACCAGGGGAACGTAGGAGGCGGCGGGCTTGCCGGTGGTGTCGGTGGGCTGCGAGCTGGGCTGGTCCGAGCCGCGCACCTCGTAGGCCCGCGGGCGGTGCGGGTCGCGCCGCAGGAACCCCTTGCGCTCGAGGGCCATCAGCTGGTGGGCGACCGACGACGTGCTCGACAGGCCGACCGCCTGGCCGATCTCGCGCATCGACGGCGGGTAGCCCCGGCGCTGCACCGAATCGCGGATGACCTCGATGACCCTGCGCTGCCGGTCCGTGAGCCCGGAGCTGTCGGCGCGAATGCCTGGAGGTCGCCCTGGCAGCGAGCGTGCGGGGCGCACGGACTCCGCCTCCGGGTTCTGACGTGCGTCGTTCATGGCATGCACCGGCTCAACTCGGCTCTGGGAGCGGTTCTGGGCAGTGATGGTGGCACTGTCTGCGGTCGTGGTCACGTCGGCCCCTCTCGAAATGTTCTCCCTAGCTGGACAACGGTAGTTGCTTTCGAAAGGTTGCGCCAAACACACGTTCGAGTGAAATATCGCAGATGGTCCACCTGGAGCACATCGAGAGGTGTATGGACCGACAGTCAGACCGAACGCGGGTTCGGCTGCTCCCATGCCGCCTACGGTACCCTTCCGGGTCGGATCGTCACCGGGCGGGCCGCGCCCAGTGTGGCACCGCCGGCCCCGGGAACCCTGCATCGGAGCCCGCGACACGCGGCGGGCAGTAAATCCACCACAACCCAAGATCTAGTGGTTGGATGAGCGCTGCCACCCAGAAGTTGTGGTCCCGGGTCCGCTCGGACTCCCGGCATCGCATATGCTGGTGGCTGCTTCACCAGCCCCCGGCAGAGCCTCGTTCCTGCCGCTCAGGGGCCCGGTGGGGTGATCAGTCGTGCCTAAGAGGGAGGGTGAGGGAACCATGCACTGCCCCTTCTGCAGGCACCCCGACAGCCGGGTCGTCGACAGCCGCACCACCGATGACGGCACGTCGATCCGCCGACGCCGTCAGTGCCCCGACTGCTCCCGTCGTTTCACCACGGTGGAAACGGCCTCGCTGATGGTGATCAAGCGCAGCGGTGTGACCGAACCCTTCAGTCGCTCCAAGGTCATCTCCGGCGTCCGCAAGGCGTGCCAGGGGCGCCCGGTCACCGAGGACGCCCTCGCCAAGCTCGGCCAGCGGGTCGAGGAGGCGCTGCGCGCCACCGGGAGTGCCGAGCTGACCACGCACGACGTGGGCCTGGCCATACTCGGCCCGCTGCAGGAGCTCGATCTGGTCGCGTACCTGCGGTTCGCGTCCGTGTACAAAGCGTTCGACACCCTTGAAGACTTCGAGACCGCCATCGCGGAGCTCCGTGAACGGCAGTCTCATCCCCATGAGTGCGAGCCGGGGGGGACCCCCGCGGTCGTCCCCGTGCCCGCCTCCGCCGCCGACTGACCGGACGGGCCGCAGCGCGGCCCCGGCCCGGTCGGTCAGGCGAGATTCGTAGATACGTAGATACAGACACACGGCACCGTGCTGCGGAATATCGCTGGCACATCAGGGCGTTTTTGCCCGCATATGGGAGGCGGCATGACAGAGACGGCGAGCGGCTCGGCACGAGGTTCCCGCGCCAAGGGAACCAAGGCTGCCAAGAGCGGCCTGCGGATCGAGCGCATCCACACCACCCCGGGCGTGCACCCGTATGACGAGGTGAGCTGGGAGCGCCGTGACGTCGTCATGACCAACTGGCGCGACGGCTCGGTCAACTTCGAGCAGCGTGGCGTCGAGTTCCCCGACTTCTGGTCGGTGAACGCGGTCAACATCGTCACCAGCAAGTACTTCCGCGGCGCGGTCGGCACCCCGCAGCGCGAGACCGGTTTGAAGCAGCTCATCGACCGGATCGTGAAGACCTACACGAAGGCCGGCGAGGACTACGACTACTTCGCCTCGCCCGCGGATGCCGAGATCTTCGAGCACGAGCTGACGTACGCCCTCCTGCACCAGATCTTCAGCTTCAACTCCCCGGTGTGGTTCAACGTCGGAACGCCCCAGCCGCAGCAGGTCTCCGCCTGCTTCATCCTGGCCGTCGACGACTCCATGGAGTCGATCCTCGACTGGTACAAGGAAGAGGGAATGATCTTCAAGGGCGGCTCCGGCGCCGGCCTGAACCTCTCCCGCATCCGCTCCTCCAAGGAGCTCCTCTCCTCCGGTGGCAACGCCTCCGGCCCGGTCTCCTTCATGCGGGGCGCCGACGCGTCCGCAGGAACGATCAAGTCGGGCGGCGCCACGCGCCGGGCGGCCAAGATGGTCGTCCTGGACGTCGACCACCCGGACGTCGAGGACTTCATCGCCACCAAGGTGAAGGAAGAGGAGAAGATCCGCGCCCTGCGCGACGCGGGCTTCGACATGGACCTGGGCGGCGACGACATCACGTCCGTCCAGTACCAGAACGCCAACAACTCCGTCCGCGTGAACGACGAGTTCATGACGGCCGTCGAGAACGGCACCGAGTTCGGCCTGCGTGCCCGCATGACCGGCGAGGTCATCGAGAAGGTCGACGCCAAGGCGCTCTTCCGCAAGCTCGCCGAGGCGGCGTGGGCCTGTGCCGACCCGGGCATCCAGTACGACGGTGTGATCAACAACTGGCACACCTGCCCCGAGTCCGGCCGCATCACCGCGTCCAACCCGTGCAGCGAGTACATGCACCTGGACAACACGTCCTGCAACCTCGCCTCGCTGAACCTCATGAAGTTCCTCCACGACGACGGCAAGGGCAACCAGTCCTTCGACGCGGAGCGCTTCGCCAAGGTCGTCGAGCTGGTCATCACCGCGATGGACATCTCGATCTGCTTCGCGGACTTCCCGACGCAGAAGATCGGCGAGAACACCCGCGCCTTCCGCCAGCTCGGCATCGGCTACGCCAACCTCGGCGCCCTGCTGATGGCCACGGGCCACGCCTACGACTCGGACGGCGGCCGCACCCTCGCCGCCTCGATCACCTCGCTGATGACCGGTACGGCGTACCGGCGCTCCGCCGAGCTGGCCGCGATCGTCGGCCCGTACGACGGCTACGCCCGCAACGCCGAGTCGCACAAGCGCGTGATGAAGCAGCACGCCGACGCGAACGCCGTCGCGCCGCGCACCGACGACCTGGACAACGCGATCTGGGCGGCGGCCACCGAGGCCTGGCAGGACGTCCTGCGCCTCGGCGAGAAGAACGGCTTCCGCAACTCCCAGGCCTCCGTCCTCGCCCCGACCGGCACCATCGGTCTGGCGATGTCCTGCGACACCACCGGTGTCGAGCCGGACCTGGCCCTGGTCAAGTTCAAGAAGCTCGTCGGCGGCGGCTCGATGCAGATCGTCAACGGCACCGTCCCGCAGGCCCTGCGCCGCCTGGGCTACCAGGAGGAGCAGATCGAGGCGATCGTCTCCCACATCGCCGAGCACGGTGTGGTCGTCGACGCCCCGGGCCTCAAGACCGAGCACTACTCGATCTTCGACTGCGCCATGGGCGAGCGTTCCATCTCCCCGATGGGCCACGTGCGCATGATGGCCGCGATCCAGCCGTGGATCTCCGGCGCGATCTCCAAGACGGTCAACATGCCGGAGTCGGCGACCGTCGAGGAGATCGAGGAGATCTACTTCGAGGCGTGGAAGATGGGCGTCAAGGCGCTCGCGATCTACCGCGACAACTGCAAGGTCGGCCAGCCCCTCTCCGCCAAGAAGAAGGAAGAGGAGAAGGAGGAGGTCACCGCCAAGGCGGAGGACACCATCCGGGCAGCGGTCGAGAAGGTCATCGAGTACCGCCCGGTCCGCAAGCGCCTGCCGAAGGGCCGCCCGGGGATCACGACCTCGTTCACGGTCGGCGGCGCCGAGGGCTACATGACCGCGAACTCCTACCCGGACGACGGCCTGGGCGAGGTCTTCCTCAAGATGTCCAAGCAGGGTTCCACCCTCGCGGGCATGATGGACGCCTTCTCGATCGCCGTCTCCGTCGGCCTCCAGTACGGCGTGCCGCTGGAGACCTACGTCTCGAAGTTCACGAACATGCGCTTCGAGCCGGCCGGCATGACGGACGACCCGGACGTGCGGATGGCGCAGTCGATCGTCGACTACATCTTCCGCCGCCTGGCGCTGGACTTCCTGCCGTTCGAGACCCGCTCGGCGCTCGGCATCCACACCGCCGAAGAGCGTCAGCGCCACCTCGACACCGGCTCGTACGAGCCGATGGACGAGGAGGAACTGGACACCGAGTCGCTGGCCCAGTCGGCCCCGCTCGCGGCCGTCCCCTCGGAGCAGCCGAAGCCTGCCGTTGCCGCCCCGGTCACGGTCCCGGCTCCGAAGACGGCGCACTCCAGCGCCGAACTCGTCGAGATGCAGCTCGGCGTCTCGGCCGACGCCCCGCTGTGCTTCTCCTGCGGTACGAAGATGCAGCGCGCCGGCTCCTGCTACATCTGCGAGGGCTGCGGCTCGACCAGCGGTTGCAGCTGATCGTGAGCCCTCGTAGGGCGTGAATCAGCAGCTCGGGTGGGGTGTCCGCACAACGCGGACACCCCACCTGCGTTTTGCCGACGCGGCTGTCCTGCCGGGTGCGGCCGTGTCCCGGCGCACCGTGCTGCTATGCGGCTCGTTCTGCTTCCGTGATGGCCAGCTGCAGGGTTTGGCGGGCTCGTGCCAAGTCCTGCGCGCGCTGGTCGAGGCGGGCGAGTTGGGCGCGGAGTTTGTCCAGCACTCCCGGGCACGGACGGAGGGAGCCGTCGGCGAGTGCACAGGGCAGCACCTGCCGGATCAAACTGGTGGGCAGCCCGGCCGCCAGCAGGGAGCGGATCTGCCTGACCCTCTGCTCGGCCGCATCGTCGTAGTCGCGGTATCCGTTGGCCTGGCGAACCGAGGTGAGCAGGCCGACGCGTTCGTAGTAGCGGAGCAGGCGCTCGCTCGTCCCGGTCCGTTTGGCCAACTGCCCGATCAACATCGCCATCTCCGCCGGCTTGACCTTGTCATGGTGTCAGCCTTCAACGATGGGACGGGCGGCGGCATTCCGTCACCGTCATGGGCCGTGACCAGGAGCATCCGTTGATCATCGATGCGCACAGCCACGTCCACGATCCCGTGGACAGCCACATCGCCCTGCTGGACGAGGCAGGAGTCGACCGTGCCGTGCTCTTCGGCACCCGGCCGCATCCGGAGCGGGCCACCGATCTGGCCTCGTTCCGGCACGAGATGAGTGTGCTGGACGAGACGATCAGCGGACGCTCCGACGGACCGGACGGCTACGAGGCCGCACGGGAGGAACACGCCTCGGCATGCGCGGCGCATCCCGACCGTTTCATCGGCTTCGGCAAGGTCCGCCTGGAGCTGCCGGCTCAGCAGATCGCGGCGGAGGTCGAGCGGGAGGTCGTCGGCCGGGGCTTTCGGGGGATCGGTGAGCTGACTCCGCCACCGGGCGGGGCCGGTCTGATCGAGCCGGTCCTGCGGGCGGCCGCCGATCACGGTGGGCTGCCGGTCGTCGTGCACGGGTTCGCGCCGACCACGGCGTCAGACCTGGCGGCCCTCGCCGCTCTCGCGCGCCGCCACCCGAGCGTTCCCCTGGTGATCAGCCAACTCGGCGGAACGAACTGGCTGACGGCCATCGAGCTGGCCCGGGACACCCCGAACATGTACCTGGAACTGTCGACGGCGAACATCATCTTCGCGGTGCGGCTGGCCATCGGCGAGGTGCCTGACCGCACGCTGTTCGGTTCGGACGCGCCCTATGGTGACCCGTTCCTCGCCCGCGCCACCGTGGAACGAGTGACCAGCCCGGGAGCGCTGCGCGATCGCGTCCTCGGCGGCACCCTCGCGGAGTTGCTCGACCTCTGAGCGCACGACCGGGGGCGCGGGGGGCCGGAGGGCGGCGCGGGGCCAGGGGTGAAGGGGGTGGCGGGTGCGGGGCCGCGGGACGATCATGGTGCGGGGGCGTGGTGATCGCCGCGGCTCCCGGATTTCACACGGGGGAGTGGGAGAGCCATGTGGAGCGGTGACGAGCTGGACCTCGACGCGTATCTGGCGCGGATCGGCATCGGGGAGGGCGGCGAAGGCGAAGGCGCGCGACGGGAACTGCGGCCCGACCTGGAGACGTTGTACGCAGTGCACCGGGCGCACACCGCCGCCATACCCTTCGAGAGCCTGGACGTCACGCTCGGCCGCCCCGTCGAGCTGGACGTCACCTCGCTGCAGGACAAGCTCGTGCACCGCCGCCGCGGCGGCTACTGCTACGAGCAGAACTCGCTGCTGGCCGCAGCCCTCCAGCGGATCGGCTTCGAGGTGGCCGGGCGCGGCGCCCGCAACAGGGCCCGCGGGGACACCCTGCTGCCGGTGACGCACGCCGTCCTCGTCGTCACCGTCGAGGGTGAACCCTGGCTGTGCGACGCGGGATACGGGTATCCCGGACCGTTCGAGCCCGTCCCGCTCGGGCGGCCCGGTGCCGAAGTGCGGCAGGGGGAGTGGACGTACGCCGTCCACCAGGAGGAGGACGGGCTCCTCGTCCTGCGCTGGCTGCGCGAGGGCACCTGGCGCGACCTCTACGCCTTCACCCCGCAGCCCTACCACCCCGTCGACTACGTGGTGCTGAACCACTACAGCTCCTCGCACCCGCGCTCGGCCTTCCTCGGCAAGGTCATCGTCCAACTGCCCGGCGAGGACGTGCGGGTGGCTCTCCTGGGCCGCGAGCTGACCCGCTGGTACCCGGACGGGCGGGTGGAGAGCCGGACCGTGACTGCCGATGAGGTGATCCCTTCGCTCGCCCGGGAGTTCGGCCTTCGGCTGTCCGAGCGGGACGCGGCTGATCTCGTGGGGATCTTCCGCGCCGAGGACTGACCCGGGCCGCGCCGGGCCCGTACGATGGCGCGGTGCTGGTCAAGTGGATTCGCTGCACGGTGACGGACCGACGCGGGTTCGAGCGTGGGCAGCGCAAATGGGCGGGGCTGCCGGGCGAGCCCGGATTCCGGGGGCAGGGCGGCGGATGGAGCCGGGGCCGGCAGGGGGTGGCGCACGTCTTCGCGTTCTGGGAGAGCCGGTCCTTCTACGACTCCTTCATGGCACGGTCGCACGACCGGCTGGCCGCCTCCCAGAACGGCACCTTCACCGACGCGCGGGTCACGCTCTTCGACTACCGCTTCGACGTGAAGACCGGTTTCGAGCCGCGTTTCTCCGACGCCGACGTGGTCCGGGTCGCCCACACCCGGGTGCGTGAGGGGCGGGTGGAGCACTTCGCACTGATGCAGGAGAAGGTCTGGAACCCGGCCATGGCAGGGTCGCCGGGCATGATCCGCGGCCTCTTCGGGGAAGCCCCGGGGCGGGAGTTCCTGGTGCTGTCGATGTGGCGGGCGGCCGCCGAACACGGCAAGTACCGGCAGGAGCGGGTCGAGCGGCTCTCGTTGCGCGCGCAGACCGAGGCCGACGTGGAGGCGCTGACCGGTGACGTCGTCGACCTCGAACCCTCGTGGACGGTATGACCGTAGGACGAGCGGCGCTCCGACCGGCGTGCCCGTTCGAATCACGCGCCGGTGGCCGAATAAGGTCGTGGAATGGTACGACCACGGCGCATCGTCCTCGTCCGGCACGGGGAATCCCAGGGCAATGCCGATGACACGGTGTACGAGCGGGAGCCCGACCACGCCCTGCGGCTGACGCCGACCGGGCGCGAGCAGGCCCGGCAGGCCGGCGCACGGCTGCGCGACCTGTTCGGAGACGAGCGCATCAGCGCCTACGTCTCCCCCTACCGCCGGACCCTGCAGACCTTCCGCGAGCTGGGGCTGGACCCGACGCGGGTCCGCATGCGGGAGGAACCGCGGCTGCGCGAACAGGACTGGGGGAACTGGCAGGACCACGACGACGTGCGCCTGCAGAAGGCCTACCGGGACGCGTACGGGCATTTCTTCTACCGCTTCGCGCAGGGCGAGTCGGGCGCCGACGTGTACGACCGGGTCGGGTCCTTCCTGGAGAGCCTGTACCGCAGCTTCGAGGCTCCCGACCATCCCGAGAACGTGCTGCTCGTGACGCACGGCCTGACGATGCGGCTGTTCTGCATGCGCTGGTTCCATTGGTCGGTGGCCGAGTTCGAGGCCCTGAGCAACCCCGGGAATGGTGAATTCAGGACACTCGTGCTCGGTCCGGACGGCCGGTACCGCCTGGACCGCCCGTTTGAGCGGTGGACCACACCGGAGCCTTACGACCTCGACGACTAAAGTGACGTGCGATGACCGCTGACTCCACTCCCGAGAGGCGCTACGCACGCGCCATGTCCAGCCTTCGCGGGCTGGCCCTGGGGGACGCCCTGGGCTCCCAGTACTTCGTCCCCGTGAACTACCCGCTGCTCAAGCGGCGCGAGCTGCCCGCGGGCAGCGAGACCTGGCAGTGGACCGACGACACCGAGATGGCCTGCTCGGTGATGGCCGTCCTCGCCGACCACGGGCGCATCGACCAGGACGCGCTGGCCGCCTCCTTCGCCCACCACCACGACTTCGACCGCGGCTACGGGCCCGCCGTCAACCGGATGCTGCGGCTCATCCGGGAGGGTGCGGACTGGCGCACCCTGGCGGCCGAGCTCTTCAACGGGCAGGGCTCCTGGGGCAACGGCGCCGCCATGCGCATCGCACCGCTCGGCGCCTGGTACGCGGACGATCCCGAGCAGGCCACGCACCAGGCGGAGATCTCCGCGTACACCACCCACCAGCACCGCGAGGCGGTGTGCGGGGCGATGGCCGTAGCCGCCGCGGCCGCGCTCGCGGCGGACGACGCCGGGCCGCCGAAGGCCGCCGACCTGCTGGACGGCGTGATCGCGCTGGTGCCGCGCAGCGCCGTGGGCGCGGGGCTGCGGCGGGCGCGGGACATGCTGGACTACGGCGACGCCACCACGGTCGCGGCGGTCCTGGGCTGCGGCCGGCGCACCAGCGCCCACGACACGGTGCCGTTCGCCCTGTGGTCGGCGGCGCGTTCGCTGGACGACTACGAGCGGGCGTTCTGGACCACCGCGCAGGTGGGCGGGGACGTGGACACGACGTGCGCCATCGTCGGCGGTGTCCTGGGCGCGCGCGGCGACGCGGCGCTGCCGCAGGCGTGGCTGGCGCGGACCGAGGCCCTCCCGGCGTGGCTGCCGGACGCGCCGCGCTGAGGGCCGGGACACCCGGCGCATAGTGCGGCGACGCGTGAGGAGGAGCCCCGGGCGCGCAACGCGGCCGGGCGAGTAAGGCGGCGACGCGCAATGCGGCCCGGGCGCGCCGGATGTTCCGGGGCGCCCGGGCCTGCGTACGGTTTGCCCGCTCAGGCCGTCGGACCGGCCTCGGCGGCGGTTCCGCTGAGGGCCTCCAGGTCGCTCTTGCGTACCCGGATCACCAGGAGCGCGGTCGCCAGGGCGAGCCCCGCCATCGCGACGGCCGCCAGGAAGGCGGTGGAGATGCCCTGTGTGAGGACGAGGTCGCCCCACGGGTCGGGCAGCCGATGGGTCTCCTTGAACGCGGCCAGCTGACCGGGGTCCGCCTTCGCCATGAAGGCCGGGACCTGCTTGGTGGCCTCGTCACGGCTCGCGGTGCCGAAGACGGTGACCAGGATGGACAGGCCGAGCGAGCCGCCGACCTGCTGGCTGGCGTTGAGCAGCCCCGAGGCCGCGCCCGCCTCGCGGGGTGCCACCCCGGAGACGGCGGTGAGGGTGAGGGTCACGAAGTTCAGGCCCATGCCGAAGCCGAACAGCACCATCGGCCCGAGCACCCCGGACACGTACGAGCTGTCCGTCTCGATGAAGCTCAGCCATGCCAGGCCCGAACCGGTGAGCGCGGACCCGGCGACCATGAACGGCTTGGGGCCGAAGCGGGGCAGGAACCGCTGCGAGAGCCCGGCGGCCGTGACGATGGCGACGGTCACGGGCAGGAAGCCGAGACCGGACTGGATCGGTGAGAAGCCGAGCACGTTCTGCACGAACTGGACGATGAAGAAGAACATGCCGAACATCGCCGCGGCCAGGCCGAGCATGATCACGTAGGTGCCGGCGCGGTTGCGGTCGGCGAACATCCGCAGCGGGATGATGGGTTCGCGTGCCCTGGACTCGATGACGACGAACAGCGCGAGCAGCACCAGCGCGGCGGCGAAGGAGCCGATCGTGAGCGAGTCGCGCCACCCGTCCTCGGACGCGCGGATGAATCCGTAGACCAGCGAGGCCATGCCACCGGTGGAGGTGAGCGCTCCGGCGATGTCGAAACGGCCCGGGTGGCGTTCCGACTCGCTGATGAACAGCGGCGCGAGGACGGCGATCAGGACGCCGATCGGCACGTTGACGAACAGGACCCAGCGCCAGTCGAGCCATTCCGTCAGCATGCCGCCGGCCAGCAGGCCGATCGCGCCGCCGCCGGCCGAGACGGCGGCGAACACGCCGAAGGCCCGGTTGCGTTCGGGACCTTCCGCGAACGTCGTGGTGATCAGCGCCAGCGAGGTCGGCGAGGCGATGGCGCCGCCGACTCCCTGGAGGGCGCGGGCGGCCAGGAGCTGCCAGGGTTCCTGGGCGAATCCGCCGAGGAGGGAGGCGAGGGTGAAGAGCAGGATTCCGGTCATGAAGACCCGGCGCCGGCCGAGGATGTCGCCGGCCCGGCCGCCGAGCAGGAGCAGGCCGCCGAACGTGAGGGTGTAGGAGCTGAGCACCCAGGAAAGGTCGGTGGTGGAGAAGGCGAGCGCGGTCTGGATGTGGGGCAGCGCGATGTTCACGATCGTCGCGTCGAGCACGACCATGAGCTGGCACGCGGCAATCACCGCGAGCGCCACACCGGGGCGGCCCGGGTGGCGGGCGGCTCCCGATATCCGCGGCTTGTCGAGTTGAACGCTTGTCACTGAGGATCCCCCCGAAGTGAAATAGTGAACGCATCCGTTCACTCGCGCACCACCGTAGGAGCTACATTTAGTGAACGCAAGCGTTCACTAAGGCCGAAAATGCGTGCGCTGGGCGCGCTGGCCGGTCGGAGGTATGGAGCATGACGGGTTCCCCCTGGTCGCAGGCGCCTGCGGGGCGCAGGAGGGGCCCGGAGCTCGAACGGGCCATCCTGGACGCGGCGCTGGAGCAGCTGAGCACCGTTGGCTGGAACGCGCTCACGATGGAGGGCGTCGCGGCCGCCGCGCGGACGGGCAAGGCGGCGCTGTACCGGCGCTGGCCGTCGAAGGCCGCGCTCGTGGCCGAGGTGCTCGGCGCCGGACTGCCGCCGCTGGGCCGGATCCCGGACACCGGGTCGATCCGCGATGACCTCTACGGGTTGTGTGTGCGGATGTGTGACGTGATGCGCTCACGCGCCGGCGTTGCCCTGCGCGCGGTACTTCACGAATGCGACCCCGACAATGCGGACCGGTTCCGCGGCGTGATCTGGAACGGGCTGCACCAACCCGCCCAGGGAGTGATCCAAGCCCTTGTGCGGCGCGGCATCGAGCGGGGGGAAGTGCGAGCGGACGCGAACATTCCGTTCATTGTCGACGTCATTCCCGCCATGCTGATGTACCGCGCAAAGATGTACGGAAGCGAATGGGAAGACCAGGATGTCGCTCAGCTGATCGACCAGGTGATGGTGCCGATGCTCCGGGTGTGACCCCGCGGGCAACCCGGCCCGTGTCCCCGGCCCGGGGCGGGGTGTGCAGGCGGCGCGGGGCGGCGTACCCTTGCTGGCGCCATGCCGTACGAAGCACCCACCCACACCGTCGAGCGCTCCCTCCGTGCCACCACCGGCGCCAAGGTCATCGCCGGGGTCGACGAGGTCGGACGAGGGGCCTGGGCCGGTCCGGTCACCGTGTGCGCGGCGATCACCGGCCTGCGCCGGCCGCCCGCGGGACTCACCGACTCCAAACTGCTCACCCCCAAGCGCCGGGACGCGATGCTCGACATCCTGGAGGACTGGGTCACCGCCCACGGCCTCGGGCACGCCTCGCCGGAGGAGATCGACGAGCTGGGCATGACCGCCGCCCTGCGGCTCGCGGCGGTGCGCGCCCTGGAGGCCCTGCCGGTGCGGCCGGACGCGGTGATCCTCGACGGCAAGCACGACTACCTCGGGTCCCCCTGGCGGGTCCGTACGGTGATCAAGGGGGACCAGTCCTGTGTCGCGGTCGCCGCTGCTTCGGTGATCGCCAAGGTCCGGCGCGACCGGATGATGGCCGAACTCGGTGAACAGGTCGACGCGATAAGGGACTTCGCGTTCGGCGCGAACGCCGGCTACCCCTCGCCCGTGCACCGGGCGGCCCTGGAGGAGCTGGGCCCCACCCCGTACCACCGGCTCTCGTGGTCGTACCTCGACGCGCTGCCCCGGTGGCGGCACCTCAAGAAGGTGCGCCGCAGCGAGGAATCGACGGAGCTGGAAAACGGAGGCCAACTCGGCTTCGATTTCTGATCGCGTCCACGTGCCATACGCCGGTACGTTTCGTACCGGTGTTTGATAGATGTCAACTCATGCCTCTCACCCCCGAGGAGCCTCAGATTCACGAGAGTGCCCAGGGTCCCCGCGTCACGCCGGCCGCGAGCCGCACCGCGCAGACCCCCCGCCCCGTACCTGGTCCGCGTCCCGCAGCCGTACCCCGGCCCGGGCGCCCCGGTCCCTCCCCCGCAGCGGCCGGCCGCGCGGGAGGCGTCCCCAGGCCCGCCCCGCCCGTGCAGCGTGCGGCGCAGGCCACCACCCCCGGACCCGTTGCCGCAGCCCCCACCACGCCGTCCGTCTCGGCGGCGGTGCCCCAGGTCCAGCTGATCCCGGCCTCGGCCGAGGGTGCGCTGGACGCGGCCGAAGAGGCCGTCGACCTACTGCTCGACACCGGGCGCGCGCCCGGTGACATCCTGGTGCTCACCACCGGCGACCCGCACCCGTGGGCCGCCCACGAACTGTCCTTCGGCGAGGCCGAGTACTGGGCGCAGCACGATGCCCGGGACGACGTCTTCTACGCGGACGCGGCGCAGGCCGAACGCGCCGCGGGCCGTCCGGTCGTGGTCTTCGCGGCCAACGGCGGTCCGCTCGACGCGGTGGCCGGCGCGCTGCCGGTCGCGCTCGCCCGGGCCGGTGCGCTGCTGATCGTGTGCGGCGACGCGCAGCAGATCAACTCCGTGCTCGGCGCGGGGGTCTGACGGCCCGTACTCCGGTACGGGCGGGGAGAGCGGGGCGGGCCGGGAGTCGGCCCCGCTGCAGCCCCGCGCCGCCGGGCCGGGCCCGGGCGGAGTGCTACGGAGCCGCACCGGGCCGGCGACGGGCTCAGCGTGCGGCGGTGTGACGCAACGCCTCGGCCGAGCCGCCGCCGGTGCGCAGGGGCGCCCGGGCCGGTTCGGCCGACGTGGCGCCGAGGAACTCGGGGCGGGAGTCCGAACTGGGTCTGCGGCCGCCGCGGTCTTCGCCGAGCACCTGCCAGCCCCCGTGCGTCAGCGTGATGTACGCACCGCAGCGCAACCCGTGCAGGGTGCACGCGTCCCGCAGCCCCCACATCCAGGCGCCGTCCTCCTCGGTCCACCGCTCGTCGCCCTCACGGCAGTACAAGAGCACCGCCGTGCGCACGGGGGTCCGGCGCCGCAGGTCGTGCGGCAGGACGCGGCGCAGCCGGGACAGAAGGGCGTTGCGGTACTCCCAGCCGTCGGCCGAGGCCGACCGTTGCACGAACGAGGCGCTCGCCACCAGCCGTTCCTCCGGGTCGAGCACGGCGATCACGGCGGTGGACGGCACGGGGTGGTGCCTGGAGTGCAGCCCGCTGACGACCTCGCGCGGATTGCTCAGCAGGGGCACCCCCGCCGCCGACCATTCGGCGGGTTCGAGCAGTCTGCCGTGCCGGCTGGCGCCGCCGGTGGCCGTGATCAGGGACGTGGTCGAGGGCGGGGCGAATCCGATGGTCACGGTCCTCCCTTCGGGTACACGCCCGCGGACGGGCACGGCTGGGATGTGGGCGCGCCGCGGCACGGCCCTGGGGAGTGCCGACGAGCCGAGCGGGAGCTCTCCGATTCTCGCGTGGCCCGCGAGCGTGGGGCAATGAGCATTTGGGGCCACCGACCGGAATTCGCCGGTATGCCGTTCATATCCTTGCCCCGCCACGCCGTGCATGACGCATTCGTTATGGCTGGAGCGCCAGCACCAGGGGGAACACCTCCTTCGCGCCCGCCCGGCGGAGCAGCCGGGCGGCCACCGCGAGCGTCCAGCCGCTCTCCGCGCGGTCATCCACGAGCAGCACCGGACCGTCCGCCTGCGCCAGTGTCGCAGCCAGGGCAGGAGGTACGGTCAAGGCCAGATGGAGCCCTCGGACGCGCTGGGCGCTGTTGGAGGAGGGAAGGCCGAACTCCGGTGCCTCGTCCGTGTAGGAGAGCGCTCCGAGCAGCGGCATCCTCCCGACCTCGGCGATCCGCGCCGCCAGGGAGCCGACCAGCTGCGGACGGCTGCGCGAGGGCAACGCGACGACCCCGACCGGTCGTGCGGGAGCGTCAGGAGCCCCCGAAGCCCAACCGCCCGGGCCCCGGGCCCAGTCGGCGAGCACCGCGACCACCGCCTGCGCGACATCGTCCGGAACCGGCTGATCGGGCGACTGCCGGGCGAGCATCGGGCGCAGCCGGTTGCCCCAGCCGATGTCGGAGAGCCGGCCGAGCGCACGCCCCGTGGAAGCCTGCTCCCCGGCCGGGATACGGCCCTTGAGGTCCACGCCCACGGCCGTGAGGCCCGTCGGCCACATCTTGCGGGGCTCCAGTTCGACGCCGGGCCGCCCCAGTTCCCCTCGGGCGGTGTCCAGGGCGGTGCTGGAGACTTCCGCGGTGAAGCGGGCTCCCGCGCAGTTGTCGCAGCGGCCGCAGGGCACGGCTTCCTCGTCGTCGAGCTGGCGGCGCAGGAATTCCATCCGGCACGCGGTGGTCGACGCGTAGTCGCGCATCGCCTGCTGTTCGGCCGCCCGCTGCCGGGCCACCCACGCGTACCGCTCGGCGTCGTAGGTCCACGCTTCACCCGTCGAGGTCCAACCGCCCTTCACCCGGTGTACGGCGCCGTCCACGTCCAGGACCTTGAGCATCGTCTCCAGGCGGGTGCGCCGCAGGTCGACCAGCGGCTCCAGCGCGGGGAGCGACAACGGCCGCCCCGCCTGGGCCAGTACGTCCAGCGTCCGGCGCACCTGCTCCTCCGGCGGGAAGGCCACGGAGGCGAAGTACTGCCAGATGGCCTCGTCTTCACGGCCCGGCAGGAGCAGCACCTCCGCGTGCTCCACGCCACGGCCCGCGCGGCCCACCTGCTGGTAATAGGCGATGGGGGAGGAGGGCGAGCCCAGGTGCACCACGAAACCCAGGTCGGGCTTGTCGAAGCCCATGCCGAGGGCGGACGTGGCGACGAGGGCCTTGACGCGGTTGGCCTGCAGGTCGTTCTCGGCCTGCTCCCGGTCGGCGTTCTCGGTCTTGCCCGTGTACGACGAGACCGTGTGGCCCCGGTGGCGCAGGTAGGCGGTGACCTCCTCGGCGGCCGCCACGGTCAGCGTGTAGATGATCCCGGACCCGGGGAGCTCGCCGAGGTGGTCGGCGAGCCACGCGAGCCGGTGCGCGGCGTCGGGAAGGGACAGTACCGACAGGCTCAGGCTCTCCCGGTCGAGCGGCCCGCGCAGCACCAGGGCGTCCGTTCCGGCGCCGGTGCCCAGCTGCTCGGCGACGTCGGCGGTGACCCGGGCGTTCGCCGTGGCGGTGGTGGCCAGCACGGGGACGCCCGGCGGGAGATCGGCCAGCATGGTGCGCAGCCGGCGGTAATCGGGGCGGAAGTCGTGCCCCCAGTCGGAGATGCAGTGCGCCTCGTCGACCACGAGGAGGCCCGTGGCGGCGGACAGCTTGGGAAGCACCTGGTCCCGGAAGTCCGGGTTGTTGAGCCGTTCCGGGCTCACCAGGAGGACATCGACCTCGCCGGCCGCGACCTCGGCCTGGATCCCTTCCCACTCCTCGGGATTGGCGGAATTGATGGTGCGGGCGTGGATGCCCGCCCGGGCCGCCGCCTCGACCTGATTGCGCATCAGCGCGAGCAGCGGGGAGACGATCACGGTCGGACCGGCTCCGCTCGCCCGCAGCAGCGAGGTGGCGACGAAGTAGACCGCCGACTTGCCCCAGCCCGTGCGCTGGACCACCAGCGCACGCCGCTTGCCCGCGACGAGGGCTTCGATCGCCCGCCACTGGTCCTCGCGCAGCCGCGCGGTGCCCGTGGCGTCGCCCACCAGACGGGCGAGTACGGAATCGGCCGAGGACCTCAGGTCTGCGTTCATGCCCCCCATGCAACCCGATGCCTCTGACATCGCGCCAATGCCGCACCCGGCCTGTGGATGTTGAAATCTGGACGGGTCGGGGAGTTATCCACAGGCCTTTCGCGAAATGATCAGGCGCGGGACCGTCGACGCATGACGAAGAACAACGAATCACCCAGTCCGTCCGGACGGCGGTCCACCAGCCCGTCCGGATCACCCACGCCCTCCCAGATCACCTTGCGCAGCCCGGCCGAGCTGGCCGACGCACTGCCGTACATGCTCGGCTTCCACCCGACGGACTCGCTGGTACTGGTCGCCGTCCACGGCGACGGCGGGCGCTTCGGCGGCCGTCTCCGGGTGGGCATCCCGGCGGCGCCCCCGGAATGGGAGGACACCGCCCGGCAGGCCGCCGAAACCCTGATCCGGGGCAGCGAGCGCCGGGGTGGCAAGCCCGACGGCATCGTCGTCTTCCTCTGCCGGGACCCGCTCGCCGGGGAGAGCGCGCAGCGGGTGATGACCCGGCTGCGGCCGCTCGCCCACCGGGTGCGGCTTGCCTGTGGGGCGCTCGACGTGCCCGTCCTGGAAGCCCTGTGCCTCTCCGGCGGCCGCTACTGGTCCTACACCTGTCCCGACGAGCGCTGCTGTCCGGCGGAAGGCAACCCGATGGCCCTGCCGGGCACCTCGGTCATGGCCGCCGCAGCCACCTTCGCCGGGATCCAGGTCCGCGGATCCCTCAAGGAGATCGAGGCCCGCCTGGCACCTCTCGGAGGGGCGGAAGCCGTCGAGCAGGAGAAGGCCTTGGAACGCGCCGCCGTCGCCCTGGTCCCGAAGATCCTCGACGGGACGAGCCGGGAGGAGGTCGGGGCGCAGACCCTCGCGATGGCCCGGACCCTGATGCGGCGCATGACCCTCGCGCCGCCTGCCGGGACCGGCCCCGGCGCCGACGGCTGGGACGACGCCCTGCTCGGCCACGACGAGGCCGCCGCGGTGATCATCGGCCTCCAGGACCGGGAGGTCCGTGACATCGCCGCCGAATGGATGGAGGACGAGGAGGCGGGCGTGGCCCTGCGGCTGTGGCGTGCCCTGGCCCGGCGCTGCGTCGGGGCGTACGGGGAACACGCCGCCGCCCCGCTGACCTTGGCGGGCTGGGTGTCCTGGTCCACCGGGGACGAGCCGACCGCACGGATCGCGCTCGGGCTCGCCCTGCAGGCGGACGCCGACTACAGGTTCGCCCAGCTCCTCCACCACGCCTGCAACGAAGGCATCGATCCGGAGGGGCTCAGGGAGTGCCTGCGGCAGGAACGCAGGCGCCGTGAGCCGCGCCGCGAGCGGCCCGCCGCGGGCACCGGCCCGGCCGGCCGTCGCCCGAGGACGGACCGCCGCCCCTCCCGCCGGGGCGCGGGGAGCGACCGGTGAACCGGCAGCGTGGGGCCCCCGGCTGCTCGCGAGCCGGACGGGGGATCGACCTGGCGTTGGGCGGCTTACGGCTCGGGTGGGGGAGCGCCGGGGGCGGCTCGCCGGACGGGCGCAAAGCTCGGGCGTCGGCGGGGCCCGTGACCCGGGCAGGGGTAGGGACGTTCAGCTGGGGGGTGGTGGGTGACCGGCCCCGCCGACCAGCGAAACCGACCGGAGCGCAGACAAGGCGACGCATGGCTCAGCCCGTACCCCCGGCCCGCAGGCCCGAGTTGCCGCCCGTGCACGGGGCCGTCATCTGCGTCGCCGCGCCCTGCCTGGTCATCTCGCCCGAGCACGGTCAACTGACCGGTCGGGGGCTCGACGGGATCTACCGCGCGGGGCGCCGGCTGCTCTCCCGGTGCGTCCTGCGTGTCGGCGGCCGGGATCCGGTCGCCGTCCAGGGGCGCAGCCTCGGGGCGGACCGGGCGGCCTTCACCGCCACCGTCCGCACCGGAGCCGAGTCCGGCCCCGACCCCGACATCGGGGTCGAGCGGGTCCGCCACGCGGACGGCACCGAGCGGATCACCCTGCACAGCTACGCGGCCCGGCCGGTGCGCCTGCCCGTGGAGCTCGCGCTCGGCTCCGACCTGGCGGAACTCGCCGCGGTGGCGGCCGGCCGTGCCGGAGCGGAGCTGCCCGCGGGGGTGCACGCGGCCGGCTTGCGCTGGAGCACCGGTGGGGCGCATGCCGTCACCGTCGCCGAGCCGGCTCCCGACGACGTGCTCGCCTCCTCGGGCCTGCTCCGCTGGCAGCTCGAACTGGGGCCGGGCGCATCCCGCACCATCGAGCTGCGCACCACCGGGGACCGCACCGCGCGGGCCCCGGCCGGGCAGGTGGCCAACCCGCTGTCCGGAGCCCGGGCCGAGGGCGACGACCCGAGGGCGCAGGCCTGGTTCCGGACCAGCGCCGAGGATCTGGGCGCCCTGCTCCTGCGGGACCCCGCCGATCCGGGTGACGCCTTCGCCGCGGCCGGGGTGCCCTGGCGGCTCGGCCTCGCCCCGGCGGAATCGCTGTGGGCCGCCCGGATGGCGCTGCCGCTCGGCACCGGCCTGGCCGGAGCCACCCTGCGCATCCTGGCCCGGACCCAGACCGGACGGGGGCCCGACGCGGGGAAGATCCCCGGGCCGCTGCGCGGGGCCGGTCCCCAGCTGCCGCCGGGCTGCACCGGTACGGAGGCCACCCTCGCCTTCCCGGCGGTGCTGGCCGAAGCGTGGCGCTGGGGGCTGCCCGAGGCGGAGGTGGCCCGGCTGTTGCCGGCCGCCGAGCGCTGCCTCGGGTGGTTGCGCGGTGCCATGGGCGAAGACGGCTTCCTGCCCGACCCCGACCCGGGACCCCGGCGCTGCGAAACCCAGGCCCACGCGCACCGGGCCGCGTTGCTCGGGGCCGACCTGCTCGCCGGGTTCGGGCGGGACGGGGCCGGGGAGTGGCGGGAGTGGGCGGGCGAACTGCGGGCCAGGTTCCGGACCGCGTTCTGGGTCGACGGCCCCGACGGCGGGCGCCCGGCCGCGGCCCTGCACCCCGACGGGCGGCCGCTGCCCCGACTGACGGGCGCCGCCGCCCACCTGCTGGACACCGGACTGCTGGGCGGCGCGCGGCTCGCCCCCGGCCTGCTCGACCGGGTACGTACCGAACAGCTCGCCCGGCTGCTCGGAGCCCCCGCCATGGACTGCGGCTGGGGCCTGCGGAGCATGGCCGCCCGCGAACCGGGCCACAATCCCTTCGGCCACCGCTCCGGCGCGGTGCGGGCACACGAGAGCGCGGTCGCGGTGGCGGCCCTGGCCCAGGCCGGCTTCGAGAAGGAGGCCGCCGGGCTGCTGAGGGGCCTGCTCGACGCGGCGGAGAGGTTCGGGTACCGGCTGCCGGAGATGTACGCGGCGGAGCAGCGCACCGCGGGCAGCGCCCCCTTCCCGCACCCCGCGGCCTGCCGCCCCGCCGCGGTGGCGGCGGCGGCCGGGATCCACGTCCTGACCGCGCTCGCCGGGATCCGCCCGGACGCCCCGGCCGGAACGGTCGCGCTCGCACCGCTCGCGGGCGCCCCGCTCGGCGCCCTGCGGCTTTCGGGGCTGCGGGTGGCCGGGGAACCCTTCGCCGTACGCGTCAGCCGTCTGGGGCTCGGCATGGTGGAGGAGGCGGCCGATGCGCTGCAACTTGGAGGCTGAGCTCCGGATCACCGTCTCCGGGCTCACCAAAGCTCTGTTTATCGTCAGGCAGACGACTATGATCGCGGCATGTCGCCCTACGACCCGTCGGCCTTTCCGCCCTTCGCCGTCACCGTCGACCTGGTCGTGCTCACCGTACGGCGCCACGCGCTCTGCGCGCTGGTCGTCCGGCGAGGTGAGCAGCCGTTCCAGGGACGCTGGGCCCTGCCCGGCGGCTTCGTGCGCGACGAGGAGGATCTGGCGGCAGCCGCGGCCAGGGAACTCTCCGAGGAGACCGGCCTGTGCGCGCACGATCCGGAGGTTCCGGGCGTGGGCAATGGCGCTCACCTCGAACAGCTCGCCACCTATGGAGACCCGAAGCGGGACCCCCGGATGCGGGTGGTCAGCGTGGCGCACCTGGTCCTCGCGCCGGACCTGCCCGCGCCCAGGGCGGGCGGTGACGCCAACAGCGCGCGCTGGGCTCCCGTCGACGAACTCCTCGCGGCCGGCGAACAGGCCTCCGCGGGGCTGGCCTTCGACCACGAGCGGATCCTCGCGGACGGTGTGGAGCGGGCCCGCTCCAAGATCGAGTACTCCTCCCTGGCCACGGCCTTCTGCCCGCCGGAATTCACGGTCGGTGAACTGCGGCGGGTCTACGAAGCCGTGTGGGGCGTGGCGCTCGACCCGCGCAACTTCCACCGCAAGGTCACCGGGACCCCCGGGTTCCTGGTGCCGGCCGGAGGGACCACGACCCGTCAGGGGGGTCGCCCCGCCCAGCTGTTCCGGGCCGGCGGGGCCACCTTGCTCAACCCGCCGATGCTGCGCCCCGAGGTCTGACGCCCCGCCACCCCGGCCCGGCTCCATTCGGCCCGGCTCCTCCCGGCCCGGCTCCTCCCGGGGCGAGCCACCGCCCCACCCCGGATCGCCGGGCTCACCCCCGACGGGGCGTGCTCGCGGGGCGACACGGCCGAGTCCACGGCCCGCCTGCCCCGAAAATCGGACATATCGCGTTATCTTGCTTGCGGTACTCATCCTGCCGCAGAGCGGTCTCACCCCCCGCGAGAGAAGCGATGCTCCAGGCCATCGGACTCACCAGCACACCCCGCCGAGACCTTCCGCCCGCCGTGGACGACCTCACCTTCGAGGCCCGCCCCGGGTGCGTGACCGCCCTGCTCGGCGAGCCGGGTTCGGGCAAGACCACCGCCCTGCGGCTCATGCTCGAACTCGAACCGGGCCGCGGCGTCACCTACTTCCGGGGCCGCCCGCTGCACCAGGTCCCGCAGCCCGGCCGTGAGGTCGGAGTCCTGCTCGGGGACGTGCCCGGCAACCCGTCGCGTACCGTGCGCAACCAGCTGCGGATGCTCTGCGCGGCCGCCGGTGTGCCGGCCGCCCGGGCCGACACCATGCTGGAGGTCGTCGGCATCGCCGGCCTGCGCGACCACCGGCTCGGCTCCCTCTCGCGCGCGATGGAGCGCCGGTTCGCACTCGCCGCGGCGCTCCTCGCCGACCCCTGCACACTACTGCTCGACGAGCCCGCCGCCGACCTGTCCCCACGCGAACGCAGCTGGCTGTACGGGCTGTTGCGCAGACACGCCTCCCTCGGTGGCGCGGTGCTCTTCACCACCGACGACGCCAAGGAAGCCGCGCGAGGCGCCGACCGGGTCGTCTCCATCGAGGCGGGCCGGCTCGTCGCCGACCAGGACGCCGCCGACTTCGCCCGGACCCGGCTCCGGCCGAGGGTCGCCGTACGCACCCCGCACGCGGCCCGGCTGGCCGACGTACTGGGGCGCGAGGCCCGGGCGGCCCAGCGCGCCGTCGAGATCGTCGCGGAGAGCGGTACCCGCCTGTCCGTGTACGGCAGCAACTGCGCGGAGGTCGGCGAAGCGGCCTTCCGCAACGGGGTCCTGGTCCACCAGCTCGCCGACGAGACCGGGGACGCCGGTGATGCGGGCGACGCGGGGACACCCACCCGGCCCGTCCCGCAGGCCCGCACCGAGGCCCGCGCCACCGACGCCCGCGCCGAGGTGCGCATCGACGCCCGTGCGGAGACGCGAGGGGAGACCGGGCATCAGGCCGGGCACCATGCCGGGTCTCAGGTCACCCCCGACGTGCACGCCGTGTCGGGCTTCCCCGGCGGCCCCGGACTGCCCGCCGAATCCTGGGCCGGCAGCTGGTCTGCGACCGGGCCCGCCCAGGACGGCGGCGATGCTCATGCCGCGCTCCCGGACGTCCCGGCCGCCCTGGAACGCACCCGCGGCGCAGATCTCGTGGTTTCGGCGGTCCGCAGGGTCGGCGGCCCGCTGCGTCCCCTGCGCTACGAGCTGCTCCGCGTCTTCGGCACCGCCACCCCCTGGCTCACCGCGGCCGTGGTGATCGCCGCCTCCGTGATCACCGCCGTACTGCTCGCCCGGACCGGCGCCGCCCCCCGCGACCGGATGCTCGCTGCCTGGCCCGAGCTGCTTCCGCTGCCGCCCGCCGCCCTCGGCGCGGGACTCCTCGGCGCCCTGGCCTTCGGCGAGGAGTACCGCTACCCCGCGCTGGCGGCGGCCCGGGGCACCGTGCCGCGCAGGCTGGGGCTGCTCACCGCGAAACTCGGCGTCTGCTCCGCCCTCGCCCTCCTGATCGGCGCCCTCGCCCTCCTCGCCGACGCCTGCGCCGTCCAGCTGGTCTTCGGAGCGGCTCCCCTGCGCTCGCCGACGCAGTGGATCATCCCGGCCGTGAGCTGGGCCGGCCTGCTCACGGGCTGCGCCTGGGCCGGGGTCCTGGCCTCCGCCGTCTTCCGCTCCACGGCGGCCGGCCTGGCCGCGGTGCTCGCAGTGCCGGTGGCGGTCGTCCCCCTGGTGCGCAAGGTGCTGGCCGGGCCGTCCGCGTACCCGGCGGACGGGATCGTCCCGCGGCTGCGGGGGATGTCCGCGGCGCACTGGCCCCCCGAGGCGGACCGTCTGGTACTGGGCGTCCTGCGGATGATGGCCCAACCCGTCGGGACGGCTCTGGTGTTGTCGTTGATCGTCCTGTTGTGCGCCTATGGGTTCACAGGACTGCGTGGCCGAGTGCGCTGGTGAGAGACCGATGCTGACCGTTCCGGAGCGGGACGGGCGCGATCGGGATCGTTGGAGTCCGCATCACGCGAAAGGGATCGCAACTCCCCGCAATAGGCCCGGTTCTTTACGATAAGTCGTCAATTGAGTAGGTGGCACCGATCACCCTTTCGTGTGCTTTTCACCAAAGACCTCAAGGGTGGTGGGGGCACAGCCGACAAAGGATTCGTGAGTACCCTTGCGCACACCATGATGACCGCCGCCCGCCACGCCGACTCCGGTCTCGCAGGCCCGGGCGAACTCGACCGCTACCCCTTCGCGGAGACCCCCGGGTCCGACCGGGTCGGGCCGCCCCACTGGGACGGCGCCGACGTCGAGTTGAGCCGCGTCGGCCGCCGAGCGGCAGGCAGCCGGGGCCGCGGACTGCACGGCCAACTCGTCCAGCAGCTCGGCCAGATGATCGTCTCCGGCGACCTCGGAGCGGACCGTCCCCTGGTCCCCGAGGAGATCGGCCAGCGTTTCGAGGTCTCGCGGACGGTCGTCCGCGAGTCACTGCGCGTCCTGGAGGCCAAGGGCCTCGTCAGCGCCCGCCCGAACGTGGGGACCCGGGTCCGCCCGGTCGCCGACTGGAACCTGCTCGACCCCGACATCATCGAGTGGCGGGCGTTCGGCCCCCAGCGCGACGACCAGCGCCGCGAGCTCAACGAGCTCCGCTGGACCATCGAACCGCTGGCCGCCCGCCTCGCCGCCGGTCACGGCCGCCCCGACATCCAGCAGCGGCTCGCCGACATGGTCGAGATCATGGGCCACGCCCTCGGCCAGGGGGACGCGATCACCTTCGCCCGCGCCGACAACGAGTTCCACGCGCTGCTCATCCAGGTCGCGGGCAACCGCATGCTGGAGCACCTCTCCGGCATCGTCGGCGCCGCCCTCCAGGTCTCCGGCAGCCCGGTCACTGCCTGCGACCGTCCCAGCGAGACCTGCGTCGCGCACCACGCCCGCATGGTCGAGGCGCTCGCGGCCGGGGACGCGGTCGGCGCCGAGAACGCCATGCGTCAGCTGCTCACCGTGCACCCGGAGGTCGAGCGCGTGGTCCCGGCCCCGCGCGAGCACTGAGAGGCCGACGCGCGAGCACTGGGAGGCCGACCCGCGGGCGCGCCGGGGGTGCACCGGGCGGCTTTCACCACGCGGGGTTCCACCACGTGTCGCCGGGCCCCCTTGGGACCCGGCGACACCGGTGTGGGGGGCCCGCGCAGCCTGACGAACAGCCTCACGAAGTGCGCGTATGACCGTATGACCGGCATTGGCGGAAAAGTGGTGTGACTCGGGCCACGAAGATTGGGCGTAACGCTCCGCGACGTCACGCGATGACTCAAGAGGTGATGGCCGACGGAGGGAAGACAGCCCCTTGCGGGTGCTGTGCAGCTCCCCGGCCCCTGCCCGCGCCCCCGGCCCATTCCCAGTCGGTGGTCGTCGGCCACGGTCCAGCACCACCAGGCCGGGGTCGGAAGCCGTTCCCATCGTTCCGAGAGGTTGTTCGTGTCGGCCAGCACATCCCGTACGCTCCCGCCGGAGATCGCCGATTCCGAGTCTGTGATGGCGCTCATCGAGCGGGGCAAGGCCGAGGGGCAGATCGCCGGCGATGACGTGCGTCGGGCCTTCGAGGCTGACCAGATTCCTGCGACCCAGTGGAAGAATGTTCTGCGCAGCCTCAACCAGATCCTCGAGGAAGAGGGTGTGACGCTGATGGTCAGTGCCGCGGAGTCGCCCAAGCGCACCCCCCGCAAGAGCGTCGCAGCGAAGAGCCCGGCCAAGCGGACGGCGACCAAGACCGTGGCGGCGAAGACGGAGTCCGCGCCGGCCGCCGAGGCCGCGGCACCGGAGCCCGCGACGGCGGAGCCGGACGCCGCCGACGCCCTGGTGGAGGAGCCCGGAACCGAACCCGTCGCGAAGAAGACCGCGGCGAAGAAGGCGGCGGCCAAGAAGACCGCGCCTGCCAAGAAGGCCACCGCCAAGAAGACGGCGGCGAAGAAGACCGCGGCCAAGAAGGACGCGGACGAAGCCGACGAGGAGACCCCCGAGGAGGGGCCCGCCGTCAAGGCCGAGTCCGAGGAGGAAGAGGACGGCGGCGAGAACAAGGGCTTCGTCATCTCCGACGACGAGGACGACGCCCCGGCCCAGCAGGTCGCCGTGGCCGGCGCCACCGCCGACCCCGTCAAGGACTACCTCAAGCAGATCGGCAAGGTCCCCCTCCTCAACGCCGAGCAGGAAGTCGAGCTCGCCAAGCGGATCGAGGCAGGCCTCTTCGCCGAGGACAAGCTGGCCAACTCCGACAAGCTGGCGCCCAAGCTCAAGCGCGAGCTGGAGATCATCGCGGAGGACGGCCGCCGGGCCAAGAACCACCTGCTGGAGGCGAACCTCCGTCTCGTGGTCTCGCTCGCCAAGCGCTACACCGGCCGCGGCATGCTCTTCCTGGACCTGATCCAGGAGGGGAACCTGGGCCTGATCCGTGCCGTCGAGAAGTTCGACTACACCAAGGGTTACAAGTTCTCCACCTACGCGACCTGGTGGATCCGGCAGGCGATCACCCGCGCCATGGCCGACCAGGCCCGCACCATCCGCATCCCCGTGCACATGGTCGAAGTGATCAACAAGCTGGCGCGTGTGCAGCGCCAGATGCTCCAGGACTTGGGCCGCGAGCCCACCCCGGAGGAGCTGGCCAAGGAACTCGACATGACCCCCGAGAAGGTCATCGAGGTCCAGAAGTACGGCCGCGAGCCGATCTCCCTGCACACCCCGCTCGGCGAGGACGGCGACAGCGAGTTCGGTGACCTCATCGAGGACTCCGAGGCCGTGGTCCCGGCCGACGCCGTCAGCTTCACGCTCCTGCAGGAGCAGCTGCACTCGGTGCTGGACACGCTCAGCGAGCGCGAGGCGGGCGTGGTGTCGATGCGCTTCGGCCTGACCGACGGGCAGCCCAAGACGCTGGACGAGATCGGCAAGGTCTACGGGGTCACCCGCGAGCGGATCCGCCAGATCGAGTCCAAGACCATGTCGAAGCTGCGCCACCCGTCGCGTTCGCAGGTCCTGCGCGACTACCTCGACTGACCGGCCCGCCCACGGACGGCGGCAGGGCGGCGCCGGTGGCCGCGCGGGTGCGCACGGCCACCGGGCATCCCACTCTGGGTGGAGTCATGCACACCCAGAGTCAGGAGGCCTCATGCGTCGTTTCTTTGCCCGTGCCCTGGCGGGCGTGCTGACGCTGGTGGCGGGAGCGGCCGCGGCGCATCCGGCCCAGCTGCCCCGGGCGGCCGCGGACGGGGTGGTGATCGGCGGCCAGCCCGTGAAGGTGGCGGACAGTCCGTGGGTCGTGGCCCTGGCCAGCCGTGACCGGTTCGGAGGTACGCGGGGCGGCCAGTTCTGCGGAGGCGTCCTCGTGGCCCCCGCCAAGGTGGTGACCGCCGCGCACTGCCTGGGGCGGCAGGTGCTGGGCGGCCCGGTCGAGGCGGTGCCCGACCTGCGGGTGATCACGGGGCGCACGGAGCTGCGGGCGTCCGACGGGCGCGAGATCGCGGTGCGCTCGGCCCGGGTGAACCCGGAGTACGACCCCAAGAGCAACGCGGGGGACATCGCGGTGCTGGAACTCGCCGAGGCGGTCCCGGCCCAGTACGTCCTGCCCATGGCCGGTGCCGGGCACCCGGCCTACGAGCCCGGCACACAGGCCGCGGTGTACGGCTGGGGCGACACGAGCGGGTTCGGCGACTACGCGTACGGGCTGCGCGCCGCGCACGTCACGGTGCTGTCGGACGAGGTCTGCGCGAAGGCGTACCCGGGCGACTCGGACGGGCAGTACCTGCCGGAGTCCATGGTGTGCGCGGGGGAGCAGGAGGGCGGCAAGGACGCCTGCCAGGGCGACAGCGGCGGTCCGCTCGTCGCCCAGGGGCGGCTCATCGGCCTGGTGTCCTGGGGGCGGGGCTGCGGGCGCCCCGACAGCCCGGGGGTGTACACCCGGATCTCCGCGATGTCCGGCTTCGTGAGCAGCCCGGAGAGGGTCGTGCAGCGGGTCGACCGGCCGCTGCCCACGGCGGGCGCCCCGAGGGGCTCAGCGCGCCGTCCAGTCCCTCTCGAAGGGCTGTAGGGCCTGCACTCCGGCCCCTGGGCGTACCGGCGGAAATGAGGACGGGCGGCTCCTCCTGGGTCACAGGGGGAGCCGCCCGTCGACCGGCCTGGCCGGTCCTGGCTCGTCGGATGCGAGGGTAGGCCTGTGTCAGCGGTCCTCGGTGTCGGCGGCATTGGCAGCCGGAGCGGACGTAAGCCGCTCGGTCTCATCCTGTATTTCCGCGGCGATCTTCTTGAGTTCCGGCTCGAACTTACGCCCGTGGTGGGCGCAGAAGAGCAGTTCACCACCGCTCAGCAGGACGACGCGCAGATATGCCTGGGCGCCGCAACGGTCGCATCGGTCAGCGGCCGTCAGCGGGGTCGCGGGTGTCAGAACAGTAGTCACGTCGCCTCTTCTCTAGCTCGACGAGCTGTCGTACCAGGGTCAACATCCAACCAGGCCGAAAACGTTCCCGCTCGCGGCTTTCTTTCGAAACTTCCTTCCGAAGCTGGCCGGCTGTTGCCGGTTGGCGGCGAAGGAGCCGTATTGCGTTGCTTTACGGTTTCGCGTTGTCAGTCGTTCGCTTGTTGCAGTTCCGTCCTCGCCGGCATGAGCGCCGGTTGTTCATGAGGACGTGCCCGAACCCTAAATGGTTCATGCGTCGAAGGGAACGTGATGTTTGCGTCACCCCCACGGGGGATCGAACATCCGTGCGGATCTGCACTAGGCTGGGGAAGCGACGAGGGTGGCGTTGCATCCGCTCTACCAGGCCTCGGTACCCTCTGACGGGCGACCGAGCCACCCCTGCGCCCAACCGGGCCAGAAAAGAAATTCAGCGAGGAGCGAACTGCGTGACCGCCGACACGTCCGTGCCTTCCAGCGCGCTGCTGTCCGGAGCAGACCGGGACGGTTCCAACTACACCGCGCGGCACCTGCTCGTCCTCGAAGGTCTTGAGGCCGTCCGCAAGCGCCCCGGCATGTATATCGGCTCGACCGACAGCCGGGGCCTGATGCACTGCCTCTGGGAGATCATCGACAATTCCGTCGACGAGGCCCTGGGCGGCTACTGCGACCACATCGAGGTGATCCTCCACGAGGACTCCTCCGTCGAGGTCCGCGACAACGGCCGCGGCATCCCCGTCGACGTCGAGCCCAAGACCGGCCTCTCCGGCGTCGAGGTCGTCATGACCAAGCTGCACGCCGGCGGCAAGTTCGGCGGCGGCTCCTACGCGGCCTCCGGCGGCCTGCACGGCGTCGGCGCCTCCGTCGTCAACGCGCTCTCCGCCCGGCTCGACGTCGAGGTCGACCGAGGCAGCTCGACGCACGCCATCAGCTTCCGGCGCGGCGTGCCCGGGATGTTCACCGAGCAGGGCCCCGACAGTCCCTTCGACCCCGCCAACGGCCTGCGCAAGACCAAGCGGATCGCCAAGGGCAAGACGGGCACCCGGATCCGTTACTGGGCCGACCGCCAGATCTTCCTCAAGGACGCCCGGCTCAATCTGGAGACGCTCTACCAGCGCGCCCGCCAGACGGCCTTCCTCGTCCCCGGGCTGACGCTCGTCGTCCGCGACGAGCGGGCCGTCGACGGCGCCGGCAAGACCGAGGAGGTCTTCCGCTTCGACGGGGGCATCAGCGAGTTCTGCGAGTACCTCGCCCAGGACAAGGCCGTCTGTGACGTGCTGCGGCTGAGCGGCACCGGGACCTTCAAGGAGACCGTCCCCGTCCTGGACGAGCGCGGTCACATGACCCCCACCGAGGTCACGCGCGAGCTCGGCGTCGACATCGCCCTGCGCTGGGGCACGGGGTACGAGACCAACGTCAAGTCCTTCGTGAACATCATCGCCACGCCCAAGGGCGGCACCCACGTCTCCGGCTTCGAGCGTTCGGTCGCCAAGACCGTCAACGAGGTGCTGCGCTCGGCGAAGCTGATGCGCGTCGCCGAGGACGACGTGGTCAAGGACGACGCGATGGAGGGCATGACGGCGGTGGTCACCGTCCGTCTCGCCGAGCCGCAGTTCGAAGGCCAGACCAAGGAGGTCCTCGGGACCTCCGCGGCCACCCGCATCGTCGCCGCAGTGGTCGCCAAGGAGCTCAAGGCGTTCCTGACCTCCACCAAGCGCGACGACAAGCAGCAGGCCCGCGCCGTGATGGAGAAGATCGTCGCGGCTGCCCGGACCCGTATCGCGGCCCGCCAGCACAAGGAGGCCCAGCGCCGCAAGACCGCGCTGGAGACCTCCTCGCTGCCCGCCAAGCTGGCCGACTGCCGCAGCGACGACGTGGAGCGCAGCGAGCTCTTCATCGTCGAGGGCGACTCGGCGCTCGGTACGGCGAAGCTCGCCCGGAACTCCGAGTTCCAGGCGCTGCTGCCGATCCGCGGCAAGATCCTCAACGTCCAGAAGTCCTCGGTCTCGGACATGCTCAAGAACGCCGAGTGCGGCGCGATCATCCAGGTCATAGGAGCCGGCTCGGGCCGGACCTTCGACCTCGACGCCGCCCGCTACGGCAAGATCGTCCTGCTCGTCGACGCCGATGTGGACGGCGCGCACATCAGGTGTCTGCTGCTCACGCTCTTCCAGCGGTACATGCGGCCGATGGTCGAGGCGGGCCGGGTCTTCGCCGCCGTGCCGCCGCTGCACCGGATCGAACTCGTCCAGCCGAAGAAGGGCCAGGACAAGTACGTCTACACGTACTCGGACAACGAGCTGCGCCAGACGCTGCTCGAGTACCAGCGCAAGAACATCCGCTACAAGGACGCCATCCAGCGCTACAAGGGCCTGGGCGAGATGGACGCCGACCAGCTCGCGGAGACCACCATGGACCCGCGCCACCGGACGCTGCGCCGGATCAACATCGGCGACCTGGACTCCGCCGAGTCGGTCTTCGACCTCCTCATGGGCAACGAGGTGGCTCCCCGCAAGGAGTTCATCACCGGCTCCGCCGCGACCCTGGACCGCTCGCGCATCGACGCCTGAGCCGGCCCGGCTCCCGGCGGATCCCGGCACGCCGGCGCTCTTCCCTCTCCTTCCCTCACCTGAACGGGTGAAGAGCGCCGGTACGGCCGTCCGGAAAGACCCCATTGCCCCATCCTTGTGGCGCGCGGCCAATGCGGTCGCGGACAAGGAGAGTTCGGTGGACAAGCACGAAGGTCGTGATGCCGGAACGATCCGGCTGGACGACCCCTGGTACGACGCGCCGGCAGTCGGCTGGGGTGAGGGCGCCGCGACGGATCCCGCGGGCCCGGAGGCCGACGGCCGGCCCGCACCCGGCGCGTCCGAGATCTACCTCGAAGTGCAGCGCAGCGAGGCCTTCCGGGAAGTGCGGAGCCGCTACCGCGGGTTCGTCATCCCCGCGACCGCCGGCTTCTTCCTCTGGTACGTCGCCTACGTGATCGCCGCGACCGCGGCGCCCGGTCTGATGGCCCGGCCCGTCGTGGGCGCGGTCAACGTGGCCCTGCTCGCGGGCCTCGGCCAGTTCCTCACCACCTTCCTCCTGACCTGGGCCTACGCCCGGCACGCGCGGCTGCGCCGCGACCGGGCGGCGCTCGACCTGCGCTGGACGGTCTTCGAACAGGAACGGGGCCGGCAGCGGGAACAGGCCCGGGAGGAGGGCCGTTGAGCACCGAGCACCAAGCCCTCGCGCTGGTCCTGTTCAGCGTCTTCATCGCGATCACCCTGGGCATCACCACATGGGTGAGCCGCAACCGGCACGGCTCGGCAGAGGAGTTCTACGCCGGCGGCCGCCTCTTCTCCCCGCTGGAGAACGGGTTCGCCATCGCCGGCGACTACATGTCGGCCGCCTCCTTCCTCGGCATCTCCGGCCTCATCGCCCTCTTCGGCTACGACGGCATGCTGTATTCGGTGGGTTTCCTCGTCGCGTGGCTGGTGGTCCTCTTCCTCATCGCCGAACTGGTCCGCAACTGCGGCCGGTTCACCCTCGCCGACGTGGTCGCGGCCCGGATGAGCCAGCGGCCGGTCAGGATCGCCGCCGGCACCTCCTCTGTCGTGGTCTCCGTGCTGTACCTCGTCGCGCAGATGGTCGGCGCGGGCAGCCTGGTCGGGCTGCTGATCGGCGGTTCGGGCACCGGCGCCAAGACCCTGACCGTGATCGGGGTCGGCGCGCTCATGGTGGTCTACGTGTCGTTCGGCGGCATGCGGGCCACCACCTGGATCCAGATCGTCAAGGCCGTGCTGCTGATGGGCGGCGCGGTCACCCTGACCGTACTGGTGCTGCTGCGCTTCCACGGCGACGTCAACCAGCTGCTGACCAGCGCCGCCGAGCGCAGCGGACACGGAGCCCGGTTCCTGAGCCCCGGCCTCAAGTACGGGGCCGACTGGACCGCTCGCTTCGACTTCATCAGCCTGGGCCTCGCCCTCGTCCTGGGCACGGCCGGCCTCCCGCACATCCTGTCCCGCTTCTACACCGTGCCGACGGCGCGCGCGGCCCGCCGGTCCGTCGTCTGGGCCATCGTGCTGATCGGCGGGTTCTACCTGATGACCATCGTGCTCGGGTTCGGAGCGGCCGCGCTGCTCGGGCCCGGCGAGGTACGGGCGTCCAACGCCTCCGGGAACACGGCGGTTCCGCTGCTCGCGGGCTTCCTGGGCGGGGGCATCGATTCCACCGGGGGCGCGGTGCTGTTCGCCTTCGTCGCCGCCATCGCCTTCGCGACCATCCTCGCGGTGGTCGCCGGGATCACCCTCGCGTCCTCGGCCTCCGTCGCGCACGACCTGTACGCGTCGCTGGGGCGCCGTCACGGCCGGCAGCGCAGCGAGGTTGCCGTGGCCAAGACGGCGGCCGTCGGGATCGGAGCGGTGGCGATCGCCCTGGGGCTGCTGGCCCAGGACCTCAACGTGGCGTTCCTGGTCGGACTGGCCTTCGCGGTGGCCGCTTCGGCGAACCTGCCCGTGCTGCTGTACTCGCTGTTCTGGCGGGAGTTCACCACACGGGGGGCGGTCTGGGCCGTGTACGGGGGGCTGGTGCCGGCGGTGGTGCTGGTCGTGCTGTCCCCGGTGGTTTCCGGCAGCCCGGAGTCCCTGTTCCCGGGAGTGGACTTCCAGTACTTCCCGCTCCAGAACCCCGGGATCGTGTCGATCCCCCTCGGGTTCCTCGCGGGCTGGCTCGGCACGCTCACCTCGGCCGAGGAACCGGACGCGGCGAAGCACGCGGAGACGGAGGTCCGGTCGCTGACCGGGGCGGGCGCGGTGTGACGCGGGGCTCGCTGGGACGCGGCCGGTCCCTGGCCGGGACGGGTGCGGTGTGACGCGGCGGGTCCCTGGCCGGGCGCTCTTCTCCGGCGCCCGGACAGGGGCTACGCCGGGCCGTGGTCCTGGGGCCGCCAGCTGTAGCGGTGTTCCGGGCGGCCGGTCTCGCCGTAGCGCAGGGCGAGCGTGACCCGGCCGGAGCGGTCCAGCAGCTTGAGGTAGCGCTGGGCGGTCTGGCGGCTGATGCCCGCGAGGTCGGCGATCTGCTGGGTCGACAGGGGCCCGGCTGCGGTGCGCAGGACCTGGCGGACGAGTTCGGCGGTGGTCGGCGAGTGGCCCTTGGGCAGGTCGTTGGGGCTTTCGGCCGCCGCCAGTGCGCCGAACAGGCGGTCCACCTCCGCCTGTTCGGCCTCACCGCCGGCCTCCAGGGCGTGCCGCAGGGTCCGGTAGGCCTCCAGCCGGGTGCGGAGCCCGGTGAAGGTGAACGGCTTGACGAGGTACTGGAGGGCGCCGAGGCGCATGGCGGCCTGGACGGTGGTGAGGTCCCGGGCTGCGGTGACCATGATGACGTCGGTGCGGTGGCCGTTCTGGCGCAGGCGGCGCACCAGGTCCAGGCCGTTCTCGTCGGGGAGGTAGTGGTCCAGGAGGATCAGGTCGACCGGATGGGACTCCAGGAACTCCATGGCCGCGGCCGCCGAATGGACTTCGGCGGAAACCCGGAAACCGGGAACCTTCGCCACGTACGCCGCGTTGATCCGGGCAACACGCATGTCGTCGTCGACGACCAATACGTGCATCGGGGTCTCGTTCATCGCAGGGCCTCCGGGAGTACGACGGAGAACTCCGCCCCTCCGTCCGCTGTCCCACCGGCCCGGACCGTACCGCCCTGCCGCTCGGCCAGACGGCGCACCAGAGCGAGCCCCAGCCCGCGCTCGCGGTGGGCCGAGGGCTGCTTGGTCGACCAGCCCTCGGTGAAGATCTCCTCGCTCCGGCCGGCGGGGATGCCCGGGCCGCTGTCCCGGACGTGGAGCAGCGCCGAGCGCCCTTCGGCGCGGAGCTCCACTTCGACCCACGGCGCCGCCGAGGCCGCGGCCGCGTCCAGGGCGTTGTCCACCAGGTTGCCCGTGATGGTCACGAGGCCGCCCGGATCGACGAGGCCGTCCGGGAGCAGGGTCCGGTCGGCGAGGCGCAGGCAGACGCCCCGCTCCGCGGCGACCGCGCCCTTGCCCACGAGGAGAGCGGCCAGCAGCGGGTCGCGCACCTTCTCGGTGACCTGCTCGGCGGTGCTGCGGTGCACTCCGGCGACCTCGGTCACGAACTCCGCCGCCTCGTCGTGGAGACCGAGCTCCAACAGGCCGAGGAGGGTGTGGAGCCGGTTGGCGTGCTCGTGGTCCTGGGCGCGCAGGGCCTCGATCAGACCGCGGGTGGAGTCCAGCTCCCGGGCCAGGCGCTCCAGCTCGGTGCGGTCGCGCAGGGTGGCGACGGCGCCGCCGTCCTCGGTCGGCATCCGGTTGGCCACCAGTACCCGGGCGCCCTGGACGGTCAGCAGGTCGCGGCCGGTGACGCGGCCCGAGAGGACGTCGGCGGTGCGGCCCGCGCCGAGTACGTCGTCCAGCGCGCGCCCCGCGAGCGCGTCGGCGGAGTGCGGCGCGAGGCCCAGCAGCCGGGCGGCTTCGTCGTTGACCAGGCGGACGCGCCCGCCGCGGTCGAGGGCGATCACGCCTTCGCGGATGGAGTGCAGCATCGCCTCCCGCTCCGCGAGCAGGGCGGAGATGTCCGAGAAGGCCAGGTCGCGGGTCTGCCGCTGGATCCTGCGCGAGAGCAGGTACGCGGCGAGCGCCCCGGCTGCCAGGGCGCCGCCCGCGTAGGCGAGCAGGCCCGGGACGGCCCCGATCAGCCGGTCCCGGACGCTGTCGTAGGCGATGCCGACCGAAACGGCGCCGACGATCTCCCCGTCGGCGGCCAGCAGCGGGACCTTGCCGCGGGCCGAGCGGCCCAGGGTGCCCTCGTCGATCTCCATCACCTCGCGGCCGGCAAGGGCGTCGCCCGGGTCGGTGGAGACCGGCTTCCCGATGCGGTCGGGGCTGGGGTGGGAACGGCGGATCCCGTTCAGGTCCACGACGACCACGTACTCGGCACCCGTCGCCCGGCGGATCCGCTCGGCAGCCGCCTGCACCGGGCTGTCCGGGACGGGGGCGGAGTCCAGCAGGCCGGTGGCCAGCGCCGGGTCGGCCGCCGCGCTCTGGGCGATCGCGAGGGCCCGCCGCATGGCCTGGTCGTCGAGCTGCGAGCTGAGCGGCGCCAGGAACAGCCCGGTGGCCAGAACCGCGACCCCGGCCGCGATGGCCAGCTGCGTCAGCAGGATCTGGGAGACGGCCCGTCTGGGCAGCCCGAGGCGCCGAGCGCTGGTGAGGAGGAACCGCATGGGTAGCACCGTAGGTCGGCTTCGGCACAAGCGGAATCCCGGTCCACGCCGCGGGCGGGCCGCCCGGGGTGGGCAGGCGCCCCTGCGGACGCCGCTGCCGCGGGGGTCGCGTCGCCCGCTGCACCGGGCGGGGGCGGGAACTGGAGGCCCCCGGCGGGGCGCAGGGCCTGCCGGCCCACCAGGGGTGCGGGCCGGGCCGCGGGCTGGTTCCTCTGCTCCCACCGAGCCGGCCGGAGTGAGGGAGGTCGCACCCCGCCGGCCCTGGAGCCGGGCCGAGCGGTCAGGGGAGGGGCTGCGGTGGGCGGGGGCCGGTGTAGTGGCCGCTGGGGCGCATGCGGAGGGGGCGCTCCTGGTACTCCTCCAGGGCGTGGGCGATCCAGCCCGCCGTCCGGGACACCGCGAACACCGTCTCGCCCGCCTCGGCCGGCATGGCGTACGACACCGTCAGCACCGCCACCGCCAAGTCGACGTTGGGGTAGAGGCCGCCGCCGTGGCGGGCCATCACCTCGGCCACGTCCCGGGCCGCCCGCAGCGCCCGGGAGGCCTGCGGCAACTGTTCCAGCCGGGCGAACAGCGCCCCGGCGCGCGGGTCCTGCCCCCGGTAGAGCCGGTGGCCGAGCCCCGGCACCCGGCGTCCCGCCCGCAGGTACTCCGCCACCACCGGCGCGGCCGCGCCCCGCTCCAGGACCTCCACCAGCATCGTGTGCGCCAGTCGCCCGGCGGCTCCGTGGAGTGGCCCTTCGAGGGCCCCGAGTCCGGCCGAGACGGCCGCGTACGGGTGGGCCCGCGCCGACGCCGCCACGCGGACGGCCATGGTGGAGGCGGCCAGGTCGTGGTCGGCCAGGAGGGCCAGGGCGAGGTCCAGCACGGCCAGGGCGTCCGGGTCCGGCTCCTGCGGCGTGAGCCGGGACCACAGCCGCCGGGCCAGTCGGACGTCACCGCCCCATTGGGCGGGACCCACCTCGGGCAGCGCGCCGACCAGCGTGGGGATCAGGCAGCGCGCGGAGCCCAGTACGGCGGTCTCGGACAGGTCGAACCGCAGCGGATCCGCCACGGCCGCCGCCGCGACCGCCACCCGGAGCCGGTCGACGGGACCGCTGTGCTCGGGCAGCGCCGCCACCGAACGGCGCGCGGCGGCCAGGGGCTCCGGCGGCGCGGTGAACCGGGCGCCGGGAGCCGGCTTCCCGGTCCAGAGCCACTCGGCGACCTCCTCGTAGCGGTGCCGCGAGGCCAGCTCGACCGCGTCCACGCCGCGGAAGTAGTACCGGTCGTCCTCGATCAGGGTGAGGGAGGTCCGGACCGAAAGTTCTCCCGAGGCGGCCGCCGGACCGGCCGCCTCGCGCCGGTTGCGCCGGGCCAGTGCCTCGACTTCGTGCGCGTCGAAGCTGCTGCCGCGCCCGACCGGGTCCCGCCGGCTGGTGAGCTGCCCGCGGCTCACGTACGCGTACACGGTCGCGGGCTTCACTCCGAGCGCTTCCGCCGCTTGCCGGGTGGTGAGCCGCCGCCGGCCATCCGCCTGCTCGTTCATGACCACCACCCTACATAGGTTGATTCAATCAATATTGACAAGGATTGAATCCATGATGGATGGTCGATCCATGAACCTCACCGTCGAAGTACCCCGCGGACTCGCGGGCGTCGTGGTCACCGAGACGCAGCTCGGGGACGTACGGGGCCTCGAAGGCTTCTACCACTACCGCCAGTACTCGGCCGTCGAGCTCGCAGCGAGCCGCAGCTTCGAGGACGTGTGGCAGCTGATGTTCCGGGGCGCCCTGCCCGTGGACGCCGCCGAGCGAGCCGCCTTCACCGCCGAGACCGTGCCGCTGCGCCACCTGCCCGCCGAGGTGCGCGACGCCCTGCCGGCCCTCGCCCGGGCCACCTCCCTGTCCGGCCCGCTCGCCGGTCTGCGCACGGCGCTGTCCCTGCTCGGCGCATCCGCCGGCTTCCGCCCCGTCTACGACCTGAGCCCCGACCGCCGGGCGGCCGACGCGCTCGCCGCCTGCGCCGCCGTGCCGACCCTGCTCACCGCGCTGCACCGGCTCGGGCAGGGCCTGGAACCGGTGGACCCGCGCGACGACCTTCCGTACGCCGCCAACTACCTGTACATGCTGACCGGTCAGGAGCCCGAGCCGGCCAAGGCCCGCGCGGTCGAGCAGTACCTGATCTCCACGATCGACCACGGCTTCAACGCCTCCACCTTCACCGCCCGCGTCATCGCCTCCACCGGTGCCGACATCGCCGCCTGTCTGACCGGGGCGATCGGGGCACTCTCCGGGCCGCTGCACGGAGGCGCCCCGAGCCGGGCCCTGGACACCCTCGACGCGATCGGCACGGCGGACCGGATCGACGCGTGGATCCGCGAACGCGTGCTCGCCGGCGACCGGATCATGGGCTTCGGCCACCCCGTCTACCGCACCGAAGACCCGCGCTCGCGGATGCTGCGCGACGTCGCCCGGCAGTTCGGCGGCCCGCTGGTGGACTTCGCGGTCGAGGTCGAACAGCACGTCGAGGAAATCCTCGCCGAGCTCAAACCGCACCGTGAGCTGCACACCAACGTGGAGTTCTACGCCGGCGTCGTCATGGAGCTGTGCGGACTGCCGCGCGAGATGTTCACCCCGACGTTCTGCGCGGCCCGCGTGGTCGGCTGGAGCGCCAACATCCTGGAACAGGCCGCCGACTCGAAGATCATCCGCCCCGCCGCCCGCTACAGCGGCCCCACGCCGCCCCAGCCGGTTCCCGCGCTCGGCTGACTACGATCGGCCGGGTGCACCCGACATCACCTACCCCCAGGCAGCCCGACCGGAGCGCTCGCACCATCCCCGTCGTGGTCCTCGCCGGGTTCCTCGGATCCGGTAAGACCACCCTGCTCAACCATCTCCTCGCCCACCGCGGCGGCACGCGCATCGGAGTCGTCGTCAACGACTTCGGCGCGATCGAGATCGACGCGATGGCGGTGGCCGGGCAGCTCGGCGACTCGATGGTCTCGCTCGGCGGGGGCTGCCTGTGCTGCGCGGTCGACGGAAGCGAACTCGACGCGTACCTGGAGAAGCTCTCCGCCCCCGCGCACCGGATCGACGTCATCGTCATCGAGGCGAGCGGCCTGGCCGAACCGCAGGAACTGATCCGGATGCTGATGGCCAGCGAGAACCCCGCGATCCGGTACGGCGGGACGGTGGAGGTCGTGGACGCCGCGGAGTTCGACGCGACGCGGGCCAAGCACCCGGAGACCGACCGCCATCTTGCGGTCGCCGACCTGGTGGTCCTGAACAAGACCGACCGGATCGACGCCGCCGAGCGGGCCCGCACCGAGGCGGAAATCGCCGCACTGTGCGCGCCCGGCACGCCGGTGGTGGCCGTCGACCACGGGCGGGTCGACCCCGAACTGCTCTTCGACCGCCGGCCCTGGACCCAGCCACAGGGCCAGCTGTCCTTCGAGGACCTGCTGGCCGGGGAGGCCGCGGACGGCGAGGACGGCCACGCAGGGCACGGCCACGCCGGGCACGTCCACGCCGGGCACGTCCACACCGGGCACGTCCACACCGGGCACGTCCACACCGGGTACGAAAGCGTGGAATTCGTATCGGAGCAGGCGATGCACCCGCGCCGGTTCATCGACTTCCTCGACCGCCGGCCGGCCGGTCTCTACCGGATCAAGGGCTACGTCTACTTCGGCGTCCCCGGGCACGAGGAACGCTACGAGGTCCAGGCGGTGGGCCGCTTCCTCCGCTTCGCCACCGCCCCCTGGGGGCGGGGCGAGGCACGGCTGACGCAGCTGGTCCTGATCGGCTCCGCCATGGAAGGCGCCGGTCTGCTGCGCGAACTGGAGGCCTGCCGCGAGCCGCAGCCGCGTCAGGTGAGCCCCGAGAGCATGTGGGGCGTGCTGCGGTACCTCGCCCGGCCCGTCCGGGAAGAGGAAGCCGCGCCCGACGACACCTCGCTCGACGAGCCGGAGCAGACCTAGCCGGGGCTCAGGCGACCTCGATGCCGAAGTCGCCGAGGAGGTCCCCCAGACCGCCGCGGTAGCCCTTGCCGCCGATCACGAACTTCCAGTCGCCGCCCGGGCGGCGACGGAAGGAGCCGAGCACCAGCGCGGTCTCGCCGTGCCGTCCGTCGGAGACCTCCAGCTGGTCGAGTTCCTGCCCGGCGGAGTCGAGGAGCCGGATCCGGGCTTCGGTGAAGCCCGCGAGATCGGCGTCCGGATTGACCTCCGGATCGATGGCGGCCACGAGCACCAGGCGGTCGGCACGCTCGGGCAGGGCGTCGAAGTCCACCTCCACGGCCGCCTTGTCGGGCGCCGTGTGCGTCCCGGACCGCACGGAACCGTCCGGTGTCCGGAGGTTGTTGAAGAAGACGAAGTGGTCCTCGCTCAGCACCCGGCTGCCCTCGCAGACCAGCGCGCAGACGTCCAGAGCGACGCTGCCCGACCACGACATGCCGAGCACGTTGTACGAGGCCGGGTCCGGCGCGGCCGGGTCCGTCGCGGGCGGGGATGCCGGCGTGGGCGCGGGCGCCGACGCCGCACCGCGCGCCGCCGCCGGGCGGCCGCCGTCGCCGAGGCGTCCCCGGAGCCCGTGCTGGTGCAGCAGCGCCACCAGTTCGGTCCCGGGAACCAACTCCAGTGGCTTGCCGTTGGCAAAGGTGTACGACCCCGGCCCGAAGGACGCGGTGGTGACCAGCACCCCCTTGTTCGCCCCCCTGTCCTGGACCGTGCCGTACAGGTCCCGCACCGCCGTCGGCGGGACCGTGTTGCGGTAGCGCTTGACCTGGACGACGATCCGCCCGCCCCGGATCGGCGCCGGGTCCAGTGCCTCCACGTCGACGCCGCCGTCACCCGACCGCTGCGTGGTCACCGCTTCCATGCCCATCGCCCGGAACAGCTCGGCGACCAGGTTCTCGAAGGCGATGGGGTCCATCGTGAACAGGTCGGGCTCCTCCTCGCCGCCGCCCGCGTGCCCGCCGTGGCTGACGACGCCACCGACCTCGCCGGGCCGGCGCCCGGGCCGCACCGCCGCCGACTGGTCCGGCCGGGCCGACAGCTGTCCGCCCAGCCCGTCGAGCAGGCAGTCCACCGCGCTCACCTGCTCCAGGCGCAGCCCGGCGAAGGCCTCGCGATCGGCTCGCACGGTGGCCAGGACCATCTGCGCCTCCTGCCCGGTCACCGGATCGTGGTCGTCCACGAATCCGTTGACGACCACCGAGTCCAGCGCGCCGAACTCGTCCGCCGCGTACAGCTCGCGCAGCACCAGCAGCACGCACTGGGCCAGCAGGTCCCGGTACAGCGTCCGGCGCTGCGTGACGGGGCGGGCGGTCTCCTTGTCCAGGTCCGTGCTGGGCACGTAGCGGACCGCCTTGGTCTGCGGCACCACCTCGAAGCGCGGCAGCTCCCAGTCCAGCACCAACTGCCGGGCAGCCCGGTCGTACGCGGCGGACACCTGCCGCGGCAGGTTCTCCGGCCAGGCCGAGGAGGCGTACAGCGCGGCCGAGAAGTACTCGACCGCCGCTTCGGCGTCGCGGGCGCGCAGACGTCCGGCCAGCTCGTCCAGCCCACGGTTGTGTGCCCGGATCGCGGCGAGCTGCTGGGCTGCCCATCGCTCGTACTGCTGTCGGTTCTCGGCCAGTTGCTGTTGGCGCCGGGTCTCCGCCGACTGGGCCTTCTGCCGGGCCCGTGCGTACCGGGCCTGCTCCTCGCGCTCTGCCTGCACCCGCCGGTAGGAGCCCAGTGCCATGCCACTGCTCTGCTGCTGGAACTGCTCGATGCGCGGTATTGCCACCGGATGGGCCAGGGAGCCGGGACGGAACGGTTCGAGCACCTCGCTCCGCACCAACGAGGCCATCCGGAACGGCGTAGCCCGGCAACCCTGCGCAAGCAGGTTCTGCAGCGCCGCAACCTCTGCCTCGATGCCCTCAGTGCGGCTCCGTGCCTCGGCTTCACGGCGTTGCCGATAGGCGGCTTGCTGTTCGCGTTCGCCCCGGCTCACGTCCCGGTCCCAGGCCCGTCGGCGGCGCTCCGCCTCACGCTGCTGGATCAACTGCGTCCGTTGCTGCCTGCGCTGAGCCTCGGCCCAGTCTCCGATCATCCCACCCGACTGACGGCTCATCAGTATTCCCCCGCCCCCACCACAAGCACCAACGGGAAAACACTAGTCGGCATTCGGGTGGTACGTCCCCCGTCCGTACCACCCGAACCGACTGCTTCCGCTACAGCGCGCCACCCGCCAACGCCGCGACGACGGCCGGCAGAGACGTGCCCGAGCCGTCCCGGCGCGGGTCGACCGCCGGCAGCTCGGCCGGGGCGCCACCGGCCGCCGCCGCACGGACGGGAGCGTTGCCCGCCCAGGCCAGCGTCAGCACGTCCTCACCCTTGAGGAACCGCTGGCAGCGCACGCCGCCGGTGGCCCTGCCCTTGCGCGGGTACTGGTCGAACGGGGTCAGCTTCCCCGACAGCACCGAGTCGTCCAGCGTCCCGTGGGAGCCCGCCACCGTGAACACCATGGCTTCGCGTCCCGGGTCCACCGCCGAGAAGTGGATCACCTTGGCGCCCTCGGAGAGCTTGATGCCGGCCATACCGCCCGCCGGGCGGCCCTGCGGACGCACCTGACCCGCCGGGTAGCGCAGCAGCTGGGCGTCGTCGGTGATGAAGACGAGGTCCTCCTCACCCGTGCTCAGCTCGACCGCGCCGACGATCCGGTCACCCTCCTTGAGGGTGATGACCTCCAGCTCGTCCTTGTTCGCCGGGTAGTCCGGCACGACCCGCTTGACCACGCCCTGTTCGGTGCCCAGCGCCAGGCCCTGCGAGGACTCGTCCAGCGAGAGCAGGCAGATCACCTGCTCGTCCGCCTCCAGGCCCGACAGGAACTCGGCGACCGGGGCGCCCCCCGCCAGGTTGGGCGCGGTGTGGGTGTCCGGCAGCTGCGGCAGGTCGATCACCGACAGCCGCAGCAGCCGCCCGTAGGAGGTGACCACGCCGACCTCGGCCCGGGCCGTGGCGGTGACCTGCGAGACGATCAGGTCGTGCTTGGCGCGGGGGCCGCCCTCCTCCAGCGGCAGCGGCTCGGCGGTCACCGTACGCGCCAGCAGCCCCGTCGAGGACAGCAGCACCCGGCAGGGGTCGTCCGCGACCTCCAGCGGAACCGCCCCGACCGGCGCGGCACCCGACTCCAGCAGGACCGTACGCCGTTCGGTGGAGAACTTCTTCGCGACGGCGGCCAGTTCGGAGGAGACCAGCTTGCGCAGCTCGCTGTCGGACTCCAGGATCCCGGTCAGCTCGTCGATCTCGCCCGTCAGCCGGTCGCGCTCGGACTCCAGCTCGATCCGGTCGAAGCGGGTGAGCCGGCGCAGCGGGGTGTCCAGGATGTACTGGGTCTGGATCTCGCTCAGGGAGAACCGCTCGATCAGCCGTTCCTTGGCCTGAGCCGAGTTGTCGCTGTCCCGGATGATCCGGATGACCTCGTCGATGTCGATGAGGGCCACCAGCAGGCCCTCGACCAGGTGCAGGCGGTCGCGCCGCTTGCCCCGGCGGAACTCGCTGCGCCGCCGTACGACCTCGAAGCGGTGGTCGAGGTAGACCTCCAGCAGCTCCTTGAGGCCCAGCGTCAGCGGCTGTCCGTCGACCAGCGCGACGTTGTTGATGCCGAAGGACTCCTCCATCGGCGTCAGCTTGTAGAGCTGCTCCAGTACGGCCTCCGGGTGGAAGCCGTTCTTGATCTCGATGACCAGGCGCAGGCCGTGCGAGCGGTCGGTGAGGTCCTTGACGTCGGCGATGCCCTGGAGCTTCTTCGAACCGACGAGGTCCTTGATCTTCGCGATGACCTTCTCGGGGCCGACCGTGAAGGGCAGTTCGGTGACGACCAGGCCCTTGCGGCGGGCGGTCACGTTCTCCACGGCCACCGTCGCGCGGATCTTGAACGTCCCGCGGCCGTTCTCGTAGGCGTCCTTGATGCCGGACAGTCCCACGATCCGTCCGCCGGTCGGCAGGTCGGGGCCCGGCACGAAGCGCATCAGCGCCTCCAGGTCCCCCTGCGGGTACCGGATCAAGTGCCGGGCGGCGGCGATGACCTCGCCGAGGTTGTGCGGCGGCATGTTGGTGGCCATGCCGACCGCGATCCCGGAGGCGCCGTTGACCAGCAGGTTCGGGTAGGCGGCGGGCAGCGCCACCGGCTCGCGCTCCTGGCCGTCGTAGTTGGCGGCGAAGTCGACGGTGTCCTCGTCGATCGACTCCGTCATCAGTGACGTGGCGTCGGCCATCTTGCACTCGGTGTAACGCATGGCGGCCGGCGGGTCGTCGTTGCCGAGCGAACCGAAGTTGCCGTGGCCGTCCACGAGCGGCAGCCGCATCGAGAAGGGCTGCGCCATGCGTACGAGGGCGTCGTAGATCGACGCGTCGCCGTGCGGGTGCAGCTTGCCCATGACCTCGCCGACGACGCGGGCGCACTTGACGTACCCGCGGTCGGGGCGCAGGCCCATCTCGTTCATCTGGTAGACGATGCGCCGGTGCACCGGCTTCATGCCGTCGCGGGCGTCCGGCAGGGCACGGGAGTAGATCACCGAGTACGCGTACTCGAGGAAGGAGCCCTGCATTTCGTCGACGACGTCGATGTCGAGGATCTTCTCCTCGAAATCCTCCGGCGGCGGGGTCTTCGTGCTGCGGCGGGCCATCGCTGCGCGGCTCCTTAACCAAGAAAGGGTGTACTCGGGGTCTGGCGGTCTGGTCTGGCGGGTAGGTCAGGCGGTCTGGTCTGGCGGGTTCGTACGGAGTCTGCCGGTCCGGCCGACGGTCCGGCCGGGGATCCGACCGGTTTCGCCCGGTGTCGACGTCGACGCGGACCATTGTGGCCCGTGGCACCGACAACGCCGACTCCGGCCCTGGGGTCCCCCCGGACGGAGCCCCGGGCGGGGGAACCCGGGAACTTCTCCGGTTGCCGACGCGCTTGCATACAGTGGCAGGTCTGACAGAAATCTCTGCATCGCGATCGAAGGGACCACATGCCCATGGGTCACACGGCCACAGCTCAGGCCGGCTCCGGCGGCCTGACAGCGACCGAGCACCGGCTGGCCAACGGCCTGCGCGTGGTGCTTTCCGAGGATCACCTGACTCCGGTCGCCGCCGTCTGCCTCTGGTACGACGTCGGCTCCCGCCACGAAGTCAAGGGGCGGACCGGTCTGGCTCACCTCTTCGAGCACCTGATGTTCCAGGGCTCGGCGAGCGTACCGGGCAACGGGCACTTCGAGCTCGTCCAGGGCGCCGGCGGTTCGCTCAACGGCACCACCAGCTTCGAGCGCACCAACTACTTCGAGACGATGCCCGCCCACCAGCTGGAGCTCGCGCTGTGGCTGGAGGCGGACCGCATGGGCTCGCTGCTGGCCGCCCTGGACGAGGAGTCCATGGAGAACCAGCGCGACGTCGTCAAGAACGAGCGCCGCCAGCGGTACGACAACGTCCCCTACGGCACCGCGTTCGAGAAGCTGACCGCCCTCGCCTACCCGGAGGGCCACCCCTACCACCACACGCCCATCGGCTCGATGGCCGACCTGGACGCCGCCTCCCTCGAGGACGCCCGCACCTTCTTCCGCACGTACTACGCGCCCAACAACGCCGTCCTGTCGGTGGTCGGCGACATCGACCCGGAGCAGACGCTCGCCTGGATCGAGAAGTACTTCGGCACCATTCCCGCGCACGACGGCAAGCAGCCGCCGCGCGACGGCGCGCTGCCCGAGGTCATGGGCGGCCAGCTCCGCGAGGAGATCGTCGAGGAGGTCCCGGCCCGCGCGCTGATGGCCGCCTACCGGCTCCCGCACGACGGCACCCGCGAGTGCGACGCCGCCGACGTGGCGCTGACCATCCTGGGCGGCGGCGAGTCCTCCCGCCTCCACAACCGCCTGGTCCGGCGCGACCAGAGCGCCGTCGCGGCCGGCTTCGGCCTGCTGCGGCTCGCGGGCGCGCCCTCCCTGGGCTGGCTGGACGTGAAGACCTCCAGCGGGATCGAGGTGCCCGCCATCGAGGCGGCGGTCGACGAGGAACTCGCGCGGTTCGCCGCCGAGGGCCCGACGGCCGAGGAGATGGAGCGCGCACAGGCGCAGCTGGAGCGCGAGTGGCTGGACCGGCTGAGCACGGTGGCCGGCCGCGCCGACGAACTGTGCCGCTACGCGGTCCTGTTCGGCGACCCGCAGCTCGCCCTGACCGCCGTCCAGCGCGTCCTCGACGTCACCGCCGAGGAAGTACAGGCCGTGGCCGCGGCCCGGCTGCGCCCCGACAACCGCGCGGTGCTCGTGTACGAGCCGCTCTCTGCGGAGTCCGACGAGACCGACGAGACCGAGAACGAAGGGGCGGAGCAGTGAGCGACACCGCAGCCGTCACGATGACCCTCCACCCGCAGCCGCAGGCCGGCGAGGCCAAGCCCTGGGCCTTCCCGGCCCCCGAGCGCGGTTCGCTGCCCAACGGCCTGACCCTGCTGCGGTGCCACCGCCCGGGCCAGCAGGTGATCGCCGTCGAGATCAACCTCGCCGCCCCGCTGGACGCGGAGCCCGAGGGCCTGGACGGCGTGGCCACCATCATGGCCCGCGCCCTGTCGGAGGGCACCGACAAGCACTCCGCCGAGGAGTTCGCCGCCGAGCTGGAGCGCTGCGGCGCCACGCTCGACGCACACGCCGACCACCCGGGCATCCGGGTCTCCCTGGAGGTCCCGGCCTCCCGCCTGGCCAAGGCCCTCGGCCTGGTCGCCGAGGCGCTGCGCGCCCCCGCCTTCGCGGACGGCGAGGTCGACCGGCTGGTGCGCAACCGGCTCGACGAGATCCCGCACGAGCTGGCCAACCCGCAGCGCCGCGCCGCGAAGGAGCTCTCCAAGGAGCTCTTCCCGGCTGCCCTGCGGATGTCCCGGCCCCGCCAGGGCACCGAGGAGACGGTGGCCCGGATCGACTCCGCGGCCGTACGCGCCTTCTACGAGGCCCACGTGCGCCCCTCCACCGCCACCGCGGTGGTCGTCGGCGACCTGACCGGCATCGACCTCGACGCGGTCCTCGCGGACACCCTGGGCGGCTGGACCGGCGACAGCGCCGCGCCGCTGCCCGTGCCCCCGGTGACCGCCGACGACACCGGCCGCGTGGTCATCGTGGACCGGCCCGGCGCGGTCCAGACGCAGCTGCTCATCGGCCGCATCGGCCCGGACCGGCACGACCGCGTCTGGGCGGCCCAGGTGCTCGGCACGTACTGCCTGGGCGGCACCCTCACCTCCCGCCTGGACAAGGTGCTGCGCGAGGAGAAGGGGTACACCTACGGCGTGCGCGCCTTCGCCCAGGTGCTGCGTTCGACCGCCGACGGCAAGGGCGCCTCGATGCTCGCCATCAGCGGCTCGGTGGACACGCCCAACACCGGCCCGGCGCTGGACGACCTCTGGACGGTGCTGCGCACCCTCGCGGAGGGCGGCCTGACCGACGCCGAACGGGACGTCGCGGTGCAGAACCTGGTGGGGGTGGCCCCGTTGAAGTTCGAGACGGCGGCCTCGGTCGCGGGAACCCTGGCCGACCAGGTCGAGCAGGAGCTCCCGGACGACTACCAGGCGCGGTTGTACGCGCAGCTCGCCGCGACCGGCACGGTGGAGGCGACCTCGGCGGCCGTCGCCGCGTTCCCGGTGGAGCGGCTGGTCACGGTCCTGGTCGGTGACGCGGCGCAGATCGAGGAGTCCGTCCGGGCCCTCGGGATCGGTGAGGTCACCGTCGTCACCAACTGACGGGAGCACGTGCCCGATTGGTGCAGGGGACTCCGGCGGCTTGTCCGCCGGAGTCCCTTTTTGTCTGTTTGGTGGTGTGGTTGATCGAATGTGGTGTGGCGTAGGTAACAAAAAGGCGTGTCTGTTTGGAGATTGACTGATGATCCGCCTAGCGTCGGCCGTGCTGTCCGTCAGTTGTGCCCGCCGCACCCGCGGCACCGGACAGCGATCGCCGAGTCCCCGTCAGGCGCGAGCCTGGGGAGCCGGGGACCCACATGCGTCCCTGGGGTGAATCGGACCACCTCGCAAGAGGGGCCCGTAGGAGACCTTCCTGCTCCGAACCCGTCAGCTAACCCGGTAGGCGAGAGGGAAGGAAAGGATCAAACCCTTCATGGCGTTTGGCAGTCGTGCCGCCGGTAAGCACCGTGGTTCCAGTCGTCTGAGCCGCAAGACCGCCGGTTACGCCGGCATAGCCGCCCTCGCCACCACTGGCGTCGTCGGCACCCTGGCCGGTCCCGCGTTCGCCGCGGACAAGGCCGTGGCCCCCTCGATCGAGGACACCGGCCTCGGCGCCGTGGTCGTCGCCGAGGACCTCCAGAACGAGATCCACACCCAGGCCGAGTCCCAGAACCGTGCCGCCGAGGTCGCCGCCGCCAAGGCGCAGGCCGAAGCCGAGGCCAAGACCCGCGCCGCCGAGGCCAAGCGCCTCGCCGAGGCCAAGGCCAAGGCCGAGCGTGACGCCGCCGAGCGGGCGGCCCGCGAGGAGGAGCGCAAGCGCCTCAACACCTTCGTGGCCCCGGTCGACGGCTCGTACGTCAGCACGCAGTACAAGGCGGGCGGCGGCATGTGGTCCTCCGGCAGCCACACGGGCATCGACTTCCACGCCGCCTCCGGCACCACCGTCCACGCCGTGGGCGCGGGCACCGTCGTCGAGGCCGGCTGGGGTGGCGCCTACGGAAACAACGTGGTCATCAAGCACAACGACGGCACCTACACCCAGTACGGACACATGTCCTCGCTGAGCGTCTCCGTCGGCGAGCAGGTCACCCCCGGTCAGCAGATCGGCCTCTCGGGCTCCACGGGCAACTCCAGCGGCCCGCACCTGCACTTCGAGGCCCGTACCGGTGCCACGTACGGCACGGACATCGACCCGGTGGCGTACCTGCGCTCGCACGGCGTCAGCGTCTGACCGCACCGCACCGCACCGCTTCCGTCCAAGGCCCCGGCTCACCGAGCCGGGGCCTTGCGCGTATCACCGCCTCGCGCGTCCTGCGCCTCCTGCCCCGCTTCTCCGGCTGCCCGGCAAATGTTTCGTATTTCCGGCCGTTCTCGGAAATCGTCGTGTGTTGCAATAGAGTCGCAGTACGGTCGTGGCGGTAACGCCGGTAGCCGGCAGTCGGAATGAGAGCGGAGTCCGGTCTTGCGTATTCCCGCGCACGCGGTATGCACCGCAATTCGTGACGACATCGTCTCCGGGGTCTTCGAACCGGGCGGCAGGCTGACCGAGGAGGTCCTCGCCCGCCGGTACGGAGTCTCGCGCGTCCCCGTCCGCGAGGCGCTGCGCACCCTGGAGGCGGAGGGGTTCGTCACCACCCGCCGGCACGCGGGAGCCTGTGTCGCCGAGCCGACCGAGCAGGAGGCGGCGGACCTGCTGGAGCTGCGGGCGCTGCTGGAACCGCTCGCCGCGGCGAGGGCCGCCCGCAGGCGGACCGAAGGGCACCTCAAGGTGCTGCGCGGGCTGGTCCGGCTGGGCCGCGAACGGGCCAGGAACGGGCGGGGGGAGGACCTGCGCGCCCTGGGCGGCTGGTTCCACGAAACGCTCGCGCAGGCCTCGGCCAGCCCCGGGCTGATCTCCGTGCTGACCCAGACCCGGCACAAGATCGCCTGGATGTACGTGGTGCGGCCCCCGGCCCGGCCGGCCGACTCCTGGGCGGAGCACGGCGCGATCGTGGACGCGGTGGTGCGGGGCGACGCCGAGCGCGCCCGGACGCTGACCGGGCTGCACGTGGAACGTGCGGCCGGATGCTACCGGCTGCGCGATACGCGCGTGAGGACTTCGCAACCTGCCGTAAACACGGGGAGCGGCCGACATTAACAGTGGCCGTATACAAAGGTATCCGGTCATTCTCGGCACCGGCCCCGGCTGCGCGGAATGGGAATTTCCCTGCCCCGGTGGGGTGAATGCGCGAGCGGCCGGTTATTTCCCGTGGCTGAAATGCGGGCCGAAGGACGCGCGGGAATTGCGGCCGGAAAGCAGCGGAGCCGCGGCGCCCGGTGGTCCGGGGGCCGCGGCTCCACCGCGCAGGACGACCCGAAGGGCCGGGGACGGGGTCAGACCGTCTCCGGGAGCTCCTCGAGGCCCTCGGCGACGAGCTTCGCCAGGCGGTCCAGCGCGGCTTCGGCGCCCTCGGCCTCGGACGTGAGGACGATCTCCTCGCCGCCCTGGGCGCCCAGGCCCAGAACCGCCAGCATGGAAGCGGCGTTGACGGGGTCGCCGCCCGCCTTCGCGATGGTCACCGGGACGCCGGAAGCGGTCGTCGCGCGGACGAAGATCGAGGCGGGACGAGCGTGCAGGCCCTCGGCCCAGCCGACGTTGACGCGGCGCTCTGCCATGGTGATGCCCTTCAGGTTCTTTCGGTTGTCTAGACCAGTCTCTCACGACACCCGGAATGCTCGGACCGACCTTCGTCCCGTATCCACCGCCGTTCGACCTCCCCCAGCTTGCACCGGTTCGCCCTGATGTGCCTCATGCGCCGCGCACGCGCCGACAGGGGGATGCGCCCCTTAGGGTGTGCCCATGACCACCGAGTCGGACCTCTCGTACCCGGCCCACTGGGAAGCGGACGTCGTCCTGCGCGACGGCGGCACCGCCCGGATCCGGCCCATCACCACCGATGACGCGGGACGGCTGGTCAGCTTCTACGAACAGGTCTCCGACGAGTCGAAGTACTACCGCTTCTTTGCGCCGTACCCCCGGCTCTCCGACCGCGACGTGCGCCGCTTCACGCACCACGACTACGTGGACCGGGTCGGCCTCGCCGCGACCATCGGCGGAGAGTTCATCGCCACCGTCCGCTACGACCGGATCGGCCCCGACGGCCGGCCCGCGTCCGCCCCCGCAGACGAGGCCGAGGTCGCCTTCCTGGTCCAGGACGCCCACCAGGGCCGCGGGGTGGCCTCCGCGCTCCTCGAACACATCGGCGCGGTGGCCCGCGAGCGCGGCATCCGGAGGTTCGCCGCCGAAGTGCTGCCCGCCAACAGCAAGATGATCAAGGTGTTCACGGACGCCGGCTACCAGCAGAAGCGCAGCTTCGAGGACGGGTCCGTCCACCTCACCCTCGACCTCGAACCCACCGCCGAGTCGCTCGCCGTGCAGCGCGCCCGTGAACAGCGCGCCGAGGCCCGCTCCGTCCAGCGGCTGCTGGCACCCGGCTCCGTGGCGGTGATCGGCGTCAGCCGCTCCGGCGCGGGCGTCGGCGCGGCGGTCTTGCGCAACCTGCGGGACGCCGGCTTCCACGGGCACCTCTACGCGGTCAACGAGGCGACCGACACCGACCTGCTGGACGGCGTACGGGCCTACCGCTCGCTCGCCGGCATCACGGCCCCGGTCGACCTCGCGGTGATCGCCGTCCCGGCGCAGCGGGTGCCGGACGCGGTCGCGGCGTGCGGGGAGCACGGCGTACAGGGACTGGTGGTGCTCTCCGCCGGATACGGGGAGAGCGGGCCGGCGGGACAGGAGCGCCAGCGCGACCTGCTGAGGCAGGTGCGGTCCTACGGGATGCGGCTGATCGGACCGAACGCCTTCGGGGTGATCAACACCGCGCCCGACATCGAGCTCAACGCCTCGCTGGCCCCGGCACCGGCCACCGAGCGGGGCCGGATCGGCCTGTTCACCCAGTCCGGCGCGATCGGCATCGCCCTGCTGTCGGGGCTGCTGCGGCGGGGCGCGGGGCTGTCCTCGTTCGTCTCGGCGGGCAACCGCGCGGACGTCTCGGGCAACGACATCCTCCAGTACTGGTACGACGACGAAGCCACCGATGTGGCGCTGATGTACCTCGAAACCCTGGGCAACCCGCGCAAGTTCACCCGTCTCGCCCGGCGGACGGCCGCCGTCAAGCCGGTGGTCGTGGCCCGCGGCGGCCGCCACACCCCGGCCGGGCACGTCGTACCCGGGACCCGGCTGCCCGAGGCGACGGTCTCGGCGCTGCTGCGGCAGGCGGGCGTCATCCGGGTCGACACGGTCACCGAACTGGTCGACGTCGGCCTGCTGCTGGCCGGACAGCCGCTGCCGGCCGGGCCGAGGGTGGCGATCCTCGGAAACTCCGAGTCGCTGGGGGTGCTCACGTACGACGCCTGCCTGACGGAAGGGCTGCGGCCGCTGGCGCCGCTGGACCTGACGACGGCCGCCTCGCCTGAGGACTTCCGGGCGGCCCTGGCCGTGGCGCTGGCCTCGCCGGACAACGACGCGGTGGTGGTGACGGCGATCCCGTGGGTGCGGGAGCAGGAGCTGGCCGGCGATCTGGCGGGTGCGCTGCGGGAGGCGGTGGCGGCGGCTCCGGGCAAGCCGGTGGCGGTGGTCCACGTGGAACTGGGCGCACTGGCCGACGCCCTGTCCCCGGGCCGCGCCCACCCGGCGGCCCCCTCGCCCCCGACGCCGGCCGGGCCGGAACCCGCGCCGCAGGCTGCGGCGTCGTCGTCGCCGGGCGTGCCGGCGCTCGCCGCGGCGCGCGCGGGCATCCCCGCGTATCCCGCCGCCGAGCGGGCCGTCAGGGCCATCGCCGAGGCCGTACGCTACGGGCAGTGGCGGCAGGCCAACGCGGACGCCGGCCAGGTCCCCGAGTTCGAGGACATCGACGAGGCCGGAGCCGCCGCCCAGCTCGCCGCCCTCCTCGCGGGCGTCTCCCACGACGCCGTCCTCACCCTCTCCGAGGCCGACGCCCGCACCCTCCTCGCCCGCTACGGGATCCGCCTCCACGCCACCCTCCCCGCGCCGAGCGCCGACGCCGCCGCCCGGGCCGCCCGGGTGCTGGGCTACCCCGTCGCCCTCAAGACCACCGCCCCGCACCTGCGCCACCGCGCGGACCTCGGCGGCGTGCGCCTCGACCTCACCACCGAGGCCGAACTGCGCCGCAGCTACGAGGAACTCACCGAACTGCTCGGCAAGCCCCAGGAACTGCTCCCGGTCGTCCAGGCGATGGTGCCCCGCGGCGTCGACACCGTCGTGCGCTGCGTCATCGACCCCGCCGCCGGAGCCGTCCTCTCCTTCGGGCTCGCCGGCGTCGCCTCCGAACTGCTCGGCGACACCTCCCACCGGCTCGTCCCGGCCACCGACCGTGACGTCGCCGGCCTGATCCGCTCCCTGCGCGCCGCGCCCCTCCTCTTCGGCTGGCGCGGAAGCGACCCCGTCGACACCCCGGCCCTCGAAGAGCTCCTGCTGCGGGTGTCCCGGCTGGTCGACGACCACCCGGAGGTGGCCGGCGTGTCCCTGGAGCCGGTCGTGGTGGCCACCGAGGGGCTCTCGGTGCTGAGCGCCACCGTCCGCGTGGCCCGTCCCCCCGCCCGCACCGACCTGGGACCGCGCACGCTGCCCAGCTACCCCGGCTACTAGGACGGGTCCCGGCGCGGTCCAGGTCCCCCGGACGGGCCTTAGGATGGACCTCATGGCGAAATCCGGTACGACGACCCAGGGGCTGCGCGCGGCGATCGAGCGCAGCGGCTACTACCCGGCCCTCGTGGCCGAGGCCGTGGAGGCCGCGGTGGGCGGCGAGCCGATCTCGTCGTACCTGGTGCACCAGGAGACGACCTTCGACTCCAACGAGGTGCGCCGCCACGTCACGGTCCTCGTGCTCACCCACAACCGCTTCATCGTCAGCCACACCGACGAGCAGGCGGCCGATGCCGGCTCCCCGTCCCCGTACGCGACCACCTCCACCGAATCGGTCAAGCTCGGCAGCATCTCCTCGGTGGTGCTCAGCCGCGTCGTCGCGAACCCGGAGTCCTACACCCCCGGCACCCTGCCCCGTGAGGTCGTGCTGACCATCGGCTGGGGCGCCGTCTCGCGCATCGACCTGGAGCCCGCCGCCTGCGGCGACCCGAACTGCGACTCCGACCACGGATACACCGGCAACTCCACCGCCGACGACCTCAGCCTGCGGGTCAGCGAGGCGGGTGACGGCCCGGAGACGGTCCGCCAGACCCTCGTCTTCGCCCAGGCGCTGTCCGAGGCGACCGCGGCCACGGCCGCCGCCCGCTGATGTCCTACTCCGCACCGCCGAACTGGGACGAGCCGGAGCTGCTGGACGTCGCCGGTGCCCCCGTACCGCAGTACGGCACCGGCTCCCTCGCCGACCTCCTGCCGACCCTCGCGGCCGGCCAGGGCGTCCCCGGCCTCACCGCCGGGATCGCCGAGCTGACCCCGGCCGACCGCAACTGCGTCTTCCTGGTCGACGGCATGGGCTGGGAGCAGATCAAGGCCCACCCGCAGGAGGCCCCGTACCTGGCCTCCCTCCTCGCCGGCTCGCGCGGCGGCACCGGCCTTCCGATCACCGCCGGGTTCCCGGCGACCACCGCCACCTCGCTGGCCTCCGTCGGCACCGGACTGCCCCCCGCCCGGCACGGCCTGCCCGGCTACGCCGTGCGCAACCCCGCCTCCGGCGAGCTGATGAACCAGCTCCGCTGGCAGCCGTGGACCCAGCCGAAGGCCTGGCAGCCTTACCCCACCGTCTTCCAGCTCGCGGACGCGGCGGGGGTGTACACCGCGCAGGTGTCCGCGCCCGCGTTCCAGTCCACCCCGCTCACGAAGATCGCCCTCAGCGGCGGCACCTTCCACGGCCGGATGACGGGCGAGGAGCGGATGGACCTCGCGGCGATCCAGCTCGCCGCCGGCGAGCGCTCGCTCGTGTACACGTACTACAGCGAACTCGACGGCGCGGGCCACCGGCACGGCGTGGACTCCGACGCCTGGCGCGGCCAACTCATGTACGTGGACCGGCTCGTGCAGCGGCTGGTCGAGCAGCTTCCGCCGCGCACTGCGCTGTACGTGACCTCCGACCACGGCATGGTGGACGTCCCCTTCGACGAGGAGTCCCGGGTCGACTTCGACGACGACTGGGAGCTGGGCGCCGGCGTGGCCCTCCTCGGCGGCGAGGGCAGGGCGCGCCACGTGTACGCCGTACCGGGCGCGGAGGCCGACGTGCTGACCGTCTGGCGCGAGGTGCTCGGCGACCGCTTCTGGGTCGCGAGCCGCGAAGAGGCCCTGGAGCTGGGCTGGTTCGGGCCTGCGGGGGAGTGCGACGAGCGCGTGCTCGGCCGGATCGGCGACGTGATCGCCGCCGCCCACGCCGATGTCGCGATCACCGCGAGCCGCAACGAGCCGAACGAGTCGGCGCTCGTCGGCATGCACGGCTCGATGACGGCGGCCGAGCAGCTGGTCCCCCTCCTCGAAGTCCGCACCTGACCCCGCCCCGCCCCCGCCCCCCCGCCCAGATCAGACCACGACCCGAAAGGTCCGTACTTCCCATGCCCGAGCTGGTGTTCTTCTCCGGAACGATGGACTGCGGAAAGAGCACCCTGGCTCTGCAAATCACCCACAACCGCTCGGCGCGCGGTCTGGTGGGCGTGATCTTCACGCGTGACGACCGGGCGGGCCAGGGCAAGCTCTCCTCGCGTCTCGGGCTCGTCACCGAGGCGGTCGAGGCGGGGGAGGGCATGCACCTGTACGCGTACCTCGTGGACCAGCTCTCCAAGGGCGGCAAGGCCGACTACGTGATCGTGGACGAGGCCCAGTTCCTGGCCCCCGCCCAGATCGACCAGCTGGCCCGTATCGTCGACGACCTCGACATGGACGTCTTCGCGTTCGGCATCACCACGGATTTCCGCACCAAGCTCTTCCCCGGCTCGCAGCGCCTGATCGAGCTCGCCGACCGGATAGAACAGCTCCAGGTCGAGGCACTGTGCTGGTGCGGGGCCCGTGCCACCCACAACGCCCGTACGGTGGGCGGCGAGATGGTGGTCGAGGGCGCCCAGGTCGTCGTCGGGGACGTGAACCGCCCAGCGGAGGAGATCGGCTACGAGGTCCTGTGCCGCCGTCACCACCGCCGCCGCATGACCTCCTCCGCGGCCCACGCGGGCGCCCTCTCCCCGGACGTCCTCCCGGTCAACTCCGCCTGAAATGACGGCTCGTCCTATCATGCGGTGATCATCATCGTCATGGGGGCCGGAGAGTTGAGCATCTACACGGACAGACCGGGGACGGCGCCGCGCGATCGGGACAGGAACGGGTGCGTCACCTTCCTATTGCTCCCGTTCGTGCTGGCGGCGCGGATCTACCGGCCCGGGCGGCCGGACCGGATCATCGACGAGTCCATCGAGCGGGCCCAGATCGCCCGTACCGCCATCGGGATCGTGGCCACCTGCTGGCTGCTCTTCGCCTATCCGCTGCGCGAGTCGGCGGGGTCGATCCTCAACGACAAGGTCGGTGAAGTCGTCATCAGCGCCGCCCTGTTGCTGGTGCTGGGCCCGATCGCCCTCGCCGTCTTCGTGATGAGCGCCAGGCCCCCGGGCCCCGCGTTCTACCGCGGGCGCCTGCGCGGGCCGCTGACCGCCCTGGGCACCCTCTTCGGTACGGCGCTGCTGCTGTGGCTCGCCGTGACCCGGGGGACGGCCGGCTCGATGAGCCTGCTGGGCTTCGGGTCCGGGCTGATGGCGCTGTTCCTGCTGCCGTTCGGCATGGCCTCGGCGGTGCTCTGCGTCCACCACGCCTTCCGCACCGGCGACGTCCACGAGGTGCTGCCGCCGCTGATCACACCGGTGCTGGTGTGGGCGATGTTCGTGCTGCAACTGTTCGACGACGTGCCGGTGCTCGCGCCGTTGCCCGTGCGGATCCTCTTCCTCATCGGGCCGCCCGCCTCGGTGACCGCGCTGTCGGTCTGGGAACTGCGCCGGCTGCGGACGCGGTACGGGATCACCCTGCGCCTCGCGCTCGGCCGCTGAGCACTCCCGGACCTCAGCGCCGGGCCAGCGCCAGGACGCTCAGACCGAACATCAGCACGCCCAGAGGGAGATGGACTGACGGGACGTGCGCGACGCCGAGCACGACCTGTACAGAGGCGAGGACGAGGAAACCCGACGCGTGCCGGACCGGCCGGGAGGGGCCGCCGCCCGGCTTCCAGGCCAGCACCGCCGCGAGCACGTACAGCATCGACGCCCCGTACATCACACGTGCTCCGACACCGTGCAACGTCTCCCCGTAGGACGAGGTCAGCAGCAGTCCGGCGGAGACCGCCTGGAGGAAGATGGTCAGGGTCTGCAGGGCGATCGCGATCCGCAGGAACGAGGCGCCTCGCCGCGCGCCCGACGTCGCCGTCACCTGAGTAGCCATGTCACAACCCCTTTTCCCGCCCTCGGGCAGTAGATCGATAAGGTCTCACCAGCCCGACGAAACGGGCCTGCGAAAGGTAAGGCGAGGGGGCGGCCGCAAGCATGGGGACTGTCGGGACCGGCACGGACGGGACAGTCGGCGAGCGACGCCAACTGATCAACGTCGCCTACCGGTTGCTGGGTTCGGTGACCGAGGCAGAGGACGCCGTACAGGACGCCTACGCCCGCTGGTACGGGCTGCCACGAAGCCGGCGGGAGGAGATCCTGTCCCCCGGCGCCTGGCTGACGACGGTGACCGGCCGCATCTGCCTGGACCTGCTCGGCTCGGCGCGGGCCCGCCGAGAACGCTACGTCGGCGCGTGGCTGCCCGAGCCGCTGCCCGACCGCACCGAAGGGGACCAAACGGGCGGCACCGGCCCCACCGGCCCCGCGGACCCCGCCGACCAGATCGTCCTGGACGAGTCGGTGACCATGGCCTTCCTCGTCGTCCTGGAGTCGATGACGCCGGCGGAGCGGGTGGCGTTCGTGCTGCACGACGTCTTCCGGTACCCGTTCGCCGAGATCGCCGGCGTTCTCGGCCGCACCCCCGCGGCCTGCAAGCAGCTGGCGGCCTCCGCCCGGCGGCGCGTGGTGGCCGCGAGGCCCCCGGTGACGACGGCCGGCCGGGCCGGCGTGGTGAGGCACGTCAAAGAGGCGTGGCAGACCAAGGACATCGCAGCCCTCGTCGGTCTCCTCGACCCGGCCGCCGTGATGACCGCCGACGGCGGGGGCCTGGCCGGCGCCGCCCTGCGCCCGCTGGAGGGCGGCGCCCGCATCGCCCAGTACATGGTCGCGATCGCCGACAAGGCCCCCGGACTCGAACTCCTGGAGCGGTCGGTCAACGGCGCGCCGGGCCTGGTGGCCCAGCGCGCCGGCGTCGTCATGACCGTGGCCGCCTTCGACGTCCGCGACGGGCGCGTCGCCCGGATCTGGGCGGTCCGCAACCCGGAGAAGCTGCGCCCGTGGGGGCGGGCGGGCTACGCGCCCTGAGAGGGCTGCGGCCAAGACCGTACGAGGGTGAACACCGCGCCCTCCGGGTCCGCGACCGTCGCCACGCGGCCGCTGAGCCGGTCACGCGGAGGCTGGATGACGCGTCCTCCGAGTTCCGTCACCCGGGCGGCGGCCGCGTCGGGGTCCCTCACCTCGAAGTACGTCATCCAGTGCGAGCCCCGGTCGTGCGGCAGGGCGCGGCCCACACCGTGCACGGCGGCGACCGGACGGCCCTGGAGGCGCAGGACGAGGTAGTCGAAGTCGGCCGAGGCGTCGTGGTGTTCCCGGGCCTCGTGGCCGAAGACGTGCTCGTAGAACTTCCCGACGGTCGAGGTGTCCTGGGTCAGCAGCTCGTTCCAGACCGGCGTCCCCGGGTGGCCGTGCAGTGCGCCGCCGAGGTGGGCACCGGCCTGCCAGATCCCGAAGATCGCCCCGAGCGGGTCCGAGCAGATGGCCAGGCGGCCGGCGTTGCCCGCGTCCAGCGGGCCGACCGCGACCGTGCCGCCGCACGCCCTGATCGACTCGGCCGTGCAGTCGGCGTCATCCGTGGCGAAGTACGTGGTCCAGGCGACCGGCAGGAGCCGGTCCGGCGGCATCTCGCCGATGCCCGCCACTTCCTGGCCGTCGAGGAGGGCACGGACGTAGGGGCCGAAGGGGACGGGGCCCGGGACGTACTCCCAGCCGAAGAGGTCGGCGTAGAAGTCCTCGGTGGTGCCGAGGCCGTGGACCATCAGGCTCACCCAGCAGGGCGCGCCGGGCGGGCGCCTGGTCGTTTCCGGTGCCTCGCTCATGTCAGCCGTCTCCTCCGTCGTAGCCCTGCCCCCGTGTCGCGCTCTGATGCTTCCACTTCGCGCGCTCCGGCGCGGCTCGACCGGGCCGGACGGATGGCGGGTGGGCGAGAGATGACCGAATCGGTGCGGCGCGTTGCGGTGTGCTGCGGCGCGTTGATGTCCGGCTTGTTACGTGAGGTCGGGCCGTGGGGAGGAAGATGGGCCCATGACTGCGATTATCTCGGCTCCCGAACTGATGGACGAGCTGGCCGGAACCCATGCGCCGGTGCTCCTGGACGTCCGCTGGCAGCTGGGCGGCCCCGACCAGCGGCCCGCGTACGAGGCGGGGCACCTGCGGGGCGCGGTGTACGTCGACCTCGACCGCGAACTGGCCGGTCCGGTCAGCGCGACGGGGCTGGGCGGCCGCCATCCGCTGCCCGACCCGGAGGACTTCGGGGCGGCGATGCGACGGGCCGGGGTCTCGGCGGGCGCTCCGGTGGTGGTCTACGACGGGGGACTGGGGTGGGCCGCGGCCCGCGCGTGGTGGCTCTTGCGCTGGACGGGGCACGAGCGGGTACGGGTCCTCGACGGGGGTCTGCCCGCCTGGACGGCGGCGGGAGGGGAACTGACGACCGAGGAGCCGTCCCCCAGGGAGGGCGATTTCAAGCCGAACCCGGGAGCGATGGAGGTGCTGGACGCGGACGGGGCGGCCGCACTGGCCCGCGCCGGGATCCTGCTGGACGCGCGGGCGGGGGAGCGGTACCGGGGCGAGGTCGAGCCGATCGACCGGGTCGGCGGCCACGTGCCGGGGGCGTTGTCGGCGCCGACCACGCAGAACGTGGGACCGGACGGGCGTTTCCTCGCGGCGCAGGCGCTGCGGGCGCGGTTCGAGGCGCTGGGCGCGGCGGAAGGAGCGCCGGTCGGCGTGTACTGCGGGTCGGGGGTGTCCGGGGCGCACGAGGTGCTGGCGCTGGAGGTGGCCGGGATCCCGGCGGCCCTGTACGCGGGCAGCTGGTCGGACTGGTCCTCGGACCCGGACCGCCCGGTCGCGACCGGGGGCTCCGCCGGCTGAGCGGCGCGGGGTGCGGGGCTGCGCGAGGTGGCCCGGCCCGCCGTGGGCGTTCCGGGCCCCAGCCGGCTACTCCTGCTTCTTGCGGCGGGTGCCGAAGACGATCTCGTCCCAGCTCGGGACCGCCGCGCGGCGGCCCGGGCGGACGCCGTCGGCCTCCGCCTGGCGGTCGGTGGTGCCGGTGAGGCGTTCACGGTGGCCCGCGACGGTGCGGGGCATCAGGACATCGGCGTACGCGGTACCGGCGCCCGCCGAAGCGGCCGGGGGCTCCTCCGCCTCCGGTTCCTCCGCCGGGGCGTCGGGCCGTTCCGGGACCACCATGTCGCCCCGGAAGCTCGGGACCGCCTCCAGCAGGCTGGTCAGCGAGTCCCGCTCCTCCTCCGGGTCCGCAGCCGGCACGGTGCTGCGCTCCGGCTGGCGGTCGAGCGTGCGGTCCAGCGGCCGGTCGCGCGGCAGCCGCGCGATGCGGGGTACGAAGGGGAAGCTGGGCTCGGGCGTCGCCGGCAGGTCGTCGGACTCACCGATCAGCGAGCGGGCTTCGTCGTCCACGGCCACGACCAGCCGGCGCGGCGGGTCGTACGTCCAACTGGCGGAGTGCGGCTCGCCCGCGACCCGGTAGACCAGCAGGACCTCCCACGTGCCGTCGTCGCGGCGCCACGAGTCCCACTGCACGGACTCCTTGTCGGCCGCGCGCAGCGTCAGCCGCTCCTGCACCGCCTCGCCGAGCTGCGGCCCGGTGTTCTCGCCGGGACGGCGCACGGGTGTCTTGCGGGCCCGCTCGGCCATGAACGCGCGCTCCGCGAGGACCGGACCCTCGAAGCGGCGTACCCGGTCGACGGGGATGCCCGCGAGTTGGGCGACCTCCTCAGCGGAGGCACCGGCCCGTATGCGGGCCTGGATGTCGCGGGGGCGGAGGTGGCTCTCCACCTCGATCTCGATCTGGTTCAGGCGCGCGCGGTCGTTGCGCACGGCAGCCCGTAGACGCTCGTCGATCGGAAGCGTGTACTCCGTGCTGTCGGCAGCTTTGAGCACCAGTCGTGTGCCGTCATTGGAGACGGCCACGACACGCAGTTCGGGCATGGGGACCTCCCGGGTGGTGCCTGCCGACGTCACGTGCGTCGCTGCTTCCGCTAGTCGAGTGTGGCCTGCCCGGGTGCAGCCTGCCACAACCTTGCCGAGTTAAACCGGCGTGTCGGGCATGCGCCCTTGATCGCCGTTATGGCACGGTTACCTGTTGGGCACACACAGTGACCGAACGATTACTGTGCGCATCGGAAACCTGTGCAACACCGCGGCATCGCCGGTCTTGAGTGCCGTTTCTCCATCGTCGGCCCCCTCTCCCGGGTCCGGACATCCGAAAGGAAGGACGGCCCCAGGGCTCGCCACAGTACTCCATTCGGGCCACCTGGGTGGACCGCCGCGCCGCCGAAGTTGTCCCGGGCGGCGGGAGTTGGCCTGCCCTGGAACGGGGCCCGGGCATGGCCCACCTGCGGCGCGGTCCGTTTTCGGGTGTCTTGCTTCACAGAATCCGCAGAAGCGGAACTATCCCTTTCGTCCAGGTGTCTGTAACTACCGGAAGAGGAGAGGCAGGAGAGGCGCGAGAGGCAGGCAGACACGGGATGGCACAGGACGGCACCGCACCGGAGAAGCAGAAGCTCGACCTGAGCGTCGCTCAGATCGCCGGCTCCTCCCTCGCCACCGTCGCGGCGGCGCTGCTCGCCTCGAAGCTGGGGGTGTACGGGACCATCCTGGGCGCCGGGGTGGTGAGCGTGGTCGCCACCGCCGGCGGCCCCGTCATCCAGCACGTGTTCCGCAGCACCGGCGACCGCCTCCGCACCGGCGACCGCCTCCGCACCGGCGACGGCCTCCGTACCGGCGACCGTCTCCGCACCGGCGCCCGGCCCGGGTCCGGCCCGCCGGGGCCCCCGGCGGCCGGGGAGTTCGGCGAGGCCACCGTCCACGGCACCCGCGTACGGGGCTGGAAGCGCACGGCGGTGGCGTCGGGGGCCGCCTTCGCGATGGCCATCGGAGGGCTCGGCGTTTACGAGGCCGCGGCCGGCACCTCGGTCAGCGACGGCGGCGGCACCCTCCTGTCCGGCGGTACCCGCAAGGCCGCCGACCACCGCCGGCGCCCCGCGCCCGAGGACGGCGGGGGCGGCGGGACCTCCCCGGGTCCCGGGAGCTCCCGCGGCGGCCGGAGCCCGGAGCCCGGTCCGGCCCCCTCCCGCTCCGCGGACCGGGCGCCGTCGCCGGCCCCGAGCCGGCCGGGACCGGACCCGGAGCGCACCCCGCAGCCCGCACCCACCCCGTCCTCGACGCCCGCGCCGACGCCGACACCGACGCCCACCCCGGAGCCGAGCTCCTCCTGAACCGCCGTCAGGCGCCCAGGACCCGCCTCAGGTAGTCGTTGCCGAACAGCCGGTCCGGATCCAGCCGGTCGCGCAGGGCGGTGAACTCGCCGAAGCGCGGGTAGAGCCGGGCGAAGTACTCGGCGTCCCGGGTGTGCACCTTGCCCCAGTGCGGCCGCCCCCCGTGCGCGGTGAAGATCCGCTCGGCCGCGGTGAAGTACGCCTGGTACGGCGTGCCCTTGTACATGTGCACCGCGATGTACGCCGTCTCGCGCCCCGAGGCCGTGGACAGGGTGATGTCGTCCGCCGGAGCCGTCCGCACCTCCACGGGGAAGCTGATCCGCAGGTCGGAACGGTCGACCATCGCCTTGAGCTCCCGCAGGGCCCCGACGGCGCGCTCGCGCGGAAGGGCGTACTCCATCTCCACGAAACGCACCCGGCGCGGGCTGGTGAACACCTTGTACGGGATGTCGGTGTAGGTCCGCGCCGACAGCGCGCGGCTCGCGACGCGGGCGATGGAGGGGATGGCCGCGGGAACGGCTCGGCCCAGCGAGTTGACCGCCTGGAACAGGCCGTTGGACAGCAGTTCGTCCTCGACCCACGCGCTGACCGCTCCGGGCGGGGCGGCCGGGCCCTGGCTGCGGTTGTTCCGCTTGGTGTTGCAGTTGCCGGTGTGCGGGAACCAGTAGAACTCGAAGTGCTCGTTCTCCGCGACGTGCTCGTCGAACTCGGCCGTCACCCGGTCGAAGCCCATCGGCTCCTCACGGGCGGTCAGGAAGAAGAGCGGCTCGACGGCGAAGGTCACCGAGGTGACGATGCCGAGCGCCCCGATGCCGAGCCGCGCCGCCGCGAAGACCTCGGGGTTCTCCTTCTCGGAGCACGTCAGCAGCCTGCCGTCCGCGGTGACCAGTTCCAGCGCGCGGATCTGGGCGGCGATGGAGGCCGAGTCGCGGCCGGTGCCGTGGGTGCCGGTGCTGATCGCACCCGCGACCGTCTGTTCCATGATGTCGCCCATGTTGGTGAGCGACAGGCCTTCCCGGGCGAGGGCCGCGTTCAGGTCCTTGAGGACCGTGCCCGCCGCCACCGTGACGGTTCCGGCGGCCCGGTCGACCGCCGTGATGCCCCGCAGCGCCTGGGGGCGGATGAGCACCCCGTCGGTCGCGGCGGCCGCGGTGAAGGAGTGGCCGGTGCCGACCGCCTTCACCCGCAGCCCGTCCCCGGCGGCCCTGCGGACCGCCTCCTGGAGTTCCCCGACCGAGGCCGGGGTCACCACCCGCACGGGCGTCGCGCTGACGTTCCCCGCCCAGTTACGCCACGCGGCCGGCGTCCCCGCCGCCCCTGCCCGCCCGTTCCGCCCTGCTGTCGCCGTCCCCATCGGTAGCTGGCTCCTCCCCTTGCGCCGGCCTCGTCAGCCGGCGGTAACCCGCGAACGCCACCGCGGCCGCGGCCGCTCCCGCCGATATGGAGACGACGTACCCGCTCCTGGCGCCGGCCGCGTCGATGACCAGGCCGGCCACGGAGGAGCCGACCGCGACACCGACCGCGAGGCCGGTGCTGATCCAGGTCATGCCCTCGGTCAGCTTCGCGCGGGGTACGTGCGCCTCGATCAGGGCCATCGTGGTGATCATCGTGGGAGCGATGGCGAGGCCCGAGACGAAGAGCGCCACGGCCAGAAACGGCAAGTTCCCGGCCAGTAGGAGGGGGATCATACTCACGGCCATCGCACAGATGCCCAGTACCCATCGACGTTCGGCCGTCCCCTTGGGGTGCAGCAGGCCGAAGACGATCCCGGCGAGGCAGGAGCCGAGGGCCCACACGGCGAGGATCACGCTCGCGAGCGGTTTGTGGCCGCGCTCGTCGGCGAAGGCGAGCGTGGCGACGTCGATCGAGCCGAAGATCGCCCCGGTCGCCACGAACGTGGCAACGAGCACCTGGAGTCCCGGGGAGCGCAGGGCCGACGACCGGTTCCCGTGCTCGTCGTGCGGATGCGGCTCCGGTTCCGTGGCGCGCTGCGCCGTCAGCCACCACACGCCCACCAGCAGGCACAGCGCGGCGACCAGCGGCCCGGCCTCCGGGAACCAGGTCGTGGACAGGGAGATGGCGACGATCGGCCCGAAGATGAAGCAGACCTCGTCGACCACGGATTCGAAGGAGTACGCGGTGTGCAGGCTGGGGGTGTCCCGGTAGATCGCCGTCCACCGGGCGCGGACCATCGAGCCGACGCTCGGTACGCACCCCGCGAGGACGGAGAAGACGAAAAGGGTCCAGTCCGGCCAGCCGTTCGCCGCGGCGATCAGGAGCCCGGCCACCGACGCGACGGCGAAGAGGGTCGCGGGGCGCAGCACCCGCCGCTGCCCGTAGCGGTCGACCAGCTTGGAGATCTGGGGGCCGACCGCCGCGGCGGAGAGGGCCAGGGCTCCGGTGAGCGCGCTCGCCAGCCCGTAGCGGCCGGTGATCTCCGAGATCATGGTCAGGATGCCGACGCCCACCATGGAGAGCGGCATGCGGCCGATGAACCCGGCTGCGCTGAACCCCTTGGTGCCTGGGGCGGCGAAGATCGCGCGGTAGGGACTGGGCACGGGCCCTCCGTAGGGGATGTCAAAGGCCTGAACAGGTTACGACCGCCGACAAGGCACCCGCATGGCGAGGAAACGGACTTACTAAGGGTGACCTTACCCGTGGGACGCGTCATGTCGGCCGCCGGGTCCGTTTCCCGCCGCGGCCGCCTGGGTGGCAGGATTCGACGCATGTCCGACCAGCTCCGCGCCCCCGACGCCGCCCCCTACGACGCCCTTCTGCTGCTCTCCTTCGGCGGCCCCGAGGGCCCCGAAGACGTCGTGCCGTTCCTGGACAACGTCACGCGCGGGCGCGGCATCCCGCGCGAACGGCTCAAGGAGGTCGGGCAGCACTACTTCCGCTTCGGCGGCGTCAGCCCCATCAACGGCCAGAACCGCGAGCTCCTGGACGCCCTGCGCAAGGAATTCGCCGAGCACGGCCCGGACCTGCCCGTGTACTGGGGCAACCGGAACTGGGCGCCGTACCTCACCGACGTGCTGCGGGAGATGGCCGCCGACGGCCGCCGCCGCATCGCGGTGCTCGCCACCAGCGCGTACGCCTCGTACTCCGGCTGCCGCCAGTACCGGGAGAACCTCGCCGACGCGCTCGCCACCCTGGCCGAGGAGGGCGTGGCCGAGCTGCCCCGGGTGGACAAGCTGCGGCACTACTTCAACCACCCGGGCTTCGTACAGCCGATGGTCGAGGGCGTGCTCGCCTCGCTGGCCGCCCTGCCGCAGGACGTGCGCGCCGGCGCGCACCTGGCGTTCACCACGCACTCCATCCCGACCGCGGCCGCCGACACCTCCGGCCCCGTCGAGGAGCACGGCGACGGCGGCGCGTACGTCAGGCAGCACCTGGAGGTCGCGGGGCTCATCGCGGACGCGGTGCGCGCCGAGACGGGCACCGAACTGCCCTGGGAGCTGGTCTACCAGTCGCGCAGCGGTGCCCCGCACATCCCCTGGCTGGAGCCCGACATCTGCGACCACCTGGAGGCCCTGCACGAGGCGGGCGCCCCGGCGGTGGTGATGGTGCCGATCGGCTTCGTCTCGGACCACATGGAGGTCCTGTACGACCTCGACACCGAGGCGACGGCCAAGGCCGCCGAACTGGGCCTGCCCGTCGCCCGGTCGGCGACGGTAGGCGCCGACCCGCGGTTCGCGGCGGCGGTACGGGACCTCGTGCTGGAGCGGGCCGCCGCCGAACGCGGCGAAGCGGTGGAGCGGTGCGCGCTCGGGGCGCTCGGCCCCAGCCACGACCTCTGCGCGGTGGGCTGCTGTCCCGCGCGAGCACCCCGGCCGGCGGCCGCGGGCGTCGACAGTCCGTACGCGTAGGGAGTGGGACGAGCATGGTTACCGACGAACAGGACCCGGCCGCACTGAAAGCGGAACTGCTGGCGGTGGGCCTCGACGCCGCCCGGAAGGCGGGCGAGCTGCTGCGCGACGGGCGGCCGGCGGACCTTGCGGTGGCGGCGACCAAGTCCAGCCCGATCGACGTGGTGACCGAGATGGACATCGCGGCGGAGAAGCTGATCACGGGCATCCTCGCGGAGCGCCGGCCCCATGACGGGCTGCTCGGCGAGGAGGGCGCCGACAGCCCCGGGACGAGCGGCGTGCGGTGGGTCGTGGACCCGTTGGACGGCACCGTGAACTACCTGTACGGGCTGCCCAGCTGGAGCGTGTCGATCGCCGCCGAGTACCGCGGCGAGACGGTGGTCGGGGTGGTGGCGGCGCCGATGCGCGCCCAGACGTACCACGCCGTGCTCGGCGCAGGGGCCTGGCAGGGGGACGTCCGGCTGAGGTGCCGCGCGGCCGCGCCGCTGGACCAGGCACTGGTGGCCACCGGGTTCGCCTACCTCCAGGACCGCAAGGAGCAGCAGGCGGAGGTGGTGCGGCGGATCCTGCCGCGGGTGCGGGACATCCGCCGCGCCGGATCGGCGGCCCTGGACCTCTGCGACGTCGCCGCCGGGCGGCTGGACGGCTACTACGAGCGGGGGCTGAACCCCTGGGACCTCGCCGCGGGCGCGCTCATCGCCCGGGAGGCCGGCGCCTTGACGGGCGGCCGGCCGGGCGAGCCGGCCTCGGGGGAGCTGGCGCTGGCCGCCACCCCCGCCGTGTTCGCCTCGCTGCAGCCGCTGCTGGAGGAAGCCGGGGCCTGGCACGACTGACCGCGGACGGTCCCGGACGTGAGTGGATCCCGGCCGCCCTGGGGCGGCCGGGATCCAGGAAGGAGTACCGGGGTTCGAGAAGTGTCGGTCGGGCCTTCGGTCGGGCGGCTCTGCGTCAGGTGCCTTCGGTCGGGCGCCTTCGGTCGGGCGGCTCTCGGTCGGGCAGCTCCCGGTCAGGCAGCGGTGACCGGAACGCCGTGCTCGGCCGCGAGGCGCTGGAGGTCCTCCAGCTCGGCCTGTTCCACATCCGCGAGGTAGTCGTCGCCCGTCGCACGGGCCTTGCTGAGGTCCGACTGCGTGGCCCTGATGCGCTGCAGGAGACCCGCGGTGAATGCGTCCATGGTGGGTGCGCCCCCTCTTCGTGGGTCGCGGCGGTGCTGCCCGTGGCAGTCCGCCGTCAGGAGTGGATGGGGTGTTCCCTCGTCCTCCCCGGCACCCTGGGCGCAGAAACCTCGTGAGTCCATCGAATCGTCGCAACCGTCCGTACGGAATCGGCCGCTGCGGGGGGCCCATGGCGCCTTACAGCCGGTTTACCGCCGAAACGGGCAGGATGGGCGACGCAATACACGTGTGCCCTTCTGGGCTCGAAGGAAGGAAACGACGTGCGCGTACTCGTCGTCGAGGACGAGCAGCTGCTCGCCGATGCGGTGGCCACCGGCCTGCGCCGGGAGGCCATGGCCGTGGACGTCGTGTACGACGGCGCCGCGGCCCTGGAGCGCGTCGGAGTGAACGACTACGACGTGGTCGTACTCGACCGGGACCTCCCGCTGGTGCACGGCGACGACGTCTGCCGCAAGATCGTGGAGCTCGGCATGCCGACGCGCGTGCTCATGCTGACCGCCTCCGGGGACGTCAGTGACCGGGTCGAGGGGCTGGAGCTCGGGGCGGACGACTACCTGCCCAAGCCGTTCGCCTTCACCGAGCTGACCGCCCGCGTGCGCGCCCTGGGCCGGCGTACGACGGTCGCCCTGCCGCCCGTGCTGGAGCGCGCCGGGATCAAGCTGGACCCGAACCGGCGCGAGGTGTTCCGCGAGGGCCGGGAGGTGCAGCTGGCGCCGAAGGAGTTCGCGGTGCTGGAGGTCCTGATGCGCAGCGAGGGGACCGTGGTCTCCGCCGAGCAGCTGCTGGAGAAGGCCTGGGACGAGAACACCGACCCGTTCACGAACGTGGTGCGCGTGACGGTCATGACCTTGCGCCGCAAGCTCGGGGAGCCGCCCGTCATCGTGACCGTGCCGGGTTCCGGATACCGGATCTGACGCCATGGCAGCGACTCCGGCGCCACCAGCGGCACCCCCGAAACCGACCTGGGACCCCGGCCAGCCCGAGGGTCCTTTCCCGTGGCTGCGGCCGACCATCCGCATACGCCTCACGCTGCTCTACGGCGGGATGTTCCTGATCGCGGGCATCCTGCTGCTGTCGATCATCTACCTGCTGGCGGCGCAGGCCCTGCGGGAGGGCAACGCCCTGCCCTTCAAGATCGTCGGCGGTACGAAGATCGAGGTCACCAGTACGACCTGCTCCGGCGTGGGCGCCGACATGTCCTTCGACCAGTTCTACTCGGCGATCAGCCAGTGCATCTTCGACCAGCGCCGGCACGCCCTCGACGACCTGCTGAGCCGGTCGCTGATGGCGCTGCTGGGCCTGAGCATCATCGCCTTCGCCTTCGGCTACGCGATGGCCGGCCGGGTCCTCTCGCCGCTGGGCAAGATCACCCGCACCGCCCGCCGGGTGGTGGGCACCGACCTGACCCGGCGGATCGAGCTGGACGGGCCGGACGACGAGCTCAAGGAGCTCGCCGACACCTTCGACGAGATGCTCGACCGGTTGGAGCGGGCCTTCACCGCCCAGCAGAGGTTCGTCGCGAACGCCTCGCACGAGCTGCGCACACCGCTCGCGATCAACCGGACGCTGCTGGAGGTGCACCTCTCCGACCCCGGGGCGCCGGTGGAACTCCAGCAGCTCGGCAAGACGCTCCTGGCCACCAACGAGCGCAGCGAGCAGCTGGTCGAGGGGCTGCTGCTGCTGGCCCGAAGCGAGAACCAGATCGTCGAGCGCAAGCCCGTGGACCTGGCGGAGGTCGCCTCGCGCGCCATCGACCAGGCGCGGGCGGAGGCCGCGGCGAAGGGCGTGGAGATCCGCGGCGAGCGGTCGCTCGCCGTCGTCCAGGGCAACGGCGTGCTGCTGGAGCGGATCGCCTTGAACCTGGTGCAGAACGCCGTCCGCTACAACGTGCCGGAGGGCGGCTGGGTGGAGGTCACGACCGAGGTCCAGCACGGCCAGGCGGTGCTGCTCGTATCGAACACGGGTCCCGTGGTTCCCGCGTACGAGGTGGACAACCTCTTCGAGCCGTTCAGGCGGCTGCGTACGGAGCGAACGGGCAGCGACAAGGGTGTGGGGCTCGGTCTGTCCATCGCGCGCTCCGTGGCGCGCGCACACGGCGGCCGCATCCAGGCGACGCCCCGGGAGGGCGGTGGCCTCGTGATGCGTGTCACGTTGCCCCTGTGACCAGGACGCGCCTGCGTTCGCTATCGGCCGAATTCTTGGCCCACCGGTCAGATGGTCGCTGTGTGATCGATCACATGGGCGAGTGTCCGGCCGTGCGCGTTCCGTGACCCCAAGGGGGCCGGAAAGCCCGGGAAGTCCGGGTTTCCGGCCCCCCAAATGGCGGGAAATACACGGGGTGGCGTTTGTGCAAGGCGGCCTCCGGACCGTGTACGGTCCCGGTCGTCATCCCAGCCACAAGCTCCTTCGGGGGCCCGGCTGGGTGTCGATTGAGTAACAGACCTTGATGTGAGGCAAAATCTCCGCCTCAGGTCGGGCACAAGTCCGGCCTCTCGCGCGTTACGTGCGCTGAGACACCGCTAAATCCCAGAGGGGGAGAGCGAACCATGGCAACGGACTACGACACTCCGCGCAAGACCGACGACGACGTAGACAACGACAGCATCGAAGAGCTGAAGGCTCGACGCAACGAGAAGTCCCACTCGAATGTGGACGTGGACGACTTCGACGCGGCGGAGGGCATGGAGCTTCCCGGTGCCGACCTCTCCAACGAGGAGCTGGCCGTCCGGGTCCTGCCCAAGCAGGCCGACGAGTTCACCTGCATGAGCTGCTTCCTGGTGCACCACCGCAGCCAGCTGGCGCGCGAGAAGAACGGCCAGCCGATCTGTCGCGACTGCGACTGAGAGGCCTCGGCCGTGAAAGGGTCGTCGCCCTTCCGGAAGCACCGCTTCCGGAAGTCTGGTGATCCAGCGGAGACGCGGGTGGAAACGGGCTCGGAGGCGGGCCGCGTGACCTCCGGCGATCCCGCCGTGCCCTCCGACACCGCCCCAGCGGTGCCGCCGGCCACGGTGGCCGACGACGGGCCCCGCACGTCCGGGACCCGTCGGATGCAAGCCGTCAAGAACGGTGTGCGCAAGGGCCGCGCAGGTTCCAGGGCCGTCGCCCTGTACATCGCCGAACGCGTCATCGAGAACGCACCGCGCGTTCCGGTTCGGGACCTCGCGACCCTGCGCGCGCAGTTCCCGGGCCTCGACCCCGACCGGCTCGCCGACAAGCTGATCGCCGGCGCCGCCCACGCCACGTCCGCCGTCGGAGCCGGTGTCGGCGCCGCGGCGATGCTGCCCGTGCCGCCCGCGATGCCGGCGGAACTGGCGGCGGAGGTCACCGGGGTCGCCGCGATCGAGCTGAAACTGATCGCCGAACTCCACGAGGTCTACGGGCTGCGGCCCCCCGGGAACCTCATGGAGCGCACCTTCGCCTACCTCACGTCCTGGACGGAGGAGCGCGGGGTGGACCTGACCAAGCCGACGACGCTGAACGCGGCGCTGGGCGGTCAGATGAAGCGCGAACTGCGGCAGCAGATCACCAAGCGGATGGTCCGCAACATGCCGAACCTGATTCCCTTCATGGTGGGCGCGGCCGTCGGCGCCGTCATGAACCGCCGCGACACCCGCAAACTCGCCCACAAGGTCCGGGACGACCTGCGGGCGCGCGCCGTGTCCTGGGACGCCCTCCCCGCGCTGCCGCCCCTTGAGCGGGCGCCAGGGCCCCTTCCCGAGGCCGCCAGGGCCGCCATCGAGGGGACGGACCCCGAAGAGCGCCGCTAGCCGGCCGCCGGACCCGGGAGAGCCGTCAGCCGGCCTGCGTCCGCGCCGAGCGGATCGCCGTCGCCAGTGCCTCGGGCTCGCGGGTGGAGAGGTAGACGTAGGGGGTCGAATCCGCCGGGTCCGTGACCTCGACGCGGACCGCCGTCGGGACGTAGCTGCGCAGCAGCATGAACGCGCGGGTGTCGGCCTTGTAGGTGCGCCAGGCCCGGGCCTCCTCCGCGTCCAGGACCTCCGGCTCGCCCAGCGCCGCCACCGGGATCCGGGCCTCGCCCGCCGCCAGCGCACCGTTCACCACGCGCACGCGCGCGGAGCCGTACGAACTCACCAGCATCCCCGTCAGCGCCGTACCTCCGACCAGCCCGGCCAGCAGCGGCAGCGTGCCCAGCGGGAGCAGCATCAGGGCGCACGCCAGGCCGGTGAGTACGGCAATGGCCCACCAGGAGCGGGGGGCGGTCAGGCGTTCGTCGTGGTGCGCGGGGGAGAGCTGCATGCCTCAAGCCTGCCACGGGGCGACCCGCGGGTAGCCGCGCGGGTAAGGTCAGCGGCTGTGAGTGGACGAAACACAGCGTTGACGCCCCCGGCCGACGCCACGGCGCCGGTCCGGCACCCCGACGCGCCGGCACCCGGCGAACTCCTCGGTGCGCACTACGAGCACTGTTTCGGCTGTGGCGGGGGCCAGCCGCACGGGCTCCACCTGGAGGCCAGGGCGGGCGAGGGCGTGAGCGTCACCGCCGAGTTCACCGTCAAGCCCGCCCACCAGGGCGCGCCCGGTCTCGCGCACGGAGGCGTACTGGCCACCGCGCTCGACGAGACGCTGGGCTCGCTGAACTGGCTGCTGCGCGTCATCGCGGTGACCGGGCGGCTGGAGACCGACTTCGTCCGGCCGGTCCCGCTGGGCACCGTGCTGTACCTGGAGGCCGAGGTCACCGCCGTCGCCGGGCGGAAGATCTACTCCACCGCGGTCGGCCGAATAGGAGGCCCGCAGGGCCCCGTCGCCGTGCGCGCCGACGCCCTCTTCATCGAGGTGAAGGTCGACCACTTCATCGACAACGGAAGGCCCGAGGAGATCCGGGCGGCAATGGCCGACCCGGACCAGGTCAGGCGCTCGCGCGCCTTCGAGGTGAACCCCTGATGACTCAGAACGACCGCGCACCGGTCGACGTGCTGATCCGCCGCGTCGACCCCGAGGTGCCGCTGCCCTCCTACGGCCATCCCGGCGATGCGGGCTGCGACCTGGTGACCACCGAGGCCGCCGAGCTGGCGCCCGGTGAGCGGACCGTACTGCCCACCGGCGTCTCGATCGCCCTGCCCGACGGGTACGCCGCCTTCGTGCACCCCCGCTCGGGCCTGGCCGCCCGCTGCGGGCTCGCGCTGGTGAATGCCCCGGGGACGGTGGATGCCGGGTACCGTGGGGAAATCAAGGTGATCGTGGTCAATCTCGACCCGCGCGAGAGCGTCAGGTTCGAGCGTTTCGACCGCATTGCCCAGCTGGTTGTCCAGCGGGTCGAGAAGGTGCGCTTCCACGAGGTGGCGGAACTTCCCGGCTCGGCCCGGGCCGAGGGGGGTTTCGGCTCCACCGGCGGTCATGCGGCCGTGGCCGGATCCGGAGCTGGTCAGCAGGGTGGGAATGGCTACGCTTCGGTCGTAACCGACCGGGAAGGACAGTGACGTGTTCGGACGTCGCAAGAAGAACGACTCCGTCAACGACGGCGGCGCGGCCGAGCAGGTCGTCGAGAACGAGCACGGCGATGAGCAGAACGACGCCGACCAGCTCGACGACGCCACGCCCCGCCGAGTGAACCTGCCGCCGGCGCCCCGGCCCGACGGCCCCTGGGACGTTTCCGAAGTGCCCGGCAAGCCGGAAGACGGCCGGGTCGACCTCGGCGGCATCCTCGTACCCGGTGTCGAGGGCATGGAGCTGCGCGTGGAGGTCGCGGGTGACGCCATCGTCGCCGCGACCGTCGTCCTGGGCGACAGCGCGGTGCAGCTGCAGGCCTTCGCCGCGCCCAAGAAGGAAGGCATCTGGGGCGAGGTCCGCGAGGAGATCGCCGCGGGCATCACCCAGCAGGGCGGCATCATCGACGAGGTCGAGGGCCCGCTGGGCTGGGAGCTGCGCGCGCAGGTGCCCGTACCGCTGCCCGACGGGCAGACCGGTGCGCAGCTGGTGCGGTTCGTCGGCGTCGACGGCCCGCGCTGGTTCCTGCGCGGCGTCATCTCCGGCCAGGCCGCGGTGCGCCCCGAGGCCGGCGGTGTGCTGGAGCAGATCTTCCGGGACACCGTCGTCGTGCGCGGTGAGGGCCCGATGGCGCCCCGCGACCCGATCGTCCTCAAGCTGCCGAACGACGCCCAGATGGTGCCGGACGGCGTGCAGCAGACCGGTGAGGCGGAGGGCTCCCGCTTCGGCGGTGACATGGGCCAGCTGGAGCGCGGGCCGGAGATCACCGAGGTCCGCTGACCCTCCGCTCCTGCTGCTCCTCCTGCTCCTCGCTTTCGGGCCGGTGGGCCGTATCCCTCGCGGGTGCGGCCCACCGGCCTTCGCGCGTCCCGGCGTGCCTTCGCGCGTCTTGGCGGGCCTACGCGCGCCCCGGGGGCCTTTCCGGGCCCGCGGGGGCGTTCCGGGCCCGCGGGGGCGGGTGACCGCGTCGTCGGCTCCGTCGCGCACCACGGCCGGCAGCGCACCGGGACCCCGGGGGCCGGGAGCAACCACCCGCGGGTCTCCCGGGGGCAGCCGCGCCGCAAGCTCGGGGCGGACCCCCGCACCCGCGGCACTTCCTCACCGGACCGGGCACGGGGTACTGCTTCGAGAGGTGGCGGGCACGCCGGTACGCTTCCTGTATGAGTGCTGAACCGCGTCCCGAGAAGCCCGCGAAACCGGCCAGGCCGGCGGGCCGGTTCCGCCGGATGATCGAGCGTCTTTCCACCTCCCAGGAGGAGCTGCATTCGGCGGAGCTGCAGCAGGACGCAGAAGCCGCGGGATGCACGCGGATCTGCGACTCCTACGACCGCGAGATAGTCAAGGTGACCGGTACCCTGCGGACGGTCACCCTGCGCCCGCGGGCCGGCGTGCCCGCCCTGGAGGCGGAGCTGTTCGACGGCTCCGCCGCGCTGGACGTCGTGTGGCTCGGGCGTCGCTCGATCGTGGGAATCGAGCCCGGGCGGCGCATGATCGCCTCCGGACGGATCGCGATGAGTCACGGGCGCCGGGTCCTCTTCAACCCGAAGTACGAACTCCGACCGCTCGGACAGGAGCACTAGCCGGTGACGTCACTCGACAAACCGAACACCCCCGCCCCGGACGGCGCCGGCCCGGGCGGCCAGGCCGACCCCGCCGACGACCAGAAGGCGGCGACGCAGGCAGCGCTCTTCGACGCCTTCGGCGGCATCCGGGGCACCGTGGAGACGATGCTCCCCGGCCTGCTCTTCGTGATGATCTACACGATCAACAAGAACGTGGTGATGTCCGCCATCGCGGCGGCCGTCGTCGCGGTCGTGCTGGTGATCGTGCGGCTGCTGCGCAAGGACACCGTCAAGCACGCGTTCAGCGGCGTCTTCGGCGTCGGCGTGGGCGTGGCCTTCGCCCTCTTCACCGGCACCGCCAAGGGCTTCTACCTGCCCGGCATGATCTACGGGGCGGGGCTGGGGGTGGCCTTCACGCTCTCGGCGCTGATCGGCTTCCCGCTGCTCGGAGTCATCCTCGGGCCGGTGTTCAAGGAGAACCTGTCCTGGCGCACGCGCAACCCCGGGCGCAAGAAGGCGTACACCAAGGCCAGCCTGGCGTGGGGGATCATCTTCCTCGCCAAGTACGCGATCCTCTTCCCGCTGTACTGGTGGGGGGACGCGACCCAGCTCGGGTGGGTGCTGATCGCGCTCAAGCTGCCGCCGATGGTGCTCGCGGTGTACTTCACCTGGGTGTTCCTGGCGAAGGCGCCCCCGCCGATCGACGTCATCGCCGAGTACGAGGCCGAGGAGGCCGCCGAGAAGGCGGCGAAGGCCGCGGCGCGCGAGCGACGGGCGTAACCGCCGGAGCCGGACTCCCGGGACGGCGCCTGGGCCACCGAGCCCGCAACGGGTGCGCCGAGACGGCGAAGTCTCGCCGAGACGGCGAAGGGGCCGCCGGCCACACATGTGGTCGGCGGCCCCTTCGCGCGTGTGCGGGGCGTCAGTGACGGGCCTGGAGGAGGTCCTCCAGCTGCTCCTCGCGGGCCTGGGCGGCCACGAACAGCAGCTCGTCGCCCGGTTCCAGGGTCTCCTCGCCGTGCGGGGTGAGCACCCGGTTGCCCCGGATGATCGTGACCAGCGAGGTGTCCTCGGGCCAGCTGATCTCGCTGATCTGCGTGCCCGCGACCGAGGAGTCGGGCGGCAGGGTCAACTCGACGAGGTTGGCGTCGCCGTGGCTGAACCGGAGCAGCCGCACCAGGTCGCCGACGCTGACGGCCTCCTCCACCAGGGCCGACATCAGGCGGGGCGTGGAGACCGCGACGTCGACGCCCCAGGACTCGTTGAAGAGCCACTCGTTCTTCGGGTTGTTGACCCGCGCCACGACGCGGGGCACCCCGTACTCGGTCTTGGCGAGCAGGGAGACGACCAGGTTGACCTTGTCGTCACCCGTGGCGGCGATGACCACGTTGCAGCGCTGGAGCGCGGCCTCGTCCAGCGAGGTGATCTCGCAGGCGTCGGCCAGCAGCCATTCGGCCTGCGGCACGCGCTCCACGGAGATGGCGGTCGGCGCCTTGTCGACGAGCAGCACCTCGTGGCCGTTCTCCAGCAGCTCGCCCGCGATGGAGCGGCCGACGGCGCCGGCTCCGGCAATCGCGACCCTCATGCGTGTGCCTCCTCGGGCCCCTGGGCGAAGACCGCCTCGACCTTCTCGATCTCGTCCGTGCGCATCATCACGTGGACGAGGTCGCCCTCCTGGAGGACCGTCTGCGACGTCGGCAGCATGGCCTCGCCCAGCCGGGTGAGGAACGCCACGCGGACGCCCGTCTCGTCCTGCAGCGTGCTGACCTTGTGACCGATCCAGCTCGCCGAGGTGTGCACCTCGGCGAGCTGCACACCGCCGCTCGGGTCGCGCCACAGCGGCTCCGCGCCCGAGGGCAGCAGCCGGCGCAGCATCTGGTCGGCCGTCCACCGCACGGTCGCCACGGTCGGGATGCCCAGGCGCTGGTAGACCTCGGCGCGCTTGGGGTCGTAGATGCGGGCGGCGACGTTCTCGACGCCGAACATCTCGCGGGCCACGCGGGCGGCGATGATGTTGGAATTGTCACCGCTGCTGACGGCGGCGAAGGCGCCGGCTTCCTCGATGCCCGCCTCCCGCAGCGTGTCCTGATCGAAGCCGACCCCGGTCACGCGGCGGCCGCCGAACGATGCCCCCAGTCGACGGAATGCGGTGGGGTCCTGGTCGACGACTGCGACCGTATGACCCTGCTGTTCCAGGGTCTGCGCGAGGGCGGAGCCCACCCTTCCGCAGCCCATGATGACGATGTGCACGGCCGTCCTTCCGGCTGACAGCGGCTCGCTGGTTACCAGCCTCATTGCATGCTCTGGCTAAACAGGGTCTCAGACCATGGCCCAAGCTACACACGGGCGGTCACCAGTGTGACCATTTGGGCTGCGAGCGGGGGCTCATTGGAGCGTGATTGCCCGCTGATAGGGGCGGGGGGTTCGTCAGCCGGTTTTCGAACGCTTACGATCCTTGGCGTGTCCAAACTGACCGACGTGCCCAAACGGATCCTGATCGGCCGGGCGCTCCGCAGCGACCGCCTCGGAGAAACGCTCCTCCCCAAGCGGATCGCCCTACCTGTTTTCGCCTCGGACCCGCTCTCCTCGGTGGCGTACGCCCCGGGCGAGGTGCTGCTGGTCCTGTCGATCGCGGGCGTGTCGGCGTACCGCTACAGTCCCTGGATCGCGCTGGCGGTCGTGGTGCTGATGTTCACCGTGGTCGCGTCCTACCGGCAGAACGTCCACGCCTACCCGAGCGGCGGCGGCGACTACGAGGTGGCCAACACCAACCTCGGGCCCAAGGCCGGTCTCACTGTGGCGAGCGCGCTGCTGGTCGACTACGTCCTGACCGTCGCCGTGTCGATCGCCTCCGGAGTGGAGAATCTCGGCTCCGCCATCCCCTTCGTCGTCGAGCACAAAGTGCTCTGCGCGATCGGGATGATCTTGCTCCTCACGTTGATGAATCTGCGCGGCATGAAGGAATCGGGGCGACTCTTCGCGATTCCCACCTATGTCTTCGTCGCGGGCGTATTCATCATGATCGCGTGGGGTGCCTGGCGGGGCCTCGTCCTCGACGAGACCATGAAGGCGCCCACCGCCGATTTCGAGATCAAGGCGGAGCACCAGGGACTCGCCGGTTTCGCATTGGTCTTCCTGCTGCTGCGCGCCTTCTCCTCGGGCTGTGCCGCACTGACCGGCGTCGAGGCGATCAGCAACGGCGTGCCCGCGTTCCGCAAGCCCAAGAGCAAGAACGCCGCGACCACCCTCGCCCTGATGGGCGCGCTGGCCGTGACGATGTTCTGCGGAATCATCGCCCTGGCGATGGCGACCGACGTGAGGATGGCCGAGAAGCCCGCGACGGACCTGCTACACAACGGCATGGCGGTCGGACCGCAGTACGTGCAGAACCCGGTGATCTCCCAGGTCGCCGAGGCCGTCTTCGGCGACGGCAGCTTCCTGTTCATCGTGCTCGCCGCCGCCACCGCGCTCGTCCTGTTCCTGGCCGCCAACACGGCCTACAACGGCTTCCCGCTGCTGGGCTCGATCCTCGCCCAGGACCGCTATCTGCCCCGTCAGCTACACACCCGCGGCGACCGGCTCGCCTTCTCCAACGGCATCGTGCTGCTCGCGGGCGCCGCCGTCCTGCTGATCTGGATCTACGGCGCGGACTCGACCAAGCTGATCCAGCTCTACATCGTCGGCGTCTTCGTCTCCTTCACCCTCAGCCAGACCGGTATGGTCCGGCACTGGAACCGGCACCTGAGGGCCGAGAAGGACCAGGCCGTGCGGCGCCGGATGTTCCGCTCCCGCGCGATCAACGCCTTCGGCGCCTTCTTCACCGGCCTGGTGCTGGTCGTGGTCCTCGCCACCAAGTTCACCCACGGGGCCTGGGTCGCCCTGCTGGGAATGCTGATCTTCTACGGCACCATGACCGCCATCCGCAAGCACTACGACCGCGTCGCCGACGAGATCGCCGCCGACGAGGGGCCGAGCGACGACAGCGTGCGGCCCTCGCGGGTCCACTCGATCGTGCTGGTCTCCAAGGTGCACAAGCCCACGCTGCGCGCCCTGGCCTTCGCCAAGCTGACCCGCTCCGACACCCTGGAGGCGCTCAGCATCAGCGTCGACGCGGCCGAGACCAAGGCGCTCAAGGCGGAGTGGGAGCGGCGCGGGATCAACGTGCCGCTCAAGATCCTCGACTCCCCGTACCGCGAGATCACCCGGCCGGTGGTGGAGTACGTCAAGGGCCTGCGCAGCGAGAACCCGCGCGACGCGGTCAGCGTCTACATCCCGGAGTACGTCGTCGGCCGCTGGTACGAACACCTGCTGCACAACCAGAGCGCGCTGCGGCTCAAGGGGCGGCTGCTGTTCACGCCCGGTGTCATGGTGACCTCGGTGCCGTACCAGCTGGAGTCCTCGGAGCTCGCGAAGAAGCGGGCGAAGAAGCGGCAGGAGTGGAACGCCCCCGGTGCCGTGCGCCGCGGACCGGTGGACACCCCGCGGCCCAAGGACCGGGCGGGGAAGTAGCCGCCGGTCGGTCGGGAGGCCGGGGCGCCGGGCGGCCGGGACGCCGGGCGGCCTGGACGCCGGGCGGCCGGTGTGGCGAACGGCCGGACGCGATCCACGTAAACTGGTGGGTCGGTCGTCCGGCCGTTCCCGCTTTTATGTTTTGGAGTCTCCCCACCATGACCGAGCAGATCGAGAAGCAGTCACTGGTCGGGGAGGAGTACGAGGTCGAGGTCGGCCCCGTCGCGCACGGCGGCCACTGCATCGCCCGTACCGCCGAGGGCCGCGTCCTGTTCGTCCGGCACACCCTTCCCGGCGAGAAGGTCATCGCCCGGGTCACGGAGGGCGACGTCGACTCCCGCTTCCTGCGCGCCGACGCGATCACCGTCCTGGACGCCTCCAAGGACCGCGTCGAGGCGCCGTGCAAGTACGCCGGTCCGGGCAAGTGCGGCGGCTGCGACTGGCAGCACGCCAAGCCGGGCGCCCAGCGCCGGCTCAAGGGCGAGGTCGTCGCCGAGCAGCTCAAGCGGCTCGCGGGGCTCACCCCCGAGGAGGCCGGCTGGGACGGCACGGTCATGCCGGCCGAGGGCGACAAGCTGCCGGCCGGGCAGGTGCCGCAGTGGCGCACCCGGGTCCAGTACGCGATCGACGAGGACGGCCGCGTCGGCCTGCGCAAGCACCGCTCGCACGACATCGAGCCGATCGACCACTGCATGATCGCCGCTCAGGGCGTCAGCGAGCTGGGCATCGAGCAGCAGGACTGGCCCCAGATGGCGACGGTCGAGGCCATCGCCGCCTCCGGCTCCGGCGACCGCCAGGTCGTCCTGACCCCGCGTCCCGGCGGCCGGCTGCCCCTGGTCGAACTGGACAAGCCCGTCTCGGTCCTGCGCGTCGAGGAGAAGGACGGCGGGATCCACCGGGTGCACGGCCGCCCCTTCGTGCGCGAGCGCGCGGACGGCCGCACCTACCGCGTCGGCATGGGCGGCTTCTGGCAGGTCCACCCGCAGGCCGCCGACACGCTGATCAAGGCCGTCATGCAGGGGCTGATGCCGCGCAAGGGCGAGATGGCGCTCGACCTCTACTGCGGCGTCGGCATCTTCGCGGGCGCGCTCGCGGAGCGGCTCGGCGAGACGGGCGCGGTGCTGGGCATCGAGTCCGGCAAGCGCGCGGTGGAGGACGCCCGGCACAACCTGGCGGACTTCCCCCGGGTCCGCATCGAGCAGGGCAAGGTGGACCAGGCCCTCCCGAAGACCGGCATCACCGAGTGCGACCTCGTCGTCCTCGACCCCCCGCGCGCGGGCGCCGGCAAGCAGACGGTCCGCCACATCGCCTCCCTCTCGGCCCGCCGCATCGCCTACGTTGCCTGCGACCCGGCGGCCCTGGCCCGCGACCTGGCGTACTTCGCGGACAACGGCTACAAGGTCCGCACGCTCCGCGTCTTCGACCTCTTCCCGATGACCCACCACGTGGAGTGCGTGGCGATCCTGGAGCCGGTCGCGAAGGGCGCCTGACTGGCGTTCTGGCGGTGGGTGCCATGAGCGTCAGGGTGATGTCCTTCGCGCTGGAATGGCGCGCGTGAGGTAGCCGTCTCCTGCACCGGGCGTACGCGTGGTGGGGGAGGCGGCTTTCTCGTGGGCGGGGCGGGGCCCTAAGGGGCGGCCGGCCGGGGGGCTGCGGGTGGGGGTTGGGACAGGGTGGGGTGGCGGTGGCGCCAGGCCATGTAGACCGGGCTGGCGGCGGAGGTGGCCAGGTAGCCGGCCGCCACCGCGCGTAGGAGGGCGTCCCCGTGGCAGGACAGCGGGCCGTCGCGGTGCCAGGCCAGGACGTGGCGGTACCAGAGCGGGTTTCCCGCCAGGGGGCGGACGGCGACGCCGGGGGTTTCGGCGAACGTCGCCTGGCAGAGGCTGACGGCCAGCCCCGCGCGGACCAGTTCGAGCAGTTGGCGCCCCTCGGCCTCGTGCGGGGCGCTGGGGCGGCGGCCGGTCAGCGCGCACACGGAGGACCAGTACTCGCGGGTGCGGTCGCCGTCGGGCCGGGGCATCGCCCAGTCGTGATCGGCGAGTTCGGTCAGGGACACGGCCTCCTGACCGGCCAGGGGGTGGGTGGCGGGCAGCAGGGCGAAGACGGGTTCGGTGACGACGGGGGTGAGGACGACCCCGTCGCGCGGCGGCAGGACCTGCTCCGGGTGGTCGCCGAGGACCGCCGCCTCCAGGCGGCCGGCGGCGAGGTCGTCCAGGAGCGTGACGGGGGAGTAGTGGCACCGGGACGTCACCTCGGCCCGGGGGAGCAACGTCCGCATGGCCAGGACGAGGTGGCCGATGAGGGGAGCGCCGACCGATCCGACGCGGATCCGGTCCGGGGACGCCAGGTGGCGGGCGGCGCGGGCGGTGTCGGCGAGGAGCGCGTCGATGCCCGGCAGGACGGCGTGCGCCCGGGCCAGCACCAGCTCACCGAAGGCCGTGGGCGTGGCTCCGGTCCGCCGCCGGTCGAACAGGACACCGCCGAGCATCGACTCGATGCGGCGCAACTGCGTGCTGAGGCCCGGCTGCGTCATGGACAACGCGGCGGCGGCCCGGGTGAGGCTGCCGGCCTCGGCGATCGCGCACACCACGCGCAGGTGCCGTACCTCCAGTTCCATGTCGCGCATGTTATGGAGCGGTGACGGGTTTCGGACAGGAGCATGTCCCCGTGAGTAGTATGTGAAATGTCACACAGAGTTGTTCCGTTGCCGCTTCGGTTGCCGCTTCGGTTGCCGCTTCGGTTGCCGCATCAGTTGCCGCTCTTCGCCGGGTTCTTGAGCCCGATCGTGGCGTAGTCGAGCTGGCCGCCGAAGGACGTGTGGCCGAAGGCGCCGGCGATGTTGGTGCCGAGCAGCAGTGGCATGCGCTCGATGACGGCGGGCGTCGTCGGGGCCTTGGCGAGGATCTCCCCGTCCAGCTGCCGCCAAGCCGCGTTGGCCTGCGCGGCGTCGGTCATGTCGGCGATCTCGTCCATCCGCTTCATCGTCGCCTCGTCGCGGAAGAGCGAGTGATTGCCGGAGTTCCCCTTCTCCTTGATGTAGCGGCCGTCGAAGACGAAGGGAAGGAAGGTGGAGCCGGAGGGGTAGTCGGGGCACCAGCCGGTGTAGACGAGGTCGGTGCGGTTCTTGGTGTCACCGATGGTGTCGTAGAAGGCCGACGGGTCGACGGCATCGATCGTGACCTTGATCCCCGCCCGGCCCAGGGAGTGCTGGATCGCCTCGGCCACCGCCTTGTCGCCGTTGGAGACGGTGATACGGGTGGTGATCCCGTCCGGTTTGCCGGCCTCTCGCAGGAGCTGCTTGGCCCGCTCCACGTCACCCGTGGCCGGGATCCCCAGGGTGTCGGGCTGCTTGCCGCCGAAGAGCGAGCCGGGCATGAGGGCGGTGGAAAGGTCGTTGAGGGCCGGCCCGCCCGAGGCGGTCAGCACCGCCTCGCGGTCCAGGGCGTACAGCAGGGCCTGGCGGACCTTGACGTCGTCGAAGGGGGCGCGGCCCGTGTGCATCTGCACCATCTCGGTGCAGTTGGTGGACTCGGCCAGCAGCCGCGCCCTGACGTCGGCCTTGGTGAGCACCTTGGGGGTGCTCTCGGGGCGCAGCTTGCCCCAGGAGACGGCGGAGGCGTCCACGCCCTCCGAGGCGATGAGCCGGTCGTCGACCTGGTTGGCCCTCAGCCCCATCACCACGACCAGCTTGTCCGGGTAGGCCTTGCGCACGGTGTCCGTCGTCGGGTCCCAGTGGGGGTTGCGGACCAGTACCAGCCGCTTGTCCCGGTCGTACGACTCGATCTTGTAGGGGCCCGAGGAGAACGGGCGGTTGTCGTACTGGGGGCCCTTGTCCCGGGACTTCGGCACGGGGGCGAAGGTGGGCAGGACGGTGGCGTTGGGGAACTCCGCGAAGGGTTTGCGGAGTTCGAAGACGATCGTGTGGTCGTCGGGGGTCTTGACCGAGTCGAGGTGCTGCCCCTGGGCGGGGCCCCGGTAGCCCTCGGCGCCGGCCAGGTAGCGGGCGGCGTAGTCGGGGCCGCCCGGCAGGTCGGGGGAGAAGGACCGCTCCACGTTGTACTTGACGTCCTGGGCGGTGATCTGGGTGCCGTCCTCGTACGTGAGGCCCTTCTTCAGCTTGAAGGTCCAGGTCCTGGCGCCGTTGGAGGAGACACCGAGGTCCTCGGCGAGGTCGGGGGCCAGCTCTCCGCCCTTCGCGCCCGGTTCCGCCTTGTACGTCACCAGCGTGCGGTAGAGCAACCGGGTGCCGAAGTCCATGTCGCCGATCACCCAGTTGCGGGCCGGGTCGAGGTGGGTGAAGTCCTGGTTCGACAGGACGGTCAGCGTGCCGCCCTTCTGCGGAGTGCCGCCGACCGTGGCCCCCGCGTTGGCGAGTGCGGGGTTCTTCGCGGCGTTCTTCGCCTCCTCGTCCTGTTGACCGCTGCCGGAGCGGCCGCCGTGGGAGCAGCCGGCCATGCCGAGTGCGACGGTCGCCGCCAGGCCGGTGGCTATGGCGTGGAGAGTGCGCTTCTTCATCAGTGGTCACTCCGTGAACGGTCGGGCAGCGCGGACGGCTGGAATGTGACCGATAACATAGTTATGTGAAATGGCACCCACAATTGTCGTGCCTCCATAGCGCGGGGTTATGGGCAAGTGGGAGCTCCACGCCGAGCGGTGGTCGCGCCAAGCTGTCGGGCGACGCCCTACCTCACCGTGCGGTCACGAGGCCGCGAAGGGGACCCATGAACCCTGCGTACGCCACCGTCGACCACGTCTTCACCGTCCCCCTGGACCACGCGGCCCCGCACGGCCCGACCATCCGGATCTTCGCCCGGGAGGTCGCCGATGCGCGCCACGCGGGCCGCCAACTACCCTGGCTGCTCTATCTGCAGGGCGGTCCTGGCGGCAAGTCGCCGAGGCCGTCGGCCGGTTCACCCGGCTGGCTCCCCCAGGCGCTCAAGACCCACCGGGTCCTCCTCCTCGATCAGCGCGGAACGGGCCGCTCCAGCCCCGTCACCGCCCGGGCGGCCTCCCGCTTCGCCTCACCGGATCGGCTGGCCGGCCACCTGGGCCACTTCCGCGCCGACTCGATCGTCTCCGACGCCGAACTGATCCGCCGACAGCTGTGCGGTGACGAGCCGTGGGAGACCCTCGGCCAGAGCTACGGCGGCTTCCTCACCCTCACGTATCTCTCCCAGGCCCCCGAAGGTCTGCGTGCGTGCTACGTGACCGGCGGCCTGCCCGGCCTCTCGGCCACCGCCGACGAGGTCTACGCCCGCACCTACCCCCGGGTACGGGACCGCGTCCGCGACTTCTACGCCCGCTACCCCGGGGACGCCGCCCGGCTGCGCGAGATCGCCCGGCTCCTGGCCGCCACCGATGTGCGCCTGCCCGACGGGGACCGGCTCACCCCGCGCCGCCTGCGCACGCTCGGCCTCGCCCTCGGCATGGGCGACGGCTTCGAGCGGATCCACTGGCTCCTCGACGAATCCCTCGACGAGGACGGGAGGCCGACCGACACCTTCCTGCACCAGGTGATGACGCTGACCGGCTTCACCGACAACCCGCTCTTCGCCGTCATGCAGGAGACCCTGTACGGCCAGGGCGCGGGGCCGAGCGGCTGGGCGGCGGCCAGGGCCATGGCGGCGTTCCCCGAGTTCGCCGAGGACGCCGACCCCCTCCTGCTCACCGGAGAAATGATCTACCCCTGGATGTTCCGCGAGATCAAAGGCCTGCGCCCCTTCGCCGACGCCGCCGACCTGCTCGCCGAACGCCCCGACTGGCCACCGCTGTACGACCGTCACCGCCTCGCCGCCAACCGGGTCCCGCTCGCTGCACTCGTCTACCACGACGACATGTACGTGGACGCCGGGCTCTCGCTGTGCACGGCGCGCGAGGTCGGCGCCACCCGGGTGTGGGTCACCAACGAATGGGAGCACGACGGCGTCACCGCATCCGGTGGTCGCGTGCTCTCCCGCCTGATGGACCTGGCCGGGGGGCGTGCGTAGGACCCTCGCGGACGCGGCCAGCCCGTGTGTGACCTGCCTCGTGTCCCTTCGACCCGCCTCCGAACGGGAGAGCCATGACCAGCTCGCTCCACCGCCTGCGGCCGCTCGCCGCGGCCGTCACCCTCGTCTCCTGCCTGTCCGCCCCCACCGCGGTCGCCGCCCCCACCGCGGCTGCTGCCGCCGGCTCGCCGGCCGCCGCCGGCTGCGCCCTCCCGGGCCGGACCGGCTGGACGGACGAAGGCCACGACACCGACCGGACCCGGTTCCAGCCCGCCACCGGAACCCGCCGCGTCCTGACGCTGTACGTGGACTTCCCCAACGCCCCGGCCACCGACTCCACCGAGCCCTACACCGCCCAACTCGCGCCCGCCGCGGACTGGATGGGCAGCGCCAGCTACGGCCGTCTGCGCCTGGAGAACACCCCGCTGCGGCGCTGGGTCCGGATGCCCGCCGACTCCACCTCCTACGGTTTCGCGCGCGGGCTCACCTTCGAGGCCCACGAGAAGTACCTCCGCGACGCGGTCACGGCCGCCGACCCCTACGCGGACTTCTCCCGCTACGACATGGTCTACGTCGTCCCCACCAGGACGGCGACGGCCATCCCCTTCTCACCGACCTACCTGTACGACCCGGCGACGCCGGGCGTCACCGCCGACGGCAGCCGCCTCAAGTGGGCCGTCACCTTCGGACAGGACATGTGGCACTGGGGCCACAAGGTCGCGGCCCACGAGAGCGCCCATACCTTCGGGCTGCCCGACCTGTACGCGTTCACCGGCGCCACCCACCGGTACGTGGGCGGCTGGGACGTCATGGGGGACATCGCCGGCCACGCCCCGCAGTACCTCGGCTGGCACTCCTGGAAGCTCGGGTGGACCCGCGACGACCAGGTCGCCTGTCTGCCCGCGACCGGTCGCCGAACGGTACGGCTGACCCCGGTGGAACGGCCCGGGGGAACCAAGATCGCCGTGCTGCGGACCGGTGGGACGACGGCGTACGTCGCGGAGTCCCGCCGTGCCCAGGGCAATGACGCGGCGGCCTGCTCCACCGGAGTCCTCATCTACGCCGTCGACTCCGCCGCCCGGACCGGCGAGGGCCCGGTGCAGATCATGAACGCGAACCCGGCCACGACCCCTGCCGCCGGCTGCACCCCGCTGGACCGGGCCGCGTACGCACCGGGACAGAGCTTCACCGACCCCGCGACCGGCGTGCGCATCGACGTCCTCGCGGGCGGAGCGGCGGGCGACACGGTACGGCTGAGCAAGGAGTGACTCCGGCCCGGGCCGGCCGCCGTCCACGGGAGCGGGTGACGGCGGCTCCACCCCGGGCCGGCCGCCGTCCACCGGAGCGGGTGACGGCCGCTCAGAGCACGACCGGCAGGGACCTGAGGCCGCGGGTCAGGCGCGTGCGGCGCCATTCGAGCTCTTCCGCGGGGACGGCCAGACGCAAGCCGGGGAAGCGGGTCACGAGCGCCCGGAGGGCGATCTCCGCTTCCGCCCGGGCCAGGGGTGCGCCGAGGCACCGGTGGATCCCGTGACCGAATGCCAGGTGGCCGCCGGCGTTCCGGTCGAGGTCGAGTCGCTGCGGATCGGCGAAGGGGAGAGGGTCACGGTTCGCCGCTCCGGGAGCGATGAGCACGGGAAAGCCGGCCGGGATCTCGACCCCGCCGAGTTCGAGGGCCTCCGTGCTGTACCGGAAGGTGGCGATCCCCACGGGCGAGTCGTAGCGCAGCAGTTCGTCCAGCGATCCGGCGATCAGGCCGGGGTCCCGCCGCAGCCGGGCGAGTGAGGACGGGTGCTGGAGCAGGGCCAGGACCGAGTTCCCGATGAAGTGGGTGGTGGTCTCGTGCCCGGCCACCAGGAGGAGGACGGCGAGGGACGTGACGTCGTCCTCGTCGAGGAGCCCTGCCTCGCCGCGCTGGAAAAGCGCGGGGAGCACGCCCGCCCCCGGTGTGTCCCGGGCCGCCCCCACGAGGTCGGTCATGTACTCGCCGACGGCGTGTGACGCGGCGTCGATGATGTCCGGGTCATCCGCGTCGAACAGGTCGTTGGACCAGCGGGAGACCATGTCGCGATCGGACTCGGGCACTCCGAGCAACTGGCAGATGACGGTGACCGGCAGGGGCACCGCCAGCCCCTTCACCAGGTCGACCTCGGCGCCCTGCGCCCACCCGTCCAGCAGGCGGTCGACCACCTGGGAGATGTACGGGCGCATACCCCCGACGGGGCCGGTGGTGAACAGCGGCGCGGCCGCCACCCTCTGCCGGGTGTGCCCGGGAGGGTCGCTCGCCAGCATGTTCCTGGCGACGGCCGGATGGAGGTCGCGCCCGGACGGCCGGCCGGCGAAGAAGCGGGCGGCGTCTTTGGACAGGCGGGGGTCGGTGAATGCCTGCCGGGCCTCCGCGTGACCGGTGACCAGGTACGCATGGTGGCCGCGGGACCCGGTGGGGATCTTCTGGACCGGCGACGCACTGCGCAAGCGGTCGTAGGTGGAGTAGGGGTCCCGGAAGAAAAGGGGGTCGTGCAAGGGGTCGGTCACGTTCCTGTCCTCGCGCTCCCTGGGTTCCTCCGGGGCCCGGCGCAGCCCCCGGTACCGCCGAGGTTACTGCCGTTCTCCGTCAGCAGCCGCTCGGCTGCGGCGACGCTCACCGTCGGCGGTGCGCAGCGCATGAGCGTCAGGGGCGCAGGACCGAGGAGAGCCAGGGGGTGAGGGTGGGGGTGGACAGGCGCTCGCGGTAGGTCTCATCGCCCGGCAGGGGGACGGTGAGGCGGTAGCCCGGCGGGAAGAAACGGGCCGTCACGTGGGCCAGGCCGCCGTAGACCGAGCGGAGGAACGCCGGGACGGAGTCGCGGGGGATGTCGTGGAACTCCACGCCCTCGACGGTGATGAGGGCGTCCTCCTCGGGGAAGAGACGGACCCACACCGCGGGGCGCCCCAGGAGGTCGATGAACGCCTCGTGGGGGAGGGTGCCGTCGGGGTCGGTCGCCTTGAAGAGTTCCGCCGATGAGCGGCGCGAGGTCCGGTCCGCGCCGATGTCGTGGTCGACGGTCATCGTCAGGCGGTACGCGTCGGCGATCTCGCGTACGGCGGTCACGGCCGACTCGGTGGTGGGGAGTGCCGGGTGCTTCATGGCCCCCATGATCGCGCCTCCGGCTCGGGTCGCGGCTCGAGCCGCATCCCAGGTTCCGCTCTTACATACCCCCAGGGGGTATGCTACGTTGCTCCGCGAAGGTACCCCCTAGGGGTATGTGTAGGAGAGGAGTCAGGGCAATGTCAACCGTCAATCCCCGGCGCTGGTGGGCACTTGCCGTGCTCGCCACCGCCCAGTTCATGGTCATCATGGACACCTCGATCATCGGGGTCGCACTCCCCGAGATGCAGAAGGACCTCGGCTTCTCGCAAGGCGAGCTGCAGTGGGTCTTCAACGCCTACGTCATCGTCTTCGGCGGGCTGCTCCTGCTGGGCGGCCGGCTCTCCGACCTCTTCGGGGCGCGCAGGATCTTCGCCACCGGCTGGGCGACCATGATCGTCGGCTCCGTGCTCGCCGCCGCCGCGCAGACCGCCTGGGTCGAGATCGTCGGCCGCGCCGTCCAGGGCGTCGGCGGCGCGCTCATCGCACCCTCCGCCATGACCCTGCTGATGATGCTCTTCGGCCACAACCCGAAGGAACTCGGCAAGGCCATGGCCCTCTACGGCGCCGCCGCCCCGGCCGGCGGTACCGCGGGCGTCTTCCTCGGCGGCGTCTTCACCCAGTGGGTCAGCTGGCCCTGGGTGTTCATCATCTACATCCCGATCGGCGTCCTGACCCTCGCCGCCACCAAGCTGCTGCCCGCCGTCCAGGCCCGCCGCGGTGCGGTGGACGTGCTCGGCGCCGTCGCCGTCACCGGCGGTCTCGCGCTCGCCGTCTTCGCCGTGGTCCGGGCCCCCGAAGTGGGCTGGGGAGCCACCGCCACCGTGCTCGAACTGGTCGCCGCGGCAGCCCTGCTCGCCCTCTTCTTCGTGCTCCAGCGCACCGTACGGGAGCCGCTGATGCCGCTCGGCGTCTGGCGGATCCCGCGTCTGGGCTCGGCCAACCTGGCGATGACGCTGCTCGGCGCGGCCTGGATCCCGATGTGGTACTTCCTCAACCTCTACCTCCAGCAGGTGCTGCACTACGGCGCCTTCGCCTCCGGGGCCGCGCTGCTGCCCATGACCGTCCTGCTGATGATCTTCATGACGGCCATCACCGCCCGTCTCATGGCCAGGTTCGGGGCGAAGCCGCTGATCGCCGGAGGTCTGCTCGCCCTCGCCGCCGGGCTGGTGTGGCTGTCCGCGGTCGAGCCGACCGGCACCTTCCTGGTCGACGTCCTGCCCGCCTCCCTCGTCGCCGCACTCGGCATGGCGCTCGCGTACATCCCCGCGATGATGGCCGCGATGTCCGGCGCCCCCCAGGAGCAGGCCGGTCTGGCCTCGGGCATCGTCAACACCACCTACAACGTGGGCTCGGCCCTCGGCCTCGCCGCACTGACCGCCCTCGCCACCACCCAGGGCGCCGGTGAACTGGGCAACCTGCCCGCCCTCACCGACGGATTCGGCGCCGCGTTCCTCGGCGCCGCCGGCATCGCCGCCGTGGGCGCCCTGGTCACGCTCCTCGCGATGAAGAGCGACAAGCCCGCCGCCGCGCCCGCCGCCGCGCCCGCGCCGCAGGGTGAGACGGCCGGCGTGTGAAACGGCGCTCGGCCAGGGGTCGCCCGATGTCCTTCCGGACGTCGGGCGGCCCCTTTTCCGTATCCCCCCGTCCCCCCGTACCTCCATCCCCCAAGACATCAAGAGGAGACGTCATGAAGGACATCCGGACCCGCGCCGTGCACGTCGTCAACGCACCTCAGGGCAACGGCAGCCGTCCGCTCTCCGTCCCCCTCGTCCAGTCGTCCGCCTTCGCCTTCGACTCGGCCGCCGAACTCGCGGAGGCGATGGCCGGCCCGGACGGGCAGTACGTGTACGGCCGCCGGGGCAACCCCACCGTCCGCGCGCTGGAGCACACCCTCGCCGACCTCGAAGGCGGCCGGTCCGCCCTCGCCTTCGCCTCCGGCATGGGTGCCATCAGCGGAGTCCTGCTCGCGCTCCTGCGCCCCGGCGACCAGGTGATCGCCCAACGGTGCCTGTACGGGGGGACGTACGCGGCCCTGGCCGACCTCGCCGACCGTTACTCGGTCGAGGTCCGCTACATCGGCGGTGACGACGTGGCCGAATTCGAGTCGCACGTGGGCCCGCGCACCAGGCTGCTCCTGCTGGAGACCATCGCCAACCCCACCGGGCGGGTCCCCGACCTGCCCGGCCTGCTGGCCGCCGCCCGCCGCCACGGGGTGATCGGCGCGGTGGACAACTCCCTGGCGTCACCCGTCCTGTGCCGGCCCCTCGAACTCGGCGCGGACATCGTGCTGCACTCCACCACCAAGTACCTGGCCGGCCACTCCGACGTCCTCGGCGGGGCGGCCGTCTTCGCCGACGACGCACTCCGGCACCGGATATGGCCGCGCACGGTCGAACTCGGTGCCGCCGCGGACCCGTTCGCGGCCTGGCTGACCCTGCGCGGAATCGTCACCCTGCCCCTGCGCATGCGCGAGCACTGCGCCAACGCCGGCCTGTTGGCCACCCGGCTGGAAGCCCATCCGGCCGTCACCGCCGTCCACTGGCCCTGGCTCCCCGGAGGGCCTTCGTACGCCGTGGCGCGCAAGGTGCTCTCGGGCGGCGGCGGGCTGCTCTCCTTCGAGCTCGCCGGAGGCCGGGAGGCCGGACGGGTGTTCGTCGAGGGCGTCCGGCTGGCGCGGCTGGCGCTCTCCCTGGGGGGTGTGGAGACGCTGGTGACACATCCCGCCAGCACCTCCCACCGTGAGCTGGACGAACGGGCGTTGGAGCGTGCCGGTATCGGTCCGGGGCTGGTGCGGATGTCGGTCGGCATCGAGGACCCCGATGACCTGTGGCAGGACGTCGAACAGGCGCTGGCCGGAACCTGATTCGCTTCTTTTGGGTTGACAAAATAAATGGGCGATTCGTAGATTGGTTCACGCCAGAGAAACTCCTCTCCGCCAAAGGGGCCGTGTGATGCGCTACTTCGAGGACTTCCGGACCGGTGACGTCCACGAGCTGGGCACCGTCACCGTCACCGCCGAGGAGGTGCTGGATTTCGGGCGGCGCTTCGACCCGCAGCCCTTCCACACGGACCCGGCGCTCGCGGCCGAATCGCCGTTCGGTGGACTGATCGCCAGCGGCTGGCACACCGCCTCGATGTTCATGCGCCGCTACGTCGACGGACTGCTCGCCTACAGCGCCTGTACCGGATCCCCCGGCGTGGACGAAGTCCGCTACCTGCGGCCGGTGCGCCCCGGTGACGTGCTCACCGCCCGCGTGGAGATCCTCGGCTCGCGCCCCTCCCCGTTCAATCCGGGCACCGGCGTCGTGCAGCCCCGCTGCACGCTCGTGGACCGCGACGGGACCGTCGTCTTCAGCATGGTCCTGCACAGCATCTTCCGGCGCCGGCCCGCCGACCGCGGCGCCGACCCCGCAGCCGCGCAGGACCCGGTCGTACGGGCCCGCTCCGCCGTCTGAAACCCCCTACCCCATGTGAAGGGAGACCTCCAGTGGAGGCCGTATCCCGCACCGCCCAGTGGACCGCCGCAGCGCGGGCCCTGGAGACCGACCGCGAGGACCGGCTGTTCGCCGATCCCCACGCGCGCACCGTCGCCGACACGATCGGCTTCGAACTCCTGGAGCGCTACGCGGGGGCCGGCACCGTGCCGTTCCTCGCCATCCGCACCACGTACCTCGACCGGGCCATCGTCTCGGCCGTCGAGGAAGGCGGCATCCGCCAGGTCGTCTTCCTCGCCGCCGGCATGGACACCCGCTTCTACCGCCTGCCGTGGCCCGACGGCGTCACCGTCTACGAACTCGACCGCCCCGCCCTGCTGGAAGCCAAGGCGCAGATGCTGGCGGACGAGCCCGATCCGGCCGGGCGCACCCGCGTCACCGTCCCGGTCGACCTCACCCAGGACTGGACCGGCCCCCTCAAGGAGGCCGGCTGGCACAGCGACGAGCCGGTGCTGTGGGTGGTCGAGGGACTGCTCTTCTTCCTGCCGGAGCCCGCCGTACGGAACCTGATCTCCACGCTCGGCACGCAGTCGGCGCCCGGCTCGGTCCTGCTGGGCGACGTCATCAGCAAGTCCGCGCTGGAGAACCCGCTCTCCCGCCCCTTCCTCAACTGCCTCGCCGAGGACGGGAACCCGTGGCTGTTCGGCACCGAGACCCCCGAGCAGCTGCTGGCCGACTGCGGCTGGGCCGTGCGCGAAGTGCGCCAGCCCGGTGAGCCGGGCGCCGACTTCGGCCGCTGGCCCTACCCGGTGCCCGCGCGCAGCGTCCCGCGGATCCCCCGTTCCTTCCTGTTCACCTGTGACCTTCCGACCACCGGGGTGAGAGCGGCATGAGCACCACCGACGAGTTCCACCAGCGCGTCATCAGCGACGCCGGGGCCGCCGTGCGCGGCCTGACCGTCGCCCTCGGCGAGCGCCTCGGCCTCTACCGCGCGCTCGCCGAGACCGGCCCGCTGACCCCGGCCGCGCTCGCCGGACGCACCGGGATCAGCCCCCGCTACGCCGAGGAGTGGCTGCACGCCCAGCTCAGCGCCGGGTACGTCGAACGCGACGCGGACGCCGGCACGTACGCCCTGCCGGCCGCCCACGTCCCCGTACTGGCCGACCCGGGAGCCGTCACCTTCGCCGCCGGGTTCTTCACCGCCCTCAAGGCGCTCTACGCCACCGAGGACCTGCTCGTGGACGCGTACCGCACCGGCGACGGAGTCGGCTGGGCGGAACACGACCCCGCCCTCGACACCGGCATGGGCAGCTTCTTCCAGCCCGCCTACGAGCACCGGCTCGTCCCCGACTGGCTCCCGGCGCTGGAGGGGGTCACCGCCAAGCTGGCCGCGGGCGGCACCGTCGCCGACGTCGGCTGCGGAGTCGGCCACACCACGCTGCTGATCGCCAAGGCCTTCCCCGGGGCCACCGTGCACGGCTTCGACTACTCCGAAGAGGCCATCGCGCTCGCCCGTCAGCTCGCCGACGAGGCCGGGCTGGGCGACCGCGTCGTCTTCGAGGTCGCCTCCGCCGACGACTACCCCGGCAGCGGCTACGACCTGGTGACCTTCTTCAACGCCCTGCACGACATGGGCGACCCCGTCGCCGCCGCCCAGCACGTGCACAAGTCGCTGGACGCCGAGGGCACCTGGATGCTGGTCGAGTCCAACGTCTCGCCCGCGGACATCGATACCCAGACCCCCGCCGCCCGCATGTTCATGGCGCTGTCCGCCGTGATGTGCCTGCCCGTGGCCGTCGCCCAGCGCGGACCCCACGCCCTCGGCAACCACTCCGGTGAGCAGGCCTTCCGCGCCATCGCCGAGGAGGCCGGCTTCACCCGCTGGCGCCGCGCGACCGAGACCCCGGTCAACGCCGTCTACGAAGTCCGGCCCTGAGGCCCTGACGCCCTGGGGCCCTGACGCCCCGAGGCCGGGAGGCCCTGCGCCCCGAGACCCGAGGCACCGGAACGCGGCCCGGGCGCCCACCACCACACCGAGGAGTCACCATGGGCGTCAGCGCCCCCCTGCCCGTCACCGACCGGTTCCTGGAAGTCCTGGACCGGCTCAGCTCCCGCTCCATCGAGGAGTACTACAACCCCTACCAGCAGTTCGACTGGCCCGAGAAGCTCGAAGAAGGCCGGATGTGGATGACCCCCGAACTGCTCACGGTCTACGGCACCCCCTTCTACGAGGAGCTCGGCGAGGAGACCATCCGCCGCCTGTCCAAGTGGGAGAGCATCAACTTCTACAGCCTCAACGTCCACGGCATCCGCGAACTGCTCATCGAGGTGGTCGGCCGGATCCACATGCCCGGCTTCGAGGTCCCGTCCGACTTCTTCCACCACTTCATCGGCGAAGAGAACGAACACATGTGGTTCTTCGCCGAGTTCTGCCGACGCTACGGCGACAAGATCTACGGATCCACCGCCATGCGCGCCGACTCCGCCTGGGAGCCGGAGGTGGAGAACTTCCTGGTCTTCGCCCGGATCCTGTTCTTCGAAGAGCTCGTGGACCACTACAACACCCGTATGGCACAGGACGATTCGCTGTGCCACACCATCCGCGAGGTCAACCGCATCCACCACCAGGACGAGTCCCGGCACATCGCCTTCGGCCGCGAACTCGTGTCCCTGCTCTTCCACCGGATGCGCGACAGCGTCTCCGCCGCACGGCTCGCCGAGGTGGAGGCCTACCTCAAGCGCTACGTGGTCTACAGCGTCAACTCCCTCTACAACCCCCACGTCTACCGCGACGCCGGGATCGCCGACCCGTTGGCCCTGCGCAACGCACTGGTCGCCGACGAGCGGCGCCGCCCCTTCGAGCGCAAGACCATCCGCAAGCCCCTCGGCTTCTTCCTGAAGACCGGGATCTTCACCGACGACGTGCTGCCCGTCGTCTGAACGGCCCTTCGCCGTCCGAGAGGTGACCCCACCATGACCGTCACGACCACCGCGACCCCCGCCCCGACCCAGGGCCTGCCGTCCCTCGGCCCCGAGGGAACCGCCCTGCTGCGGCTCCTCGACGACACCTTCGAGAGCTGGGGCGTCCGGGCCGGTGCCCGCCCGATGACCATGCCCCCGCTGCTGCCGGCCGCCGATCTGGCGCGGCTCGACTACTACGACAACTTCCCCCACCAGGCCGTCGTCGCGGCCCCCCTGAACCTGGACGCCAGAGCGACCAGCGAGTTCTGTACCGACACCGGCTGCTTCCCGTGCGACGCGTTGCAGCCGGCCGCGCTCGGCCTCCCCTCGGCGTCGTGCTACGCCGTGTACATCGACCACCAGGGCCGCGAGGCCGCCGACGACGAACTCGTCACCGTGGTCGGATGGTGCTTCCGCAAGGAGGAGCACTACGAAGGGCTCCGCCGCCAACTGGGCTTCCGGATGCGTGAGATCGTCGCCATCGGCACCCGCGAACACGCCGAGGCACACCTCGCGTCCTTCACCGGGCGGATCACCTCCTTCGCGGAGGCCCTGGACGTGCCGCTGCGCAAGGAGGCCGCCTGTGACCCCTTCTTCGACAAGGACAGCTCCAAGGCGGTCCTCCAGCGGCTGACCCCCGTCAAGCACGAGTTCCTGTACGAGGACCTCGCGATCGCCTCGGTCAACACCCACCGCAACTTCTTCGGCGACCGGTGCGACATCCCGCTCGCGTCCGGCGGCGGCCCGGCGTTCACCAGCTGCGTCGCCTTCGGCCTGGAACGCTGGCTGTCCGCACTCACCAGGCGCCACGGCAGCTGGGAGGCGGCTACGGCCGCGGTCCTGCGGGCGAACGCGGCCGGGCCGGCGATCTGACGTGCCGACCCGACCCGTCGCCCCTCCGGCGGGCGTGATGGGATGGGCGAACCTCGGCATGGACATCGTGTCCGTCACCCGCGTCCGCCGGCTCCTCACCGAGTACGGCGAGGACTTCTTCGAGCGGATGCTCACCCCCGGCGAACTCGCCGACTGCCGCTGTTCCACCAGGCTCGACGTGCTGAGCCTGTGCGGCCGGATCGCCGCCAAGGAAGCGGCGTTCAAGACCCTCCGTGTCGGCGGCAGGTTCCTGCCCTGGCGGGACATCGTCGTGAGGCGCTGCGAGGGCGGCTGGCCGCTCGTCGAACTCCACCGTGCGGCGGCCGTCATGGCCGCGGACTCGGGGATCACCGCGATCACCGTGTCCATCAGCCACGACGTGGACTACGCGGTGGCCGTCGCGGCCCCCGTCCTGGAGCCCGGCTCGCCCGGCCCGCCCCTGCCGCGGCCCCTGCCCGGCCCAGCCGGACCCGTACAAGCAACCCGAGCCTCCACAGGCACCACTTCCCCAAGGAGAACCACCATGTCGAACGGTCTGCAGCAGCTGAAGAACTGGCTCCTCGCCCGCCACTCGGAGCTCGACGACATCGCTCCCGACCTGGACCTCATCGAGCACCGGCTGATCGACTCCCTGTCCTTCGTGGAGTTCGTCTTCCTGCTGGAGCAGCACAGCGGAAAGCCGATCCAGATGGAGACCCTGGAGGTCGACGAGATCCGCACCCTCGGCGCCATCGAGAAGCACTTCTTCCCGCTGGAGGTGGGCCGGGCATGAGCAAGCGGCTCTTCACCTCCGAGTCCGTCACCGAAGGCCATCCCGACAAGATCGCCGACCGGATCAGCGACACCGTCCTCGACGCGCTGCTCCGTGAGGACCCGGCTTCGCGGGTGGCCGTCGAGACCCTCATCACCACCGGCCAGGTCCACATCGCCGGCGAGGTGACGACCACGGCGTACGCGCCGATCGCCGCACTCGTGCGCGCGGCGATCCTGGAGATCGGCTACGACTCCTCGAAGAAGGGCTTCGACGGCGCCTCGTGCGGGGTGTCGGTGTCCATCGGAGAACAGTCCGCGGACATCGCCCAGGGCGTCGACACCGCCTACGAGCAGCGTGTCGAGGGCGAAGCCGACGGCGCCGAGGGCGACGGGCTGGACCGGCAGGGCGCCGGCGACCAGGGCCTGATGTTCGGTTACGCCTGCGACGAGACCGCCGAGCTGATGCCCCTGCCCATCGCACTGGCCCACCGCCTGGCCCGGCGGCTGACGGACGTCCGCAAGGACGGGGTCGTCCCGTACCTGCGGCCCGACGGCAAGACCCAGGTCACCATCGAGTACGACGGCGACGAGGCCGTCCGCCTCGACACCGTGGTCGTGTCCACCCAGCACGCCGCCGACATCGACCTCGATTCCCTCCTGACCCCCGACATCCGCGAGTTCGTCGTGGAGCACGTCCTCGGACAGCTGGCGCAGGACGGGATCAAGCTGGACACCGAGGGCTACCGGCTGCTGGTCAACCCGACGGGCCGGTTCGAGATCGGCGGCCCGATGGGTGACGCGGGCCTGACCGGCCGCAAGATCATCATCGACACGTACGGCGGCATGGCCCGCCACGGCGGCGGCGCGTTCTCCGGCAAGGACCCGTCCAAGGTGGACCGCTCGGCCGCGTACGCGATGCGCTGGGTCGCCAAGAACGTGGTCGCGGCCGGTCTGGCCTCGCGCTGCGAGGTGCAGGTCGCGTACGCCATCGGCAAGGCCGAGCCCGTCGGCCTGTTCGTGGAGACCTTCGGCACCGGGACCCTGCCCGACGAGCGCATCCAGGAGGCGGTCTCCCACGTCTTCGACCTGCGCCCGGCCGCCGTCATCCGCGACCTGGACCTGCTGCGGCCCATCTACGCCCAGACCGCCGCCTACGGCCACTTCGGCCGCGAACTGCCCGACTTCACCTGGGAACGCACCGACCGCGCCGACGCCCTGCGCAAGGCCGCCGGAGTCTGAGCCCGGTGACCCCCGCCTTCCCCCACGTTCAAGGAGCGTCCCCCATGACAGCCGGATTCACGGACTTCAAGGTCGCCGACCTCTCCCTCGCCGCCTTCGGCCGCAAGGAGATCACCCTGGCCGAGCACGAGATGCCGGGCCTGATGTCGATCCGCGCGGAGTACGCCGAGGCGCAGCCGCTGGCCGGCGCCCGCATCACCGGCTCCCTGCACATGACCGTGCAGACCGCCGTCCTGATCGAGACGCTGGTCGCCCTGGGCGCGGAGGTCCGCTGGGTGTCGTGCAACATCTACTCGACGCAGGACCACGCGGCCGCCGCCGTCGCGGCGGCCGGGATCCCGGTCTTCGCGTGGAAGGGCGAGAGCCTGGAGGAGTACTGGTGGTGCACGGAGCAGGCCCTGACCTGGCCGGGGCACGCCGGCCCGAACATGATCCTCGACGACGGCGGTGACGCCACCCTCCTCGTCCACAAGGGCGTCGAGTACCAGAAGGCCGGGGCGGTGCCCGACCCCTCGACCGCCGGGAACGAGGAGATGGCGCTCGTCCTCGCCCTGCTGGCCAAGACGGACATCGACTGGACGGCTCTGGCCGCCGGGATCCGCGGTGTGACGGAGGAGACCACGACCGGTGTCCACCGCCTGTACGAGATGATGGCCGAGGGCAACCTGCTGTTCCCGGCGATCAACGTGAACGACGCGGTGACGAAGTCGAAGTTCGACAACAAGTACGGCTGCCGGCACTCGCTGATCGACGGCATCAACCGGGCCACCGACGTGCTGATCGGCGGCAAGGTCGCGGTCGTGTGCGGTTACGGCGACGTCGGCAAGGGCTGTGCGGAGTCGCTGCGCGGCCAGGGCGCGCGGGTGATCGTGACCGAGATCGACCCGATCTGCGCGCTGCAGGCGGCGATGGACGGCTACCAGGTCGCGACGCTGGACGACGTGGTGGAGACCGCGGACATCTTCATCACCACGACCGGCAACAAGGACATCATCATGGCCTCGGACATGGCCAGGATGAAGCACCAGGCGATCGTGGGCAACATCGGCCACTTCGACAACGAGATCGACATGGCCGGTCTGGCGAAGATCGAGGGCATCATCAAGGACGAGGTCAAGCCGCAGGTCCACACGTGGAAGTTCCCCGACGGCAAGGTCCTGATCGTGCTGTCGGAGGGGCGTCTGCTGAACCTGGGCAACGCGACCGGTCACCCGTCGTTCGTGATGTCGAACTCCTTCGCGGACCAGACGCTGGCCCAGATCGAGCTGTTCACCAAGCCGGAGGAGTACCCGACCGACGTGTACGTGCTGCCCAAGCACCTGGACGAGAAGGTCGCCCGCCTCCACCTCGACGCGCTGGGCGTCAAGCTCACCACCCTGCGCCCGGAGCAGGCCGCCTACATCGGCGTGAAGGTCGAAGGCCCGTACAAGCCCGACCACTACCGCTACTGATGCCATGTCAGTCGTAGAGGACATGCGCGACCCCTGGCTCCCGGACCGCCTCCTGCGCACCGAACGGGACGCCCTGCTCCCGCTGTTGCGCCGGACGCCGGCGGCCGCGTACGCGCTGCGCACCGCCTGCCCGGGGTGGACGGTGCGGGACGTGCTCGCCCACTGCGCGGCCGCCCTCGTCCGCATCGTGGAGGGCCGGCTGGAGGAGGGGGTCTTCCTCCCCGCCGCCAACGCCGCCGACGTCGCGGAACGCGCCGACCGGCCCGTGGCCGGGATCCTGGACGAGCTGGAGCGGGGCCTGACCGAGGCCGGTGCGGCCATAGCCGCCGGTGACGGCACCCTGGACGCGGTGGCGCTGGGGGAGTGGATCCACGCGGGCGACGTACGGGAGGCGCTCGGCGAGCCGGGGGCCTACGGCGGGACCGCCCTGGAGCTCTCCCTGCCCCTGCTCCGCACGACGAGCCGCAGGCGCGGAACGCCCCGGCTGCTGGCGGACGTCGCCGGGCAGCACGAGGCGCTGGTACTGGGCAACGCGGTGGACGGCCGTCCCGCCGCCCGGTTCCGGGGCGACGCGCCGACGCTGATCCGCCTGTACTCGGGCCGCCCGCTGGTCGGGACCCGCTACGAACTGGCGGGCGCCGTCGAAGAGGAACTGCTCATCTACCGCTGACGCCGGGGGGACCGGCGCGGCGCACGGCACGCCTCACGGTCCCGGTCCCGGTCGGCGCGGGGACCGGGACTCAGTCGATCCTGACGACCTGGAAGGCCTCCGCCATGCGTCCCGCGGGCAGCCCCGCGGCCGTCGCGTGCTCACCCAGCCACTGCCGCAGCAGCCCCGCCAGATCATCGAAGTGCGCCGTCTGCGAGGTGTGGATGCGCAGCGCCTCCACCTTGCGGTCGAAGACCGACGTCACATCGATGTACTGGTTCGGGGTGGGCCCCGTCATCAGCCACAGCTCCGGCACGATCCACGGCTCCAGTCCCTCCTCCTTGAGCAGGGACGGGTGGGCGAACGGATTGCGCGCCTCCGGGTAGATCGCCCGCAGGGCCGCGTCACCGACCGCCCGGTGGTCGGGGTGCAGGTCGGGGACGCGCGACCAGTTGATCTCGGGGCTGGGGATCACGGCGCGCTGCGGACGGACCTGACGGATCACCCGGCACAGGTCGCGGCGCAGCTCGACGCCGGCCTCGACGTAGCTGTCGGGATATCCGAGGAAGCGGACGTCGTCCACCCCGCTGCGCTTGGCGGAATGCACCTGTTCGGCCCGGCGGAGGTCCCCCATCGCCTGGCGGGGCAGCTGCTCGTCGTATCCGCCGGCGCCGCCGTCCGTCACGATGCAGTACGTCACCCGGGTCGTGCCCTGAGCGATCCACCGCATGACCGTGCCGCTGACGCAGAACTCGATGTCGTCCGGGTGCGCGGCCACCACGAGCAGGGATTCCGGGGCGCTTCGGTCTATGGGATCGGTCGCGAAGTGTTCCATGGGAACAGCCTGTTGGGCACCCGGAGGGGCCGCAAGGCACCCCCTTTGGCGTGTCCGCGCAACGGCGTGAATGCGCAAGCACTTCCCGGCTCCGCCGCTTGTTTCCTCTGGCAGGCTTATCGGGACCCGGCATCCGCATTGTCACCGGGAAGTCCGGAGTCGTGAATTCGGCCGTATGCGCGTCCCACGTACCGCAGGGAGACCGAGCGAAGAATGCCATTCGACGATCCGCAGGAATCCTTAACCAGCTCCACCCCTTTCGAGCCTCGCTGAGCATTGTGCACCACAGCGTCAAGGAGGTCCCATTGAGCACCCCCGTCTGGATCACCGCGACCCCGCCCGCCCCCCACGGCGAACTCCACGTCGGCCACCTCGCGGGACCGTACGTCGCCGCCGACGTCCTGTCGCGGTACCTGCGCGCCGAAGGCGAACCGGTCCTGTTCACCACGGGCACCGCCGACCACAGCAGTTCCGTCCACGTCCGGGCCCTGCGCGCGGGGCGCAAGCCGGAGGAGGTCGCCGAGGGGTTCCGGGAGGCGATCACCGCGGACTGGCTGCGCTCGGGGATCGAGTTCGACCGCATCGTGCGGCCCCGCCAGGACGCGCACTACGGCCGCCGGATGGCGGAGCTGTTCCGCCGGCTCCACGCGGAGGGCGTCATCGCCGCCCGCACGCGCCTGATGCCGTACTGCGAACCGTGCGGGCGCTGGCTGTACGGGGCGCACGTGACGGGTTCGTGTCCGCACTGCGCGGCGCCGAGTGAGGGTGGTACGTGCCACGAGTGCGCCCGGCCCAACGACGGCGGCGACCTCCTCGGCGCGCGGTGCGCCCGGTGCGGCACGCCCGCGGCACTCCGGCGCTGCCGGCGCCTGTACATCCCGCTGGAGCCGTTCCGCGACGCCCTGGCCGCCTACTGGGCCGATGCCGGCCTGCCGCCCAGGCTGGCCGCGCTGTGCGAGTCGCTGCTGGAGGACGGCCTGCCGGACGTCGCGGTGACGAACCCGGCGGAGTGGGGTCTGCCCGTGCCCGTCGACGGCTTCCCCGAGCACCGGATCGACGGGTGCTTCGAAACCGCCGCGATGCACCTCTTCGGCTACGGCGACGACCGCTCGATGCCCGAACGCGCCGTCCACTTCTGCGGGTTCGGCCACGCCTTCTGCCACGCCGTGCTGCTGCCGGTCCTGCTGTCCGCCCGTGGTGTGAAGCCGGCGCAGGACTTCTGCGTCAACGAGGCGTTCGTCATCGAGGACGACGGGCCCGGCGCCGGCCGCGGGGCGTGGGCCCTGGACCTGATCACCGAGTACGGGTCCGACACCCTGCGCCGCCACGTCCTGGCGGCCCGCCCCCTCGGCCGGCGCACGCACTTCCGCACCGACGGACTGGCGGCGGCCCGCCGGGAGCTGGACGAGAACTGGAACGGCTGGCTCTCGCGGCTGTTCGCCGCCGTCCGCGCGCAGTGCGGCGGCCTGGCCCCGGCGGCGCTCCCCGGCGGCACCGGCTGGCAGGTCCTGGAACGACGGCTGCTTCGCGCCGTGGAGGACCTGCGCGAAGCGTACGGACCGGACGCCTTCGATCCGCGCCGGGCCGTCGCCCTGCTCGACGAAGTGGTCCGCGCGGTCGGCGACTTCGGCCATGTCAACGCACACGGCGTACTCCGCCCCGCCGCGGACGGGCGCCACCTGCCGGCGCTGTCGGCGCAACTGGCGGTCGCCCGGGCGCTCAGCGCGTGGGCGCGGCCGGTGATGCCGGAGGGCGCTGACCGGCTGGCCTCGGCCCTGGGAACCGTACCGGGACCGCCCGTCTCGGCCGAGGCGCTCGTACCGCCCCCACCCGGCACCCGGCTGGCGCCGCCCTCGGGACCGGTGTTCGGCTTCTGAACCCCCCTTTCCGCTAGGAGATCCACGTGTCCCTGCGCGTCGCCATGCTCAGCGTCCACACCTCGCCGCTGCACCAGCCCGGCACCGGGGACGCGGGCGGCATGAACGTCTACATGGTCCAGCTGTCCCGGGCCCTCGCGGAACACGGCGTCGAAGTCGACCTGTACACCCGGTGCCGTGGCGAGGAGGGACCGGCCCGGGTCGACCTGGCTCCGGGCGTACAGGTCCGCCACCTGCCCGCCGGTCCGCGCGCGGCGCTCCCCAAGGAGGCCATGCCCGGGCTGGTGCTGCCGTTCTCGCTGGCGCTGCTCAAGGAGGACCGGCGCTACGACCTGGTCCACTCCCACTACTGGCTCTCCGGGCTGGCCGGCCGGATCGCCGCCGCCGGCCGGCGGGTCCCCCTCGTGCACACCGCCCACACCCTGGCCCGGGTGAAGAACGCCGCCCTCGCCGACGGGGACCCGCCCGAGCCCGAGCTGCGGATCCGGGGCGAGCACCAGGTGGCCGGTTCGGCGGACCGGCTCATCGCCAACACGGCCGACGAGGCCCGGGCGTTGCGGGAGCTGTACGGGGCCTGCGCCCGCCGGACCGAGGTCGTCCGGCCGGGCGTGGACCTCGCCACCTTCGGGCCGGGCCGGGGGCGGGCGGCGGCGCGGGCCCGGCTCGGTCTGCCGGTGGACGCGTTCGTCCCGATGTACGCGGGCCGGATCCAGCCCCTCAAGGGCCCCGACGTCATGGTGCGGGCGATCGCCGAACTGCTGTCGGCGGTTCCGGGGCTGCGCTCGCGGATCGTCGTCCCCGTGGTGGGCGGGCATTCGGGCGCCGGGCCCCGCGACGCGGCCCGGGACCTGGCGCGCGAGCTGGGTGTGGCGGACGTACTGCGGCTCTGCCCGCCGGTGCCGCAGCGGGAGTTGGCCGAGTGGTACCGGGCGGCGGACGTCCTGGTGGTGCCCTCGCGCAGCGAGTCGTTCGGGCTGGTCGCCCTGGAGGCCCAGGCCTGCGGGACCCCGGTCCTGGCGGCGGCGGTCGGCGGTCTGCCGACCGCGGTCCGGGACGGGGTGACGGGGATGCTCGTGGACGGCCATGATCCGGCCGCGTACGCGCGGAGGCTGCGCCACCTCGTCGAGCGCCCCGGGGCGGGTACCGCGATGGGGGAGGCGGCGGTGGTCCACGCGCGGTCGCTGAGCTGGGGGGCCGCCGCCGCGCGGACGCTGGACGTGTACCGGGGGGCGCTGGCCGAGGAGCGGGAGACGCGGACGACCGGCGTGCACCGGGAACGAGTGAGGCAGGAGCGGCGGCACGCTCCTGCCTCGCCGACGCCTCTCTCCTGGAGGGTCGAGAAGGCCGGATCGCCAGCCTAACAGCTCTTTTGAGCCGACCAAAGGTATGTCAGCGTAACGTCAATGTGAACTCCGGTCCGGGCGGCTCCAGTTCCGCCTCAGACCCGCTACAGGAATCCGGCCGGCTCCCGGATGCCATACGACAATGGAGGGGTCTTCGACGCATCCCGGCGGCACGGGTCGCGAAGACGTCGCTCGTCGATCGCCATTCCGGCTTCCTGGAGGAACCATGTCCGCTCGCCCGTCCTGTACCGCGACCGCCCCCACCGCCTGCTCCGCGTCGGACGACAACGGCTGGGACTAGGTTGCGGCCGCGCCGGCCGTCCACGGCTGAAAGCCCCGCGCACGCCTTTCCCCAACGGGTCGGGCGCCAGCGGGGCTTTTCCGTCGTGCGGCGTCGTGCGGCGTCGCGCGGCGCGTCAGTCCAGCCAGCCGAGGCGCTGGGCGCGCACACCGGCCTCGAACCGGCTCGACGCCCCCATCTCCTGCATCAGTTCGGACAGCATGCGGCTGACCGTGCGCAGCGAGACGCCGAGCGTCCGGGCGACCTTCTCGTCCTTCATGCCGGAAGCGAGCATCTTGAGTGCGGCCCGCTGCTGTTCGGACAGCCCGTCGCCGCCGACCTCGGGGGCTGCGTCGTCGCCGTACGGTGTGGCCGCGTGCCAGCAGTGCTCGTACAGCGCCCGGTAGGAGCGGACGAGTGCCGGGCCGCGGGCGAGGATCGCGCCGGCCGACCGGTCCTCCGGGTGGACGGGCAGCACGGCGAACTGCTGGTCCGCGATGATCATGTTCATGGGGACGGCGGGGGACATGCGGATCTCGACGCCCGCCTCGACCCGCCGGCGCAGCATCTCCGTCGCCTCCGGCGAGGTGGTGATGCGCTGGTGGTAAATGGCGCGGATGCGCACGCCGTTGTCGATCTGGCGCCGGTCGCGGCTGAGGACCCGGTCGGCGACCTCGCGGACGAGGGCCGTCACGTGCATCGAGGCCAGATCCTGCTGGATGACGTCCGTGATGTCCTCCAGCACCTGCTGGATCCGGCCGTAGTCGTCGAGGATCTCCACCTCGACCTCGGAGCCGCTCAGCGAACCGGGCCGCAGGAACGTGCCGACCAGCGTTTCGAGCGAGCCGTACGCCCGGTCGGACTCGTCCAGGTGCTCGCGCAGCCGCTCACGTTCCCGTCTCAGCATGCGCAGCAGGGCGATCTCGGGGTCCACCACGGCGACGGCGTCCGCCGCGGACTCCCAGGTACCGGCCTGGAGGTCGGCGCGCGTGGCGTGGGTGGTCCCGGTCGGCACGATCAGGCCGAGCTCGATCAGTTCGGCCCGCCGCCGCTCGTACTCCTCGGGGGCCAGGCCGAGTTCGCGGGAGACGTCGCCCAAGTCGGACACCCCACGCAGGCGCAGCTCCTGATAGAGAGCGAACACCCTGTCGGCCGACTGGATGCCGTCCCTGCCATCGCCCGCTGCCATCGCGCAGTGACCCCCTCGTCTTACGAATCGACAGTCACACTTTGACACATGTGGCTGGAGGAGCTCCCGCCGCCTCGATTCGTATGTGACGGGCGTCACGCAGGCCGTTCGGCCGCTCCCGCGGGACCTCCTACGGTCGCTCCTGCGTCCGCAGGCAATCGGGGCAAAGGCCCTTGAACACCACTTCCGCGCCGCCGCCCATGCGCCAGTCGAGGAGCACCTCGTCGGTCGGCTCGGGCACTTCGGCCCGCACGTTCTCCACCCGGCCGCAGCGCAGGCAGAGCGCGTGCTGGTGCGGGGGGCCGGCGATCTCGAAGACGGCCGGAAGTCCCGGGCGGTCGAACTTCGCCGCCAGGCCGGTCTCCAGGAAGTGGCGCAGCATCTCGTAGACGGCCTGGCTGGTGAGCGTGCCGAGCCGTTCGCGGGCCGCCGCGGTGATGGCCTCCACGTCCATGTGGCCGCCGGCGGTCAGGACTTGCAGTACCTCCAGGCGCGGTCCCGTGACGCGCAGGCCCACGTCGCGGAGGCGCTGGATCACCGCCTCGCGGCCGGTCGACTCCTCCACGACAGCCATTCCTCCGCCACCCACTCCGCCGTTGGTCCACCCAAACCTTTGAGTGCATCGTACCTCTTGCCCCTCCTCGGCGAGAGGGTGCGGGCGGGGGAGGCGGGAGTCAGCCGGCGGCCCGGCAGACGAGGAAGACGCTCTCGGTCCGCTCGTCGAGGCGATGGCGGGAACGGCGTTCGACGCGCAGGCCCGCCGCGTGCAGTTCGGCCGTGAGCCGGGCCGGGTCGACGATCCACTTGTCGGTCGTCAGGACCACCCTTTCGCTGCTCCGCTTCCCGGTCCGCACGGAGCAGTACGTGATCCGCTCGCTCATGTCCTCCAGGTCGAAGACCTGCCGGGCGACGGCCCATTCCTCGACGCCGTCGAACCGCGGGACCTGGAAGGCCCAGGTCCGCCGGGGGTCCTCGGCCAGGCCGCGGAGCCGGTGGGCGGTGTAGTCGAGGGCGAGGACACCGCCGGGGGCCAAGTGCCCGGCGACCTCGGCCAGCAGCCCCGGGCGCGCGGCGGGCGGCACCGCGCAGACCATCGCCCCGGCCAGCAGCGCCAGCCGGTACGCCCGCCGCAGGCGCAGCGAGGCCAGATCCGCCCGCGTGGTGGCCAGCCGGGCCGACACCTGGGGGCCCGTGCGCCGGCCCCAGGCGCCCAGCCGCTCCAGACAGTCCGGGTCGCGGTCCACGGCCTCGACCTCGAAGCCGTGACGGGCGAAGGGCACCGCGAGCCGCCCGGCGCCGCAGCCCAGGTCCAGTACGGGGCCGCCGACCTCGCGGGCGAGCCCCAGGCAGCGGGTGATGTCGGCGCTGTACGGGCCGAGCAGCGCTCCGTGCAGCCAGGCCGCGTGCTCCTCCACGGGCGAGAGCGACTCCAGGCCGGGCAGGAACTCCGCCGCGTCACGGATCCCGGCGCCGACGAACACCGGGGCGCCGGCGCCCGCGAGTCGTGCGGACGGCAGGACCGGTGCGAGCGCGGCGGGCACGACGGGCAGGGAAGTGCCGCTCGGTGTGTGCATCGCTCCTCCAGGGGCTCGCTCGGTCCGGCCGTCCGAGGCGTGGCGCCCGTGCCGCCGGGACCGCGCCGCTGGGGAAATCCTGTCCTGGGAGCGGGGTCCCCGACCAGGGGAACGGGCTGCGTGAACACGCGATGGCGTGGATCTGCCACGGGCCGCGGGAGCGGCGGGCGTCAGAGCGTACGGCGCAGGCGCAGCGGGGTGGCTCCGGTGAAGCCGTGCCGGGTGAGGAAGGCGAGGGCGGGGTCGGCTCCGGCGGGCAGTCCGGTGGGGAGGCCGATCCACTGCGAGGTCGCCCCGTACGGCCGCATGCGCTCCGTCGCCGCCGCCAGCAACGCCGTCCCGATCCCGCCGCGGCGCCGCTCCGCGGCCACGCACAGGGAGTACAGCTCGCCTTCGGCGGCGACGGGGACACCGCCCGAGACGGCCCCCACGACCTGCCCGTCGGCATCGGCCGCCACCAGCCAGCCGAGCCGGCCGGGCGCACCGCCGGGAATTTCAATTTCCGCTCTTATCAGGGGCAGGGAGCATTGGTCCGACACCAGGCGCGCGGTCCGGATTTCCCCGAGCGCGGCGCCGTACCCCTGCCGAATCGAGGCTCCCAGCAGCCGGGATATCGCCGTCGCGTCACCGGGCGCTGCCGATCGCACGTCAGCCAGCAGCATTCGTCCCGCACCCCTCGCCGTCCCGGTCCTCGGCCCGTACGCGCCCACAATAGCGGGGAATTCAAGTGGCCGGTGGCGACGAGAAATCTACGAATTCGCTTAGTAAATGCGGGGATCGGGGCGGCGGCTATCCCGGGACCGAGCAGCAGGCGAAGACCAGCGGCGCGACCACCGACACCACCGAGGCCACCGCGAGCAGCCCGCGCAGCACCGGACGGCCGGGGGCGGGCGGCGCCAGGATGCGGCTCATGCGCAGCGCGGCCGAGGGGCCGCCCGCCGCGAACGCCCTGTGCGGCGCCCGCCCGGCGGCCAGCGCGTACAGCGCGTGGGCCAGCGCGTCACGGGAACAGCCGCGCAGCGCACGGTCGTCGGCGGCCATCTCCAGGAGGAGCGGTACCGCCCTCCCGCCGATCCGGGCCAGCGGCAGCCTGCGGAACACCCTCCCCGAGTACGCCCCGGCCGCGGCGACCAGCAGGTGGTGCCGGCCGCCGATGTGGGCCCGCTCGTGGGCGAGCGCCGCGGCCAGTTGGGGCCGCGTCAGCATCTCGACCGCGCCCGAGGACACCACCACCCGGCGCGAGCGCCCCGGCAGGCAGTACACGGCGGGCCGCGCGTCCTCCAGTACGGTCACCCCGAGGTGCGGGTCGGGCCGGCCGACCAGCCGCAGCAGCTCGGCGTGGCGCGTCCGGGCCCGCCGCGCCCGCACCAGCTCCCGTACGAATCCGGTCGCGGGCAGCGCGGCGACGGCGAGCGCCGCGCCCGCGGCGAGGAACTCCCGGGCCGAACCGGCCGCCAGCCGGCGCGGGGACGGGAGGCGCAGCGTCAGGGCCAGGTCGACGAGCCGGTGGCTGGTGTGCGCCGGCAGCAGCAGCTGCGCCGGCAGCATCGCCGCCGCGAGCGCGAACACGGTGCCGCAGGCGATCCACACGGCCAGCGCCAGGCGCGGCGCCTGCTGCGCCCAGCGGGCCCGGACCAGCAGCCAGGGGAGGACCAACCCGGTGACCAGGGCCAGGCCGAGCGGCGGCAGGACGTGGTGGTTCACCGCTCGCTGCCCCGGGCTTCGGGGCGGGGGCAGGGGCGGGCGGCGCGCAGGGCCGCGTCCAGTGCCTCGACGTCCTCGTGGGACATGCGCTCCACGAACCGCAGCAAGGTGGCCTTGCGGTCCTGACTGTCGCCCAGGGCGTCCTGCATGAGCGCCGCCGTGTACTCCTCCCGGCTGCGGACCGCCTCGTAGATCCAGGCGCGGCCGGACTTCTCGCGGCGCAGCCAGCCCTTGCGGTGCAGGATGTCGGCCACGGTCATGACGGTGGTGTAGGCGACCCGGCGCCCCAGGTTGATGTCGTCGACGACCTCACGGACGGAAGCGGGCCGCTGCCACAGCCAGAGCCGGTCCATGATCTCGGCCTCCAGATCTCCCAGTCGCCGCACGCGCACCCCTTTCGGCCCTCACCCCTCGCGAGCGGTTCATCGTACGGGCCGCCCCTCCCCGGGCGGCATACCCCCGCCGGGTAGGCGGGCGTCGCGGGGGAGCGGGAACGGCGAACTGCCCTCCCGTGAAGTCGGCTCCACGGAAGGGCAGTTCGTCGTGTCCGGATCAGGTGCGGATCAGCCGGGCGATCGCCTTGGTGGCCTCGCCGACCTTGACCTTCGCGTCGTCGCCGCCCTGCGCGATGGCCTCGGTGACGCAGCAGGCGAGGTGTTCGTCCAGCAGCGTCACCGCGCAGGACTGGAGTGCGGCGTTGATCGCGGACACCTGGGTCAGTACCTCGATGCAGTAGACGTCGTCGTCCACCATCCGCTGCACCCCGCGGACCTGGCCCTCGATCCGCCGCAGGCGTCTGATGACGTCTTCCTTGTGTGCTGAGTAACCGGCCACGGGGACTCCTCAGTTGTCGGCGGCCCGGAAGCCGCGCAGACGCAGGCTGTTGCCGACGACGAAGACGGAGGAGAAGGCCATGGCCGCTCCGGCGATCATCGGATTGAGCAGTCCGGCCGCGGCGAGCGGCAGGGCGGCCACGTTGTAGGCGAAGGCCCAGAACAGGTTCGAGCGGATGGTGCCGAGCGTCTTGCGGGCGAGGCGGATGGCGTCGGCGGCGGCCCGCAGGTCCCCGCGCACCAGGGTCAGGTCGCCCGCCTCGATCGCGGCGTCCGTGCCGGTTCCCATCGCGAGGCCCAGGTCGGCCTGGGCGAGGGCGGCCGCGTCGTTGACGCCGTCGCCGACCATGGCCACGCTGCGGCCCTCGACCTGGAGCCGCTTGACGACGTCGACCTTGTCCTGCGGCATGACCTCCGCGATGACCTCGTCGATGCCGACCTCCGCCGCGACGGCTTCGGCCACCGCCTCGTTGTCGCCGGTGAGCAGGATCGGGGTGAGCCCGAGGGCGCGCAGCCGCCTGATCGCCTCGGCGCTGGTGTCCTTGACGGCGTCGGCGACCTCCAGGACCGCGCGGGCCTCCCCGTCCCAGGCGACGGCGATCGCGGTACGGCCCGCGGCTTCGGCCGCGGCCTTGGCGCGCTCCAGGTGGGCCGGCAGGACCATCGCCCACTCGGTCAGCAGCTTCTCGCGGCCGACGAGCACGGCGTGCCCGTCCACGACGCCCTGGACGCCGAGTCCGGGGATGTTGGCGAAGTCCTCGGGGGCGGGCAGGGCGCCCACCCGGGCTGCCGCGCCGGAGGCCACGGCCTGCGCGATCGGGTGCTCGGAGGCGTGCTCCAGCGCGCCCGCCAGGCGCAGTACGTCGTTCTCGGCGGTGCCCTCGGCGGTGTGCACGGCGAGCAGGGTCATCTTGCCGGTGGTGACGGTGCCGGTCTTGTCCAGGACGATCGTGTCCACCTTGCGGGTGGTCTCCAGGACCTCGGGGCCCTTGATCAGGATGCCGAGCTGGGCGCCCCGGCCGGTGCCGACCATCAGCGCGGTCGGGGTGGCCAGGCCCAGGGCGCACGGGCAGGCGATGATCAGTACGGCGACGGCCGCGGTGAACGCGGCGGTGAGCCCCGAGCCGGAGCCGAGCCAGAAGCCGAGGGTGGCCAGCGCCAGGGCGATGACGACCGGTACGAACACGGCGGAGATCTTGTCGGCGAGGCGCTGGGCGGCGGCCTTGCCGTTCTGGGCGTCCTCCACCAGCTTGGCCATCCGGGCCAGTTGGGTGTCGGCGCCGACCCGGGTGGCCTCGACGACCAGCCGTCCGCCCGCGTTGAGGGTGGCGCCGGTGACGGGGTCCCCGACCCCGACCTCGACGGGCACGGACTCACCGGTGAGCATGGAGGCGTCCACGGCGGAGGAGCCCTCCACCACGGTGCCGTCGGTGGCGATCTTCTCGCCGGGGCGGACCAGGAAGCGGTCGCCGGCCTGCAGTTCGGCGGTGGGGACGGTGACCTCGCGGCCGCCGCGCAGCACCGTCACCTCCTTGGCGCCCAGTTCCAGCAGCGCCTTGAGCGCGGCGCCGGCCTTGCGCTTGGAGCGGGCCTCGAAGTACCGGCCGGCCAGGATGAAGGCGGTGACTCCGGCCGCCGCCTCCAGGTAGATGTTCCCGGCGCCGTCGGTGCGGGCGATGGTGAACTCGAAGGCGTGCGTCATGCCGGGTGTCCCGGCGCTGCCGAAGAACAGCGCCCACAGCGACCACAGGAACGCGGCCGTGGTACCCACCGAGATCAGCGTGTCCATCGTGGCGGCGCCGTGCCGGGCGTTGGTCCACGCGGCGCGGTGGAAGGGCCAGGCGGCGTACGTGACCACGGGCGCGGCCAGGGTCAGGGAGAGCCACTGCCAGTACTCGAACTGGAAGGCCGGGACCATGGCCAGCGCGACGACCGGCACGGCCAGGCAGACGGCGGCGACCAGTCGTTGGCGCAGCGGGAGCAGTTCGTCGGCCTCCTGCGCGGGCGCCTCGGGGCCGCCGTTCTCCGGGGCCTTGACGGACTCCCGGGCGGTGTAGCCGGTGGCTTCGACGGTGGCGATCAGGTCCGCCACGGAGATATCGGCGTCGAAGGTGACCTTCGCCTTCTCGGTGGCGTAGTTGACGGTGGCCTCGACCCCGTCCATGCGGTTGAGCTTCTTCTCGATGCGGGCCGCGCACGAGGCGCAGGTCATGCCGCCGATGGCGAGCTCGACCTGGGCGGCGCCGGCTGTGGTGGTGGTCATGAGAACTGCTCCTCGTTCGAGCGGGGTGGGGGCCGGGGCCCGGGGCCCGGGCGGATGGCGCAGGGTGCGGCGGCGGGCCCCGGCGGCCGGGCCGGGCGGGTGTCAGGCGGCCCGGCCCGTGAGCTCGTAGCCGGCGTCGTCGATCGCGGCGGAGACCGCCGCGTCGTCGGGCTCGCCGGCCGTGGTCACGGTGACCAGGCCGCCGTCCACGTCGACCTCTACGGACAGGACGCCGTCGAGCGCGCTCACCGAGGCGGTGATGGCGCTCTTGCAGTGGCCGCAGGTCATGCCGGAGACGCGGTAGGTCGTGGCGGTGCTGTCGGCGATGGCGACGGCCGTCTGCGCGGCGCCGGTGCCGCAGCTGCCTTCGGGGGTGCAGCAGGAAGACATGGATCTCTCCTTCGTCGGTCGGAATACCCTGTGGGGGTATCCCTGTCGGCTTCCAGGTATACCCCCCATGGGTATCCGGCGCAAGGTCCGATCCGACTTGACTTGATACCCCCCAGGGGTATGGTGAAGTGCATCGAACCGCCGAACGCGGGCCCACGTCGTACGGGAGATCAGCCATGAACACCGGAGTGAGGATCACCGCTTATGCCGCCGCGCTCGCCGCGGCCTTCGGAGCCGCGTACGGGGTCGGCAAGGGGGTCGGTCCCGTGAGTGCCCCCGCGTCCACGGAGCACGCCGCCCATGCGGCGCAGGCCGCTGCGCCCGCCGCCGGAGGCGGGCACGCGGGCCATGAGGAGGGGGCGGCCCAAGGGCCGGCGGCGGGAGGGCTGCAGATTTCGGAGGGTGGCTACACGCTCGCCCTCGACACCCGGCAGGTCGCGCCCGGGGCGGGGGAGCTGAGGTTCTCCGTCAAGGACCGCGAAGGCCGCAAGGTCACCGCGTTCAAGACGGAACACGGCAAGGAGCTGCACTTCATCGTCGCCTCGCGCGACCTGACGGTCTACCGGCACCTGCACCCGGTACGCGCCGAGGACGGCACCTGGTCGACCCCCGTCGACCTGCCGGCGCCCGGCGCCTACAAGGTCTTCGCGGACTTCACCCCCGCCGCCGCCGGCGCCAAGGGCGTCACCCTCGGAGCGGACGTGTCCGTGCCCGGCCCGTACGCCCCCGCCCCGCTGCCCCCGGTCGCGCCCACCGCCGAGGTGGACGGCTACCAGGTGGCGCTGGCAGGCACGCTGGACCCGGGGAAGGCGGGGGAGCTGAGGCTCACCGTCAGCAAGGAGGGCAAGCCGGTCACCGACCTGGAGCCCTACCTCGGCGCCTACGGCCACCTCGTCGCCCTGCGCGACGGAGACCTGGCCTACCTCCACGTCCACCCGAACGCCGGCGGCCCCGGGCCGGACGTCTCGTTCACGGCCACGGCCCCCAGCGCGGGCGCCTACCGGCTCTTCCTGGACTTCCAGCACCAGGGCAAGGTCCACACCGCCGCCTTCACGGTGCGGGCCGGCGGCCAGGCGGCTCCCCCCGCTCCGGCGACTCCGGCCGCTCCGGAAGCGCCCCGGGAGCCCGAAGCGCCCGAGGAGCACTCCCACTGACCCCCGGTGCGCCGCCTGGCCTACGCCTCGCCTGCGCAACGGACCGCCGTCTCCTACAGTGACGTGAACCGTCTACGTCACCCGTAGTAGGGAGCGGCGATCCATGACCCTTCCCGCACACGTCCCCGCCCCGAGCGCACTTCCCGCCCTCGACGGAGCCTCCCTCGACGGCCGCCTGTACACCCGTGTCACCGGGCTCGCCGGCCGGTCGCCGGGCTGGCTCGACGCACTGGTCTCGCACTGGTCGGCGTACGGCCTGGGCCTGTTCGCCGTACTCATGCTGGCCGCCTGGTGGCGCGCCCGGCCCGGGAACGCCCCGCGCCTGGCGATGGCACTGGCCGCGCCGGTGGTCGTCGTCCTCGCCTACGCGGCCAACGCCCTGATCAAGGCCTTGGTCCGGGAACAGCGCCCCTGCCGGACCCTGCACACCGTCACGTTGGAGGCGTGCCCCGGCCCGGACGACTGGTCCTTCCCCAGCAACCACGCCGCCCTCGCGGCCGCCGCGGCGGCCGCGCTCTGGCTCGTCGACCGGGGCATCGGCGCCCTCGCCGCCCTGGCCGCCCTCCTGATGGCGCTGTCCCGGGTCTGGGTCGGCGCCCACTACCCCCACGACGCGGTGCTCGGCCTGGTGGTCGGCGCCGCCGTGGGCTGGTGCCTGACCGTCGCGGCCCGACGCGGCGCCCCCCTGGTGGAGCGGGCCCGCGCCACCCGGCTGCGCCCGTTGGTCGCGCCGAGGTGACCCGAGCGGTGGCGGCGGCGGGGGCGGCAGCCGTGTGCGCCGCGCTCTTCGCCCTGCTCGCCGTCACCGTCGCCGTCCGGCACGGCCTCCCGTTCCCCCTCGACCGGAGCCTGCACGTCTGGTCCGTACGCCACCGGCCCCCCTGGGCCGCCGACTGCGCCCGCCTCCTCACCGCGACCGGTACCTGGCCCCTGCCCTACCTGGGCGCGGTGGCGGCCGGAATGATCGCGGGCCGCGACGCGCGGGAGCGGCGGCTGGCCGTCCCCGCCGCGCTCCTCTTCCTCCTCCTCGCCCAGGCCACCCGCTACGCCGCGCTCTTCCTGGTCCACCGGCCGCGCCCCGCCACGGCCGACTGGGCGACCACCGCCACCGGTTACGCCTTCCCCTCCGGCCACACCACCACCTCCGCCCTCGTGGCCGGGCTGCTGTCCTGGGCCCTGTACCGCACCACCCGCCCCGCTGTCGCCCGTACCGGCACGGCACTGCTCGTCTGCTGGGCGGTGGCCGTCGGACTCAGCCGGATCTACCTCGGCGTGCACTGGCCCAGCGACGTCCTCGGGGGATGGCTGTACGCCCTCACCTGGCTCGCGGCGGGCCACGCCGCGCTCGCGCATGCCGCGCGGACGGGGACGCGCCCCTTGCAGACACTTCCCAGCGGGCCTCGTCCGAAGTTCGAGCGCCGCTCAGCGGGTCGATACGGCGCGCTTCCCTAACCTGCCCGTCAGAAGGTTCCGAGCACCTCCCGGGCGACCGGCGAGGCATCGCGACGACACGCGGACACGGCCGGTCGGCCGTGGGGATGGGGCGGGATGTCTGACATCGGCACCACGAACGATCCGGTCACCCGGCAAGCGCACACCGGACGCCGCCCCCGGGGCCGGAGATGATCCCCCTGTCGTTCGCCCAGCGCCGCCTGTGGTTCCTCCACCGGCTCCAAGGCCCCTCGGCCACCTACAACGTGCCCTTCGTCCTGCGCCTGCGGGGCGAACTGGACACGGACGCGCTGGAGGCGGCCGTACGGGACCTGGTGGCCCGGCACGAGAGCCTGCGCACGCTGTTCGTCGAGGACGAGCACGGCGACGCGTTCCAGCGCATCGTGCCGCCGGCCGGCGTGCCGCTGTCCGTGCCGGTGACCGACGTGGCGCCCGAGGAGGTGCCGACCGCCGTGGCGCGCGCCGTGTCCCATCCGTTCGACCTCACGGCGGAGATCCCCGTACGGGCGAGCGTGCTCAGGTGCTCACCCGAGGAGCACCTGCTGGTGCTGGTCGCCCACCACATCGCCTGCGACGACGAGTCGGGCAGGCCCCTCGCGCGCGACCTGTTCGCCGCCTACGGGGCGCGGCGCGCGGGACGCGCACCCGGGCAGGGCGAACTGCCCGTGCAGTACCAGGACTACACGGTGTGGCAGCGCCACCTGCTGGGCGACGAGGACGACCCCGCCGGCCTCGCGGCGGCCCAGGTGTCCTACTGGCGCGAGGAACTGGCGGGCGTCCCCCAGCCGTCGGCGCTGCCCACCGACCGCCCGCGTCCCCCGGCGGCGAGTTACCGCGGTGACCTGTACGAGTTCACGATCGAGCCGAAGCTGCTGTCCGGGATCGAGGAGCTGGCCGCCGGCCACGGCGCGACGGTACCGGTGACGATGCAGTCCGCCCTGGCCGTGCTGCTGCACCGGCTGGGCGCGGGCGACGACCTCACGATCGGCTGCCCCGTCACCGACCGCACCGAGGAAGCCTTCGCCGACCTCGTCGGCTTCTTCGTCAACACCTGGGTGCTACGGCTGGACCTGACCCGCAACCCCTCCTTCTCGGACCTCCTCGGGACGGCCGCCACCAAGGCGCTGAACGCGTACGACCTGCACGACGTGCCGTTCGAGCGGCTGGTGGAGCTCATCGCCCCCGAGCGTTCCACCGCCTACCACCCGCTGTTCCAGGTGCGGTGCGCCTGGCAGCCCGCCCCGCCCGAGATCGAGGTCCCCGGCCTCCGGGTCGCCTTCGAGCCCGCCTGCACCGCCGCCGCCACCTGCGACCTGTCCTTCCTCATCGTCCCGGACCCGGCCGGAGGAGCGCGGGTCCGCCTCTCCTACGCCACCGACCTCTTCGACCGCGGCACGATCGAGGGGCTCGCCGCCCGGTTCCTGCGCGTGCTGCGCCGGATCGTGGCGGACCCGGGCGTCCGGGTCGGCGCCGTGGACGTCCTCGACGACGACGAGCGCGAACGGCTGCTGGGGCTGGCCGGCGGCGCGGCCACCGCGGGACCCGGGGAGACGGCCGCCGCGGGGCCCGGGGAGACGGTCGTCGCGCTCTTCGCGCGTCAGGCGCGGGCCACTCCGGACGCCGTGGCCGTCCTCGATGCGGACCGCTCCCTCACTTACGGGCAACTGGACGCCCGGGCCGACCGGGTGGCGCGGGAGCTGATCCGGCGGGGCGCCGGTCCCGAGAGCCTCGTCGGGCTCGCGCTGCCCCGGAGCGCCGCGCACGTCGTCGGCCTGCTCGCCGTCCTCAAGTCCGGCGCGGGCTGCCTGCCGCTGGATCCCGACCGGGCCGGCGCGCCGCCGCTCGACGCCGTACTCGCCGACGCGCGCCCGGTGCTGATCCTGACCGGCTCCGCCACCGCGGCCACCCTGCCCTGCGGAGACGTCCCGCTGCTGTGCGTGGAGGACATCGGCGACGGGGCTGCCGGAGGCCCGGTCCGGGGCGCCGGCCCGCTCCCCGACCACCTGGCCTGCGTGCTGTACGGAGCCCGAGAGCCCGGTGGGCTCGTCGTCACCCACCGGAACCTGGCCGACGGCGTCCGCAGGCTGACCCGGCGCCTCGGTGTCCTCGCCGGCCGGCGGATGCTCGCCGGGTCCCGGTCCGGCTCCGACGCGTCGGCGTACGAGATCCTCACCCCGCTCTGCGCCGGAGGCAGCGTCGAACTCAGCTATGCGGAGCAGGCGTTGACACAGTCCCGTGGCCGCCCCGCGCAGGTGATCAGTACGACCCCGTACGCGTTCGCCGCCCTGGCGGACCGGATCCCGCCCGGGACCGGCGTACGCGCGCTGGTCTTCACCGGAGAGCCGCTGCCCGCGTGGCTCGCGGACCGGGCCCGGGCGGCCGTTCCCGGTGTACGGGTGGTCGACGCCTACGGCCGGGCCGACGCCTTCTGCCTCCCGGAGTTCCCCGAGCACGGCCCGGACGCCACCGGCGTACGGACCTACGTACTCGGGCCGGGTCTGGCGCCCGTGCCGCCTGGGGCGGTCGGCGCACTGTACGTCGCCGGCGCCGGCGACGTCGGCCGCGGCCACGCCGGGCGGCCCGGCGCGACGGCGCAGCGGTTCGTCGCGGACCCCTTCGGCCCGGCCGGTGGCCGGATGTGCCGGACGGGCGACCTGGCGCGATGGGGCGCAGACGGCCGGCTGGAGGTCCTCGGCCCCGCCGCGGCGCAGGTCACCGTGCGCGGGCTGCGCATCGAAGCGGCGCTGGTGGAGGGCGCGCTGACGGCCCATCCGGCCGTCTCCCAGGCCGTGGTAGTCGCCGGTGAGGGCCACGGCGGCAGCCCCTGCCCGGTGGCCTACGTCGTACTCGGCGGCGGCGAGGACGGCGTCGGCGGCGGGTACGGGGCCGAGCTGCGGCGCTTCGTCTGCGCGCGGCTGCCCGACCACCTGGTGCCGGCCTCCTTCACGGTGCTCGACCGGATGCCGTTGACGGCGGACGGCACGCTGGACCGGGCGGCGCTGCCCGCACCCGACCTCGCCGACCGCGTCCACCGCGCCCCGCGCACCGCCACGGAGGAGGTGCTCGCAGAGGCGGTCGGGGAGGTGCTCGGTCTGCAACGGGTCGGCGTGGACGAGGACTTCTTCCTGGCCGGCGGTGACAGCATCCGCTCCGTCCAGGCCGCCGCCCGGGCCCGCTCCCGGGGCGCCGACGTGACCCCGAAGGACATATTCGAGCACCGCACCGTGGCCGACCTGGCGGTGGTCGCCGCCGGACGGACCCGCGACACCCCGGAGCCCGCCGAACCGGAGGGCGACGGCACCGGCTGGATGCCGCTGCTCCCCGCGGCCCGGCAACTGCTGGGCCGGGGCGGCGTCACGGACCGGTCCGCGCGGGCGCAGTTGCTCGAACTCCCCCTGGAGACCGACCGGTCGACCCTGATGGCGGCCCTCGGTGCGGTCCTGGACCGCCACGACGTGCTGCGCACCCGGTTGGTGCAGTACCCGGAACCCGGGCTGCGGATCGAGCCCGTCCAACTCGTGGGCCCGGCCACGCTGGTGCGCCGGATCCCGTGCGGCGGCCCGTGGGACGAAGACCTCATCGCCGCCGAACTGGACGCGGCCGCCGGCCGGCTGGACCCGGCCGCCGGGGTGATGGCCCAGTTCGTGTGGTTCGACCGCAGCGCCGTGGGGCGGGGCGGCACCGGACGGCTGCTGGTCGTCCTGCACCGGCTCGTCGCCGACGCCGCGTCCTGGCGGATCCTGCTGCCCGACCTGGCCGACGCCTGGGCCCGGGCCCGGTGCGGGCGCGCCGCGCTGCCCCGGGCGGGAGCCTCCGTGAGCCGCTGGGCGCACGCACGGCAACGACAGGCGGCCCGTCCGGAGCAGGTCGCCGAGCTGCCGGCCTGGCGGGAGGTCCTCGCGGCTCCGGACGCCGTCCTCGGCAGCCGCCGTCCCGACCCCGCCGTGGACGTGACGGCCACCATGGAGACCGTACGGGTACGGGTCCCGGCGGCGGTGGGGGAACCCGTGCTGACCACCGTCCCCGCCGCCTTCCGCTGCCGGGCCGAGGACGTACTGCTCACCGCCCTGACCGTGGCGCTGGCCCAATGGCGCCGGGGCCGGGGCGGTGCGCAGACCTCCTCCCTGATCCGCCTCGAAGGCGACGGCCGCAACCTCGACGCGGCGGCGGGCGCCGATCCGGACCGGACCCTCGGCCCGTTCGCCGCCGCGTTCCCCGTACGCCTGGACGCCGGCGGCATCGACCTGGACGAGGCACTCGCCGGGGGCCCCGCCGCCGGGCGCGCCCTCAAGACCGTCAAGGAGCAGCTGCGCGCCGTCCCGGGCGAGGGACTCGGCTACGGGCTGCTGCGCCACCTCAACCCGGGGACCGCCCCCGAACTGGCGGCGTACCCGGAGCCGCAGATCGGCTTCGGGTTCCTGCGCCGCTTCGGCGAGGGCGACATGCCGGTCGGTCTGCGGGGCCTCGGCTGGCTACCGGCCGCCGACGGGCAGGAGCGGGTTCCGGCGCCGGACGGGCAGGCGCCGGCGCCCTCGGCGCTGGAGATCGAAGCCCGGGCGACCGAGGGCGGGGCGGGCAGCGAACTCACCGCTTCCTTCGGCTTCCCGGCGGGCGTGCTGTCCGAGGCGGAGGTGTCGGAGCTGGCCGGCCTCTGGGTCACCGCGCTCACCGGCCTGGCCCGCGACGCCCGGCGGCCGGGTGCCGGTGGCCTGACGCCCTCGGACGTGCCGCTGGTGACGGTGGCGCAGGCGGAGATCGAGGAGTGGGAGGCCCGCTACGGGCGGCTGGCCGAGGTGCGGCCGGTATCCGCCGCCCAGTCGGCCCTCCTGCGTCCCGCCGGCCCGGCCGGGTCCCCGCCCGCCGTCCACCCCGTGCAGTTCGTCATCCCGGTGGAAGGCCGGGTGGACCCCGTACGGATGCGGGCCGCCGGGCAGGCCCTGGCGGTCCGCCACCCCAACCTGCGGGCGGGGTTCGTCACGGCCGCCGGCGGCGACCTCGTGCGGATCGTCCCCGAGGACGTGCCGCTGCCCTGGCGGCACCTCGACCTGGCGGGAGCCGACGAGGCCGTCCGTGACGCGGAGAGCGGGCGGCTCCTCGCCGCCGAGCGCGCCGCCCGCTTCGACCCGCTCGCCCCGCCGCTGGTCCGGCTCGCCCTGATCGGCCTCGGGGACCGCGCGCACCTCGTGGTCACCGCGCACCCCGCGCTGTTCGACGACCGGTCGGCAGCGGTGCTGATGAAGGACCTGGCCCGGCTCTACGGCGTCGGCGGGGACGCCTCGCTGCTCGCGGCCGCGCCGGGCCGCGGGGAGCACCTGCACGGGCTCGGGCCGCTGCGGGGGGAGGCGCACGCCCCGGCGCAGTCCGCCCCCCTGGCCGCCGGGCCTGCGGACGGGGCCGGGACCGGCCGGGTCGAGGTCGAGGTGGCGGCGGGCGACGCGCTGGGGCTGTCCCGGCGCGCCGCGGAGCTGGGGATCGCCCCGGACACGCTGGTGCGGGGCGCCTGGGCGATCCTGCTCGCCCGGCTGGCCGGCCGCCGCGACGTGGTGTTCGGCGTGAGCGAGACCGGTCGGCCGACCGAACCGCCCGGCGCCCGGGAACCGGTCGGCCTGTTCGCCCGCACCGTCGCGGTACGGGTCCGCTACGCACGGGGCGACACGGTGGCGCAGCTCGTGCGGGCGCTTGACCGTCACCCGGGCGAGGGCCCGGCGAGGCCGTTCGACTCGCTGGTGGTCCACGAAGCGTGCCCGGACGGCCCGTACGGTCCGGACGGCTCGTGCGGGGCCGCCACCTCGGCGGGCATCACCCTCAAGGGCGTCCGCTCCACGGGGTGTTCCCCGTACCCGCTGACGCTGCGCGTCGCCGGGGCCGGTACGCGGTTCACCCTCGACTTCCGCTCCGACTCCTACGAGCGCAGCACGGTGGAGGCGCTCGCCGCGTCCTTCGCCGGAGTGCTGGCCCAGGTGCAGTCCGATCCGCGGGTGCCGGTGGACGCGGTGGACGTGGGGGTGGTGCGGACGCGGGCCGCCGCGGGCTGACGGGACGGGGGCCGGTCCCGGCTACACCGGCAGGCCGGTCGGTTCCTTGATCCGCTTCATGATGATCTGCGAGTTGACCTCGGTGACCCCCGACAGGGCCGTGAGCTGCTCGATCCACAGGCGCTCGTACGCCCGCAGGTCCGCCACCGCGATGCGCAGCAGGCAACCGGGGCTGCCGAAGAGGCGGTAGGCCTCGATGACGTCGGGGATGTCCTGGAGCGCGGCTTCGAAGGCCTCCACGGCGGCGCGGTCGCGGCGGACTTCGACCGAGACCAGCACCTCGAAGCCCCGGCCCACGGCCTCGGGGTCGATCACCGCGCGGTAGCCCTGGATCACCCCGTCCTGTTCCAGCTGCCGCACCCGGCGCATGCAGGGGGAGGGGGTCAGGCCCACGCGCTGGGCCAGCTCCTGGTTGCTGAGGCGGCCGTCGCGCTGGAGCTCGCGCAAGATTTCCCGGTCAATGGCGTCCATCACGCAATTATCACCCAAGCGTTCCGGCCCGTCGTGCCGCAATCGGCAATCGCATTGCGCGTAGATCTCTCTATCATTGCCGGTTGTAGCAAATCTGTGCGGACGTCGTACGAGAGAAGGTGGGGCAAGGGATGGGACGCGTCGTCGTCATCAGCACCGGCGGGACGATAGCCAGCCGCTGGCAGGGTTCCGGGTTCGCCGCCGACGCCGACGGCAGCGAGGTGATCGCCACCGCGCCCCTGCCCGAGGGCGTCACCGTCGAGGTGGTCGACCTGTTCAGCGTGAACAGCCCCCGGCTGACCACCGCCCACCAGCTCACCCTGCTGCGCACGGTCCACGAGGTGCTGGCCGACCCGGACGTGGAGGGCGTCGTCGTCACGCACGGCACCGACACCCTGGAGGAGTCGGCCTTCCTGCTCGACCTGCACCACCACGACCCCCGCACCGTGGTCTTCACCGGCTCGCAGCTGCCCATGGGCTCCGCCGACGGCGACGGCCCCGGCAACCTCTACGACGCGCTGCTGACCGCCGCCACCACGCGCGGGCTCGGCGTACTGGTCGCCTTCGCCGGCCGGGTGCACGCCGCCCGCGGCACCGTGAAGACGCAGGCCGTGGCCCTGGACGCGTTCGCGGACCCCTCGAAGGAACTGCTCGGCAAGGTCGGCTTCGGGAAGGTCACCGTACTGCGCACCCCGCAGCGACCGGCCCCGCTCGCACTGCCCGCGATGCCGGAACTCCCGCCGCGCGTGGACATGGTCATGCACCACGCCGACGGTGACGCGACGCTGCTGAACGCCGCCGTGGAGGCGGGGGCGCGCGGGATCGTCCTGATCGGTACGGGCGCCGGCAACGCCACGCCGGAAATCGTGGACGCCGTCGCCGCCGCCGTCGCCCGCGGGGTCCTCGTCGCGCTCACCACGCGCGTGGCGGCCGGCCCGGTCACGGAGATCTACACGCACGGCGGCGCGGTCGACCTCGTCGCCGCCGGAGCCGTGCCGACGGGCACCCTGCGCGCGGGACAGGCCCGGATCGCGGTCCTGTCCGCTCTGCTCGCCACCGACGACCCGGCCGAGCAGTCCCGGGTGCTGCGGGCGGCACTGTCCTCGGGCGACCCGGTCCTGGTCGGAGCCTGACCCGCCGGGCGCCCGGGCCCGGGTCCGGGCCCGACCCGGCTCGGGGCCCGGGCCCGCACGGGATCCGGGCTCAGGCCCCGAGCGCTGCGGCTCAGAGCCCCCCGAAGGCGCCCAGGATCCGGTCCGCCGCCAGCGTGGGGGTCACGGTGCCCTCCCGGACCGCCGCTTCGAGGCCGGGTGCGAGGGCCCGTACCGCCGGGTCGGCGCGCAGCCGCTCCAGCAGCTCCTCCCGGACCATGGACCACGTCCACTCGACCTGCTGCGCCGCCCGCTTGGCGGCGAGGCGGCCCCCCGCGTCCAGCAGCCGGCGGTGCTGTTCGAGCCGGTTCCAGACCTCGTCCAGGCCCGCCGACTCGCGGGCGCTGCACGTCAGGACCGGCGGGGTCCACGCCGCGTCGGTCGGGTGCATCAGCCGCAGCGCGCCCGACAGTTCGCGCGCCGCCGCTTTCGCGTCGCGCTCGTGCGGGCCGTCCGCCTTGTTGACCGCCAGGACGTCCGCCAACTCCAGGACGCCCTTCTTGATGCCCTGCAACTGGTCGCCCGTACGGGCCAGCGACAGCAGCAGGAACGAGTCGACCATCCCCGCGACCGCCGTCTCCGACTGGCCCACGCCGACGGTCTCGACGAGGACCACGTCGTAGCCCGCCGCCTCCATCACGATCATCGACTCGCGCGTCGCCTTGGCGACCCCGCCCAGTGTCCCCGCCGACGGCGAGGGCCGCACGAAGGCCGCCGGGTCCACGGCGAGCCGCTCCATCCGGGTCTTGTCGCCCAGGATCGAGCCGCCCGTCCGCGTCGACGAGGGGTCGACGGCCAGGACCGCCACCTTGTGGCCCAGGCCCGTCAGCATCGTCCCGAACGCGTCGATGAACGTCGACTTGCCGACGCCCGGCACCCCGCTGATGCCGATCCGCCGGGCGCGCCCCGCGTGCGGCAGCAGCTCCGTCAACAGCGCCTGCGCCAAGCCCCGGTGGGCGGGCAGGGTGGACTCGACGAGGGTGATGGCACGCGCGATGAACGCGCGCTTCCCGTCGAGCACCCCCTTGGCGTAGGCCTCGACGTCGATCTTCGGAGCCATCGTCTCGCGCCGCCCCTACAGCTCGTGACCGAGGTCCGCGGCCAGCCGCGTCACCAGGTCGTGCGCCGCGTCCGGGATCACCGTGCCCGGCGGGAAGACCGCCGTCGCGCCCATCTCCAGCAGCGTCGGGACGTCCGCCGGCGGGATCACCCCGCCCACCACGATCATGATGTCCTCGCGGCCCTCCTCCGCCAACTGCTCGCGCAGCGCCGGTACGAGGGTCAGGTGACCGGCCGCCAGCGACGAGACGCCCACCACGTGGACGTCCGCCTCGACGGCCTGGCGGGCCACCTCCGCCGGGGTCTGGAACAGCGGGCCGACGTCCACGTCGAAGCCCAGGTCGGCGAAGGCCGTCGCGATCACCTTCTGGCCGCGGTCGTGCCCGTCCTGGCCCATCTTGGCGACCAGGATGCGCGGACGGCGGCCTTCGGCCTCCTCGAACCGGTCGACGAGCGCACGCGTGCGCTCCACGGACGGGGACTCGCCTGCTTCGGTGCGGTACACACCCGAGATCGTACGGATCTGGCTCGCGTGCCGCCCGTACACCTTCTCCAGTGCGTCCGAGATCTCACCGACCGTCGCCTTGGCGCGCGCCGCGTCCACCGCCAGCGCGAGCAGGTTGCCCTCCCCGCTGCCGGCCGCGTTCGTCAGCGCCCGCAGCGTGTCCTGCGTACGCGCCTCGTCCCGCTCCTCGCGCAGCCGCCGCAGCTTCTCGATCTGCTGGCTGCGCACCGAGGAGTTGTCGACCTTGAGGACGTCGATCGCCTCGTCGTTCTCCACCCGGTACTTGTTCACGCCGATCACCGGCTGCCGCCCCGAGTCGATCCGCGCCTGCGTGCGCGCCGCGGCCTCCTCCACGCGCAGCTTCGGGATGCCCGCGTCGATGGCCTGCGCCATACCGCCGGCCGCCTCGACCTCCTGGATGTGCTGCCAGGCGCGCCGGGCGAGGTCATAGGTGAGCTTCTCGACGTACGCGCTGCCGCCCCACGGGTCGATCGACCGGCAGGTACCCGACTCCTGCTGGAGCAGCAGCTGGGTGTTGCGCGCGATCCGCGCCGAGAAGTCCGTCGGCAGGGCGAGCGCCTCGTCCAGGGCGTTGGTGTGCAGCGACTGGGTGTGCCCCTGGGTCGCGGCCATCGCCTCGACGCAGGTGCGCGTCACGTTGTTGAAGACGTCCTGCGCGGTCAGCGACCAGCCGGAGGTCTGCGAATGGGTGCGCAGCGACAGGGACTTGGCGTTCTTCGGGTCGAACTGCTTGACCAGGCGCGCCCACAGCAGTCGCGCGGCGCGCAGCTTCGCGACCTCCATGAAGAAGTTCATGCCGATCGCCCAGAAGAACGACAGGCGCGGTGCGAACGCGTCCACGTCCAGACCCACCGCCTGCCCGGCGCGCAGGTACTCCACGCCGTCCGCCAGGGTGTACGCCAGCTCCAGGTCGGCCGTGGCCCCGGCTTCCTGGATGTGGTAGCCGGAGATCGAGATGGAGTTGTACCTCGGCATGTTCTGCGAGGTGAAGGCGAAGATGTCCGAGATGATCCGCATCGAGGGCTTCGGCGGATAGATGTAGGTGTTGCGGACCATGAACTCTTTGAGGATGTCGTTCTGGATGGTCCCGGCGAGCTTGTCGGGGGAGACGCCCTGCTCCTCCGCCGCCACGATGTACAGCGCGAGGACGGGCAGCACCGCGCCGTTCATCGTCATCGACACCGTCATCTTGTCCAGCGGGATCCCGTCGAACAGCTGCCGCATGTCGTAGATCGAGTCGATCGCCACGCCCGCCATGCCGACGTCGCCCGTCACCCGCGGGTGGTCGCTGTCGTAGCCGCGGTGCGTGGGCAGGTCGAAGGCGATCGACAGGCCCTTCTGGCCGGCCGCGAGGTTGCGCCGGTAGAAGGCGTTGGACTCCTCCGCCGTGGAGAAACCGGCGTACTGGCGGATCGTCCAGGGCTGGTTGACGTACATCGTCGGGTACGGGCCGCGCAGGTACGGCGCCACGCCCGGGTAGGTCCGCAGGAAGTCCAGGCCCTCCAGGTCGGCCCCGGTGTACAGCGGCTTCACGCCGATGCCCTCGGGCGTCTCCCACAGCAGGTCCGCGGCCGCCGTACCGGTGGACTCCTTGACGGCGGCCCGCCACTGCTCCTCGGAACCGGACGGCGCCGTCCCGGAGTCCAGCGGGAGTTCGGAGAAATCGGGGATCGCGGTGCTCAAGACGCCACCTTCATCCGGTCGAGTACGGAGGACAGCACGGCGACGGCGTCACAGCCGGCGAAGACGTACTCGTCCACTGCGTCCTGGGCGGTTCCGGGCTTCCCGGCGAGGAACACGGTCGTCGCGCCCGCCGAGCGCAGCGCGGCGGCCACCGCCCCGGCCTGCTCCTCGTACAGCGCGTCGCTGGAACACAGCACCGCCATGCCGTCCGCGCCGCTCGCGGCGTAGGCCGCGGCCGCCGTCTGCGGGTCCACGGACACCGGGTCGTGGACCGGCTCGATGCCGCCCGCCTGGAACAGGTTCGCGGCGAACGTGGCGCGCGCGGTGTGCGCGGCCGCCGGGCCGAGCGCGGCGAGGAAGATCCTCGGCCGGGCGCCGGTCGCGGCGAGGTGTGCGTCGCTGCGTGCGCGCAGCGCCTCGTACGCCTCGTCGCGCCGCACGCGCGGCAGACCGCCCGTGGGTCCCGCGGGTGCGGGTTCCCGCACGACGGGCTTCTCCGACAGCAGCGGGAACTCGCTGACGCCGGTGACGGGTTCGCGGCGCTTGGCCAGCTTCTCGGACCGCTCGGCCCAGGTGGCGGCGAGCCGTTCGGCGACCAGACCGGAGCGCAGGGCGGCCGCCTGGCCGCCGGCCTTCTCGATGGTCTGGAAGAAGGCCCAGGCGGCGTGGGCGAGTTCGTCGGTGAGCTGCTCGACGTAGTACGAGCCGCCGGCCGGGTCGATCACCCGGGACAGGTACGACTCCTCCAGCAGGATGGTGGAGGTGTTGCGGGCGATCCGGCGCGCGAACGCGTCCGGCAGGCCCAGCTCGTGGTCGAAGGGCAGCACGGTGACGGCGTCCGCGCCGGCCACGCCCGCCGCCATGCAGGCGACGGTGGTGCGCAGCATGTTCACCCACGGGTCGCGCCGGGTCATCATCACCGGCGAGGTCACCACGTGCTGGTGCTGCGTGCCCGCCTCCGGGGCCCCGCAGGCCTCGGCGACGCGGGCCCACAGGCGGCGCGCGGCGCGCAGCTTGGCGATGGTCAGGAACTGGTCGGCGGTGGCGGCGTAGCGGAACTCCAGCTGCCCGAGGGCCGCCGCCTGGCCGAGACCGGCCTCCGTGAGGGCGCGCAGGTACGCCACGCCGGTGGCCAGCGACAGCCCCAGCTCCTCGGCGGCGCTGCCCCCGGCCTCGTGGTAGGGCAGGGCGTCCACGGTCAGGGCCCGTACGTGGGGCCAGGCGTCGGCCGTGCCGGCCGCGAGGGCGGCGGCTTCCGCGAGCTCCAGCGGTTCACCGGTACGGGCCTCGTGGCCCAGCGGGTCGGCGCCCAGGCAGGCGCGGGCGGCCCCGGGGGCCACCCCGCGTTCGGCGTACAGGGCCAGCAAGGCGCGGGCGGCGTCGGCGTATTGGGCGCCGGCCTCGAGGGTGACCGGGGCGAGGTCGAGGTAGACCCCCTCAAGGGCGCGGCCGAGGCCGGTGACGGGGAAGCCGCCTTCGCCGAGGGTCAGCCACAGGGAGGTGGTGCCGTTCTCCAGATCGGCCAGCGCGGCCTCGTTGACCCGCGCCGGATCGGTCCCGGCGAGCCGCTGGCGCACGTCCCAGCCGGAGGCGGAGGTGCCCTCGGGCCGGCCGCCGCGTACGAAGGGGGCGAAGCCGGGGAAACCGGTGGCGTCCCCGCCGGGGCGTGCGGTGTACAGCGGGCGGGTGCGGAGCCCGTCCTCAAGCGTCGTGGACAGAGCGTCTTCAGCTGCCTCGCCGGTGACTTCCTTGCCCGACTTGCGCAGTACGCCCTCAACCAGGCGCTGCCACTGCTCATGTGTCGCGTCAGGAAACTCGGCGGCCAGGGAGAGCCCGTCGTCAGGCAGGACCGTCATGGCTCGAATGCTAGGGGGGCCGCTCAATCGAGACCATAACCCCCGGATGTGATCTCGCACTCCCAGGTCAGACACCCCGGCCCGCGCCGCCGGCCCGCGCCGCCGGCCCGCGCCGCCGGCCCGCGCCGCCGAGCCCGCGCCGCCGGCCCGGGCGGCCCGGGCGGCCGGGGCGGCCCGGGCGGCCGGGGCGAGTGGCCGGACCCCCTGGTTCACGCCGGGTCCGGGGCGCCGGCGTGGCGGGGGCGTTGCAGAGGCGTGAAATCCGGCCACCGTTTCCGGCCGCTCAGGCGGGATCGGCGTGCCCTGCGGTGGGGGATGAACGTGCTGGTCAGGGGGGTGTGGGGGTGCGCGGGACGGGCCGCTCCGGGGTCGCTCGGCGGGGGTTGACCGTCGAGCCGGCCGCTGCCACGCTCCGGGACATGTCCGCGAACGAGCTCCTCGCCCCGCGGCTCCACACCCCCGGCCGCTGTACCGCGCCGGGCGAGTGTCAGGGCCGCTGTCCGGCCCCCCGCCGCGCCTGAGCGCCGCCCCCGAGGCGTCCGCCCGGCCCGAACGCCGTACCCCGGCGGGCCGGAGCGCCGCACCACCGCCGCACCCCGCAGGTCGGAGCGCCGCACCCCCAACGGCCCGGGCGCGCGCCACCGCCGTATCACCGTCGGCCTGAACGCCGTACCCCCGCCCGGCCCGAGCGCCGGGTCCCGTCACCACCGCTGCCACCCACCGGCGCCTTCCCCGCGCCGGTGGAGTCCGGCGCGCACATTCAGGGAGCCCCCATGACCACCGCCACCACCGCCGTCACCGTGACCAGGATCGGCGGGCGCATCGGCGCCCGCATCGACGGCGTCCGCCTCGGCGGCGACCTCGACGCCGCCACCGTCGCCGACATCCGCGCCGCGCTCCTCGCCCACAAGGTCGTCTTCTTCCGCGGCCAGGAGCACCTCGACGAAGCCGGCCACGAAGCCTTCGCGCACCTGCTCGGCACGCCCGTCGCGCACCCCACCGTCCCCTCCGCCGACGGCCGTTACGCCCTCGGCATCGACTCGCACCACGGCGCCCGCGCCAACCAGTGGCACACCGACGTCACCTTCGTGCCCGCCTACCCCGCCTTCTCCATCCTCCGCGCCGTCACCGTCCCCCCCTACGGCGGCAACACCCTCTGGGCCAACACCGCCACCGCCTACGCCCACCTCCCCGAGCCGCTCCGCGCCCTCGCCGACCGCCTGCGCGCCGTCCACTCCAACGAGTACGACTACGCGGCCCTGCGTCCCGACGCCCTCCCCGAGGCCCTCGCCCAGTACCGCGAGGTGTTCACCTCCACCACCTTCCTCACCGAGCACCCGGTCGTCCGCGTCCATCCCGAGACCGGCGAACGCACTCTCCTGCTCGGCAACTTCGTCCAGCGGATCAGCGGCCTCACCGGCCGGGACTCCCGACTCCTCCTCGACCTCTTCCAGGCGCACGTGGAGAGCCCCGAGAACACCGTCCGCCACCGGTGGCAGGCCGGCGACGTGGCGATCTGGGACAACCGCGCCACCCAGCACTACGGCGTCGACGACTCCGAAGACCACGAGCGCACCCTGCGCCGCGTCACCGTCGACGGCGACGTCCCGGTCGGCCCGGACGGGGTCCCGTCCCGCCTGATCAGCCCGGAGGCCGTGCCCGACCCCGCCTTCGGGATCCCGTCCGGTGCCTCCACGGCGACCGACTGACCCTCACCGCCCCGCGACCCGCCGCACCAGGAGACCCCCGTGCCCCGACTGCTCGCCCTCACCGGCAGCCCCTCCGTCCACTCCCGCACCGCCGTCGTAGCCGACCACGTCCTGCGCAGACTCACCCACGCGGGCTTCGAGACCGCGCACCTCGCCCTGCGCGAGCTGCCCGCCGCCGACCTCCTGTCCGCCCGCCGCGGCGAGCCGGAGATCCGCCGGGCCCTGGAAGCCGTGGCCGAAGCGGACGGCCTGGTCATCGCGACCCCGGTCTACAAGGCCTCGTACACCGGTCTGCTCAAGGCCTTCCTCGACCTGCTCCCGCAGGACGGTCTCGCCGGAAAGACCGTCCTGCCGCTCGCCACCGGCGGCAGCCTCGCCCACGTCCTGACCATCGACTACGCCCTGCGCCCGGTCCTCGCCGCGCTCGGCGCCCGCCACGTCACCGCCGGCCGGTTCGTCCTGGACTCCTCCGTCGAGCGCGGCTCCGGCCCCGACCGGCTGCGGCCGGAGGCGGAGCTGGACCTCTTCCAGGCGGTCGACGAGTTCGCCGAAGCCCTGCGCGCCACGGCCGGCGCCGTCCTGACCCCCGCCCCGTAACCCTTTCCCAGATCCCGCGACAAGGACCCGCCATGCCCGCAGCCTTCACCTCGACCCCCACCTCCCGGCGCCAGTTCCTCACCCTGCTCGGCATCTCGGCGGCCGCGGTGAGCTGCGGCACGGCCACCGCCGACGGCGGCTCCGGCAAGCAGGTCACCACCCTCAAGTACCAGGGCGCGGTCGGCTCGGTCACCCTCCCCGAGCTCGCCGCCGACCTCGGCCACCTCGGCGGACTCACCCTCGAATGGGTCGGCAACACCATCAGCGGCCCCCAGGACATCCAGTCCGCCGCCACCGGCCAGACCCACTTCGGCGGCGCCTTCAACGGCGCGGTCGTCAAGCTCGCCGAGAGCAAGGCCCAGATCCAGGCCGTCGTCTCCTACTACGGCTCCGACAAGGACACCTACCTCGGCTACTACGTCCTGGAGGACAGCCCGATCCGCTCCGCCCGCGACCTGATCGGCAAGAAGGTCGGCATGAACACCCTGGGCGCCCACGCCCAGGCCCTCCTCGACATCTACCTGGAGCGCAACGGCCTCTCCCGAGCGGACGCGGGCAAGGTCGAATCCCTCGTCGTCCCGCCCGTCAACACCGAACAGGCCCTGAGGCAGAAGCAGATCGAGGTCGGTGTGCTCAGCGGCGTCCTGCGCGACAAGGCCCTGGCGGCCGGCGGGATACGCCCGCTGTTCAAGGACTTCGAGCTGCTGGGCGCGTTCAGCGCCGGCTCGTACGTGATGACGCGGCGCTTCATCAAGGAGAACCCCGACACCGTACGGACCTTCACCACCGGCGTGGCCAAGGCCATCGAGTGGTCCCGTACCACCCCGCGCGAGGAGGTCGTCGCCCGCATGACGGAGATCATCAAGAAGCGCGGCCGCAACGAGGACACCTCGACGCTCCAGTACTGGCGCTCCTACGGGGTCGCCGAGCCCGGCGGCCGCATCGCCGACAAGGAGTTCCAGATCTGGCTCGACTGGCTCGGCGGCCGCGGCGAGATCAAGAAGGGCCGGCTGAGGCCCGGCGATCTCTACACCAACGAGTTCAACGGACTCGGAAAGGGCTGACGGCCGCCATGGCGAAGATCGTGTTCGACTCCGTGACGAAGACCTTCCCGACCAAGGAGAAGAAGCGCGAGGACGGCGAGGGGGAGTTCACCGCCCTCGACGGCATCGACCTGGAGATCCGGGCGGGCGAGTTCCTCGTGGTCGTCGGCCCCAGCGGCTGCGGCAAGTCCACCCTGCTGGACCTCTTGGGCGGTCTGACCCGGCCCACCTCCGGCCGGATCCTGCTCGACGGCGAGCCCGTCACCGGGCCCGGGCTCGACCGGGGCATCGTCTTCCAGCAGTACGCGCTGCTGCCCTGGCGGACCGCCCTCGGCAACATCGAATTCGGCCTGGAGGCGCGGGGCGTCCCCCGCCGTGAACGCAGGGACCGGGCGCGGGAGTTCCTGGACCTGGTCGGCCTGACCGGATTCGAGGACCGGCATCCGCACGAGCTGTCCGGCGGCATGCGCCAACGCGTCGCCATCGCCCGCTCGCTCGCCTACGACCCGGACGTACTGCTGATGGACGAGCCGTTCGCCGCCCTCGATGCCCAGACCCGCGAATCGCTCCAGGACGAGCTGCGGCGCATCTGGCAGCGCACCGGCAAAACCATCGTGTTCATCACGCACGGCATCGAAGAGGCCGTGTACCTCGGTCAGCGGGTCGCCGTCATCACCTCCCGCCCGGGGCGGGTCAAGGCGGTCGTCCCGGTGTCGTTCGGCGACCGCGGTGACGGGGCGACGGGCGAGGACCTGCGGTCCAGCCCGGAGTTCGCCCGCTACCGCCACGAGATCTGGGCGCTGCTCCACGACGAAGTGGTCCGCGCCCGGCAACTGGAGAAGGAGGAGGCCACCGTATGAGCGCCGGAACCGACACCACCGCCCTCGTCGCGCCGGAGGCGGCTGACGACGCCCCCGCGGCGGCCGTCGCGCCGCCTGCCGCCGCCGTGCCCACCACCGCCGTGCACGCCGCCGCCGGCGCGCCTGCCACCGCGACCGGGGCGGTACGGAACCCCCCGCGTCCGGCGCCGCCCGCAGCCCGGGCCGCAGCCCGGGCCGCGGCCCGCCCGCCAGGCCGCGCCGCCGCCATCGGCGCGTCGGCGCTGCGCCGGCTGGGTGCCGGGCTGCTCCGCTCGGCGGCGATCATCGCCCTGCTCGTCGTCTGGGAGACGGCGCCGCGGCTCGGCCTGGTCGACGCGACCTTCCTGCCCCCGGTCAGCGAAGTGGCCCGCGCCTGGTGGGAGCTGCTCGGCGACGGACAGCTCGCCGAACACACCCGGGCCAGCCTCACCCGTTCGTTCGGCGGCTTCGCCATCGCCGTCGTCGTCGCCGTCCCGCTCGGCCTGCTGATCGGCTGGTACCGGCCGGTCGCCGTCCTGCTCGGGCCGCTGCTGGAGGTGTTCCGCAACACGGCGGCCCTGGCGCTGCTGCCGGTGTTCGTCCTGTTGCTGGGCATCGGGGAGACGTCGAAGGTGTCGATCGTCGTCTACGCCTGCGTCTGGCCGATCCTGCTGAACACCATCAGCGCGGTGGGCAACGCCGACCCGACGCTGGTGAAACTGGCCCGCTCGATGGACCTGTCCACCCCGAGGCTGTTCCAGAAGGTGATCCTGCCCGCCTCGGTGCCCGCGATCTTCACGGGCATCCGGCTGGCCGGCGCGGTGTCGATCCTGGTCCTCGTCGCCGCCGAGATGATCGGCGCCAAGGCGGGACTGGGCTATCTGATCAACGCCTCGCAGTTCAACTTCGCCATTCCGCAGATGTACGCGGGCATCGTGACGATCTCCGCGATCGGGGTGGCCTTCAACCAGCTCCTCGTCACGGTCGAACGCCGCCTCAGTCTCTGGCGCGTCCCGGCCTGAACCCGACGGGCCGGGCCCGGGCACCCCGCCCGCAGCCGCCCCTTTGCAGAGCACCCCGCACCCACCCCGAGGACCACACCATGACCGCACCCCGGACCCTTCACCTCAACGCGTTCCTGATGAACGCGGGCCACCACGACGCCGCCTGGCGCCACCCCGGCAGCAGCCCCGAGCGCGTCACCGACCTGCGGTACTTCCAGGAACTGGCCCGCACAGCCGAGCGCGGCCGGCTCGACTCGATCTTCTTCGCCGACGGCCTCGCCCTGTGGGGCAAGGCCCGCTACAACGCCCTCGGCGGCTTCGAGCCGCTCACCCTGCTCTCCGCCATCGCCGCCGTCACCGAGCACATCGGCCTGATCGCCACCGTCTCGACGACCTTCAACGAGCCCTTCCACACCGCCCGCAAGTTCGCCTCCCTCGACCACATCAGCAACGGCCGCGCCGGCTGGAACATCGTCACCTCCGGCACCGTTGACGAGGCCCGCAACTTCAACCGGGACGAGCACCTGGAGCACCGCCTCCGTTACGACCGCGCCCGCGAGTTCCTCGACGTGGCCACGAAGCTCTGGGACAGCTGGGAGGACGACGCGATCGTCCTCGACAAGGAGCGCGGCGTCTACGCCGACACCGGCAAGCTGCACCCCGCCGCCCACCGCGGCGAGTACTTCGGCGTCGCCGGGCCGCTCAACGTGCCGCGTTCCCCCCAGGGGCACCCGCTCCTCGTGCAGGCCGGCTCCTCCGAGGACGGCAAGGAGTTCGCCGCGCAGTACGCCGAGGCAGTCTTCACCGCGCAGCAGACCCTCGCCGACGGCCAGACCTTCTACAAGGACCTCAAGTCCCGCCTCGCCAAGTACGGCCGCGCCGAGGGCGACCTGCTGGTCCTGCCCGGCATCGCGCCCGTCATCGGTTCCACCGAAGCCGAGGCCAAGGCCCTGGAGCAGCAGCTCACCGACCTCCAGGTGCCCGAGTACGGTCTCGCGCAGCTCTCCGGAATGCTGGGTACCGACCTCACGGGTCTCCCCCTCGACGGCCCGCTGCCCGAACTCCCCGAGGAACGGGACATCAACGGCAACAAGAGCCGGTTCACCCTCGTCGCCGAACTCGCCCGGCGCGACGGACTCACCCTGCGCGAGCTGATCGCGCGCCTCGGCGCCGGTCGCGGACACCGGGTCTTCGCCGGCACCCCGGAGCAGATCGCCGACCAGCTGGAGGAGTGGTTCACGCGGGGCGCCGCCGACGGCTTCAACATCATGGCGCCCGTGCTGCCCACCGGCCTGACCGACTTCGTGGACCACGTCGTGCCGATCCTCCAGCGCCGCGGTCTGTTCCGCACCGAGTACACCGGCCGCACGCTGCGCGAGAACTACGGCCTGCCCCGCCCGGCGAACCGGTACGCCGGGGCCCCCGCCTGAGCAACCCGCCCCGCGCCCACAGCGCCGGAGCGGACCGCTTGGGCGCTGTGGGCGCGGGGCAGTCCCTTTCCTCAGACGGTGAGGACGATCTTGCCCCGGATCTTGCCGGTGGCACTGAGCTCCCACGCCCTGGCCGCCTCGTCGAGCGGCAGGGCGTGCGCCACGTTCACCGTCAGCTTCCCGGCGTCGGCCAAGTCGGCCAGGAAGGCCAGGTCTGCGGTGTCGGGCCGGGTCCACGGGCGGTGCGCGCCCTTGGCGGCGCCGTCCGGGTCGGCCAGGGAGGCCACCCGGTCGCGCTTGGTGACCAGTGACTGGAGGAGCTCGATCCCGTCCCCGTAGAAGTCGAGGCCGGCGTCGACGCCCTCGGGCGCCAGCTCCCGGATGCGGTCCGCCAGCCCCTCGCCGTAGAGCACGGGCTCGGCGCCGAGCGAGCGCAGGTAGTCGTGGTTGTGCGCACCGGCCGTGCCGATGACGCGCAGGCCGAGCGCCACCGCGATCTGCACGCCGAAGGACCCGGTGCCGCCCGCCGCCGAGTGGATGACGACGGTCTCGCCCGCGCTCGCTCCGACGCGGGTCAGCGACTGGTAGGCGCTGAGACCGGCCAGCGGTATGCCCGCGGCCTCCTCGAAGCCGAGGCTGCGGGGCTTGTGGGCGATGGTGCGCACCGGGGCGGAGACCAGCTCCGCGTAAGTGCCGAGCTCCACCCACTCCTTGCGGACGTACCCGTACACCTCGTCGCCGACGGCGTAGTCGAAGGTGTCGTCGCCGACCGCCTCGACCACCCCGGCGACGTCCCAGCCGGGTACGACGGGGAAGCGGACTTCGAGCGTCGAGTCGAGGAAACCGGCGGCGAGCTTCCAGTCCACCGGGTTGACGCCGGCGGCCTTGACCCGGACGAGGACCTCGCTGGGGCCGACCCGGGGGTGCGGTACGTCGACGAGCGAGAGGGCCGGGGGAGTTCCGTACGCGTTGTACGTGATTGCCTTCATGTACGTCCCAACGGACCCGGGCGGAGTCTGTTTCCCGCAGCCCCGCATTGGTCTGTTTCTGGTCTGTTTTCGGCTGGATCCCGGTGTTCCGGATGCGCTCGCGAACCCGGGGGTGGCCCACGGGCCGACCGGCCCCGCGCGCGTCGTGTCGCTGTTGGGCTGAACGGGTGAAACGCGAGAGGATGGCGGGATGCACATGAAGCGCGCGGCCGAGGCGGTCCGGTGAGCAGGTACGACGTCACGGACGAACAGTGGGAGGGACTCGCGCAGGTGGTCCCCCTGCGCAGTCGCAACGAGTGGCCTTCCCGGGTGGACCACCGCACGATCCCGGCGGGGCAGGGGACTTCGGCGGCCGAGCAGCAGCGCCGCTTCGTGGTGATCCGGGTCCAGATCTTCGCGGACGCCCGTGAGGTGGCGGAGTACCTGATCGCGCAGATCCCGGTGCTCTTGGACCTGACGGGGGCGGACACCGAAGTGGCGAAGCGGATCCTCGACTTCAGCAGCGGCGTGGTCTTCGGACTGGGCAGCGGGATGCACCGGGTGGACCGCAACGTCTTCCTGCTGGCGCCGGTCGGCACCGAGGTGGAGGGCATCGCGGCCGCGGCCGTCCCCCGATCGTAGGAAGGTCCCGGCGACGGAACGGTTCGCCGGGGCGCCCCGGTTCGTGCCGGCCCGTACTGTCCGGCGCATGGACGCCACCTTGGACACCCGGCCGGACAGTGAGTGGGACACGGCACACGACGCGCAGCCGCCCGCGGTGCGGGCCGCCGGCCCGGCCGCGGGGCTCGGCCCCGGGCCGCAGGCGGGGCCCCGAGGAGGGGGCGCGGCGCGGGCGGGATATCAGCGGCCCTCCGTGACCGAGTTACGGCTGGCGGCCTTCGGGGTGCACCGGTCGGCCGTGTTCCGCCTGGAGCCGGTGACGCTGTTCACCGGGCCCAGCGGCAGCGGCAAGTCCCATGTGCTGGCCGCCTACGAGGCCCTGTCCCAGCTCGCCTCCGGCGCCACCCTGGCCGAGGCGTTCCCCGATCCCCGCGCCCGGGTGCCCGAACGCGCCGTGCCCGACGCGGAACGCCGGCGCGGCTTCCGGATCGGCTGCACCGTCGACGGGCCCGTCGGGCCGGTCCGGCTCGACCTCGCCGTCCAGGCCGAGCCCGCGCTCCGCCTCGTCGGCGAACGGCTCAGCCTGGACGGGGAGATCCTGCTCACCACCGCCCTGCGCGACCCCGGCCGGCGTTCCGTCCAGGCGGCCTGGCTCACCGGCGGAGCCACCGGCATGACCCGCGCCCCGCTCCCCGACGACCGGCTCGGCACCGCCCTGCTCCCGCTGCGCGTCGCCGGGGCCACCGCCGGGCAGCGGCGCGTGCTGGCCGCCGCCGAGCAGGTGGTGGTCGCGCTGCGCTCGGTGTTCCCCTGCGACCCCCGCCCGGACCGGATGCGGGCACCCGTCCGGCCGGGACCCGGGCGGCTGCGGGTCGACTGCGCGAACCTGGCCGACGTACTGCGCCGGACCCGCCACGAATGCGGCACCCGCCACGCGCTGCTCACCGAAGCCGCCCGCACCGGCTGTGCGGGACCGGTGGCCGGGCTCGACGTACGGCCGCGCCCCGACGGCTCGGTGGCGGCGCTGCTGGACCGCGGCCCCGCCGCGCCGGCCACGGAGCTCGGCCGCCTCGGAGCGGGCGAGCTCCGCTTCCTCGCCCTGGCGCTGGTCCTGCTGACGGGGCCGGGCGTGCTGGCCGTCGACCCGGCCGCCGAACTGCTCTCGGCGCAACAGGCCCTCACGGTGCTCGCGGACGGCTTCGACCAGGGCCTGGACGGTCGTCAGCGCGCCGAACTGCTGCGCCTCGCCCTGCTGTCCTGCGCGCGCGGCCACATCCGGCTGGTCGGGGCGATCGGCGAGGAGACGGCGGGAACCGCCCGCGTCCTGCCGGGCGTCTCGGTGGTAGACCTGGGTCCATGAGCGACACGCATGACGCACACGACGCGCCCGACGCGCACGACGCGCACGGCACCCGGGACGCGCAGGGCACGCAGGACATGCACGACACGGCCGGCGGAAAGGCGGACGAACGGCTCTACCGGCTCCAGCGGCGGCTGGCCGACTTCGCGGCCGCCCGGGACTGGGCCGAGTACCACACCCCGAAGAACCTGGCCGTGGCCCTGAGCGTGGAGGCCTCCGAACTGGTCGAGATCTTCCAGTGGCTGACGCCGGAACAGTCGGCGAAGGTCATGGAACGGCCCGAAAGCGCGCACCGGGTGGCCGATGAGGTGGCCGATGTGCTGGCGTACTTGCTGCAGTTCTGCGAGGTCCTCGGGGTGGACGTGCTGGATGCGCTCGCCGCGAAGATCGAGAAGAACGAACTCCGCTTCCCCCCGAAGGGGGGTTCCGGCCCGAATCGTCACTCTTCGGAGTGATGGCGTCATCCACAACCTTGTTTGTGTCCACAGATTTCCGATTACCCCTGGCTTTACTGGCTGCTTGCCCTCACTCTGGGTAGTGAGGGAACGGCGGGATGTCGTGCGGACGGGGGACGGCATATGGATGCGGTACGGCTCATCGCGGCCGGCCGGCACGCGCTGGCACAGAGCGGGGCTGCGTGGGACATCGTCGGTGAGGCCTGGCAGGCACAGGCGCTGACGCAGGGGATAGGGAGCTGGCTGGCGGTCACCGGGCCGCCGGAGCTGAGAGCGGAGGCACGGGGACTGGGTGAGGCGGGAGGCAGAGGCTGCGGGTTGCTCGACAGAGCCGCCGTGGGCGAGGTCAGTGTGCCCGACTATCCACCGCGGGCCGCGCAGCTGACCGAAGTGTCAGATCCGCGGCAGGCGTTGCTGGGGCTCCAGGCGCTGCTCGGCGAGGTAGGCATAGCCCTGGTCGGGGTGGCCTGCGGCACGGACGACGAGACGCTGTACTGGCAGTGCATAGAGTCGATCGACGCGGCTGACGAGTCGAGCGACCGGGTACGGGCCCTCCTGCGCCGCATCAGCGTGCGCGAGCGCGGCTCCGCCTCCGGCGTGACCTGAGGCGCCCGGCGGCGCCGTACGGTCCCCGACGGGGCAGGGTGCGGGCCACCGGCACGCCGGCACGGCGCCGGACCGGCGGTACCGGTCAGGCGGACCGGTACGAGTGCCGTCGCTGCCCGGAAGGGGCGCCGCCTTACGTCGCGCTGACCTGCGCCGTGTCAGCTGTGTGCCGCGCCGCCCGGGGCCGAGCCGCCCCGGGCCGGAGGGGTGATCGGCGGCGTGCGGTCCGTGGAGGACTGGAGGTCGGCGTCGAGCCGGGACAGGTCGGCGTTCAGCGCCGCCATCAGCTCCTCCATCTGCTGGAGCAGCCCCTTCGGCGCGCCGCCGGCCGGGGCGGGCGCGGCGGATTCCCGCCGGTCCTGGTCGTCTGCCGGGGCGGGGGCCTCGTCGTGCGCCGCCCGACCGGCGCGCCCGTTCTGCCCGGCCTGCCCGGCCTGCCCGGACTGGTAGCTCTGCGGGTTCTGCTGGCGGGTCTCCGGCACGGCCTCGTGGGACATGGCGGCCTCCTCGGCCCTGGCCCTTCCACGAGGGAAGGGCGGTGGACGGACGCACCGGACGGGAGCCGCCGGCACGCGGGCCGGGCGGTCCGGCTCCGTCCGAGCCAACGACCACCTTCCACGCTGGTCACTGGCGCGGCGCGCCGCGGGCCGTCCGGTTGACGGAGATTCACCCCGCAGGGGTGGGCCCGAGGCAGGATAGGAACATGGATCTTCGCATTTTCACCGAGCCGCAGCAGGGCGCCGGCTACGAAACCCTCCTCAGGGTCGCCCGGGCCACGGAGGAGCTCGGTTTCGACGCATTCTTCCGGTCGGACCACTACGTGAGCATGGGGTCCACCGACGGCCTGCCCGGCCCCACCGACGCGTGGATCACCCTCGCCGGCCTGGCCCGCGAGACCAAGCGGATCCGGCTGGGCACGCTGATGACAGCCGGCACGTTCCGGCTGCCCGGAGTGCTCGCCATCCAGGTGGCCCAGGTCGACCAGATGTCCGGCGGCCGCATCGAACTCGGCCTCGGAGCCGGGTGGTTCGAGCAGGAGCACAAGGCGTACGGGATCCCCTTCCCGGCCGACCGGATGGCCAGGCTGGAGGAGCAGCTCGCCATCGTCACCGGTCTGTGGGCCACCGAGCCCGGCGCCACCTTCGACTACCAGGGCGTCCACTACCAGTTGGAGAACTCCCCGGCGCTGCCCAAGCCCGCCCAGACCAAGGTGCCCCTCCTCATCGGCGGCCACGGAGCGAAGCGCACCCCGCGCCTCGCCGCCCGGTACGCGGACGAGTTCAACATGCCGTTCGCGTCGATCGCGGACAGCGAGCGGCAGTTCGGCCGGGTCCGGGAGGCCGCCCGGGAAGCCGGCCGCGGGCCCGGGGACCTCGTCTACTCCAACGCCCTGGTGGTGTGCGTCGGCAAGGACGACGCCGAGGTGGCCCGCCGGGCCGCCGTCATCGGCCGGGACGTGGACGAACTCAAGGCCAACGGCCTGGCCGGCTCCCCGGCCGAGGTGGTCGAGAAGATCGGCGCGTACGGCGCCATCGGCTGCTCCCGCGTCTACCTCCAGCTTCTCGACCTCCACGACCTCGACCACCTGGAGCTGATCTCCGCCCAGGTGCTGTCCCAGATCGGCTGAGGGGAGGCCACGGCCCGTGCCCCGTGCGTCAGGCCCGCTCGCCGCGGCACTCGCCGAGCGGGTGGTGCTCTTGGACGGCGGACTGAGCAACCAGCTCACCGCCCAGGGCTGCGACCTGTCCGGCGGCCTCTGGACGGGCCGGGTGCTCGCGGAGCGGCCGGACCAGGTGGAGGCCGCCCACACCGCGTACGCGCGGGCCGGCGCCGAAGTGCTCATCACCGCGAGCTACCAGATCGGGTACCGGGCGCCGGAGGCCGGCGTACTGCTGCGCCGCAGCGTCGAGGCGGCCGGCCGCGCGGCCCGGGCCGCGGACCACGAGGTCTGGGTGGCCGCCTCGGTGGGCCCGTACGGGGCGGTGCTCGCGGACGGCTCCGAGTACCGCGGCCGGTACGGCCTCGGCGTGGCGGAGCTGGCCGCCTTCCACCGGCCCCGCATCGAGGCGCTGCTGGAGGCGGGGCCCGACGTGCTGGCCCTGGAGACCGTCCCGGACACCACCGAGGCCGAGGCCCTGCTCGGCGTGCTCGCGGGGACGGGCGCACCCGCCTGGCTCAGCTACACCGTGGCCGGCGGCCGCACCCGGGCCGGCCAGCCCCTCGCCGAAGCCTTCGCCCTGGCGGCCGACACCCCGGAGGTCATCGCGCTCGGCGTCAACTGCTGCGACCCCCAGGACGTGGGCCCCGCCCTCGAAGCGGCCGCCTCCGTCACCCGCAAGCCGCTGCTGGCCTACCCGAACGACGGCTCGGTCTGGGACGCGGCCACCGGCCAGTGGCACTCCCCGCCCACCCCGCCCCCCTGGGACCTTCCCGCCTGGCGAACCACCGGCGCCCGCCTCCTCGGCGGCTGCTGCCGCATCGACCCCGCTGCCATCGAGGCCCTGGCCGCGCGCCTGCGCGCGGGGTAGCCCGCGCTGCCGCGCAAGGCCCCGCCGCCCCCTCGCAGGCCGGTTGTCCACCGACAGCGCTGGGCCGCCAGGCCGCACCGCCGGCCTCCCGGCCTCCCGGGCTCCCGGCCGCGCCGCGCCACCGGCCGTGCCCCCCCGCGTGAGGGGCGGCTCGACGTCCGCCCGCGTCGGCGGCGTCCCCTCGGCTTCCCCTCCCCGGCCGGTCATGTGACCGGTCGCCGCAGCCCGTTCCGTACCGCGGCCCCGGCGGGCTTGCCGCCCGCCGGGTCGGTGGAGACGCCGCACTCGCCGCCGCGGGCGTCGGCCGCTCCATCCCGTTCGGTGCCCCCTGCGGCAGGGCCGGCGGTGGCCGCCCCCGCCTCCCCCACCCCGCTGCCCAAGGTGCCGTGGCTGCCGCCGCGGGAGCGAGACGCTCGCCCGGGCAGGGCCACGTCCTCGTGGGTGCCGCTGTGGCCCACGGGGTGGACCAGCTGCCCCTTCGTCGAAGGGCCGCTTCCCAGCGGAGCCCGGCGCGCCCCGCCGACGGTCGTCGCAGCGCCGGCGGACCGGACCGGCCAGGCCGCTCCGGTCCCGCCCGGCGCAGACAGCGGTCACCCTCGTACCGGACGTCATCGGGCGCTCGCCGACGCAGGGAACTCCGCCCCGGGACGCACCGCATCCGACGTCGCGGGCCGGACCTCGGAGACCGCCCGGACAGGGGCCGCGCCGCGCAGACCGCTCCGTGGAAGTGCCCGGCCGCCTCGACCCGGCCCGCAACGCCGGCATTGCGGATCCCCCACACCGACGCCGCCCGTGGCCGCACCCCGCGCGGCATCCGCAGCAATGCCGGCTGCCCCGGCACGATCAGCGACGTGATCGCCCGGGGCCGGCCCGTCAACCGCCGCACCACCCTCAGGAGGAGCCGCATGGAATTCGTCACGCAGCAGCCCACCGGCAAGGCACCGGCCGAATGGTTCACCGGCGACGTCTGGTGGGACGTCATCGTCGCCGGACAGGAACCCTCCCGCATGCGGGTCAACCTGGTGCGCTTCTCACCCGGTGCCCGCACCAACTGGCACTCCCACGCCGTCGGCCAGACCCTGCACGTGGTATCCGGCACCGCCCTCGTCGGCACCCGCGACGGCACCGTCCTCGCAGCCCGTCCCGGCGAGACCGTCAGCTGCCCGCCCGGCGAGGAGCACTGGCACGGTGCCGCCCCCGACCGGTTCATGGAACACCTCGCCATGTGGGAAAGCACCGGCGACGGTACGCCCGAGACCACCTGGGCCGAGCCCGTCACCGACCGGCAGTACGGCAATCCCCGCACCCGGAACCCCTGAGGGCTGTCCGGGCGATCCTCTCGGGCCCGGGGAGATCGCCCGGAGGGGCCCTGGGCTCCGCCGCGAAATCCGTTGGCCCGGGCCCGAACCGGCAGTCATGCTGAACCGCATGTTCCTGACGATCACCACCACCGGCACGGCCGAAGAACCGGCTACCGACCTGGGCTTCCTGCTGCACAAGCACCCCGCGAGGGCGCAGGCGTTCAGCACTTCCCACGGCACCGCCCACGTCTTCTACCCCGAGGCTTCGGCCGAACGGTGCACGGCCGCGCTGCTGCTGGAGGTGGACCCGCTCGCGCTCGTGCGGCAAGGGCGGGGCAAGGGCCGGGGAGGGGCGCCGGACGCCGCGCTCGCGCAGTACGTCAACGACCGCCCCTACGCGGCGTCCTCCCTCTTCGCCGTCGCGCTCAGCGCAGTGTTCCGCAGCGCGCTGGCAGGACACTGCACCGCCCGGCCCGAACTCGCCGGGCGGGCGCGGCCGCTGCGCATCGAGATACCGGCGCTCCCCGCCCGGGGCGGCGCCGAGCTCGTGCACCGGCTCTTCGGACTGCTCGGCTGGGAGAAGGTCACCGTCACCCCGGTACCGCTCGACGAGCGGTTCCCGGAGTGGGGCGACAGCCGGTACGTGCGGCTCGTGCTGGAGGGTGAGGTCCGCCTCGCCGACGCCCTGCGCGGGCTGTACGTGCTGCTCCCCGTCCTCGACGACGCCAAGCACTACTGGATCGCCCCGGACGAGGTCGACAAGCTGCTCCGCGCGGGGGACGGATGGCTGGCCGAGCACCCCGAGCACGCCCTGATCACCGCCCGTTACCTGGCCCGGCACAAGCGGCTCACCCAGGACGCGCTGGGGCGCCTGGAACTCCTGCGCCTCACGGAAGCGGAGGGCGCCGGTCCCGATGACACGGAGCCCGATGACACCCAGTCCGATGACGCCGTACCCGAGGACACCGGGCCCCATGACGCCGTCCCCGAGGGAGCCGTGGACGGCGAAGAGGCCCCGCAGCGGCCCGTTCCGCTCGCCGCGCGGCGCCGTGCGGCGATCCTTGGCGCGCTGCGCGCCGCGGGGGCGGCGCGGGTACTCGATCTGGGCTGCGGGGAGGGACACCTCGTACGGGACCTGCTCGACGACGTGGCCTTCACCGAGATCATCGGCGTCGACGTCTCCGTGCGCGCCCTCGGCATCGCCGCGCGGCGCCTGCGGCTGGATCGCCTGGGGGAGCGTCAGAGTTCCCGTGTCGCGCTGATCCAGGGCTCGCTCGCGTACACCGACAAGCGGCTGGCCGGCTACGACGCGGCGGTGCTCAGCGAGGTCATCGAGCACGTGGACCTGCCGCGGCTGCCCGCCCTGGAGTACGCGGTGTTCGGCGCGGCCCGCCCGCGCACCGTCGTCGTGACCACGCCGAACGTCGAGTACAACGTCCGCTGGGAGTCGCTGCCCGCCGGCCGGGTCCGCCACCGCGACCACCGCTTCGAGTGGACCCGCGCCGAGTTCCGCGGCTGGGCGGAGCAGGTCGCCGCCCGGTTCGGCTACGCCGTCGCCCATGCACCCGTCGGCGACGACGACCCCGAGGTGGGGCCGCCGACCCAGATGGCCGTCTTCACCCGCGCCCAGGACCACACCGAGACCCCGAAGGAGGGTGAGGCGGCATGACCACCACCGAACCCGGGACCACCACCGAGACCGGGACCACCACCGGGACCGAGCCCACCACCGGGACCGGGGCCGCCCGTACCCGCGTCCTCCCCGTCACCGACCTGTCCCTCGTGGTCCTGATCGGAGCAACGGGGTCGGGCAAGTCCACCTTCGCCCGTAGGCACTTCAAGGCGACCGAGGTGATCTCCTCCGACTACTGCCGGGGCCTGGTCGCCGACGACGAGAACGACCAGAGCGTCAGCAAGGACGCCTTCGACGTCCTCCACTACATCGCCGCCAAGCGGCTCGCCGCCGGCCGCCTCACCGTGGTCGACGCGACCAGCGTGCAGCCGGAGGCCCGGCGTCAGCTCGTGAAGCTGGCCCGCGACCACGACGTACTGCCCATCGCGATCGTCCTCGACATGCCCGAAGCCGTCTGCGCCGAACGCAACGCCGCCCGCCCCGACCGGGCCGGTCTGCCCCGCCGGGTCATCCAGCGCCACCGCTCCGAGCTGCGCCGCTCGCTGCGCGGCCTGGAGCGCGAGGGTTTCCGCAAGGTGCACGTCCTGCGCACCGTCGAGGAGGCCGAGACCGCCGAGGTGGTCCGGGAGAAGCGGTACAACGACCTCACCCACCTCACCGGCCCCTTCGACATCATCGGCGACGTCCACGGCTGCTCCTCCGAGCTGGAGACCCTCCTCGCCAAACTCGGCTACACCGACGGGCTCCACCCGGAGGGCCGCACCGCCGTCTTCGTCGGCGACCTCGTCGACCGCGGACCGGACAGCCCCGGCGTACTGCGCCGCGTCATGGGCATGGTCGCCTCCGGCAACGCCCTGTGCGTGCCCGGGAACCACGAGAACAAGCTCGGCCGTTACCTCAAGGGATCCAAGGTGCGGCTGACCCACGGCCTCGCCGAGACCGTCGAACAGCTCGGCCGCGAGCCGCAGGAGTTCGTCCGGGAAGTCCGGACGTTCATCGCCGGCCTGGTCAGCCACTACGTGCTCGACGGCGGCCGGCTGGTGGTCTGTCACGCCGGGCTGCCCGAGAAGTACCACGGCCGCACCTCCGGCCGGGTCCGCTCGCACGCCCTGTACGGGGAGACCACCGGCGAGACGGACGAGTTCGGCCTGCCCGTGCGCTACCCGTGGGCCGAGGACTACCGCGGCAAGGCGGCGGTGGTCTACGGCCACACCCCGGTCCCGGACACCTCCTGGATCAACAACACCATCTGCCTGGACACGGGAGCCGTCTTCGGCGGCAAGATGACCGCCCTGCGCTGGCCGGAGCGCGAACTGGTCGACGTACCGGCGGAGAAGGTCTGGTACGAGCCGGTCAAGCCGCTGGCCGCCGAGGCCCCCGGAGGACACGGGGGACGGCCCCTCGACCTGGCCGACGTCCACGGGCGCCGCGTCGTGGAGACCCGGCACCTGGGCAACGTCACCGTGCGCGAGGAGAACGCGGCCGCGGCCCTCGAAGTGATGAGCCGCTTCGCGGTGGACCCCCGGCTGCTCCCGTACCTGCCGCCGACCATGGCGCCGGCGCCCGCCTCGGCCGCCGCCGACGGCTACCTGGAGCACCCGGCGGAGGCGTTCGCCCAGTACCGCGCCGACGGGATCGGGCGGGTCGTGTGCGAGGAGAAGCACATGGGCTCCCGGGCCACCGTCCTCGTCTGCCGTGACGCGGCGGCCGCCCGCGAGCGCTTCGGGGTGCCGCAAGGACCCACGGGCTCGGTCCACACCCGCACCGGCCGGCCGTTCTTCACCGACCCCGAGGTCACCGAGGAGGTCCTCGGCCGGATCCGGGCGGCGGTCACCGACGCCGGACTCTGGGAGGAACTGGCCACCGACTGGCTGCTGATCGACGGGGAACTCCTGCCCTGGTCGCTCAAGTCCACCGGCCTGCTCCGCAACCAGTACGCCGCCGTCGGCGCCGCCTCCGGGGCCGTCTTCCCCGACGCCCTCGCCGCTCTCGCGGCGGCCGGCGCCCGGGGCGTGGACACCGGCGCCCTGCTGGAGCGCCAGCACGCCCGGGCCGCCGACGCGGCCGCCTTCACCGAGGCCTACCGGCGCTACTGCTGGACCACCGACGGGCTGGACGGCGTACGGTTCGCGCCGTTCCAGCTGCTCGCGGCGGCCGGGCGGTCGCTGGCCGCGGTGCCGCACGACGAGCAGCTGGCCTGGCTGGACCGGCTCGTGGCGGCCGACGAGGCGGCCGGCACCGGCCTGCTGCGCCGGACCGGCCGGTTCTACGTGGACACCGCCGACGAGGACTCCGTACGCGCGGGCACCGAGTGGTGGCTGGAGCTCACCGGGGCCGGCGGCGAGGGCATGGTGGTCAAGCCGCTCCAGGCCTACGCCCGGGACGCCAAGGGCCGGCTGGTGCAGCCGGGGCTCAAGGTGCGCGGCCGCGAGTACCTGCGGATCATCTACGGCCCCGAGTACACGCGCGCCGACCACCTGGAGCGGCTGCGCGGGCGCTTCCTCGGGCACAAGCGCTCGCTCGCGCTGCGCGAGTACGCGCTGGGGCTGGAGGCGCTGGACCGGCTGGCGGACGGCGAGCCGCTGTGGCGGGTGCACGAGGCGGTGTTCGCCGTGCTCGCCCTGGAGTCGGAGCCGGTCGACCCGCGCCTGTGACCGCCCGCCCGCGCCTGTGACCACGGGCCCGCGCCTGTGACCACGAGCCCGCGCCTGTGACCACCGGCCCGCGTGCAACGGCGCCGCGCACGCGTAAAGGCGCCGCCCCCGTACGGCCGCTAATTAGGTCGTATGGGGGAACTTTGCCCGAGAACTCCGGGAAACCCACCGGCGGGATCGTTCATCCAGGGCAGCGGAATGTCCGCGACCCTGGAAGGACGGAACGTCACCTATGAAGATGACCGCGCGCGGAAGCATTGCGGCGCTCATGACCTGTATGGCCGCGGCCGGCGCGGCCACCCCGGCCGTGGCCGACTCGGTTCCGGTGGGTGTCCCGCTGGACGCCGTGAAGACCACGCTGGGCGTGGACGCCCCGCGCGTGGCCACCGGGGTGCCGGTGCCGATGGTGGGCGCGCCCGAGGCGCCGCGCCTGCACACCGGCGACCTGCTCCCGACCCCCCTGCTCCCGGTGGTCCCCGTCACCATGGACCTCGGCCACACGCTCGTCAGCTCCCCGCTGCCGAACCTGGCGGGCCGCCCCGAGACGGACGGCGAGGGTTCCCTGGACGCCCCCGAGACGAAGCTGCACGCCCGGACCCCCGGCGCGATCGTGGGCGCCCCGCTGTCGATGCCGGACGGCAGCAACTTCGGGATCCCGAACGTCATCACCCCCAAGCTGGGACTGTCCGCCCCCGAGCTCGTGGGTACCCCGGCGGCGCTTCTCGGCCTGCGCTGAGCGTTCCGCGGACAGGGTCCGGCCGACGCCGGGTCAAAAGGCCGTCCGGTCTGGGAACGTGTAGGGCATGGGATTCCATGTCGACTCCGAGACCGGGCGGCTGCGCCGCGTCATCCTCCACCGGCCCGACCTGGAGCTGAAGCGACTCACACCGAGCAACAAGGACGCCCTCCTCTTCGATGACGTGCTGTGGGTGCGCCGCGCCCGCCAGGAGCACGACGGCTTCGCGGACGTGCTGCGCGACCGGGGCGTCGAGGTACACCTCTTCGGCGACCTGCTCCGCGAGGCCCTGGAGATCCCGGAGGCGAGACACCTCGTCCTGGACCGGGTCTTCCACGAGAAGGAGTACGGCCCCCTCGCCACCGATCACTTGCGGCAGATCTTCGACGGCCTCACCTCCGACCGGCTGGCGCAGGCGCTGGTCGGCGGCATGACCAAGCGCGAGTTCCTGGAGCGGCACGTCGAGCCGGTCTCCGTCCGCTTCCACGCGCTGGAGCTGGACGACTTCCTCCTCCAGCCGCTGCCCAACCACCTGTTCACCCGGGACACCTCCGCCTGGATCTACGACGGCGTCTCCATCAACGCCATGCGCTGGCCCGCCCGCCAGCGCGAGACCGTGCACTTCGAGGCGATCTACAAGCACCACCCGGTGTTCACCTCCTCCGGCGCCTTCCACTACTGGTCGCAGGGCCTGGCCGACTACCCGTCCACCATCGAGGGCGGTGACCTGCTGGTCATCGGCAACGGCGCCGTACTGATCGGGATGAGCGAGCGGACGACGCCGCAGGCGGTGGAGATGCTGGCGCGCGGACTGTTCGCCGCGGGGTCCGCGACGAGCATCGTGGCGCTGGACATGCCCAAGCGGCGGGCCTTCATGCACTTGGACACGGTGATGACGATGGTGGACGCGGATACGTTCACCCAGTACGCGGGCCTGGGCATGCTGCGCTCCTACACGATCGAGCCGGGCGCCGGCGCGAGCGAGCTGAAAGTGACCGACCACCCGCCGGAGCACATGCACCGGGCCATCGCCGCGGCCCTCGGCCTCGGTGGCATCCGGGTGCTCACCGCCACCCAGGACGTGCACTCGGCGGAACGCGAGCAGTGGGACGACGGCTGCAACGTGCTGGCGGTGGAGCCGGGCGTGGTCGTCGCGTACGAGCGGAACGTCACCACCAACACCCATCTGCGCAAGGAGGGCATCGAGGTGATCGAGATCCCCGGCAGCGAGCTGGGCCGCGGCCGGGGCGGCCCGCGGTGCATGAGCTGCCCCGTGGAGCGGGACGCCATCTGACCCAGGGGCGGGAGGGTCGCAGCGCATCAGGGGGGTCTGTATATCAATACGGAAGGTCGTATAGACTTCCAACATCCCCTGTCAGCGTCACCTTGGAGCGTCCCCATGGCCACCGACCTCGTCGGCCGCAGTTTCCTCAAGGAGCTCGACTTCACCGCCGCCGAGTTCCGCGGTCTGCTCGAGCTCGCCGCCGCCCTCAAGGCCGCCAAGAAGAACGGCACCGAGCAGCAGTACCTCAAGGGCCGCAACATCGCGCTGATCTTCGAGAAGACCTCCACGCGCACCCGCTGCGCCTTCGAGGTGGCCGCCGCCGACCAGGGCGCGAGCACCACCTACCTCGACCCCACGGGTTCCCAGATGAGCCACAAGGAGTCGGTCCGCGACACCGCCCGCGTCCTCGGCCGGATGTTCGACGGCATCGAGTACCGCGGCGACAGCCAGGGCACCGTCGAGGAGCTGGCGGCGTACTCGGGCGTACCCGTCTTCAACGGCCTCACCGACGATTGGCACCCCACCCAGATGCTGGCCGACGTGCTCACCATGACCGAGCACGCGGGCCGGCCGCTGGAGCGGATCGCCTTCGCCTACCTCGGTGACGCCCGCTTCAACATGGGCAACTCCTACCTGGTGACCGGCGCGCTGCTGGGCATGGACGTACGGATCGTCGCGCCGAAGGCGTACTGGCCGGCCGAGTCGGTGGTGACGGCGGCCCGCGCGCTGGCCGGGGCGAGCGGCGCCCGGATCACCCTCACCGAGGAGATCGCCGAGGGCGTCGCCCAGGCCGACTTCGTCGTCACGGACATCTGGGTGTCCATGGGCGAGCCCAAGGAGGTCTGGGACGAGCGGATCCGGCTGCTTTCCCCGTACGCGGTGACCATGGACGTGCTGCGGGCGACCGGCAACCCGGACGTGAAGTTCATGCACTGCCTGCCCGCCTTCCACGACCTCGGCACCCAGGTGGCCCGCGACATCCACGCCACGCACGGCCTGGAGTCCCTGGAGGTGACGGACGAGGTGTTCGAGTCGGCGCACTCCGTCGTCTTCGACGAGGCCGAGAACCGGCTGCACACCATCAAGGCCGTCCTCGTGGCGACCCTCGCGGCGCCGGGCACGCAGCTGCCCGCATAGTCATACGCGCACTCACCCGGGGCCGGCCCCCACAGGCCGGCTCTCCGGAGAGTCATCGCGTTTCTGTGACGGCAGTCACGACTCGGTGATACCGTCGGACCGTGAGCCCCTTCATCGGTTCCACCCCAGCGACCGAACGGTGGCGCCACCTCCGGGTGACCCGGCAGGACGGCGTGGCCACCGTCACCCTCGACCGGCCCGAGAAGCTGAACGCGCTCACCTTCGGCGCCTACGCCGACCTGCGCGATCTGCTCGCCGAACTCTCCCGCGAACGTTCCGTGCGCGCCCTCGTCCTGGGCGGCGAGGGACGCGGCTTCTGCTCCGGCGGAGACGTGGACGAGATCATCGGCGCCACCCTGGCCATGGACACCGCCCAACTCCTCGACTTCAACCGGATGACCGGCCAAGTGGTCCGCGCCGTGCGCGAATGCCCCTTCCCCGTCATCGCCGCGGTCCACGGCGTCGCCGCCGGAGCCGGGGCCGTGCTCGCGCTCGCCGCCGACTTCCGCATCGCCGACCCCACCGCCCGCTTCGCCTTCCTCTTCACCCGCGTCGGCCTCTCCGGCGGCGACATGGGCGCCGCCTACCTGCTGCCCCGCGTCGTCGGCCTCGGGCACGCCACCCGGCTGCTGATGCTCGGGGAGCCCGTACGCGCGCCGGAGGCGGAGCGGATCGGCCTGCTCAGCGAGGTCACCGAAGAGGGCAAGGCCCACACCCGGGCCGCCGAGCTGGCCGCGCACCTGGCCGCCGGACCCGCCCTCGCCTACGCGCAGACCAAGGCGCTGCTCACCGCCGAGCTGGACATGCCGCTGGCCGCCTCGGTCGAACTCGACGCCAACACGCAGGCACTGCTGATGCACGGCAAGGACTACGCCGAGTTCCACGCCGCCTTCACCGGGAAGCGGCCGCCGGAGTGGAAGGGCAGGTAGCGCCGTGCCCCTCGGAACGAAACTGCGGGTGGCCGTGGTGGGCGGGGGACCCGGCGGACTGTACTGCGCCGCGCTGCTGGCCGGGCAGGGCCACACGGTCGAGGTCCGCGAACGCAACGCCCCCGACGACACCTTCGGCTTCGGGGTGGTCCTCTCCGACGAGACGCTGGGCGGCATCGAGCGCGCCGACACCGTCGTGCACGCCGCCCTGAGCGCGGAGTTCACGCGCTGGGACGACGTGACCGTGGTGCACCGGGGCCGGATGCTGACCTCCGGCGGCCACGGCTTCGCCGCCCTGGGGCGTCGGCGCCTGCTGGAGATCCTGCACGGGCGCTGCACCGACCTCGGCGTGACGCTCCGCTTCCACACCGGGGCACCGGACGCGCACGCGCTCGCCGCCTCGTACGACCTGGTGGTCGCGGCGGACGGGGTACACAGCGCGACCCGGGAGGGCGGAGCCGGACACTTCCGGCCGACCGTGACGACCGGCCGCTGCCGCTACATCTGGCTCGCCGCCGACTTCGCCTTCGACTCCTTCCGCTTCGAGATCGCCGAGACCGAGCACGGTGTCATGCAGCTGCACGGGTACCCGTACGCGCCCGACGCCTCCACGGTGATCATCGAGATGCGGGAGGAGGTGTGGCGGGCCGCGGGCCTCGACCTGTGCGACGAGGACGAATCGGCGGCCCGCTGCGCCAAGACCTTCGCCGAGGCCCTGCGGGGACGGCCCCTGCGCGGCAACAAGTCGGCCTGGACCCGGTTCCGTACCGTCGTCAACGCGCACTGGTCCCACGGGAACGTGGCCCTGCTCGGGGACGCCGCGCACACCGCGCACTTCTCCATCGGCTCCGGCACCAAACTGGCCGTGGAGGACGCCCTCGCGCTCGCCGGGGCCGTCGCCGCGCAGCCCGACGACGTACCGGCCGCCCTGGCCGCCTACGAGGCCGCCCGGCGGCCCGCGGTGGCCAGCACCCAGCGCGCGGCGGCCGCCAGCATGCGGTGGTTCGAGGAGATCGCGGGGTACGTCGACCAGCCCGCCCGGCAGTTCGCGTTCAACCTCCTCACCCGCAGCCGCCGGGTGACCCACGACAACCTGCGGATGCGCGACGCGCGCTTCACCCGGTCGGTGGAACGGGACTTCGGCTGCCCCGACGACGGGGGAACCCCGCCCATGTTCACCCCCTTCACCCTGCGCGGACTCACCCTGCGCAACCGGGTCGTGGTCTCACCGATGGACATGTACTCGGCGCGCGAGGGGGTGCCGGGCGACTTCCACCTGGTGCACCTCGGCGCCCGGGCCCTCGGCGGCGCCGGCCTGGTCATGACCGAGATGGTGTGCGTGAGCGCCGAAGGGCGGATCACCCCGGGCTGCGCGGGCCTGTACACGGCGGAGCAGACGGCCGCCTGGAAGCGGATCGCGGACTTCGTCCACACCAGCGCGCCCGGAGCCGCGCTCGGCGTCCAGCTCGGCCACTCCGGCCGCAAGGGCTCGACCCGGGTGATGTGGGAGGGCATGGACGAGCCCCTCCCCGAGGGGAACTGGCCCGTGGTGGCGGCCTCCCCGCTGCCGTACCGGCCCGGCGTCTCCGCCGTCCCGCGCGCCGTCGGTACCGCCGAGATGGCCGCGATCCGGGCGGATTTCGTCGCGGCCGCCGGCCGGGCCGCCGACGCCGGCTTCGACCTGCTGGAACTGCACTGCGCCCACGGATACCTGCTGTCCGGGTTCCTCTCCCCGCTCACCAACCACCGCACCGACGCCTACGGCGGCTCCCTGGACAACCGGCTCCGCTTCCCGCTGGAGGTCTTTGACGCGGTGCGCGAGGCGTGGCCGCAGGACCGCCCCATGACCGTCCGGCTCTCGGCGACCGACTGGGCCCCCGGAGGCACCGGCCCCGAGGACGCCGAACGCATCGCCGCCGCGTTCGCCGCCCACGGCGCGGACGCCATCGACGTCTCCACGGGCCAGGTGGTGGCGGACGAGGCCTCCGAGTACGGGCGCTCGTACCAGACGCCGTACGCCGACCGGATCCGCAACGCCCTCGGCGTCCCGGTGATCGCCGTCGGTGCGATCTCCTCCTGGGACGACGTGAACTCACTGCTCCTGGCGGGGCGCGCCGACCTGTGCGCGGTGGGCCGGCCGCACCTCTACGACCCGCACTGGACCCTGCACGCCGCCGCCGACCAGTCCTACACCGGCCCGGCCGCGCCCTGGCCGGCGCCCTACCGGGCCGGCAGCCGCAAACCGCCGACCGGGCGCGGGTAGGGGCGGCGTATCAGACGGCCGCCAGCTCGACCCGGTCCTCCACCGGGGTGTAGCCGAGCCGCTGGTAGACGCCGTTGCTGGTGGGGTTGGCCAGGTCCGCGTAGAGCAGCACCTCCGTGGCGCCGGCCCCGTACGCCGCTTCGCTCACCGCGTGCGTGACCCCGGCGGCATAGCCCCGGCCGCGCAGCTCCGGCGGGGTGTAGACGGGGCCGACCCGCGAGACCGAGCCGACCGGGCGGAAGAAGCCCGCCATCGACACGGGCGTACCGGCGTGCTCCCACAGCAGCATCCCGCCGTACGAGAGCCGGTCCCGCAGGGTCGTCTCGGAAGCGCTTCCCGGCTCACCGGACTCGCGCTTGAACGCGTTGACCCACTCCACCAGCAGCGGCAGGTGCGCCTCGGTCGCGACCAGGGGCCGGCCCTCGGGCACGGGGTGCGGGGCGATCAGGCCGGCCAGCCGGTACAGCCGGTCCTCCGCCTCGATCCGCGACGGCTTGCCCCAGGACGCGGCCAGCACGGCCGCATCCCGGCGCCGGACGTTGAAGCCGTCGACCCCGGCGAGCAACGGCTCCACGGACAGCGCGGCGCCCAGCGCCTCCACCGCATCGGCCGGCACCGCGCCCAGCAGCAGCGGGCGCGGCGGGGTGCGCAGCAGCCCGCCGGACACGGCCCCGTCGGCGCCGGTCCACCAGCCGAAGAACGGGGTGTCCGGCCCGTAGGCCGTCGGGCCGCGCCGCTCCAGCGCGTCCATGGCGGTCAGCAGGGAGGTGTTCTCCACGGGCCGTGCGGCGACGGCCGGGCGGGCGGCGGCCACGAAGGCGGCGAAGTCGGTGGTGAGAGTCCAGGTCATGCGACCCCATCCTGTCCACCGCCCGGCCCGCCCGCACCCCATTTCACCGCCGGGGGCCGTCCCGGCCGTGCCGGCACCGCCCCGACGACAGGGACGACGGGCCCTAGGGCTGCACGAACGCGGCCCCGGCGTCCCGCAACCGGGCGTGCAGTTCGGCGAACACGGCCGCCGCGCGGTCGCCCGGCCAGTCCGCCGGCAGCAGCTCCCTCGGCAGCCCCGGGTCGGCGTAGGGGAGCCGGCGCCAGCTGTCCAGGGCCAGCAGGTAGCCGCGGTAGGCCTGCTCGGGGGTCGGACCGGGGCCCGACTGGAGGGCCCGCAGCTCCGGTTCCTGCTGGTCGAGGAACTCCTCGTGCTGCTTGGCCAGCGCCGTCAGGTCCCACCAGCGGGCCACCGCCTCGGCCGTCGGCGCGAAACCGAGGTGCGCGCCGCGGAACAGCTCCACGTACGGCGTCAGGTGCAGCCGCTCCATGGTGCGGCCGGTCTCCTCGTACAGGTGCGCCGGGGCGATCCAGACGCCCGGCGCCACCGCGCCGAAGCCCAGCCGGGCGAGCCGGGAGCGCAGCAGGTGCCGCTTGTGCCGTTCCTGCTCCGGGACGGAGAAGACGGCGACCAGCCACTCCTGCGACAGCCGGGGGGACCCGTAGATCCGCCGGTCGCCGTCCTCCAGCAGCTGCCGGGCCTCCTCGGACAGCTCGTACGCGGCTGCCCCGTCGGCCGCCCGGGCGGGCAGCAGGAAGCCCCGCCGCTTCAACCGGGACACCGACGAGCGGACGGAAGGTGCGTCCACGCCGGCCGCGCCCAGCAGGCGGATCAGCGCGGACACCGGGACCGGGCCGTCGAAGGCCCTCCCGTAGGCACCGTAGAACGTGACGATCAGGGATCGCGGGGTGTGCTGCTCGGCCACGGGTTCACTCTAGATCGCGCAGGCGGAAGCGTTGAAGTTTCCCCGTCGGCGTCCGGGGGAGAGCGGAGACGAAGACGAAGGCGCGCGGGCACTTGTGCGGCGCCAGCTCGGTGCGCATGAAGGCCCGCAGCGTCTCCTCCGTCAGTGTGACCCCGTCGCGCGGCACGGTGTACGCGACCGCGATCTGACCGCGGCGTTCGTCGGCGCGCCCGATCACCGCGGCCTCCACCACGTCCGGGTGGCGCAGCAGGGCCTCCTCGACCTCGGGACCGGAGATGTTGTAGCCCGACGAGATGATCATGTCGTCGGCGCGGGCGACGTACCGGAAGTAGCCGTCCGCGTCGCGCACGTACGTGTCCCCGGTCAGGTTCCATCCTTCCCGCACGTACTCCGTCTGACGCGGATCGGCCAGGTACCGGCAGCCCACCGGTCCCCGGACGGCCAGCAGCCCCGGCTCCCCGTCCGCCACGGGCCGCCCCGCCGGATCCACGACACGGGCCTCCCAGCCCGGCACCGCGCGGCCGGTGGTGCCGGGCCGGACGTCCTCGTCGGCGGCCGAGATGAAGATGTGCAGCAGTTCGGTGGCCCCGATGCCGTTGATGATGCGCAGTCCGGTGCGCTCGTACCAGGCCTGCCAGGTCGCGGCCGGGAGGTTCTCGCCCGCCGAGACGCAGCGGCGCAGTGCGCCGAGGTCGTAGGCACCCGCGTCATAGGGGCCCAGGGTGTCCAGCATCGCCCGGTAGGCGGTGGGCGCGGTGAACAGGACCGTCACCCGGTGCTCGGCGAGCGCCGGCAGCAGCTGCCGCGGCGCCGCCTGTTCCAGCAGCAGCGAGGACGCCCCGGCCCGCAGCGGGAACACCACCAGGCCGCCGAGCCCGAAGGTGAAGCCGAGCGGGGGACTGCCCGCGAACACGTCGTCGGGGCGGGGGCGCAGCACATGGCGGGAGAAGGTGTCGGCGACGGCCAGCAGGTCGCGGTGGAAGTGCATGCAGCCCTTGGGGCGGCCGGTGGTACCGGAGGTGAAGGCGATCAGGGCCACGTCGTCGGCGGAGGTGGCGGCGGCGGGGAACGGCCCCGAGTGCCGTGCGGCGAGCCGGAGGAGGTCGCCCGGGTCCCGGCCGCCGTACGGGGTGATCCGCAGGCCCGGCACCTCGGCCTTGACCAGGTCGTCCAGCGCGTCCACGTGACACAGGGCGTGGCCCGCCCGGGCCATCGCGCACACCGTGGCCAGCTCCTGCGCGCGCTGCTGGGCCAGTACGGTGACCGCCACCGCCCCCGCCTTCATCACCGCCAGCCAGCAGGCGGCCAGCCACGGGCTGGTCGGCCCCCGCAGCAGCACCCGGTTGCCGGGTACGACACCCAGATCGGCGGTGAGGACGTGGGCGAGCCGGTCGACGCGCTCGCGCAGCTCCCCGTACGACCACACCTCGCCGTCCGCCCCCCGGAATGCGGGGCGGTGCGGCCCGAACCGGTCGATGGTGGCGTCCAGCAGCTCCGACCCGCAGTTCAGCCGGTCCGGATAGGCCAGCTCGGGCAGGTCGAACAGCAGGCGCGGCCAGGTTTCGCCGGGCGGGAGACGGTCGCGGGTAAAGGTGTCGACGTGCGCGGAAGGCTTGAGCTCCAAGGCTGGTTCGCCCCCTCGGGACGGTCGCGGGTCGCGTGACGAGCGTATCGTGACGGTGACGGCAGTCAACAGGACGCGATAGATGCGGGGTTGTTTGCATGACCGGATTCGCGCTCGGGGTGGACGAAGAGGAATGGTGCGGGCGGCTGCGCGCGCTGGCGGCGCAGCGGCTGCGACCGCTGGCCGAGAAGGGCGAGCCGGGCCGGGTCAACCGGCCGCTGCTGGCCGCTCTCGGGGAGGAGGGCCTGCTGGAGCGGGTGTTCGTCTCGGGCGCGCTGGAGCTGTGCCTGCTGCGGGAGTCGCTGGCATACGGCTGCACGGAGGCCGAGACGGCGCTGGCCCTCCAGGGGCTGGGGGCGTACCCGGTGCTGCGCGCCGGCAGCCCGGCGCAGCGGGAGCGGTGGCTGCCGGGGGTGCGGGCGGGCCGGCTGGTGGCCGCGTTCGCCCTCAGCGAGCCGGGCGCCGGCTCGGACGCGGCGGCGCTGGCGCTGTCGGCGGAGCGGGACGGCGGGGGGCCCGGCGCAGCCGCCGGCAGCGGCGCGGACGGCGGGGGCTGGCGGCTCACCGGGGAGAAGCGGTGGATCTCCAACGCCCCGGAGGCGGATTTCTACACCGTGTTCGCCCGTACGGGTGAGGGTCCCGGGGCAAGGGGCATCACCGCCTTCCTCGTCCCGGCGGACCGGCCGGGCCTGACGGGCGAGGCGCTGGACATGCTGTCCCCGCACCCCATCGGCTCGCTCTCCTTCGACGGGGTCCCGGTCGGCCCCGAGGACGTACTGGGCGAGCCGGGGCGCGGGTTCCGCGTTGCGATGGACACCCTGAACCTGTTCCGGCCCAGCGTCGGCGCCTTCGCCGTGGGCATGGCCCGGGCGGCACTGGACGCGACGCTCGCGCACACCGCGGGCCGCGGCGCCTTCGGCGGGGTCCTGGCGGACCTCCAGGCGGTGGCGCACCGGGTGGCGGAGATGGCGACGCGGACCGAGGCCGCCCGGCTGCTGGTCTACGCGGCCGCAGGCGCCTATGACAACGGTTCCCCGGAGGTGCCGAGGCGGGCGGCCATGGCGAAGCTCCTGGCGACGGAGACGGCCCAGTACGTCGTGGACCACGCGGTGCAACTGCACGGCGCGGTCGCCCTCCAACGGGGCCACCTGCTGGAACACCTGTACAGGGAGGTGCGTGCGCCGCGCATCTATGAGGGGGCCAGCGAGGTCCAGCGCACGATCATCGCGAAGGAGCTCTACCGGGAGGTGGCCGCGCGATGAGCGTGGAACGCATCAATCCGGCGGAACTCGCCCCGCCCGCGGGCTTCTCGCACGCCGTCGCGGCGACCGGCTCCCGCCTGGTGTTCCTGGCCGGACAGACCGCGCTGGACGGCTCCGGCAAGGTGGTGGGGGAGACCCTGCCGCAGCAGTTCGAGCGCGCCCTGTCCAACCTGCTGACGGCGCTCGCCGCGGCGGGTGGGACCCCGGCGCAGCTGGCCAGGGTGACGGTGTATCCGGTGGACGTGGAGTCGTACCGGTGTCACGCTCCGGAACTCGGCCGTATCTGGCGGGCCCTGGCGGGCCGGGACTATCCGGCGATGGCGGTGGTGGGGGCCGTCAGGCTGTGGGACGAGCAGGCGCTCGTCGAACTCGACGGCATCGCCGTCCTGGACTGACGGTGCGGTGCGGGTGCCTTTGACAGCGGGTGGGGGAAGAGAGAGGGTGGAAATGTCCTCTTCGTAAGGAACATCCCCAAATTCTCGGAGGTGCATCGTTATGCGCCGTGGGATCATCGCAGCTGTCGTGGCGGGGGCCGCCGGGGTGACGCTCGGCCTCATGCCGGTGAGCGGCGCGTTCGCCGCCACCCACACGAGCCTTCCGCAACACAGCCAGCAGCACTCCAACTACTCGCGCGGCCACGACTCGCGCGACTGCGGCAACTCCTCCCGCTGGAACGACGACGACAGCGGCAACTGGCGCAACGCCGGCTGGAACGACGACCACGACAACGGCTACTGGAACGACGACCACGGGAACTGGAACGACGACAACGGCAACTGGAACGACAACGGCAACTGGAACGGCGGTGGTTGGGACAACTCGTCGGGCTACGGCCATGACGACGGAGGCCGCTGGTAGGTGGCCCGGCGGGGCCCGTTGACACCGTCAGCGGGCCCCGCCGTACGTCTTGATCACGTCGTTGATCAGATGCCGGGAGTCGTCGGCGCCCAGGGCCTGGGCCTGCAGGTGGTCGAACATGATCTGGTACGGGTACCGGTCGGCGTGCTTCTCCAAGTACAGGTCGCTGGTGAAGCGTTCCAGGTAGACGACCCCCGACTCGGACTCCGGATACGTGAGGAGGGAGAACTGCCCCAAGACCCCGGGGTGGGCCCCTGAGCTGTGGGGCAGGACCTGCACGGTGATGTGCGGCTGGGCGCCAAGGGAGTTCAGGTGCTCCAGCTGCTCCCGCATGACCTCGCGGTCGCCCACCGTCCGGTGCAGTGCTGATTCGTCCAGGATGGTCCATAAGCGCAACGGGCGGGCGGGATGGTGCGCGCGGTGTTGGCGCCGCAGGCGCACGTCCAGGCTGACGGCGGCCTGTTCCTCCGTGGGGTACGGGAAGGACGCGGCGATGACCGCCGCCGCGTAAGGAGGAGTCTGCAGCAGCCCGGGCACCAGCAGTGCGTCGTAGGAGTGGATCGAGGCCGCCGCCGTCTCCAGCCCGATGTAGACGCCGTAGGGGACGTCGCCGCAGGACACCCACCAGCCTTGGCGGCCCGATTCCTTCGCCATCCGCATCAACGAGTCGACGACGGCCTGGTCGGTGATCCCGTAGATCCGGCACAGGTCGCGGACGTCGCGCGGGTTGATGGGGCGCCGCCCGGTCTCGATGGGACTGATCTTGGGCTGGGACACCATCAGACGCTGCGCCACCTGCGAGGACGTCATGCCCGTGGCCTTGCGGAGCTGCCGGAGTTCCGCGCCCAGGCGGCGCCTTCTGACGGTGGGATTGCCGTTGCCCGACATGGGCGGTGTACCTCCAGCTCAAGACATCACGCAGAGGTCACCTCACCCCACGGCCTACATCGGCAAACGCATTGTGCATAGGCCGACCGACACGCGCGACATCCGCGCGGCCAACATCATCAGTTCGGCCTAATGCGCCCGGCTGCGGAGCTCAGTTCACAGGTGCTCGCCTTGCAGGGCGTGGGCCCCCGCGGCGATGACCTCGGCGAGTCGGTTCGCCACGTCCGTGCTGCACCCCCCGAGCCGGACGAGACCGCGGCAGCCGACCGGTCCGTCGTTGCAGAGCGAGGGCAGGGTCAGGCCGGCGAGGGAGAGCGCGGCCTGGAGGTTCGTGACGGCTTCCTCGCCCGCGTGGTATGCGGCGTCCTGGCTCCGCTTGTACCGGAGTCGCTCGGCGTGGGTGAGCTCGTAGGGCATGGTGCTGTCCTCTCAGGAGACGTCGGGAAACGTGTGGGGGGTGAGGGGGTGCGCCACCCGGGCGGCGGGGCGTGGCCCCGGCGCGGCCCGGGCCCCGTGGAGGGCCGCCGGTCACGGCGCACACCCGTAGGGCTGAGACCGGGCGCAGCCCGTGACTAATGCGTTTTGATCTTCGTTCTCGTAGTGCAAGTGATCACGCTCCTCGGCCGGGGGGAAGGGAAGCAGTGTCGGAGGGGCGGGAGTTCACGATCCGTAGCGGAATCTCGGAGGGGTAGCGGCACGGGCGGCCCTCTGGTCCATCACCGGGTAGTCGGGGATCGCGCTGTCCGGGCTGCTCACGACGGTCGGTGGCCGGAGCAGGGAGAACGTGCGGCCGCGGTGTCGTGGAACGGCTTGCCGGGGCGGTCGTGTCAGGGTGATCTGGCGGACGAGCTGCTGGAGGCAGGCCAGCGCGGCGATCGGTGGGAGCGTGGCCGCCGCCTGGGCGGCGAGCGTGCTGGGTGCCTGGGCGACGCACAGGAGCGTGGCGAGGGTGGAGAACAACAGGACGATGGACCAGGAATGGACCGCGCGCCGCTGATGTAGGGCGGCCCGGAGGATGGACAGCGAAGCGGTCACCCACGGCCCGTAGATGAGCAGCGGCCACCAGTTGACGACGTCGTCCGCCGTGCGCGGGCCGGCGCTGTGACGCAGGGCCTCGCAGATGGCCAGACCGCTGAAGATGCTCACGACGGCGGCGATGACGGCGACCAGCAGGGCGGTGAAGAAACTGCCCGTTCCGAACAGCGTCACCACAGACGTCTTCGCCGGGGTCCGGCGGTGCCCGGTGCGGGTCGGCGGGACCGGCCTTTCGAAGACTCCCGGCGCCGGCTCGGTGACCGCGCCCACGGCGGCGCCGGTTTCGCCGGTCTCGTCGAAGCCGTAGTGGTCGAACGTCTCCGCCGGCCTCGGCTGCCTGGCCTCCTGGAGGAGGTGGGCCAGTTCTTCGGCCGGATCCCACGGGATGTCCACCTCGTCAGGCCCCAGGAGCGGTTGCTGGTGGGCGACGTGCCATCCGCTGCCGTCGTGCCGCTCGTACTGCTCAAACACGGGGGATCTCGCCCGAGCACTCGCTGACGACGGTCTCGGCCGGCCCCGTGAGCGGCGAGCGCCGGCTGAACTCGTCCTGGATCCGGTTCATCGCCTCCAGGAAGTCCTCGAAGATCGAGGACGAGTAGTGGAGGTCCACCTCACGCCGCTGGCTGCGCAGGGTCGCGCCCTTGTCGGGGGTCCAGCTCGTGTACGTCCATTTCCCCGCCCTCGTGGTGCCGGCACTCATGCCGAGCCCCAGACCGCCCGCGCTCCGGAGAAAAATTTCTGCGTGGTTTGCATTTGTCATAGTCCATAAACGGTTCCGGAGCCGGGGAGGGTGCGGGCCGTTCAGGTGATGGCGAGTGTGCGGTAAACGGGGCTTGACCAGTGTCTTTTATCATTTCTGCGGTTGTGGCAATCGGCTGACAAGGCGCAACCCCGCATATGCCGGGACGTTATGACGTGGGTGAGCGGGCCAGACGGCCGACGCCCTGCCACCAGTTACCGGAGAGGAACCGCTGTGCCAGACATGCTCCTGAGAATCGCGCTGATCTGCGCTGTCCTGGGCACGGGATGTGCCGCTTGGACCTCATCCGGAGTCGGCCGTATGCACTCCATGGACGTCCGCGAGCTGCGTCGCCAGCAACGCTTCAAGCACGTCCTGACCGCCAACTCGGCGGCGGCGAAACGAGAGGGGGAAGGGGCGCCGGCCGTGTCGGCAACGGCCGGCGTCTCCGTCTGTACCGAGTGCGGTGCCTCGTCGGGCGGGCTGTGAGCCGGTGCTCCGCGGGGTGCGCCCGACACCGGCCTGCCGGCGGTTTCAGCCTTCCAGCAGGGTTCCCATCCACTCCTCGATCCCGCTGACCGTCCGCGGCAGGGCGCCCGACATCAGTCGGGCGCCCGTCGCCGTGATGACCAGGTCGTCCTCGATGCGCACCCCGATGCCGCGCAGTTCGGCGGGCAGCGTCTCGTCGTCGGGCTGGAGGTAGAGGCCCGGTTCCACCGTGAGGACCTGGCCCTCCTCCAGCACCCCGTCCAGGTAGGTCTGCGCCCGCGCCTTCGCGCAGTCGTGGACGTCCAGCCCCAGCATGTGGCCGCTGCTGCACAAGGTGTAGCGCCGGTGCAGGTCACCCTCCGCGTCCTTGAGGACCCCCCATTCCGCGAGCCCTTCCGCGATCACCCGCATGCCCGCGCGGTGGAAGTCCCGGAAGCTCGCGCCCGGCCGCAGCGCGGCGATGCCCGCTTCCTGGGCGGCCAGGACCAGTTCGTACACCTGCCGCTGGACCGGGGAGAACCGTCCCGACAGGGGGAGGGTGCGGGTGATGTCCGCCGTGTAGAGGGTGTCGGTCTCCACTCCCGCGTCCAGCAGGAGCAGATCGCCCCGGTCCAGGCGGCCGTCGTTGCGGATCCAGTGCAGCACGCACGCGTGCGCGCCCGAGGCGGCGATCGTGTCGTACCCGGTCCCGTTGCCCTCCGCCCGGGCGCGCAGGCCGAAGACCCCCTCGATCCAGCGCTCGCCGCGCGGGTGTTCCAGCGCGCGCGGCAGGGACCGTACGACGTCCTCGAACCCGGCCGCCGTGTGGTCCACCGCCGACTGGAGCTGGTCCACCTCCCAGGCGTCCTTCACCAGCCGCAACTCGGAGAGCGCGGTGGCGAGTCCGGCGTCACGGGAGGCGTCGCGGCCCGTCGGTGAGCCGAGGGAGTCCAGGTGGGCGCAGCGGATGCCGGTCAGGGCCTGCGCCTCGGCCAGGTCGGCGCGGCGGCCCACCCAGAACTCCCCGTACCGGCGGTCCCGGTAGAACTCCTCGTTGCCGTCCGCGCGCGGTGAGCGCGGGCGCAGGTACAGCACGGCCTCGTGTCCGTTCGGGCCCGAAGGTTCCAGAACCAGGACGTGGCCCACCTGGTCCTCGCCGGTCAGACCCGTCAGCCAGGCGTACGCGCTGTGCGGACGGAAGCGGTAGTCGCAGTCGTTGGAGCGGACGTTGAGTTCGCCGGCCGGGACGATGAGCCGCTCGCCCGGGAAGAGCGCCGACAGGCGGGCCCGGCGGGCGGGGGTGACGGCGGACGCCGGAATCCCGCTCGAGCCGCTCAGCGGTGAAGGGGCCCAGCCGCCCGCCATGAAACGGGACAGCTCCGCAGAGACGGGCAGGTCATGGCTGCCGATGTGGAGGCGGGAGGAGGCATCGGTCACGGGGGCTCCCTGGAAGACAAGCGAACTGGTGGGCGCACAGGGGTTGTCAGTGCAATTTCACATTACTATGTTACAGCTCACACCGCGCCGCGTTAATCCCCGTCAAACGCCGCGTGAAGCAGGGCAGTTCACGCACTACGCACCTCATGCATCTCGCACGCCGCACCCGCGGCCCTCCCTTCCCCACAGGAGTCCTTGGTGTCCCAGCACAGAGCTGTGCGTTCGTCCCTCCTCTCCGCCGCCGTCGCCGTCACGCTCCTCGCCTCCGCCGGCCAGGCCGTGACCCACGCGGCCGAGGCGGGCGCTCCGGTCCCGGCGACCTTCACCTCCGGTTCCGCGGCCGGCACCACCGGCGGAGCCCCCGGCGCCCTCGCGCCGAACCCGTTCGACGAGGTCGAGCACCGGGCCGACGCCCTGGCGCCGACCACCGCGGTACCGGCCCCCGCCCCCGGCGGCCTGGCGATATCCGACGGCAAGGTTCCCGGCGCCGCCCCGGCCGCGGGCGCCGCCGCCTCCGCGCAGCGCACGGACAAGAGCGGCAAGCCCGCCCAGGGCGCTCCCACCACCCGGGGCCTGGCCGTCAACGTGCCCTGCACCCTCGACGGGATCAAGGCGCTGTCGCCCGAGCAGTTCGCCGACTTCCTCGCCGACCCGGCCGTCCTCGCGGACGGCTGCCTGCGCGGCCTCATATGGACCTGGGACGCCCGCCTGGCACCCGTCATGGACGACGCGCACGTCCAGGCCGTCTCCCGCCGGATATCCGCCCTGGCCGCCGCCCACGACGGCCGCAACTCCTCCCACCTGGAGGAGATGTTCACCTTCCTGCACGCCGCGATCTACCACGACTTCTCCCGCGACGAGATCGACCTCACCGACGCCGCGACCGTCGACGCCATGACCCGGGCCGTCACCGACTTCGGCAACGCCGCGCACACTTTCGACGCCACCGCCTCCAACGCCCGGACCCTGCGCGAAGCCCTCTACTCCGTCGGGCCCGGCATGCGCCACCGCCAGCTCGGCCTCATCAAGAAGGTCCTGGCCACCCTGGACGCCTCGCACCCCGCGACCAGCGGCGACGCCAACTGGGGCGGGGCCGCCCTCGCCGCCCTCACCATCAACTACCTCGGCGTGTACCCGGGCAACGAGGACTCCGACTTCCACGCCGCGGTCAAGGCCGACCCCTCCTACCGGGCCGCCTTCAAGGCCTTCGCCGGATACACGCACCTCAAGGGCACCCCGAACGAATGGGCCGTCCGCGACGGGCTGGGTGAGTACGGCCGCTTCGGCCAGGTCGACGGCCTCCAGGACCAGATCACCGCCGACCTCGGCACGCTCCTCGCGCAGGTCAAGACGACGTGGGGCAACGGCAGCGAGCCCTGGGCCAAGGTCGTGAGCTGGCTGAACACCTACAACGCGTGCAAGCAGTACGGGGTGTGCAAGGAGGACATCGAGAAGATGCTCTTCCCCAACACCTACACGTACGACAACGGCGGCATCAAGGTCCGCACCGCACTCGACCGGGCCACCGTCGACCAGCTCTACTACGCGAGCAAGCAGGTCAAGACGCAGTTCCACCGCGTGCTCGGCACGGACCAGCCGCTCGCCGGCGACCCCAACACCACGTTGAACATCGTGCTGTACGCCTCCCGCGCCGACTACGTCACCTACCAGACGATGCTCAACGGCTACGGCACCAACAACGGCGGCATGTACATCGAGAACGGCGCCACCTTCTACACCTACCAGCGCCGCGTCCCGCAGGACTCCACCCTCACCCTCGAAGAGCTGTTCCGCCACGAGTACACGCACTACCTCAACGGCCGCTTCGCCGTCCCCGGCTCCTTCGGCGAGGGCCCCTGGTACGAGGGCGACCGCACGACCGCGATGGACGAGGGCACCGCCGAGTTCTTCGACGGCGCGACCCGCGACAACGGCATCGCCGTCCGCAAGTCCCTGGTCAAGGGCGTCATCAACGACACCGCCGGCGGCGGCCCCCGGATGTCGGTCGAACAGCTGCTGAACGCCACCTACGACGGCGACGGCTTCCGCTTCTACAACTACGCGGGCACGTTCTTCGAGTTCCTGTGGACCGAGAAGCCCAGCCTGCTGCGCGAGATGTACACCCACCTGCGCGAGAACGACGTCGCCGGGTACGACGCGTGGCGCCACCGGATGGGCGCCGACACCTACCTCCAGCGCGACTACGACAAGTTCCTGGACGCGCAGATCGCCAAGGTCGACCAGCTCTACGTGCCGAACACCAGCTTCACGGCCAACGACCGGCTGCGCGACTCCGCGCTCGCGAACGTGAAGTCCTCGTTCGCGGCGGCCACCTACAACACCCCCGACTGCGTGGAGAACGGCGACCCCGGCAAGCGCCGGTTCACCTGTACCGGCCGCATCACGGCCAACCTCAAGAACTGGCGCAGCGACGACCAGAACTTCAAGGACATGTCCGAGACGGTGGACTACTTCATCCTCGACCGGACGGCCCCCGTCTCCACCAACTTCACCGACATGAACTGCTCCTTCGGCCCCGTGGAGATCTGGAGCAACCACACGGCGGGGACGTCGGGCTACAGCTGCGAGGGCCCGCTGCGCAGCTGATCACGGCTCCGGGCCGGTCCCTGCCGCAACGGGGGGAGGGACCGGCCCGGGCGGGGCCGGCGAGCCCCGGCCGACCCTAGGCACTCGATAAAGAATGTGACATATTACTGCCGTGCCCAACAGAAATGGTCTGGACGCCGTCATCATCGGCGCCGGTGTCGTCGGAGCCGCGTGCGCGTACTACGCCACCCGCGCGGGCCTGCGCGTGGCCGTCGTCGACCGCGGATCCGTCGCCGGCGGCACCACCGGTGCGGGCGAGGGCAACCTGCTCGTCTCCGACAAGGAAGCCGGAGCGGAGCTCGACCTGGCCCTGCTGTCCGCGGGCCTGTGGCGCGAACTGGCGGCCCTCCTCGGGCAGGAGATGGAGTACGAGGACAAGGGCGGCCTGGTCGTCGCCCCGGACGAGGCTTCGCTCAGGGCGCTGCGGAGCTTCGCGGAAGGCCAGCGCGCGGCGGGCGTCACCGCCGTCGAGGTGGGGGACGCCGACCTGCCCGAGCTGGAGCCCCATCTGGCTCCGGGGCTCGCGGGAGGCTTCCACTACCCGCAGGACGCGCAGGTCCAGCCCGCCCAGGCGGCTGCCCGGCTGCTGGCCGCGGCGGCCGCCGACGGGGCCTCGGTGCACCTCGGCGAGGAGGTGACGGACCTCGTGCTGGAGCGCGGGGCCGTACGGGGGGTGCGCACCCGCACCCGCGAACTCCTCGCCCCGGCCGTCGTCAACGCCGCCGGCACCTGGGGCGGCCGGATCGCCGAACTCGCCGGGACCACCCTGCCGGTGCTCCCGCGCCGCGGCTTCGTCCTGGTGACCGAGCCACTGCCGAGGGTCGTGCGGCACAAGGTCTACGCCGCCGACTACATCGCGGACGTGGCCAGCGGCTCCGCAGCCCTGCAGTCCTCGGCGGTGGTCGAGGGCACCCCCTCGGGCCCGGTGCTCATCGGGGCCACCCGGGAGCGGGTCGGCTTCGACCGCTCCCTGTCGGTGGACGCCCTGCGCCGGCTCGCGTCCCAGGCGGCCGCGCTGTTCCCGGTACTGGCCGACGTGCGGGTGCTGCGGACCTACCACGGCTTCCGCCCCTACCTCCCCGACCACCTTCCGGCCATCGGCCCCGACCCCCGGGTGCCCGGGCTGCTGCACGCCTGCGGGCACGAGGGTGCGGGCATCGGCCTGGCCCCGGCCACCGGCGTGCTGATCACGGCCGCGCTGACCGGATCCGAACCACCGCTGGACCCCGCACCCTTCCGGCCGGAGCGGCCCTTCGCGCGGGAGCCCGACCCGGAGGGGCAGCCGTGAGCCGGCCGTACGAAGCCCCTTGCGAAGTCCCCTACCGAGCCGCGCCCGAAGAAGGAGACGTCCGATGAGCCGGCCCCCCGGTGACCGCTCGCCCCGCGCACTCGTGGGCGGAGCCCCCCGGGCGACGTACGTCCTGCGCTTCGACGGCCGCGAACTGACCGCGGAGTCCGGCCAGAGCATCGCCGCCGTGCTGTGGAACGCCGGGATCCTCGCCTGGCGCACCACGCGTGAGGGGGGCGCCCCGCGCGGGGCGTTCTGCGGGATCGGCAGCTGCTACGACTGCCTCGTCACGGTCAACGGCCGGCCGAACCAGCGGGCCTGCCTGGTCCCGGCGCGGGCCGGGGACACCGTCACCACCCAGGAAGGGACCGGCCGTGCCGACCTCGCCGTCTGACCCCTCGTCGCCGGAGCGCGCCGTATCCGGCCCGGCCGTGCCCGACCTCGCCGTCGTCGGCGCCGGGCCCGCCGGGCTGGCCGCCGCCGTCACCGCCGCCCGCCTCGGCCTGCGGGTCGCGCTGCTGGACGCGGGGGAGCGCCCCGGCGGCCAGTTCTACCGCCGGCCCGCGCCCGGCCTCGGCGCCGAACGCCCCGAGGCGCTGCACCACCAATGGGCCGCCTTCGCCACCCGCGAAGCCGCCCTGCGCGCCCACGAATCGGCAGGCCGGATCACCTACCTCCCGGCGCACCACGTCTGGACGGTGGTCCCGGACGGCGGGCGCTGGACGCTGCACGCCGTCGCGGGCCCCGAGGAGCGGTCCGTCACGCTCAGGGCCTCCTCCGTCCTGCTGGCCACCGGCGCCTACGAGCGGCAACTGCCCTTCCCCGGCTGGACCCTGCCCGGGGTCGTCGGGGCCGGCGGGGCCCAGGCCATGCTCAAGGGCGGCCTGGTGCTGCCGGGCAAGCGGGTGGTCGTCGCCGGGAGCGGGCCGCTGCTGCTCGCCGTGGCCGGCTCCCTCGCGGCCGCCGGAGCCACCGTCCCGGCCGTCGTCGAGGCGGCCTCGTACACCGCGTACGCGGGCCGGCTGCCCGCCCTGCTGCGCAACCCCGGCAAGCTCGCCGAAGGCGCCGCGTACGGCAGCGCGCTGCTGCGCCACGGCGTCCGCCCCCTGACCCGGCACGCCGTCACCGAAGCCCACGGCCGGGGCCGGGTCGAGGCCGTCACCGTGGCCCGGCTGGACGGCGACTGGCGGCCGCTGCCCGGCACCGGGCGGCGGATCCCCTGCGACGCCGTCGCCGTCGGCCACGGCCTCGTGCCCCAGCTGGAGCTGGCGACGGCACTCGGCTGCGCCACCCGCCCCGGCGCGGACGGGACCGTCGCCCTGGAACTGGACGCCGGGCAGCGCACCTCCGTCCCCGGCATCTGGTCCGCGGGCGAGACCGGGGGCATCGGGGGTGCCCAATTGGCGCTGACCGAGGGCGAACTGGCGGCCTTCTCCCTCGCCGGCCGGCCCGCGCCGGCCGCGCTCGTCCGCCGCCGCGCGCGGCTGCGGGCCTTCGCCGGGGCGATGGCCGCCGCACACCGCCCCGGCGAGGGCTGGACCGGCTGGCTGCGCGAGGACACCGACGTGTGCCGCTGCGAGGAGGTCCCGGCGGGCCGGATCCGGCAGGCCACCCGTGATCTCGGCGCACGGGACGCCCGTACCGTCAAACTGCTCACGCGGGCCGGGATGGGCTGGTGCCAGGGCCGGATGTGCGGCCCGGCCGTCGCCGCCCTGGCGGGGGAAACCTCCTCCGCCGCGGGAGCGGCCCCCGACCGGCGTCCCCTTTCCTGCCCAGTACCGCTGCGCCACTTGGCCGAACTGCCGCAGGACCCTCACTGATCCGATCCGGATCCGGCACGTCCGGGCCCTTGTGGCCCCCTCACGTCCCTTAGTAAAATGTCACACACCACTCTAGGGAGTCCTTCATGACCCACGCGCACACCCCCGCGCCCGCCCAGCCCCGCAACCGCCCCTGGCACGGCATCATGGTCGCCACCGCGCTGCCCCTGCGCGAAGACCTCGCCGTCGACTACGACGCCTACGCCGAGCACGTGGCCTGGCTGATCGCCAACGGGTGCGACGGCGTCGTCCCCAACGGCTCCCTCGGCGAGTACCAGACCCTCACCGACGAGGAGCGGGCCCGGGTCGTCCGCACCGCCGTCGAGGCGGCCGGCGACGGCAGCCGCGTCATGCCCGGGGTCGCCGCCTACGGCAGCGCCGAAGCGCGCCGCTGGGCCGAACAGGCGGCGGAGGCCGGAGCGGGATCCGTCCTGCTGCTGCCCCCCAACGCGTTCCGCGCCGACGAGGACGCCGTCCGCGCCCACTACGCCGAGGTGGCGCGGGCGGGCCTGCCCGTCGTCGCGTACAACAACCCCATCGACACCAAGGTGGACCTGACGCCCGGGCTCCTGGCCCGGCTGCACTCCGACGGCAGCATCGTCGCCGTCAAGGAGTTCAGCGGAGACGTACGGCGCGCCTACGAGATCGCCGAGCTCGCGCCCGGACTCGACCTGCTGATCGGCGCGGACGACGTACTCCTCGAACTCGCCCTCGCGGGCGCCGTCGGCTGGATCGCCGGCTACCCCAACGCCCTCCCGCAGTCCTGCGCCACCCTGTACCGGGCCGCCGTCGCCGGCGACCTCGCCACCGCGCTGCCGCTCTACAAGTCCCTGCACTCGCTGCTGCGCTGGGACTCCAAGACCGAGTTCGTGCAGGCCATCAAGCTCTCCATGGACCTGGCCGGCCGTCCCGGCGGCGCCACCCGCCCGCCGCGCTTCCCGCTCACCGGCGAGATCGAGGCGGCCGTCCGCGCCGCCACCGAAAAGGCCCTCGCCGAGGGCCTCAACTAGGACCCGTTGGGGGACCCATGCGCACGCGCCACATCTACCACGCGGTGGATTCGCACACCGAGGGCATGCCGACCCGCGTGATCACCGGGGGAATCGGGGTCATCCCCGGCGACACCATGGCCGACAAGCGGCTCCACTTCATCGAGCACATGGACCACGTCCGGACCCTGCTCATGTACGAACCGCGCGGCCACTCCGCGATGAGCGGCGCCGTCCTCCAGCCCCCCACCCGCCCCGACGCCGACTTCGGCGTGCTCTACATCGAGGTGTCGGGCCTGCTGCCCATGTGCGGGCACGGCACCATCGGGGTGGCCACCGTCCTGGTCGAGACCGGCCTGGTCCCGGCCGTGGAACCGGTGACCACGGTCCGGCTCGACACCCCGGCCGGCCTGGTGAGCGTGGACGTCCGGGTCGAGGGCGGATCGGCCACCGCCGTCACGCTCACCAACGTCGCCTCGTACTGTGCGGGGCTCGACCTGAAGGTGGAGGTCCCCGGCTACGGCACGGTGAGCTACGACCTGGCCTACGGCGGCAACTTCTACGCCTTCGTCGACCTCGACGCCCTCGGCCTCCCCTTCGACAGGGCCCGCAAGGACGACCTCCTGGCGGCCGGACTCGCCGTCATGGGGGCCGTCAACGCCTCCGCCGACCGGCCCGTCCACCGCGAGGACCCCGCCATCGCCGGGGTCAAGCACGTCTACCTCGCGGCCCCCGGCTCGGACGCCCGCCGCTCCCGGCACGCCATGGCGATCCACCCCGGCTGGTTCGACCGCTCGCCCTGCGGTACGGGCACCAGCGCGCGGATGGCCCAGCTGCACGCCCGGGGGCTGCTGCCGCTCGGCACCGACTTCGTCAACGAGTCCTTCATCGGTACCGAGTTCACCGGCCGGCTCGTGGAGCAGACCACGGTGGGCGGCCTCCCCGCGGTGATCCCCACGGTCACCGGGCGGGCCTGGATCACCGGTACGGCCCAGTACTTCCTGGACCCCGCCGACCCGTTCCCCGGAGGTTTCCTGCTGTGACCGCCGACCCGTCCCCCGGAGGTTTCCCGCTGTGACCGCCGACCCGGCCGTGGTCCGTGCGACCGCCCCCACCACCGTCCGCACCACCGACTACCACGCGGCCGGCGAACCCTTCCGCATCGTCGACACCGCCTGCGCGGGGATGCCGGCCGTACCCGGTGACACGGTCGCCGAGCGCTGCGCCACCGCCATCGGGCCCGGCGGCTCCCCGACGGCCCCGCGCCGCGGCGCCCTGGACGACCTGCGGCGGCTCCTGGTGCAGGAGCCCCGCGGGCACGCCGGCATGTACGGCGGGTTCGTCGTGCCGCCCGACGACGACGGGGCCCACTTCGGGGTGCTGTTCTGGCACAAGGACGGCTACTCCACCGCCTGCGGCCACGGCACCATGGCCCTCGGCGCCTGGGCCGTGGACTCCGGCCGGGTCCCGGCCCCGGACGACGGCAGCGTCCAGGTCCGCATCGACGTGCCGTCCGGGCGGGTCACCGCCACCGTGCACCGCTCCGGCGGCCGCTCCACGGGGGTGACCTACCGGGGCGTCCCGGCCCGGGTCGGCGCCCGCAAGGTGCCGGTCGCGACCACGCTCGGCCTGGCCGAAGCCGACATCGCGCACGCCGGGGCCTGCTACGCCTCGGTCCCGGCCCGGGACCTCGGGCTGGAGGTCTCCACCGCCGCGCTGCCCTCGCTGGTGCGCGCCGGCCAGGAGATCCGGGCGGCGCTGGCCACGCACCCGGGTACCTGGCACCCGGGCGGGCCGCTGCTCTCCGGCGTGTACGGGGTGATCCTCTACGAGGAACTCCCCGACACCCCCTTCGGACCGCACCAGCGCAACGTGACGGTCTTCGCCGACGGGCAGACCGACCGCTCGCCCTGCGGCTCCGGTACCTCCGCGCGGCTCGCACTGCTCGCGCAGGACGGCCGGCTGGGTGCGGGGGAGGACCTGCTGCACGAGTCGGTCGTCGGCACGGTCTTCACCGGCCGGGTCGTGGGCGGGGACGCGGACGACCTGGTCACGGAGGTCACGGGGACGGCCTACCGCACCGGTGAACACGCCTTCACCGTCGACCCGTACGACGAGCTCGGCGCCGGGTTCCTGCTGTGATCGCGCAGCTCTCCGGCGCGGACATGGCGGGGCTGCTCACCCCCGCCGAGGCAGCCGACGCCCTGGCCGGGGTCCTGCGCGCCGGCCTGGACCCGGAGGGGTGCCCGCAGCGCACCGCGGTGCCCGTGCCCGGCGGGGAGCTGCTGCTGATGCCGGCCGCGGCGGGCGCGTACGCCGGGGTGAAGATCGCGGGCGTCGCGCCGGGCAACGCCGCGCTCGGGCTTCCCCGGATCACCGGCTCCTACCTCCTGCTGGACGGCCCCACCCTGCGCCCCGTCGCCCTGCTCGACGGCGCCGCGCTCACCGCCCTGCGCACGCCGGCCGTGTCGGCCCTGGCCCTGCGCCACCTGACGCCGCGGGACCGGCCGCTCGCGCTGGTCGTCTTCGGGGCGGGACCGCAGGCGTACGGGCACCTCGAAGCCCTGCTCGCGGAAAGGGAGTTGGCCGGGGTGACGGTCGTCGCCCGGGCCCCGGACCGTGCCGAACGGCTCGCGGCGCACGCGCGGGCCCTGGGGCTCGCCGCCCGCACCGGTGGCCCCGAGGACGTGTCCGGGGCCGATGTGGTGCTCTGCTGCACCACGGCCCGTACCCCGTTGTTCGACGGGCGGCTGGTCCGACCCGGGGCGACGGTCGTCGCGGTCGGCTCGCACGAACCGGACGCCCGGGAGACCGACACCGCTCTGGTGCGCCGCTCGGCGGTGTACGTGGAGTCGCGCGCGGTGGCCCTGCGCGAGGCGGGCGACCTGCTGATCCCGGAGGCGGAGGGGGCGATCGGCCCCGGTCACATCACCGGTACCCTCGCCGACCTCGTCGCCGGCCGCCATCCGGCGCCGGGAAGACAAAATGGTCCGCGGCTCTTCAAGAGCGTGGGCATGGCCTGGGAGGATCTGGCCGTGGCGGTCGCACTGTTCCAGAGGACGGGGACCGGCAGAGCAACGTGACATTGTACGCTGTCCCTCTCGATGCGCGGAGGAACAGCAATGGGTGACCTGAAGCAGCACAGTCTCATCAAGGCCCAGGAACGGCTCCGTGACCAGGTGGGTCACGCCCTCCGAGCAGCCCTGATAGCGGGCGAGCTGCGTCCCGGGAGCGTCTACTCGGCCCCCGGTCTGGCGGCCGAACTCGGCGTGTCGGCCACCCCGGTGCGAGAGGCCATGCTCGACCTGGCCCGCGAAGGGCTGGTCGAACCCGTCCGCAACAAGGGCTTCCGGATCACCGAGGTCAGCGAGCGGGACCTCGACCAGTACACCGAACTGCGCACGATGATCGAGGTGCCGACGATCGGCCGGATCACCGAAGTCGCGACCCCCGAGCAGCTGGAGGCCCTGCGCCCCATCGCGGAGGAGATCGTCGCCAGCGCCCGTGAGCACAACCTGATCGGCTACCTGGAGGCGGACCGCCGTTTCCACCTCAGTCTGCTGGCGCTCTCGGGGAACGACCGGCTCGTCGAGACGGTCGGCGACCTGCGCAAGCGCTCCCGGCTCTACGGCCTGACGGGCCTGGACGAAGCCGGCAAGCTGGTCTCCTCGGCGGAGGAACACATCGAGCTGCTCGACCTGATGATCAGCGGCGATTCGGCGGCGGCCGAGGCGTGCATGGTCCGCCACCTCGGTCACGTCCGCTCGCTGTGGGCGCAGGGGCGGGACGAGCCCGTCGGCCGGCCCCCGGGCGGGCTGGGTTCGGGCGTCTGAGGTCCGTCTCCCGAGGGCCGCCGTACGGGGATCCCAACTCCCTTGTCGGCGGCCCTTTTTGGACACGGCTGGATAACGGCGGCGCCAACCTCTTGTCAGTACAATTTCACATTACTATGTTACCGGTCACATCATAGAGCGCGGCCCTTCACTGGAGTGACCATGACCAAGCGCACCCAACTCGCCCTCGCCACCGCCTTGGTGGCAGCCCTCGCCCTCGGCGCCTCGGGCTGCTCCGACACCAAGAAGGGCTCGGCCGGCGGCTCGGGTGCCCCCAACCCCGCCGCCGGCAACGACGGCAAGGTCCTGGGCGGGACCCCGGTCAAGGGCGGCACCCTCACCGTCCTGTCCAACCAGGACTTCTCCCACCTCGACCCGGCCCGCAACTGGGTGATGCCGGCCATGGACTTCGGCACCCGGCTCCTCTACCGCACGCTCGTCACCTTCAAGCCCGAGCCCGGCAAGGCGGGCAGCGAACTCGTCCCCGACCTCGCCACCGATCTCGGCACCCCCTCCGACGGCGGCAAGACCTGGACCTTCACCCTCAAGGAGGGCGTGAAGTACGAGGACGGCTCGCCCGTCAAGGCCCAGGACATCAAGTACAACGTCGAGCGCTCCTTCGCCCCCGACCTCACCGGCGGCCCCGACTACGCCGCCCAGTACCTCGCGGGCACCGAGGGGTACAAGGGGCCGCTCCAGGGGCAGCACCTCGACTCCGTCAAGACCCCCGACGACCGCACGATCGTCTTCCAGCTCAAGCGCCCCGTCGCCGAGTTCTCCGCCACCGCCACCCTGCCCACCTTCGCTCCCGTCCCCCAGTCCCAGGAGAAGGGCACGCAGTACGACGCCCGCCCGTTCTCCTCGGGCCCGTACAAGATCGAGTCGTACGACCGCGACAAGAAGCTCGTCCTGGTCCGCAACGAGCACTGGGACGCCAAGACCGACACCGTCAGAAAGGCCTACCCCGACAAGTTCGTGGTCGTCATGGGCCTCAAGGGCGGTCAGATCGACGACCGGATCATCGCCGGCACGGGCCCGGACGCGTCCGCGATCGAGTACTCGAACATGCGCCCCGAAAGCGCGCCCAAGGTGCTGCCCAAGGCGGACGTCAAGGCCCGCCTCCTCGCCGAGTCCCAGGGTTGTACCGAGATGCTCCACCTGAACAACTCCCGCGCCCCCTTCAACGACCCGAAGGTCCGCGAGGCCATGCAGTACGCCGTCGACAAGGAATCCGTGATCACCGCGGGCGGCGGCCCCGCCCTCAACGAGGTCGCCACCGCCTACCTGCCCCCGGCCCTCACCGGGGGCAAGCAGGCCGACACCCTCAAGATCGCCCCGACCGGCGACCCGGACAAGGCCAAGGACCTGCTCAAGGCCGCCGGAAAGGACAAGCTGAAGGTCTCCCTCGCCGTCTCCACCGGCGACAAGGGCAAGGCCGAGGCCCTCCAGCAGGGCCTGGCCCGCGTCGGCATCGAGGTCGTCATCGACACCGTCGACCCGGGCGCCTACTACGACGTCATCGGCGACCTGTCCACCACCCCCGACATGACCCTCACCGGCTGGTGCCCCGACTACCCCTCCGGCTCGACCTGGATGCCCTTCGTGTTCGACGGACGCACCATCAAGGAGAAGGGAAACCAGGGCAACTACAGCCAGTTCCGCGACGAGGCGACCATGAAGCGGATCGACGAGATCAACGCCATGTCCGACGCCAAGCAGGCCGCGCAGGCCTGGGTGGACCTCGACGCGGAGGTCATGAAGAAGGCCCCCTCCGTCCCGGTCCTGCTGGAGCGCAAGCCGCTGCTGGTCGGCCCCAACATCGCGGGTGCCTTCGGCCACCCCGTGTGGACGGGCACCGTCGACTACGCGACCGTCGGCCTCAAGGACCCCTCGAAGAGCCAGGGCTGAGGAACACGGAGCCCGACACCATGACCACCACCGCACCCGGGGCCGACGGCCGGACGCCGGCGGCCCCGGCTCCCGGCGGGGCGCCGCAGCCCGACGCCGTCAAGGACGCTCCCCCGGCGCCGGCCACCGGCAGCAGCCCCTGGCAGCTCGCCCGGCGGGAACTGCGCCGCCGCCCCGCCGTCCGCGTCAGTCTCTGCGTCGTCCTCCTCTTCGTCCTGATGGCCCTCACCGCCCCCTGGCTGGGCGCTCTCGGCGGCTGGGCCCCGGACGAGTTCGACAAGACCGCCATCGACCCCTACCTCGGCGGCCAGCCACTGGGCACACTCGGCGGGATCAGTCCGGCCCACTGGCTCGGCGTCGAACCCGTCAGCGGCCGCGACCTGTTCTCCCGCGTCGTGAGCGGCGCCCAGGTCTCCCTCCTCATCGCCTTCGCCGCCACCGCGATCGTGGTGGTCACCGGCACGGCCGCCGGAATCGCCGCGGGCTACTTCGGCGGGCGCACCGACGCGGTGCTCTCCCGGCTGATGGACCTGACCATGTCCTTCCCCTCGCTCATCTTCATGATCGCGATGCTGTCGGTGGCCAAGGACGTCAACCGCATCGTGCTCATGACGGCCGTGATCGGCCTGTTCGGCTGGCCGGGCGTCGCCCGCGTCGTCCGGGGCCAGACCCTCTCCCTCAAACACCGCGAATACGTCGACGCCGCCCGCGTCGGCGGCTCCGGGGCCTGGCGGATCCTGACCCGCGACATCCTCCCCGGCGTCTCGGGCCCGGTCATCGCCTACACCACCCTGCTGATCCCCGGCATGATCAGCACCGAGGCCGCGCTCAGCTACCTCGGCGTCGGCGTCCGCCCGCCCACCCCGTCCTGGGGCCAGATGATCGCGGAATCCGTCGCCTACTACGAGACGGACCCCATGTACTTCGTCATCCCGAGCGTCTTCCTCTTCCTGGCGGTACTCGCCTTCACCCTCCTCGGCGACGCCCTGCGCGACATCCTCGACCCGAGGGGCGGCCGCACGTGATCCTCTACCTGATCCGCCGGCTGCTCGCCCTGGCCGGCGTGCTCCTCGCCATCGCCGCCGTCACCTTCCTCATCTTCTACGTCCTGCCCTCCGACCCCGCCGCGGCCGCCTGCGGCAAGACCTGCAGTCCCGAACGGCTCGCCGACGTACGGCAGTACCTCGGCCTCGACCTGCCCCTGTGGCGGCAGTTCCTCGACTTCCTGAGCGGCATCTTCACCGGCCGCACCCTCGGCACCGGCCAGTACGCCGTCCAGTGCGACTTCCCGTGCCTGGGTTACTCGTACGAGAACGCCCTGCCCGTCTGGGACCTCCTCATGAACCGCCTGCCGGTCTCGGCGTCCCTCGCCCTGGGCGCCGCCGTGCTGTGGCTGCTGCTCGGCCTCGGCGCCGGGGTCACGGCCGCGCTGCGCAAGGACACCGCCACCGACAAGGCGCTCATGGTCGGTGCCGTCGCCGCGGCTTCGCTGCCGGTGTACTTCACCTCCGTGATGCTGATCTACGGAGTCATCCGCGTCGCCGGACTGCTGCCCTACCCCTCCTACCACTCCTTCGGCGACGACCCGCTCGGCTGGGCCTCCAACCTGCTGCTGCCCTGGACCGCACTCGCACTGTTGTACGCCGCCATGTACGCCCGCCAGAGCCGCGGTTCGATGATCGAGGCGATGGCAGAGCCGTACATCCGTACCGCCCGCGCCAAGGGCATGCCCGAACGCACCGTCGTGGTCAAGCACGGGCTGCGCTCCGGGATGACCCCGATCCTGACCATCTTCGGCATGGACCTCGGAGGGCTGCTCGCCGGCGCCGTCATCACCGAGTCCATCTTCGGACTGCCGGGCATCGGCCGGCTGTTCTACGGGGCGCTCGTCAGCGCCGACCAGCCGGTGGTGCTCGGCGTCACGCTGCTCGCCGCGTTCTTCATCGTCGTCGCCAACCTCGTCGTCGACCTCCTGTACGCCGTCATCGACCCGAGGGTGAGGTACTGATGGCCGCTCTCCTTGAAGTACGCGACCTGTGCGTCACCTTCACCACCCCGCGCGGGCCGGTACGCGCCGTCGACTCGCTCGGATTCACCGTCGAGGCCGGGCGCACCCTCGGCATCGTGGGGGAATCCGGCTCCGGAAAGTCCGTCACCTCGCTCGCCGTCATGGGCCTGCACCGGGAGGCCGAGATCGGCGGGTCCGTCGCCCTCGAGGGGCAGGAACTCACCGGCCTGTCCGAGCGGGAGCTGTCCCGGCTGCGCGGCCGCAAGATGGCCATGATCTTCCAGGACCCGCTGTCCAGCCTGCACCCCTACTACACCGTCGGCGAGCAGATCGCCGAGCACTTCCGGGTGCACTTCAAAGCCGGCCGCGCCGCAGCCCGCAAGCGGGCCGTCGACATGCTCGGCGAGGTCGGCATCCCGGAACCCGCCCGCCGGGCGGGGGAGTACCCGCACCAGTTCTCCGGCGGCATGCGGCAGCGCGCGATGATCGCGATGGCTCTGGCCTGCGAACCGGACCTGCTGATCGCCGACGAGCCCACCACCGCCCTCGACGTCACCGTGCAGGCCCAGATCCTGGAGCTGATCGCCCGCCTCCAGCAGGACCGCGGACTCGGAGTCGTGATGATCACCCACGACCTCGGCGTGGTGGCCCGGGTCGCCCACGAGGTGCTGGTCATGTACGGCGGCCGGGCCGCGGAACAGGCGCCCGTCGACCAGCTCTTCGCCGAGCCGGCCCACCCGTACACCCGGGGCCTGCTGGACTCCCTGCCCCGGCTCGACGACGCCGATGACGCACCCCTGCGGGCCATCCCCGGCTCGCCGCCGTCCCTCCTGACCCCCGCTCCCGGATGTGCCTTCGCCCCGCGCTGCCCCAAGGCGGCGGCGCGCTGCACCGCTGAACGCCCGGAGCTCGAACCGTACGGGGAAGGGCCCGCGCGCACCGTCGCCTGCCACTTCGCCGGAGCCGGAGCCCCGGCAGAGGTGACCCGATGACCGCCACACCGCAGGCGCTGCTCTCCGTACGCGACCTGACCATGACCTTCCCCGGCCGGCGGTCGGTGACCGGGCGCCGGGGGGCGCCCGTGCGCGCCGTCGACGGGATCTCCTTCGACCTGGGCGAGGGCGAAACCCTCGGCCTCGTGGGGGAGTCGGGCTGCGGGAAGTCCACCACCGGCCGGATGCTGGTGCGGCTGCTGGAACCGACGGCGGGCAGCGTCGAGTTCGAGGGCCGGGACATCAGCCGGCTCTCCCAGGGCGCCCTGCGGCCGCTGCGCAAGCACATCCAGATGGTGTTCCAGGACCCCCACTCCTCCCTCAACCCCCGCCAGACGGTGGCCCGGATCATCTCCGACCCGCTGCTGGTCCAGGGCCGGACGGCCGCGGACGCCCGCCGCAGGGCGGCCGAACTGATGGAACTGGTCGGGCTGATCCCCGAGCACATCGACCGCTACCCGCACGAGTTCTCCGGCGGCCAGGCGCAGCGGATCGGCATCGCCCGCTCGCTCGCCACCAGCCCCCGGCTGATCATCGCCGACGAGCCGGTCTCCGCCCTCGACGTCTCCGTCCAGGCCCAGATCGTCAACCTGATGGAACGGCTGCGCCGCGAACTGGGCCTGGCCTACGTGTTCATCGCCCACGACCTGTCGGTGGTCAAGCGGGTCAGCGACCGGGTCGCCGTCATGTACCTGGGCCGGATCGTGGAGATCGGCGAGAAGCACCTCCTGTACGACACCCCCCAACACCCTTACACCCGGGCCCTGCTGTCGGCGGTCCCGCTGCCGGATCCGGCGGCGGAGCGCAGGCGCGAGCGGATCGTGCTGCTCGGCGACCCGCCGAGCCCGGCGGCCCCGCCGCCCGGCTGCACGTTCCACCCGCGCTGCCCCAAGGCCCAGGAGATCTGCCGCACCGAGCGCCCGCTGCTGCGGATCGCCGCCTCGCGCGAGGTGGCCTGTCACTTCCCGGGGGACTGACGGGGACCCCGGGGAGAAGAGGGGCCCCGGAGCCGACACGATCGGCTCCGGGGCCCCTCACTCGTCCTCTGGGCCTGATCCCCCCCGTCGGGCCTCGCGGTCTCAGAGGCGCAACTCACGCCGGAAGAAGTCCAGTTCCTGGAGCATGACCTTCTCCCTCGTGCCGCCCGGCGTCATGTGGGTGACCCCGGGCAGTGCCAGCAGCCGGTGCGGGCGGCCCGCGTCCGTCAGGGCCCGGGACAGGCGCAGGGTGTGGGACGGGTGGACGTTGTCGTCGGCCAGGCCCGTGATGAGCAGCAGGGGCCGGGTCAGCCGGGGCGCGTCCGCAATCAGCGAGTCCCGCTCGTACACCTGCGCGTGCTCCTGGGGAAGACCGAGGTAGCGCTCGGTGTACGCGGTGTCGTAGTGGCGGAAGTCGGTCGGCGCGGCTCCGGCGGCGGCCGCGTGGAAGAGGTCCGGGCGGCGCAGCACGGCGAGGGCCGCGAGGTAGCCGCCGTACGACCAGCCGCGCACCCCGACCCGGGTGAGGTCGAGGTCCCGGTGGCGGGCGCCGAGCGCCTCAAGGGCCGCCGCCTGGTCCTCCAGGGTGACCTCGGAGAAACCCCGGTACATGGCGTGGGTATGGGCGGGGGAGACGTACGGGGTGCCCCGGTTGTCGATGGTGACCACCGCGAAGCCCTGGTCGGCCCACCACTGGCGGTGCTGCCAGCGCCGGGGTTCCGCCGAGACGTCCTGGAAGCCGGGGCCGCCGTAGCCGTCCACCAGCACCGGGAGCCGGGTGCCGGGGACGTGCCCGCGCGGCAGCACCAGCGCGGTGGGGAGACGGCGCTCGGTGACCCGCTCCAGCACCGGCACCACCCGGTGGGGCAGCGGTTCGGCCAGGTCGGCGGGGCTGAACTCGCGCCCGTCGGCGGTGCGCACGCCACGGCGTATCCCGTCGGCGCCGGCGCTGGTCAGCAGCAGCGCCCCGGACGAGGCGAGCACGGTGTGCACCCCCGGCCCGTCGGCGAGCGCGGTCAGCTCCCCGGTTCCGGGGTCGAGGAGCAGCACCTGCTGCTCGGCGGGGTCGCGCTGTCCGGCCTCGATCAGCAGCCGGCCGTCGTGGAGCCCGGCCACGCGGCGGACCTGGACGCCGTCGCCGGTCAGCAGCTTCCCGTCGAGCGCGAGGGCGCGCGCGGCCCCGCCCGGGGTGTCGGCGGCGGTGAGCATCCGCCCGTCCGGGAGCCGCGCCGGGGTCCCGGGCAGGGGGTCCACCCACTGCGGGTGCGTGGTGCGCGACAGTTCACGGGTCGCCCCGGTCAGCGGGTCGGCGCCGAGCAGCAGCACGGTCTGCTGGAGCCGGTCCTGGACGGTCAGCAGGACCTCCCCGGCCGACTCCCAGGCGGCGTCCGAGACGTAGGGGTAGGTCCCGGCGTCCCAGTCGAGCCGCACCCGGTGCCCGTCCGGCCCGAGGACCCACAGCTGCACGTCCGCGTTGGGGCCCCCGGCCTGCGGGTACGCGAAGTCCTCCACCGGGAGCTCCGGGTGCGCCGGGTCGCCGATCCAGCGCCGCCCGAGGGCGGACTCGTCGACGCGGGCGGCGAGCAGGGTCTCGCCGTCCGGGGACCACCAGTGCCCGCGGTCGCGGCTGAGCTCCTCGGCGGCCGCGAACTCGGCGACGCCCCAACGGGCCCCGTCGTCGGGGCTGACCCGGCCGCCGGGCACGGTGTGGAGGGCGTCGTCGGTGACGTACGCGACGCGCGAGCCGTCCGCGTTGGGGCGCGGGTCCATCGCGGGTCCGGCGGCGGGGAGTTCCCTGGGCGGGGCGGCGCCGTCGGAGGTGACCTCGTACAGCCGCCCGTGCAGCGCGAACACGGCGCGGCGGCCGTCGCCGGAGAGGGCGTACGAGCCGATGCCGGCGGCGACGAGCCGGATCCGCTCGCGCAGCCGGCGTTCGGCGGTGGGGAGGGTGCCGGCCGGCAGCATACGGGGGTCGGCGAGGCGGGTCTCGGCGCCGGAGGCGGTGTCGAGGACCCAGAGGGAGTCGAGGGGGTCGGTGGGGCCGGTCGAGCGCAGGAACCAGAGGAGCCGGCCGTCGTCACCGAAGGAGAAGGCGCGCGGGGCGCCGTACGTGAACCGGCCGGTGGCCACGGAGAGCCTGAGGAAATCGTCCATGATCGCAGTCTGCCATGTGAAATATCACACCGTATAGCGGTCGAACGTTAGGCCATTCGAGTGGTGTGGCCCCAGGGGCGGGTTTAGCGTCGGAGGGGTGGACGGGAATACGTTGCCGACCAGCACGGGGACCGACGGCAAGGTCCGGGAAGGCGAGGGGCACGGCCTCGCCCTGTTCGTCATCGCCTGCTGCCAGCTCATGGTGGTCCTCGACATCACCATCGTGAACATCGCGCTGCCGCACATCCAGACCGCGCTCGGCTTTTCCACCGAGAGCCTGTCCTGGGTCGTCAACGCCTACACCCTCACCTTCGGCGGCCTGCTGCTCCTCGGCGGCCGCACGGGCGACATCCTCGGCCGCAAACGCGTCTTCATCTTCGGCGTGCTGCTCTTCGGTCTCGCCTCGCTGCTGGGTGGACTCGCCCAGAACGAGGGCCAGTTGATGGGCGCCCGCGCGCTCCAGGGCATGGGCGGCGCCATCGCCTCACCGACTGCGCTCGCACTGATCACCACCACCTTCCGTGAAGGACCCGCCCGCAACCGGGCCTTCGGCGTGTTCGCCGCCGTCTCGGCGGGCGGCGGCGCGATCGGCCTGCTGGCCGGCGGTGTCCTCGTCGAATGGCTCGACTGGCGCTGGGTGTTCTTCGTCAACGTCCCGATCGCGGTGGCCATCGCCCTGATGGCCGTCAGGGTCATCAAGGAGTCCGAACGCCACCCCGGACACTTCGATTTCGCGGGCGCGCTGTTGTGCACCACCGGCATGGTCGCCCTCGTCTACGGGTTCATCCGCGCGTCCCAGGAAGGCTGGCGCGACGCGCTGACCCTCGGCTCCTTCGGAGCCGCCGTGGTCCTGCTGACCCTGTTCGTCATCAACGAACGGCGCTCGCCCCAGCCGATAACGCCGCTGCACATGTTCGCCGACCGCAACCGCGCCGGGACCTACGGCATCATGCTCTTCCTCGCCTGCGCGATGTTCGGCATGTTCTTCTTCCTGACCCTGTTCGTGCAGAACGTGCTGGGATTCAGCCCCCTGCGCGCGGGCCTCGCGTTCCTGCCGGTCAGCATCGTAATCGGGATGGGCGCGGGCCTCGCCTCCCAGCTCCTTCCCAAGCTCGGGCCCAAACCTTTCATGGTGGGCGGCGCGCTCTGCTCGGCGGCGGGGCTGGCCTGGCTGACGCAGACCGACGTCCACTCGACGTACCTCGGGAGCATCCTGGGTCCGATGCTCATCTTCGGCCTCGGCATGGGCATGCAGTTCGTCTCGCTGACGCTGATGGCCCTGTCCAACGTGCCCCCGCGGGAGTCGGGCGCGGCTTCCGGACTCCTCAACACGATGCAGCAGGTGGGCGGTTCGCTCGGCCTGTCCATCCTGGTCACCGTCTTCGGCACCGCCAGCCGCAACGAGGCCCACACCCAGGTCCCGGCCTTCCTCGCCACCGCCGACCCGGGCCAGCGGGCCATGTTCCTGCGCACCGGCCAACTCCCCGCCCCCTGGGGCGATCAGGTGCTGGCGTCCGGGGTGAGCTCGGCCTTCATCGTGGCGGCCGCGTTCGCCCTGATGGCCGCGGTGATCGCCCTGGTGGTCATCCAGGTCCGGCCCTCGGACCTGGCGCGCCTCCAGGGCCACCACACCACTCCTGCGGCGGTCTGAGGGCCGCCCCGTCATCCGCGGCCGGGCCGGCGCGCGCCGGCGGACGCGGTGCACCGCCGGGCAGCGCGCGCCCGCGGACGCGGTGTACCGCTGGCCCCGTCCGGGGGGTCTCCTCGGGCCCCGGAGAGCGCCCGGCCTAACCCGCTTGCGTCCGTCGGCGCAGCCGGCAGCGGGCCGGGCCGTCGGCGCGCAGGGTGATGCCGACGCCGACCGGGATCTCCTGGTCCACGGCCTCGAACTCGTACTCCCGCAGCATCACGGCGAGCGCGATCACCGACTCCAGCATGGAGAAGTGCTGGCCGATGCAGGCGCGCGGGCCGCCGCCGAAGGGGAACCAGGCGTAACGGGGCCGGGCGGCCTCCGCCTCGGGGGTGAACCGCTCCGGGTCGAAACGCTCGGCGTCGGGCCAGTAGGCGGGGTGGCGGTGCGTGACCCAGGGCGCGAGGATCACGTTGGCGCCGGCCGGGACGGTGAGGCCGCCGACCTGGCTCGCGGCGACGGCGCGGCGGCCGATCACCGGGGCCGCGGGATAGAGCCGCATCGCCTCCTTGAGCACCTGCGTGAGGTACGGCAGCCGGTCGAGGTCGGCGGCCTCGGGCTCCCGGTCGCCCAGCACCCGGGAGATCTCCTCGTGGGCCCGACGCTGGTGCTCGGGGTGGCGCGCCAGCAGGTGCAGGGTGAAGGCGAGGGAGGTGGCGGTCGTCTCGTGACCGGCGAGCAGGAAGATCAGCACCTGGTCGCGCAGCTCGGTGGCGTCGAACGCGGCGTCGTCCGCGCTCTGCGCGGCGGCGAGCAGCGTCAGCAGATCCTCGCCCACCGCGCCTGCGTCACCACCTCGGCCGTCCGCGCCGTCGCGGCGCTCGGCGATGATCCGGTCGCAGACCGCGTACAGCTCCTCCATCGCGGCCGCCGCCCGCCGGTTGCCCGGGGTGGGCCAGCCGCGCGGGATGTTGGCGGGGGAGTAGCCGCGCCGCAGCACGTACTCCGTGATGACGGGGAACGACCGGTCGATGACGTCTACGGTCGCGTCCACATCGGTGCCGAACAGGATGCGGGCCACCGCGCGCAGGGCGAGGTGCATCATCTCGTCGGAGACGTCGACGATCCCGTCCGCGGCCTTGCCCCAGGCGTCGAGCGTCGCCCGGGTCTCGGAGACGACGGCGCTCGCGTAACCGTCCACCCGGCGGCGGGTGAACAGCGGCTGGACCAGCCGGCGCTGGCGCAGGTACTCCTCGTCCTGACTGGTCAGCAGGCCGTTGCCGAGGGACTCCCGGATCTCCTGGTAGAAGGGGTTGTCCTTGCGGAAGTTGGCTGATTCCGATGCCAGGACCTGCTGCGCGCCCTCCGCGGAGAAGACGCAGTACAGCTCGGTACGCAGCCCGGGCGGCCCGGCGCTGACGCGCACGACGTCACCGTGGCGCTGCTGGGCGCGCAAGTAGGTACCGAGCGAATCCGAGGTCAGGTCGAACAACGACCCGAGCAACGGCGCCCCGGCCAGCACCGGGACCTCCGTACCCGCGCGTGTCCCCGTCGTACTGTCCACTGCCATGGCCGCCCCCCAGACGTCGTCCCGAACCCCCGATTCTGCCCCTCTCCCCGCCGGCCCGCCTCCTCCTACCGGCTGATTCCCGCCCCCGCCCGGGTCACGTGCTGCGTCAGCCCTCCAGGTAGGCGACGGTGCCCGTACGGCGGGCGGTGTCGACGGCTTCCAGGAGGGCGAAGTCCCGCGCGGTCATCATGCGCGCCCATTCCGCCATGGCGTGGACCTGGACCTCGGTGTGCTCTCGCGGGTCGAGGACGATGCTCTCGATCTGCTCGTCGCAGAGCGTGCCGCCGTCGAAGCAGAAGCCGATGCGGTTCGCCGGCCATTCCCTGCCGCGGTGCCCGATGAAGTGTGAGGCGAGCAGCTTCTGCTCGCCCTCGAAGGTGATGCCGGTCTCTTCGAGACACTCGCGCACCGCGCACTCCCAGGGGCTTTCCCAGCGGTCCATGTTGCCGCCGGGCCACTGCCACACCTCGGCGCCGTACGTGGCCCGGAGCTGGACGGGCCGGCCGCGGGTGTCGGTGAAGTAGAGGCAGGCGTACGAGGTCGCCCGGGCGATGGTCTCCACGTACTCCTCGGGCGGCAGCCATCCGGGCGGCGTCACGGTCATGCGGAGTCCTCCGGCAGGAACGTGGCCGCCTTGAGCCGCAGTTGACGGGCGAAGTACCCGGCGGCGTCGGGCCGCATCCGGGCGAGGGCCACCATCGCGGTGATGACGACGTCGGCCACCTCGTCGTGCACGTCGTCCCACGTGTGCGAGTTCCCCTTCCGGGGGTTGGTCCCCTTGACGCCGATCACGGCCTGGGCCGCCTCGCCGAACTCCTCGCCGATCTTGAGGATCTGGAGCGTGTGACTCTCCTCGGGCTGCATGCCCAGTGCGGCGTCGACCGCGTCGAAGCGGTGGGCGAGGGCGGTGATGGTGGTCCACGGCTCGGTCATGCGGTGGTCTCCTTGTCGGTCGCGGGACCGTAGGCGCGCCGGATGCGTTCGTCGTACGCGGCGGCCGGCTCCAGCCCCATCGCTGCCCGCCGCTCGTCCAGACGTTCCGGCTCATGGACGGGCTGCGGCCGCAGGCTGCTCGTGTCGTCACCGGTGTACTGGGTCCCGTAGAGCTGGGGCCGGCCCCGGGCGATGAGGACCCGGTCGGTGAGGTAGGCGAGGTGCCGGGGCGGGGCGTCTGCGGCTTCGACGGCGCCCGTGAGCAGTTCCAGGGCCTCGTGCTGGAATCCGGGATCGCGGTCGGCGTGCTGAACGAGGAGCCACGCGTCGTCGGCCCCTTGGTCGCCGACGAGCTCCCGCCCGGGCCAGCCGTGCTCGGCGACCACGGCCTTGAGCCAGGCCGTGTTGTCGGCGTCGATCCGCAACAGGTCGCCCGGCTCACCGGTCCGGGTCAGATGGTCGCGGGCCTGCTGGTCGCTCCGGGCGCGGCGACGGAGCTCCGCGGCGAGGTCGGGACGGTTCACTGCGCCACCCACGCGCGGACCATCAGCGTCCCCAGGTCCTCGGGGTCGGGGGCCGGGTACACCTGCGCCTCCACTGCTGCGAAGTCGGCTTGCCGGAGCATGTCCTCGTACATCCGGGGCGTGTAGGACCACCGCCTGACCGCGATCGGCCGCCCCCGTAGCGCTCCCGGATAGATGCCCTGCGGGCCGTAGCAGCCCTCGACCGCCGGCCCGTGGGTGAACAGCAGGACACCGCCCGGGTTCATCCGCCGCCGGATGAGGGGGAACAGTTGGCGGGGGTCGTCGAACCACACGGCGCCGAAGCGGGAGATCACCGCGTCGAACCCCTCGGTGGTGTGCGTCAGGAACTCGGCGGCGGACTGCTGGAACAGCCGGGCGTCCAGGCCCTCGCACCGTTCACGCGCCCGCTCGACGTGCGCCCCGGCGAGGTCGATACCGGTGACTTCGGCGCCCTGCCGGGCGAAGTGGGCGAGCTCCGTCGCGTCCCCGCAGCCCAGTTCGAGCACGGTCTTCGGGGCGCCCGCGAAGTCCGGTCCGGGACCGTGCTCCGCGTATTGCGTCCAGCCCCTGAACTTCGTCTCGTCGGGCCAGTCGTTGACGCCCCAGCCGGTGGCGTAGGTGTCCCAGTAGGCGTTCACGAGATGCTCCTCGGTGTCGCGCTCATGCCGGACGCCGCGTCCGGTCAGCCAGGCTGCGGCACGGGGCGGTCCGTGAGAGGGCGATCGGCGAAGAAGCATCCGAACGAGGGGTGGTCCGGAACGCCCTCCGTCACACGATTGCGGCACGCTGGTGGATCGCCGGGGCGTGCGGCGTCGCCGGTCCGTCCGCAGGAACCCGGGAAGGCCGTTCGGCAATCAGCCTGGCGCGCTCCTCGAAGTAGGCGACGGCCTCGTCGTGCAGCTTCTGGGGGACGGGCTCGTCGGACCAGCGCTCCGTCACGCCTCCCGGCCCGGCCACCAGCACTTGGAACGGCCAGTCCTTGCGGTCCATGCGGCGAGGGGCGGCGCCCTCCGGGAGGTCGGTGGCCACCCAGCCGCAGCGCGGCTTCTGCTCGAACTCGTCGAGGGTGACCAGGCCCCAGCAGTCGATGAGCCCGTCGGCTCCGCCGCCGAGGACACCCGTCCGTCGCGAGACGGGAGGCCCCCCATCGCGGGACGGCATTCAGGAACTCCTGACGTCCAGCAGCGAGGCGTAGGGGATCGACCTGAGGCCCGAGACGTACTGGTCGACCCCGTAGCGGTCCGGGCCCTCGGCGTCCGCCGAGAGGCGGCCCTTGGAGTTGAACGGGGAGATCAGGAAGGTGATGCCGCTCGTCGTCTTGTTGAACCAGCGGGCCGAACTGATGTAACGGGGCCTTCGCGTCACGTTGATGATGTTGTTGTTGTGGCGGATCCTCCCATGGTGCAGGACGTATTCGTTGCAGGAGGTGGCCGAGCAGTCGAAGAACCTCTCCGACTTCTGACGCCACGAGAAGATCGGGTTGACGAACTTCGGGTCGATCTTTCCGCGGTCCCCCCTCACGAAGATGACGCTCATGTATGTCGAGACGAGGTCGTACTGCGCGTCCGTGGGGATCTGGACCACCCGCTCGGTGGTGAAGTCCGTTCCCGCGGCCATCCAGGCGCCTTCCGGGATGACGGAACCGGTGTCGATGGTCCGGGCCGCCGTGGGCTCGACGTGGACTTCCGTGTCGGCCCCGCCCTCGGTGTCCGCCCGCCATTCGCTCCGGTCGAGCCCGGTCTTCTTCGCGTCGAAGCGGGACTCCCGCCCCCACACCCAGTAGATGCTGTTGGCGATGTAACCGGGAACGGCCCCCTCGTTCTTCACGTGGAGCGTCACCGGAAGATAGGTCAGGGGGAGTTCCGGATCCGGTTTCGGCGTCCCGAAGGTCGCCTCGACCTTGACGTGGACGAGTGCCGCGTGGGGCTGGTAGACCGCCGAGTAGGCGAAATTGGCGGAGGCCAGCAGGACGGTGGCGGCCACGCCCGCCGTGAAGCTCTTCGGATAGGGGATCCCCTTCCAGGCCCGTGCCCGCCAGACCGTCCACGCCGCCCACAGCGACCAGGCCGAGAGGGCGAGGAACACCGGTAGGTAAGGCGTCCACTCCCTCTCCTGGAACCACACGGCCAGCAGCAGGCCCTGGGTCGCCACCGCGATGAACACGCCCGCCACCACCACCGCGCCCGAGTACCGCAGGGTCCGCTTCCCCCAGAAGTCGCACGCCGAGGCCGCCGCGACGGCCTGCACGGCTCCCGCGAGCACGAGCAGCACTCCGGTCAGACGTCCTGAGAAGGTCAGTCCCCCGAGCGCGTCCACGATGCCGATGTCGGCGAGCAGGAGCGCGGAGACGAGCAGCCCGGCGGCCAGCAGCGCGGTCGTGGCGCGCCGGCGGACCGCGTGGTCGGGCCAGGAGTTGCTGTCCGCCCCGCGCCAGGACACGGCCGCCCGGTCCTCCAGGTCCGTGTCGCCCGGAAGCCCCGCGCGGCGCAGCTGCCTGCGCAGATCACGCCGCGACCAGGCGCTGCCCGCCGGTGCGCCGTCGACGGTGACCTGGCGCAGACCGCGTTCGTCGGGTGCCTGCACCACCACCCTGCGCCTGGTCATGCACCCAGGTTCCCGGCCCCGCCCGGGCAGTGCACCCGGGGTTACTCCGATCGCCCCTGCGGCCGGCCGGGATACGCCCCGGCGCCGCCTCCCCGGGCCCCGTCCGGGCGGCCCGGACAGGACCTAGATGTCGCGGAAGATCTCGATCTGGGCGCCGACCGAGTTGAGGCGTTCGGCCAGTTCCTCGTAGCCGCGGTTGATGACGTAGACGTTGCGCAGGACCGAGGTGCCCTCGGCGGCCATCATGGCCAGGAGGACGACCACCGCCGGGCGCAGGGCGGGGGGACACATCATTTCCGCCGCGCGCCATCGGGTGGGTCCCTCGACCAGGACGCGGTGGGGGTCCAGGAGCTGGAGGCGGCCGCCGAGCCGGTTGAGGTCGGTCAGGTAGATGGCCCGGTTGTCGTACACCCAGTCGTGGATCAGCGTCTGGCCCTGGGCGGCGGCGGCGATGGCCGCGAAGAACGGGACGTTGTCGATGTTCAGCCCGGGGAACGGCATCGGGTGGATCTTGTCGATGGGGGCTTCGAGCTTCGACGGGCGGACCGTCAGGTCGACCAGGCGGGTGCGGCCGTTGTCGGCGGTGTACTCCGCGGAGCGGTCGTGGTCGAGGCCCATCTCCTCCAGGACCGCCAGCTCGATCTCCATGAACTCGATCGGCACCCGGCGGATGGTCAGTTCGGACTCGGTGACCACCGCCGCGGCCAGCAGGCTCATCGCCTCGACCGGGTCCTCGGAGGGGGAGTAGTCCACGTCGACGTCGATGGTGGGGACGCCGTGGACGGTGAGGGTGGTGGTGCCGATGCCCTCGACCTTGACGCCCAGGGTCTCCAGGAAGAAACAGAGGTCCTGGACCATGTAGTTGGAGGAGGCGTTGCGGATGACGGAGACACCGTCGTGCCGGGCGGCGGCCAGCAGCGCGTTCTCGGTGACCGTGTCCCCGCGCTCGGTCAGGACGATCGGGCGGTCCGGGGAGACTCCGGCGGCGACCTGGGCGTGGTAGATGCCCTCGGTCGCGGTGATCTCCAGGCCGAAGCGGCGCAGGGCGATCATGTGGGGCTCGATGGTGCGGGTCCCGAGGTCGCAGCCGCCGGCGTACGGCAGCCGGAACTGGTCCATCCGGTGCAGCAGCGGACCCAGGAACATGATGATGCTGCGCGTCCGGCGGGCCGCGTCCGCGTCCATGGCGTCCATGTCGAGGCGGGCCGGCGGGACGATCTCCAGGTCCACGCCTTCGTTGATCCAGCGGGTGCGCACACCGATGGAGTTCAGGACTTCGAGGAGGCGGTAGACCTCCTCGATGCGGGCGACCCGCCGCAGCACGGTGCGGCCCTTGTTGAGCAACGAGGCGCAGAGCAGTGCGACGCACGCGTTCTTGCTCGTCTTGACGTCGATGGCACCGGAGAGACGGCGGCCGCCGACGACCCGCAGGTGCATGGGTCCGGCGTAGCCCAGAGAGACGATTTCGCTGTCGAGGGCTTCACCGATGCGAGCGATCATCTCAAGGCTGATGTTCTGGTTGCCGCGTTCGATCCGGTTGACGGCGCTCTGGCTGGTGCCGAGCGCTTCGGCAAGCTGACTCTGTGTCCAGCCCCGGTGCTGCCGGGCGTCACGGATGAGCTTGCCGATGCGTACGAGGTAGTCGTCTGCCATGGGTGCACCGTATCTCAGATATGAGATGGGGGCCGAACGGGGTGTGGCGGACGGGTGTTACCCACCGTGGCGCGGGGGCCGACCGGCGCCGGGGCGGGGGGCCGGCCGGCTGACCCCGAGTCAACCGGCGGGCGGCGGCCCGGCCGCCGCCCGCCCGGTGTCCGCGGGCCCGCTCAGTGTCCGCAGGCGTGGTGCCGGCCGCCGTGGACCGCCGCGTACGCCGCCGGGCGCGGGGCCGACCGCGCCCGTTCGGCTCGGGCCGAAGCCGCCCGGCCCGCCGCGGACTCCGCGTCGTGCACGACGCGCCCGCCGACCAGGGTCATACGTACTCCCATGTCGCTTATGTCGGCCACCGGGCAGCGGGTCACGTCCCGGTCCAGCAGTACCAGGTCGGCGGCCTTGCCCGTCTCCACCGTGCCGGTCAGCTGCTCCTGGCGCAACTGCCAGGCGGTGCCCGAGGTGTGCATCCGCAGGGCCGAGTCCCGGCTCAGGCCCTCCAGCTCCCGGTACAGCTCGCCCTCGCCGAAGGCGCCCTGCCGGTCGATCGCCGTTCGCAGCTGGTTCCACACCTGCAGGACGTCCACCGGCCAGTCGGAGCCGCCCGTGAGCCGCGCGCCCGCCTTCTCGATGCTCCGTGCCGGGTACATCCAACGGTGGCGGCGGGGCCCGATGTAGGGCAGCAGCGCCTCCATCGTCCAGGTGTCGCGCGATGCCCACTGGAGCTGCATGCACACGGCGACACCGAGCCGGGCGAAACGGGGCAGGTCGGTCGGATCCACTATCTGGAGGTGGGCGATCGCGTTGCGCGCGTCCCGATGCCCCGTCACCCGTCTGGCGTACTCGTACCCGTCCAAAGCGGTACGTACCGCCCGGTCGCCGAGGCCGTGGGCGTGCATCTGCCAGCCGGCCGTGTTGAAGGCCGCCGTCAGCCGGCCGTAGTCCGCCGCCGAGGTGTACAGCTCGCCCCGGTTGGCGGTCGGTCTGCCCGCTCCGTCCAGGTACGGCTCCAGCAGCGCCGCCGTCTGCGCCGGGTACTCGATGACCCCGTCCAGGAACACCTTGACCATCCCGAACCGCAGCCCCCGTACCCCCTCGAACTCCCGCCGCAGCCCCCGCGCGTACGCCAGCGAGGCCGCCGGGTCCTTCGCCTGCTCCGCCTCCAGCCGGATGGCGGGCACGATCCGCTGCGGCAGCTTCCCCGCCGCCGACAGCGCCCGGTACAGCTCCAGCTCGTGCCGGCCGACCAGTGCGTCCATCATGGTCGTCACCCCCGAAGCCGCCGCCAGCTCCAGCACCTTCGCGCAGGCCGCCACCAGGTCGGCCGCGGACGGCTCCGGGACGTGCCGCTTCACCAGGGCCTGCGCGTCGTCCTTGAGCACGCCCGTCGGCTGCCCGTCGGGCCCCTTGACCACCTTGCCGCCGACCGGGTCGGGGGTGGCCGCCGTGATCCCGGCGATGTCGAGGGCCCGCTGGTTGGCCCAGAGGTTGTGCCCGTCACCGCCGACCAGGACGACGGGGCGCCGCGTCGGCAGCGCGTCCAACATCGTGTGGTGCGGGCTGGTCCCCGAGGGCAGCAGCCCGACCGGGTTCCAGTCCTCCACGACCAGCCAGCCGTCGGGCTCCGCGGCCGCCCCGCCGGTGTCCGCGAGGAACCCGGTCAGCAGGGCGGTGAGTTCCGCCACGGTGGTCTCCGCGCTCGCCAGCGAGGGGCGCAGGGACCGTTCGCCGGCGCCGAGCGGGTGGACGTGCCCGTCGTGGATCCCGCTCATGACGGTGTTGCCGCGGGCGTCGACCACCTCGGTGTCCCGGCCCGCGTGCCGGCGTACGGAGGCGCTCGAACCGGTGGCCAGGATCTTGCCGTCCCGGCCCACCGCGACGGCCTCCACCGGTGCGCCGCCCGACCGGCCCGTGTACACCCGGGCGTTGTGGAACACCAGCGCGGCGGAGCCCCGGCCCCCGGAGGAGCCGGGGGCGGCGGCCGAAGCCGTACCCGCGCCCAGCAGCGTGGCCGCCGAAGCGGCGCCGGCGGACGCGAGGAGTCCTCGCCGGGACAGGGGGGAAGGGGTCATGGCCACTCCAGACGTCGGTGGGGCGGAGTCGGTACGTGGCGTGGACACTGGGTGATTAACCCGTTAACCAGAACCCGCCCCGGGCGACGGATTCCGCACCCCGCCACCCCCTTGCCGCGCCCCGCCACCCCCTCGCCGCGCCCCGCCACACCTCCGCCGCCCCCGCTCCGGCCCGCGCCCCGCAGGCGCCCGCCCGCACCCCTGCCCCCGCCCGCACCCCCGCCCGTACGATGGCCCCGTGCCCGGCCCCGGACCGACCATCGCCGACATCGCGCGCGCCGCGGAGGTCTCCACCGCGACCGTCTCCCACGCCCTCAACGGCACCGGACGCCTCGCCGACGGCACGCGCCGCCGCGTCCGCGAGGTGGCGGCCGGCCTCGGGTACGGCTCCCGGCGCGGCCCCCGCACCCGCACCCTCGGCCTCGCGGTGACCACGTACGCCGGCTCCGCCTGGGACTTCGCGGGGATCGCCTACTTCTCCCGGCTGCTCACCTCCGCGACCTCCGCCGCGCACGCCCACGGCTACGCCCTGACGACGCTGCCCGCGGACCGGGGCGGCGAGCCGCTGTGGCACACCCTCGCCGTCGACGGGATGCTGCTGCTCGACAGCCCGGTGGGGGACCCGGTGCTGCGCGCCCTGCGGGCCCGCGGCATGCCGCTGGTCTTCGACGGCCGCCCGGCGGACCCGTGGCCCTCGGACACATGGGTGGACAACGACCACGCGAGCACGACCCGAGACGTGCTCGACCACCTCGCGACCTCCGGCGCCCGGCGCATCGCGCTGCACTCCGGATACGGGCGGGAGTTCTACACCGGGGCCGTCACGTCCGCCTACGAACAGTGGTGCGCGCGGCGCGGTGCGGACCCGCTGGTGATTCCCTTCGATCCGGACGACGGTGCAGGTCACGCCTTCGACGGGGCCTTCGGCGGGCCCGCCCGGCCCGACGCCGTCTACTGCGTCTACGACCCCGGCGGCCGCCAGGCGCTGGCGGCCGCCGCGCGCCACGGCATCCGTACGCCGCACGACCTGCTGCTGGTCTGCGCCAGCGAGGATCCGGCGTACGCCCGCAATGACCCGCCCGTGACCACCGTCACCCTGGATCCGGAGCGGATCGCGGTCCGGGCGGTGTCCGCGCTGGTGGCGCTGATCGAATCCGGGCAAGCGGAATCGCCCGGCCAGCTGACCGTGGAGGCAGGACTGAGGGTGCGCACCTCGTCCCTTCCCCCGGACATGTACTAGAGTTATCTCGACATCGAGATATCTGCCGAAGGCGTACCGCAGCCGCCCCCGCTGGTAAGGGTTACCTAACTTAGCCCGACCTTAGCGGATTGGCCATGGGGCGTGGCGGCAGGATGCGGTTATACGCGCGAAATCATGCATGAAGGAGACTGTCGTGTCGGCGAACAGCTTCGACGCCCGCAGCACGCTGCAGGTGGGCGACGAGTCGTACGAGATCTTCCGGCTGGACAAGGTCGAGGGCGCGGCCCGCCTTCCCTACAGCCTGAAGGTCCTGCTGGAGAACCTGCTCCGTACCGAGGACGGCGCGAACATCACCGCCGACCACATCCGGTCCCTCGGCAACTGGGACTCGCAGGCGCAGCCCAGCGAGGAGATCCAGTTCACGCCGGCCCGCGTGATCATGCAGGACTTCACCGGCGTCCCCTGCGTCGTCGACCTCGCCACGATGCGCGAGGCCGTGAAGGCCCTCGGCGGCGACCCGTCGAAGATCAACCCGCTGGCCCCGGCCGAGCTGGTCATCGACCACTCGGTCATCGCCGACAAGTTCGGCACGAACGACGCGTTCGCCCAGAACGTGGAGCTGGAGTACGGCCGCAACAAGGAGCGCTACCAGTTCCTGCGCTGGGGCCAGACCGCCTTCGACGAGTTCAAGGTCGTCCCCCCGGGCACCGGCATCGTCCACCAGGTCAACATCGAGCACCTGGCCCGCACGGTCATGGTCCGAAACGGCCAGGCCTACCCCGACACCCTCGTCGGCACCGACTCGCACACCACCATGGTCAACGGCCTGGGCGTGCTGGGCTGGGGCGTCGGCGGCATCGAGGCCGAGGCCGCGATGCTCGGCCAGCCGGTCTCCATGCTGATCCCGCGCGTCGTGGGCTTCAAGCTGACCGGCGAGCTGCCGACCGGCACCACCGCCACCGACCTCGTGCTGACCATCACCGAGATGCTGCGCAAGCACGGCGTCGTCGGCAAGTTCGTCGAGTTCTACGGTGAGGGCGTCGCCGCCACCTCCCTCGCGAACCGCGCCACCATCGGCAACATGTCGCCGGAGTTCGGCTCGACCGCCGCGATCTTCCCGATCGACGACGAGACGCTGAAGTACCTGCGCCTGACCGGCCGCGACGCCCAGCAGGTCGCGCTCGTCGAGGCGTACGCCAAGGAGCAGGGCCTGTGGCTGGACCCGGCCGCCGAGCCCGACTTCTCCGAGAAGCTCGAGCTCGACCTCTCGACGGTCGTCCCCTCCATCGCCGGCCCGAAGCGCCCGCAGGACCGCATCGTCCTCGCGAACGCCGCCGAGCAGTTCGCCGTCGACGTGCGCAACTACGTCAGCGACGACGAGGAGGCCGGCAAGGAGTCCTTCCCGGCGTCCGACGCCCCGGCCTCCGCCGACGGCATCCCGACCAAGCCGACCCTGGTCACGCTGGCCGACGGCACCTCGTTCGAGATCGACCACGGCGCCGTCACCGTCGCCGCGATCACCTCCTGCACCAACACCTCGAACCCCTACGTCATGGTCGCCGCGGCGCTCGTGGCGAAGAAGGCGGCCGAGAAGGGCCTGACCCGCAAGCCGTGGGTCAAGACCACCCTGGCCCCGGGTTCGAAGGTCGTCACCGACTACTTCGACAAGGCCGGCCTGACCCCGTACCTGGACAAGCTGGGCTTCAACCTGGTCGGCTACGGCTGCACCACCTGCATCGGCAACTCCGGTCCGCTGGACGAGGAGATCTCGAAGGCGATCAACGAGGCCGACCTCGCGGTCACCTCGGTGCTCTCGGGCAACCGCAACTTCGAGGGCCGCATCAACCCCGACGTCAAGATGAACTACCTGGCCTCCCCGCCGCTGGTCGTCGCGTACGCCATCGCGGGCTCCATGAAGGTGGACATCACCAAGGACGCCATCGGCATCGACACCGAGGGCAAGCCGGTCTACCTCCAGGACATCTGGCCCTCCGAGGCCGAGGTCAACGACGTCGTGGCGAACGCCATCGGCGAGGACATGTTCAACAAGTCCTACCAGGACGTCTTCGCGGGCGACGCCCAGTGGCAGGCGCTGTCCATCCCGACCGGCAACACGTTCGAGTGGGACCCGCAGTCCACCTACGTCCGCAAGCCCCCGTACTTCGAGGGCATGACGATGGAGACCACCCCGGTCTCCGACATCGCCGGCGCCCGCGTGCTGGCGAAGCTGGGCGACTCGGTCACCACCGACCACATCTCCCCGGCCGGTGCGATCAAGGCCGACACCCCGGCCGGCAAGTACCTCACGGAGCACGGCGTCGAGCGCCGCGACTTCAACTCCTACGGTTCCCGCCGCGGCAACCACGAGGTCATGATCCGCGGTACGTTCGCCAACATCCGCCTGCGCAACCAGATCGCGCCGGGCACCGAGGGCGGCTTCACCCGCGACTTCACGCAGGCCGACGCGCCGGTCTCCTTCATCTACGACGCCTCGCAGAACTACCAGGCCGCCGGCGTCCCGCTGGTGATCCTGGCGGGCAAGGAGTACGGCTCGGGCTCGTCCCGTGACTGGGCGGCCAAGGGCACCGCGCTCCTCGGCGTCAAGGCCGTCATCGCCGAGTCCTACGAGCGCATCCACCGCTCGAACCTGATCGGCATGGGCGTGCTCCCGCTGCAGTTCCCCGAGGGCGCCTCGGCGGCCGCGCTGGGCCTCACCGGCGAGGAGACCTTCTCCTTCACCGGTGTGGAGGAGCTGAACAACGGCACCACCCCGCGCACCGTCAAGGTGACCACCGACACCGGCGTGGAGTTCGACGCGGTCGTGCGCATCGACACCCCCGGTGAGGCGGACTACTACCGCAACGGCGGCATCATGCAGTACGTGCTCCGCAACCTGATCCGCGGCTAGTCACCCGGACGCCGAGCGGCACCCGAGGGCCGTATCCCCGAAAGGGGGTACGGCCCTTCCGCTTGTCCCGACCGTCGGGTATCGGCCAGCCAGGTGACGGTGAGGTCTCAACTCGGAAAAGCCGGGGCAGATACTTGTGCACGATCTTGCTCACCCGAGCGGAAGTGGACTATACCTGTGGCCGTCCGGGCCACCGCGAGACGAGCGGCCCCGGACGGGGGGACGGTGGGGACCTGCGGCGATGCCGCGTGCACGGCATCCGCCGTGTGTTCCTTCCTCCTTCACACCCCTGACGAAGGCGAGGACTTGAGCATGGGATCCACCTCCGCCCACGGCGAGAACAGCACCGGTGAGGGCCTCGGCCGCCGGGACCTGATCAAGCGCTCCGCGGCACTCGGCCTGATCGCCGTCCCGACGATGAGCTTCCTTTCCGCCTGCGCCTCCGGCGGCGACACCACGACGAAGGGTCCCGCGAAGGGGGCCGTCTCCAAGGACAACCCCTTCGGCGTACCCAAGGGCGGCAAGATGGACGTCGTCGTCTTCAAGGGCGGCTTCGGTGACGACTACGCCAAGGCGTGGGAAGCCGCCTTCGGCAAGAAGTGGGGCACCACCAGCTCCCACCTGGGCACCCAGGAGATCACCGGCAAGCTCCAGCCGCGCTTCAACGGCGGCAACCCGCCGGACGTCATCGACGACTCGGGCGCCCAGCAGATCAAGGTCGACGTCCTCGCCAAGGGCGGCCAGCTCGCCGACCTCACCCAGGTCCTCGACGCGCCCTCCCTGGACGACCCGTCCAAGAAGGTGCGGGACATGCTGATCCCGGGCACCGTCGAACAGGGCACCCAGGGCGGCAAGTTCGTCGCCCTGTACTACGTCTACACCGTGTTCGGCTTCTGGTACTCCGGCAAGCTCTTCAAGGAGAAGGGCTGGAGCGAGCCCAAGACCTGGGACGAGTTCCTGGCCGTCTGCACGAAGGCCAAGGAAGCCGGCATCGGCGGCCTCGCCCACCAGGGGAAGTACCCGTACTACATCAACGTCGTCATCATGGACCTGATCGCCAAGAAGGGCGGCCTGGACGCGATGAAGGCGATCGACAACCTCGAACCGAACGCCTTCGAGGGCAACCCCGCCGCCCTCGCGGCGGTCGAAGCGGTGTACGAGGTCGTGGAGAAGGGCCTGCTGATGCCGGGCACCAACGGCCTCACCCACACGGAGTCCCAGACCGCCTGGAACCAGTACAAGGCCGCCTTCATCCCCTCCGGATCCTGGCTGGAGAACGAGCAGCTCAAGCAGACCCCGGAGGACTTCGACATGAAGTTCCTGCCGGTGCCGGTGCTCGCCGACAGCAAGCTGCCCTTCGAGGCCATCCGGGCCGGGGCGGGCGAGCCCTTCATCGTCCCCGAGAAGGCCGCCAACAAGGCCGGCGGCCTGGAGTTCCTGCGCTCGATGCTGTCACGCGAATGGTCGACCACCTTCGCCCAGCAGGCCAACTCCCTCACCGTCGTCAAGGACGGCGTGGACCCCGGGGTCAAGCTGCGCCCGGGCACGCAGTCCGCGGTGGCGGCGGTCAAGGCGGCCGGGACCAACACCTTCAACTACCTGTACCCCGACTGGTACAGCGAGATGGACACCGAGATCCAGAACGCGTCCAATGAGCTGATGGCCCAGCGGATCCAGCCCAAGGAATGGATCAAGCGAGCCCAGGCTGCGGTAGACAAGGCTGCCAAGGACCCGAACGCGAAGAACAACCGCCGCAGCTGACGTCACGGACGGGACGGACACCATGAGCCACGTTGCCCGCGGCACAGGACGGGGCGGTTTCATCACCGGCTTCCTGATCCTGCCGCTCGCGCTGTACCTGACCTTCGTCATCTGGCCCTACATCCAGACGTTCGGCTACTCCTTCACCAACTGGTCGGGCCAGTCGCCGACGTTCCGGTTCGTCGGCCTGGACAACTACGCGGCGCTGATGAAGGACGAGGTCTTCCGCGGCGCCCTGTGGCACAACCTGCTGCTCCTGGTGTTCGTCCCGGTGATCACCATCCTGCTCGCGCTGTTCTTCGCCTTCATGGTGAACGCGGGCGGCCGCAGCGGCGCGGGCGGGGTGCGGGGCGTGCGCGGTTCGGGCCTCTACAAGATCGTCTACTTCTTCCCGCAGGTCCTTTCCCTCGCCATCCTCGCCGTGCTCTTCGGCGCCGTGTACCGCAGCGACGCCGGCGGCCTGCTCAACGGCTTCCTCACCCGGCTCGGCCTCGTCGACCCGGCCCACCCCGTCGAATGGCTGAACGAGCCGAACCTGGTGCTGTGGTGCCTGCTCATGGTGGTCGTCTGGCACGGCGTCGGCTTCTACCTGGTGCTCTTCTCCGCCGCCATGCAGTCCATCCCGAAGGACATCTACGAGGCCGCGCTGCTGGACGGCGCCGGGCGGGCCCAGACCTTCTTCAAGGTCACCCTTCCCTTGCTGTGGGACTCGGTACAGACCTCCGCCGTGTACCTGGGCATCGCCGCGATGGACATGTTCGTCCTGGTGTCCACCATGACCTCGGGCCAGTTCGGCGGCGGCCCCGACCACCACAGCGAGGTCATGGCGACCGTGCTGATGCGCAACTTCCTCTACTTCGGCAAGAGCGGATACGCCTGCGCCATGGGCGTGGTCATGCTCGTCCTCACCATGATCCTTTCCATCGTCACGCTGCGCGCCACCCGCCGCGAGCGCATCGAGTTCTGAGCGGGAGACACCGATGACCACAGTGATCAAGGCTCCCGGAGAGCCCGCCGCCGAGCGGCCCGGCGGCGGCCGCCCCGCCAAGGAGGGCGGCAAGGGCCCCTCCGACGGCATGGTGCTCAACGTCTTCTCGCACGGGTTCCTGGCCGTCTGGGCGATACTGATCGTCCTGCCCCTGATCTGGCTCGCGCTCGGCTCGTTCAAGACCGACTCGCAGATCGGCGGCTCGGCCCTCAGCTGGCCCTCCCACTGGCACTTCGACGCCTTCTCCCGTGCCTGGGACAAGGGCATCGGCGACTACTTCGCCCACACGCTGATCGTGCTGGTGTTCTCCGTCCCGCTGACCATGCTGCTCGGGTCGATGGCGGCGTACGTACTGGCCCGCTACCCCTTCCCGGGGAACCGGATCCTCTACTACTTCTTCGTCAGCGGGGCGATGTTCCCCGTCTTCCTGGCGCTCGTCCCGCTGTTCTTCATGGTCAAGCGCCTCGACATGCTCAACACGTACCAGGGTCTGATCCTCGTGTACGTGGCGTACTCGATGCCGTTCACCGTCTTCTTCATGCACTCGTTCTTCCGGACGCTGCCGACGGCGGTCCACGAGGCGGCGGTGATCGACGGGGCCTCCGACACCCGGATCTTCTTCCAGGTGATGCTGCCGATGGCCAAGCCCGGCCTGATCAGCGTGGGGATATTCAATGTCCTGGGCCAGTGGAACCAGTACATCCTGCCCTCCGTGCTGATGCAGCCCCAGAGCGGGTCGGACCCCGAGCGCTACATGCTCACCCAGGGCCTGATCCAGCTCCAGTACCAGATGGGCTACGAGACGGACCTGCCGGTGCTGTTCGCCGGCGTGACCCTCGCGATGATCCCGATGCTGGTGGTCTACCTCTCCTTCCAGCGCCAGATCCAGGCCGGCCTGACCTCCGCCACCCTCAAGTAGGACCGCCCCCGGCCCGGGCCGCCCCCGCCCCCAGACCGCCCCCGCCCCCAGACCGCCCCCGCCTGGGGTCCGTCATACGATATGGACGACCTTCTTTACTCCTATATAGCCGATAGTGGCCGTTTCGTGCCGTGTCAGCCTCTTGACGTCTGAGGGGCCAAAGGCTCGACTTAAGGTTCACAAGTTGGAGAGACGCCGGTGTCTCGGAGCACTCAGCCCTGATCGCCGGCCGGGGGGCGACGGCCGGCCGTCGCTTATGGGCAGGAGTGGATGAGTCGTGCAGACTCCGGGATCGCAGTCGTCGCTGCATCGCGCGAACCTCGAACGCGTCGTGCGGGCCGTCCGGCTCGCGGGTTCACTGACGCAGGCGGAGATCGCCCGCGCCACCGGACTGTCGGCGGCCACGGTCTCCAACATCGTCCGCGAGCTCAAGGAAGGCGGGACCGTCGAGGTCACCGACACCTCGGCGGGCGGCCGCAGGGCCCGCAGCGTCTCGCTCAGCGGGGACGCGGGCATCGTGATCGGCGTGGACTTCGGCCACACCCACCTGCGGGTGGCCGTGGGCAACCTCGCCCACCAGGTGCTCGCCGAGGACTCCGAGCCGCTGGACGTGGACGCCTCCTGGACCGAGGGCTTCGACCGCGCGGAGGCGCTGGTCGGACGGCTGATCGCGGGCATCGGGGTGGGCCGCGACAAGGTCATCGGCGTCGGCCTCGGCGTCCCCGGCCCCATCGACGTCGAGTCCGGCACGCTCGGCTCCACCGCGATCCTGCCGGGCTGGGCCGGGATCAACCCGCGCCAGGAGCTGTCCAGCCGTTTGGGCGTGCCCGTGTACGTGGACAACGACGCGAACCTGGGCGCCCTCGGCGAGCTGGTCTGGGGCAGCGGCCGGGGAGTCAAGGACCTCGCGTACATCAAGGTCGCCAGCGGTGTCGGTTCCGGCCTGGTGATCAACGGTCAGATCTACCGGGGACCCGGCGGCACGGCGGGCGAGATCGGCCACATCACCCTCGACGAATCGGGTCCGGTCTGCCGTTGCGGCAACCGCGGCTGCCTGGAGACCTTCACCGCCGCTCGCTACGTCCTGCCCCTCCTCCAGGGCAGCCACGGACCGGAGTTGACGATGGACCGGGTCGTCGAGCTGGCCCGCGAGGGCGACCCCGGGTGCCGTCGCGTCATCACCGACGTCGGCCGTCACATCGGCAGCGGCGTGGCCAGCCTGTGCAACCTGCTGAACCCCAGCCGGGTGGTGCTCGGCGGGTCGCTCGCCGAAGCGGGTGAACTCGTCCTGGCCCCCATCCGTGAATCAGTGGGGAGGTACGCGATCCCCAGCGCGGCCCGCCAGCTGTCGGTGCTCACGGGCTCCCTGGGCGGTCGCGCGGAGGTGCTCGGCGCGCTGGCGCTGGTACTGAGCGAGATGGGCGATTCGACGCTTTTGGCGGAAAATGGAATCGGAGTACGGGCTCCCGCCCTGATGTCTTCAGTTAGATAACGGATGGCACCGTTGTCATCTCGTTAAGGATTCACTCCTTGACGGCAAACTGCGGCCGGGGTTGACTCGCATCCACCTCGGCCGCACTGTCGCGGCCTCGTCAGGGAGGTTCAACCAATGAACACTCGTATGCGCAGAGCCGCTGTTGCCGTGGCCGCCGGCGCGATGGCCGTTTCCCTCGCCGCATGTGGGAGCGCGAAGGAGTCCGGCGACAAGACGAAGGAGTCGGGCGCGGCCAAGGGCGACGCGATAACCGTCGGCCTTCTCCTTCCGGAGAACCAGACGGCCCGTTACGAGAAGTTCGACAAGCCGCTCATCGAGAAGAAGGTCGCCGACCTCACCGGCGGCAAGGCCAAGGTCGTCTACGCCAACGCCAAGCAGGACGCGACCACGCAGAACTCGCAGGTCGACACGATGATCACCAACAAGGTGGACGTCCTGATCGTCGACGCGGTCGACGCCAAGGCCATCGCCGGCTCGGTCAAGAAGGCCAAGGACGCCGGCATCCCGGTCGTCGCCTACGACCGCCTCGCCGAAGGCCCGATCGACGCCTACACCTCCTTCGACAACGAAGAGGTCGGCAAGGTCCAGGGCAAGGCGCTGCTCGACGCGCTGGGCGACAAGGCCAAGGACGGCCAGATCGTCATGATGAACGGCTCCGTCACCGACCCGAACGCCGCCCTGTTCAAGAAGGGCGCGCACTCCGTCCTCGACGGCAAGGTGAACATCGGCAAGGAGTACGACACCAAGGAGTGGAAGCCGGAGAACGCCAACACCAACATGGCGGGCGCGCTCTCGGCGCTCGGCAAGGACAAGGTGATCGGCGTCTACTCCGCCAACGACGGCATGGCCGGCGGCATCATCACCGCCCTCAAGGCGGCCGGCCTGTCCCCCCTGCCCCCCGTGACCGGCCAGGACGCGGAGCTCGCCGGTGTGCAGCGCATCGTCGCGGGTGAGCAGTTCATGAGCGTCTACAAGCCGTACGCGCCGGAGGCCTCGGCCGCCGCCGAGATGGCCGTCGCCCTCGCCAAGCACGAGAAGATCGACGGCATCGTCAACCAGAACGTCGACAGCCCGACCACCAAGGGCGTCCCGTCCGTGCTGATCCCGGTCGTCTCGCTCACCAAGGCCAACATCAAGGACACCGTCGTCAAGGACGGCGTCTACACGGCCGACGAGATCTGCACCGACAAGTACGCGGCCGCCTGCGCCGCCATCGGCCTGAAGTAAAGAGCCCGAACGGCCGGCCCGAGTGGCCGGCCCGAAGGCCCGTCGACCCGAGAGGGACGACCCACGCCTGTCCGGCGCCCCGCCCCCTTTCCCCGCCAACCGCGGGGCGCCGGTACAGAAACGTTTCTCCCGCAATTCGGGGGCCTCGGCCCCCACAGCCCCATTCGCGTTCCTGCTCTTTTGCACGACATCCCCGCCGGTCAGGCGGCGAAGGAGATGGTTCATGTGTCCGCTGCGCCCGTGCTGGCGTTGCGAGGGGTCTCGAAGCGGTTCGGCGCCGTCCAGGCCCTGACCGACGTAGAACTCGAGATCCACTCCGGTGAGGTGGTCGCCCTCGTCGGTGACAACGGCGCCGGCAAGTCCACGCTGGTCAAGACGATCGCCGGCGTGCACCCGATCGATGACGGAGTCATCGAGTGGGAGGGCCGCCCGGTCTCCATCAGCAAGCCCCACGACGCCCAGAACCTGGGCATTGCGACGGTCTACCAGGACCTCGCGCTGTGCGACAACATCGACGTCGTCGGCAACCTCTTCCTCGGCCGCGAGCTCAAGCGCCGCGGCATCCTCGACGAGGTGGAGATGGAGCGCCGCGCCCGCGAGCTCCTGACCACCCTGTCCATCCGGATCCCCAGTGTCCGGATCCCCATCGCCTCGCTGTCCGGCGGTCAGCGCCAGACCGTGGCGATCGCCCGTTCGATGCTCGGCGAGCCCAAGCTCGTCATCCTCGACGAGCCGACGGCGGCCCTCGGCGTCGAGCAGACCGCCCAGGTCCTCGACCTGGTGGAGCGGCTGCGCGAGCGCGGCCACGCCGTCATCCTCATCAGCCACAACATGGCCGATGTGAAGGCCGTCGCCGACAAGGTGGCGGTGCTGCGGCTGGGCCGCAACAACGGCGTCTTCAGCGTCGCCGACACCTCGCAGGAAGAGATCATCTCCGCCATCACCGGGGCCACGGACAACGCCGTGACCCGCCGGGCGGCCCGCACCGGGGAGGCCCGCAAGTGAGCACCCAGAACCCTGCCGCCGATCCGCTGGGCAAGGGCCCCGCGGGCCGGACGGAACACGTCGACCCGGTCAACCCGGCCGCCGCGTCCGACGCCATCCCGGCCGTCGACCCCCGCCTGCTCGTCCGCGAGCAGGGCCTGGCCGGCTACCTCAGCGAGTTCGGCCGCAAGATGAAGGCCGGCGACCTGGGCTCCATCCCGGTCGTCCTCGGCCTGATCATCATCTGGGGCATCTTCCAGGGGTTGAACGCGAACTTCCTCTCCCCGGAGAACCTCACCAACATCGCGATCACCATGGTCGCCACCGGCATGATGGCCGTCGGCATCATCTTCGTGCTGCTGCTCGGCGAGATCGACCTCTCGGTCGGCTCGGTCAGCGGCGTCTCGGGCGCGATCGTCGCCGTCCTCGCCGTCACCCACGGCGTGAACGAGTGGCTCGCGATCCTGGCCGCCGTCGCGGGCGGCGCGCTGATCGGCGCCCTCCACGGCTTCTTCTTCGCCCGGATCGGCGCCCCGGCCTTCGCCGTCACCCTGTCGGGCCTGCTGTTCTGGTCCGGCGCGATGCTGCAGATCCTCGGCAGCAACGGCACCATCAACCTCGACTCCGAGGGCGTGGTCGGCCAGTTGACCACGTACTTCTTCACGGACGTGGCCGCCGGCTACGGGCTCGCCGCGGTGGCGGTGGCGGCGTACTTCCTCGCCACCTTCTTCGACAACCGCCGCCGCCAGGCCGCGGGCGTCCCCTCCCGGCCGGTCGGCGAGATCGTGCTGCGCACCGGCGTGCTCGCGGTGTTCACCTTCGGCCCGGCCGCGGTGTTCAACCAGTACAAGGGCCTGCCCCTCGCGGTGGTGCTGTTCCTGGTCGTCCTCGTCGGCACGGACTTCGTGCTGCGCCGCACGACCTTCGGGCGCAACGTCTTCGCGCTCGGCGGCAGCGTCGAGGCCTCCCGGCGCGCGGGCATCAACGTCACCGGCATCCGCATCGCGGTCTTCGCCATCGCCGGCACCTTCGCCGCCGTCGGCGGGCTCTTCTGGGCCTCCAAGATCGCGGCCGCCAACCAGAGCGCCGGCGCCGGCGACCTGCTGATGAACGTGATCGCGGCGGCCGTCATCGGCGGCACCAGCCTCTTCGGCGGCCGGGGCCGGACCTGGAACGCCCTCCTCGGCGTCATGGTCATCACCTCGATCCAGTACGGTCTGGCCCTGGAAGGCATCGCGACGCCGATCCAGTACATGATCACCGGCGCGGTCCTGCTGGCCACCGTGGTCATCGACTCGGTCACCCGCAAGACACAGAAGACGGCGGGACGCGCCTGACGGCAGTGCCGCTGGCGTGACCCGGCGGTAAGAACCGTCACAGTGCCCGGTGCCACTCTTCGTGGCGCCGGGCACACGTGCGTACATGTGTGCGTACGCCTGTGCGGGTATGCGCCCGTTTGGGATGTGTGATTTCCCGGGGGTGTGTACAGGTATGACAAAGGCGTGGCCGTCCCGGTACCGCCCGATGATGCTCGTCGCGAGCGGAACATTAGACTCGACAGACCAGCAAGCAACTGCAAGGAGGCACGGGTGCTGCTGACCCGCATCAAGGGACCGCGCGATCTGGACCGGCTCAACCAGGAGGAGCTCTCCCAGCTCGCCGACGAGATCAGGTCCTTCCTCGTCGACGCCGTCTCCAAGACCGGCGGGCACCTCGGCCCCAACCTCGGCGTGGTCGAACTGACGATCGCCCTGCACCGGGTCTTCGACTCGCCCAAGGACAAGGTCCTCTTCGACACCGGCCACCAGGCCTACGTCCACAAGCTGCTCACGGGCCGCCAGGACTTCGCCGGCCTGCGCACCAAGGGCGGCCTGTCCGGCTACCCCTCGCGCGCCGAGTCCGAGCACGACGTGATCGAGAACTCCCACGCCTCCACGGTGCTGGGCTGGGCCGACGGCCTCGCCAAGGCCAACGAGGTGCTCCGGCGCGAGGACCACCACGTCGCCGCCGTCATCGGCGACGGCGCCCTGACCGGCGGCATGGCCTGGGAGGCGCTGAACAACATCGCCGCCGCCAAGGACCGCCCGCTCGTCATCGTCGTCAACGACAACGAGCGCTCCTACGGCCCCACCATCGGCGGCCTCGCCAACCACCTGGCCACCCTGCGCACCACGGACGGCTACGAGCGCTTCCTCGCCCGCGGCAAGGAGCTCCTGGAGCGCACTCCGGTCGTCGGCAAGCCGCTCTTCGAGACCCTGCACGGCGCCAAGAAGGGCCTCAAGGACTTCATCGCCCCGCAGGGCATGTTCGAGGACCTCGGACTCAAGTACATCGGCCCCATCGACGGCCACGACATCGAGGCCCTGGAATCGGCCCTCCAGCGCGCCAAGCGGTTCAGCGGCCCGGTCATCGTGCACTGCCTCACCCAGAAGGGCCGCGGCTACACCCCGGCGCTGGAGCACGAGGCGGACCGCTTCCACGCGGTCGGTGTGATCCACCCGGACACCGGCCTGCCCGTGAAGACCGCCGCCGCCAGCTGGACCTCCGTCTTCGCCGACGAGATGGTCAAGCTCGGCCACGAACGCGAGGACATCGTCGGCATCACCGCCGCCATGCTCCACCCGGTCGGCCTCAACAAGTTCGCCGAGGCCTTCCCGGACCGCATCTACGACGTCGGCATCGCCGAGCAGCACGCCGCGACGTCCGCGGCCGGCCTCGCCACCGGCGGCGTCCACCCCGTCTTCGCGGTCTACGCGACCTTCCTCAACCGCGCCTTCGACCAGGTCCTGATGGACGTGGCCCTGCACAAGTGCGGGGTCACCTTCGTCCTGGACCGTGCGGGCGTCACCGGCGACGACGGCGCCTCGCACAACGGCATGTGGGACATGTCCATCCTCCAGGTCGTCCCGGGCCTGCGCCTCGCCGCCCCGCGCGACGCCGAGCAGCTGCGCGCGCAGCTGCGCGAGGCCGTCGACGTCAAGGACGCGCCGACCGTCGTGCGCTACTCCAAGGGCGTCGTCGGCCCCGCCGTCCCCGCCGTCGGCCGGATCGGCGGCATGGACGTGCTGCGCGCCCCCGCGCCGGAGGTCACCCGGCCGGACGTACTGCTCGTCTCGGTGGGCGCCCTCGCCCCCATGTGCCTGGAGATCGCCGCCCTGCTCGACAAGCAGGGCATCTCCACCACCGTGGTCGACCCGCGCTGGGTCAAGCCCGTGGACGAGGCGTTGGCCCCGCTCGCCGAGCAGCACCGCGTGGTCGTCACCGTCGAGGACAACGGCCGTACCGGCGGTGTGGGCGCCGCCGTCTCGCAGGCCCTGCGCGACGCGGGTGTCGACGTACCGCTGCGCGACTTCGGCATCCCGCAGCGCTTCCTCGACCACGCGCTGCGCAAGGAGATCCTGGCCGAGATCGGGCTCACCGCGCCCGATATCGCCCGGCAGGTCACCGGCCTGGTGGCCAAGTTGGACGGTCGCTACGACAGCGCACCGGCCGCCACCGTCGACTGACGGACCGGCCGCGCGCGGTTGCGTGTGACGGGCCGGGAGATCACCCTTGAGGGGGTGGGCCTCCCGGCCCGTTCTCGTGTGCCTCGTCACCAGCCGGAGGTGCGTCGGTGAGCAGGAACCTGAAAAGCCCCTTCCGGACGAAGACGGTGGAGCAGTCCATCCGCGACACGGAGGAGCCGGAACACGCGCTCCGCAAGTCGCTCTCCGCCTGGGACCTGACGGTCTTCGGGGTCGGCGTCATCATCGGCACCGGCATCTTCGTCCTCACGGGCATCGCGGCGCGCAACAACGCCGGACCCGCCACCGCCCTCGCCTTCGTCGCGGCGGGCATCGTCTGCGCCCTCGCGGCACTGTGCTACGCGGAGTTCGCCTCCACCGTGCCGGTGGCCGGTTCGGCGTACACCTTCTCCTACGCCTCGATCGGCGAGCTGCCCGCCTGGATCATCGGCTGGGACCTCGTACTGGAGTTCGCACTCGGTACCGCCGTCGTGGCCGTCGGCTGGTCCGGGTACGTGCGCCACCTGCTGAGCACCAACCTCGGCTGGGACCTCCCCGCGGCCCTGTCGGGGCCCGACGGGGGAGGCACCTTCGACCTGTTGGCCTTCCTGCTGGTCCTGGTTCTGACCGCGATCCTGGTCGTGGGGACGAAGCTGTCGGCCCGGATCACCGCGATCGTCGTCGCCATCAAGGTGACGGTGGTGCTGCTCGTCATCGTCGCCGGCCTGTTCTTCATCAAGGCGGACAACTACAAGCCGTTCATCCCGCCGGCCCAGGAGCAGCCCCCGGGCAGCGGCTGGAAGGCGCCCCTGGTGCAGTTGATCTTCGGCTACGCCCCCACCAACTTCGGCGTCATGGGCATCTTCACCGCGGCCTCCCTCGTCTTCTTCGCCTTCATCGGCTTCGACGTGGTGGCCACCGCGGCGGAGGAGACCAAGAACCCCCAGCGGGACATGCCGCGCGGCATCCTCGGTTCGCTGATCATCTGCACGGTGCTCTACGTCGCCGTGACGCTGGTGGTCACCGGCATGCAGAAGTACACGCAGATGTCGGCCACCGCCCCGCTCGCCGAAGCCTTCAAGTCGGTGAACCAGCCCTTCTTCTCGGGCGCCATCAGCCTCGGGGCTTCCGTCGGCCTGATCACGGTGTGCATGATCCTGCTGCTCGGCCAGACCCGTGTGTTCTTCGCGATGAGCCGTGACGGACTGCTGCCCCGCTTCTTCTCCGTCACCCACCCGAAGTACCGCACGCCCTACCGCGCGACCATCACGCTCGGCGTGATCATCGCCGTCGTCGCGGGCTTCACGAGCCTGGAGAAGCTCGCCGAACTGGTCAACATCGGCACGCTGTTCGCGTTCGTGGTCGTCGCCCTCGGCGTGATCGTCCTGCGCCGCACCCGTCCGGACCTGCACCGGTCGTTCCGGACGCCGTGGGTGCCGCTGGTGCCCATCCTGTCGATCGCCGCGTCCGTGTGGCTGATGCTCAACCTGCCCGCCGAGACCTGGCTGCGGTTCGGCGTCTGGATGGTCATCGGCTTCGTCGTCTACTTCCTGTACAGCCGCCGCAACAGCCGCCTCGCCCGCGCCGGCCAGGACGCGAAGTTCTAGGTCCTGTCCTGGTCGGCTGGTCGTCTGATCGTCTGATCGGCGAAGGGCGCGGGCGCGGCGGCCGGTTCAGCCCTTGGTGGGGGAGTCCTTCGCCGAAGCGGGGATCTTCTGGTCCGCGCGCAGGGCGTCCCACAGCTGGGAGGCCTGGGGCTGGGCGACGACCACCCGGTTCCGGTCGACCTTGTCGTAGTCGACCGGCAGCATGATGGTCTCCATCGTGGCCGGGTCGACGCCCTTCATGCTCTGCGCGAAGTCGGCCAGGGCGGTCAGCGAGGCGAGCTGGGAGTCGGTGGTGAGCGACTTGGTGCCGGCGTCCGCCAGCTTGTAGAGCCGAGCCGGGTTGCCGAGGGCGTCCTGGTTCTTCATCTCGGCCAGCATCGCCAGCATGAACTTCTGCTGGAGGCCTATGCGTCCGAGGTCGCTGCCGTCGCCGTAGCCGTAGCGGGTACGGACGAACTTGAGGGAATCGGTGCCGTTCAGCCGGTGGGTGCCCGCGTCCAGCTTGAGGCCGCCCTTGGCTCCGCTCATCGGCTTGTCGAGGGTGACGGTGACCCCGCCGAGGGCGTCCACGAGGTCCTTGAAGCCGGCGAAGTCCACCTCGACGAAGTGGTCCACCCGGATCCCGGAGAGCTGTTCGACGGTCTTGACCACGCAGGCCGGGCCGGCCACCGAGTAGACGGAGTTGAACATGACCCGGTTCGCGGCCGGCACGGTGGCCCCGTCCCCGTCCTTGCACTCGGGCCGGCTGATCAGGGTGTCGCGGGGGATGCTGACCGCGGTGGCCCTGGACCGGCCCTCCGGTATGTGGACCAGCATCGCGGTGTCGGAGCGCGCTCCGCTGACGTCGCCGTGGTCCAGGTCCCCGTTGGCGCCGGCCCGTGAATCGGACCCCAGCACCAGGACGTTCTGCGCGTTCTCGACCACCTTGGGCGGCCGGTTGTCCCCGATGGCCCGGTCCAGGTCGACGCTGTCGATGTTGCCGTTGAGGTGGCTGTAGGCCCACCAGCCGGCGCCCGCGGCGCCCAGGACCAGCACGGCGACCACGAGCAGGACGATCCGCAACACTCGGCGCTTGCGCGGGCGTACCCCCCGGTCCGCGGTCCGGCGGCGCCTGCGGGTGGCGGTGTCTTGGGTCATACTGCTCGAATCCTCGGGGGGCCTGGGGCGGATGTCCGAATGCCGCTGCACTATAAGCAGATTTCTAAGTCGAACGGGAGAGCGCTTATCGTCCTCCTGGTCGGTGGTGAAGCGGAAATCCCGGAGTCCGCGAGGCGCCAGGTAAGAGGAGAGGAAGCCGTGGCCCGAGCAACCAGACGCCGTGCCCGACGCGGTGAGACGTCCCGCGAACCCCTGCCGGGTACCGACCCGCGGCCGGGCCGCGCGGCGCCGGTGGCGATCGTCGTGGCCGGCCCCGCGGAGGCCGTTCCCCTCATCCGCTCCGAACCGGCCGGCTCCGTGATCGAGGTCGTCTGTCTCGACGGCGGCGGCGACGCCGAACTCCGCGCGTTGGAAGCGGCCGTCACCCAGGCGCGCGGGCGCGGCTGCGCCTTCCCCGGAGAACCGTTCTTCCTCGACGCGGAGGCGGGCAACCTCACCGGCCAGATCCTCGACGCCCTCCACGACATCCGGCCGCTGCGCGTACGGACCCTCGATCCGGATCCCGTTCACGACGGCGTCGACCGCGAACGCAAGCTGCCGGTGGTCAACGAGCCCGAGGCGCGCGGCCGGGTGGCCCGCAGTGCGCTCAGGGCCGCCCGGCGCTACCAGCTGGCCGCCGGCACCCCGGTCTTCGTCGACTGCCGCAGGGCGGGCGCGGAAGCCGGCCTGCCTGCCGAGGCGTCCACCCGCTACCCGCTGCCCACCCGGTGGCTGTCGGCCGGGACGGACGGCCGGCTGTCCGCCTACCTGCCCACGGCCGCCGGCGTGGTCCGCTGGACCGAGGGGGCCACCGAGGCAGAGGGGTGGCGGGGTCCGGAACTGCTCGAAGGCCCGGAACTGATGCCCGGGCTGACCGTGCTACGGGGTCCCGAGGGCTACGCGCACCTGATCGGGCTGAGCCGGACCAAGCGCAAAGAGGGCGGTTTCGCGGTCGAGGTGGTCTGTACGACGCAGTACCAGACGGGCCGTCCGGTCGGCCCCTGGACCTCGATCGGCAACCCCAATGCCGCGAGCTGGCAGAAGGCCCGCGAAGTCGGCTTTCCGGCGGCCACCTTCGACGCCGCGGGCGTCCTGCACCTGTTCGTCCGCAATTTCGGGCACAGTGTCAGCGCGCGGAGGCAGTCGCCCAAGGGGGTCCTGAGCGGCTGGGAAACGCTCGGAGGAATGCGGACCGCCGACGAACTGACCGCCTTCCCGGCCGCCGACGGCGGGGTGCACATGGTGGCAAGGGCGCGCGACGCCCAGGCCGCGGTGCACTGGTACCGGCGGGACGCGGCCTCGGGGTGGGCGGAGGACGGCCGGATCCCGGTGAGCCCGTACCCGGGGAGCCTGTGCGCGGCCCCCGAGGCCGGCCAGGTCCGCTTCCGCTACGCCGGCAGCAACGAGGTCTGCGTCTGGTGGCCGGGCGCGCAGGTGCCGATCGGCCTCGGCGGCCCGGACGGGGCCGGCCCGGTCGGCGGGGTGGCCGGCGCCGACATCCAGGGGTGGGGCTGCACGGTCCTCGTGCGCGGCGGCGCCGGGGGAGTGACGGCCATCGGCGCGCACCCGGACGGGCGGCCCGACACGGGCGTGTGGTGGGCGGAGTCCGGAGAACCCTCCTTGGTTCCACCGGCGGCCGCATTCGATCGCCGGGGCCGTGTGGTGATCGCCACAGTCGGAAGGGACGGAAGGCTGCGTGTCGCCCGCCAGCAACTGGGATCCTCTGGCCTGGAGTTCACTCGCTGGGACGTTCAATAAGAGGTGTTCTGGTGGTTCACACGGGGTTTGGTGACTTCAGTTGTCATCTTGCGCTCTGGCTGGTGTCACATGTGACTTGTTATGGTCGTTGAGCGCCCTTTATCTAAAACATAGGTGAACGTTTGGCGTCACGGTGGCGGCGCCTGCTGTCGCCCGTGCTCGTGGGTTCGAGCGTTGGCGTCCCTGTAGGCCAGGTTCGACGCCGTCGACGACTGAGGGGTTATGTCCAAGCTGTCACTAAAGGCCGTCCAGAAGCTGACCTGCAAAAAGCGGGACGCCTGGTGGACGGTCCTTCTGGTCGACCCGGTGGCGACCCGCCTCGTCTGTCTGTTCGCCCGTTGGAACTTCGTGACGCCCAACCGCGTGACCTGGGCCGCGCTCTACGTGGGCCTCGGCTCGGCCTGGTTCTTCCTCCAGGGCGACTGGCTCTCCCTGTGCATCGGCGCGGCCCTCTACCACGTCAGCTTCATCCTCGACTGCATCGACGGCAAGCTCGCCCGCCTCAAGGGCAACGGCACCATCTTCGGCGGCTGGCTCGACTACGTCTTCGACCGCATCCGCGTGCTCTTCTGCGCGCTGGCCCTGATGGGCGGTCAGTTCCTGCTCCACGACGAGGAGATCTACCTCCTCGCGGCCCTCGCCGTGATCTTCCTCGACATGCTCCGCTACGTGGACGCCCTCCAGATCTACAAGATGCGCATGTCCATGCGGAACAAGATCGAGGCGGTCACCCTCGCCCGCCAGGCGGAGCAGGGGCTCGAGGAGGAGGAGCGCAAGGTCGTCTTCATCGAAGACCTGCTGCGCGAGAACCCCCTGGGCGAGGCCGACGCACTCAAGCGGGAGAAGGCCGAGACCGACCGGGCCGAGGTCATCGACCTGCACCAGCAGTTCCGCGAGCGCTTCCCCTGGTACGCGCGGGTCCGCCACGCCCTGGTGCAGAGCCGCATCCGGCCGCACCTCATCAGCGGCATCGAGTTCCAGATGTTCATCTTCATCGTGGGCCCGGTCATCGGCCACGTGCTGTGGACCACCGCCGTGTCGGCCGTGCTGATGGGCGCCTTCGAGCTCGTCATCATGTTCAAGTTCTGGCTCTCCACCCGCGACTTCACGCGCACGATGGAACGGCTCGACCCGGGCAACACCCCCTCGCGCGCCGGTTCCATCGCCCCCCACCTGCACGCCGGACGCCACCGTCGCCGCGGCGAGGACGACGCGCGCGCGATGCGGGCCGACCAGATGTTCCCCGCGCCCGAGCCGTACGAGGACCCCGGCTTCCAGCCGTACCCGCGGCCCTACACGGACGAGTACACGGGTGGTGTGACCGACACCATGCAGCTGCACAAGATCCCGTCCCAGCCGTCGCCGCGACCTGACTACGCCGAACCGGAGCGCCACCCCAGATGAGCTTCCCGGTCGACCCGTCGCAGTACCGCGTCACCATCGTCATCCCGGCCTTCAACGCGAGCGCCACGCTCGCCCGAGCGCTCCAGTCGGCCCTGGCCCAGACGCACCGCGGCATCGAGGTGCTCGTCGTCGACGACTGCTCCACCGACAACACCCTCGGGGTCGCCCGCCAGTTCGCCGGCCGGGACGGCCGGGTCCGCGTCATCGAGCGGCCGCACAACAGCGGCGGCTGCGGCGCCCCCCGCAACAACGGCATCGAAGCCGCATCCGGCCAGTTCGTGATGTTCCTCGACGCGGACGACGAGCTTCCGCTCAAGGCCGTCGAGACGCTGCTCTCCTCCGCCCTCACGACGGGGTCCGAGGTCACCGCCGGCCGTGTCGTACGCATCAACCTCGCCACCGACGAGATCACCGTCTGGCAGCCGCAGCTGTACCCCGCCGAGCAGACGGTGGGGGGCCTGGGGGCCATGCCGGAGCTCTTCGAGGACCCGATCGCGGCCGGCAAACTGTACCGCCGCGACTTCCTCGACAGCTTCGGCATCCGCTTCCCCGAGGGCGTCTTCTTCGAGGACACGTACTTCTCCACCGTCGCGAACTACCACGCCCGGTCCCTGACCCTCCTCGCCACCCCCGTCTACCGGTGGATGTGGGAGCGGGAGTCGGACCAGCCCTCGATCACCAACCGGCGGGGCGAACTGCGCAGCATCCGCGACCGCATCATGGTCCACCAGTACACCGACAGCTTCCTGTACAGCGTGGGCCGCCCGGACCTGCTGGCCCGCAAGGCCGCCAAGTTCCTCTCGCACGACCTGCGTCTCTACACCCCCGAGCTGCGCACCGGCGACCGCGCCTACCACAACGGTTTCCTGGCCGCCGTGGCCCCGTACCTGCGCACGCTCGAACCCGCCGCATTCGAGCTGTGCGGACCCATGGAGCGGGTGCGTGCCTTCGGGCTGATGCACGGCCGGGCCGACATCGCGGTCTCGGCCTCCGACTACATGCGCCGCCGCAGCGTCATCAGCTCCGACATCGTCGAGCGGGACGGCCGGGTGTTCTGGTCGGCGTCGCTGCTCGGCCACCCCGACGCCGAGCGGTTCCTCGAGGTCACCGAGCTGGAGCTGACCGGCCAGAAGCTCGCCGACGCCCGCCTGTACAACCAGGCGACGTCGGTCGAGCTGGTCGACGGCGAACTGCACATCTCGGGCGCGATACGCAACCAGTTCGGCCGGTTCCGCCCCGACGACAAGGTCGAGCTCATCGCGGTGCTGCGGCGACGCAGCACCAAGACGGACTACCGCTTCCCCGTCAGCGGCGTGGAGATCGACGCGGACTGGATCCGCTACCACAGCACGGTGGACCTCGCCTCCGCCGTGGACAAGGCCGACCAGGCGGGCCACTGGAACTTCTTCGTCCAGCTCCGCCACGACGGCGAACGCGCCTCCACCGCCCTGAACATCAGCGGCCTCGACGTCACCGGCCTGCGCCACCCCGGCAAGGCCGGCGTCCTGGAGGTCTACGAGACCGTCAGCGGCAACCTGGGCCTGCGCCCGGAGACCGAGCGACGGCAGGTCACCACCTCCGAGCGGGGCACCCCCTGGCTGTGGTGGCAGGACGTCGCCCCGGCCGTCCCCGCCGCGCCGCCCGAGCAGTACGAGGCGGCGATCGTGGTCCAGTGCCACAACGACGAGTACCACCTGCGCGAGTTCCTCTCCTCGCTCGTCGCGCAGCGCAGCTTCCCCGTCACCCAGGTGGTGTTCGTCGACGACGGGTCGAGCGACAGCACCGCGCAGCAATTGGCGGCCTTCGCGGCCTACTACCGCAACGCCCTCGTCGTCACCCAGCACCGCCTCGGCGTGCGCACCGCCTTCGACCACGGGCTGCGGTACGTCGCGGCCCCCTACGTGATGTTCGCACGCGCCCGGGACATCCTCGGCGAGGACTCCGTCGGCAGGCTGCTCACCGCGGCCCGCCGGGTCCGGGGCGCCGACGTGGTCGTGGGCCAGGCGGACAACTTCCCGGGCCCGTGGCGCGGCGCGGACGAGCCGTGGCAGCGGTACTTCAGTGCCAAGCAGCCCGTCCGCAGACTGGCGGACGCACCGTACCTGGTCTTCTCCACGCTGCTCGGCGGGAAGCTCTTCAAGACCTCCCACGTCCGTACGCACGGCTTCCGCTGCGGCCCGGGCCCCGGCCCCGAGGACGACTGGTTCACCGTCCCGGCCGTGCTCTACGCGAAGTCGGTGACCACCGCAGCGGACGCGCGCTTCTTCGAACGCGAGGAGCAGAAGCAGGACTCGCTCTTCGACCACCCCTGGAACGACCCCGTCAAGGCGGTGGACCGGGTCCGCCTGGCCGCGTACGTCCTGGACTCGGTCCACGGAGCCCCGGCCCGCGTCGTGCGCCTGGCCCAGCGTTTCGTGGTCCGTACGACCCAGCCCTACGTCCGCAACATGCACAGGATCATGAGCAGACCGGAGCTCGCCGCGGTCCTGCCCCTGCTGAAATCCGTCTACGGCCCGATCCCCGACGACGTGATCCTCCAGTACGCGACGCATCCCCAGTCCAGGGTCCAGCACCACGCGATCGTCACGGGCAACCTCGACCTCTTCGCCGACCCGCTCGGCAAGCCCGACTACCTGCCCACCCTCTTCCTCGACGAACAGGGGATGTACCGCAGGCTCGCGAGCGACCCGGTGCAGACCAGGCTGCTGCGCATCCAGCGGGCCGGCGCCGTCCTGGAGACGTTCGTCTGGGACGACGACGAGATGCATTTCGAAGGGCTCCTCGTCTTCTCCGGCGTGGACATCGACACCGCCTTCACCAACCGCGTCCAGCTGGTGCTGTCCGACGGGGAGCGGGAGGTGACCATTCCCGTGGAGCAGGTCTACCGGCGCGACCGCTGGCGTACCCGCAAGAACCAGGACTGGCTCTCCGGCTGGCGCGCCACGGTCCGCCCGTCGGCGCTCGACACGCTGCGCAACGCGGAGCTGACCCTGACCGTCCGCGTGCTCAGCGGCGACCTCCACCACGACATCCACGTGGCGGCCCGGCAGATGCTGCACCGCTTCAAGGGGGTGCACACCTCGGGACGCCGGCGCTTCGTCCTGTCGATCGACGACGACGAACAGGTCACCGTCCGCTGGGTGCGCGGCTTCCTGGCCCGGCGCAAGGACAAGCTGCGCCGGTTCGGCCGGGAACTGCGCAACTCGCTCCCTGGCCGCCCCGGCTGGCGCACCCGCCTGATGTACTGGCTGACCTACCCCTACCTGCACGGCCGGGGCATATGGATCATCGGCGAGCGCGAGGACACCGCGCAGGACAACAGCTACCACCTGTTCGCCTGGATCCGGCAGAACCGGCCCAAGTGCAAGATCTACTACTCCCTCAACGGAGACTCCCCCGACTGGGACAAGGTCGCCCGCTTCGGGCAGGTCATCGACCGGCTGTCGTGGAAGCACCGGGCGTACCTGCTCCATGCGGAACGCCTGATCAACGCCTACGACCTGGAGGCCTACCTCGGCTTCCCGGGCCTGCACAAGCGCGCCTTCCTGCGGGGCTACGGCGACCTGCTGCGCTACAAGCGGGTCTTCCTCCAGCACGGTGTCGTCTACAACGACGTCGTCGCCTCGGTCCACGGCCAGGCCACCAACGTCGACATGGTGCTCACCACGGGGCGCAGCGAGCGGTCCTACTACGCCGAGCACTGCGGCTACGGGTACCAGCGCGTCGCGGCGACCGGCCTGCCGCGCTTCGACGCCCTGGAGCCGGTGCCCGGGCTGCGACGGGTGCTGGTCATGCCGACCTGGCGCCGGGACATCGTGGCACCGTCCTACAACAAGGCGGCCAAGCCCGAGATCCCGTTCCCCGCGTCCGAGTACTACCGCTTCTTCTCCTCGCTGCTGCGCAACGAGCGGCTGCTGAAGGCGCTCCAGTACTACGGCGTCGAGCTGGAGTTCATGCCGCACTACGAGATCCGGCCCTACCTCAACCACTTCAAGATCGACCATCCGTCGATCACCGTGTCCTCGACCGGCCGGGACGTGCAGCTCGCGATGCGCGAGTGCTCGATGCTGGTCACCGACTACTCGTCCGTCTTCTTCGACGTGGCCTACATGGGCAAGCCCGTCGTCTACACGAACTTCGACGACGAGTCCTTCTACAGCAAGCACTACAAGCGCGGCTACTTCGACCTGGCGCGCGACGGCTTCGGTCCGGCCTGCCGTACCGTCGACCACGCGGTCGACGAGATCATCGCGACCATGGGCCGGGACTTCGAGGTGGAGCCCCGGTACCGGCAGCGCGCCGAGGAGTTCTTCGTCCTGCGCGACACCTCGAACTGCGAGCGCGCCTACCAGGTGATCGAAACGATGGATGCGAACGCCGTGGGTGACCAGCGGGCGCAGCTGTACCTCGGAGCACGCGGCTTCGGGGAGTTCTGAGAGGTACGTGACAGTCGCACCATGACGTCGGTATTCCTGGCGGGCGAATCCACCGTCTGTGACCGCCAGCGCAGCAGGGCCCCCATGGCCGGTTGGGGCCAGGCCCTGCCCCTGTTCCTCCACGGGCCCGCGGTGATCAATTGCGCGCGGGCCGGGGCGAGCAGCACCAGCTTCGTGCAGCGCGGGCGCCTGGGGTGGATCCTGGAGCAGATCACCCCCGGCGACCTGCTGCTGATCTCCTTCGGCCTCAACGACATGAAGCCGGGGGAGGACGTGTTCGCCGCGCCCTTCGAGAGGTTCCAGGCCAATCTGCGGCACTACGTGAACGAGGCGCGGGACCGGGGCGCGCACCCGGTGCTCGTCACTCCCCACGAGCGGCGGGTGTTCGACCGGTTCGGCAACATGCGCCGACCGCTGCACCTGTACCCGGCCGCGATGCGCGAGGTGGCCGTGCGGCTGTCGGTACCTCTGATCGACCTGAACGAGTGGAGCGTCGCCTGGTGGCGGCAGGCCGGCCCGGAAGGCACCAGGGCGGTATTCCTCCACCTGGCACCGGGGGAGCACCCCAACTACCCCGAGGGCGTGGCCGACAACACCCACCTGCGGGACGCCGGCGCGATCGAGTGTGCCCGCTTCGTCGCGAACGAGATGCGGGCGCGGGTCCTGCTGCCGGCCGCCTGCTTCCGGAACGTGGAGACGGCCCTCGACCCCGCCCGGGCCCTGGAGTTCCCCGACGACGCCGCCTTCGCGTACCTGACCAAGACCCGGACCACGGGAGGCAGGCGATGAGCGGCTGGTTCCCGCTGGTCCGCGCCTGGGTCGCGCAGGGCCCGTACTCGGGTGTGGTCGACCTGGCGGCCACCGCCGATCCGGCGCTCGCGCTCGTACCCGGGCAGCGCTTCCGGCTCGCCATGACGGTGACCCCGAGCGGCGGGGCCCACCGGACGTACGGCTACCTCCTGGGCGAGGACCTGGGCGGCGCGGTGGTCCTGGAGGAGCTGCAGCACCTGCGCCGGCTGCCCAACGGCAGGTACGCCGCCTTCGCCCCGCAGACCCGGGCGATCACCGCCGACTGCGTGGTCAGGGTGCGGGACGACGCCCCGGACGGCTCCGTCGTGATGCCGCGCGTCGTGGTCGGCCTCATGATCGCCCAGGGCGACAAACTCGTCCCGTCCGCCGGTATCGAGGACCGCGGTTTCCACGTGCGCCGCCGGGTGGTCCCCGGCCGGCCGCTGCTCCTCGCCCCGGGCGGACACGTCACCCTGCCCGGATCAACCGCCGACGGGCTGAGACTGAGCGCGGTCTCCCCCGCCCGCCGCGGAAGGCTCAGCTGCGCCCCCGACGGCTCGCTCACCTACCAGGCGCCCGCGTCCTACCAGGGTTACGACCGGTTCACCTGCACCTACGAGGACCCCGCGGGGCACACCCATCCGTCAGAGGTGGTCATCCACATCGGTGACCTCGGCATGTCCCCGGGGGCGCTGAATGTCTTCCACGGCTAGAAGCACCGCCCTGGCGGTCTTGCTGACGACGGCCCTCGCCCTGACGGGCTGTTCGGGCCCGGCGGGCACCCCGGACGGCCGGGACTCCCCGGACGAGCAGGTCCGCGACGTCGTCCTGCCCCAGGGCGTCGGCTACCGCACGTTCGTCGGGAAACTCGACGGACGCTCGCCCTCGCACGTCCACGTGCTGACCATCGCCCCCGACGCCCGGGCCCGGGTGGGCGGCCTGCACGGCGCCAACCTCGCGAGCGCCGAGACGGTACGGGAGATGGCCGGGTCGGCCGGGGCGCTGGCAGCCGTCAACGCCTCCTACTTCGACATCCACACCGGCAAGTACTACAGCGGATACGAAGGCGATCCACTGGGTCTGTACGCCGAGGGCGGCAAGGTGCTCAGCGAGGCGACGAACGGCCGGCCGGCCCTGCTCCTCGGATACACCGGCGGCCGGCTCGATGCCCGCGTCGAGGAGATCAGCACCGAGGAGCAGGTGACGTCGGACGACGGTGAAGCCCACGAACTGGACGGTTTCAACCGGGTCCCGGGCCGCGTACTGGGTTGCGGAGGGGTCGGTGGCGACCGGCTGTCCGACACCGAGGAACCGATGCAGGAGCCGTACGGCGGGCTGTGCACGGACACGAGCGAGCTGGTGGTGTTCACGCAGGAGTGGGGCGACTGGACTCCGCCCGGCCCCCCGGGCAGCATGGAGGCGCTGCTCGACGCCGACGGGCGGGTGGTGGGCGTACGCAAACCGGCCGGCGGGAGCATGCCGAAGAACGGCAGCACGCTGTACGCGATCGGGTCCGGCGTCGACTGGCTGCGCACCCACGCACCCAAGGGCAGTGTGGTCACGCCCTCGGTGCGGATGAAGGACGCGATGGGGCGGACGGTGCCCGGGCCCGTCGACACGGCGGTCGGTGGACGCTACCGGCTGCTGCGTGACGGCGTGTCCGCGCTCGGGGAAAACGCCGCGCTCACCAGGAGGGCCCCGCGCACGGCGGCCGGAGTCACCGCGGACGGCACCCTCCTCCTGGTGACGGTCGACGGCCGGGAATCCCGGGTGAGCGCAGGGGCCACGCTCAGCGAGGCCGCAGACCTCATGGCCTCGCTCGGCGCCGAGAACGCCGTCGGCCTCGACGGCGGCGGATCCACGACCGTGGTCGTGGGCGGGAAACTGCGCAACAGGCCCCGGGAGACCGCGGGCCAACCGGTCACGGAACGGCCCGTGGCCAACGCGCTGGCGCTCTTCGACCACTGAGCGCCCCGGCGCTGCCGCCGGAAACGGCCGATGCCGCACCACCCGCCGGGGTGGTGCGGCATCGGCCGTTTCGCGCCGGGGCGACCCGTCAGGCCGGGACGCTCGCCAGGCCGGGCGCGAGGAACTTCTTGCCGTTCACCCGCTCGGAGACGCCTTCGCGGTCCAGGTACGGCGTGATGCCGCCCAGGTGGAAGGGCCAGCCGGCACCCGTGATGAGGCAGAGGTCGATGTCCTGGGCCTCGGCCACGACACCCTCCTCCAGCATCAGGCCGATCTCCTGCGCCACCGCGTCCAGGACGCGGTCGCGCACCTGCTCCTCGGTCAGGACCGAGTCGCCCTGCACCAGGAGCGCGGCGACCTCGGGGTCCAGCTCCGGCTTGAAGCCGTTCTCGGCGGAGTAGACGTAGAAGCCGCGCTTGCCGGCCTCGACGACCCGCTTGAGGTTCGGGGAGACGGTGAAGCGCTCCGGGAAGGCGCGGTTCAGCGTCTCGGAGACGTGCAGGCCGATCGCCGGGCCCACGAGCTCCAGCAGCACCAGCGGGGACATCGGCAGGCCGAGGGGCTCGATGGCCTTCTCCGCGGTCTCGACCGGGGTGCCCTCGTCGATGACGTTCTGGATCTCGCCCATGAAGCGGGTCAGGATGCGGTTCACGACGAACGCCGGGGCGTCCTTGGTGAGGACCGCGGTCTTCTTCAGCTTCTTGGCCACGCCGAAGGCCGTCGCCAGCGAGGCGTCGTCCGTCTGCTCACCGCGGACGATCTCCAGCAGCGGGAGGATCGCGACGGGGTTGAAGAAGTGGAAACCGACCACGCGCTCGGGGTGCTGGAGCTTGGAGGCCATCTCCGACACCGACAGCGAGGAGGTGTTGGTGGCGAGGATCGCGTGCGCCGGGGCGACCGCCTCGACCTCCGCGAACACCTTCTGCTTGACGGACATCTCCTCGAACACGGCCTCGATGATGAAGTCCGCGTCCGCGAAGCCCTCGGCCTTGTCCAGGACACCGCTCACCAGGGCGGTCAGGCGGTTGGCCTTGTCCTGGTTGATGCGGCCCTTGCCGAGCAGCTTCTGGATCTCGGCGTGGACGTAGCCGACGCCCTTGTCCACCCGCTCCTGGTCGATGTCGGTGAGGACCACCGGCACCTCCAGGCGGCGCAGGAACAGCAGCGCCAGCTGCGAGGCCATCAGGCCCGCGCCGACGACGCCGACCTTGGTGACCGGACGGGCCAGCGACTTGTCCGGGGCGCCCGCCGGGCGCTTGGCGCGCTTCTGCACCAGGTTGAAGGCGTAGATGCCCGAGCGCAGTTCACCGCCCATGATGAGGTCGGCGAGGGCCTTGTCCTCGGCGTCGAAACCGGCCTGGAGGTCGCCGTCCTTGGCCGCGGCGATGATCTCCAGCGCGCGGTAGGCGGCCGGAGCGGCTCCGTGCACCTTGGAGTCCGCGAGGAAGCGGCCCTTGGCGACGGCCGCGTCCCAGGCGTCACCGCGCTCGATCTCGGCGCGGACGACCTCGGTGGTGCCGTTCAGGACGTTCGCGGTCCACAGGAGCGACTGCTCCAGGAAGTCCGCGCCCTCGAACAGCGCGTCGGCGATGCCCAGGTCGAAGACCTGCTTGCCGCGCAGCTGCTTGTTCTGGTTGAGCGAGTTCTCGATGATGACCGAGACCGCGCGCTCCGCGCCGATGAGGTTCGGCAGCAGGGCGCAGCCGCCCCAGCCGGGAACCAGGCCGAGGAAGACCTCGGGGAGGGAGAAGGCCGGGATGGCCTTCGAGACGGTGCGGTAGGTGCAGTGCAGACCGACCTCGACGCCGCCGCCCATCGCCGCACCGTTGTAGTACGCGAAGGTGGGGACGGCCAGGGCCGACAGGCGCTTGAAGACGTCGTGGCCGCCCTTGCCGATGGCGAGCGCCTCGTCGTGGTTCTTGAGGAGCTCGACACCCTTGAGGTCGGCGCCGACCGCGAAGATGAACGGCTTGCCGGTGATGCCCGCGCCGACGATGGAGCCGGCGGTGGCCTCCTGCTCGACCTGGTCGATCGCCGCGTCCAGGTTGGCGAGGGACTGCGGGCCGAAGGTGGTCGGCTTGGTGTGGTCGAAGCCGTTGTCCAGCGTGATGAGCGCGAAGCGCCCGGCGCCGAAGGGCAGGTCCAGGTGGCGTACGTGCGCCTGGGTCACGACCTCGTCCGGGAACAGCTCGGCCGCGCCCTTGAGGAGCTCAGTGGTGGTGCTCACTTGGCGTCTCCCTCGGAGGTGAAGTGCGGGTTCTCCCAGATGACCGTCGCGCCCATGCCGAAGCCGACGCACATGGTCGTCAGGCCGTAGCGGACGTGCGGCTGCTCCTCGAACTGGCGGGCCAGCTGCGTCATCAGGCGGACGCCGGAGGAGGCGAGCGGGTGGCCGAACGCGATCGCGCCGCCGTACTGGTTGACGCGGGAGTCGTCGTCGGCGATGCCGTAGTGCTCCAGGAAGGCGAGCACCTGGACCGCGAACGCCTCGTTGATCTCGAACAGGCCGATGTCGGAGATCGACAGGCCGGCCTGGGCGAGGGCCTTCTCGGTGGCCGGGATCGGGCCGTAGCCCATGACCTCCGGCTCGACACCCGCGAAGGAGTACGAGACCAGGCGCATCTTGACCGGGAGGTTGTTCTCCCGGGCGAAGTCCTCGGACGCGATGATCGCGGCGGTGGCACCGTCGTTGAGACCGGCGGCGTTGCCCGCGGTGACCCGGCCGTGCGTACGGAACGGGGTCTTGAGGCCGGCCAGGTTCTCCAGCGTGGTGCCCGGGCGCATCGGCTCGTCGGAGGTGACCAGGCCCCAGCCCGTCTCACCCGCGGCCTCGTTGGTGTTGCGCACCGAGATCGGGACCAGGTCCTGCTGGATCTTGCCGTCGGCGTACGCCTTGGCGGCCTTCTCCTGCGAGCGCACGGCGTACTCGTCGGCGCGGAGCTTGGTGATCGTCGGGTACCGGTCGTGCAGGTTCTCGGCGGTCATGCCCATGAACAGGGCGGACTCGTCGACCAGCTTCTCGGAGACGAAGCGCGGGTTGGGGTCGACGCCCTCACCCATGGGGTGGCGGCCCATGTGCTCGACACCGCCGGCGAGGGCGACGTCGTAGGCACCGAAGGCCACACCGCCCGCGACGGCGGTCACGGCGGTCAGCGCGCCGGCGCACATGCGGTCGATCGAGTAGCCCGGGACCGACTGCGGGAGGCCCGCGAGGATGCCGGCCGTGCGGCCCAGCGTCAGGCCCTGGTCACCGATCTGCGTGGTCGCGGCGATGGCGACCTCGTCGATCTTCGCGGGGTCCAGGTCCGGGTTGCGGCGCAGCAGCTCCCGGATCGCCTTCACGACGAGGTCGTCGGCACGGGTCTCGTGGTAGATGCCCTTCGGGCCCGCCTTGCCGAACGGGGTGCGGACGCCGTCGACGAAGACGACGTCCCTGACGGTACGAGGCACGTTGGCTCTCCTCCAGGTGCGGGGTGGCACTGCTGCGCGTGGCGCCGCTCACTGAGCGGGCGCTCACCCGGCCCATGCTACTTGTGAGTAACTCATGTGGACACCCCCGGGCCGCGGAGCGGCGAAGGTCACACCGCGCGCGCCGCCGTCCGGCGCCGAGCGGGCACGCGAAAGCCCCCGGCGGGGGCCGGGGGCTTCGGTGGAGATCAGGCGGTGGCGGCCAGCGCCTCGACCAGGGCCGGGGTGACCTGCTCGACCTGCCACGGGCGGGCGCCGTAGCCGGCCAGGGCCTCGGCCACCGTCTCCGGCTCCAGCCGCTGCGGCGGCTCCCAGCACAGCCGGCGGACCGTGTCCGGGGCGATCAGGTTCTCCTGCGGCAGGTTCAGCCCCTCCGCCAGCGCGGAGACGGCGGCGCGGGCGGCCGACAGCCGTGCGGCCGCGGCCGGGTCCTTGTCCGCCCAGGCGCGCGGGGGCGGCGGGCCGGCCGGGGTCGCGCCCGGCTGCGGCAGCTCGCTCTCGGGAAGCGCCCGCGCCCGGTCCACGGCGGCCATCCACTGCTCCAGCTGCCGGCGCCCCATCCGCTGCCCGAAGCCGGGCAGCGCGGACAGCGCGGTGGCGTTTGCCGGAAGGGCCAGGGCCGCCTCGACGATCGCGGCGTCACCCAGCACCTTGCCCGGCGACACGTCGCGCCGCTGGGCGATCCGGTCGCGCGACTCCCACAGCTCCCGCACGACGGCCATCTGCCGGCGCCGGCGCACCTTGTGCATGCCGGACGTACGGCGCCACGGGTCCTTGCGGGGCGGGGCGGGCGGCGCGGAGGCGATCGCCTCGAACTCCTGGTGGGCCCATTCCAGCTTGCCCTGCCGGTCCAGTTCCCTCTCCAGCGCGTCCCGCAGGTCCACCAGCAGCTCCACGTCGAGCGCCGCGTAGCGCAGCCACGGTTCGGGGAGCGGGCGGGTGGACCAGTCGACCGCGGAGTGGCCCTTCTCCAGTACGTAGCCCAGCACGCCCTCGACCATCGCGCCCAGCCCGACCCGCGGGAAGCCGGCCAGCCGGCCCGCCAGCTCGGTGTCGAACAAGGAGGTGGGGGTCATGCCTATTTCACGCAGGCACGGCAGGTCCTGGGTGGCGGCGTGCAGGATCCACTCGGTACCGCTCAGGGCGTCGCCCAGCGTGGACAGGTCGGGGCACCCGACCGGGTCGATCAACGCCGATCCGGCGCCTTCGCGGCGCAGCTGCACGAGGTAGGCGCGCTGGCCGTACCGGTATCCGGAGGCGCGTTCGGCGTCCACGGCGACGGGGCCGGTGCCCGCGGCGAAGGCCGCGACCACCCGGGCCAGGGCGTCGTCGTCGGCGACCACCGGGGGGATCCCCTCGCGGGGTTCGAGCAAGGGAATCGGCGCCTTGTCGACGTCGTCCGGAGGGCCGCCCCCGGTGGTGGTGCGCAGGTCTGCTGCGGTCTCTTGGGCGTCGGTCACCGCTCAAGGGTATCCGTGGATGTGACGCGCCCGTCGCCGGAACGTTCCGTCGACGGGCGCGGGGGTGGAGCGGGGGTGCGGCGCGGACGTTTCCCGGGGGTTCCCCGGGACGTCGCCCAGGAGCCTCCGGGCGGGGTCAGTGGATGATCCCGGTCCGCAGCGCGACGGCGACCATCCCGGCCCGGTCACCGGTGCCCAGCTTGCGGGCGATCCGGGCGAGGTGGGACTTGACGGTCAGGGCGGACAGGCCCATCGAAACGCCGATGGCCTTGTTGGACTGGCCCTCCGCGACGAGGCGCAGGACCTCGACCTCGCGGCCGGAGAGCTCGCGGTAGCCGCCCGGGTGGCTCGGGGCACCCGGGGGGCGGCGGTGCATACGGGCGGCCGCGGCGCCGATGGGGGCGGCACCGGGACGGGTGGGGAGCCCGATGTTGGTACGGGTGCCGGTGACGACGTAGCCCTTGACTCCGCCCGCGAGGGCGTTGCGTACGGCGCCGATGTCGTCGGCGGCGGACAGGGCCAGGCCGTTCGGCCAGCCGGCGGCGCGGGTCTCGGAGAGCAGGGTGAGACCGGAACCGTCGGGCAGGTGTACGTCGGCCACGCAGATGTCGCGCGGGCTGCCGACGCGGGGGCGGGCCTCCGCGATGGACGACGCCTCGATCACATCACGTACTCCGAGGGCCCACAGATGGCGGGTCACGGTGGAACGGACGCGCGGGTCGGCCACGACGACCATGGCCGTCGGCTTGTTCGGGCGGTAGGCGACCAGGCTTGCGGGCTGCTCGAGAAGAACGGACACCTAGGCCTCCTGGGGGAGTGGCGGGACGTCCGGCTCGGGGAAGGAAGCCGGTGCGCTCCGTGCTGATGGTCACTGACTCTTTCGGCACGTCACCCGCTCGGCTTTAGGGAATGATCACGATTTGGTGAGTAACAATTCGGGCAATTCGGACGCATGATCGATCAAGTGATGATCAGAAGGCCGCAACGGGCGCCCAGTTCTGACACTCCGGAGCGGCGACACGCGCCCGCCCGGCACCCCGCCGGGCCCCCCTGGGCCGTACGGCCCTTCCCTCACGGGTGGTGCGGCCCCCGCCGTTGTGGCAGGGAGACCACACCCGTTCCCGAGTCCGTCGGCCCCACCGGCGGCAGCCCCGCGATCTGGCACAGCAGCTCGCACCAGGCCGACAGGTGCGCCGCGGTGTCCGGCACCCCGCCCACCCCCTCGCGGGGCGTCCAGGAGGCCCTGATCTCGATCTGGGTGGCCGGACGCCGCTCCGCGAGACCGCCGAAGTAGTGCGAGCTCGCCATGGTCACGGTCCCGCTCGCCTCCCCGTACGTCAGCCCGCGCGCGTCCAGCGCCCCCGTCAGCCAGGACCAGGAGACTTCCGGCAGGAGCGGGTCCGCGGCCATCTCCGGCTCCAGTTCCGCCCGTACGAGGGTCACCAGGCGGAAGGTGCCCTGCCAGGCGTCGTGCCCCGCCGGATCGTGGAGCAGGATCAGCCGGCCGTCGGCCAGATCGTCCTCGCCGTCGACGACCGCCGCCTCCAGGGCGTAGGCGTGCGGGGCCAGTTTCCGGGGCGGCTTCGTGGGGTCGATCTCGATCCCCGACCGCAGCCGCGCCTTCTTCAAGCCGTCGACCGCCCGCCGGAACGGGAGCGGGACGGAGCTCTCCTTCGCGCTGTCCATACCGTCAGCGCCATCTGAAAATCGTCCCTGAGCCGCAGCCATGCGGGGAAGACTAGGCGGAACGAGCGTCCCTGCGGCGCAGGGACACCCGCACCGGGCCGGGCACTTCTTCATACGTGCGAAGATTTGGGTCGTGAGCGCCATTGACCGCCCGACGGGCCAGCCGAGTCAGACGTACGATTCCGCCTTCCTGAAGGCGTGCCGGCGCGAGCCGGTGCCGCACACCCCCGTGTGGTTCATGCGGCAGGCCGGGCGCTCCCTCCCCGAGTACCGCAAGGTGCGCGAGGGCACGGCCATGCTGGAGTCCTGCATGCGCCCCGACCTGGTCACCGAGATCACGCTGCAGCCGGTGCGCCGGCACAAGGTGGACGCGGCGATCTTCTTCTCCGACATCGTGGTGCCGCTCAAGGCCATCGGCGTCGACCTGGACATCAAGCCGGGCGTCGGCCCGGTCGTGGCCCAGCCGATCCGGCGCCGTGAGGACCTCGCACAGCTGCGCGACCTCACCCCGGAGGACGTCTCGTACGTCACCGAGGCGATCGGCATGCTCACGGGTGAACTCGGCTCCACGCCGTTGATCGGCTTCGCCGGCGCGCCTTTCACCCTCGCGAGCTACCTGGTCGAGGGCGGCCCGTCGAAGAACCACGAGCACACCAAGGCCCTGATGTACGGCGACCCGGAGCTGTGGGCCGACCTGCTGGACCGCCTCGCGGAGATCACCTCCGCCTTCCTGAAGGTCCAGATCGAGGCCGGGGCCTCCGCGGTCCAGCTCTTCGACTCCTGGGTCGGCGCGCTGGCCCCGGCGGACTACCGCCGCTCGGTGATGCCGGCGTCGGCCAAGGTCCTGCAATCCGTCGCCTCGTACGGGGTCCCGCGCATCCACTTCGGCGTGGGCACGGGCGAGCTCCTCGGCCTGATGGGCGAGGCCGGCGCGGACGTCGTGGGCGTCGACTACCGGGTCGCGCTCGACGAGGCCGCCCGCCGGGTCGGCCCCGGCAAGGCGCTCCAGGGCAACCTTGACCCGGCGGTGCTGTTCTCCACCGAAGACGCGGTGCGGGCCAAGACGGACGAGGTCCTCGCGGCCGCGGCCGGCCTGGAGGGCCACGTCTTCAACCTGGGCCACGGCGTCCTGCCGACCACGGACCCCGACGCCCTGACCCGCCTCGTGGACTACGTCCACACCCGCACGCAGCGCTAGCCGGTCCCGGGGGCGGGTGCCCGCGGCGCCACTCCCCGCCCCGCCCTTCCACCGTTCCCCGGGCCCCGGGCCCCGCCCGGACCTGCGCCCCAAGCGCCGGCGGGGCTGGAATTCTCCAGCCCCGCCGACGTTTTGGGGCGCGGCCCCGCAGGGTTCACACCCCGGCCGCCCGCACCGCGGACACCGCCTTGCGGGCCGCGACCAGGATCGGGTCCCAGACCGGGGAGAAGGGGGGCGCGTAGCCCAGGTCCAGGGACACGACCTGCTCCACCGTCATACCGGCCGTCAAGGCCACCGCGGCGATGTCCACCCGCTTCGCGGACCCCGCCCCGCCGACGATCTGCACCCCCAGCAGCCGCCCCGTCCGCCGCTCCGCCAGCATCTTGACCGTCATCTTCGCCGCGCCCGGGTAGTACCCCGCCGTCGTGGTCGACTCGATCGTCGCCGTCACGAACCGCAGCCCCGCCGCCAGCGCGTCCTTCTCGCGCAGTCCCGTCCGCGCGATCTCCAGCTCGCACACCTTGCTCACCGCCGTGCCCACCACTCCCGGGAACGTCGCGTAGCCGCCGCCGACGCCCGCGCCGATCACCTGGCCGTGCTTGTTGGCGTGCGTGCCCAGCGGGATGTGCCGGTTGCGGCCCGCCACCAGGTCCAGGACCTCCACGCAGTCGCCGCCCGACCAGATGTCCTCGTGGCCCCGCACCCGCATCGACAGGTCCGTCAGCAGCCCGCCCGACTCGCCGAGCGGCAGCCCCGCAGCCCGGGCCAGGGCGGTACGCGGCTCGACGCCGATGCCCAGCACGACCACGTCCGCCGGGTACTCCGCACCCGCCGCCGTGGCCACCGCCACCGCCCGGCCCTCCTCGTCCGTGAGGATCTTCGTCACCTCGGCCCCGGCCACCGTAAGGATGCCCATGCGGTTCATCGCGCCGTGCACCAGCGCGCCCATGTCCGGGTCCAGCGTCGCCATCGGCTGCTCGCCGCGGTGCAGCACCGTCACCTCGAAGCCGCGCCCCACCAGGGCCTCCGCCATCTCCACGCCGATGTAGCCGGCGCCGACCACGACCGCCCTGCGGCCCCGGGTCCGCTCCAGGGTGTCCATCAGGCGCTGCCCGTCGTCCAGGGTCTGCACCCCGTGCACCCCGTGCGCGCCGATCCCGGGCAGGCGGGGGCGGACCGGGCGGGCGCCCGTCGCCAGCACGAGCTTGTCGTACTCCGTCCAGCCCTCGGCGCCCGATTCGAGGTCCCGGCTGCGGACCCGCCGGCCCGCGAGGTCGAGCTCCACGACCTCCGTGCGCATGCGCAGGTCGATGTCACGGGCCCGGTGCTCCTCGGGGGACCGGGCGATCAACTCGTCCCGCTGCGCGACCCGTCCGCCGATCCAGTACGGGATGCCGCACGCCGAGTACGAGGTGAAGTGCCCCCGCTCGAAGGCGGTGATGGCGAGTTCCGCCGGGCCCTTCAACCGCCGGGCCTGGGAAGCGGCGGCCATCCCCGCCGCGTCGCCGCCGACCACCACCAGTCGTTCCGCTGCCATCGTCCGCACCGTCCTCCGCCTGCGCCGCCGTCACGTGCAGGACACGCTACGGGCGAACGGCCGAATGCGTGTTCCGTTCGCGGTCCCGCTCCCGTTCCCGTTGCCGGTCCCGGGACCGGTCGCCGCGAGGACCGGGGCCCGGCCGCGTTGATCGGTCTGAGACGATGTGCGCATGCACGAAGCGGACACGCGTACGGACCGGCCGGGAACCCCCGGCCACGTCGTCGTCATCGGCGGTGGCATCGCCGGCCTCGCGGCCGCCCACCGGCTGCTCACCGACGGCGTCCGCGTCACGCTCCTGGAAGCCGGCCCCCGCCTCGGCGGCAAGCTGCACGCCGGCGAACTGGCGGGCGCCCCCGTCGACCTCGGCGCGGAATCCATGCTCGCCCGCCGCCCCGAAGCCGTGGCCCTGGCCCGGGCCGTGGGGCTCGGCGACGCGCTCCAGTCGCCCGCCACCGCCACCGCCCACCTGTGGACCCGAGGAGCCCTGCGGCCCATGCCGCACGGCCATGTCATGGGCGTCCCGGGCGACTTGGAGCCCCTCGCCGCCTCCGGGGTGCTCTCCGCCGAGGGCCTGGCCCGGATCGAGGCCGAGCCGACGCTGGCGCCGGCGGAGATCGGCGAGGACGTCGCCGTCGGCGAGTACGTCGCCGCCCGCCTCGGCCGTGAGGTCGTCGACCGGCTCGTGGAACCGCTGCTCGGCGGTGTCTACGCGGGCGACGCCTACCGGATCTCGATGCGGGCCGCCGTGCCGCAGCTCTACGAGGCCGCCCGTACGCACGCGCTGCTGGGCGAGGGCGTACGGGAACTGCGGCGCCGGGCGGAGGCACTGCCCCAGGCGGGCGGTCCGGTCTTCGCCGGGATCGAGGGCGGCGTCGGACGGCTCCCGCTCGCGGTGGCCGGGGCCTGCCGGGCCGCCGGAGCGCGCCTGCACACCGGTCGTCCCGTGCAAGAGGTCATCCGCACGTCCGACGGCTGGCGCGTGATCGCCGGGTCCGAGGTCATCGAGGCCGACGGCGTGGTCCTGGCCACCCCGGCCGGAGCCTCCGCCCGGCTGCTCGACGCGCTCGCGCCCGCGGCCGCCGCGGAGCTGCGCGCCGTCGAGTACGCCTCGGTGGCCCTGGTGACGATGGCCTTCCGGCGCTCCGACCTGCCGCCCGCGATCACCGACGGCGGGGCCAGCGGGTTCCTCGTGCCGCCCGTCGACGGCCGCACCATCAAGGCCTCCACCTTCTCCAGCAACAAGTGGGCCTGGTCGGGCGCCGATCCGGACCTCTTCCTGCTGCGCACGTCCGTGGGCCGCCACGGCGACGAGGCCGTGCTGGAGCGCGAGGACGCCGAGCTGGTCGAGGTCTCCCTGCGCGACCTCGGCGAGGCCGTGGGCCTCGCGGCCCGCCCGGTCGCCTCCACCGTCACGCGCTGGGACGGCGGCCTGCCCCAGTACCCCGTCGGCCACCTCGCCCGCGTCGCCCGCGTCCGCGCCGCCGTCGCGGCCCTTCCCGGCCTCGCGGTGTGCGGCGCGCTCTACGACGGCGTGGGGATCCCGGCGTGCGTCGCGAGCGCCGGCAAGGCCGCCGACGTGGTGCTCGGAGCGCTCGGGGGCACGTTCGGCACCCCTGGCACAGACCACTGATCAGCACACGGGACAATAGGCACATGACTGCACCAGAGAAGATTCCCAACGCGGGGAAGAAGGCGAAGGACCTGAACGAGGTCATTCGCTACACCCTGTGGTCCGTCTTCAAGCTGAAGGACGTTCTCCCGGAGGACCGCACCGGCTTCGCCGACGAGGTCCAGGAACTCTTCGATCAGCTGGCCGCCAAGGACATCACCGTCCGCGGCACCTATGACGTCTCCGGCCTGCGCGCCGACGCCGACGTCATGATCTGGTGGCACGCGGAGACGGCGGACGAGCTCCAGAGCGCCTACAACCTCTTCCGCCGCACCAAGCTGGGCCGCTCCCTGGAGCCGGTCTGGTCGAACATGGCCCTGCACCGCCCGGCCGAGTTCAACAAGTCCCACATCCCGGCCTTCCTGGCCGACGAGAACCCGCGCGAGTACGTCAGCGTGTACCCCTTCGTGCGCTCGTACGACTGGTACCTGCTGCCCGACGAGGACCGCCGCCGCATGCTCGCCGACCACGGGAAGATGGCCCGCGGCTACCCCGACGTGCGGGCCAACACCGTCGCCTCGTTCTCGCTCGGCGACTACGAGTGGCTGCTGGCCTTCGAGGCCGACGAACTGTGGCGCATCGTCGACCTCATGCGTCACCTGCGTGCCTCCGAGGCCCGTATGCACGTCCGTGAAGAGGTGCCCTTCTACACCGGACGCCGCAAGTCCGTCGCCGATCTGGTGGCCGGGCTCGCCTGATACCTCCCCTGGGGGGAAGGACCGGAGGAGTCCGCTCCGCGAGAGGAGCGGCGTTCCGGTGATCGGGAGGCCCCGCCCCCGAATCGACGCAGCCGGAGACCCCGCCCGGAAGTTCAGACGACCGGCGGCAGCAGCGCCCTGGGAGCATTCCCCCGGGTGCCCGCCGCCCGCTCGTCCAGCGACACCGGTGCGGGCTCCGGATGCGGCGCGCACGAGGCACGCCACCTCGGGGTGCCTCCCGTCAGCAAGTACCGCTCCACATGACGGTCGACGCAGTCGTTGTGACCGCCGGCCACCCCGTGCTGGCCCGCTCCCTCCTCCGTGACCAGCGCGGCCGACGGGGCCAGCCGCCGCTGCAGCTCCAGGGCGCCCGGGTAGGGGGTCGCCCCGTCCCGCTCCGCCGCCACGATCAGCGTGCGGGGGAGCCCCGGCCGCCCGGCCGCCACGTCCACCGGGCGCTGCCGCTCGCGCACCGGCCAGGAGGCGCAGGGCAGGTTGAGGAACGCGTTGGCCCAGGTCTCGAAGGGCGCCCGGCGCGCCACCTCGGTGTTGTCCCGGTCCCAGGTCTCCCAGTCGGCGGGCCAGGGGGCGTCGTTGCACAGCACCGCCGTGTAGACGGCCGTCGCGTTCTCGACGGCGGCGGCCCGCGCCGGGTCCGGTGCCGCCTGTTCCGTCAGCGGACCCGGGTCGCCGCGCAGGTAGGCCGCCAGCGCCCGGGCCCGGTCCGGCCAGACGTCGTCGTAGTAGGCCGTCTGGAGGAAGGCGGCGTGCAGTTCGCCCGTCCCCACCACCCCGCCCGCGGGGGTACGGGCCAGTGCGGCCCGGACGCGCTCGTAGGCACCCAGCACGGCTTCCGGCGTGGCGCCGAGGCCGTACGCGGCGTGGTGGCGGGCGGTCCAGGCGCGGAAGTCGTACCAGCGGCGCTCGAAGCCGGGTCCCTGGTCGAGGTTGTTGCGGTACCACACGCGCCGCGGGTCGGGGTCGACGGCCGAGTCGAAGACCATGCGGCGCAGGTGGCCCGGGTAGAGGGTGGCGTAGACGGCCCCCAGGTAGGTGCCGTACGAGGCGCCCAGGAAGTTCAGCTTCGGTTCCCCGAGGGCGGCGCGGAGCACGTACAGGTCCCGGACGTTGTTCAGGGTCGTGTAGTACGGCAGGGCGGCGCCGGCCCGCCGGGCGCAGCCGAGGGCGTAGGCCCGGGCGGCGGCGGCCCGTTGCCCCTTGTACGCGGGTGAGGGGTCGGCCGGGATCTGGGTGGGCGCCCCGGCGCGGGCGGCCGGCTCCCGGCAGGAGAGCGGGGCGGAGCGGCCGACCCCGCGCGGGGCGTACCCGATGAGGTCGTAGGCGGCGGCGACGCGCTGCCAGGAGGGCAGGGTCCCATAGAGCGGGAAGGCCATCCCGGAGGCGCCGGGCCCGCCCGGGTTGTGGACGAGGGCGCCCTGCCGGGCCGCTCCGCCGCGGCCGGTGGCGGCAACCCGGCTGACGGCGAGGGAGATGTGCGGGCCGTCGGGGCGGGCGTAGTCGAGCGGGACGCGCAAGGCCGCGCACCGGACGGGGTCCGGCAGCATCTCGGCGTCGGGGCAGGGCCCGAAGTCGAGCGGTGGCGGGTTGCGGGCGACGGCCTCGGCCCCGGCAGCCTCGGCAGCCCCTGCGGCCTCGGCGGCCCCCGTGCCCCCGTCGGTCCCGGTGGCGGCCCGGGCGGGGACGGGACCGGTCAGAGCCAGGGAGAGGACCGCCGCGACGACCGCGCGGTGTGCGAGCTTCCTGCGCATGGCGGCCCTCTCATCTCATCGGCTGATCCGATCAGATGCCGCGCGGGCGTCGCTGTACAGCACCCCGCGCCGGGTGTCGCCCCGCTCCGCCCTTTTGTCGTACCGCGCCGGGCCGATGGGCGGTCAGGAGCTGCTGGAACAGCTGGAGCCGGAGGAGGACGAGCAGGAGGAGGCCGAGGAGCAGCCGGATCCCGAGGAGGACGAGCAGCCGGAGCCCGACGAGCCGGAGCAACCGGAACCGGACGAGCACCCCGAGCCCGTGGAACAGGCGGAGGCGGAACAGCTGGAACCGGAGGAGCCGCAGCCGGAACCGGCGCCCGCGCAGGAGGAGCCCGAGCCCCCGCCGTCGGCCGCCGCACACCACACCAGCGGCCCGAACGGGACGGCCGCATCGGACGAGCCGGAGTCGCCGGCCCGCCGCGGACCGGACTGCGCAGCGGCCAGGCGGGTGCCGCGGGCGGCCGGCACCAACTGCTGCCGCAGGTACGGGTCCCGCAGACCGCGCAGCCCGAACAGGGCCGTCTGCACGCGCGGGGTCCGGTCGCCCGCGTACCGGGCCCGCATCGCGCCCAGCGCCTCCCGCCCCGCCGGCGTGATCCGCCGACGGGCCCGGCGCGAGCCGGTGACCCCGCACGCGATCCCGATCAGCAGCGCGGGCAACACCTTGAAGACGAAGGGCACCTGGAACCCGCGCTCCGGCGCCCACGCCACGAAGGTGAGCACCAGGGACACCGGCACCAGCACCGCGCACACCACCGCCTGGGCCAGCCCCCAGCGGCGCCACCCGCGCCCGGATCCGGGCACGGTGATCAGCCCGCGGTCGGCCAGGGCGTCCCCGGTCTCCTGCACGGCCGGGTCGACCATGGCCGCGTACCGCACCTGGTACAGCCACCCCGACGGGGCCCGCAGCAGGGCCTGGAGCACGGCGCGCTCGGCGACGTCGGCGGCCCGCACCCCGGGCCGGGCGTGGACGATGCCGGGGCCGCCGACCACCAGCCGGCCGTCGCAGAGGAGGGACACGAGCGCGCTGTCCACGACCGCCCCGGGCCCGCCCACCAGGAACGCGGCCTCCGACAGGTCGTGCAGGTACGCCGCCGCGCCGGACGCCGAGGAGCGCCGCCCGCGCCCGCCGAGCAGGAGCAGCACGCTGGAGAGCGCCACGGCGAGCCAGACCGCCACGGCGAGCGCGTTCACGCCGCCCTCCCCACGAGCGCACGTGCCCACCGCACGACCCGGCGCGGCGGCCGCGCCCCGGCCCGCTCCCGCCACCAGACGGTGAGACGGCGGCGGGCCGCCGGGTCGGCCGGCAGGCCGCGGATCAGCAGGTGCTCGGCGAAGTCCAGGGCGTCGCGGCGGTACCCGGCCCTCATCGGGCGGCCGCGGGCGTAGCCGAGGAACGCGGTGCGGTACGCGTCCCCGCCGCCCAGGAGCGCGGGCAGCTCCGGCGCCACCTTCGCCACCACCGAAGCGCGCTTGGCGGCCAGCGCCCGCGCCTGCACCCGGATCCGCTGCCGGTCGAAGCCCTCCGGTACGGGGGTTCCCGCGACGAGCGCGGACAGCAGGGCGGCCTGCTGGAGCCCGAGCCGGGTCCGGACGCGGTCCGTCACGGTCTCCGGGACGCCGGCCCGGTCCTCCACGGCGTCCGCGTCCGTCTGCGGGACCGCGACCGCGACCGCGTCCGGGGCGGGGCCCGAGGCATCGGAAGCCGCACGTGCGCGGGGCCGGCCCGCGGAGGCCGAGCCCCCGGCAGACGCAGCGCGCAGGGCCGGGGCGGGTGGGACCGGGCGGCCCGTCAACACGTCGCGGATGGCCCGGAGTTCCCCGGCCAGCTCACCCTCCGGCGGGAAGTCGTCGTCCCGCTCCAGCAGGACCCCGGCCGGCTCCACCCGTGCCCGCAGCTGCGCCAGTACGTCCAGCACCACCTCCGGCACGGGGTGCGCGTGCGTGTCGTGCCACACGCCGCCGCGCTCCACACCCCCGGCGACGTGCACGTACGCCAGCGCCTCCAGCGGGATCGCGTCGAGCACCGCCGCCGGGTCCTCGCCCCGGTTCACCCGGTTGGTGTGCAGGTTCGCCACGTCGATGAGCAGCCGCACCCCCGTCCGCTCCACCAGCTCGGTCAGGAACCGCGCCTCCGTCAGCTCGTCCCCGGGCCACGGGAACAGCGCGGCGATGTTCTCCAGCGCCAGCGGCACGGGCAGCGCGTCCTGCGCGATCCGGACGTTCTCGCAGAGCACGTCCAGCGCCTCCCGGGTGCGCGGCACCGGCAGCAGGTGCCCGGCCTCCAGCGCCGGCGAGGAGGTGCGTACGTACGCGATGTGCTCGGTGACCAGCGGCGCCCCCAGCGCCACGGCCCGCTCCCCGAGCGCGGCCAGCTTCCCGGCGTCCGGGCGGTCGGCGCCGCCGAGGCCCAGGGAGACCCCGTGCGGGACGACGCGGACGCCGCGCTCCAGCAGCCGCGTCAGCGAGGCCGGCAGATGGCCGGGGCAGATGTTCTCCGCCACCACCTCGACCCAGTCCAGGCCGGGCAGCCGTTCCACCGCTTCCGCGATCTCGGGCCGCCAGCCGATGCCCACCCCCAGGTGTGCCACGGGCTTCATGTCCCCGCCCCCCTTCCCTCGGTCCGTACGCCGGTGTGATGGCCCCGGCGAGGTCCCGCCAACCCGCCGGAGGGGACGTTCAGAGCAACATTTGAGGTTCCGCCGCGGCCGGCCCCCGGCGGACCTACAGCCGCGCCCGCAGCGCCGGATGGTCCGAGACGACCGTGCAGGAGCCCGGGGCGATCTCCGTGAACCCCGCGTCCCGCACCACCGGCAGGCCGCTCCCGCTCAACTGCGCCCACCGCTCGCGCGGAGCCGTCCGTACGGCCAGCCGGAAACCGGACTCCCGCCACGCGCCGCGCTCCGCGGGGGTCAGCTCCCACCACGCCAGCTGCGCCGCGTGCCCGGCCTGGGCCATCGCCTTGCCGGCCGACATGTCCAGGTCGGGGTTGAGCCACAGCACGGGTACGCCGGGCGCCGCCGCGGGGACCGGCTCCGGGTCGTCGAGGTCGGTGCCCGACACCTGGAGCTTGGCCAGTTCCTTGGGCCAGCCGTCGAGGGGTACCGGCGGGAAGACCCGTACCTCGCACCCGGCCCCCGACGGGCCCGCGCCGCGGACCGTGACCCCCGGCAGGGACTCGGCCTTGCGCCACTCCGCCCCGCGGGCGCGCCGGACCACCTTGCGGATCCGGGCGTCCTGCCAGTCCCGGACGGCGTCGGCCCACTCGCCCTCGCCGTGCGCGCGTTCGTCCGTCAGCAGCACCAGCACCGCGCGGGCCGCCGTCTCCAACGCGTCGGTCCTGGCCGGCGGCGCGGTCTTCTCGATCCGCACGACCAGCGGCAGCACGAACTGGGGGGCCTCGTCGCGGGCCGCGTGCTCCTTGCGGAACGGACTGTCGGCCCCTACGGCCGGTGCGGGGGCGGTGTCCTGGCGGGCCTGGGTGTCCTCGGTGCTCATCCGGCCCAGTCTGCCAGCCTCCGACTTGAGGAGGATGCCGCAGGGGTTGCCTGCGGGCGAGGATCGGGCCCATGAAGAGTGATCTTTTCGCGTCCGAGAACCTGGTCCAGCCCTCCGCCGTCGCCGGCATGACCCTCCAGAACGCCAAGTCCGTCAAGTACACCGTCAACGGGGAGGTGCTGGCCCGTCAGGGCTCGATGGTCGCCTTCCGCGGCAACCTCCAGTTCGAGCGCAGGGGGCAGGGCATAGGCGGCATGCTCAAGCGGGCCGTGACCGGCGAGGGGCTGCCCCTGATGTCGGTGCGCGGCCAGGGCGAGGCCTGGTTCGCCCACCAGGCCGCGAACTGCTTCATCGTCGAGTTCGAGCCCGGTGACGCCCTGACCATCAACGGGCGCAACGTCCTGTGCTTCGACCCGTCGCTGTCCTACGAGATCAAGATGGTCAAGGGCGCGGGCATGACCGGCGGCGGCCTCTTCAACAGCCTGTTCACCGGGACCGGAAAGCTCGCGGTGATCTGCGACGGCAACCCGATCATCATCCCGGTCACCGCGCAGGCGCCCGTCTACGTGGACACCGACGCGGTGGTCGGATGGAGCGCCGCGCTGGAGACGGGGCTGCACCGCTCCCAGTCGATCGGGTCGATGATCCGCGGCGGTTCGGGGGAGGCCGTACAGCTCAAGCTGAGCGGCGAGGGGTTCGTCATCGTCCGCCCCAGCGAGGTCACCGAGGCGCCCGCGGCGCACTGAACCGCGGGCGGCCTCGTCCGGGACGACCGGGTCCCTACTTCCCGATCAGTTCGGAGACCTTCACGAAGCGGTAGCCGCGCTTGCGCAGCTCCGGGACGACCTTGCGGACGGCCTGCTCGGTGACCGGCGCCGCGCTGCGCGTGCAGTGCATGACCACCACCGACCCCGGCTTCACCCCGGCCAGCACCTGCTCCGCCACCGCGTCGGGGTCCTTGGCGAACGCGTCACCGCTGACCACGTCCCACTGCACGGCCGTCACCTTGGCCGGGGACAGCGCCCGCAGCGCCTGGTCGTCGTAGCAGCCGCCGGGGAAACGGAAGTAGGGGACGGTGTTGACCGCGCCCGCCTTGCGGAAGGCGGCGAAGGCCCGGTCCACGTCGGCCGTGGCGGCGGCGCCGTCGAGCGCGGGCAGCCCGTAGCAGGGGGACTTGAAGGCGTGGTGACTGTACGAGTGGTTGGCGATCTCGAAGTTCGGGTCGCTGCCGATGGCCTTCGCCTGGTCCGGGTACTCCTCCGCCCAACGGCCCGTCATGAAGATGGTGGCGGGCACCTTGAGGGCGCGCAGGGACGAGATCAGCTGCGGGTTGTCGAAACGTTCCCCCGAGGCGGCGCGCGGCCCCTGGTCGGAGGTCATGTCCGCGTCGAAGGTCAGCGCGACGGTCTTGTCGCCGTGCTGCTTCGCCCGCTCGAAGACGGGCGTCAGGCCGTTCGGGCCGGGCGGCAGGACGGGCACCCGGGCCGGCGCGCCGGCCTGCGGGGAGCCCGAAGGGGCGGCGGAGGGCGAGGCGGGTGCGGGGACCGCCGGGGAGCCCGTGCGGATTTCGTTGGCCGGCTTCGGCGAGGAGCCGGTGCCGCCCCCGCAACCGGCGAGGGCGGCACCGAGAACGGCCGTGGCCGCGGCTTTGCGCACTGCTACGGAGAGGGTCACGCCAGGCAAAATATCCGACTATGTGGCAAGTAGACGCGCGCGGCACTCGCCTACGTCGAAATCAGCACCCGGATAGCGCGGGCCGATGTCCTCCAGATGCTCCAGCAGGAGCCTGCCGACGGCCCAGTTGCGGTACCACTTGCGGTCGGCGGGCACGGTGTACCAGGGCGCGGCGTCCGTGGAGCAGCGCTCCAGCGCCAGCTCGTAGGCGCGCTGGTACGCCGGCCACAGCGTCCGCTCCTCGATGTCGCCGACGTTGAACTTCCAGTGCTTGGACGGGCTGTCGAGCCGGGCCAGCAGCCGGGCGCGTTGCTCCTCGTAGGAGATGTGGAGGAAGACCTTCACCACGGTGACGCCGTCTTGCGCGAGCGCCTCCTCGAAGCGGTTGATCTCGTCGTAGCGCCGGTTCAGCTCGCGGCGGGGAACCAGTTCGCGGACGCGGGCGATCAGGACGTCCTCGTAGTGCGAGCGGTCGAAGATGCCGATCTCGCCGGGCCGGGGGAGGACCCTTTCGACGCGCCAGAGGAAGGGGTGGCTGCGTTCCTCCGGGGTGGGCGCCTTGAAGGCGTGGATGCGGCATCCCGAGGGGTTGAAGAGGCCGATCACGTGCTTGACCGTGCCGCCCTTGCCGCTGGTGTCCATGCCCTGGAGGACGAGCAGGAGCCGGCGCCGGTCACCCGCGGTGCTCGCCGCGTACAGCCTTTCCTGGAGCGAGGCGAGCGGCCCGGCCGTCCTGGCGGCCGTGTCGGCCAGGGCGTCCGCCTTGCGCGAGGGACCGCCGGGGGTCGCGGACGGGTCCACGGCGGTCAGGTCGACCCTGCCGGGCGGTACGCGGAGCAGCTCACGCAGGGAGGGCGGGGACCCGGCCCGGGCCTTGCCGCGCGTACCGTCCTTCTTCGCCATCGCCGTCCACCCCGATCAGTCGACTTCGTCCGATCATCCGACATCGGGGTCGGCGGCGCACGGTGGGGCGGATCGGAAACGGATCGGTGCTCCGGGGGCCGGCCACCGCGGAGGCGGTTGCCGGGTGCAGGCGTCGACGCACACCGTCCGGGCGCCGGGGGAGACGGTGGCCCCGGCGAACTCGCCCCACCGCGCGGCGCCCGGCCGGCCGGGCACCCCGCCGGCCGGGAGTGGCGGCGTCAGATCAGCTCGGCGCTCAGGGTGATCGTCGTACCCGTCAGGGCCTGGCTGACCGGGCAGTTCTTCTTCGCGTCCTCGGCGGCGGCCTGGAAGGCGTCGGCGTCCAGCCCCGGAACCTCGGCGCGCACCGTCAGGTGGATGCCGGTGATGCCCTCACCCGGCTGGAACGTCACGTCGGCCTTGGTCTCCACCCGGGTGGGCGGGGTCCCGGCGCCGTCGAGGCCGTGCGAGAGGGCCATCGAGTAGCAGCTGGAGTGCGCGGCGGCGATCAGCTCCTCCGGGCTGGTCTTGCCGTTCGCGGCCTCGGCGCGCGAGGGCCAGGAGACGTCGAACGAACCCCGGCCCGAGGAGTCGAGGGAGACGACGCCGGAGCCCTTGAGGAGGTTGCCCTGCCAGTCGGTGTGCGCGGTACGCGTGGTGGCCATGGTGGATCCCTTCGCAGAAGTGGGAAACGACCGGACCGGCCCCGCGCATGACGATCGGTCACACGCGGACGGCCCGGCGCCGTCCAACCTACTGGGCCACCAGCCCCTTCGCGTCGCGCGCCAGGGCGGTGAGCCGGGATATGGCGCGGAAGTACTTCTTCCGATAGCCCCCGGCCAGCATGTCTTCACTGAACAGCCGGTCGAACGGCACGCCCGAGGCGAGGACCGGTATCTCCCGGTCGTACAGCCGGTCGGCCAGCACCACCAGCCGCAGCGCCGTCGACTGGTCGGGGACCGGGCCGACATCGGTCAGGCACACCGCGGATATCCCGTCCGTCAGCGCTCCGTAGCGGCTCGGGTGCACCTTCGCCAGGTGGTCCAGGAGCCCCGGGAAGTCGTCGAGGCTCGCGCCCGGCGTCGCGTACGCGGCCTTGGCCACCTGTTCGTCCGAGAACGGCGCCGGCGCCTCCGGCAGCCCCCGGTGCCGGTAGTCCTGGCCGTCGATCCGCAGTGGCCGGAAGTGCGCGGACAGGCCCTGGATCTCGCGCAGGAAGTCAGCCGCGGCGAACCGGCCCTCGCCGAGCTTGCCGGGCAGCGTGTTGGAGGTCGCGGCCAGCGCCACGCCCTGCTCCACCAGCCGGCTCAGCAGCGAGGACACCAGCACCGTGTCGCCCGGATCGTCCAGCTCGAATTCGTCGATGCACAGCAGCCGGTGCCCGCCGAGGGTCTGCACGGTCTGCTGGAAGCCGAGAGCGCCGACCAGGTTCGTCAGCTCCACGAAGGTGCCGAAGGCCTTCAGTGCCGGCTCGGCCGGGGTCGCGTGCCACAGGGAGGCCAGCAGGTGCGTCTTGCCGACGCCGTAGCCGCCGTCGAGGTAGACCCCGCCCGGGGAGGCCGTCGCGGCGGGCTTCTTCGAGAACCAGCGCCGCTTGCCCGCGCCGCTCGCGTGCGCCCCGCCCAGTCCCGCGGCGAAGGTGCTCAGCACGGTGACGGCCTCGCGCTGGCTGGGCTGGGTGGGGTCGGGGTCGTAGGTGTCGAAGCGCACCGCGTCGAACCGCGGCGGCGGCACCATCTCGGCGACCAGCCGTTCGGCGGGCACGCGGGGGGCCCGGGCACACAGGGCCTGGGGGCCCGCGTCGGCTATCGGATGCCGCCCGGAGGCCTGACCGGAGGTCGTGAGAGAGGTTGACACAGCCCTCAACTCTACGTGCCGTGGCACACTGCATCGATGCGACGCCTGTTCCCTGTGACCGATCAGACATCAGCAGACCAGAACGACCGCCCGTGGTCTCTGGACGAGCTCGCGGAGGCCTATGCGTACCCCGAGCTCGGCCCGGAGGAACACTGGCTGCGGGCAAACATGGTCTCGACCCTGGACGGAGCCGCCCAGCACGACGGCCGCTCGCAGCCGATCTCCGGCGAGACCGACATGCAGATCTTCGGCACCCTGCGCGCCCTGGCCGACGTGATCGTCGTCGGCGCGGAAACGGTTCGCCAGGAGGGCTACCGCCCGGCACGCGCCCGGGAGGCCTTCGCGGACCGCCGCAGCGCCTCGGGCCAGGGTCCCGCGGCCGCCATCGCGGTGATCACCGCAAGTATGGAGCTGGACTTCTCCCTGCCCCTGTTCACCTCCCCCCTCGTGCCGACGCTGGTCGTCACCGGCGCCGCCGCGCCCGCCGACCGCGTGGCCGAGGCTGCCGGAGCGGGGGCCGAGGTCGTGCTCGCGGGCGACGGGGCGGCAGTGGACCCCGTACGGGCCGTACGGGAACTGGCCGCGCGCGGCCTGCGCCGCCAGCTCACCGAGGGCGGCCCCCGGCTGCTGGGGCAGCTCGTGGCCGCCGACGTGCTGGACGAGCTGTGCCTGACGATCTCCCCGATGCTCACGGCGGGGGACGCCCAGCGCATCTCCGGGGGGCCCTCCGTCACGGTTCCGCACCGGCTCGCGGCGGCCGGTGTGCTGGAGGAGGCCGGGTTCCTCTTCACCCGTTACCGTCGAATCTGAACCAGGGGCGGAATTCGTCGTTCCGCTTAGCTTCCGCTGGGCACATACCTGGGCAGAGATAGCCGCGCAAAGCCCGCGCGCGAGCGGGGCAGGACGGTTTCCGCAGAGGCCGGCCCACCGGCCTCGGCCCATGAAGGAGAGGGCGTCCGTGTTCACGAGCGTATTGATGATCGAGCAGCCGCTGACCCCGGTGGACGTGGACTTCGTCACCACCCTGCACGGAGACGACGAGGTCTCCTTCATCGTCCTCATGCAACCGAGGGGGGACCAGGACAGGCTGCTGCGCGCCATCGACGACGTCGCGCTCGGCGAGATCCCCGAGGCGCTGCACGAGGGCGACGAGCCGGAGGGCTCCGAGGCCCGCCGCCCCGCCGCGCAGGCGCTCGAACACTCGTTGGAGGCCCTGCGCAGAAAGGGGGCCAAGGCGGTCGGGCAGCTCGTCGAGGACCATCCGCTCGACAAGCTCAGGTCCGTCGTGGACGAGACCGGGGCCGACGAGGTGATCGTCCTGACCGCCCCGCACTTCGTGGAGGAGTTCTTCCACCGCGACTGGGCCTCCCGCGCGCGCCACAAGGTCGGCGTTCCGGTGCTCAAGCTCTTCGCCCACAACGAATAGGCTGGCCCCCGGCCCACCCCTAGCAATCGATTACTGGAGCGACCTGAATGAAGCCCGGCCTGCCGACCGCCATGGAACGGCCCCACTTCATCGGCATCGGCGGAGCCGGCATGTCCGGCATCGCGAAGATCCTCGCCCAGCGCGGCGCCCGGGTGGCCGGCAGTGACGCCCGTGACTCCGACACCGCCCGGGCGCTGCGCGCCCACGGCGCCACGGTGCACGTCGGGCACGCCGCCGGCCACCTCGCGGACGACTCCACCTGCGTGGTCGTCTCCAGTGCCATCCGCGCCGACAACCCCGAGCTGGCCCGCGCCGCCGAACTCGGCATCCCGGTCGTGCACCGCTCCGACGCCCTCGCCGCCCTGATGGACGGCCTGCGGCCGATCGCCGTCGCCGGCACGCACGGCAAGACCACCACCACCTCGATGCTGGCGGTGTCCCTCTCGGCCCTGGGCCTGGACCCCTCCTACGCCATCGGCGGCGACCTGGACGCCCCCGGTTCCAACGCCCACCACGGCGAGGGCGACATCTTCGTGGCCGAGGCGGACGAGAGCGACCGCAGCTTCCACAAGTACGCCCCGCAGGTCGCGATCATCCTCAACGCGGAACTCGACCACCACGCGAACTACGCGTCGATGGAGGAGATCTACGAGTCCTTCGAGACCTTCGTCTCGAAGATCGTCCCCGGCGGCACCCTGGTCGTCGCCCACGGCCAGGCCGGTGCGGCCGAGATCGCCGCCCGCGTCGCCGGCCGGGAGGGGCTGCGGGTCGTCACGTACGGCGAGGAGGCCGAGGCCGACGTCCGGATCACGAAGATCACCCCGCGCGGCCTGACCAGCGAGGTCACGGTGGTGCTGGAGGGGCGGATGCTCACCTTCACCGTCTCCGTGCCCGGCCGCCACTACGCGCACAACGCGGTCGCGGCGCTCGCCGCCGGCGTCGCGCTCGGCATCCCGGCGCACAACCTGGCCTCCGCCCTCGGCAAGTACACCGGCGTCAAGCGCCGCCTCCAGCTCAAGGGCGAGGCAGCGGGCGTGCAGGTCATCGACTCCTACGCGCACCACCCCACGGAGATGACCGCCGACCTGGAGGCCATCCGCGGCGCCGCGGCGGACTCCCGCATCCTCGTGGTCTTCCAGCCCCACCTCTTCTCCCGCACGCAGGAACTCGGCAAGGAGATGGGCCTGGCCCTGGCGCTGGCCGACGCCTCCGTGGTCCTGGACATCTACCCGGCCCGCGAGGACCCCCTGCCCGGGGTCACCAGCGAGATCATCATCGAAGCAGCCCGCACGGCGGGCGCCGACGTCGCCGCCGAGCACGACAAGGACGCCGTCGCCGAGGTCATCGCGGGAATGGCGAAGCCGGGCGATCTCGTTCTCACCATGGGCGCGGGCGACGTCACGGATCTGGGTCCCCTGATCCTGGAGAGCATCGGTCTCGCCCGGCCGTCGAACTGAGGGAGCGGGAGCGTCATGGCGTACGAGGTCGAGAAGACGGACGAGCAGTGGCAGGCGGAGCTGACCCCGTCCGAGTACCAGGTGCTGCGCCTCGCGGGCACCGAACCGGCCTTCCGCGGTGAGTACACGGACACCAAGACGGAAGGCGTCTACTCCTGTCGGGCGTGCGGCTCCGAGCTGTTCCGTTCCGACACGAAGTTCGAGTCGCACTGCGGCTGGCCGTCCTTCTACGACCCGAAGGACAGCGACGCGGTCGAGCTGATCGCGGACACCTCGCACGGCATGGTCCGCACCGAGGTCCGCTGCGCGAAGTGCGGCTCGCACCTGGGCCACGTCTTCGAGGGCGAGGGCTATCCCACCCCCACCGACCAGCGGTACTGCATCAACAGCATCTCCCTGCGCCTGACCCCGACGGAGGACTGACCCCGCCGGGCGCACCGTCCATCGCCACCGGCCGCCGGGCCCCCGCCCGGCGGCCGGTGGCGTTTGTGCGGGCGGCTTCGGCAAGTAGCCCGCGTACGGCATCTGTTGGGCGCGGGCGGGGCGACGTACCGTTCCACCGGCGGGACGCGGGGAGGCCGGCCGGGCCCTTTCGTTCGCCAGTTGTACGGCACAAGGTCAGACAAGGATCTCCGTCCGGTCCCCCGGGGCCGCTGTCCTTGGGGCGCCCCTCGCCCCCCTCCACACCCCAGAGGTCTCCACCGTGGCTGAACTCAACCGTCGCAGGTTCCTGCAGATCGCGGGCGGCACGGCCGCCGCCGCCATGCTGAACGAGAGCATCGCCCGGGCCGCCGCCATTCCGGCACAGGGCAGCACCGGAACCATCCGGGACATCGAGCACATCGTCGTCCTCATGCAGGAGAACCGTTCCTTCGACCAGTACTTCGGCACGATGAAGGGCGTACGCGGCTTCGGCGACCCGCGGCCCGTCCTCCAGGACAACGGCAAGTCCGTCTTCTACCAGTCCAACGGCACGAAGGACGTCCTCCCCTTCAACCCGCAGGTCGCCGACCTGGGCATGCAGTTCGTCGAAGGCCTCAACCACGACTGGGCCGGCGGCCACCAGGCCTACAACAACGGCAAGTACGACAAGTGGGTCCCGGCCAAGACCGCGACGACGATGGCGTACATGACGCGGAAGGACATCCCCTTCCACTACGCCCTCGCCGACGCCTTCACCGTCTGCGACGCCTACCACTGCTCCTTCATCGGCGCCACCGACCCCAACCGCTACTACATGTGGTCGGGTCACACGGGCAACGACGGCGTCGGCGGCGGCCCGGTCCTCGGGAACCAGGAGGCGGGGTACGGCTGGAAGACCTACCCCGAGCGGCTGGAGGCGGCCGGGGTCTCCTGGAAGATCTACCAGGACATCGGCGACGGTCTGAACGCGGCCGGCTCCTGGGGCTGGATCAGCGACGCGTTCCGCGGCAACTACGGCGACAACTCGCTCCTGTACTTCAACAGCTACCGCGACGCCCAGCCCGGCAGCGCGCTCTACGAGAAGGCCCGTACGGGAACGAACGCCAAGGCCGGCGAGGGGTACTTCGACAGGCTCCGCGCGGACGTCGTGGCCGGCACCCTGCCCCAGGTCTCCTGGATCGCCGCCCCGGAGGCGTTCAGCGAACACCCGAACTGGCCCGTCAACTTCGGTGCCTGGTACATCTCGCAGGTCCTGGACGCGCTGACCGCCAACCCGGCGGTGTGGGCGAAGACGGCGTTCTTCATCACCTACGACGAGAACGACGGGTTCTTCGACCACGTCGTCCCGCCGTACCCGCCGGCCTCCTCGGCCTGGGGCCTTTCCACCGCGGACGTCTCGAAGGACCTGTACGCCGGGGGCGGCGGCTACACGGCCGGCCCCTACGGCCTGGGCCCGCGCGTCCCGATGATCGTCGTGTCCCCCTGGAGCAAGGGCGGCTACGTCTGCTCCGAGACCTTCGACCACACCTCGGTGATCCGCTTCATGGAGAAGCGCTTCGGGGTCCAGGAGCCCAACATCTCGCCCTGGCGCCGCGCCGTGTGCGGTGACCTGACCTCCGCGTTCGACTTCACCAAGGCGGACGCCTCCCCGGCGCCGCTGCCCTCAACCGCCGGATACGTCCCGGCGGACCACAACGCGCACCCCTCCTACCACCCGGTCCCCCCGGCCACCGGCACCCTGCCCAAGCAGGAGGGCGGCGCCAAGCCCACGCGCGCCCTGGGCTACGCCCCGTACGTGGACGGCAAGGCCACCGTCTCCACGGGCAAGTTCACGCTGACGTTCTCCTCCGGCCCCACCCTGGGCGCCCACTTCCACAGCACCTCCGGCAACCGCACCGACGGCCCGTGGCCCTACACCGTCGAGGCGGGCAAGACCCTGTCGGACACCTGGAGCACCAGCAGCTCCACCGGGTACCAGATCAACCTCAGCGTCTGGGGCCCGAACGGGTTCCTGCGCACCTGGAAGGGCCCCGCCAAGAAGGCGGGCCCCGAGGTGACGGCCCGCCACGACGCCGCCACCGGCAACCTCAAGCTGACCCTGACCAACTCCGGCACGGCCGCCGTCAACCTGACGGTGACCAACGCCTACAACGGCGCGGCCGGCGCGTCCCAGACCCTGCGGGTCGCGGCGGGCGGCACGGCCACGTACACGGTGGACCTGACCGCGACGGGCCGGTGGTACGACGTCAAGGTCGTCTCGGACGCCGACGCCACCTTCCTGCGCCGCTTCGCGGGCCACGTGGAGACGGGCGCCCCCGGCGTCTCGGACCCCGCGATCAGCACCGTCTGACGGCTCCGCCCCCACCGCACGCCGGCCGCCGTCCCAGGACCCACCGTCCTGCGGGCGGCGGCCGCGCGGCGGGTGCCGCTCCCGCGGTGTGGCGGCAGGTGCGCTGGGCAGAACGTCGGCGTCGCGTTTCCACGCCGCCCACGTCACCGAGGGAGAACGCATGGCCATCGCCCACCGCAGGATCGGCACCGGCCCCGTCCGCGTCATCGTGCTGCACGACTGGTTCGGTACGTCCGCCAACTGGGGCTCCGTGCTCGACCACCTGGACCCGGAGGGGTTCTCGTACGCCTTCCTCGACTACCGCGGCTACGGCGAGCGCCGGGACGTCACCGGCCGGTACAGCCTCCCGGAGATCGCCGACGACGTCCTGGAACTCGCCGACCAGCTCGGCTGGGACACCTTCTCGCTGCTGGGCCACTCCATGGGCGGCAAGGCCGCACAACAGGTCCTGGTCCGGGCGCCCGAGCGGATCGAGAAGCTGATCGGGCTCGCCCCGGTGCCGGCCGGACCGTACGAGATGGACGACGCCACCCGTGAACTCTTCTACGGCGCCGCCGAGAACGCCGAGAACCGGCGCGTCATCCTCGACCTGGTCACCGGCAAGCGCGCGAGCGGCCACTGGCTCGACCGGATGGTCGCCCATTCCCGCGAGGTCTCGCGGCCCGACGCCTTCGCCGCCTACCTCGCGAGCTGGCAGCCCCTCGACCTGTCCTCGGCCGTCAAGGGCAACACCGTCCCGGTGCTGGTCCTCGTCGGCGAGTACGACCTGGCCCTCACCGCCGACGTGATGCGGGCCACCTGGCAGGCCTGGTACCCGGACTGCCGTGTCCGCGCGATCCCCGGCGCCGGCCACTACCCGCCCCAGGAGACCCCGGTGGCCTTCGTCACCGAGGTGGAGGCGTTCCTGCGGGGCTGACCGGCGTCACGAGGAGGACGGGAAACGCCTGTGGGGGTACGAGGAGAACCTCGTACCCCCACAGGGTCGACAGGGTGAGTGACGGGACTTGAACCCGCGGCCACCTGGACCACAACCAGGTGCTCTACCAACTGAGCTACACCCACCACGAAGGGCGGCGGACCACCCGTTCGACGTGCATGCACAGCATAGCTGATCAGACGGGTGGTCCTGCGACGCTTATCGGGCGGCGTGCGCCCCGCGGGCACGGACGGCGGCGGCGTGCGCCACGGCCGCCGCGGCGAGGGCCTTCACGATCGGGTGGGGCTTCGTGCCGTCGCCGGCGAGCTCCGGCTGGAACAGGCTGGCCAGGAAGAAGGGGTGCCCCGGCAGTTCCGCCATGCGGACCTGCCCGTCCTCGTCGTGCCCCGACAGCCGCAGCCCCCCGGCCTCCAGCGCGGGCAGGTGGCGCGGCGCCGGACCGTAGTTGCAGTGGTAGCGCTCGAGGCTGCGCTCGGCGCCGAGCACCGACTCGGCCAGTGACCCCGGCTCGGCGCGTACGAGGCCCTCGTGGCCGACGAGCGAGCAGGCGAGCGGCGCGATCACCGGGTCCTCGGCGTCCGGGTCGTGCTCGGCGTGCGCGGCGCCGGTGATCCCGCAGACGTTGCGGGCGTACTCCAGCAGCGCGTGCTGGAAGCCGCCGCAGGTTCCGAGGAAGGGGATCCCCTCCTCGCGCGCCACCCGGACCGCCGCCAGCACCCCCGCCTCGCTGGCGTACGGGCTTCCGGGCAGCACCCACACCGCGTCGAACCGGGCCAGCGCCCCCGAGGCCGCCTCGGCGCCGGCGTCGGCGGTCTGGATCCAGTAGGCGTCGAGGACCAGCCCGTCGCGGGAGGCCAGGGCGTCGAGAAGGAGCGGGATCCGGGTGTGGGACTTCACGTGCGGGGAGCGGTCGCCGACCAGGGCGATCCGTGCGGTGGTGGTGATCATGCGTCCCATCCTGGGGCAGGAGCCCTGTTCAGCGCCAACGATTGTTCATGCACGATCGATAAGCAGAACTGATCGCAATTCGTCGGCGGCCTGGCTTCGGCGCTTCGGCGCTTCGCCCCACCTCAGTGCTTCAGCGCGGCCTTGGTGGCCACGATGATCAGTCCCAGGACGAGGTTGACGACGCCCTCGGCCGCCAACTGGCGACGCGTGGCGCCGGCGCGGGCGGCGCCGAGGCAGGCCCAGACGACCTGCTGCGCCACAGCCACGCCCATGGCAAGCCACGCCGTCCCCGCGTAGTCCAGCCCCAGGAGGCCGCTGAGGGCGACGGCGGCCGCGGGCAGGACCGCGGCCTCGACGATCGGCCACTCGTGCCGGGCGACCCGGCGGATCTCGTGCCGGCTCCAGGGCTCGCCGACCACCCGTTCCCCCGCCAGCTGGGCGTACACGTGAGTGGCCCAGAACACCAGCCCCGTGATGATCAGAAGGACTACGAGCTGAAGCCTCGGAAAGCTGCCGGTGGCCCCGGCGGTGGCCACCACGGAGGTGGCGAGGAGGGAGCCGTACACCGCGCCGGCGGAGTCGGTCCGGGACGCGCGCAGCGGCCTGCTGCGGCCCGCGGGGCCACTGGGGATGCTCACCCGCCCCACGATAGGGACGTCGGGGTCGGGTCCCGCCCGGGCGCGCCGAGCGCGGGTGACGGGGTGCCCGCGGAGGGCCGCCTGGGGCCGGCTCCGGGGGAGGGCCCGCGTCAGCCGGTGGCAGGCTGGGGCGCATGGACCCGCACCTGCTCCGCACCTTCGTCACCGTCACCCGGCTGGCCTCCTTCTCCGCCGCCGCACGGGAGCTGGGCTACACCCAGTCCGCCGTCTCCCAGCACATCGCCGCCCTGGAGTCGGACCTGCGGACCGGGCTGCTCACCCGGCGGCCCGTGGCGCCGACGCCCGCCGGGGAGCGGCTGCTCGAACACGCCGGACCGCTCCTGCTGCGCCTCGACGCCGCCCGCGCCGACGTGCTGCGGCTGGCCGCCGCGCCGCCCGGGCGGGTCACCCTCGCCGTGTCCCCGCTCGCCGTCGGGCCGCGGCTGCTGGCCGCCCTGCCCGCCACCGGGGTGACCCTGCGGGTGCTGCCCCCGGCGCAGGTGCCGGCCGTGGTCGCCGCCGGGGGCTGCGACCTCGGGCTCGTCGACGGCCTGGCCGCGCCCAGCGATCCGCTGCGGCTGCCCGACGTGGCCCCGCTGCGGGTGACCGGCATCGGGGAGGAGGAGCTCGCCGTGCTGTTCCCGGCCGGGCATCCGTTCGCCCGGCGGGCCGCCGTCCGGCTGGACGACCTGGCCGACGCCCGCTGGCTCGACGCCCCCGGGATCGGGCTCGCGCCCGCCGTCCGCACCGCCCCGGCCCTGCGCTACGACGGCACCGACCTGCACGCCCTGTGCGCCCTCGCCGCCGCCGGGCACGGCCTGGCCCTGCTGCCGCTGCCGGTGGCGCGGGCCGCCCGCGCGGGGGTCGCCGTACCGCTGGAGTCACCGCGCCTGGTGCACCGTACGGAACTCCTGGCGCCGGGCGCCCCCACCGGAGCGGCCCTCGCCGTCGCGGCGCGGCTCACGGGCGGGCCGTATTAGCGCGGCTCAGGGCCCCAGGACCACCGCCGACTCGCCCGGTACGTGGATCCGCCCGTCCGCGCCCGGCTGTTCGAGCGGTTCCCAGGCGGCCAGCACCCGTACCCCGTTGCGGCCCAGCGCGATCGTCACCGGCTCGGGGGAGAGGTTCACCACCACCCGGACCTCCCCGCGGCGGAAGGTCAGCCAGCGCCGCTCCTCGTCGTGGGCGACCCGGACCGCGGCGAGATCCGGGTCACGCAGGTCCGGGTGGCCGCGGCGCAGTGCCACGAGGGTGCGGTACCACTCCAGCAGCCGGGCGTGCCCGGGCTGCTCCGGCTCGCTCCAGTCCAGGCAGGACCGGTCCCGGGTGGCCGGGTCCTGCGGATCGGGGATCTCTTCCGCCTTCCAGCCGTGGGCGGCGAACTCCCGGCGCCTCCCCGTCCGTACGGCCTCCGCGAGCTCCGGATCGGGGTGGTCGGTGAAGTACTGCCACGGCGTGTGCGCGCCCCACTCCTCGCCCATGAACAGCATCGGCACGAACGGCCCGGTCACCGCGAGCGTCGCCGCGCAGGCGAGCAGCCCCGGCGACAGCGAGGCGGAGAGCCGGTCGCCCAGCGCCCGGTTGCCGATCTGGTCGTGGGTCTGCGTGTAGCCGACGAAGCGGTGCGCGGGCGTGCGACGGCGGTCGACGGGGCGGCCGTGGGTGCGGCCCCGGAACGAGGACCAGGTGCCGTCGTGGAAGAAGGCCCTGGTCAGGGTTTTGGCGAGGGCCGCGAACGGGGCCGCCGCGAAGTCGGCGTAGTAGCCCTGCGACTCGCCGGTCAGCGCACAGTGCAGGGCGTGGTGGAAGTCGTCGTTCCACTGGGCGTGCAGACCGAGGCCGCCGGCCCCCCGGGGGGTGGTGGTGCGCGGGTCGCACTGGTCGGACTCGGCGATCAGGAACAGCGGCCGGGCGGTCTCCGCCGCGAGCGCGTCCACGGCCGCCGCCAGCTCCTCCAGGAAGGTCAGCGCCCGCCCGTCGGCCAGGGCGTGCACGGCGTCCAGCCGCAGCCCGTCGATCCGGTAGTCCCGCAGCCACGCCAGGGCGCTGCCGATGAAGTAGGCGCGGACCTCGTCCGAACCGGGCGCGTCCAGGTTGACCGCCGCGCCCCAGGGCGTGTGGTGGGTGTCGGTGAAGTACGGTCCGAAGGCCGGGAGGTGGTTCCCGGACGGGCCGAGGTGGTTGTGGACCACGTCCAGCACCACGCCCAGCCCGGCCGAGTGCGCCGCGTCCACGAACCGCGCCAGCCCCGCCGGTCCCCCGTACGGCTCGTGCACCGCCCAGGGCGCCACCCCGTCGTAGCCCCAGCCGTGCCGGCCGGGGAACGGGCAGACCGGCATCAGCTCGACGTGCGTGACACCGAGCGAGGTGAGGTGCGCGAGGCGGGCGGCGGCCGCGTCGAAGGTGCCCTCGGGGGTGAAGGTGCCGACGTGCAGTTCGTAGAGGACCGCGTCCTGGAACGGGATCCGGGGGGAGGGGGCGTCCGGGTGCAGCGGCGTGAAGTCGACCACGGCCGACAGGCCGTCAGGCCCGTCCGGCAGACGGCGGCCGCGCGGGTCGGGCAGGGGCCGAGGATCGTCGCCCAGCAGGAACCCGTAGCGGTCACCGTCGGCGGCCGGGGCCTCCGCGGTCCACCAGCCGGCACGGTCCGGCGCCGGATCGCGGGTCATCTCGTAGGCGGTGTCGTTCAGTCGCATGGCGACCCGGTCTGTCTGCGGTGCCCACACTTCGAACTGCACGGACGGTCCCCTCGTCTCCGGCGGTACCTGGCCCTGTCGCCCTCGTCGGGCCCATCATCCCGGCCGGGGCGGGGGAGTTCTGGACACTTTGCCCACGACGGGCCGACAATCACCCTGTGACGTCCAGTTTCGAGTTCCCCGCCTATCCCGCGCCGCGGGTCTCCGACGCGCAGCGCGACCGAGTGCTGGGGGAGCTCCGGGAGGGGGCTGCCCTGGGCCGGCTGTCCCACGACACGTTCCTGCGGCGCATGGAACTCGCGCTGGTCGCCCGCCGCTCCGAGGAGCTCGCCGCCCTGACCGCCGACCTCCGCACGCGGGAGAGCGGCGAAAGCCCGTGGACGCAACGGCTGTTCGGGTGGGTGGGCCGCGTCTCGGCCGTCAGCGCCGGCGTCCGCCGCGCCTGGCGCGTGGAGAAACTGCCCGTGCTGCTGATGCCGCACCCGAGCGCGGCGCCCCTGCGGATCGGCCGCGACCCGGGCAACGGCCTGCGGCTCAGCCACGAGACAGTCTCCCGGGCGCACGCCGAACTCACCCTGCGCGGCGGCGTGTGGGTGCTCACCGACCTCGGCTCGACCAACGGCACCACCGTCAACGGCCAGCGCGTGACCGGCTCCGCGGTGGTCCGCGACGGCGACCAGATCGGCTTCGGCCGCATGACGTTCCGCCTCTCGGCGGGCTGAGGCCGCCTGCGTCCGCCGCTCGGCCGGGGCGCAGGATGGGGGCGTGAGCGAATACGAGAGTGTGGTGCGGGCGGCGCGGGCCGAGGATCTGGCGCGCATCGTCGAACTGGTGCAGGAGCACGTCGCCTACAAGAAGTCGCACCCGCGGGCGCCGGGGCTCGCGGAGCGGCTCGGGGCGGCGCTGTTCGAGGACGGGGCGCGGGTGTGGGTGCTGCTCGCCGAGACCCCGCGGGGCGAGGTCGTCGGGTACGCGGCCTGCTCCGAGGAGTTCTCGTTCTGGGACGGGCGCCACTACCTGCACATGGACTGCCTCTACCTCGCCGAGGGAGCGCGCGGGCACGGGCTCGGCGCCGCGCTGATGGACGCCGTGACGGACCTCGCGCGGGAGCGGGGCCTCGGGCACGTCGAATGGCAGACGCCCGACTGGAACGAGGGCGCGATCCGTTTCTACGACCGGCTCGGAGCCGCCGGCAGGCCCAAGCAGCGCTATTCCCTCGCCGTGCGGCCGCCCGCTAACGGATGACCGCCGTCAGCCGTTCGCACGCCGCGAGAACCGTCCGGGACTGGTGCTCGACCTGGGTGGCCACCGGCACCCAGCGGGCCTGGAACCGCGCCGCGAACTCCTCGCACCAGCCGGTGACCAGCCGGTCCAGCCCGGCCGCTGCCGGATCCCCTTGCGCCCGCAGCACCCGCAGCAGCATCGCGGCGGCGCGCAGCGACAGCCGCCGCCCGAAGGCGTCGATGCTGCCGATGTGGGCCGCCGTGGCCTCGGCGGGGGCGCCCGGGCCGGTCCACTCCGCGGCGATCGGCGGGATCAGCGCCAGCGTCCAGTCGACCGCGCGCAGCAGCGGGGCGAGAGCGCCCGGCAGCGCCGCGTCGGGTATCCGCTCCCGCACGGCGGCCACCCGCGCGGCGTCGGCGGTGAGCCGGCCGGCGAGCATCCGCAGCGCGCCCCGGGGGTCGGGGTGCGGGGCCGGGTCGTCCACCGTGTCGGAGGCCCACATGGGGACTTCGACGATCGCGGTGGTGCCGGCGTAGCGGTGGGCGTGGTACCAGGTGCTGAGCCGGGTGTCCTCGGGGTGGAAGGCCCCGTCGGGGCCGGTCCCCGGCTCCGGCATGACGAAGATCCCCGGCCCGGGGGAGGGCCAGCCGGTGGCGTCCGAGGCCCCCGTCTCGACCGGGATGCGCAGCTCGGCGGCCGACTTGGCGAACGGCTCCGCGAGGCCGGGGATGTCGCGGGTCAGCTGCACCCAGGAACCGCCGAGGTCGGTGCCGTGCAGGGAGACCTGGAGGACGGGTCGCAGTTTGTCGATCAGCGCGGTCAGGGCCACCGTCTCGGGCGGCAGCCGGTCCGCGGGCAGTAAGGACGGTGCCCACTCCGGCTGTTCGGGCCCGGGGGGCCGGAAGAAGGCCCGGTGGTAGTCCAGGAGCGAGTACGGGCGGGGCGTGCGGTGCAGGGCCGCGCCGTCCGGGTCGGCGCACAGCAGGAAGTGCCAGCCGCAGCCGTTCGCGGCGGCCGGCTCGGCGATGACGCGGCGGGCCAGGGCGAGCGCGGTGGCCCCGCCGACGGGCTCGTTGGCGTGCGCCCCGGCCACGACGAGTACGTTCTCGGCCGGCCGCGCGGCGTCGAGGGACAGTACCCAGAGCGGTTCCCCGCCCCGGGAGCGGCCGACCCGCCGCACCCGGGCCCGGGCGGGGTGTTCGTCCGCCAGGGCGCGGGCGGCCAGGGCGAGTTGGTGCGGGGTGGGGTAGCGCATGTCTCGAAGGAGGGTCACACCTCATGCCATGCCCGCCGCGCACGCCCCGTACTGCTCCGTGCGCCCCGCACTTGTGTCCAATGTTCGGGAGAAAGCCCTGGCCAACGCCTTGCCGGCGGTGATCCGGAGGGCGTCGCACCGGCCCCCCGCGTGCGGGCCGGGCGCGGCCTGTGCCCCCGGCCCGCACCTCCGCGCCCAGGGCCTCAGGAGCCGTCGTCGAACTCCCCCGACTCCACTTCGAGGGCGAGCCGCTGGAGGACCTGGATCGAGGAGATGTCGGTACGGCCGCTGTCGTGGGCCATGGCGAGGCTGGTGAAGGCCAGGCTGAAACCGGCGACCATCGTGTGCAGGGCCGGACCGAGCGCCTCGGCGACCAGCCGGGCGACCTGCTGCGGGGAGGACTCGGCCGGGACGCTGATCGAGGGCAGCATCTCGTTCAGCAGCTGGGTGACGACCCCCGCCTCCGACGCCGGGACCTCGTCGTCCTCCCCGGCTTCGGCCGCCCTGCGGATCTCCTGGGCCTCGGTGAGGATGCCGATGACTCGCTTCAGAACCTCTGCGCGTTCCATGTCCGGAGGGTAACCCCGGCGGCGGGCCGGACGCGTGCCCCGGGCGCGGTCCTCGACGAGCGACGGCGGCCGGGACCCGCATCCGGGGAAGGGCCTATTCCGCCCGGACCAGGGCCACGGCCGGGGTGTCGGACAGCAGGTGCGACAGCAGCGCCTCGCCCTCGTACGCGCCCTCGTGCAGCAGGGACGTCCAGCGGCCCGGCGGCAGCGGGAGGGCCGTGTCGCGCCAGCCGCCCTCGCCGGCGAGCCGGTGCGAGAGCCGGGTGGCGACCGCGATCAGGCCGGCGCGGGCGAAGGCCACGCAGTGGCTGGCGGCCGGACCCCGGGCCGCCAGCGGCCGGTACCCGGTGAACAGCTCGGGCCGAGTGCGCCGCAGCCGCAGCAGGGCCGCCGACAGGGCCAGTTTCTCCCCCGCCAGGCCGTGCGGGACACCACCCCCGTCGAGCCGGGCCAGCTCCTCGCGGGGGAAGACGACCGGCCGGCGGTTGTCGGGGTCGACCAGCGCCCGGTACTCGCTCTCCGCGCCCTGGTAGACCTCCGGCACCCCCGGCATGGCCAGGTGCAGCAGGGTCATGCCGAGTACGTTGGCCCGCGCGGCCTCCGCCAGCTCCGGCGGGAGGTCCACCTCGGGCGGAGCGACGACGGCGCCCTCGTACTCCTCGTCCGGATCGGTCCAGGACGTGCGCAGCGCCGCCTCACGGGCCCCCTTGACCAGCGCCGCCTCGAGCCGGGACACCCGGTCCGGGATCTGCCCCAGGCCCAGCGCGCTCTGCCGGGCCACCCACGCCAGCTGGGCGTCCGGGACGGCGCCGGCCCCCGCCATCAGCTCCGGGGCCTGGGAGAGCACCGCGATCCGGGCCCGGACGTCGGCGCTGCGCTTCGTGTCGTGGGTGGACAGCACCGTCCCCGAGGCGGGCCACTCCCGCTCCAGGCCGGCGCAGTACGCGTGGAACTCCGCGACCGGAACCCCCGGGTCCCCGGGGTCCCCTCCCACCTCCGTCGCCGACAGCAGCGGCGCCCAGCGGTAGAAGGCCCGGTCCTCCAGGGACTTGGCGCGCAGGGCCGCCGAAGTCTGGGCGAAGCGCGCCGCGAAGGCGGGATCGCGCCGCAGGAGGTCCCGTACGCCGTCCACCGCGCCGGCGCCGACCAGCGCGGCGGCCCGCTCCAGGGCCTCGGGCGGAAGTCCCGGACCGCCCGGGTACGGCCGGTAGACCGGGTTCGCCACCAGCAACTCCAGGACCGCATCCCGCAGTTCCTTGCCGGCCCTTGCCTCCAGCGCGGTCAGCTCCGCCGCCAGATCGCCGGTCAGCACCTCCCGTGCACACGCCTCGGCCGTCTCCTCCCAGGAGCCGGCGCCGGTGGACTTGCGGTAGTCCCGGGCGAGTTCCGCGGCCCCGGCGGGATCGGTGAACACCCCGTCCACCCGCAGCAGCGCGTCGTACCCGGTGGTGCCGGCCACCGGCCAGGAGGAGGGCAGCCGTTCGGAGCGCGCCAGGATCTTCTCCACCACCACCCAGCAGCCCCCGCCCGCCTCCGCGCGCAGCCGCCGCAGGTACCCCTCGGGGTCCGCGAGCCCGTCCACGTGGTCGATCCGCAGTCCCTGGAGCACCCCGTCGCGCACCAGCTCCAGGATCTTGGCGTGCGTCGCGGCGAAGACCACCGGGTCCTCCACCCGGACCCCGATGAGGTCCGAGATCGTGAAGAAGCGGCGGTAGTTGAGGCGGGTGCGGGCCTCGCGCCAGAACGCCGGCCGGTACCACTGCGCCGCCACCAGCTCCGGCAGCGGCAGCCCGGCGGTCCCCTCCCGCAGCGGGAACTCGTGGTCCCCGTAGCGCAGCAGCTCGCCGTCGACGGCGAGCGAGTCCAGCTCCAGCGGTCCCGAGAGGACCGGCAGCAGCACCTGCCCGCCCCCGGCCTCCCAGTCGATGTCGAACCAGCGCGCGTACGGGGAGTGCGGTCCCTCGCGCAGGACCTCCCACAGCGGCCGGTTGAGGCGCAGCGGCGAGGGGACCGCCATGTGGTTGGGGACGATGTCGAGCACGAGGCCGAGGCCGTGCTCGCGCGCGGTGCGGGCGAGCGCGCGCAGGCCCGTCTCGCCGCCCAGCTCCTCCCGCACCCGGGAGTGGTCGGTGACGTCGTACCCGTGCGTCGAGCCGGGCACCGCCTCCAGGGAGGGCGAGAGGTGCAGATGGGACACGCCGAGCGAGGCGAGGTAGGGCACGGCGGCCGCGGCGGCCGCGAACGGGAACTCGGGACAGAGCTGGATACGGTAGGTGGAGGCCGGCGTGACGACTGTCCGGGCGTCAGGTGCCGGTCGGGCGCTTTCGTATGACTGGCTCATGAGACGTACGTACCCGCGCAGCCGGATTCCGTGCCACCGCCCCGCGCATCCGGGTGACGGCGCGCCGCCGGCCGCCGCAACGGGACGGCAGCGGCTGCCGTCCCTAGGCCGGGCGCTGGAGGACCACCAGGGAGCGACCCGTCAGCGGCACCCGGTCGCCGGCCGCGTACTGCGGGCCCGTGCCGGGCGGCAGGACATCCGGCTTCGCCGTGTCCACCACCAGCAGCCACCGGGCGCCGTGCCCGGCCGGGACGGTGAACTCCTGCGGCTCGGCGCCCGCGTTGAACATCAGCAGGAACGAGTCGTCGGTGATCCGCTCACCGCGCGCACCGGGCTCGGAGATCGCCTCGCCGTTGAGGAACACCGTCAGCGACCGCGCGTGCTGCGCCTGCCAGTCGCGGGCCCGCATCTCCTCGCCGTGCGGGGTGAACCAGGCGATGTCGGAGAGTTCGTCGTGCGTCCCCTCCACCGGGCGGCCGTGGAAGAACCGGCGCCGCCGGAACACCGGGTGGTCACGGCGCAGCCACACCATCTGGCGGGTGAACTCCAGCAGCGCGGGCGCCGGTTTGCCCGGCTCGGGCCAGGTCACCCACGACAGGTCGTTGTCCTGGCAGTAGGCGTTGTTGTTGCCGCCCTGCGAGCGGGCGAACTCGTCCCCGTGACTGAGCATCGGGACGCCCTGGGAGAGCATGAGGGTCGCCATGAAGTTGCGCATCTGGCGCTCGCGCAGCTCCACGACCTCCGGGTCCTCGGTCGGCCCCTCGACCCCGCAGTTCCAGGACCGGTTGTGGGTCTCGCCGTCCCGGTTGCCCTCCCGGTTGGCCTCGTTGTGCTTCTCGTTGTACGAGACGAGGTCGTGCAGGGTGAACCCGTCGTGGCAGGTGGTGAAGTTGATCGACGCCAGCGGCCGGCGACCGTCGTCCTGGTAGAGGTCCGAGGACCCCGTCAGCCGTCCCGCGAACTCCGCGAGCGTGCGGGGCTGCCCGCGCCACAAGTCCCGGACGGTGTCGCGGTACTTGCCGTTCCACTCCGTCCACAGCGGAGGGAAGTTGCCCACCTGGTAGCCGCCCTCGCCCAGGTCCCAGGGCTCCGCGATCAGCTTGACCTGGCTGACGACCGGGTCCTGCTGGACCAGGTCGAAGAACGAGGACAGCCGGTCCACTTCGTGGAACTGCCGGGCCAGCGTGGCCGCGAGGTCGAACCGGAAGCCGTCGACGTGCATCTCGGTGACCCAGTAGCGCAGCGAGTCCATGATCAGCTGGAGGACGTGCGGGGACCGCATCAGCAGCGAGTTCCCGGTGCCCGTGGTGTCCATGTAGTGGCGCGGATCGTCCGCCAGCCGGTAGTACGAGGCGTTGTCCAGCCCCCGGAACGACAGGGTCGGGCCCAGGTGGTTGCCCTCGGCCGTGTGGTTGTAGACCACGTCCAGGATCACCTCGATCCCGGCCTCGTGCAGGGCGCGGACCGCCGACTTGAACTCCAGTACCTGCTCGCCCCGGTCGCCGGAGGCGTAGCCGTTGTGCGGCGCGAAGAAGCCGATGGTGTTGTAGCCCCAGTAGTTGCTCAGGCCGTCGTCGACGAGGCGGTGGTCGTTGACGTACTGGTGCACCGGCATCAGCTCCAGCGCCGTCACCCCCAGCTTGGTGAGGTGCCCGATCACCGCCGGGTGGGCGAGCGCCCCGTACGTGCCGCGCAGCTCCTCCGGGAGCTCCGGGTGGCGCATGGTGAGCCCCTTGACGTGGGCCTCGTAGAGCACGGTGTGGTGGTACTCGTGGCGCGGGGGCCGGTCATTGGCCCAGTCGAAGTACGGGTTCACCACGACCGAGGTCATCGTGTGCGGGGCCGAGTCGAGGTCGTTGCGGGAATCGGGGCGGCCGAAGTGGTAGCCGTAGACCTCCTCGCCCCAGGCGACGCTGCCGCTGATGGCGCGCGCGTACGGGTCCAGCAGCAGCTTCGCCGCGTTGCAGCGCATCCCGTGCTCGGGCTCGTACGGGCCGTGGACGCGGAAGCCGTAGCGCTGCCCGGGCATGATGCCGGGCAGGTAGGCGTGCCGGACGAAGGCGTCCGTCTCGCGGAGCTCGACGGCCGTCTCCGAGCCGTCGTCGTGCAGCAGGCACAGCTCGATCCGCCGAGCGGCCTCGGAGTAGACGGCGAAGTTGGTTCCGGCGCCGTCGTAGGTGGCACCCAGCGGATACGCCTGTCCCGGCCAGACCTGCATAGATAACGACTCTTCCCTCGGTGTCGGCTGACGTCCCGGCTGATCGGGCATGGACAACGTCTCTGCCAGATCTTCCCCGAAAGGAGGCCGTCACGCGCGGACTTGGGATGGTTCTACCGGGTGACCCGGAGAGCTGATATCAGGGTCAGCGGACTGTCCGGGCATCGGATAATGGGTCAACGGGCAGTCGGTGTACGGACCATCGGGCTGCGTCGGGCCGCGCGCGCGGAGTACCCTTCCGTGATCACTGGAGACGGGCGTCCAGACGCAGAAGGCGGTGCACGGGTGAGCTCGGGAGGTCTGGAGCTGCCCCCTGGTGACAGCGGGCACGAGGGTGGCCCGGCGGACGCCCCTGGAAGCGCGCAGGCCGGGGTGCCGGCCGGGGCGGTGTCGCTGGCCCCGCCGGAGACCGGCGGGGCGCGGACCGGTGCGGAACTGGACTGGGGTGCGGACGCCTGGAGCGAGGTCCGCACCCGCGCGCAGCGGGCGGGACGCGCCTACATCTGGCTGAACCTCATCGAGCAGCGGCTGCGGGCCGTCGTCGGCGCGGTGCTCAGGCCGATCTACGAGCCCGTGCACGGCCAGGACGACTGGGTCGTCGCGGCGGCCGGGCCCGCCGGGCAGGAGTGGGTCCAGCGGGCGGTCGCCGTCCGCGAGGTCAGCCGGCGCAAGGGGTACCTCCTGGATCCGGCCGACGACAACGTACTGAGCTTCCTGACCCTGCCCCAGCTGCGGGAGCTGATGGTCCAGCACTGGCCCTGCTTCGAGCCGTACTTCGACGACCGCCGGGAGATCGAGCTGGCCCTCGACGAGCTGGAGGTCACCCGCAACGTGGTCTCCCGCAACCGGGCGCTCTCCCGGCCCGTCCTCGAACAGGCGGAGCGGGCGTCGGCACGGCTGCTGGAGGTGCTGGGCGGCGGCGCGGGCAGCCCGGGGGCGGACCGGCTGCCGATCGACGCCGTCGAGGACCTGGTGGGAGACCGGTACGCCGACGTCATCTCCGTCCACCCCGACCGGGTACGGCTCCAGCGCCAGCTGCCGGCCGAGGACCTGTTCGGGGGTGCGCGGCGACTGGACGCGATCGGCATAGGCCTGAACCTGCTGGTGCAGAACTTCTCCGGCCGAAGACTCGTCCGGCTCACGGAGGCGGGGTGCCGGGTGCGGCTGCTGTTCCTGAACCCGGCGAGCAGCGCCGTCAAGCGGCGCGAGCGGGAGCTGGGGCTGCGCAAGGGCGAGCTGAGCCGGTCGGTGGAGATGAACATCCTGCACGTGCGGCGGGTCCGGGCCGGGCTGCGGGACGCGTCGCGGTTCGAGATCCACGTGTTCGACGAGACTCCCCGCTTCACCGCGTACCTGGTGGAGGGGGAGTCCTCGGGCATCGCGGTGGTCCAGTCGTACCTGCGGCGGGCGCGGGGCATGGAGGCCCCGGTGCTGGTGCTGCGCGGGGGCGGCCGGGGGGTCCCCAAGGACGCCGACCACGGACTTTTCACCACGTATCGGGAGGAATTCGAGTCGGTTTGGGAGGATTCCCGGCCGGTGTCCTGACTGTCAGTGCCCCATGGCAGGCTGAAAGTCGTTGACCGGAAGTCTGTACGGGGGAGGGACGCCATGGCGGCGTGGCACGGGGGAGCGCTGGTCGGATTCGATCTGGAGACGACGGGCACGGAGCCGGGGGAGTCCCGGATCGTGACGGCCGCGGTGGTCGAGGTGCACGGCGACGAGGTGCGGGAACGGCGTGCCTGGCTCGCGGACCCGGGGATACCCATCCCGGAACAGGCCTCGGCGATCCACGGCATCAGCACGGCGCGGGCCGTCGCGGACGGCCGGCCGGTACGGCAGGTCGCCGACGAGGTGGCGGCCGTGCTGACGGATCACTGGCTGCGCGGTTCGGTGGTCGTCGCGTACAACGCCGCCTTCGATCTGACGCTGCTGACGGCGGAGTTGGCCCGGCACGGGCTGCCGTCCCTGGCGGACAGGCTGGGTGGGGCGCGGACAGGGCCGGTGGTGGACCCGCTGACCATCGACCGGGCCGTGGACCGCTACCGCCGCGGGAAGCGGACCCTGGAGGCGGTGTGCGGGGTGTACGGGGTCGTCCTCGACGCCGCGCACGACGCGGGGGCGGACGCGCTGGCGGCGGTCCAGGTCGCGCGGGCGATAGCCGCCCGGCACCCGGAGGTGGCCGCACTCAGCCCGTCGGACCTGCATGACCGCCAGGGCGCTTGGCACGCCCGCTGGGCCCGGGACTTCCAGTCGTACCTGCGGGGCCAGGGCAGCCCGGACGCCGTCATCGACACGGCGTGGCCCCTTCGGGGGCTCGTGGCGGCCGGGGCCTGAGCCCCGAAGGTGCGTCCGCGGGGGCGGGGTGGGATCAGAAGGGGTGCCAGCGGGTTTCGGTGTCGCCGTCGCGGAGCGAGGTGACGCGGCGGTGGAACTCCGCGCGGGCCGCCGGGGAGGCCGGGGTGTGCTGGGCGACCCATGCGCAGCTCGCCGTCTCGCGCGCGCCGCGCAGCACCGCGCAGCCGGGCCACTCGCGCACGTCCCATCCGTACGCCGTCACGAACTCCTCGTACGACCGGTCGGGCAGCCCGTACCGGTCGCGGGAGAGCGCCATCACCACCAGGTCGTGCTCGCGCAGGTCGGCCGATACGGTCTCCAAGTCCACCAGGACCGGCCCGTCCGGCCCGACGTGCACGTTGCGGGGCAGGGCGTCGCCGTGGATCGGCCCGGGCGGCAGGTGGGGGGTCAGCGCGGCCACCTGACCGGCGTAGGCGTCGCGCCGGGCCCGCAAGTAGGCCGCGTCGGCCGGGGCGACGGCGTCACCGGCGAGCCGGAGCCAGCGTTCGACCCCGCCCAGCAGGTCCCGCGCCGGCATCGCGAACGGCGGTGCGGGCAGGGCGTGGATCCGCCGCAGGAGGAGCGCCAGGTCGTGCGGGGCCGCCGGGCGGGCCGCCGCCGGGAGGCGGTGCCACACCGTCACCGGGTGCCCGTCCACCAGCCGGGCCCCGGGCTCGGCCGCCCGGACCGCGGGAACCCCGCTCGCGGCGAGCCAGTCCGCGACCGCCACCTCCCGCTCGGCCCGCTCCAGCAGCGCCGCCTCCCGGCCCACCTTCACCACCAGGTCACCGGCCGCGAAGACGGCGTTCTCGCCGAAGGCCAGCAGTTCGGCCACGCCGGCGACCCCCGCCGCCGCCAGTACGTCCCTGGCCCGCGCCTCGTCCATGCCGCCGTCCCGCCCGTCCCTGTCCGGATCGTCCCCTGCCACCACGTCCCGGCCAGTCTGCCATCCCCGCCGGTGGCCGGCCTGACCCGCCGTCACCGTGTGGTCCGGGACGGCCGGTGGGACGGCCAGTGGGACGGCCGGCAGGGCGGCTCACACGTCGGAGTGAATCCGTTTGCACGAGACGTATCGTCTCGTTATGGTCGGGCTCGTGACCACAGCCAAGCCCGCACACATCGCCATGTTCTCCATCGCAGCCCACGGGCATGTGAACCCGAGCATCGAAGTGATCCGGGAACTCGTCGCCCGCGGTCACCGCGTCAGCTACGCCATTCCCGCCCCCTTCGCCGACAAGGTCGCCGAAACCGGCGCCACCCCCGTCGTCTGGCGCTCGACGCTGCCCACCGACGACGAACCCGAGGCGTGGGGCACCGAACTCATCGACCACCTCGAACCCTTCCTCGAAGACGCCGTCCAGGCACTGCCCCAACTCGCCGCCGCCTTCGAGGGCGACGAGCCGGACCTCGTCATCCACGACATCACCGCCTACCCGGCGGTCGTCCTCGCCCGCCGCTGGGGCGTCCCCGACATCTCCCTCTCCCCGAACCTGGTCGCCTGGACCGGCTACGAGGAGGAGGTCGCCGCGCCCATGAAGGAGCAGCTGCGCGCCACCGACCGCGGCCGGGCCTACTACGCGCGCTTCCGGGCCTGGCTGGACGAGAACGGCATGGAGGACGACCCCGACCGCGTGGTGGGCCGGCCCCGCCGCAGCATCGTGCTGATCCCGAAGGCCCTCCAGCCGCACGCCGACCGCGTGGACGAGTCCGTCCACACCTTCGTCGGCACCTGCCAGGCCGACCGCGGCGCCACCCAGGGAACCTGGCGGCGGCCGGCCGCCGCCGAGGGAAAGAAGGTGGTCCTGGTCTCCATGGGCTCCACCTTCACCAAGCTCCCCGCTTTCTACCGCGCCTGCATGGACGCCTTCGCGGAGCTGCCCGAGTGGCACGTGGTCCTCCAGATCGGCAAGTTCACCGACGAGGCCGAACTCGGCGAGATCCCCGCCAACGTCGAAGTCCACCGCTGGGTCCCCCAGCTGGACATCCTGCGGCAGGCCGACGCCTTCATCACCCACGCGGGCGCCGGCGGCAGCCAGGAGGGCATGGCGACGGGCACCCCCATGGTCGCCGTCCCCCAGGCCGTCGACCAGTTCGGCAACGCCGACATGCTCCAGGGACTGGGCATCGCCCGGCACGTCCCGATGGACGAGGCCGACGCCCCTACCCTGCGCGACGCCGTCCTCTCCCTCGTCGGCGATCCCGAGGTCGCCGCACGCGCCGAGGCCATCCGCGCGCAGATGGCCGGCGAGGGCGGTGCCCGGCAGGCCGCCGACCTCATCGAGGCCGAGCTGCCCTGACGCGCCGTGCCGCTCCCGTCCGCGCCGCCCGCCGGCACCGTCGGTGGGGCGCCCTATCGTTCGGGACATGAGGCCTCAGCCCACAGCCCGCACGACCTACGCCGCCCTGCTGCGCGGAATCAACGTCGGCGGGAGCAAGAAGGTCCCGATGGCCGAGCTGCGCGCCGTGATGGAGCAGCTCGGCCTCGACGACGTACGGACGTACCTCCAGAGCGGCAATGCCGTGTTCAGCAGTACGGAACAGGATCCCGACGCGCTCGCCCGCCGGCTGGAGGCGGCCATCGAGGCGCACTTCGGCTTCCCCGTCCCCTGCCTCGTCGTGGACGGCCCCCACCTGCGCGCCGTGGCCGAAGCCTGCCCGTTCCCCGCGGCCGAACTCGAGGGCAGGCAGCTGCACGTCACGTTCCTCTCCGCGCAGCCCTCCCCGGAGCGCTACGCGGCCATCGACGCGCGGGCCTTCCTCCCCGAGGAGTTCCGCCTCGGCGACCGCGTGGTCTACCTCTACGCACCGGGCGGCCTCGGCGTCTCCAAACTGGGCGAGGTGCTCCACAGACCGGCCCTCCTCAAGGGCCTCGACGCGACGACCCGCAACTGGAACACCGTCGTCAAGCTGGTCGAGTTGACCCGGGACTGACACGGCCGCCGCGGCCGGAGCCCCCCTCCCGGCGCCGGGAGGGGGATGTGCCAGGCTCGGGGCATGCGGTACATCATCATCGGCGCCGGGGCGATCGGCGCGACCATCGGCGGGCGGCTCGCGGAAGCGGGCCTGGACGTCGTCCTCGTCGCCCGGGGCGCGCACGCCCAGGCCCTCGCGGCGGACGGGCTGCGGCTCACGACGGCCGGGGGTGAGCGGGTCCACCGGCTGCCCGTCGTCACCGGCCCGGCGGAGCTGGGCGAACTGCGGCCGGACGACGTGCTGCTGCTCACCGTGAAGACCCAGGACGCGATCGCGGCGCTGGACGCGTGGGGCGACGCGGAGGTCGCGGGCGGCGGCACGGCCGCGCAGCGCCTGCCGGTGCTGTGCCTCCAGAACGGCGTGGAGAGCGAACGGCTGGCCCTGCGGCGCTTCGCGCGCGTGTACGGGGTCTGCGTCTGGCTCCCCGCCACCTTCCTGGAGCCGGGTGTGGTCTCGGCACTGTGCGCACCGCTGACCGGCATCCTGCACCTGGGCCGCGCGGCCGGAGGGAGCGACGCCCGGGCGCGGGCGATCGCCGCCGACCTGGAGAAGGCGGGCTTCGGGGCGCCGGTCGTCGAGGACGTGATGCGGTGGAAGTACGCGAAGCTGCTGGGGAACCTGGGCAATGCGATCCAGGCGACGACGGGGCCGGAACCGGATCCGGCGAAGGCGGCGCTGCTGCTCAGGGCGATCCGCGAGGGCAAGGCGGCGTTCGCCGCCGCCGGGATCGGCTACGCCTCCGACGCCGAGCAGTCGGCGGCGCGGGACGGGAAGGTCGAGCAGCCGGCGGGGGTGCGGGGCGGGTCGTCGTGGCAGAGCCTGGCGCGCGGGACGGGGTCGGTGGAGGCGGACTACCTCAACGGGGAGATCTGCCTGCTGGGTCGGCTGCACGGGGTGGCGACGCCGGTCAACGAGACGCTGCGGCACGCGGCGAACATCTTCGCGCGGGAGGGGTTGCCGCCGGGGGCGATGGCGGCCCTGGACCTGACGGCCCTGGCCGACGAGGCGGTTGCCCGGGGGTAGCGGCCGGGTGCCGGGTGCCGGTGCCGGTGCGGGGTGGCCGCTGCGCGGGGCTGCTCCCCGACCCGCCCTTCCTCCGTTCACCGGGGCTCCGCCCCGGACCCGTACGTGGGCTCCGCGCCCGTGCCCTCAAGCGCCGGGCGGGCTGGGGTGCGCCCGGCCGGCCGGGGCGTTCAGGCCGACAGGGCCGGGGCCCGGACCGGGGTCAGGGCGGCCGCGTCGTAGCGCTGGAGGAGGAGGCGGGCCAGTTCGGGAGCCGCGCCGAGGACGGGGGACACGAGGTCCGCGCCCGCGGCCGCCGCGCCCGCCGCGATGCGGTCCGGGAGGCGGCCGGGGGCGATGACGTACGGCGCCACGGCCACCCGGCGGGCTCCCTCGGCGCGCAGGGCCCGTACGGCGTCCTCCGTACGGGGCAGGGAAGCGGAGGCGAACGCAGGCCGCACGGCGCACCAACCGGTGTGCCGCCACTCCCGCGCGATTTCAGCGATCACTGCGATCGCCTCCGGGTCTGAGGAACCGGCGGACGCGAGCACCACACCGGTGCCGGCGCGGTCCGCCGGGGCGAGGCCCGCTTCCGCGAGGCGCCGCTCCAGGGCGCGGACCAGCAGCGGCGACGGGCCGAGGACGTCCGCGACCCGGACCGAGAGGCCCGGCAGGCGGGTGGCGGCTTCCGCCAGCACCGCCGGGACGTCCGTCTTGGCGTGGAACGCCCGGGTGAGCAGCAGCGGCAGCGCCACGACCTCACGCACCCCCGACAGGTGGAGGCGGGTGAGGACCTGCGGCACCGACGGGGCGTTGAAGTCCAGGAACGCCGTCTCCACGCGCAGGCCGGGCCGCTGCGCCCGCGCGCGCCGGGTGAGGGCGTGCACGGTCGCGGCGTGCCGCGGGTCGCGGCTGCCGTGGGCGATGACCAGGAGTACGGGGGAACGGGACACGGTACTCAGCTCAGCTCTTGACCAGCAGGCCGCGGCTGCGCAGCACCCACCGCTCGACCGGGCTGAAGATCAGCAGGTCGATGGCGATGCCGACGAGGAGGATCAGGATGATCGCGAGGAACACGCCCGGCATGTCGATGTTGTTCCGGCCGTTCTCCAGCAACTGGCCGAGGCCCAGGCCCAGGTCGGGGGAGGAGGCGATGATCTCGGCGGCCATCAGCGAGCGCCAGGAGAAGGCCCAGCCCTGCTTGAGACCGGCGAGGTAGCCCGGCAGCGCGGCCGGCATGACCACGTGCCAGGTGCCCTTGAGCCCGGTGGCGCCCAGCGTGCGGCCGGCCCGCAGGAACAGCGGCGGCACCTGGTCCACGCCCGACACCAGGCCGTTGGCGATGGACGGCACCGCACCGAGCAGGATGACGGCGTACATCATCGAGTCGTTCAGACCGAGCCAGATCACCGCCGGCGGCACCCACGCCACGGAGGGCAGGGACTGGAGTCCGGACAGGATCGGGCCGATCGCGGCGCGGACGAACTTCACCCGCGAGACCAGCAGGCCGAGCGGGGTGCCGATGGCCAGCGCCAGCAGGAAGCCCAGCAGACCGCGCGAGACGCTGGTCCAGACGACATCCAGCAGGGTGCCCTTGAGCCACATGTCGGTCACGCCGTCCCACACCGCGGACGGCGAGGGCAGCTTGGTCTCGTCGGTGACGTGTGCCGCGACGAGGACCTGCCAGACCACGAGGACCAGGCCGACGGCGACGGCCGGCGGCAGGATCTTCTTGAGGAGGACCTCACGGACCGGGGTGCGGTGGGTCTGGACCGCGTCGAGCGCGTCCAGGCCGGCCTCCAGGCCCGCCAGGTCGTCGCTCTTGGCCTTGGGGGCGGTGTCAGTGCTGGCCATGGCGGCGGATCTCCCCACGCAGGTGTTCAGTGATCTCCAGGGACAGCTCCGCGACGTCCGCGTCCTCGATGCGGCGCGGCTGCGGGATGTCCACGGTCCATTCCTCGGCGACCCGGCCGGGCCGCGAGGACAGCAGGACCACGCGCTGGGCGAGGCGCACGGCCTCGCGGACGTTGTGCGTGACGAACAGGACGGACAGGCCCGTCTCCTCCCAGATCCGGGTCAGCTCGCCGTGCAGCACGTCCCGGGTGATGGCGTCCAGCGCCGCGAACGGCTCGTCCATCAGCAGCAGCCGGCTGTCCTGGGCCAGGGCGCGGGCCAGGGCCACGCGCTGGCGCATGCCGCCCGACAGCTCGTGGACCCGCTTGCCGTACGCCCCGCCGAGCCGGACCAGCTCCAGCAGCCGCTCCGCCTCCGGCTTGCGGTCGGCCTTGGCGACCCCGCGCAGCCGCAGGGCCAGTTCGATGTTCTTGCCCGCCGTGAGCCAGGGGAACAGCGCGTGCTCCTGGAACATCAGGGCGGGGCGGCCGGCGGTCTCGATGCTGCCCGCGCTGGGCGCGTCGAGTCCGGCGACCAGGTTGAGCAGGGTGGACTTGCCACACCCCGAGGCTCCCAGGAGGGTGACGAACTCTCCCGGGGCGACATCGAGGCTGATGTCGTCCAGGACGAGCTGCGGTCCGGCCGGGCCGGGGAAGGACTTCGAGACGTGCTCGATGCGCGCGGCGTGCGTCCGCTCCGCTACCGCACCCTCGGCAGCCTTGGCGAGCGTGGTGGCCATGGTCGTCACCTCCTGGGGGATTCGGGTTACGGACTTACTTGACGCCGAGACCGGCGTCGGAGACCTCGGGCTTGCCGGCGGCCTTGAGCACCTTGTTCAGGAGCGTCAGGTCGTAGATGCCGGTCAGGTCGGGCTGCTCGATGAGCTTGGCCTTGACCGCCCAGTCGGACTCCGTCTTGAGGGTGCCCGCCAGCGGGTCGTCGGTGACGAGGATGCTCGGCCACGCCGGGTCGATGACCTTCGCGTCGAGCGGCTTGCCGCCGTCCGCCGCCAGCTTCGCGTTGGCGGAGGCCTTCGCCTTCTCCGGGTTGGCGTTGATCCACTCGTTCGTCTTGACCGTGCCCCTGAGCACGGCCTCGACCACGTCCGCGTGTTCCTTGAGGAACTTCTGCGACACGATGACGTTGGTGATCACGAACTTCTTGTCGGGCCACAGGGACGTCTCGTCGAGGAGCACGGAGCCGCCGTCGGCGACCAGCTTGGAGGCCGTGGGCTCCGGCACCCAGGCGCCGTCGATCGAACCCTGCTTGAAGGCGTCGGGGGTGACCTTGTTGTCGGTGCGGACGACGGAGACGTCACCCTTGCCCGACTCGGGGTCGACCGACCAGCCCTTCTGGGAGATCCAGTTGAGGAACGCGACGTCCTGCGTGTTCCCCTTCTGCGGGGTGGCGATCTTCTTGCCCTTGAGGTCGTCCAGGGTCTTGATCTTGTCCGGGTTCACGACCAGCTTGACGCCGCCCGAGGCGGAGCCGGAGATGATCCGGAGGTTCTGGCCCTTGGACTTCACGTAGCCGTTGATCGACGGCGAGGGGCCGATGAAGCCGATGTCGAGGGAGCCGCCGTTGAGGGCCTCGATCTCCGACGGACCGGCGTTGAAGGTCTGCGGCTTGACGGCCGTGCCGCCCAGCTCCTTGGCGATCAGGCCCTCCTGGAGACCGACCAGGGCGGTGGCGTGCGTCAGGTTCGGGAAGTACCCGATGCGCACCTCGGTGGCGGAGAGCTTCTTGGCGTCCGCGGCGTCCGCGGCGGCCGGCTTGGCGTCGTCCTTCGCCTGCGAGCCGTAGCCGCAGGAGGCGAGCGCGCCGATCAGGAGGGGCAGGGCAGCGGCGGCGACGACGCCGCGGCGCAGGGTCTTACGGGCGGTGGTACCGGTGGCAGGCACGGGAGGGCTTCCTCTCGGGGCGCCGTGGGGTCACGGCGCGGGTCTTCGTCTGCGGAGCAGGGGCGGGCAGGGCTCGTGGGGGGTGTGGGCGCGCATGCGGTGCGCGTACGTCATCACGCACATCGCCCCACCCCTCCCTGGCCGCTGCCGAGGTGGCCGCTGCCCACGCGGCCGCCTTCCTTGGCGAAGGTCGAGTAGATGTCGGCGAACACGGTCAGAAGTCCCATCCCGCGTCATCGGCCCGGACGGGCTCGGCTTCGGCCTCGTGGGCGTGGGCCGCGAAGGCCTCGCCCGCCATGCCGGCCGCCAGGGTCGTCCCGTCCGCCGGATCGATCAGCAGGAAGGACCCGGTGCGGCGCGAGTCGGCGTACGCGTCGAGCGCGAGCGGCTCCGCCGTACGGACGACGACACGGCCGATGTCGTTGGCGACCAGCTGCCCGGGCTCCGGGTGCTGGGACAGGTCGTCCAGGGTCAGCCGCGAGGGGATCTCCTTGACGATCGCCTTGACGGTGCGCGTGGTGTGCTTGAGCAGCACGCGCGCGCCGACGGCCAGCGGCTGGTCCGCGACGTGGCACACCGTCGCCTCGACGTCCTGCGTGGTGGCCGGGGCGCTCGCCGAGGGGGCGATCAGGTCACCGCGCGAGATGTCGATGTCGTCCCTCAGCCGCACCGTCACCGACTGGGGCGCCCACGCGATGTCGACGGACTCGCCGAGCGCGTCGATGCCCTCGATGACCGAGGTGCGGCCCGACGGCAGGACGGTGACGGCCTCGCCGACGCGCAGCACGCCGGAGGCGATCTGGCCCGCGTAGCCGCGGTAGTCGGGGTGCTCGGCGGTCTGCGGCCGGATCACGTACTGGACCGGGAAGCGCGCCGGGCAGGCGGTCAGGTCGTGACTGACCGGCACGGTCTCCAGGTGCTCCAGCACCGTCGGGCCGCCGTACCAGTCCATGTGCGCCGAGGGCTCCACGACGTTGTCCCCGGCCAGGGCCGAGATCGGGATCGCGGTGATCTCCGGCACGCCCAGGTCCGAGGCGTACGCGGTGAACTCCTCGGCGATCTTCGCGAAGACCGTCTCCTCGTAGCCGACGAGGTCCATCTTGTTGACGGCGAGGACCACGTGCGGGACCCGCAGCAGCGCCGCGACGGCCGCGTGACGGCGGGTCTGCTCGATGACGCCGTTGCGGGCGTCGACCAGGACCACGGCCAGGTCGGCGGTGGACGCCCCGGTGACCATGTTGCGGGTGTACTGCACGTGCCCCGGGGTGTCGGCCAGGATGAACCGGCGCCGGGCGGTGGCGAAGTAGCGGTACGCCACGTCGATGGTGATGCCCTGCTCCCGCTCGGCCCGCAGGCCGTCGGTGAGCAGCGCGAGGTCGGGGGCGTCCTGCCCGCGCCGGGCGGAGACGGCCTCGACGGCCTCCAGCTGGTCGGTCAGGACCGACTTGGAGTCGTGCAGGAGCCGTCCGACCAGCGTGGACTTGCCGTCGTCGACGGAACCGGCGGTCGCGAAGCGCAGCAGCGTGGTCGCTGCCAGGTCGTCGAGCCCGGCGACCTGATCGGTGGTGGAGGTCATTTCTAGAAGTACCCTTCGCGCTTGCGGTCTTCCATCGCGGCCTCGGACATCTTGTCGTCGGCGCGGGTCGCGCCCCGTTCGGTGAGGCGGGAGGCGGCGATTTCGGTGATCACGGCGTCCAGCGTGGTGGCGTCGGAGTCGACGGCACCGGTGCAGGACATGTCACCGACGGTGCGGTAGCGGATGAGACGCTTCTCCGTCGTCTCGCCCTCCTTGGGGCCGCCCCATTCGCCGGCCGTCAGCCACATGCCGCTCCGCTTGAACACCTCGCGCTCGTGGGCGAAGTAGATCTGCGGCAGCTCGATGCCCTCGCGGGCGATGTACTGCCACACGTCCAGCTCGGTCCAGTTCGACAGCGGGAACACGCGCACGTGCTCGCCCGGTGCGTGGCGGCCGTTGTAGAGCTGCCACAGCTCGGGGCGCTGGCGGCGCGGGTCCCACTGGGAGAACTCGTCGCGCAGGGAGAAGACGCGCTCCTTGGCGCGGGCCTTCTCCTCGTCGCGGCGGCCGCCGCCGAAGACGGCGTCGAACCCCAGCTGCTGGATCGCCTCGGTCAGCGGAACGGTCTGGAGCGGGTTGCGGGTGCCGTCCGGGCGCTCGCGCAGCTTGCCGGCGTCGATGTACTCCTGGACGGAGGCCACGTGCAGGCGCAGGCCGTGCTTCTCGACCGTGCGGTCCCGGTACTCCAGCACCTCGGGGAAGTTGTGGCCCGTGTCGACGTGCAGCAGCGTGAACGGCACCGGCGCGGGCGCGAACGCCTTGAGCGCCAGGTGCAGCATGACGATGGAGTCCTTGCCGCCGGAGAAGAGGATCACCGGCTTCTCGAACTCGCCCGCCACCTCGCGGAAGATGTGCACGGCCTCCGATTCGAGGGCGTCCAGGTGCGACAGCGCGTAGGGAGCGTCGGTCCCCTCGTGCAGGTGGGCGACGGTCGTCATGCCAGACCCCTCTCGGTGAGCAGCGCGTACAGGGCCGAAGCCGACTCCTGCACGGACTGCGTGTGCGACTCGATCCGCAGGTCCGGGGAGTCCGGAGCCTCGTACGGGTCGTCGACCCCGGTCAGACCGGAGATCTCGCCCGCCGCCTGCTTGGCGTACAGGCCCTTCACATCCCGCTCGGAGCAGACCTCGACCGGGGTGGCCACGTGGACCTCCAGGTAGGCGGTGCCCGCGGCGGCGTGCCGCTTCGCGACGGCCTCCCGGCTGTCGGCGAACGGCGCGATCACCGGCACCAGCGCCTTGACGCCGTTGCTGGCGAGCAGTTCGGCGACGAAACCGATCCGCTGCACGTTCGTGTGCCGGTCCTCCCGGCTGAAACCCAGGCCGGCGGAGAGGAACTCGCGGATCTCGTCGCCGTCGAGGACCTCCACGCGGTGGCCCTCGGCCCGCAGCCGCTCGGCCAGCGCGTACGCGATGGTGGTCTTGCCCGCGCTCGGCAGCCCGGTCAGCCACACGGTGGCGCCCTGGTCGCTCACGCTCATCGTTCTCGTCTCCGTCGGTTCTTCGATGTCGGTCATCAGCCGTGCAGTCCGCACTCGGTCTTGGCCCGCCCGGCCCAGCGGCCGGCTCGTGCGTCCTCGCCCTCCGCCACGCGGCGGGTGCAGGGGGCGCAGCCGACCGAGGCGTAGCCGTCCATCAGCAGCGGGTTGGTCAGTACGCCGTGCTCCGCGACGTACGCGTCCACGTCGTCCTGCGTCCAGCGGGCGATCGGCGAGATCTTGACCTTCTGCCGCTTCTCGTCCCAGCCGACCACGGGGGTGTTCGCCCGGGTCGGGGACTCGTCGCGGCGCAGGCCCGTCGCCCACGCCTGGTACGCGCTCAAGCCCTCTTCCAGCGGCTTGACCTTGCGCAGCGCGCAGCACAGGTCCGGGTCCCGGTCGTGCAGCTTCGGGCCGTACTGGGCGTCCTGCTCGGCGACGCTCTGGCGCGGGGTGAGGGTGATGACGTTGACGTCCATCACGGCCTCGACCGCGTCGCGGGTGCCGATGGTCTCCTCGAAGTGGTAGCCGGTGTCGAGGAAGACCACGTCCACGCCGGGGAAGGCGCGGGACGCCAGGTGGGCGACGACCGCGTCCTCCATCGAGGAGGTGACGGCGAACTTCTTCCCGAAGGTCTCGGCGGCCCAGGTGAGGATCTCCAGCGCCGAGGCGTCCTCGAGGTCGCGGCCCGCCTGCTCGGCCAGTGCCCTGAGGTCCCCGGCGTCCTGCGTCGCCGTTTCCCGAGTCGTCGTCATATCGCTTCCCCTCCGGGCCCGTCGGACTGAACACCCCGGGCGAGCAGCCCGAGGTACCTCAGCTGGAAGGCCCGGTTGCAGGCCCTGCATTCCCAGGCGCCGTGACCCGCCTCGTGGGGGAACAGGTCCTCGTCGCCGCAGTACGGGCAGTAGAACGGTGCGGCGCGCTCGCTCATGACAGGCTCTCGTCGCTCGCGCGGCCGACCCAGGCGGCGAAGCGCTCGCCGTCCTCGCGCTGCTCCTGGAAGCGCGTGACGACCCGCTCCACGTAGTCCGGCAGGCCCGCCGAGGTGACCTTGAGGCCGCGGACCTTGCGGCCGAAGCCGGCCTCCAGGCCGAGCGCGCCGCCGAGGTGGACCTGGTAGCCCTCGACCTGGTTGCCGTTCTCGTCGAGGACCAGCTGCCCCTTGAGACCGATGTCCGCCACCTGGATACGCGCGCACGCGTTCGGGCAGCCGTTGATGTTGATGGTCAGCGGCTCGGCGAAGTCCGGCAGCCGGCGTTCGAGCTCGTCGATGAGCGAGGCGCCGCGCGCCTTGGTCTCGACGATGGCCAGCTTGCAGAACTCGATGCCGGTGCAGGCCATCGTGCCGCGGCGGAACGGGGACGGCTTGACCCGCAGGTCCAGCGCCTCCAGGGCCTCGACCACGGAGTCGACCCGGTCCTCGTCGATGTCCAGCACGATCATCTTCTGCTCGGCGGTGGTGCGCAGGCGGCCGGAGCCGTGCTGCTCGGCCACGTCCGCGATCTTGGTCAGGGTGGCGCCGTCGACGCGGCCGACCCGGGGGGCGAAGCCCACGTAGAACCGGCCGTCCTGCTGCCGGTGCACGCCGACGTGGTCGCGCCACTGGCCGGAGGGCTGCTCGGGTGCCGGGCCGTCGGTGAGCTGCCGCTTGAGGTACTCGTCCTCCAGCACCTGGCGGAACTTGGCCGCGCCCCAGTCGGCGACGAGGAACTTCAAGCGGGCGCGGGTGCGCAGGCGGCGGTAGCCGTAGTCGCGGAACACCGAGATGACGCCCTCGTAGACGTCCGGGACCTCGTCCAGCGAGACCCAGGTGCCCAGGCGCACGCCGAGCTTGGGGTTGGTGGAGAGGCCGCCGCCGACCCACACGTCGAAGCCGGGGCCGTGCTCGGGGTGGTTCACGCCGACGAACGCGACGTCGTTGATCTCGTGCGCCACATCGAGCAGCGGAGAGCCGGAGACCGCGGACTTGAACTTGCGGGGCAGGTTCGAGAAGGCCGGGTTGCCCACGATGCGGCGCTGGATCTCGTCGATGGCGGGCGTGCCGTCGATGATCTCGTCCTCGGCGATGCCGGCGACGGGCGAGCCGAGGATGACGCGGGGGGTGTCACCGCAGGCCTCGGTGGTCGAGAGGCCCACGGCCTCCAGACGGCGCCAGATCTCCGGGACGTCCTCGATCCGGATCCAGTGGTACTGCACGTTCTGCCGGTCCGTGAGATCGGCGGTGCCGCGGGCGAACTCCTCGGAGATCTCGCCGATGACGCGCAGCTGCCCGGTGGTCAGCCGCCCGCCGTCGATGCGGACGCGCAGCATGAAGTACTTGTCGTCCAGCTCCTCCGGCTCCAGGATCGCGGTCTTGCCGCCGTCGATCCCGGGCTTGCGCTGGGTGTAGAGGCCCCACCAGCGCATCCGGCCGCGCAGGTCGTTGGGGTCGATGGAGTCGAAGCCGGTCTTGGAGTAGATCGTCTCGATGCGTGTCCGCACGTTGAGACCGTCGTCGTCCTTTTTGAACTGCTCGTTGCCGTTGAGGGGGGTGTGGTGTCCGACGGCCCACTGGCCCTCACCGCGGTGACGGCCGCTCTTGCGGCGCGCGGCTGCGGCCGCGGGCGCGGCGGCTGCGGGCGTTTCGGGGGTGGCGGCCATGGCGGTACGTCCTTCTTCGGCGGCTCAAGGCAGGGGCAGGGGGAGCGGCGGCGTGACCCCTGCACGCTGAGCGGGTGTGGCTGATGGCCGCGCCGTGGCCGGTTGTGTCGGCGGGCAGGGCGGATTTCAGCCGTCAGGGGGCTGGCGGAGGCCGTACGGCCTCGGGGTCGACGCGTCCGCGGCAGCGGGGACGGCGGCGATGTGCGGCGGTTGCTGGTTCGGTCAGCGCGCCGGACAGATGGCGCTGGACATGCGGCCGAGGTCGACGTGCCGCCGACTCACCAAGGCAATTCCAGCTCCATTCATGGCGGAAGCGTGGCACGGGCCGATTGGAGGAGTCCACTAGTGTCCAGGATTCGGACGATGTGGTCTCGAATTGTGGAACAGCGTGATGTGGATCACGTCGACCGGATCCGGAACCCCGGCGTCCGTTTCCGGTCAGCGCGACGCCGAAACCGCCGGCCGGGGCGTTTCGGGCGCGACGGACCGGAAGGGCGCCGAAGTCTCGACACCCGCCGCCGCGGGCCCGTCCTCCCGCAGTCTCTCAAGCTCTGGGCCCCCGGGGGACGGGGCGGGTACGTAGGGGGGCTTGACGACGCCCGGTGGCTGCGCGGCGCCGAAATCGCTGGAGATCACCCCGGCCGTCATGACCAGCGGGGGCTGCGGGCGCGGCACGTGGACCACGGCCTTCCACGTGCCGTTGCGCCGGTCGACCTCGGCGAGGGCGGCCGGCCAGCTCGAACGCTCATCGGGCCGTCGGACCAACGCGAAGACCGTCGAACCGTCATCGAGCCCGGTCACCGTTCCCTCGAAGTCGACGAGCACGGCCGGCGCCGGCGCGGCGGGATCGTCGTGCTCCCGGGTCAGATGGATGCCCACCACGGGCCCTGTCACCGGAGGACGGGTGGTCGGTGAGACGCTGGCCGGAGAAGGGGTGGGTGCGGGGTGCGGCTCCCCTGGTGTCCGGGCGATGAGCGCCACGACGACCGCGGCCACGGCGGTGATCAGGGTGCCCAGCAGGCCCTGCCAGCTGTACATGCGGGCCAGCAACCCGCGTCGGCGGCCGGGGTCGGAGGGATGCCGTTGAGCACCCCCGGAGGGCTCGCCGTCCTCGTCGGCCGGTTCTGGTGGACGTGCGGCACTCATGACCCTCGCCTACGTTCGACGGAGGTCCAGCATGCGCCCGCACGGGGACCGCCGCCGTGGCGCCACGCCGAGTCGCGCGTACCCCGGGTCAGGGCTACGCCCCCGGCCAGGGACCCGGGGTCGGGGTCGGCTGCTTCTCCTCCGTCTCGGTCCTGAACACCTTGAAGCCCCGGCGCAGGTAGTTGTCCATCGCCGTCGGGCCGTCCTGGCTGCAGGTGTGCAGCCACACGCGGCGCGTGGGCGCCAGGCCGGGCCACCGCTGCGCGAGGTCCCACGCGCGGGCCGTGCCGACGGTCAGCAGGTGGCCCCCGATGCGGCGGCCGCGGAAGTCCGGCAGGAGACCGAAGTAGACGATCTCCACGTCACCGCCGGGCTGCGGTTCGAGTTCGACGTAGCCCGCCGGCGTACCGCGGTCGTACGCCACCCACGTCTCCACGCCCGGCCGCCCCAGCTGCTCCGCCCACTCGGCGCGGGTCAGCGACAGCCGGTCCGTCCAGTGGATGTCGCCGCCCACCGAGGCGTACAGGAACCGGCTGAACTCGGGCGAGGGGACCTCCGCCCGGGCGATCGTGATCTCCGGGCCGGGGACGGCCGCCGGTACGAGGTCTTGCGGCGAGGTCATTTCCAGGGACCAGGTGGTCAGCGTGATGGTGCTCATGCCGGTCAGGGAATCACATGACCTCCCGGGGCCCCCAGTCACCCGTCCCGCCCAGGCGGGCCCGCACCACCGCGGGCGCCGTGGAATGGGGCAGCAGCTGCGCGGCGACCGCCGGACGGATCAGCTCCACCTCCACGTCCTGCGCGAAGCGGTACGGCCGGTGCGTCAGCACCCCGGCGAGGTTGCGGCGAACCCGGGACATCTCCGCGCGGACGGTCACCGTCCGGCTCGGGTCACCGAACAGCTCGGCGGCCAGCTCGGCCGCCGAGCGCCCCCGCGGGCTCTCCGCCAGCAGGAACAGCAGCTCCGCGTGGCGCGGGCTCAGCTCCAGCGACCAGCTGCCGGCGGCGCCGTAGACGGTCGCCGACCACGACCCGGCCCGGCTCAGGTCCAGGACCACCCGGCTCGCGGCGCCGCTGCCGGCACGCGACTCCTCGATCCGCAGCAGCCAGCCGCCCGGCAGCGGCTCCACCGCGCAGTGACCCAGCTGCGGCACCCACACGCGCCCCGGCCCGAACCCCTTCGGCAGCGGGATCCGGTCCGCCGGGGCCAGCCCCGTCGTGGCGGCCGTCCAGCCCTGGGGGTCGACGGCCACCGCCCGCCCCGGCAGCCGCGCCAGCAGCGGCGCGGCGACCGTCCGCAGCCGCTCCAGGGACTCCAGGTGCCGGATCCGCAGCTCGCGCTCCGCGAGCCGGGCCACCGAGGTCACCCAGGCCAGCGTCGCCGGGTGCATGGTGGCCAGCGGTCCGCTGACGTCGACCACCCCCAGCAGCCGGCCGTCCCTGGGGTCGCGGACGGGGGCCCCGGCGCAGGTCCAGTCGTGGTGGCTGGAGACGAAGTGCTCCGCCGAGAACACCTGGACCGGCCTGCGGGTCACCAGGGAGGTGCCGACCCCGTTGGTGCCGACCACCGCCTCCGCCCAGTCGGCGCCCACCGCGAAGCCCAGCCGGTCGGCCCGGCGCAGGATCGAGGAGTGCCCCTCCCGCCACAGCAGCCGCCCGTCCGCGTCGGCGACGACCATGATGTGCAGGGCCTCGTCCAGCGCGGGCAACAGGCCCTCGCGCAGCACCGGGAGGATCTCCCGCAGCGGCGAGACCTGCCGGCGTTCCTCGGTCTCGGCGGCCGACAGCAGCCGCGAGCGCGCGTCGCGGTCCGGGTGCACCCCGCCGGCCATCATCCGCCGCCAGGATTCGGCGATCTCCGGGCGCGGGGCGGCCGGCAGGCGGTCACCGGCCAGCGCGGCCGCCCGTACGCCCTTGAGCAGACGCGCCGCCTCCCGCGCGTCCATGGCGGAGATGCGCGCCACATCGACCGTGCTGGCGGTGTCGGCCACCGGAACCTCCCCGTGGACAGTCAAGGAGCTGACTGCGTGACTCGTTCGACCGGTTACTGGTTCGACTGGTTCCGGAGGCGAAGGGTTGCAACGGTATGCAACCCTCGCCAACCTCCGGTCGCCCGACCGAAACTATCGGCACGCCGCCGAGCGGCGTGACAGCTCCTTCCTCGGGGCTTCTCGGACCAGGGGCGGCGCCGAGTCGGCGCGGCGCCGCCCCCGGTCTCGGGTCAGCGGGCACGGATCCCGGCGCGGAACGGTTTGGGGACCGCTCCCGGCCAGCGATCCGGGCCCGTGCACCACCCGCCGGCACCGGCCGGCGATCCGGGCAGTGCACCGCCCGCTCTCAGCCGGCGATCCGGGCCCGTTCCACCACCGCTCCCAGGCCCAGGCTGTGCGGCAGCGTCCCGAAGGCCGCCCCCCAGTCACCGCCGAGGCGCGAGGCGCAGAACGCGTCCGCCACCTCCGCCGGGGCCCACCGCACCAGCAGCGACCCCTGCAGCACCAGCGCCATCCGCTCCACCACCCGCCGGGCACGCGCTTCGATGCCCTCCAGGTCCGCGAGGTCCGTGAGCAGGTCCTTGACGGCCGCATCCAGCCGGTGATCGGCGCCCCGGGCCAGCCCCACCTCCTGGAGGAACGCGTTCAGCGCCTGCGGCTCCCTCTGGAGGGCGCGCAGCACGTCCAGGGCCTGGACGTTGCCGGACCCCTCCCAGATCGAGTTGAGCGGGGACTCGCGCAGCAGGCGCGGCAGCCCCGACTCCTCCACGTAGCCGTTGCCGCCCAGGCACTCCAGGGCCTCCGCCACCATCGGCGTGCACCGCTTGGTCACCCAGTACTTGGCCGCCGGCACCGCGAGGCGCAGGAACGCCCGTTCCTGCTCCGTACCGGCGTCGTACGCGGCCGCCAGGCGCAGCGTCAGCACCGTCGCGGCCTCCGACTCCAGGGCCAGGTCGGCCAGCACGTTGCGCATCAGCGGCTGCTCGATGAGCCGCGCCCCGAAAGCGGAGCGGTGCTCCGCGTGATGGACGGCCTGCGTCAGCGCCTGGCGCATCAGGGAGGCCGAACCGATCACGCAGTCCAGCCGGGTCGCCGCGACCATCTCGATGATGGTCCGCACGCCCCGGCCCTCCTCGCCGACGCGCTGCCCCCACGTCCCGTCGAACTCCACCTCGCTCGAAGCGTTCGACTTGTTGCCCAGCTTGTCCTTGAGCCGCTGGATCGCGAAGGCGTTGCGGGTGCCGTCCGCCAGCACGCGCGGCACCAGGAAGCAGCTCAGCCCGCCGGGGGCCTGCGCCAGCACCAGGAAGCCGTCGGACATCGGCGCGGAGCAGAACCACTTGTGCCCCGTGAGCACGTACTCGCCGGACGCGTCCAGCGGTTTGGCGACCGTCGTGTTCGCCCGTACGTCGCTGCCGCCCTGCTTCTCCGTCATGCCCATGCCGAACAGGACGCCGGCCTTCTCCCCGGGCGGCCGCAAACCCTCCTCGTACACGTGTGAGGTCAGCCGCGGCTCCCACTCGGCGGCCAGATCCGGGTCGGTTCGCAGCGCCGGCACCGCCGCGTGCGTCATCGAGACCGGGCAGCCGTGCCCCGACTCGGCCTGCGACCACAGGAAGAACCCCGCCGCGCGGCGCAGGTGCCCGGCCGGGCGGCCCCACGCGTCGGTCAGCCCGGAGGTCACCGCGTGCCCCAGCAGCCGGTGCCACGCCGGGTGGAACTCGACCTCGTCGATCCGGTTCCCGTAACGGTCGTGCGTGCGCAGCACGGGCGGGTTCGCGTTCGCCTGCACTCCCCAGAGCTGCGCCTGCTCCGAGCCGGTCGCACGACCCAGGGAGGTGAGCTCCTCCCGTACCTCCGCCAGGAGCGCGGGGGGCGCGTCGGCCAGGTGGCGCTCGACGCCCTCGGACAGGGCCCGGTCGCCGGCGTACGCGTCGTAGCCCACGAGGGGCGGAGCCTGATTGGTCACTGTGTGGGTGGTGGCTGCCATGCGGATACCGTAAGGACGTGCAGCCAGCAAAAGAAACACCCGAGCGGATCCCAGGGCGGCCGGGACGGCTCCACCGGGCCCGCGCGCTCTACCGCAACGTGTCCAAGCGCAAGATGGGCTGGCTGCTGCTCAAGGACACCGTCAACTCGTGCGTGGAGTACCGCATCCTCGGTCTGGCCGCCGAAGCGGCCTTCTTCACCCTCCTCTCGCTCCCGCCGCTCTTCGTCGGCCTCCTCGGTCTCCTCGGGTACGTGGACGGCTGGACGGGCGGCACGTTCGTCGCCAGCATCGAGGAGAACATCCTGCGGGCGGTCGGCACCGTCCTGTCCGACCGGGGCGTCAACGAGATCGCGAGACCGATGCTGGACGACGTGACCCGGGGAGGCCGCCCCGACCTCATCTCGATCGGCTTCGCCTTCGCCCTGTGGTCGGGATCGCGGGCAGTCAACGTCTTCATCGACACCATCACGGTGATGTACGGCCTCGACGGGCAGCGCGGCATCGTCAAGACCCGGCTGCTGGCGTTCCTGCTGTACGTGGTCGCCCTCGTGGTCGGCGCGATCGTCCTGCCCCTGATGGTCGCCGGCCCCGACGCCGTGGTGCGGTGGGTGCCCTGGAGCACGGAAGTGATCGCCGTGCTGTACTGGCCGACCGTCACGCTGCTCTCGATCGTCTTCCTGACGACGCTCTACCACGTCTCCGTCCCGGTCCGGTCCCCGTGGATCGAGGACGTGCCGGGCGCGCTCGTGGCCCTGGCCATGTGGGTGCTCGGCTCGTTCCTGCTGCGGATCTACCTGACCAACACCGTCGAGGGGCCGACGATCTACGGGTCCCTGGCCGCGCCCGTGGCCGTGCTGCTGTGGATCGGCGTCTCGGCGTTCGCCGTGCTCGTCGGCGCCGCCGTCAACGCCGCCATCGACCGGGTCTGGCCCTCGTTGGCGACGGCGGCGGCGCGCGAGGCGAACGAGCGGGTGCGGGAGGCGGAGGCCGCCCAGCTGATCGCGCGTGCGGCGGCTTGGCGGGCATTGGCCGAGGGGGAGTCCGAGGACGACGAGGACGCCGGAATGCCCTCGGAGTTCCCCGAACGCTGGTCGAACTTCCTGCCGCCGGACGACTATTCCGCGCGGCTGCGCAAGCACTGACTCCGCCTGCGCGAGCAGTGGCTCCGCTGTGCGAGCAGGGAGTCCGCCTGCCGGAGCAGTGAGGCCGCCGCCCTTTTGAACGGGCCGGAAAAAGCGTTGGCGTCGGCCGCGGCGGCGTTGTTACGGTGAGCCCGTTCCCGGCCGCCGCCACCCGTTGTGCCGGTCGGGGAACGGCCAGTTCGTGCATGACCCGGAGGTGAGTCCATTGATGACTGTCGTGACGCGGGGCGCTGCCCGCATTCGCAAGACCGTCAATGCCACCTCCGTGGCCTCCGGCTGACCCCACACCTCTTCGCGCGCCGCCGAGCGCGCGCTGCCGGGGCCACCCTGTGAAGGGTTCCCCTTGTCTTCTTCCGTTTCCCACTCCCGCGCGCACGCCCTCACCGCCCTCGGCTGGGACGACGCGTGGGCGGCCGAATTCGCCCCGTACGAGGCCCAGGGCCTGCTGCCCGGCCGGGTCGTACGCGTCGACCGGGGACAGTGCGACGTCATGACCGCGGACGGCACCGTCCGCGCCGACACCGCTTTCGTCACCCCCCACGACCCGCTGCGGGTCATCTGTACGGGTGACTGGGCCGCCGTCGAGCCGGCCGGCAACCCCCGCTACGTGAAGGCGTACCTGCCGCGCCGGACCGCCTTCGTACGGTCCACCTCCTCGCAGCGCTCCGAGGGGCAGATCCTCGCCGCGAACGTCGACCACGCCGTCATCGCCGTCTCGCTCGCGGTGGAGCTCGACCTGGGCCGGATCGAGCGCTTCCTGGCGCTCGCCTGGGAGTCGGGGGCGCAACCGCTGGTCGTCCTGACCAAGGCGGACCTGGTACCCGACCCGGTGGTGCTCGCCCACCTGGTGCAGGACGTGGAAACCACCGCCCCGGGCGTGCAGGTGCTGACGGTGTCCTCCCTGACGGGGGAGGGCACGGACGTCCTGTCAGCGGTGGTGTCCGGCGGCACGAGCGTGTTGCTGGGCGTCTCCGGGGCCGGGAAGTCCACCCTGGCCAACGCGCTGCTCGGCGCCGAGGTGATGGAGGTGCAGGAGGCCCGGGATGTCGACGGCAAGGGCCGCCACACCACCACGACCCGCAACCTGCTGGCGCTGCCCGGCGGCGGCGTGCTGATCGACACCCCGGGGCTGCGGGGCGTCGGGCTGTGGGACGCCGAGTCGGGGGTCGGGCAGGTGTTCTCGGAGATCGAGGACTACGCCGCCGACTGCCGTTTCCACGACTGCGCGCACGTCGCGGAGCCGGGGTGCGCGGTACTGGCGGCGGTGGAGTCCGGGGCGCTGGCGGAGCGGCGGCTGGAGAGCTACCGCAAGCTGCTGCGCGAGAACCAGCGGATCGTCGCCAAGACGGACGCGAGGCTCCGGTCGGAACTCCGGCGGGACTGGCGGATGAAGACGGCCCAGGGCCGGGCCAACTACTCCGCGAAGCGGGGCGGCCGGGTCTGACCGTCAGCGGGCCGGGGCGGCCGACGACGCCGCCCCGGCCCGCACCGGCCCGAACCGGTCGGGCCGTCCTCCACGACGACGCCCCGGCGCCGCCGGGCCGCTCCGGGACCCCGCGGCTCAGGCCTCGGCGTCGTCCAGTCCCCAGGTGAAGACGCGGTCCGGGTGGATCCGGACGACCTCGGGGCTGAAATGGGGGCCCAGGGCGTGGGTGCCGACCTCCAAGGTGGCGCGGCCGCGGATCTCGATGCCGCGCACGCGCCACGGGCGCGTGCTCACCAGGTCGTCGACGACCAGCGACAGCCGCGGGTTCGCCTTGAGGTTGCGCCACTTCTTCGTCTTGCCCATCGCCGATCCGCCGACGAGGACCGTGCCGTCCTCCTGCGGGAAGAACCCCACCGGGTTGGCCTGCGGTTGCCCGTCCGGGTCCACCGTCGCCAGCCTGCCCAGGCGCTGGGAGCGCAGGTACGCCAGTTCCGCCTCGCTGAAACCCTTGAACCCCGTCGTCATACCGGCAGCCTCGCACCCCGGCAGGGTCCCCGCACCGTGCCGCGGCCAGGTCTCACCCCTCTGCGTCCCGATGACCCACGCCCACCACAGCACCCCGGCCCACACCGGCCAGGACCCCGGAAGAGACGGCCTAGCTGTATTGATCACGAGCGTTGTTAACAGAGCCGGGTCTTGATCATGGCGAAGACCTCCGGTGTGGTGGAGGTGTCTAGGCTCCACACCACACACGGAGGTCTTCGTGTCCCACCGTAATGCCCGGCTGACGGTTCACGGCAGGCGGATCCTGGTCGAGCGGGTTCTGGCCGGGCGGCCGGTCGCCCACGTGGCCGCCGAGATGGGCATATCCCGGCCCACCGCCCACAAATGGGTCCGCCGCTGGCGGGCCGAAGGCGAGGGCGGCCTGCACGACCGTTCCAGCAGGCCGCGTACGACCCCGCACCGCACCCCCGCGACGATCGAGGCCCGCGTCTGTGACCTGCGCCGAAGCCGCAAGCTCGGGCCGGCCCGCATCGGCCCGGTCCTGGGCCTGCCCGCCTCCACCGTCCACCGGATCCTGGCCCGCCACGGCCTGAACCGGCTGGCCTGGCTGGACCGGCCCACCGGCCAGCCGATCCGCCGCTACGAACGGGCCCGACCGGGCGAACTGGTCCACGTCGACATCAAGAAGCTCGGGAACATCCCCGAAGGCGGCGGATGGCGCGTGGTGGGCCGGGCGGCAGGCGACCGCAACCGCCAAGCCACCACCGACCAGCGCAAAAGCTCCACGCCGGTCATCGGCTACAGCTACATCCACTCCGCCGTCGACGACCACTCCCGCCTGGCCTACAGCGAGGTCCTCACCGACGAACGCAAGCAGACGGCCGTCGCCTTCTGGCAGCGAGCCCAGGCGTTCTTCACCGCCCACGGGATCACCGTTGAACGCGTCCTGACCGACAACGGCTCCTGCTACAAGTCCAAGCAGTTCACCCAGACCCTGGCCGCGGCCGGCATCACCCACAAGAAGACCAGGCCCTACCGGCCGCAGACCAACGGCAAAGTCGAACGCTTCAACCGCACCCTCCTCGACGAATGGGCCTACCTACGGCCCTACCAATCGAACAACGAGCGGACAGCGGCCCTGGCAGACTTCCTCCACACCTACAACCACCACCGCTGCCACACCGCACTGGACGGCAAGCCGCCCATCAGCCGAGTGAACAACGCTGCGGGTCAATACACCTAGCGGGGCACCCAGCCCCGCTCGTACGCGTACCAACCGAGCTGCAGCCGTGTCGTGACCCCGGCCAGTTCCATCAGCCCCTTGACCCGGCGCTGCACCGTGCGCAGTCCCAGTTCCAGGTGCTTCGCCACGCTCGCGTCCGTCATCCCCGCCAGCAGCAGGCTCAGGATCTCCAGGTCGGTGGCGTCCGGGGTGTCCAGGGACTGCTCCGCCGAGCCCGTCGCGCCCAGCCGCAGCGGCAGGGACTCCCGCCACACCGCCTCGAACAGGCCCGACAAGGACTCCAGCAGCCCCGACGCGTGCACCACCAGCGCCGTCGGCTCCGCGCCCGGCGCCGTCAGCGGCACCATCGCCAGACTCCGGTCCGCGATCAGCAGTTTCGTCGGCACCTTCGCCGTCACCCGGACGTGCTCGCCGCGCGCCAGCGCCGTCGTCGCCTCGCGGATCCCCGTCGGCCGGGTCAGCACCTCCCGCTCGATGACGACCCGGTAGGCGACGCCCCGGACGACGGCCCGCTCCTCCGCCTCGTTCTCCGCGCCCGTCACCACCTCCGGGCGGCTGTCGACCAACGCGCACACCTCTTCCACCGCCCCCAGCTGGAGCTGCACGAAGCGGTGGGCGACCGCGCTCGCGCCCGTCACCACCTCCACCAGGTCGTGCACCGACGGCTCGGCGGCCTCCGCCCGGTACTCCTGCGCCAGCACCGTCGCCGCCAGCTCCGCCCGCTCCAACTCGTGCCGCTGCCGGGTCAGCAGCGCGCCCAGCGCCACCCCGGGAGGGGCCGCCACCCAACGCCCCGGACGGGCCGAGGACTGCGCCGCCAGGCCGTGGCGTTCCAGGTGCCGCAGCGCCCCCTCGGTCTGCCGCACGGGCAGCGACAGGCGGTGCGCGAGATCGGGCACCTCCGCCGCGCCCAGCGCCACCAGCGCGCGGTACGCCGACTCCTGGCCCTCGTCCAGGCCTATCGCACCCAGCAACCCGTCCACCCACCCCTTCGTACCGTTCCTGGCGGGAAGCGGCCACGGCGCGAACCCGCCGCCGACATCATCGCCGCATCCCCGGGCCCTCTGCCAAGGTGAGGGCACCGAAGTAGAACATCCGCAGGCCACGAGCCCACGCCGAGCGGGAGCCCGCCGCCGACACCGGGGCGGAACCACGGTCGCGGCGGCGCCCGCACCCCCGGACGGTCGAACGGAACGACGGAATTCGCCGGTCCGTACGACGGGAACGCGAGGGGCCCACCGGGCGGCGGCCCGGTGGGCCTCTTTCGTGCATTCGGCGTTTTCCGCCCGCGCGGGCGGCCGAGAATAGCCGCATGAGGCAGCGGCGCGCGGACGACTGGTGGCAGAAGCTCTACGAGGACCAGGGCGCGGGAGGCGAGCCCGATCCGGACGACACGCTGGACCACCGCTACCACTCGGCGGTGGTGCTGGTGAAGGACGGCGAGGACCCCGCCGCGGCGGCGGACCCGCCGGACCCCCTGCTGCCCGGACAGCGCCGGGAGGCGGAGCCCGCACCACCGGCCGAGGAGCCGCCGCCCGATCCGCGCCGACCCGGGCCGACCGGATACGCCCTGGGCGAGGTCACCGTGCCCCCCGTCCCTCCGGATCCGCCCGCCGCGGGGATGCCGCTGCGGCGCCGCCGGAGCGCACCGCCCGCCGACACCGCGGCGGAGCCGGCGCCGGCCGCGCCCGCCGCCCCCGAGGAGCCACCCGGTCCCCTCGCCGCAGCCCCGGGCCACGACCCCGCCGGCCGCCCCGGCGTACGCCACCTCGGCGACCGGGCCCCGACCTACGCGGCCGAGCCGGGTGCGCTGCCCGAGGCCGACCCGGCCGGGCTGGGCGACATCACCCCCGACACCGTCCTGGAGGGGGCCCGCTACGGCACCTACACCCTGCGCGCCGTCTCGCTGCGCGGGGACTCCGCCCGGTTCCGCGGCGAAGCCCGCCGGGACTTCCTGCTGACCGCCCGCTTCGGCAGCGGTGACGACGCCCTGGTCCTGGTGGCCCTGGCGGGCGGCGACCGGGCCGCGCCCGGGGCCCGGGAGGCCGCGGCCGAGTTGTGCCACTCCGTCGCGGCGGCCGTCGGGCGGAGCCGGCAGCGGCTGGCCGAGGACATCCGGGCCGGCAGCCGCGAGGCCCTGCGCTCCGGGCTCCAGCGGCTCACCGACCGGGGTTACGGCCGGCTGCGGGCCCACGCGGCGGAGCTGGGGCTGGAGGAGGAGGGCTACACCGCCGGGCTGCGGGGGCTGCTGCTCCCGGTGGATCCGCAGTGCCGCACCCGGGTGTGCTTCGGCGCGGGAGCGGGCGGCTTCTTCCGGCTGCGGGCCGGACAGTGGCAGGACCTGGAACCGGAGGACACCGCGCACCCTCCGGTGGACGCGGCCGGGGGTTTCCGCTTCCGGGCCTCCGTGGCCCGGCCCGGCGACACCCTGCTGCTCTGCTCGGGTGGTCTCGCGGCTCCCATGCGCGAGGAGGGCCTGCTCCCGGCCGAACTCGCCGCCCGCTGGTCGCAGGCGGAGCCGCCGGGCCTCGCGGCGTTCCTCGCGGACGTCCAGCTCCGCCTCAAGGGCTACGCCGACGACCGCACGGCGGCCGCGGTCTGGGAGGCGTAACGGGGCGGTTCGTGCGTGGATGGAAGGCGGACCCGGCAGAGCCGAACCGGAGAGGACGCCCCTTCCATGGCCAAGCAGAACGTGGCGGAGCAGTTCGTCGACATCCTCGTACGCGCGGGTGTGCGGCGGATGTACGGGGTCGTGGGCGACAGCCTCAACCCGGTCGTGGACGCGATCCGCCGGACCGACGGCATCGAGTGGATCCAGGTCCGCCACGAGGAGACGGCCGCCTTCGCCGCCGGAGCCGAGGCCCAGATCACCGGCCGGCTCGCCGCCTGCGCGGGCTCCTGCGGTCCGGGCAACCTGCACCTGATCAACGGCCTGTACGACGCCCACCGCTCGATGGCCCCGGTGCTCGCGCTGGCCTCGCACATCCCCTCCGGTGAGATCGGGCTCGGGTACTTCCAGGAGACCCACCCCGACCGGCTGTTCACCGAGTGCAGCCACTACAGCGAGCTGATCTCGAACCCCAAGCAGATGCCCCGGGTGCTGCAGAGTGCCATCCAGCACGCCGTCGGCCGCAGCGGTGTCGGCGTCATCTCACTGCCCGGCGACATCGCCTCCCTCCCCGCCCCGGAGAAGACGGTGGAGCACGCCCTGGTCACCGCGCGGCCGACGGTACGGCCCGGGGACGGCGAGATCGAGCAGTTGGTCCGGCTGATCGACGGGGCGGACCGGGTCACCCTGTTCTGCGGCAGCGGCACCGCCGGGGCGCACGCCGAGGTCATGGAGTTCGCCGAGCGGGTCAAGGCGCCCGTGGGGCACGCCCTGCGCGGCAAGGAGTGGATCCAGTACGACAACGAGTTCGACGTCGGGATGAGCGGGCTGCTCGGCTACGGCGCCGCCTACGAAGCCACCCACGAGTGCGACCTGCTGATCCTGCTCGGCACCGACTTCCCGTACAACGCCTTCCTGCCCGACGACGTGAAGATCGTCCAGGTCGACATCCGCCCCGAACACCTCGGTCGGCGCTCGAAGTTGGACCTGGCGGTCTGGGGCGACGTGCGGGAGACCCTGCGCGTGCTGAACCTCCGGGTGCGCACCAAGACGGACCGCCGCTTCCTGGACCGGATGCTCAAGAAGCACGCGGACGCGCTGGAGGGCGTCGTCAGGGCGTACACGCGCAAGGTGGAGAAGCACACCCCCATCCACCCCGAGTACGTCGCCGCCGTCCTCGATGAACTGGCGGACGAGGACGCCGTCTTCACCGTGGACACGGGCATGTGCAACGTGTGGGCGGCACGCTATCTTTCCCCGAACGGCAAGCGGCGCATCATCGGCTCCTTCAGCCACGGCTCCATGGCCAACGCCCTCCCCCAGGCCATCGGCGCGCAGTTCACCGACCGCGGACGTCAAGTGGTGTCGATGTCGGGTGACGGCGGGTTCTCGATGCTGATGGGAGATTTCCTCACCCTGGTGCAGTACGAGCTGCCCGTCAAAGTAGTCCTGTTCAACAACTCGTCCCTCGGAATGGTCGAGCTGGAAATGATGGTTTCCGGCCTGCCCGCGTACGGAACCACGAACCGGAACCCGGATTTCTCGGCCATCGCCCGTGCGGCGGGCGCCTATGGGGTGCGCGTGGAGAAACCCAAGCAGCTCGCGGGGGCCCTGAAGGACGCGTTCCGGCACAAGGGGCCTGCTCTGGTGGACATCGTGACCGACCCCAACGCCTTGTCGATCCCACCCAGGATCAAGGCCGAAATGGTGACCGGGTTCGCGCTTTCCGCCAGCAAGATCGTGCTGGACGGCGGGGTGGGCCGGATGGTTCAGATGGCGCGATCCAACCTGCGCAATCTGCCGCGCCCCTGAGTCCGCAGGAGTGCGGATTGCCCCGGGGGGCATGCATCCCGTAGACCTGTTCGAGAGTACGGGTCGATTCGGAAAGGCGACACGGGGGAGGTACATCGCCGTGCGGGTGGGGGCGAAGACCGGAAAGCAGTGGAGGAGAGGGCGGCCGGTGCCGCGTGAGCCGTCCGTCGAGGGCGGCGGAGCGGTGGACGCGCCGGAGATCGTCCACAGCGTTCGCCGGGCGGACCTGAAAGCCGTGGGGGAGGTCCGGAAGTCCCTGAGGGAGCTGATGCGCCACCGGTGCCGAGCGGAGGCCACCGAGGTGGCCGAGCTGCTGATCACCGAACTCGTCACCAACGCCCTCGTCCACACCGAACAGGGCGCGGAGGTGTCCGCGTGCATCGCCGACACCCGGCTGCGGGTCGAGGTCCGCGACTACGCCTCCCGCCGGCCCCGACCGCACGTACCGACCGCCGACGACGGTACGCACGGCAGGGGACTGGTGCTGGTGCAGTCGCTGGCCGACGACTGGGGCGTGGACGCGCTGGCCCCGGGAGCGGGCAAGGTGGTCTGGTTCGAACTCGACGCGTGACGGCCGGACCGGGTGCGCTCAGGCGCGTCCGGACCGGCCCCGCGGTCGTGCCCGGTCAGCCGAATTGCTGCTCGAGGTCCTTGAGCTTGCGCTCCAGTGAGTCGAGCCGGGGGATCGTCTGGGTGTCGTCCTCTGCGGTGAGGTCGACCGTGCGGGGTCCGGCCGGGTCAGCCGATTCGGTTCCGTTCACGGCCTGCAGGGAGGGCCGGCGTCGCAGGGGCAGCTTCTCCGCTTCCGATATGGCCGGCTCCGCGCCGACCGGCGCGGAGCCCGACCCGGGAGCCAGCCCCGGCAGTTCGACCTGGCGGCCGCGCGAACGCCCGAAAGCCCTGTTCTGCCGGCCCAGCGCCTTGATGCGCGCCCGGTCGAGCCGGTTCTGATCGCGCCTGCGGTGCCGGTCCTGCTCCTTCTCGCGCTTGTCCTCCCGCACCTCGTCCACGGCCTCGTCGAGGGTGCGAACCCCCTCCAGCAGCATGAGGGACCACGCGCCGAAGGTCTCCCGGGGCGCCCGCATCCAGCGGACCATCCGGATCTGCGGCAACGGGCGCGGGATCAGGCCCTGTTCGCGCAGCGCGGCCCGGCGGGTCTGCTTGAGGGCGCGGTCGAACAGGACGGCCGCCGAGAGCGACATCCCCGCGAAGAACTGCGGCGCGCCGTCGTGGCCGCTCCCGCGGGGCGCGTGCACCCAGTTGAACCAGGCCGCCGCGCCGGCGAACAGCCAGACCAGCATGCGCGAGCCGAGCGCCGCGTCGCCGTGGCTCGCCTCGCGGACCGCGAGGACCGAGCAGAACATGGCGGCGCCGTCGAGGCCGAAGGGGACGAGGTACTCCCAGCCGCCGGACAGGTTGAGGTTCTGCCGGCCGAAGCCGACCAGCCCGTGGAAGGAGAGCGCGGCGGCGACGGCCGCACAGCAGAACAGCAGGACGTAGGAGGCCGTGCCGTAGACGGCTTCCTTGCGCCGGCGCCGCTCCTCGCTGCGCTCCCACGTGTCCTCGGCCGCGGCCTTCTCGCTCTCGCGCTTGCCGCGGGCCAGCACCGCCACTGCCGCAAGTACGCCCAGGATCAACAGGCCGCCGGGCAGCAGCCAGTCCAGCGATATGTCGGTCAGTCTCATGCGGATGTCCTTGCCTCGCGTATGCGGCCTTCCGGCGTCATAGTGGCGCAGCCGGCCGGCCGTGCACGCGGGTTTCCGGGCAAGAGGACGCCTTCGGGGGGTGGCGCGCGCCGGATAGGGTGTTGTGACTCGAACTGGTGCGCAAGTGACGTCAGTTGCGTTCGAACCAACATCACCCGCAGGGGTGGGTTGGTGGGCCCGGGGCACACCTGCGGGGTCCGTGGTGTCGCGAGGGTTACGGGACGAGGGCGCCGTCGGCCGCCGCCGCGAGGCGGGTGACGCGGTCCGCGTCGCAGGTGCGGGGGCAGGTCAGGCAGGTGTCCTCGGGGCGGATCGTGTAGAAGAGGCAGCAGCCGGCCCGGTCGCGCGTGGGCAGCGGGGAGCCGTCGGGAGCCGTGAGGGTACGGAAACCCGTGCCGGTGGGGTAGGGCGCGGCCGATGCGGGCAGCAGCGCCTCCAGCTCGGTCCTGGCCCGCTCCTCCTCCCCGAGCAGCCCGCCCACGTGCCACAGGCCCTCGACCACCTCGTCGGTCACCATTGCCCACAGGGCGCGGCGGCCGCGCCGCATGCGGGGGCCGAAACCTTCCAGCACGGGTCCGAGGTGCTCGGCCACCGCGTCCCGCACCTCCCGGCGCAGGGCGTCCTCGTCGGGGACGACCCGGGCTCCGGGGAGGGCGGCCGCCGGGTCGTCGGGAAGGCAGGCGAAACCGTCGAGCCGGACGGCGAGGCGGTCCGGGCTCCGGTGGAACGCCACGCCGGCCAGGCGCGGGACGCGGCGGTGCGAGAACCACGGGACGGTGATCAGCAGGCAGGCCTGCCAGGCGTAGCGGTGGAACCCGAACCCGGCGACCACGTCGGGGCGGGCGGGGCGGCCGTGGTCCCGGAGCACTTGGGCGGTGTCCCAGGCGAGGTAGGCGTCGAGGGCCGGGCCGCCGGCCGCGAGCTCGTCGGCGCGGGTCCATCCCGCACCGCGGGGGAGCGGCTCGTGGGGGCCGACCTCGGTGATCTCCAGGGTGGGGTGGACCTCGGCCAGGCGTCGGTAGGCGGCTGTGACGGCCGGGGTCTGGAGGGGCATGGCGGCACACCGATCGCTGATCGCTACAAGGTAAGCCTTACCTTACTAGACGGGGGTGGGCTGTGTATTCGGGAGCCGGCCGGGCGTGTCGCCTATTCTCGGAGCAGGTCGAGACCCGGAGGAGGACCGGATGTACGGAACGGCCCACGACCGGGTGCCGGCCGAGGAGACGATGCAGGCGGTGCCCGCGCAGAAGGCACGGCGGGTGCGGCGCCATTCGGTGCGCGGGCAGGTGCTGGACGCGCTGAGGGCGGCGCTGGTCGACGGCGAGCTGGTACCCGGCGAGATCTACTCGGGCCCGGCGCTGGGGGAACGGTTCGGGGTCTCCGCGACGCCCGTGCGCGAGGCGATGCAGCAGCTGGCGTTGGAAGGGGCGGTGGAGTGCCTGCCGAACCGGGGGTTCCGGGTGCTGGGGCGCAGCCCGCAGGCGCTGGCGGAGCTCGCGGAGGTACGGGCACTGCTGGAGGTTCCCGTGATGCTGAGGCTGGCCCGGGACGTACCGGCGGCGGCGTGGGCGGAGCTCCGGCCGGCGGCCGCGGCGACGGGGGAGGCGGCGCGGGCCGGTGACCTCGCGGCGTACGGGGAGGCGGACCGGGCGTTCCACCGGGCGGTGCTGTCGCTGGCGGGGAACGACCAGCTGGTGCGGCTGACGCAGGAGCTGCACCGCCGGGCGATGCTGCCGCTGCCGGGCGCTCCGCGGGTTCGGCGGGCGGAGCTGGTGGCGGATGCGGAGGAGCACGCGGCGCTGCTGGACGCGTTGATCGCGGGCGAGGTCGGGGTGGTCGAAGCCCTGGTCCGGGACCACTTCGCCGGCGCCGAGGCCTGACGCCCCCGGGCCCCGTCCGGCCCCGTCCGGCCCCGCCCGGAGCCAGTCCGGCTTGCGCACCCGCCCGGCCCGGGAGCCCGTCCGGGTGCGGCGCCGCTGCGCGAAGCGCCCCCGGCTGCGCCGGGCCCCCGGGGCTCCGCCCCGGACCCCGCGCCTCAAGCGCCGGCGAGGCTGGATTTGCCGGCCCTGCGCCTCAAACGCCGGCGGGGCTGGATGTGCCGGAGCCCCAGGAGGCCCCGCCCAGGGGTTGGCGGGGGCTTCGCTGTCGGCGCGGGCCCGGTGGTGGTGCGGGGCCCGCCGCCGGGTGCGCGGCGAGGTGCGGGCGCCCGCGGAGTCCCCGGCCAGGGGTCAGGCGGGGGTGGGGGTGAGTTGGTCCGCCAGCCATGTCGGGACGCCGCCCAGGAGGTGGAACAGGCGGCGGGCCTCCGCGCGGAGGCGAGTGGCTTCCGGTTCCGGTTCGGCTTCGGCCAGCGCCGCCAGCGCCGGGGCCGTGCCGATCAGGAAGCCGAGTTCCTCTCGGATGCGCAGGGACTCCGCGAAGCCGTCGCGGGCCTCCGCCACCTCACCGTCCCGCAGGGCCAGCGCCGCCAAGTGCCGCCACGTGAACGACAGGAGCAGCGTGTCCCCGTGGGCGAGAGCACCCGCATGCGCCCGGTGGTACGCCGGCCGGGCCGCCTCCGGGGCCTCCGCGAGGTGCTCGGCGACCAGACCGCGCCGGAAGTCCAGCAGCGGCCGGGTCCGGGACCCGAGGGACAGCAGCGCCGCCGCGCGCCCCAGTGCCGACCGCGCCTCGTCCGAGCGGTCCCGGACCCCGAGCACCGTGGCCGCGTACGCCAGTTGGCCCCGCTCGCACGCCGCCGCGCCCCGCTCGTCGTCGTCCTGGGCCACCGCCTCCGCGATCCGCAGGGCGTCCTCCGCCTCCGCCCAACCCTGTCCCGTGAACAGGCACCGCTCGACCAGCAGCGCGGTCCGCTGCACGGCGGCCCGCGCACTGCCCGCGTGCGGCGTCAGCAGGGCCGCCGCGTCGGTCCAACAGCCGCGCGAGCGCAGCCGCCATATCGCCCGCTGGAGGGGGTCGTCGCCCCCCGTGGATCCCGCACCGGACATGGCGGTATCCGCCACATTGCCCTCCCCGAAGCAATCGAGCAGCACGTCGTTGAGCCCTGGGGCGAAATGAGAGCACGGATCGACGGCTCCGGCCAAGGGGTCGGGTGAACTCTTTCACAAAGTCCGGACGGCTCGTCAGCCGTCACCCGGAGTCCTGGCGCGATTCGTACGGCGGCCGCCCGGTGGTTCACCGGCCGGGCGGGCCGCCACGGCTCAGCTCATGCGCAGTGCCAGGAAGAAGTCGAGCTTGTCCTCCAGCCGGGAGAGGTCGCGCGACGTCAACTGCTCGATTCGCCCGACCCGGTAGCGCAGGGTGTTGACGTGCAGGTGCAGCCGGGTCGCGCACCGGGTCCAGGAGCCGTCGCAGTCCAAGAACGCCTCCAGGGTCGGGATCAGCTCGGCCCGGTGGCGTCGGTCGTAGTCCCGCAGCGGGTCCAGCAGCCGCGCCGTGAACGCACGCCGGACGTCGTCCGGGACGAAGGGCAGCAGCAGGACGTGCGAGGCGAGCTCGTGGTGGCCGGCGGCGCACACCCGGCCCGGGCGGGCGGCGGCGACCCGGCGGGCGTGCCGGGCCTCCTCCAGCGCCCCGCGCAGCCCCTCGGCGGAGTGCACGGCCGCACTGACACCCAGCGTGAGCCGCCCGTCGTCGGCCAGACCGGCCGCCAGGGGATCCCGTACGGACGTCAGCAGCTCGTCGGCGTGCAGCGCCCGGTCGGGGCCCTTGTCCTCCCCGGGCTCCCCGGGAAGCGCGGGCAGCGGTACGAGCGCGATGGCCTCGTCACCCGCATGGGCCACCGCGATCCGGTCGGACGGCTCCGGCCCCGAAAGCGACGGGTCGACCAGGATCTCCTCCAGCAGCGACTGGGCCACCGGGCCGCCGGGGATGTCCCCGCCGGCCCAGTCCACCCGGGCCACGACGACCTGCCAGTGCGGGGCGGCGGACAGCCCCGGCAGGAGCACCGGCGCGGCCACCCGCAGACGGGCCGCGATCTCCGCGGGCGGCGCGCCCGTCTGGACCAGCTCCAGCACTTCCTGGGCCAGCCGGCGGCGCACGGTGCGCGCCGCGTCCCGCCGGTCCCGCTCGACGGCGATCAGCTGGGTGACGCCCTGGAGCAGGTCGAGCCGCTCGGCGGGCCAGTCGCCCGCGTCGGCCTCGACGGCCAGCAGCCAGTCGGACAGCACGCTCTCGCGCACGTCACGGTTGACGGCGCCCGGACCGCGGCCGTGTCCTCTGATCGGGAACAGGGAGTAGGTAATACCCTGGAGCGAGATCCGGTGGGGCCCCCTGCGGCCCGTCCGGACCGCCGCGAGGTGCTCGCTCGCCAGCGCCGCGCAGACGCCCGGTGCCAGCGGCTCGCCCGCCCCGGCGATCTGCCGGCCGGTCGGCGAGAGCACCCAGGCCCGGAGATCGAGGTCCGTGGTGAGCAGATCCAGCACCACGTCGGGGCCGCCACCGGCGGGTCCCGATGTCATCAGGCGGCGGTGCCGGTCCACGACGGCCGCCAGGTCCCCCGCGCGCTCTCCGGAGACCTGCCGCACCACGTATTCGGTGATGGTGGCGAAGGCGACGTCTTCGTTCACGGCGAACAGCGGCAGCCGGTTGCGCAGGCAGGCCGATACCAGGTCGTCGGGGATGTCCCCCAGCTCCGCCTCGCCCGCCGCGAGGCCGGCGACCCCCGCGCTCGCGAGGATTCGTACGAAAGGCTCGGAGTCGGCTGAATTCTTTCGCCATGCCAGGCCGGTCAGGACAAGTTCGCCTCCGGAGAGGTATCGGCTGGGATCCCTCAGGTCGGTCGTCATGACCCCGCGGACCGTCCGGTCGAGTTCTTCCTCGCCGCCCAGCAGCCGCAGCCCCAGCGCCTCGGTTTCCAGCAGTGCGCGCAGCCGCATGATGTCGCCGCCGATCTGTCTCGATGTTGCCGTTGGAAAACGGGCAGGTCGTCGCATCCTGCCTTTCATACGAATCTACAAGACGAGGGAGCCCGTCAGCCAACTCCTTCATGGTTTCGGTGACTGCACCCGGGGGACGCGCGGCTTGTGTACTGGCTTCACACCGCGTTAACGGCACGTGAACGACCAGTCGAGGGACTCTGGGCCACCTGGCTTGAAGTGAACGACACGATGAGGAAGAAGAGAGCCGCTCATGGACTTCCTTCGCCCCGCCAGCTGGGAGGAGGCGCTCGCCGCCAAGGCCGAGTTCCCCACCGCTGTGCCGATCGCAGGTGGTACCGACGTGATGGTCGAGATCAACTTCGACCACCGCCGGCCGGAGCATCTCCTCGACCTGAACCGCATCGCCGTGCTGCGCGAGTGGGAAGTCGGCGAGGACGTGGTCCGCCTGGGCGCATCGGTCACGTACACCCAGATCATGGAGAACCTCCGTACGGAGCTGCCCGGCCTCGCGCTCGCCTCGCACACGGTCGCGTCCCCGCAGATCCGCAACCGCGGAGGTGTCGGCGGCAACCTCGGTACCGCCTCGCCGGCCGGTGACGCCCACCCCGCGCTGCTCGCGGCCGGCGTGGAGGTCGAGGTGGAATCCGTGCGCGGCTCCCGTCTGATCCCGATCGACGCCTTCTACACCGGCGTCAAGCGCAACGCGCTGGCCGCCGACGAGCTCATCAAGACCGTTCACATCAAGAAGGCGGACGGCCCCCAGCAGTACTCCAAAGTCGGCTCCCGCAACGCGATGGTCATCGCCGTCTGCGCCTTCGGCCTGGCCCTGCACCCCGGGACCCGCACGGTCCGCACCGGCATCGGATCGGCCGCGCCGACCCCGATCCGGGCGAAGACCGCCGAGGAGTTCTTGAACGCAGCGCTCGAAGAGGGCGGCTTCTGGGAGTCGCGCAAGGTCATCACGCCGTCGATCGCCAAGCAGTTCGGTGACCTGGCCTCCGGCGCGGCCAACCCGATCGACGACGTCCGCGGCACGGCGAAGTACCGCCGCCACGCGGTCGGCATCATGGCTCGCCGCCAGCTCGTCTGGACCTGGGAGCAGTACCGCGGATCCGGCAACGGCCGCTCGCTCGAAGGGGCTGCGTAATCATGCGCGTCAATTTCACGGTCAACGGCCGGCAGCAGGAAGCGGACGACGTCTGGGAAGGCGAGTCCCTCCTGTACGTCCTGCGCGAGCGCCTGGGCCTGCCCGGTTCGAAGAACGCCTGTGAGCAGGGCGAGTGCGGTTCCTGCACCGTCCGTCTGGACGGCGTGCCGGTCTGTTCGTGTCTGGTGGCCGCCGGCCAGGTCGAGGGCCGCGACGTCGTGACCGTCGAAGGCCTGGCGGAGTTCGCCAAGCAGCGCGAGGCGCACGGCCACGGTGGTGGCTGCGGCACCGGCGGCGCTTGCGGCGGCAAGGGCGGCGTCACCCTGGACGAGGCCAGGCAGTGGTCCGCCAAGGGCGCCGACTCCCGGACCGGCGAGGGCGCGGAGCTCTCCACCGTCCAGCAGGCGTTCATCGACGCGGGCGCCGTGCAGTGCGGCTTCTGCACCCCGGGTCTGCTGGTGCAGGCCGACGCGCTGCTGGAGCAGAACAGCTCGCCGTCCGACCAGGACATCCGCGAGGCCCTGTCCGGCAACCTCTGCCGCTGCACGGGCTACGAGAAGATCCTCGACGCGGTCCGCCTGGCGGCCGCCCGTCAGGGAGAGGCGGTCTGACCATGGCGCAGCACACGCGTACGGTCCCGGCGGGTACGCCGACCAACGTCACCCAGAAGCACCACAAGGGCGGCATCGGCGAGTCCACGCTGCGCCCGGACGGCACCCTCAAGGTCACCGGCGAGTTCGCGTACTCCTCGGACATGTGGCACGAGGACATGCTGTGGGGCCAGACCCTGCGCAGCACCGTCGCCCACGCCGAGATCGTCTCGATCGACATCTCCGAGGCGCTCGCCATGCCCGGCGTCTACTCGGTGCTGACCTACGACGACCTGCCGGCCGAGGTGAAGAACTACGGCCTGGAGATCAAGGACACCCCGGTCCTGGCCGACGGCCGGGTGCGTCACCACGGTGAGCCGGTCGCCCTCGTCGCGGCCGACCACCCGGAGACCGCCCGCCGGGCCGCCGCCAAGATCAAGATCGACTACCGTGAGCTGCCGCTCGTCACGGACGAGGCCTCCGCCCTCGCCGAGGGCGCGCCGCTGATCCACGAGGGCCGCGACGACCACCACGCCGGTCACGTCCCGCACCCGAACATCGTGCACCGCCAGCCGATCGTCCGCGGCGACGTGGAAGAGGCCCGCAAGCGCGCCGACGTCATCGTCGAGGGCGAGTACATCTTCGGCATGCAGGACCAGGCCTTCCTCGGCCCCGAGTCCGGCCTCGCCGTACCCGCCGAGGACGGGGGCGTCGACCTCTACGTCGCCACCCAGTGGCTGCACTCGGACCTGCGGCAGATCGCCCCGGTCCTCGGGCTGCCCGAGGAGAAGGTCCGCATGACGCTCTCCGGCGTCGGCGGCGCCTTCGGCGGCCGCGAGGACATCTCGATGCAGATCCACGCCTGCCTGCTGGCCCTGGCCACCAACAAGCCGGTCAAGATCGTCTACAACCGCTTCGAGTCCTTCTTCGGCCACGTGCACCGCCACCCGGCGAAGCTGCACTACGAGCACGGCGCCACCAAGGACGGCAAGCTCACGCACATGAAGTGCAGGATCGTCCTGGACGGCGGCGCGTACGCGTCCGCTTCCCCGGCGGTCGTGGGCAACGCCTCCTCGCTGTCGGCCGGCCCGTACGTCATCGACGACGTGGACATCGAGGCGATCGCCCTCTACACGAACAACCCGCCCTGCGGCGCGATGCGCGGCTTCGGCGCCGTCCAGGCCTGCTTCGCCTACGAGGCCCAGATGGACAAGCTCGCGGCGAAGCTGGGCATGGACCCGGTCGAGTTCCGCCGGCTCAACGCCATGGAGATGGGCGCGGTCATGCCCACGGGCCAGGTCGTGGACTCCCCGGCCCCCGTCGCCGAGCTGCTGCGCCGGGTCAAGGCCCGCCCGCTGCCGCCCGAGCGCCAGTGGGAGACGGCCGGCGAGGGCGCGGACGTCCGCGCGCTGCCCGGCGGCCTGTCGAACACCACCCACGGCGAGGGCGTCGTACGCGGCGTCGGCTACGCCGTCGGGATCAAGAACGTCGGCTTCTCCGAGGGCTTCGACGACTACTCCACCGCCCGCGTGCGGCTGGAGGTCATCAACGGCGAGCCCGTCGCGATGGTCCACACGGCCATGGCGGAGGTCGGCCAGGGCGGTGTCACCGTCCACGCGCAGATCGCCCGTACCGAGCTGGGCGTCACGCAGGTCACCATCCACCCGGCCGACACGCAGGTCGGCTCCGCCGGTTCGACGTCCGCCTCGCGGCAGACGTACATGACCGGTGGCGCGGTGAAGAACACCTGCGAGGCCGTGCGCGAGGCCGTCCTGGAGATCGGCCGCCGCAAGAACGGGTCCTACCACCCGGCGTGGGCGACCGCCGAGCTGCTCCTGGAGGGCGGCAAGGTCGTCACCGACGGCGGCGAGGTCCTCGCGGACATCGCCGAGGTCCTGGAGGGCGAGGACGCGATCGACCTGGAGCTGGAGTTCCGGCACCGGCCGACCGTGCCCTTCGACCTCAAGACCGGTCAGGGCAACGGCCACGTCCAGTACACCTTCGCCGCGCACCGCGCGGTGGTGGAGGTGGACACCGAGCTCGGCCTCGTCAAGGTCGTCGAGCTCGCCACCGCCCAGGACGTGGGCAAGGCGCTGAACATGCTCTCCGTGGTCGGCCAGATCCAGGGTGGAACCATCCAGGGGCTGGGCGTAGCGATCATGGAGGAGATCATCGTCGACCCGAAGACCGCGAAGGTGCGCAACCCCTCCTTCACGGACTACCTGATCCCGACCATCCTCGACACGCCGGCCCTCCCGGTCGACGTCCTGGAGCTCGCCGACCCGAACGCGCCGTACGGCCTCCGGGGCATGGGCGAGGCTCCCACCCTGTCGTCCACTCCCGCCGTCCTCGCCGCGATCCGGCAGGCGACGGGACTGGAGCTCAACAAGACGCCGATCCGTCCGGAGGCCCTCACCGGCACCCTCTAGGACGGCGTGGTCCGGGCCGCGAGGCCCCGGACCGACCCCCACGGATCCTCCGGGCGGTGTGACACGGGAACGTCACACTTCCAGCCGCACCGCCCGGAGTACGAAGTCCGGAACACGCGGGACCGACCGCACCGCTCGCGGCCCGTCCCACCGGCACCCCCCATGCAGTACCCCGCAGTACCGCAGTACCCCGCATCACCCCAGTAACCATCGCGTCGCCTCGGGCCGTCACCCCGGGTCGTGCAGCCAAACGCACCATCCCAAATCCCGCGATCTTCAATCCCCATGCGGGTGCCCCTATGAACCTTGGGAGTTAGGCACCATGACCCAGTCGTCTGTGGAGCCCAAGACCACCGCGGAAGAGGCCGGCGACGGCACTCGTACCCCCGCCGGGCGTTCTTGGCTCGACCGGTACTTTCACATAACCCACAGAGGGTCCAACGTCGGCAATGAGATTCGTGGCGGCGTCACGACCTTCATGGCCATGGCGTACATCCTCCTGCTCAACCCGCTGATCCTCTCCGGCAAGGACGCCGCCGGAGACACCATGAGCCAGAAGGCGCTGATCACGGCCACGGCCTTCGCCGCCGCCCTGACGACGCTCCTCATGGGCTTCGTCGGCAAGGTGCCGCTCGCCCTCGCGGCCGGCCTGTCGGTCTCGGGCGTGCTGTCCTCGCAGGTCGCTCCGCAGATGACCTGGCCGCAGGCCATGGGCATGTGCGTGATGTACGGCGTCGTGATCTGTCTCCTGGTCGTCACCGGCCTCCGAGAGATGATCATGAACGCGATCCCGCTCGCGCTCAAGCACGGCATCACGATGGGCATCGGCCTGTTCGTGGCCCTGATCGGCCTCTACAAGGCCGGCTTCGTCGGGAACGGCGCGGAGTTCGCCCCGCCCGTCACCCTCGGCGCCGCCGGTCAGCTCTCCGGGTGGCCCGTCTTCGTCTTCTGCCTGACCCTGCTGGCCATCTTCATGCTCCAGGCCCGCAAGATCCGCGGTGCCATCCTGATCGGCATCGTCGGCGGAACCGTCGTCGCGGCGATCATCAACGCCGTCGCGAACGTCGACCCGAAGGCCTGGAAGAACGGCGCGCCCGAGCTCTCGGGCTCCGCGGTCTCCATGCCCGACTTCTCGCTCTTCGGCAAGGTCGAGTTCGGTGGCTGGGGCGACGTCGGCGTCATGACGGTCGGCATGATCGTCTTCACCCTCGTCCTCGCCGGCTTCTTCGACGCGATGGCCACCATCATCGGCGTCGGCACCGAGGCCAAGCTCGCCGACGACCAGGGCCGCATGCCGGGCCTGTCCAAGGCGCTGTTCATCGACGGTGCCGGTGGCGCCATCGGCGGCATCGCGGGCGGCTCCGGCCAGACCGTGTTCGTCGAGTCGGCGACCGGTGTCGGCGAGGGGGCCCGTACGGGTCTCGCCTCCGTCGTGACCGGCCTCTTCTTCGCCGCCTGCCTCTTCTTCACCCCGATCACCCAGATCGTCCCGGGTGAGGTCGCCTCCGCGGCCCTGGTCGTCATCGGCGCGATGATGATGCAGAACGCCCGCCACGTGGACTGGGCCGACAGCTCGACCGCCATTCCGGTCTTCCTGACCGTGGTGCTCATGCCGTTCACCTACTCGATCACGGCCGGTGTCGCCGCCGGTGTGATCTCCTACGTGGCCATCAAGGTCGCGCAGGGCAAGGCGCGCGAGATCGGTGCGTTCATGTGGGCGCTCACCGTCATCTTCATCGTCTTCTTCTCGCTCCACCCGATCGAGGGCTGGCTGGGCGTGAAGTAGCGGCGCGCGTGAGCGGCACCTGACCCTCCACGCATCCGATACTGGAACCGAACCCCTCCGAGGAGGCCGAACATGCTGGACATCGCCGAAGAACTCAACCGGTGGGTCGAGCAGGGTCGTGCTTTCGCCGTCGCCACGGTCGTGGCGGTCGGCGGCAGCGCTCCCCGGCAGCCCGGGGCCGCCCTCGCCGTCGACGGCGAGGGAACGGTGATCGGCTCGGTGTCCGGTGGATGCGTGGAGGGCGCGGTGTACGAGCTGTGCCGGCAGTCCCTGGAGGACGGCGAGAGCGTCACCGAACGCTTCGGCTACAGCGAAGACGACGCCTACGCCGTGGGTCTGACCTGCGGCGGAGTCATCGACATCCTCGTCACCCCGGTTCTCCCGGGCTCTCCCGTACGGACGGTGCTCGCGGCCGCGCTGGCCGCCGCCGCCCGCGGGGAGACGGCGGCGGTCGCCCGGGTCGCCGAGGGCCCGGCGGAGCTGATGGGCCGGGTGGTGGCAGTCCGCGGCGACGGCTCGTACGAAGGCGGCCTCGGCGCGCACCCCGAGCTGGATCGCACCGTCGCCGAGGAAGCCCGCGCCATGCTGGACGCCGGGAGGACCGGCGTGCTGGAGATCGGCGCCGACGGCCGGCTCTGCGGAGAGCCGCTCAAGGTGCTCGTCGAGTCCAGCGTCCCGGCTCCGCGGATGATCGTCTTCGGCGCCATCGACTTCGCGTCCGCCCTCGTGCGGATCGGCAAGTTCCTCGGCTACCACGTGACCCTGTGCGACGCCCGGCCGGTGTTCACCACGAAGAACCGTTTCCCCGAGGCGGACGAGGTCGTGGTCGACTGGCCGCACCGCTACCTGGAGGCCCAGGTCGACGGCGGGACCATCGACTCCCGGACCGTCCTGTGCGTGCTCACCCACGACGCCAAGTTCGACGTCCCGCTGCTGGAGACGGCCCTCAGACTTCCCGTCGCGTACGTCGGCGCCATGGGCTCGCGCCGCACCCACGAGGACCGCAACGAGCGCCTGCGCGAGGCGGGCGTGTCCGAACTGGAACTCGCGCGGCTCCGCTCGCCGATCGGCCTGGACCTCGGCGCCCGCTCCCCGGAGGAGACCGCGCTGTCCATCGCCGCCGAGATCGTCGCCAACCGCCGCGGCGGCTCCGGCGCGGCCCTCACGGGTGGCGGGATACCGATCCACCGCGAGGGTGCGCGGACGGTGGCGGGCCGGATCGGCTTCGTCGCCTGACGGGCGGGCGGATGCGGGCCTGCGCGGGGGTTGCGCCCTTCCGGCGTTGCACCTATTTTTACCGGCCGGTAACAGCGCCTTCCCGCAACGGAGTTGAGCGAATGCCCCGGTTCCCCGCACGTGCCCTGCTGTCCGCCTGCGTCCTGGCCGCGGCCACGCTCGGCGCGGCGCCCGCACCGCAGCCCGGATCCTCCGCGCCGCGCGAGGTGCTGTTCGTCGGGAACAACTGGGAAGGCACCGCCGATGTGCTCGCCTCCACCGGCGATCTCGCCAAGGTCGGCCGGATCAACGTGATCCCCGACAAGGACGAGCGCTTGCGGGAGATCTACCTCAACCCGGTGAAGCTCGGCTTCTTCCTCGGCATCCGCGCCACGGCGGGCGAAGGCCACGACCAGTTCGTGGACGACATGTACACCACCCCGGACGGCTCCGCGGTGGTCGCCTCCCGGCCCAGCTTCGCCGACGTGGTCTCCCTCGACGTCCGCACCGGGAGGATCAACTGGCGCTTCCCCGTGGCCGGGTACCGCGCCGACCACATGGCGCTGTCTCCGGACGGTACCCGGGTCGCCGTCTCCGCCTCGACCGCCAACACCGTGCACGTGCTCGACATCGCCACCGGCCGGCAGGTCGGCTCCTTCACCACCGGGGACAAGCCGCACGAGAACGTCTTCACGCAGGGCGGCCGCTACCTGTGGAACAGCTCCATCGGCGACGTGACCTCCGCGCTGGACGCGCCCTGGCTGGACTGGACGAAGGGCGACCGGAAGATCACGGTCGTCGACACCCAGACCTTCCGCACCGTCCGGGTGATCGACATGCGCGAACGCCTGGACGCCTTCGGCCGCCCGGACCTCTCGGACGCCGTGCGGCCCATGTCGTTCAGTCCGGACGAGTCGAAGGTCTACTTCCAGGTGTCCTTCTTCAACGGCGTGGTCGAGTACGACGTGGCCGCCGACCGGATCACCCGGATCAAGGAACTGCCCGGCAATCCCGCCACCAGCACCGACCGCACCACCTGGGTCAACGACTCGCGCCACCACGGGCTGTCGATGAGCCCCGACGGCGCGAAGCTCTGCGTCGCCGGCACCATGGACGACTACGCGACGATCGTGGACCGGGCCACGCTCACCGAAGCCGCGCCCGTGCCCGCCGTGAAGCCGTACTGGGCCACCGTCGACGGTGACGGAAGCGCCTGCGTGATCTCCGAGAGCGGCGCCGACCGGGTCACCGCCATCGACTTCGCCACCGGGACCAAGCGGGTCTCCGTCCCCGTCGGCGACCATCCGCAGCGGGTCAGGCTCGGGCACGTCCCGGCCGGCTGGAGCGGACCGGCGGCGCGCTGACCGACCGGGCGCGGGTCGTCCCGGTGGAAGTGGTGGAGTCCTCGGGGGCCCGGGGCCCGGGGCCCGGGGGCGGCCGAGCGGACCGCCCCCGCGCCGCGGGGGTCAGGCGGGCAGGGAGAGCCGGGCCGCGGACATGCCGAAGGCGGGGTCCAGGACGCCGGTGGACAGTCCGTCCGGCAGCCGTTGCAGGTCCTGCGGGCGGTAACGGCGGATCTTCCGGTGCCAGTTGAGGATGCCGGCGTGCCAGTCCTCCAGTTCATGCACGTAGGCGTCAAGAGCGGCCCGCGCCTCCTCGCCCAGCTTCCAGTCGTCGTAGAGCAGCGGCAGTTGCTTGGCGACGATGTGTTCGAACTCCTCCGTGCGCTGCGTCATCAGCTGGTGGCAGATGTGCAGCGCCTCCGGATAGCCGATGCCGAAGAAGTTCCGCGTGATCACAATATAGTTGTGGAAGTCGCCCTCGAACTCCACTTCCTTCTGGTAGGAGAAGATGTCGTTGATCAGGCACGCGGCGTCGGCGACGGCGTTCTCCAGCGACCGGATGGTGCCCGAGGAGTAGATCTCCTCCGGGATGCCCCGGCCCTGGTGGCCGAGGCGGCACAGGTACATGGTGAGGTACGAGCCGAAGGTGCGGCGGCGCATCTCGGCGTAGTCCACCGGGTCCGGGATGCGGTGGTGGACCTGGTTGTCCACCTCCCACAGCCAGCTCTCCAGCATGTCCACGAGCGTGGCCCGGAACTCGGTGCGCTGCCCGGTGGACATGCCGGCGCTGGTGCGCACCCACAGGTCGGCGAGGCCGCGCTCCATGACGGTGGCCGGCGCGGGCTGCCCGGCGTGGTCGACGGGCACCATGGAGATCAGGCGGGCGGTGGTCGCCTTGGCAGCGGCCAGGTTCCTGCCGCGCCCGAACACCACCGGGTAGTAGTCGTCGCCGTACGTGCCCCAGGTCAGCCACGAGGCGTTCAGCGCCAGCGCCTCGGGCGAGGCGTCGGGGTCCAGGCCGGCCGAGCAGAGGGCGAAGTCGTAGCCGCGCAGCTTCTCCTCGGTCCAGATGGCCGAGCCGGGATCGCCCGGCTGCGGGTCCAGCATGCCCGTGCGCCGCGCCCAGGCCACCGACACCTCGCGGGCGTGCGCCAGGTGGGGGCTGAGGCCGAGCCGGTGCGGCATGTAGACGTCCGGGATGACGGAGGGTCCGGTCCGCTCGTACGGGACGTGGGTGAAGCTGCGCCGGCGCAGCTCCATCGCGCGGGGCTCCAGGATCGAGCGGACGTCGAGGGCGGTGGTGCCGAGGCCGCTGGGGAGGAACGGCAGGGAGAGCGGGGCGGTGGGCCGGGCCTCCTTGTTCATGTAACGGCTGGAGACCATGTGCCACTCGTGGCCACCGGACTGCCAGTCCTGGAGGCCCTTGGCGTAGGCGAGGACGGCCGCGATCTCGGCGGGGTCCATGGCGTGGTCGGCGAAGAGCTGGGGGAGTTCGGCGAGCGCGGTCTGCTCGAACTGCTGGAGGCGGGAGGTGAGGAGGTCGTTGGCGGATTCTGCGGCCTCCTGTGTGGTGCAGCCGAGGAACGTCTCCAACACCAGGATGGCGTTGGACAGTTCGCCCTCGTCGCCGACCTCGCGCTCGTAGGAGAAGATGTCGTTCCTGATGTGCACGGCGTCGGAGAAGGCGTCCCGCAGCACGCCGAGCGGGCGCGAGTGCGCGACCCGTGCCGGGACTTCGGCGCAGACGTACTCGATCAGTCCGGCCGACCAGGGGGCGCCGCCGACCTTGCGGCGCATCTCGATGTATTCGAGGGGGTTCGCCACCCGGCCGATGTCGATGTTGGCGAGCTCCCACATCGACTCGTCGAGGAGGTTCTTCGTCGACCGGGAGAATCGTTCCCGCCAGTCCATCGACATGGCCGGTACCGTCCGCAGCCACAGGTCCCGCAGCCCCGCCTCGACGGGGTTGGCCGGCTCGGGGAAGCCGTCGGCCAGGTCCATGGGCATGAAGGCGGCCAGGCCGTCGAGGTACTCCTTGGCGCCCGCGCGGTCCTGGGAGCGCTTGTACGTCTCCAGGAAGTGGTCGTCGAAGAAGAACACCCACACGTACCAGTCGGTGACCAGGTTCAGCGCGTCGCTGTCGCAGTCCGGGTGGGTGTAGGAGCACAGCAGCGCGTAGTCGTGCGCGTCGAGGTCCCGCTCCTCCCAGACGCCCGACCCCTCCAGCATCCCGAAGTCGCGGGCCCACTGCCTGGCGTGGGCCCTGGCGGCTTCCAGGTGCGGGTTCAGTCGCGCCGGATAGGGCACGTAGAAATCCGGCAGTTGAAACGGCTGTGTCACGGCGTGTAGGGCCTTTCCGTCCGAGGCGCGGAGGGGCCCTCAAATCCCCGGCCCCCCGCACGAGATCAGCACTGCCCTACCCCGCTCGACCCCACCCCAAGGGGCGGTTCACCGCATCAGGTGACGAAGTCGCCGATCCCCGAACGCCGGGGTGTCACGGCCGCTATGGGGCCGTGACACCGCGGATTCGTCCGGCGCCGACTGCCGATGCCCGCTGGAGAACGGCCGGGTTGCGTCCGTCGACGGGGTCGTTCGGGGGAATGGCGCGGGCCCCGGGCGTGGGACGACCGGGGCCCTTGTGCGGGTGTTGCGCCGGGGTTATTCGGCCTCGGATTCCAGGGTGCCTTCCGTGTCCAGGTAGACCTGGCGGAGGGATTCGAGGATCTGGGGGTCCGGCTTTTCCCACATGCCGCGGGATTCGGCCTCCAGGAGGCGTTCCGCGATGCCGTGGAGGGCCCAGGGATTGGCCTGTTCGAGGAACGCGCGGTTCTCGGGGTCCAGGACGTAGGTTTCCGTCAGCTTGTCGTACATCCAGTCGGCGATGACGCCGGTGGTGGCGTCGTAGCCGAAGAGGTAGTCCACCGTCGCCGCGAGTTCGAAGGCGCCCTTGTAGCCGTGGCGGCGCATCGCCTCGATCCACTTGGGGTTCACCACGCGGGCGCGGAAGACGCGCGAGGTCTCTTCGACCAGGGTGCGGGTCTTGACCGTCTCGGGGCGGGTGGAGTCGCCGATGTAGGCCTCGGGGGCCGTGCCGCGAAGGGCGCGGACCGTGGCGACCATGCCGCCGTGGTACTGGAAGTAGTCGTCGGAGTCGGCGATGTCGTGCTCGCGGGTGTCCGTGTTCTTCGCGGCGACGGTGATCCGCTTGTAGGCGGTCTCCATTTCGGCGCGGGCCGGGCGGCCCTCCAGGCCGCGGCCGTAGGCGTAGCCGCCCCAGACCGTGTAGACCTCCGCGAGGTCGGCGTCGGTGCGCCAGTCGCGGGAGTCGATCAGCTGGAGGATGCCCGCGCCGTACGTGCCCGGGCGCGAGCCGAAGATGCGGGTCGTCGCGCGGCGTTCGTCCCCGTGGAGGGAGAGGTCTGCTTGGGCGTGGGCGCGGACGTAGTTCTCGGACGCGGGCTCCTCCAGCGAGGCCGCCAGGCGCACCGCGTCGTCGAGGAGGGCGATGACGTGCGGGAACGCGTCGCGGAAGAAGCCCGAAATGCGCAGGGTGACGTCGATGCGGGGGCGGCCGAGTTCCGCGAGGGGGATGGGCTCGATGCCCGTGACGCGGCGCGAGGCCTCGTCCCAGACCGGGCGGATGCCCAGGAGGGCCAGGGCTTCGGCGACGTCGTCGCCCGCCGTGCGCATCGCGCTCGTTCCCCAGAGGGAGAGGCCGACGGAGGCGGGCCATTCGCCGTTGTCCGTGCGGTAGCGGGTCAGGAGCGAGTCGGCCAGGGCCTGGCCCGTCTCCCACGCGAGGCGGGAGGGGACGGCCTTGGGGTCCACCGAGTAGAAGTTGCGGCCGGTCGGCAGGACGTTCACCAGGCCGCGGAGGGGGGAGCCCGAGGGGCCCGCCGGGATGAAGCGGCCGTCGAGGGCGGCCACGACGTGGGCGATCTCGTCCGTGGTGCCGGCGAGGCGGGGGACCACCTCCCGGGCGGCGAAGTCCAGCACCGCCGCGACGTCTGCCGAGTACGCTGCGGCGACCGAAGCCACCGCCGAGGGGTCCCAGTTCGCGTCCTCCATCGCCTGGACCAGGGCGCGGGCCGTCTCCTCCACGGCGTCGGCCGAGGTGCGGGTCGCCGCGGACTCGTCCAGGCCGAGGGCCTCGCGCAGGCCCGGCAGGGCCGTCGTACCGCCCCAGATCTGGCGGGCGCGCAGGATCGCCAGGACCAGGTTGACGCGGGCCTCACCGGTCGGGGCGCCGCCCAGGACGTGGAGTCCGTCGCGGATCTGGGCGTCCTTGACCTCGCAGAGCCAGCCGTCGACGTGCAGGAGGAAGTCGTCGAAGCCCTCGTCGTCGGGGCGCTCTTCGAGGCCCAGGTCGTGGTGGAGCTTCGCCGCCTGGATCAGCGTCCAGATCTGCGCGCGGATGGCGGGCAGCTTCGCCGGGTCCATGGCGCTGATCTGCGCGTACTCGTCCAAGTGCTGTTCGAGGCGGGCGATGTCGCCGTACGACTCCGCGCGCGCCATCGGCGGCACCAGGTGGTCGACCAGGGTGGCGTGCACGCGGCGCTTGGCCTGCGTGCCCTCGCCCGGGTCGTTGACGAGGAAGGGGTAGATCAGGGGGAGGTCGCCGAGGGCGGCGTCCGGGGCGCAGGAGGCGGACAGGCCGGCGTTCTTGCCGGGCAGCCACTCCAGGTTGCCGTGCTTGCCCAGGTGGATCATCGCGTCCGCGCCGAAACCGCCGTCCTCCTCGCGGGCCTGGATCCAGCGGTACGCGGCCAGGTAGTGGTGCGACGGCGGCAGGTCCGGGTCGTGGTAGATCGCGATCGGGTTCTCGCCGAAGCCGCGCGGCGGCTGGATGAGGATCAGGAGGTTCCCGCGGCGCAGGGCGGCCAGGACGATGTCGCCCTCGGGGTTGGCGGAGGTGTCGACGAACATGCTGCCGGGAGCCTCGCCCCAGTGCTCGTTGACGCTGTCGCGCAGTTCGGCCGGGAGCTCGGCGAACCACCGCTTGTAGTCGGCGGCGGGGATGCGGACGGGGTTGCGGGCCAGTTGCTCCTCGGTGAGCCAGTCCTGGTCGTGGCCGCCGGCCTCGATCAGGGCGCGGATCAGCTCGTCGCCGTCGCCGGAGACGAGGCCGGGGACGTCGGCGGTCGGACCGAAGTCGTAGCCCGCCGCGATGAGGGTGCGAAGGAGTTCGACCGCGCTGGCCGGGGTGTCCAGGCCGACCGCGTTGCCGATGCGGGAGTGCTTGGTCGGGTACGCGGAGAGGACCAGCGCCACCTTCTTGTCGCGGCGCTCGATGTGGCGCAGCCGGGCGTGGCGTACGGCGATCCCCGCGACGCGGGCGGCACGCTCGGGGTCGGCCACGTAGGCGGGCAGGCCGTCGTCGTCGAGCTCCTTGAAGGAGAACGGGACGGTGATCAGACGGCCGTCGAACTCGGGGACGGCGACCTGGGTGGCGGCGTCCAGCGGGGAGAGGCCCTCGTCGTTCTCCTCCCACGTGCTGCGGGAGCCGGTCAGGCACAGGGCCTGGAGGATCGGCACGCCGAGCGCGGCCAGGGCGCCGGCGTCCCAGGACTCGTCGTCGCCGCCGGCCGAGGCGGTGGCGGGCTTGGTGCCGCCCGCCGCGAGGACGGTGGTGACGATGGCGTCCGCCGATTCCAGGGCGGTGAGCAGCTCCTGCTCCGGGGCGCGGAGGGAGGAGACGTAGAGGGGCAGCGGCCGGGCGCCGTGGGCCTCGATGGCATCGCAGAGGGCGTGCACGAAGGCGGTGTTGCCGCTCATCTGGTGGGCGCGGTAGTACAGCACGGCGACGCGGGGACCGGTGGTACCGGCCGGGGTGCGCTCCAGGGGGCCCCAGGTGGGGGCGGCGGCGGGGGGCTCGAAGCCGTGACCGGTGAGGAGCACGGTGTCGGAGAGGAAGCGGGCCAGCTGGTCCAGGTTGGCGGGGCCGCCGTGGGCGAGGTAGGCGTGCGCTTCGGCGGCGATGCCGATGGGGACGGTGGAGGCCTCCATCAGCTGCGCGTCCGGGGCCTGTTCGCCGGTCAGGACCACGACCGGGCGGTGCTGGCCGGGGGCCAGGAGCAGGTCGAGGCCGTCCTGCCAGGCGCGGAGGCCGCCGAGGAGGCGTACGACGACCAGCTCGACCCCGTCGAGGAGGGCGGGGAGGTCGTCGAGGGGAAGGCGGGAGGGGTTCGCGAACCGGTACGGGACGGGCCCGTCGGCTGCGCGGGCGCTGAGCAGATCGGTGTCGGACGTCGACAGCAGCAGGATCATGCGGCGGCAGGCCTTCCTCGGGGTTTCCGCGCCCCGGGCAGTGTGGACGGCGGGAGTTCCTGACTCACCCTGCCGGATGCTCCGCGGGGTTCACAGTGGCGGGACCGCGCCGGAATCGCACCGGGCTTCCTCCCATGTCGCCGTCCTCGGCGATGGCGGGCCGTGTGGCTCCGCCGGTGGTCATCTTAGGTGGGCTGGGGCCGGGGCGGGGTGGCGGGGGTGCGTGTGGGGTGGGTGTGGGGGTGCGGGTCGTTGAGGGGGCTCTGCCCCCGGGCCCCCGCGCCCCAAACGCCGGCGGGGCTGCATTGTGGCGGCGGGGCCGGATGGTGGCGGCGGGGCCAGATGGGGCCGGCCGGGGCCGGATGCGGCAGCCGGGGCTGGAGGGCGGCCGGGGCCGGAGAGGGGCGGCAGGGGCTGGAGGGGGAGTTGGGGGCCCGGGGGGCGGGCGCCGCAGATCAGGGTGGCGGTGGACACAGGTCGGGGGTGGGCAAACGTGGGTATGCTCGCGGCCATGTCACAGCCGCCTTCCGCCGCATCGCGGGATGAACCCGTCATACGGGATCGCGGGGACGCATGTCCCGGCGCGTTGCGGTTGCATGCGGCGGACGACGGGTACCTCGCGCGGGTGCGGATACCCGGGGGGATGCTCGGAGCGCGCGCGGCCCGGCTGCTCGCCGATGCGGCGGACCGGCTCGGCGACGGGCACGTCGACCTCACCTCGCGCGGGAACGTGCAGCTGCGTGGGCTGGGCGCGTCGTGCGGAGGGGACCTCGCGGGCGCACTGACCGACGCCGGGCTGCTGGCCGCCCCGTCCCACGAGCGGGTTCGCAACGTCGTCGCCTCGCCGCTGACCGGGCTCGACCGCAGCGGGCTGCCCGATGTGGCGCCCTGGGTCGCGGAACTGGACCGGCTGCTTTGCGGGGACGAAGAGGCCGTCGCGCTGTCCGGGCGCTTCCTCTTCGCCCTCGACGACGGTCGCGGCGACGTGAGCTCGCTCGACGCGGACGTGAACCTGCTCGCGCGCGACCCCGGGCACGCCCTGCTCACGACCGCCGGAGCCCGCGAAGGGCTGCTCGTGTCCGCGGCGGACGCCCCGCGGGCCGCCCTGGTCGCCGCCCGGTACTTCCTCGACGCCGCCCGGGAGGCCGGGACGCGGGCCTGGCGCGTGGCCGAGCTGCCTGCCGAACGAGCCCTCCACGTAGGGGAGTTGGGCGAGCGGCTGGCGGGCGCCACAGTGCGCGCGACCGTCGTGGCCGACGTCGGCGCGCCCCGGGGCGCCGCCCCCGAACCCGGTCTGGTCGAAGGACCCGGGCAGAGCGCGGCGCTCTCCGTACTCGCACCCCTGGGGCGCCTCACCACCGCCCAGTGGAACCTCCTGGCCGGCCTCACCGGGCAGCTGCGCCTGACCCCCTGGCGCGGCGTCGTCGTGCCCGGGCTGACCGCCGCAACCGCGGCCGGCGGCCTCGCCGTCCTCGCCGACGCCGGGCTGATCACCACCCCCACCGATCCCTGGCGGTCCGTGACGGCCTGTACGGGGCGCCCCGGATGCGCCCGGTCCCACAGCGACGTGCGCGCCGACGCGCGGGCCGTCACCGCCCTCGCGGCCGGACCGCTGCCCGTGCACTGGTCGGGGTGCGAACGGCGCTGCGGACACCCGCGGGGGACCGCCTGGGCGGACGTGCTCGCGACCCCCGACGGTTACGACGTCCGCGCCCCCGGCCGTGCCCCCCGCCACGGCGTACAGCCCCCCGACCTTCCCGCGGCCCTCAGGGACGCACGCCGCACCACCTCCCACGACGCAGCGAAGAAATGAGCGAGTACACAGTGTTCGAGTACGAGAAGGACGGCGCGGCGATCTACCGCCAGTCCTTTGCCACGATCCGCGCCGAGGCGGACCTCTCCGGGCTGCCCGCCTCGGTCGCCCAGGTCGCGGTGCGCATGATCCACGCCTGCGGGATGACCGACCTGCCCCAGGACCTGGGCTACACGTCCGACGTCGTGCTGCGGGCACGGGCCGCCCTGCACGCCGGCGCGCCGATCCTGTGCGACGTACAGATGGTGGCGAGCGGTGTCACCCGCAAGCGGCTGCCCGCGGACAACGACGTCATCTGCACCCTCTCCGACCCGGCCGTCCCGGCGCTCGCCGCCAAGATGGGCACCACCCGCAGTGCCGCGGCCCTCGAAGTGTGGCGTGACCGGGGCCTGTTGGAGGGCTCCGTGATCGCCGTGGGCAACGCGCCGACCGCGCTGTTCCGGCTGCTGGAGATGATCGAGGAGGGCGCGCCCCGCCCCGCCGCCGTGATCGGCGTCCCGGTCGGTTTCATCGGCGCCGCCGAGTCGAAGGACGCGCTCGCCGCACACCCCTCCGCGCTGGACCACTTGATCGTGCGGGGTCGGCGCGGCGGCAGCGCCATCGCGGCCGCCGCCGTCAACGCGATCGCGAGCGAGGAAGAATGAGCACCGCGAACAGCACCGGCGCCGGAAAGCTCTACGGTGTGGGGCTCGGGCCCGGCGACCCCTCCCTGATGACCCTGCGGGCCGTCGAGGTGATCGCCGGAGCCGATGTCGTCGCGTACCACTCCGCGCGCCACGGCCGGTCCATCGCCCGCTCGATCGCCGCGGAGCACCTGCGCGCCGACCACATCGAGGAGCCGCTGGTCTACCCGGTCACCACCGAGACCACCGACCACCCCGGCGGCTACCAGGGCGCCATGGAGGAGTTCTACGAGGCTTCCGCCGCCCGCCTCGCCGCGCACCTCGACGCCGGCCGGACCGTCGCCGTGCTCGCGGAGGGCGACCCCCTCTTCTACGGCTCCTACATGCACATGCACAAGCGGCTCGCCGACCGCTATGAGGCCGAGGTGATCCCCGGTGTGACCTCGGTGAGCGCCGCCGCCGCGCGGCTGGGCACCCCGCTCGTGGAGGGCGAGGAGGTACTGACCATCCTGCCCGGCACCCTGCCCGAGGAGGAGCTCACCGCCCGGCTCGCCGCCACCGACTCGGCGGTGGTGATGAAGCTCGGGCGCACCTTCCCCGCCGTGCGCCGGGCCATGGAGAGCAGCGGCCGGCTCGCCGAGGCCCGCTACGTCGAGCGCGCCACGATGGCGGGGGAGCGCACCGGCGTCCTCGCCGACACCGACCCGGACAGCGTGCCGTACTTCGCCGTCGCCGTCGTGCCCAGCCGCGTCGGCAACCCGGGCAGCGTGCCGTCGGGGCCGGGCGAGGTCGTGGTCGTCGGGACCGGGCCGGCCGGCCCGCTGTGGCTGACCCCGCAGACCCGGCGGGCGCTCGCGGACGCCGAGGCGCTCGTCGGGTACACCACGTACCTGGACCGGGTGCCGGTGAAGCCGGGCCAGGTCCGGCACGGCTCCGACAACAAGGTGGAGTCCGAGCGCGCCGAGTTCGCCCTGGACCTCGCCCGGCGCGGCAAGCGGGTCGCGGTGGTCTCCGGCGGTGACCCCGGGGTCTTCGCCATGGCCACGGCGGTCCTGGAGGTCGCGGGTCAGGCCGAGTACAAGGACGTGCCCGTACGGGTCCTGCCGGGGGTGACCGCCGCCAACGCGGCCGCCGCTTTGGCCGGGGCCCCGCTGGGCCACGACTACGCCACGATCTCCCTCTCCGACCGGCTCAAGCCCTGGGAGGTCATCGCGGAGCGGCTGCGGTCCGCCGCGCAGGCCGACCTCGTGCTCGCCCTGTACAACCCGGGCTCGCGCAGCCGGACCTGGCAGGTGGCGCAGGCCCGTGAGCTGCTGCTCGAACTGCGCGCGCCGCAGACCCCGGTGGTCGTCGCGCGGGACGTGGGCGGTCCCGAGCAGTCCGTCCGGATCGTCACGCTGGACGCACTGGTACCGGAAGAGGTGGACATGCGCACGATCCTGCTGGTCGGCTCCTCGCAGACGCAGGTCACGGAGCGGCCCGACGGGACCCGCCTGACCTGGACCCCGCGCCGCTACCCGTGACGGGCCGTCGCTGAGGCCCTGGGGCCCCGGGCGCGTCGACCGTGGGTCGCCGCGTCCGGGGCCCCTTCATGCTCCGGTCCCTTTCACGCCCCGGGAACCGGCCAGGGGGCGGCGGCCCGCCGTGCCCGCGCCGCCGCCCGGCGCCGGACGACCCACGCCGCGACGCCGAGAGCGGCGCCGACGGCGAAGGCGAGCAGACCGAGGACCTGCGCCCCACCCGCCACGATCAGCGCCGTCGGCCGCTCGACGGCTTCGCCGCGCACCGCCGACAGGGGGAGCGAGCCACTGCCCTCGTCATCGAGGTGCATCGAGGAATCAGCCGAGTTGACCCTGTTGTCACCCATCAGGAACACCCGCCCCGCAGGCACGGTGACGTCGAAGGGGACCACCGCCGGCACCGAACGGTCCTTCAGGTAGGGCTCGTCCAAGGGCGTGCCGTCGAGCAGGAGTGACGTATCGCCGGTGCGGTAGGAGATCCGGTCGCCGCCGACCGCCACCACGCGCTTGAGCAGGGGCAGTCCGTCGGGATTCCACTCCCGGGCGGAGACCAGCACGACGTCGCCGCGCCCGACGTGCAGCCCGTCCGTGTCGTCCAGGGCGCACCAGACCGTGTCGCCGCGCCGATAGGCCGGGTCCATGGACTCCCCGGGCACGGAGTACGACTTCACCGCGGAGTCGGCGCCCAGGGCGTACGCCCCCACCGCGGGCAGTACCGCCAGCGCCGCCCCGGCGGCCGACAGCACGACTGCCCAGACCAGCCGTCTTCGCCCCGGTACGGGTTCCATGAGCACCATCTCTTTCCGGCCATCAGCGTGTCCGGGAAGCCTATACAGACGCCGCCGCGGCCCCGGTGCGCGGGCGGATCAGGCCGGGTGGGCGGATCAGGCCGGGTGGGGATCAGGCCGGGTGGGCCGACAGCCAGCGCCGGGCCGCCTCCACCGAGGAGGCCTCCGCCACGCCCGTCGGCACCGGCGGCCGGCGTACGACGACCACCGGGACGCCCGCCTCGCGGGCGGCGGTGAGCTTCGGAGCGGTGGCGTCGCCACCGCTGTCCTTGGTCACCAGGACGTCGATCCGGTGCCGGGCCAGCAGTTCGCGCTCCTCGTCCAGGGTGAACGGACCCCGCGCCAGCAGCACTTCGAGGTGCGGGGGCGCGGGCGGGCCCGGGGCGTCCACCGAACGCACCAGGAACCAGGGCGCGGTGAGGTGCGCGAAGTGGTGCAGGCCCATCCGGCCGGTGGTGAGGAAGACCCGCGCGCCGAGCTCCGGCAGCAGCGCCGCCGCCCCGGCGAGGGAGTCCGTGACGTGCCAGTCGTCGCCGGGCCCCGCCGTCCAGCCGGGACGGCGCAACGCCAGCAGCGGGACCGCCGAAAGGGCCGCCGCCCGGGACGCGTTGAAGCTCATGCGCTCCGCGAAGGGGTGCGTGGCGTCGACCAGGTGCGTGACCCCGTGGGCGGTGATCCAGGCAGCCAGGCCGTCCGGGCCGCCGAACCCGCCGATCCGCGTCCCGCCGGGCGGCAGCACCGGCGCGCCGACCCGGCCCGCGAGCGAGGTCGTCACCCGGTACGGGGCCGCCTCCAGGGCCTCCGCGAGGCGGCGGGCCTCCGTCGTGCCGCCCAGGATCAGGACGTGCCGCACGGGGGCGGCATCAGCAGGCATGCCGGTCCCGTTCGGCGGAGTACAGGTGGCTGTCGCGGAACTGCTCGGCGCCGAGGGTGCGCCCCACCAGGATCACCGCGGTGCGCACCAGTCCGGCCGCCTTCACCTGGTCCGCGATGTCGGCGAGGGTGCCGCGCAGGATCAGCTCGTCGGGGCGGCTGGCCATCGCGACGACCGCCGCCGGGCAGTCGGCCCCGTAATGGGGCAGCAGTTCGGCGACGACCCGCTCCGCGTAGCGGGTGGCCAGGTGCAGGACGAGCAGTGCGCCGCTGCGGCCGAGCGTGGCCAGGTCCTCGCCGGGCGGCATCGGCGTGGCCTGCTGGGCGATCCGGGTCAGGATCACGGTCTGGCCCACGGTCGGGACGGTGAGCTCCCGCTTGAGCGCGGCCGCGGCCGCGGCGAAGGCCGGTACGCCCGGGACGACTTCGTACGGGATGCCGGCCGCGTCGAGGCGGCGCATCTGCTCGGCGACGGCGGAGAAGACGGACGGGTCCCCGGAGTGGAGCCGCGCCACGTCCTGGCCGGCGGCGTCGGCCCGGACGAACTCGGCGACGATCTCGTCCAGGTTGAGCTGCGAGGTGTCCACTAGGCGGGCGCCCGGCGGGCATTCGGCCAGCAGCTCGCGCGGGACGAGGCTGCCCGCGTACAGGCAGACGGGGGCGGCCGCCAGGGTCCGGGCGCCGCGCACGGTGATCAGGTCGGCGGCGCCGGGGCCGGCTCCGATGAAGTACACGGTCATGTCTGCTCCCTCGTCTCTGTCGCCGTCGGCCACGGCTTGCTCACGGTCCACTGGGTGACGGGCATCGCCTGCCGCCAGCCCGTGAAGCCGCCGACCGGCACGGCGTGCGCGACGGCCAGCTTCACCAGTTCACCGCCGTGCCGGCGGTATCGGTCGGTCAATGCGGCCTCCGACTCCAAGGTGACCGTGTTGACCACCAGCCGGCCGCCGGGGGCCAACGCCGCCCAGGCCGCGTCCAACAGGCCCGGCGCGGTCAGGCCGCCACCGATGAACACCGCGTCGGGGGCGGGCAGTCCGATCAGCGCCGCCGGGGCGGCGCCGGTGACCACCCGCAGGCCCGGCACGCCGAGCGCCGCCGCGTTGCGGGCGATCCGCTCGGCCCGCTCCGGGACCCGTTCCACCGTCACGGCGCGGCAGGAGGGGTGCGTACGCATCCACTCGATGCCGATCGAGCCCGAGCCGCCGCCGATGTCCCACAGCAGTTCGCCGGGGGCCGGGGCGAGCGCGCACAGGGTCGCCGCGCGGACGTGCCGTTTGGTGAGCTGGCCGTCGTGTTCGTAGGCGGTGTCGGGCAGGCCGGGGGTGGCGCCGAGCCGCGGCACGTCGGCGCCGGGGTCGCGCCGGCACTCCACGGCGACCACGTTCAGGGGGTCGCCGGGCGCCCGGTCCCAGGTGTCGGCGTGGCCCTCGTACGCGGTCTCGTCCTCGGAGCCGAGCTGTTCCAGCACCCGCATCCGGCTGGGGCCGAAGCCCCGCTCCCTTAGCAGAGCGGCGATCTCGCCCGGGGAGGCCGCCCCGGCACTCAGTACCAGCAGCCGCCGGCCCTCGTACAACGCGGCCGCGACCCGGGCCACCGGGCGGCCGACGACCGTGACCACCTCGATGTCCTCCACCGGCCAGCCCAGGCGGGCGCACGCGTACGACACGGAGGAGGGGTGCGGGTGGACCAGCAGGGCGTGTGGTCCGAGCTCCTGCGCGAGGGCCCGGCCGATCCCGTAGAACATGGGGTCGCCGCTGGCCAGTACGGCGATCCGGCGGCCGGCGTGCTCGGCCATCAGCTTCGGCACGGCGGGGCGCAGCGGGCTCGGCCAGGCGACGCGTTCACCGGGGCACTCCCCGGCCGGCAGCAGGTCCAGCTGCCGGGGGCCGCCGATCAGCACCTCGGCGGTGGCCAGCGCGGAGCGCGCGGCGGCGGTGAGCCCGGCCCAGCCGTCGGCGCCGAGGCCGACGACCGTCACGGGGCGGGGGGGTGCGGCGGAGCTCACGGCGCGGAACCTCGGGGACGGGAAGCGGGTGGACCCGCAGCCTACTGGGCGCGGTGAAGGGGGAAGGGACCAGGGTGGCACCGGGTGCCGCGCGGGCGCCCTCGCGTGAATCCCGTCCGCCCCCGCCGCGCTCCCGGGCGCCCCGGATGGGCCCTGCTCCGGCGCCGGGCCCCCACACAGACTCTGCGGCATGGACGACGACGCACCGGACAACCACCCAGCCGCCTGCCGCCCCGCCGCACCGCCGCCCGAGGTCAGCGCCCGCCGGTCGCCCGCGTGTAGAGGCCGTGGACGGAGTCGTCGAACCAGCTGCTGTACGAGGTCGTCTCGTCGCCGCCCCCGTCGCGGCCGCCGATGACCCCGATCAGGGTGTGCCCGTCGGTCAGCACGGGGCCGCCGCTGGTGCCGTTCGGTACGTCCGCGCAGTCCAGCCGCAGCTGCGTGGGCCCTTCGGCCCGGGCGGTGTTGTAGCACTCCAGCGGCTGCTCGCGGTCGTTCGGGTAGCCGACCAGCCGGGCGGGCAGCGGCAGTCGGGGCCGGAAGCGGATCGTCAGCGCGCCGGTGACGTCCTCCAGCCGCTCACCCGGGTGCCCGGGCCGGCGCAGCCGCAGGAAGGCCACGTCGTGGTCCGGGTCCTCGTCGCCCGTCCAGCGGGGGTCCACGTCGATACGGGTGGGCACCCACACGCCGAACGGGGCCTTCCCGTCGCGGTAGCCGGGGACGAAGGCCAGGTTGGTGCGGAAGCCGTCCTGGTACACGCAGTGCGCGGCGGTGGCGATGAGGTCGCCCTCGGGCGAGTGGACCACGCTCGCCGAGCAGTGGTGGTCGGCGTCCCAGTCGTTGCCGGGGGAGAACAGCGCCCCGATCGCGGGCTCGGAGGGGGCCGTGCGGGCCCGCAGCGGCGAGGAGGGCCGCCAGCCGCCGTCCGCCCACCGCACCGGGTCCGGGGCTCCGGACGCCCCGGAGCCGGACTCCGTCCCCGCGAAGGCCGTGGCGTCGGCCGGCGGGTCCTCGCCCTCGGCGACGATCCCGTCCAGGACGTCACCGGCCGTACGGTCGGCGCGCTCGGGGTCCTGGAGGTAGCTGCCCTGCCCAGGGTCGCCGTCGGCGCGGTTCGAGGCGACGGCGCGCAGCTCTCCCCACACCAGGGCCCCGCCGGCCACCAGGGCGAGGCAGATTCCGAGCAGCACGGAGACCCGAACCGCGCGGTCCCTCACCTTGCCGACCATGTGGCGCTCCCCGCCCCCTGACGTTCCTCCGACGTCCCGTCCGACGGTGCGCGGGCGGCAGGAGTTCCGCATTCCGGTGTGTCGGTGCTCACAGCCGGACGGTCGCGCCCCCTTTCCCGACATCCCGCGTCCTTCCGTACGTCACCGAACTCCCTTAGCCTCCAGGCGACTTGAGCGACAAGGACCCGAGGGGAGCCGAAGAGATGAGACTGCGCAACAGGTGGAGGGACACGGCCTTGGCCGGTCTGGCCGTGGCGGCGCTCGGCCTGGGCCTCGCCCTGGGCGCGGCGGCCCCCGCCGGGGCCGAGGACGGGCTGTCCTACATCGGATCCACCGGCGTCGGCGTGCACAACGCCTACGAGAAGGCCAAGTACCCCTACTTCGCGGACGCACTGGACTCCGGCGCGGCCATGCTCGAACTCGACGTGTGGACGAACTTCTTCGGCAGCTCCTGGCGGGTCTCGCACGACAACCCCTTCGGCAACAACAGCAACTGCGAGAACGCCACCAGCCCCGCGCAGCTGCGCACCAAATCCCGCGACCAGAACCTTGCGGGCTGCCTGTCCGACATCCGCAGTTGGCACGACGCACACCCCGGCCACCGCCCGGTGGTGCTCAAGCTGGAGCTCAAGGACGGCTTCGCCGCCAACCTGGGGCGCGGTCCCGCCGACCTCGACGCGCTGCTCACCGCCAAGCTGGGCGACGCCGTCTACCGTCCCGGGCAGCTGGCCGCCAGCTACCCCGACCTGGACACCGCGGCCCGCGCCGGGGCCTGGCCGAGCCGCGGCGCCATGGCCGGGAAGTTCCTCGTCGAGCTGATCCCCGGGACCTTGGAGGAGGGCAACGGCGCCGACACCCTCTGGACGGACCGGGAGTACGCGACGCACCTGCGCGGCCTCGCCTCCACGGGCAGGCTGGGCAGCGCCGCCGCCTTCCCGGCCGTGCACCGCGCCGAGGCGGGCGATCCGCGGGCCCGCTACGCCGATGCCTCGCTGCGGCCCTGGTTCGTGGTCTTCGACGGCGATGCGGCCGCGTACGCGGGCGGCTCCATCGACACCGGCTGGTACGACCGCAACCACTACCTGCTGATCGCCACCGACGCCCAGGGCGTGGCCCCGGCCATCGACGGCGTCCACCCGACCGAGACCCAGGCGCTGGACCGGCTCGCGCTGATGGCGGGGCACCACGCCTCCATAGCCTCGGCGGACTGGTACCCGCTGCCGAAGGTCCTGGCGACGGTGGTGCCCCGCGGGTAGGCCCCGCCCGGGCGCCCCGGCGCCCCCCTGAGCCGGTGGGGCCACCGTCCGGCTCAGGGGAAGGGCTCAGGGGGAAGGGCTCACCTGGACCGTCGTCAGAGCGCCGCCCGAAGCCTCCTTCACCACCGCGACCCGGGTGCCGGTGTCCGGAACCTTGACCCCGAGCTGCGGCACTTCCGGGTTCCAGTAGGAGCCGTGGCGGTCGTCGAAGACCGCGACTCCGGGCCGCGAGGGGATCACCAGCGGGGTCCCCGCCTTGTGCAGCACGACCCGCCCGCTCGCGCGGAGCGAGAACGGGGCGTCGAAGGTCTGCGCCCGGGCGTTCAGGAGGCTGCCGTCGGTGAACTTGAGCGGCTCCGGCCGGGCGTCCACCGGCAGCAGCAGGCCGCCGCCCGGGTGCGCCTTGGTGGTGTTGTCGCTGAACGCGGTGTCCCAGAGCCAGACGAGCACGCCCTCCTGGTACGGGAAGAACTCGACCCGGTCGCCCGTGAAACCGAAGTTGTACGGGCCCGTCTTGAGCAGGCTGCCGTAGCCCGTGTAGCGCCGGTTCTCGACGAAGTAGGCGCGCGGGTGCTCCTCGCTGCCGCTGCGGCCCTCCGTGCGGGACCACTTGAGCGCCGTCCAGCCGTTCGCGCCCTGCTCCGCGCCGTCGTGCAGCAGCTCACGGCCGCCCGCGGTGATGCGGATGTCGTCGAAGGTGACGCCCCGGCCGTGGGTGTTGCCGTCCGAGGTGACGCGCAGCCGCAGCCGGACCTCGCGGCCCGCGAAGGCGTCGAGCGGGACGGACAGCCGCGTCCAGCCGGCGGAGGTGCCGGAGACGCCCTTGGCCGGAACCGGCGTTCCGTCGACGGTTGCCGGGAGCGGGGTCCAGACGGCGCCGCCGTCGGTGGAGGCCTCCACCGTCAGGAAGTCGAAGTCCTTCTCGATGTCGTACCAGACGCGGGCGTCGAGTGCGGCGGGTCCGGTCGTGCCCGTGAGGTCGACGGTCCGGCCGAGCGTGTTGTCCATGAAGTCGCCGGTGCCGCTCCACCACTGGCTCGCGCCCTCGTACGGGTCGGTCAGCTCGGTCGTGGTCCGTGAGGGCGGCAGGTGCACCAGCAGCGCCTGCGGGTCCTCGGTGTTGTACCCGGACACGCCGAGGGTCGCGCGGGTCCTGCGGCCGGCGTCCGCCTCGGTGTACTCCAGCCAGCCCAGCTGGAGCTTGCTCCACGGATCGAGGTCGCCGGGGAACTCGCCGGTGCTCGAGGGACGTTTGCCGAGGTAGGAGGCCGACGACATCAGCGACCAGAAGTTGACGCCGTTGTCCCCGTCCGAGCTGTAGAGGTCCGGCAGGCCGAGGTCGTGGCCGAACTCGTGGGAGAACAGGCCGGCTCCGCTGTTCTCGCCACCCGTGAGGTAGTCGCCCGCCCAGATGCCGGTGTCCCCGACGGGGGTGCCGCCCGCCTTGTTCCCCGCGGGACCCGCGCTTCCGGCCTGGTCCCAGTACGCGAACCAGCGGTGCGCCCAGACGGCGTCCTTGCCCTGGGCGCCGCCGCCCCACGTCTGGTCCTTGCCCGCGTGGACGATGACGAGGTGGTCGAGGTAGCCGTCGGGTTCGTTGAAGTTGCCGTCGTGATCGGCGTCGTAGCGGTCCCACTGGTCGTACTCGGCCAGCTGCGCCTTGATGTCGGCGGCCGGACGTCCCTTCGCCCGCTCCGAGTCGTACCAGGCGGTGGTGGCGTCGCGGACCAGGTCCCAGTTGGTCCGGCACTGGCCCGGCTCGGAGCAGTTGTCCGTGCCGTAACGCGCCTCGTTCCAGGGCAGCTTGACCCAGTCGGTGACGGTGCCGTCCATGTCGTAGCGGCCCGAGGACTGGAGCCGGTAGTAGGCGCGCATGCTCGCCGACTCCGGCGCGTCGGAGAAGAACTGCCGCTGGTAGAAGGACCGGTCGAAGTCCTTGCGCCACAGCGTGTGGTTGTCCTCGGCCGCCGGCTTGCCGATGGTGTTGTGGCGGGGGCCGGGGGTGCCGCCGAACCGCGGTTTGCCCTCGTACTCGGTCGTCGTGTCCACCTGGTCGCCGAACTCGGCGAGGATCACGAAGACCTTGTCCTTGCGTTCCTGGGCGAGTTCGACGTACCGGTCGCCGACCTTTGCCTGGCGGGGGAGGGTCCGGTCGGACTCGGCGCGCAGGGCGCCGGGGCCGTTGCCGCCGCCGGCCGCGATCCCTTCGAGGGCCTGGCGGCGCAGGGCCTGGCGCTGGAGTTCGAGCGGCGCGGGCGGTGGGGCGGGGGCCTGCTGGGCGGCCGCCGGGGCCTGCTGTCCGGCCGTCGCGGGTGGGGGCGGCGGGGGTGAGGCGGCGAGTGCGGGGGTGGCGGCGAGGAGGGCGAGTGATATCGCCGCTCCGGCCACGGCAAGTCTGCGCAACGCGGGAGTCCTTCCCAGGAGTTGGCCGGGAGACGGCCGACGGGCCGGCCAGCGGGGCGGCCGGGGAGCGCAGGTAATATTTCACATGTGACAGGGCATGGATAGAGGGGTGGAGGCGCCGTTTCCGAGGGGCCAGCGCCGTCGTTGCCCCGCTGGATAAGCAGGTGTGCGGGGCGGGGCGGCCGGACATGACGGCCACCGCGCCCACCGCGCACCCCCTGAGAAAGGACCGAGCAACTCCATGCCCCGTGCCCCCCACGAAGCGAAGACCGTGCCCCTCACGCCCGAGGTGTACGCCTACCTGGTCGACCAGGCCGAACCCGCCACCCCCGTCCAACGGCAGCTGATCGCGCGCACGCACGCCCTCGGCGGCCCCTCCGAGATGCAGGTCCCGCACGAGCAGGGCGTCCTCCTCACCCTGCTGGCGAAGCTCGCCGGCGCCCTGCGCATCGTCGAAGTCGGCACCTTCACCGGCTACTCCACGCTCGCCCTCGCCCAGGGCCTGCTCCCCGGCGGCAAGGTCCTCACCTGCGACGTCTCCGAGGAGTGGACGAGCATCGCCCAGGAGGCCTGGAAGGCGGCCGGGGTCGCCGACCGCATCGATCTGAGGATCGCCCCCGCCCTGGAGACCCTGCGCGACCTGCCGCCCGAGCCGGTGATCGACCTGGTGTTCCTGGACGCCGACAAGACCGGGTACCGCGCCTACTGGGACGAACTCGTGCCCCGCGTACGCCCGGGCGGCCTGCTGCTCGCGGACAACGTCCTGTACGGCGGCGAGGCGGTCCGCCCCGACGCCACGGGCAACGCCCTGGCCATCCGGGAGTTCAACGCGCACGTGCGGGCCGACGAGCGGGTCGAGTCGGTCACGCTGCCGATCGCGGACGGCCTCACGGTGGCGCGCAAACGCTGAGCGCGGGCCGCGACGGCTGAGGGATCATCCTGACCGGAAGACCACCGCACCGGACAGGAGCCCGCACGTGACGAGTCGCCACATCGAGTTCGAACGCCTGCACAACTTCCGCGACCTGGGCGGCTACCGCTGCGTCGACGGCCGCCGGGTCGCCTGGGGCGCGCTCTACCGCGCCGACTCCCTCGGCAAACTCCGCGGCGCCGACTGGCAGCGGTTCCTGGAGCTCGGCATACGGACCGTCATCGACCTGCGCTACCCGTGGGAGGCCGACGCCAAAGGGCGGGTACCCGAAGCGCACCGGTTCGTGTACGCCAACCTCAGCATCGAGCACCGGCCCTACGACCAGGCCGCGATCGATCCCGCCGTCGACCCCTGGCGCTACCTCGCGGACCGCGCCGCCGAGGTCACCGAGGACGGGGCCGAGGAGATCCGCGGCGCGCTGGAGCTGATCGCCGGGGCCGAGCCGGGGGCCACGGTGTTCCACTGCACCTCCGGCAAGGACCGCACCGGGCTGATCGCCGCCTTCGTGCTGACGCTGCTCGGGGTCTCCCGGGAGGACGTCCTGGCCGACTTCGCCCTCACCGAGCTGGCCACGGCCCGCCTCCTCGCCGACTGGCACACCGCCCACCCCGGGCGCACGATGGGCTGGCCCTCGTACGGCCGCGCCCCCGCGACGGTCCTCGCCCTCGTCCTCGACGATCTGACGGCCCGCTACGGCTCCCCCCGCGCCTACCTCCTCGACCGCGTCGGCATCACCCCGGCCACGGTCTTGCGCCTGCGCGAACGACTGCTGACCGCCTGAGCGCACGCGCGGGCGGCCGGCAGTCGTCGAACCCCGGCTCTAGGCCGAGCGGACCTCGTCACAGGCGATGCGGAGGTGGCGGGGGCCGCGCAGGACGGCGTTCTGGCGGTACGGGGGCGGGTCCTCCAGGAGGCGGGGGTTGTGCAGGCGGCGGGCCAGCTCGGTGAGGGCGAGCTGTGCCTCCAGGCGGGCCAGGGGGGCGCCGAAGCAGCTGTGGATGCCGCTGCCGAGGCCCAGGTGCTGGACGTCCCGGCGGTCGGGATCGAAGCGGTCGGGGTTCTCGAAGCGCTTGGGGTCCCGGTTGCCCGAGGCGAGGATCAGCCACATCGAGGAGCCCTTGGGGATGGTGACACCGCCCACCTCGATGTCGACGAGCGGGGTGCGCTGCGGCAGCAGCTGTACCGGCGGTTCGAACCGCAGCAGCTCCTCCACCAGCGGCGCCGCGAGCTCCGGCTCCCGGCGCAGCCGCTCCAGTACGTCGGGGTTGCGCAGCAGCGTGAGCATCCCGTTCGTGATCAGGTTGACCGTCGTCTCGTGGCCGGCGATCAGCAGCAGGGCGGCGGTGCTGAGCAGTTCCATGGTGGACATGGACTCGTCCTGACCGTGCCCGGCCGCCAGTTGGGACAGCATGTCGTCACCGGGGTGCTTGCGCCGCTCCTCGATCAGCCCGGCCAGGTACATGCCGAGCTCCATGCGGGAGTCGTGGGTCTTGCGCTGCCGTTCGGCGGGGTCCGCGTCCGGGTCGGGGTCCAGGCTCGCGGCGAGGGTGTCCGCCCAGACGTGGAAGCGGGGCTCGTCCTCGCGCGGCACCCCGAGCAGCCGGCAGATCATGGTGACGGGGAACGGGTAGGCGAACTGGTCGACCAGGTCGATCTGTCCGGGGTCCCCGAGGTTGTCGATGAGCCCCGTGACGATGGCGCGCAGGTCGTCGCGCATCCCGTCCACGCGGCGCGGGGAGTGCGGCGGCCCGAAGGGCCGGTTGGTCATCCGGCGGAGCCGGTCGTGTTCGGGCGGGTCCAGCTTGAGGAAGCTGGGCGGCAGCGCCGCCTCCTCCTCGGCCTCCCCGGCCAGCGGGTCTGCGGCCGTCGCGGCCAGGTTGCGGGCGTCGGAGCTGAGCCTCGGGTCGTGCAGCAGGCTCTGGATCTCGTAGTAGGTACTGATGACGTACGGCCCGCTCCCGTCGTGGAAGACGGGAGTCCTGCGCAGTTCCTCGTACAGCGGGTACGGGTTCGCGCGGTTGGCGTAGTCCAGGATGTCGCTCAGGATGCCGTGGGTCATTGCGGGTCCTCCGGGGGCCTGCGGGTCAGTGCCCGGCGGGGGTGAACGTCATCCGCCGGTCGGCCGGCGAATATCCGCTGAGGGTGATGGTCGGCCCGTGCGTGGGCACGGACGGGTCGGGGAAGTCGGCCGGGACGGGCCGGTGGCCGTCGGGGCGCCGGTCGACCGTCGGGAACGGCACCGGGAAGGGCGCGGTCGTCTCGATCTGCTGCTGGTAGAACTGCAGCCACCGGGAGTTGTCGAAGGTGACGGCCCCGATGACGCGGCCCTGGTACCCGTACACGCCGGTGAAGCGGCGTTCCGCGAGCGAACCCTGGGCGATCATGATCTCGGAGCCCATCGACGGCACGCCGACGGACTTGATGTTGACCCCGAACTGCGAGGACCAGAAGGCCGGCACCCAGATGTGCGGCCGCCGGTCCGTGCTCACGCTGAGCATGTTGTGGGCGGCGGTCTCCGCCTGGGAGACCGCGTTGCCCCAGTGTTCCAGCGACAGGAACTGGTATCCGAACAGGGGGTGCGGGGAGCGGGCCACGTCGCCCGCGACGTAGATGTCGTCAGTGACGATGCCCCGGATGTCGAAGGCCCGGCAGCCCGCGTCGCAGGCGATGCCGCGCGGCCCCGCGCCGAGTCCGGAGCCGGCCAGCCATTCGGTGTTGCGCTGGGCGCCCAGCGAGACGACGACCACGTCGCACTCCAGCGTGGTGCCGTCGGACAGGTGCGCGGCCCGCACCCGTCCGGTGGAGTCGCCCTCCAGGGCGGTGACCATGACGCCGGTGCGCAGGTCGACGCCGTTCTCCCGCTGGAGTTCGGCGGCCACCGCCCCGATCACCCCGCCCAGCGCGCCCACGAGGGGCGCGTCGCCGCGTTCGGCGACGGTGACCTGCACCCCGCGTTCCCGGCACGCCGAGGCGATCTCCGAGCCGGTGAACCCGGCGCCGATCACCAGGACCCTGCGGGGTCCGGCGTCCAGCCGTCGCGCGAGCGCCGCGCCGTCGTCGCGGGTGCGCAGCACGAACACCCCGTCGAGCTCGCCCTCGGCCGCGTTCGGCCAGGGCCGTGCCCGTACGCCGGTCGCGATCAGCAGCCGGTCGTACGGGACCTCGTCGCCGTCGGCGAGCCTGACGCGCCGGGCGGCCATGTCGAGGCCGGTCGCCGCCGTGCCCAGCCGCCACTCGGCGTCGATGGCGCGGCGGCGGGGCAGCGCGGTGCGTTCGGCGGTCGACTTGCCGAGCAGGACGCCCTTGGAGAGCGGCGGGCGGTCGTACGGCTCGTACGGCTCGTCACCGATCATGGTCAGCGAGCCGGTGAAGCCCTTGTCGCGGATGGTCTCGGCGGCGCGCAGCCCGGCCAGCGAGGCCCCCACCACGACGATCCGGCCCTCGCGCTTGAGGTGGTCCAGGGTCACTTCATGCATCGCGGCCCTCCGCGGCACCCGCCAGGTCGCGGTCCAGGTCGTCGACGAGGATGGCCTGTACGGGGCAGGCGGCGGCGGCCTGCGCCAGCCGCTCGCGCTGGGCCTCCTCGGCCTGCGGATCGTAGAGGAGCCCCTCGTCCCCGTGCATCGCGAAGACGTCGGGCGCGAGGAACGCGCACTGCGCGTACCCCTGGCACCGGTTGAGATCGACGACAAGCCTCAGCAACGTGCGGTCCTTTCGGTGACCCCCTGGGCTCCCCGGACCAGCGTGCCGTGCGCGCGCCGTTCCGGCCCGTCCGGGCGGACCATCGGGGTGACGGCCGCCCGCTCCCGCGCCCTCAGGGAGCGGGGCGGGCGGCCCGCAGGATGTACAGGCTGATCAGGAGCGCCCAGGCGGGGAAGACCAGCTCGGACCACGGCACGGAGGAGCCCACCACCAGGAGCGCCAGGCCGGCCACGAGCCCGGCCACGCTCAGCGCGCGGGGGAAGACGCCCAGCTTGCGTCCGATGGTGGACGTCGCGAAGACGAAGACGGCGGCCATCCGCATGCCGTACGTCGTGAGCAGCTCGTACGCGAAGTACCGGCCGAAGTCCTGCGGCTGGTGGGCGGAGAGCACGGTCCCGGCGGCCGCGGAGGCGCCGAAGAGGGAGGCGACGAAGACCAGTCCGCTGCCCAGGAAGACGGTGGCGACGAACCGGTCCTCGGCCTCCCCGGTGTGCGCGCGCACGGCGCCCATGAACCACAGGAAGGCGATGCCGGCGAAGGGGACGAGTGCCACGGCCGTGCTCAGCTGGCTGCGCTGTCCCGCGTCGGGCTGCACCGCGGAGTCGCCGGCTCCTTCCGGCAGCGCGAGACGGGCGAGCACGATCGCCGCGGCCAGCAGGACCGCGAAGACGATGCCCGCCATTCCCGCCGCCCGGGGCGTCTCCAGGTTCTGGGTCCGGGACGCGCCCGGTGATCGCTGTCTCATCCGTCCAGCAAGCCGGGCCCGGCGCCCGACGGCCAACGGGGTCAGCCGGCCGGGTGACGCCCGTGGCAGGGGTGCCGGGCGGTGGTCAGGGGTGTTTAGGGGATCGAAGGCGGCCGCCGGCGGCCGTAGGTTTCTGCCCGAATCGGCAGGGCATCGAGCGAAGGAGCACCCCATGGCTGAGATCACCGAGACCCCCGAGGCGTGGACCACCGAGGTGTGGACGACCCCCGACTTCGTCGCCTTCGAGACGGCTTTCGAGGTCACCGCGTACGCCGCGCGCCTGGAGAAGTGAACCGGCCCTCGGGACGGCGGGGGCCGGTGCACACCGGCGCCCGCCACGGTCACAGGACGACGGACCACGGGCGGGAAACCGATATGACCACACTTCTGGGCGAGTCCGAGTTCATCGGCGCCCTGCGCGGGCTGTCCTCCTCCTACTGGGGCGCCCACCCCTTCCACCGGCGCCTGCACAGCGGCGCCCTGGACCGGCGCGAGCTGCGGCTGTGGGCCGCGAACCGCTGGTACTACCAGCGCATGCTGCCGCAGAAGGACGCGGCGATCATCAGCAACTGCCCGCTGCCCGAGGTCCGGCGGGCCTGGGTGGACCGCCTCGCCTACCACGACGGCACCCCCGGCGACGAGGGCGGCATCGAGCGCTGGATGCGGCTGTGCGAGGCCGTGGGCCTGACCCGCGAAGAGGTGCTGGACGAACGCCACCTGCTGCCCGGGGTGCGGTTCGCGGTCGACGCGTACGTCACCTTCGCCCGCACGAGGCCGTGGACCGAGGCGATCGCCTCGGGCCTGACGGAGATGTTCGCCGGGCACCTGATGACCCGCAGGGTCACCGACATGCTCGCCCACTACGACTGGATCCGGGCCGAGGACCTCGCCTACTTCACCGACCGGATCGAAGCGGTCTCCGGGGAGGGCAAGGGCACCCTCGACATCGTCGTCCGGTACGCCACCACCCGCGAGCACCAGGACGCGGCCGTCGCCGCGCTCCGCTTCAAGTGCGAGGTGCTGTGGCTGATGCTCGACGCCATCGAACGCGCCGCCGTCACCGTGCCCGGGTGACGGGGAACCGAACCTGCGAGACCTGCGAGAAGGAGTGGCCGTGGAGCGGCCCGTACTCGGCCGCGGTGTGCGGCTCATCTACGACAAGACCCGGCAGACCCACGTCGTCCTCCACCCCGAAGGCGTGCTCGTGCCCAACCGCACGGCCGTCTCGGTGCTCGAACTGTGCGACGGGGTGACGACCGTACCGGGGATCGCCGAGGCGCTGGGCGCCACGTACGCCGGGGTGCGCGAGGAAGAGGTCGGTGCGGTGCTGGCACGGCTCGCCGAGAACGGAGTCGTCCGATGGACCTGACCCCCGCACCGCAGACACCGGCCGCCGCCCCGCCGCTGGGGCTGCTCGCCGAACTCACCCACCGCTGCCCGCTGCACTGCGGCTACTGCTCCAACCCGCTCGAACTCATCGAGCGCGAGAAGGAGTTGACCACTGCGCAGTGGACGGAGGTGTTCACCCAGGCCCGGGAGATCGGCGTCCTGCAGGTGCACCTGTCGGGCGGCGAGCCGCTGGCCCGCCCCGACCTGCCCGAGCTCGTCTCGCACGTGAGCGGCCTCGGCGCGTACGTCAACCTCGTCACGAGCGGTCTCGGACTGACCGAAGCACGCCTCGCGGACCTGGCCGAGCGCGGCCTGGACCACGTACAGCTGTCGGTGCAGGGTGCGACCGCCGAACGGGCCGACCTCCTCGCCGGCGCCCGGGCCCACCACCACAAGATCACCGCCGCGGCGCTGGTGCGCGCACGCGGCCTGCCCCTGACCGTCAACGCCGTCCTGCACCGCGGCAACCACGACCAGCTCGCCGGCCTCATCGAACTCGCCGAAGCCATGGGCGCCGACCGCCTGGAGCTCGCCAACACCCAGTACTACGGCTGGGCGCTGCGCAACCGGGCCGCCCTGATGCCCACCCCCGACCAGCTGGCGGCGGCCGAACCGGTCGTCCGGGCCGCCATCGAGCGGCTCAAAGGCACGATGGAGATCGTGTACGTGCTCGCGGACTACTACGAGCCCTACCCCAAGCCGTGCATGCACGGCTGGGGCGCGCTCCAGCTGACGGTCGCCCCCGACGGCACCGTGCTGCCCTGCCCCGCGGCCGGCGCGATCACCACCCTCACCCTCGACAACGTCAAGGACACCCCCCTCGGCGACATCTGGTACAAGTCCGGCTCCTTCAACGCCTACCGCGGCGAGGAATGGATGCCGGACCTGTGCCGCAGCTGCGACCGGCGCTCCGTCGACCACGGCGGCTGCCGCTGCCAGGCGTTCCTGCTCACCGGGGACGCGGCCGCGACCGACCCCGTCTGCTCCAAGTCGGACCGGCGCGGCGTCGTCGACCTGCTGCTGGCCACGCCCGGCGCGGCTGCGCCCGAGATGGTCATGCGCGGACCCCGCCCGGTTGCGGCGGTGCGCCGGTGAAGGTCATCCTGCTCGGCACGGCGGCCGGCGGCGGCTGCCCGCAGTGGAACTGCGCCTGCCCCGTGTGCACCTCGGGTGCGCCCGCCCGCAGCCAGGACGGCGTCGCCGTCAGCGCGAACGGCCGCGACTGGTACCTCGTCAACGCCTCGCCCGACATCCGCGCGCAGATCCTCGCGACCCCGGAGCTGGCTGCCGGCCCCGGCCCCCGCCAGACCCCGGTGCGCGGGGTGCTGCTCACCGACGCCGAACTCGACCACACGCTCGGCCTGATGATGCTCCGCGAAGGCGGCGGGCTGCGGGTGTGGGCGAGCCGGGCCGTACTCGGGGCGCTGGACGACGGCTTCCCGGTGCGCGGGATCCTCGGCGGCTACAGCGGCTGGGAATGGTCCGAGCTCGCGGCGGGCGGAGCGAGGGACATCGGGGGGCTGCGGGTCACCGCCTTCGCGGTCGGCGACAAACGCCCCAAGTACGCGCGTACGTCGGCCGAAGCGGGACCGTGGGTGGTCGCCTACCGCTTCGAGGACCCGGCCACGGGCGGCGCCTTCGTGTACGCGCCCTGCCTGGCCGGTTGGCCCGACGGCTTCGACGCCTTCACGGCGGGCGCCGGCTACGTACTGCTCGACGGTACGTTCCACACGGCGCGGGAGTTCGGCGGTGCGACGGGCGCCGCGGGGACGACGGCACCGCAGGCGGCGATGGGCCACCTGCCGGTGGTGGGGGAGGGCGCCAGCCTGGAGCACGTCCGGCGGCTGCGCGCCACGCGGCCGGACACCCGGTGGGCGTACACGCACCTGAACAACACCAACCCGATGGCCGATCCCCGCTCCGAGGAGCACCTGGAGGTCCGCGGGGCCGGGGCGCAGATCCCGGCGGACGGAACGCGCCTGGAACTCTGAGCACCCGAAGGCGAGGGGGTCCGGCTGCCCGCACGGTGGCCGGACCCCCGCGCGTTCAGGACCCTGCGAGGCGCCTGCGGACCAGGCCGATGACCTCTGCGGCGTGCTCGTTCAGGTAGAAGTGCCCCCCGGTGAACCAGTGGAAGGACACGGGACCCCTCGTGTGGTCGGTCCAGCCCTCGGCCTCCAGGGCGGTCACCTCCGGGTCGGCGTCCCCGTTCAGCACCAGCACCGGGCAGTTCAGCAGCGGTCCCGGCCGGTACCGGTAACTCTCCGCGGCCTTGTAGTCGCCGCGGATCGCCGGCAGCACCGCCCGCAGCAGTTCGTCGTCGGCGAGCACGGCGGGATCCGTACCGCTCATCCCCTTGATGGTGGCCAGCAGCCGCTCGTCCGGTGCGAGGTGGATCCGTTCGTCCTCCCGGTGCCGGGACGGCGCCCGGCGGCCCGACGCGAACAGCGCCACCGGCGGGTGCCCGGCCTCCTCCAGCCGCAGCGCCACCTCGAAGCCGAGGGTCGCGCCCAGGCTGTGCCCGAACAGCGCCACCGGCCGGTCGCACCACGGCAGCAGCTGCGCCACCACCCGGTCGGCGAGCTCCCGTACGTCGTCCAGGCACGGCTCGTGGCGGCGGTCCTGGCGGCCCGGGTACTGCACGGCCACCACGTCGGCCTGCGGGGACAGGGCCCGGGACACCGGGAAGTAGTAGCTGGCCGAGCCGCCCGCGTGCGGCAGGCAGACCAGCCGTACGGGCGCGTCCTCGGCGGGGTGGAACCGGCGCAGCCAGGCGCCTGTGGTCGTGGTCGTGGTCGCGGTCATGTCGTTCGGTGTCCCGTTCCGTGAGGTGTGGTGCGTGGGGAAGGTGCCCGGTTCACCGGGCGGTCCAGGTGCCGGGCGGGCGCCAGCCGCGCGCCGGACCCCAGGCGGCGGCCCGGGGCCCGTGCGCGGCGTCCGCGCCGGGGTGCTGCCGCTGCCGGCCGGCGGCGAGCAACACCAGGAGGAGCGCGGCGAGTTCGGTGCCGTCCGGGGTCCCGCGCTCGATCCTCATCAGTGGTTCGGCCCGCTCGGTCATCGGGCGTACTCCTCGCTCTTGCGTGCGGCGGTCAGAACGGCGGGTTGCCGTGCTTGCGTTCGGGCAGCGGCACGTGCTTGGCCCGCAGCGCCTCCAGGGCGTCCACCAGCACCTGCCGGGTCGTGGCCGGGTCGATGACGTCGTCCACGAGGCCGCGTTCGGCCGCGTAGTAGGGGTGCATCAGCTCTTGGCGGTACTGCTTGACGCGCTGCGCGCGCGCCGCCTCCGGGTCGTCCGCGGCGGCGATCTCCCGGCGGAAGACGACGTTCGCCGCGCCCTCCGCACCCATCACGGCGATCTCGTTGGTGGGCCACGCGAACGACAGGTCCGCGCCGATCGAGCGCGAGTCCATGACGATGTACGCGCCGCCGTACGCCTTGCGCAGGATCACCTGCACCCGCGGCACCGTGGCCGCGCAGTACGCGTACAGCAGCTTCGCACCGTGCCGGATGACCCCGTTGTGCTCCTGGTCGCTGCCCGGCAGGAAGCCCGGCACGTCCACGAGCGTCACCAGCGGGATGCTGAACGCGTCGCAGGTCTGCACGAACCGGGCGGCCTTCTCCGAGGCGTGGATGTCCAGCACGCCGGCGAGGGAGGCGGGCTGGTTGGCGACGATGCCGACCACGTGCCCGTCCAGCCGGGCCAGACCGCAGATGATGTTGGTCGCCCAGTTGGCGTGGACCTCGAACAGGTCCCCGTCGTCGACGATCTCCTCGATCACGGCGCGCATGTCGTACGAGCGGTTGGGATCGGCCGGCACCAGCTCCGCCAGCGCCCCGCACCGCCGGTCGGCCGGATCGTCCGCCGCCACCGACGGCGGCAGCTCCCGGTTGTTGGAAGGAAGCAGCGACAGCAGGTGGCGCACCTCCTCCAGGCACTCCTCCTCCGTGTCGTACAGGAACGCGCTCGCGCCGGACACCGACGAGTGCACCTGCGCGCCGCCGAGATCGTCGTGGCTGATCCGCTCGCCCGTCACCGCCTGCACCACGTCAGGGCCCGTGATGTACATCTGCGCGATGTCACGGACCATGAACACGTAGTCCGTCAGGGCGGGGGAGTACGTCGCTCCGCCCGCGCACGGCCCGAGCATCACGCTGATCTGCGGGATCACCCCGGAGGCGGCGACGTTGCGGCGGAAGATGCCGCCGTACCCGGCGAGCGCGGTCACGCCCTCCTGGATACGGGCCCCCGCGCCGTCGCTCAGCGAGACCAGCGGGGCGCCCGCCGCGACCGCGAGGTCCATCACCTTGTGGATCTTCTGCGCGTGGGCCTCACCGAGCGAGCCGCCGAAGATCCGGAAGTCGTGCGCGTACACGAACACCCGGCGGCCGTCGACCTTGCCCCAGCCCGTCACCACGCCGTCGGTGTGCGGCCGGCGGTCCTCCAGCCCGAAACCGGAAGCGCGGTGACGGCGCAGCTGCTCGATCTCCCGGAACGTGCCCGGATCGAACAGCAGGTCCAGCCGCTCGCGCACCGTCAGCTTGCCCCGGGCGTGCTGCGCCTGCGACGCGCTCGGCGACGGGCCCAGCTCGGCCGACTCCTTGATCGCTCCCAGTTCGGCCACTCGCACGTTCACATCGGCAACTGTCATGCTCCACCCGTCTCTTCTCGCCTCGGGGGCCCGCGGGAGGCGGCGCCCTGGGCAGTGCGTGCCATTGAAGGCGTCCGGGGAGCGCGCCGAGAACACCGACCACCCCCCTGACCGCGCCCGTAGCGCCCCGCACCCCTGCCCAGCTGGCACGTCGTCCCACCCGGCGCCCGGGCGCGGGTCGCCGGACGCCGTGGGGGCCGGCCGCGGGCAGGGTCAACACCTGGGGGGATAGGGGTGTCGCGCCCGTTCGCGACCGACCTAGCGTGCGATCACCCCGTGGCCGGAACCGCGCCCGGGGCAATCGATACCGAGCTGGGAGCGTGCAGATGTCCGCGGGCTTCGATCCTGTCGCTGATGAACCGTCCGGCGCGGACGTCCGCCCGGGGGCCGAGCCGGCCGGCCGGCTGGCCGGACTCCCGCAGGGCGAGCAGACGAGGCTGCTGCTCGACCTCGTCTGCGCGCAGACCGCCGAGATCCTCCGCAAGGCCAGGCCCGACACCGAGCCCGTGGTCACGATCGGGACCTCCTTCAAGGAACTCGGCCTGGACTCCATCGGCATGGTCGACCTGCACGCCAGGATCAACGCCGCGACGGGCCTGGCCCTGCCCGTGACCGCCGCGTTCGACCACCCGAGCCCCGAACTGCTCGCCGCGTACGTGCGCACGGAACTGCTCGGCGCTCCCGCCGGGCCCCCCGCGCCGCGCGCCGCCGAAGCCCAGGCCCAGGCCTCCCCGCGCCACGACGGCGAGCCCATCGCCGTCGTCGGCATCAGCGGCCGCTTCCCCGGCGGTGTGCGTTCCGCCGAGGAGCTGTGGGACCTCGTCTCCCGGGGCGCCAGCGCCGTGGGGCCCTTCCCCGACAACCGCGGCTGGGACCTCGACGCCCTCTTCGACGACGACCCCGCCACCCCCGGCACCTGCTACACCCGCACCGGCGGCTTCCTCCACGACGCCCCCGACTTCGACGCCGAGTTCTTCGGGATCGGCCCGCGCGAGGCGCTGGCCATGGACCCCCAGCAGCGGCTGATGCTGGAGACGGCCTGGGAGGCGCTGGAGCGGACCGGGCTCGACCCCACCTCCCTGCGCGGCACCCGCACCGGCGTCTTCATAGGCGCCGGCCCCTCCGAGTACGGGCCGCGTGTGCAGGACGCCCCCGACTCCCTGACCGGGTACCTCGTCACCGGCGGCGCCCTCAGCGTCACCTCGGGCCGCGTCGCGTACGCGCTCGGCCTGGAGGGCCCGGCGCTGACCGTCGACACCGCCTGCTCCGGCTCGCTGGTCTCCCTGCACCTGGCCGTGCAGTCGCTGCGCCGCGGCGAATGCTCCCTGGCCCTGGCCGGCGGCGTCACCGTACTGAGCACCCCCGGCCTGTTCACCGAGTTCAGCCGGCAGCGCGGCCTCGCCCCCGACGGGCAGATCAAGGCCTTCGCGGCGGGCGCCGACGGCACCTCCTTCGCGGAGGGGGTCGGCCTGCTCGTCGTGGAACGCCTCAGCGACGCCCGGCGCAACGGCCACCAGGTCCTCGCCGTCATCCGGGGTACGGCCGTCAACCAGGACGGCGCCAGCAACGGCCTCACCGCCCCCAGCGGCGCCGCGCAGCAGCGCGTCATCCTGCAGGCCCTCGCCGACGCCGGGCTGTCCGCCGCCGAGGTGGACGCGGTGGAGGCGCACGGCACCGGCACCACGCTCGGCGACCCCATCGAGGCCCGGGCGCTGATCGAGACCTACGGGCGGGAGCGGTCCGAGGACCGGCCGCTGTGGCTGGGGTCGGTCAAGTCCAACCTGGGGCACACGCAGGCCGCGGCCGGTGTCGCCGGGCTGATGAAGATGATCATGGCGATGCGGCACGGCGTACTGCCGAAGACGCTGAACGTCGACGAGCCCACCGGCAACGTCGACTGGTCCGCGGGCACCGTCCGTCTGCTCACCGAGCCCGTCCCGTGGCCCGTGAACGGCGAGCGGCCCCGCCGGGCCGGAGTCTCCGGTTTCGGCATCAGCGGGACGAACGCCCACGTGATCGTGGAGGAAGCGCCGCGCGCACCGGAGCCGGACGCCGGAACCGCCGGCGAGGACCGGGTTGCTGCCGCCGACCGGGCCGTCGTCGCGGACCGCGCCGCCGAAGGACCGGACCGGGCCGCAGAAGGCGCGCCCACGCAGGCCGCCGCCGCGCCCACGCAGACCTCCGGCCCGGACCCCGACGCCGAAGTGCCCCCGAAGGCCCCCGCGCGGCCCGCCCTCGTGCCCGTCAGCGCCCGCTCCGAGGACGGCCTGCGCGCCCAGGCCGAGCGGCTGGCCGCCTTCCTCGCCGACCGCCCCGGCCTCACCCCCGACGACCTCGGCCACGCCCTCGGCACCGGCCGCGCCGCCCTCGAACACCGCGCCACCGTCCTCGCCGCCGACCGCGCCGAACTCCTCGAAGGGCTGCACGCCCTCGCCGCCGGAGGGACCACTTCCGCCACCCGTACGGGCACCCTGCCCGCCGGACGGCTCGCCTTCCTCTTCACCGGCCAGGGCAGCCAGCGCCTCGCCATGGGCCGGCAGCTGTACGACGCCCACCCGGTGTTCGCGGACGCCATGGCCGACGCCATCGGCTGGCTCGACCTCCAGCTCGACACGTCCCTGTGGGACGTCCTGTTCGCCGCCCCCGGCTCGGACGCCGCCGCGCTGCTGGACGAGACCCGCTACGCGCAGACCGCCCTGTTCGCCGTCGAGGTCGCCCTGTTCCGGCTCGTCGAGTCCTGGGGCGTACGCCCCGACTTCGTGGCCGGCCACTCGATCGGCGAGATCGCCGCCGCGCACGTCGCGGGCGTCCTCACCCTGGAGGACGCCGCCACCCTCGTCGCCGCCCGCGGCCGGCTGATGCAGGAACTGCCCCCGGGCGGAGCCATGATCGCCATCCGGGCCACCGAGGCGGAACTCCTGCCCCTCCTCGGCGAACACCCCCGCGTGGCCATCGCCGCCGTCAACGGCCCCGACGCCCTGGTGATCTCCGGCGAGGAGGACGCCGCGCTGGCCCTCGCCGACCACTTCGCCGCCATGGGACGCAAGACCAAGCGGCTGCACGTGAGCCACGCCTTCCACTCCCCGCTCATGGAACCGATGCTCGCCGAATTCCGGCGCATCGCGGGCATCCTCCACTACGCCCCGCCGACCATCCCCCTCGTCTCCACCGTCACCGGCCGCCCGGCCACCTCCGAAGAGCTCTGCTCCCCCGACTACTGGACCGGCCACGTCCGCGAGGCCGTCCGCTTCGCCGACGCCCTCACCTGGCTGGCCGCCGACGGGGGCGCCCGCACCTTCCTGGAGCTGGGCCCCGACGGCGTCCTCAGCGCGCTCGGCCGCGACTGCCTGCCCGAGGAGCGGGAAGCCGACACCGTCTTCGCGCCGCTGCTGCGCGCCGGGAAGGACGAGGTCCGCGAGGCGCTCGGCGCCGCCGCCCTCGCCCACGCGCGGGGCGCCCGGCTGGACTGGGACGCCGTGTACGAGGGCCGCCCCACCCGCCGCGTCGAGGGCCTGCCCACCTACGCCTTCCGCCCCAAGCGGTACTGGCTGACCCGGGACACCACCACCGGGGACCCCTCGGGACTGGGCCAGCTCGCCGCGCAGCACCCGCTGCTCGGCTCGGTGGTCGACGTCGCCGGCGCCGGCAGCACCGTACTCACCGGCCGCCTCTCGCTGCGCACCCACCCGTGGATCGCGGACCACACCATCGCCGGCACCACCCTGCTGCCGGGCACCGCCTTCGTGGAACTCGCCCTGCGCGCCGGCGCGGAGACCGGCTGCGCGCTGGTCGAGGAACTGACCCTGCACGCGCCGCTGGTACTGCCCGAGACGGGCGGAGTCGCCCTCCAGGTGCTGATCGCCGCCCCGGACGCGGCGGGCCGCCGGACCATCGAGTGCCACTCCCGCACCGACAGCGCCGACGCCGCCGAGGACGGCTGGGTCCGCCACGCCACCGGCGTCCTGGCCCCCGCGGCCCCCGCCGCGGCCGCCGCATCCCCGGACGGGGCGTGGCCCCCGGCGGGCGCCGTGCCGCTGGACGTCTCCGGCCTGTACGGCGACATGGCCGCCGAAGGCTACGGCTACGGGCCCTCCTTCCACGGGGTCCGCGCCGCCTGGCTCCTCGACGGCCAGGTGTTCGCGGACGTGGAACTCCCGCAGCCCGCCCGCGCCGAGGCCGCCGCCTTCGGACTGCACCCGGCCCTGCTCGACGCAGCCCTGCACCCCGCCGACCACGCCCTGGCCGCCCGGGGCAACCGGCCCGAAGGCACCTGGATCCCGTTCTCCTGGAACGGCGTCACCCTCCACGCCTCCGGCGCGGCCGCTGTACGGGTACGGATCACCGCGCGCGGCCGCGAGGAACTCGCCGTGGACGTCACCGGTCCCGACGGCGCGCCCGTCGCCCGGGTCGAATCCCTGCTGTTGCGGGCCGTCACGGCGGACCAGCTCGCGGGCGACCGCCCCGACCCGCTGCTGCGCGTGCAGTGGAACCCGCTCGCACTCCCGGCGGAGACGGTCGCGTTCACGGCCCGCGCCGAGGACGCCCCCGCGCCGTACGTCGTCCACCTCACCCTCCCGACTCCGCCCGGGGACCTGCCCGCCGCCGTCCGGGCCGTCACCGCCGACGCGCTGGCCGTCGTACAGGACTGGCTGGCCGACGACCGGTACGCCGACTCCCGCCTCGTGGTCGTCACCCGCCGGGGCGTCGCCGTACCCGGCACCGACGTGGACCTCGCGCAGGCGCCCGTCTGGGGACTCGTACGCTCCGCCGAGGCGGAGAACCCCGGCCGCTTCGTCCTCGTGGACACCGACCCGGCGGGAGAAGAGCACCTCGGCCGGGCACTGGCCGCCGCCGCGCAGGAACCCGAACTCGCCCTGCGCGCAGCCGAGGCGTACGTTCCCCGACTCGCCCCCGTCCCCGCATCCGCCTCCGGCGAGGACCGGCCCTCCCCGTGGGACGCGGCCGGCACCGTGCTGATCACCGGCGGCACCGGAGGCGTCGGCGCCGCACTCGCCCGCCACCTCGTACGCCACCACGGCGTACGCCACCTGCTGCTCACCAGCCGGCGCGGCCCCGACGCCCCCGGCGCCCGGGAACTGCTGGCAGAACTTGCGGATTTGGGCGCCGACGCCGACATCAGCGCCACCGACGCCGCGGACCGGGACGCCCTCGCGGCGCTGCTCGCCGCCATCCCGGAGCGGCACCCGCTCACCGCCGTCGTGCACGCGGCCGGAGTCATCGACGACGGGCTCGTCGGCTCCCTCGACCCCGCCCGGCTCGACACCGTGCTGCGCCCCAAGGTCGACGCGGCCTGGAACCTGCACGAGCTGACCGCGGACCTCGACCTCACCGCGTTCGTCCTGTTCTCCTCCGCCTCCACCGTCCTCGACGGCGCCGGCCAGGCCAACTACGCCGCCGCGAACCTCTTCCTCGACGCCCTCGCCGCCCGCCGCGCCGCCGCCGGGCAGGTCGTCACCTCCCTCGCCTGGGGCCTGTGGGCCGGCGACGCCGGCATGGGCGCCACCCTCGACGCCGTAGCCCTCACCCGCATCGAGCGCCTCGGCCTGGATTCCCTGTCCTTCGAGGAGAACCTCGCCCAGCTCGACGCGGCGCTCGCCGGACACGAGCCGGCCGTGGTTCCCGTACGGGTCAACCACCGCGCCGTGCGCGGCCGCGGCGACGGCGTCCCGACCCTGCTGCGGGCCCTCGTGCGCACCCCCGTGCGCCGCCCCACCGCCGCGGCCGGTCCGGCCGTCACCGGCCCGGCCACCGGACCGGCACCCCTCGCCGCCCAGCTCGCCGGACTCGGCGCCGCCGACCGCCTGGCCACCGTCCTGCTGCTGGTCCGCACCGAAGCCGCGGCCGTCCTCGGCTACCAGAGCGCCGAAGAGGTCACCGCCACCCGCGCGTTCACCGAGACCGGCTTCGACTCCCTGGCCGCCGTGGAACTGCGCAACCGCCTCTCCACCGCGACCGGTCTGCGGCTCAGCGCCACCCTGACCTTCGACTACCCGACGGCCACCGCCCTGGCCGAGCACCTCGTCACCAAGCTGCTCGGCGCGGCCGCCCCCGCGGCCGCCGAGACCCGGCCCGCGGCGGGCGCGGGCTCCGCCGCCGCCTCCGACGACCCGGTCGTGATCGTCGGCATGGCCTGCCGCTACCCCGGCGGCGTCTCCTCGCCCGAGGAACTGTGGCAGCTCGTCGCCGAGGGCTCCGACGCCATCGGCCCGTTCCCCACCGACCGCGGCTGGGCCGCCGACCTCTACGACCCGGAGATCGGCAAGCCCGGCAAGACCTACTCCACCGAGGGCGGCTTCCTCTACGACGCCGCCCAGTTCGACCCCGCGTTCTTCGGGATCAGCCCCCGCGAGGCCCAGGCCATGGACCCGCAACAGCGGCTCCTCCTCGAAGTCGCCTGGGAGACCTTCGAACGCGCCGGGATCGACCCCCGGTCCGTCAAGGGCAGCAGCACCGGCGTCTTCGCCGGCGTCATGTACCACGACTGGGGCCTGCGGCTCGGCCCGCTCCCCGAGGACGTGGCCGGCTACCACGGCAACGGCAGCCTCGCCAGCGTCGTCTCCGGACGCGTCGCCTACGCACTGGGCCTCGAAGGCCCCGCGGTCAGCGTCGACACGGCCTGCTCCTCCTCACTGGTCGCCCTGCACATGGCCGCGCGTTCGCTGCGCTCCGGCGAATGCTCCCTGGCCCTCGCCGGCGGCGTCACCATCATGTCCACCCCGGACACCTTCCTCGACATGAGCCGCCAGCGCGGACTCGCCTCCGACGGCCGCTGCAAGTCCTTCGGTGAGGGTGCCGACGGCACCGGCTGGGGTGAGGGTGCGGGTGTGCTGCTGCTGGAGCGGCTGTCGGACGCGCGGCGCAACGGTCACCGCGTGCTGGCCGTGGTCAGGGGTTCGGCGCTCAACCAGGACGGTGCGAGCAATGGTCTGACCGCGCCGAACGGTCCCGCCCAGCAGCGGGTGATCCGCCAGGCGCTGGCGGACGCGGGTCTGTCGGCCGCCGAGGTCGACGTGGTCGAGGCGCACGGTACGGGCACCCGCCTCGGCGACCCCATCGAGGCGCAGGCCCTGCTGGAGACCTACGGCCGGGAACGCCCCGAGGGCGAGCCGCTGTGGCTCGGCTCCATCAAGTCCAACATGGGCCACACCCAGGCCGCCGCCGGCGTCGCGGGGATCATCAAGATGGTCCTGGCGATGGACCACGGCGTCCTGCCGCGGACCCTCTACGCCGAAACGCCCTCGGACCAGGTCGACTGGTCGGCGGGCGACGTGGAACTCCTCACCGAGGCCCGCGACTGGGTCGCCCGCGGCGGAGTCCGCCGGGCCGGCATCTCCTCGTTCGGCATCAGCGGCACCAACGCCCACGTCATCATCGAGCAGGCGCCACAGGCGCCGGCCCTCGACGCCGAACCGGAAGCAACGCTCCCCGCCGTGCCGTGGGTCGTCTCCGGCGCCACCCCCGAGGCCCTGCGGGCCCAGGCCGACCGCCTGCGGGAGCGCCTCGGCGGCCTCACCGACGAGGAACTGACCGCCGCCGCCCACACGCTGACCACCGGCCGCGCCGCACTGGAACACCGCGCCGTCGCCCTGGGCGCCGACCGCGCCGAACTCTCCCGCTCGCTGGAACTGCTCGCCGGTGCGGGCGCGGCCCAGGACGGAAAGACGGCGTTCCTGTTCACGGGGCAGGGTGCGCAGCGCCTCGGGATGGGCCGGGAACTGTACGAGGCCTTCCCGGAGTTCGCGGCCGCGTTCGACGCGGTGTGCGCGGAAGTGGACGTCCATCTCGGGCGGTCGTTGAAGGACGTGGTGTGGGGTGAGGACGCGGACGCGTTGAACGCCACCGCGGTCACCCAGCCGGCGCTGTTCGCGGTCGAGGTCGCGTTGTTCCGCCTCGTGGAGGCGTGGGGCGTGCGGCCCGATGTCGTGGCCGGTCACTCGATCGGTGAGCTGGCCGCCGCGCACGTCGCGGGCGTCTTCTCGCTGGCGGACGCGGCCCGGCTGGTCGTGGCGCGGGGCCGGCTGATGCAGGAGCTTCCTGCCGGTGGCGCGATGCTGGCCGTGCAGGCCGCCGAGGACGAGGTCCTGCCGCTGCTGACCGGCGGAGTCGGTATCGCAGCGGTCAACGGGCCGCAGTCCGTGGTGGTTTCGGGCGTCGAGGCGGCCGTCCTGGCCGTCGGCGAGCACTTCGCGGCGGCCGGTCGCAAGACCAGCCGGCTGTCCGTCTCGCACGCCTTCCACTCGGCCCTGATGGACCCGATGCTCGACGAGTTCCGTGCCGTTGCGGGCGCATTGACGTACTCCGCTCCGCGCGTGGCCGTCGTCTCCACCGTGACGGGTGAGCTCTGCGAGGACTGGCGGTCGCCCGAGTACTGGGTCGGCCAGGTCCGCGAGCCGGTCCGCTTCGCGTACGCCGTCCGCCGCGCCGAGGCGCTCGGCGTACGCACCTTCCTGGAGATCGGCCCCGACGCCGTCCTCACCGCCCTCGGAACGGGTTCGGCCACCGGCGAGGACACCGGTTTCGTCGCCCTGCTGCGCCGCGACCGCGACGAGGCACGCGAGGTGCTGACCGGCATCGGAGCGGCCTGGGCCCGCGGCACCACCGTCGCCTGGCCCGCCGTCCTCGGCCGCACCGGGCGCACCGGCCCGCTCGTGGACCTGCCCACGTACGCCTTCCAGCGCAAGCGCTACTGGCTCGACGTACCCGCGCACACCGGCGACGTCGGCTCCGCCGGCCTCGACCCGATCGCCCACCCGCTCCTCAGCGCGGCCGTGTTCTCGCCCGAGTCGGGTTCCGTCGTCCTCACCGGACGGCTGTCGGCCGCCGGACAGCCGTGGGTCGGCGACCACGGGGTGCACGGCGCGATCCTGCTCCCCGGCACCGGTTTCGTGGAGCTCGCCGTACGCCTCGGCGACGAGGTGGGCTGCGACCTCCTGGAGGAGCTGACGCTGGAGGCGCCGCTCGTCCTGCCCGCGCACGGCGGAGCCGCCCTGCGGGTCGCCGCCGGCGCCCCCGACGCCTCGGGCCGCCGCGCCCTGCACATCCACTCCCGCCTGGACGACGCCCCCGCGGAGTCCTGGACCCGCCACGCCACCGGCTTCCTCGCCACCGGCGCACCCCCACAGGTCGACGCCGACCTGACGCAGTGGCCGCCGCGCGGCGCCACCCCCGTCGAGGTCGACGGCGCCTACGAGCGGCTGCGCGAGCGCGGCTACGGATACGGCCCCGCCTTCCAGGGCCTCAAGGCCGCCTGGCGGCGCGGTGACGAACTGTTCGCCGAGGTCGAACTGCCCGACACGGTGCGCGCCGAAGCCGTCGAGTACGGGATGCACCCCGCCCTCCTCGACACCGCCATGCACGTCGACGTCCTGGTCGACCAGGGCGAGGGCGGAACCGAAGCGCTGCTGCCGTTCGCCTGGAGCGGCGTGTCGCTGCACGCCGCCGGGGCCGGCGCACTGCGCGTGTACGTACGCCGCATCCGTGGCGCCGAGGAGTCGGCGATGGTCGTCGCCGACGAGACAGGCCGCCCGGTGATGACCGTCGCGTCGCTGATCTGCCGGCCCGTCTCCGCCGAGCAGCTGGAGCCGGCCGACGGCGTCCTCACCGACGACCTCCAGCACATCGAGTGGACCACCCTCCCGGCGGCGGCCCGGCCCGCCGAGTCCTCCGCCGTGGTCCTCGACGAGTACGGGCTGGCCATCCACGCCGACACCCCGGCCGTGGTCCTGGCCGTCTGCCCCACCCCGGCCGGCCAGCCGGTGCCCGACGCCGCCCGCACGGTCACCTCGTACGTGCTCAGCCTGGTGCAGTCCTGGCTGGCCGACGAGCGGTTCGGCAGCTCCACCCTGGTCGTCGTCACCCGCGGCGCGGTCGCCACCGGCGCCGCCAGCGCCCCGGACCTGACCCAGGCGCCCGTGTGGGGCCTGGTCCGGGCGGCGCAGGCCGAGAACCCGGGCCGGATCGTCCTGCTCGACACCGACCCCGCCGAGGACACCGCCCCCACCGACGTCGACCCCGCCCTCGTGGCGCTGGCCCTGGAGCAGGGCGAGCCCGAACTCGCCCTGCGCGAAGGCCGCTTCCTCACCCCGAGGCTCGTCAGGACCGCCGTCCCCGAGGCCGACGCCCCTTGGAACGACCGGGGCACCGTCCTGATCACCGGCGGCACCGGCGGTCTCGGCGCCCGCCTGGCCCACCACCTCGTCACCCGCCACGGCGTCCGGCACCTCGTCCTCACCAGCCGCCGCGGCATGGACGCCCCCGGCTCCGCCGCACTGCGCGACCGGCTGATCGAGGCCGGCGCCGAGCAGGTCCGCATCGCCGCCTGCGACGCGGCCGACCGCACGGCACTGGCCGGCGTACTCGCCGCGATCCCCGACGAGCACCCGCTCACCGGCGTCGTCCACGCCGCGGGCGTCGTCGACCCCGGCCTGATCGCCGCGCTCACCCCGGACAGCCTGGACACCGTCATGCGGCCCAAGGCAGACGCCGCCTGGCACCTGCACGAGCTGACCGCGGGCCTCGACCTGTCCGCGTTCGTCCTGTTCTCCTCCGCGGGCGGACTCGTCCTGCCCGCCGGACAGGGCAACTACGCGGCGGCCAACGTCTTCCTCGACGCCCTCGCCGCCCACCGGCAGGCCGCAGGACTCCCCGCGACCGCCCTCGCGTACGGGCTGTGGGCCGTCAACACCGGCCTCGGCGGCGAACTCACCGACGCCGACGTCGAGAAGATGAACCGGCTCGGCCTGCCCGCCCTGCCCGAGAGCCGCGGCCTCGAACTCTTCGACGAGGCCCTGCGCACCCGGCACGCCCTGCTCGCCCCGCTGCCCCTCGACCCGACCGCCCTGCACGCCCGAGGCACCGACGTCCCGCCGCTGCTGCGCGCCGCCGTCGCACGGCCGGCCACGACCCGGCGCGCCGCCGCGAACAGCGCCCCCGGCGGGGACGGCCTCGCCCGCAAGCTGGCCGGCCTCACCGCCGCCGAACGCGGCCGGGCCCTGCTCGACCTGGTCGCCACCCAGGTCGCGGCCGTCCTCGGCCACGACTCCGCCGACAGCGTCGGAGCGGACCGGGCCTTCAAGGAACTCGGCTTCGACTCGCTCGCCGCCGTCGAACTGCGCAACGCGCTGAACGCGGCCACCGGACTGCGGCTGCCCGTCACGCTCGTCTTCGACTACCCGAACACCCGGGCCGTCGCCGAGCACCTCGCCCAGGACCACTTCGCCCAGGACGACGACGGCGCCGAGCCCGGACAGGCCACCGCCCAGGCCGCCCCCGTCGGCCTGGCCGACGACGAACCCATCGCGATCGTCGGCATCAGCTGCCGCTTCCCCGGCGGCGTACGCTCCGCCGAGGACCTGTGGGACCTCGTCGCCGAAGGCCGCGACGCCATCGCCGACTTCCCCGCCGACCGCGGCTGGGACACCGACGCCCTCTACGACCCGGAACCCGGTCTGCACGGCAAGACGTACGCCCGCGAAGGCGGATTCCTCTACGACGCCGCCGAGTTCGACCCGGCGTTCTTCGGGATCAGCCCCCGCGAGGCCATCGCGATGGACCCCCAGCAACGACTGCTCCTGCAAGCCGCCTGGGAAGCCTTCGAACGCGCCGGCATCGACCCCTCCGCCATGCGCGGCAGCCAGACCGGCGTCTACGCCGGCGTGATGTACCACGACTACGGCTCCCGCCTCCAGCACATCCCCGACGACGTCGCCGGCTACCTCGGCAACGGCACCGCGGCCTCCATCCTGACCGGCCGCGTCGCCTACACCCTCGGCCTCGAAGGCCCCGCCGTCAGCGTCGACACCGCATGCTCGTCCTCGCTCGTCGCCCTCCACATGGCCTGCCAGGCACTGCGGCGGGGCGAGGTCGACATGGCACTCGCCGGAGGCGTCACCGTCATGTCGACGCCCGAGATCTACGTCGAGTTCGCCCAGCAGCGCGGCCTGTCCGCCGACGGCCGCTGCAAGGCCTTCGCGGGCGGCGCCGACGGCACCGGCTGGGCGGAGGGCGTGGGCCTGCTCCTCGTCGAGCGGCTCTCCGACGCGCAGCGGCTCGGCCACGACGTACTCGCCGTGATCCGCGGCTCCGCCATCAACCAGGACGGTGCCAGCAACGGGCTGACCGCCCCCAACGGGCCCTCGCAGCAGCGCGTCATCCAGCGCGCCCTCGCCGCCGGCGGCCTGACCACCGCCGACGTGGACCTCGTCGAGGGCCACGGCACGGGCACCCGGCTGGGCGACCCCATCGAGGCACAGGCCCTCCTCGCCACCTACGGGCAGGGGCGGCCCGCCGACGACCCGGTGTGGCTCGGCTCCATCAAGTCCAACATCGGACACGCCCAGGCCGCGGCCGGGGTCAGCGGCGTCATCAAGTCGGTGATGGCCCTGCGCAACGGGCTGATGCCCAAGACCCTGCACGTGGACGAGCCCTCGCCCGAGGTCGACTGGGAAGCCGGCAACGTCCGCCTGCTCACGGAGGCACGGCCGTGGCCCCGCCGCGCGGACCGGCCGCGCAGGGCCACCGTCTCCTCCTTCGGCCTCAGCGGCACCAACGCCCACCTCATCGTGGAGGAGGCCCCGGAAGCCGTCCCGACCGAGGCGGGCGCGGCCGACCTGCCGGCCCTGCCGCTGCTGCTCTCCGGAGCCGACCCACAGGCACCGGCCCGCCAGGCCGAGGAACTGCACGCCCGGCTCCTCGCCGAACCGGAGCTGGACCTCACCGACGTCGCCCGTACCCTCGCGACGGGCCGGGCGGCGCTGGAACACCGCGCGGTGGTCGCAGCTGACGCCCACGACCGCGAGAGCGCGCTGCGGGGCCTGGCCGCCGTCGCCGCCGGGGACGGCGTAGGGGGCTCGGCGCGAGCCGGTGGGCGGACGGCGTTCCTCTTCACGGGGCAGGGGGCGCAGCGGCTGGGGATGGGTCGTGAGCTGTATGACGCGTTCCCGGTGTTCGCCGAGGCCTTCGACGCCGTGTGCGGAGAAGTCGACCGGCATTTGGGTCGGTCGTTGCGGGAGGTGGTGTGGGGTGAGGATGCGGCCGCGCTCGATGCGACCGCGTTGACGCAGCCCGCACTGTTCGCGCTGGAGGTTTCTCTCTACCGGTTGGTGGAGGCGTGGGGCGTGAAGCCCGATGTCGTCGCCGGGCATTCGATCGGTGAGCTGGCCGCCGCCCATGTGGCGGGGGTGCTGTCCCTGGCGGACGCGGCCGAACTCGTCGTGAGCCGGGGACGTTTGATGCAGGCGCTGCCTGCGGGTGGGGCGATGCTCGCCGTGCAGGCCACCGAGGAAGAGGTGCTGCCGCTCCTGACCGACGGTGTGGGTATCGCTGCGGTCAACGGGCCGCAGTCGGTCGTCGTCTCCGGTGTCGAGGCTGCTGTGCTGGCTGTCGGTGAGCACTTCACGGCCGAAGGTCGCAAGACCAGCCGTCTGGCCGTCTCGCACGCTTTCCACTCGGCTTTGATGGATCCGATGCTGGACGAGTTCCGTGCCGTCGCTTCCCGGTTGACGTTCTCCGCGCCGCGGATCCCGGTGGTGTCCACCGTCTCCGGTGAGCTGTCGCTGGACTGGCAGTCGCCTGAGTACTGGGTCGGTCAGGTCCGCGAGGCCGTCCGCTTCGCGGACGCGGTACGGACCCTGGAGCAGCAGGGAGTGACCCGTTTCCTGGAGATCGGCCCGGACGGCATCCTGACCGGTCTCGCGCAGCAGGGTGTGGACTCCGAGCAGGCGGTCCTCGTACCCGCCCTCCGCAAGAACCGCCCCGAGCCCGAGACCCTGATCGCCGCCCTCGGGCAGCTGCACGCCACGGGCGTCCCCGTCGACTGGGAGGCGTTCTTCGCCGGCTCCGGCGCCCGGCACGTCGACCTGCCCACCTACCCCTTCCTCCGGACCCGCTACTGGCTCGACGCTCCCGCCGCGGTCGGCGACGCGGCCGGGATGGGCCAGGCCGCCGCCGGGCACCCGCTGCTCAGCGCCGTACTCGCCTCCCCGGAGACCGGAGCCCCCGTTCTCACCGGCCGGATATCCACCTCCACCCACCCCTGGCTGGCCGACCACGCCGTTCACGGCAGCGTCCTGCTCCCCGGCACCGCGTACGTCGAACTGGCGCTCCGCGCCGGCCACGAGGTGGGCTGCGCCCAGCTGGAGGAACTCACTCAGGAGACGCCGCTGTTGCTGCCCGGGAAGACGGGGGTCGCGGTGCAGGTGGTCGTCGGCGGGGCGGACGGCTCCGGGCGTCGCGACGTAGCCCTGTACTCGCGGGCCGAGAACCTGCCGGCCGACGCACCCTGGACCCGCAACGCCCGCGGCGTCCTCGCCCCGGAGCCGGCGGCCGCCGTCCCCGACCTGGAGGCGTGGCCGCCGGCCGGGGCCCGGCCCGTCGACGTCAGCGGGATGTACGAGGACCTCGCCGGACTCGGCTACGGGTACGGCCCCCTCTTCCAGGGCCTCACGGCGGCCTGGCGGCGCGGCGACGAGCTGTACGCCGAGATCTCGCTCCCCGCCCACGCCCGCACCGACGCCGCCCTCTTCGGCCTCCACCCGGCCCTCCTCGACGCCGCCCTGCACGCCGAGCGCATCTTCGACGAGGACGCCGACGGCCCCGTCCGGGCCGCCCTGCCCTTCGTCTGGACCGGCGTCACGCTGCACACCACCGGGGCGTCCGCGCTGCGGGTCCGCCTCACCAAGCCGGGCCCCGACGCCGTCGCACTGCGGATCACCGCACCCACCGGTGAGCCCGTCGCCACCGTCGATGCGCTCGTCGTGCGCGAGGTGTCCCCGCAGCAGCTGGCGGGTGACGGATCGGGCGGCGACGGAGCCCTGTTCCGCATCGACTGGCAGGCGCACCAGCCGGCTCCCGGGCCGGTCGCGGCCACCGACGACTGGGTGGTGGTCGGGGCCGGGCTGCCGGGCATGCGCCCGGTCGCCTCACTCGCCTCACTCGCCTCCCTGGCCGACCTCGCCGCCGAGCAGCGCGTCCCCGACGTGGTCGTACTGACCGCGCCCGACGTCTCGGACGTCTTCGGCACCAACGCCGGGGTGCCCGAGCAGGTCCGCACCTCCGTGGGCCGGCTCCTCGACGGGCTCGGGCAGTGGCTCGCCGACTCCCGCTCCGCCGACTCCCGCCTGGTCCTCGTCACCCGCAACGCCGTCCCCACCGGCCGGCCGGGCGCGGAACCCGTGGACTGCGTACAGGCACCGCTGTGGGGTGTCATGCGCGCCGCGCAGGCGGAGAACCCGGGCCGTTTCACCGTCGTCGACCTCGACGGAGCGCCCGAGTCGGTGGCCGCACTGGCCGCCGCCGTGGCCTCCGCCGAACCGGAGATCGCCGTCCGGCGCGGGGAGATCCTCGTACCGCGCTACGTCGCGGCGCCCGGCCGGCCCGCCGAACCCTCGGCGTGGGACCCGGACGGAACCGTCCTGATCACCGGCGGCACCGGTCTGCTGGGCGCGGTCCTGGCCAGGCACCTGGTCACCGCGCAGGGCGTACGCCACCTCGTGCTCACCAGCCGTCGCGGCGCGGACGCCCCCGGCGCCGCCGAACTGCGCGCGGAACTCACCGCGGCGGGAGCCCACGTACGGATCGTCGCCGTCGACGCGGCCGACCGCTACGCCCTGGCCGCGCTGCTGGACGAGATCCCGGCCGAACACCCGCTCACGGGCGTCGTGCACGCCGCCGGGGTGATGGACAACGCCCTGGTCGGAGCCGTCACCAAGGAACAGGTCAGCAAGGTGCTGCGGCCCAAGGTCGACGCCGCCTGGCACCTGCACGAACTGACGAAGGACCTGGGCCTGTCCGCCTTCGTGCTGTACTCCTCGGCCGGCGGCCAGATCCTGTCCGCCGGGCAGGCCACCTACGCGGCGGCGAACGTCTTCCTCGACGCGCTGGCCGCCGAGCGCCGCGCCGCCGGTCTCGCGGCCACCTCGCTCGCCTGGGGCCTGTGGGAAGGCACCGTGGGCGAGGGCCCCGAACTCACCGAGGCCGACCTGCGCCGCATGAGCCGCTCGGGCGTGCTGGAGCTGTCCTTCACCGACGGCGTGGCCCTGTTCGACGCGGCGCTCGCCCTGGACGAGGCGCTGCTGGCCCCCGTCCGGCTAGACCGCGCGGCGCTGGCCCGACGTGCCGACGAGATCCCGGCCCTGCTGCGCGCCCTCGCCGGGCCGCCCGCCCGCCCGACCGCCAAGCCCGCGGCGCTGCCCGCGACGGGCGCCGCCGACACCGCCGGCTCCCTCGTCCGGGCCAAGCTCGCCGGCCTCCCCGCCGGACCCGAGCGGGTCCGCTACGCGGAGGAACTCGTCCGGGGCCACGCGGCGGCCGTACTCGGACACGGCGACCCGGCAGGGGTGGGAGCGGACCGGGGCTTCACCGAGCTCGGACTCGACTCGCTCGGCGCGATCGAGCTGCGCAACCGGCTCCAGAAGGCGACCGGGCTGCGCCTGCCCGCCACCTTGATGTTCGACTACCCCAACTCGGCGGCCCTGGCCGGGTTCCTGCTGGAAGAGCTGGAACCAGGGACGGACCCCGCGAGCCCTGCCGCCGGACCGCACCTGGACGAGGACGGCATCAGGCGGGCCCTGCTGTCCATCCCCGCCGCGCGACTGCGCGAGTCCGGGCTGCTCGACGCCCTGCTCGGACTGGCGGAAGGCGACACGGCGGGCGTCCGCGGAGCCTCGGTATCGGCCCCCGCGGCAGCCTCGGCGGCCCCGGTCACGGCTCCCGGGACACCGGACCAGGGCGCGGCCATCGAGGACATGGGCGTGGACGACCTCATTCGTGCCGCCTTGGCCGGCGGCGAACCCAGCTGAAACCGACCGGACCGACCCGGAATTCGAGGATGACGTGAGCACATCGGTGGAACAGGTCGTAGCGGCACTGCGCAAGTCACTCACGGACAACGAGCGACTGCGCGAAGAGAACGCACGGCTGACCGCGGCGGGCAACGACCCCGTCGCGATCGTGGCCATGGCCTGCCGCTACCCGGGCGGCGCGGGCACGCCCGAAGGCCTGTGGCGGCTGGTGGCCGAGGGCACCGACGCCGTGTCCGGCTTCCCCGCCGACCGCGGCTGGGACCCCGACGTCTACGACCCGGAGCCGGGCGTGCCGGGCAAGACGTACGCCCGCGACGGTGCGTTCCTCTACGACGCCGCCGCCTTCGACCCGGCCTTCTTCGGGATCTCCCCGCGCGAGGCGCTGACCATGGACCCCCAGCAACGGCTGCTGCTGGAGATCTCCTGGGAGGCCGTCGAGCGGGCGGGCGTCGACCCGACCCGGCTCAAGGGCAGCCGGACCGGCGTGTACGCCGGTGTGATGTACCACGACTACGCCGACGGCAGCGCGGGCAGCTTCGTCTCCGGCCGCACCGCTTACACGCTGGGCCTGGAAGGTCCCGCCGTCACCGTGGACACGGCGTGCTCCTCGTCCCTGGTGGCCCTGCACATGGCCGCCCAGGCCCTGCGGTCCGGTGAGTGCGACCTGGCCCTGGCGGGTGGTGTGACCGTCATGTCCACCCCGGACATGCTCGTGTACTTCTCCGGCCAGCGCGGACTGGCCCCGGACGGCCGGTGCAAGCCGTTCGCCGCGGCCGCCGACGGCACCGGGTGGGGCGAGGGCGCGGGCGTACTGCTGCTGGAGCGGCTCTCCGACGCGCGCCGCAACGGCCACCCGGTCCTCGCCCTCGTCAGCGGCTCCGCCGTCAACCAGGACGGCGCGTCCAGCGCCATGACCGTTCCCAACGGCCCCGCGCAGCAGCGGGTGATACGCCAGGCGCTGGCCGACGCGGGTCTGACGGCGGCCGACGTGGACGCGGTCGAGGCGCACGGCACGGGCACCCGGCTGGGCGACCCGATCGAGGCGCAGGCGCTGCTGGCCACGTACGGCAGGAAGCGGCCGCAGGACCGGCCGCTGTGGCTGGGGTCGGTGAAGTCCAACTTCGGGCACACCCAGGCCGCCGCCGGTGTCGCGGGCATCATCAAGATGGTCATGGCCATGCGGCACGGGGTACTGCCCAAGACCCTCCACGTGGACGCCCCGTCCGACCAGGTCGACTGGTCGGTGGGCGACGTGGCCCTGCTCACCGAGGCGCGGGAATGGCAGGCCGACGGCCGGCCCCGGCGCGCGGGCATCTCCTCGTTCGGCCTGAGCGGCACCAACGCCCACGTCATCGTGGAACAGGCCCCCGAGCAGCCGGAAGCCGACGGAACCCCCGCACCCGCCCTGCCGGCGGGCGTGGCGGCCGCCCCCTGGCCGGTGTCCGCGAGGTCCCCGCAGGCCCTCGCCGACCAGGCCCGCGGCCTGCTCGACTCCCTGCGCGACGGTGACCCGAAGCCGGTCGACGTCGGCCACTCCCTCGCGGCGACCCGTTCCCTCTTCGAGCACCGCGCCGTGGTGGTCGGCGACCGCACGGCCGCGCTCGCCGCCCTCGCGGCGGGCGAGGAACACCCGGCCCTGATCACCGGCCAGGCCCGGCAGGGCGGCCGGACGGCGTTCCTGTTCACGGGCCAGGGGGCGCAGCGCCTCGGGATGGGCCGGGAACTGTACGAGGCCTTCCCCGCCTTCGCCGCCGCGTTCGACGCGGTGTGCGCGGAGGTCGACCTCCACCTCGGGCGGTCACTCAAGGACGTGGTGTGGGGTGAGGACGCGGAGGCGTTGAACGCCACCGCGTTGACGCAGCCTGCGCTGTTCGCGGTCGAGGTCGCGTTGTTCCGCCTCGTGGAGGCGTGGGGCGTGCGGCCCGATGTCGTGGCCGGTCACTCGATCGGTGAGCTGGCCGCCGCGCACGTCGCGGGTGTGTTCTCGCTGGCGGACGCGGCGCGGCTGGTGGTGGCGCGGGGCCGGCTGATGCAGGAGCTTCCTGACGGTGGCGCGATGCTGGCCGTGCAGGCCGCCGAGGACGAGGTCCTGCCGCTGCTGACCGGCGGAGTCGGTATCGCAGCGGTGAACGGGCCGCAGTCCGTCGTGGTTTCGGGCGTCGAGGCGGCCGTCCTGGCCGTCGGCGGGCACTTCGCGGCGGCCGGTCGCAAGACCAGCCGGCTGTCCGTCTCGCACGCCTTCCACTCGGCCCTGATGGACCCGATGCTGGCCGAGTTCGGCGCCCTGGCGTCCGAACTTTCCTACGCGGAGCCCAAGTTCGGTGTCGTGTCGACGGTGGCCGGTCGTTGCGGTGCGGACTGGCAGTCGTCCGAGTACTGGGTCGGTCAGGCCCGTGAGGCGGTGCGGTTCGCGGATGCGGTCCGGGCGTTGGAGGGCCAGGGGGTGACGCGGTTCCTGGAGATCGGGCCCGACGGCATCCTCACCGGTCTCGCCGCGCAGAGCCTCGACTCCGACCAGGAGCGGGTCCTCGTACCGGCCGTCCGCCGCAACCGCCCCGAGGCAGAGACCCTGATCGCGGCCCTCGCCCACCTCCACGTGGACGGCGTACGGGTCGACTGGGAGGCGTTCTACGCCCCCGCCGGCGCCCGCCGCGTCGACCTGCCCACCTACCCCTTCCAGCGCACCCGGTACTGGATCGACGCCTTCCGCCCCGGCGGCCAGGCACCCGCCGGGCTGTCCACGCCCCAGCACCCCCTGCTCGGTGCCGTGGTCTCCCTCGCCGACTCCGGCGGGGTGGTCCTCACGGGCAGGCTGGCCGTCGCCGCCGAGCCCTGGCTCTGCGACCACGTGGTGCGCGACGCGATCCTCTTCCCCGGCGCCGGATTCGTGGAACTGGCGATCCGCGCGGGTGACCACGCGGGCTGCGAGGTCCTGGAGGAACTCGCCCTGCACGCCCCGCTGGTCCTCCCCGAGGAAGGCGCCGTCGCCGTACAGATCGTGGTCGGGGCGCCCGACGACTCCGGACGCCGGACGGTCGGCGTGTACGCACGCCCGGAGGGCCTCCCGGAGCACGGGGGCGAACCCGACTGGACCCTGCACGCCGAGGGCGTACTGGCCGAGGGGGCGGACGCGCCCGCCTTCGACCTGAGCGCCTGGCCCCCGCCGGGCGCGGCCGCACTGCCCCTCGACGGCGCGTACGAGACCCTGCGCGAGCGCGGTCTCGCCTACGGGCCCGCCTTCCAGGGCCTGACGGCCGCCTGGCGGGACGGCGGCGCGCTGTACGCCGAGGTCGTGCTGCCGCAGGACACGGCGGCGGACGCGTACGGGCTGCACCCGGCCCTGCTGGACGCCGCGATGCACGCCGCGATGGTCGACGGAGCCGCCGGTGACGGCGCGGACGACGGCGGCGCGACGGTCCTGCCGTTCGTGTGGAAGGACGTCCGGCTGTACGCCGCGGGTTCCGGGGAGGCCAGGGTGCGGATCACCCGGCCCACCCCGCAGAGCCTGTCGCTGGAGCTCGCCGACGCCGACGGCACGCCGATCGCCGCGGTCGGCGGGGTCGTCGGCCGTGCGATGGACGACACGCGGGCCGGTGGTCGCGCCGAGAACCCGCTGTACCGCGTCGCGTGGCAGCCGACCGACCCGGCCGCGGCGGAGGAGTGGCTGCGCTGGGAGGACCTCCCCGCCGACGGCGGCCCGGTCGAGGGCACGGTCGTCCTCGACTGCGCCGCCGGGACGGAGGACGCGCAGGACGTGGTGGACGCGGTGCACGCGGTCACCCACCGGGTCCTCGGCGTGCTGCACGCCTGGCTCGCGGACCCGCGCTTCGCCGGGGCGTCCCTCGTGTTCCTCACCTGGGGCGCGGTGGCCGTCGCCGACGGCGATCCGGTCGACGTACGGCAGGCCCCCGTGTGGGGTCTGGTGCGGGCGGCGCAGGCCGAGAACCCGGGCCGGTTCCTCCTGGTCGACACCGACGGCACCGAGGGCCTCGGCCGCGTAGGGGCCGACGGCGAACCGGAGTTCGCGGTACGCGGAGGCCGCGTGTCGGTGCCCCGGCTGGTCCGGGCGGCCGCCGCCGCGACACCGCCGGTGTGGGACGCCGACGGAACGGTGCTGATCACCGGCGGTACCGGCGGCCTCGGCGCCCTCGTCGCCCGCCACCTGGTCGCCGAGCACGGAATGCGCCGACTGCTGCTGGTCGGCCGGCGCGGGCCGGACGCCCCCGGAGTCGCCGAACTCACCACCGCACTCGCCGGGTCGGGCGCCACCGTCACCGTCGCCGCCTGCGACGTGGCCGACCGGGCCGCGCTGGCCGCCGTGCTGGACGCGATCGACCCGGAGCACCCCCTGCGCGGGATCGTGCACGCCGCCGGCGTGCTCGACGACGCCGTGCTCACCTCGCTCACCCCCGAACGCTTCGACGCGGTCCTCGCCCCCAAGGCCGACGCGGCATGGCACCTCCACGAGCTGACCCAGGGCCACGACCTCACCGCGTTCGTCCTCTTCTCCTCCCTCGCCGGCACCCTCGGCTCCACCGGCCAGGCCAACTACGCCGCGGCGAACTCCTTCCTCGACGCCCTCGCCGCCCACCGCCGCACCGGCGGACTCGCCGCCGCCTCCCTGGCCTTCGGCCTCTGGGACACCCCCGGTGGCATGGGCACGCAGCTCGGCGAGGCCGAAGTGGAGCGGATGCGGCAGGCCGGCACCCCGGCCGTCTCCGCCGAGCAGGGCCTCGCCCTGTTCGACGCCGCCCTCGCATCCGGCGAGCCCGCGAGCGTCCCCGTACGCCTGGACCTCACGGCCCTGCGCGCCCACGTGGACGACACCCCCGCCCTGCTGCGCCGCCTCGTCCGAACCCCCGGCCGCCGCGCCGCCGCCCGGGGCGGCTCCCCGGCCCTGCGCGACCGGCTCGCCGGGCTGACCGGCGCCGACCGCGCCGACGCCGTCCTCGGCCTCGTCCGGACGAAGATCGCCGCCGTACTGGGCCATGCCTCGGGCGACGCAATCGAACCGCGGCGCGCCTTCGACGAACTGGGCTTCGACTCCCTGACCGCCGTCGAACTGCGCAACCGGCTCGACAAGGAGACCGGCCTGCGGCTGCCCGCCACGCTGATCTTCGACTACCCGACGGCCGGAGCGGTCGCCGCCCACATCCTCGAAGTCCTCGACGGCACCCCGGACGCCACGCCCGCACCCGCCGCACCCGCCGTCCGGGGCGCGGACGACGACCCCATCGCGATCGTCGGCATGGCCTGCCGCTATCCGGGCGGCGTCACCACGCCCGACGGGCTCTGGCAGCTCGTCGCGGGCGGGGTCGACGCCATCGCCCCGCTGCCCGACGACCGGGGCTGGGACCCCGGCGTCTACGACCCCGAGCCGGGCGTGCCGGGCAAGTCGTACGCACGTGACGGTGGATTCCTCTACGACGCGGCCGCGTTCGACCCGGCGTTCTTCGGGATCTCCCCGCGCGAGGCGCTGACCATGGACCCGCAGCAGCGGCTGCTGCTGGAGATCTCCTGGGAGGCGCTCGAACGCGCGGGCGTGGACCCGGCCGCGCTCAAGGGCAGCCGGACGGGTGTGTACGCCGGTGTGATGTACCACGACTACGCAGGCGGCACGGCGGGCAGCCTGGTCTCCGGCCGCGTCGCCTACACGCTGGGCCTGGAGGGTCCGGCGGTCACCGTCGACACGGCGTGCTCGTCGTCCCTGGTGGCCCTGCACATGGCGGCCCAGGCCCTGCGGTCCGGGGAGTGCTCGCTGGCGCTCGCGGGCGGAGTCACCGTCATGGCGACCCCCGACATGCTCGTGTACTTCAGCGAGCAGCGCGGCCTGGCCCCGGACGGGCGGTGCAAGTCGTTCGGTGCGGGCGCGGACGGTACGGGCTGGGGTGAGGGTGCGGGTGTGCTGCTGCTGGAGCGGCTGTCGGACGCGCGGCGCAACGGGCACCGGGTGCTGGCGGTGGTGAAGGGCTCCGCGCTGAACCAGGACGGTGCCAGCAACGGTCTGACGGCTCCGAACGGGCCGGCGCAGCAGCGGGTGATCCGCCAGGCGCTGGCCGACGCGGGCCTGTCGGCGGCCGACGTCGACGTGGTCGAGGCGCACGGTACGGGAACCCGTCTCGGTGACCCCATCGAGGCGCAGGCGCTGCTGGCCACGTACGGCCAGGGACGCGAGGAGGGACAGCCGCTCTGGCTGGGCTCCATCAAGTCCAACATGGGCCACACCCAGGCCGCCGCCGGTGTCGCCGGGATGATCAAGATGGTCATGGCGATGCGGCACGGCGTCCTGCCGCCCACGTTGCACGCGCAGGAGCGGTCGGACCAGATCGACTGGTCGGCGGGCGACGTGGAGCTCCTCACCGAGACACGGGACTGGGAGGCCCCGGGCCGGCGGCCGCGCCGGGCCGGCATCTCCTCCTTCGGCCTGAGCGGCACCAATGCCCACGTGATCGTGGAGCAGGCACCCCAGGACGAGCCGGAGACCGAGCCGGAGACGCGGGCCGCGCTGCCGGCCGTGCCGTGGCTGCTGTCGGCGAAGACCCCGCGGGCCCTGGCCGGGCAGGCGGAACGCCTGCTGGCCGTGGCGGACGCGCACCGCCCCGAGGACATCGGCCTCAGCCTCGCCACCACGCGCGGCGTGATGGAGCACCGGGCGGTGGTCGTGGGCGCCCGCACGGAGGCCCTCGCCGCACTGGCCGAGGGGCAACCGCACCCCGGCCTGCTGACCGGCACGGTGACCAAGGGTTCGACGGCGTTCCTGTTCACGGGCCAGGGTGCGCAGCGCCTCGGGATGGGCCGGGAACTGTACGAGGCCTTCCCCGCCTTCGCCGCCGCGTTCGACGCGGTGTGCGCGGAGGTCGACCTCCACCTCGGGCGGTCACTCAAGGACGTGGTGTGGGGTGAGGACGCGGACGCGCTGAACGCCACCGCGGTCACCCAGCCGGCGCTGTTCGCGGTCGAGGTGGCTCTCTTCCGGCTGGTGGAGGCCTGGGGTGTCACGCCCGACCTGGTCGCCGGTCACTCGATCGGCGAGCTGGCCGCCGCGCACGTCGCGGGTGTGTTCTCGCTGGCGGACGCGGCCCGGCTGGTCGTCGCGCGGGGCCGGCTGATGCAGGAGCTCCCTGCCGGTGGCGCGATGCTCGCCGTGCAGGCCACCGAGGAGGACGTTCTTCCGTTCCTCGGCGACGGTGTCGGTGTCGCCGCCGTCAACGGGCCGCAGTCCGTGGTGATTTCGGGTGCGGAAGCGGCCGTTCTGGCCGTCGGCGAGCACTTTGCCGCGGTCGGCCGTAAGACCAGCCAGCTGTCCGTCTCGCACGCCTTCCACTCGGCCCTGATGGACCCGATGCTCGACGAGTTCCGTGCCGTCGCAGCCGCGTTGACGTACTCCGCGCCGCGCGTGGCCGTCGTCTCCACGGTGACCGGTGAGCTGTGCTCGGACTGGCAGTCGCCCGAGTACTGGGTCGGCCAGGTCCGCGAAGTCGTCCGCTTCGCGGACGCGGTGCGGGCGCTGGAGGGGCAGGGCGTGACCCGGTTCCTGGAGATCGGGCCCGACGGCATCCTCACCGGCCTCGCCGCGCAGAGCGTCGTATCCGACCAGGCCGTCCTCGTGCCGGCCCTGCGACGCAGCCGCCCCGAGGCCGAGGCACTCGTCGCGGCTCTGGCGCAGCTGCACACGAGCGGGGTGGCCGTGGACTGGGAGGCGTTCTACGCCCCCGCCGGTGCCCGCCGCGTAGAGCTGCCGACGTACGCCTTCCAGCACTCCCGCTTCTGGATGACGGCCCCCGCCGCCGCCGGTGGCACGGCGGAGACCGGGCAAGTCGGGCTCGACCACCCCGTGCTGCGTGCGGCCGTCGAACTGCCCGACGAGGGCGGCACCGTGCTCACCGGCCGGCTGTCGGCGAGCACGCACGGCTGGATCACCGACCACGACGTCCTCGGCAGCATCCTGCTGCCCGGCACCGGCTTCGTGGAACTGGCCGTGCGGGCCGGCGAGCGGCTGGGCTGCGGACTGCTGGAGGAACTCACCCTCCAAGCCCCGCTGATCCTCCCCGCCCGGGGCGGCATCGCCGTCCAGGTGGCGGTCGGTCCCGCCGACGACGGCGGCCGGCGGACCGTGGCGATCCACTCGCGCCCCGACGACCAGCCCGACCTGCCCTGGACCCGCCATGCCGAAGGCACGCTGTCACCGGCGGCGGCCGAGCGGGCGGAAGGGCTCACCGAATGGCCCCCCACGGGCGCCGAGGAGATTCCCGTCGGCGACGCCTACCCGGACCTCGCGGCCGCCGGCTACCACTACGGGCCGGTCTTCCAGGGCCTGACGGCCGCCTGGCAGCGCGGCGAGGAGCTGTTCGCCGAGGTGGCCCTGCCGGAGCACGCCCACGGCGACGCGGCCCGCTTCGGCCTCCACCCGGCCCTGCTCGACGCGGCGATGCACGTCGGACTGCTCGCGATTCCGGGCCGCGAGGGCGGCGGCCGCACCTTGCTGCCCTTCGCCTGGAACGGGGTCGCCCTGCACGCCGCGGGGGCCAGGGCGCTGCGCGTGCGGCTCACCCCGATCGCCCACCAGGACGGGCTCGCGCTCACCGTCGCGGACGAGCAGGGCAACCCCGTTCTGTCGGTCGAGTCGCTCCTCTCCCGGCCCGTCTCGGCCGAGCAGCTGGGCGCGGGGGCGGGCGACGCCCTGCTCCACGTCCGCTGGCAGCCCGTGCCGCAAGCGGCCCCGGCCGCCGCGGGCGACTGGACGGCCTGGGAGGACGTGACGCCCGCCGCCGAGGTGCCGGCGACGGTGGTGCTGGACTGCGCCGCCGCGGCGACCGGTGACGTACTCGCCGATGTCCGGGCACACGCGCAGCGGGTCCTCGGCGTGGTGCAGGAGTGGCTGGCGGAGCCGCGGTTCGAGGGTGCGTCGTTGGTGGTGGTCACGCGTGGTGGGGTGGCTGTTGTCGATGGTGAGCCGGTGGACGTGCGGCAGGCTCCGGTGTGGGGTCTGGTGCGGTCGGCTCAGGCGGAGAATCCGGGCCGGTTCGTGCTGGTGGACACCGATGGGTCCGTGGACCTGGGTGTGGTTGCGGATCTGGGTGAGGCCGAGTTGGCGGTGCGTGCCGGTGGGGTGCTGGTGCCGCGGCTGGCGCGGCTGGCGGTGTCCGACGGTGTCAAGCCGCAGTGGGACGGTTCGGGCACGGTTTTGGTGACGGGTGGTACGGGTGGTCTGGGTGCTTTGGTGGCCCGTCATCTGGTGGTGGAGCACGGGGTGCGTCATCTGTTGCTGTTGGGCCGACGTGGTCCGGATGCTCCCGGTGTTGCCGAACTCGCCTCGGACCTGACTGAGTTGGGTGCCCGTGTGACGGTTGCCGCGTGTGATGTGGCGGATCGTGAGGCGCTGGACGGGGTGTTGGCGGGTGTGGATGGTGCGCATCCGTTGTCGGGTGTGGTGCATGTGGCGGGTGTCGCGGACAACGGTGTGGTCGGTGCGTTGACCATGGAGCGGATGGATGCGGTGCTGCGGCCGAAGGCCGATGCGGCGTGGCATCTGCATGAGCTGACGAGGGACTTGGGTCTGTCGGCGTTCGTGATGTTCTCGTCGGCGGGTGGTTTGGTGCTGGCGGCGGGCCAGGGCAACTATGCGGCGGCGAACGTGTTCCTGGACGCGCTGGCCGCTCACCGGCACGCGGAGGGTCTGCCGGCGACGGCGATGGCCTTCGGTCTCTGGGACGTCAACACCGGCATGGCCGCCCACCTCACCGAAGCCGACCGGGACCGGATGCGCCGCGCCGGTACTCCCGCCCTGTCCGAGGCCCAGGCGCTCGCCCTGTTCGACGCGTCGCTGGCGTCGGGCGCGGCCGTCACCGTGCCGCTCCAGGTGGACGCGGCGGCCCTGCGGACCAGTACCGACGAACTGCCCTCGCTGCTGCGCGGGCTGGTTCCGGCCGCCCGCAAGCGGGCCGGTGGCACGGCGTCCCAGGGCGTGTCGCTCGCCGAACGGATCGCCGGTCACGACGAGGAGGAGCGGACCCGGATCATCCTGGACGTCGTACGCGGCCACGCGGCGACCGTGCTCGGCCACGCTTCGGGCGAGGCGATCGAACCCGACCGCGCCTTCGGCGAGCTGGGCTTCGACTCCCTCGGGTCGGTGGAGCTGCGCAACCAGCTGAACGCGGCCAGCGGGCTGCGGCTGCCCGCCACGCTGATCTTCGACTACCCGAGTGCGGCGGAGGTCGCCACGTACCTCGCCCGGAAGCTGGCTCCGGCGGTCGCCGCCCCCGTACCGGCCACCGGACTGGAGGCCGACATCGCACGGTGGGAGGCACTGCTGGCCTCCGACGCGCCCACCGCGCCGCCCGTCACCACCCCCGACCGGACGCGGCTCGCCGAGCGCCTGCGGGAGCTGGCCGGCCGGCTCGACGGAGGACCCACCCACGCCCAGGGGTATGCCACGCCGGAGATCCCGGACCGTGGCGAGGACCTCGACGAGGTCACCGCGGACGAGCTGTTCGACATCCTGGACAACGAGCTCGGTACCCCCGCGACCCCCTGACCCGCCCCACTCCGGCGGGCTCGGCAGACCCCGGCCGGGGTGCGTGACAGCTGGACGACAGCCGTCACGCACCCCGGCCGTTCTGCGTGTTTCCCCTGCTCCGGTGACCCCTCTGGGCAGGGGTGGCCTAAGGGTAGGCCGCCCTCTCGGCAGCTCAGTAGCGTTCGAACCGATCAACGCCGGACTGGGTAACGCGAGCGAGTCGCCACTTTTTGTCGACCAGAGGGAGTAGGTCTCGGTGAGCAACGAGGAGCGACTTCTCGAATATCTGAAGCGGGCCACCTCCGACCTGCGGGACGCCCGCCGGCGCCTGGCCGAGGCCGAGCGCCGCCCCGGACGCCACGACGACCCGATCGTGATCGTCGGAATGGGCTGCCGCTACCCGGGCGGTGTCACGAACCCCGAGGAGTTGTGGAAGCTCGTCGCGGACGGTGTCGACGCCATCGGCGGGTTCCCCGCCGACCGGGGCTGGGACCCGGAGGTCTACGACCCGGAGCCCGGCACGCCCGGCAAGTCGTACGCCCGGGAAGGCGGGTTCCTCTACGAGGCCGCGGAGTTCGACCCGGTCTTCTTCGGGATCAGCCCCAACGAGGCCGTCGTGACCGACCCCCAGCAGCGGCTGCTGCTGGAGGTGTCCTGGGAGGCCATCGAGCGGGCCGGCATCGACCCCACCACCCTCAAGGGGAGCCCGACCGGGGTGTTCGCCGGCGTCATGTACCACGACTACGCCCTCGGCCTCGAACCCGGCAGCACCACCGCGGGCAGTGTCGTATCGGGGCGAGTGGCCTACACCCTGGGCCTGGAGGGCCCGGCGGTCAGCGTCGACACCGCCTGCTCCTCGTCCCTGGTGGCCCTGCACATGGCCGCCCAGGCCCTGAGGTCCGGGGAGTGCGACCTGGCCCTGGCGGGTGGCGTGACGGTGATGGCGACCCCCGACATGTTCGTCTACTTCAGCACCCAGCAGGGCCTGGCCGCCGACGGCCGCTCCAAGTCCTTCGCCGCCGCTGCGGACGGCGTGGCCTGCTCGGAGGGAGCGGGGGTGCTGCTCCTGGAGCGGCTCTCCGACGCGCGCCGCAACGGCCACCCCGTGCTCGCCGTCGTCCGCGGCTCCGCGCTCAACCAGGACGGCGCAAGCAACGGCCTGACCGCCCCCAACGGACCGGCCCAGCAGCGCGTGATCCGCAAGGCGCTGGCGAACGCCGGGCTGATGGCGGTCGACGTCGACGTGGTCGAGGCACACGGCACGGGAACCACCCTCGGTGACCCCATCGAGGCGCAGGCGCTGTTGGAGACGTACGGGCAGGAGCGGCCCGAGGGGCGGCCGCTGTGGCTGGGTTCGATCAAGTCCAACATGGGGCACGGCCAGGCGGCCGCGGGCGTCGCGGGCGTGATGAAGATGGTCATGGCGATACGGAACGGCGTCCTGCCGCCCACCCTGCACGTGGACGCGCCCTCGGACGAAGTGGACTGGGAAGCCGGGAGCGTTGAGCTGCTCACCGAGGGCCGTGTGTGGGAGACGGCACCCGGCGGTGTGCGGCGGGCCGGGGTGTCCTCGTTCGGCATCAGCGGGACGAACGCCCACGTGATCATCGAGGAGGCCCCGGCCGGGGCGGAGGCGGAGGGGCCGGCTGTGCGGGCCGCGCTCCCCGTGCTGCCCTGGGTGTTGTCGGCGAAGTCCCCGCAGGCGCTGGCCGCGCAGGCGGAACGTCTGCTGGAGCGGGTCTCCGCCGAAACGGACACCGACGCATCGGACATCGGGCTCTCCCTCGCGACCTCGCGCACCGCCTTCACCCACCGGGCCGTCGTGCTCGGCGACCGCGAGAGTGCGCTCGCGGCGCTCGCGGCGGGGGAGGAGCACCCGCGGGTGCTCACCGGAACCCTGCGGCGCGGCGGCCGGACGGCCTTCCTCTTCACGGGGCAGGGGGCGCAGCGCCTCGACATGGGTCGTGAGCTGTACGAGGCGTTCCCGGTGTTCGCGGAGGCCTTCGACGCGGTGTGCGGGGAGGTCGACCGGCATCTGGGGCGGTCGTTGCGGGAGGTGGTGTGGGGTGAGGACGCGGCCGCGCTCGATGCGACCGCGCTGACGCAGCCCGCACTGTTCGCGCTGGAAGTGGCGCTGTTCCGGCTGGTGGAGGCGTGGGGCGTGAAGCCTGACGTCGTCGCCGGGCATTCCATCGGTGAGCTGGCCGCCGCCCATGTGGCGGGTGTGCTGTCCCTGCCCGATGCCGCCGAACTCGTCGTGACCCGCGGCCGGCTCATGCAGGCGCTGCCTGCGGGTGGGGCGATGCTCGCCGTGCAGGCGAAGGAAGAGGAAGTGTTGCCGCTCCTGGCCGAGGGTGTGGGTATTGCTGCGGTGAACGGGCCGGACTCGGTCGTGGTTTCGGGTGTCGAGGCTGCTGTGCTGGCCCTCGGCGAGTACTTCACGGCCGAAGGTCGCAAGACCAGCCGGCTCCAGGTCTCGCACGCCTTCCACTCGGCTTTGATGGATCCGATGCTGGACGAGTTCCGTGCCGTCGCCTCCCGGCTGACGTTCTCTACGCCGCGCATCCCCGTCGTCTCCACCGTTTCGGGTGAGCTGTCGCTGGACTGGCAGTCCCCTGAGTACTGGGTCGGTCAGGTCCGCGAGGCCGTGCGCTTCTCCGACGCCGTACGGACCCTGGAGCAGCAGGGAGTGACCCGGTTCCTGGAGATCGGCCCGGACGGCATCCTCACCGGCCTCGCCCAGCAGTCGGCCGAGTCGGCCGAAGCCGTCCTCGTGGCCACCCTGCGCAGGAACCGCCCCGAGCCCGAGGCCTTGACCGCGGCGCTGGCGCAGCTGCACGTGGACGGCGTGCGCGTCGACTGGCAGGCCTTCTACGCCGGCACCGGCGCCCGGCGCGTCGACCTCCCCACCTATCCCTTCCAGCGCAGCCGCTACTGGGTCGACGCCGCGCACTCCACGGGCGGCGGTGCCCACGTCGCCCATGACGTCCCCACCGCCGAAGAGTCCCGGCGGGCGGCGGCCGATCTGCACGCCAAGCTCGACGGGCTGCCCGCCGCCGATCGGGGCCGCGTGCTGCTCGGGCTGGTCCGTACGCACGTCGCCGCCGTCCTCGGCTACGACTCCACCACCACCGTGGAAGCCGATCTGGCCTTCCGCGACATGGGCTTCGACTCGCTGGCCGCCGTCGAACTGCGCAAGCGGCTCACCGCGGCGAGCGGTTGTGACCTGCCCGCCACCCTGATCTTCGACTATCCGACGCCGCGTGCCGCCGCGGCGTTCCTGGGCGAGCGGTTGGACGCCGACTCCGTCGGCGAGGACCCGGCCGCCGCCGCGCTGGCCGAACTCGACCGCATCGAAGCGGTACTCACGGGCTTCCCCGCCGACGGCGGGGACACCGCCGTGATCGGCGCCCGCGCCGACGCCATCACGTCCCGCCTCGAGGCCGTCGTACGGCGCTGGCGCGACGCCCGGGGTACGGGCGGCGGCCCCGCCGATGACGGCACCGACCTCGAAACGGTCACCGACGAGGAGCTGTTCGACGTGCTCGACAGCGAATTCGGCATCTCCTAGCCAGCGATCAGCTCTAGATTGGTTGAGGTTCGATGAGCAACGACGAGAAGCTCCGGGACTATCTCAAGCGCGCCACCACCGAACTCCAGCGCACGCGCCGTCAGTTGCGCGAAGCGGAGGAGCTCAACCAGGAGCCGGTGGCCATCGTCGCGATGGGATGCCGGTTCCCGGGTGGTATCGCCTCGCCCGAGGACCTGTGGCAGCTGGTGGACGCCGGCCGGGACGCCGTGTCGCTCTTCCCGGACGGCCGCGGCTGGGACGTGGACGCCCTCTACGACCCGGAGCCGGCCACGCCCGGCAAGACGTACTGCCGCGAGGGCGGCTTCCTCCACGACGCGGGCGAGTTCGACGCCGACTTCTTCAAGATAAGCCCGCGCGAGGCCCGCGACACCGACCCGCAGCAGCGGCTGCTGCTGGAGGTGTCCTGGGAGACCATCGAGCGCGCGGGCATCGACCCCACCTCCCTCAAGGGCAGCCGGACCGGTGTGTTCGCCGGTGTCGTCTACCACGACTACCCGGGCGGCGGCGGTACCGGCGGGCTGGCCAGCGTCGCCTCGGGCCGCGTGGCGTACTCGCTGGGCCTGGAGGGTCCCGCGGTGACCGTCGACACCGCCTGCTCGTCCTCGCTCGTCGCGCTCCACCTCGCCGTCCAGTCCGTACGGACCGGGGAGTGCACGATGGCCCTCGCCGGCGGGGTCACCGTCATGGCCAGCCCCGACTCCTTCGTCGGGTTCAGCCAGGACCGCGGGCTGGCCCCGGACGGCCGGTGCAAGTCCTTCGCGGCGGCTGCGGACGGCACCACCTGGTCCGAGGGCGCGGGCATGGTCCTCGTGGAGAGGCTCCGCGACGCGCGGCGCCTCGGCCACCCGGTGCTCGCCGTCATCCGTGGCTCGGCGATGAACTCCGACGGTGCCTCCAACGGCCTGACCGCGCCCAACGGCCCTTCCCAGCAGCGGGTCATCCTGCAGGCCCTCGCCTCCGGGCGGCTGACCCCCGCCGACGTCGACGCCGTGGAGGCGCACGGCACCGGCACCACCCTGGGTGACCCCATCGAGGCGCAGGCCCTCATCGCCGCCTACGGGCGCGAGCGGCCCGCCGACCAGCCGCTGTGGCTGGGTTCGTTCAAGTCGAACATCGGGCACTCGCAGGCGGCCGCCGGGATCGGCGGAGTCATCAAGATGGTGCAGGCGATGCGCCACGGTGTGCTGCCGCGCACCCTGCACGTGGACGAACCCAGCCCCAACGTCGACTGGAGCGCGGGCAGCGTACGGCTGCTGACCGAGCCGATCGTCTGGCCGGAGCGGGGTCACGCCAAGCGTGCGGGCGTGTCGTCGTTCGGGCTGAGCGGCACGAACGTGCACGTGATCGTGGAGGAGGCCCCGAAGGAGGCGCCCGGGGCGGGCGAGACCCCGTCGGAGGAGACCCGGGCAGACGGCATTCCGGCAGATGGCACTCCGGCGCAGGTCCGGGCGGACGAGACCACGGCGCCCGGGGCGGGCGGCCGGACGGCCGAGGCCCCCCGGCCCGTCCCGGTGCCCGTCCTCGTCTCGGCCCGCCGCCCCGAGGCGCTCGCCGCGCAGGCGGCCCGCCTCGCAGACCACGTGGACGCCCACCCCGACCACGCCCTCTCCGACACGGCCTGGTCCCTGGCCACCACCCGGGCCGCCCTGGAACACCGCGCCGTGGTCGTCGCCGACAGCTACGCGGAGCTGACCCGCGGCCTGCGCGCCCTCGCCGCCGACCCGACGCTGCCGGCCCCCGGCACCGTCACCGGCGCAGCCCGCCCCGACGCGCTGACCGCCGTACTCTTCACCGGCCAGGGTTCCCAGCGGATCGGCATGGGCCGCGAACTCCATGCCGTCTACCCGGTGTTCGCCCGCGCCTTCGACGAGGCGGTCGCCGCCCTCGACGCCCACCTCGACACCCCGCTGCGCGACACGATGTGGGGTGAGGACAGTGCGCCGCTCGACGCCACCGGCCGGGCGCAGCCCGCCCTGTTCGCCTGTGAGGTGGCCCTGTACCGGCTCGTCGAGTCCTGGGGCGTCCGGCCCGACTTCCTCGCCGGGCACTCCATCGGCGAGCTGGCCGCCGCCCACGTCAGCGGCATCCTCACGCTCCCCGACGCCGCCCGGCTCGTCGCCGCCCGCGGCCGCCTGATGCAGGACCTGCCCGGGGGCGGTGCGATGGCCGCGGTCGAAGCCGGCGAGGAGGAGGTGGAACCGCTGCTCACCGCCGATGTGGGCATCGCAGCCCTCAACGGCCCCCGCGCCGTCGTCGTCTCCGGCACGGAGGAGGCGGTCACCGCGCTCGCCGAGCACTTCCGCGCCCAGGGACGCAAGACCAAACGGCTCGCCGTCTCGCACGCCTTCCACTCGCCGCTGATGGAGCCGATGCTCGACGCGTTCCGCGCCGTCGCCGAGAGCATCCGCTACGGAACCCCCCGCATCCCGATCGTCTCCACCGTGACCGGGGAACTCCTCGGCGCCGACGAAGCCGCCCACGCCGACTACTGGGTGCGCCACGTGCGCCAGAGCGTCCGTTTCAGCGACGCGGTGGGACAGCTGGCGGCCAAGGGCGTCCGCACCTTCCTCGAACTCGGCCCCGACGCCGCGCTCACCCCGCTCGGCCCCGACTGCCTCGGCGACGCCGACGGCGACGTGGCCGCCGACGCCGACCGGCCGGTGTTCACCGCCGCCCTGCGGCGCGGCCGGAGCGAGGAGCGGGCGCTCGCCGAAGCCGTCGCCGCCGCTCACGCGCAAGGGGTCCACGTCGACTGGGCGGCCTACTTCAACGCCGCGGCAGCCGGGGTGGGGTCCGGCCCCCGGCGCGTGGACCTGCCCACCTACGCCTTCCAGCGCAAGAACTACTGGGCGCGCCCCGACCAGGTCCCGACCGCCGCCCCGGCCGCAGCCCACCCGGCGGAAACCGGCTTCTGGGAGGCCGTCGAACGCGCCGACGCGGCGGAACTCGCCGAGCGGCTCGGCCTCGACGCCGACACCCTCGCCCCCGTCCTGCCCGCCCTCACCACCTGGCGGGCCGGCCGCCGCGAGGCCTCCGCCGTGGACGCGCTGCGCTACCGCGTCAGCTGGGTCCCCGTCCCCGACCCGGCGCGGCCCGCCCCGCTCGACGGTGACTGGCTCCTCGTCCACGCCCCCGGCCAGGACCCCCTCGCCGCCGTCTTCGCCGACGCGCTCACCACCCGGGGTGCGCGGCCCGTCCTGCACACGACCGGCGCGGGCGGCCCCGTACTGCCCCCGGCGCTGCCCGCAGCGCCGGCCGGGGTGCTGAGCCTGCTCGCCCTGGACGACACCGACCACCCGGAGCACCCCGAGCTGTCCCGCGGCCTGGCCGACACCGTCGCCCTGCTCCAGGCGCTGGCCGCACGGGAGTGCACCGCCCCCGTGTGGTGCCTCACCCGGGGCGCCGTCGCCACCGACGAGGCCGACTCGACCGCCCGGCCCGTGCACCCCGCCCAGAGCGCCGTCTGGGGCCTGGGCGCGGCGCTCGCACTGGAGACCCCCGCCACCTGGGGCGGTCTCGTCGACCTCCCCGCCGGGGCGGAGCCCGAGGGCGAAGCCGCCGAACGGCTCGCGGGACGGCTGTGCGACATCCTCGGCGGAGCCACCGGGGAGGACCAGGTCGCGCTGCGCCCCGAGGGCACGTACGGCCGCCGCATGACGCGCCCCATCCGGCCCGACCCGGCCGGGCCGTGGCACCCGCGCGGCACCGTCCTGGTCACCGGCGGCACCGGCGGACTCGGTGCGCACGTCGCCCGGATGCTGGCCGCCGACGGCGCGGAGCACATCGTCCTGGCCGGCCGGCGCGGCCCGCAGGCCCCCGGCGCCGCCGAACTCGCCGAGGAACTGCGCACGTCGGGCGTGCGGGTCTCCGTCGAAGCCTGCGACATCGCCGACCGCGAAGCCGTACGCCGCCTCCTGGACGGACTGACCGGCCTCACCGCCGTCGTCCACGCGGCCGGACTGCCCCAGCGCATCGCGCCGCTCGCCGAACTCACCCTCGCGGACCTCGCCGAGGTGGCCGCCGCCAAGGTGCTCGGCGCCCGCCACCTCGACGAAATGCTCACGGACACCCCCCTCGACGCCTTCGTGCTGTTCTCCTCCGGCGCCGCCGTGTGGGGCAGCGCCGGGCAGTGCGCGTACGGCAGCGCCAACGCCTACCTCGACGGCCTCGCCCACTCCCGCCGTGCCCGCGGCCTCGCCGCCACCTCCGTGGCCTGGGGCTCCTGGGACGGCGGCATGGTCGACGCCGAACTCGCCGCCGTGATGCGCCGCATCGGGGCACCCGCGATGCGCCCGGAGCACGCCGTCGGCGCACTCCGCCGGATCCTCGCGGGCGTCGCCCCGCACGCGGTGGTCGCCGAGTTCGACTGGGAACGTTTCGCCCCCACCTACGCGCTGGCCCGCCCACGACCCCTGTTGAACGCACTGCCCGAGGCGGTCGCCGCCCTCGGCACGGACCCCGCGACGGGCGCCGGTGAAGGCACCGACCTGGCCGCCCGGCTGGCCGGACTCGGCCGGGCCGACCAGCTGAGGACACTGCTGGACCTGGTACGCGGCCACACGGCGGCCCTGCTCGGCTACGACGACCCCGCCGACGTGGGCGCCGACCGCGGTTTCACCGACCTGGGCTTCGACTCCGTCGCGGCCGTCGACCTGCGCAGCCGCCTGGTCACGGCCACCGGCCGGCCCCTGCCGACCAGCATGATCTACGACCACCCCAGCCCGGCGGCGCTCGCCGGCCACCTCCACTCGGAGCTCTGCCAGGACGAGAACGCCGGTGAACTGCCGGTGCTCGCCCAGCTGGACCGTCTCGAACAGGCCGCCGAAGCGCTCGGTGCCGACGAGATCGAAGCCACCCGCATCACCGCCCGGCTGCAGAGCCTGCTGACCCGCCTCACCGCGACCCTCGACGCGACGGCCGGTGCCCACGGCATAGGCGGCCGGCTCGAATCGGCCTCCGCAGACGACGTCTTCGCCTTCATCGACAACGCACTCGGCCTCACCTGACCGGCGCGACCGCGCCCCGGTGCACCCGACCCCGGATCGACTCGACCTCTCGGCATGAACAAGGACTCGGTGGGACCCAGAATGTCCAATGACGACGCCAAGCTTCTCGACTACCTCAAGCGGGTCACGGCGGATCTGCACCAGACCCGCCGACGGCTCCAGGAGGTCGAGAACCAGGACCACGAACCCATCGCCATCGTGGCGATGAGCTGCCGCTACCCGGGAGGCATCAGCACCCCGGACGACCTGTGGCGGCTCGTGGCCGAGGGCCGCGACGCCATCACCACCTTCCCCACCGACCGCGGCTGGGACCTCGACGGCCTGCGCGGCGGGGAAGGGGACGGAGCGGACACCTCCGGGTCCGGCGGCAGCTACGTCAACGAAGGCGGCTTCGTCCAGGACGTCGCCGGCTTCGACGCCGGGTTCTTCGGCATCAGCCCCAACGAGGCGCTGACCATGGACCCCCAGCAGCGGCTGCTGCTGGAGGTGTCCTGGGAGGCCATCGAGCGGGCCGGCATCGACCCCGTCTCCCTGCGCGGCAAGCCCGTCGGGGTGTTCGCGGGCTCCGGTATCCAGGACTACGAGTACCTGATCGGCGCGGCGGGCGAAGTCGCCGAGGCGTACATGACCACCGCCAACGCCGCCGCCGTCATCTCCGGCCGCATCTCCTACACCCTGGGTCTCGAAGGGCCGGCCGTCACCGTCGACACCGCCTGCTCCTCCTCGCTCGTCTCCCTGCACCTCGCCGCGCAGGCGCTGCGGCAGCGCGAATGCTCGCTGGCCCTCGCCGGCGGCGTCATGGTCATGTCCACCCCGTCGCCGTTCATCGCGTTCAGCCGCCAGCGCGGGCTCGCCCCCGACGGCCGCTGCAAGGCCTTCGCCGAAGCGGCCGACGGCACCGGCTGGTCCGAGGGCGCGGGCATGCTCGTACTCGAACGGCTCTCCGACGCCCGCCGCAACGGCCACCCGGTCCTCGCCGTCGTCCGCGGCAGCGCGGTCAACCAGGACGGCGCCAGCAACGGCCTGACCGCCCCCAACGGACGCGCGCAGCAACGCGTGATCCGCCAGGCGCTCGCCCACGCGAAACTGCCGGCCTCGCAGGTCGACGTCGTCGAGGGGCACGGTACGGGCACCACCCTCGGCGACCCCATCGAGGCACAGGCGCTGCTCGCCACCTACGGCCAGGACCGCCCCGAGGACCGGCCGCTGTGGCTGGGCTCCATCAAGTCCAACATCGGGCACGCCCAGGCCGCGGCCGGTGTCGGCAGCGTCATCAAGATGGTCATGGCCCTGCGCAACGGGGTGCTGCCGCAGACCCTGCACGTGGACGAGCCCTCCAGCCACGTCGACTGGTCCGCGGGGCGGGTCCGGCTGCTGGCCGAACCCCGTACGTGGGAGCGCGCCGAGGGCCGGCCCCGGCGCGCCGGTGTCTCCGCGTTCGGCGTCAGCGGAACCAACGCCCACGTCATCCTCGAAGAGGCTCCCGTCGAGGCGCCGTCCGAGGCGTCCCCGGAAGCGGCCGACGCCCCGGCGCCCGACACGGCGGCGCTGCCCGCCGTCCTGCCCTGGCCGGTGTCCGGCCGCGACGCCGACGCGCTCGCCGCCCAGGCCGCCCGGGTGCACGCGCACGTCACCGGCCTCCCGGAACAGGACTCCGCCGCGGACCTCGGCTACTCCCTCGCCACGACCCGCGCCGCCCTGGACCACCGCGCGGTCGTCCTCGCCGCCGACCGCGAGGGCGCCCTTGCCGGCCTCGCGGCGCTGGCGCAGGGGCAGCCGCACCCGAACGTCGTGCCCGGCGTGGTCACCAAGGGCGCGACCGCTTTCCTGTTCACGGGCCAGGGCGCCCAGCGGCCGGGCATGGGCCGTGAGCTGTACGAGGTGTTCCCGGTGTTCGCCGGGGCCTTCGACGCGGTGTGTGCGGAGGTGGACCGGCATCTGGGGCGGTCGTTGCGGGAGGTGGTGTGGGGCGAGGACGCGGACGCGCTGAACGCCACCGCGCTGGCGCAGCCCGCACTGTTCGCGCTGGAAGTCTCCCTGTACCGGTTGGTGGAGGCGTGGGGTATCACGCCAGATGTGGTTGCCGGGCATTCGATCGGCGAGCTGGCCGCCGCGCACGTGGCGGGGGTGCTGTCGCTGGCCGATGCGGCCGAACTCGTCGTGGCGCGCGGGCGGTTGATGCAGGCGCTGCCCGCGGGCGGGGCGATGCTCGCCGTGCAGGCCACCGAAGAAGAGGTGCTGCCGCTCCTGACCGACGGTGCGGGCGTCGCGGCGGTCAACGGACCGGACTCGGTCGTCGTCTCCGGCGCCGAGGCCGCCGTACTGGCCGTGGGCGAGCACTTCACCGCCATCGGCCGCAAGACCAGCCGGCTCGCCGTCTCGCACGCCTTCCACTCGGCGCTCATGGACCCGATGCTGGACGCATTCCGAGCCGTGGCATCGCGGTTGAACTACTCCGAACCGATCGTGGCGGCCGTCTCCACCGTCACCGGTGAGCGGGTCGGCGCGCAGTGGCAGTCCCCGGACTACTGGGTCGGGCAGGTCCGCGAAGCCGTCCGCTTCGCCGACGCGGTGAGCGCGCTGGAACGCCAAGGCGCCGTCCGGTACCTGGAGATCGGCCCCGACGGCGTCCTCACCGGTCTCGCGCAGCAGAGCGTGGACTCCGAGCAGGCCGTCCTCGTCCCCGCCCTCCGCAAGAACCGCCCCGAGCCCGAGGCCCTCATCGCCGCCGTGGCCCGGCTCCACACCTGCGGCGCGCCCGTCGACTGGGCGGCGTTCTACGCCGGCACCGGCGCGCGCCGCGTCGGGCTTCCCACGTACGCCTTCCAGCGCACCCGCTACTGGGTCGAGGGCACGGGCGCCCTCGGAGACCTCTCCGCCGCCGGGCTGGCCGCCGCCGGACACCCGCTGCTCGGCGCCGTCGTGTCCCTGGCCGACTCCGGAGGGGTGGTCCTCACCGGCCGCGTCTCGGTCTCGGCGCAGCCGTGGCTCGCCGACCACCTCGTGGGCGACTCCGTGGTGTTCCCCGGCACCGGTTTCGTGGAACTGGCCGTCCGGGCCGGTGACCAGGTCGGCTGCGACTCGCTCGAAGAGCTCATGCTGCAGTCCCCGCTCGTGCTGCCCGAGCGCGGAGCCGTCGCCCTCCAGGTCGAGGTCGGTGCGGCGGACGCCGCCGGACGGCGTCCCGTCAGCGTCCACTCCCGGCGGGACGACCAGCCCGACCAGCCGTGGACCCTGCACGCGGCCGGCGTCCTCGCGGCCGGACCCGTCACCGCCGCAATAGCCGCGGCCGGCCCCGCCAAGGCCGCCACCGACGCCTTCGACCTGGCGGCCTGGCCGCCGGCCGGCGCCGCCCCGATCGACACGGCCGGGGTGTACGAGGCGCTCGCCGCGGCCGGGCTCCCCTACGGCCCGGCCTTCCGCGGCCTGACCGCCGCCTGGAGCGCCGGCACGGAGGTCTTCGCCGAAGTCGCCCTGCCCGAACGGGCCCGCGCCGACGCCGCCGCGTTCGGGCTGCATCCCGCCCTCCTCGACGCCTCCCTCCACGGCTCCGTCTTCACCGACCTGTTCGCGGGCGCCGAAGGCCCCGTCCTGCCGTTCGTCTGGACGGGCGTACGGCTGCACGCCTCCGGGGCCACCCGGCTGCGCGTCCGCATCACCCCGGACGGCTCGGGCGGGCTCGCGCTGGCCGTGGGCGACGAGACGGGCCGCCCCGTCCTCTCGGTGGACTCCCTCGTCCTGCGCGAGGTCTCCGCCCGGCAGCTCGCCGCCGCCCGCACCGTCGCCCACGAGTCCCTCTTCGCCCTGGACTGGGCCGAGCTGCCCGTCGTCCCCGCCGCCGACGCGGCCCCGGCCGACTGGGACACCCTGCCCGCCGACGTGCCCGTACCGGAGACCGTCGTCCTGCACTCCGCGCCCGCCTGCGACACGGACGGGGTACGGGCCGCCACCGGCCGGGTGCTCGCTGCGCTGCAGAGCTGGCTCGCCGACGAGCGGTACTCCGCCTCGCGCCTGCTGATCGCCACCCGAGGAGCCGTCGCCCTGCCCGGCGAGGACGTCACCGACCTGGCCGGAGCGGCCGTCTGGGGCCTGGTCCGCTCGGCGCAGGCGGAGCACCCCGGCCGGTTCCTCCTGACCGACCTCGGCCGCGACGCGGAGCCGGCCCTCGCGGTGGCCGCCGGCGAACCCCACACCGTCGTGCGCGGCACCACCGTGCACGGAGCCCGCCTGACCCGCCTCACCGACGACCCCGAGCGGCGCGTGCAGCCCGACTTCGGCAACGGCACCGTCCTGGTGACCGGCGCCACCGGCGCGCTGGGCCGTCTCGTCGCCCGGCGGCTGGTCGAAGCCCACGGCGTACGGAACCTGCTGCTGGTCTCCCGGCGCGGCGCGGACGCCCCCGGCGCGCAGGAACAGCTCGCCGAACTGCGGGCCCTCGGAGCCGAAGCAACCCTCGCCGCCTGCGACGCGGGCGACCGGGACGCCCTGGCCGCGCTCATGGCCGGCGTACCCCTCACCGGCGTGGTCCACCTCGCCGGAGTGCTCGACGACACCCTCATCGGCTCGCTGACCCCGGAGAGCCTGGAAGCCGTCCTGCGGGCCAAGGCGGACGCGGCCCTGCACCTGCACGAGCTGACCCGGGACCTGGAGCTGTCGGCCTTCGTCCTGTTCTCCTCCGCGACCGGGGTCCTCGGCGCCCCCGGCCAGGGCAACTACGGCGCCGCCAACGCCCTGCTCGACGGCCTCGCCACCCACCGCCGCGCCCACGGCCTGCCCGCCCGGTCCCTCGCCTGGGGGCTGTGGGCGAGCGGCATGTCCGGCACCCTGACCGAAGCCGACCTCCAGCGGATGAGCCGCACCGGCATCGGCGCCCTCACCGCCGAGTACGGCCTGGACCTCTTCGACCGCGCCCTGACCGTCGACATCCCGGTCGTCCTGCCGATCCGGCTCGACGTACGGACCCTCGCGGCCGCCGGCGACGCACTGCCCCCGCTCTTCCGGGGCCTGGTCCGCATACGACCGCGCCGCGGCGCGGTGACGGCGCCCGAGGACGCCGGCTCGCTGCGCGGGCGCCTGGCCGGGCTGGACCGGGAAGCGCGCGTCGCCCTCCTGCTGGACCTGGTGCGCACCCAGGTGGCGGTCACCCTCGGCTACCCCGGACCACACGCGGTGGACGAGAGCCGCGCGTTCAGCGAACTGGGCTTCGACTCGCTGACCGCCGTCGAGTTCCGCAACGCCGTCAGCGCCGCCACGGACGTACGCCTCCCCGCCACCCTGGCCTTCGACTACCCGAACCCGCGCGCCCTCGCCCGTCACCTGCTGGACGAACTCGACGGCGCGGACAGCCGGTCCGGCCCCGCCGCGGCCACCGCGGTCCGGACCGCCGGCGAGGACGACGACCCCATCGTGATCGTCGCCATGGCCTGCCGCTACCCCGGAGGGGTGGACACCCCCGAGGCGCTGTGGCGGCTGGTGGCCGACGGCGTGGACGCCGTCTCCGGCTTCCCCGACAACCGCGGCTGGGACCTCGACCGCATCTACGACCCCACCGCCGAGCGCCCGCACACCAGCTACGCCCGCGAGGGCGGATTCCTGCACCGGGCGGGCGAGTTCGACCCGGCGTTCTTCGGCATCAGCCCCAACGAGGCCGCCCTCATGGACCCGCAGCAGTTCCTGCTGCTGGAAACGGCCTGGGAGGTCTTCGAGCGCGCCGGGATCGACCCGGAGACCCTGCGGGGCAGCATGACCGGCTGCTACGCCGGGATGATGTACCACGACTACGCCGCCAACAACAGCACCGGCGCCATCGCCTCCGGGCGCGTCTCGTACGTGTTCGGCCTGGAGGGTCCGGCGGTCACCGTCGACACGGCGTGCTCGTCGTCCCTGGTGGCCCTGCACATGGCGGCCCAGGCCCTGCGGTCCGGGGAGTGCTCGCTGGCGCTGGCCGGCGGTGTCGCCGTCATGGCGACCCCGGAGGTCTTCGTCGAGTTCAGCCGTCAGCGCGGCCTCGCCCCCGACGGCCGCTGCAAGTCGTTCGGCGCGGACGCGAACGGAACGGGCTGGGGCGAGGGCGCCGGCATGCTCCTCCTGGAGCGGCTCTCCGACGCGCGCCGCAACGGACACCCGGTACTCGCCGTCGTCCGCGGCTCGGCGCTCAACCAGGACGGTGCCAGCAACGGGCTGACCGCCCCGAACGGCCCTGCGCAGCAGCGGGTGATCCGCCAGGCACTGGCGAACGCCGGACTGACGACGGCGGAGGTCGACGCCGTCGAGGCCCACGGAACGGGCACGGTGCTCGGTGACCCGATCGAGGCGCAGGCGCTGCTGGCCACGTACGGGCAGGGGCGGCCGGAGGGGCGGCCGCTGTGGCTGGGCTCCGTCAAGTCGAACATGGGGCACACGCAGGCTGCGGCGGGCGTCGCGGGGATCATCAAGATGGTCATGGCGATGCGGCACGGCGTGCTGCCGCCCACCCTGCACGCGCAGGAGCGGTCGGACCAGATCGACTGGACGGCGGGGGACGTGGAGCTCCTGACCGAGGCGCGGGAGTGGCAGGCCGAGGGCCGGCCGCGCCGCGCCGGCATCTCCTCGTTCGGCATCAGCGGGACGAACGCCCACGTCATCGTGGAGGAGGTCACCGACGAAGCACAGCCGACGGCCGAGGCGGGACACACGACCCCTCAGCCCTGGGTGCTGTCGGCGAAGTCCGCCGCTGCCTTGGCGGGCCAGGCGGAACGCCTGCTCGCAGTGGCCGACGTCCATCGGCCCGAGGACATCGGATACACCCTCGCGACGGCCCGCAGCACGATGGACCACCGCGCGGTGGTGACGGGCGACGAGGCGGGCCGGCTGGGTGCCCTTGCGGCCCTGGCGGCGGGGGAGGAGCACCCGGCCCTGGTGACGGGTCAGGCTCAGCCCGGTGGGCGGACGGCGTTCCTGTTCACGGGGCAGGGGGCGCAGCGGCTGGGGATGGGTCGTGAGCTGTACGAGGCGTTCCCGGTGTTCGCCGAGGCCTTCGACGCCGTGTGCGGGGAGGTTGACCGGCATCTGGGTCGGTCGTTGCGGGAGGTGGTGTGGGGTGAGGACGCGGCCGCGCTCGATGCGACCGCGTTGACGCAGCCCGCACTGTTCGCGCTGGAAGTAGCGCTGTTCCGGTTGGTGGAGGCGTGGGGTGTCACGCCTGGTGTGGTTGCCGGGCATTCGATCGGTGAGCTGGCCGCCGCCCATGTGGCGGGGGTGCTGTCGCTGGCTGATGCGGCAGAGCTGGTGGTGTCGCGTGGCCGGTTGATGCAGGCGTTGCCTGCGGGTGGGGCGATGCTCGCCGTGCAGGCGACGGAAGAGGAAGTGCTGCCGCTTCTGACCGAGGGTGTGGGTATTGCGGCCATCAACGGGCCGCAGTCGGTGGTGGTTTCGGGTATCGAGGCTGCTGTGCTGGCCCTCGGTGAGCACTTCACGGCCGAAGGTCGCAAGACCAGCCGTCTGGCCGTCTCGCACGCCTTCCACTCGGCCCTCATGGATCCGATGCTGGACGAGTTCCGTGCCGTCGCTTCCCGGTTGACGTTCTCTACGCCGCAGATCCCGGCGGTGTCCACCGTCTCCGGTGAGCTGTCGCTGGACTGGCAGTCGCCTGAGTACTGGGTCGGTCAGGTCCGCGAGGCCGTCCGCTTCGCGGACGCGGTACGGACCCTGGAGCAGCAGGGAGTGACCCGTTTCCTGGAGATCGGCCCGGACGGCATCCTGACCGGCCTCGCGCAGCAGGGTGTGGAGTCCGAGCAGGCGGTCCTCGTACCCGCCCTCCGCAAGAACCGCCCCGAACCCGAATCGCTCCTCTCGGCCCTGGGACGGCTCCACACCGTCGGTGTCCGCGTCGACTGGCGTGCGTTCTCCCCCGCCGACGCCCCTCTGCGCCGCGTGGAGCTGCCCACGTACGCCTTCCAGCGCACCCGGTACTGGGTCGGCACCGAGGAGTACCTCGCGAACTCGTGGATCGGGACGGGTGGCGGCAGCATGGCGACCGCCGGGCTGACCGATGCCGGTCACCCGCTGCTCGGTGCGGTCCTGCCGTCCCCCGACACGGACGTGGTCACGTTCACCGGTCGGCTGTCGGTGGGCTCGCACGGCTGGATCGCCGACCACGACGTGCTCGGGTCCATCCTGCTGCCCGGCACGGGCTTCGTGGAACTCGCGGTCCGCGCCGGGGACCAGGTCGGGTGCGGGGTGCTGGAAGAGCTCGCCCTCCAGGCTCCCCTCATCCTCCCCGAGCGCGGCGCCGTGACCGTTCAGATGGTCGTCGGGGCGGCGGACGCCACCGGACGGCGGTCGGTCAGCGTCTACTCGCGCGCCGAGGAGCGGCCGGACCTGCCGTGGACCCTGCACGCAGACGGTGTCCTCGCCCCGGATGCCGCAGCGCCCGACTTCTCCCTGGCCGCCTGGCCCCCGGCCGGTGCCGACGTACTGCCCCTGGACGGCGCCTACGAGGGCCTGCGCGAGCGCGGCTTCGGCTACGGACCGGTCTTCCAGGGCCTGACGGCGGCCTGGCGGCTCGGGGACACGTTGTTCGCCGAGGTCGCCCTGCCCGAGCAGGCCCACGCGGAGGCCGCGGAGTTCGGGCTGCACCCGGCCCTGCTGGACGCTGCCATGCACGCCGCCCTCGTGAACGGCACCGGCGGCGACGAAACGGTACTGCCCTTCGTGTGGCAGAACGTCACCCTTCACGCGACGGGTGCCACCGCCGTACGGGTGCGGATCACCCAGCCCAGCCCGGAGAGCCTCTCGCTCCAGGTGACCGACACCACCGGCGCGCCCGTCGCGACGGTGGGCGCGGTCGTCGGCCGGCCCGTCTCCACCGAACAGCTGGGTACGGACGGCGCGGATTCCCTCTTCCACATCACCTGGAACCCGCTGCCGGACGCGGCGCCCGCCACCGCCCACGGGCCGGGCATGCGCTGGGCGGACCTGCCCGAGGACGGCCCGGTCGACGGCCCGGTCGTCTTCGAGTGCCCCGTCACGGACGGGGACGACGTCCCTGCCGCCGTGCACGCCCTGGCCAACCGTGTCCTGGGTGTGGTGCAGGAGTGGTTGGTGGGTGAGCGGTTCGAGGGTGCGTCGTTGGTGGTGGTCACGCGTGGTGGGGTGGCTGTTGTCGACGGTGAGCCGGTGGATGTGCGGCAGGGTCCGGTGTGGGGTCTGGTGAGGGCTGCGCAGGCGGAGAATCCTGGTCGGTTCGTGCTGGTCGATTCGGATGGTTCGTTGGATGTCGCCGGGTTGGTGGCGTTGGGTGAGCCGGAGTTGGCGGTGCGGGGTGGTGGGGTGTTGGTGCCTCGTCTGGCTCGTGTGCCGGCTGTGGAGGGTGTCGGGCCGGTGTGGGATGGCTCGGGCACGGTGTTGGTGACGGGTGGTACGGGTGGTCTGGGTGCTTTGGTGGCCCGGCATCTGGTGGTCGAGCACGGGGTGCGGCATCTGCTGTTGTTGGGGCGTCGTGGTCCGGATGCGCCGGGTGTTGCCGAACTGGTGGGTGACCTGGCCGGGTTGGGCGCGAGCGTCTCGGTAGTGGCGTGTGATGTGTCTGATCGTGGTGCGTTGGCTGCTGTGTTGGCGGGGGTGGATGGGGCGCATCCGTTGTCGGGTGTGGTGCATGTGGCGGGTGTGGCGGACAACGGTGTGGTGGGTGCGTTGTCGGCGGCGCGGTTGGATGCGGTGTTGGGTCCGAAGGCGGACGCGGCGTGGCATTTGCACGAGTTGACGAAGGGTATGGGTCTGTCGGCGTTCGTGATGTTCTCGTCGGCCGGTGGTCTGGTGCTGGCGGCGGGGCAGGGCAATTACGCGGCTGCGAATGTCTTCCTGGATGTTCTTGCGGCTCATCGGCGTGCTGAGGGTTTGCCGGCCACCTCGATGGCCTTCGGCCTCTGGGGCGTCAACACCGGTATGACCACCATGCTGGACCTCGCCGAGCAGCGCATGGCGGCCCAGGGCCTGCCCGCCCTGTCCCAGGACGACGGGCTCGCACTCTTCACCCTCTCCCTGCGCTCCGGATACCCCGCCGTTGTTCCCCTGCGCATCGACGCGAACGTCCTGCGCGGCCGGGCCGACGAGCTGCCCGCCCTCCTGCGCGGCATCGTCCGCGTCCCCGTACGCCGGTCCGCCCGGTCCTCGGACGGCGCCGAGGGCTTCGCCGCCCGTCTCGCAGGGCTGGACGCCGCCGACCGCAGCGCCGCGCTGCTCGACCTCGTACGGACCCAGGTCGCCGGTGTACTCGGGCACGCCTCGGCCGACGCGATCGAGCCGGAGCGGGCGTTCAGCGAGCTGGGCTTCGATTCCCTGGCAGCCGTCGAGCTGCGCAACCGGCTGGGCTCCGTGACCGGGCTGCGGCTGCCCGCCACGCTGATCTTCGACTACCCCAGCGCGCGGGCGGTCGCCGACCACATCGGCGCCGAGGCCGCCGGCTCCGCCCACTCCGCGCCCGCGCCCGCCCGTGCCCCGTCCTCCGTCGGGGGAGCGGACGCGGACGACCCGATCGTGATCGTCGGAATGGGCTGCCGCTACCCGGGCGGTGTGACCACTCCCGAGGAGCTGTGGAAGCTCGTCGCGGACGGTGTCGACGCCATCGGCGGGTTCCCCGCCGACCGGGGCTGGGACCCGGAGGTCTACGACCCGGAGCCCGGCACGCCGGGCCGCACGTACGCCAAGGAAGGCGGGTTCCTCTACGACGCGGCGGAGTTCGACCCGGTCTTCTTCGGGATCAGCCCCAACGAGGCGCTGATGATGGACCCGCAGCAGCGGCTGCTGCTGGAGGTGTCCTGGGAGGCCATCGAGCGCGCGGGGATCGACCCCACCACCCTCAAGGGCGGAGCGACCGGGGTGTTCGCCGGTGTGATGTACCACGACTACGCGCTCGGGGTGGAAGCCGCGGCCAGCAGCGGCGGCAGCCTCGTCTCCGGCCGTACCTCGTACACCCTCGGCCTCGAAGGGCCTTCGGTCACCGTCGACACCGCCTGCTCGTCCTCCCTCGTCGCCCTGCACATGGCCGCCCAGGCGCTGCGCTCGGGGGAGTGCTCCCTCGCGCTCGCCGGCGGCGTGGCCGTCATGGGCACCCCGGGCATGTTCGTCGAGTTCAGCCGGCAGCGCGGGCTCGCCCCCGACGGCCGCTCGAAGTCCTTCGCGGCCTCGGCGGACGGAGTCGCCTGGGGTGAGGGCGCGGGCGTGCTGCTCCTGGAGCGGCTCTCCGACGCGCGTCGCAACGGCCACCCCGTCGTCGCGGTCGTCCGAGGCTCCGCGCTCAACCAGGACGGTGCCAGCAACGGCCTGACCGCCCCCAACGGGCCCTCGCAGCAACGCGTCATCCGCCAGGCGCTGGCGAACGCCGGGCTGACGGCGGCCGAGGTCGACGCGGTCGAGGCGCACGGCACGGGAACCACCCTCGGTGACCCCATCGAGGCGCAGGCACTGCTCGCGACCTACGGCCAGGACCGGCCGGCGGACAAACCGCTGTGGCTGGGCTCCATCAAGTCCAACATGGGGCACACGCAGGCTGCGGCGGGCGTCGCCGGCATCATCAAGATGGTCATGGCGATGCGGCACGGCCTCCTGCCCAAGACCCTGCACGTGGACGCCCCGTCCGACCAGGTGGACTGGGCGGCGGGCCGGGTGGAGCTGCTGACGGAAGCGCGCCCGTGGCAGGCCGGGGACCGGCCCCGCCGGGCCGCAGTCTCGTCGTTCGGCATCAGCGGCACCAACGCCCATGTGATCGTCGAGGAAGCCGCCGCGGTACCCGGCGAGAGCGCCCTCCGAACCGAACTCCCGGCCACTCCATGGGTGTTGTCGGCGAAGTCCCCGCAGGCGCTGGCCGCGCAGGCGGAACGTCTGCTGGAGCGGGTCTCCGCCGAAACGGACACCGACGCATCGGACATCGGGCTCTCCCTGGCCACCTCGCGCACCACCTTCGCCCACCGGGCGGTGATCGTGGGCACGGAGCGGGCGGAACTGCTGCGCGGTCTGACCGCACTGGCCCAGGACCGCAACGCACCCGTGGTCGTACGGGACCAGGCCCGCCGGACCGGGAAGACCGCCTTCCTCTTCACGGGGCAGGGGGCGCAGCGGCTGGGGATGGGTCGTGAGCTGTATGACGCGTTCCCGGTGTTCGCCGAGGCCTTCGACGCCGTGTGCGGAGAAGTCGACCGGCATCTGGGTCGGTCGTTGCGGGAGGTGGTGTGGGGTGAACACGCGGCCGCGCTCGATGCGACCGCGTTGACGCAGCCCGCACTGTTCGCGCTGGAGGTTTCTCTCTACCGGTTGGTGGAGGCGTGGGGCGTGAAGCCCGATGTCGTCGCCGGGCATTCGATCGGTGAGCTGGCCGCCGCCCATGTGGCGGGGGTGCTGTCCCTGGCGGACGCGGCCGAACTCGTCGTGAGCCGGGGACGTTTGATGCAGGCGTTGCCTGCGGGTGGGGCGATGCTCGCCGTGCAGGCCACCGAGGAAGAGGTGCTGCCGCTCCTGACCGACGGTGTGGGTATTGCTGCGGTCAACGGGCCGGACTCGGTCGTCGTCTCCGGTGTCGAGGCTGCTGTGCTGGCCCTCGGTGAGCACTTCACGGCTGCCGGCCGCAAGACCAGCCGTCTGGCCGTCTCGCACGCTTTCCACTCGGCTTTGCTGGATCCGATGCTGGACGAGTTCCGTGCCGTCGCTTCCCGGTTGGCCTATGCCGAGCCGCGCATCCCCGCGGTGTCCACCGTCTCCGGTGAGCCGTCGCTGGACTGGCAGTCCCCCGAGTACTGGGTCGGGCAGGTCCGCGAGGCCGTCCGCTTCTCCGACGCCGTACGGACCCTGGAGCAGCAGGGAGTCACCCGCTTCCTGGAGATCGGCCCCGGCGGGGTCCTGACCGGCCTCGCCCAGCAGAGCCTCACCACGGACCGGTCCCTCTGCGCGGCTGCTCTGCGCAAGGACCGGGGTGAGTCCGAGTCGCTGGTCACGGCGCTCGCGCAGCTGCACGTGGACGGCGTGCGCGTCGACTGGCAGGCCCTCTACGCCGGCACCGGCGCCCGGCGCGTCGACCTCCCCACCTATCCCTTCCAGCGCAGCCGCTACTGGGTCGACGCCGCCAAGCCCGCCACCGACGCCGTCGCGGTCGGCCAGGGGGCGCTGGACCACCCGCTGCTGGCCGCCGTCCTGGCCTCCCCCGACTCCGAAGCGGTGACCTTCACCGCCCGCATCTCGCCGGACGCGCAGCCGTGGGTGGCCGACCACGCCGTCCACGGCAGCGTCCTCCTCCCCGGAACCGGCTTCGTGGAGCTCGCGCTCCAGGCCGGTGACCACGTCGGATGCGCCCACCTTGAGGAACTCACCCTCCAGGCGCCGCTCGTACTCCCCGAACGCGCGGGTGTCGCCGTGCAGGTCGTCGTCGGGGAGCCCGACGACAGTGCCCGGCGGGCCGTACAGGTCTACTCGCGCCCCGAGAACCGGCCCGACGAGCCGTGGACCCGGCACGCGGACGGTTTCCTCGCCCCGGCGAGCACCGGGAATGCCGGAGGCACCGTGCCGGGCGACGGTGGCGGCCCCACCGTCTGGCCGCCCGTCGGCGCCGAGGCACTCGACACCGACGAGCTGTACGACCGGCTCGCGGAACGCGGCTTCGGCTACGGTCCGGTCTTCCAGGGCCTGACGGCCGCCTGGCGGCTCGGCGAGGCCCTGTACGCGGAGATCGAGCTGCCCGAGCAGGCGCACGCCGACGCCGGGCGGTTCGGGCTCCACCCGGCGTTGCTCGACGCGTCGATGCACGCCCTCGGCTTCGGCGGTCTCGGCGCCGACGAGGACGGCGGGCAGGCCCTGCTCCCCTTCTCCTGGGCGGGCGTCACCCTGCACGCCGCGTCCGCGACCGCCGTGCGGGTCAGGCTCGCCCCCGTCGAGGGGCAGCGCAACGCGGTGCGCCTGGACCTCGCCGACCCGGCGGGGGCGCCCGTGGCCTCCGTGGCCGCCCTGCTGCTGCGGCCGGTCGCCGCTCGGCAGTTGCCCGCTGTCGGCGGCTTCCGGGACGCGCTGCTCGCCGTCGACTGGGTGCCGGTGCGGGGCGGGTCCGGGCCGCGCGGGCCGTGGACGATCGCCGGGCCGGGTCTGGAGGTCGCCGGGGTCCCGGTGGTCGCGGGCCTCGACGCGCTCGGCGCGCCGGGCGCGGAGGTGCCGGACACCGTACTCCTGCCGGTGCTGCCCGGCGGCCCGGCCGCAGGCGGGGAGGCGCAGGTCACCGCCGGGGTGCGGACCGCGGTGGACACCGCACTCGCCGCCGTCCAGCGGTGGCTGGCGGAGCCGGCGTTCGCACGCTCCAGGCTGGTCCTCGTCACACGGGCCGCGTCGGCCGTCTCGGACGGCGACCCCGTCGACGTACGGCAGGCACCCGTCTGGGGCCTGGTCCGCGCCGCGCAGGCGGAGAACCCCGGCAGATTCGTCCTGCTGGACCTGGAGGACGCCGAGGTGTCCCCGAAGGCGCTGGCCGCGGCCCTCGCGACCGACGAGCCGGAACTGGCCGTCCGCCGGGGCACGGTGCTCGCCCCGCGCCTCACCCGCTCCACCGCCGCGGGCGGCGCGAGCCCCTGGGACGCCGACGGCACGGTCCTGATCACCGGTGGTACGGGAGGTCTCGGCGCCCTCGTCGCCCGGCACCTCGTCACCGAGCACGGCGTGCGGCACCTGCTGCTCACCAGCCGGCGGGGCCTCGGCGCCCCCAACGCGGCCGGCCTGCGCGACGAACTCGTCGCGCTGGGGGCCGAGGTGGACATCGCCGCCTGTGACGTCTCCGACCGCGAGGCGGTCGCCGCCCTGATCGGCTCCGTCGGCCCCGAGCACCCCCTGCGCGGCGTCGTACACGCCGCGGGTGTCGCGCACAACGGCCTGATCGGCGCACTCACCCCCGAGCAGGTGGACCACGTACTGCGTGCCAAGGCGGACGCAGCCTGGCACCTGCACGAGCTGACGGCAGGGCTCGACCTCACCGCGTTCGCCCTGTTCTCCTCCGCCGGCGGCCTCGTCATGGCCGCCGGGCAGGGCAACTACGCGGCGGCCAACGTGTTCCTCGACGCGCTCGCCCAGCACCGCCGCTCCCGCGGCATGGCCGCCACCTCGATGGCGTTCGGCCTGTGGGACACCGAGACCGGCCTCAGCCAGTGGCTCGGCGAGGCGGACCTCCAGCGCATGCGCCGTACGGGAACCCCCGCGCTCTCCGAAGAGGAGGGGCTGTGGCTCTTCGACGCGGCGGTCGCCGCCGACGCCCCGGCGCTGGTCCCGCTCCGGGTCGACCTGGGCGCCCTGCGGGCCCGTACCGACGAGGTACCGGCCCTGCTGCGGGGCCTGGCACCCACCGCCCGGCGCCGGGCCGGTGCGGCGGCCGCGGCCACCGACGCGGGGGCGCTGCGCGAGCGGCTGCGCGGTCTCGGCGACGCCGAACGGGAGCGGGCCGTGCTGGACGCCGTGCTCACGCACGCGGCCGAGGTGCTCGGACACGCCGACGTGGGCGCGGTCGACGCCGAAGCGGGCTTCCTGGAGGCCGGGTTCGATTCGCTGACCGCGGTCGAGCTCCGCAACCGGCTGAACGCGGCCTGCGGGCTGTCCCTGCCGGCGATGGTCGTCTTCGACAGCAAGAACCCGCTCGAACTGGCCCGGCTGCTCGCCGCCCGGCTGGCGGCGGCGCAGGGCGAACAGGGCCGGGACGCCGCTTCGGCGGCGCCGTCGCAGAGCCCGCTCGACGACACCCTGTACGGGCTGTTCCTCGACGCGATCATGTCGGGCAACCTCCAGCCCGGGCTGGCGATGCTGCGGTCCGTGGCCGCGCTGCGGCCTTCCTTCGCCTCGGCGGCGGACCTCCCGGAGCTGCCCGCGGCGGTGTCGTACGGCGCCCGCCACCAGCAGGCCGCCGGGGGGCCGAAGGCGCCCCGACTGATCTGCCTCAGCACGCCGACCGTGGCCGGCGGTGTGCACCAGCACGCGCGGCTCGCGGCCCGGCTCTCGATGCCGGTGTCGGGTATCCCCACCCCGGGCTTCGGGCGCGGGGAGTCGCTGCCGGAGTCCTTCGAGGCGGCGGTCGACGTACTGGCCGAAGCCGTGCTGCGGGCCGCGGACGGTGCACCGTTCGCCCTGCTCGGCTTCTCCTCGGGCGGCCTGCTCGCCCACGCCACGGTGGCCCGCCTGGAGCGCGCCCACGGGGTGCGGCCGGCCGGACTCGTCCTGCTCGACACGTACTACATGGGCGGGACCAACGACGCGCTCTTCGACCAGATGGCGTTCGCCGTCCCCGACAAGGCGGCCACGCTCGGCTCGTTCAGCAGCGCCGAACTCTCCGCGATGGGCCGGTACGTCGAGCTGCTGCCGCAGTTCCGCCAGGACCGGATCGAGGCGCCGGTGCTGTTCGTCCGGGCCGGGGACCTGTTCGCGCAGGCCGAGGACTCGGCGATCGCTCCGGACGCGCCCGAAGCCGACTGGCAGGCCGACTGGGAAGGCGCCGACACCGTGGCGACCGTCCCCGGCACCCACTTCACGATCGTCGAACAGCACGTCGACACGACGGCCCCCGTCATCGACCGGTGGCTGACGGAACTCAAGGAGCGGATCTCCTGATGCCCGCGACGAAGACCGGACCCACCCCGGTCGGACCTTCCCCGACCGACCACGATGCGATGACGAGCAGAGGTGACACGACGGTGACCCTGAGCACGGTGCGCCCGGCCGAGGTCCACGGACCGGCCGAGCGGATCCACGAGTTCATGCTGGCCGCGGCCGGCACCGCACCGGACAGCCCGGCCGTCTGGGAGGCCGGCGACGACGGCACCTCCCGGGTCCTGACCTACCGGCAGCTGGAGCGCCGCGCCCACGACTACGCCGTCGCCCTGGACGCCCTCGGCCTCGACATCGGCGACCGCGTCGTCCTGGAGTCGGACAACTCCGCTTCGGCCGTGGCGATGCTGCTGGCCTGCTCGATGCTCGGGCTGACCTTCATCCCGGTGAGCCCCGAAGTGCCCACCGCCCGGCTGCTGGCGATCACCTCCGCCGCGGAGCCCGCGCTGCACCTCCAGACGACCGCCGGCCGCCGCGAAGGCGTGCCCGACCCCATCGGCACGGCCCGCTTCGGGCCCGACGGCGTGGTGGTGGAGCGCCCGCCCGCGCCGCGCGTGCGCCACCGGCGGGAGCCGGTCACCACCGACGCCGCGTACATGATCTTCACCTCGGGCACCACGGGACGCCCCAAGGGCGTCGTCATGAGCCACCGCGGGGTGCTGTCCTTCTACCGCGGGATGCTCCGGCACCGGATCGTCACGGCCCAGGACCGGGTCGCCACGACCTCACCGCTCCAGTTCGACTTCGCCCTCCTGGACATCGGCCTGGCACTGGGCACCGGCGCCCAGCTGATCCCCGTTCCGCGCGAGCTGATGCACTGGCCGCGCCGGCTGCTGCGCTTCCTCAGCGATACCGGCGCCACCCAGGTCGACGGAGTCCCCTCCGTCTGGCGGCCCGTCCTGCGCCACGAGGCCAAGGGCCTGGCCGCACTGGCCGACCAGATCCGCGGCGTCCTGTTCTCCGGCGAGGCGTTCCCCCTGCCGGAACTGCGCCAGCTGCAAGCCCTACTGCCGCGGACCCGCGTCGTGAACTGCTTCGGACCCACCGAGGCGATGGCCTTCTCCCTGACGGACGTGCCGAATCCGCTGCCCGAGGGCGTCGACAAGCTCTCCATCGGCTTCGCCTACCCCGGCGCCGAAATGCTGCTGATCGACGAGGAGGGCCGGCCCGTCGAGGAGCCGGGCGCGGTCGGCGAGATCCACCTGCGCGGGCCCTCCCTCTTCACCGGCTACTGGGACGACCCCGAAGCCACCCGGGCCGCCCTGGTACCCGATCCGCTCAACCCCCGTTCCGGTCAACTGGTCTACAAATCAAACGACTTGGCATACCGCGGTGACAGTGGTGAGCTGTACTTCGTGGGCAGGTCCGACCTCCAGGTCAAGATCCGCGGCAACCGCGTGGAACTCGGCGAGATCGAGCGCAGGCTCCTGGAATTCCCCGGCGTCGAAGCGGCCGCGGCGGTCGTGCGGCCCCGCCCCGACGAAGACCCGGAACTGTACGCGTACGTCGTCCCCACCCGCGGCTCCACCGCCGACCCCGTCGTGATCAGCGCGTTCTGCAAGCAGACCCTGCCCGAGTACATGGTGCCGCGGAAGGTCGCCCTGCTCCCCGGTCTGCCCCTGACCCCCAACGGGAAGACCGACCGCAGGGCCCTGACGGCGCTCGCCACCGCGAACGGCTGAAAACCCACCGCGACGACCCCTGTTCCGCGCCCGGCCCCACCCCTGTCTTCACCCCTGTTCCCGTCCCGGCCCGGGCGCGCCGGGCCCTGCGCTCCGTTCACTGGTACACGCCCCCGTCACGAAAGCATTGGACAGCCCCCATGACCAGCTCCCTGAGCGAGAACGACCACGCCGGACCGGAGGCCAAAGCGGGCCGCAAGGAATGGATCGCCCTCGGCGTCCTGCTCCTGCCCGTGCTGCTCGTTTCCATGGACCTGACGGTTCTCTACTTCGCCATCCCCTCCATCAGCGAGGACCTGCGCCCCTCCGGCAGCGAACAGCTGTGGATGATCGACATCTACGGCTTCGTCCTGTCGGGCGTCCTGCTCACCATGGGCGCACTCGGCGACCGGATCGGCCGCCGCCGTCTCCTGCTCATCGGGGCCGTCGTGTTCGCGGCCGGCTCGCTGCTCGCGGCCTACGCCTCCAACCCCGAGATGGTGATCTCCGCGCGCGCCCTCCAGGGCATCGGCGGCGCCACCCTCATGCCCTCGACCCTCGCGCTGATCCGCAACCTGTTCCGCGACCAGACGCAGCGGCGCACCGCCGTCGCCGTGTGGTCCACCGGCATGGCCGCCGGCGCGGCCCTGGGCCCCGTGGTCAGCGGCGCGCTCCTCAACGGCTTCTGGTGGGGTTCCGTCTTCCTGATCAACGTCCCCGTGATGCTGCTCCTGCTGGTGTCGGCGCCGTTCCTGCTCCCCGAGTTCCGTGACGCCGCGGCCGGCAAGTTCGACCTGCTCAGCGCGGCGCTGTCGCTGGCCGTGGTGCTCCCGGTCATCTACGGCTTCAAGCGGATCGCCGTCGACGGCTTCTCCGTGCCCTACATCGCCGCCATCGTGGTCGGCCTGGCCCTCGCACCGGTGTTCCTGCGCCGCCAGCGCACCAGCAGCGACCCGATGGTCGACATCGAGCTGTTCCGCAACCGTGCCTTCGGCGCCTCGGTGACCGTCAACATGCTGGCCTGCTTCACCCTCGTCGGGTACTCGCTGTTCAGCACCCAGTACATGCAGTCGGTCCTCGGCATGAGCGCCCTCAAGTCGGCGCTGTGGACCATCCCCGGCACGCTCGCGGTCGGCGCCGTCGTACCCGTCGCCACCGTCCTCGTCCGCACCGTCAAGCCCGCCCACATCATCGGCACCGGCTTCGCCATCGCCACCGTCGCCCTGCTCATGCTCACCCAGGTCCCCGCCGAGGACGGCCTGGTCCTCATCCTGATCGGCATCATCGCGCTCGCCGTCGGCCTCACCCCGGTCCTCACCCTGGTCACCGAACTCGTCGTCGGCCAGGTACCGCCGGAGCGCGCCGGAACGGCCTCCGCCCTGCTCCAGACCGGCCAGGAACTCGGAGGCGCACTCGGTGTGGCCGTCCTCGGCAGCATCGGCGCCGCCGTCTACCGCAACAGTCCCGCGCTGGACGCCCCCGCCGGGGTGCCCGCCGACGCGCTGGACCCGGCCCGCGAGACCATCGGCGGCGCCCTCGCGACCGCCGGGAAGCTCTCCGGGGACGCCTCCGCCCACCTCGTCGACGCGGCCCGCGCCGCGTTCACCAGCGAGGTGCACGCCGCGTCCGTCGCAGGGGCGATCGTGATGGCCGGCGCGGCGGTGTTCGCCGTGATCGGGCTGCGCGCCGTCCAGAACGACAACGCGCGCGCCGCCGAACTCGCCTCCGCGAGCGCCGACGCCCACCAGGCGGGCACCGGCAGGGCCTGACCCCGCGTCCCGCCCCGAGCAGCCGCCCAGGATCCCGCCCCCGCGGTCCTGGGCGGCTTTTTCGCGCCCCCTTGCGCGATGTTCCCGTGAGCCGGACCCCGGCCGGACCCCGCCCGGGACCCCGGCCGGACCCCGGACCAGGGACCCCCGCCGCACCCCGCCCGGACCCCCTGGTCCGGCGCCGCTATTAGGGGTCCGGCTGGGGGTCCCGTGGCCGAATCGGCTTCCTAGCATCGAACCGCGTTCGAGCACACGCTCCGAACTGCCAGGCACCAGGCTGGAGGAATATCCGCATGTCCCTGCTGGCAACCGATTCTGTCGGGACGGCACGGTTCCGCGCGTACGGGCCGCGGCAGCTCGACGAGATCGCGGACCGTCACGGCCTGCCCGCCGACATACGGGAGACCGTCCGGCTCGTGTCGATGGTGCTGCCCTTCCGGGTCAACGAGTACGTACTGAGGCAGCTCATCGACTGGGACCGGATCCCTGCCGACCCCATGTTCCAACTGGTCTTCCCGCAGAAGGGAATGCTGACCGAGCAGAACGAGCGCGACCTCGCCCTGCTCAGCGCGGACCCCGCCTCGAAGGCCGCCCTGCGGACCCTGGTCCAGCAGATCCGCGGCCGCCTCAACCCGCACCCCTCCGGGCAGAAGGAGCTGAACGTCCCCACCCGGGACGGTGCCGAGATCCCCGGCCTCCAGCACAAGTACCGCGAGACGGTGCTCTACTTCCCGAGCCAGGGCCAGACCTGCCACTCGTACTGCACCTACTGCTTCCGCTGGGCCCAGTTCGTCGGTGACGCCGACCTGCGGTTCGCCGCACCCGACCCGAGCGGGCTGATCTCCTACCTGGGCGCCCACCCCGACGCCGGCGACGTCCTGGTGACCGGCGGCGACCCCATGGTGATGTCCACCGAACGGCTGCGCTCGCACCTGGAGCCGCTGCTGGCGGTCGACACCGTACGGACCATCCGCATCGGCACCAAGTCGGTGGCCTACTGGCCGCAGCGCTTCGTCACCGACCCGGACGCCGACGACGTGCTGCGCCTGTTCGAACGGGTCGTCGCCTCCGGGCGGAACCTCGCCGTCATGGCGCATTTCAGCCACCCCCGAGAGCTCAGCACCGACCTCGCCCGGCGGGCCGTCGCCCGCATCAAGTCCACCGGCGCGCTCGTCTACTGCCAGGCGCCGCTGATCGCCCGCGTCAACGACGACGCGGACGTCTGGAGCGAGATGTGGCGCGCCGAACTCGCCCTCGGCGCGGTCCCCTACTACATGTTCGTCGAGCGGGACACCGGGCCCTACGACTACTTCCGCGTCCCGCTCGCCCGGGCCGCCGAGATCTTCCGGGACGCCTACCGGACCCTGCCGGGCCTGGCCCGCACCGTCCGCGGCCCGGTGATGTCCGCGACGCCCGGCAAGGTGGCCGTGGACGGGGTCGTCGAGACGGCCGAGGGCCGTTTCCTCCAGCTGCACATGGTGCAGGCCCGCGAACCCGCCCTGGTCGGGCGGCCGTTCCTCGCGCACTACGACCCCGACGCCGCCTGGCTGGACGAGCTGCGCCTCGACCGCTCCGTCCCGGCCGACATCGCCCGCGCGATCGCCGGTCCCGCCTGGACGGCCGGACCCGAACTCTTCGGGACGCGTTCCGTCGCCCCGGTGGGGAGCCCCGCATGAACGACATGAGGATGTCGCCGAACCTGGCGCTGAACCAGCTCGTGGCCCAGCGCCGGGCGGCCGGCGAGTCGCTGGTCCACCTCGGTTTCGGCGAGTCGCGGCTGCCGCCGTTCCCCCCGCTGATGGAACGCCTCGCGGCGGGCGCGACCCGCAACGCCTACGGTCCGGTGGCCGGTTCACCCGAGGTGCGGGCCGCCGTCGCCGGCTACTTCGGCCGGCGGGGCATCCCCACCGGGCCCGACCAGATCGTGGTCGCGCCCGGCAGCAAGCCGCTGCTGATGGCCATCGGCCTCGTCGTCCCCGGGGACGTGATCCTGCCCCGGCCGGCCTGGAACACGTACGCCCCCCAGGCCCGGCTGGCCGGCAAGCACCCCATCGCCGTCGCGATCCCCGAGGAGTGCGGCGGGGTGCCCGACCCGGCCGCGCTGCGCGAGAGCATCACCGCGGCGCGCGTGCTGGGCCGCGACCCGCGCATCCTCGTCCTGACCCTGCCGGACAACCCGACCGGCACCCTCGCCCCGCCCGCGCTGATCCGTGAACTGTGCGCGATCGCCGAGGAAGAGGGCCTGCTGATCATCTCGGACGAGATCTACCGGGACGTCGTGCACGACCCGGAGACCGAGTTCCTCAGCCCCGCCGAAGTGGCGCCCGGCAGCACGGTCGTCGTCACCGGGCTCAGCAAGAGCCTGGCCCTGGGCGGCTGGCGCATCGGCGCGGCCCGCTTCCCCCGGGGACCGTGGGGCGAGTGGATCCGCTCCGGCGTGGTCTCGGTGGCGAGCGAGGTGTGGTCGACGCTGGCCGCCCCGATGCAGTCGGTGGCCGAGTACGCCTTCAACGAGCCCGAGGACATCCGCGAGCGGCTGCGCGCCAGCGCCCGGCTGCACGGGGCCGTCGCCCGCGAGGTCCACCGCATCACCGTCGCGGCAGGAGCCCGCTGCCGGCCGCCCACCGGGGCGTTCTACGTCTACCCCGACTTCGAACCGGTCCGCGCGGAACTGGGCAAGTACGAGGTGACGGACTCACCGACGCTGGCCCGCCGGATGCTGGACCTCGGCATCGTGGTACTCGCCGGACACCTCCTCGGCGACGAGGGGGAGGCGCTGCGGTTCAAATGCGCCACCAGCATGCTGTACGGCGAAACCGTCGAAGAGCAGCAGCTCGCGCTCGACGCGCCCGATCCGCTGGCGCTGGCACACATCAGATCACTCCTCGAAAGGGTCGAGGACGGTTTCATGAGGCTGGTCCCCTGAAACCGTTGCGTCCCGCGCAAAGGGAAGGGCCCGACTCGGAGGTGATCCGGGCCGGGCCTGGCGGAAATCGAAAATGTCACGCGGCGGATTCGGTCTCGGTCATCAGGGTGCGCCACAGCACATCCGGACTGGCGAAATTCTCCAGTTTCAGGGCGTCGTCCAGGAAACGGACGTCATAAGCGCTTTCCAGTGCGGCGAGCAGTTCGACCGTGCCCATGGAGTCCAGGCCCAGGTCACGGAGTCGGGCGTCGCCGGTCAGCTTCTCGCCCGGCGAGAGGTACGGCAGGAACGGACGTACGACGGCCTCGAAAGCGCCGTCCCAGGTGTGATTCGCGAGTTCTGGCATACGGGAAATAATGCGGCTGCTTTCGGTGCGTGTCAATGCGCCCGGGAAATGCGTGCACAATGGCGCGGTGCGCTCTCCCGGTTTTGTCCGACGAGAGCTTGCCGGTAATTCCGGCAAGGAGGAGCGGTAATGGAACCATTGGCGCGGACCGCGCTGCACGCTCGTTTCCTGCGCGGTCTGGAGAAATCGCCGCACGGCGTCGCGGTGCGGGTCGGGAAGGAGACCGTCGACTACACGACGGCCCACCGGCTGGCCCTGGCCTGGGCGGGCGCCCTGCTCGCCGCCCCGGGCGGTCCGCCGAAGGCCGTCGGCATCGTCGCCGGCCGCAGCGTGACCTCGTACGTGGCCGTCCTGGCGAGCCTGTACGCGGGGCTCCCCGCAGTGCCCCTGCTCGCCGACTTCCCGGCCGGGAAGATCGCCTCCATGCTCGCCGCCGCGGAGGTGTCCGCGCTGATCGTCGACACGGAGGGGGCGGCCCTGCTCGGCGCGGCATCCGGCCGGCTGCCCGCCGAACTGGCGGGCCTGGCCGGGCTCCCGGTCCTCGCGCCCCACCTGGACCCGGCCGGGGCCGGGGAGCTGTCGGACCTCGGGCTGCGGCCGGTGCCCACCGGCGCGGACACGGCGCTGGAGGCTCCCCGGTCCGCCGCCGCGCACGACGTGGCCTACGTCCTGTTCACCTCGGGGTCCACGGGCCGTCCCAAGGGCGTCCGGCTGACCCACGGCAACATGGCGCACTACTTCGCGCTGATGGACGCCTGGTACGACTTCACCGCGGCCGACGTCTTCTCCCAGGCCGCCAACCTGAACTGGGACTCGGCCGTCTCCGACCTGTGGTGCGCCTGGGCGGCCGGCGCGCCGCTGGTCTCGGTGTCCCCGCACGCCTACCGCGACCTGCCCGGCTTCGTGGCCGAGCACGGCATCACCGTATGGTTCTCCGCCCCCAGCGTGATCTCCCTGTCCCGGCGCACCGGACGCCTGGTGCCGGGCAGCATGCCCTCCCTGCGCTGGACGTTCTTCGGCGGCGAGGCGCTCCAGTTCCAGGACACCGACGCCTGGCAGCAGGCGGCGCCCCGCTCGGCGGTGGTCAACGTCTACGGGCCCACCGAGATGACCATCACCACCCACCGCCACCGCTGGGACCCCGAGGAGTCCACCCGGCTCGGCGTCAACGGCGTGGTCCCGCTCGGCCTGCTCCACGACGGCCACGCGGAACTCCTGCTCGACGAGCACGGCGAGCCCGTCGCCGATGAGGGCGAACTGTGGCTGTCGGGACCCCAGTTGTCCGCCGGGTACCTCGACCCGGAGGACGGCCGCGGCAAGTACCTCCAGCGCAACGGTGCCCGCTGGTACCGCACCGGCGACCGCGTACGCCGCCTGGCCGGCGGCGAACTGGTCTACCTGGGCCGCACGGACTCCCAGGTGCAGGTGCAGGGCTACCGCGTCGAACTGGCCGAGGTGGAGCACGCGCTGCGCGCCGGCACCCCCGTGTCCGGCGCCGTGGTGGTCGGCGTACCCGTCGCCAACAGCACCGAACTCGTCACCTTCTACCTCGGCGAGGAGCGCTCGCCCCAGGAGTTCCACCGGGACCTGGCCGGGCTGCTGCCCGCCCAGCTGATCCCGCGCCACTACCACCGGCTCACCGAGTTCCCCCTCAACACCAACAAGAAGACCGACCGGCTGGAGCTCACCGCACGGGCCGCCGCACTGCACGGCAAGCCCGTACCGGTCGGCTGACCCCGGGCGCGGCCGCGGGCACGGCCGGGAGACGGCCGGCCACCGCCGAACCCGTCACCGCCGAGCCCGTCTCCACCGCCCGTCGCCACCGAACCCTCACCACCGAACCCGTCACCACCCGGAAGAAGAAGTCACCATGCGCACAAGACCCTGGTCACGGCAGGGAGCGGTCCGCAGGTTCGTCCTGCTCGCCATCGCGGCGATGACCGCGACCCTCGTCACCACGCAGCCCACCAACGCCGCGTACCTCGCGGAGACATGGCCGACCGGCGGCCACGACATCCGCAACAGCCGGTCCAACCCGCAGGAAGACACCATCAACAAGTGGAACGTCGGCCGGCTCAAGGCCAAGTGGACGTTCACCACCCACGGCGACGTGTCCGCCACCCCCGCGGTGACCGGCGGCGCGGTCTACTTCCCCGACTGGGGCGGCTACCTGCACAAGGTGGACGCCAAGACGGGCAACCCCGTCTGGTCGCGCAAGGTGTCCGACTACACCGGTAACCCCAACTCGGTCTCCCGCACCAGCCCCACCGTGGTCGGCGGCCGGGTGTACATCGCGGACTGGGACAAGGCCGTCCTCATGTCGGTCGACGCGGCCACCGGAAACCTGGTGTGGAGCAAGCAGATCGACTCGCAGTACAAGTCGGTCCTGACCCAGTCGCCCGTCGTCCACAACGGCGTGATCTACCAGGGCGTCTCCTCCCGCGAGTCCGAGGGCGCCCTCGATCCCGCCTACCCCTGCTGCACCTTCCGCGGCAGCGTCAACGCCCTCGACGCCGCCACCGGGAACCTGCTGTGGCGCCAATACACGGTCCCCGACAACGGCGGCAAGACCGGCGGATACAGCGGCGTGGCCGTCTGGGGCACCCCGGCCCTGGACCCGTCGACCAACACGGTGTACTTCACCACCGGCAACAACTACACGGTGCCCCAGGCGGCCAGCGACTGCCAGAGCGCCGGCGGCACCCCCGGCCAGTGCCTGGCGCCCGACGACTACGTCGACTCGGTGCTCGCACTGGACATGACCACCGGCCGCATCAAGTGGCACACCGGTTCCGGCCGCTTCGACGCCTGGAACACCGGCTGCATCCCCGGCTTCCCGCCCAACAACTGCCCGCCCAACCCGGGCAACGACTACGACTTCGGCGACGGCGCCCACCTGTTCACGATCAAGGCGGCCGACGGCCACGCCCGCAAGGTGATCGGCGCGGGGGAGAAGAGCGGCGAGTACTGGCTCCTCGACGCCACCACCGGAGACGTGGTCTGGAGCGCGGCGGCCGGCCCCGGCGGCCACATCGGCGGCATCGAGTGGGGCACCGCCAACGACGAGCGCCGGATCTACCTCGCCGAGGCCAACTTCTTCCGCATGCCGTACACCCTGGCCGGCGGCGCCTCCACCACCCGCAGCTCCTTCGCGGCGCTCGACCCGCAGACGGGCCGGATCCTGTGGCAGGTCGCCGACAAGACCGACGGCTACGCCTGGGGCGCCCTGACCGCCGCGAACGGTGTCGTCTTCGGCGGCTCCACCAGCGGTGCGATGTACGCACTGGACGCGGCGACCGGCAAGTACCTGTGGGAGTTCGACGCGCCGTACTCCTCCAACGCGGGCCCGGCCGTCGTCGACGGCACCGTCTACTGGGGCAACGGCTACGCCCGGTTCAGCCAGGGCGCCGGCACCACGGGCAGCCTGACCTCCGGCACCTTCTACGCCTTCACCGTGGACGGCAAGTAACGGTCGCGGTGTGAGGGAACGCCGAAGGGGGCCGGTGCCGACGGGCACCGGCCCCCTTCGGGCGCGCAGGCGTCAGGCGGCAGCCGCCACCGGCATCCGGCGCGGCGCCGGGCGCATCGCGGAGCGGGGCGTCATCGGCACCACCTCGAAGGCGCGCGTGGTGCAGGCCACCCGGGTGAACAGCCCGTCCTGCCCGGACACGTACAGCCGGCCGACCCCCGCCCGGGCCAGGGTGTCCACCACGTCGGGCCAGCGCACCGTCCGTACGAAGCCGTCCAGCAGCATGCCGCGCACGCCCTCGCCGGTGGTCACCACCCGGCCGTCCTGGTCGGCGACCACCGGCAGCCGGGGCTCGGACCAGGTCATCGCGTCGAAGACCTCCGCGTCCACCCGGTCCCGCAGCCCGCCGAAGAGGTACGAGTGCATCGGCGGCTTCATCGTGTACATCGGCATCCCGCCCAGCGAGCGGATCCGCCGCTGGAGCCAGTCCAGTACGGACTCGTGGACCGTCAGCATCGTGAAGTCGTGGTCGACGACGCAGGAGACGTCGCTCCACTCGCCCCGCTCGTCGAGTTCCCGCCGCAGCAGCTCCACCTTCTCCTGCGGCACCCGCGCGATCGACTGGGTCACCAGGGCCGGGTGCTCGCGTGCGAAGTACTCGTCCATCACGGTCGCCAGCCGTGCCGTCATCCGTACCGCGTCGGGGAATTCGAGGACCCCGCAGTGCACGGCGGCGGCCCGCGCGCCGAAGCTGGGACCCGTGACGAAGGCAGGGGTGACGTCCAGCCGGTCCGCCGCCCAGCGCGCCAGCGCCAGGCAGTTCACGACGAACGAGATCTGCCCGTACAGGGAATAGTCGCCCTCCGTCTGCTGGTAGCGGTCGGCCAGCCGGTAGCCGAGCACCTCGTCCGCGATCGCGTACAGCTCGCGCGCGTACGGGTTGACCAGCATGAACTTCGCGACCTCGGAGAAGGCGGTCGGCTGCATCCCGGGGAAGACGAGCGCCGACGGCTGCGTGGCCCCGGCGTCGGCACTGGTGTCGGTGTTGGTGTTCATGCCCCGAGCCTCCTGCCCGCCCCCAGGCTCCGCGCACCCCTGCCACCCCCTGAGTGCGACGCGCGCAAGCGCCCCTTAAGGACGTACGGGGACCATCGGCGCGAAGACGAGGTCCGCCACTCCACGGGGGCCCGCAGACGCGAGGGGATGCCGCGGATGTCAGAGTCACGCTTCGCCACCTTCACCGAACTGCTCCGCGTGCGGGCGGCGGAACTCGCCGACGAGGATGTGCACATCTTCCTCCGCGACACCGCAGGCGGAACGGTGGCCGAACACCTCACCTACGGGGAGCTGGACCGGGAGGCGAGACGGATCGCCGCCTGCCTCCAGGAATACGGGGTGGGCGAGCAGCCCGTCCTGCTCGCCTACTCCTCGACCGTCGAGTTCCTCAAGGCCTTCGCCGGCTGCCTCTACGCGGGCGCCGTCGCCGTTCCCGTTCCGCTGCCCGGCGAGGCCGGCCGCGACAAGCGGCTGAACCGCACCACCGCCGTCCTCCAGGACACCGGCGCGAAGGTCGTCCTCACCGAGACGGCCGCCGCCCCCGAGGTCGCCCTCTGGCTCGCCCGCAACTCCCGCCCCGACGCGGCCTGCGTGGTCAGCGACGTCCCCGGGATCGGCGACGCCGACGCCTGGCGGCCCGTCACCGTACGCCAGGACGACTACGCCTTCCTCCAGTACACCTCCGGGTCCGTCTCCGAACCGCGCGGCGTGACCGTCACCCACCGCAACCTGCTCGCCAACCAGGCCGCGCTGCAGAAGCTGCTCCACACCACCCGCGAGGACCGCTTCGGCAGCTGGCTGCCGTACTTCCACGACATGGGCCTCGTCGCGCACCTCCTGCACCCCGTCTGGCTGGGCACGCACAGCGTGCAGGTGACCCCGCTGTCCTTCGTCAAGCGGCCCCTGCGCTGGCTCCAGGCCATCGACGAGTACGGCGTCACCGTCGGCGGCGGCCCCAACTTCTGCTACGACCTGTGCGTGCGCCGCGTCAAGGACGAACAGGTCGCCGCCCTCGACCTGTCCCGCTGGCGCCTCGCCCTCAACGGCGCCGAACCCGTCCGCCCCGAGAGCCTCGACGAGTTCGCCGCCCGCTTCGCCCCCGCCGGTTTCCGGCCCGAGGCGCTGCGGCCCTGCTACGGACTGGCCGAGGCGACCCTCGTCGTCTCCGGCGGCACCCCCGGCACCCCCCACGTGCGCAAGGACTTCGACAAGAGCGCCCTGGAACGCGACCGGGCCGCCGGCGCGGGCGCCGAGGAGCGGGTGCAGACGCTGGTCGGCTGCGGCAAGCCGGTCGACATCGAGGTGCGCATCGTGGACCCGCTGACCCACCACGAGCTGCCGCCCGGCGCCGTCGGCGAGATCTGGCTGCGCGGATACAGCGTGGCCCGCGGCTACTGGAAGCGGCCCACCGAGACCATCCGGACCTTCCGCGCCAGCCTCAACGACGAGGAGAGCGGCTTCCTGCGCACCGGCGACCTCGGGATGTTCGACGACGGCGAGCTGTACGTCACCGGACGCCTCAAGGAAGTCATCATCATCAACGGCCGCAACGTCTACCCGCAGGACATCGAGTGGGCGGCCCGGACCGTCAGCCCGGCCCTGACCTTCGGTGTGGGCGCCGCGTTCTCCGTGGACGCCGGCCGCGAACACCTCGTCCTCATCCAGGAGGTGCGGGGCGCCGGCTCCGCGGAGCTGAGGACCGTCGCGCAGAAGATCCAGGCGCTGATCGGCAAGGAGTTCGAGATCCCGGCCGGCAACGTGCTGCTGGTCCGGCCCGGCGCCGTACGCCGCACCAGCAGCGGCAAGGTGCAGCGCACCCTGATGCGCACCCTGTTCCTCGACGGCGTGGTGCGCGGCGAGTACGAGGTCCTCACCCCGGACGTACGGGCCCTGGCCCGCGCCGACGACGTGCTGTTCGGCGAAGACCTGCTGCGGCCGGAAGGAGCCGACGGAGGCCGGCGTTGGTGACGTCGCTGCTCGGCGACCCGGCCGTGGCGCAGGGCCGCGACGCCCACCACCGGGAGAGTGCGGTGCGCGAGCGCGTCGCCCGGCTGGAGGCACTGTTCGGCGACCCCTCGGACCCGGCCAACCCCGTCGGCTACACCGCGCTGCTGGAAGCGGACCGGGCCGCCGTGCCCTTCGCCGCCGGCGAGGCGCTGCTCGACGACTTCCGGATCACCGACGAGTACGTGCCGCGCGCCCTGGGCGGACGCCTCGACGGCATGGACACCCTGGTGAGGATCATGCGCCCGGTGCTCCGCCGGGACGTGGGCCTGGCCATGGGACACGGCATGACCACCTTCATGGCGGCCTCCGACGTGTGGGCCGCCGGGAGCTCCCGCCAGCGCCACCGGCTCGCCGCACTGCTGCGCGGCGGCGGCAAGGCGGCCATCGCCCAGCACGAGACCGCCCACAGCAACGACTACGTCCGCAGCCAGGTCACCGCGCGCCGCGGCCCGCGCGGCTACCTGATCAGCGGCGGCAAGCCGATGGTCAACAACCTGGAACGGGCCGGCGCCCTGGTCCTGTTCTGCCGGACCGACCCGGCGCCCGGCAGCCGCAGCCACTCGGTGCTGCTGCTGGACCCCGAGCAGCTGACCGACGCCCGTACGGCGGTCGCCGCCCGGCGCACCCACGTCGGGCTGCGCGGCTGCCGCTGGGCCGGTGTCGAGTTCGACGACTGTCCGGTGCCCGAGTCCGCCCTGCTGGGGCCCGAGGGCAGCGGCATCGAGACCGCCCTGCGGTCCTTCCAGATCAGCCGTACGGTGATCTCCGCGACCGCCGTCGCGGCGCTCGACACCAGCCTGCGCACCGCCGTCCGCTTCGACCGGGAGAACTCCGGCGGCTGGCAGGGCCGCGGAATCGACGGCCGGACCGGCGCCGCGCTGACCAACGCGTTCGTCAACCTGCTGCTGTACGACAGCCTCGCCGTCGTCGCCACCCGCGCCCTGCACCTGCTGCCCGCCGAGACCAGCGTCTACTCGGCGGCGCTCAAGTACCTGCTGCCGCGGGTGCTCACCGAGACCATGTACGACCTGTCGATCGTCCTCGGCTCCGGGTTCTACACCCGCGAGGGCACCCTCGGGATCTTCCAGAAGCACGTCCGGGACGTGCCCGTGCTCAGCCTCGGCCACGCCGGTACCGTCGCGTGCCAGGCCACCGTCATCCCCCAGATGCCGCGCCTGGCCCGCAGCTCGTGGTTCATCGAGGACGAGGCGCCGGCCGGGCTGTTCAGGCTGCGCGGCGACCTGCCGCCGCTGCGCACCGACCGGCTGAGCCTGGCCTGCGGGCGGGACTCCCTCACCGCGTCGATGCTGGTGGTCGCCGCGGGCGTCGAAGGCAGCGGTCCCGTCGAACGCGCCCTGCGCACCCTGGCCGGGCAGCTCGTCGAGGAACTGCGCGACGTCCGCCGGCGGGTGCTGCGGCTGGAGGCCGCCGGGTCCGCGTCCACGGCGCAGCCCGCGCGGTTCGCCCTCATGGACCGCTACGCGCTGCTCCTGGCGGCGGCCGCCGTACTCGGGCTGTGGGACCAGGCCCGCTACGGACCCGACCCGTTCCTCGCCGACCCGTGCTGGGCCGCCGCCGCGCTGCACCGCATCGCCCGGCGGCTGGGGACCCGGGTCGCGGACTTGCCGCCGGAGTGCGAGACGCGGATCCGGCACGAGGTCCAGCTCCGGTTCAGCACCCAGATCAGCTACGACCTCTACTCCACCCCGATCCCCGGTTGACGCCCCCCGGGCGACCCCGGCGGCCGCACGCCCCGTACGCATCGAAGGAGACCACGATGACCGTTCCCAGCGCCCTGACCGGCACACACCCCACCACCACGGGCGGCGGGGTCCTGCCGCACGAGTGGCTGATGGACCGGCTTTCGCTGTACTTGCGCCGCGCGCCCGAGAGCATCGACCCGGGCGTGCCGCTCGCCGAGTACGGAATGGACTCCGTGGCGGCGCTCAGCCTCTGCGGCGACCTGGAGGACGAGTTCGGCCTGGAGGTCGAACCCACCCTGCTGTGGGACCACCCGACCGTGACCGCACTGGTCCGGCACCTGGAGCAGGTCCTCCCGGTGCCCGCCCCGGCCACCGAAGACGCCCCGTCCGCCACCCTGGCGCCCGCGCGGGACCAGCGCTGATGGGGGACATCGCCCTCGTCGGTATCGACTGCACGTTCCCCGGGGCGGCGGGCGTGCAGGCGTACTGGGACCTGCTGGTGCGCGGCGGGAGCGGTATCGGCCCGGTCCCCGCGCAGCGCTGGGAGGACCGGGAGTTCCCCGCTGTCTGCGGCAGCGGCGGCTTCATCGACGACGCCGATGTCTTCGACAGCGACTTCTTCTCCGTCGCCCCGCGCGAAGCCGCCGCCATGGATCCCCACCACCGGCTGCTGCTGCCCTGCGCCTGGCGTGCGCTGGAGGACTCCGGCCGTGCGCCCGGCGAACTCTCCGGCACCGAGACCGGGGTGTTCGTCGGAGTGATGGGCGGCGAGTGGGGCCGGCTCACCATGAGCGACCTCGCCCGGGTGACCCCGCTGCTCGGCGCGGGCAGCAGCGCCGGGATGGCGGCCAACCGGATCTCGTACCACTTCAACTTCACCGGGCCGAGCCTCGCCGTCGACACCGCCTGCTCGTCCTCGCTCGTCGCCGTCCACCTCGCGGCCTCCTCGCTGCTCACCGGGGAATGCGACACCGCCCTCGCCGGCGGGGTCAACATCGTCCTGTCGCCCTCACTGGGCCTGGTGTACGAACAGCTCGGCCTCGCCGCCTCCGACGGGCGCTGCAAACCGTTCAGCGCGGACGCCGACGGCATCGGCCGCGGCGACGGCGTCGGCCTCGTGGTGCTGCGCCGGCTGGACGACGCGCTCGCGGACGGCCAGCGGGTCTACGCGGTGCTGCGGGGCAGCGCCGTCAACCAGGACGGCCGCAGCAACGGGGTCATCGCCCCCAACCGCTGGTCGCAGGAGCGGGTACTGAACTCCGCGTACCGCCGGGCCGGCACGACCCCCGAGCACATCGCGTTCGTCGAGGCCCACGGCACCGGAACCGTCCTGGGCGACGCCATCGAGTGCGCGGCGCTCGGCGCGGTGCACGGCGCCGTGCGCGAGACGCCGTGCGCGATCGGCTCCGTCAAGGGCAACCTCGGCCACACCGAAGGCGCCGCGGGCATCGCCGGCCTGATCAAGACGGCGCTGGCCCTGCACCACCGCATCGTGCCCGCCAGCCTCCACGCCGGCCGGGAGAACCCCCGGCTGCGGCTCGCCGAACGCGGCCTGCGACTGCTCAAGTCGCCGATGCGGCTGCCGCGCGGGGAGAGCCTCGCCGGAGTCAGCAGCTTCGGCATGGGCGGTACGAACGCCCACGCCGTCCTGGCCACCGCACCCCGCACCCCCCGCCCCGGCGCGCCCCGCACCCGCCCCACCGGGGCCCGGGCGGCGCGGGGCGCCGTGGGGGTCTTCACCCTCAGCGCCGACACCCCCGAGGCGCTGCGCCGCAACCTCGCCGCGCAGGCCGAGGCGGTGGCCCGGCGCCCGCGCGGCGCGGCGGCCGCCCTGTGCTGGAGCAGCAACCGGATCAAGACCGGGTTGCCGTACCGCTTCGCCGCCACCGTGCGCGACAGCGACGAGCTGGCGGACGCGCTCCGCGAGGCGGCCGGGCGCCCCGACACGGCCGGAGCCGCCCGCCCCTGGGGCAGACCGGTGGTGGCCTTCCTCTTCACCGGGCAGGGCACCGAGTACCCCGGCATGACGGCCGGGCTCCACCGCGAGTCCCCCGCCTACCGCCGCCACCTCGGGGAGGCCGACGAAGCCCTCGCCGGCCACCTGGGGACCTCGGTGCGCGAGCTGATCCTCAGCGGTGACGAGCGGGTGCACCGGCCGGAGTTCGCCCAGCCCGCGCTGTTCGCCGTCGGCTACGCCCTCGCCCGCACCCTCACCTCGCTCGGTGTCACCCCCGCCGCCGTGCTCGGCCACAGCCTCGGGGAGTACGCGGCCGCGGTCACCGCGGGCGCGCTCGAACTCGGCGAAGCCGCCCGGCTGGTGGTCCGGCGGGGCGCCCTGATGAGCGAACTGCCCCGGGGCGGCGGTATGACCGCCGTCGTCGCCGGCCCCGGCGAACTGGCGGAGGTCCTCGCCCGGGAGCCCGCAGTGGTGGCCGCCGCGCTCAACGGCCCCACCGACACGGTGCTGTCCGGCCCGCTCGACGCCCTGGCCCGCATCGCCGAGGAGCTCGGCCTCCGCGGCGTCAAGACCACATCGCTGCCCGTCGCCCACGCCTTCCACTCACCCCTGCTCGGCCCGGCCGCGGCGGACCTGCGGACGATGCCGGTGCGCTGCGCGGCTCCCGTGCTGCCGCTGGCCTCGACCCGGTACGGCCGGATGCTGCGCCACGAACCCATGGACGCCGACTACTGGGCGGACCAGATCGAGGAACCCGTGCTCATGGACACCGCGCTGGGAGCGCTCGTCTCGGACATCGCCCCGACCCACCTGATCGAGATCGGGCCGCGCAGCCAACTGCTGGAGATCGCCGGCCGGAGCGGGCGCGCCGCCGGGGCGGAGTTCCTGCATCCGGCCCCCGGCGGGGCCGCGACCGGCCGCGAGCTCGCCGAGACGGTCGCCGCCCTCCACCGGTGCGGGCTGGACCCGCGGTGGGAGGAGCTGTACGAGCCCGAACACCGCGTGGTGGAAGCCCTCGCCCCGTACGTGTTCTCCGCCGCCCACCGCTACTGGGACCGGCAGGCCCCGGCCCCGGCTCCCGCGCCCGAGCCGGTGGCCGCGCCGGTGCCCCCGCCGGCCGCGGCACCCGACCGCGACGACGACCCGGTCCTCCTGGCCGTCGTCGCGGCCGTCAGCGAGGTGGGCGGCTACCCCAGGGAACGCGTCGTACGCGAAGCCCGCTTCCACGAGGACCTCGGCTTCGACTCGGTGATGATCATGCAGCTCAAGAACCGGGTCGAGGCCCGGCTGCCCCGGGCCGGCGAAGTCTCCGTCCAGCAGATGCTGCCCGCGCTGCGCTCGGTCGGCTCGCTCGCCGCGTTCCTCGGCGACGTCATCATGGCGAGGTCGGCATGAGCGCGACGGCCGCCGAGCGCGGCACCGTCTACCTCGCCGCGACCGGCACCGCGCTGCCCGGGGCCCCCGTGGACAACACCGCCCTGGCCGCCCTGCTGGGAGTCGGCGAGGAGTGGATCGACCTCTTCGTCGGCACCAAGACCCGCCACTTCGGCTGGGACCCGGCCACCGGGGAGGTCCGCGGCACCCTCGCCGACCTGTGCGCCGAAGCCGCCGCACAGGCCGTCGACGGCAGCGGACTCGGCCCCGCCGACATCGAGTTCCTGATCCTCGCGACCGCCACCCCCGACACCCTCCTGCCCACCACCGCCAGTGAGGTCGCCGACCGGCTGGGCCTCGGCCACCTGCCGGTCTTCCAGATCCAGGCGGGCTGCTCCGGTGCGATCCAGGCCCTCGACCTCGGCCGTACCCTCGTCCGTGGCGGACGCCGGGCCGGCCTGGTCGTCGGCGGGGACGTCACCCACCGGTTCCTGTCGGCCACCCCCGATGCGGCCCGGATGCCGCGCGAGGAACTGGTCAACTACGTCCTGTTCGGGGACGGGGCGGGCGCCGCGGTCCTCACGGACGAACCCGAGGGCGAGCGCGTCGCCGTACGGGCCGTGCTCAACTCCTGGACCGGACAGGGGCGTGCGCCCGGTCAGCTGCTGGACTGGTACGGCACCACCGACCGCCACTCCGGGCGGCGGATGCTCGCCGAGGACTACAAGGCGATCGAGGAACACGTGCCGACGATCACCGCCGAGATCCTCTGGGAGCTCCTCGGAGGCCTCGGCTGGAACCTCGACGACATCGGCTTCCTGCTGCCGCCCCAGCTGTCCGGGCGGATGACCGCCAGGATCGTGGAACGGCTGCCGGCCACCTCCGCCCGGGAGGTCTCCTGCGTCTCCGAGACCGGCAACACGGGCAACGCCCTGCCGTTCCACCAACTGGACCGGCTGCTCCCGCAGTTCACCACGGGGACGCGGGCGCTCGCCCTGTGCGTGGAATCCAGCCGGTGGTTCCGCGCCGGGCTCGCCCTGGAGAAGGTGTGAGGCACCGATGACCAACGCACTGGACCGCCTGCGCGAACTGCACGCGCGGGGACTCCTGGAGAAGGCCTACGACCAGGTGCCGGCGCTCCTCGCGCAGGACGCCGACCAGAGCGGCACCGGCGGCCTGCACGGCACCGGCGGCTCCCACGGCACCGGCGCCGCGGCGGACCCGGCGAAGGCCGGCCGCCTGCTCGCCCGGGTCGACCCCGACGCCGTACTGGCACACCACCCGCACACCCCCGTCGTCACGGTGGCCGTCACCGGCCAGTCCACGGTCGGCCACGTCATCGACCCGCTCACGGGCGAACTGGCGCGCCACGGCATGCTGCTGCGGCCGGTGGTGGGGGAGTACGGCACGTACCTGCGCGACCTCACCGACCCCCGCAGCCCGCTGCGCACCCCCGCCCCCGACCTCACCCTGTGCCTGCTCGACGCCGAGACCCTGTTCGCGCAGGTCCCGGCGGTGTGGCGGCCCGAGGACGTGGAGGCGGCCGGCGAGGAGGTGCTGTCCCGGTGCGCCGCACTCGCCGACGCCGTCCCCGGCACGCTCGTGCTCAACACGCTCCCGCTGCCCCGCTCCTCCAGCCGGCAGCTGGTGGACCACCGCTCCCGGGCCCGGCTCGGCGCGGTCTGGCGGGAGTTCAACGCCCGGCTGCTGCGCCTGACCGAGTCCGCCGCCCGGCTCGTGGTGATCGACCTCGAACCCCTCGTGGGCGACGGCGGCCCCGTCACCGACCCCCGCCTGGAGCGCTACGGCAAGGTGCGGCTCGGCGCGGGACTCCTCGCCGCGTACGCCCGCGAGGTCGCCCACCTGGCGCGCGCCGTCCGCGGGCCCGTCCGCAAGTGCCTGGTGCTCGACCTCGACCACACCCTGTGGGACGGAGTGCTCGGCGAGGACGGGCCCGACGGCATCGCCGCCGCCGGCACCCTGCGCGGCGAAGCCTTCGGGGCCTTCCAGAGGTGCGTGCGCCAACTCGCCTCCCAGGGCGTGCTGCTCGCCGTCAGCAGCAAGAACGACGAGGAACCGGTCCTGGAGACCCTGCGCACCCACCCGGACATGACGCTGCGCGAGCAGGACTTCGTCCGGATCAACGCCAACTGGCAGCCCAAGGACGGCAACCTCCTCGACATCGCACGAGCGCTGGACCTCGGCCCCGACGCGCTCGTCTTCGCCGACGACTCACCGGCCGAACGGGCCCGCGTACGCCAGGGCGCGCCCGGGGTGGCCGTCGTGCCCCTCGACGACGAACCGGCGCTGCACGTGACCCGGCTGCTCGCCGACGGCTGGTTCGACACCCTGCGGCTCACCGACGAGGACCGGGCCCGGACCGGCGAGTACCACCGCCAACGCGAGCGCCGGGCGCTGCTCCACGCCGGCACCTCCCACGAGGAGTTCCTGCGGGCGCTGGAGGTCGCCCTCGACCTCGGGCCGCCCCGCGCCCACGAGTACGCACGCCTGTCCCAGCTGAGCCTGCGCACCAACCAGTTCAACCTCACCGGCGGCGGCCACCTCGAGCCGGAGCTGGTGGCGCTGGCCGCCGACCCGGCCAGGCTGCTGCTCGCCGCCCGCACCGCGGACCGGTTCGGGGCCAACGGCCTCGTCGCGGCCGTGCTCGGCACCTTCGGGGCGGGGACGCTGCGGCTGGACGGCATGTGGCTCAGCTGCCGCGTGCTCGGCCGCGACATCGAACGGGCCGTCCTGGCGGTGCTGCTGGCCCACGCCCGCGATCTCGGGCTGTCCGCCGTGACCGCCCGCTACGTACCCACCGCACGCAACCACCGCGTCCGCGACTTCTACCCCTCCTGCGGGTTCACGGAGCGGGCTGCTCCAGCAGGGCGCGAGGACATTTCGGTGGAGTTCCACCATGATCTGACGCGGGTGCCGGACGTCCCCGGGCACGTGCGCGTCACCGCGACCCTGGGGAGAAGGCCGGCGGATGAGTCTCGATAACGTCGACGTGTTCCTCCGGACGGTCCGCGACGACCTCGGCCTGGACCTCCCCGGCCCGGCGGGCGCCGACACCGCACTGGTGGACCTGCCCGGCTGGGATTCCCTCAACCTGCTCCGGCTGGTGGCGCTCCTCGAGGAGTCGGGCCACCGCGTCCCGGTGCACCGCCTGATGGAGGCGCGCAGCCTGCGCGACATCCACACCCTCGTGAAGGAGTACCGCTGATGACCGCCCCGGGCAGTCCCACGCTCGGCCCCCCGCTCGGCGAGCCCGTGGCGGTCGCTCCCGGGGGCACGTCATGGGACCGGGTCCGGGAGGACCTCGCCACCCACGGAACCGCCCTGATCTACGCGTGGCTCAGGGACCTGGAACCGGGCCTGCCGTCCGGCGACGGGCTGCGCGAGCTGCTCGGCCGCGACTGGACGCGCTTCCTGGACCTGACGCACGCCGATGTCCGCAACCGCTACATCGCCTCCCGGATGCTCCTCAAGCACGCGGCGGGAGCGGTGCTCGCCAGTGATCCCGCCGACCTGGAACTGGCGTACGGGCCGACCGGCCGCCCGTACCTGCGCGGCTGCGACCAGATCGACATCAGCCTCAGCCACACCGAGGACCTGCTGCTCGTCGGCCTGACGACCTGCGGCCTGATCGGCGTCGACGCGGAACGGGCCGACCGGGAGATGTACAGCGGCGGACTCGGCCGCCACATCTGCACGCCCTACGAGTCGGTGCTGCTGTCGGGCATGCCGGAAGCGGAACGCAACGGCGCGCTGGTGCGGCTGTGGACCCTCAAGGAGGCGTACAGCAAGGCCATCGGGCAGGGAATGCAGTTCCGGTTCACCGAGTTCGGCTTCGGCCCGGACGGCAGGCCGGTACGCGTCCAGCGGCCGGACGGCACGGCGGGCACCGGGGACGAGTGGATCTTCCGTACCTTCCCGCTCGACGGCGGCTACGTCGTCAGCGCCGCCGTGTACGACGCGGGCTTCGGCCGGCTCCAGGACGCCCACGTGACGACGATGCTCGACCAGGACTGCGTGGACGCCATCACGGAGGCGCTCGACGGGGACACGGGCTGGTGACCGGTCCGGCCGGGGCGCGTCCCGCCCCGGCGCGCGCACGATCAGCCGGGCGAGGGGGCCGAATCGCCGGAGAGCATCTCCTGGCGGGCCGCGTTGTAGCCGGCCTGGAAGCGGCTCGTCGCCTCCAGTTCCTCGGTGATGTCGGCGATGTGGCGCCGGCAGGTGCGTACCGACATGCCGAGCCGGCGGGCGACCATCTCGTCCTTGTACCCCTTCGCCATCAGCCGGATGATCGACCACCTCAGCTCGTCGGAGGAGGCGGTGGACCGCTGGGACTCCACCACGTAGACCGACGCGCCGTCCCAGAGGTACTCGAAGACGGAGCACAGGAACGCCACGAGCGTCGGCTCGCGGACGATCGCCGCGCCCGGAGCGCAGCCCACGGAGGAACGTTCAGGCAGGAAGGCGACCTCCCGGTCGTAGATGATCAGCCGGTCGATCACTTCGTCGGCGGTACGGATCTCGGCGCCGTGCCGGGTCACGTCGCGGACGTAGGAGCGGGTGGGCAGGTCGTTGCGGGCCGTGTGCTGGTAGATCGTGCGGATCTGCACCCCGCGGGCCAGGGTGGACAGGGCCGACTCCCGGGCCTGGTCGAGGAGATCGGCCGGCCGCGCGCCACCTGGCTGCACCGTGAGCAGCTCGCTCTTGCAGTTCTGGCTCAGGTGGTCGAGCATCGCCTGGATCCGCGAGACGTCCGTGATGATGTCGAAGGCCTCGAGCCGGTTGCGCAGCCTGCGGCCCTCGAAGTAGAGGGGGGTCAGCGACAGGAGCTTGGCGCGTACGTCGGTGACCGCCTGCTGGAGGTCGCGGATCTGTCGCTCGGCGGGCGCCACCAGGGAAGCGGCGGCCACGTCGGGAGTGACGGGGGTGAGTTCGGCGGGGTTCCCCGGCATCGACTGCAGCAGGCGCACGCCGCGCAGTACGCGCTCGACCCGGTCGATCTCCTCGGGCGTCAGGGACAACTGCTCGGCGACCTGTTCGCGTACGAAGCGGCCGGACTCGACGGCCAGCCCGTACGCGGTGGCGCTGACGTCGTCCAGCTCTGCGAAGCCTGAATCCGGTCCCTCCCCTGTGAACATCTCAGCCCCCACTGATCGATGTAATTGCTGCCACGTAACTTTACGCCAGCGTCGGCCCCTTGGCGGGAATGATCGATGTCGAGCACTCTATTCGCATCACCCGGGGTCACCAAAGCCGGAAAATTCGGACAGGTGCGGGTGCTCGGAACCTGATCTTCAACTGGGGGAAGGCGTGAGGGTAATTTCGGGCAAATTCTCTGCCATGTGCTTGACCGTACTCGCGGGTATAGTCCTGGCCGTCATGGGGGCGCAGTTCATGTCCGGGTCCGTCGTGGTGAACGCGTTAAACCTGTCGGTCACGATCGCGGGGAACAGCGGTATCACCGGCGCCCCGCAGGTACCCGAGGACGACCGCTGGGGTTAACCCCGCACCGCCGCCGGCGACCCTCGTCAGCAAGCGCTCCCCGCAGGGCAGAAGCGGGGGGCGCTTCGTCGTTGCGGGGCGCCCGCGGCGAGGGGCGGGGCGCCCGCGGCGAGGGGCCGGGCGCCCGAAGCGAGGGGCCGGGCGCCCGAAGCGAGGGGCCGTGAGGCCGCGGCGACGGGCCTGGCGGCAGGTACGGCGATCGCGCTGAGCAGCACGCCGTCCACCGCGGACCAGCGGCCGCTGAACGCGTGCGGCCCGGCCGTCGAGAGGGTCGCGGGGTCCGGCAGCAGCCGCGCCCGGAACGTCTCCTGGGCGGCGTCGATGCTCACCAGGGCGTCGGTGAAGTCCAGTTCCTGTCCCGTCAGCGGGAACCACGTCTTGTAGACGGCCTCCTTGATGCTGAACAACAGCCGGTCCCAGGAGATCTCCGGGACGGCCCGCGCCAGCTCCCGGGTCCAGCGCAGTTCCCGGGGCAGCGCGATCGACTCCAGCACCCCGGCGGGCAGGGCGGTGTTCGTCTCCGCGTCGATGCCCACGGCCGCGAACTGCGCCGAGCGGGCGAGGGCCACCCCGCGGAACCCCGCGCAGTGGGTCATGGACCCGACGACCGAGGGCGCCCACTGCGGGGCACCGCGCCGGCCCGGCACCACCGGAGCCGCCGGCAGCCCGAGGGAGTCCATCGCCCGGCGGGCGCACCAGCGGACGGTGGCGAACTCCAGCCGCCGCTTAGGTACGGCGTTGCGGATCAGGTTCTCCTCCTCCGGGTAGAGGAAGACTTCGGCCGGGTCGGCGGTGGCCTCGGCGGTGGCGACGCCCGCCGGCAGGAGCTTCGTGAGCACGGCATTCCCTCTGGTCGCGGTATCGGTGCCCGGCCGGGGTCGGCCTGACGACTCCACGCTCTCGCCACCGCGCCGCCGGGGCCAGGAACAGGTGCCGCGCCCGGGCCGATCGGGCCCGGGAAGGCCGCCCGGCCGCCAGTCCACTGCCATTCGCGGGCCCGTGCGGGCGCCCCCTGCCCCGACGCTGGCACGCCGCGGGGCGGCATTGCCATGCGCCTGCCATAGCCCGGCGCGGAACCCCGGGCGGCAATTCAGGGGCCGGGCAGGGGTGTCCGGTGCGCCGCAGCCCGTCCAAACTCACGGAATGCCGCACGGAAACCTCATGGGCATCAGCGACCTCCATGTCGCATTCCCGGAGAACCGCAGGATCGTCGAGGAGCTGTATCCCGAGAGCCCCGCCGATTGGCTCGTCATCGCCGGCGACGTCGGAGAGTCACCCGAAGACCTACGGTGGGTGCTCCAACTGCTCACCAGGCGATACGCCACGGTGATCTGGGCACCGGGGAATCACGACCTGTGGACGCTGCGCGACGACCCCGAGGGCCCCCGCGGCGAGGCGCGCTACCGGCTGCTCGTCGACATCTGCCGCTCGTTCGGCGTGCACACGCCCGAGGACCCCTACCCCGTCTGGTCCGGCCCCGGCGGCCCCCTCGTCGTGGCGCCCCTGTTCCTGCTGTACGACTACTCCTTCCGCACCCCCTCGGCGGCCACCAAGGAGCAGGCCCTCGAAGAGGCCTACGCGGCGGGGGTGGTGTGCAGCGACGAGTTCCTCCTGCACCCGGACCCCTACCCGTCCCGCGAGGCCTGGTGCCGGGCCCGGGTCTCCCACACCGAACGACGGCTCGCCGCCTGCGATCCCGAGCTGCGCACGGTGCTCGTCAACCACTTCCCCCTCGTCCGCAATCCCACCCGTGTGCTGCGCCACCCGGAGTTCGCCCAGTGGTGCGGCACCGGGCTGACCGCCGACTGGCACCGGCGCTTCCGGGCCGCCGCCGTGGTCTACGGCCACCTGCACATCCCGCGCACCACGTGGCACGACGGCGTGCGCTTCGAAGAGGTGTCCGTCGGATACCCGCGCGAGTGGCGTACCCCCGGCCACCCGCGCAGCGTCCCCCGCCGCATCTTCCCCGCGACCGGCCGCGGGGATTGATGCCTGGCAGCTTCCGGACACCGTGAGGAGTCGGGCCCAGGCCTACACTGAGGCCTGATTTCTCGCTCAAGCATTGCTCGATCATTCCTGCATCCGCATTCGTTCATTTCAACGGACGCGCGGACCGGGGACACTGGGGGACTCTTATGGTGTTGTTCCGCCGTGCCGAGGAACTATCCCTTGCCCATGCGCAGATCGAAGGCTGCGCGGAAGGGAACGCCGGATTACTTCTCGTCGAAGCGGCCGTCGGCTGCGGGAAAAGCGAATTCCTCGAAACAATCGCCGCGCAGGCGCGTTCCCGCGGCTGCGCCGTACTGCGCGGTATGGGAACGGCGGCCGAAAAGGGCGATCCGCTGGGCGTACTGCGACAGCTGACCGCCGACGCCCCGGCCGGAACGCTGCCCCGACCGCCGCGGGCAGCCGACGCGGGCCGGGTCGAGGCCATGCAGGCCTTCGCGCTGTCCGTGCGCGAACTCAGCGCCACCGCACCCGTGGTGATCTGCGTCGACGACCTCCACCACGTCGACGAACTCTCCACCCGCCACCTGCTGCACCTCGCGCGCGGCAGCCGGCAGGCCCGGATCCTCCTGGTGTTCACCGAGTCCCTCCACGAACGCGGCGCCGACCCGCTGCTGCGCACCGAACTGCTCCGGCTGCCCCACTTCGTGCGGCTCCGGCTCGAACGCCTGCGCCCCGAGGCGGTCCGCGCGATGTTCCCCGACCGCACCGAAGCGGAGACCGGCCGGCTGCACCAGGCCAGTGGCGGCAACCCGCTGCTGCTGCGCGCCCTGCTCCAGGACCCCTTGATCCGGCCCGGCGACGCCTACGCGCAAGCGGTACTGGCGTGCCTCCACCGCTGCGGGGCCGCCACCACCGAACTGGCCGAGGCGATCGCGGCACTCGACGCGCTCGCGAGCCCCTCGCACCTCGCCCGGCTGGGTGCAACCACCGACACCGCCGCCGCCCGGGCGGTCGCGGCCCTCGACGCCGCAGGCCTGCTCGACGGCCCCGGGTTCCGCCACCCGGCCGCCCGCGCCGCCGTACTGGACCGCATGGACCCCGCCGCCCGCAGCGACCTGCACCGCCGGTCCGCCCTGCTGGCCCGCGCGTCGGGCGCGCCCGACACCGAAGTGGCCCGCCACCTGCTCGCCGCCCGGCACACCGCCGAGGACTGGGCCCTGCCCGTACTGCGCTCCGCCGCCGACCAGTACCTCGCCGACGGCGCCCCCGACCGGGCCGCCGCCCTCCTGCGGCTCGCCCGCGAAGCCTGCCCGGACGACGCCCGGCGCGCCGACATCGGCATCAGGCTCGCCGCCGTCGCCGCACGCACCGACCCGGCCGCCGCCGAACGCCACCTCCTGGAACCCCTGGCCGCCCTCGCCGAAGGCCGCCTCGAACCGCGCTCCTTCGGCCCCCTCGCCCGGATCCTGGCCGCCCAGGGCCGCATCGACGAGTCGGCCGCCGTACTGGAACAGATGGGCGCGGCCGACGGGCGGCGCCCCGCCGCGACCCGCCGGCCCGGCGAAGTCCCCGGCGACGATCCACTGGACGGCCTCTCGGCGTTCCCCCAGTGGACCGCGCCCGACCGCACCGCCACCCCCGACCGGGGCGCCCCCCTGACGGGGCGCCCCGCCCGCACCGCCACCCACCCGGCGGCCCTGTGGGCGCTGCCCGCAGAGCCGGAGGAAGCCGCCGCCGCCCACGCCGCCGAACTGTTCCTGCGCGGCGCCACCCTCGCCGAAGGCACCGTCGAACCCGTCGTGCAGGCCCTGCGCACCCTCCTCCACCTGCACGGCGCCGCCCGCGCCCTGCCGTGGTGCGAGGGGTTCGTCCGTCAGGCCCGCCAGCGCGGCGCCACCGGCTGGCAGGCCGAGTTCTCCGGGCTGCTCGCCGAGGCGCGGCTACGCCTGGGCGACCTCACCGGCGCCGCGGAAACCGCCGAGGGAGCGCTGCGCGCCGTCCCCGAGCGCGGCGGCAGCGCCCTGCTCAGCGGGGTCGCCGGCACCCTGGTGCGGGCGTACACCGCCATGGGCCGCCCCGAGGCGGCCGCGGCCGTCCTCAGCCGGCCCGTCCCCGACAAGCCGGCCGGCAGCGTCCACGGCCTGAACTACCTGCGCGCCCGCGGCCAGCACGCCCTGGCCACCAGCCGCTTCCACGCCGCCCTCGGCGACTTCCTCGACATCGGCCGCCACATGCGGCGCTGGGGCCTGGACCGGCCCCGGGTGCTGCCCTGGCGCACGGACGCGGCGGAGGCCCTGATCCGGCTCGGCGAGGCCCACCAGGCCGAACGGTTCCTCGCGGACCAGCTCACCACCCGCGACGCCGACGACCCCTGGGTGCGCGGCATCTCCCTGCGGCTGCGGGCATCGCTGCGCGAACCGAAGGAGCGGCAGGCGCTGCTGGCCAAGGCGGTCGACGAACTGCACCGCTCCGGCGACCAGTACGAACTGGCCCGCGCCATGACCGACTTCGGTCAGGTCCTGCGGGAGCTGGGCGAACCGGCCCGCGCCGCCATGGTCAACCGGCGGGCCTGGCACGTCGCCAAGGAGTGCGGCGCCGAAGCCCTGTGCGTGAAGATCCTGCCGGGGCACACCGGTGACAGCCCCGGCCCCGGAGAGGGCGCCGACGGCCCGGACGCCGACCTCGTGGCGAGCCTCAGCGACTCGGAGAAGCGGGTCGCCCTGCTCGCCGTACACGGCCACACCAACCGGGAGATCGCGCAGAAGCTCTACATCACCGTGAGCACGGTGGAACAGCACCTGACCCGCGTCTACCGCAAACTGGACATCCCCGGCCGCCAGGCCCTGCCCGTCGACTTCCACCTGGGGGTCGCGGAACTGGTCTGAGCCGGAGGCGGTCGGCGCGGGCCGTGACCGGAGCACCCCGGCCCGGGGTGGGGAAACCCCACCCCGGGCCGGGGGACGGACAGGTGGCCTACTGCTGGTTGTCGCCGGTCATGAAGTCGATGAGGACCTCGCCGGTGGCCTTGTGGAGCACCAGGGTGGAGTCGTTGGCCCCGAAGGAGAGGTAGGCGCCGTTCTGTCCCCACGTCTTGGTGTCCCAGATGGCGCCGCCCTTGCCCTCACCGCCGTCCTTCTTGTACGTGACGAGGTTGCCGTCCTTCTGCATCCGGGTGTAGGCGCCGGGGCTGTAGTTCCAAAAGCCCCGCCCGTAGTCCTTGTCGCGGTAGAAGACCGCGAAGTAGCCGCGGTTGTCCTGGGCCAGGATGGAGTTGGCGGCCGACATCCAGGTGCCGCGCTCCAGGTTCTGCCCGCCGGAGAGGGTGTTGTTCCCCACCTTCCACGTCTTGGTCGCCCAACTGGCGGAGCCGTCCGCGCGGTAGACGACGAGGTTCGCGTCGTCCTGGAAGTCCAGGTGGCCGCCCGCGTTGCCCCAGGTGCCGGAGTTCCACAGCGCCCCGCCCTTGCCCGGGCCGCCGTCCTTCTTGTAGAGGACGAAGTTGCCGTCGGTCTGGAAGACCGCGTAGGCGCCCGTGTTGCCGTACGTGCCAGAGGCCCACAGCTCGGCGCCGGCCTTGTGGTCCAGGACCAGGTTGCCGTCCGGCTGCATGAACAGGTAGCCGTTCTCGGTCTCGATGTACTCGTTCGAGGCGAGCACGTCACCCGGCCGCAGCGAGACGGTGCCGGCCGTCGCGGTGAGGGCCGTCGCGCGCTGCCGGTTCCCGGCGGCGGCCTTGGCCGGGACGCCCTGGGGCTTCTTGGCCGGGACCTTGGCCGTGGTCGTGTTGCCGGTCTTGCCGTCGGCGGCCTGGGCCACCGGGGCGACGAGCACGCCGGCCGAGACGGCGGCGGCGATGAGCGCACCGGTCCAGGCGGCACGCTTGCGGTTGAAAGTCATTCCTACCCCCCACGAGGAAGACAAAGAGTTGAACGCGTTCGATTCAACGGGGATCAGTCTGTACGGGCCCCGCTCGAAAGACAAGCCGATTCCGGCTCAGTCGGCGGTGGCGCTCTGCCACAGGACGGCGTCGGAGTCCTTCGCCAGGAGCACGAGGTTCCCGTCGGGCCGGAACAGCAGGTGCGCACCGGGGTTGTTCCAGGTCCCGGTGGACCACAGGGCGCCGCCCCTGCCCTCGCCGCCGTCCTTCCCGTAGACGACGAAGTTGCCGTCCGACTGCATCCGGGCGTACGCGCCCGGCCCCCAGGTGGCGGTGGACCAGCGCTCGACCAGGGTGTTGCGGTCGCGGATGCTGAGCTTGCCGGTCCGCTCCATGGCGAGGATCGCGTTGGGGCTCCAGGTCCAGTTTCCGGAGCCGATCTGCCATGTCGCGTACACCGCGGTGTCGACCATCCACGTCCCGGTGCTCCAGGCGGCCGAGCCGTCCTGCCGGTAGACGACCAGGTTGCCGTCGGACTGGAGGTCCAGACGGGCGCCCGGGTTGCCGTACGAACCGGCGGCCCACAGGGCCTTGCCGGCGGCGGAGTACACGACCAGGTTGCCGTCCTGCTGGAACGTCACGGTCGCACCCGGGTTGCCGTACGTGCCGGTGGCCCACAGGACCCCGCCGGACACGTGCTCCAGCACCAGGTTGCCGTCCGACTGGAGCGTCAGTACGGCGTTCTTGCTGCGGGCGACCTCGCCGGCGCCGTGCGAGGTGCCGGGCTCGAAGGCCTGCGCCGCCGAAGGCTTCGGGGCCGCCGGGGCCGCCGGGGCCGCCTGGGCCGCGGCCGGGGCCGCGAGCACCCCCGCCGCCAGCGCGACGGCGACGAGGCCGGTGTGCAGCGCCGTGCGCTTGCGAATGACTGCCATGTTTCCCCCCACATCAGTGGTGTCCTGCTGATAGGCCGTTGGGCCGGTGAACCACCGAGAGTGCCACGGCCCTCTGACAGCCGGACGCGGAGGGGCACCGGTGACGGGGGGCGAGCGGGGTGAGCGGTGGGACGGAGGGGGCATGGCAAGCTCATGGCAAGGTCGGCTCCCGGGGCGCCGTCGGGTGACAGACAACTGGCGGACCGGGCCGCCGCCTCCCCCCGGGCCGCCCTCTGTAGCGTTCCTCGATGGTCCCCTTGAGCGGCGTCGGGGAAAGTCGGTCATGAGGCCGTAGCCCACCAGGGAGGGCACCATGACGACACCGACCGACCACCAGCCGTGGCGCACGCAGACACCCGCACAGGTGCGCGACGCCATGCTCGACCGGGTCGAGGAACGGCTCGCCCGGCTGCTCGCCGAAGAGCACCGGGCCCGTCGCACCTGCGATCCGCGGAGCGCCGTACTGGTGGCGGGCGTCGCCGAACTGGTGCAGGCCGGCGCCGAGCGGGCGCACCCCGTCATCTGCCTCACCGGCTACCTCGCCGCGGGCGGTGACCCGGACGGCGAGGACGCCGTCGCCGCGGCCGCCGCGCTGGAACTCCTCGACACCTGCCTGATGATCCGTGAGGACGTGCGGGACAACGCGCCGCTGCGGCGCGGCATCCCCACCCTGCACATCAGCCACGCCGCCGAGCACGAACGCAACGGCTGGCGCGGCGAACCCCGCCGGTTCGGGGAGGGAACCGCCGTCCTCGCCGGGGACCTCGCCCTCGCCTACGGCGACCGGCTCGCGGTCCGGCTCCCGTACGAGGCCTGGCGGTGGTGGGACGAGCTGCGTACGGAACGGGCCATCGGCGCCCACGTCGAGGCCGCGGCGGCGACCGAGTACCTCGACGACGCGTGGCCCGGCCAGTGCGTCTCCGGCTGCGGCAGCGGCTGCGGCGCCGGCTGGTACGGCCTGCGGCACGCCCTGCTCATCGGCGCCGCGCTCGCGGGCCGCGAGGACCTGAGCGAAAGCTACGAGGAGTACGCCCGAGCCCTGCACGGGGCCTGGCGCATCCGCGGCTTCCTGCGAGGCGGCCCCGGCTTCGGCGGCGACGCCCAGTTCCTGCGCGACGTGTTCTTCGACGAGCGGGCCCGCGCCGGTGCCGAGGAGACCATCGCCGCACTCCTGGAGCGCGCCGACGCGGCGGTGGCCGCCGCCCCCCTCGCCCCCCACTGGCGCACCGAACTGGCGGCGTTCGCCCGCCGCGTGGCCGGCTGCGAATAGCGCTTCACGCCGTGTCCGGCGCCGGTCGGGGTTCGCCGGGCCGCAGTCGCGCCAGCCAGCCGCGGAGCGCGTCGCGCCGGACCTGGCCGTGGTCGTCGCGGGGCAGCGCTCCGACGATCTCCAGCCGGGTCGGGAGGAAGGCTTCCGCGACGCCCTGCCCGCCGAGGTGCTCGCGCAGCTCCGCCGGCCCCGGCGGCCGGTCCTGCGCGGCCGGGACCACCACTGCGCACGGCAGCTCCCCGTGTTCCGGATCGGTGTAGGCGACGACCGCGGCCTCCCGTACCCGGGGATGGGTCAGCAGCCGTTCCTCCACCTCGGCGACGGGCACCAAGAAGATGGCCCCGGTCCGCTCGCCGGCCCGGGCCACGACCCGCACCCCGCCGTGCCGTCCTGCGGTGGCCAGGTCACCGGTGTCGAGGCGGCCGTCGTCGTGCTCCCACGTGGGCCGGGGGGCCGCGGTGCCGTGCGGCCAGGTGGCCAGGCACACCGAGGGCCCGCGCACCGTCAAGGTCCCCGTCCCCGGGGCGGCCGAGAACTCCAGGCCCGTCAGCGCGCTGACGCCGTCCCGCCCGTGCTCGACGTCCCCGGACAGGGTCCCCATGCCCAGCTCGGGCGCCCCCCACACGGAGAGCACCGGCACCCCGAACACCTCCCGCAACCCGGCGGCCAGCGGCTCCGGGGTGCTGGTGCGCCCGCCGGACAGCACCAGCCGCAGCCGGTCCGTCCGCCGCGGCCGCCGGCGCTGCACGGTGAGCAGCTCCGACAGGTAGGCGGGCTCGGCGTTGACCTGGTCGACCCCGGTCGCCGCCATCAGGTCCAGGCACCGGCCCGGCTCCCAGACGTCCTGGTAGACGCCGGTGCCGCCGACCGCCAGCGGCCAGTACACCGTGTAGATCAGCGAGGCCAGCGAGGTGAGCGGGAGCGTGCTGAGGAAGACCTCGCCCGGCCGGCGTCCGGGCCCCCGCGGCTCGTGCTGCGTACTGATGTTGGCGTACAGGGTGTTGGGGGAGTGCACCATCGACGTGTAGGCGTCCCTCAGCCCCATCACGCTGATCAGCAGCGCGGGCCGGTCGGCCGGGCCCGGACGCGGGCCGGCCGGGCGGCCCGCTGCGGTGCGCTCGTGCGCGGTGCGCCGGAAGTACGCCTCGAAATCGACCGCCCCGGTCGCCGCGGCGTCCCCGAGGACGATCCGGTGGCGCAGCCACGGCAGCCGCGGGGCGAGGTCCGCGAGCGCCTCGGCGTGCGGGAAGCCCTCCCAGACGTCGGGCACCACGCACACCCGGGCCCGGGTGCTGTCCAGGATCCGCCGCAGCCCGTGCGCCCGTACGGTCGGCAGCACCGGCACCGCGACGGCCCCGGCCCGCAGGCAGGCCAGGGTCAGCGCCGCCGTCTCCCACCAGTTGGGCAGCTGGTAGGCCACCGGGTCGCCCGGTACGACCCCGAGCGACTGCAGGGCGGCGGCGAACCGGTCGACGTACGCGGCGAGCCGCCCGTAGCCGATCGTGACCCGGCGCCGCTCCGCGGGCCGGTGGGCGCGCTCCGAGACGATCGCCGGGCGCTGCGGAGCCACGGCCGCCGTACGGTACAAGTCGTCCAGGAAGGTCTGCGGCCGCCACCAGCCGGCCGCGCGGAACCGGGCGGCGACCTCGTCGGGCGGGCTGATGTCCATGGGACGGGCCGGGGTGGGACCCGGACGGTCCAAGGCGCCGTACACGGTGGGACCGGTCATGCCCATCGGCCCACCGCCCCGGCGACCTGCACCCGAGACGTGCAGCCCAGGCGCCGCATCACCTGGCGGACGTGGTTGACGACGGTCCACTCCGAGATGTCCAGACGGGCCGCGATGTGCCGGTTCGTCAGGCCCTCCGCGACCAGCAGCGCCACCTGGACCTGGCGGGGGGTGAGGGACTGCGCCTCCGCGGCGGCCGACACCACCGGACGCCGCGAGGGCCCGGGCGCCGAAAGCGCCTCCGCCACGGCCGTCGGCGCGGTCATCCGCACCCCCTCCGCCCAGGCCACGGCGAAGTCCGTCCAGTCCAGCCGGGCACTGAGCTCCGTACGGGCCCGCTCGGCCTCCGAACGCCACTCGTCGGGCACCCGCGCCCCCGTCCGGCCGCGCAGGGTGTCCGCCGCCGCGAGCAGCCGTACGCACCGGGGCCGCTGCGCGGGCGACGTGCGCAGCAGCAGGAGCGCGAACTCCTCCAGCAGGCCCGGCAGTTCCGTGAGCTCCCCGACGTCCCCGTACAGTCGCAGGCCCTCCCGCAGGGCCCGGTCGGCGCGCTGCGGCTCCTCTCCCTCCAGTGCCATCGCCGCCGAGATCCGCAGCGCACCCGCCAGGCCCCGCCCGTCCCGGATCCGGCGGAACGCCTCCTCGGCCCGCTCCAGCAGCTCCAGCGCCTTGCGCCGGTCCCCGTCGGCCCGCAGGACGGCGGCGAGGGAGGCGGCCGCCGCCGCCGCGCCCCGGGTGACGCCCATCGATTCGAGCGCGCTCAGCGAGGTCACCAGCACCGCCCGGGCGCCGGGGACGTCCCCCGCTCCCAGCAGGGCCGCCCCCAGGTGGGCGGAGGCCAGCGCGTTCTGCCGCCGGTCACCGACCCCCTTGCCCAGGGCGAGGGCGCGCCGGTGGCGGCGCACCGCCTCCTGCGGGTCACCCAGGGCCAGTGCGAAGACGCCGGACATGTCGGCCAGCCGGGCCCGCAGGGCGTCCGCGAGCGCCGGCCCGGCCGGCTCGGCGGCCGCGTCGCACCACTCCAGGCCCTCCCGCAGCCGCCCCTGCGCCAGCCAGGGCAGCCGGCAGCCCAGCACCACCGCGGCGACGGCCTCGCCGTCGCCCCGCTCCCGCAGCCACCGCAGCGCCGCCGCCACGTTGTCCGCCTCGGCAGCCAACTCGCGCAGTCGCAGCGCCTGTTCCGTCCCCGCGAGGGCGGGCTGCGCGGAGCCGACCAGCAGCCGGTAGTGCTCCGCGTGCGCGTCCAGGGCGGCGGCCTCGCCGCCCGACTCCACCAGCGCGTCCCGGCAGTACGAACGCACCGGCTCGGGCACGGCCAGGCGCAGCTCCCCCCGCTCCTCGCCCACCACCGACACCACGCCGCGCTCCAGCAGCGCCTCGACGGCGTCCTCGGCCGCCACCCCGGCCGCCGGCATCCCGAACCCCGGTTCGTAGACGCTCAGTTGCCGCAGTGCGTCGGCCGCCGCCGGGTCCAGGCCGCGGCAGCTCCACTCGGCGAGGGCGGCGAGCGAACGGTGCCGCTCGGGCGCCTGCTGCGGTCCTCCGCCCAGCGCCGTCATACGGCCGCGCAGGCGGGAGAGCAGCAGATGGGGCGGGAACAGCCGCAGCCGGCGCGCCGCGAGTTCCACCGCCAGCGGCAGGCCGCCGAGCAGGGCGCACAGCTCGGCCACGGCCCCGGCGTTCTCCAGGGTCAGCGCGAAGGACGGATCCGCGTCCCGGGCGCGCCGCACGAACAGGGCGACGCCGGGCACCTCCTGCAGTTCCTCGGGGTCGGCCGCCCCGCGCGGACCGGGTGCCGCGACGGGCAACGGAGCCAGCGGCAGCAGCTGTTCCCCGTAGACGCCGAGCGGCTCCAGCGCGGTGGCCAGCACCACCACCCGCGGGTCGGCCAGGAGCGCCGCCGCGGCCCCGGACGCAGCCGGGCGCGCCGCATGGTCGCAGCCGTCCAGTACGACGAGCACCCGCCCGGCTCCGTCCGGCAGCGGACCGGCGGCTTCGAGCAACGCCGCCTCGCCGTCCGCGACCGCGTCCACCACAGCGACCGCGTCCACCACGCCGACCACGTCGAACGCGGCGCCGACGGCCCGCACGGCCTCGGCCGCCAGCACGCTCTTGCCCACGCCGGCCCGGCCGGTCAACGTCACCAGCCGCGCCGCCGGATCCCGCAACCGCTCGCGCAGCACGGCGCCTTCGACTTCCCGGCCGACCAGCTCCGTGAGCGGGCCCAGCGATACCGACATGGTTCTCCGAACGTCAGGGGCGGGCGCCCCGGCTGGGGGCGTGCCCGGTGGACGGGCAGGGCGGCCGCTCATGCGCGGACCGGGGCTGCGTGCGGCCGCGGGCACAGCCGCCACAGGCCCGGCCGGACCTCCACGGCACCCCCGGGGCCCGCCGCGGGACCGGTGCCCAGGGCCCGCAGCGAGCGCCGCGCGTACCCCTCCAGGCGGTGGTCGCGCAGGGCGCCCGCCAGCTCCAGGCACTCCCCGAACCACGCCCGGGCGGTCTCCGGCTCCTCCTGCGCCAGGGCCAGCAACGCCCGCGTACGGCTGGCCTCGTACCGCCCCCGGGCCCGGCCGGGCCCCGTCAGGGCGGCCAGCGCGGGCTCCAGCAGGGCCGCGGCGTCCGTCGCCGCCCCGGCGTCCAGCCGCAGCTCCGCCAGCCCCACCAGGGCGCGCCCGGCCTCCTCCCCGTCGTCGGCCCCGCGGGCCAGGTCCAGGGCCGAGCCGTACAGTTCGCGGGCCCGCTCCATGCGCCGGTGCTGCCAGGCGAGGTCCGCCAGCGCACGCAGCATCCGCGCCTGTGCCGCCCGGTCCGAGCACCGCTCGGCGGCGTCCAGCGCCAGGCCGTAGGCGGCCTCCAGGTCTTCCCGTACCCAGCCGCCCAGCGCGTCCGTCAGCCGTACGGTCAGCTCCCACAGCCCCGCTTCGTACGCGGTCCGCGCCAGGTGTACGAGCCCGCGCGCCGCGGCGTCCGGCGCCCGGCCCGGCTCCGCCGCGGCATCGGCGTACGCCCGGCACACGCGCTCCGCCGCCGCCCGCGCCACTTCGGGCGGCTCCTCCCGCGCCAGCAGTTCCGCCGCCAGCAGCCGCAGCAGCTCCGGCAGCCGGCAGCCGTCCCGCTCCAGCGCCACCAGCCGCTCGTCGGCCAGGGCTTCCAGGGCCACCGCCGCCTCCCGCTCGCCCACGTCCAGCGCGGCGGCCGCCTCCCGGGGCCCGAACCGGCCGGGCGGCAGCGCGCCCAGCATCCGGAAGGCACGCCGCGCGGGTGCGGGGCAGGCCGCGTACGCCGCGCACAGGCGGGCCCGTACGTCGACATCGCCGGTCCGCAGCGCGTCCAGCCGCCCGCGCTCCTCGCGCAGCCGGTCCGCCAGGGCGGCGATCGTCCAGTGCGGGCGGGCCGCGAGCTGCGCGGCCGCGGCACGCACGGCAAGGGGCAGTCGCCCGCACAGCTCGGCCGTCTCCGCGACGGCGTCCGGATCCGCGGCGTCCACCCCGCCGGGGGCGCCCCGGACCGCGAACAGCCCCGCCAGCCGCGGGACCTCCTCCCGGCTCCACGGCCCGAGCACCACCGAGCGCAGGCCCGGCAGCCCGGCGGGCACCCGGCCCGCGGTGAGCAGCACCACCGCGTCGGGCGCGGCGGCCAGCAGCGGCCGCACCTGCGTCTCGGAGGCGACGTGGTCCAGCACCAGCAGCACCCGCCGCGGCCCGGCCGCCGGGCCGTCACCCGCCGGCCTTCGCGGACCGGCCTGCTGCAGCCGGTCCACCGCCCGGTGCGGCGGTCCGTCGGCATCCGCGCGCAGGTCGAGGTAGAGGCGGCCGTCGGGGAACGCGTCCGCCACGCGGTGCGCGGCCTCCACCGCGAGGGCCGACTTGCCCGTGCCCGGCAGACCCGTCACGGCGACCCGGCCGCCGGCCGGCGCGGTGCGCAGCAGCCGCTCCAGCTCGGCCAGTTCGCCCGCCCGGCCGGTGAAGTACGGATCGCTCCCGGGCAGCGCCGCCCCCGGCGCGGCGGACCACGCGGCCGGGCCCGACCCGGTGGTGGCAGCCGTCTCGCGCGCCCCCGGCCGTGACAGCGCCGGATCGCCCTCCAGGATGCGCCGCTGGAGCTCGCGGGAGGCGGGGCCGGGCTCGATGCCCAGTTCCTCCACCAGGGTCTGCCGCAGCAGCGTGAACACCCGCAACGCCTCCGCCTGGCGCCCGCACCGGTACAGCGCCACCATCAGATGCGCGTGGAACTCCTCGTGCAGCCGGTGCTCCGCCACCAACTCGTGCAGCTCCGCGAGCAGGTCGCGGTGGCGCCCCAGGTGCAGCTCGGCCCGGATCCGCTCGTCCAGCGCCGTCACCCGGGCCTCGTTCAGCCGTACGGCGGCGCCGTCCAGCACCGGCCCGTGCGGGGTGTCCGACAGCACGGGCCCCCGCCACAGGGCGAGGGCCTGCCGGTGGGACTCCGCGGCGCCCGCGAAGTCGCCCTCCCGCAGGGCCCGGTGGCCGCGCCGGGTCAGCTCCTCGAAGGCCATGGTGTCCAGCGCCCGCGCCCCGACCCGCAGCACGTAACCGGGGCGGCGGGTGACGAGCGCCGCCCCGCCGTGGTCCGGGTCGGCGCCACGGAGCACTTTGCGCAAGTGGGACACGTACACCTGGAGGGTGGTCGTCGCGGTGCGCGGCGGTGCGTCCGGCCAGAGCTCGTCGATGAGGGTGCCGACCGACACCACCTCGTCGGCGCGCACCAGCAGGGTCCCGAGCACGACCCGCAACTTCGCGGCCTGCGGGGCGTGCGAGGTCCCGGGATCGGCGTCGGCGCAGACCTCCAGGGGTCCCAGAATCCGGAAGAGCATGCCGCTCAGTAGTCCTGCACCACGGCGGTGCGCGCCTCGGCCACCGCTCGGCGCCGCTGGGTGAGGGTCAGGGTGACGGGTACGGCCGGCCGGCCGTCGACGCCCTGCGCGAGCGGCCCGGCCACCGCCACGCAGCGCAGCGGCATGTCGTGCTCCGCCTGTCCGCGGAAGTGCACCTGCAAGGCGCCGAGCGTGCTCCGGCGCGCGTCCAGACCGTGCGCGCGCCCCGCGGCCAGCAGTGACGCCTGGCGCAGCGCCTCCAGTACGTGCAGACCGGACAGCCGGCCGTCCTCACCGGCGAAGACCGGGCTCAGGCCCGTGCCGAGCAACCAGGTGCTGATCCGCCCGCGCGAGGCGTCGGCCGGTTCGCTGACGACGACGTTCTCGGTGGCGTAGCGGCCCACCTCGCGGGCGCCGGCCGGGCACAGCGGCCCGTCCGGGGCGTCGTCGAGCTCGGGCGCGGCCCGCAGGGCCTGCCGGGAGTGCTCGACGTGCCGCCGGTAGAGCCTCGGCATCAGGAACACCAGGCCGGCCGACCCGGTGGCGCACGGCCGGTCACCGAGGGCGACCTCGATGTGGAAGTCGAGCCCGCGCGGCACTTCGGCGACCACGTTCGCGGGCCTCGCCCTGATCCGGGTCGCCATGGGCACCGGGCCGGCGCCGGGGCCCTCGGAGCGCCAGGCGGCGAGGTCCGTGAGGTTGAGGGTGAACCGGTAGAAGAGGCCCGGCCGGTCCTCGGGCACGCCGTAGTAGCGCTGCCCGACGAACGCGCCGATCTCGCCCATCGTCTCCGTGGCGATCTGCATGTCGTGGAAGTGGGCCGGGCCGTCGTTGAAGAGCGGATGGGCGACGGGAGTGGCGCCCACCAGGGTGAAGTTCTCCTCGCCCAGGCTGGGGACGTCGAGGCCGTAGTGGGCCCGCGAGGGCGGACGGTGGATCAGGTGCCGGGTGCCCGCGAGCACCCGCCCGTCTATGGCCGTCCCATTGTCGACTGTCATGTCCCTCTCCATTCTCTGGAGCCATGCTGGAGCGCCGGTCGAAGGGCGGGCCAGGCGGTCACGGTGGCAGCAAGGTGCATGGCAGGAACTCGTGCCCCTCGGCTCGGCGCCGCTCGGCCGGTCCCGGCTTTAGCGGGGCCCATGACGGGAGGCGCACCCTGTTGCGAGCCCCGCCCCCGAGGACCCCCCCAGCCCGTGGGGCGGGGCAGTCAGCTCCGCTCCACGTGTCGGAAGGAACCGCCCGATGGCCACCACAGGGTCCGAGCGCACCCGGGTCGCCCCGTCCCCCGCACCTGCCGCGCCCGCCGTACCGGCCCCGTCCCCCGCACCTGCCGCGCCCGCCGTACCGGCCGCATCCGCCGCGCCCGCCGCGTCCGCCGTCGGCCTGTCCGCCCGGCTCCGGCTCGGGTACGCGTCGGGGTCACTGGTCACCGGGACCTTCACCACCCTCCCCGGGCTGCTCCTGCTCCCCTACCTCACGGACACCCTGGGCGTGGGCGCCGCGCTGGCCGGCGCGGTCGTCTTCCTCCCCAAGGCCTGGGACGCCTTCCTCAACCCGTTCGTCGGCCGGGCCAGCGACCGCACCCGCACCCGCTGGGGCTCGCGCCGCCCGTACGTACTCGCCGGGGGCCTCGTGATGGCCCTGGCCTTCGCGCTCACTTTCGCGGGCCCGGCCGCGGGCACCGCCGGCGCCTGGTTCACTGCCGCCGGCTACCTGCTCACCGCGACCGCGTTCGCCTTCTTCCTGGTCCCGTACGTCGCCATGCCCGCCGAGCTCACCTCGGTGCACCGCGAGCGGATGCGGCTGGCCGGCGGCCGGGTCGCCGTCATCGGCGTGGCCGCCCTGGTCACCGGCGCCGCCGGCCCCGCCCTCGTCGACGCCGGTGGGGGCGGCCTCGCAGGGCACCGCTGGGTCGGGGTGTTCGGCGGCGCGGTCATCGCGCTCGGCACGCTCTGCGTCTTCGCCGGCACGTCCGGCACGCCCGGGAAGCCCGGGACACCCGGCGTTCGCGGCGCGGCTCCGGAAGCAGGCCCGGACGTCGGCCCGGAAGCAGGCGCGCAAGCAAGCGCGGACGCAGTCCCGTTGTCCCGCGAGAGCGAGCCGGGCCTGCGCCGCCGGTTCGCCGAGGCGCGCGGCAACCCGGCCTTCATGGCACTGCTGCGGTGCGTGGTCGTCCAGTCCGTCGCCACGGGCGTCCTGCTGGCGGGCGCCCCCTACTTCGCCGGGCACGTCCTGCACGACTCCACCGGCGTCGGCGCCCTGGTCGCGGCGTTCGTCGCACCCAACCTGCTGACCATGCCCCTGTGGTCACGGCTGCGCGGCCGCCGCGGACACATGCTCGCCTCGGCACTCTTCGCCACCGGGTGCCTGCTCTTCCTCGCGGCCCCCGCGCTGCCCGAAGGGGCGGTGCTCCTCACCATGGCCCTGGCCGGCACCGGCCACGCGGGCCAGCTCCTGTTCCTCTACGCCATGCTGCCCGACTGCATCGCCCGGGACCCGGCCGAGCCCACGTCCCGTCAGGCCGGCGTGCTGTCCGGCCTGTTCAGCACCGGCGAGGGCTTGGGCGTCGCCGTCGGGCCCCTCCTGTACGGCCTGGTCCTCCAGTTCTGCGGCTACGTCTCCTCCGGCACAGGCCGCGCCGCCCCCCAGACCACCACCGCCGAACTCGGCATGCTGGCCGGCTTCGCGGTCCTGCCCGCCGTGGCGGCCGCGCTGGCCGTCGTCCTGCTGCGCGGGTACGACGGCCGCTCCCGGCGCCCCTACTGACCCCTCATCAGCGGCCGGTACCGGACACGGGTATGCCGCACGCCTCCCGCGCCGGATGATGGGCCCATCAGGGCTCGCGGGCATCGGGGGATGGCTTTCGTGACGTACTCACACGACTGGGACGCGGCCCAGGCCGGGTTCGGCCCGCACGCGCCGACGCTGGTCGAGGAGGCCCTCGCGCCGAGCCACGCGGGCCCCGAGCCCGCTCCGCGGGCCGTCACCAGGACGTACGTGGTCGACCCGCCCTTCTTCGGCAACGGCGACATCGGCCGCGTCGCCGTGTGCGGCGCCGTCAACGAACTCGCCGCCACCGGAGCAGAACCCCGGCACATCGCCCTCGCCCTCGTGCTGGAGGCCGGCCTGCCCATGGACCTCGTCCGCCGCCTCACCGCCTCCGTACGCGCCGCCGCCGCCGAGGCCGGGGTCACCATCGCCGCCGTCGACACCCAGGTCGTCCGCGCCGGCGAGGCCGACCGGGTCTTCGTCACCGCGACCGCCTTCGGCGTCCCCGGCGGACCGCCCCTGGGCGCCCGTCTCGTCCGGCCCGGCGACCGCATCCTGGTGACGGGACCGCTGGGCAGCCACGCCGCCCACCTCGTCTCGCTCCGCGACGGCCTCGGCTACGAGCACCACGTGCCGAGCGACTGCGCGCCCCTGGCCGACCTGCTGCGGGCGGCGCGCCCCGGCGTCCACCACGCCCGGACCGTGACCGCGGGAGGCCTGGCGGAGGTACTGCGCCGGACCGCCGCCGGGCGCGGACTGACCCTGCGGGTGGACGAGGCCGCCCTGCCCGTGCGGTACGAGGCGCGCGTCGCCCTCGCCGCCCGGGGGCTGGCGCCGCTGGACGCGGCCTGCGCCGGCTGCCTGTGCCTGTTCGTCCCGCCGGAGCGCGCCGGGGAGGTCCTCGCGGCCGTGCGCGCGCACCCGTACGGCAGTCAGGCCGCGGTGGTCGGCGAGGTCACCGCCGACCCGATGGGAGAGGTCGAGTACCTCACCCCGGAAGGCTCCGTACGCTCCCACACGGTCGCGCCGGGCTCCCTCCCGCAGCGGCTCCTGTGAAGCCCGGACGATCGCGGCCGGCGCCGTGACCTGCGGGGGCTGCCACAGCGCCAGCGTCCGCGGCAGCATGGACGTACGGTGAAGACCGAGCCCCGTGGCCCGGACGGGCCCCTGCGGCGGGTCCGGCCCCGCCGCCCCCCGGGCCGCGCTCCTCGGCCGCCCCAGTCACTGGAGGCACGTCATGAGCACCGCCAAGGCCTACGTCGCCACCTCCGCGAGCGAACCGCTCGTCCCGGCCACCGTCGAACGGCGCGGTGTCGGGCCGCGAGACGTCCTGATCGACATCAAGTACTGCGGCATCTGCCACTCCGACATCCACCACGTGCGCGGCGAGTGGGGCCCGGTGACCTACCCCGTCGCCCCCGGCCACGAGATCGCGGGGGTCGTGGCCGAGGTCGGCCCGGAGGTCACCCGGCACGCCGTCGGGGACCGGGTCGGCGTCGGCTGCATGGTCGACTCCTGCCGCGAGTGCCCGCCGTGCCGCTCGGGCGAGGAGCAGTACTGCCTCAACGGGACCGTCTTCACCTACGGCTCCACCGACCGGGACGGCACCAGCACCAACGGCGGCTACACCACCCACATCGTCGTCACCGAGGACTTCGTCCTCTCGCTCCCCGAGGGGCTCGCCCTCGACGAGGCCGCCCCCCTCATGTGCGCCGGCATCACGACCTACTCGCCGCTCAAGCGCTGGGGCGCCGGCAGCGGCAAGAAGGTGGCCGTCGTCGGCCTCGGCGGGCTCGGTCACATGGGCGTCAAGCTGGCCCACGCCATGGGGGCCGAGGTGACCGTGCTGTCCCAGTCCCTCAAGAAGCAGGCCGACGGACTGCGCCTGGGCGCCGACGACTACTACGCCACCAGCGACCCCGGCACCTTCGAGCACCTCGCGGGCCGCTTCGACGTCATCTTGAACACGGTGAGCGCCCAGCTCGACCTCGACGCCTACCTCTCGCTCCTCGCCCTCGACGGTGCGATGGTCAACGTCGGCGCACCGCCGGAACCGCTGGCCGTCCACGCGTTCACCCTCATGTCCAGGCGCCGCTCCTTCGCCGGCTCGATGATCGGCGGCATCGCCGAGACCCAGGAGATGCTCAACTTCTGCGCCGGGCACGGCGTCGCCGCGGAAATCGAACCGATCCCCGCCGGGAAGATCAACGAGGCGTACGAGCGCGTCCTCGGCTCCGACGTCCGCTACCGCTTCGTGATCGACATCGCGACGCTGGGCTGAACCGGGCCCCCGGGACCACCGGAGTGCCGGAAGGAGGTGGCTGCGATGATCACCGAACTGGCCGTCGAACGCGTGGCGTTCGCCTGCGGCGGGTGCTGGAACGAATGGAGCACCGACTACGACGTCCAACATTGGCGCGACGCGGAGGGCCGCCACTGGGAGTACTTCTCCTGCGACGGCGTCCCGGTGGCCTCGCCCTACACCCCGCGCGGCGCCGCGCCCTGCCCGCGCTGCGGCCGGCGCTGGGTGGGCAGGGTCCTCGCCCGCAGGATCGTCCCGCCCCCGCCGGGGGAGACGGACACGCCCCGCGAGGAGATCCTCAGCCAGATCGGACACCGCCCCGAACGCCACGGCGCGCGCCCGCTCGGAGCCTCCGCGCACCCGCAGCCGGACCAGCCGGGGCCGCCCCTCCACGAGGTGGCCCGACCGCCCGCACCGCGCCCCGCCCGGTGACGGCCGGCTCCGCGCGGGCGCGTGGTTTCAGGCGCTTGTGTCCGGTACGCCGTCACGCGGCCCGGCCGGCGCCGCCGGAACCCAGTGCACCCGGCCCGCGTGGATGAGCCGCAGCTGGCGCAGGGCGGTGCGGCTGACCGCGTCCCACTCGCTGTCCTCCAGGGAGGCCGCCAGGAACGCGGAAGCCGTCATCACCATGTGGTCGACGTAGAGCCGGGCCAGCATCAGGAGGTCGTCACGGCTCCAGCCGGCGCCGAGCGGGTCGGACCCGAGGCTTTCGGCCACTTCGACCGCGAACGCGTCGAGCTGCCCCGTCACCGCCTCGCGGACCCGGCGTACGCCCCCGTGCCGTTCCCGGACGATGAAGCGGATGTGCGCGGGGTAGGAGCGCACCAAGGCGGCCATCAACTCCACCGCCGTGGCGATGCGTTGCTCGGCGTCGCCCGAGGTGGCGAGGGTGGAGCGGACCGTGGCGTGCAGGTTCTCCAGCGCCTCGTCCACCAGCGCGATGCCGAGGTCCTCGATGTCGCGGAAGTGGCGGTAGAAGGCGGTCGGCGCCACACCGGCCGCGCGGGCCACCTCGCGCAGGCCGAGGCTGCCGAGGCTCTGCTCCTCCAGGAGGGCCAGGGCGGCGTCGAGCAGGGCCCGGCGGGTCTTGAGGCGTTGCAGTTGGCGGGCTCCGGCGGTCTGACTCATGACGGAAAGTTAACCCCCCCGCCACACGGGATCGCATGAGGGCTATTAGACTGGGTAGTCAGTGAACAACTGTCACCTATTTTCCGGAGGGAGCACGATGCTCTTCCTCGTAGCGGCCCTGATGCTGATGGGGGTCCTCCTGGGGACCGTGGCACACGTGTCGGCCCCCGTCTCCCTCGCCGTCACGGCCGCGATCGCCTGCTGGCTGCTGGTCTTCGCCATCCGTGAACGCTCCGGTCGTCACCACCGCCGGACCGAACGACAGGAAGGTTCGTCATGAGCGTCCGCAGCACCCTCGACCGCATCCTCGACACCGACCGCGGCAGCGACCACGCCGACGAGACCGGCCGCGGCCACCACGCGGCCGCGGCCGGCCGCCCGGACGGCGCCGGCCGCGCCCCCGACTCCCACCGCGCCGCCGACTCCGGGCGCGTCGCCGACTCCGGGCACACCTCCCGCACCCGGCCGGCCCGCAACCGTGGCCGCGAGGCCGACGGGATGGCCGTCGCCTCCTTCCTCCTGGGCCTGGTCGGACTCCTCGCGATGAACCTCCTCCTCGGCCCGGCCGCCATGGTCCTGGCCGTACTGGCACTGCGCCGCGGCACGCGCCGCCCCGGCCGCGCCCGCCTCGGGTTCGCCCTCGGGGTCGCCGACCTCGTCGTCCTCGCCTGCCTCGTCGCCGCCGACCACACCTGGTCCTGGGGCGTCGGCTGACCGCCGGAGCCCCCGTCGTGACCGGGTCGGCCCCGGCTCACCGCCCGCCCCCGCGGGGACGCCGTGCGGTTCTCGAGTGATCGTCCTATCGTGAGAAGCGGGAGGGACCCGGGCAGTCCACGGCCGGTCCTGGGCCGGCGGGAAGCGGGCTTCGATGGCTGAGCGGCTGAAGAAATCAGGTTTGATCGGCGAACTGTCGGCCGAATTCGCGGGCACCATGATCCTGATCCTTTTCGGGGTCGGCGTGGTGGCCCAGGTGGTGGCAGGAGGAGGCCTCACGGATCCCCCGGGCGGCCTCGGCAACCACGACAGCATCGCCTGGGCATGGGGCCTCGGCGTCACCCTCGGTGTCTACGTCGCGGCACGCCTCAGCGGCGCGCACCTCAACCCCGCGGTCACCGTGGCGCTCGCGGCGTTCAAGGGGTTCCCCTGGAGCAAGGTCGCCCCGTACGCCCTCGCGCAGACGGCCGGCGCCTTCGTGGCCGCGCTTCTGGTGCGATGGAACTACAGCGAGGCGCTCTCGACGATCGACCCCACGCACACGAAGACGCAAGGCGTCTTCTCCACCCTCCCCGCCAACGGCAACCCCAATCTGCCGGTGACGGAATGGGGGGCGCTGCGTGACCAGATCATCGGCACGGCGATCCTGCTGTTCCTGATCCTGGCCATCACGGACCTGTTGGGCACGCCTCCCGGCGCCAACCTGGCCCCGTTCATCATCGGCCTGGTCGTCGTGGCGATCGGCATGGCCTGGGGTACCGACGCCGGCTACGCGATCAACCCCGCCCGCGACTTCGGGCCCCGTCTGGCGAGCTTCATCACGGGCTACGGGAACGCGTGGCGAGATCAGTACGGCAACATCTACTTCTGGGTCCCGATCATCGGTCCGTTCATCGGCGGCCTGGTCGGAGCGGCCCTCTACAAGGTCTTCATCGGCCGGTTCCTGCCGACCGCCGAGCCGGAGCCTCCCGGACGCGTGCCGGCCCCGGAGGGACCGGAGGCGTGACCACGGCTGCCCAGGGCAGCGAGCAGGCCATCCCACAGGAGAGGCGGCACCCCATGGCGGACTTCGTCGGCGCGGTGGACCAGGGAACCACCAGCACCCGTTTCATGATCTTCGACCACGCCGGGAACGAAGTGGCGAAGCACCAACTGGAACACGCCCAGATCCTCCCGCGGTCGGGGTGGGTCGAGCACGACCCCGTCGAGATCTGGGAACGCACCAACTCGGTGATCCAGAACGCCTTGCGGCACGGCAACCTCACCCCCGCCGACCTCGCGGCGATCGGCATCACCAACCAGCGCGAGACGACCGTGGTGTGGGACCCCCGCAACGGCCGCCCGTACTACAACGCCATCGTCTGGCAGGACACCCGCACCGACTCCATCGCCGCCGCCCTCGACCGCTCGGGTCAGGGCGACACCATCCGCCGCAAGGCGGGGCTGCCGCCGGCCACGTACTTCTCCGGAGGCAAGATCCAGTGGATCCTGGAGAACGTCGACGGCGTGCGCGAGGCGGCCGAGCAGGGCCATGCCCTCTTCGGCAACACGGACTGCTGGGTCCTGTGGAACCTCACCGGAGGACCCGACGGCGGGATCCACGCGACCGACGTCACCAACGCCAGCCGCACGATGCTGATGAACCTCGAAACCCTGGACTGGGACGAGGAACTGCTCGGCTTCTTCGGCGTCCCCCGGGCCATGCTGCCCAAGATCAACCCCTCCTCGCACCGCGAGGCCTACGGGGAGACCCGCACCTCCCGCCCCCTGCGCGCCGCGATCCCCATCACCGGGGTCCTCGGCGACCAGCAGGCGGCGACGGTCGGGCAGGTCTGCTACGCGCCCGGCGAGGCCAAGAACACCTACGGCACCGGCAACTTCCTGGTGCTCAACACCGGTACGGAACTGGTCCGCTCGCAGCACGGCCTGCTGACCACGGTGGCCTACCAGTTCGGTGACAGCCCCGCGATCTACGCCCTGGAGGGTTCCATCGCGGTCACCGGTTCCGCCGTGCAGTGGCTGCGCGACCAGATGAAGATCATCAAGGACGCCGCCGAGAGCGAGCGGCTGGCCCGCACCGTCGAGGACAACGGCGGCATGTACTTCGTGCCGGCCTTCTCGGGCCTGTTCGCCCCGTACTGGCGCTCCGACGCCCGCGGCGCGATCGTCGGCCTGGCCCGGTACAACGACAGCGGCCACCTGGCCCGGGCCACCCTCGAAGCCATCTGCTACCAGAGCCGCGACGTGGTCGAGGCCATGGAGCAGGACTCCGGGGTCCACCTCGACGTGCTCAAGGTCGACGGCGGCGTCACGGCCAACGACCTGTGCATGCAGATCCAGGCGGACGTCCTCGGCGTCCCCGTCAGCCGCCCGGTCGTCGCCGAGACGACCGCCCTCGGCGCCGCCTACGCGGCCGGCCTGGCCACCGGATTCTGGGGCGACACGGACGAACTGCGCACGCACTGGCAGGAGTCCAAGCGCTGGGAGCCCCAGTGGTCGGAGGACCAGCGCCAGGAAGGGTACGCGGGCTGGAAGAAGGCGGTGGAACGCACGCTGGACTGGGCGAAGGTCGAATAGCCCCCGCCCGTGGCCCCGTACCGCGCTGCGCCCGGCTCGTGGAGCCGGGCGCAGCCGTCCGCCGCGCGTCCCGGGGGCCGGGCCGGGCAGCGGTCATGCTCGGGACCGGTGATCAGGACACCGCGGGGACGTGCTGGGTGATGCAGTGGATACCGCCGCCGCCCCAGGCCAGGGTGCGGGCCGGGACGCCGACGATCTCCCGGCCCGGGAACAGCCCGGCGTACCGCGACAGTGCCGCTGCGTCGTCCGGCTCCTGCGCCGTGGGGACGACGACGGCGGCGCCGGTCAGGTAGTAGTTCGTGTAGCTGAACGTGTCCACGAGCGCGCCGTTCACCCGGAAGTGCGGCTGCTGGTGGAGCTCCTCGATCCCGAAACGCCGTCCGCAGGCGTCGGTGGCGGCCTGGAGCACGGCCCGGTTGGCCTCCATGCGGGCGTGGTTGGGGCTGGAGGTGTCGGGCTGGGTGTGCAGCAGGACCCTGGCCGGGCCGAGGTAGGAGGCGACGAGGTCGACGTGACCGTTGGTGATGAGGTCGTTGTCCAGTCCGTACGGCAGCCAGATCACCTTGGTCGCCCCGTACGCCGCGAGCAGCGCCGCCTCGATCTGGGCGCGGGTCATCCCGGGGTTGCGGTTCGGGTTGAGCAGGCATTCCTCGGTGGTGATGAGGGTGCCCTGGCCGTCGGTGATGACGGAGCCGCCCTCCAGTACCAGGTCCACCGGCCGGCGCGGCACGGAGAGGTAGGAGCAGACGCCGACGGGCAGCAGGTCGTCCTTGTCGTACGGGTACTTGTTGCCCCAGCCGTTGAACCGGAAGTCCAGGCCGGTGAGCTGGGTGCGGCCGGCGTCCCTCGCGAAGACCGGTCCGGTGTCGCGGGTCCAGCAGTCGTTGACCGGGTACTCGACGACGGTCACCGAGGGCCCGCACAGGCGGCGGGCATCGGCGGTCGTGCCGGGTTCGGCGAACATCAGGACCGTCTCGAAGCGGGCGACGGCCTTGGCGACGGCGGCCACCTCGGCCTGCGCCTGGGGGAGCAGCCCGCCCCAGCCGTCGGTGCGGTCCCAGGGCCAGGACATGACGCAGCCGGAGTGGGCCTCCCACTCGGCGGGGACCGTCCAGGTACCGGTGGACGGCAGGGCCGCGGCCGGGCCGGCGCCGCGGGAGGTGAGCATGACGGTCGCGGCTGCGGTGAGTGCGGTCGTACAGAACGCGCGGCGGGTGGGGCGGGGCTGCTCCATGGCGGTGTCCCTTCGGAGGTTGCGGCGGGTGGTGCGGGGCGGCGGCCGAGCGCGCTGGGCCGCCGCCCGCGTATCAGGGGCCCTCGACGGCGGCTTCCAGCCCTTCGGCGAGGGGTGGTACGGCGGCCGCGCCGTTGCCGTTGCCGTCGCCGTCCGCGTCGCGGAGCCGGTCGTGCGGGCGGCGGACGGCCAGGTAGACCAGGCCCGTGACCAGCACCACGCCCGTGCCGAGCAGGGCGGCCCACACCTGGTACCAGGGGGCGTCCGGCGGCGCCAGGACCGTGCGCGGCCAGCAGACGTTCACCACCTCGAAGGCCGTCCAGGCCACGGCGAGCACGTTCAGGAAGGTGCCCTTGGCGCCCAGCCGGATGTGGCCGGAGGGCACCCAGCTCCCGCGCAGCCGGGCGAGGAGCGCGGCGAGCGAGACGAGGAAGAAGGGCAGGTACGTCGCGGCGGTCCCGAAGGAGATGAGGCTGCCGATGGCGGTGGCGTTGAGCCCGAGGGCGAGCGCGCTCCCGCTGATGAGGGTCGAGGCGACGAGCCCGCCGATCGGGGCCTTGCGCCCGTTGACCTTGCGCACGTGCCGGGAGAACGGGAAGACCCCGTCGCGGGCGAGCGAGAACAGCCCGCGGGCCGCGCCGCCCTGGGACGCCATCGCGCAGGCCAGGAACCCGGTCAGCACCACCACCACGAACGGCTTGTCCGACCAGCCGCCGAACGCGTGCACCACGGCGGTCGTGACGGGGTCGATGTCCTGACCGGCCACCACCGCCTCGGGGTGCGGGTGCGCGAGCGCGACGGCCATCGCGTTGAGGATGACCACGGCGCCCACGCTCAGCAGCGCCCACCACATGGCACGCGGTACCTGACGGCCGGCGTCCTTGGTCTCCTCCGCGGTCGACACGCAGGCGTCGAACCCGATGAACGCCCAGCCCGCGACGGCCACGGCCGCGAGGAACCCGGCGACGGCGGATCCCCCGGACAGCGCCTCGGCGCCGAGCGTCTGCGTGAACAGCGGGAAGCCGTGTTCGCGGAAGAACAACAGGAGGACCAGGCCCACCAGTACGGAGGCGACCGCTTCGGCGGCGATGCCGAGCGACACGAACCAGCGCAGGATGGTGATCCCGTAGGCGTTGACCACCATGCACACGAGCAGGATGGCGACGGCCACCGCGACCAGCCCGCCGGGCGTCGGGACGGCCCCGAAGAGCGCGTACACCCAGGGCGCCGCGAGGTACGCCACCGTGGTGTTGCCGAACATGACGGCGAACTGCCAGACCCAGCCGCCCAGCCAGCCGAACGCCGGGCCCAGCAGCCGGCGGCCCCACTGGTAGGGGCCGCCGGCCAGGGGCCACTGGGAGGTCAGTTCCGCGTAGACGTTGACGACCAGGCACTGGCCGACGAGTACCAGCGGCAGTGCCCACACCCACATCGGGCCGGCCACCGTGGTCCCCACCATGGAGACGGCGTACAGGGCCACGACGGGGGAGACCACCGCGAACCCCATCGAGATGTTTCCGAGGATGCCCAGGCTGCGCCGCAGCTCCTGGCGGTAGCCGAGCGCCTGCAGCCGCTCGGCGTCCGAATCGGGGTTCGACGTGTCGTTCATGCTCACCTCACCGGGCGCGGGCAGCCGTTGGCGGCGCCGGCGCGCTAAATCTAACCGCGTTAGGAAAACGAGGTGGCGTGAATGTAGCGGTGCTCCCGACGGCTTGTGAAGCGTTCCCGGCGGGTAATCTGCAACCCGAGACGAGGGAGCCCCCGATGGCACGGCCGAGCCAGAACCTCCTCAGCCGTGCGCTCATCGCCCGCGCGGCTCTGGAGCTGTTGGACGAACAGGGCGTGGAAGCCCTGAAGATGCGCACCATCGCCGACCGGCTCGGAGTGCGCGGCGCGTCCCTGTACCACCACGTGGCGTCCAAGGAAGACCTGCTCGACGCCGTGGCGGAGCTGATCAACGACGAGATCGACCTCGGCCCGCTGACGGACCCGGGCGGAGTTGCGGGCATCGCCGCGTACGCCCACGGCTACCGGGGCGTCTACCTCCGCTACCCGCACATGATCCCGCTGGTCGCCCGCCGCCGGGTCGCCTCCGACAAGGCCCTGCGCGGCTACGACGCCCTGCTCGACGCCCTGATGGACACCGGGTGCACACCGGCCGCCGCCGCCGAAGCCGCCGCCGCGATCGACAACCTCGTCCTCGGCTCGGCGCTGGAGACCTTCACCGCCGGCTTCAACCTCCCCCCGGCGGACTACGACCCCCGCTACCCCGCCCTGGCCGCTTCCCTCCGGGCCTCAGCCGCCCACCCCGACGGCCTCCCCGCGCTGGACACCCGCGGCTTCACCCTCGGCGTCCACCTCATCCTGCGCGGCCTGGCGACGCCCGCGGCCTAGCCCCGCACGCTGCGGGGCGCCGCCGAAGCGCCGCCCGGTCCGGGCCTTCCGGGGACCCGGCCCCACTTCACCCCGACCGGTCGGCGGCCGCGGTGAGAAGGCGGCCCATGGCGGCCACGACCGACGGTTCGACGCGGTAGTAGACCCAGGTGCCGCGGCGCTCGGAGGTGAGCAGGCCCGCTTCCTTGAGCTTCTTCAGGTGGTGGGAGACCGTCGGCTGGGAGACGCCCACGTCGGAGATGTCGCACACGCACGCCTCGCCGTCCCGGTGGGAGGCGACGGCGGAGAACAGGCGCAGGCGCACCGGATCGCCCAGGGCCTTGAACATCTTCGCGGTCCGCTCGGCCTCCTCGGCGCTGAAGGGGCGCTCGGTGAGCGGCGGGCAGCATGCTCCGTCCGCCGGATCCGGCTCCAGGAGCGGCAGCACCTTCGTGTTTGACATGCATCTATGTTGACACGCGTCGAATCGGTAGGGGAGGTCCACAGGGGTTTGTTTAGATGTCTGTCTATGTTGACATTCATCGAAGTGCGGTGCCATGCTGACCAAGACATCGACAGACATCGAAACAGAGGGGCTCGTCGTGAACGCCACCGAGAGCGGCCACCCACCCGTCGTGGTCATCGGCGCCGGGCCGGTGGGCCTGGCTGCCGCCGCGCACCTGACCGAACGGGGCATCTCCCCACTGGTCCTGGAGAAGGGGCGCCAGGCAGGCGCCGCCGCCCGGGAGTGGGCGCACGTGCGGCTCTTCTCGCCCTGGTCGGAGGTGGTGGACCCGGCAGCGGAGAGGCTCCTCGCGCCCACGGGGTGGGTCCGGCCCGAGGGCACGGCCTACCCGACGGGCGGCGACTGGGCGGAGCGGTACCTCGAGCCGCTCGCCGCCGTGCTGGGTGACCGGGTGCGGTTCGGGGTGGAGGTGACCGGGGTGGCGCGGGCCGGGCGGGACCGGATCGTCGATGCCGATCGCGAGGCTCAGCCCTTCACCGTCCACGTACGCCGCGCGGACGGCGGCGAGGAGCGGATCGTGGCCCGCGCGGTGATCGACGCCTCCGGTACGTGGTCCGTGCCGGGTCCGCTGGGTGCCGACGGGCTGCCCGCGCTCGGCGAGCGCACGGCCGCCGGCCGGATCGCCTACCGGGTGCCGGACCTCAAGGACCCCGCAGTGCGGGCCCGTTACGCCGGCAAGCGCGTGGCGGTCGTCGGCTCCGGGGCGTCCGCCTTCACCGCGCTCGCCTACCTGGCGGAGGTGGCGAGGGAGGCGCCGGGCACGCATGCGGTGTGGATCCTGCGGCGCGGGATCACCGGCTCGACCTACGGGGGCGGCGCGGCGGACCAGCTCCCGGCGCGCGGCGCCCTCGGTCTTGCGGCCAAGGCCGCGGTGGAGGACGGGTACGCGACCGCGGTCACCGGCTTCCGCACCGCCGCCGTCGAGCGTGCCGCCGACGGGCAGCGGCCGGTGCTCGTCGCCGAGGACGGGCGGCGTCTCGACCCGGTCGACGAGGTCATCGCTCTGACCGGCTTCCGCCCCGACCTCTCCTTCCTCGGCGAGCTCCGCCTCGGGCTGGACGAGCGACTGCAGGCACCGACCGCGCTCGCCCCCCTGATCGACCCCAACGTCCATTCCTGCGGCACCGTCTACCCGCACGGGGCCAAGGAGTTGTCACACCCGGAGGAGGGCGTGTACCTCGTCGGCATGAAGTCCTACGGCCGCGCCCCGACCTTCCTCGCCCTCACCGGCTACGAGCAGGTCCGCTCCCTCGCCGCCGCGTTGGCCGGCGACCGCGAAGCGGCCGAGCGGGTCGAACTCACCCTTCCCGAGACGGGTGTGTGCGGTGGCGCGGGCCTCTTCGATCAGCCCGAGCCCGCCGGGCAGGGCGGCGGCTGTTGCGCGGCACCGGCCACCCTCGCCATCGGCGCCGCACCCGCCTCCTCCGGCGGCTGCTGACACCGTGACCCGCCGCCACGAGGTCAACCGCACCTGTCTGACGGTCCATCCGGACGCCGTCCGGGCCATCCTGGGGGAAGGAGGCGGCCATGGCAGCTGAGTTCAGGCTCGTACCCATGACGGCCGAGCACGGGGACGAGGTCCTTGGGATCTACCAACGCGGTATCGACGAGGGCAACGCCACCTTCGAAACCCGGGCTCCGGAGTGGACGGCGTTCGACGGAGCGAAGCTCGGCGACCACCGCTTCGTGGCCCTGGACGACACGGGGGCCGTGCTGGGGTGGGTCGCGGCGAGCGCGGTCTCGGACCGCTGCGCGTACGCCGGGGTGGTCGAGCATTCGGTCTACGTCCACCCCGACGCCCGCGGCCGGGGCGTGGCCCGAGCCCTGCTGGACGCCCTGATCGTCTCCACGGAGGCGGCCGGGATCTGGACGATCCACTGCGGGATCTTCCCGGAGAACACCGCGAGCCTCGCCCTCCACGGGCGGGCCGGCTTCCGGACCATCGGCACCCGCGAGCGCATCGGCCGGCACCACGGCGTGTGGCGGGACGTCGTCCTGCTGGAACGCCGGAGCCCCGCGATCGGGTGAGCCGCGCAGCCGGCCCTCACCCCGTCCCTGCACGGCGTCACGCCACGGACGACTCCTCGGTGTCCTTGGCCTTGTGGAAGATCAGCGCGACCAGCGCCAGCCCCACGACCGCACCGATCAGCTGCATCCCGATGAAACCGGCCACCGACGACGGCGCGATGCCCGCGAAGGTGTCGGTGAAGGCGCGACCGATGGTCACGGCGGGGTTCGCGAAGGACGTGGAGGAGGTGAACCAGTAGGCGGCGCCGATGTACGAGGCCACGGCGGCGGGCGCGAAGCGCTGCCTGTCGGTCTCGGCCAGGCCGAAGACCAGCAGGATCAGCCCGGCCGTGGCGACCACCTCGCCGAGCAGCAGGCCGCCGCCCGAGCGGTCGTGCGTGGACCACTTCACCAGGGGCTCGCCGAACATGGCGTCCGCGAGGACCGCACCGGCAACGGCGCCGGCGATCTGGGAGGACACGTACGCAGCCGGCTCGCGCGCGGTGACTGCCGCGCCCCCGCGCCGGGCGGTCCACCACTGCGCCAAGGTCACCGCCGGATTGAAGTGGGCGCCCGAGACCGGGCCGAGGAGGGTGATCAGTACTCCGAGGCCGAAGACCGTTGTGGTGGAGTTCGCCAACAGCTGCAGGGCCACGTCCTGGGTCAGCTCGGTGGCCTGGATGCCGGAGCCGACGATGATCGCGACCAGGGCGGCGGTGCCGACCAGTTCGGCGGACGCACGCGCGACCAGTGGGCTGCGGGGCGGGACCGCGCCGGGCGCGGGTGGGGGAGCGTCGGCCGGTATCGGGGCGGCCTGGGGCTCGGTGGCGGTCAAGGCAGGTTCTCCTCGGGCAGGGGGGCTGAGCGGGCCGGGCCGTCCCACGCGGATCTTGCCGGGCGGCGCGGGTCGGGCAAGACCCGGAAGGGACGCCCTGTCCGGCGGGGACGACCTGTCCGGAAGGGACGACCTGTCCGGAAGGGACGACCTGTCAGGGGCAGGACCGCTTGAGGTTCGCCCCTGCGGTGGCGCGCGCGGTCCGGGCGAGGTCGGCGAACCGACCGGCGAGCGATTCGATGACTTCCGGGCGCAGGCGGTAGTAGGTGAACCTCCCGCACGGCTCCGTGTCCACGACCCCGGCCTCGCGCAGCACCTTCAGGTGGTTGGAGAGGTTGGTCTGCTTGGCACCCGTCTCTTCCACGAGGTGGGTCGTGCAGAGCGTCTCCCGCGCGAGCAAGGTCACGATCTGCAGCCTGAGCGGGTCGGCCAGAACCCTCATCAGATCAGTGTCGACTGACGTCATCATGGGCTGATACTTTCACATCGGCGACGGCTGACGCCATCGTCCGCCGATACGCGCCCGCCCCGCCCGCGAGAAGAGACCCGCTGTGTCCAAGCCCTCCGTGCTGTTCGTCTGTGTCCACAACGCAGGCCGCTCCCAGATGGCCGCTGCCTGGCTGACCCACCTGGCCGGCGACCGCGTCGAGGTCCGCTCGGCGGGGTCTGCCCCCGCTGACTCCGTCAACCCGGCCGCGGTCGAGGCCATGCGCGAGGTCGGCATCGACATGTCCGCCGAGACCCCGAAGATCCTCACCGTCGAGGCCGTGCAGGCGTCCGACGTGTGCATCACCATGGGGTGCGGGGACACCTGCCCGGTCTTCCCCGGCAAGCGCTACCTGGACTGGAAGCTGGAGGACCCGGCCGGCCAGGGCGTCGAGGCCGTCCGCCCGATCCGCGACAAGATCAAGCAGCTGATCGAGGCCCTGATCGCCGAGATCGCCCCGTCCCCGTCCGCCTGAGCTCCGCGCCGTGAGGCTCCGCAATCCCTGAACCCCAGGGCCGGCGCCGGCACAGCTGCCGGTCTGGTTCTGCCCTGCGGCATTGGGTACCGGGGCCGAACCGATGTGGCAGCTCACTCTGAACGCCGCGCTCGACCTGTGCCGTGAGAGAACCTCGGTCCTCCGCCGGGGGCAGCAGGTGGGAGCAGGTCGAGCGTGCCACGAACGCGATGCCGTCGTAGTCCTCGGCCGGGACGAGCGGGGCGGTGTTCAAGCGGTAGAGGAACCGTTGGACGTTGGCGCCGAAGCTGCGCTGCGCGTGCGGGGCGTGCAGCCAGGGCGCGGCGTCGGCGGGGGAACCCGCGCCGCGGAGGTCCGCGTAGTAGTCGCCGGGTACGGCGTGCGTGAGCCTGGCCTCCAGGGAGCGGAGGCCGGTGCCGATGCGGTGGCGGGCCGGTGGGCGCTGGAGGTCGTTGCCGCGGCGGGCCAGGAAGGAGCCCTTGCCGAAGAGGAGGGCCAACGCGTAGTAGGCGTTGCCGTACCGTTCGCGGAGTCTGCTGCCGAGGGCAGGCACCTGTTGCCCGTACGTGCCCTTCGCGATGTGCCCGTTGTGTGCCCAGACCATGACGCGCGCCTCGGGGTCGTCGTCCACGAGCTGTGCGACGGCCCCGGCCATGTAGCGGTCACGCGCGGCGAGCACGCCGTCCTCGCCGGCCAGGGCTTCGAAGGGCCTGGTCACCAGGTCGGCGGCGCGGACCAGGATCTGCGCGTGTTCCAGAGCCTCGTCGGCGTCGTCGCCGGGACCCGACCGCTCGACGTGGTCCGCGACGAGGCGGGCGATCTCCTCGGCGCGCCGCAACAGGGCCTTGCCCGGGTCCGGACGCGAGCCCGGGCGGGCCTGCGCCAGCACGTCCAAGGCGCCCATGCGCCCGGCCTGATCGGGCGCCGTCCGGCGCAGAAAGGCGGCGACGGCCTCGACCGAGTCGGCGCAGAGCTGGGGGTCGGTTCCCATGAAGCGGATCCGGCGTCCTTCGGGCAGGTCGCGGTTGTGGGCGCGCAGCCACTCGACGAGGTCGACCATCTCGCGGGTGCGCCAGGTCCAGAAGCCCAGCCTGGTGACGAGCCGTTCGGGGGAGCCCGTGCCGTAACGGACGTACGCGTCGAGCGCGCGGGCGGCGGACTGGCTGGCCTCCATGGCGAGGGTGGTGAACCCCTCCTCACAGACCAGGAACTCCACGATGCGGTGCTTCAGGCGGAAGAACTCGCCCGTGCCGTGGGTGGATTCCCCCAGACCGACGATCCGTGTCCCCCGCAGTGTCTCGCCCAGGGGTTCCAGGTCCTCCACCGGCGCGCCGGGGGTCAGGGTGCTCAACGGGTTGGCGTGCTCGTTCAGCCATCGGGCGATGTCGTCGGGCACCGTCCTGCCTCTCCTCACCGCGTGCGGGAGGGCGGCACGCGGTGATGCCTCTGCCTCTCGTACCCGTTCATGGTTCAGTTCGTCGCCTCCGGGAAGGCCGCGAGGATCTCCTGGAGGTCCCGTACCGCGTCCGGTCGGCCATGCTCGGAATACACTCCCGAGACGTTGACGACAACTTCGTCCACCCCCGCCCGATCGAATTCGGCCGGCTGTGCGGCGACGTTCCCGGGCGTGCCGTAGAGGAAGACTCCCGAGTCGACTAGGGCGCGGGCGCCGAGGCCCGGGCGGCGTGGTGGACGCGCAGGCCGGCGCGGCGCAGCATGCGCAGTAGTGCGGACCGGCGATATGGATGTGGGCCGCTGCGAAGGCGAGCCGGTAGGCGTGGCGTCCGGGGCGGTCGACGGCGGCGTGCAGGACGGTGACCATGCGGGGCACCGGTCGGCCCGACTCTGCCGCGCCCTACGCCATGGCGGGCAGCAGGGGTGTCGCGGACGTAGTCGGGCGGGGTCGTCCAGCTGATCGCCGCGTCCGACGCCCGGCCCGCTGCCCGCGCGGGCGCCGGCCGGAGCACACCGAGCGGGGCGCCTGCTCCCGGCCTCCGCGCGGACCTCCTGGTCGTCGAGGGTGATCCCCTGAGCGATCTCCAGGCGCTGCGCCGCGTTCGGCTGGTGATGGCGGATGGCCTTGTGCATGCCTGACGGGCTACCGCTGCCGGTGCCCCTCCCGTTGGTGCGTGAGGGGTCGGCTGACTCCTACAGCCAGTCTCGCTTCTTGAAGATGACGTAGAGGCTGACGCAGACGACTGCCATCAGCAGGAGGGCGAAGGGGTAGCCCGCCGTCCACTTGAGCTCCGGCATGGTCTCGAAGTTCATGCCGTAGATGGTGCCGACCAGGGCAAGGGTGTGGGTCCAGGGGAGCGATAAGTAGGCGCTTAATGCGATGCATGGTCACCACCGCTCGAACAAATTAGAGGTCTGGGAACCCCCTTCGGTGCTGATGGCCGATGATGTCTAGGGTGCTGGCGGTGTGCGACGGGGTCCACGATCGAGCCGGTTCTGGCCCCGTACCTCAGTTCCGTCTGCCAGGCTCGGAGGCGTGACGTACGTAGTGACGGCAGACATCTGTAGCCCGGAAGGCGCGTCGGCGATGGATCCGCTGCAGCGTGCCGGAGCGGTGGCGCTGATCGAGAACGGCTTAGCTTCGATCGACGGCATCGAGGGACCAGACGGCATGGAGGTGGACCTCCTCGACACGATCGTTGCCGTACACCCGAGCGGGGCAGTGCTCAAGGTGTTCGTCGACGCCGAGGCGCTCGAGTTCGCGGAGGACGCGGTCCGGGAAGTGGTGGGCGAGGTGCTGATGCGGTCCGAACTGCTCGCGGACTGGGAGGTGAAACGGTGCGAGGTCGACCTGCATCCGGAGCTCGCCCAGGAGAGCCTCACTGGGGCTGACGGCCCCGACGTTCCGCCAGACGATCCCGCGGCCCGGAAAGCACGTCATTCCGAACCACCCCCGGCTGTCGAGGGAAGCGAATACGACGCTCAGTCGAAGGCCGAGGAAGTGCGTGCCCGGATGCTCGTATTGGCAGACGAGCTGCGTTCCTTCCCGCCCGTCATGTTTGGTGGACCAGATGACCTCGAGGGCGAGGACGGCAACGATTGGGACTCCGTCGTATCGTCCGAGGACGCTCGCTTGGCTGCCGGCGCCCTGGTCTACGCCATCGATGTCCTGATCGACGAGTTGTTCGAAGACGTGCACACCCTGGAAGGGGAGGAGAGCACAATCGGAGAGTGCGACGGCTCCCTGTGGCACCTGGAGGACCTGCCCGAGAGGTACGCCCTGCAGTACGACACCCGATTCGCCCGCCGCTTCCTGGTGACAGTGATCGCCATGACCACCCGGTTCACGGCGGGGAACTTCGGCCAGCTGAGCTGCATCGCCGAAGAGCTGGCCCTGAGACTGCTGCTGCGTCAGGCGAATGCGAACCTCGAGCTGTTCGGACTCCTCGAAGAGGGCGTTTCGGCTGCCCTCGCGACCTTCGCCGACAGCGTGTACGAGGACATGGACCACGAGTGGCTGTACGACGATTCGATGGACGGCATCGATGAGAGCGTGGTCGGCTCCACCCTGGGGGTGGTGCCCATGTCGTTCGATGCTTGGTTCACCCCGTTCAATGAGGGCAGGTACGTGCACCCGTCAGCGGCAGACGAACCGGGTGCTTCAGCGGGAGCCGTACCGTCCTAGTCAGGGCGATGACGCCGTCGTACGTGGCGGTGCTGTTCCGGCCTGACGTCACGTGTCGACGTCCCGGGCGTCCAGCCGCAGGGCGAGGGGATGGCCCCGGGTGGCGAGGGCCGCCGTCACGCGCCGAACAGCACCGTCCACGCTTTCGTGCTCCCAGATGCGGAGTGGTAGCCAGCCCAGGAGCGCGAGGTGCGCGTCGGTCTCCTCGTCCCGGTGAACGTTGGTGTCGAACTTCCTGCGCCACCACTCGGAGTTGTGCTTCGGAGCGTGCTGATGTGTCGGGCAGGCGTGCCAGAAGCAGCCTTGGACGAACACCGCCGTCCGCCAGCGCGTGAAGGTGACGTCAGCGCGCCGACGCCGCATTCCTGGGATCGGCAGGTCCACGCGGTAACGGAAGCCCAACGCGTGAAGGGCGCGGCGCAGCGCCAGCTCTGGCGCAGTGTCCCGGTTGCGTTGGGCGGTCATCACCTTCCGGACGTTGGCGTCCCGCGGCGCTGGCACGCCCCTACGACTGCCTCTTGTTTCCACCTCCGGACAACTTGCTCAGCGTTCAGTCGGTAACCCCGCAGGGTCGCGCTCCCGGACCTGGTCGGGGTGGCGGCCGCCGCACCGCTGCCGTGACGTGTCAATTCGAGCCAACGCAACATGAGCGACGCGCTACAAAGGGCACTCAGGGAGTTGACGCCTGCGTAAGCCACCACGCGGACGCAGCTGCAGTCAGGCTTGGATCCTCGGAACATTCACCGGGAATGCGCTGAGACGGTAGGCGTTGCGGATCTGCGTCAGGGGTTCGCGGTCGCGGTTGAAGCGGAGTTTGTTGGTGAGGAGGACGGCCCAGCGGCCCTGGGTGGGGCTGATCCACATGCCGGTGCCGGTGAAGCCGTAGTGGACCCAGACGTCCTCGGCTGGGTCGGTGCCGGGGGCGGGGTGCCAGAAGAGGCCGCGGGCGGGGGTGCGGGTGCCGGTCTGGAGGTGGAGGGAGTTCTTGATCCAGGTGGGGCCGAAGGCTGCCTGGGTGGGGGCGAGCATGTGGCGGAGGAAGAGGGCGAGGTCGTCGAGGACGGAGAAGGTGCCGGCGATGCCGCAGACGCCGCCGAGGAGGCGGGCGGAGAAGTCGTGGGCGGTGCCCTTGAGGTGGGTGCCGGTGGTCTCGTCGTACTCGGTGGGGGCGCAGCGGGCAGCTTCGGCGGCGGGGAGGGGGCCGAAGCGGGTGCGGGTCATGCCCAGGGGGTGCCAGACGCGGTCGGTGGCGAGCCGGTCCAGGGGCTGGCCCGACAGGTGCTCGGCGAGGTAGCCGAGGACGAGGGCGGCCCGGTCGGTGTACTCGACGGCCTCGCCCGGCGGGCGGTGGAGGGCTTCGTGGAGGACGCCGTCGCGGATGTCCTGGGGGTCGGTGCCGTATAGGTTCTTCAGGTTGGCGCGGAGGGGCAGGCCTGCGGTGTGGGTCAGGAGGTGGTGGGCCGTGGCCCGGGCCAGGGGGTGGCCGGCGACCTCGTCCCAGAAGGTGCCCAGAGGGGCGTGGAGGTCGAGCTTGCCCTCTTCGGCGAGAGTGCCGATCGTGGACCAGACGGCGAGGATCTTGGTGAGGCTGGCCACGTCGAAGACGGTGTCCAGCCGCATGGGCTCGTCGGGCCGGTCGGGGTCGAGGAGGCCAGCGGCTCCGCTCGCACGGATGCCGTCGGCGTCCCCGACCGCCCAGACCGCGCCGGGGTAGACCTCCTCGCGTACGCCGGTCTGCAGGAGGTCTTCGATCCGGGCGGTGGAGGGCGTGGTCATGGTCTCCCGATCGTCGTACGGCCGCGGGTGGTCCGCTGGCCAGCCTAGTGACGTAGCCGGGGCTGGCCCGACTGCGCCACGGGTGGTGTCAGGTGAGCCGTTGGCCCAGGTCGGTGATGGCCGAGGCGGTGGCGCTGAGGGGGAAGCGGGCGGCGTTGGTGCGGCCGGCCGCGCGGAGCAGTTCGAGCAGGCCCGGTGTGGTGCGGAGGCGCTTGAGGTCGTGGGCCGCGGTGGCTGGGGTGGTGAAGTCGGTGGACATGCCGGTGCCGGCGAGGGCCTCGGTGAGGCCGGGGACGGGTTGGTAGAGGACGGGGAGGCCGCAGGCCTGGGCTTCGAGGGCGACGAGGCCCATGGCCTCCAGGGTGGTGGAGGGCACGGCCAGGACGTCGTGGTCGGCGAAGACCTTCCACAGTTGCCGTCGACGGAACCAGCCGAGGTAGCGGACGTGGACGCCGTGCTGGCGGATGACCGGTACGAGGTCCTGGAACTGGGTCCGGGGTGCGGCGACGCTCAGTTCGATGGAGGGCGTGGCCGCGACGGCTTGGAGAAGGGGTTCGAGGCCCTTCTCGGAGCTCACGCGGCCTGCGAAGAGGACGCGCAGGTGGCTGGTGCGGCGTCGTGCGGGTCGGGGCGGGGGAGCGGTCAGGAGCTGGTCGGGGACACCCCACGGGATCTTCTCGATCTTGCGCTGGTCGGTCTTGGGGGCGAGCTTGAGCAGACGGTCGGTCATCGCGTGGGTGGGGACGACGATCGCGTCGGCCGCGGTCGCTGCCTCGCGCAGGACGCGGAGCTGGGTGCTGTGGTTCTCGGCGTACAGGAGGTCGGTGCCGTGGACGAACGCGATGCGGGGGTGGCGGGGGAAGGCGCGCAGGAGGGCAGGGGTGGCGCCGAAGGCCAGGTGGTGGAGGTGCAACACGCTGATCTGCTGCGGGTCGACGGCGGCCGTGAGGGCGTGACGGAGGTGGGTGACGTACCGGTTGAAGCGGTCGCCGCCGATGCACTTCCCGGTGGCGTGGAGGAGGTCGAGGCCGACGGGTGTCCGGGGGCGGGGCCCGTCGGGGGCGAGCATGAAGGCGCGGGCGGGGACGGCGGGCCGCTCGCCGGTGTAGAGGTCGAGGAAGAGCTCGACGCTCCCGCCGGGGCTCGGGTAGGTGAGGTCTAGGGCGGTGGCGACGAGGCGGTTCACCGGCGGCCTCCGGGGTTCTCCTCGTAGAGGCGGGAGATCTCGATGCCTTCGCTGGTGCGGTACTTGAGGCCGTGCTGCTGGTAGCTGGCCGGCGTGCCGTGGGTGCTGAGGAAGACGAGCTTGCCGAACGTCATGCCGGGCCGGATGCGCACGGGGCGGGTGGCCCTGATCTCCAGGGTCCAGCGGATGGCGTGGCCCTGGTGGCCGAGGGGCGCGGAGACGTGGACCCAGATGCCGAGGCAGCCGGTGGTCCGGTCGCCGTTGAGGAGTTGCGCGTAGGTCTCGGATCCGGTCCGCTCCAGGGTGTGGCCGAGGTAGAGGTTGCCGGGTTCGAGGACGTAACCGTCGTCGGGGAGGGTGAGTTCGCGGAAGGCGGTGGGGGCGGCGGCGTCCAAGTCGCCCTGGCAGATGCGGAGGGTGCTGCCGAGGCGCCAGTCGTATGCGTTGGGGGAGAGGCGGCCGGGGTCGTACGGGTCGATGGTGATGTGGCCCGCGTCGCGGGCGGCGGCGATGGCCGGTCCGGTCAGGATCACGACGTCACCGCCGAGGGGTCGACGTCCCGCCAGTAGGCGGAGGGCTGAGGCCCGTCGGAGGCCTGGTACTTGCCCGTGTACAGGTCGATGGCGCCCTCGGAGACGAAGAACATGATCTGCCCGATCTTCATCCCGGCGTAGACGCGGACGGGGCGGGTCGGGGTGAGCATCAACGTCCACTGCCCGTGGAAGCCGATGTCGCCGATGGGCGCGGTGATTTCGACGAAGAGTCCGAGCCGGCCCACGGAGGACCGGCCGAAGAGCAGCGGGACGAAGCGGGCCGAGCCCACTTCCTCCATGGTGTGTCCGAGGTACAGCTCGCCCGGCTGCAGGGTGTGGCCGTCCTTGCCGACCTGGATGCGGTGGGTGCGGTTGGGGCGGTGGGAGTCGAGGACGTCGTCGGTGTAGGTCAACAGGGTAGGCCCGAGGCGGACGTTGTAGCTGTTCGGGTTGACCTGGGAGGAGGAGAAGGGGTCGATGCGCAGCCGCCCGTCGCACGAGGCGGAGATGATTTCCGGACCGGTCAGGATCACTGGTCGTCTCCGTTCGTGAGGGTGCTCCGGATCGCGGAGCCCAGGCTGAGGCCGGCGGGACGGGGCCGGCCGCCCAGGCAGCTGTCGGCCAGGTAGTCGGTGGTCAGCACGTTCGTCAGGCCAGCCGGAAGCGGGTCGGGAGAGGTGATGAGCGGTCCGACCCGCTCGGTGAGGTGGCTGAGGAGGGCTTCGGTGTCGTGGCGGTGGGCCGGTGCGATGCGGGCCTCGACCAGGGAGTTCGCGAACGGCTCGATGGTCAGCAGATCGCCTGTGGTCAGGACTTCTCCCAGGACCGTGGTGCGGAGGGCGGTCTCGTTCAGGACGACGGCGTCCCTGCCCAGGCCGCTCCGGAGCCGGTCGGCCACGTCTTGGACCAGGGCCCGGCGATCGAGCTGTTCGTTCCGGTACGGTTCCGCGATCCGGCCCAGCGGCTCGGCCAGCTGTGCGTCGAACGCCGCGATCCGGTCCCGTACGGAGGCCAGCTCGGGCGGCAGGACGGATGGGGTGGTGTCCGCGGTGTCAGAGAAGAGGGCGGTCCGGCCGACCCAGCGGTCGGGGGCGTGCGTGGCGACTGCGTAGCCGACGCCGAGCTCGCGGCCCTTCAGGACGAGGGTGCGGCCGATGTGGGTGGGGCCCGTGTGACCGCTGTGGCAGTGGCCCGCGAAGATCACGTCCAGGAAGGGGCAGGCTTCGGCGAGCCCGAGGTCCTCCTCGAAGCCGGAGTGGCTGAGGAGCACCCAGGAGTCGACCTCGTGGTGGTGCGCCAGCATCAGCTCGCGCAGGGCCTGCACCGGCTCGACGGCCCGCTGTCCCAGCCGTTGGGCGACCGGGATCGAGTCGAACGCCTGGAGCCCGATCACCCCGGTGACGGCCGTACGCCGGCCTCCGATCTTCACGACGTGGAGCCGCCGGAACAGCGGGTTGTCGGTCGAGTCGTCGACTGTGTTCGCGCATACGGTCCGCTGGTGCAGCGCGGGCTCGAAGTAGTGCGTCCAGCCGTGGTTTCCGGGGGCGATGACGTCGTACAGGCCGAGCAGGACGTCCCGTTCGAGCTCTCCCTGGCCGAGCTGGTAGTAGCCGGTGCCCTCGAAGAAGTCGCCGCATTCCACGAGCAGGCTGTCCGACCGTGCCTCGTGGAGGTGGCCGAGGAAGGAGGCGTCGGCGCCGAGGGAGGAGTGGACGTCCGTGGTGGCCAGGATCCGTTGGATCGTTCGGCTCGCGGTCACGGGGCGACCTCGCAGATGTCGGCGCCGAGCTGGAGGAGCTTGCCGGGTAGGTCGGCGTGGCCCCGGCGCAGCTGGTCGACTCCGCCGAGGGTCGTGATCCCGCGGGCGGTCAGGGCGGCCACCATGAGGGCGGAGCCGGTGCGGATGTCCGTGGCTTCAACACCGGCTCCGGTGAGGCGCTGGGGACCGGTCAGGCGGCACTCGGTGGGTGAGATCTCCTCGATGTCGGCTCCGAGCCTCGCCAGCTGGGGCAGGAGGTTGCCGTGACGGCCGGGGTTGATCGAGTCGGCGAACAGGTGGGTGCCGGGCCGGCCCAGGGCGAGGGCCATCAGCGGCGGCTCGAAGTCCGCGTCCAGGCCCCTGGGTGCGAGGGTGGCGATGGCCCGCAGTGGCCGGCCCGTCGGGTTGGCGTTGCTGGCGTCGACGAGGAGCGTCTCGTCCCGCACCGATGTGGGGATGCCCAGCTGCTGGAGCGTTGCCTGGAACAGCACGAGGTCCCGGCCGTGGATGCCGTCGATCCGGGCCTTGCCGCCGGTGGCGGCGACGGCACAGGCGAGCGTCCCCGCCTCGATCTTGTCGCCAGGCACGCGCCAGGCCGGAATCTTGTCGGTGGGCGTGGATGCCGGATCGAGGGCGAGGACTCGGTCATTCACCTTGGCCTGCCAACCCACCGAGCGCAGCGCGTCGAGCACGGCCAAGACCTCCGGTGAGAGGTTCGGGAGTCCCAGGCGCAGCGCCCGGTCGGCGACGACCGCCCGCAGCACGGCGGCGATCGTCGCGCCGCGCGACCGGAAGGGCAGCGCGTGCGAGACCGTGCCGCCGCTGCCCTGCCCGCCAGCCTCCACGGCATACCCGGCATCCCGGACGGTGACGTGGTCCCCGAACGCCTCGTACACCTTGAAGTGCAGTTCCATCCCGCGCTGCCCGATCCGGCAGCCGCCGGGCCAGGGAAGCCGGGCGCTGCCCCGTAGGGCGAGGAGGGCGGGCACCAGGTAGTACGAGGCCCGGATGGCCGAGGCGCCGCTCAGGTCGGGCGCGGCAGACGGGTGCTCGGGGGCCATGACGAGCAAGGTGTCCGGCCGTCCGACGGCCTGCGCCACGTGCCAGCCGGTCCCGTGGAGGAGGGCCACCATCGCCTGGACGTCGGCGCTGGCCGGAACGTTCTCCAGCTGGACGTTCCGACGTACGGCCGCCGCGGTCGCCAGCAGGGGAAGGGCGGCGTTCTTGGAGCCGTCGACGATGACGGAGCCGACGAGCGGGCTGCCGGGGCGTACGGCGATCACTTCGGCGTTCGAGGCCGAAGCGCGGGTGAGTGCCACGATCAACTCCTTTGGTCGGGAGGATTGGGGAGGGCGGAGGCCGTGGGGTGGTCCGGGCGGGGCGGCGAGGTCGAATTCGGCCCAGCAGGACTTGCCCGAGGAGCCTCGTTCGACGCCGTGCTCGTCGGCGAGGGCGGCAATGATCAACAGACCCCTGCCGTGCTCGGCCTCCGGGTGGACGGCGCACTTCCGGGGGACGGCCGAGCTCTGGTCGCGGACCTCGAAACGCAGCCGGTCGCCGCGCAGGCGAGCTGTGATGGATGCGGTCCCGGGGCCTCCGTGCCGGACGGCGTTGGCCAGGAGCTCGCCCGCCACCGTCTCCGCTCCGTGTAGGTCGTCGGTGACCGCGCTCCGGCGCCAGCCACTGACCTCGTTCATCAGCGTGCGCCGTGCGCGGGCGGCGCCTTCCGGCGTACCCGTCACCGGCAGGGTGACCTCGTGCACTTCCATGGGCGGCCTCCTGGATGGGTGCGGTTCCACCAGGCAAGCGGGCCGAGGGGGCAGCCCGCGACGGAGCACGCAGGTCGTGCATCGTTCATGCAGCTTCTGCATGGCGCGCAATTTCCCTACCGATAGGCTCGGTTGAGCAGGCAGGATCGGTCTCGGCAGAAGGGGCCGTGGCGCAGATGGCCGACACACAGGGCGAGGCACACCGCGTCGGTGCGCTGATCCGCCGGGCAAGGGTCTTACAGAGCCGCACACAAGCGGACGTGGCTGCCGAACTGGGTTATCACCAGTCGAAGATCAGCCGCCTGGAGGGCGGCCGCGGAACCGACGACATCCGGGTCCTCCGCGAAGTCGCCCAGGTGCTGCGGATCCCGCCGGCCCACCTCGGGCTCGCTGAGGCCGCCCGGGAAGCCAAGTCCCCCGATCCGGAGACAGACGACATGCGCCGCCGTACCTTCCTCGCCGCCGGTGTCACCGCGCTGACCGCCCCCGTGCCCGCCGCGCACCCGGCGCTGGTCCAGGCCCTCCTGCCCGGCGTGCTCGCCACCCCGACGACGGAGCCGGCCTCGACGGACCGGCTCCACCTACGTGCCACCGCCATTCGCAGGCTGCTGACCACGTGCGACTACGCGGAGCTGGAGCGCACGCTTCCCGGACTGATCACGGATCTGCGCCATGCCCTCGGCAGCTCGTCACGGCCCGAGGAGGTGTCCCGCTTCCTCGCCACGGCCTACCAGACCTCGGCCAGCCTCTTCCTCAAGCAGGGGGATGCAGGAACGGCCTGGCTGGCCGTCGGGCGAGCCGTGGCGGAGGCCGAGCGCTTCGGTGACCCCCTCGTCCTCGCCGCCAGTGTCAGGCTCCACGCGCACGTCCTCGTCCGCGAGAAGCACGCCGGCCAGGCCGTCACACTGATCCAGCACACCGCTTCGCAGCTCACCGGCTCGTACGACCGTCGCTCCCCGCACCACCTCGCCGTCCTCGGGCTGCTCCTGCTGCGCGGAGCCACGGCCGCGAGCCGCGCGGACGATCGTGCAGCCACGGGGGAGTTCCTCGCCGAAGCGGAGGAGGTGGCCCGGTACGTCGCTCTGGACCGGCCGGACGCCTGGGCCATCTTCAGCCCGACGAACGTCACCCTGCACCGGATCAGCGCGGCGGTCTCCTTCGGCGACGCGGGCATCGCCCTCGACGCGGCCCGCCCGCTCATGCACCGCCACATCCCCATCCCCGAGCGCCGCGCCGCACTCTGGATCGAGGCCGCCCGCGCCTACGCCCAGCAGGGCCGCCTGGCCGACGGCTACCAGGCCCTGCGGATCGCCGAGACCTGCGCCGCCCAGGACGTACGCCGTCCCGCCGTCCGCGAGCTGGTCGCCGACATGGCCGCGCGGGACCGCCGACGTACGCTGCCGGAGCTCCACCACTTCAGCCGCCGACTGGGAGTACCCGCGTGACCGAGCCGCAGTCCAAGCCCTTCCTGTACGTCGTCGTGTGTGCCGCCGGCATCGCCGGCGACGTTGGCAGACTCATCACCGCGGCGCAGGAACGGGGCTGGGAGGTCGGGGTCATCGCCACCCCGCAGGGTGTCGAGTTCCTCGACACCCTGTCGATCGAGGAGCAGACCGGGTACCCGGTCCGGTCCGCCTGGCGCTCGCCCGGCGAGGCACGGACGTACCCGCGGGCCGATGCCATCGCGGTCGCGCCGGCCACGTTCAACACGGTCAACAAGTGGGCAGCGGGCTTCGCCGACAACCTGGCCCTCGGCATCCTCTGCGAAGCCCCCGGCATGGGCGTTCCCACGGTCCTGCTGCCCTACGTGAACACCGCGCTCGCCGCCCACCGTGCCTACCGGCGCAGCATCGACGAGCTCCGGAAGATGGGCGTGCTGATCGGCAGCTACGAGCCCCACCGTCCGAAGTCCGGCGGCGGGGCGGACCGCTTCCCCTGGAGGGAAGCGGTCGATCTGCTCGCGCCGCTCCTCCGTGCTGGGGCCGAGCCGCAGTGACCGTGCCGGCATCGCCCCTCGGGGCGGTCGGCCACCCGACCTGGAGGAGCAACGTGGAGCAGCAGAACGCTGAGTGTCGACCGGCCATCGCAGCGGCCGTCGTGGTGCACGAAGGCCGCGTGCTGATCGTGCGGCGTCGGGTCAGCGAGGGGCGCCGGCTCTCCTGGCAGTTCCCCGCCGGTGCGGTTGAGCCGGGCGAAGCCCGGGAGGAGGCCGCTGTACGCGAGACCCTGGAGGAGACCGGTCTCACCGTGCAGGCGCTGAAGCTGCTCGGGGAGCGGATTCACCCTGACACCGGCCGCTCGATGTCGTACACCGCCTGTGAGGTAGCCGACGGCCACGCGCATGTCGTGGACACCGACGAGCTGGCCGAACTCGCGTGGGTGGCCCACGCCGACATCTCTGAGTACATCCCGTACCGTCTGTTCGAGCCGGTGCAAGAACACCTCGACGCCGTCCTGGAGCGCTGACGCGGACTGATCGCGCGCATTGCGTCCGTCCCGCGGCCGCAGCCTCCCGTCAGCCGGTCCCGAAGTCGGTCGGGAGAAAACCCCCTCCCGAACGGCCAGTTCCTGCGGAGCGCGGTCAGCGACGACTGCGCCGGGCGCCGCGCCCGTTGAGGCGACGATGCGGAGTCCGCGACCCCTTGCCGCGCATTCTCGCTAAATTCTCCCACCGGGCCGCTGGGGGCGTGAGCCATGGTTCGCTTGCGCTCGGTCGATGAAGCGCGTGAGGTGGGTCGTTACAGCCAGTCGCGCTTCTTGAAGATGACGTAGAGGCTGACGCAGACGACTGCCATCAGGAGGAGGGCGAAGGGGTAGCCCGCCGCCCAGTGGAGCTCCGGCATGGTCTCGAAGTTCATGCCGTAGATGGTGCCGACCAGGGTGGGGGCGAAGAGGATGGCGGCCCAGGCGGAGATCTTCTTGATCTCCTCGTTCTGTTCGAAGCCGGCTTCGGCCAGGGCGCGCATTTCCGCGTTCTGTTGCTGGGAGACCAGGGTGGCGTTGACCGTCAGGATCTCGGTCAGGGCCTGGCGGAAGCCGTCCACGCGTTCGCTGGTGTGGGTGACGTGGTCGGCGACGTCGCGGAGGTAGCGCTGGAGTTCCTCGTCCGTGCCGTACTTGGCGAAGCCGGCCATCAGGCCGTGGAGCATGCCGACCAGCGGGCGGGTGGCGCGCTGGAACTCGACCATCTCGCGGGAGAGTTCGTAGATGCGGCGGGAGACTTCGGGGTCGCCGCGGAAGACCTCGGTCTCGATCTCGTCGATGTCGTTCTGGACTCCGGCCACCACCGGGGCGTAGCCGTCGACCACCGCGTCGAGGATGGCGTAGAGGGCGGCCTCGGGGCCCAGGGAGAGCAGTTCCGGGGCGGCCTCCATGCGGCGGCGGACCGCGGACAGGTCGGGGGCCGCGCCGTGGCGGACCGTGATGAGGAAGTCCTGGCCGACGAAGACGTGGAGCTCGCCGAATTCCACCTCCTCCGGCGCGTCCAGGTAACGGGCGGCGCGCAGGACGACGAAGAGGGTGTCGCCGTAACGTTCCAGCTTGGGGCGCTGATGGGCCTCCAGGGCGTCCTCGACGGACAGCGGGTGGAGGTTGAACTCGGCGGCCAGGGAGTGGAGTTCGGACTCGGTCGGGCGGTGCAGGCCGATCCAGGCCATGCCGTCGGGCTGTTCGCGCAGTTGCCGGAAGGTGTCGGCCAGGGTGGCGGGGGAGGCCACGCGGCGGCCGTCGCGGTAGACCGCGGAGTCGACCACGCTGCGGTGGTCCGACGGCGTCGGCGCGGAGGGCCGCGGTCGGCCCGTGCGCGGCGTGGGGCGGCGGTCTGGGCGCTCCGGCATCGCAGTCAGCTCCCGAGGTGAGCGATTTTCCATGGGCGAAGAGCACGATATACGGGCAAAGGGGGTGGCCGCCGTGGAAGTCGCGGACAGAGGGTGTCCGCGAGCCGCGTTAGCGTGCGGTCATGGCCTCATCGACCACCCACCCGGTCCTCGGCGCCCGTGCACTGAGCCGTGCCACGCTCGCGCGCCAGCTGCTGCTGCACCGCACGCCGATGCCCGCGGCCGACGCCGTCTCGCACCTCGTCGGGCTCCAGGCGCAGAACGTCCGGCCGCCCTACTTCCAGCTGCACGCCCGTCTCGCCGGCTTCCGCCCCGCGGAGCTCGCCGCACTGATGGAGTCCCGGGAAGTGGTCCGCATGGTCACCATGCGCTCCACCCTCCACACCCACACCGCGCACGACGCCCTCACCCTCCGGCCGCTCGTCCAGGAGGCCCGCGACCGGGAGCTCGGCAACTTCCGCTCCGGGCTCACCGGAGTCGACCTGGACCGGCTGGCGCGGACCGCGCGGGACTTCGTGGAAGCCGAGCCGCGCACCATGGGGGAGATCCGGGAGGAACTCCTCACCCACTGGCCGGGCGCCGACCCGCAGGCCCTGTCCGTGGCCGCCCGCTGCCGGCTCCCGCTCGTACAGGTCACGCCCCGCGGCGTGTGGGGCCGCAGCGGCCAGGTCCGGCTCACCACCGCCGAGCACTGGCTCGGCCGGCCGGCCGGGGAGCCCCAGCGCCTGGACGACGTGGTGCTGCGCTACCTCGGCGCCTTCGGACCCGCCTCCGTGAAGGACATGCAGACCTGGGCGGGCCTGACCCGGCTGCGGGAGGCCTTCGAGCGGTTGCGGCCGCGCCTGGTCGTCTTCCGGGACGAGAACGGCGTCGAGCTGTTCGACCTTCCCGACGCACCCCGCCCCGCCCCCGACACCCCCGCCCCGCCCCGTTTCCTCCCCGAGTTCGACAACCTCCTGCTCTCGCACGCCGACCGCGCCCGCGTCGTCCCCCCGCGGCTCAAGGGGCGCAGCTGGTCGGGCAACCAGGCCCACCGCACCCTCCTCCTCGACGGATGCCTCGCCGGGCTCTGGACAGCGGAGGCGGGGGTGCTCACCGTCGAGCTGTTCGACCCGGTGCCGCAGGCGGCCGAGGAGGAGATCGCCGCCGAGGGGGAGCGGCTCCTCGCGCAGATGGGGACGGGTCCGGGAACGCAGGAGGTCCCCGCCGGAGCCGGCCGCATCCGCTTCGGGTCAATCCGGGGCTGACGTCGGCCTAGTGATCCACAGCGCCACGCGGCACGATTCCCCCATGACGGAGAACAGCGCCACCGCACAGTTCCTGGCCGCCCGCGACTTCCTGCTCGACCGCCGCGGGGACTACGAAGCCGCCCGGGCCGGCTTCACCTGGCCCCGCCCCGAGCGCTTCAACTGGGCCCTGGACTGGTTCGACCACATCGCCACCGGGAACGGCGCCGACGCCCTGCGGATCGTCGAGGAGGACGGCACGAGCCGGGGGGTCTCCTTCGGGGAGCTGGCCGTGCGCTCGGACTCGGCCGCGAACTGGCTGCGCGACCAGGGCGTCGGCGCCGGCGACCGGATCCTGCTGATGCTCGGCAACCAGCGCGAGCTGTGGGAGGTGATGCTCGCCGCGATGAAACTGCGCGCGGTCGTCATCCCCGCCACCCCGCTGCTCGGCGCGGCGGACCTGCGCGACCGCGTCGAGCGCGGGCAGGTGCGCCACGTCATCGTGCGCGCCGAGGACACCGGCAAGTTCGACGAGGTGCCCGGCACCTACACCCGTATCGCCGCCGGACACGAGGTGCCCACCGGGTGGCGCCGCCTGGAGGACATGTACCAGGCGGACAGCGGGTTCACGCCCGACGGCGAGACCCTGGCCGACGACCCCCTGATGCTCTACTTCACCTCCGGCACCACCGCCCGTCCCAAGCTGGTCGAGCACACGCACGCGTCGTACCCGATCGGGCACCTGTCCACCATGTACTGGGTCGGACTGCGCCCCGACGACGTCCACCTCAACATCGCCTCGCCCGGCTGGGCCAAGCACGCCTGGTCCAACCTCTTCACGCCCTGGAACGCGGGCGCGACCGTGTTCGTGTACAACTACACCCGCTTCGACGCCGAGCGGCTGATGGCGGAGATGGACCGCGGCGGCGTCACCACCTTCTGCGCCCCGCCGACCGTCTGGCGGATGCTGATCCAGTCCGACCTCGGCCTGCTGCGCAACCCGCCGCGCGAGGCCGTCGCCGCCGGAGAGCCGCTGAACCCGGAGGTCATCGAGAAGGTCCGCCAGGCCTGGGGCGTGACCGTCCGCGACGGATTCGGCCAGACCGAGACCACCCTGCAGATCGGGAACTTCCCGGGCGCCCCGGTCAGGCCCGGCTCGATGGGCCGTCCGGCGCCCGGCTACGAGATCGTGCTCCTGGACCCGGTCACCGGCAAGGAGTCCCCCGACGAGGGGGAGGTCTGCGTGGACCTGCGCACCCGGCCCGCCGGGGTCATGACGGGCTACCGCGACGACCCCGAGCGGACGGCCGAGGCGATGGCGGGCGGTCTCTACCGCACCGGCGACATTGCCTCGCGCGACGCCGAGGGCCACCTCACCTACGTGGGCCGCTCGGACGACGTCTTCAAGGCCTCCGACTACAAGATCAGCCCGTTCGAGCTGGAGAGCGCCCTGCTGGAGCACGAGGCCGTCGCCGAGGCGGCCGTCGTCCCGGCCCCGGACGCGGTGCGGCTCGCCGTCCCCAAGGCGTACGTCACGCTCGCCGCCGGCTGGGAGCCGGGGGAGGAGACGGCCCGGGTGCTCTTCGCGCACTCCCGGGCGGTGCTGTCCCCGTACAAGCGGATCCGCCGGATCGAGTTCGGCCCGCTCCCGAAGACCGTGTCCGGCAAGATCCGCCGGGTGGAGCTGCGGGAGCTCACCGAGGCCGGCTCGACGGCGGAGTACGACGAGGCCGACCTCCGCTGAGCCCGGCCCCGACCCGACCCCGGCCCGGGCCACGGCCCGGCCGGGGCCAGGGCCGGGACCGCCGAGGTGATCAGGCCGGCAGCTGCGCCTCGATCGCCGCGATCACCTCGGGCGCCTCGGGCTCGGTGCGCGGACGGAAGCGCGCCACGACCTCACCGGCGGGGGAGATCAGGAACTTCTCGAAGTTCCACTGGATGTCCCCCGCCTCCCCGTCCGCGTCCGGGGTCTTCACCAGCTCCTGGTACAGCGGGTGCCGGTTCTCGCCGTTGACCTCGGACTTCTCCAGCATCGGGAAGGTCACGCCGAAGCCCGCCGCGCAGAACGTCTGGATGTCGTCCGCGGAGCCCGGCTCCTGGCCGCCGAACTGGTTGCAGGGCACGCCGATGACGGTGAAGCCCTTCTCCTCGTACGCGAACTGCAGCCGGGCCAGCCCCGAGTACTGCGGGGTGAGGCCGCACTGGGAGGCGGTGTTCACCAGCAGGATCGCCTTGCCCTTGTAGGCGGCCAGGCTGGTGGGCTCGTCGGACAGGGTGGTCAGCGGGATGTCGTACAGGCTCATCGGGCTCGTTCTCCTCAGCGGACGCGACTACGCAATGTCCCGAGCCTATGGCCCCCCACCGACGAGTGCGTCCGCCGGGTCGTTGACGGGCTGCGGCATGCCCGTGAGGTCCATGACGAACAGCGGTATCCCCAGGTCGTCGGCGCGCGCCCGGGCGTCCGAGGTGTACCCGGCGAGGGAGAAGTAGACGCTGGTCGCGGAGGCGGTCAGCCCGTTCAGCCACACGCACTCCACCGCCCGCAGCCCGGCCGGCGCGGTGCTCGGGTCCACCTGGGCGACCACCCCGGGAGCCCGCAGGTCCACCGCCGCCGACGGTATCGGCGGCCCGTCGGGCTGCCGTACGTCCTGGAAGCCGAGCCAGCGCAGGTACAGCGCGGCCGTCGCCACCGCGTCCCGGGCCGTACGGATGGTCACGGGCCGGAAGGGCGGACGCGACGCCGGCGCACCCGGGAGCGGTACCGGCCCCGGTCCCGCCCGGCGCGGAGCCGCCGGTCCGGGCCCCGGCCCGCGGGTCCCGCCACCGCCCGGTCCCGCGTCCTCACCCGCGCCCGCGCCCGCGGCGCCCCGCGTACCGGCGGCCGCCCCGGGCGGCTCCGGCGCGTGGACGGGGATCAGCACCACCGTCCCGCACGAGGCGCACCCCACCTCCGGGTGCGGCCACTCGCTCTCCCGCCCGCAGGCCGCGCACCGCACGGTCACCCAGCTGTCCGTCCACGTCCGGTGCGTCAGCGGCAGCGGGGGCGCCGCGAGGTCCAGCGGCGGGGTGATCGGGCTCCCGCAGGCGCACGGGTAGACCGGCGCCGCATAGGCGTTCTCGCGCTGGCACGCCGGACACCGCACCGGTACCGCTTCCGCCATGGGACACGTACCCCCTCCGTCGCTGTGCGTACGTCCATGGTCCACGACGCGCGACCGGCCGGGGCGGCGTCGCCCCGAATTCCGCCACCGAGGTGGCGTTTTTGTGCGACAGACCGAGCGAGACGCGGCATTTGGTGGGTTCCGGGGTGCTGAAGCGCCTTGACGTGCGCAGAACTCGCCGCTTAGCTTGTTCCGTATAGCAGAACAAAACTTCCGTATGACGGAAACTGCCTGACCGCCACACCGCAGGAGACCTCGATGCCTCGTATGACAGCCGCCGCCGCTGCAGTGGAGATCCTCAAGCGCGAGGGTGTCGCGCACGCGTTCGGCGTCCCCGGCGCTGCGATCAACCCGTTCTACCGGGAGCTCAAGAACGTCGGTGGCATCAAGCACACCCTCGCCCGCCACGTCGAGGGCGCCTCGCACATGGCGGAGGGCTACACCCGCACCGCGCCCGGCAACATCGGCGTCTGCATCGGCACCTCCGGCCCGGCCGGCACCGACATGATCACCGGCCTGTACTCGGCGATCGCGGACTCCATCCCGATCCTGTGCATCACCGGCCAGGCCCCGGTCTCCAAGCTCCACAAGGAAGACTTCCAGGCCGTCGACATCGCCTCGATCGCCAAGCCGGTCACCAAGAAGGCCACGACCGTCCTGGAGGCCGCGCAGGTCCCGGGCGTGTTCCAGGAGGCCTTCCACCTGATGCGCTCCGGCCGTCCCGGCCCGGTCCTCATCGACCTGCCGATCGACGTCCAGCTGACCGAGATCGAGTTCGACCCCGAGACCTACGAGCCGCTGCCGGTCTACAAGCCGCGCGCCACCCGCGCCCAGGCGGAGAAGGCCGTCCGGTTCCTGCTGGAGTCCGAGCGCCCGCTGATCGTCGCCGGTGGCGGCATCATCAACGCCGACGCCGCCGACCTGCTGGTCGAGTTCGCCGAGCTGACCAACGTCCCGGTCATCTCCACCCTGATGGGCTGGGGCGTCATCCCCGACGACCACGAGCTGAGCGCCGGCATGGTCGGCGTCCAGACCTCGCACCGCTACGGCAACGCGACCTTCCTGGAGTCGGACTTCGTCCTCGGCATCGGCAACCGCTGGGCCAACCGTCACACCGGCTACAACCTGGACGCGTACCTCGGCGACCGCAAGTTCGTCCACGTCGACATCGAGCCCACCCAGATCGGCAAGATCTTCGCCCCGGACTTCGGCATCGCCTCCGACGCCAAGGCCGCGCTGGAGCTCTTCATCGAGATCGCCAAGGAGCTCAAGGCCGAGGGCAAGCTCCCGGACTACAGCGCCTGGGTCGCCTCGCACCTGGAGCGCAAGGGCTCGCTGCAGCGCCGCACGCACTTCGACAACATCCCCATGAAGCCGCAGCGCGTCTACGAGGAGATGAACAAGGCGTTCGGCCCGGAGACCCGCTACGTCACCACCATCGGTCTGTCCCAGATCGCCGGTGCGCAGATGCTGCACGTCTTCAAGCCGCGCCACTGGATCAACTGCGGCCAGGCCGGCCCGCTCGGCTGGACCATCCCGGCCGCGCTGGGCGTCGCCTCCGCCGACCCGGAGAACCCGGTCGTCGCGCTCTCCGGTGACTACGACTTCCAGTTCATGCTGGAGGAGCTGGCCGTCGGCGCGCAGCACAAGATCCCGTACGTCCACGTCCTGGTGAACAACGCCTACCTGGGCCTGATCCGCCAGGCGCAGGGTGGTCTCGGCATCAACTTCGAGGTCAACCTGGAGTTCGAGAACATCAACGCGCCCGAGCTGGGCGTCTACGGCGTCGACCACGTCAAGGTCGTCGAGGGCCTCGGCTGCAAGGCGATCCGCGTCACCGACCCGAACGAGCTGGGCGCCGCCTTCGAGGAGGCCAAGAAGCTGGCCGCCGAGTACAGCGTCCCGGTCGTCGTCGAGGCGATCCTGGAGCGCGTCACCAACATCTCGATGAGCAAGACGGTCGACATGAGCGACGTCACCGAGTTCGAGGAGCTGGCGACCGAGCCGGGTCACGCCCCGACCGCGATCCGCCCGATCACGGTCTGATCCCGCAGCCCCTGACGCACCCGCGCACGAACGAACGGCCCCTGGAAACCACTAGTTTCCAGGGGCCGTTCGCCGTCCCGGTTCAGTTCGCCGTCCCGGTTCAGTTCCCGGCCCCGGCTCGGCCGAGGGCGAGACCGTCGATCAGTACCTCCACGCCGAGCGCGAGCCGTGCCGCGGCCGGACCGGCGGCCAACTCCGCGGCGCTCGCAGCGAGATGCGGATGGCGGGCCGGGTCGAGGCCGGCGAGCCGCTCCTCGAGGGAGACACGGGCGTGCCGGTGTTCCAGGGCCTCCTGCAAAGCGTCCGGTCCGCCGCCCGCCGGGGGAGCGGCGATGGCGACCTCGTAGGTGACCGCTCCGATGTACAGGGCGATCAGGTCGCAGCCCCAGGCGGCCCGTTGGCGTTCCACGCCCCCGACCAGCAGCAGACCGAGGATGCGGTCGAAGAGGCCGAGCCAGGCGGGCGTGGCGGGGATGGAGCCGAGCGAGACGCGCCCGATGCCGGGGTGGGCGTTGAGGGCGTGCACCACGTCGGTGATGAGGGTGGTCAGCCGGGTGCGCCAGTCCCCCGGGGGATCCGCCGGGAGCCCGGGCAGCGGCACGGTCGCGATCACCGCGTCGTGCATCAGCCGCAGCAGTTCCTCGCGCTGCGAGACGTAGACGTACAAGGACGCGGGGCCGGTGTCGAGTGCGGCCGCCACCTTCCGCATCGTCACCGCGTCCAGGCCCTCGCGGCGCAGCACGCCCAGGCCCGCGTCGATCACGGCGGCCATGCTCAGCGGGGGTTTGGCGGGGCGCGAGCGGGTGCTCTTGCGGCGGGGTGGCGTCTCCATGGCGACAGGCTAGCAGTTGACAGCGAACGCCGTTCGTTGCGAACGTTGTTCGTGACGAACAACGTTCGTTCTGCTGTGCCCGGCGTTCATCGCCGCTGATTCCACGCTCCGGGGGAGACCTGCCTTGTCCTACGCACACCACCCTTTTCCGCACCCGCACCCGCACCCGCACCCGCGCCGCTGGGCGGTCCTCTGCGTCGTCCTCCTCGCGGAAGTGATGGACCTTCTGGACGCCACCGTCACCGGCGTCGCCGCCCCCGTCATCGCCGCCGACCTCGGCGGCGGCCGGGCCGTGACCCAGTGGCTGCAAGCCGGCTACACGCTGCCCTTCGCCGCCCTGCTGATCACCGCCGGGCGGCTGGGGGACCGGTACGGGCGGCGGCGGCTCTTCCTGATCGGCGCCGCCGGTTTCACGGCCGCCTCCGCCCTGTGCGCCCTCGCCCCCGACCCCGGCACGCTGATCACCGCCCGGGCCGTCCAGGGCGCCTTCGGGGCCCTGCTGCTGCCGCAGGGCTTCGGCATCATCAAGGAGACCTTCCCCGAAGCCGAACTTCCCAAGGCCTTCGGTCTGTTCGGGCCGGTCATGGGCCTGTGCGCCGTCGCCGGCCCCGTGGTGGGCGGGCTGCTCGCCGGAGCGGACCTGTTCGGCTCCGGCTGGCGCCTGGTGTTCCTGGTCAACCTGCCGCTCGGCCTCCTCGCCCTGGCCGGTGCCGTGCGCTGGGTCCCGCGGGGCACGCCCGACGCCGGGCTGCGGCTCGACGTACCGAGCGTGCTGCTGGCCGGCGCGGCCTCCGCGGCCGTGGTGTTCCCGCTCGTCCAGGGACCGGAGCTCGGGTGGCCCCTGTGGTCCCTCCTCCTGCCGGCCGCGGGACCCGCCGGGTTCGTGGTCTTCGCGCGGATGCAGCGGCGTCGTCCCTCGCCGCTCATGGCGCCCGGCCTGCTGGCCAACCGCGGCTACACCTGCGGGATCGTCGTCGCCCTCGTTTTCTTCGCCTCGTTCACCGGCCTCATGCTGGTGCTCTCCCTCTTCCTCCAGGGCCCGCTCGGCCTTTCGCCGCAGGGAGCGGGGTACGCCCTCGCCCCCATGGCCCTCGGGATCGCCCTGTCGGCCGGCCCTGCCGGGTCCCTCGCGCAGCGGCACGGACGGGTGGTGATCCAGGGCGGGATCGTCGTCACCGCCCTCGGGCTCCTGGTGCTCGCCGGCTGCGCCGACGGGGCGGTGGACGGGTGGAGGCTGGTGCCGGGCACGCTGGTCACCGGCCTCGGCATGGGACTGGTGGTCCCGCCGCTGTTCGACGTCATCCTGGCCGGGGTGTCCCCGTCCGAGGTGGGGTCGGCCTCCGGAGTCCTGGACGCGGTACAGCAGTTGGCCGGTGCGGTCGGCGTCGCGCTGCTGGTCACCGTATGGACGGCCTTCACCGACCACGGCAGTACCCCGTCCACCGCCCTGTCCGCCACGGCGCTCGTGACCCTGGTCCTCCTCTTGGGCGCCCTTGCCGTCTCCGCCCGCCTTCCCCGGTACGTCCGCGCATGAGCAACCGCGCCCGGGCATGAGCAACCGCGCCCGCGCATGACAAACCGCGCCCGGGCATGAGCAACCGCGCCCGCGCATGACAAAGCGCCGAGTCACGGGACCGTCCGTGACTCGGCGCTTTGGGTGGTGACCGCCCGACGGTGCGAGGCTGGCGCGACAGGACGTTCGCGCCGCCGGGCGGAGTCGGGGCCCGTGTACGGGGGGCTCTGTGCGTAGCCCCCGTACACGAGTTGCCGGGACCGTGGCGGGCGGGCGACGAGAACTCCGGCATCGTCTCCCTCAGGTCAAGAGACGAGCCTCGGAACCCATTACCACCGCACTGGCTCGCACGCTCGCCACGGTCCTCACGCGGCGCCGGCCACAAGGGCCGGCGCTGTCCGCCCTCACCGCGCACCACCCCTCATCCGGGTACGCGGTTCGGGCTCAGCACCCGGAGCCTGACCTCCCGTCAGGCCCCCGGTACAACTGGGTGGCTCAGGCGTCGCGCAGGGCGCGGACGGCCTCCTCGACGCGGCGGCCGTAGTCGGCGTCCGCGGCGTGGAAGTGAGCCAGGTTCTTCTCGATGACGTCTTCGAGGGTGACCTGCGACAGGCCGCCGGCGATGTTCGCCACCAGACGCTGCTTCTCGGCCTCCGACATCAGGCGGTAGAGCTCACCGGCCTGGAAGAAGTCGTCGTCCTTGGTGTGGGCCGGGGCCTCGTGGGTGCCCGTGTAGCCGGAGACGGCCTTCGGGGCGCCGAGCGCGAGACCGGTCTCGGCCGGGCCCTGGTACGAGTTGGGCTCGTAGTTCTTGTCGTGGCGCGAGCCGTTGCGCAGCGCCATGACGCCGTCGCGGCCGTAGTTGTCGGCCTTCGTCGCCTTCGGGGCGTTGACCGGCAGCACGGTGTGGTTCACACCGAGGCGGTAGCGCTGGGCGTCGGCGTACGCGAACAGGCGGCCCTGGAGCATCTTGTCCGGCGAGGCGGTGATGCCCGGGACGAAGTTGTTCGGGGAGAACGCGGACTGCTCGACCTCGGCGAAGACGTTGTCCGGGTTGCGGTCGAGGACCAGACGGCCCACTCGCTGGAGCGGGTAGTCGGCGTGCGGCCACACCTTGGTGAGGTCGAACGGGTTGAAGCGGTAGTCCGCGGCCTCGGCGGCGGGCATGATCTGGACGTAGAGGGTCCAGCTCGGGTTCACACCGCGCTCGATGGCCTGGAGCAGGTCGGTCTGGTGCGAGTTGGCGTCCTTGCCGACGAGCTCGGCGGCCTGCTCGGAGGACAGGCAGCGGATGCCCTGGTTCGTCTTGAAGTGGTACTTGACGAAGAAGGCCTCGCCGTTCTCGTTCGTCCACTGGTAGGTGTGGGAGCCGTAACCGTTCATGTGGCGGTACGACGCGGGGATGCCGCGGTCACCCATCAGCCAGGTGATCTGGTGCGTCGCCTCGGGGGCGTGCGCCCAGAAGTCCCAGACGTTGTCCGGCTCCTGCTTGCCCGTGAAGGGGTCGCGCTTCTGGGAGTGGATGAAGTCGGGGAACTTGATCGGGTCCTTGATGAAGAACACCGGGGTGTTGTTGCCGACGAGGTCGTAGTTGCCCTCTTCGGTGTAGAACTTGAGCGCGAAGCCACGCGGGTCGCGGACGGCGTCCGCGCCACCGAGGGAGTCGGCGACGGTGGAGAACCGCAGGAAGGTCTCGGTCTTCTTGCCGACCGTGTTCAGGAAGGCGGCGCTGGTGTACGCGGTGACGTCGTCGGTCACCTCGAAGTAGCCGTACGCGGCCGAGCCGCGGGCGTGCACCACGCGCTCCGGGATGCGCTCACGGTTGAAGCGGGCGAGCTTCTCGAGGAGCTGCTGGTCCTGGATCAGGAGCGGGCCACCGACGCCGGCGGTGGCGGAGTTCTGGTTGTCGGCGACCGGGGCGCCGGACTCGGTCGTCAGCGTGCGCTTCGACATGGTGACCTTCCGTACGGGTAACTGCTGAGACGGAAGGCGTCTTCCGTCATGCGGAACAGCCTAATTTCGGCGTGAACACGACGTCAACAGTTTGTTGAAAGAAAGAGTGTGGAGGTGATCCGGACGGTGCCGGCGCCTGGGCGCGACAGGACAGGTGTCAGCACCGGCACCGTCCGAAACTCGTGTCTCCCCGGAGGGAGGGGGGCAGGTCCGGGGATCAGACCTGGGCGCCGGAGAGGCGCTCGACCGCGCGGAGCAGGGCCGAGTGGTCCAGCCCGCCGTCACCCTGGGCGCGCAGCGAGGCGACCAGCTGGGCGACGACCGCGCCGACCGGGAGGGCAGCACCGACGTTGCGGGCGGCGTCGGTGACGATGCCCATGTCCTTGTGGTGCAGGTCGATCCGGAAACCGGGCTTGAAGTCGCGGTTGAGGAAGTTGTCCTTCTTGCGGGTCAGGACCGTGGAGCCGGCCAGACCGCCGTTGAGGACGTCCAGGGCGGCCTGGAGGTTCACGCCCGACTTCTCGAGGAAGACGACGGCCTCGGCGCACGCCTGGATGTTCACCGCGACGATGAGCTGGTTGGCGGCCTTGACCGTCTGGCCGGAGCCGTGCGGGCCGCACAGGACGATGGTCTTGCCGAGCGTCTCCAGGATCGGCAGGGCCGCGTCGAAGTCGGCCTGCTCGCCACCCACCATGATCGACAGGACGGCCTCGATGGCGCCGGCCTCGCCGCCGGACACCGGGGCGTCGATGACGCGGATGCCCTTCTCGGCGGCGTTCTTCGCGAGGTCGACCGAGGTCTGCGGGGTGATCGACGACATGTCGATGATCAGCGCACCGGACTTGGCGTTCGCGAGGATGCCCTCGGGGCCGTAGTTGATGGCCTCGACCTGCGGGGAGGCGGGCACCATCGTGATGATCACGTCGGCGTCCTTGACGGCCTCGGCGATCGAGCCGGCGGCGGTGCCACCGGCGGCGGCCAGGCGCTCCAGCTTGTCCTGCTCCAGCGTGAAGCCGGTGACCGGGTATCCGGCCTTGATGAGGTTCTCGGACATGGGCGAGCCCATGATGCCGAGGCCGATCCAGGCGATCGACGGAAGCGCGGTGGAGGTGCTCATGATGGGGGGTCCTTCTCTTCAATGCTTCGTACGAAAAGTGCGGGAGGTGCCTGGCTGATCGCCCGGACTTCGTCCGCCTACTTGGCGGCGCGGGCCTCGGCCGGCAGCCACGCGAAGGACGCGGCGGCGTCCGCGGCCTTGTACTCCAGGCCTACGTAGCCCTCGTACCCGGCCTTCTTGAGCTGGTCGAGCAGCTCTTCGAGGGGCAGCTCGCCGGTGCCCGGGGCGCCGCGGCCCGGCTTGTCGGCGATCTGGACGTGCCCGGTCTTGGCGGCGTACTTTTCGATGACCTCGCCGAGGTCCTCGTCGTTCATCGCCAGGTGGTACAGGTCGAGCAGGAACTTGGCGTTCCCGAGGCCGGTGGCCTCGTTGACCTTGTCCACGACCGCGATGCCGGCCGGGGCGCTCACCAGCGGGTAGAGCGGCGACTCGGGCTTGTTGAGGGTCTCGATCAGCAGGACGGCGCCCACCCGGTCCGCGGCCTTGGCGGCCGTGACGAGGTTCTTGAGCGCCAGCTCGTCCTGGACCGCGGGGTCCACGCCCTCGACCCGGTTGCCGTAGAGGGCGTTCAGTGCCTTGCAGCCGACCGAGGCCGCGAAGTCGGCGGCCACGTTGATGTTGGCGTTGAAGCGGTCGGACTCCTCGCCGGGCACGGAGACCGCGCCGCGGTCCGGACCCGGCAACTGGCCGGCGTAGAAGTTCAGGCCCACCAGCTGGGTGCCCGCGTCCTCAAGAGCCTTCTTGAGGGCGTCGAGCTCCGCCTGGGCGGGAGTGGGGGTCTCGATCCAGGGCCACCACAGCTCGACCGCCGTGAAGCCCGCCGCGGCGGCAGCCGCGGGACGCTCCAGGAGCGGGAGTTCCGTGAAGAGGATCGAAAGGTTCACATCGAAGCGCTGGTCCGTGTATCCCATGAGGGGTGTGCGCTCCTTCCGTATTGCGGAAGTTAGTTTCTGCTTGATGGAAGACTGCATCGAGGTTTGCGTGGCTGTCAAGTGCGCACTGCCGAAAAGTCCCAGCTGCGGGGTAGCTTGGCCCGCGTGCGATTGAGAGTGGAGTTCACGACCGAGCCCTTCGATCTCGAAGAGGCCCCCGACCACGCCGTGGCCGCGCGCGAGGTCATCCAGAAGGCCCGCCTCGACGCGGTGGACGTCGGCCCGTTCGGCAACACCGCCGAAGGGGAGTCCGACGAGGTGCTGGGCGCCGTGGCCGCGCTGCTGCGCAATGCGCTGGAGGCCGGGGCCACGCGCGTGTCGCTCCAGGTCAATGTGATCGCGGAGGACACCACCCCATGACCGAGCCCCGTGACCACCCCTTCGTCACCGCCGTCAAGCCGCTGGTGGACGCGATGGGCGGAGAGCTGATGGACCCGGCCCAGGCGCAGCCCGACGACGTCGTGCTCAGCTGGGAGGGCCAGGAGCTGCTCGCCGTGCGCCTGCCCCAGCTCTCCGACTCGCTGGACCACATCCTGGCCGCGCTGGAGCGCCGGCACGGCGTACCGTTGGCCCAGCTCGACCGGAAGTCCAAGCAGGACGTGGTGCGCATACTGGAGGCGCGCGGCGCGTTCTCCGTGCGGCACGGCGTGGAGACGGTCGCGAGCGCCCTGGGCGTGAGCCGCTTCACCGTCTACAACTACTTGAACCGGGACTCCAGCCCCGCCAAGGGGTCCACCCCTCCCAAGGGCTCCAACCCTCCCAAGGGGTCCGGCCTCCCCGAGGGGGCGGAGAAGAACAGCCAATCGTGAACGACCGCTGACCCGCCGTGACGAGCCGCCGCCCCGATTCACCCGGGCGGCGGCTTTTGTGTACGGGAAGTTTCAACAAAGTGTTGACGGCGTGTTGTCGAGGGCGTTAGCTATGCGCAGCCCGTCAAAAGCAACAACAGGCCACGGAGGCCTACCGTGACTTCGAGTCCGACCCCGGGTCTCACCCGGTTCAACGCCTTGGACGACAGCGCGGCCACGGCCGTGCTGCACGAGGTGTGCGCCAGTTCGGCATGGGGGAGCAAGCTGCTCGCCCAGCGCCCCTTCCCCACCGTCGAGGCACTCTTCTCGGCCAACGAGTCCGCCATGGCGGAGCTCACCGCCGAGGACCTGGCCGAGGCGATGGCGGGACACGCGCCGATCGGCCGCCCGAAGCCGGGAGACCCGACCTCCGCCCGCGAACAGCGCGGCATGGCCGGCGCCTCGGAGGAGCTCCGGAGCGAGCTCCTCGAACTGAACCTGGCGTACCAGGAGAAGTTCGGCCACGTCTTCCTCATCTGCGCCACCGGTGCCACCGGTGAGTTCATGCGGGACGCGGTCAAAGTACGGATCGAGAACTCGCCGGAGCAGGAGCGGGAGACCGCCCGCGGCGAGCTCGTGAAGATCAACCGGATCCGTCTGACCCGGCTCGTGGAGGAAGAGAGCGCATGAGCACTGACACGACTGCTTCGGTGTCCACGCACATCCTGGACACCAGCATCGGCCGCCCCGCCGAGGGCGTCGCCATCTCCCTGTCGGCCCGCACGGGCCTCGACGGGGACTGGGCGGCCCTGGGCGGCTCCGCCACCGACGCGGACGGCCGCTGCAAGGACCTTCCGGCCCTGCCGGAGGGCACCACCCACGTGCGTCTCGACTTCGAGACCGAGACGTACTTCGCTGAAAAAGACCGTTCCAACAAGCAAGCCGAGGCGCAGCAGGACGCCCCCCGCGTAAGGGACAGCGGTGCGTTCTTCCCCGAGGTCACCATCACCTTCGCGGTGAACCCGGGCGAGCATTACCACGTACCGCTGCTGCTCAACCCGTTCGGCTACTCCGTTTACCGAGGGAGCTAGCAGACATGCCCACGATTCTCGGCCAGAACCAGTACGGCAAAGCAGAGAACCGCGTAGTCAAGATCACGCGGGACGGCGACACCCACCACATCAAGGACCTGAACGTCTCGGTCGCCCTCTCGGGCGACATGGACGACGTCCACTACTCCGGCTCGAACGCCAACTGCCTCCCGACGGACACCACCAAGAACACGGTGTACGCGTTCGCCAAGGAGCACGGCATCGAGTCCGCCGAGCAGTTCGGCATCCACCTGGCGCGCTGGTTCGTCAACAGCCAGGAGCCGATCCAGCGTGCGCGCATCCGGATCGAGGAGTACGCCTGGGACCGGATCCCCACCTCCGACGCCAACTCGAAGTTCATCGGGTCGGACGAGGTGAAGCACTCCTTCGTGCGCCAGGGCCAGGAGACCCGGGTCACTCAGGTCACCTACGACGGCACCAACTGGGAGGTCATCTCCGGCCTCAAGGACCTCGTCGTCATGAACTCCACGAACTCCGAGTTCTGGGGTTACGTGAAGGACAAGTACACGACCCTGAAGGAGGCCTACGACCGCATCCTGGCCACCCAGGTGTCGGCCCGCTGGCGCTTCAACTGGTCGGACGACGAGCAGCGGATGCCGAACTGGGAGAAGTCCTACGCCGAGACCCGCAAGCACATGCTCGAGGCCTTCGCGGAGACCTACTCCCTGTCGCTCCAGCAGACCCTGTACCAGATGGGTTCGCGCATCATCAACCACCGTTCGGAGATCGACGAGGTCCGCTTCTCGCTCCCGAACAAGCACCACTTCCTCGTCGACCTGGAGCCCTTCGGCCTCAAGAACGACAACGAGGTCTACTTCGCCGCGGACCGGCCGTACGGCCTGATCGAGGCGACGGTCCTGCGGGACGGCGTCGACGCCCGTATCCCCGTGGACATGACCAACCTCTGATGCGGGACGCGCGTCCCGGGGCTCCGCAGTGGCCCCGGGACGTCGCGACAGCTCCACGACTTCCCGAAACGGCACCCGGACGCGCCCCAGGGGGCGGCAGTACTGTCAGCTGTCACGGCCCCCGGCTCCGGCACTCAAACCACCTGGGCTTTGCCGGCCCGCACCGCCACTGAAAGCACGAGGAAGCCCATGGCAGCATCGGCAGCCCCTGACAGCGCCGCCACGCGCATCGTCATCGAGAACTGTGCGATCGCGACCGTCGACGCCCACGACACCGAGTACGCCTCGGGTCACATCGTCGTCGCCGGCAACAGGATCGAGTCCATCGGCGCGGGCAAGGCCCCCGAGAACCTCGAGAACGTCGTCCGCCGGATCGATGGCACCGGGCACCTCGTGACCCCCGGTCTGGTCAACACGCACCACCACTTCTACCAGTGGATCACGCGTGGTCTGGCCACCGACCACAACCTCTTCAACTGGCTCGTCGCGCTGTACCCGACCTGGGCGCGCATCGACGAGCAGATGGCCTACACGGCTGCCCAGGGCTCCCTGGCGATGATGGCCAAGGGCGGCGTCACCACCGCCATGGACCACCACTACGTCTTCCCCAAGGGCTCCGGCGACCTCTCCGGCGCGATCATCCGCGCCGCGTCCGAGATGGGCGTGCGCTTCACCCTCGCCCGCGGCTCGATGGACCGCAGCGAGAAGGACGGCGGCCTGCCCCCGGACCACGCCGTCGAGACCCTCGAAGGCGCGCTCGCCGACACCGAGGCGACCGTCAAGAAGCACCACGACCACTCCTTCGACGCGATGACCCAGGTCGCCGTCGCGCCGTGCTCCCCCTTCTCGGTCTCCACCGAACTGCTCAAGCAGGGCGCCGAGCTGGCCCGCCGTCTGGGCGTGCGCATGCACACCCACGGCAGCGAGACCGTCGAGGAAGACCAGTTCTGCAAGGAACTGTTCGGCATGGGCCCGACCGACTACTTCGAGTCGACGGGCTGGCTCGGCGAGGACGTGTGGATGGCGCACAGCGTCCACATGAACGACTCCGACATCGCCGCGTTCGCCCGCACCAAGACCGGTGTCGCGCACTGCCCGTCCTCCAACGCCCGCCTGGCCGCCGGCATCGCCCGCGTCCCGGACATGCTCGCCGCCGGCGTACCCGTCGGCCTCGGCGTGGACGGCACCGCCTCGAACGAGTCCGGCGAACTGCACACCGAGCTGCGCAACGCGCTGCTCATCAACCGCCTCAACCCGGTCCACCGCGAGCGCGCCCTGAACGCCCGCCAGGCCCTGCGCCTGGGTACGTACGGCGGCGCCCAGGTCCTCGGCCGCGCCGACAGCATCGGCTCGCTGGAGGCGGGCAAGCTCGCCGACCTGGTGATGTGGAACCTGGGCACGCTGGCCCACTCCTCCATCGCCGACCCGGTCATCGCGCTCGTCTTCGGCGCGGCCGCCCCGGTGACGCTCTCGCTGGTCAACGGCAAGCAGATCGTCGAGGACAACCGACTTCTCTTCGCCGACGAGGACGCGATCGCCGTGTCCACGCGGGAGGAGGCCCAGCGCCTGGCGCGCATCTGCGCACGGGCCTGATCCCCCCGGCCACCCACGCCGGTACCCCGCCCGGCCACCGCCGGGAGGTACCCCCAGAGTCCGGCCGGGGGGGACGGCCCCCGGCCGGGGGCCGCGGACCCGAGCGGGGTCCGCGGCAGCCGTTCCCGGGAAGCGCCCGACGAACCTTCCGAAGGCGCTCCCGGGCACGGTGAGCCGTAACGACGCACCGCGCCGGAACCCACCCCGCCTCCGCGCCCGCGCCACAGCACCACCCTCCACGGGAACGACTCGGGCGAATCGTTTCCGCATCTGTCAGGGGCAGGACAGCACCGCCACCACTCCCCGCACCGCTACCACTCCCCGCACCGCCCCGACTCCCGGCACCGCCACAACTCCCGGCACCGCCACAACTGAACACAGGCTCGACTCGCACAGCTTTCGCACCACCTCCCTGACACCCATGTCCCTGGCGACGTGTTCAACCGACCGGAGGAAGCCGTGGCAGCTACGCCCAGGTTTCGCAAAGATGCAGTCGTAGTACCGGAGGAGAAGCACCCGGTCGACGAGACCCTGCCCCCGCTGAAAATGTTCACGAGCGGTCTGCAGCACGTGGCCGCCATGTACGCGGGTGTCGTCGCGCCGCCGATGATCGTCGGCCCCGCCGTCGGTCTCTCCGCCACCGAGACCGCCTTCCTGATGGGCGCCTCGCTCTTCACCGCAGGACTCGCCACCCTCCTCCAGACCCTCGGCTTCTGGAAGATCGGCGCCAAACTCCCCTTCGTCAACGGGGTCTCCTTCGCCGGAGTCACCCCGATGATCGCCATCGGCAAGGGCGAAGGCGCGAACGCCATCCCCGTCATCTTCGGCGCGATCATCGTCGCCGGACTCGTCGGCTTCCTCGCCGCGCCCTACTTCGGCAAGCTCGTCCGCTTCTTCCCACCCGTCGTCACCGGTACGGTCATCACCCTGATCGGTGTCTCGCTGCTCCCCGTGGCCTTCAACTGGTCGCAGGGCGGCAACCGCACCGCCACCGACTACGGCTCGATGAAGAACATCGGCATGGCCGCCCTCACCCTGGTGATCGTGCTGTTGATGCGCAAGTTCCTGCGCGGGTTCCTCCAGCAGATATCCATCCTGCTCGGCCTCGTCGCCGGCACGCTGATCGCGATCCCGCTGCACATGACCAGCTTCGACGCCGTCCGCAACGCCGACATCGTCGGCTTCCCCACGCCGTTCCACTTCGGCGCCCCGCAGTTCCAGGTCGCCGCCATCATCTCGATGTGCATCGTGATGCTCGTCTGCATGACGGAGTCCACCGCCGACATCCTGGCCCTCGGCAGGATCGTGGGCCGGCCCGCGGACGCCAGGACCATCGAGGGCGGGCTGCGCGCCGACACCCTCGGCAGCGCGCTCAGCCCGCTGTTCAACGGCTTCATGTGCAGCGCCTTCGCGCAGAACATCGGCCTCGTCGCGATGACCAAGGTACGCAGCCGGTTCGTGGTCGCGGCCGGCGGCGGGATCCTGATCCTCCTGGGCCTGTGCCCGATGGCGGCCTCCGTCATCGGTGTGGTCCCGCTGCCGGTGCTGGGCGGTGCGGGCATCGTCCTGTTCGGCTCCGTCGCCGCCAGCGGCATCCAGACCCTCGCCGGCGCGGCCATGGAGAAGGGCGAGAACGCCCTGATCGTCGCGGCCTCGGTGGGCATCGGCCTGATCCCCATCGCGGCGCCCGGTTTCTACCACGCCTTCCCCAAGGACATGCTGGTCGTCCTCGACTCCGGCATCAGCACGGGGTGTGTGGTGGCGATCGTGCTGAACCTGGCCTTCAACCACCTCGGTGCCAAGAAGGAACCGGCCGCGGAAGCGGCAGCGGAACCGGCGTTCGTGCACTGACGGCAGGGCCGGCACGGTCGGGGCCGGGGGCTGGGGTACCGCGTGCGGCGGTGCGGACGTCACCCACTGCGGGTGTGGCGTCCGTACCGCCGCACGGCCGGTACCCCGGCCCGTGCGGTTCAAGCCGGCCCCTCCGGCGGTGGGAGCAGGTCCGCCCAGATGTCGGGCGTGACCGTCCGGATGCGCCGGCCGCGCTCGTCCAGTACCTGAGCCTCCGACTTGCGTACGTGCAGCGCCACCGCCGAGTCCGTGATCCGCATCCCCGGCAGCCGCCGGGACAGCTCCGAGGTGTAGCGGGACAGCCCTTCGACGGTGCGCAGCCGCGCGGTGATCATGAAGTTCCAGCGTCCGCTGACGGACATGCACGTCCGCGTCTCGCGCAGCCCCATGGCGGCCGCGGCACACTCGGCCACCTCGTACTCCGGTACCTCCGCCCACAGCGTCGCCGCCACCGGCCACCCCGACGACCCCGACGCCATCGCGCAGCTGTAGCGCAGGCCCTGTCCCGTCTCCAGCCGGCCCAGCCGCCGCCGTACGGTCGATTCGCTCATCCCGCACTCCCGGGCCAGCGAGGCCACGCTGCGCCGGGCGTCCGCGGCCAGCGCCAGGGCCAGCGGCCGGTCCTCCTCCGTCATGGCGGTGACGGCCGGCGCCACTGCCGGCGGCGAGGAGCGCCGGCTCCCTCCGGTCAGCGAACCGATCTGCGCCGGCGTCAGCTGGTCCAGGCGCCACCGGTCGGGGGCGTGGTGCACCGCCGTCACCATCGACGAGCGGGTGCCGGTCACGCCCGGGATCCGCTGCACCCGGAAGGACAGGTACCGGTACAGCGCGTGGAGGTCGGGCACGGCCACGAAGGCCAGCAGGTCCCGGCCGCCGGTGGTGTGCTCCAGCCCCAGGGAGTACGGATCGGACACCAAGGTCGCGCCGACGGCCGGCGAGTGCCCCGCCTCGCACATCACCTCCACCCACGCCATGCAGGGCGCCTTGGTGCCCGTACGCAGTCCGAGCCCCGATATCCAGGCCTCACCGGCGCCGGTGAGCCGCTCCCAGCGGCGCGCGAGGGTATCGGGGCGGGTGCCGAGCACCGGGGCCAGTCGCTCCCAGCTCGCACGGGGCGCGAGCTGGAGTGCGTGGACGAGCGCCCGGTCGGTGTCGTCGACGGCGGAAACGGCCGAATCCATGTCCTCCCCTTGGTGGATCTCCCGGTCAGCGGCCTGTCAACCGGGCTTTCGGCCGATCATCTCTCTTTGTGTTCCCAATCGGTGAACCAGCCGGTCGTGCGCAGCGCGGGCATCGCGGGAGGGCGTGTGGGGGATCCCGTTGCGGACGTGGGTCAGGCGGTGCCGGTCGAGCTGTCGAGCTTCGTCGGCCGCCGTCGGGAGCTGGCCCGCGCCGCCTCGCTGCTCGCCACCGAGCGCCTGGTCACCCTCACCGGCCCCGCGGGCGTCGGCAAGACCCGGCTCGCCGTGCGCGCGGTCCGCACCGTCACGGGCGCAGACGGCCTCGACACCGTCTGGGTGGACGTCTCCACCCTGCCCGGCTTCCGCCGGGTGGTGCTGGAGCACCGGCTGATCCACGGGCTCGCGGGGCGCGAGGTACTGCTGGTGCTCGACGGGTGCGAGCAGCTCGGCGAGGCCGCCGCCCCCCTGGTGGAGAACCTGCTGCGGTGGCTGCCCCGGGTGCGCGTGCTGGTCACCTCGCAGCGCCGGCTCGCGCTGCCCGCGGAGGCGGAACTCGCCGTGCGGCCGCTGCCGCTGCCGCCCGCCCCGCCCGATCCCGCCGCACCCCTGCCGGTCGACCGGATCACCGGGTTCGCTGCCGTGCGGCTGTACGAGGAGCGGGCGCGCGGCGCCGACCCCTTCTTCGAGCTGACCGAGGGCAACGCCGCCGCCGTGGCCGCCCTTTGCCGGGTGCTGGACGGGATTCCCGGCGCGCTGGAGCTCGCGGCGGGCCGCGCGCACCAGTACGCGCCCCTCCAGGCGTTGCAACGGCTGACCGGCGAACCCCTGGCCTTCCTCGCGGGCGGCGCCGGCCGGGCCACCCTGGTCGACGCCGAGCGCTCCCTGCGGCTCTCCTCGTCCGCCGAGCGGCTGCTGTGGGAGCGGCTCTCCGTCTTCGCCGGCCCCTTCGACGCGGCCGCCGTCGCCGAGGTCTGCGGCTTCGGGGAGCTCACCGCGGACACCGCCGCCGGGGCGCTCGCCCGGCTGGCCCCCGCCCTGCTGGCCGACGGTGAGCACCCGGGCCGGTACCGGCTGCCGCTCTCGGTGCGCGTGTACGCCGCCCGGCGCCTCGCGCACAGCCCGGACGGCGACGGGCACACCGCCGCCCTGCGCCACCACGAGCGCTGGCGCGGGCTCGCCCGGCGGGCCGCCGGGCTGTGGCGCGAGGGGGCGCAGATACAGGCGCGCGAGCTGGCCGTGCGGGAACTCGCGGAGCTGCGGGCCGCGATGAACCCGCTGTCCGCCGCGGGTCCGGGGGCCGCGCTGGAGGTCGCCGTCGACCTGTGGTTCCTGTGGGCGGCCTGCGGGCTGGTGGCCGAGGGCCGACGCCATCTGGAACGGGCCCTGGCCCTGCACCCCGCGCCCCGGCCGGCCCGGGCGCTGTGGCTGGCGGCCTGGCTGGTGGCGGAGTTCGGGGAGGCGGACACCTGCGACCCGCTGCTGGTGGAGGCCTGGAGCACCGCCGTACAGGAGGGCGAGGACGCCTGCCTGGCCTACCTCGCCCACGTGCGCGGCACGGTGGCGCTGTGGGAGGAACGGTACGAGGACGCTGCCGCCGAGTACGCCGAGGCACTGGAACTGCTGCCCGCCGAGCCCGGTTTCGGGCCCGGCCGGGAGGCGCTGCGGGCCGCCCGGACGCTGGCCCTCGCCCGTACCGGTCCCGCGGGCACACCGCCCGAGGAAGAGGAGGCGGCGGGCACGCCGCCCGCCCCGGCCGCCGACGCGTGGGCCCGCTCCTGGGAGCGGTACGCCCGGGCCGTCGCCGCGTCCCGCGCGGGCCGGCCGGTGCGGGCCCGTACCGAACTGCTGCGCGCCCTGGAGACCCAGCTCGCCCTGGACGACCGGCTGGGACAGTCCTTCTCGGCCGAGCTGCTGGCCGAACTGGAGGCCGCCGGGGGCCGCTACGAGCGCTCCGCGCTCCTGCTGGGCGCGGTGCGCCGCGCCCGCCCGGCAGTCGCACGTGCGCCGCGCGCCCTCGGGATCCTGCGCGACCGCATGCCCCCGGGGGCCCTCCGGGCCGCCTACGCCCAGGGCGCGCGGACCGCTCTGCGCGCCCTGCTGCCCGAATCGTGAGCCCCCGTTCGCACTGTCGTACTCCTTGCCGAACCCCGTCGGTGAACTGATCTGAGGCCCGGTCACATGGTGCACGCGGACGCCCCCGGGGCGTCCTTGAGCAGACAGGTGGTACCGCCGATGGCACAGTCACCGCAGTTGTGGATGCGCACCGAGACACGGCCCACCGAACGTCGCGCCCCCCTCACCCCGCAGGACGCCGGACAGCTCGTGCGGCAGGGTGTACGGATCACCGTGGAGGAGTCCCCACACCGGGTCTTCCCGCTCGCCGACTACGAGGAGGCGGGCTGCCGGACCGCGCCCGCCGGAGCCTGGGCCGTCTCCGCGCCCGGATCCGCCTTCGTCCTCGGCTTGAAGGAACTGCCGCCCGTCCCGGAGCGTTTACGGCACAGGCACGTCTACTTCGGGCACGCCTACAAGGGCCAGGAGGACGCCCCGGCGCTGCTGGCGCGGTTCGCCGCGGGCGGCGGCACCCTGCTCGACCTGGAATACCTGGCCGATGCGCAGGGCCGCAGGCTCGCGGCCTTCGGCTACTGGGCGGGGTACGCGGGCGCGGCCCTGGCCGTCCTGCACGCCCGCGGCCGGCTCGTCGCCCCGCTGGTCCCGCTCCCGCGCGAGGAACTCGACGCGCGATTACGGACCTCGCGGGACGCCCCCACCGCGGCAGGGGAGTTACGGGCACTCGTCATCGGGGGGTACGGCCGCAGCGCCCGCGGCGCCTGTGACGCCCTGACGACCGCCGGGGTACGAGTGACCCGGTGGGACCGGAACGACACCGCACGGCTGGACCGGGCCGCCCTGCTCGGACACGACATCCTGGTCAACGCGGTGCTCACCACCCGCCCGGTACCGCCCTTCCTCACCCCGGCCGACCTGGACCCGGACCGGGAACGGCGGCTCACGGTCATCGCCGACATCACCTGTGACACCGGCTCCCCGCTGCACCTGCTGCCCGTCTACGACCGGCTCACCGACTGGGCGGTCCCGGTGCGCAGGCTGCGCGCCGGACCCCGCCCGCTGGACGTGATCGCCATCGACAACCTGCCGTCCCTGGTCCCCGCGGAGGCGGCCCGGTCCTTCTCGGCGGACCTGCTGCCCAAGCTGCTGGCGCTGGGTACGGGCACGCCCGACCCGGACTGGCTCCGCTGCCGGGCGGCCTTCGCCCGGGCGCTGGCGGGAGTCAGCCGCTCCGCCGATCGGCGAAGTCGACGGTCAGGTACGGCCATGCCGTGACGAGCCCGGCCAGCTCGGTGGGCGTCCCCTCGTGCGACACCCGCAGGTCCTGCTCGCCGGGGCGGAAGTGGACGGCCGTCCCGGTCGTCCCGTCGCCGGCGATCGGGTTCAGGCCGGTGGCGGGAACGCCGTGCTCGTACCGCTGCGTCCAGGCCCCGCCCGCCCGGCGATTGGTGTGCACGAGCCACTCGCTGAGGGCCGCGACGACCGACATGCCCCGGCGCGGCTGACCGTCGGGCAGCAGCTGCGCCCCGGGGTGGTCGAAGAACCGCAGGTCCTTCGTCGCCATGACCGGCTTCTTCACGGGCCGGCCGTCGGCGTCGAGCCGGGTGTCGGTGCCCCGCCCGTCATCGGCGACGGACACCGAGCCGTCCTCGTGGAAGGTGACCGCGCAACGCCCGCCGCCGCCAGCGGACTCGGCCTCGTCGGCCGCGTACGCGATGACCTCGAGGACCAGGTGCCGCAGGCCGCCGGGCGCGAAACCGGCCGGGTCGCTGCGGATGAGGGCGAGGTGACCGGTGTCCACGGTGCTCGCCCAGTCGTGCGTCGTGTTGCGCCAAGAAGCCGTTGTCCTGTCCATGGAACCAGTATCCGATCACCGACGCAGCGGTCCGCCGCGCCCGGGAGGGGCGCGGCGGACCGCTGCGTGCCGGCCGGGGACACGGGGCCGGAGACGGCGGTCAGGAGGCGGGGGTCAGGAGGCGGGGGTCAGGTACATGCCGCTCTGGTCGCCGCCCGGGGTGTTCTTGCAGCCCGACGCGGAGTTCGCGGGCCGGGCCACGGCCAGGGCGAGGCAGCGCCCGACGGCCAGCTGGCCGAAGTAGTTCGGGTGCATGGACTCCTGGACCAGGCCCTGCGTCTCGTTGTTGTCGATCCAGCGCGCCCACTCGCTCGTCTTCGCCGACGCCGGCGTCGTCGACGTCACCTGCTTGCTGGCCCCGGCGCACACCTCGCGCCCCTGGAGCATGTCCCGCAGGTCCAGGAACTGGACGCCCTTGGCTGCCGCGACGGTCTTGATGCCGTTCGCTATCTGGGGCACGAGCGAGTCCCGGGCCCAGTCGGAGTCCCGGTTCCAGAACGGGCAGCCGCCGGTGTTGAGCCGGCTCCAGTCGCTCTGGGTGTACCGGTTCTCCGCGCCCCGGGGGATCGGGGAGGGGTAGGACTGGAGCACGATCCGGTAGGAGGAGTCCGAGTAGCCGGCGCCGCGCATCACGGCCCGGATCTCGTCGACCGACTTGCCGACCTTGGCCATGACCCCGTTGATCTTCTGGTCGACGCCCGCCTGCTGGTCGTCGTAGCAGTAGGAGTTCCAGAGCACGAAGTCGTACGCGCACTCCTTGATGATGTCGGCGAAGCCGAGGTCGTTCCCGCCGATGGACAGCGCGATCACCTTGACGTCGTCGGCCGCGGCCACCGCCGCGAGCTGGTCCGCCTGTGGGGCCTCGCCCTTGAAGGACACGCCGCCGTTGGACGCCCGGAACACGTTGTCCGAAACGGCCCCCGAGCAGGCGAGGTTCACGGCGACGTCGGCCACCGCGCCCGCGCTCAGCACCTCGGCCGTATCCGATCGGTCGCAACCGCCGGCCGTGCTTCCGTACACCTTCGCGGGGTCGTACGTACTGCCGCTGGTCCAGGCCCGGTCTGTGCCGGTACGACTGCCGCTGTTGGTCAGGCTGTTGCCCTTCCAGCGGCCGGCCTCTCCGGAGATGTAGCTGTCGCCCATGGAAACCACGGCGGTGGGCCCGTTCCCGGGGCTGGCCGCGGCCGGGCCGGCGCCGCCGCCCAGCAGTGCCGTGACGGCGAGCGGCAGGGCCATCCCTGCACCGGCCAGTCGTCGCACGCGACTGCGGGCCCGGTCCTTGCTGACGTTGCGGAATCCGATCACTGCGGAACTCCTGCGGTCGGCCACGCGGACGCCAGGGGCAACTGGCGTGACGTGGCTTGGAAGTGGGGGTTACCGCCGGCGCCGGTGGCATCGGAAAGGTGACACGCGGCCGGATGTTACCGCTAGGTACACGCAGATTACGATGACGTAACGACCGACCAATCGGTCGGGAGTCGAGTCCGTCACGAGCCGGACACGGCTCCGCCCCCGGCGCTTCGGGGCGACGGGGGCGGAGTCGGTGCGATCGAATGCGCGCCTTTCGACTGCTGTGCGTTTCAGTCGAAGTGCGGGGACGTCAGCCGATCAGCTGGTCGTACGCGGGCAGGGTGAGGAAGTCCGCGTAGTCGGCGTCGAGGGCGACCTGGAGCAGGAGGTCGTGGGCCTGCTGCCACTTGCCGGCCGCGAAGGCCTCGTCGCCGATCTCGGCGCGGATGGCTGTCAGTTCCTGGGCGGCGAGTTCACGGGTCAGCTCGGCGGTGGCCGGCACCAGGGCGCCCTCGTGCTCGAACACCACGCCCGCGTTGATCCACTGCCAGATCTGCGAGCGCGAGATCTCGGCGGTGGCCGCGTCCTCCATGAGGCCGAAGATGCCGACGGCGCCCAGACCCCGCAGCCACGCCTCGATGTAGCGGATGCCCACCTGAACCGCGTTGCGCAGGCCCTCGTACGTCGGCTTCGCGTCCAGGGAATCGATCGCGATCAGGTCGCCCGGGGCCACCGAGACGTCCTCGCGCAGCCGGTCCTTCTGGTTCGGCTTCTCGCCGAGCACCGCGTCGAAGGAGGCCATCGCGATCGGCACGAGGTCGGGGTGGGCGACCCAGGAGCCGTCGAAGCCGTCGGCCGCCTCGCGGTCCTTGTCGGCCCGCACCTTCTCGAACGCGATCCGGTTGGCCTCGGCGTCCTTGCGGGACGGGATGAAGGCCGCCATGCCGCCGATGGCGTGCGCGCCGCGCTTGTGGCAGGTGCGGACGAGGAGTTCGGTGTACGCACGCATGAACGGGGCCGTCATCGTCACCGCGTTGCGGTCCGGCAGGACGAACTTGCCGCCGCCGTCACGGAAGTTCTTCACGATCGAGAAGAGGTAGTCCCAGCGTCCCGCGTTCAGGCCGGCGGCGTGGTCGCGCAGCTCGTAGAGGATCTCTTCCATCTCGTACGCGGCCGTGATCGTCTCGATCAGGACGGTGGCGCGGACGGTGCCCTGCGGGATGCCGACGTAGTCCTGGGCGAAGACGAAGATGTCGTTCCAAAGACGCGCCTCCAGGTGCGACTCCGTCTTCGGCAGGTAGAAGTAGGGGCCCTTGCCGAGGTCGATCAGACGCTGCGCGTTGTGGAAGAAGTACAGGCCGAAGTCCACGAGCGAGCCGGAGGCCGGGCGGCCGTCGATCGTGAGGTGGCGCTCCTCCAGGTGCCAGCCGCGCGGTCGCATCACGACGGTCGCGAGCTGGTCGGCGGCCTTGAGGGCGTACGACTTGCCCGTCCGCGGGTCGGTGAAGTCGATGCGCCGTTCGTAGGCGTCGATGAGGTTGAGCTGGCCGAGGACGACGTTCTCCCACGTGGGAGCCGAGGCGTCCTCGAAGTCGGCGAGCCAGACCTTGGCACCCGAGTTGAGGGCGTTGATGGTCATCTTGCGGTCCGTCGGACCGGTGATCTCCACGCGGCGGTCGTTCAGCGCGGCCGGGGCGGGCGCCACCTTCCAGTCGCCCTCGCGGACCTGTGCGGTGTCCGGGAGGAAGTCGAGGCTGGAGGTGCGGGCGATCTCGGAGCGCCGTTCGCCGCGCCGGGCTAGGAGCTCGGCGCGGCGGGGGGCGAACCGCCGGTGCAGCTCGGCCACGAAGGCCAGGGCCGCTTCGGTGAGGACTTCGTCCTGGCGGGGCAGGGGCTCGGCGGCGACGATGGCCAGCGGGGACGGCGCTGGTGCGGACATATCTGTCACTCCTTCAGCGGCGGTGCCTGGCGGCCGCGGGGGAATGCTCGCGCGAGACGGCACGCAGTGCCGTCGGGTGTGGAGAGTTCCGTTGTACGGTCGCGGGCGCCGTCTGTGGTTCAGGGCGCTTCTGACCAGTGGATAGTAATTTCCTCATGGTGGAAGTTCAATGGTTTGTTGATGTCGAGATTCTCCGGGTCGACATATTCCGCAGACCGGTGGCCCTGGGTGCCACGACGACTACCGCCCGCACAAGCGTCACGCGAGGCGCGCCAGATCGGGCGGGGTGTCGATGTCGAACGCCTCCGCGACGTCCGCGCACTCCACCAGCGTGAGTTCCTCCGCGTGTTCCCGCAGGTACACCCGTGCGCCCTGGTCGCCGGTCGCGCTCTTCGCGATGTCGCTCCAGCGGGCGGCCCCGAACAGCACCGGATGGCCGCGCTTCCCGTCGTAGGCCGCCGCCACCAGGCTGGTGGGGGAGCGGTACGCCGCCAGCACGCGGGTCACCGCCGCCGGCCCGATCCCCGGCTGGTCCACGAGCGACACCAGCGCGGCGGCCGCGTCCGTACCGGCCAGCGAGTGCAGCCCGAGCCGCAGGGAGGAGCCCATGCCCTCGGTCCAGTCCGGGTTGTCCACGACCACACAGCCCGTCAGGCCGGCGCGCTCCCGCACCTCCGCCGCCGACGCGCCGAGCACCACGTGCACCGGGCCGCAGCCCGCCTCGCGCAGTACCCGCACCGCGTTCTCGACGAGCGGGCGGCCGCGGTAGGGCAGCAGCGCCTTGGGGCGCCCGCCCAGGCGGCGGCCGCCGCCCGCCGCGAGGAGCAGGCCGGCGATCACCGGGCGGTCGGCGCCGGTTCGGGTGGCGTGCGGGGTGTAGGCCGGCATGACAGCGATTGTCGCCCCTCGGCGGAGCCGCGCGGGCGGCCCGGCGCGAACCGGCGGGGCTCCTTCGTGCCCTGCGCGATCCGGCGCGGCCCCTTCCCGCCCCGCGCGAACCGGCGCAGCGCCCGCACGGCGGCCGCGAACCGCAGGGGCTCGGAGATCCGCTGCTCGGCGGCGGCCAGCAGGGCGCGCTCGTCACGGTCGGTCAACAGCCCGGCGTCACGGTGGATCGACATAGCGGCATCTCCTTGCCAATCGGTGGCCAATACGGCGAGTGTGGTCCTCGATTGGCCTGGCAGGCAGAGCCAATCAGGGGAGGTTGGCATGGCGAACGGGCGAATCGTCCAGACCGCGGACAGGACCATCGGCAGCCGCCAGCTCGCGGCGCTCCTGCCCCCACGGCTGCTGGCCCGACCCGGCTACCGGGCGCTCGCCGACGCGTTGCGCACCCTGATCCTCGACGGCCGGATCGCCCTGCACGTGCGGCTGCCCGCCGAGCGCGAACTGGCCGAGGCGGTCGGTGCCAGCCGGGCCACCGTCACCGGCGCCTACGACCTGCTGCGCGAGAGCGGCTACGCCCACAGCCGCCGCGGCTCCGGCACCTGGACCGACCTCCCCGAGGGGCACCACCCCGTCGGCGCCCACGCCCTCCTCGGCGCCGGGGGCTACAGCGCCGACGCGGACCCCGGCACGGACCTCGCCATCGCCGCGATGGGCGCTCCGGAAGGGGCCCTGACCGAGGCGCTGGCGTGGGCCGCGACCAAGCTGCCCGAGGCGGCCCGCACCCCGGGCTACCACCCGTTCGGGCTGCACGCCCTGCGGACGGCCGTCGCGGAGCGGTTCACCCGGCGCGGCCTGCCGACCCGCCCCGAGCAGATCCTGGTGACGGCCGGCGCCCAGCAGGCCTTCGCGCTGGTGGTGAGCCTGCTGTGCCGGGCCGGGGACCGGGTCGTCACCGAGAGCCCGACCTACGCCAACGCGCTCGACGCGCTGCGGCACGCCCGGGTGCGCACCGGGTCGATCGCCGTCTCCGACGCGGGCTGGGACATGGAGATAGCGGAGTCCACCCTGCGCCAGACCGTCCCGAGACTGGCCTACGTCATCCCGGACTTCCACAACCCCACCGGCGCGCTGATGCCGCCGGAGCAGCGGCTGCGCCTGCTGTCGGCCGCCCGGCGGACCGGCACGTGGCTGGTGGTCGACGAGACCATCGCCGACATCGCCCTGGACGTACCGGCCCCCGCGCCACTGGCCTCGCTGGCGCCGGCCGGGGGAGACGGCCACGTGGTGACCATCGGCTCCCTGAGCAAGACCCACTGGGGCGGCCTGCGGGTCGGCTGGATCCGCGCCACCGCCAAGATGATCACCGAGCTGACCACCGTCCGGGTCGCCGCCGACATGACCGGTTCCGTACTGGACCAGCTGGTCGCGCTCCCCCTGCTGGAGGGGCTGGACAGGTCCCTGCCGGAGCGGCTCGCCGAGCTGCGCGTACGGCGCGGGGCCCTGGTGCGCGCGCTCCAGCGGCACACCCCCGAATGGTCGTGGCAGCTGCCGCCGGGCGGGCTCTCCCTGTGGGTGGACCTGGGGGAGCCGGTCAGCTCCGCGCTGTCGGAGCGGGCCGCGGCCGCCGGCGTGCACATTGGGCGTGGTGCCCGCTTCGGGGTCGACCCGGGCACCTTCGAGCACCGGCTGCGGATCCCGTACACGCTGCCCGCGGACCGCCTGGACGAGGCCGTCCGGCGTCTCGCGACCGCCTTCCACGAGGGCGTCCCGCTGACCCCGGCGGTGCAGCGGCCGCACTGGGTGGCGTAGGCGCCGCCGGGGCCTACCGGCTGCGGATCAGGCGGCGCCCGGCGGCCGCGGCCACCGCCGCCGTACGGGAGTCGACGCCGAGCTTCGCGTAGACGTGGACGAGGTGGGACTTGACCGTGGCCTGGCTGAGGAAGAGCCTCTTGGAGATCTGCTGGTTCGACAGCCCGTCCGCGACCAGCTGGAGCACCTCCAGCTCCCGCTTCGTGAGGGCCTGCGCGGGCGTGCGCATCCGGTCCATCAGCCGCAGTGCCACCGCCGGCGCCAGCGCCGACTGGCCGGCCGCCGCCGTGCGGACCGCCGCCGCCAGCTCCTCCGGCGGGGCGTCTTTGAGGAGGTAGCCCGAGGCGCCCGCCTCCACCGCCGCCAGGATGTCCGCGTCCGTGTCGTACGTGGTCAGTACCAGGACCCGCGGCGCCGTCGGGCGGGCCGTGATCAGGGCCGTCGCCGCCGAGCCGTGCATGCCGGACCCGAACTGGAGGTCCATCAGCACCACGTCCACCCCCGCCGAGGCGGCCAGCTCCACCGCCCGCTCCGCGGTGGCCGCCTCCGCGGCCACCGCGAAGTCCGGCTCGGCCTCCAGCACGGCCCGCAGCCCGGCCCGCACCACCGGGTGGTCATCGGCCAGCAGCAGCCGGATCGTCATCAGGGCACCTCCAGGGGCAGCGGCAGGGTGACGGCCACGGCGGTGCCCTGGCCGGGGGCGGACTCCACGGTGAACAGCCCGCCCAGCGTCTCGGCGCGCGAGCGCATCGCGGGAAGGCCGAAGCCGCCCTCGCCCGAAGCGGCAGAGCAGACGTCGAAGCCGTGGCCGTCGTCGACGACGTCCAGCGTGACCGAGGCGTCCATGAAGGTGAGGGTGATCTCGGCGCGCCCGGCCCGGGCGTGCCGCACCACATTGGCCAGCGCCGACTGGGCGATCCGCAGCAGCGCCACCTCGTACGGGGTGGGCAGCGCCCGGGGCGCGCCGCTCAGCGAGAACCGCACCTGCGGTCCGGGAGCGGCCGAGCACAGCCGCTCCAGCGCGGCGGCGAGTGACCCGTGCTCCAGGTCGGGCGGTGTCAGGGCCCGTACGAACCGGCGCGCCTCGGCGAGGTTCTCCTGGGCGGCCTCGCGGGCCCGGCCGATGTGCTCCAGCGCCACCGCGTGCACCGCCCCGTCCTGCGGAAGGGAGCGCTCCGCCGCCCGCAGCAGCAGCTGGATGGACGACAGCCCCTGGGCCAGGGTGTCGTGGATCTCCCGGGCGAGCCGCTCCCGCTCGGCGAGGGTCCCCGCGCTCCGCTCGGCGGCGGCCAGCTCGGCCCGCGTCGCGATGAGCTCCTCGATCAGCTGCCGCCGTCGTTCGCTCTCGCGGTACAGCGCCTGGTAGCCCAGTACGGTCGCCACCGCCACGGCGCCGCCCAGCAAAGGACCCAGGAACGCCCCCGGAGTCACCGCGCCGTGGGTCAGGCCGCTCTGCCCGAGGTAACCGCCGATCGCCGCGCAGGCCGTCACCGCGACGGCCGCGACGCCCCAGCGCAGCCGCAGCAGGTGCAGTTCGAGGAAGTACAGGGGGAAGGCGATCCACAGCCCGTCGGGGGAGACCACGAGCAGTGCAGCCCACGCGCAGCCCAGCGCCGCCAGCCACACCGCCCCGGCCCGCGGCGAGCGGCGCACCGCGGGGGTCAGCACCCCGCCCGCGTAGAGCGCGGCGAGCACCGCGCAGACGGCCACCACCCACCCGGCGCGGGGCGCGGCGTCCGTGACGGCCCGCCCGGCGGCCAGCGCGAGCAGCCCGGCGAACAGGGCGTGCAGGCACAGCCGCAGTACGCGGGAGACGGGAGTCAGCGGACGGGAGGCGGGGGAGGGGGGAGCAGACATCGCCTGACCAGCGTAAGCGCGGCCCGGCGCCCTCCGGTCAACCGAAAGTTCGATTCCGGGCTCCGTCCTTCGATACCGGGAACCGCACTCCGGCTCGATGCCCCGCACCCCCTGCCCGCACCAGGGTGGGGACCATGTTCGTCGCCTGGAGAGACCTACGGTTCGCCAAGGGCCGCTTCGCCCTGATGGGCGCGGTCGTCCTGCTGATCACGCTGCTCGTCGGCCTGTTGTCCGGACTCACGTCCGGACTGGCCCGGGAGAACGTCTCGGCCGTCACCGCCCTGCCCGCAACCCACCTGTCCTTCGCCGCCCCCGCCGGCGGCCAGAAGGCGTCCTTCACCCACTCGCAGCTGCCCGAGAGCGCCTGGCGGACCTGGCGGGCACGGCCGGGGGTCCGCTCGGCGGAGCCGCTCGCCGTCCGTACGGCCAACGCCGCCGCCGGTGAGCGCACCGCCGCCGTCTCGGTCTTCGGCGTCGACCCGGCCGGCCGGCTCGCGCCCCGCGGCGCCGGTCTGGGGCCGGGCCGGGTGGTCCTGACCGAGAAGGCCGCGCGGGAACTCGGCGGGCTGGGCGCGGGAGCGCGGCTGAGGGTCGGCCCGCTCGAACTGACCGTGGCCGCCGTGTCCGGCACCGCCGCGTTCAGCCACACCCCCGTGGTGTGGACGGACCTGGGCGACTGGCAACGCGTCGGGAACGCGGGCGGGGGCGCGGAGACCGTGGCCACCGTCGTCGCCCTGGACGCCCCCGGCGCCGACATCGCCGCCGGTGACCGGGCCGCCGGTACCAGGACCGAGACCCTCGACGGGGCACTGGGCGCCATCGGCTCCTACACCTCCGAGAACGGCTCGCTCCAGCTGATGCGCGGCTTCCTCTTCGCCATCTCCGCGCTCGTCATCGGGGCCTTCTTCACGGTGTGGACGATCCAGCGCAGCGGCGACATCGCGGTGCTGAAAGCGCTGGGGGCCTCCACCGGGTACCTGCTTCGGGACGCCCTCGGGCAGGCCGTCGTCATGCTGGCGGCCGGCACCGGGCTCGGCACGGCGCTCGCGGCCGGGCTCGGCCTGCTGATCAGCGGCGGCGAGGTGCCCTTCGTACTCGACGCGGCGACCGTCCTCGTCCCCGCCGCCGTGATGATCGCGCTCGGCGCCCTGGGCGCGGCCCTGTCCATCCGGCGGATCACCGCCGTCGACCCGCTGACCGCCCTCGGGAGCGCCCGATGACCCTGCTCGTCCACGACGTCACCCTCACCTACCCCGACGGCGACAGCCGGCTCACCGCGCTGGACGGCGTCTGCCTGGAGGTGCCCGGCGGCACCCTGACGGCCGTGATCGGGCCCTCCGGGTCCGGGAAGTCCAGCCTGCTCGCCGTGGCCGCGACCCTCGTCACCCCGGACTCGGGCCGGGTGGTCGTCGCGGGCCGGGACACCGCCGGTCTCAGCGCCGCCGAGAAGGCGGCGCTGCGCCGGGAGGAGATCGGGATCGTCTTCCAGCAGCCCAACCTGCCGGCGTCCTTGACCGCCGCCGAGCAGCTCCAGGTGATGGCCCACCTGTCGGGCCGCCCGGCCCGGCGGCTGCGCGGGCGCGCGCTGGAACTGCTGGACGCGGTGGGCCTGGCGGACAAGGCCGACAAGCGCCCGCACCAGCTGTCCGGGGGCCAGCGCCAGCGGGTCAACATCGCCCGCGCCCTGATGAACGAGCCCGCCGTGCTGCTGGTCGACGAGCCCACCAGCGCCCTGGACCACGAGCGCGGCGCGGCCGTGCTGGACCTCCTGATCGCCCTGACCCGCGAGCGCTCCACGGCCACGGTCCTGGTCACCCACGACCACGCCCACCTGGAGAGGATGGACCGCACGGCGCGGATGGCCGACGGCCGCCTCGCGCAGACGCTCCCGGCGCGCTGAGGCACGCGAGAGCCCCGGCGCCGTCCCTCGCGGGCGGCGCCGGGGCTCTCGGCGCTGGGGCTCTCGTGCGTACGCGGGCGCGCGGGCGTCCTACGCGGGGCTCTGGCTCTGCAGGGCCACCGACAGCTCGGCCGCGACCCCCTGGAGGATCGGCACGATCGACTCGGTCAGGGCCTCCGTCACCCGGCCCGCCGGGCCGGAGATGGAGATCGCCGCGGCGGTCGGCGAATTCGGAACCGACACCGCCAGGCAGCGGACCCCTATCTCCTGCTCGTTGTCGTCGACGGCGTAGCCGACCTTGCGGACCTGCTCCAGGGCGTCCAGGAAGCCCTCGGGCGTGGTGATCGTCTTCTCGGTCGCGGCCGGCATCCCGGTGCGCGCCAGCAGGGCGCGCACCTCGTCGGCGGGGGTGTACGCGAGCAGCGCCTTGCCCACGCCGGTGGAGTGCGGCAGCACACGGCGGCCGACCTCCGTGAACATGCGCATGGAGTGTTTGGACGGTACCTGGGCGACGTAGACGATCTCGTCGCCGTCGAGCAGGGCCATGTTCGCCGTCTCCCCGGTCTCCTCCACCAGGCGGGCGAGGTAGGGGCGGGCCCAGGTGCCGAGCAGCCGGGCGGCCGACTCGCCGAGGCGGATCAGGCGGGGGCCGAGGGAGTAGCGGCGGTTGGGCTGCTGGCGGACGTACCCGCACGCCACGAGCGTGCGCATGAGACGGTGGATGGTCGGCAGCGGAAGACCACTGGCGGCGGAGAGCTCGCTGAGGCCGACCTCGCCCCCCGCGTCGGCCATGCGTTCGAGCAGGTCGAAGGCGCGCTCCAGGGACTGGACGCCACCGCCGCCGGCGGTGGGCTTGGCGGAAGCGTCGGTGGTGCTGGCGCTGGACGTCGGCACGGGCGCGGTCCTTTCGGTGCTGGCAGGCAAGGAAGCAGCCTACCGGTCGGTCGGCGTCGGCCCTAGGGCCGGGCGACGCCTTCCCCGCCGGTCAGAGGCGGTTTGTCCGGGAGACGGACGTGGTGGTGAAGGTACCGGGCGCCCCCCGATGGTGATAGCTACATTCTGGATAGTGAAATCTTAATTCCATCTCGTGGAAACATCCAAGTGGGACGCAAGGGTGTCAGTGGTCCGTCCGGAGGCTCTTGACTGGCTCTGGATCGCGGTGAAGACTCCGTCAACAGAACGTTGAATTTCGCTCTGTGGAAGTAGATGGGGAGGTTCCGGCGTGTCCGACGACGTGGAACTGGTACTGCGCTCGACCCGCGTGATCACCCCCGAGGGGACGCGCGCCGCCTCGGTGGCCGTCGCCGCCGGGAAGATCGTCGCCGTACTGCCGCACCAGGCCGAGGTACCGGCCGGAGCCCGGCTGGAGGACTTCGGCGACGACGTCCTGCTCCCCGGCCTGGTGGACACCCACGTCCACGTGAACGACCCGGGCCGCACCGAGTGGGAGGGCTTCTGGACGGCCACCCGCGCCGCCGCGGCCGGAGGCATCACCACGATCCTCGACATGCCGCTCAACTCCCTGCCGCCGACCACCACCGTCGAGAACCTGCGCGTCAAGCAGGACGTAGCCCGCAGCAAGGCACACGTCGACGTCGGCTTCTGGGGCGGCGCGCTGCCCGACAACGTCAAGGACCTGCGCCCCCTGCACGACGCCGGCGTCTACGGCTTCAAGTGCTTCCTGTCGCCCTCCGGCGTGGAGGAGTTCCCCCAGCTCGACCAGGAACAGCTGGCCACCTCCCTCGCCGAGATCACCGGCTTCGGCGGCCTGATGATCGTGCACGCCGAGGACCCGCACCACCTGGAATCCGCGCCCCAGACGCCCGGGCCCAAGTACGCGGACTTCCTCGCCTCCCGTCCGCGCGACGCCGAGAACACCGCGATCGAGAACCTCATCGCCCAGGCACGCCGGCTGAACGCGCGCGTCCACGTCCTGCACCTGTCCTCCTCCGACGCGCTGCCGCTGATCGCCGCCGCCAAGGCCGAGGGCGTACGGATCACCGTCGAGTCCTGCCCGCACTTCCTCACCCTGACCGCCGAGGAAGTCCCGGACGGCGCGACCGAGTTCAAGTGCTGTCCGCCCATCCGCGAGGCAGCCAACCAGGACCTCCTCTGGGACGCGCTCGCCGACGGCACCATCGACTGCATCGTCTCCGACCACTCCCCCTCCACCGCGGACCTCAAGACCGGCGACTTCGCCACCGCGTGGGGCGGCATCTCCTCCCTGCAGCTGGGCCTCCCGGCGATCTGGACCGAGGCGCGCAAGCGCGGCCGCACCCTGGAAGAGGTCGCGCGCTGGATGTCCACCGCACCGGCCGCCCTGGCCGGACTGGCCGCCAAGGGCGCCATCGAGGCCGGCCGCGACGCCGACTTCGCCGTCCTGGCCCCCGAAGAGACCTTCACCGTGGACCCCGCCCACCTGCACCACCGCAACCAGGTCACGGCGTACGCGGGCAAGACCCTGCACGGCGTCGTGAAGTCCACCTGGCTGCGCGGCACGCAGATCGCCGACCACGGCACCCCGACCGAGCCCACGGGCCGACTCCTCGAAAGGCAGAACTGACAAGTGGCACAGCGTTCAACTGGATTGGCCGCCTTCACCGGCAACGCGAACCCGTACGGGGGCGGCGACCCGTACGCGGACTACCGCACCGCGGACTTCCCGTTCACCCAGTACGCGAACCTCGCCGCGCGTGCGCTCGGCGCCGGTGTCATCGCCGCCAACGACGAGTTCTTCGCCGAGCGCGAGAACCTGCTCATCGAGGAGCCCGCGCACTTCGACCCGGAGCACTTCGGGCACAAGGGCAAGGTCATGGACGGCTGGGAGACCCGCCGCCGCCGCGGCGTCTCCGCCGAGCAGCCCTGGCCGACCGCCGAGGACCACGACTACGCCCTGATCCGCCTCGGCGCCCCCGGCGTCATCCGCGGCATCGTCGTCGACACCGCCCACTTCCGCGGCAACATGCCGCAGGCCGTCTCCGTACAGGGCGCCGCGGTCGAGGGTTCCCCGACCGCGGAGGAACTGCTCTCCGGCGACGTGAAGTGGACGACGCTCGTCGAGCGCACCCCCGTCGGCGGCCACGCGGCCAACGGCTTCGAGATCAACGTCGAGCAGCGCTTCACGCACCTGCGCCTGAACCAGCACCCGGACGGCGGAGTCGCCCGCCTGCGCGTCTACGGAGAGGTCCGCCCGGACCCCAAGTGGCTCGCCGCGCTCGGCACGTTCGACGTCGTCGCCCTGGAGAACGGCGGCTCGGTCGAGGACGCGTCCAACCGCTTCTACTCCCCGCCGACCAACACCATCAACCCGGGCCGCTCCCGCAAGATGGACGACGGCTGGGAGACCGCCCGCCGCCGTGACAACGGCAACGACTGGATCCGTTACCAGCTGGTCGCGGACTCCGAGATCCGCGCCGTCGAGATCGACACCGCCTACCTCAAGGGCAACTCGGCCGGCTGGGCCTCGCTGTCCGTCAAGTCCGGCGAGGAGGGCGAGTGGACGGAGTTCCTGCCGCGCACCCGCCTCCAGCCCGACACCAACCACCGCTTCGTGCTGGACACCCCGGCGGTCGGCACGCACGTGCGGATCGACATCTTCCCGGACGGCGGCTTCTCCCGCCTGCGCCTGTTCGGCTCCCTGACGGAAGCCGGCGCGGCCGCCCACGCCGCGCGCCACCAGGAGCTCGGCGGCTGACCCGCCCCTCCTGACGCACCGAAGACCGCCCCGGGGGCCGACATCCCCGGGGCGCGCCCTTTCCCGGCGCCTACCCGGTGACGAAGCGACCGCTGCCTTCGCCCTGCAGGTGCCCCGGGGGCAGCCGTCGGCCGTACGCCAGCAGGAGCAGGTCCTGCGCGGCGCCCGACAGCGGCGACCCGGAGCCGAAGGACCAGTCGAGGTCGGTGGCACGCAGTGTGGTGCCGCGCAGGTCGGCGCCGAAGAACCTGAGGGTGCGGGCGTCGACGGCCTCCAACAGGATCCGCAAGCGGTCCTCGGGCACCCGGCGGCCCAGTCCCAGGGCGACCGTGATGTCCAGACCGTGGACGACGTCATGCCCCAGGGCCGACACGAACCCGCCGACCGGCGGCGTCCAAGGGTGATCCGCGTTGTCGCGCAGCAGCCCGGCGAGCTCACGCGTGGAGAATGCGGCCGCGTCCGCGCGGGCACACCGGTCCGTCATGCGGTGGAGGCTGCCCCGGGCCCTGATCAGTTCCCGCGCCACCTCGGGGAGCGAATAGCGCATGCCCATCGTCATGTGGGCCGCCACCTCCCGCACCCGCCAACCCGCGCACAGGGACGCCGCGTCCCACTCGTCCGCCGACAGACCCTCCAACACCTCCGCCAGCTCCCGGCGTTCGTCCGCGATCGCGGCCCGGATGTCCGCCCTTGCTCTCCTGTGCGTCGTATTCGCCATGGCTCCAAGACTCCCGGCGGTGCTTCACCGAGTCCAAGACTTCCTACGTCTCGCGGCTAGCATGACCGTTTATGGAGATGCGGCAGCTGCGGTACTTCGTCACCGTGGCGCAGGAGGCCAACTTCACCCGCGCGGCAGCCCGGTTGCATCTGGCCCAGCCGGGCCTGAGCGCCCAGGTCCGGCAGTTGGAAAGGGAACTCGGGCAGCCCTTGCTGGACCGCTCCGGCGGATCGGTGACCCTGACCGAGGTGGGCGAGGCGGTACTGCCGTACGCGCGGGCCGCGCTCGCCGCGGCCGACGCGGTGCGCAGGACGGTGGAGGAGTTCACCGGGCTGCTCCGCGGCCAGGTGGCCATCGGCTTCGTCTCCGGCGCCCTCGGCCACGCGTTCGACCTGCCCTCGGTCCTGGCCGGCTTCCACGACGACCACCCCCAGGTGGAGATCGCCCTGACCGAGGACACCTCGGAGCGGATGCTCGCCGCGCTGCACCGCGGGGAACTCGACATCGCCGTGATCGGGCTCGCCCGGGAAGATCCCCCACCGGGCATCTCCCTCCACGTCGTGATCGACGAACCCGTGGTGGTCGCGGCGGCGCCGGACCACCCCGTGCTCGCGCTCGGCGGCCGCGAGGGCCTCGCGCTGGCCGAACTCCGCGACCGGCCGCTGATCAGCCTGCCGCGGGGAACGGGCCTGCGCGGGGTCCTGGAGCGCGCCTGCGCGCAGGCAGGGTTCCGTCCCCGGGTCGCCTTCGAGGCAGCCGCTCCGCGGGTCCTCGCCCAGCTCGCCGCCCGCGGCCTGGGCGTAGCCGTCGTCCCGGCCCTGGAAGCCGGGGCCGCGGCGGCCTTCGGGGTGCGGACGCGGGAGATCACCGCGCCGGGGCTGCGGGCCCGGGTCGCGCTCGCCTGGCGTACGGACGGTCCGGCCGGTCCCGCCGCCACGGCCTTCCTCCGCGTGCTCCGCGCGGCGTTGCCCGCGCGCCGCGGCGATGAGTTTCCGGCGCCCCGGGAGTCTGGACCGTGACGAGCCGACCGTACGGAACAAGGAGCGCGCGACCATGGGCAAGCTGACCCTCACCACCTTCCTCACCCTCGACGGCGTGATGCAGGCGCCCGGAGCGCCCGAGGAGGACCCCAGCGACGGCTTCCGCTACGGCGGCTGGGTCGTGCCCTTCGACGACGAGGTCATGGGCGAGTTCATCACGGAGAACTTCGGCCGGGCGGAGGCGTTCATCCTCGGACGCCGCACCTACGAGATCTTCGCCGGCTACTGGCCGCACCACGACGACCCCGCGAACCCCGTCGCGAGCCGGCTCAACCGCCTGCCGAAGTACGTCGCCTCCACCACCCTGCGCGAACCGCAGTGGGAGAACACCACGGTCATCGACGGCGAACACCTCCAGGCCGAGATCGTACGGCTCAAGGACAAGCTGGACGGAGAACTCCAGGTCCACGGCAGCGGACAGCTGGCCCAGTGGCTGCTCGCCCGGGACCTGGTGGACGAGCTGCACCTGATGGTGATGCCGGTGTTCCTCGGCGCGGGCCACCGGCTGTTCCCCACGGGCGGCCTCCCCACGGCCTGCGAACTGACCGGCCACCGCACCACCCCCAAGGGGATCGCCATCCACAGCTACCGTCCGACCGGCCGCGCCACCTTCGGCACGTTCGCGGTCTGACCGGGAGGGGGACCGGGAGCGCACAGCGGCCCGGTGGCCCGGTGGCCTCTCGGCCCCGGTGGCGCCGCGGAATCGCAGCGACCCGGCGTGATCCGCTCCGGTACGGTGGGCCGCGTTCCGTGGGAGCCGACGAAGTCCCCGCCCGCCTCCCGCCGTTGGAGCCCCCGTGTCCGCACTCGCCGCCGTCGCTCCCGCCACCGCGCCCCGCAGGGCCTGGCTCACCGATCTGCCGGTGCTGCTCGTCGCCGTCGTCTGGGGCGGCAGCTACCTCGCCGCCAAGGGGATCACCGCCCCGCACACCGTGGTCGCGGTGCTCGTGCTGCGGTTCGCGCTCGTGGTGCCGGTCCTCGCCCTCGCCGGGTGGCGGCGGCTGCGGTCGCTGACCGGGGCCCAGCTGCGGGGCGCGGGCGCCCTCGGCCTCGTACTGGGCGGGATCTTCCTGCTGGAGACCTACGGGGTCGTCCACACCTCGGCCACCAACGCCGGGCTGATCATCAGCCTGACCATGGTGTTCACCCCGCTCGCCGAGGCCGCCGTGCGCCGGACCCGGCCCCCGCGCGGCTTCCTCGGCGCCGCGGCCCTGTCCGTCGCCGGGGTGGTGCTGCTGACCCAGGGCGCCGGGTTCACCACCCCCGGCGCCGGCGATCTGCTCATCCTGGGCGCCGCCCTCGCCCGGACCGCGCACGTGCTGCTGATGGCCCGTATGAAGGCCCTCCAGGACGCCGACCCCCTGTCCCTGACCACCGTCCAGCTGACGAGCGCCGTGGCGGTCTTCACCGTCCTCGCCGCGCTGCCGGGCACCGGCGCGAGCCCGTGGCGGGCCGCCGCCGGGTTCGGGCCGGCCGAATGGGCGGGACTCGCCTTCCTGTCCGTGCTGTGCACCCTCTTCGCCTTCTTCGTGCAGATGTGGGCCGTACGCGCCACCTCCCCGTCCCGCGTCAGCCTGCTGCTCGGCACCGAGCCCCTGTGGGCGGCCGCCGCCGGGATCGCCCTCGGCGGGGACCGTCCCGGCCCGGCCGGTGTCGCCGGCGCCGTGCTGGTCCTCGCCGGCACCGCCCTCGGCCGGCGAGCCGCAAGCTTCCCGATTGGCCGAAAGCCGCCCCACTCAAGGTCAACTGCCGGTCTAGGGTGACCCCATGCCGATTCTGGACCTCAGTACGATCGCCGAAGACTTCGACGAGAACCCGTATCCGCACTACAAGCGGCTGCGCGAGAGCGGCCCGGTACACCGCGTCAAAGCGGCGGACGGGCAGGAGGTCTGGCTGATCGTCGGTCACGAGGAGGCCCGGCAGGCCCTGACCCACCCCGAGGTGTCCAAGAACTGGCTGAGCAGCGGCCTCTACAGCGACCGCGAGACGACCGAGGCCAGCGCCAACATGATGCGCTCGGACCCGCCCCACCACACCCGGCTGCGCAAGCTGGTGGCCCCCTCCTTCGCCCCCGGCCGGATCGAGGCCCTGCGGCCCCGGATCCGGCAGATCGTCGACGGACTCCTCGACGCGATGGCGGCCCGCACCGAACGCCGCGCGGACCTGATCGAGGCCTTTGCCCAGCCCCTGCCGATGATCGTGATCTGCGAGATCCTCGGCGTCCCGGAGAGCGACCAGGACGCCTTCCGCGCCTGGACCGCGGAGATCGTCGCGCCGACCGGGGTGGAGTCCGAGGGCGCGGCCTGGCGCGACATGACGGCCTACGTCAGCGAGCTGACCGACGCCAAGCGGGCCGCCCCCGGCGGCGACCTGCTCAGCGCCTGGACGATGAGCCGGGAGGAGGGCGGGGACCGGCTCACCCGCCAGGAGCTGGTCGCGATGGCCCTGCTGATGATGCTCGGCGGCAACGAGACCGCCGTGCACCTGATCACCAACGGCATGCGGGCGCTGCTCGCCCACCCCGAGCAGCTCGCGGCGCTGCGGGCCGATCCGGACGGCCTCATCGACGGGGCGGTGGAGGAGATCCTGCGCTACGACGGCTCGGTGGAGACCGCCACCTTCCGCTTCGCCCGCTCCGACCTGGAGATCGGCGGCGTCCTCATCGAGGCCGGCTCGCCCGTACTCGTCTCCCTCGCCGGGGCCGACCGCGACCCCGCCCGCTTCGCGGAGCCCGACAGCTTCGACATCCGCCGTCCGGCCAAGGGCGGCGGCCACATCGCCTTCGGGCACGGCATCCACCACTGCATCGGCGCCCCCCTGGCCCGGCTGGAGGGCCGGGTGGCGATCCGGGCGCTCGTGGAACGCTTCCCCGACCTCGCCGAGGACCCCGACGGGCCGCTGGAGTGGATTCCCGGCGCGATGGTCCGGGGCGTGCGGCGGTACCCGGTGCGCTGGTAGCGGCGGGCGGCACCGAGGATGTCCGGCGGATCACACGGCCCGTCACAGACCCGGGAGCTCCTCCAGCCGTACCGGGCGCCGCTCGCGGCGCGAGAGCTCGCAGGCCTCCGCGATCCGGAACGCGGCGAGCGCCTCGGCGCCGTCGCACGGATTGGGGCCCTCGCCGCGCACCAGCCGTACGAAGGCCGCCAGCTCCGCCTCGTAGGCCGGGCCGAACCGCTCCAGGAACCCGGTCCACGGCTTGCTCGCCGGGGGCGGCCCGTGCGGTTCGGTGGAGGCGATGGGCGTGCGGTCGTCCAGCCCGGTGGAGATCTGGTCCAGCTCACCGCCCAGCTCCATGCGCACGTCGTACCCGGCGCCGTTGCACCGGGTGCCGGTGCTGCTGACGAGCGTCCCGTCGTCCAGGGTGAGCAGGGCCGCGCCGGTGTGGACGTCGCCCGCCTCACGGAAGCCCGGCAGGCCCTCGTCGGATCCGGCCGCGTACACCTCGGTCACCTCGCGCCCGGTCACCCAGCGCACCATGTCGAAGTCGTGCACCAGGCAGTCCCGGAACAGCCCCCCGGACGCCGGCAGGTAACCGGCCGGAGGCGGCGCCGGATCGGCCGTCGTCGTCCGCACGGTGTGCAGCCGTCCCAGCGCGCCGGAGCGCACGAGTGCCCGCGCGGCGGCGTACCCCGCGTCGAACCGGCGCATGAAGCCCAGCTGGAGCACGCCGCCCGCCGCGCCGACCTCGCGCAGCACCTCCAGGGTCCGCTCCAGGCCCGGCGCGACGGGCTTCTCGCAGAACACCGGCAGCCCGCCCCGGACCGCCCGCACGACCAGCTCGGCGTGCCCCTCGGTCGAGCAGGACACGACGAGGGCGTCCACCCCCCAGGTGAAGACCTGGTCCACGCTCGGCGCGGCGGTGGCCCCGAGCCGGTCCGCCAGCCGCGAGGCCCGCTCGGGATCGGCGTCGGCCAGCAGCAGCGAGCCGGCGTCCGGGTGACGGGCCAGGGCCGCCGCGTGGAACGAGCCGATCCGGCCCGTTCCGATGATCCCGATGCGCATGCACTCAACGTGACCCCGTACCGGGGACCTGTCAATCTGCCCGGGAGTGCCCCGATGGTCGTCCATGGTCCACTGTGGCGGATACTGGACGGCTGGAACCGGAATGGACCGCTTTGACGACGATCGGCTGTGACGGCGACGGGATGTACGACGGGATGCGCGAAAAGATGCCCGACGGTACGCACGACAAGGGAAAGGCGCGGCGACGTGGCTAGGGTTCGGACAGGGGTGCGCGTCATGGGCGCCGTGCTCGCGGCGGTACTGGGGGCCTCCCTCGTGGGCTGCAGCAGTACGGGCGGCAAGCGCGCCGAGGAGCGGGCCAAGACCGCCCAGGCGGGCCGGCCCGCCGTGAACACCCCGCGCTGGACCTTCGCGATGGTCACCCACGCGGGCGATGGCGACACCTTCTGGGACATCGTCCAGAAGGGCGCCAAGGACGCAGCGGCGAAGGACAACATCAACTTCGTCTACGCCCACGACGACCAGGCACAGCAGCAGGCCCAGTTCGTCCAGAACGCCATCGACCAGAAGGCTGACGGCATCATCGTCAGCCTCGCCAAGCCCGAGGCGCTCAAGGACGTCATCGCCAAGGCCGTCAAGGCCGGCATCCCGGTGGTCACCGTCAACTCCGGATCCGCCCAGTCCGCCGAGTACGGCGCCCTGACGCACATCGGCCAGGACGAGCAGATCGCGGGCGAGGCCGTCGGCGCCGAGCTGACCAAGCGCGGCAGGAAGAAGGCCGTCTGCGTCCTGCACGAGCAGGGCAACGTCGGGCACGAGCAGCGCTGCGCCGGGGCGAAGAAGGCGTTCGGCGGGACCATGGAGAACCTGTACGTCGAAGGCACCAACATGCCCTCCGTACAGGCGGCCATCCAGGCCAAGCTCCAGGCGGACCCGTCCGTCGACTCGATCGTCACCCTCGGCGCCCCCTTCGCCCCCACCGCGATCAAGGCCAAGGACGCGGCCGGCAGCAAGGCCGAGGTGGACACCTTCGACCTCAACGCGTCCGTGGCCCGCGACCTTAAGTCCGGCGCCCTCGGCTTCGCCGTCGACCAGCAGCCCTACCTCCAGGGGTACGAGGCGATCGACCTGCTGTGGCTCAACCGCTACAACGCGGACGTGCTCGGCGGCGGACGCCCCGTGCTCACCGGCCCGCAGATCGTCACCGGCGCCGAGGCGGCCGAGCTGGAGGAGTACATCAAGCGGGGCACCCGATGAGCGCACCGGCCCTGGCCGACGAACGGCTCGCGCCCACCTCCCTGCTGCGCCGCCTCCTGGGCCGCCCCGAGCTGGGCGCGGTCGTCGGCGCCGCCGCCGTCTTCGTCTTCTTCTCCTTCGCCGCCGACAGCTTCCTGCGCGCCTCCAGCCTGAGCACGGTCCTGTACTCGGCCTCCACCATCGGGATCATGGCGGTCCCGGTCGCGCTGCTCATGATCGGCGGCGAGTTCGACCTGTCCGCCGGTGTCATGGTCACCACCTCGGCGCTGCTCAGCTCGATGTTCAGCTACCAGATGACCGCCAACGTCTGGGTGGGCGTCCTGGTGTCGCTGCTGGTCACCCTGGCCATCGGCTTCTTCAACGGGTTCATGCTGACCCGCACGAAGCTGCCCAGCTTCATCATCACGCTGGGCACCTTCCTGATGCTGACCGGCCTGAACCTCGGCTTCACCAAGCTGATCAGCGGCTCGGTCTCCACCAAGACCATCGCCGACATGGAGGGCTTCTCCTCCGCCCGGGCCCTGTTCGCCTCGCAGTGGAACGTCGGCTCGGTCACCTTGAAGGTCACCATCCTGTGGTGGCTGGTCCTGGTCGCGGTGGCCACCTGGATCCTGCTGCGCACCCGCGCCGGCAACTGGATCTTCGCGGTGGGCGGCGGGGCGGACGCGGCCCGCGCCACCGGCGTCCCGGTCGTCAAGACGCGCATCGGCCTGTACATGGGTGTCGCCCTGTGCGCCTGGATCTCCGGGCAGCACATCCTCTTCTCCTTCGACGTCGTCCAGTCGGGCGAGGGCGTCGGCAACGAGTTCCTGTACATCATCGCGGCGGTCATCGGCGGCTGTCTGATGACCGGCGGCTACGGCTCGGCCATCGGCTCGGCGGTCGGCGCCTTCATCTTCGGCATGACCAGCAACGGCATCGTCTACGCCCAGTGGAACCCGGACTGGTTCAAGTTCTTCCTCGGCGCGATGCTCCTGCTCGCGACGCTGCTCAACGCATGGGTCCGCAAGCGGGCGGAGGCGAAGTGACGGTGAAGGACGCGACCGCTGTGACGGTGAAGGACCCGACCGCTCTGGTCAGGCTGACCGACGTCAGCAAGTACTACGGCAACATCCGCGCCCTCCAGGGCGTCTCCCTGGAGGTCTCGGCCGGAGAGATCACCTGTGTCCTCGGTGACAACGGTGCCGGCAAGTCAACCCTGATCAAGATCATCGCCGGTCTGCACCGCCACGACTCCGGAAGCTTCGAGATCGAGGGCGAGGAGGCCGTACTCGCGAACCCCCGTGCGGCCCTGGACCACGGCATCGCCACCGTCTACCAGGACCTCGCCGTCGTCCCGCTCATGCCTGTCTGGCGGAACTTCTTCCTCGGCTCCGAGCCCACGCGGGGCCGCGGGCCCTTCCGCCGGCTCGACGTGGACCACATGAGGCGGACCACCCGGGCGGAGCTGCTGCGGATGGGGATCGACCTGCGCGACGTGGACCAGCCGATCGGCACCCTCTCCGGCGGCGAGCGGCAGTGCGTGGCCATCGCCCGCGCCGTGTACTTCGGGGCGAAGGTCCTCGTCCTGGACGAGCCGACCGCGGCGCTCGGCGTCAAGCAGTCCGGCGTCGTCCTCAAGTACGTCGCCGCGGCCCGTGACGCGGGTCTCGGCGTGGTCCTCATCACCCACAACCCGCACCACGCCCACCTCGTCGGAGACCGCTTCGTGCTCCTCAAGCGCGGCGCGATGGGGGGCAGTCACACCCGTGACTCGATCACCCTGGACGAGCTCACCCGGCAGATGGCGGGCGGCTCCGAGCTGGACGAGCTGAGCCACGAGCTGGAGCGGGTGGCAGAATCAGGCCCTGACCGCCCGTCCGGCACCACCCGCACCCCGAGGGACGACACGACTCGATGAGCACGTACCGGGACTTCTCGCTCTCCCACCGGGGGTCGGCGCGGGGCACCGTCCTGCGGACCGTCGGGACCCGTGAGCGCCGGTCGCTGCTGACCGCCCCGCGCGTCCCGACCGTCGGCATCGACATCGGCGGCACCAAGGTGATGGCCGGAGTCGTGGACGCCGACGGGGTCATCCTGGAGAAGATCCGCACCGAGACCCCGGACAAGTCCAAGAGCCCCAAGGTCGTCGAGGACACCATCGTCGAGCTGGTTCTGGACCTGTCCGACCGGCACGACGTGCACGCCGTGGGCATCGGTGCGGCCGGATGGGTCGACGCCGACCGCTCCCGCGTGCTCTTCGCCCCGCACCTCGCCTGGCGCGACGAGCCGCTGCGCGACGCCCTCCAGTCCCGGCTCGCGGTGCCGGTCATGGTGGACAACGATGCCAACACCGCCGCCTGGGCCGAATGGCGCTTCGGCGCCGGCCGGGGCGAGGACCACCTGGTCATGATCACGCTGGGCACCGGCATCGGCGGCGCCATCCTCGAGGGCGGCCAGGTCAAGCGGGGCCGCTACGGCGTGGCCGGCGAGTTCGGCCACATGCAGGTCGTGCCCGGCGGCCACCGCTGCCCCTGCGGCAACCGCGGCTGCTGGGAGCAGTACAGCTCCGGCAACGCCCTGGTGCGCGAGGCGCGCGAGCTGGCCGCCGCCGACTCCCCGGTCGCGTACAACATCATCGCGAAGGTCGGCGGGAACGTCTCGGAGATCACCGGGCCGCTCATCACGGAGCTGGCCCGCGAGGGCGACGCCATGTGCGTCGAGCTGCTCCAGGACATCGGCCAGTGGCTGGGCGTGGGCATCGCCAACCTCGCCGCGGCCCTCGACCCGTCCTGCTTCGTCATCGGCGGTGGCGTCAGCGCGGCCGACGACCTGCTGATCGGCCCCGCCCGGGACGCCTTCCGGCGCCACCTCACCGGCCGCGGCTACCGCCCCGAGGCCCGGATCGCCAAGGCGCAGCTCGGCCCCGAGGCCGGCATGGTCGGCGCCGCCGACCTGGCCCGGCTGGTCGCCCGCCGCTTCCGCCGGGCCACGCGCCGGCGCGTCGAGCGGTACGAGCGCTACGCACGCCTCGGCCTGCGCGACACCACCGGTGCGACGGGCCCCGAGAAGCAGGACCGGCAGCCGTGAACCCACCGCCCCTGCTGCCCCGCCAGGCCTCCGCTCCCGACGAGGACGGCGCGCCCGGGTCCCCGGCCGAGGACCGCCGGCACGTCGTCCGGCGCCGCTGGATCACCGCGATCATCATCCTGCTGCTCGTCGGCGTCCCCGCCGGCTACCTCGCCGTCTCCGCCCAGCAGAGCCGCGAGAGCGGCCGCGACAAGGCCGCCAAGGTCGGCGCGGTCAAGGTCCGCACGGCTTGGCCGTCGGCGGTGCAGCGCAGCATCTACGAGGTCCCGATCCCGATGATGGCCTCGCTCGTCGGCTACCTGGAGACCAACAACTGGCACACCAGCCGGCTCTACACCCAGTTCTCGCTGACCCCGAAGGAGCTGGACACCTTCCTCGCCGACATCGGCACCAGCAGGGAGCGACTGACGCCGGGCGTGTCCATCTCCGAGCACGACGCGCAGGTCGCCGGCTGGAGCTGGAGCCCCAAGCACACCTGGTACGGGATCACCCTCGACGCCAAGGACCCCCGCCCCACCCGGGACGTCACGGTCGACCTCACCAAACCCGGGAACCCCAGGGTGTACGTGGTCTCCACGGCCGTCCCGTAGCGACCGCGGCCCGGGCGCTAGCCTGGGGATCATGAAACTCACCAAGCGCCTGCACTCGTGCGTCCAGCTGGAGAAGGACGGGCGGGTGCTCGTCATCGACCCGGGCGCCTTCAGCGAACCCGACGCGGGGCTGGGGGCGGACGCACTGCTGGTCACCCACGAGCACCCGGACCACTTCGAGGAGGGCCGGCTGCGCGCCGCGCTCGACGCGAACCCGGCGGCCGGGCTGTGGACCCTGCGCAGCGTCGCGCAGAAGCTGGCCGGCGCCTACCCGGGCCGGGTGCACACCGTCGGCCACGGTGACGCCTTCGAAGCCGCGGGGTTCGACGTCCGGGTCTACGGCGAGCTGCACGCCGAGATCCACCCGGACATGCCGCGGATCACCAATGTCGGCTACCTCGTGGACGGTTCCCTCTTCCACCCCGGGGACGCGCTGACCGTGCCCGCAGTGCCCGTCGACACCCTGATGCTGCCGGTGCACGCGCCCTGGAACAAGATCGCCGAAGTGATCGACTACGTCCGCGAGGTCAAGCCCCGCCGGGCCATCGACATCCACGACGCCTACCTCGCCGACCTGGCCCGGCCCGTCTACGACAACGTCCTGGGCGCCCTCGGCGGCACCGACCACGGGCGGCTCACGGCCGGGCAGGCCAGGGACCTGTGACTGTCGGTGCCGGGCGGTAGGTTGGTTGGCATGCGTATCGCCACATACAACGTCAACTCGATCACCGCCCGGCTGCCGCGCCTGCTGGCCTGGCTGGAGAGCTCCGGCACGGACGTCCTGTGCGTCCAGGAGACCAAGTGCTCCGCGGACCAGTTCCCGCACGACGCGCTGCGCGAGCTGGGCTACAAGGCCGTGGTCAACGCCACCGGCCGGTGGAACGGCGTCGCTGTGATCTCCCGGGTCGGCCTGGAGGAGGTGGTCGTCGGCCTGCCCGACGGCCCCGCGTACGAGGGCGTCGAGGAGCCCCGCGCCATCTCCGCGACCTGTGACGGCGTGCGCGTGTGGTCGGTGTACGTGCCGAACGGCCGCGAGGTCGCCCACGACCACTACGGCTACAAGCTGGAGTGGTTCCGCGCCCTGGCCGCGGCCGTCGCGGAAGACGCGGCCGGCCCGCGGCCGTTCGCGGTGCTCGGCGACTACAACGTGGCGCCGACCGACGAGGACGTGTTCGACCCGGCCCTGTTCGCCGGCATGACCCACGTCACGCCCGCCGAGCGGGCCGCCCTGGAGGCGCTGCGGGCCGCAGGGCTCAGCGATGTCGTGCCCCGCCCGCTCAAGTACGACCGCCCGTACACGTACTGGGACTACCGCCAGCTCGCCTTCCCGAAGAACCGTGGCATGCGCATCGACCTGGTCTACGGCAACGAGCCCTTCGCCAAGGCCGTCAAGGACGCCTACGTCGACCGCGAGGAGCGCAAGGGCAAGGGCGCCTCGGACCACGCCCCGGTCGTCGTGGACCTGGAGCTCTGACCGGCGAGCCGCGATCCCGGTCCTGCGCGCCCTGTGGCCAGGCGGGGACGGCGGTGCGAGGCTGGTCCGTATGAACATCCCCTTCCTGGCCAACTGGCGGAACCGGCACGCGACGGAACAGGGTGCGGCGCTCGCCTCCGCCCTCGCGCACGATCCCGAGGGCGTCGCGGAGCTGTTCGCGGAGTGCGAGATGCTGCGCTCCCAGGCGAGGTCGGCCGGGCTCGAACTCGACGGGAGCCCGGAGTCGTTGGAGGAGCTGGACCAGTTGATGCCGCGGTGGCGAAGGGATCCGGAGGCCGTGCCCTGGCTGGGCAACGACGCCGGTTTCTACCTCGGGACCGTGATCGTCCGGACCATCGAGGGGGCCCGCTGGCAGGTGTGGCCGAACGGCCAGCCCGTGATCCGGCTCGGCTCCGGCCGGGAGCTGAACGTGGTCGAGTCGGGCGTGTCCTGGGCGGTGACGGGATCGCCGGAGCTGTCCCAGGCCTACGCCGAGGCCTCGGAGGGCTGATCTCGAAGGCCTTTATGTCAGCTTTAGGCGTGTCGAGGCGAAGTGCCCTTCCGCGGCTGGATAGTTTGCGCTGACCTCGACACCGACAAGTGGGCAGGGCAGCGTATGGCCGTCGATCCGTTGATCGAGCTGCGGGACGTCAACAAGTACTACGGGAAACTGCACGTCCTCCAAGACATCAACCTCACCGTCGGCCGCGGGGAGGTGGTGGTGGTCATCGGCCCCTCCGGCTCAGGGAAGTCGACGCTGTGCCGGGTCATCAACCGGCTGGAGACCATCGAGTCCGGCTCGATCGCCCTCGACGGCCGACCCCTGCCCGCCGAGGGCAAGGAGCTCGCCGGGCTGCGGGCCGAGGTCGGCATGGTCTTCCAGTCCTTCAACCTCTTCGCCCACAAGACGGTCCTCGCCAACGTCTCCCTCGCGCAGATCAAGGTCAGGAAGCGCAAGAAGGAGGAGGCCGACAAACGCTCCCGCCAGCTACTGGAGCGGGTGGGCCTGGCCGACCAGGCGGACAAGTACCCGGCCCAGCTCTCCGGCGGCCAGCAGCAGCGGGTCGCGATCGCCCGCGCCCTCGCGATGAGCCCACAGGCGCTGCTGTTCGACGAGCCCACCTCCGCCCTCGACCCCGAGATGATCAACGAGGTGCTGGAGGTCATGCGCCGGCTCGCCGCCGAGGGCATGACGATGGTCGTGGTGACGCACGAGATGGGCTTCGCCCGCTCCGCCGCCAACCGCGTCGTGTTCATGGCCGACGGGAAGATCATCGAGGACCGGGCCCCGGAGGCGTTCTTCACCGCACCCGAGAGCGACCGGGCCCGCGACTTCCTCTCCAAGATCCTCAAGCACTGAGGGGGACGGCCCGTGAAACGCCGCATCGGCTCCCGCACGCCCGTGTGCCTGCTCGCCCTGCTCCTGCTCGCGCTACTCGGTGCCGCCACCGGCTGCGGCCGTTCCGGCAGCCCCCCGGTCAAGGGGCCGCCGCCGGAGGCCCTGCCCGTGTACCACGTCGCCACCGGCTTCCGGCTGCCCGACTCACGCACCTGGGAGCGGGCCAAGCGCCGCGGGCACCTCATCGTCGGCGCCAAGGAGGACCAGCCCTACCTCGGGGAGAAGGACCCCTCCAGCGGCCGCTACTCCGGCTTCGACATCGAGATCGCCAAGATGATGTCGGCCGCCCTCGGGTTCGATCCCAAGACCATCGAGTTCAAGACCATCGCCTCCGCCAACCGCGAGACCGCCCTCCAGAACGGCCAGATCGACTTCTACGTCGGCACCTACACCATCAACGCCAACCGCAAGAAGCAGGTCGGCTTCGCCGGCCCCTACTTCATGGCCGGCCAGTCCCTGCTCGTGCGCAAGAACGAGAAGGACATCAAGGGCCCCGCCGACCTCGCCGGCAAGAAGGTCTGCTCCGCAGCCGGATCCACCCCCTACCAGCGCCTCCAGCGCGAGTACCCCAAGGCGGTGCTCGTCGCCTACGACACGTACTCCGTGTGCGTCGACAACCTGCTCACCTACCAGGTCGACGCCGTCTCCACGGACGACTCGATCCTCCTCGGCTACGCCGCCAAGGTTCCCGACGAGCTCAAGGTCGTCGGCAGACCCTTCTCCGAGGAGCCCTACGGCATCGGCGTCCCGCGCTCCGACAACGCCCTGCGCTTCGCCCTCGACGACGCCCTCGCCCAGAACGAGGAGAACGGGAACTGGAAGAAGGCCTACCAGGCCACGCTCGGCCTCTCCGGCGTACCGGCCCCGCAACCGCCCGCCATCGACCGCTACCCGGCGGGCTGAGGGGAGAGCACACCGCCATGGACGTACTGACCCAGAATTTCTCGATCTACCTCGAGGGTTTCCTCGGGACCCTCGAACTCACCGTCTACGCCTCCCTCCTCGCCCTCGCGCTCGGCTTCGTGATGGTCTCCTTCCGGGTCGCCCCCATCGGATCGCTGCGCGTCTTCGGCACGGTCTGGGTGACCGTGCTGCGCAACACCCCGCTCACCCTGCTGTTCTTCGCCGTCCTGCTCGGCCTGCCCCGCTTCGGGGTGGTCCTTCCCTTCGAGCTGTTCGCCGTGCTCGCGCTCGGCTGCTACACCTCCGCCTTCATCTGCGAGGTGCTGCGCTCGGGCATCAACACCGTGCCCAAGGGTCAGGGCGAGGCGGCCCGCAGCCTGGGGATGTCCTTCACCCAGACCCTGGGCGGCGTGGTGCTGCCCCAGGCCTTCCGCTCCGTCATCCCGCCGATCGGCTCCACCCTGATCGCTCTCGCCAAGAACTCCGCGATCGCCGGCGCGTTCAGCGTCACCGAGCTGCTGGGCACCTACAAGACCCTCAACGAGCTGGGCTACAGCATCATCTGGACGTTCGTCTGGATCGCCGTCGGCTTCCTGATCATCACCCTGTCCATCAGCGCGCTGTTCAACGTGCTGGAGAAGCGCTGGGGAGTCGCCCGATGACCGCGCTCGCGCTCCACGGGGACACCCAGTCCACCGCCCTCTACGACATCCCCGGCCCGCGGGCCCGGCGCCGGCACCTCCTCTACGGCGTCCTGTCGACCGCGTTGATCCTGGCCCTGCTGGGCTGGATCGTCTACCTGCTCTTCGACACCCACCAGTTCACCTCGGCCAAGTGGACGCCCTTCGAGTACGAGGGCATCCAGGACCTGCTGCTCACCGGACTCGGGAACACGCTCAAGGCCTTCGCCTACGCCTCGGTGCTCTCGCTCGCGCTGGGCGCCGTGCTCGCGACCGGGCGGCTGTCCGTCCACCGTCCGGTGCGCTGGCTGTCCACCTTGCTGGTGGAGTTCTTCCGGGCCATGCCCGTCCTCGTGATGATCTTCTTCATCTTCGTCGCGCTCCAGGTGCAGCCCCTGCCCGCCCTGGTGGCCGGGCTGACCCTGTACAACGGCTCGGTCCTGGCCGAGGTCTTCCGTACGGGCGTCAACGCGGTGGAGAAGGGGCAGCGCGAAGCCGCGTACGCCCTGGGCATGCGCAAGACGCAGGTGATGACTCACGTACTGGCCCCGCAGGCGGTACGGGCGATGCTCCCCGCGATCATCAGCCAGCTGGTGGTGGCCCTCAAGGACACCTCGCTGGGCTTCCTGATCACCTACGAGGAGTTCCTGCACGCCGGGAAGCTGATCGCCTCGAACCTGGACTACGACCTGCCGTTCATCCCGGTGGTGATGGTCATCGCACCGGTCTACATCGGCATGTGCATGCTGCTGTCCTGGCTCGCGACCTGGGTGGCCAGGCGCCAGCGCCGGAGCCCCAAGACCGAGGCGGTCGACGTCGCCCCGGTCGATCCGGGCACGCTGCTGCCGGGCACGCCGCTGCGCTGACCCCTGGAACCGGCCCGGCCGGCAGCAGCCGTGGATCACTGCTCGCGCAGCGGCACCGAGACGTACGAGGGATCGGTGCGCGGTGAGGAGAAGGTCAGCTGCGCGCCGGCCGGGTTGTGTTCGATGTACAGCGGGTCCACCGTGTCGATGACCACGGCGAGCCGGTGGCCCGCGGGCACGTCGTAGGCGGTGGAGAAGAGGTCCAGGTCCACCCCGAAGGCCTGGCCGGGCACCTTCCCGTGGAAGGTGTACGGGGCGTTGGTGACCAGCTTGCCGATGCCCAGGGGGCCGACGTCGTAGAGGTAGGCGACGAAGGTGCCGTCCCCGGCGCTGGGGGTCACGGTGGTGTGCAGCGCGACGGTGCCGCGCACGCGCCGGTCGGCGTCGTAGCGCTGCGACTGCCAGACGGCGGCGAAGGCGCGGGGCAGCAGCGGGATCGATGCGGCCGGGGGCGTCTTGGCGAGCTGGTCGAGGACGCTGGAGAGGAAGACCACCCCGCCGTCGGCGCCGGAGTCGATGTTCGCCCACACGTGCTCGCTGTCGGGGAGCGCGAACTTCTCGGAGCCGCCCGAGCCGACGGACTTCCAGTCGGCGTAGCCCTCGTAGCCGCCCTCGCTGCGGGACTTGATCTGTACGGGAGCTTCGGCGTCGATGCCGTTGCGCTCGCCCTTGAGATAACGGTCGAACCAGTGCCGGGCGTTCGTCCAGGTGTCGTTGGGCAGCCCCAGCAGGCCGGTGGCCTCGGCGGTGGCGTGGTCGCCCGGGCGGAACTCCAGGCGCTTGGGGCCGGTCAGCTTCTCGAAGAAGTCCGCATACTGGTTGGGCGGGAAGATGGTGTCGCCCCAGGCGTTGCCCATCATGACGGCGGGGCCGTTCGCGTTGATCCGGTCGACCTGGTAGGCCGCCGAGCGGATCTTGCCCCATTCGATCATCTGCGGTTCCCGGTCCAGCCGGGAGCCGAGGAAGTCGCCGAGTATGCCCTGGAGTTCGGGTCCGGGACGGCCGGTGAGGTAGCCGGCGGCGCCGAGCAGCCCGGCGGCCTGGAGGTGCTGGGTGCGGCCGGAGTAGATGGAGTCGACGATGTCGGCCCAGCCGCTGAGCGCGACCACGGCCTTGATCCGCGGGTCGTGCGCGGAGGCCAGCAGGCTGATGCCGGCCCCGTAGGAGACCCCGCCCAGGCCGATGTGCTGCGCGTCGGCGGGGGTGTGGGCCAGGGCCCAGTCGATGACGGCGGAGACGTCGGCGATGTCGGGCGGCCCCGCGACCTCGATCCGGCCGCCGGAGAGCCAGAAGCCGCGGGAGGTGTAACTGACCACCACGTAACCGGAGTCGGCGAGCTGCTTCGCCTGGGCGATGTATTCGATCTGCGGCAGGCCCCAACTGGTGGGCAGCACGATCAGCGGGTACGTCCGGCCGCTCTGGGCGCCCGCCGGGGTGAAGACGTTGCCCTTGAGGGTGATCCCGCCGGAGCCGGGGATGTCGTGGAAGCGCAGCTCCGACGAGGACGAGGTGGCTGCGGGACCGGAGGGAGCTGCGGTGGCTGCGTCCGCGGCCGCCGCCTGGGCCTGGTGGGGGGACAGGCCCAGGGCGGCTGCGGCCAGCAGGGCCGCCACGGCTGCTGCGGTGCTGGTGGTGCGGGGCATCGATGCTCCTCGCGTGCGCCGGTGACAAAGTGTGCCGACGGTAACGGGAGTGGCTTACCGTAGGTAACCCATGGGTAAGTTACGTACGGGTAACGATTGACTTCGTGTCAACAGCAGGCCCGGGTTACCCTCGGTGCCGATCGACGACCGAGCGGGGGAACCACCGATGGACCGACTTACCGACCCGGGCAGCCGGTGACGGCCACGGGAGCGGCGCCGCTCACGGCACGCCCGGGCACCGCACCGCGCAAGACGTCGGTACAGCGCAGCGGCGCACTGATGGCGGCCGGCTCGATCGTCTCCAGGGCCACCGGCTTCGTCCGCTCCGCCGTCGTCCTCGCGGCCCTCGGCACCCAGATCCGCGGCGACAGCTACGCCGTCGCCAACACCGTCCCCAACATCGTCTACATGCTGCTCATCGGCGGCGCGCTCAACGCCGTCTTCGTGCCCGAACTGATGAGGGCCGCCCGCGAACACCCCGACGGCGGCGCCGCGTACACCGACCGGCTGCTCACCGCCTGCACCGCGGCGCTCCTCGCGCTGAGCGCCGCGGCCGTCCTCGCCGCCCCGTTGATCACCTCGGCGTACACCCCCGCCTCGTACACGCCGGCCGAGGTGGACTCCACGGTGGCCCTGGCCCGGTTCTGCCTCCCGCAGATATTCTTCTACGGGCTGTTCACCCTGCTCGGGCAAGTCCTCAACGCCCGCGGCAGGTTCGGGGCGATGATGTGGACCCCGGTCCTCAACAACCTCGTGGTCATCGCCGTGTTCGGGCTCTTCCTCGTCCTCTCACACAGCGGCGGCAGGGGCTTCACCTCCGCCGAGACCCGGCTCTTCGGCATCGGCACCACCGCGGGCATCGTCGTCCAGGCCCTCGCCCTGCTCCCGTCCCTGCGCTCCGCCGGCTTCCGGTGGCGCCCGCGCTTCGACTGGCGCGGCAGCGGCCTCGCCCGCCCCCTGCGCAACGCGGGGTGGCTGGTCCTGCTGGTCCTCTCCAACCAGTTCGCCTACTGGGTCGTGACCCGGCTCTCGACCACGGCCGGGAAACTCGCCGAGGCCGACGGGGTGGCGGGCGGTGTCGGCTACGTCGCCTACACCAACGCCTACCAGCTGTGGATCGTCCCGCAGGGCATCGTCACCGTCTCCCTGGTCACCGCCCTGATGCCCCGGATGAGTGCGGCCGCGGCCTCGGGCGACCTCGGCGCCGTCCGCCGCGACGTCTCCTACGCCCTGCGCACCGGCGCCGCCCTGATCGTGCCCGCCGCCGCGCTGTTCGCGGCGCTCGCACCCTGGCTGACGGCCTGCGTCTTCCAGTACGGCGAGGTCAGGGCCGCAGACGCCGAGGTGATGGCGGGGATACTCGTGGCGTTCGCCCCCGGCCTGGTCGCCTTCTGCGCCCAGTACGTCCTCTCGCGCGGGTTCTACGCGCTCTCCGACACCCGGACCCCGTTCTTCCTGAACCTGGTCATCGTCGCCCTGAACGCCGGGCTCTCCTACGCCGCCTACGAACTCCTGCCCGTGCGGTGGATCGTGACCGGCATGGCCGCCGCCTCCTCGGCCGCCTTCACGGCGGGCGCCGCGGTCACCGCGTACGCCCTCGCCCGGCGGCTCGGCCCGCGCACGCGTGACCTCACCGGCGGCCCCGCCACGGCGGCAGGCACCCACCTGCGGCTGCTGGCCGCGTGCCTGCCCGCGGCAGCGGCCGGGTACGGCGCCGCCCGCGCATGCGAGGGAGCCGGCCGGTTCGCCGCCACCGGCGCCGGGGCCGCGGTCCTCGCGCTCGTCGTCCTCCTCCTGGCCGCGCCTCTGCGCCTGACGGAACTCACCGCCCTGACGACGGCACTGCGCCGCAGGAGCTAGGTACGGGCCCCGTCCGGGCCGCAGGAGCCGGGCGGCTCAGGCGTGCTGGGGCACCTCCGGCTTCAGCATGCCGCGCAGCGCGGTACGGAACTCCGGAGTGTCCTCTTCGCCGTGCACGGCGACGGCGTGCTGGACAGCTGCGCCGAGGACTTCCTCTTCCTCACCCGTGATCATCAAGGTGCACCCGATCTCGCTCGGGTACTCCCTGCAGTCCATGACCTTGCGCATGACGCGCCTCCCTGGAGCGATGCCTACGGTCACCACCCACGATCCTCCGCATTCCCCCGGGAGGAAAGCCGGGCCGCCCCCACCGCCCGTGCCCCCTTGCGGGGAGGGGTGTACGGGGGCCAACGTGGCCCCCATGACCGACGCCCCCGGCTACGGCGCCGACGTCCCCGACGGCCTCGACGTCTTCGACCCCCGCCTTTACGCCGCGGGCATCCCGCACGAGCGCTACCGGCTGCTGCGCGCACGTCACCCGGTGGCGTGGCAGGCCGAACCGGAGGTCCTGGGCTGGCCCGCCGGCCCCGGGTTCTGGGCCGTCACCCGGCACGCCGACACCGTACGGGTCCTGCGCGACCACGCCACGTACTCCTCCTGGCTCGGTGCCACCCAGATCCGCGACCCCGACCCGGCCGACCTGCCGTTCCTGCGGCGCACCATGCTCAACCAGGACCCGCGGCGCGGCGCCGGCGACCACGGGCGGCTGCGCCGGCTCGTCGCCCGGGCCTTCACCCCCGCCCACGTCGACGCCTTCACCGCCCGGGTGCGCGACCGCGCCCGCAGCCTGCTGTGCGCCGCCCGCGACGGGGCCGTGGACGGCGCCGCCGACCTCGTCACCGCCGTCACCGACGAGTACGCGCTGCTCAACCTGACCGACCTGCTGGGCGTCCCGGCCGCCGACCGGGGACTGCTGCTGGACTGGACCGTACGGATCATCGGCTACCAGGACCCCGAGGACGCGCCCGCGCCGCAGCCCGGCCCCGACGGGAAACCCCTCAACCCGCGCTCACCGGCCCTGCTCGGCGAGATGTTCGCCTACGCCCGCGACCTGGCCGCGTACAAGCGGGCGCACCCCGCCGAAGACGTGATGACGGCACTGGCCGCATCGGAACTCGGCCCGGGCGAACTGGAGATGTTCTTCTTCCTGCTGACCGTCGCCGGCAACGACACGGTGCGCAGCGCCGCGCCCGGCGGCCTGCTCGCCCTGGCCGGCGCCCCGGACGCCTACCGGCGACTGGCCCGCGGCGAAGTGCCCGTGGAGCGGGCCGTGGAGGAACTCCTGCGCGTCCACCCGCCGGTGCTCAGCTTCCGCCGCACCGCGGCCGTCGACACCGTACTGGCCGGGCAGCCGATCCGCGCCGGGGACAAGGTCGTGGTCTTCCACGCCTCCGCCAACCACGACGATCGCGTCTTCCACGCACCCGAACGCCTCGACCCCGGCCGGTCGCCCAACCCGCACGTCTCCTTCGGTGACGGCCCGCACGTCTGCCTCGGCGCCCACTTCGCCCGGCTGCAACTGCGCACCTTCTACGCGCAGTGGCGCGAGCTCATGCCCCCTCCCGAACAGGCGGGTGCGCCGCGGCGGCTGGTCTCCAACTTCATCAACGGGATCACGCGGCTGCCGCTGCGGGTGTCCGCGCCGCGCGCGTGACGTCGGCCGCCAGCTCGACCACGTCCGGGCCGTAGGCCTGCGAGTTGACCACCTTCAGCACCACGCAGAACGAGTCGTTGCCGTACTTGCGGGCCAGCTCTTGGTGGTGGCGGGCCAGGTACCGCGCGCCCGCCTGGTTGCTGATCGCGGTCTGCCCGGAGATCAGGAACACCGGCCTCGTCCCCGGCCCGGTCGTCAGCCGTGCCAGCAGCACGTGGTCCTCCCGGCCCCGGTCCCAGCGGAACATCTCCTCACCGACCCGGATCGCCCCCCGGTCGGGACCCGCCTCGGTGGAGACGTCGACCTGCACACCCGGCAGCATGGAGGCCAGGTGCGCGGCCGTGCGCGCGTTGGAGACCGGGCCGCCCACACAGAACTCGGCCCGCTCCCCGAAGCCTTGGCGGGCCGTGTCGTGGGCCACGATCTGCAGGTTGGCAGAGCAGTCCTTGATCAACGCGGATATCTCCAGCAGCGCGAAGGCGTCGTTGCGGTGCACCGACCCCTCCGTGCCGCCCATCTGGCGGTTGACCACGAACACGCAGTCCGAGCCGGTGGGCAGTCCGAAGAAGGCCTGCTTGCGGCGCAGGGTGCGGCGCCACAGGTACGTCCGGGAGAACCAGCCGAAACCGCCGCTGATGGCGGTGGCCACCACCCCGAGCACGATGTTGCGCACGTCGTCGTTCATGGCGCGGATGGTAACCCGCCCCGCGCGGTCCTGACGCGGGGGGTGCCGTGGGGCTAAAGTGCCGGACCGGGCCCGTCACAGGGGATCTGACGGGCTGTCGACTGGAGGTACGGATGCGTCGTCCCGCCACACGTCAGTTCGCGCTCGTCGCCCTCGCCGGGGCGCTGGTGTCCACCGGCGCGGCCGCCCCGCCCTCCGCGGCGACCGGCGCCCCCGCGAAGGTCCCGGTCGCCGTCGGTTACGGCGGGGCCGTCGCCAGCGTCGACGCCGACGCCTCGGCGGCCGGCATCGAGGTGCTGCGCTCGGGCGGCAACGCCGTGGACGCGGCCGTGGCCACCGCCGCCGCGCTCGGGGTCACCGAGCCGTACTCCGCCGGGATCGGCGGGGGCGGCTACTTCGTCTACTACGACGCCGCCTCCCACCGGGTGCAGACCATCGACGGGCGCGAGACCGCCCCGGCCAGCGCGACCAGCACCCTGTTCCAGGAGAACGGCGTCCCCATCCCCTTCGCCGAGGGCCAGACCAGCGGCCGCGGCGTCGGGGTCCCCGGCACCCCGGCGACCTGGAAGAGCGCACTCGACGCCTGGGGGAGCCGGCCGCTCGGGCGGCTGCTCCAGCCCGCCGAGAAACTGGCCCGGGACGGCTTCACCGTCGACGCCACCTTCCGCGCGCAGACCGAGCTCAACCAGGACCGCTTCAAGGACTTCCCGGACACCGCGAAGCTGTTCCTGCCGGGCGGGGCGCTGCCGGTGGTCGGGTCCACCTTCAAGAACCCCGACCTCGCCGCCACGTACGCCGAACTCGGCCGCAAGGGGACCGGCGCCCTCTACCGGGGCCCGCTCGCCGAGGACATCGTCCGCGCCGTGCGCAAGCCCCCGGTGAGCCCGGCCGCGACCCGCAACGTCCGCCCCGGCGACCTGACCACCGGGGACCTGCGGGCCTACGGGACCAAGCGGCAGGCCCCCACCCAGGTGCGCTACCGGGGCCTGGACGTCTACAGCATGGCCCCCTCCTCCTCCGGCGGCACCACGGTCGGCGAGGCGCTGAACATCCTGGAGGGCACCGACCTCGGCGCGCTCTCCGAGGCGCAGTACCTGCACCACTACATCGAGGCCTCCCGGATCTCCTTCGCCGACCGGGGCCGCTGGGTCGGCGACCCGGCCGCCGAGCAGGTCCCCACCCGGGAACTGCTCTCCCAGCGCTACGCCGACACCCGAGCCTGCCTGATCACGCCGGACCGGGCACTGACCAGCCCGCTCGCCCCCGGTGACCCGCGAAAGCCGGCGCCGTGCGCCACCACCGGCCAGGCGGCGCCCACCACGTACGAGGGGGAGAACACCACCCACCTCACGGTCGCCGACCGCTGGGGCAACGTGGTCTCCTACACCCTGACCATCGAATCCACCGGCGGCAGCGCCATCACCGTGCCGGGCCGCGGCTTCCTGCTCAACAACGAACTGACCGACTTCTCCTTCGCCCCCGCCGCCCCCGGCGTCCCCGACCCGAACCTGCCCGGCCCCGGGAAGCGGCCGCGCTCGTCGATGTCGCCGACCATCGTGCTGGAGGACGGTCGCCCGGTGCTCGCCGTCGGCTCCCCGGGTGGCGCCACCATCATCACCACCGTGCTCCAGACCCTCCTCGGGCACCTGGACCGGGGCCTGCCGCTCGTCGACGCGATCGCCGCGCCGCGGGCCAGCCAGCGCAACCAGAGCACCACGGAGCTGGAACCGGGCCTGTGGGGCAGCCCGGTCCGCGCCCAGTTGGAGGCGCTGGGCCACGTCTTCAAGCAGAACCCGGAGATCGGCGCCGCGACCGGCGTCCAGCGGCTCCCGGACGGCCGCTGGCTGGCGGCGGCCGAGACCAGCCGCCGGGGCGGGGGATCGGCGATGGTCGTCCACCCGCACGGCCACCCGTAACGGCGCGCCACCTACAGGGCGGTGAGGATCCGCGGACCGTCGGCGGTGATCGCGACCGTGTGCTCGGCGTGGGCGGCGCGGCTGCCGTCGACGGTCCGCAGGGTCCAGCCGTCAGCGTCGCAGTAGTAGTCGTCCGTGCCGCCCGACGTCAGCATCGGCTCGATCGCCAGGACCATGCCGGGGCGCAGCCGCACGCCGCGTCCCGGCGGCCCCTCGTTGGGCACGCCCGGGTCCTCGTGCATGCTGCGGCCGATGCCGTGGCCGCCGAAGCCTTCGGGGATGCCGTACCCGGCGGAGCGGCACACCGTGCCAACCGCATGGGCGATGTCCCCGATCCGGTTGCCGGGCACGGCCGCGGCGATCCCCGCGGCGAGGGCCGCCTCGGCGGTCCCGATCAGCCGCAGGTCGGCCGACCGCCCGCGGCCGACGGTGAAGCTGACCGCTGCGTCGCCGACCCAGCCTCCGAGCTTCGCCCCGCAGTCGACGCTGACCAGGTCGCCGTCGTGCAGCCGGTACCCGTCGGGGACGCCGTGCACGATCGCGTCGTTGACCGAGGTGCACACCACGGCGGGGAAGGGCGCCGGCGCGAACCGCGGCCGGTAGCCCAGGAAGGGCGAGCTCGCACCCGCCTCGCGGAGCACCTCGCGGGCCGTCCGGTCCAGCTCCAGCAGGCAGACCCCGACCTGCGCCCGGTCCCGTACGGCGGCCAGCGCATGGGCGACGACCCGCCCCGCGGCGCGCATCCGGTCGATCGATTCATCTGTCTTGAGTTCCATCATGCCAATAACTATACCGGTATAACTGTAACGGGATGATTATTGGGGGCCGGGGTAGGATGGGGGCATGGTCCGTACCCCCCTCACCCCCGAAGAGCGCGAGCGCGGCGAGCGTCTGGGCGCGCTGCTGCGCGAAGCCCGCGGCGGCCGCAGCATGGTCGAGGTCGCCGCCAGCGCCGGACTCTCCGCCGAGACCCTCCGCAAGATCGAGACCGGCCGGGCCCCCACGCCCGCCTTCTTCACGGTCGCCGCCGTCGCCGAGGCGCTCGGCCTGTCCCTGGACGAGGTGCTGCGCCGCTGCGCCTTCGTCCCCGCCTGAGGGGAGCCGCACCCGGGACGGAAGTCCCCGCGATCCCCTAGGGTCGGGATATGACGATGGAGGAGCTCGGCAAGGCGCGGTACGTCAGCCTCACCACCTTCCGCAAGGACGGCACCCCCGTCGCCACCCCCGTCTGGGCGGTGGCCGACGGGGGCGAGCTGTACGTGTGGACGCGCAGCGACTCGTGGAAGGTCAAGCGGATCCGCAACAACGGGCGGGTCGCGGTGAGCGCCTGCGATGTGCGCGGACGCGTGCCGGAGGGTGCCGTCGCGGTGGAGGGGCAGGCGCGGCTGCTGGACGAGACGGGGCTGCGGCGGGTGCGGAAGCTGATGTCGCGCAAGTACACCTGGCAGTTCTGGGCGGTGGACCTGCCCGCCGCACTGGTGCGGCGGGGCGAGCGGCCGCACACCGGGATCGCCGTCAAGCTTTGAGATTCCCGTAGCCCGCCCGTAACGCGGGTGGGGTCCAATGCGGGGATGGAGACGGCGACTTCGTTGCTGATCGGTCAACTCGCTGACTACTTACGTGGGTTGACCCGGAGACTAGATCCCGGGGCGGGGTGGTACGGGGAGTTCCTGCGGCGGGACCCGGAGGGGATGCGGGCCTGTCTGGACGGCGCCGCGATACCGCCCTGGGACGTGCTGGCGTCGCTGCTGCGGGATGCGGGGGCGGTGGCGGGGGAGGTGGAGTACGCGGCCCGGCTGCGGGTCGCGGCGGTCGCCGCGTGGGACCGGGCGCCGGGTGGGGAGCGCGAACTGCGGGAACTGCTGGCCCGGGCGTCGGAGCAGCGGGCGGCGGCGGAGGCCGCCCTGGCGCGGCTGACGGAGCTGCGGGACCGGGCCACGGCCCCGGCGGAGGCGGCCGAGCTGGACCGGGAGCTGTCCTGGCTCCGGGACGACACGTCCCGCGCCCGGGCCCGCCAGGACGACTTGACGAGCCGCCTCGCGTCCCTGCGGACGCCGCCCGGCGAGGCGACACCCGGCGAGGCGACACCCGGTCACCCGCTCCCGGTGGTGCCGCGCCCCGGTCCGGTGGGGGAGCCGTTCGGGGCACTTGCGGAGGAGGCCTCGTACGCGGAGGCGGGAGCCCGTGCGGGGGCGCAGCCGCTCGGGCCGTTCCGGGAGGCCGGCCACGAGGAGCCCGCGGTTGATGCGGTGGTCCGACCGCCCGCGCCCGCGCCCGCTCTCGGGCCTCGGCGGAGGGAGCCGGATGCCGAGCGGCCGGGGGCGCCGCTCGACGGTGTGCCGGGGCAGCGGGGTGCGGGGTCGCCGGGGCGGGCCGAGGGGCGGTGGCGGCGCGGCGGTCGCCGAGCCGGAGGGGCCCGGTACGCGGGTGCGCCGGCCGAGGTGGGGCCGCCGTCCATGCCCGTCGAAGCCCCGCAGGCGCCGCAGGCCACCCCCCGGGGCGCCCGCTTCGCCCACCTCGCCCCCACCAAGGCGGCTCCGGAGCCCGCCCCGCCGGGAACCGTGGACCCCCGCCCGACGCTCCCGCCCCAGGCCGGGCCCGCCGCCGGCCCGGCGGCCCCTCCCTCGGCCCACGCCGCCCCGACGGCTCCGCCGGAGCATCCGGCCGGTCAGCCGGTGGAGGCGGTATGGCACGGCGGTGGGGCAGCGGTGTCGCCGGAGGCTGCCGCAGGGCGGCCGGTGGTGTCGCCCTGGTTCACCGCCGATCCGGCGGCCCCCACCCCGGACGGCGGGGGGCCCGGGGCGCGACCGGCCGTACCCGTACCCGCACCCCGGCCAGGAGCCGGCGCGGCGGTGGAGGTGCCGCGGACCGTGGCGCGGTTGGTCGGGCTGCGGGCGCAGGGTCGCGGCGGCGAGGCACACGCGCTGCTGTGCGAGGCCGCCGCGTGGCCCGCCGGCCTGCTCCCGGAGTTCGCCGCCGAGCTGGGCCGCGCCGGGCTCGGCGCCGACTGGGCCACCCTGCTGTGGGAGGCGGCCTCCCTCCCGCCCGACCGGCTCGCCGCCGCCGCGGCCGCCCTCGGGGAGGCCGGGCGGGACGCCGACTGCGACGCGCTGCTGCGCCAGGGCGCCGGCCGCCCCACCGCCGAGATCGCCGAGGCCGCCCTCGTTCTCGGCGCCGCCGGCCGCGAGCGGGAGGCCGACGCGCTCCTCGCCGCCTTCGTCCGGCTGCGCACCGCCGAGGAGGCCGCCGCCCTGGCCCGCCGGGACCCGCAGTGGTTCCCCCCGCGCCTGCTCCGCGCGGCCGCCGTACTCGCCGGGGGCAAACACCGCGACCTGTCCCACGCCCTCCGCGTCGCGGGGATCCCCCTGCCCTGAACCGCCCGTCTGCTGATCGCAAACGATCACGCGCCGACGTAACGTGATCGACTGGGCCGACAGTGCACGGCGCTCTTGCCCCACGCTGTGACGAGGCCTACGTTCTACTCCCTACGGACACCGTCTACGTGCGTAGAAGTCGGCGTTCCCGTCGCGAGGAGGCACCTCATGGCCCAAGTCGTCCGCGCCGCACTCGTCCAGGCCACCTGGACCGGAGACACCGAATCGATGATCGCCAAGCACGAGGAGCACGCCCGCCGGGCGGCCGCCCAGGGTGCGAAGGTCATCGGCTTCCAGGAGGTCTTCAACGCCCCCTACTTCTGCCAGGTCCAGGAGCCCGAGCACTACCGGTGGGCCGAGCCCGTGCCCGACGGCCCCACCGTCCGCAGGATGCAGGACCTGGCCCGCGAGACCGGCATGGTGATCGTCGTACCGGTTTTCGAGCGGGAGTCCGAGGGCTTCTACTACAACACCGCCGCGGTCATCGACGCCGACGGCAGCTACCTCGGCAAGTACCGCAAGCACCACATCCCGCAGGTCAAGGGCTTCTGGGAGAAGTACTACTTCCGCCCGGGCAACCTCGGCTGGCCCGTCTTCGACACCGCGGTCGGCCGCGTCGGCGTCTACATCTGCTACGACCGGCACTTCCCGGAGGGGTGGCGTCAACTCGGCCTCGCGGGAGCCCAGTTGGTATACAACCCCTCTGCCACCCACCGCGGTCTGTCCGCCTACCTCTGGCAGCTGGAACAGCCCGCCGCGGCCGTCGCGAACGAGTACTTCATCGCGGCCATCAACCGCATCGGCCAAGAGGAGTACGGCGACAACGACTTCTACGGCAGCAGCTACTTCGTCGACCCCCGCGGGCAGTTCGTCGGGGAGGCGGCGAGCGACAAGGAGGAAGAACTCCTCGTCCGCGACCTCGACTTCGATCTGATCAAGGAAGTCCGCGACCAGTGGGCCTTCTACCGCGACCGCCGCCCCGACGCCTACGGAGGACTCGTACAGCCGTGAGCAACCCGATCCCCCTGCACAGCCGCCACCGCGCCGTCCTGCCGGACTGGCTCACCCTCTACTACGAGCGCCCCATCGAACTCACCCACGGCGAGGGCCGCCACGTCTGGGACGCCGAAGGCAACCGCTACCTCGACTTCTTCGGCGGCATCCTCACCACGATGACCGCCCACGCCCTGCCGGAGGTCACCAAGGCCGTCTCCGAACAGGCCGGGCGGATCATCCACTCCTCCACCTTGTACCTGAACCGCCCGATGGTGGAGCTGGCCGAACGGGTCGCCGCCCTCTCCGGCATCCCCGACGCCCGGGTCTTCTTCACCACCTCCGGCACCGAGGCCAACGACACCGCCCTGCTGCTCGCGACGACGTACCGCCGCTCCAACCAGATCCTGGCGATGCGCAACAGCTACCACGGCCGGTCGTTCTCCACGGTCTCCATCACCGGCAACCGCGGCTGGTCCCCGACGAGCCTCTCGCCGCTCCAGACGTTCTACGTCCACGGCGCGGTCCGCACCCGGGGCCCCTTCGCCCACCTCGGTGACGCCGAGTTCACCGCCGCGGCCGTCGCAGACCTGGAAGACGTACTGGGCCAGACCCGCGGGGGAGTGGCCGCGCTCATCGCCGAACCGTTCCAGGGCGTCGGCGGGTTCACCTCCCCGCCCGACGGCCTCTACGGCCGGTTCCGCGAGGTCCTCGACCGGCACGGCATCCTGTGGATCAGCGACGAGGTGCAGACCGGCTGGGGGCGCACCGGCGAGCACTTCTGGGGCTGGCAGGCCCACGCCCAGAACGGCCCGCCGGACATCCTCACCTTCGCCAAGGGCATCGGCAACGGCATGTCCATCGGCGGGGTCGTGGCCCGCCCCGAGGTGATGAACTGCATCGACTCGAACTCCATCTCCACCTTCGGCGGCTCCCCGGTCACCATGGCGGCCGGCGTCGCGAACCTCGCCTACCTGTTGGAGCACGACCTCCAGGGCAACGCCCGCCGCGTCGGCGGCCTGCTCCTGGAGCGGTTGCGGGCCATCGCCGCAACCGTGCCCGCGGTACGGGAGGTGCGGGGCCGGGGCCTGATGGCCGGCCTGGAGCTGACGAAGCCCGGCACCGACACGGCCGACCCCGAAGCCGCCGCCGCCGTACTGGAGGCCGCGCGTGCCGGAGGGCTGCTCCTCGGCAAGGGCGGCGGGTACAACACCAGCGTGCTGCGCATCGCGCCGCCGCTCTCCCTCACCGTCGCGGAGGCGGAAGAGGGCGCCGAGATCCTCGAACAGGCCCTGCGGAGTCTGAACTAGCAGCGAGGGAACGTACATGAGCACCCGCACCCTGATCAGCGGCGGACTCGTCGTCACGGCCGCCGACGAACTGCACGCCGACATCCTGATCGAGAACGGCCGGGTCGTCGCCCTCGCGGCCCACGGGTCGCAGGTCGCCGACGGCTGGACGGCGGACCGCACGCTCGACGCGAGCGGGAAGTACGTCATCCCCGGCGGGGTCGACGCCCACACCCACATGGAGCTGCCCTTCGGCGGCACCGCCGCCTCGGACACCTTCGAGACGGGCACCCGGGCGGCCGCCTGGGGCGGCACCACCACCATCGTCGACTTCGCCGTGCAGAGCGTGGGCCGCTCCCTGCGCGCCGGACTCGACACCTGGTACGACAAGGCCGACGGCCGCTGTTCGATCGACTACGCCTTCCACATGATCCTCTCCGACGTCAACGAGGGCACCCTCAAGGAGATGGACCACCTCATCGGCGAAGGCGTCACGTCCTTCAAGCTGTTCATGGCCTACCCGGGCGTCTTCTACAGCGACGACGGGCAGATCCTGCGCGCGATGCAGCGGGCGTCGGGCAACGGCGGTCTGATCATGATGCACGCCGAGAACGGCATTGCGATCGACGTCCTCGTCGAACAGGCCCTGGCGCGCGGCGAGACCGACCCGCGCCACCACGGCGAGGTCCGCAAGGTGCTCCTCGAAGCGGAGGCCACGCACCGGGCCATCCAGCTGGCCCGGGTGGCCGGCTCCCCGCTGTACGTCGTCCACGTCTCGGCCGAGGAGGCGGTCGCGGAGCTCGCCGCGGCCCGCGACAAGGGCCTGCCGGTCTTCGGGGAGACCTGCCCGCAGTACCTGTTCCTGTCCACCGACAACCTCGCGGAGCCCGACTTCCAGGGCGCCAAGTACGTCTGCTCCACCCCGCTGAGGCCGCGCGAGCACCAGGCGGCGCTGTGGCGGGGCCTGCGGACGAACGACCTCCAGGTGGTCTCCACCGACCACTGCCCGTTCTGCTTCCGCGGCCAGAAGGAGCTGGGACGCGGGGACTTCTCGAAGATCCCCAACGGGCTGCCGGGCGTGGAGAACCGTATGGACCTCCTCCACCAGGCCGTACTGGACGGGCACATCACCCGCCGCCGCTGGATCGAGATCGCCTGCGCGACCCCGGCCCGCATGTTCGGCCTCTACCCGCAGAAGGGCACCATCGCGCCGGGTTCCGACGCCGACATCGTCCTCTACGATCCGCACGCCGAGCAGGTCATCTCCGCCGAGACGCACCACATGAACGTGGACTACTCGGCGTACGAGGGCAGGCGGATCACCGGACGCGTCGACACGGTCCTCTCGCGCGGCGAACTCGTCATCGACCGGCGCGAGTACACCGGCCGGCCCGGACACGGGGCCTTCGTCCACCGCTCGACCTGCCAGTACCTGTAAGGAGCCGTGATGGACTTCGGCCTCGTCCTGCAAACCGACCCGCCGGCCTCCCAGGTCGTCAGCCTCATGAAGCGCGCCGAACGCAACGGCTTCCGCTACGGCTGGACCTTCGACTCGGCCGTCCTGTGGCAGGAACCCTTCGTCATCTACAGCCAGATCCTGGCCCATACCCAGAAGCTGCACATCGGCCCGATGGTCACCAACCCGGGTACCCGCACCTGGGAGGTGACCGCCTCCACCTTCGCCACCCTCAACGACATGTACGGCAACCGCACCGTCTGCGGCATCGGCCGGGGCGACTCGGCGATGCGGGTCGCGGGACGCAAACCCAACACCCTGGCCCGCCTCGGCGAGGCCATGGACGTGATCCGCGACCTCGCCGAGGGCCGGGAAGCCGTCGTGGACGGCAGCCCGATCCGGATCCCCTGGATCCGCGACGGCAAACTCCCCGTCTGGATGGCCGCGTACGGGCCGAAGGCCCTGGCCCTCGCGGGCGAGAAGGCCGACGGGTTCATCCTCCAGCTCGCGGACCTCTACCTCACCGAGTGGATGGTCAAGGCGGTCCGCGAGGCCGCCACGGCGGCCGGCCGCGACCCCGACGAGATCACCATCTGCGTGGCGGCCCCCGCGTACGTGGGCGACGACCCGGCCCACGCCCGCGACCAGTGCCGCTGGTTCGGAGGCATGGTCGGCAACCACGTCGCCGACCTCGTCGGCCGCTACGGCGAACACTCCTCGATGGTCCCGGACGCCCTCACCGAGTACATCAAGTCCCGTGAGGGCTACGACTACAGCCACCACGGCCGCGCCGGGAACCCGTCGGCCGACTTCGTCCCCGACGAGATCGTGGACCGCTTCTGCCTGCTCGGCCCGGTGGAGGCCCACATCGAGAAACTGCGGGCACTGCGCGACCTGGGCGTCGACCAGTTCGCCGTCTACGCCATGCACGACGCGCGGGAGGCCACGATCGACGCCTACGGTCAGCAGGTCATCCCGGCGCTGGGCCGCTGACCGACGGGCAGCGGGGTCAGGGAGGCGTACTCCAGCGGCGCGGACGGGTCGATGGTCACGTCCAGCGGAGCGGGTGCGGCGCCGGAGCGGACGAGCAGGGCGCCCACCGCCGCGATCATGGCCCCGTTGTCCGTGCACAGCGTCATCGGCGGCACGCGCAGTTCGATCCCCGCCGCGGCGCACCGCCGTTCGGCCAGGGCGCGCACGCGCGAGTTCGCGGCGACACCGCCGACCACGACCAGCGTCTGCACGTGGTGGGCGCGGCAGGCGGCCAGCGCCTTGCGGGTCAGCACGTCGGCCACGGCCTCCTGCAGCGCGGCGGCCCCGTCGGCCACGGACGGCTCCTCGCCGCGCAGACGGTGCTGCTCGACCCAGCGGGCCGCCGCCGTCTTGAGCCCGGAGAAGGAGAAGGCGTACGGATCGTCCCCGGGCCGGGTCAGCGGGCGCGGGAGGACCACCGCCTTCGGGTCGCCGTCCCGCGCGGCCCGGTCGATCGCCGGGCCGCCCGGATACGGCAGCCCCAGGATCCTCGCCACCTTGTCGAAGCACTCGCCCGCAGCGTCGTCCCGGGTGTCCCCGAGGTGCAGGATCGGCTCGCGCACCAGATCCCGTACGAGCAGCAGCGAGGTGTGGCCGCCGGAGACGATCAGCACCACGCAGGGCTCGGGCAGTGGCCCGTGCTCCAGGGTGTCCGCGGCGACATGGCCTGCCAGGTGGTGCACCCCGTACAACGGCACCCCGGCCGCGTAGGCGAGGGTCTTCGCCCCGGCCAGGCCCACCTGGAGCGCGCCCGACAGACCGGGTCCGGTGGTGACGGCGACCGCGTCGATCTGGTGCAGCCGCAGCCCCGCCTGGTCCAGGGCCCGCCGTACGACGGGATTGAAGGAGTGCAGGTGCGCCCGCGCGGCGATCTCCGGGACCACGCCCCCGAACCGTGCGTGCTCGTCCATGCTCGACGCCACCACGTGCGCGAGCAGCCGCCCGTCCCGCACGATCCCCGCGCCGGTCTCGTCGCAGGACGACTCGATCCCGAGCACCACTGGTCCGCCCACTGCGCCACTCCTTCTGACCCTTTATCTGCAACTGCAATATATGTGCAATAAGGAGTGGTCCCGTACCGGGTCGCCGACCGGGTCGAACGAGGCGCGGATCCGGGATCCGCCACGGCGGCCACGGCCATGTGGGGGAAGATGGCACCGAGGAGACCGTCCGCGAGCTCCGTGTGCACCAGATCCTGGAAGGGACCCACGAGATCATGCGCGTCATCGTCGCCCGCAGCCCCATGGAGAGCCTGCGGTGACCGCAGAAGCAGACGTCCTCGTCCACGTCGAGGGCCGCTCCGGCCGGTTGGTCCTCAACCGTCCGAAGGCCCTCAATGCCCTCAGCCACCCCATGGTGCTGCGGATCGCGCAGGCCCTGACCGCGTGGCGCGACGACCCCGCCGTCGACACCGTGGTGGTCTCCGGGGCGGGAGAGCGCGGCCTGTGCGCGGGCGGGGACATCCGGGCGATCCACGAGGACGCCAGAACGGGCGGCAGGGCCTCGGCGGACTTCTGGCGGGACGAGTACCGGCTCAACGCGCTGATCGCCCGCTATCCCAAGCCCTACGTCGCCCTCATGGACGGCATCGTGATGGGCGGCGGTGTCGGGATATCCGCCCACGGCGACGTGCGGATCGTCACCGAGCGCTCCCGCGTCGCGATGCCCGAGACCGGCATCGGCTTCGTCCCCGACGTCGGCGGCACCTACCTCCTCTCGCTGGCGCCCGGTGAACTCGGCACGCACCTCGCCCTGACGGGCGCGTCCGTCGGCGCCGCCGACGCCGTGCTGTGCGGCCTCGCCGACCACTTCGTACCGTCCGAGCGGCTCGGTGCGCTGGTGGCGGACCTCGCGCGGGAACCCGTACCCGACGCCGTCGCCGCGCACGTCGGCCTGGCGCCCGCCGGTGAACTGGCGTCCCAGCGCGAGTGGATCGACGACTGCTACGCCGCCGACACGGTCGAGGAGATCGTCGCCCGGTTGCTCTGCAGCGGCGTGCCCGCGGCGAAGGAGGCCGCGGTGACGCTGGCCGCGAAGTCACCGACCGCGCTCAAGGTCACCCTGGCCGCACTGCGCCGGGCCCGGCACCTCGGACCGCTGGAGCGGGTGCTGGAGCAGGAGTACCGCGTCTCCTGCGCCGCGCTGGCCTCGCCCGACCTGGTCGAGGGCATCCGGGCCCAGGTCATCGACAAGGACCGCAGCCCCCGCTGGGCGCCCGCCGACCTCGCCGATGTCTGCGACGAGGAAGTGGCCCGCCACTTCGCCCCGCTCGGCCCCGGCCGGGAACTGGTCCTCTCCGCCCCCGACACCCCGCGGGAGGCCGGCCGGGCACGGACCTGAGGCCCGGTCACGCCCGCGGCTGCCGCAGATCGGGGAGAATCGCCCGTCGTGACGGATGAAGACTCGTACCTGTGGCTCGAGGACGTGGAGGGCGCGGACGCGCTCGCCTGGGTGGCCGAGCGGAACGCGGAGACGCTCGCCGCGCTGACCCGCGGACCCGGCTTCGAAGCGCTGCGGCGGGACGTGCGGGAGGCCCTCGACGCGGGCGACCGGATCCCCTACACCGTCCGCCGGGGCCCGTTCCTCTACGACTTCTGGTGCGACGCGGAGCACCCGAAGGGCCTGTGGCGGCGTACGACACTGGAGCAGTACCGCAAGGACGCGCCCGAATGGGAGCTGCTCCTGGACGTCGACGCACTGGGGGCCGACGAGGGCGTGGAGTGGGTGTGGGACGGGGCGCAGGTGCGCTACCCGGACCACCGGCGGGCGCTGGTGACCCTGTCCCGGGAGGGCGCGGACGCCGTCGTGGTCCGGGAGTTCGACCTCGGCACGAAGGCGTTCGTCCCGGACGGGTTCGAGGTGGGGGAGGCGAAGACCCGGATCGGCTGGATCGACGCCGACCACGTGTACGTGGGCACCGACACCGGCCCGGGCTCCCTCACCGACGCCGGCTACCCCCGCACCGTACGCCGGTGGCGCCGCGGCACGGCCCTCGCTCAGGCGCAGCCCGTCTTCGAGGCGGAGGCGGCGGACATCGCGGCCACGGGCTGGCGGGACCCCACGCCGGGCTTCGAACGGGACTTCGTCTCCAGGGCCCGGGACTTCTGGCACCACGAGCTGTTCCTCCTGGCCGCCGACGACACGCCGGTACGCCTGGACGTACCGGACGACGCGGGCAAGTACGCCTGGAAGCGGTGGCTCATCGTCACCCCGAAGTCCCCGTGGCTGGGGCATCCGGCCGGTTCCCTCCTCGCCTTCGACTTCGAGGCGTACCTCGCCGGTGACCGCACCGCCTCCGTACTGTTCGCCCCCGACGGGCGCACCGCCCTGGCCGGGCACAGCTGGACCCGCCACCACCTCATCCTGGAGACCTTGTCCGACGTCGCGACCCGCATCGAGGTCCTCACCCCCGGCCCCGGCGGGGAGTGGGCGCGGCGGCCGCTGGCGGACGTGGCGCCGCTGTCGTCCGCGGGCATCACCGACACGGACCCGTACGTGTCCGACGAGTACTTCCTCGACGTCGACTCCTTCCTGCGGCCGTCCACCCTCTACCGGGGCGAGATCGGCGGCGCCACCGAGACCCTCAAGCAGGCCCCGGCCCACTTCGACGCCACGGGAATGGCGGCGCGGCAGTACTTCGCCACCTCGGCGGACGGCACCCGGGTGCCGTACTTCGTCGTCGGCCCCGACGGCGCGTGCGGCCCCCGGCCGGTGCTGCTGTACGGGTACGGAGGCTTCCGGGACCTGCAGACACCCCGCTACAGCCCGGTCACCGGCCGGGCCTGGCTGGCCCGCGGCGGCACCTACGCCGTGGCCAACATCCGCGGTGGTGGCGAGTACGGACCGGCCTGGCACCAGGCCGCCCTCGGCGCCGGCCGGCCCCGCGCCTTCGAGGACTTCGCCGCCGTCGCCCGCGACCTCGTCGAGCGCGGCATCACCACCCCCGGGCGGCTCGGGGCCCTCGGCGCCAGCAACGGCGGCCTCCTCATGGGCGCCATGCTCACCCGCTACCCCCAGTTGTTCGGCGCGATCGTCGCCAAGGTCCCCCTGCTGGACATGCTCCGCTTCCACAAGCTCCTGGCGGGCGCCTCCTGGACCGGCGAGTACGGCGACCCGGACGACGAAGCCGACCGCCCCCACCTGCGGGCGATCTCCCCCTACCACCAGCTGGCCGCCGGCCGCCCGTACCCGCCGCTGCTCCTGATGACCTCCACCCGCGACGACCGCGTCCACCCCGCCCACGCCCGCAAGACGGCCGCGCGCCTGCGCGAACTCGGCCACCGGGTCCACTTCTACGAGAACACCGGCGGAGGCCACGGCGGCGCCACCGACAACGGGCAGGCCGCCTTCAACCAGGCCCTCGCCCACACCTTCCTGTGGCAGCACCTCGGCTGAGCGCGGCCCGGACACGGACACCTGCCGTCCACCGGCAGTCCTCGGGTCCGTCGGGACAGCGGGTGGGGTTTGTCAGTCGGACGTGGTGTGATGGAGGCATGATCACAGAATTTCCGGCCCTTGACCTGTCGGCCGTCGAGGAGGCCGTCCGCAAGGCGGTCGCGGTCGAGGTCATGCCGAGGTTCCGCCAGCTCGCCGAGCACGAGGTCGACGAGAAGAGCGGCCCGCACGACCTGGTCACCGTCGCCGACCGCAAGGCCGAGGAGCACCTGACGGCCTCGCTGACCCGGCTGCTGCCCGGCTCCGCCGTCGTCGGCGAGGAGGCCGTGCACGCCGACCCCACGGTGTACGCGGCGCTGCGCGCCGACGCGCCCGTGTGGATCGTGGACCCGGTGGACGGCACCCGGCAGTTCGTCAGCGGTGACCCCGGCTTCTGCACCCTGGTCGCGCTGGCCCACCGCGGAGAGATCCTCGCCTCCTGGACGTACGCCCCGGCGCTGGACGAGCTGGCGACCGCCGTGCGCGGTGAGGGCGCCCACGTCAACGGCGCGCGCATCCACAGCGGTTCCCCGGAGCCCGGTGCCGTGCTGCGCGTCGCCATGGCCCACCCGCTGTACACCTCCGACGAGGACAAGCGCACCCTGGCCCGGCTCGATGTGCCCGGGGTCGCGGCCCGCCCCTGCGGATCGGCCGGCCTGGAGTACCTCAAGGTGGCCCGCGGCGAGATGGACGGCCTGGCCTTCAGCTGGCCCTCGGCGTGGGACCACGCGGCCGGACTGCTGCTGGTCGCCGAGGCGGGAGGCGAGCAGAGCACCGTCGCCGGGGTGCCCTTCCGGGTGGACAGGGACAACGCGCTGCCCTTCGCCGTGGGCCGCGACGAGGCCACGGTGGTGCGGATCCGCGAGCTGCTGCGCGGCGAATGACGGCCGGCCGCTCCATGTCTTCAATACAGTGCCGCCTGGACGCACCGCCGTCTCACATGCGGTGCCGCCGCCGGACGAAGGAGTCGTAAGGTGCCCTCGATTCTCGATGCGGTCGTGGTGGGGGCGGGCCCCAACGGGCTGACCGCCGCCGTCGAACTGGCCCGGCGCGGGCTGTCCGTGGCCGTCTTCGAAGCCGCCGCCGGCATCGGCGGCGGGGCCCGCACCGAGGAACTCACCCTCCCCGGCTTCCGGCACGACCCCTGCTCGGCGGTGCACCCGCTCGGCGTCGGCTCGCCGGTGTTCGCGACGATGCCGCTGGGGCGGTACGGGCTGGAGTGGCTGCACGCCCCGTTGCCCATGGCGCACCCGTTCGACGACGGCACGGCCGCGGTGCTGGCCCGCTCGGTCGCCCAGACGGCCGCGTCCTTCGGGCCGCGGGACGCGGGCGCCTACCGCCGCCTGGTAGCGCCGTTCCTCGGCAAGTGGGACACCCTGTCCAGGGACTTCATGTCCCTGCCCTCGACCGCGCTGCCCCGGGACCCGCTCACCCTGGCCCGCTTCGGGTTCTCCGGGCTGCCGCCCGCCACCTGGCTGATGCGCCGCTTCCGCGACGACCGGGCCCGCGCGCTGTTCGCCGGTCTCGTGGCGCACGTGATCGCACCGCTGAACGGGATCGGGACCGGCGCCGTCGGCCTGGTCTTCGCGCTGGCCGCGCACGCCGGCGGCTGGCCGATGCCGCGCGGCGGCTCGCAGTCCATCTCCGACGCCCTCGCCGCTTACCTGCGCGACCTCGGGGGCGCGGTGCACACCGACTTCGAGGTCAAGCGCCTCGACGACCTGCCCCCGGCCCGCGCGTACGTCTTCGACACCTCGCCGACCGCACTGGCGCGGATCGCCCGGCTGGGCCGGGCCTACGACGGCTACCGGTACGGAGCCTCCGTCTTCAAGGTCGACTACGCGCTGGACGGCCCGGTCCCCTGGACCGCGGAGGAGGCCCGCCGGGCCGGCACCGTCCAGATCGGCCCGCGCTCCCGCGACATCGACGCCGCCCTGCAACTGGCCTCCGGCGGCCGTGCCCCCCGTAACCCCTTCCTGATCACCGCCCAGCCCAGCCTCCTCGACCCCGGCCGGGCGCCCGAGGGCAAGCACGTCTTCTGGGCGTACGGGCACGTACCGTCGGGCTGGGACGGAGACCTCACCGAGGCGATGGAACGCCGGATCGAGCGCTTCGCGCCCGGCTTCCGCGACCTCGTACTGGCCCGCGCCACCGCCGGGCCGCCGCAGCTCGCCGCGCGCAACCCCAACTACGTCGGCGGGGACATCGCCTGCGGCGCCGCCTCCGGGCTCCAGCTGCTGCTCCGCCCGAAGATCACCCTGTCCCCGTACACCACCGCCCATCCGGCGGTGTTCCTGTGCTCCTCGGCGACCCCGCCGGGCCCCGGAGTCCACGGCATGTCCGGGCACAACGCCGCCAAGGCCGTCTGGCGCCACCTGCGAAAGGCACCGTGATGTCGCTCCGCATCACCCTCGTCCAAGGAGACATCACCGAGGAACGGGTGGACGCCGTGGTCAACGCCGCCAACTCCTCGCTGCTGGGCGGCGGGGGAGTGGACGGCGCGATCCACCGGCGCGGCGGGCCGCAGATCCTCGCCGACTGCGAGCGGCTGCGCCGCTCCCACTACGGCAAGGGCCTGCCGACCGGCAGGGCCGTCGCCACCTCGGCGGGGCGCCTGCCGGCCTCGTACGTCATCCACACCGTGGGGCCCGTGTACTCGCGCCACGAGGACCGCTCGGAGCTGCTCGCCTCCTGCTACCGCGAATCCCTGCGCGTCGCGGACGAGCTCGGTGCCCGTACGGTCGCCTTCCCGGCCATTTCGACGGGGGTCTACGGCTGGCCGATGGACGACGGCGCCCGCATCGCGGTGGAGACGGTGCGCACGACGCCGACCTCGGTGGAGGAGGTCCGCTTCGTCCTCTTCGACGCCGCCGCCCACGCCGCATTCGCCGCCGCCGTGGGCTGACGGCGGTGCCCTGTCCGCGGCGACGCGTGACAGGGTGGGGCGATGCCGACCGACCGCGCGTACCCGTCAGATCCCCGTCCGCCGACCGGCCCCACGGCGCGCTGGGACGCCACCGTCACCCACGGGGACCTCCTCGCGGCGAAAGCGCTCGTCTACGATCCCTGCGGCTTCACCTGCTCCCAGCCGGTCCCCGAACCCGAGAGCGCCGCGTACGCCGCCCACCACTTCACCCTGGACGGCCGGCGCGTCCGGTTCCGCGCGGCCAGGACGACCCCCACGAAGGCCGGCCAGTTCGTCACCGTGTGGCAGAGGTCCCCGGGCGGCCCCATTCGGCCGTTCGACACCACGGACCCCGTCGACCTGTTCGTCGTCAGCACCCGGGACGCAGACCGCTTCGGCCAGTTCGTCCTCCCCCTCGACGCGCTCCGACGGCACGGGGTCGTCTCCGTGGACGGGTCGGGCGGGAAGCGGGCATTCCGCCTGTACCCGCCCTGGGTGACCACCACCAGCCGCCAGGCGGAGCGCACGCAGGCGTGGCAGTCGGACCACTTCCTGCCCGTCCCCGAGGGCGGCACCGTCGATCCCGTCCGCGCCCGAGAGCTCCACCGCCCCTAGGGAATCGCGTCGAATTACCGCACGGCATATCCCGGACGCACTATTCGTCCCCGCCCGCTTTCGACGGAATCCGGCGATGCGTGGCCGGATAGAACCCACAACGGACAGAAGGGAGTTGGCGTGTGACATCATGACCGCGTCGTCTGCCCCGGAGATCATCGGGCACGGGCAGGGGAGGGCAGCCGACGAGTTCCGCCGGAGGACTGAGGGATGAAGATACCGGGCTCAGCGTCGCCGGCATCGGAGGACAGACGGCGCAGGCGCCGGCTCAAAAGGGTCCGCCGTACCTGTGAGGCGATGCTGGTGGAGTGGGGTATGGAGCACGGCTGCGGAATCGACGAACTCCACCGCTATCTCAGCGAGAGCCGCCGCCGAACCATTCATCTGATTCCGACCTCCTTCCCGGAACGCCATTTGCTGGGCCTGTGGCTGAAATTGGACGACTTCGATGTCGTCGCCTTCGAGAAGTCCGCGTCGCCCGCACACAAAGAACACATCATCACCCACGAACTCGCCCACATCGCCTTCGAGCACCGCGGCTCGGTACCGCTGGACCACACTCCTTCCGGGCCGCTCCTGTCGAACGTCGACCCCGCCGGCGTACGGGGACTGCTCATGCGCTCCCGCTACAGCGACGACGAGGAGCAGGAGGCCGAGACCATGGCCTCGCTCATCCTGGCCAGGGTCACCAAACGCTGGGTCGAACCCGCCTGGGCCGTACCCGCGGAGGCCGCCGACGTCGTCGCCCGCATCGAGCAGGGTCTCGGCAGGACGGAACCGCAGTGACAGCGGTCTACACGGCCCTCGCCTGGATCTGTACCTTCGTCGGTCTCGCCGCCTTCGCCTACCGGCTCCCGGACCTGGTGCGCCGCAAGTACGACGTGGCGCTGTGGGCGCTGTGCGTCTACTTCCTGTGCTCCGGGATCAGCTTCCTCGTCGACCTGGACCAACTGAGGCTGCACATCTCGGGGTTCTTCGGCGTCCCCAACATCACCTCGCTGATCACCCAGGTGGCGGTGGTCGTGCTCACGGCGGCGCAGCAAGTGGTCCTCGTCCACTGGTCCTCGCCCCCCGCCCAGGCCCGGCGGATGGCCCGCCGGCGCCTGCTGTTCTTCGGCGCCGCGCTCTGCGTGCTCGTGACCTCCTCCTTCGTCGTGGGCCCGGTGGCGCACTCCGACACGGCGACATCGACGATCCTGCTGAGCATCCACCACGGCGGATACGCCCTCTACATGTCCTTCTACCTGCTGATATGCGCCGTGGGACAGGCCGAGACGGTCCGGCTGTCGATGCGCTTCACCAAGGTGGCCAACCGCCAGTGGCTCGCGGCCGGCATGCGGACCGTCACCGTCGGCGCCACGCTCATCCTGGTCTACTGCGTCACCCGCGGCATCCAGATCGCCGGCACCCGGCTGCACTTCGACGGCGCGGGCCTCGACCCGGTCCAGTGGGCCTGCGGCAGCATCGGCGCACTGCTCCAGGTCACCGGATGGACCATCCCGGCCTGGGGCATCCACCTCACCCGCGCCCGGGCCTGGGGCCGCAGCTACCGTGCCTACCTCCGGCTGCGACCCCTGTGGTGGGCCCTGCACCAGGCGTCCCCCGACATCGCGCTGGACCCGCCCCGCTCCTGGATGCGTGACCTGCTGCCGCCCAGGGACCTGCACTACAGCCTTTACCGGCGGGTGATCGAGATCCGCGACGGGCAGCTGATCCTGCGCACCTCGCTCTCGCTCGCGGACTTCTCCCGCGTCGCCCGCTCGCTCGGTCTGCCGGAGGATCCGACCTCGCCCCTCGGCGAAGCCCTCCAGGTGCGCGCCGCACTGAGCCGGGACCCCGAGGAGCGGGCCGAGGAGGCCGAGTCCCCGGAGATCCCCGCCCGGCCGCCCTACGAGGACTTCCGCGACGAGGTGGAGTGGCTGACCGAGGTCGCCTCCTCCTTCACCGCGCTCGGCCGCGGCGGCCGCAGGACCGAGGCGTGGACGGTGACCCGGTGACCGCTCCCGCCGCGCAGGGGGCACTCCGTACGGACGCGGCACGCACCGCGGACGCGGCACGCACCACCGAGCGGCTGGTGCACCTCGACGCCACGCGCGGTGCGCGCGCCGCGGTCCCCGCCGCCCGCGAGGCCGTACGGCGCCACCCGGAACTCTCCGCCGACCCCGAACGCCTGCGCGGCCACTCCCACGACCGGATCGCGGTGCTGGCCGAGCTGTGCGAGGTGATCGGATGGATCCTCTTCGACGCGGGCCTCCACCGGCACGCGTACCGGGCCGACGCCCGCGCGCTGGCCCTCGCCGAACTCTGCGGCGACCGCTGGACGGCCCGGCTGGTACGGCTGAACCACAGCATGCTCCAGACCCACACCGGGCACCCGCGCGCCGCCCTGGAGACCGCCTCGCGCGTCGCCGGGCCGCGCCCGTTGCCGCCCCGCGTCAGCGCCCTCGTCCTGATCCGCCGGGCACACGCGACCGCCCTGCTCGGCGCCCACCGCGAGCCCCTGGAGCTGATCGCCCGGGCCCAGAGCCGCTTCCTGGACGGCGTCTCGCGCCGTGACCCGCACTGGGCGTGGTGGATCGACCAGGAAGAGCTGACCGGCCACCAGGGGTGGGTCATGGCCCGGCTGCGCCGGTGGGACCGGGCCCTGCCCCTCCTGCACCGGGCGGCCACCGCCCCAGGCCCCTCCTACCGTCACCTGTTCGCGGCGGAACTCCTCGCGGCCCTGGCCCGCGCCGGGGCCTGGCGCGAGGCGGAGGACCTGATCACGGACCTCGCCCCGCGCGCCGCGGGCATCGGCTCCGCCCGGACGGCCCGATCGCTGCGCAGGACGGCCCGCCTCCTGCGCCGGGCCCCCGGCGTCCCCGCCGGGCTGCGGGACGCGGCGGTCTTCCTGCAGGAGCACCTGGCGGGCCCGGACCCCGCCCGCACCGCCTGACCGCCTCCGGCAGTCCCGCAGGCTCCGGCCCCCAGACCCCACCCCCCGAGACCACCGCCACAGAGAGGGACCCCATGCGCCCCATACGGATATCGATGCCCGCGGCCGCCGCCGTACTCACGGCGGCCGTGCTGTTCTTCGCCTCCGCGAGCCCGGCCTCGAACGCCACCTTCCAGCCCCCGGCCGCCGCCTCGGCGGTGAACCAGGACGGGGCCGCGGAACGGGGCAGACCGTACGTCTCCACCAGCCTCTACTTCGGCACCGGGCGGCACGACGGCAAGCCGCCCATCACCGACGAGCAGTTCAACAAGTTCATCGCCGACGTCGTCACCCCCCGCTTCCCCGCCGGACTGACGCTCCAGGAAGGGCGCGGCCAATGGAGGGACAAGGAGGGTGACATCAACCGCGAGAAGTCGTACGAACTGACCGTGCTCTACCCCGTGACCGAGGCCCGCGCCCGGGACGCCGACATCGAGTACATCCGCAACCTGTACTGCGCCATGTGGGAGCTGGAGTCCGTGGGCCGCGCCGACGCGCGCGTCCAGGTCGACTTCTGACCCGCCCGGCGGGCGGTCCGGCCGGGCCGCCCGCCGCACGGCGACCGCAGCGCCCCGCGCCGGGCACTCGGCTAGGGTGAACCGGTAGGAAACAGGCCCACCCGGGGCGAGGTCGTGCGTTGGACACATACCGGTTGACGAGCGAGGTACCCGATCAGCCGCCGGGCGTCGTCGGGTACGCGGGCGTACTGCGGGAGCTGCTGCCGATCGCCCTGTGGCGCGAGGACGCCGACGGCCGCGTCGTGCAGTGGTCGCTGGCCGCCCAGGACCTGCTCGGCCACCGCCCCGAGGAGATCATCGGCCGCCCGGGGACCACCGTCCTCGTCCCCGACGCCAACCGCGAGCTCGCCGAAGACCTGACCCGCCGCGTCCAGGCGGGCGAGACCGTCGTCGGGACCCTGCCCGTACGCCACCGTGACGGGCACCGCGTGACGATGGAGATGTGGATCGTGCCCGCCATGGACCCGCAGGGCCGTCCGGGCGCCATGCTCGTCGCCGTGGAGACCTCCGAGGTCCTGCACATGCGGGACTCCCTCGCCGCGCTCCAGAGCCTGTTCACCCAGTCGCCGATCGGCCTCGCCACCCTCGGCACCGACTTGCGTTTCCTGCGCGTCAACGACGCGCTGGCCCGGATGAACGGCGTCTCCGCCGCCGCCCACCTGGGCAAACGGCTCACCGAGGTGGTCCCGGGCGTCAACGCCGTCGCACTGGAGGCGATGATGCGGCAGGTGCTGGAGCAGGGGACCCCCGTCGTCGACGTCCGCCGCACCGGGCACACCCCCGCCGACCCCGGCCACGAGCGGACCTGGTCCTGCTCCTACGCCCCCCTGCTCGACCCGGGCGGCCGCCCGCTCGGGGTGATCGCCTCCCTCATCGACATCACCGAAGGCCAGCGGGCGCAGCTGGAGGCCGAGCGGGCCCGTACCCGCTTCGCCCTGCTCGCCGAGGCCGGTACCCGCATCGGGACGACGCTGGACCTCGACCAGACCGCCCGCGAGATCGTGGACCTGCTGGTCCCGCAGCTCGCCGACTCCGCCGACGTACAGCTGCTGGAAGCCGTCCTCGGCCCCGATGACGCCGCGTTCTCCAACCGGGGCGTCCTGCGCAGGCTCGCCGTCAGCTTCCCCGACCCGTCCGCGCCGACGGCCGCCCTCGCCCCCGGCCAGACCTTCAAGATCCCCGCCGGGACCGTCTACGAACGGGTCATCGCCGAAGGCCGGCCCATGAACCTGTACGCCGCCGACGTCCCCGCGCTCATCACCGACCCGCGCGCCGACCCGCTGCGCAGGTACCTGGCCGGCCTCGGCTCGGCACGGCTCGTCCCGCTGGTGGCGCGCGGCACGGTCCTCGGCGCGGTCACCGTGACCCGGCTGAGCGAGCGGGAGCCCTTCGACGCGCAGGACAGCGTCCTGATCGACGAGCTGGTGGCCCGCGCGGCGCTCAACATCGACAACGCCCGTATGTACACCGGACAGCGGCGCGCGGCGCTCACCCTCCAGCGCAGCCTCACCAACAGCGCCGTGCCGCGCGTCGACGGCCTCGAACTGACGGGACGATACCTGCCCGCCAGCGCCCACGACGTCGGCGGCGACTGGTTCGACGTCATCCAGCTGCCCCGGGGCCGGACCGGACTGGTCATCGGGGACGTGATGGGCCACGGCATCCACGCGGCGGCCGTCATGGGCCAGCTCCGTACGGCCGTACGGACCCTCGCCCGCCACGACGTGCCACCCGAGCGGATGCTGCGCTCCCTCGACGCCACGGTGGCGGACCTCGGCGAGAACGAGATGGCGACCTGCGTCTACGCCGTCCACGACCCGGCGGCCGGCGGCTGCCTGATCGCCCGGGCCGGGCACCCGCCACCCGCGGTGGTCGGCGCCACCGGGAAGGTGACCTTCCTGGACGGCCCGCCCGGGACACCGCTCGGAGCGGGCGGAACGGACTTCCGTACCGAGGAGGTGCCGCTGCCGCCCGGCAGCCTCCTGGCGCTCTACACGGACGGGCTGATCGAAGCCCGCTACCGGGACCTCGACCAGGGACTGGAGCAGCTGGCGCGGGCCCTCGGGCAGCCGGCCCGGCCACTGGAGCAGCTGTGCGACGAGATCCTGGAGCGGCTCCTGCCGGCGGCCCCGCAGGACGACGTGGCGGTGCTCCTGGCCCGCACGGTCGTCCCGTAGGCCCGCGCCCCGGGCAGACCCCGCGTCACCAGGCCAGCCCCTCCAGCTCGTCCAGGTCCAAGGTCAGCGCCGCCAGCGGCTCCGCGCCGCCGTCCGTCAGCGGCAGCTCCGCCCAGATGACCTTCCCCCGCTCGGTGTAACGGGTGCCCCAGCGCTCCGCGTACTGCGCGACGAGGAACAGGCCGCGACCGCCCTCGTCGGTGGAGGCCGCGTACCTCAGGTGCGGGGAGGTGCTGCTCCCGTCGGACACCTCGCAGATCAGGGTGCGGTCGCGCAGCAGCCGCACCCCGATGGGCTCGGACCCGTAACGGATGGCGTTGGTGACCAGTTCGCTGAGGATCAGTTCCGCGGTGAAGGCGATCTCCTCCAGACCCCACGCCTGGAGCTGGGCCGAACCGGCGTTGCGCACCCGCGAGACGGCCGCGGGGTCGTCCGGGACCTCCCACTCGGCGATGTGGTCCGCGTCCAGCCGCCGGGTGTCGGCGATCAGCAGCGCGATGTCGTCGCTGGGCGAGGGGAACAGCAGCGCCGACAGCACGTCCACACAGGCCTGCTCGGGGCTGCGTCCGGTCGTCGACAGCGCCCCCTTGAGCAGTTCCAGTCCGGTGTCGATGTCGCGGTCGCGGTCCTCCAGCAGCCCGTCGGTGAACAGCGCGAGCCGGCTGCCCTCCGGCAGCCGCAGCTCGGCCGTCTCGAACGGCATCCCGCCCACCCCCAGCGGAAGCCCGGTCGGCAGCTCGGGGAACTCCACCCGGCCGTCCGAGTGGACCAGCGCCGGGCCCGGGTGTCCCGCGCTCGCCACCGAACAGCGGCCGGACACCGGGTCGTAGACGGCGTACAGGCAGGTCGCGCCCGTTACGCCGGCCGGGTCGTCGCCGTCCCCGCTCTCCTCGGGGGACCCGGTCTCGTCGCGGTCGATCCGGTCGATCAGCTCGTCCAGGTGCCCCAGCAGCTCGTCCGGCGGCAGGTCCAGCGTCGAGAAGTTGTGCACGGCGGTGCGCAGCCGGCCCATCGTCGCCGCGGCGTGCACGCCGTGCCCGACCACGTCGCCGACGACCAGGGCCACCCGGGCGCCCGGCAGCGGGATCACGTCGAACCAGTCACCGCCCACGCCCGCCTGCGCGGGCAGGTACCGGAACGCGACGTCCACGGCGCTCAGCTCGGGCAGTACCCGGGGCAGCAGGCTGCGCTGGAGCGTGACCGCCGTGGCGTGCTCCCGGGTGAAGCGGCGGGCGTTGTCGATCGAGACGGCGGCGCGCGCCCCCAGCTCCTCGGCGAAGGACAGGTCCTCCTCGTCGAAGGCGTCCGGGGTGTCGGCCCGCCAGAAGTTGGCCATGCCCAGCACCACGCCCCGCGCCTGCAGCGGTACCGAGATCAGTGAGTGCAGCCCGTACTCCAGGGCCACCCGGGTGCCCTCGGCGTCCTGGGCCCGCCAGCCGAAAGCGGTGTTCAGATCCGCGGCCAGCACCGCCCGCCCTGCGGCCAGCGCCGCGGCCATCGGCGCGGTCGGCACCACGAACCGGATGATCTCCCCGACCGGCTGCAACGGCTGGTCGCTGCGCACCCCGCTCATCGCCGCCCGGCGCATCTCGGTGTACGTCCCGGACAGCGCCGAGGGCTCCTCGCCCCGGAGCACGGGCTCCAGCAGCTCGACGGTGACGAAGTCCGCGAAGCGCGGAACGGCCACCTCCGACAGTTCCTCGGCGGTGCGCACCACGTCCAGGGTGGTGCCGATCCGCACCCCCGCGTCGTACAGCAGCTGGAGCCGCCCACGGGCCACCTCGGCGCGCCCGGAGAGCGCGGCGAGCTCGGTCGAGTCGCGCAGCGTCATGACGCTGCCCGAGGGCATGCCCCGGTACGGCTTGGTGGGCCGGACGTTGACGGCCAGGAGGCGGTCCCCGGACAGGTGGACCTCGTCCGTCACGATCCGCCCGGAGACGAGCAGGTCCGCGGTACGGGGGTCCAGGCCGAGGTCGGTGACGTGCCGTTGTTCGGCGTCCGGCGGCAGGTCCAGCAGCCGTCGTGCCTCGTCGTTGGCGAGCACCAGCCGGTGGTCGGCGCCGATGATGAGCACCCCCTCGCGCACGGCGTGCAGGACCGCCTCGTGGTGCTCGTTCATCCGGGTCATCTCGGCTTCGCCCAGCCCCCGGGTCTGGCGCCGCAGCCTGCGGCTGACGAGGGCGGCGCCACCGGTGCCCAGCAGCAGGGCGCCGGCCGCCGAGCCGAGCAGCAGGGGCAGCTGGTTGCCGACCGCCCCGCCGACGTTCGCGATCTCGATGCCGGTGGCGACGAGCCCGACGACGGCCCCCGAGGAGTCCTGCACGGGGACCACCGCGCGCACCGCGTCGCTGGGGGCGCCCTTGAACGTCTCGGTGAAGGGCGCCCCGTTGACGGCGCGCGAGAGGTCACCGGTGGCCCGCTTCCCGATGAGATCGGGCCGGGCGTCGGTGTAGCGGATGCCGTCCTTGTTCATCACGGCGATGAAGTCGACGCCGGAGGCCCGGCGGGCGGCGTCGGCCAGGGGCTGGAGCGCGGCCGAGGGGTTCGGCGAACGCAGGGTGGCGGGCAGACCGGGCGCATGGGCGAACGCTTCGGCCGCCGCGAGCGAACGGTTGCGGGCGTCACGGGCGCTGTCGTACCGGGCCTGGAACACCAGCGCCAGCGTGGCGGCGGTGATCAGCACCAGCACGATCACCGCCTGCAGGAGGAACACCTGGCCGGCGACGCTCCCGGGGAAGTGGGCGAAGCGCGCGAGCAGGCCCGGGGGCCGGCCCGCCGGCGGCGATCCCCTGGGTCGACCCGAACGTCCGGTCATGAGCCATTTCTAACACTGTCGCGGTGATTTGGGATGGCGGCGGCCGTCGCGCGGTACGCGCGCGGGCTCTGGCCGACGTGTGCGGTGAAGTGCTGGCGGAAGGTGACCTCGCTGGCGAACCCGGTGCGGCGGGCCACTTCCGGGACCGGGTGGTCGGTGCGCTCCAGCAGCCGGCGGGCGGCGTCGAGGCGGTGGCCCAGCAGCCACTTGTGCGGGGTGGTGCCCGTGGCGGCGGCGAAGTGCCGGGCGAAGGAGCGCGGCGACATCCCGGCCCAGCGGGCCAGGGTGGCCACGTCCATGGGCTCGTGCAGCCGGCGCAGTGCCCGCTCCCGTACGACGGCCAGCGCCTCGGCGGTACGGTCGGCGGCCGGGGTGGGCCGGTCGAGGTACTGGGCGTGGTCCCCGGTGCGGAACGGGCCCGTCACCATGGAGCGGGCGATCGCCGCGGCGGCCTCCGCGCCGTGGGCCTCGCGCACCAGGTGCAGGCACAGGTCGATGCCGGAGGCCACCCCGGCGGAGGTCCACACCCCCGAGTCCTCGACGTACAGCGGGGCCTCCTCGACCAGGACCCCTGGGTAGCGGGCGGCCAGCCTCGGGGCGAGCCACCAGTGCGTCACCGCCCGGCGGCCCTCCAGCAGCCCCGCCTCGGCCAGGACGAAGGCCCCGGCACACAGGGCGGCCACCGGCACGCCGCGGGCGTGCGCCTCGCGCAGGGCGGCCAGCACGGGAGCGGGGCTCGGCCCGTCGGGCTCGGAGAGCGCCGGTACGACGACCAGGTCGGCCTCGGCCAGCCAGTCCAGGCCCCGGTCGGGCGTGAGGGTGAGCCCGCCGGGCAGTGCCACCGGAGCGGGCGTCGCGGCGCAGCGGCGCAGCTCGAAGGAAGGGACCCCGGAGCGGCTGCGGTCGGGGCCCCAGACCTCGGTGATCACGGCGAGGTCGAAGGCCCGGATGCCCGGCTGGACGACGATCGCGACGCGCTGCATGCCGCGATTTTCCCAGAGCCCGGATACGGCTGCCAACGTGGCAGGATCCCATCGGTCAGCGGCGTCGGAAGTCCTGTCGGGCCGGGGCGGACGCGGACATGATGAGGCCATGACGACGAACGAGATCGAAATCGCCCCGAACAGTGCCCTGCTGGTCATCGACGTCCAGAAGGGCTTCGGCGACGCGTCCTACTGGGGGCCGCGCAACAACCCGGCGGCCGAGGCCAACATGGCGGCCCTGATGGACGCCTGGCGGGAGTCCGGGCGCCCGGTGGTGCTCGTCCAGCACGCCTCGCGGACGGCGGGCTCCGTCCTGGCCGCCGACGAGCCCGGCCACGCCTTCCAGGACTTCGTCGAGGAGCGCCGGGAGGTGGCCGCGCTGCACGTCACCAAGACGGTGAACTCCTCCTTCTACGGCACCCCCGACCTGGCCGAATGGCTCACCGCCCAGGGCATCGGCCAGCTCGTCGTCGCCGGGATCCAGACCAACATGTGCGTGGAGACCACCGCCCGGATGGCCGGGAACCTCGGCTACGACGTCCTCGTACCCCTGGACGCCACGCACACCTTCGACCTCGTGGGCCCGGACGGCGCCCGCCTGAGCGCGGACGAGCTGGCCACCGCCACCGCCGTCAACCTCCACGGCGGAGGCTTCGCCCGCGTCGTCGCCACCGCGCAGGTCCTCGCGGCGGCCCGGGACCGGATCACCGCCTAGCGCGGCTCCCGTCCGGTCCGGCTCACCGCGCCGTCCGGCTCACGGCGCCCGTCCGGCTCACGGCGCCCGTCCGGCTCACGGCGCCCGTCCGGCTCACGGCGCCCGTCCGGCTCACCGCGCGGTCCAGCTCGCGGCGTAGTACCGCAGCCGCCCGTCCTGGCGCACGCACCGCATCCCCGCGGCGGCCATGACCCGCTGGGAGGCGGTGTTCGTCAGGTCGGTGTCACCGTCCACGCCACGCGCCCCGTGCCGCCGGGCGTGCTCCAGCAGCCCGCGCAGCGCCTCCGCGGCGTAGCCCAGGCCCCGCGCGGCGGGAACGAGGCCGTAGCCGACGGTGACCCGGCCACGGGCGTCCGCGGGGCCGTGGAAGCCGGCCCCGCCGATGGCCCGCCCGTCGGCGCGGAGCAGGATCTCGTAGGCCCCGAACGGTCCCGGCTCGCCGTGTTCGGCCCATACCCGCAGGAACCTCTCCGCGCCCGCCCGGTCCCCGGCGTCCGGATACCCGGGCCCCCAGCGGTCCGCCGGGCCGGGCCGACCGGCGAGGATGCGCCGGGCCCCGGCCCGGTCGAGGGGGCGCAGCAGCAGGCGGGGGGTCGGGATCGGGTCGGTGCTCGTTTCCTCCATGAACCGTGCATACCAGTGACGGCCGCCGTGGTGCGCCCGGATTTACCGCCCCAGGACACGCCGGAGGGCCGGTTCACCCCGGGAACCGGCCCTCTGCCGCGTTCTGACGGGGTCAGAGCACGTCGGCCGCGATGTTGGCCGCCACCTGCTCCAGCAGCGGACCGGCGTTCGCGATGCACTTCGCCGGGTCCGGCTCGATCTCGGTCAGCGGGTACGCCCGCCGGATCCCGGCCGCCTGCAGCGCCTCCTGCTCCAGCAGCAGCCGGCCGCACACCGCCACGACCTCCTTGCCCGCCGCCCGGGCCGCCGCCGCGACACCGGCCGGGGCCTTGCCGTGCAGGGTCTGCTCGTCCAGCGAACCCTCGCCGGTGATCACGAGCGTGGCCCGCTCCAGCGCCGGAGCGAAGCCCAGCACCTCCAGCATCAGCTCGATCCCGGGACGGAACGTCGCCCCGAGCAGCAGCGCCCCGTAGCCGATGCCGCCCGCGCCACCGGCGCCCGGCAGCAGCGCGCACTCGGCGGCCTTCGCGCCGATCGCCTTCTCCAGGACCACCGCGAAGTGCGCCAGCGCCGCGTCCAGCGTCGCCACGTCCTCGGGGGAGGCGCCCTTCTGCGGCCCGTACACCGCCGGCGCGCCCTTCGGGCCCGTCAGCGGGTTGTCCACGTCGCTGGCGAGCACGAAGTCCACGTCCGCGAAGCGCGGGTCGATGCCGGACAGGTCCGCCGAGGCCAGCGAGGCCAGCGCGCCGCCGCCCGGACCGACCGGTTCACCGTTCGCGTCCAGGAACACCGCACCGAGGGCCGCGAGCATGCCCGCGCCGCCGTCGGTGGTCGCACTGCCGCCCACGCCGAAGACGATCGAGCGCGCGCCCGCGTCCAGCGCGGCCCTGAGCAGCTCGCCCGAGCCGTACGTGGTCGCCGTCAGCGGGGCGAAGACGCCCTGGGGCAGCAGCTGGAGCCCGGAGGCCTCGGCCATCTCGACCACGGCCGTCGCGCCCCGCAGTGCGAAAGCGGCCGTGACCTGGTCTCCGAGGGGCCCGGTGACCCGTACCTCCCGGCGTTCGAAACCGGCCGCGACGGCGGCCGCGACCGTACCGTCGCCGCCGTCCGCGACGGGGAGGGTCTCGATCTCCACGCCCGGTACGGCCTTGCGAAGGCCGGCCGTCACCCGCTCCGCGACCTGTACGGCCGTGAGCGAGCCCTTGAATTTGTCCGCGGCGATGAGCACGCGCGCGGCCTCAGTTACTGCTCCGTCCGTCACCTTTGCTGATCCCTTGCTATCGAACAGTGCAGTCGCGCCGCCATGAGCCTATCCGGAGGATCCTCCTATGCCCATGGGTGGCCTGGGACACACCGGAGGCCCATCCCCCCAAATGGGCGCATATCACCCGCATCGGGCCCGCCGTCCGAGGGGGAGGCGCCGCACGCGGTCCGAGGAGTGAGACGGCGCGCACGACGGCCGCGCCGGGCCCGAGGCATGATCCACGCACCCCCGGACGTCTGGGTAGGGTGGCGGCGTGACCACCACGGATGACTACGCCACCTACATAGCGAGCCTGCCCCGGGTGCTGGCGGGCGCGGCCGCCCTCTTCCGGGACGCCGAGGGCCGGGTGCTCCTCGTCGAGCCCAACTACCGCGAGGGGTGGGCCCTGCCGGGCGGCACCATCGAGTCCGACCGGAACGAGTCGCCGCGGGCCGCCGCCCGGCGCGAGAGCGCCGAGGAGATCGGCATCGACCAGCCGCTCGGCCGGCTGCTCGCCGTGGACTGGAGCGTGGACGCGGGCCGTCCCCCGCTGGTCGCGTACCTCTACGACGGCGGAGTGCTGGACGCGGGGCAACTCGCCTCCATCAGGCTCCAGGAAGAGGAACTGCTCTCCTGGAAGCTGGTCGCACCGGCCGAAGTGACCACGTACCTCCTCGGATCGCTCGGCCGCCGCGTCCAGGAGGCCTACCGGGTCCTGGAGTCGGGCGCGAGCACCGTCGAGCTGGAGAACGGACGTCGCCCGGCGGACGCGTGACGCCGTTACCCGAGGCCTACTTCGACCAGGACAGAATGCAGCGCATGATCACGATGTACGCCTGGCCGAGCACGGCCGACGGACCGGACGCCCTCCCCATGGTCCACTTCACCACCGACGAGCAGGCCGGCGCCGAGGTCACGCCCGAGGGCACGCCGGTGTGGCTGTTCGACGGTGCGATACGCGACGGCGGCTGGGCCGAGTTCGCCGACTTCGACGCCTGGTCGGTCCCGGCCACCGACTGGCAGGCCTTCTACCGCCGTGAGGACGACCTCCTCGCCGTCACCGGGCCCGGCAGCTGTGAGGGCTGGTACCAGGGCAAGCTCGGCGCCGACGCGCAATGGGTGGCGGCGGCGGCCGAGCAGCGCAGCGTGGTCCTGCTCGCGGCGCCCGTCCAGCACCCCTCCCTGTACGCCTACGCGGTCGAAGCGGGCGCCGGGTTCGCACTGCTGGTGCCGCTCGCGGTCATCTAGACCCGGCCGGGCGGCCCTTCGAAGACGCTCGTTCAGACCGGCAGGGCCCGCTCGCCGGCCTCGAAGGCCAGCAGCCGGACCTTGCGCTCGACGCCGCCGCCGTAGCCGGTCATCGAACCCGAGGCGCCGATCACCCGGTGGCACGGGACGATGATGCCGACCGGGTTCTTGCCGTTGGCCAGGCCCACGGCCCGGGACGCCCCCGGCTTGCCGAGCCTCGCGGCGAGTTCACCGTAGGACCACGTCTGCCCGTAGGGGATGCGTACCAGCTGTTCCCACACGCTGCGCTGGAACGCCGTGCCCTCCAGCCGCACGGGGACGGTGAATTCGGTGAGCTCCCCGGCGAAGTAGGCGCCCAGCTCCCGCGCGACGTCGGGGAAGGGCTCCTCGGCGGGCGGGACCCGCTCGCCGAAGGACTCCTCCAGCGGGCGGTGCCGCTGGCCGGTCATGTAGAGGCCGCTGAGAACGCCGTCCGTGGCCACGAGGGTCAGGGGGCCGTAAGGGCTGTCGACGACGGTGTGCTGCTTGCTGCTGCTGTTCATGGCGGGTCGTACTCCTCAGACGGGCAGGTGGTTGATGGGGTGGCCGTCGGTGGCCCACAGGTACTGGACGGCGTACGCGCGCCAGGGCCGCCAGGCGGCCGCCCGCGCGGTGAGCGCGGCCGGGGTGGACGGCAGCCCGAGCCCCGCGGCGGCGCGACGGACCCCGAGGTCGGAGGGCAGGAACGCGTCCGGGTCGCCGAGCGCCCGCATCGCGATGACCTCGGTGGTCCACGGGCCGAAGCCGGGCAGTGTGCCGAGCTGCGCGCGGGCCGCCTCCCAGTCGCTGTCGACGCCCAGGGGGAGCGAGCCGTCCGCCAGGGCCGAGACCAGGGTGGTGAGGGTCGCGCGGCGGCTGCGCGGCAGGGCCAGCGCCTGCGGATCCAGCGCGGCGAGGGCCTGCGGGGACGGGAACAAGTGGGTCAGCCCGCCCTCCGGGTCGGGGTCGGCGACCGGCTCGCCGTGCGCGGTGACCAGCCGGGCGGCGTGCGTACGGGCCGCGGCGGTGGACACCTGCTGGCCGAGCACGGCCCGTACCGCGAACTCCGCCGCGTCGACCGTACGGGGCACCCGGCGCCCCGGGGCCTTGTCGACGAGCGGTGCCAGCAGCGGGTCCGAGCGGAGCTGCTCGTCCACGGCCTCGGGGTCGGCGTCGAGGTCCAGCAGCCGGCGGCAGCGGCTGATGGCGAGGGTGAGGTCCCGCAGGTCGGTCAGGGCGAGCTGGCAGGCGATGTGGTCGGGCCGCGGGGCGAGCGCGACCACGCCGGTGCCGAACGGGAGCCGCAGCGTCCGGCGGTAGGCGCCGTCGCGCCACTCCTCGACGCCGGGGACGGCGGTCGCGGCGAGGTGGCCGAAGAGGTTGTCGGGATTGAGGGGCGCCCGGAAGGGGAGCCGCAGGCTGATCGAGCCGGGGATCCGGGGCTGGTCGCGGTGGGCCCTCGCGGAGCGGGTGCGCAGCTCGCTCGGGGAGAGGGCGAACACCTCGCGGACGGTGTCGTTGAAGGCGCGGATGGAGGCGAACCCGGCGGCGAAGGCGACGTCGCCCATGGGGAGGGCGGAGGTTTCGATGAGCAGCCGGGCGGTCTGCGCGCGCTGCGCCCGGGCGAGGGCGAGGGGGCCGGCGCCGAGCTCGGTGCTCAGCTGCCGCTCGACCTGGCGGGTGGAGTACCCGAGGCGGGCCGCCAGCCCGGGTACGCCCTCGCGGTCGACCACGCCGTCCTGGATGAGCCGCATGGCCCGGGCGACGGCGTCGGCGCGGGCGTTCCACTCGGGTGAGCCGGGGCTGGTGTCGGGCCGGCACCGCTTGCAGGCCCGGAACCCGGCCTGCTGACAGGCGGCGGCGCTGGGCAGGAAGGTCATGTTCTCGACTTTGGGCGGCACGGCGGGACAGCTGGGCCGGCAGTAGATCCGCGTGGTCAGCACGGCAGTGAAGAACCACCCGTCGAAGCGGGCGTCCTTGGACTGCACGGCCCTCACACAGCGGTCGATGTCGGTGTACATGCCTCCAGGATCCCGTCCGCCCCTGCCTGCGGCTGGCAGTTTTCCGACATCAAGCGTACGGGCCCGCCGGTCGCCGGGTCGGACTGTGAAGCCCCGTCGGCCCCGGGGCGGGACGTGGAAGGGCCCCCGGGGCCTTGACGGCACCCGGGGGCCCTTCCGAGGAACAGCGGCCGACGCTAGCGCGTGGCGGCTCGCGCCTCGCGCCGGTTGTGCCGGAACGTGTTCGCGCGACGGGTCGTCGCGAACAGCGGGATCGTCGCCGCCAGGGCGATCTGCAGCGCGCACCCGGTCTGGAGCAGCAGCTGGCCGCCCGGGGCGTCGAACGCCCAGGCCGCCAGCAACCCCATCGCCCCGATGATCCAGCTGAGCATCGCCACCGCGAGGACACCCCGCGGCTTGGGGTACTCGACCCGGCTCACCATCAGCCACGCCACCCCGATGATCGCCAGCAGCGTCGGGATGAAGGGGAGCCCCAGCAGGACGACGGAGACGACCGTCAGCGCTCCGAAGGGGCTCGGCATGCCCTGGAACATGCCGTCCTTCATCGTCACGCAGCTGAATCTGGCCAGCCTCAGGACCACCGCCAGCAGCACCACGATCGCCGCCAGTGCCGACATCTTCTGGTGCGCGTCGTCCGCGACCATGCCGTACACCAGCACGAAGTACGCCGGCGCCAGCCCGAAGCTGATCAGGTCCGACAGGTTGTCCAGCTCCGCGCCCATCGGCGAGCTGCGCAGCTTGCGGGCCACGATGCCGTCGAAGAGGTCGAAGACCGCCGCGAGCAGCATCAGTATCACCGCGGTCGCCGCGCTGTGCCGGGCCATGCCCGACTCGCCGCTGCCGGTGAGGTGCGGGATGAGGATCCCGGTGGTGGTGAAGTACACCGCCATGAATCCGCAGGTCGCGTTGCCGAGGGTGAGGGTGTCCGCTATCGACAGCCGCAGGGAGAGCGGCATGTCTTCCGCGTCCGCGTCCTCGTCCTTGGCCTCGGGAACCCAGCCTGTGGCAGGGGTCTCAGGGTCAGTCACGGTCAATTCGGGTCACCCCCGCGGTGGTGGCCTGACCGACCTCGACCGCGACCTCGACGCCCTCGGGGAGGTAGATGTCGACGCGCGAGCCGAAGCGGATCAGACCGATGCGTTCGCCCTGCTCCACCTTGGTGCCGGCCGGCAGGTAGGGGACGATGCGACGCGCGACGGCTCCGGCGATCTGCACCATCTCGATGTCACCGAGCTCGGTGTCGAAGTGCCAGACGACGCGCTCGTTGTTCTCGCTCTCCTTGTTGAACGCCGGGACGAACCCGCCGGGGATGTGCTCCACGGACGTCACCGTGCCGGCCAGCGGCGCGCGGTTGACGTGGACGTTCAGGGGGCTCATGAAGATCGCGACGCGGGTGCGCCCGTCCTTCCACGGCATGATGCTCTGCACCACGCCGTCGGCGGGCGAGATGACGCGGCCCTGGGCGATTTCGCGCTCCGGGTCGCGGAAGAACCACAGCATGCCCGCCGCGAGAGCGGTGGCGGGCACGGCCGCCGCGGCCCAGCGTCCGGACTTGCGGGCCCGGGTGAGGCTGAGCGCCGCGGTGGCGACGGTCGGCAGGAGCCACGGCGATGCTCCGCGCGCGAGGCGTCCACCGAGGAGGCCGACGCGAGGTGCAGAGGTTTGGCTGTGGGGCATGGATGACCTTCGTAGCGGGTGATGCCGCGCCGCAAACGGGGGGACGGGACGGCGGCTTTACTGGAATGCTATCGGTTGCACGCAACAACTGGGCAAGCCAGAAGCCGAGTCGATGACCGTCGGCCAGTGACTGGCAGTGACCCTTTTGCGGAAAACCGTCTGGCGATCCGCCGCAAAAGGGACTTTCAGCCCTGGAGCCGGTACTCCTCAAGCAGGCGTCGCCCGATGATCATTTTCTGGATCTCGGCCGTACCTTCACCGATCAGCAGCATCGGGGCTTCCCGGTAGAGGCGCTCGATCTCGTACTCCTTCGAGAATCCGTACCCGCCATGGATACGGAAGGCGTCCTCCACCACCTCCTTGCAGTACTCGGAGGCGAGGTACTTCGCCATCCCCGCTTCGAGGTCGTTTCGTTCCCCGGAGTCCTTTTTGCGTGCTGCGTTGACCATCATCGCATGGGCGGCTTCGACCTTGGTAGCCATTTCGGCCAGCTTGAACTGGATGGCCTGGTGCTCGGCGATCGCCTTGCCGAAAGTGTGACGTTGCTGGGCATAGGAGACACCCAGCTCGAACGCACGCTGAGCGACGCCACAGCCACGCGCCGCCACGTTGACGCGGCCGACCTCGACCCCGTCCATCATTTGGTAAAACCCTCGGCCCGTCTGGCCGCCCAGTACACGATTGGCCGGAATGCGCAGTCCGTCCATGATGAGCTCGGTCGTGTCGACGCCCTTGTAGCCCATCTTGTCGATCTTGCCCGGGATGGTCAGGCCCGGACGGACCTCACCGAAGCCGGGCTCCTTCTCGACCAGGAACGTCGTCATCGACTTGTGGGGCGCGGTCCCCTCGGGGTGTCCTTCGTCACTCCGGACCAGGACGGCCACCAGAGTGGACGTGCCGCCGTTGGTGAGCCACATCTTCTGGCCGTTCAGGACGTACTCGTCACCGTCCTTCACCGCCTTGGACGTGATGGCCGACACGTCCGAGCCCAGACCCGGCTCGGACATCGAGAACGCGCCGCGGACCTCGCCCAGCGCCATGCGCGGGAGGAAGTGGTCCTTCTGCTCCTGCGTACCGTGCTGCTTGAGCATGTACGCCACGATGAAGTGGGTGTTGATGATGCCCGAGACGGACATCCAGCCGCGCGCTATCTCCTCGACGCACAGCGCGTAGGTGAGCAGCGACTCACCCAGACCGCCGTACTCCTCCGGGATCATCAGGCCGAACAGGCCGAGTTCCTTGAGACCGTCGACGATCTGCTGCGGGTACTCGTCGCGGTGCTCCAGCTCGGTCGCGACCGGGATGATCTCCTTGTCGACGAACTCGCGGACCGTCTTGAGGATCTCGCGCTGGACCTCGTTGAGGCCGGCGGTCTGGGCAAGTCGGGTCATGGCTCTTACTTCCCCTGTTCCTTGAGCTGCGGGCGCCCGGGCTGCTCGCCGCCGCGCTCCTTGATGTACGTCTCGGTCGGGACCATCACCTTGCGCCGGAAGACGCAGACGAGGGTGCCGTCCTGCTTGTAGCCCTTGGTCTCCACGTAGACGATCCCGCGGTCGTTCTTCGACTTCGAGGGGGTCTTGTCGAGGACCGTGGTCTCGCCGTAGATGGTGTCGCCGTGGAAGGTCGGCGCCACGTGCCGCAGCGACTCGATCTCCAGGTTGGCGATGGCCTTCCCCGAGACGTCGGGGACCGACATGCCGAGCAGCAGCGAGTAGATGTAGTTGCCGACGACCACGTTCTTGCCGAAGTCGGTGGTGTTCTCGGCGTAGTTGCTGTCCATGTGCAGCGGGTGGTGGTTCATGGTCAGCAGACAGAAGAGGTGGTCGTCGTACTCCGTGACCGTCTTCCCGGGCCAGTGCTTGTAGACGGCCCCGACCTCGAACTCCTCGTACGTGCGTCCGAACTGCATGGCCCTACGCCTCCGGGATCTCGAACTTGGTGGTGCGCTGCATGCCGGCGGCGCGGCCCTTGCCCGCGATGACCAGGGCCATCTTGCGGCTGGCCTCGTCGATCATCTCGTCGCCGAGCATGGCCGAGCCCTTCTTGCCGCCGGCCTCGGAGGTGCACCAGTCGTACGCGTCGAGGATCAGCTCGGCGTGGTCGTAGTCCTCCTGGGAGGGGGAGAAGACCTCGTTGGCCGCGTCGACCTGGCCGGGGTGCAGCACCCACTTGCCGTCGAAGCCGAGGGCCGCGGCGCGCCCGGCGACCTCGCGGTACCCGTCCACGTTCTTGATCTGGAGGTAGGGGCCGTCGATCGCCTGCAGGTTGTTGGCCCGGGCGGCCATCAGGATCTTCATCAGGATGTAGTGGTAGGCGTCCGCCGGGTAGCCGGGCGGCTGCTCACCCACGACCAGGGACTTCATGTTGATGGAGGCCATGAAGTCGGCCGGCCCGAAGATGATCGTCTCCACGCGCTGGGAGGCCTGCGCGATCGCGTTGACGTTGTTGAGGCCCTGGGCGTTCTCGATCTGCGCCTCGATGCCGATCTTGCCGACCTCGAAGCCCATCGTCTTCTCGATCTGCGTCAGCAGGAGGTCGAGCGCCACGATCTGCTGGGCGTCCTGGACCTTCGGCAGCATGATGCAGTCGAGGTTCTGGCCGGCGCCCTCCACGACGGTGATGACGTCGCGGTACGTCCAGTGCGTGGTCCAGTCGTTGACGCGCACGACCCGGGTCTTGCCGGTCCAGTCGCCGTTGTTCAGCGCGTCCACGATGGTGTGGCGGGCGCCTTCCTTGGCGAGCGGGGCGCAGGCGTCCTCCAGGTCGAGGAAGACCTGGTCGGCCGGCAGGCCCTGGGCCTTCTCCAGGAAGCGCGGGTTCGATCCCGGCACCGCGAGGCAGGAGCGGCGCGGCCGCAGCCGGTTCACGGGAGACGTGGGCGTAGTCATGCGGGGACCTCCAGAGGGTCGAGCTTGTTCGCTTTCCGGATCTCGTCGACGATACGGCCGATGATCTCCGTGATACCGAAGTCCTTGGGTGTGAACACGGCGGCCACTCCGGCCGCCTTGAGGGCGATGGCATCGGCGTTCGGAATGATGCCGCCGAGGACCACGGGGATGTCACCCGCCCCCGCCTTACGGAGGCGTTCCAGCACGTCCGGCACGAGCGCACTGTGCGAGCCGGACAGGATGGACAGTCCCACGCAGTGCACGTCCTCGGCCAGCGCCGCCGAGGAGATCTCCTCGGGCGTCAGCCGGATGCCCTGGTAGACCACCTCGAACCCGGCGTCGCGGGCACGTACGGCGATCTGCTCGGCGCCGTTGGAGTGCCCGTCCAGACCCGGCTTGCCGACCAGCAGGCGCAGCCGGCCGGAGCCCAGGTCCTCGGCGGTACGGGCGACCTTCTCGCGGACCAGGGCCATCGGCGTGCCCTCCTCGGCGGTGACCGCCACCGGGGCCGAGGAGACCCCGGTCGGGGCGCGGAACTCGCCGAACACCTCGCGCAGGGCGTTGGCCCACTCTCCGGTCGTGACACCGGCGCGGGCGCACTCCAAGGTGGCTTCCATCAGGTTCTCGGTCCCGGCGGCGGCCTCCTTGAGCCGGTCCAGGGCCTGCATCACCGTCGGGAAGACGAAGGGGTCGCCGTTCCCCTGCCGGTCCGAGGACTCCTGCCGCTCGGCCCGCCAGCGGACGATCCGCTCCACGGTCAGCGCCTCGGTGGCCGGGTCGACCGTCATGATGGCGCCGTCCAGGTCGGCCGTGAGCGGGTTCTCCTCGGTCTGCTCGTAGCAGTTGACGCCGACGATCTTGTCCTGGCCGGCCTCGATCCGGGCGCGCCGCTCGGCGTGCGAGGCGACCAGCTCGCCCTTCAGGTACCCGGACTCGACGGCGGCCATCGCGCCGCCCATCTCCTGGATCCGGTCGATCTCGGCCAGGCACTCGGCCACCAGCGACTCGACCTTGGCCTCGATGACGTGGGATCCGGCGAAGATGTCCTCGTACTCCAGCAGGTCGCTCTCGTGCGCCAGGACCTGCTGGATGCGCAGAGACCACTGCTGGTCCCAGGGCCGGGGCAGGCCCAGCGCCTCGTTCCAGGCGGGCAGCTGCACGGCGCGGGCCCGGGCGTCCTTGGAGAGCGTGACCGCGAGCATCTCCAGCACGATGCGCTGGACGTTGTTCTCCGGTTGCGCCTCGGTCAGTCCGAGGGAGTTGACCTGGACGCCGTACCGGAAGCGCCGCTGCTTGGCGTCCTCGATGCCGTAGCGCTCGCGGGTGACCTGGTCCCAGATCCGGCCGAAGGCGCGCATCTTGCACATCTCCTCGATGAAGCGGACGCCCGCGTTCACGAAGAAGGAGATACGGGCGACCACCTCACCGAAACGTTCCTCCGGGACCTGCCCGGAGTCGCGCACCGAGTCCAGGACGGCGATCGCGGTGGACATCGCGTACGAGATCTCCTGGACCGGGGTCGCCCCCGCCTCCTGGAGGTGGTACGAGCAGATGTTGATCGGGTTCCACTTGGGGATGTGGTTGACCGTGTACGCGATCATGTCCGTCGTCAGGCGGAGCGAGGGACCGGGCGGGAAGACGTGCGTCCCGCGCGAGAGGTACTCCTTGACGATGTCGTTCTGGGTGGTGCCCTGGAGCTTGGAGATGTCCGCTCCCTGCTCCTCGGCGGCCACCTGATAGAGCGCCAGCAGCCACATGGCGGTGGCGTTGATCGTCATCGAGGTGTTCATCTGCTCCAGGGGGATGTCCTGGAACAGCCGCCGCATGTCGCCCAGATGGGAGACCGGAACCCCGACCCGGCCCACCTCGCCGCGGGCGAGGATGTGGTCGGGGTCGTAGCCGGTCTGCGTCGGCAGGTCGAACGCGACCGACAGGCCGGTCTGGCCCTTGGCGAGGTTGCGGCGGTACAGCTCGTTGGACGCCTCGGCCGTGGAGTGGCCGGCGTACGTCCGCATGAGCCACGGTCGGTCTTTCTGGCGCTCTGTCATCTCAGGCTGTCCCTTTGGCCCTTGAACGATCGGACGTGTCGGCTGTCAGATGTTGCGGAAGCGGTTGATCGCGTCCAGGTGCTTGGCCCGCATCTCGTGGTCGCGTACGCCCAGGCCTTCTTCGGGGGCCAGGGCGAGGACGCCGACCTTGCCCTGGTGGAGGTTGCGGTGGACGTCGTAGGCGGCCTGGCCGGTGTCCTCCAGCGAGTACACCTTCGAAAGGGTGGGGTGGATCTTGCCCTTGGCGATCAGGCGGTTGGCTTCCCAGGCCTCGCGGTAGTTCGCGAAGTGCGAGCCGATGATCCGCTTGAGGGACATCCACAGGTAGCGGTTGTCGTACTCGTGCATGTAGCCGGAGGTGGAGGCGCAGGTGGTGATGGTGCCGCCCTTGCGGGTGACGTAGACGGACGCGCCGAAGGTCTCGCGGCCGGGGTGTTCGAAGACGATGTCGATGTCCTCGCCGCCGGTCAGCTCGCGGATGCGCTTGCCGAAGCGCTTCCACTCCTTGGGGTCCTGGGTCTGCTCGTCCTTCCAGAACTTGTAGCCCTCGGCGTTGCGGTCGATGACCGCCTCGGCGCCCATGGCACGGCAGATGTCGGCCTTCTCCGGGGAGGAGACGACGCAGATCGGGTTGGCGCCGCCGGCCAGCGCGAACTGGGTGGCGTAGGAGCCGAGGCCGCCGCTGGCGCCCCAGATCAGGACGTTGTCGCCCTGCTTCATGCCGGCGCCGTTGCGCGAGACCAGCTGGCGGTAGGCGGTGGAGTTCACCAGGCCGGGGGAGGCGGCCTCCTCCCAGCTGAGGTGGTCCGGCTTGGGCATCAGCTGGTTCGACTTGACGAGTGCGATCTCCGCCAGGCCGCCGAAGTTGGTCTCGAAGCCCCAGATGCGCTGCTCGGGGTCGAGCATCGTGTCGTTGTGGCCGTCGGAGGACTCCAGCTCGACCGACAGGCAGTGCGCGACGACCTCGTCGCCGGGCTGCCAGGCGTTGACGCCGGGGCCCGTGCGCAGCACGACGCCCGCGAGGTCGGAGCCGATGACGTGGTACGGGAGGTCGTGGCGCTTGGTGAGCTCCGACAGGCGCCCGTAGCGCTCCAGGAAGCTGAAGGTGGACACCGGCTCGAAGATCGAGGTCCACACGGAGTTGTAGTTGACCGACGAGGCCATGACGGCCACGAGGGCCTCGCCCGGGCCGAGCTCCGGCACCGGGACCTGGTCGAGGTGCAGGGACTTGCGCGGGTCCTTCTCGCGGGTGGTGAGCCCGGCGAACATCTCCGCCTCGTCCTTGTGCACGGTGATCGCGCGGTACGAGTCGGGGAGCGGCAGGGCCGCGAAGTCGGCGGCCGTTGCGGCCTGCGACTGGATCGCGTCCAGGATGTCCTTCACGGTATTGCCTCCGGCTAAGCGCTGATGAGGGTGCGCTGAGGGGATACGCGGCTGCGCGGTACGGGTGTGGTGTGGTGCCGTCGGTCCGGCGAAAGCGGTGGTGCGGCGACGCCTGTGGTGGGGCGTACGGGGGCCTGGTGACGCAGGCATCCGGGGCGCGGTCCGTGCCGGGTGGACGTGGATCGCGGGGACATCCGGACCACTTCAACGTATGGCACCCCGTGTCACTCAGCAAGGCACCGCGTGCCAGAACTTTCTCTCATTTGCCATTTGACCTGCGCAGATGAGCGATGATCGATCAGAGTTACCGGCGAGTAGGGGCAACCCGGACAAACGGAAGGGCCGCCCCCCGCATCGGGGGGCGGCCCTGGGCCGGCCTGGTGTGACCAGAGTCGCTACTTGTTCTTGAGTGCCTCTTCGATGGTCCGCATGACCTCGTCGAGCGGGGCGTCCGTGCGGGCGACCGCCACCAGCACCTCGCCCTCCGTGCGGACCGCCGCCGGCGCGGCCGGCGGGCCCGTGAGGGTACGGCCCGCGCCGATCCCCGAACCGAAGGTCTTGCGCACGATGGAGAAGGCGTGGTCCAGCTGCGCCTCCACGTCCCCCTGGCCGCCCGCACGCAGCCAGCGCCGCAGCACGTGGTTGTGCGCCGTGACCACCGCCGAGGCCGCGACCTCCGCCAGCAGCGGATCGTCGTTGCCGTCGTTGTGGTCCTGCTCGTCGAAGTGGGCCAGCAGGTAGCGCGTGAACAGACGCTCGTACCGGGCCACCGAGGCGATCTCCCGCTCCCGCAGCGCCGGCACCTCACGGGTGAGCCGGTAGCGCTCCACCGACACCGCGGGCGAGGCGGCGTACATCTTCATGACTTCCTTGATCCCCCGGCACACCGTGTCGAGCGGGTGCTCGTGCGCCGGGGCCACGTCGAGGACCGCCTCGGCGCGGGTCAAGGTGTCGTCGTGGTCCGGGAAGATCGCCTCTTCCTTGGACCGGAAGTGCCGGAAGAAGGTCCGGCGGGCCACCCCTGCGGTCGCGGCGATCTCGTCGACCGTCGTGGCCTCGTACCCCTTCGTCGCGAACAGCTCCATGGCGGCAGCCGCCAGCTCACGGCGCATCTTGAGCCGCTGCGCGGCCGCCTTGGTGCCGGCCGCGCTCTCCGGGGCGTCGGACGCCGTGGCGGCGCGGGGCGAGGTCTTGGCGGGCTGGGACATAGAGCGAAAGTACTTCATTCGCGCAGGAGAGCGCGCCTGAGGGGGGTGGGACAGGGGTGGATGCGGGGGAGGACCGGCACTGGGCACACAGTGCTCGTCGGGAGGGTTCGTCCGCCGTGAGGGTCCGGCGGACCCGAAGAGCCCTCCCCACGCATCCGGCTCGCGGGCCCGGGCGTCAGGACGCCCGGGAGTCGGATCACCGGCGGGCGTACTCACGGAATCCGCGGCCGGTCTTGCGGCCCAGGCAGCCCGCCGCGACCAGGTGCTCCAGCAGCGGCGAGGGCGCCAGGCCCGGGTCGCGGAACTCCCGGTGGAGGACCTTCTCGATGGCCAGGGACACGTCCAGGCCGACCACGTCGAGGAGCTCGAAGGGCCCCATCGGGTAGCCGCCGCCCAGCTTCATCGCGGCGTCGATGTCGTCGATGCCCGCGTAGTGCTCCTCGACCATCTTGATCGCGTTGTTCAGGTAGGGGAACAGCAGCGCGTTGACGATGAAACCGGCCCGGTCCCCGCAGTCGACCGCGTGCTTGCGGACCTTCCCGCAGACCTCGCGGACCGTGGCGTGGACGTCCTCGGCGGTCAGGACGGTACGGACCACCTCGACCAGCTTCATGGCCGGCGCCGGGTTGAAGAAGTGCATGCCGATCACGTCCTGCGGGCGCGAGGTCGCGCGCGCCACGGCGATCACCGGCAGCGAGGAGGTGGTGGTGGCGAGCACCGCGCCCGGCTTGCAGACCTTGTCCAGGCCCGCGAAGAGCTCCTGCTTGACCGCCAGGTCCTCGGCGACGGCCTCCACCGCCAGGTCCACGTCGGCGAAGGCGTCCAGCGAACCCGCCGGGGTGATCAGGGCCAGGGTCTTGGCCGCGCCGTCCTCGGTCAGCCGGCCCTTGGACACCGCACGGCCCAAGGACTTGCCGATCGCGGCCTTCGCGGCCTCCGCCTTCTCCTGGCTGCGGGCCGCCAGCACCACCGGGTAGCCGGCCTGCGCGAAGACCTGCGCGATACCGCTCGCCATGGTGCCGGAGCCGGCCACGCCGACCGAGGCGACCGCGCGGCCCGCGCCGAGCAGCGACCCGTCCAGCGGGGTCTGGAGGTCCCGCACGATCACCGGGCTGCCCGGGGCCTCGTACGTGTAGAAACCGCGCCCCGCCTTCTGCCCGGTCAGGCCCGCCTCGGCGAGGTGCCCGAGGATCGGGGCCGGTGCGTGCAGCCGGTCGCCGGAGGAGGCGTACATGGCCTCCAGGACGGTACGGGCCGTGTCCACGCCGATCAGGTCCAGCAGTGCGAGCGGGCCCATCGGAAGTCCGCAGCCGAGCCGCATGGCCGCGTCGATGTCCTCGCGGGAGGCGTACTTCGACTCGTACATGGCGGCGGCCTGGTTCAGGTAGCCGAAGAGCAGGCCGTCCGCGACGAAACCGGGACGGTCGCCGACCGCCACGGGCTCCTTGCCGAGCTCGCGGGCCAGCTCGGTGACCGCCTGGACGGCGGGCGGGGCCGTCAGCACGCAGGAGACGACCTCGACCAGCTTCATCGCCGGCGCAGGGTTGAAGAAGTGCAGGCCCAGGACCCGCTCGGGGCGCTGGGACTCGGCCGCCATCCGGGTCACCGACAGGGCGTTGGTGCCGGTGGCCAGGATGGTGTCCGGGCGGACGATCGCGTCGAGTTCGCGGAAGAGCCGCTGCTTGAGCGCGTAGTCCTCGGGCACGACCTCGATGACGAGGTCGGCGTCGGCGGCGGCGCCCAGCTCGGTGAAGGTGCGGAAACGGGCGAGCACGGCGTCGCGCTCGGGCTCGGTGAGCCGCTGCCGGGCGACGGACCGGGCCGTCGCGGCGGCCAGCGCGGCGGTGGCCCTGCGGGCGGCGCCTTCGCTGACGTCGATGCCGATGACCTCGCGGCCGGCCCGGGCGAGCACCTCGGCGATGCCGGTGCCCATCGTGCCGAGACCGATGACGGCGACGGTCTGGAGGGTGGGTTGACTGGACGTGGACGGACGGTCCATCGCGGGACTCCAGTGGAAGAGGGTGACGACTGGGGGCGGCGCGCGGCGCACAGCACGCGGCCGGGGATTCCGCACAGAGATGCCCGAAGGGCGGGAGGACGGCGGACCCTGTCCCGGGGCCACGCCGTAGGTGGAACGCCGTACCCGAACACGCGGTACGGGGCTCGCGGTACTTGGGGTACCGGACCGACTGGTACGGGGCGGCTGCGTCACCAGGCCGGTCCCGTACGTGTTGAAGGGAGCGTAACTCGTCGGTAACCCGTTGGCCAGAGCACGGGGATGACAAACGCGTGTGACGTACACCGCTGCGGGCCTAGGGTGGCAGCGTGAACGACGTGCTGGAGCGGCTGGGTAGTGAAGCGGGACGGTCGGCGGAGTACGAGGCGCTGCTGGCGGCCGGGCCCGACGGGCTGGCGGGGGCCCTGACTTCGCCCGGACGGCCGTTGTGGGCGCGTGAACTGGCCGCCTACCGGCTGGGGATGGCGGGGGACCGGCGCGCCTTCGAGGCACTGGTGCTGCTGCTCAACCACCGGGACCCGCCGCGCTGCGAGGCCGCCGCGCAGGCGCTCGCCGTTCTCGGGGACCCCCGCACCGCCCGCGCGGCGGCGGCCCTGGCGACGAACGAACTGCGCACCGCCTACGCCCTGCACCCGGTCCGCCTGCTCACCGCCCTGCGGGCCCCCGAGTCGGCGCCCGCGCTGATCCGCACCCTCTCCCGGCTCCTGGCGCCGCACAGCCCGTACTGGCGCGTCGCCCTGGCCTGCGTGGAAGGCCTCGGCGCGCTGGCCGACCCCCGCGCCCGCGACGTCCTCACCCGTGCCCAGTCCCACCCCCGCCTCGCGGTGGCGGCCACCGAGGCCCTGCGCGCGCTGCCCGCCCCGGACGGGTCGGCCGGCTGACCCCGGGACGGGGTCAGCGGTCCGCCGGGACGATCGCGAGGGCCTCGACCTCCATCAGGAGTTCCGGGTGGACCAGGGCGGCGACCTGGAACGCCGAGGAGGCGGGGAGCCGGTCCGCCGGGATCACGGCGGCGCGGGCTTCGCGCAGGGCGGGCAGGTGGGCCAGGTCCGTGACGAAGTAGGTCAGCTTCACCACGTCCTCGAAGCCGGCCCCGGCCGCCTCCAGACACCGGCGCAGGTTCTCGAACACCTGTCGCGCCTGGGCGGCGGCGTCGCCCACACCCACCACCTCGCCCTTCTCGTCGAACGCGCACTGCCCGGAGACGGCGACGAACGTCCCCGTCCCCCGGACGACGTGGCTGTACTGGGGGCTCGGGGCGACGCCCTCGGGAGCGGTGATCCGGGTGAGGTGGCTGTCGCTCGATGTGGTCACGGGCACGATCCTGCCCGGTGACGGTCAGCCGCGGAAGCCCAGCAGCCCGTGCAGGGCCGCGCCGCCGGCCGAACGCGGGACCGCGCGGGTGGCCGCGGCCGGCTGCGGGTCCGGCTGGGCCGGGCACGTGGCGTCCGACGCCTTGCCCGTCCGCAGGTACGCCGCCAGCTTCTCGTCCAGGCACTTGTTGCCGCTCAGCGCGATCCCGTGGTTCCCGCCGCCCTCCTCGACCACCAGCGCCGCGCCCTTGAGCTTGTCCCGCATGCTCAGCGCGCCCCCGAACGGCGTCGCCGCGTCCTCCGTCGCCTGGAAGAGCAGCGCCGACGAAAGGTCGGTGTTCCTCACGTCCGGGGCGGCCAGGGGCTCCGTCTTCCAGAACGCGCACGGCGCGTTGTACCAAGCGTTGTTCCAGGTCATGAAGGGCGCCTCGGCGTGCGTGCGCCACATGTCGGCCCGCCAGGTGTCCCAGTCCTTCGGCCAGGCGGAGTCCCGGCACTGCACCGCCGTGTACACGCTGTAGCCGTTGCCCGCCGCGGGCTCGACCGCGCCGAACCGTTGGTACGCCGCCACCAGCGGCTTCTCGTCCCCGGCCGCGGCGTACGCGGAGAACGCCTCGGCCAGGCTGGGCCAGTAGCCGTTGTAGTAGCCGCCCGGCATGAAGGTGTCCTCCAGCTCGGCCGCGCCGACCTTCCCGCCCGCCGGCGTGTGCCGCAGCGCCTCCCGCATCTCGTACCAGCGCCGCTCGACCTCCGCCGGGTCACCGCCGAGCCGGTACTTCTCGTCGTACCGGGCCACCCACGCCAGGAACGCCTTGTGGCGGGCGTCGAAGGCCCGGTCCTGGGCGAGGTTGTCCTCGTACCAGACCCCGCCCGGGTCGACGACGGAGTCCAGGACGAGGCGGTGCACCCGGTCCGGGTGGAGCTTGGCGTACACCGCGCCCAGGTAGGTCCCGTACGAGTAGCCGAAATAGCTGAGCTTCGCCGCGCCCAGGGCCGTGCGCAGCGACTCCATGTCACGGGCGGCCGAGACGGTGTCGATGTACGGGAGCACGTCCGCGTGCTTGGTCTGGCAGGACTCCGCGAACGACCTGACCCGGTCCAGGTTGGCCCGCTCGGCGCGCCCGTCGGTGGGGACGGAGTCCGGCCGCACGGGGGCGAAGTAGCCGTTCGCGCAGTCCAGGGCCGGCTCGCTCTTGCCCACGCCCCGGGGGTCGAACCCGATCACGTCGTACGCGCCGGCCACGTCCTTGGGCAGCGCGGAGGCGACGAAGCCGGCCAGCGCCCGGCCGCTGCCGCCCGGGCCGCCCGGGTTGACCAGCAGCGGGCCCTGCGACTTCGCCGCGGTGTGCGGGACCCGGGTCAGCGCCAGGGCGATCTGCCGCCCCTTGGGGTTGTCGTGGTCGAGCGGGACCTTGAGGGAGGCGCATTGCAGCGAGGGGTAGCGGGTGGTCGCGCAGCCGGTCCAGCGCAGCGGCGCCGCCGCCTGTCCCGAGCCGGAGCCGGAGCCGGCCGGGGCCAGCGGGGCGGCCGTCACCGGTGTGGCGAGAGCGGCGGCGACGGTCGCGATCGACAGCAGGACGGCGGCGCGGTTCTTGAGCGGTCCGCGCTCCTTCTTGGAGCCGTGCGTGTTCAGGGGGTCGAGCATGGGGCCTCCCAGCCGAGGGTTCTGGGCGGAATCGTCCCGGAAACCGCGCCCCGAAACCCGGATTGCGCCGCCCATTGGCCCGATGTGATGAGCGTTCAGGGGCCGTACGGGCCGTCCCGGGGCCGACGGAGCCGATTTGGGCGCCCGCCCCCGAGGTGGTTGGCTTGCCGCGACGAGCGGACACAACTGCTGGAGGAACAGCTATGGCGCAGGTCGAGGCCACCACGGAGCGGATCATGGCGGCCGACGCGGAGACCGTGTTCGACGCGCTGGCGGACTACACCGGGACCCGGGGCAAGCTGCTGCCCGAGCACTTCAGCGAGTACGAGGTGCGCGAGGGCGGCGACGGCGAGGGCACCCTGGTCCACTGGAAGCTCCAGGCCACCAGCAAGCGCGTACGGGACTGCCTGCTGGAGGTCAGCGAGCCCACCGACGGCCAGCTCGTCGAGAAGGACCGCAACTCCTCCATGGTCACCACCTGGACCGTGACCCCGGCCGGCGAGGGCAAGTCCAGGGTCGTCGTCTCCACCGTGTGGAACGGCGCCGGAGGCATCGGCGGCTTCTTCGAGCGCACCTTCGCGCCCAAGGGCCTCGGCCGCATCTACGACACGGTGCTCTCCAACCTGGCGTCCGAAGTCGAAGGCTGAGCGAGCCCGTTGCCCGCGGGGGCGGCCGGGCGGCTCACCGGTTCGGGTGGAATTCCGAGTCCCGGGTGCGGCCGCCCGGACCCCGGGCGTGGCCCCGGGCCCGCAGCGCCCCCGGCGCGGGTCAGGCAGGATCCGGAAGAGACGGCCTAGGCTGGAGCGTCCGCGACCCGACCCACCGGGGGCCCGATGAAGATCCTCATCTCCGCCGACATGGAAGGCGCCACCGGCGTCACCTGGCCCGCCGACGTCCTGCCCGGGACCCCGCAGTGGGAACGCTGCCGCTCCCTGTTCACCTCCGACGTGAACGCGGCCGTCGTCGGCTTCTTCGACGGCGGCGCCGACGAGGTGCTCGTCAACGAGGCCCACTGGACCATGCGCAACCTGCTGCTGGAGCAGCTCGACGAGCGCGCCGAGATGCTCACCGGCCGCCACAAGTCCCTCTCCATGGTCGAAGGGGTCCAGCACGGCGACGTCGACGCCGTCGCCTTCGTCGGCTACCACACCGGAGCCGGTACCGAGGGCGTACTCGCCCACACCTACCTCGCCAACACGATCACCGGCGTCTGGCTCAACGGGGTCCGCGCCAGCGAGGGCCTGCTGAACGCCCACGTCGTCGCCGAGTACGGGGTGCCCGTCGTCCTGGTCACCGGAGACGACCTGACCTGCGCCGACGCCGTCGGCTACGCGCCCCGCGCGGAGCGCGTCGCCGTCAAGGACCACGTCTCGCGCTACGCGGCGGTCTGCCGCACGCCCGCCCGCACCGCCGCCGACATCCGGACCGCCGCAGAGCGGGCCACCCGCCTGGCCGTCCGCCACGAACCCCACGCGCACGGCCCGTTCACCGTCGAGGTGGAGTTCGACGCCGAGCACCTGCCGGCCGCCGCCACGGTGATCCCCGGTGTCGCACGTTCGGGCGAGCGCCGGGTCGCGTACACCAGCGAGACCATGTACGAGGGCATCCGTACCTTCAAGGCGGTCACGACGGTCGTCTCGGCGGCCGTGGAGGAGCAGTATGGCTGACATGCACCCCACGCAGCCCCTGCACGCCACCGACGGCCCGACGGGCGGGACGGTGGACCGGACGGCGCTCGACGAAGCGGTCGAGTTCACCTCCGGCCTCATCCGCATCGACACCACCAACCGCGGCGGCGGTGACTGCCGGGAACGGCCCGCCGCCGAGTACGTCGCCGAGCGGCTCGCCGCCACGGGGCTGGAGCCGGTACTGCTGGAACGCACCCCGGGGCGGACCAACGTGGTCGCCCGGATCGAGGGCAGCGACCCGTCCGCCGACGCCCTGCTCGTCCACGGCCACCTCGACGTCGTCCCCGCCGAGGCCGCCGACTGGAGCGTGGACCCGTTCTCCGGCGAGGTCCGCGACGGCGTCGTCTGGGGCCGCGGGGCCGTCGACATGAAGAACATGGACGCGATGGTGCTGGCCGTCGTACGGGCCTGGGCGCGGACCGGGACCAAGCCCCGCCGGGACATCGTGATCGCCTACACCGCCGACGAGGAGGACAGTGCGGTCGACGGATCGGGCTTCCTCGCCGACCACCACCCGGACCTGTTCGAGGGCTGCACGGAGGGCATCAGCGAATCCGGCGCCTTCACCCTGCACACCGGCCCGGGCCGGTCCCTCTACCCGATCGCCGCCGGGGAACGCGGAACGGCCTGGCTGAAACTGACGGCGCACGGCACCGCCGGCCACGGCTCCAAGCCCAACCGGGCCAACGCCGTCACCCGCCTCGCCGCGGCCGTCGCCCGGATCGGCGCCCACGAATGGCCCGTCCGGCTCACCGGCACCGTCACCGCCTGCCTCACCGAACTCGCCGCCCTCCAGGGCCTGTCCGTGGACCCGCGCGCCCGCGACTTCGACCTCGACGGGCTCCTCGGCAAGCTCGGCCCGGCCGCCGGCCTGGCCGAGGCCACGCTCCGCAACAGCGCCAACCCGACCATGTTCACCGCCGGTTACAAGCTGAACGTCATCCCGGAGCACGCCACCGCCTACGTCGACGGACGGATCCTGCCCGGCGGCGAGGCGGAGTTCATCGAGACCCTCGACGAACTCACCGGCCCCGACGTGCGCTGGGAGTTCCACCACCGGGAAGTGGCCCTCGAAGCGCCCGTCACCGGACGGACGTACGGGATCCTGCGCGAGAGCGTCGAGCACTTCGACCCCGAAGGGCACGTGGTGCCGTTCTGCATGGCGGGCGGCACCGACGCCAAGCAGTTCTCCCGGCTCGGGATCACCGGCTACGGCTTCTCCCCGCTCAAGCTGCCGCCCGGCTACGACTACTGGTCCCTCTTCCACGGCGTGGACGAGCGGGTCCCCGTGGAAGCCCTGCACTTCGGCGTCCGGGTGCTCGACCGCGCGCTGCGCACCCTGTGACGGGGGCCGGGCGATGACGGCACCCCCGGCCGAGCCCTACGGGAGCTGGCCCTCGCCCATCGACGCCGCGCTGGCGGCCTCGCTCGACGGCCGGCCCGAGTACGTCGGCACCGTCGGCCCCGAGGTGTGGTGGACCGAACCCCGGCCCGCCGAAGGCGGCCGCCGCACCCTGGTCCGCAGGCCCGCGGACGGGGGCCCCGCGCGGTCGGTGCTGGACGCCCCCTGGAACGTCCGCAGCCGGCTCACCGAGTACGGGGGCCGCCCCTGGGCCGGTACCGAACGCCCGACCGGCGGGCCGCTGGTGGTCTTCGTCCACCACGCCGACCAGCGGATGTACGCGTACGAGCCGGATGCGCCCGGCAACCCCCCGCCGCGGCCCCTCACCCCCGTGTCCGCGACCGGCGGCGGGCTGCGCTGGGCCGATCCGGTGCTGCGCGGCGGCGAGGTGTGGTGCGTGCTGGAGGAGTTCACGGGACCCGCGCCCACCGATGTGCGCCGCCTGACGGCCGCCGTCCCCCTGGACGGGTCGGCCGCCGCCGACCGGTCCCTGGTGCGGGAGCTGACCGACGACCGGCACCGGTTCACGACCGGACCCCGGATCTCCCCCGACGGGCGGTTCGCGGCCCGGCTGGTGTGGGACCACCCGCGGATGCCCTGGGACGGCACCGAACTGCTGGTGGCCGCCATCACGGGGACCGGCGGCACCGGGCCCGACGTCCTGGCGGAGCCGCGCACCGTGCTCGGCGGCCCCGACGAGGCCGTGGCCCAGGCGGAGTGGGCCGCCGACGGGACCCTCCTCGCGGTGAGCGACCGCAGCGGGTGGTGGAACCCGTACCGCGTCGACCCGCAGACCGGGGAAGCCGTCAACCTGTGTCCGCGCGAGGAGGAGTTCGGCGGCCCGCTGTGGAAGCCGGGCCTCGGCTGGCTCGTCCCGCTCCCGGACCGGCTGGTCGCCGTCCTGCACGGCCAGGGCTCCTCGGTGCTCGGCGTGCTCGACCCCGACACCGGCGACCTGGTCGACGCGGCCGGGCCCTGGACGGCCTGGCAGCCCACCCTCGCCGTCCACGACACCCGGGTGTACGGGGTCGCCGCCAGCCCGCGCAGCGGCTACGAGGTGGTCGAACTGGACACCGCCTCCGGTCACGCCCGGGTCATCGGCGCCCGGGCCGCCGACCCCGTGGACCCCGCGTACTACCCGGAGCCGCAGAGCCGGACCTTCCTCGGTCCCGGCGGCCGGGAGGTCCACGCCCACGTCTACCCGCCGCACCACCCCGAACGCCCGGCGCCCGCCGACGAGCTGCCCCCGTACGTGGTGTGGGCCCACGGCGGCCCCACCGACCACGTGCCGCCCGTACTGGACCTGCACATCGCCTACTTCACCTCGCGGGGCATCGGCGTGGTCGAGGTGAACTACGGCGGCTCCTCCGGCTACGGCCGCGCCTACCGCGAGCGGCTGCGCGAGCAGTGGGGCGTGGTCGACGTGGAGGACTGCGCGGCCGTGGCCCGGGCACTGGCCGCCGAGGGCACCGCCGACCCCGGCCGGCTCGCGATCCGGGGCGCCAGCGCGGGCGGCTGGACGGCGGCGGCCTCCCTCGCCGCGACCGACCTGTACGCCTGCGCGGCGATCATCTACCCCGTGCTGGACCTGACGGGCTTCGCGCAGGAGACCCACGACCTGGAGTCCCACTACGTCGACGGCCTGGCCGGGCCGCCCCCGGTCCTGGGCCTACGCTGCCGCGAACGCTCCCCGGTGGCACGCGCCGACCGGATCACCGCCCCCTTCGTCCTGCTGCAGGGCCTCGACGACCCGGTCTGCCCGCCGGCCCAGGCGGAGCGCTTCCTGGCCGCCCTGCGGGGCCGCTCGGTGCCGCACGCGTACGTCGCCTTCGACGGGGAGGGCCACGGCTTCCGGCGCGCGGACACCATGACCCGCGCCCTGGAAGCCGAACTCTCCCTCTACGCCCAGGTGTTCGGCCTCGAACGGACGGACGTGCCGAAGCTGCGACTTGAGCCCTGACATGCCCGCCCGGACGGCGGCGTCCGGACCCAAGGCCACCGCTTTGCGTAATCCTGACCGGTGGTGATCCGCAGAACCCCTGTGCACCGGCCGGTACGGCGTGTTCCATTCCTCCATGGCCACCACCGTCCGACGTGCTCTCCTCACCCTCCCCGCCGCCCCGACCGGCCCCGAGAACCCACTGCCCGCCCTGCGCGCGCCCGCCGAGGTACACGTACTGGACGAGCGGGCGCGCCACGGGCTGCCGCGCGACATGGCCCGCCAGATCGGCTACGAACCGCTGCGTTCACTGCTGCCCGTCCGGATCCGCGACGGGTACCGGCGCGAACGGCGCAAACGGGACTTCGAAGCGGTCGTCATCGAGAACGCCCAGCTGCGGGTCACCGTACTGCCCGGGCTCGGCGGCCGGATCCATTCGCTCGTCCACCTCCCCACCGGACGCGAACTCCTCTACCGGAACCCGGTGTTCCAGCCCGCGAACTTCGCCCTCAACGGCGCCTGGTTCTCCGGCGGCGTGGAATGGAACACCGGCGCCACCGGTCACACCACCCTGTCCTGTGCCCCGCTGCACGCCGCGCTCGTCCCCGCGCCCGACGGCGGCGTGATGGTCCGGCTGTGGGAGTGGGAGCGGCTGCGCGACCTGCCGTTCCAGGTGGACCTGTGGCTGCCGCAGGACTCGGAGTTCCTGTACGTCGGCGTCCGCGTCCGCAACCCGCACGAACGGCCCGCCCCCGTCTACTGGTGGTCGAACACCGCCGTCCCCGATGCCCCCGGCAGCCGTGTGCTGGCCCCGGCCGACGAGGCCTGGCACTTCGGGTACGAGCGTTCGCTGAGGCGGATCCCGCTCCCGCAGTGGGAGGACGCGGACCGCACGTACCCGCCCCGCAGCGAGCACCCCGCCGACTTCTTCTACGAGGTCCCGGAAGGCGTCCGGCCCTGGATCGCCTCCCTCGACGCCGAGGGCCGCGGACTCGTGCAGACCTCCACCGGGCTCCTGCGCGGGCGCAAGCTGTTCACGTGGGGCTCGGGCGACGGCGGTCGGCGGTGGCAGGAGTGGCTGACCGAGCCCGGTACGGGCGGCTACGCCGAGATCCAGGCCGGGCTGGCCCGTACCCAGCTGGAGCACGTACGCCTGGAGGCGGGTGAGGAGTTCGCCTGGCTGGAGGCGTACGGCCCGCTGTGCGCGGACCCGGCCGCCGTGCACGGCCCCGACTGGGCGGCGGCGCGCGGCGCGGCCGCGGCCGCGCTGGACTCCGCGCTGCCCGCCGAGCGGGTGGAGGCGGCGTACGCGGCGTGGCGCGGGTCGGCCGACGAGGCGCCGGGGGAGCGGCTGGCGACGGGCTCCGGGTGGGGCGCGCTGGAGGTGCTCTGCGGGGGCTTCGAGCTGCCCGGCACGCCGTTCCCGGAGTCGACGCTGGGGGAGGCCCAGGCGCCCTGGCTGGAGCTGTGGCGCACAGGGGTGTTCCCCGCGCCGCGCAGGGTGGCTCCGCCGGGGGACACCCTGGTGGCCCCGCACTGGCGGGACATGCTGGAGACCGCTCCCGCCGACCCGCTGACCGAGTACCACCTGGGCGTCGCGCAGTGGCACGCCGGTGACGTGGCCCAGGCCGTGCGCAGCTGGGAGCGGGGCCTGGCGCTCGCACCCTCGCGGTGGCCGCTGCTGCGGTGCCTGGCGGTGGCCGACGCGCTGGCCGGTGACACCGAACGGGCCGCGGACCGGTACGCCGAGGCCTTCGACGACCTGGCGCACGAGAGCCGGGGAGGCGAAGCGTGGCTCGCCGCGGAGTCCGCGCTGGGGCGGGAGGCGCTGGAGGCCCTGCTGGCGGCCGGCCGCCTCACCGCGGCCCGCTCGGTCTGGGACCGGCTGCGGCCGGCCCTGCGCGAACACGGCCGCTTCCGGCTCCTCGCGGCCCGGCTGCTGGCGGCGGAGGGCCACCTCGGCGCGGCCCGGCGGGTCTTCGAGGACGGCTTCGAAGTGCCGGACCTGCGCGAGGGGGAGGAAACCCTGGAGCAGATCTGGTCCACCCTCACGGACCGTCCCCTGCCCCCGGCGTACGACTTCCGCATGCGGCCGAAGACGCCCTGACGCCTGACGCCTGACGCCTGACGCCTGACGCCCGCGGCCATGGCGGATGACGAGTGGCGGCCGGCGTCCGACGGACGCCGGTCCCTCGCGCGCCCCGGCCCCGGGCCTACGCGCGGGCCAGGACCTCCCCGTTCAGGACCGAGAACCAGGCGTCCGGCGCCGCGCCCCACGCGTGCCAGGCCTCGGCGATCGCGGCCAGCCCGGCCGGTGTGGCGTGACCGCCGGAGGTCGCGATCGCCGCGTACGCCGACGCCGTCGTACGGTCCGCCCACAGGCCGGACCACCAGGCGACCTCCTCCGCGGTGGCGTAGCACCAGGCCGTCGCCGAGGACGCCACCTCGGTGAAGCCGGCCGCGCGCGCCCACGACAGCAGCCGGCGGCCCGCGTCGGGCTCTCCGCCGTTGGCGCGCGCCACCCGCCGGTACAGGTCCAGCCACTGCTCCAGGCCCGGCGTCCGCGGGAACCAGGTCATCGCCGCGTAGTCCGCGTCCCGCACCGCCACGATCCCGCCGGGCCGGCACACGCGCCGCATCTCGCGCAGCGCCCGCACCGGGTCCCCGACGTGCTGGAGCACCTGGTGGGCGTGGACCACGTCGAACGAGTCGTCCGGGAAGTCCAGCGCGTGCACGTCCGCCGTGGCGAACTCGACGGGCGCCGCGGGCGCGCGCCGCTCCACGTACGCCCGGGCCTGTTCCAGGACGTCCGCCGCCGCGTCGACCGCCGTGACCCGGCCGCCCGGGGACACCAGGTCCGCCAGGTCCGCGGTGATGGTGCCGGGACCGCAGCCGACGTCCAGGACCGACATGCCCGGCCGCAGTTCGCCGATCAGGTAGGCGGCCGAGTTCTCGGCGGTGCGCCAGCGGTGGGAACGCAGGACCGACTCGTGGTGGCCGTGCGTGTAGACGGCGGTCTCCTTCATGGCGGTGACTCCTCTTCGTCGAAGCGTGTGATCACCGTAGAGGACGGGACCGCCATGTGAGATATGCGTTTTGATATGTAGACACCCCCCTTTCCGGGCACGGGCGCTGACCTGGTCGGTGGCAGGTCGAGTCGGGTACGAGGACAGTGGGGCCCGTGGGGGCCCGACCACGCCGGAGGGCGGTGGGAGCCATGCCCGAGACCCTGCTCCGACAGCACGCCGAAGCGCTGCGGCTGTTCGGCGGGCGGGTGCGCGCCATCGCCGAAGGGCAGTGGGCAGCCCCTACCCCGTGCACCGAGTGGACCGTGCGGGACCTGGTCAACCACGTCACCGGCGAGCAGCTCTGGGTGCCGCCGCTGGTCACCGAAGGGCGCACGGTGGAGGAGGTCGGCGAAGAGCTCTCCGGCGACCTCCTCGGCGAGGACCCGGTCGTCGCCTGGGACCGGGCGGCCGTCGCCGCGCACTCCGCCTTCGCCGCGCCCGGTGCGCTCGACAGGACGGTGAAGCTCTCCTACGGTCCCGCGCTCGGGTCGGCGTACTGCGCGGAACTCACCGCCGACTGCGTCGTGCACGCGTGGGACCTCTCGCGGGCCATCGGCGCCGACGACCGGATGCCGGACGGCCTCGTCGAGTTCTCCCTCAAGGAGGTCATGCCGTACGCGGACGCGCTCGCCCCGTCCGGGATGTTCGCGCCGCCGCTGGAGGTCGCGCCGGGGGCGGACGCCCAGACCCGGCTGCTGGGGCTGCTCGGGAGACGGGCCTGACGGATCCGCGGGCCTGGCGCACCCGGCGAGCCCGGGCGGTCGATAGAGGGTAGATAGCCGTATAACGGGCATGGTCCGGCGGTGAGGGCGCCCCGGAGGCCGAACGACGGAACGAGGGAAGGCGGCGGCGCGATGTCGGGGACGGCGGGGCCGGCGGGGCCGGGGCGGACCACGGCACAGGAGCGCGGCAACGTCCGCTACGGGCCGCCCGCCCCCCAGCCCGGTCTCCCCGTCCTGCCCGAACTGACCGCCGTCCTCGCCGGGGCCGCCGGCCGGGCCGCCCCGGAACCCCCGGGCGGCGGGGAGGGGGTCCGGCAGGCCGCGTGCGGTTTCTGGGCCCGGCGCGGGCTGGCGACCCGGGCGGAGGACGTCGCCGCCGGGCCCGGTGCTCCCGGCCTGCTGCTCGCGCTGCTCGGGGCGTACGGCGGCGACGTGATGCTGCCCAGGCCCTGTCCCGCCTGGTGGACGCCGCAGGTCCGGCTCCTGGGACGGCGGGCCTACCACGTCCCGACCCCCGCCGAGTGCGGCGGCGTACCGGACCCCTACGCGCTGCTGGAAACCGTCCGGCGGGTGCGCGCCGAAGGCGGTGACCCGCGCGTCCTGCTGCTGTCCGTCGCCGACGACCCGACCGCCACCGTGCCGCCGCCCGAGATGCTCCGCGAGGCGTGCGAGGCCGCCGAGAGCGCCGGGCTGTTCGTGGTCAGCGACGAAAGCTGGCGGGACACCGTGCACCGACCGCACGAGACGCTGGTGCTCAGCCCCGCCGAGATGCTCCCCGACCGGGCCGCCGTACTGGTTGACCTGTCCGGCTCCCTGCTGCCGGCCGGCTGGCCCGCTGCGGTGGTCCGCTTCCCCGCAACCCCGCGCGGAACCTGGCTGAGGGCGCGCACGCTCGACGTCCTCACCGCCACCGGCGCGCTCGTCGCGGGCCCGGTCGCGGGGGCCGCCGCGCACGCGCTCGGCGAACCCGACGCCGTCGCGGAACGGGCTTACGCGGCCGCCGCCCTGCACGGCGCCGTGGCCACCGCAGCGCACCACGAGCTGCTCGCCGCCGGGGCGTTCGCCCGGCCCCCGCAGGCCGGCCGCCACCTCTACGCGGACCTCACGCCGCTGCGCGCCGGGCTGTCCCGGCAGGGGGTGGGCGACGCGATGGAACTGGAGGACTGGCTCGGCGCCCGGCTCGGGGCGCCCACGCCCGGCGCCCAGCGGTTCGCGGACGCACCCGACGCGCTGCGCGTACGCCTGTCGACGGGACCGCTGCTGGGCTCCGGGCCCCGGGAGCGGCTGGCTTCCCTCACCGCCCCGGACCCCCTGGAGCTGCCCCACGTACGGGCCTCGCTGGACCGGCTCCGGTCGGTGCTGGCGGAGCTGGCGGACTGACCCGAACCCCACCCGACCCCCCCGGGGAAGCGGTCCGGGCCCGCCCGACCCGGCCGTCCGGGCGACCCGCCCGGTCAAGGCACCTTGTTCAAGGCACCCCGTTCATGGCACCCCGTTCATGGCACCCCGTTCATGGCACCCCGTTCATGGCACCCCGTTCAGGGGGCCGGACGCAGCCGGTGCCACAGCGCCGGGGCCGCGCTGATCAGCAGCGTCACGCCCACCGCCACGGCCACGCCCTTCCACGGCTGCGAGAACAGCGACCCGCCCAGGATCCCGATCAGCCCGTACGTGCCCGCCCACGCCAGGCACGCCGGCCCGTCGCCCCGCGCGAACCGCCGCAGCGGCAGCCCCGCCAGCAGGCACGCCAGCATCACCGGTATCCGCCCCGCCGGAACCAGCCGCGAGACCACCAGGACCAGCACCCCGTGCTCCTCCAGCCGGAGCTGCGCCTGCGCCAGCCGCTCGGGCGTGGCCCGGCCCCGCAGTCGCTCCAGCCACCGCGAGCCGCCCCGCGAGCGCACTCCGCTGCGCCCCAGCCAGTACAGCGCGAGGTCCCCGAGGAAGGCGGCGAGCGAGGCCACCGCGAACACGAGCAACAGGCCGAACGGCAGCGTCTGCTGATGGAACGCCACCACCGCCGCCGAACTCACCAGCGCTCCCGTCGGGATCACCGGCACCAGCGCCCCCAACGCCACCAGCACGAACAACGCGGGGTAGCCCACTGCCTGCTGGGTGCTCTGCGCCGCGTCCTGCCACAGCGTCACGGCAGCCGCACCCGGTCGCCGTGCGCGAGGGCCCGTACCGTCACCTTGGGGGCCAGCCGTGCCGCGAGGCGGACGAACTCCGTCCCGGGGGAGTGGAATTCGTGCGGCCGGACGGCGTCCATACCGATCGGCCAGTACGTCCCGTAGTGCACCGGAACCGCCGCCGCGGGCGCCAGTTCCGCCAGTGCCCGCGCCGCCCGGCCCGCGTCCAGGTGCCCCGGCCCCAGGTACGGCCCCCAGCCGCCCACCGGCAGCAGCGCCACGTCCACCGGCCCGACCTCCTCGGCCATCGTGTCGAACAACCCGGTGTCCCCCGCGAAGTACGTCCGCGCCGAGCCCTGCACCACGTACCCGAGCGCCGGTGCCCGCCGGGGCCCGAACGGCAGCCGCCGGCCGTCGTGCCGCGCGCTGACCGCCCGCACGCGCAGCCCGCCGCCCACCGTCACCTCATCGCCCGGCGCCACCTCGCTCACCGCCAGCCCGCGCACTCCCGCGAGCCGGGCCAGCCCAGGTACGGCCCCCACCGCTCCGCGCGGCACCAGCAGCCGGGTGCCGGGCGCGAGCCGGGCCAGCGAGGGCAGGTGCAGATGGTCGGCGTGCAGGTGCGAGACCAGCACCACGTCCGCGTCGGCCGCCTCCGGCGGCGGCAGCGCCCCGCGCCGCCTGCGCAAGTGCGCGAGCCGGCGCGCGAACAGCGGGTCCGTCAGCACCCGCACGCCGGAGTCCGCCACCGTGCAGGTGGCATGCCCCCACCAGGTGATCTCCACCGCCACGTGGCTCTCCCTCCTCTTCCCCCGAGGGTAGGCCGATGCGCGCGCAACCGTGACCGATCGTCCCCTCCTCCCCGTACGGGGATCGGAGTAGGGTCTCGCGCCATGGATGCGCTGCGCGTGGCCGCGATCGCCAGCCTGGCCCCGCTCGAAGAACTCGACGCCGATCCCTTCGCCGTGGACACCCGCGGCCAGCACGCCATGTGCGCGCGCTGGGCCGCCGCACAGGGGTACGTCGTGACACGGCACCTGCTGGTCTACGGCCTGCGCGCCGACCACTGCGGGCTCTGGCGCGACGTCGACGCTGGACAGGTCGACCTGTTCGTCACCGCCAACCGCCGGGTCCTGGCCCGCGCGCTGCGCTCCGTCGAGGAGTTCACCGCCGAGTGCGAGCGGCGCGGCGTGCGGCTGGAGACCGCGGGCCAGGACGAGCCGACGTACACCTCCGCCATGAAGGCCGAGGTGCACCGCAGGCTCTCCATGCCGACCGCCGGCTACGACGGGACGTAGGACCGGATCCGAGCGCCCCTGCCCACGCCCCCTCCCGTGTGACCCCGCCCGTGCGACGCTGGCAGGGGAGAACGGGAACGGGGGTGCGGCGTGGGGCGACGGCGGTGGCGCACGGCGGGCAGCGCGCTGGTGCGGGTGATCCTGGTGTGGGCGGTCTCCACGCTCACCATGCTCGTTCTCGCGGGCGTGCTGCCGGACTTCCGCCTCCAGGCGGCGGGCCCCGGCGGCGACAGCCTCACCCGCATCGGCCTGACGGCCGCGTGGGGCGCCGGGGCCTTCGGCCTGCTGAGCGCGCTGGTGTGGCCGCTTCTCGTCCGGGCCCTGCTGCTGGTGCCCGCACTGGTGCTCGGTCTGCTCGTCTTCTTCCTCAACGGCTCGCTGCTGCTGATCGCGATCGGCCTGGTCCCCGACGGGCACGGCGAGGTGGCCCCCGAGACGGCGGTGGTCGTCGCCGCGGCGATGTCCGCGGTGGCGTCGGCGACGTCCACCGCGCTCGCCGTACGGGACGACGAGGCGTACCGCCGCAGGCTCTACCGGCTCGCCGACCGGCGCCGCCGCCGCGGACCCGGCGCCCGGGCACGCGGCGCGGGCCGCCCGGCGCCCGGCCTGGTCTTCCTCCAACTGGACGGGGTCGGCCACGGGGAACTGCACCGCGCGCTGGAGCGCGGTCTGATGCCGACGGCGGCCGGCCTGCTGGAGCGGGGCCACAAGGTCACGCCCTGGCGCACGGACTGGTCCAGCCAGACCGGCGCCAGTCAGCTCGGCATCCTGCACGGCTCCACCTTCGACGTGCCGGCCTTCCGCTGGTACGAGAAGGACACCGGCGAGGTGATGGTCTGCAACCGCCCCGCCAGCGCCGCCGAACTCCAGCGCCGCGCCATCGCCCGCACCGGCGACGGGGGGCTGCTCACCCTCGACGGCGCCAGCCGCGGCAACCTGTTCAGCGGGGGCGCCGACCAGCTCGCGCTGGTGCTCTCCCTCTCCGCCCGGCGCGGGCGCGCCAACCGCTCCCGCGCGGGCTACTTCGCGTACTTCTCGGACCCGGCCAACGCCGTCCGCACCGCCGTCTCCTTCGTCGCCGAGGTGGGCCGGGAGATCGGCCAGTCGCTGCGGGCCCGGGTGCGCCGCCAGAGCCCGCGCGTCGGCCGCGGGGGCCTGTACCCGCTGATCCGGGCCTTCGCGACCGTCGTCGAACGGGACGTGGTCGTCGCGGCGGTGGTCGGGGACATGCTCGCGGGGCGGGCCGCCGTCTACGCGGACCTCGTGGCCTACGACGAGGTCGCGCACCACTGCGGACCGCACGGCCCCGACACCGACCAGGTGCTGGCCCGCCTCGACCGCAGCCTCGCGCTGATCACCCGGGTCGCCGAGCACGCCCCCCGCGCCTATCGGATCGTGCTGCTCTCGGACCACGGCCAGAGCCCCGGGGAGACCTTCCTCGGCCGGTACGGGCTCACCTTGAAGGACCTGGTCCGGGCGGGCTGCGGGCTGCCGGTACCCCGCCGGGCCGGTCGTACCCGCAGCGGCGCCGAGGCCCGGGCGGCGGTACTCGCGGCCCTCCACCGGCCGGTGGAGGAGGGGGAGGGGGCGCACCGGGCGACGGGTTCCGACCCGGTGGTGCTGGCGTCGGGCAACCTCGGGCTGATCTCCTTCCCGGACGTGCCGGGGCGGGCGGGCCGGGCCTGGATCGAGCGCGCCCACCCCGCCCTGCTGCCCACCTTGGCCGACCACCCGGGCGTCGGCTTCCTGCTGGTGGACGGCGAGGTGCTGGGCCCGGGCGGCGCGGTGGCCCGGCTGGACCGGCCCGGCGAGGCAGAGGCGCTGCTGGCAGCCTTCGGCCCGGGCGCGGCCGAGGCCGTCCGTCGCACGGACTCCTTCCCGCACGTGGCCGACATCATGGTCAATTCGGCGTGCGATCCGCGGACCGGGGTGGTGCACGCCTTCGAGGAGCAGATCGGCTCGCACGGCGGCCTCGGCGGGGAGCAGGGGCACGCGTTCTTGATGTGGCCGCCGGAGCTGTCGGATCCGGGGCCCGGGCTGGTGGGCGCCGAAGCGGTGCACCACGTCCTGCGGCGCTGGCTGCGGGAGGCGGACGGGCCGCAGGTGCCGGTGGCGGCTCCGGCGCAGGATTCGCGGCCGGAGACCGCCGCAAGCGGAATACTTCCGTCCGCGGGGGTGCCCGTACAGGACGAAACCCGCTGATTTGGTGCGGCCTTTGGCGTGGACGACGATGTGCCGACCCGTCCAGCATATGAAACACCTGAGGCGCACCACCCGTGAGCACCACCCTGCACGCCCCGGAGCCCGGCCCGCGGACCACCCCCGCCCCCGCCCCGGCGAGTACCCCCGAGGACCGCGCGGCCGGCCCGCACGTCCGCCGCTTCGGTCTGCCGATCGCGACCTGCCTGGTGATGGGCAACATCATCGGCGGCGGCATCTTCCTCCTGCCCGCTTCGGTGGCCCCGTTCGGCACGATCAGCCTCGTCGCCTTCGGCGTGCTCACCCTCGGCGCGATCGCCCTCGCCCTGGTCTTCGGCCGGCTCGCCGAGCGGCACCCGCAGACCGGCGGCCCCTACGTCTACGCCCGCGCCGCCTTCGGTGACTTCGCCGGGTTCCTCGCCGCCTGGAGCTACTGGATCACCACCTGGGTCTCGAACGCGGCCCTCGCCGTGGCCGCCGTCGGCTACCTCCGCGTGCTCTTCCCGGCGCTCGGTGACCACACGTGGTCCATGTGCCTGGGCGCCCTCGCCGTGCAGTGGCTGCCGGCGCTCGCGAACCTGGCCGGCACCCGGTACGTGGGCGCGGTCCAACTCGTCTCGACCGTCCTCAAGTTCGCCCCGCTGCTGCTGGTGGCCGTCGGCGGACTGTTCGCCTTCGACCCGGCGAACCTCGGCCCCTTCCGGGCCACCGGCCAGAGCCCCGTCGGCGCGGTCTCCGCCTCCGCCGCGATCCTGCTGTTCAGCTACCTCGGCGTCGAGTCCGCCGCCGTCAGCGCCGGCGAGGTCCGCGACCCGGCCCGCAACGTCGGCCGGGCCACCGTCCTCGGCACCACCGGCGCGGCCGTCGTCTACCTGCTGGGCACCCTCTCCGTCTTCGGGCTGGTCGCCCACGACCGGCTCGTCACCTCCCAGGCGCCCTTCTCCGACGCCGTCGACGCCATGTTCGGCGGCACCTGGGGCGGCACCCTCGTCGCCTGCGCCGCGGTGATCTCGATGGTCGGCGCCCTCAACGGCTGGACCCTGCTCAGCGCGCAGACCCCCTACGCGGCCGCCCGGGACGGCCTCTTCCCCAAGGTCTTCGAGACCAGGCGGCGAGGGGTCCCGGTGGCCGGCGTCCTCGTGACCGCCGCCCTGGCGTCCGCCTTGACCGTCTACAACTACACGGCCGGCGGCGACGGCGTGTTCGAGGTGCTGGTGCTGGTCACCACCTTTACGGCGACCGTCCCCTACCTGCTGTCCACCGCCGGCCAGGTCTACTTCCTGGCTTCCGGGCAGCGCGACCGGGTCCGGCGCGGCCGGCTGGTCCGCGACGCGGCCCTGGCCTGCCTCGCCTTCGCCTTCTCCATGTGGCTGGTGGCGGGCTCCGGCTACGCGGCCGTCTACCAGGGCGTCCTGTTCCTCTTCGCGGGCGTCTTCTGCTACGCCGTGATGGCCGCGCGCAAGTCCCGCGCCACCGCCTGAGCCGGAGCCCTTGCACGAAACCGGCCCGGGCCCCGTACGTACGGGGCCCGGGCCGGTTTCGTGAGCCGGTCCGATCAGTCCAGGTAGTCGCGCAGCACCTGGGAACGCGACGGGTGGCGCAGCTTCGACATGGTCTTGGACTCGATCTGGCGGATCCGCTCGCGGGTGACCCCGTACACGCGGCCGATCTCGTCCAGCGTCTTCGGCTGGCCGTCGTTGAGGCCGTAGCGCATGGAGACGACGCCCGCCTCACGCTCGGAGAGCGTGCCCAGGATCGACTGGAGCTGCTCCTGGAGGAAGGTGAACGACACCGCGTCGGCCGGGACCACGGCCTCGGAGTCCTCGATGAGGTCACCGAACTCGCTGTCGCCCTCCTCACCCAGCGGGGTGTGCAGGGAGATCGGCTCGCGGCCGTACTTCTGGACCTCGATGACCTTCTCCGGGGTCATGTCGAGTTCCTTGCCCAGCTCCTCCGGAGTGGGCTCGCGGCCGAGGTCCTGGAGCATCTGGCGCTGGACACGGGCCAGCTTGTTGATGATCTCGACCATGTGCACGGGGATGCGGATGGTGCGGGACTGGTCGGCCATGGCGCGGGTGATCGCCTGCCGGATCCACCAGGTCGCGTACGTGGAGAACTTGAAGCCCTTGGTGTAGTCGAACTTCTCCACGGCGCGGATCAGACCGACGTTGCCCTCCTGGATCAGGTCCAGGAAGAGCATGCCGCGGCCGGTGTAGCGCTTGGCGAGCGAGACCACGAGACGGAGGTTGGCCTCCAGCAGGTGGTTCTTGGCCCGGCGGCCGTCCTCGACGAGGATCTCCAGCTCGCGCTTGAACGCGGGCTTGTGGTCGTCCTCCTCTTCGAGCTTGTACTCGGAGAACAGACCCGCCTCGATGCGCTTGGCGAGCTCGACCTCCTGCTCGGCGTTGAGGAGGGGGACCTTGCCGATCAGCTTGAGGTAGTCCTTGACGGGGTCGGCGGTGGCGCCGGCCACCATGACCGTCTGCGCCGGGGCGTCGTCCTCGTCGTCGTCGGAAAGTACGAAGCCCTGGGTGCCGCCGGCCTTGGGGGCCTCTTCCTCGACCTCGTCGGCGAGGTCCTCGGCCGCCCAGTCCTCGCCCTCGACGGCCGGGGTCTCGGCCTCGTCGGAGTCCTTGGCGCCGGTCTTCTTCGCCGCGGCCGTCTTCTTCGTGACCGTGGCCTTCTTGGCGGCGGTCTTCTTGACCACGCGCTTCTTGGGCTCGGCGGCGGCCTCGGCCGTCACCTCGTCCTCGGCGGTGGCCTGCGGAGCGGATATCGCCGCCGCGGCGGCGGGGGCGGTGGCCGATGCCTTGCGCGCGCCGATGGGGCGAGGTGCGGCCGTCGCCTTCTTGGTCACGGTGCGGGCCGGCGCGGCCGCCGCCTTGCGGGGCTTCTTGACGGCGGCCTTCGTGGCGGGCGCCGCGCTGACGTGCAGCGCGACACCCTCCTCGTCCAGGACCTGGTTCAGGCTGCGCAGGACCCGCTTCCACTGGTCCACCGGGATGCGGCCGGCCTCGAAGGCCTGACGCACGTCGTCACCGTTGATGTGACCCTGCTCGCGGCCGCGCTCGACGAGCGCGACGAGGGCCTCCGATTCGGCGATCTCCGGAGGGAACGTACGGGACGGGCTGAGCGACACAAGGAGCCTCTCGTTGCGAACAATTAAGGGTGGGCGGGACATCATCGCGCGAACTCGGGAAACAGACCCGAGGGGGTTCTGTATTCCGGGCTGCGCGAGGACACCTGTCGGTTCATCGCACGCCCGAGTCGATTCGTTACGCGCTGAATTGAGTGACCTGCGCCACGCTGTGGCCGCGCAACCCGATACGGCCCTGATCCGTCCGCCCTCCTCCCGCCCCCGCCTCAGTCCGATTTGCGGGCTTCAATGAGGAAACGGGCGGTGTGTGCGACGAACGGGCCTTCACGCCCGATCCGTTCGTGCAGTTCGCGCAGCCGGTCGCGGTAGTGCCCGACCGTGAAGCCCGGCACCATCCAGATCACCTTCCTCAAGAAGTAGACCACGGCGCCGATGTCGTGGAACTCCGTACGCAGCCGCTCGGAGCGCAGGTCCACGACCTCCAGGCCGGCGGCCGTCGCCCCCGCGAGGGCGTCGTCGGGGTGCCGGGCCCGCCGCACCTCCTGCGGCTGCGGGCCGAGGAAGTACTCCACGAGCTCGAAGACGCTCGCCGGACCGACCTGCTGCGAGAAGTACGTGCCGCCCGGGGTCAGCACGCGGGCGATCTCGTCCCACCACACGGTCACCGGGTGCCGGCTGCTGACCAGCTCGAAGGCCTCGTCGCCGAACGGCAGCGGCGGCTCGTCGGCGTCCGCGACCACGGCCGCGCCCAGCGGGTGCAGCAGTCGCGTGGCCCTGGCCACGTTCGGCGGCCAGGACTCGGTGGCCACCGTCAGGCGGGGCAGCGGCCCGGCGCCCGCCAGCACCTCCCCGCCGCCGGTCTGGATGTCCAGGGCGGAGCGGACACCCGCCAGCCGCCCGCCCAGCAGTTTCTGGTAGCCCCAGGAGGGCCGCTGCTCGGTGGCCCGGCCGTCGAGCCAGGAGAAGTCCCAGCCCTCCACGGAGACCGAGTCCGCCTCGCCGACGAGATCGTCGAAAGTGCGCGTCATGTCGGAATCCTCCCAGCTCCCGTTCCGGTGATCCACCGGGTTGTCGCACAGCCCGCCGGGGCCGCTCGAGGAGTCCGCCCGCCGGGGTCCGCCCGAAGGGGCCCGTCCGCCGGGTCGACTAGAGTGGGCGGCGGGCCGTGACTGGCGTTCGGGTGGATCACCACCGGGGAGCGGCCCGGCGTACCCGCATCCCGTACGTCGACTGCCGCGCGCCTGGGCGAACCGCGACCGCGAAACCGCAGCGACGCTCAGGAGACCCCATGACGACCGCCCAGGCCCACACCCCGGACCGGACCGCCCGGCTGATGGACGGCACCGCCCTCGCCCGCCGCATCTCGAAGCAGACCGCCGCCCAGGCCGCCAAGCTCACCGAGCGCACCGGCACCGCCCCCTGTCTGGCGACCGTGCTGGTCGGCGAGGACCCGGCGTCGGTCACCTACGTACGCATGAAGCAGAACCGTTGCGCCAAGGCCGGGATCACCTCCCGCCACGTGGAGCTCCCGGCGCAGACCACCACCGCGGAACTGGTCGCCAAGCTCACCGAGCTCTCCGAGGACCCGCAGATCAGCGGCATCCTGCTCCAGCACCCCGTCCCGCACCACATCGACGAGCGCGCCGCCTTCGAGGCCATCGCCCCCGGCAAGGACGTCGACGGCGTCACCATGCACTCCTTCGCCGCCATGGGCTTCGGCCTCCCCGGCTTCGTCTCCTGCACGCCCGGCGGCATCATGCGGCTGCTGGAGGCCTACGACGTCGACCTCACCGGCAAGCACGCCGTGGTCGTGGGCCGCAGCGCGATCCTGGGCAAGCCCGCCGGGATGCTCCTGCTGGAGCGCAACGCCACGGTCACCTACTGTCACTCGCGCACCGTGGACCTGCCCTCGATCGTGCGCCAGGCAGACGTGCTGGTCGCCGCCGTCGGCAAGGCGGAGTTCATCCGGGGCGAGGACATCAAGCCGGGCGCGGTCGTCCTGGACGCCGGGTACAACGAGGGCAACGTCGGCGACGTCCACTTCGAGTCGGCCGCCGCCCGCGCCTCGCTGATCACCCCGGTGCCCGGCGGTGTCGGCCCGATGACCATCGCCGTCCTGCTGGAGCAGACCGTCCGGGCGGCCGCCGCCCAGGCCGGCCTCGACCTCGCGGAGCTCTGAGCCCCACCCGCCACCGGCGGCCCGCGCCGCGCCGGGGCGGTCAGGGGCCCAGTGAGCGCAGGTACTTCGCCGTCGCCGGGTCGGCCGGGAGGAGGGTCTCCACGGCCAGCTCGGCGACGGTCACGTCCATCGGCGTGTTGAAGGTGGAGATCGAGGACACGAAGGACAGGACGTGTCCCTCGTGCTCGATCACCAGCGGAAGCGCGAGGTAGGCGGTCGCTTCCGCCGGCTCCCCGTCCCCGGGCCGCCCGCGCTCCGCCACCGGGTACGCCGCCACCTCCTCGTACAGCGCGCGCAGCGCCCGCGAGCGGGCCGTCGCGAGCTGCCGTTCCATCTGCGCCAGCAGGTGCCCGCGCCACTCGCGGAGGTTGTGGATCCGCGGGGCGAGCCCCTCCGGGTGCAGGGTGAGCCGCATCGCGTTCAGCGGGGGCTCCAGCAGGTGCTCCGCCACGCCGCCCAGCAGCATCGTGATGCCCCGGTTCGCCGCGACCACCTGGTACGTCGCGTCCACCACCAGCGCCGGATACGGCTCGTACGCGTTCAGCAGCCGCTCCAGCCCCTCGCGCAGCACGCCCAGCTCCGGCGCGTCCAGCGGGGTGCAGGCGTACCGGGGCGCGAAACCGGCGGCCACCAGCAGGACGTTGCGTTCCCGCACCGGTACGTCGAGGTGCTCCGCCAGCCGCAGCACCATTTCCTCGCTGGGCCGGGAGCGGCCGTTCTCCACGAAGCTGATGTGCCGGGACGAGGAACCGGCGCGCCCCGCCAGTTCCAGCTGACTGATACCGCGCTGCTCCCGCCACGTACGCAGCAGCGCGCCCACACCCGCAGAGGTCATGGCCCGACGTTAGCCGGAAGACCGCGAGAAACGGTACGTGCCGGTGCGCGGGGGGCCTCCCGACGGCACGTGCTGTGGGAACCTTGACACCACGTCAGGCAGTCGGGCCGACCGGAGCGTGAAGGAGCGTGTGGATGTCGGGCGAGCCGCTTTCCCAGAAGGAGATCGAGGACCGGCTGCGGGAACTCCCGGGCTGGGCCTTCGAAGACGACCGGATCCAGCGCACGTACCGGCTGGGCAGCCACCTCGCGGCGAGCGCGCTCGTCGCCCACATCGCCGTCGTGCAGGACGAGTTGGACCACCACTCCGACCTCACCCTCGGCTACAACACGGTCCGGGTGTCGGTGAACACCCACAGCGCGGGCGACGCGGTCACCGAGACCGACCTCGCCCTGGCCGAGCGAGTGGAGGCGCTGGCCCCCGCCCACGGGGCCCGCTGATGCCGGGGGCCGGGCCGGCGCCGCTGGTCGACCACGCCGCGGAGGCCGTCGCCCACGACGCCGCCCGCGGCGGCGCCCCGCGCGCCGGGGCGGCCGCCGCCGCCGTCCTCGGCCTCCTCCCGCCCACCGCGGGCACCCTCCTGGACGTCGGCTGCGGCACCGGCGTCGTCACCACCCGGCTGACCCGCCCCGGCCTGCGTGTCCTGGGCGCCGACGCCTCGTACGCGAGGGCCGCGACGGCCGCGCGGCGCGGGGTCCCGGTCGTACTCGCCCACGCGACCCGGCTGCCCTTCCCGGCGGCCTCCCTGGACGCGGTGAGCGCGGTGTGGCTGCTGCACCTGCTGCGGGAACCGGGCGCGGTGGCGGCCGTGGTCGCCGAGGCCGGGCGGGTGCTGCGTCCCGGCGGGGTCTTCCTGACCACCGTGGACAAGGACGCCGCGCACGACGTGGGCAGCGACATCGACGAGGTGTTCGCCCCCCACCTGACGGACGGCCCCCCGGACGCGGCGGCGCAGGTCACCGCCCACGCCGCCGAGGCGGGGCTGCGCCCGTACGGGGACGCCCCGTTCACGGGCCACGGGCAGGGCCGCACCCCGCGCCGGGCGGCCGCCGACCTGCTGGCCGGGCGCTACGCCTCCCACGTCAGCCCCCGCGGTGTCAGTGCACGGGAGCTGGCGGACCGCCTGGAACGGCTGCCCGGCCAGGACACCCCGCGCCAGGAGCCGACGTACCGCCTCCAGGGCTTCGTCAGCGGCTTCGGCCCCGGCTGAGCCGACGCCGAGCCGCCGGCCGGGCCCCGGCCCGCGGACAACCCGCCCGGTCCGGGCCCCTCAGGCGTCGAAGACGTCCGGGTCCGGGCCGATCCGGCGGGCCGAGGGGCCGGAGCCCAGCGCGTCCAGTGCCGCCATGTCCTCGGTGTCGAGCGCGAAGCCGAAGACGTCCAGGTTCTCCCGGATCCGCTCCGGCGTGACGGACTTGGGGATCACGACGTGACCCGACTGGAGGTGCCAGCGCAGCACCACCTGTGCGGCGCTGCGCCCGTGCTTGGCCGCTACCGTGGCCACCGCCGGGAGGGTCAGCAGCTCCTTGCCCTGCCCCAGCGGGGACCAGGCCTCCGTGGTGATGCCCAGGCGGGCGTGCAGGGTGCGCAGCTCGGTCTGGGGGAGGAGCGGGTGCAGCTCGATCTGGTTCACCGCCGGGACCAGGTCGGACACCTCACCGAGCCGCTCCAGGTCCGCCGGGCGGAAGTTCGACACGCCGACCGCCTTCGCGCGGCCGCTCGCGGCGATCTCCTCGAAGGTCCGCCAGATGGCCAGGACGTCGTCGCGCATCGGGCGCGGCCAGTGGATCAGGTACAGGTCGACGTGGTCCAGCGCCAGCTTGGCCAGCGAGTCGTCGAACGCGCGCAGCACCTCGTCCCGGCCCCAGCGCTGCGACGGGCCGTTCCAGAGCTTGGTGGTGACGAACAGCTCCTCGCGCGGCACACCGGACGCGGCGAGCGCCTTGCCGGTGCCCTTCTCGTTGCCGTAGATCGCGGCGGTGTCGACGCTGCGGTAGCCCGCCTCCAGCGCCGTGCCCACCGCCCGCTCCGCCTCGTCGTCCGGGACCTGCCAGACGCCGTAGCCGAGCTGGGGCATGAGGGTGCCGTTGTTGAGCTTGATGCCGGGGACCTGGTTCACGTCGGGTCGTTCCTCGCGATCGGGTGGGGTGGGGTCGTGCCGGTGCGCCTGCGACGACGTGTCGGACGACAACCGGCCACGCCCAGGACGTATTCCCGCCATCCGGGCGGCCTAACGGCCGGTCCCCGGCCTCCGGACCGGCGCGTGCGCGCCGTCAGTGCGCGTACATGGCCGCGACCTCCGCCGCATAGGCCTTCTCGATCGCCCTCCGCTTCAACTTGAGGGAAGGGGTCAGCAGCCCGCCTTCCTCCGTGAACTGCCCGGCCAGCACCCGGAACGTGCGGATCGCCTCGGCCTGCGAGACCAGCGTGTTCGCGGCGACCACGGCCCTGCGCACCTCCGCCGTCAGCTCCTCGTCGTGCACCAGCTCCGCCGCCGCGCGCTGCGGCAGCCCCCGCATCGACAGCCAGTGCGCGACGCCCTCCACGTCCAGTGTCAGCAGCGCCGCGATGTACGGGCGGTCGTTGCCCACCAAGACGCACTGCGACACCAGCGGATGCGACCGTACCCGTTCCTCCAGGGCCGTCGGAGAGACGCTCTTGCCGTTGGAGGTCACGAGGATCTCCTTCTTGCGCCCGGTGATGGTCAGGTACCCGTCGTCGTCCAGCCGGCCCAGGTCCCCGGTCGCCAGCCAGCCGCCGCGCAGCACCTCTTGCGTGCCGCGGGCATCGTTCAGGTACCCGGAGAAGATGTGGCCGCCGTGCAGCCAGACCTCCCCGTCGTCGGCGATGTGCACCGTGCAGCCGGGGATGGGCGGGCCCACCGTCCCGTACTTCGTCGCCCCCGGCGGGTTCGCGGTGGCCGCCGCCGACGACTCCGTCAGGCCGTAGCCCTCGTAGACGGTGATGCCCGCGCCGTCGAAGAACAGGCCCAGCCGGCGCGACATCGCCGATCCGCCCGACATCGCGTGCCGGACCCGGCCGCCCATCGCCTCGCGGACCTTGCCGTACACCAGCTTCTCGAAGAGCTGGTGCTCCATGCGCAGCCCGGCGGAGGGGCCCGGGCCGGTACCGAAGGCCTTCTGCTCGCGTGCCTCCGCGTACCGCACGGCGGTTTCCACCGCCCGGTCGAAGGGGCCGGTGCGCCCCTCGGCCTCCGCCTTGCGGCGGGCCGCCGCGAACACCTTCTCGAAGACGTACGGGACCCCCAGCACGAACGTCGGCCGGAACGCGGCGAGGTCGGGCAGCAGCTCGGCCGCCGCCAGCACCGGCTGGTGCCCGAGCTTGACCCGGGCGCGGACGGCCGCCACCTCCACCATCCGCCCGAAGACGTGGGCCAGCGGCAGGAAGAGCAGCGTGGACGGCTGTTCGCCTGACCCGGCCTGGAAGACCGACTCCCATCGGGTCACCATCGTGTCGGCCTCGAACATGAAGTTCGCGTGGGTGAGGACACAGCCCTTGGGGCGGCCGGTGGTTCCGGAGGTGTAGATGACGGTGGCGACCGCGTCCGGCGTCACCGCCCGGCGGTGCCGGTGCACCACGTCGGGCGCCACCCCCGCCCCGTCCGCGACCAGTTCGGCCACGGCCCCGGCGTCGAGCTGCCACAGCCTGCGCAGGCCGGGGAGGTGCTCGATGACCGAGCCGACGGTCATGGCCTGGTCCTCGTTCTCGACGACGCAGCCCGTGCACCCGGAGTCGTGCAGGATCCAGTGCACCTGCTCGGCGGAGGACGTGGGGTACACGGGCACGGGCTGGGCGCCGATGGCCCACAGGGCGAAGTCGAACAGGGTCCACTCGTACCGGGTCCGGGACATCACCGCGACCCGGTCGCCGAAGCCGATGCCCTGGGCCAGCAGCCCCTTCGCGAGCGCCAGTACCTCCTCGGCCAGCTCGCCGGAGGTCACGTCGCCCCAGACCCCGTCCGTCTTGCGGCCGAGCACGACCCGGTCCGGGTCCTCGCGGGCATGCTGGAAGACGATGTCGGCCAGGCCGCCGGTCGGCATGCCTGCGACCACGGGTGGGACGGTGAACTCGCGCAACATCCCGCTCCTCTCCGTGCGGCGCCGCGACGCTATCCCACGCGACCGGCCGACCGGCACCCCCCGGGAAACCTCCACAAGATCCCCCCGGGCCTTCCGGGGTACGTGTGACCTGCACGGAGGCGTCCGGGTGCTCCGGTGCGGGCGCTCCGGCGGACCGCCTCACGGCCTGCTCTGGGGCCGGCCGTCCGGAGCGGGCCTGCCGTGGCCCGCCGCTCAAGCCTGCCGGCTCAGCCGGTCGCCGCCGGAGAGGACGGCGGCCGCCAGTGCGTCCGAGGCGGCGGTCGGCCGCCGCCCCTGGAGCAGCGCGAACTCCACCGGTCCCAGCTCCGGCAGCCCGCCGACGCGGGCCAGGCCCGGCGGGATCAGGCCCCGCGTGTGCGCCATCACCCCGAGCCCCGCGCGGGCCGCCGCGACCAGCCCGCTCAGGCTGCCGCTCGTACAGGCGATCCGCCACGCCCGCCCGTCCCGCTCCAGCACCTCCAGGGCCCGCGCCCGGGTGATCCCCGGTGGCGGGAAGACGATGAGTGGAACGGGTCGCTCCGGGTCCACCCGCAGCCCCTGCGCCCCGATCCACACCATCCGGTCCCGCCACACGAGACGGCCGCGCTCGTCATCCGGCCCGCGCCGCTTGGCCAGCACCAGGTCGAGGCGCCCCGCGTCCAGCCGCTCGTGCAGGGTGCCCGACAGCTCGACGGACAGCTCCAGGTCCACCTCGGGGTGCTCCTGGCGGAAGGTCCCCAGGATCTCGGGGAGCCGGGTCAGTACGAAGTCCTCCGACGCCCCGAAGCGCAGCCGGCCGCGCAGCCAGGTGCCGGCGAAGAAGGCCGCCGCCCGCTCGTGCGCCTCCAGGATGGTCCGGGCGAAGCCGAGGAGGGCCTCGCCGTCCCCGGTCAGCTCGACGCTGTGGGTGTCGCGGGCGAACAGCGGCCGGCCCGTCGCCTCCTCCAGCCGCCGCACGTGCTGGCTGACGGTGGACTGGCGCACCCCGAGCCGCCCCGCCGCCTGCGTGAAGCTGAGCGTCTGCGCGACGGTCAGGAAGGTACGCAGCTGGACCGGGTCGTACATACCGGGACCGTTCATCGCTCCATGCTATTGCGGTACGTGATGACAGTCAGTGCGGTGTACGGGTTTCCCGATGACCATCGCCGGCGCCAGCATGGGGAAGTCCCGCCCCTCGTATTCAGAGAGCACCCGCATGCGCCGCCCCCGCCCGTCCGCCCGGTTCCCGCTGGACCCCTACGTCCTGGCCCTGCTCGCGACGGTCGGCCTCGCCGCGCTGCTCCCCGCCCGGGGCGCCGCCGCCACCGTCGCCGGGGCGGCCCAGTCCTTCGCCGTCGCCCTGCTCTTCTTCCTCTACGGTGCCCGGCTCTCCACCCGCGAGGCCCTGGACGGCCTGCGCCACTGGCGGCTCCACCTCACCGTGCTCGCCGCCACCTTCGCCGTGTTCCCGCTGCTGGGCCTGGCCGCCCGCGGGCTCGTCCCCGGCGTCCTGACCCCGCCGCTCTACCAGGGCGTGCTCTTCCTCTGCCTGGTCCCCTCGACCATCCAGTCCTCCATCGCCTTCACCTCGATCGCCCGGGGCAACGTGCCCGCCGCCCTCTGTGCCGGCTCGTTCTCCAGCCTCGTCGGCATCCTCGTCACGCCGCTGCTCGCCGCCGGGCTGCTGGGTGGCGCCACCGGCGGCTTCTGCGCCGACTCCCTGCTGGGGGTCGGACTCCAGCTGCTGTTGCCGTTCCTGCTGGGCCGGGCCCTGCGCCGTTGGGTCGGCGGCTTCCTGGTCCGCCACAAGAAGGTGCTCGGCCGCGTGGACCGGGGCTCGATCCTGCTCGTCGTCTACGCGGCGTTCAGCGCCGGTGTGGCCGCCGGGATCTGGCGGCAGGTCAGCCTGCCGCGCCTGGCGGCGCTGATGGGAGTGGAGGCCGTACTCCTCGCCGTGATGCTGCTGGTCACCTGGTACGGGGCCGGGCGCCTCGGATTCGGCCGTGAGGACCGCATCGCGATCCAGTTCGCCGGGTCGAAGAAGAGCCTCGCGGCCGGACTGCCCATGGCCGGCGTGCTGTTCGGCGCACAGGCAGGCCTGGCGGTGCTGCCGTTGATGCTGTTCCACCAGATGCAGCTGATGGTCTGTGCGGTGCTGGCCCGCCGCCGGGCCCAGGACCCCGTCCCCGTCGACGGCACCGAACTGCCCGGCCGCCGTGTGGCGGAGGTCTCCCAGGCGGTCCAACACCCCGTCGCGCAGGCCCGGTAACGTGCGTCGGTGACCTGGATACGCCCGCTCTCCGCCCATGCCGAACGCCCGTGCACCCTGGTGGTGTGCCGGGGCTGTTGTTGCGGAGACCCCCGCAAGAACCCCGGCACCGACCACGCCGGCCAGCTGGCCCGGCTGCGGGAGGCCGCCGCCGCTTCCGGGGGCCGCCTGGCGGTCCGTACGAGCGAGTGCCTCGGCCCCTGCGCCCAGGCCAACGTGATCGTCGTCCAGCCCACCAGCGAGGCCCGGCGCCGGGGCGCCAGGGCGACCTGGTTCGGCTGGGCCCTCGACGACACCGCGACCGACGAGATCATCGCCTGGGCGCAGGCGGGCGGCCCCGGTACGAGCCCCCTCCCCGCGACCTTGGACCTGCACCGCATCGACCCGCCGGACCCGGACCCCAAGCCGGCGCGCGGCGACGGCCGGCGGGGGCGCACGAGGAAGTGAGGCGCGCCGCGCCGGACCCGGAGAAGGGGCGTGGGCCTGGTTCTTGAATGGTCGCTCATGTATGGTCGTGCCATGCCCCGCCCCCGCGAGTTCGAACCCGACGCCGTGCTGGACCAGGCCATGCTGCGCTTTTGGTGGCAGGGCTACCGGGCCACCTCGATCGAGGACCTCGTCAAGGCGACCGGAGTGAAGCCCGGCAGCCTCTACAGCGCCTTCCCCGGCGGCAAGCGCACGCTGTTCCTGCGGTCCCTGGAGCGGTATTCCAAGCTGGTCGTCCCGCAGAAGCTGGGCGAGCTGGCCGCGCCCGGTGCCTCGCTGGCCGCACTGCGCGGCTACTTCGACGGACTGGTGGTCGACCTGCTCAGCCCGGAGGGCCGGCAGGGGTGCCTGCTGGTGAACACCGCGATCGAGAACGCGGCCGAGGACGACGAGGCCGCCGCCGTCGTGCGCGGCCATCTGGCCCGCCTGGAGCAGTGCATGGCCACGGCCCTGCGCAACGCCCGCGACACCGGCGAGGTCCGCGCCTCGGTGGACCCGGCCGGCAGCGCCAAGCTGCTGGTCGCGACGTGTCAGGGGCTGATGGTCGTGGGGAAGGCGAATCCCGACGGGACGGTCCTGCGCGCCATCGTCGACAACGCCTTCGCCGTCCTCGCCTGACGGGGCCGCCGCGCCCCGGGGCCACCGCATGAGGTGGCCCTTTTTTCAGCCCTCGTAATTGAATAACCATTCAAGAATGGAGCCCGCTCAATGAAGGCCATCGTCATATCCGCCTACGGCCCTCCCGAGGTACTGCACGTCACCGACCTGCCCGACCCCGTGCCCGCGCAGGGAGAGGTGCTGATCCGGGTCAAGGCGTTCGGCCTCAACCACGCCGAGGCGTACATGCGCGCCGGCGCCTGGGGTGATGTCGCCGCCGTCCCCGGGATCGAGTGCGCGGGATCGGTCGAGTCCGACCCCTCGGGCCACTTCGCCCCCGGGACCCGGGTCGTGGCGATCCTCGGCGGCATGGGCCGCACCCGCAACGGCAGCTACGCCGAACTGGTCACGGTGCCGGCCACCAACGTGGCGGCGGTCGACTCGTCACTGGGATGGGCCGAGCTGGCGGCCGTTCCCGAGGTCTACGCGACGGCGTGGAACGGACTGTTCGGCAACCTGGGCCTGCGCCCGGGTGAGCGGGTGCTGGTGCGCGGGGCGACGTCCTCCCTGGGCCAGGCCGCGGTCAACCTCGCCGTCGACCACGGCGCGGACGTACTCGCGACCACCCGCAACCCCGCGCACGCGCCGCTCCTCAAGGAACTCGGGGCCGCAGAGGTCCTCATCGACGACGGCCGCCTGGCCGCCCAGGTCGACGGGGGCGGCCGCGCCGTCGACGCGGTGTTCGACCTCGTCGGCAACAACGTCCTGCGCGACTCCCTGGCCGCGGTGCGCCCGCGCGGTCGGGTCTGCCAACTCGGCTTCCTCGGCGGCTTCGAACCGGTACGCGACTTCGACCCGCTCGCCGACCTCCCGTCCGGTGTGCAGCTGAGCTTCTTCGGCAGCGCCTTCGTCCTGGGCGGCCCGGACTTTCCGCTCTCCGACGTTCCCCTGGACGCGATCTTCGCCAAGGTCGAGTCGGGAGTCCTGCCCGCGAGACCGGCGCGGACCTTCCGTTTCGACGAGATCGTCGAAGCCCACCGGGTCATGGAAGCAGGAGAGGCGCTGGGCAAGATGACCGTCACCGTCGACTGAGGCATCCGCCCTCCCACGCCGGAGCGGGCGGGCCGGCCGGCCGTCATGGCAGGACCGGCCCGCCCGCCGCCCGGGCAGGGCCGGCCCGCCTGCCGCCCGGGCAGGAGCTAGAGCGTCACGCGCTCCTCGCCCGCGTAGATGTTCATGTCCTGCCCGCGCAGGAAGCCGACCAGGGTCAGTCCCGACTCCAGTGCGAGGTCCACCGCCAGGGAGGAGGGGGCCGAGACCGCAGCCAGTACGGGTATCCCGGCCATCACCGCCTTCTGCGCCAGCTCGAAGGACGCCCGGCCCGACACCAGCAGCACCGCGCCGCCCAAAGGGAGCCGTCCGGACTGCAGCGCCCGGCCGATGATCTTGTCGACGGCGTTGTGCCGGCCCACGTCCTCCCGTACGTCCAGCAGCTCCCCCTCCGCGGAGAACAGGGCCGCCGCGTGCAGGCCGCCGGTACGGTCGAAGACCTTCTGCGCCGCACGAAGCCGGTCCGGCAGCTCCGCGAGGACCGCCGCGCGCACGCGTACCGGGTCGGCCGCGAGCCCGGGGAAGCGGGTCGCCGTACGGACGGCCTCCAGGCTGGCCTTGCCGCACAGGCCGCAGGAGGAGGTGGTGTAGACGTTCCGCTCCAGGGAGATGTCGGGCAGCGCAACCCCCGGGGCGAGCCGCACGTTCACCACGTTGTAGGTGTTCGACCCGTCCTCCGCCGCCCCCTCGCAGTAGGTGACGGCCTGGAGGTCGGCCGCGTGCGCGAGCACGCCCTCGCTCACCAGGAAGCCGGCCGCGAGCGCGAAGTCGTCGCCCGGGGTGCGCATCGTGATGGCCAGCGGTTTGCCGTTCAGCCGGATCTCCAGCGGCTCCTCGGCCACGAGCGTGTCCGGCCGGGTCCCGGCGACGCCGCCGCGGATCCGGACGACGCGACGGCGTTCGGTGACCCGTCCCATGTGATCAGTCCGCCGTTCTGTCGCTCTGACGTGCGCTCTGTCCGTCGCGCACCTGTCCGCCCCATTCTCGCGGATGCGCCGTTCCGGGCGCCCCCGGCAGGAAGATCCTCTGAATTCTCCAAAGTAGGGCCCCATATTCCTGTCGGGTCACACGCACCCGTACCCGCCGGTAGCAGGCAAAGCTGGGTGAACCTGACACTCGTACGAGAGGGATCCCGCCCATGACCGGTTCACGCGTGGTGGCGCTAGGGCACTACCAGCCCGCGAGAGTGCTCACCAACGAGGACCTCGAGGCGATGGTCGACACCAACGACGCGTGGATCCGCTCGCGGGTCGGCATCAGGACCCGCCACATCGCAGGCCCCGACGAGCCGGTCGACGAGCTGGCCTTCCAGGCGGCGGGCAAGGCCCTCGCCCACGCCGGGCTGCTCCCCGGCGACATCGACCTGGTCCTGGTGGCCACCTCCACCGCCATCGACCGCTCGCCCAACATGGCCGCCCGCGTCGCCGCCAAGCTGGGCATGAGCGCCGGGCCCGCCGTCATGGACATCAACGTGGTCTGCTCGGGCTTCACCCACGCCCTGGCCACCGCCGACCACGCGATCCGGGCCGGCTCCGCCACCCGCGCCCTGGTCATCGGCGCCGACAAGATGACCGAGATCACCGACTGGACGGACCGCACCACCTGCGTGCTGACCGGCGACGGAGCGGGCGCGGCCGTGGTCGAGGCCTGCGCGGAGCCCGGGATCGGCCCCGTCCTGTGGGGCTCGGTGCCGGAGATGGGCCACGCGGTCCGGATCGAGGGCACGCCTCCCGTCTTCGCCCAGGAGGGACAGGCCGTCTACCGCTGGACCACCAGCCAGCTCCCGCCGCTGGCCCGCAAGGTCTGCGAGAAGGCCGGGATCACCCCGGAGGAGCTGGCCGGCGTCGTCCTGCACCAGGCCAACCTGCGCATCATCGAGCCGCTCGCCGCGAAGATCGGCGCCGTCAACGCGGTCGTCGCCCGGGACGTCGTGGACTCCGGCAACACCTCCGCCGCGAGCATCCCGATGGCCCTTTCGAAGCTGGTCGAGCGCGGCGAGATCCCCTCCGGCGCCCCCGTCCTGCTGTTCGGCTTCGGCGGCAACCTCTCCTACGCGGGACAGGTCATCCACTGCCCCTGACCGCCCGGCCGCGCCATGCCCGCAGGTCAGCGCGGCCCCCGCGCCGAATACCCGGTCGGAACCACCCCCGATCCCCTGCTATTGTTGTCCATGTCGCCGCGGGAAACCGGGGCCGACCACCTGGTCCGGGTGGCGGAATGGCAGACGCGCTAGCTTGAGGTGCTAGTGCCCTTTATCGGGCGTGGGGGTTCAAGTCCCCCCTCGGACACGAGCAAGAACCCCACCCCCGTGGGGTTCTTCTGCGTTCCGGGCCGCTCAGTGGGTGGCCGGAGTGACGAACCACCGGGCGGCCGCCCGCTCGAACGCTTCGCGGTCAGGCCGGCGATCGCCCGCCCAGGCGACCACGCCGTCGGGCCGGACGAGCACGGCACCCACCCCGAGGTCGTTCCTGGCCGGCCCGGCCGCGTACCGTATCCGGCTCTCCCAGGCACTCGCCGGACCGCTCAGGCATCCGCCGGCGCTGAAATCGAGCAGGAGGCCCCGTCCGTCCTCCATCAGGTCGCCGAGAGCGGGGCCGTCCTCGAGGCGGAGGTCCGGGGCGCTGCGGCCGATGAGCGGGTGCTCGGCGCCGAGGTCGTACCGGACCGACGTTCCCGAGATCCTGTCGAGCACGTAGGTGGTTCCGTCAACGGTCGAGAGCAGGTCGCGGACCACCGCTTGGATCGCCTGGGCGTGCGGGTCCGGGCTCATGATCGCCACCTGGGCGCGGGACCAGTCGAGCACCTTCGCACCGATCGGATGACGCTCGCGGGTGTAGGTGTCGAGAAGCCCGTCGGGGGCCTGCCCGAGCACGGTGGCCGCGAGCTTCCAGCCCAGGTTCACGGCGTCGCCGATGCCCGTGTTGAGCCCCTGACCGCCGAGGGGGGAGTGGATGTGCGCGGCGTCGCCCGCGAGCAGGACCCGGCCGCGCCGGTAGGTCGTCGTCTGCATCGCCCGGTCGGTGAAGGTCGAGGCGAGATGGACCTCGCCCAGCGTCACGTCGGTGCCGGACACCCGGCGCAGAACGGCCTGGAGGTGCTCGCGGGTCGGCTCCTGCGAGCGGTCGAACGCGCCGCCGTCGAAGTCCATGATGCCGATGTTCCCCTCGCCGAGCTGGAGGTACATGCCCGTCGGCGTCAGGTTGAACCCGTACCGCAGCTTCTCGGGATCGACGACGGCGGCGTGCAACCGGTAGCCGGTGAACTGCGGCTCGGTGCCGACGAAGTCGAAGCCGGCGAGCCTGCGCACCGTACTGCGTCCGCCGTCGCAGCCGACGAGCCAGCGCGCCGGGTACTCGTCCGCGCCGGCTCGGGCGACCACGCCCTCTTCGTCATGGGTGAGGGAGGAGACCGTGACGCCGCGCCTGACGTCCACGCCGAGCTTCGACGCCTGCTCGGACAGCACCGCCTCGACTGCTTCGAGGCTCGTCAGCAGCCCCGCGGACGCCGGGCTGGGAAGCCGGAACGGCAGGGTGCTGTCGTCGAACTTGGCCCCGTCGAGCATCATGCCGGCGAAGTGGCCACCGCGACGAGGGGGTGTCGGCGCCTGAGCGGGGTCCGCGCCGAAGCCGTCGGGAACGGTCGCCACCGTCAACAGCCGGTCCAGCATCCCCCTCCGGTAGAACGCCTCGACGGAGGCGGCGCTCAGACCCCGCAACCCGAGCGGCTCCGCCTTGAACGGGGAGCCGGGCTCCGGCTCCCGCTCCAGCACCAGGACCGAGCAGCCGGCCAGACCGAGCTCGCACGCCAGGAACAGACCCACCGGGCCACCGCCCACGATCACCACGTCATGCATGAGGAATCCCCCTCTTGAACCGCCTGCCGGATGGACACCCGGCCGGTCCTCCCCAAGGTTCCAGGCACCGCTGACAACTGACCGACGGCCACCGACACATGACCGACACGACGGCTGCGCCGCCCGATCCCCCTGACGGTTGCCGGTGCGGCATCATGGCCGTGGACGGGTCTAGGGGGAGAACGTGTCGCAGGGCGAGTCGCGCAACAGTGCTGTGATCGGCGGGCGTTACCGCCTGGACAAGCGGCTGGGGCGGGGTGGGATGGGGACGGTGTGGCGGGCCGAGGACGAGTTGCTCGGCCGGGCCGTCGCCGTCAAGGAGCTGCACCTCGACGGCGGCCGCGAGGCCGGCGGCGCCCTGCGGGAAGCCCGTACGGTCGCGCAGGTCAGGCACCCGCACGTCGTCGTGGTCCACGACGTGGTGGAACACGAGGGCCGCCCGCACATCGTGATGGAACTCGTCGACGGCGGCTCGCTCGCCGACCGGCTTGCCGCCAAAGGCCCGCTGAGCGTGGAGGAGACGGCGCGGACCGGTCTCGCACTGCTGGGCGCGCTCGGCGCGGCGCACGCGCGAGGCGTGCTGCACCGGGACGTCAAACCGGCGAACGTCCTGATGGAGGCCGGCACGGGCCGGGTGGTGCTCACGGACTTCGGCATCGCCCACCTGGCCGGGGTCACCACGATCAGCGAGACCGGCGCGTTCGTCGGCTCGCCCGAGTACACCTCGCCCGAGCGGATGCAGGGCGCGGCGGCCGGTCCGGCCTCCGACCTCTGGTCGCTCGGCGTGCTGCTGTGCGCGGCGCTGACCGGGGAGTCGCCGTTCCACCGGGACTCGCTCGGCGGGGTCCTGCACGCCGTCGTCTACGCCGACATCCGGCCGCCGGCGCAGGCGGGGCCGCTGCTGCCGGTCGTACGGGGACTGCTGGAGCGCGATCCGGAGCGCCGGCTGGGGGCGGCCGAGGCGGAGCGGCTGCTGTCGGCGTACGTGACCACGGGACGGGTGCCCTTGGTGCCCCTCGCCGTGCCTCCCCCTGGCCCCGGGCCCGCCGACGCCGTCCCGCCCGGGCCCGTCGACTCCCTTCCGCCCGGGCCCGCCACCGTCGTTCCGGCGCGGGCGATGGGGCCGGGGATGCGGGCCGGGCTGGCGGCCGCACTCGTCGCCGTGGCCGTGGTGGCCACCTTGGCCGTGACGTCGCTGCTCCGGGGCGGGACGGCGGAACCGGCCGGGCGGGCGGGGTCGGGCCCCTCCGCCGCCACGGTGGTCTCTCCGGTTCCCGCGAACGCCGGCCCCACGTCCCCCCGGGCCCCGGACACCACCCCTTCGACCCCGACCCCCTCCGCCCCGGCCCCGCCGCCGAACTCCAAGCCGGCCGCCGCGAGCGCCAAGCGGGCACCCGCCGGTTACCGGACCGTGGCCGACCCGCAGGGTTTCAGCCTGGCCGTGCCCCAGGGCTACCAGCGCAGCACCGATGACCAGCGCGTCATCTACGTGTCCCCGGACGGCGCGTTCCGCATCGGCATCAAGACGACGCCGGCTGCCTCCGGCGGCCCGCTCGCCGTCATGAGGGCCTCCGACGCGGACGGCCCCGACACCAACCCGGGCTACCGCGGCGGCACGGTCGTGGCCACCACCCACAACGGACTGCCCGCCGCCCTCTGGGAGTTCACCTGGAACGGCTTCACCACGGCCGAGGGGGCCAGGCACACCTTCGACCTCTGCTGGGACGAGAACGGCCGCATGTACGACGTCTGGGTCTCCGCCCCCGTCGGCCGGCTCGGCGAGGCCCGCAGCCACTTCGACGCCGCCCTGGACTCCTTCACCCCGGGCGGCTGACGACGGGGCCTACGCCCTGTCCCAGGCCCGCAGCACCACCAGGCCCCCCGCCGCGGACAGGGTGCCCGGGCTGACGGGTCCGAAGGTCTGCGGCAGGGCCAGGCGCGGCTGCCCGCCGTCCGAGGCGGCGTCGAAGAGGTACGCGGCCGCCGAGGCCGGGTCGCTGACCAGGTGCGGGCCCTCGGGGGCGGCCGCGCTCCCCGCCCCCGTCAGCGGCGTACGGAACAGGTTCCGCAGGTGGCGCAGGACCTCGGGGGTGATCCCCGCGGCGCCCGCCTGCTGCGGCACGGGCCCGCTCACCGGCTCCGCCGGGGCCCCCGCGCCGGGGGCGTCCGGGGGGATGGCCCCCGTCAGGAGCAGGGCCAGGAGCACCGGGACGGCCTTGCGGCGCAGCGCCTCGGTGGCGTGCCGCAGCCGGTGCGCATGGGTGGCCGGGAGCGAGAGGGCAAGGCTGCCGGCGGCGTCGCCCGCCGCGATCGGGACGGCCGCGCAGACGACCCCGGGGGAGTACTCGCGCAGGTCGAAGACGGGGGCGCCCGGGGCCACCGCGTCCAGGGCGCTGAACAGGACCCGGCTGTCGGTGATGGTCTGCGGGGTGAGCCGGGCCGGGCGGTGCCGGGCCACGTGATCGGCCCGCCGGTCGTGGTCGAGCTGGGTGAGCAGGCACTTGCCGACGGCGCTGGCGTGCGCGGCGGCCCGGAAATCCACCCACTCCCGCACCGGCGGCGCCCCGGGCCCGTCCGCCATCTGCGTGATCCGGACCTCCCCCTCGGCGTACCGGCTGAGGTAGACGGCGGCGCCCGCGCTGTCCCGCGCCAGCGCCAGGGTCCGCTGCAGCTGCTCCGCGAGGCCCGCGCGGCCCGGGCCGGCGAGCCGGTCGAGGGCCGGCCCCCGGCCGTAGACCCCGGCGGCCGGGCGGTACGCGTACTCCTCCTCGCACAGCATCGAAAGGAGGGGCCGCAGCTCCGCCTCCGCCAGCCCCGCCTCCCGCGCGAGCCGGCCGGCCCGTACCCCCAGCGGATGCCGTTCCAGTACCCGTACGACGGCGAGGGCGCGGCGGGCCTCCGCCAACGCCTCCCCGGGGCCGGCGGAGCGGCCGCCGGCGCGGGCCGCGGCGGTCAGCGACGGGTGGCGCAGCGGGCCGACGCCGATCCGGGTGGGCTCCGCGGGCACCGCCGGGGGCCGGAACGCGGTGATCACCGACGGCAGCCCCGGCTTCGGCAGCGGCACCGGGCCCAGGTCGGGGTCGTCGAGCTGGTCGACGTAGCGCAGCACGGCCGCCTGCGCGCACAGCCGCACCTCGCGCAGGTCGCGTCGGCCGCCCGGCCGGAACCCGCGGCGGCCGAGTTCGACAGCCCACACCCGGGCGTCGTGGTGCTCGCCCCGCCGCGAGTGGTCGAGGAAGAGGCAGTACGCGGCGGGCGCGGTGCGTGCGCGGCCCGAACCGGCGGCGAACTGCCACCAGAAACGGGCGCCTTCGCGCATCCCGGCCAGGTGCAGGAGGCATCCGAAGACCACGGCCCCGACGAGGTCGGTGTGGCCGCGGTCGGTGAAGGAGCGGAGCCGGGCCTCGGCCTTCGGTTCGCAGACGACGGCCAGGCACACGGCCTTGAGGTCGCGTCGGGCCCGCTCGGCGTCGAGCGGCACGTCCCGCGCCGGGTCGCTCCAGCCGTAGCCGGAACGGCGGCGGGAGCGGCCGTTGGCGTGGCCGTGGGCGTGGCCCATCCCGGTGCGCGGGAGGCGCAGCAGCCGGGCCTCCGCCGCGCCGAGGTCGTAGTGCGGGTAGCGGTCGCGCACGCTCGCCCGGCTCAGGAACTCGGTCAGGGAGCGGGGGGTGCCGTCGCAGTCCCGGCCTTCTCGCGGCCTCATGATTCGGCGGACGCGTCGAGCAGGCGGGCGAGCCGACGGTGGGCCTGCCCGAGCTGCGAACGGACCGTGGCCTCGTCGACGCCCATCACGGCTGCCGCCTCACCGGGGCTGCACTGGAGCCCGTAGCGCAGCAGTACCGCGTCCCGCTGCCGCTCGGCGAGCCGGGAGACGGCCGAGTAGAAGCGGATGGTGTCGGTCAGTACCTCGTACTGGTCGGTGTGGACCTCCTTGAGGGCCGCCTCGAAGGCGCTGATGTCCATCGGTTCGGGGCAGGGCGTGCGGCGGTGCTGGCGGTCGACGATCCGTTGCTTGAGGACGGTCCAGGCGTAGGCGTCGAGGCGGTCCATGTGAAGCATCCGGAGCCACTCGTTCATGATCGAGTCGAAGGTGGCGTCCACCGCGTCCTCGGCGGCCGCGTCGGAGCCGAGCTGAAGATACGCGAAACGCATGTAGGCCGGCCGCCGATTGGTATGGAAGGCCCAATAGGACAGGCGTGCGGGCGGGTCCCACTGGGTCATGGGAGTCGGCTGCCGTCGCCGGCTCGGCAGTCCCACGGCACCCCCGGACTCCTCGGGTCCGCCATCGCTCACCGCTCCACCTCGTCCCCTGAACCCGCTGAAATCCGCCGGAGGCCCTGAACCCTCTTCGCCGTGCCCTGCCCTGCCCCGCCCCCGTACGCCGAGCGTCCTTCGCGGCTCTCGTCTGCCCGGTGTCATTGCCGTCAGCCTGTCAGCGCGGGCGCATTCGGTGGGCGCAGAGAGGAAACCTGGAAGCAAAGCGTTCGGTGACGATCGACTCGTGATCTCCTTCGATCGGGTGACGGCTCAACCAGCGCACACGCATATGCCCCCCGGCGGGCGCTCCCACCCGGCAAAACGCCGTCGACGCCGTGGGACGGCCGGCCGTCCGCCCGCGTCCCACGCTGCGGTCACGGGTCCGGGACGCCGCCGTCGCGCCTGTAACATGACCCCGGCGCGAGGGCCGTGACGCAGAGGTCACTTCCCTCGCTTTTGCGTGACGTCCACCCGTGGAATAACGGGGCGCCGGGCCTATCGGCGGTTCGATACGATGAACAGCATCACAGTCCGTCACGGCCCGTTGTCACCGCACATACCGCACATATGAAATGGAGCATCCGAGGATGGCTCGACACCTGATCACCAGCGCGCTTCCCTACATCAACGGGATCAAGCACCTGGGCAACATGGTCGGGTCGATGCTTCCGGCGGATGTGTACTCCCGGTACCTCCGCCAGCGCGGCCACGACGTCCTCTACATCTGCGCCACCGACGAGCACGGCACCCCGGCCGAACTCGCCGCCAAGGCGGCGGGCCTGTCGGTCGCCGAGTTCTGTGCGCAGGCGCACGACGCCCAGAAGGCGGTCTACGACGGCTTCGAGCTGTCCTTCGACTACTTCGGCCGCAGTTCCTCGCAGCAGAACGCCGAGATCACCCAGCACTTCGCGCGCCGCCTCCAGGAGAACGGCTTCATCGAGGAGCGCGCGATCCGCCAGGTGTACTCCCCGGTCGACGGGCGTTTCCTGCCGGACCGCTACGTCGAGGGCACCTGCCCGCACTGCGGCTACGACAAGGCCCGCGGCGACCAGTGCGAGAACTGCACCCGCGTCCTGGACCCCACGGACCTCATCGAGCCGCGCTCGGCCATCTCCGGCTCCACGGACCTGGAGGTCCGCGAGACCAAGCACCTCTTCCTCCTCCAGTCCAAGCTCCAGCACGAGGTCGAGGCCTGGGTCGCGGAACACGAGGAGGAGTGGCCGCAGCTGGCCTCCTCCATCGCCCGCAAGTGGCTGACCGAGGGCCTGCACGACCGCGCGATCACCCGCGACCTCGACTGGGGCGTCCCCGTCCCCGCCGACACCTGGCCCGAGCTCGCCGCGGACGGCAAGGTCTTCTACGTCTGGTTCGACGCGCCGATCGAGTACATCGCCTCCACCAAGGAGTGGGCGGACGCCGACCCGGCGAACCGCGACTACAAGTCCTGGTGGTACGAGGCCGAGGACGTGCGCTACACGCAGTTCATGGCCAAGGACAACGTCCCGTTCCACACGGTGATGTTCCCCGCCACCGAGCTCGGCACCCGCGAGCCGTGGAAGAAGGTCGACTACGTCAAGGCCTTCAACTGGCTGACGTACTACGGCGGCAAGTTCTCCACCTCCCAGAAGCGCGGCGTCTTCACCGACCAGGCGCTGGAGATCCTCCCGGCCGACTTCTGGCGCTACTTCCTCATCGCCAACGCCCCCGAGTCCGACGACTCGTCCTTCACGTGGGAGCACTTCGCCGCCACCGTCAACAAGGACCTCGGCGGCACGCTCGGCAACTTCGTCAACCGTGTGCTGACCTTCTCGCGCAAGAAGTTCGGCGACGAGGTCCCGGCGGGCAGCCCGGCCGGCGAGGTCGAGGCCAAGCTCGGCGAGCAGATCGCCGAGCTGCTGGCCGAGTACGAGGGCCACATGGAGTCCCTCCAGTACCGCAAGGCGGCGGCCGCGCTGCGCGCCCTGTGGTCGGCCGGCAACGCGTACCTCGACGAGAAGGCCCCCTGGCTGGAAGTCAAGACCGACCTGGAGGGCGCGGCGCTCACGCTGCGCACCGCGATGAACCTCATCCACCTCTACTCGGTGGTCTCCGAGCCGTTCATCCCGGCCTCGGCGCGCGCCATGCGCTCCGCGTTCGCGCTCGCCGACGACACGGCCACGTGGGTCACCCCGGAGCAGGCCAGGTCGCTGGACGCGGTCCCGGCGGGTACGCCGTTCACCGTGCCGCCGGTGCTCTTCGCCCGGGTGACCGAGGAGGACCTGGAGTCCTACCGCGAGCGCTTCGGCGGCTCCCCGGAGGCCTGAGGCCGAACGCAGGCATGACAACGCAGGCATGACAGGGCGCGACCCACCGGGTCGCGCCCTTCGTGTATCCGCCCACGCGTGTCGAAGCCGGGCCGTGATCGTTTCTTCAAGAGCAGCCGCTGTATCCACGGCAGGCTGCTGCCGAAACGGATCGGGAGGACCAGTCGCGTGGTGACCGCTTGGCAGTACGTCGCCGGGGCCGGGATGCTGGGCGCGCTGTGCCCGCTGCACGGCCATGTGGCGGTCGCCGACGACGGCGCGGGCCACGGCGCCCGGGTCGACGTCTGCGTGCCCGCCGGGCACGCGCGGCAGCCTTCCGCACCGAAGGCGCCGACGGTCACCCCGGAGCCTTCGGTACGGGTGACGGCGCCCGGTGAGCGGCGGCCGACCGTGCACCACGCCGGGCAGGCTCCCGGCCTCCCGGCCCGGCCGGAGGCGCCGGGGGAGGGGGCGCAGCCGCCGCCGGTCCGGGCGGCTGCCGGGTCACGGGCGCAGGCGGCGCCGGCCAAGGCTTCCGCCCCGCCCCCGCGCAGGGCCGCCGCCGCACCCGTGACCCGCTTCCACGTGCCGGCGTACCACTCGTCGGCCCTTGAGCGCAGGGGCCCGAACGGCATGTCCACCATGATGCTGATGGTCGTCGTCACGACCCCGGCCGTGCTCGCCGCCGCCGCGCTGCGCCCCCGCTCCAAGAGCGCCCGGTAGCCCTTCCACTTCTGCGACCCTCGAACGGGAGAACCCTCGTGTCCGAATGGCTGGTCCTGGCCATCGCCATGGCGCTCGTCTGCGCCCTCGTCCTCGCCTGCACCCTGCTCCGGCACCGCCGGGTCGCGGAGGACGAGGACACCAGCGAAACCCCCGACGTCATCGAGTACATGACGATGATGGTCGGCGTGGTCTACGCGATCGTGCTGGGCCTGGCCATCGCCGGTGTCTGGGAGGCGCGCGGCTCCGCCGAGGACAGCGTGCGGCGCGAGGCGCAGTCGCTGTACGAGGTCACCCAGCGCGCCGACGTCTACCCGGCCCCGGTGCGCGACCGGATCCGCGGGGAGGTGGACGCGTACGTCTCCCACACCGTGAGCGTCGACTGGCCGCGCCTCACCTCCGGCCAGGCCGCCTCCACGGAGGGCGCGAAGCTGCTCGGCACGCTGCGCTCCGACGTCACCCACCAGAGCCCGGCCACCGAACTCCAGGCGCAGGCCTACCAGCCGCTGCTCGACCACATCGCGGCGGCCGACGACGCCCGGCACTCGCGGATGCAGAGCGACGAGTCCACGCTGCCGGGGGTGGTGTGGTTCGGACTGCTGGTGGGCGGGGTGGTCACGGTCGGGCTGATCTTCACGCTCCAGATCCGGCGTTCGGGCCGGGAGCTGCTGCTGGCGGGGCTGTTCAGCGCGCTGATCGTGTTCCTGCTGTTCATGGTGTGGAGCTTCGACGCGCCGTACGGCCGGGACGGCTCAGATTCGGCCGGGCCGTTCGAGGACCTCTTCCCGGCGGTGACGGTCGCGGCGGCGCGGTAGGCGGTGCGGTAGGCGGCGCGGTAGGTGGTGAGCGGCGCGGCGGGCGGCGGGCCAGGCCCCGGCGTCAGAGTCCCGGTACGGCGGCGGCCTGCCGTCGTGCCGCCGCCACCAGGGGCGAGTGCCGCAAGGCGTGGGAGATGCGTACGAGGTCGCGCGGCCCGTCGGCCGTGACGTGGACCCGCTCCGCTCCGTCCGCGCCGACGGTCCCCCCGGGGGCGGTGGCGCTGGTGCGCACGGCCGCCGCCACCATCGCGGCGTCGGCCACGGCGCGGGCCGTGGCCTCGTCGGCGCCGTCCGCGCGGGCCTGCGCGTAGGCGAGGTCCCGGCGGCGGCGGTCGAAGCAGGGCCCCAGACGCAGGAAGCCGTCGTGGATGTCCGACTCCCGCTGGATCATCCGGATTTCGGCCGGTGACCACCAGGACATGCGGACCGAGGGGGTTCCGGCGGGCGCGGTGCTCTGCATCTCGTGCCAGAGGGTGCCCAGGCGCCGGTACGTCGACCAGGTGCGCCAGCTGTCGGAGAGGTGCTGGCACAGCAGCGGCAGCACGAAGCCGGTGGCGCTGACGAGCGCGCCCATGGAGGCGAGCGGCGGGGCCACGAGGGTGCTGAGGTCGTCCAGGTCGTGGCCGCTCCAGCGGGCGACGACCGCCGACATCTTGGCGGCGTCGTAGGCGAGGCTGAACACGTAGCCGCCGACGATGATGAACAGGCCGGTGCGCAGCCAGCCGCGGACCTGGAGGGCCCAGCGCCAGCACATGGCCGTCATCGTGATCGCGGCCACGTTGTGCGCCAGCAGGTAGGCGGCGATCATCAACCGGATGTACGGGGTGTTGGCGTAGTACGTGTCGAAGTCGCGCAGCCGCTCCACCGGGGCGGAGCCGAGCGCGTACACGACGATGATCGTGCCGATCACCACCGAGTAGCCGGAGATCCAGCGGCGGGAGGTGCGCCGGATCTCCTCGGGCTCGCCACCGCGCCAGTTGAAGATCAGTACCAGGCAGGAGGCGCTGAACGCGGTGATGAGGCAGTACACCAGCGGGGCCGAGAAGTTGGGGACACCGGTCCAGCGGTTGACGGCCGCGATGGTCGGCGGGGCGGCGAAGGTGAACACCGCCCCGGCCAGCGTCAGCAGGGCGCACACCGAACGCAGCAGCGGATCGCGCCAGTCGGCCCGCAGGGCCGGCACCTTGAACGCGACGGAGACCGCCATGGCCACCGCGGGGATGTAGTAGTCCTGTCCGTTCAAAGCTCGTTCCTGTGCCCCCGGTAGCCGAGGGACGTTTCGATCCTGCCCGCGAGCTGGTCCCGTTGCGCCGGAGCGCGGTGACCGCCGGATCCGGCCAGCCAGTTCCGGCACCGGCTGCCGAGCAGCAGCCCGAAGGTCTCCGCCTCCGTCTCCTCCCGGACGTCGGCACGGGTGCGGGCGGCGACGCGGCGGACCGTCTCGCCGATGTCGGCCTCGTCGGCCAGCAGCCGCGCGGCGACGGCGGCGCCGTCGACGTGGTGGCTGCAGTGGCCGGCCTTCATGTGCCACAGTTCGTGACCCAGGATCACCAACTGGTGGTCCGGCGCCGTGCGTTCCTCGATGACGATCAGGTCGCGGTGCGCCAGGTCGAGCCACAGCCCGCTGGCCGTCCCTTCGGGGAACGCGGCCATCCGGAACTCCACCGGTCGGCTCCGTTGTCTGCTCATGCCCTCGCAGAGCGCGGCGTAGAGGTCCACGGGCTCCACGGGGGCGGTCAGCTTGATGCCGGCCACCAGCTCCGCGCACAACCGCCGCTGCTCTCTGCCTATGCTCACCGTTCTCCCCGTCGGCGCGGATCCGGATCAGGACTCAAGGATCAGATCCAGGCTTTTCGACTGGGTCATGATTCGTTCGGTTTGACGCTTTCGAGGAGCATGTCCAGCCATTCGGTCACCTTGTCCCGGTGCTTGTCGCTGGGCAGTTGGGCGGCGCGCCAGGCGATGCCCCGGACACCGTGGTTCTGCAGGAGTCTTGCCAGCGGATCGCCCGCCGAAGCGGCCTCGGCGGGTACGGTTTCGCGCTCGCGTCCGGCGAAGTCCTGGAGCAGCTGCTGCTCGGTGCGCTGGAGGGCGTCGGTGAGGGCGTCGGCGTCGTGGGCGGTGAGGAAGCCGGCGTGCACGCCGAAGAAGCGCTGGATCGCGTCGCAGTGCTCCATCGTGGGCCGCCGGTCGCCGTTGATGAGGGCGCCGGCCTGCTGCCGGGACATGCCGGCTCCGTCCGCGATCTCCTGCTGGGTGTAGCGGCGGCCGTTGGGTTTGACCCGGGTGCGCCGGAGCAGGTCCAGCCGCTGGAGGAAGCGGGTCTGCAGATCGGGTTCGCCGGCCCGCCGGCCGTCAAGCAGGGTTTTGATCACGTCCGTCGGGACACCTGAGGCCTCGGAGAGCCGACGGAGGTCGAATACCTGGTTCACGTCGCGGCCCATCTTGCCCGCGAGTTCGGCGACCCTCGTGACGGTGGCTGCCAGAGACGCGTTGGCCACCGCGACGGGAGCCGGGAAGCCGTCTGTCACCAGTGGTTCTCCTAGATCGCGCGGGGTCAATACGGGCACGGGGTCGGCCCCAGGGAATCTATCCGGTCTCCCCCCGGAGGACCAGAACTTGCCACAGCTGTGGCGGGAATGAGCTGTCTCAAGGCTGGAATTGCCACAATAGTTGACACTCGAATGAAGTCGGTAGCAGGATCGCCACACGGAAATGAAGATCCAGACCGTGAGGAGGGGGAGCTCTCGGTGCCACATCTCGCAGCGGTGGGCCCGTCCGATGGCCTCGCCCGAGCCGGCGAGGAACGCCTGACGGGCGACGACTCGGCCCGTGGCGCAGTGCGGTCGGAGCGACGCAAGGAGCTTTTGCGCCAGCGCCGCGAGGAACTGGGCCTGAGCCAGGAGGACCTCGCCGCACGATTGCGCATCAGCGTGCGCGCGTACGGCAATTGGGAACGCGGTCTGGTAAAGGAATGGACCGACCGCAAACTGCTCGCCCTGGCCGAGGCTTTGGAAATGAGCGAGCGGCAGTGCTTCTGGCTGTTCCGCGTCATGGTCGACCGGGACCCGCCGCCCACCTGGCGGGCCGCCGAGGAGAACCGGCTGCCCGAGGACCCTGCCCAGCGCGACTACCTGTGCGACTACGCGGCCCTCATGGAAGCCGTGCCCTACCCGAGCTTCCTGGTGGACCACCGCTGGGACGTGGCCCTGACCAACTCGGCCTTCGACAAGCTCTTCCAGACGGTGCGCCCGCACCCCACCGCCCTGCCGGACGACAACTTCCTGCGCTTCGTCCTGTTCCACCCGGACGCCGCCGCCGTGCTGGAGGACCACGAACCGGCCTGGTGCGTCCCGCTGCTGGCCCGGTTCGCGACCGCGCTGGCCGCTGCCCCCGACGACGAGGGGCTGCGGAGCATCCGTCAGGAAGTGGCCCGTGACCCGTTCATGGAGGCCGCCTACCGCTACGGCGTCCCGCACTGGCTCAGCACCCACGGCGCCGACGCCGCCGAACAGGACGGGGCGGTGCGCACGGTGCGCCATCCGGATCCCGGCTGGGGTGTGGTGCGCTGCCGGATGGTGGCGGAGTCCAGCCGGATGCTGGACGCGATGGGGCTCACCCGGATCACCCTGATCCTCTCCACGCCGCAGGGCCGGCCGGCCGGACCCGTCGGGCCCGGCCAGGGCTTCGCGCACCAGCAGGGCGCGCGGCTGCGCGCGGTGCCGTCGCTCGGGGACTGACACCGGCGCCCGGGACTGGTACCGGCGCTCGGGGCTGGTACCGGCGCTCGGGGCTGGTACCGGCGCTCGGGCACCGGTGCCGGGGGACCGGTACCGGCCAAAGCCGCGGCCGGGGTGCCCCCGCGGGCACCCCCGGCGGGGGACACTGGAAGCCTTGATCGCGTGCCGCGCCGCGCCGACCCAAGGGGGGTCCCGGCCGCCGTGTCGCCGATCGTGGCACTGGCGAAGGGCGGTAGGGACGTGCGGCTGACCATCCTCGGCGGGGGCGGCTTCCGCGTACCGCTCGTCTACGGGGCACTCCTCGGCGACCGCGCCGAGGGCAGGGTGACCCACGTGACCCTCTACGACGAGGACCCGGCCCGGCTCACCGCCATGGCCCGGGTCCTCGCCGACCAGGCCGCCGGGGTACCGGACGCCCCGTCCGTCGCCGCCACCGACGACCTCGACGAGGCCCTGCGGGGAGCCGACTTCGTCTTCTCCGCCATCCGCGTCGGCGGTCTGGAGGGACGTGCCGCCGACGAGCGGATCGCCCTCGCCGAGGGAGTCCTCGGCCAGGAGACGGTGGGCGCGGGCGGGGTGGCGTACGGCCTGCGCACCGTGCCGGTGGTCCGGGAGATCGCCCGCAGGATCGCCCGCGTCGCCCCGGACGCCTGGGTCATCAACTTCACCAACCCGGCCGGGCTGGTCACCGAGGCGATGGCCGAGGTGCTCGGACACCGGGTCATCGGCATCTGCGACTCCCCGGTGGGCCTCGGCCGGCGCCTCGCGCGCCTCTTGGGGGTCCGGCCCGAGGAGGCGTGGATCGACTACGTCGGCCTGAACCACCTGGGCTGGATCCGGGGCCTGCGCGTGGCGGGCCGGGACGAACTGCCCCGGCTGCTGGCCGACACCAAGGCGCTGGAGTCCTTCGAGGAGGGTCGGCTCTTCGGGCCGCAATGGCTGCGCTCGCTCGGCGCGATCCCGAACGAGTACCTGCACTACTACTACTTCAACCGCGAGACGGTACGCGGTTACCTGGACGCCCGGCAGACCCGCGGCGCCTTCCTGCGCGACCAGCAGCGCGAGTTCTACGCCCGGGCCGGGCAGCCGGGGCAGGCACCCGGGTCGGCGCTGGCCGCCTGGGACCGGACCCGGGCCGAGCGGGAGGCCACGTACATGGCCGAGAACCGGGAGGCGGCCGGCGTGGGCGCGCGCGACGAGAGCGACCTGGAGTCCGGCGGGTACGAGAAGGTGGCGCTCGCCCTGATGCGGGCCATCGCCCGCAACGAGCGGGCCACCCTGATCCTCAACGTGCCCAACGGCTCCACCCTCGGCGTGCTCGACGCGGAGGCGGTCATCGAGGTGCCCTGCCTGGTGGACGCGGGAGGCGCCCACCCGGTGGCCGTCGACCCGCTTCCGCTGCACGCCGTGGGACTGGTGACCTCGGTCAAGGCCGTCGAGCGGGAGGTCCTGGCCGCAGCGGCGAGCGGCTCGCGCGCGGACGCGGTCAAAGCCTTCGCCCTGCACCCGCTGGTGGACTCGGTGACCGTGGCCAGACGGCTCCTCGACGGGTACGCGGCGGAGCACCCGGGCCTGGCCTACCTGCGCTGATCCGGGTTCCGCGTCACCCGCACGGCCCCGTGCCGCATGCGGCCGGGCGGGGGCGCTGTGAGAGTGCGAGGTGTGACCACTGCCCCCGCCGTAGGCGCCGCACCACCCGTGCTCGACCGGCGGCGGCGCAACGTCGTCTTCGGCACGATCATGCTGGGCGTCCTGCTGGCGGCGCTGGACCAGACCATCGTGGGCACCGCGCTGCCGACGATCGTGGCGGACCTCGGCGGCGCGGCCCACATGTCGTGGGTGGTGACCGCCTACCTCCTGGCCGAGACCGTCGCGACGGTCCTGGTCGGCAAGTTCGGCGACCTCTTCGGGCGCAAACTCGTCTTCCAGATCTCGACCGTCGTCTTCATCACCGGCTCGTTCCTGTGCGGACTGTCCGGCAACATGACGATGCTGATCCTGTGGCGGGGCCTCCAGGGCGTCGGTGCGGGCGGCCTGATGGTCACCTCGATGGCCCTGATCGCCGATGTGGTGCCGCTGCGCGAACGCGGCAAGTACCAGGGGGCGATCGGCGCGGTCTTCGGCGTCGCCACCGTCATCGGGCCGCTGCTCGGCGGGCTGTTCACCGACCATCTGAGCTGGCGCTGGGCCTTCTACGTCAACGTCCCGATCGCGATCCTGGTGGTGATCGCCGCGGCCCGGACGATCCCCTCGGTCCGGGCGGCGGGCAGGCCCCGCATCGACTACCCGGGCATCGCGCTGGTCGCGGTCGGCGCGAGCGCCCTGATCCTCGCCACCAGTTGGGGCGGCAACGGCTACGCGTGGGGCTCGGCGGTGATCCTCGGCCTCTTCGCGGGCGGCGCCGCGGCCCTCGCGCTGTTCTGCGTGGTCGAGACGCGGGCCGCCGAACCGATGCTGCCGATGCGGCTGTTCCGCAACCCGGTCTTCTCGGTCTGCTCGGTGCTCAGCTTCGTCGTGGGGTTCGCGATGCTCGGCGCCATGACGTTCCTCCCCACCTACTTGCAGTACGTGGACGGGGATTCGGCCACGGTGTCGGGCGTACGGACCCTGCCGCTGGTCATCGGGCTGCTGATCGCCTCCGTGTTCAGCGGCAACGTCACCTCCAAGACCGGGCACTACCGGATCTTCCCCATCGTGGGCTCCGCGGTGATGGGCGCCGGGCTGTACCTGCTGTCCCTGATGGGGCCCGGCACCGGCGCCTGGCTGGAGTCGCTGTACATGTTCGTCCTCGGCGCCGGCATCGGACTGTGCATGCAGGTCCTGACGATCGCCGTGCAGAACACCGTCGACTACCGCGATCTCGGCACTGCCACCTCCGGCGTCACGTTCTTCCGTACGCTCGGCAGCTGTTTCGGCACGGCGGTCTTCGGCACCATCTACGCGAACACCCTCGCGCCCCGCCTCGCGACGGGCGTGGCACAGGCGGCGAGCGCCACCGGCCTGGACCCGGCCCGGCTGGGCGAGGCCGCCCGCAGCCCGCACGGTGTGCACGGGCTGGACCCGGCCGCCGCCGGGCCGGTCATCGACGCGTACGCGCATGCCCTGCACACGGTGTTCCTGTGGACGGTGCCGGTGGCGGCGCTGGGCTTCGTCGTCGCACTGTTCCTCAAGCAGGTCCGGCTGCGCGACAGCGCCCGGGCGTCGTCCACGGACATGGGCGAGGGCTTCGCCTCACCGGTCACGGCCTCGGGGGACTCGGCCAAGCTGCTGGAGCTGGCGGTCGGCAATCTCGTACGGGGCATGGGCCCCGACACGGCGCGCGCGATCGTGAACGGCAGCGACACCCGGCTGGACATCGCCGGGGCGTGGACGGTGATGCAGGTCGACCTGCTGACCCGGACGGTCGGGCACGCGAGCATCGGCCTCGTCGCGGCCCGTCGGTCGCTGCCGCCGGAGGTGTTGCTGCCGGTCTTCGACCGGATGGTGGAGGAGGGCTACCTGAGCCGCGAGGGCGTCTTCTTCTCGCTCACCCCGGCGGGGGAGCGGGAGGCCGGCGTGATCTCCCTGGCGTGGGCGGACTGGCTGGGCGACCGGCTGGAGCGCGACGGCGGCCGGCCCCGCAGCGCGGCACTGCGCGCGGCGGCGGACGCCATCGCCAAGCGCCTCCTGGCGGAGGACTTGGCGGAGGGCAACTTCGCCCCCCGCCCGGCCCCGGCCTGAGGGCTGTCCCGGGATCCCCGGCGGGCGCGCGGCGCGGGCCCTCAGCGCGCTTCGTGCGGAGTGGCGAGGTAGTCGTGCGAGGGGACGTGGGGGAGCGCCGGGGTGAGGTCGGGACGCCAGGTGCGCAGGACCGCCGCCGAGGGGGCGTAGAGGGCGGAGGGGATCTCGGCCGGGGCGAACCAGGACCAGCGGGCGATCTTGTGGGGCTCGGTCACGGCGGGGGTGCCCTCGGCGGCGTGGGTGACGGCGGCGGCCGTCAGACGGGTCAGGCCGGAGCGTGCGTCGATCTGGACGCCCAGCACCTGGATGTCCCCCGGCGCCGCCCGCAGTGCCGTTTCCTCAGCGAGCTCCCGGGCCGCGGCCTGCTCGAAGCCCTCCCCGGGGTCCACCTTGCCGCCGGGCAGCTCCCAGCGGCCGTCGTGGGCCTGGCCGAGCAGGATCCGGCCGTCTTCGGCGACCACGACGAGGCCGACGCCGACCACCGCGTTGGGCTGCGGGACGGCGCGTTCGGGGCGCTGGTTGCTCATGGGCGTCCTTCCGGGGAGACGGTGGTGGGGCGGGCGCGGACGTGGATCCGCTCGCCCTGGGGGCCGAACAGGCTGAGGAACTCGGCGGGCTGCGGGCCCGCGTTGAAGAAGGCGTGCGGCGTGCGCGTGTCGAACTCGGCGGCCTCGCCCGCCGTGAGGACGAGGTCGTGCGCGCCCAGCAGCAGCCGGACCCGGCCCGACAGTACGTACAGCCACTCGTAGCCCTCGTGGACCTTCGGCTCGGGCAGGGCCTGCGACGGGTCGCTCGGCGGCAGGATCATCTTGAACGCGTGCACCCCGCCGAAGTCGCGGGACAGCGGTACGTAGGTGCAGCCGTGCCGGACGAAGGGGCGCGCGCGGATCCGGGGATCCCCGGTGTCCGGCGCCCCGACGAGGTCGTCCAGCGCCACCCGGTGGGCCCTGGCCAGCGGGAGCAGCAGCTCCAGCGTGGGCCGGCGCTGCCCCGACTCCAGCCGCGACAGCGTGGACATCGAAATGCCGGTGGCCTCGCTGAGCTGTGCCAACGTCGTGCCGCGCCGACGGCGCAGCGCGCGCAGCCGGGGGCCGACGGCGGTGATGACGCCGGCGAGGTCCCGGGCCGGCTCCTGGTCATCGGGGGGCATGCCTCCATTTGCCGGTTCGGCAACCTCATTTGTCAAGCGGGCCGCCTCCGGCGCACGCTCGGCCCCATGGACAAGGTGAGGGCGGGACGGTTCGACGTGGTGGTCGTGGGCGGCGGGACCGCCGGACTGGCGGGGGCGCTGACCCTGGCCCGGGCCAGGCGCTCGGTCCTGGTGCTGGACGCGGGCAGCCCGCGCAACGCCCCCGCGGCCCGCCTGCACGGCTACCTCGGACACGACGGCGAGAGCCCGGCCGGACTGCTGGAGCGGGGGCGGGCCGAGGCGGCCGGCTACGGCGCCGAGATCCGCAGCGGGGCGGCCGGGACCGCCATCGCCGCCGACCGGGAGCCCGGCGGGGGGTTCCTGGTCCGCTGCGGTGACGGCTCGGTGGCGCGGGCCAGGCGGCTGCTGGTGGCCACCGGGCTGGTGGACGAGCTGCCGCCCGTGCCGGGTCTGGGGGCCCGGTGGGGGCGGGACGTGCTGCACTGCCCGTACTGCCACGGCTGGGAGGTGCGGGACCTGCCGCTGGCGGTGCTCGCCGCTTCCCGGACCGGGCCGCTCTCCGTGCACCAGGCCCTGCTGTGGCGGCAGTGGAGCGACCGGGTGACGCTGCTGGCCCACACTTGGCGGCCGGGCACCGGTGAGCGGGAGCTGCTCGCCGCGCGGGGGTCGCTGTGGCCGAGGGGGAGGTGACGGGGCTGGTCGTCGACGCGGACGACCGGCTGAGCGGCGTGCTCCTGGCGGGAGGGGCGGCCGTGCAGCCCTGCCGGGCCCTGGTGGTCGCGCCGCGTTTCACCGCCCGCGCCGGGGTGCTGACCAGCCTCGGGCTGCCCCTGACCACCGTCCAGCGGGACGGGGTGGAACTCGGCACGTGCGTGGCCTCGGACCCGGAGACCGGGGCGACGGCGCTGGCGGGGGTGTGGGCGGCCGGCAACGTCACCGCGCCGACGGAGCAGCTGGCGGGCGCCGCCGCGCAGGGCGTGCGGGCCGCGGCGGCGTTGAACGCCGACCTGGTCGAGGCGGAGACCCGCAGGGCGCTGCGGGCGTACCGGGGGGACTCGGATTGAGCGCAGCCCCCGGCGCACGGCTCCGGCCGTTCGGGACGTATGGCCGTACGGGACGTCGACTCGTTCGGGACGGCTGACGGCTGACGGCTGACGGTTCGAGGCGGCTGCCCGTTCGGAAGGTCTGTCCCCTCGGATACCCGTGGGAAGGAACGGTCTCGCGGGCGGGCTCGCGGGGCCGGATTCGGACAACCGTGCGGGGGTTTCGGTGGGGGCCGGCCCGTGCAGGCTCTGGGCGGTCTGATCGTCGTACGGTTCGTCGGCTCAGGGGGGCTCCATGGCACACGTACTGGTCATCGGCGGGGGGATCGGCGGGCAGGCGACCGCGCTGCTCGCGTCCCGGCGGGGACACAGCGTCGAGCTCTTCGAACGCGATTCCCGCGCCCCCGGTACCGCCCTCGACCGCGACTTCTTCGGCTGGCGCCGACCCACCGTGCCCCAGGCCACCCAGCCGCACGCCCTGCTCGGCGCGGCACGCACCGTACTGCGCGGCGAACTGCCCGACGTGTACGCCGAGATGCTGCGGCTGGGGGCGCGCGAGCGCAGCGAGCTCGACTGGTTCGACGAACGCCCGCCGACGCGACCCGGCGACGACGACCTCGTCATGATCCAGGCCCGGCGCATCCTGCTGGAGAGCGCCATGGCCACCGCCCTGCGCGCCGAGCCGGGCGTCGTCGCGCGCTACGGGGAGCCGGTCACCGGCCTCCGGTTCCAGGGGAGCCGGGTCACGGGCGTCACCTCCGTGGCCGGCACGTACGAGGGGGACCTGGTCGTCGACGCGGGCGGGCGGCGCGGCGCCACCGAGCGGTGGCTGGCCGCGGCGGGCTGCCGGCCGCCGGTGGTGGAGCGGCACCGCACCGGGCTGGCCTACTTCTGCCGCTGGTACCGGCTGCCGGGCGGGCCGGCGGAGAGGCCGCGCCGTCCGTGGGCCGTCACCGGCGGCGCCTTCGCCGGGTGCGCCGTCTTCCCCGCCGACAACCGGGTCTTCGCCGTCACCCTGTTCGTGCACACCGAGGACCCCACGCGCTCGGCGCTGCGCGACCCGGCCGTCTTCGAGGCCGCGGCGCGGGCCTTCCCACCGGGGGAGGCGTGGCTGCGGCTGGGCGCGGAGCCGCTGTCGGAGGTACTGGCCACCGCGAGCCTGGACAACCGGTGGAGCGCGCTGAGCGACGAGCGGGGACCGGTGGTGAGCGGGCTGGTTCCCGTCGGGGACGCCATCACCCACACCAACCCCACGCTGGGGCAGGGAACTTCGCTGACCCTGTGGGCCGCGAGCCGGGTGGCGCGCACCCTGCACCTGGACCCCGGGTCGCCCGGGTTCGCCGCCGGGTACCACGCGTGGGCGGTGCGGACCTTGAAGCCCTGGTTCGACTTCCAGGTGGTCGTGGACGCGGCCATCGGTGAGCGGTTCGCGACGAGGGCGGGGCGTACGGGGACCGCGCGGGAGGTGGCCGCACTGTTCGAGTGCGCGCTGGAGGATCCGGAGGTGATGCGGGCGCGGGCACGGGTGCTGCATCTGGTCGAACCGCCGGAACGGGCGTACGCGGATCCGGAGGTCCGGGCGCGGGTGGCGCGGTGGCTGGCGGACCGGCCGCACTACGCGCCGAACGCGGTGGGGCCGGACCGGGGGGAGTGGGAGAAGCTCACGAGGGGCTGAGGGGGCCGCGGGCCTCAGCTGCCGGGGGTGCCGAGCACTTCGGCCAGGTCGTAGCGGACGACCTCCTCCAGTTGGGCGTACGTACAGCTCTCCGGCAGCCGGTCGGGGCGCCAGCGGCGGAACTGCGCGGTGTGCCGGAAGCGGTCGCCCTCCATGTGGTCGTAGGCCACCTCGCAGACCCGCTCGGGGCGGAGCGGGACCCAGGACAGGTCCTTCTTGCCGGTCCAGCGGCTCTGCGCGCCGGGCAGCCGGGCGCTTTCGTGGGCGGCCTCCTCGGCCCAGGCGGCCCACGGGTGCCCCCCGGGATCGGGCATCCGCAGCGGTTCGAGTTCGGTCAGCAGCTCGGCGCGGCGCTTCATGGGGAAGGCGGCGCAGACACCGACGTGCTGGAGGGTTCCGTGGCCGTCGTAGAGGCCCAGGAGCAGCGAACCGACGATCGGACCGCTCTTGTGGAAACGGAAACCGGCGATGACGACATCGGCCGTACGCTCGTGCTTGATCTTGAACATCAGGCGTACATCGGGCCGGTACGGGAGATCGAGGGGCTTGGCGATCACCCCGTCCAGTCCGGCGCCCTCGAACCGCTCGAACCAGTCGTGCGCGACTGCGGGGTCGGTGGTGGCGGGCGCGAGGTGGACGGGGGGCCGAGAGGTGGAGAGGGCACGGGTCAGGGCGCTGCGGCGGTCGACGAGCGGGGTGTCGAGGAGGGAAGCGTCGCCGAGCGCGAGCAGATCGAAGGCCACGAAGCTGGCCGGGGTCGTCTCGGCGAGCATCTTCACCCGGGAGGCCGCCGGGTGGATCCGCTCGGTGAGGCGGTCGAAGTCGAGCCGGCGGTCGTGGACGATCACGATCTCGCCGTCCATGACGCAGCGGTCGGGCAGATTGTCCTTGAGGGCCGTCACGAGCTCGGGAAAGTACCTGTTCAGGGGTTTGCCGGTGCGACTGCCGATCTCGATCTCGTCGCCGTCGCGGTGGACGATGGCCCGGAAGCCGTCCCATTTGGCCTCGTACTGCATGCCCGGCGGGATGGACGTCACGGACTTGGCCAGCATCGGTTTCACGGGGGGCATCACCGGCAGATCCATGCCTTCGATTCTGCGGCGGGCCGGCGGGAGCCGCGCGGTGTGCGCGCCCGGCCGGATCCGCCCGGTGTGCGGGGCGGCCCGGGGCCCCCTACCGTGGCGGACATGGGTGCTGCGCGTGATGCGATCGAGCTGGACGCGGGCGGGCGGACGGTTCGGCTGTCCAGCCCGGACAAGGTGTACTTCCCGGAGCGCGGCCTCACCAAGCGGGACGTCGCCGAGTACTACCTGGCGGTCGCCCCCGGCATCACCCGGGCCCTGCGCGACCGTCCGACGACGCTGGAGCGGTACCCGGAGGGGGTGGACGGGGAGTCCTTCTTCCAGAAGCGGGCCCCGAAGAACCTGCCCGACTGGATCCCGACCGCCCACATCGCCTTCCCCAGCGGGCGGACGGCCGATGAGATCTGCCCGACCGAGCCGGCCGCCGTGCTGTGGGCCGCCAACCTGGGCTGCCTCACCTTCCACCCCTGGCCGGTGCGCCGCGAGGACACCGAACGGCCCGACGAACTGCGCATCGACCTGGACCCGCAGCCGGGCACCGACTACCACCACGCGGTCGCCGCCGCCCATGAACTGCGGGCGCTGCTGGACGAGGTGGGGTTGCGCGGCTGGCCGAAGACCTCGGGCGGGCGGGGGCTGCACGTGTTCGTGCCGATCGCTCCGCGGTGGACGTTCACCGAGGTCAGGCGGTGTGCGATCGCCCTGGGGCGGGAGCTGGAGCGGCGGATGCCGGGCAAGGTCACGACGGCCTGGTGGAAGGAGGAGCGCGGCGAGCGGATCTTCGTGGACTACAACCAGACGGCGCGCGACCGCACCATCGCCTCCGCCTATTCCGTCCGCCCCCGCCCCCACGCCCCGGTGTCCGCGCCGCTGCGCTGGGACGAGGTGGACGACGCGGAGCCGCGGGACTTCGACATCGTCACGATGCCGGGGCGCTTCGCGCAACTCGGTGACCTGCACGCCGACATGGACGAGCACGCGTTCGCCCTGGACACCGTCCTGGACCTCGCGGACCGTCAGGAGCACGACCACGGCCTGGGCGACATGCCGTACCCCCCGGACTACCCCAAGATGCCGGGCGAACCCAAGCGCGTCCAACCCAGCCGCGCCAAACGTGCGGACCACTGACCCCGCAGGCGGGCGGCGCCAACGCCCCTGCCCCGGCCCCGAAAAGGCCTGCGCGAGAGGCCACTTGGGCAGGGAAATCGCAACTTCGACATGACCCGCGCAGGCAGCTACCTTCGTCTGGTCCTCGGTGGTCGCCCACGGTCGCACAGGGGTTCCTGCACGCCGGGCACGCCGCGACGGGAGGAGTCGGCCCCCCCGCGAACCCTCGCCCCCATGCGTCAGCCACCGAACCGGATCCACGCCAGGCAGCCCCCAGGGAGAAACGCATGCCCCGCCTTGCTCTGTACACGTTCGGTGTCCTGAGGTCGCCTCTCGCCGATCCCGCACCTCTCACGCGCGAGTTCTACGACATCGGTGAGGCCGTCTACCGGAAGATCAGTCAGCAGCCCGGATACCTCGCGCACGCGGAAGCGGCAGACGCCGACCGGGGCGGGCTCTTCGAGGCGGACTGGGGTGCGTGGGGAAAGTTCGCCGTACCGACTTGGTACGGCAAGGGCCACACGCGGGAAACCACCGCCCTGGCCGCGACCCTCTCCCTGTGGACCGGCCTGCGCCCCGCCTTCGACGCCGTCTACACCGGTCCGCACCGTGAGGCACTGAACAGGCGTGGCGACTGGTTCGAGAGGACGGGGCACCCGAACCACGTGTTCTGGTGGGTCTCCGACGGCGTGATACCCACCTGGCAGGACGGGGTCTCCCGGCTGGAGCACCTCCACGACCACGACAGCGCGCCGCACGCCTTCACCTTCCGCCACGCGTACGCCCCGGACGGAACTCCGACCAGGACCAAGGGCACCGGTCCGAAGAGCGACCGGGTTCACTGACGAGGGCGGCCGCGGAGGGCGGGGCGGGGATGCCGGGCGGCCGTTGTCAGTGGGGGGTGCCATGCTCGAAGGAGGCAGCAGCCGCCGGCGAAGGGAAGGGGTACCGCCATGCTCAGCACGGACTACAGGGACGGTTCCCCGGTCTGGCTGGACCTCGGGACTCCCGACACCGAAGGCGCGGCCGGGTTCTACCGCGGCCTGTTCGGGTGGGAGTACGCGCCGGGCGGCGAGGAGGTCGGCGGGTACGGGATGTTCCGGCTCGGCGGGAAGACCGTCGCGGGCGGGATGACCGTCACCCCCGAGCAGGGGCCCTCCGCGTGGACGGTGTACTTCCGGACGCCCGACCTGGACGCGACGGCGGCAGCCGTGCGCAAGGCGGGCGGCGCGGTCGCGTTCGAGCCGATGGACGTGCTGGACCTGGGACGCATGGCGGTCTTCACCGACCCGGCGGGCGTCGCGTTCGCGGCGTGGCAGCCCGGCCGGCACAAGGGCATGGACGAGGTGAGGGTGGTGGGCACCCTCTGCTGGGCGGAGCTGTACACGCCCGATGTCGGTGCGGCCGCCGGCTTCTACCGGGCGGTCTTCGACTGGGAGGTCACCGAGATGCCCTTCGAAGGCGGCACCTACACCATGGTCAAGCCGGCCGGCGCGCCCGACGAGGAGGCCTTCGGCGGTCTGGTGCCGATCGCGGCGGACCCGGTGGAGGACACCGAACGCCCTTACTGGACCCCGTACTTCGAGGTAGCCGACTGCGACGCGGCGGCGGCCCGGGTGGAGGAGTCGGGCGGCAAGGTCCGCCTCACCCCCGTCTCCATGGAAGGCGTCGGCCGTTTCGCGAAGGCAGCGGACCCCTTCGGCGCCCGGTTCGCGGTCATCACCAGCGCTCCCGCCCCCGGTGCGTAGGACACGGTGTTGATGAAGCGTTGATCGGACGTCCATCGGCGGCGGTGAGGATCTGCGTCATGTCGATGAACACGAGCGACCGCCCGACCACTGCCGCCGCACCCGCCTGGTACGACCTCGCCCTGTGCGCGCAGACGGGCCCCGCCTTCTTCTTCCCCGAGCCCGGCTCATCGCTGCGCGACGCGAAGCGGCTGTGCGGGGCGTGCGAGGGCCGGGCCGCGTGCCTGGAGTATGCCCTGGCGAACGACGAGCGCTTCGGCGTCTGGGGCGGCCTCTCGGAGTCCGAGCGCCTCGCCCTGCGCCCGCGCGCCTGACCGGCACGGGGCGGGCACGGGGCGGGTACGCCGAAGCCCCGGCAGGGCACGCGGAACGCGGCCCTGCCGTGTGGGCGTCGTGGCTCAGCTCAGCTGTGCCCTGCCCAGCCCAGGTCAGCCCTTGCGCGCCGCGAGCCGCGCCGCGCGGGCGGCCAGCCGCTCGTCGAACTTGCGGGCCTCGGAGTCCAGGCCGCCCATGAACGCGCCGAGCTCCTCCTGGGCCTGCTGCCCCTCGGGGCCGAGACCGTCGATGTCCATGATCTTCAAGAACCGGATCACCGGGCTCAGTACGTCGTCGTGGTGGATCCGCAGGTTGTACACCCCGCCGATCGCCATCTGTGCGGCCATCCGCTCGAAGCCCGGCATGCCGTGCCCGGGCATCCGGAAGTTGACCACCACGTCCCGCACGGCCTGCATCGTCAGGTCCGGGGCCAGCTCGAAGGCGGCGCCCAGCAGGTTCCGGTAGAAGATCATGTGCAGGTTCTCGTCCTGCGCGATGCGGGCCAGCATCCGGTCGCAGACCGGGTCACCGGACTGGTGGCCGGTGTTGCGGTGCGAGATGCGGGTCGCGAGCTCCTGGAAGGCCACGTAGGCCACCGAGTGCAGCATCGAGTGCCGGTTGTCGGACTCGAAGCCCTCCGACATGTGCTGCATCCGGAACGCTTCCAGCTTGTCCGGGTCCACGGCGCGCGAGGCCAGGAGGTAGTCGCGCATCACGATGCCGTGACGGCCCTCCTCGGCGGTCCAGCGGTGCACCCAGGTGCCCCAGGCGCCGTTGCGCCCGAAGAGCGAGGCGATCTCGTGGTGGTAGCTGGGCAGGTTGTCCTCGGTCAGCAGGTTGACGACGAGGGCGATCTTGCCGATGTCGGTGACCTTGGACTGCTGCGGGTCCCAGGCTTCGCCGTCCTCGAAGAAGCCCGGGAAGTTCCGGCCGTCGCTCCACGGGACGTACTCGTGGGGCATCCAGTCCTTGGTGACCTGCAGATGGCGGTTGAGTTCCTTTTCGACCACCTCTTCCAGCGCAAACAGCAACTTGGCGTCGGTCCACGCCTCCGAGCTGCCGAGGTGGGGGGAGGTGATCGTCACGGGTACTCCAGGGGGAACAAGCGAATTACCTACGGTTCCGTAGCCTACGGAGTCGTAGGTTAAGCACGGCATCAAGGACCAGCCAAGCCCCACCCCTCTCTATGGGTGGTTACGTCCGGTTATCTGTGCAGTTTGAGGCTCTGTGGGAGGGCGTGCGGACGGGCAAATCGGAACCGAAATCACGCACGCGGGTGGTCCCCGCCCCCGTCTTGACGCCCGCGGCGCCGGGGGGCCGGCCGCGCCGGCCCCCCGACCGCTCCTGCTCAGCCGAGCCAGAGCGACTCGCGGACCTCCTCGGCCGTCGTCGGCCGGAGCCCCGCCCCGCCGTCCAGCAGCAGCCAGCGCGTGATGCCCAGCGACTCCAGGAACGGCACGTCGTGGCTGGCCACCAGCAGCGCCCCCTCGTACGACTCCAGGGCGCCGGTCAGCTGCCGCACGCTCGCCAGGTCCAGGTTGTTCGTCGGTTCGTCCAGCATCAGCAGCTGCGGCGCGGGCTCCGCCAGCAGCAGCGCCGCAAGTGCCGCCCGGAACCGTTCGCCGCCCGACAGCGTTCCGGCCGGCCGGTCCGCCCGGGCACCCCGGAACAGGAAGTGCGCGAGCCGCGCCCGGATCACGTTGTTCGTGGCGTGCGGGGCGAACCGGGCCACGTTCTCCACGACCGAGCGGTCGTCGTCCAGTACGTCGGCGTCCAGCCGCTGCGGCAGGAACCGGGTCGGCACGTGCGCCGACACCTCACCCGATACCGGGGCGAGCAGGCCGGCGACCGTCCGCAGCAGGGTCGTCTTCCCCGAACCGTTGCCGCCGACCAGGGCGATCCGCTCCGGCCCGCGCAGTTCCCACTCACCCGCGATCACGGGCCCGTGGGCCGGGCGCAGGTCACCGAAGGTCAGGACCCGCCGCCCCGGCGGAACCCGGGTCGCGGGCAGCTCGATGCGGATCTCGTCATCGTCGCGCACCGCCTCCACCGCCTGGTCGAGCCGCTCGCGGGCATCCGCCAGTTTCTCGGTGTGCATGATGCGGTGCTTGCCGGCCGACTCCTGGGCGGCGCGCTTGCGGGCACCCATCACGATCTTCGGCTCGCGCTTGCTGTCCCACATCTTCTGGCCGTAGCGCTTGCGCCGGGCCAGTTTCACCTGGGCGTCGGCGAGTTCGCGCTTCTGCCGCTGTACGTCGGCCTCCGCGACCCGGACCATCCGTTCGGCCGCCTCCTGTTCGGCGGCGAGCACCTCCTCGTAGTCGGTGAAGTTCCCTCCGTACCAGCGGACTTCGCCGTCGCGCAGGTCGGCGATCTGGTCGACCCGTTCCAGCAGCTCGCGGTCGTGGCTGACCACCACCAGCACGCCGGACCAGGACTGGACGGCAGCGTAGAGCCGCCGCCGGGCCCGCAGGTCCAGGTTGTTGGTGGGTTCGTCCAGGAGCAGGACGTCCGGGCGGGCGATCAGCAGGGCCGCCAGCCGCAGCAGTACGCACTCGCCGCCCGACAGCTCACCGACCGTGCGGTCCAGGCCGATCCGGGCGAGGCCGAGCGAGTCGAGCGTGGCCAGCGCCCGTTCTTCCACGTCCCAGTCGTCGCCCACCGCGGCGAAGTTGGCCTCGGTGGCCTCGCCCGCCTCGATGGCGTGCAGGGCGGCGCGGGTGGTGCGGATGCCGAGCGCCTCGTCCACGCGCAGGGCGGTGTCGAGGATGAGGTTCTGGGAGAGGTAGCCGATCGTCCCGGCGACGGAGACCTGTCCGCCGGACGGGGTCAGTTCGCCCGCGATCAGCTTCAACAGGGTCGACTTGCCGGACCCGTTGAGGCCGATCAGGCCGGTCCGGCCCGGGCCGACGGCCAGGTGGAAGTCATCGAGGACGGGAGTTCCGTCGGGCCAGTCGAAGGAGAGGGCGGAGCAGGTGACGAAGGTGGGAGCAAGACTCATGGAGGCCTCCAGGTTGCGTGAAGTGGTGCGAGCAACGTGGGGAGACAGCCGACGGGTGGTGAAGGGTGGTCGTGGTCGGTGTCTCGAACCTCAGAAGAGCAATGTCCTACTCCGTTTCGACGGCAATGGGTCGCCTACGAAGCTACGGGCGCCCGGAGCCGCCCGCAACGCATTTACCCGCGGGGGCAGCCGGCCGGAGCGCGCTCAGCGGGGGCCGCGCATCAGCTCGGCCAGGCCGTGGTCCAGGTCGAGGTAGAGGTGCTCCAGCCCCGGCGGTGTGACCGTCGCGGCCCGCTCCAGGAACCGGTGCAGGTCGCGGGTCCCCATGAGCACGATCGCGACGCCCTCGGGCGCGTGGAACTCGATGCTGGTCCGCTCGCCGTCGTACGGGCGCACGCGCACGTCACCCGAGCCGGCGGGGCGGCGCAGTCCCGCCTCCAGCAGCTCGCGCGCGAAGGTCCAGGAGACCTCGACGCCCTCCAGCGTCGCGGGGCCGGGGAACGCCATGCGGACGGCGAAGGGATCCGAGCGGTCGTAGCACAGCGTGACGGGCACGGTCTCGACCTTCGGCGCGGTGGCGACCAGTCGGGCCTGCACGGCCTGCTCGATGACAGTGATCAAGGCTCGCTCCCTTGCGGCGGATCTCTCGCCGGGCTTGGGGTGGGCACCGGCAACCGGATAGACGCCCGAAAGGGCAAATCCGTGCAGGCGCATTCGAGTGAGCTGTGTCACCGATTGGCTTGATCGCGACCGTCCGATCGCACAGGGTGACCGAACGGGGTCGGCGCGGCAAGGTGTTCAGTCGTGGCCACAGGGCCCCGAGTGGTCGCAGTACGGCTGATTACCGCTCATCCCACAGGCGCAAAGCATCACCCTGGTCTCCTGTCGGACGGTGCCGTCCGGCCCGGTCACCACCAGTTCGCCGCGCAGGACCAACTGGCCCGCCGACGACCGTACGACGCTCGTCGGCCGGTCCGGTTCCTCGGCCGGCCCCTCGGTGAGCCGGTACTGGAGCGCCCCCGAGGGGCAGCGGCGGATCACCTCCGCCACCCGCTCCGGCTCGGCCCCGTCGGGCCGCACCCAGGGGCGCTGCCCGGAGTCGAAGACCTCGGGCAGCCCGCCGACGCACTCGGCGGCGTGCAGACAGCGGCCGGTCCCGTAGGTGACGGTGATGTGCTTGCCCGCGTAGGGCTTCGGGTCCTGCGCCGTGTGCTGCGGATGCGGGTCCTCGGGAGGCATGCCGCCAGCCTAGGAACCCGGGCCCCCCGACGCACCCTGGACGGGAAATCCGGCGTGCGTTAGCTTCCCGCGCCATGAGACTTCTGGGAGTTGGGGTGTGCCTGGTGGCGCTGGCGGTGGCGGCCCCGGCCGTGTCCGCGCAGGCGGACACGGGTGGTCCGGGTGACGGCCCGCACGACCTGCGCGGGGCGGGCTGGGTGCTCAAGGCCACGGGCAAGGACACCGTCCGCTTCCGCGGGCTCGCGGCGGTCAGCCGCTCCGCGGCCTGGGTGGCCGGCTCCAAGGGGACGGTGCTGCGCACCGCGGACGGGGGGCGCAGCTGGCGCGACGTCTCGCCGCCGGAAGCGGTCGCCCAGGGGCTGGAACTGCGCGACATCGAGGCCTTCGACGAGCGCCGGGCGGTCGCGCTGTCCATCGGGGAGGGCGAGGCCTCGCGTGTCCTGCGGACCGAGGACGGCGGCGCGACATGGACCGAAAGCTTCCGCAACACCGACCCACGGGCCTTCTACGACTGCCTGACCTTCTTCGACGCCCGCCACGGGCTCGCGCTGAGCGACCCGGTGGACGGCCGGTTCAGGCTCCTGGCCACCGACGACGGCGGGCGGAGCTGGCAGGTGCTGCCGGCCGCCGCGATGCCGGAGGCGTTGCCGGGCGAGGCGGGCTTCGCCGCGAGCGGACAGTGCCTGGTCGCCGCCGGACCGCGGGACGTCCTGATCGCCACCGGAGGGGGCGCGGTCTCCCGGGTGTTGCGGTCGGGGGACCGCGGCCGTACCTGGAGCGCCACCGCATCGCCCGTTCCGGCGGGGGACCCGGCCAAGGGCGTTTTCGCGCTCGCCTTCCGCGACCGTACGACGGGCCTCGCGGTCGGCGGCGACTACCGCGCCGACCAGGCCTCCCCGCTGGCCGCGGCCGTGTCCTCGGACGGGGGACGCACCTGGCGCGCCTCCGAGGCGCCGCCGCCCGCCTACCGGTCCGGCGCGGCCTGGTACCCGCACTCCCGTGGTACCGCGCTGGCCGTGGGCCCGACCGGCACGGACGTGACGCCGGACGGGGGCCGGACCTGGCGGGCGCTGGACGCGGGCTCGTACGACACCGTCGACTGCTCGCCCGACGGCGGCTGCTGGGCGGCGGGGGAGAAGGGGCGGGTGGGCAGGCTGGAGCGGCGTTGAAACGCAGCCGGCCGGCGCGCCTGCCGTGAGGAGATCCGCTTCCCCGCGGGCCCGTTCCGACCGTCGCGGTGCTCTTGCGACGCCTGGAGAGCGGGTCGCGCACCCGGGGCGGCCTGCCGGCGGCCGGAGCCGCCGGTAGCGGCCCCGCAACGGCGCGCCCGGCGAGCGGGGCGGGCCCCGCCCGTGATGCGGAGCCCGGCCGCGGGCGGGAGCGTCGGCCGCTCAGACCGCCGGGAGTTCCTCCCGCACGGCGGCGAGCTCCGCCGAGGTCTTCGTGGCCACGAACTCGGTGATGCGGTAGGAGCAGACGCCGGCCACGACGAACGGGTCCCCGGCGGTGATCTCCTCCGCCTCCGAGCGGGAGATGCCGCCGGCCAGGATCACGCCGCCCTCGCGCGGCACCTTGCGCCCCGAGGCGAGGAAGACGCCGGACGCGTAGTAGCGGTCCAGCCACGCGATGTGGGCGTCCATCTGTGCGTCGACGGCTTCGAGCGGCGCTGTGTAGGTGAGCTCCATGATGAACATGATCGCCAGGCTACTCTCGCACCTCATGACGACCTCCAAGACCCCTGCCGACGAGACCGAAGCACGAGCGATACAGGACGAACTGCGCCGCGGCCTGGTGCTGGACGAGCCCGGGCCGCCTCCGGGTGCGGGGCTCGTCGCCGGAGTGGACGTCGCCTACGACGACGAACGCGACCTGGTCGCCGCCGCGGCCGTGGTCCTCGACGCGGCCACCTTGGAAGTGGTCGAGGAGCGCACCGCGGTCGGGCGCGTCAGCTTCCCCTACGTACCGGGACTGCTCGCCTTCCGCGAACTGCCCACCGTGCTGGCGGCACTCGACGCCCTGACCGTCACGCCGGGCCTCGTCGTCTGCGACGGCTACGGGCTCGCCCACCCGCGCGGCTTCGGCCTCGCCTGCCACCTGGGGGTGGTGACCGGGCTGCCGAGCATCGGCGTGGCGAAGAACCCGTTCACCTTCACCTACGAGGAACCCGGCGCCCGGCGGGGCGACGCGGCCCCGCTCCTCGCGGCCGACGGCGCCGTCGTGGGGCGGGCCCTGCGCACCCAGGACGGGATCAAGCCGGTCTACGTCTCCGTCGGTCACCGCGTCTCGCTCGACAACGCCTGCGCCCACACCCTCGCCCTCAGCCCCCACTACCGCCTCCCCGAGACCACCCGCCGCGCCGACTCCCTGTGCCGGCGCGCCCTGCGCGAGGCCACGCGGACCGGGTAGCGGTGGTGGGGAGGAGTCCGGCCCGGTCCCGGGTGGGCCCCCGTCGGTCTCAGCCCGCCGTTTCGGCCGCCACGCGGAAGCGGATGCCGGCCTTCTGGAGGCGGTCCAGCAGGGCGTCGCCCATGGCCACCGCCGTGGTGAGCTGGCCGGAGGTTTCCGGGAGGGCGTCGTAGGCCAGGCACAGGGCCGACTCGGCCAGCATCTTCGCCGTCTCGCCGTAGCCGGGGTCGCCGCCCGAGACCTCCGTGAAGATCCGCCGTCCCCCACCCGTCCCCACGAAACGGACGGTGAACCAGCTGCGCGCGCGCCGCTGCGCGTCCGGGCCCCGGCCCGGTTCCCAGCGGCTCATCAACCACCGCCGGGCGGCGGGTACCTGGGCCAGCGCCAGCGTCGCCCCCACCGCCGCCGTGGCACCCACCGCGACCGGCAGGTGCTCCACCGCCGCGTAGTGCCGGTAACGGAAGTCCGGGCCGTACCGCTCCAGGGCGGTGGCCGAGCGGGCCACGACGCGCGGGTCGAGCGTCGGCAGCGGCAGCGCCCACGCGCCGGTCTCGCGGCTGAACCGCGGCGCGCCCCCGGAGCCCCGTACGCGGCGGCCCGGCAGCCGGGGCTCGTACAGCCGGCGCTCCCGGGCGGCGGCCAGGGTCTGCGGACCCCGGCTCATCGCGGTGAGGCCGGAGGCCAGGGTCCCGCCGGAGAGCAGGGCGTTGGAGCGCATGAAACCGTCGACCCGCAGCGGCACCCCGGACGGCAGCCGGTTCACCGTGAAGTACGTCCCGAGGTCGGCCGGGATCGAGTCGAACCCGCAGGCGTGCACCAGCCGCGCGCCGGTTTCCCGGGCCCGCGCGTCGTGGGCGACGTACATCCGGTCGATGAACTCCGGCTCGCCGGTCAGGTCCACGTAGTCGGTGCCCGCCTCCGCGCACGCCGCGACCAGTTCCGCGCCGTACCAGATGTAGGGCCCGACGGTCGTGGCCAGCACCCGCGTGGAGGCGGCCAGTTCCCGTACGGCCCGTGCGTCGGAGGCGTCCGCGCGGACCAGCGGCAGGGTCGCGCACGCCGGTTCCAGGGCGGCGAGGCGTTCGCGCAGCCGCTCCAGCTTGCCGAGGTCCCGGCCCGCGAGGGCCCACCGGCAGCCGGCCGGGGCGCGGGCGGCGAGGTACTCGGCGGTCAGGGTGCCCACGAATCCGGTCGCGCCGAAAAGCACGAGGTCGTAGGCGCGTTGCCGTTCTGTGCGGTGAACCCGGTCGTTCATGACGCTCCTCCCAGCTGGTGTCGGTGGCTGAGGCTAGCGTGAGGGTCGACTGTCCGTACGAGCAGGTGTGACCTGCGGTAAGTGGAGGCGTCGGTGAAAGGTGCGGTGCGCAAGTGGCAGCAGGTGCGCGAGTTCGCCCTGGGGCTGCCCGAGGCAGTCGAGGAGTTCCCCTGGGGGCCCGAGGACTGCGTGGTAAAGGTCAACAAGAAGATCTTCGTCTTTCTGGGCAATACCGACGGCCCGCAGCCGCCCGGCCTCTCGGTGAAGCTCAAGGACGAGGCGCTGCACGGCCACGCGATGACCTTTCCCGGCGCCGAGCCCACGGGGTACGGCCTCGGCCGGGCCGGGTGGGTCACCCTGTCTCTGGGCGGGACGGGGGCGCCCCCGGCGGAGGTGCTGTGCGAGTGGGTCGAGGAGAGCTACCGCACCGTCGCGCTCAAACGCCACATCAAGGAACTCGACGCGCGGATCCGGGCAGATGGCTAAGCGCCCGCTCTTGTGCTGAGTGGAACACGTTCCTAGCATCACTGGTGTGACATCAGTTGTGTCACACACTCACCCGCTTACCACTCACCCGTTCACACACCCACCCGACTCGCACGGGGAAACGCTGGGGGCTCGATGGCAGTGTCCGGTACCGGCCCGCTCGCCGGAGTACGCGTCGTCGAACTGGCCGGGATCGGCCCGGGCCCGTTCGCGGCGATGCTCCTCGCCGACCTCGGCGCGGACGTGGTCCGCGTGGACCGCCCCGGGGGCGGCGGACTCGCCGTCGATCCGGCGTACGACGTGACCAACCGCAACAAGCGCTCCGTCCTGGTCGACCTGAAAGCCCCCGAGGGCCCGGGCCGGGTACTGGAGCTCGTGGAACGGGCCGACGTACTGATCGAGGGGTTCCGCCCCGGGGTGGCCGAGCGGCTCGGCGTCGGCCCGGCCGACTGCCACGCCCGCAACCCGAAGCTCGTCTACGGCCGGATGACCGGCTGGGGCCAGGACGGCCCGCTCGCCCACACCGCCGGGCACGACATCGCGTACATCGCCGTCACCGGCGCCCTCGGGATGATCGGCAGCCCGGGCGAGCCCCCGGCCGTCCCCGCCAACCTCGTCGGCGACTACGCCGGCGGATCGCTCTACCTCGTCATCGGCGTCCTCGCCGCCCTCCGGCACGCCCGCACCCCCGAAGGGACCGGCCAGGTCGTGGACGCCGCCATCGTCGACGGGACGGCCCACCTCACCGCCATGATCCACGGCATGATGGCGGCCGGCGGCTGGCAGGACCGGCGCGGCGCCAACCTGCTCGACGGCGGCTGCCCCTTCTACGGGACCTACGAGACCTCCGACGGCGGGTACATGGCGGTCGGGGCACTGGAGCAGCAGTTCTACGACACCTTCGTGGAGCTTCTCGGCATCGCGGAGCAGGCTCCCGCCCGCAAGGACCCCGCCCGCTGGGACGAGCTGCGCGAGGCCGTCGCCGCCCGCTTCAAGTCCCGTACCCGGGCCGAGTGGACGGCCGTCTTCGAAGGCTCGGACGCCTGCGTGGCGCCCGTGCTGTCCCTGGGCGAGGCACCGCACCACCCGCACCTCGCGGCCCGGGGCACCTTCACCGACTTCGGCGGGATCACCCAGCCCGCCCCCGCGCCCCGCTTCTCCGCGACCCCGGCCACCGTCACGCGCGGCCCCGCGCAGCCGGGGGCGGACACCGGATCCGTGGCGCGGGACTGGGACGTGCCGAACCTGCTGGAGAAGGGCGCCTGATGGAACTGTCCATGATGCTCGACTACTCGGGCGATCCGCGCCGGGCCGCGGACGAGGCGGCCGCGCTGGAGGCGGCCGGGCTCGACGCGGTGTGGGTCGCCGAGGCCTGGGGCTTCGACTCCCCGACGATCATGGGTTACCTGGCGGCCCGCACCGAGCGCATGCGGATCGGCTCCGCCATCTTGAACGTCTACTCGCGCACTCCCGCCCTCATCGCCCAGACCGCCGCCGGCCTCGACGCGATGTCCGGCGGCCGGGCCATGCTCGGCCTCGGCGCGTCCGGCCCCCAAGTGGTCGAGGGCTGGCACGGCAAACCGTACGACAAGCCCATCGGCCGCACCCGCGAGACGGTCGAGCTGTGCCGCCGGATCTGGCGCCGCGAGACCATCGAGCACCACGGCATCACCGACATGCCCCTGCCGCCCGAGAAGGGCGGCCGGCTCGGCAAGCCCCTGAAGATGCTGACCCGGCCCGTGCGCCCGGCCGTCCCGGTCTACGTCGCCTCGCTCGGCCCGGCGAACGTGGCGATGACCGCGGAGATCGCCGACGGCTGGCTGCCCACCCTCTTCCTGCCGGAGAAGGCGGACGCCGTGTGGGGCGGCCCGCTCGCCGAGGGCGCCGCCCGCCGGGACCCCGGGCTCGGCCCGCTCCAGGTCGTCGCGGGCGGCCTCCTCGCGATCGGTGAGGACGCGGCCGCCGTCCGGGACCTCGCGCGCCCGCAGATCGCCCTGTACGTCGGCGGCATGGGCGCGGCCGGCAAGAACTTCTACAACGACCTCGCCGTCGCGTACGGCTACGAGGAGGAGGCCCGGAAGATCCAGGAGCTCTACCTCAGCGGCCGCAAGCGCGACGCGGCGGCCGCCGTCCCGGACGAGTTCTGCGAACTCATGACGCTGTGCGGACCCGCCGGCTACGTCCGCGAGCGCGTCGAGGCGTTCCGCAGCGCGGGCGTCACCATGCTCAACGTCACGCCCGTCGGCCCCGAGCCGGCCCGGCTGATCGAAACCGTCAAGAGCTGGCTCTAGGGGGCCCCGATGCAACGCCGCATCTTCGACGCCGACCACGAGGCGTTCCGCGAGACCGTACGCACCTTCCTCGCCAAAGAGGTGCTGCCGCACTACGAGCAGTGGGAGCAGGACGGCATCGTCAGCCGCGACGCCTGGCGCGCCGCCGGCCGGCAGGGCCTGCTGGGGCTCGCCGTACCCGAGGAGTACGGAGGCGGAGGGAACACCGACTTCCGCTACGCCGCCGTTATCGCCGAGGAGTTCACCCGGGCGGGCGCGCCGGGGCTCGCGATCGGTCTGCACAACGACATCATCGGGCCGTACCTCACCTCCCTGGCCACCGAGGAACAAAGGCGCCGCTGGCTCCCGGGCTTCTGCTCCGGCGAGACCATCACGGCGATCGCGATGACGGAGCCCGGGGCCGGCTCGGACCTCCAGGGGATCCGCACGAGCGCCGAGGACCGGGGCGACCACTGGCTGCTCAACGGCTCCAAGACCTTCATCTCCAACGGCATCCTGGCCGACCTGGTGATCGTGGTCGCGAAGACGACCCCCGAGGGCGGGGCGCACGGCCTGTCCCTGCTGGTCGTCGAGCGCGGGGCGGAGGGCTTCGAGCGCGGCCGCAACCTGGAGAAGATCGGCCAGAAGGCGCAGGACACCGCCGAGTTGTTCTTCCACGACGTACGGGTCCCGAAGGAGAACCTGCTCGGCGAACCGAACGGCGCCTTCCTCCACCTGATGACCAACCTGGCCCAGGAGCGGCTGGGCATCGCGATGGCGGCCATCGCCGCCGCCGAGCACCTGCTGGAGATCACGACCACGTACGTGAAGGAGCGCGAGGCCTTCGGCCGGCCGCTCTCCAAGCTCCAGCACATCCGGTTCGAGATAGCGGAGATGGCGACCGAGTGCGCCGTCACGCGGGCGTTCCTGGACCGGTGCATCGTGGACCACTCGAACGGCGAGCTGGACCACGTCCACGCCTCGATGGCCAAGTGGTGGGCCACCGAGCTCCAGAAGCGGGTCGCGGACCGCTGCCTGCAGCTGCACGGCGGCTACGGGTACATGAGCGAGTACCGGGTCGCGCGGGCCTTCACCGACGGCCGCATCCAGACCATCTACGGCGGCACGACCGAGATCATGAAAGAGATCATCGGCCGCTCCCTCCTCGGCTAGGTCCCGGACAGGACCTAACCCAAGACCTCCCCGAAAGGCTTGACCCAGTGAGCACCGAAGCGTACGTATACGACGCGATCCGCACGCCGCGCGGCCGCGGCAAGGCCAACGGCGCCCTGCACGGCACGAAGCCGATCGACCTGGTCGTCGGCCTCATCCACGCCCTGCGCGAGCGCAACGAGGGTCTCGACCCGGCCGCCATCGACGACATCGTGCTCGGTGTCGTCGGCCCCGTCGGCGACCAGGGCTCCGACATCGCCCGCATCGCGGCGATCGCCGCCGGCCTGCCGGACACGGTGGCCGGAGTCCAGGAGAACCGCTTCTGTGCCTCCGGCCTGGAAGCCGTCAACATGGCCGCCGCGAAGGTCCGCTCCGGCTGGGAGGACCTCGTCCTCGCGGGCGGCGTCGAGTCCATGTCGCGGGTGCCGATGGCCTCCGACGGCGGCGCCTGGTTCGCCGACCCGATGACCAACTGGGACACCGGGTTCGTCCCGCAGGGCATCGGCGCCGACCTGATCGCCACGATCGAGGGATTCTCGCGGCGCGACGTGGACGAGTACGCGGCCCTGTCCCAGGAGCGTGCCGCGAACGCCGTCAAGGACGGCCGCTTCGCGAAGTCCGTCGTCCCCGTCACCGACCGCAACGGCCTGGTGGTCCTGGACCACGACGAGTTCATCCGCCCGGGCACCACCGCCGACACCCTTGCCAAGCTCAAGCCGTCCTTCGCCGACATCGGCGACCTCGGCGGCTTCGACGCCGTCGCGCTCCAGAAGTACCACTGGATCGAGAAGATCGACCACGTCCACCACGCGGGCAACTCCTCCGGCATCGTCGACGGCGCCTCGCTCGTCGCCATCGGCTCGCGCGAGGCGGGGGAGCGCAGCGGCCTGACGCCGCGCGCCCGGATCGTCTCGGCCGCCGTCTCCGGCTCCGAGCCCACCATCATGCTCACCGGACCGGCCCCGGCCACCCGCAAGGCCCTCGCCAAGGCCGGCCTGACCATCGACGACATCGACCTCGTCGAGATCAACGAGGCGTTCGCGGGCGTCGTGCTCCGCTTCGTCAAGGACATGGGGCTGTCCCTCGACAAGGTCAACGTCAACGGCGGCGCCATCGCGCTCGGCCACCCGCTCGGCGCCACCGGCGCGATGATCCTCGGCACCGTCATCGACGAACTGGAGCGCCAGGACAAGCGCTACGGGCTCGTCACCCTCTGCGTCGGCGGCGGCATGGGCGTCGCGACCATCGTCGAGCGTCTCTGAATCGTCCTGTGACCACCGAACCCTCCGACACGGAAGTAGCGAACATGAGCGAGTCCACCACGATCCGCTGGGAACAGGACGAGACCGGCGTCGTCACCCTCGTCCTGGACGACCCCGGCCAGTCCGCCAACACGATGAACCAGGCCTTCAAGGACTCCATCGCGGCGATCGCCGACCGCGCGGAGGCCGAGAAGGACTCCATCCGCGGCATCATCTACACCTCCGCCAAGAAGACCTTCTTCGCCGGCGGCGACCTCAAGGACATGATCCGGCTGCGCCCCGAGGACGCGGCCCTGGCCTTCGAGACCGGGAACGCGATCAAGCGCTCGCTGCGCCGCATCGAGACCCTGGGCAAGCCCGTCGTCGCCGCGATCAACGGCGCGGCCCTCGGCGGCGGTTACGAGATCTGCCTCGCCTCCCACCACCGGATCGCCCTCGACGCGCCGGGCTCCAAGATCGGCCTGCCCGAGGTCACGCTCGGCCTGCTCCCGGCCGGCGGCGGCGTGACCCGCACCGTGCGCCTGATGGGCATCGCGGACGCGCTGCTCAAGGTCCTGCTCCAGGGCACCCAGTACAACCCGCAGCGGGCCCTGGACAACGGCCTGGTCCACGAACTGGCGGCCACCCCCGAGGAGATGCTGGCCAAGGCCCGCGCCTTCATCGACGCCAACCCGGAGTCGAAGCAGCCGTGGGACGTCCCCGGCTACAAGATCCCGGGCGGTACGCCGTCCAACCCGCGGTTCGCCGCCAACCTCCCGGCGTTCCCCGCGAACCTCAAGAAGCAGCTGAACGGGGCCCCGTACCCGGCGCCGCGCAACATCCTCGCCTGCGCGGTGGAGGGCTCGCAGGTCGACTTCGAGACCGCGCTGACCATCGAGGCCCGGTACTTCACCGAGCTGGTCACCGGCCAGACCGCCAAGAACATGATGCAGGCGTTCTTCTTCGACCTCCAGGCCGTCAACGCCGGCCGCAGCCGCCCCCGGGGCGTCGCGCCCCGCCAGGTGCGCAAGGTCGCGGTCCTCGGCGCCGGGATGATGGGTGCGGGCATCGCCTACTCCTGCGCCCGCGCGGGCATCGAGGTCGTGCTCAAGGACGTCACGCCCGAGGCCGCGGCGAAGGGCAAGGCGTACTCCGAGAAGCTGCTCGACAAGGCGCTCGCGCGCGGCCGTACCACCGAGGCGCAGCGCACCGAACTGCTCGCCCGGATCACGCCCACCGCCGACGCCGCCGACCTGGCGGGCTGTGACGCCGTCATCGAGGCCGTCTTCGAGGACACCGCCCTCAAGCACAAGGTGTTCCAGGAGGTCCAGGACGTCATCGCCCCCGACGCCCTGCTCTGCTCCAACACCTCGACCCTGCCCATCACCGGGCTCGCCGAGGGTGTGAAGCGGCCCGCCGACTTCATCGGGCTGCACTTCTTCTCGCCCGTCGACAAGATGCCGCTCGTGGAGATCATCAAGGGCGGGCGCACCGGGGACGAGGCGATCGCCCGCGCCTTCGACCTCGTCCGCCAGATCAACAAGACCCCGATCGTGGTCAACGACTCGCGCGGCTTCTTCACCTCGCGGGTCATCGGCCAGTTCATCAACGAGGGCGTCGCCATGGTCGGCGAGGGCATCGAGCCCGCCTCGGTCGAACAGGCCGCGGCGCAGGCCGGTTACCCGGCGAAGGTCCTGTCCCTGATGGACGAGCTGACCCTGACCCTGCCGCGCAAGATCCGCAACGAGACCCGCAAGGCCTTCGAGGCCGAAGGCCGCGCGTGGACCGAGCACCCGGCGGACGCGGTCATCGACCGGATGGTGGACGACTTCGGCCGCCCCGGCCGCAGCGGCGGCGCGGGGTTCTACGAGTACGACGAGGCGGGCAAGCGGACCCGCATCTGGCCGGGACTGCGCGAGCACTTCGCCAAGCCCGACGCCGAGATCCCCTTCGAGGACATGAAGGAGCGGATGCTCTTCTCCGAGGCCCTGGACACCGTCCGCTGCCTCGACGAGGGCGTGCTGACCTCCGTCGCCGACGCCAACATCGGCTCGATCATGGGCATCGGCTTCCCGGCCTGGACCGGCGGCGTGATCCAGTACATCAACGGCTACGAGGGCGGCCCGGCGGGCTTCGTCGCCCGCGCGCGCGAGCTGGCCGCCCAGTACGGCGAGCGGTTCACCCCGCCGGCCTCGCTGGTGGCCAAGGCGGAACGCGGCGAGACGTACACCGACTGACCGCGGGGCCGGGCTCCGGGGCACGCCCCCGGAGCCCGGAGCCCGACGCGCCTCAACGGGCCGGCGCGGATCCCTCCGAGCCGGCCCGACCCGCGTACAGGGCTGCGAAGACCCCGCGGTGCCCGGTCCCGTCCGGGGTGCTCCAGCCGGCCGTGACCCGGCCGACGGCGCCGTGCGGGGCACCGGCCGGGTCCAGCGGCCGCAGTACGCGCGACACGGCGAGCCTGGGACCGTCGCCCAGGGCGATCTCCGTGTCCCGCCCGGTGTGCTCGGCCTGCGGCCGCAGCGGGGGCAGGAGGGGGACCGGCAGCGTCCGCCCGTCGAACTCGGTGACGACCGACGGGTCCCGCGTGTCCGACAGTCCCTGGGCCTGGGCCGCGGCCCGGCCCTGCAGCAGCGACAGCAACTGTCCGACCAGAACCGGGTCGCGGGTGCCGTCGTAGACCCAGCGCCGGCCGAGGACACCGTGCTCCGAGGTGCCTATGAGAGCCGACTCGGCGCCCTCGAGCGGCGCCCCGCGATAGGTGAGCGGGACGTGGTAGGCGACCGGCCCGTCGTCCGATTCCTCGCTGAGCACCATGAATTCGAGACCCACCTCGCCCTGGGGGTCGTCGAGCCGGAAGCCACCCGCACGGGCCGGCCCGGGGGCGCGCCCGGTGGGCAGGTACCAGGGCTGCGCCGGGAGCCAGTCCGCGAGCAGCTCCATCTTGCCCGGTGTCATCGTGGTCTCGTGAATGATCGCCATACCCGCGAACCTACCCTTCCGAGACGAAAGCAGCCCGCAATTCTTCCTTCAACGACCGCTGAAACGCCGTCACCAGAGCCTGCACGACCATCGGTTGCATGTGCGCGGACAGCGCCTTCATCGACTCCACCCGCTCCGGGTCGCTCTCGCCCTCGGTGAACGGTCCCCAGACCTCGTCCCGGAACAGCGCCGTCAACTGGTGCGCGGCCGTCCGGGCGTGGTCGAGCAGGACGGTGCGCGCCGCCAGGATCGTCTCGTGGGCGATCGGCACGTCGAGCAGCGCGACTCCCAGCCGCAGCAGTCCCACGTCGACCCGGAACCCCTCGCCGGCCGGTGTCAGCACGTTCATCGCCGTCAGCCGCCGCAGGTCGCTCTCCGTCAGCGTCCGCCCGGCCCGCTTTTCCAGCTCCTCCCGCGAGGACTCCAGTGCCGCGTCAGGGGCCCAGGCGGCCACCAGCGCCCGGTGGATCGCCAGGTCGTGCGCGCTCAGGTCGTCGGGCAGCGCGTCCAGGTAGCGCTGGATGGCCGACAGGGTCATGCCCTGGTGCTGCAACTCCTCGATCAGGGCGAGCCGGGAGAGGTGCTCGGGGCCGTAGTGGCCCACCCGACGGGGTCCGATCACAGGAGGGGGCAAAAGCCCGCGCGTGCTGTAGAACCGTACGGTGCGGACGGTGACACCCGCCCGGGCGGCCAGCTCGTCGACGGTGAGCATCGGCTCGGGTGCCCGGTCGGCCATCGTCTGCGCCTCGCTCTCTGCTCCACAGCTTGGGTTCAACAGTATTGCTGTCGCACCAACGATGTGAAATGGCCAGGAGCTGCCCATGACCACGACACTCCCCCTGCCCGGACCGCCCGAGGAGCTCACCCTCCCCGCCCTGCTCGCCCGCAATGCCGCAGAACACGGGGACCTCCCCGCGCTCTCCTGGCGCGAGGGAGACGGCTGGAGGACCCTCTCCTGGCGCGGGGCCCGCCAGGAGGTCGCCGCCCTCGCCCGCGGCTACGCGGCCCTCGGCGTCGAGCGCGGCGAACACGTCCTGCTGATGATGGGCAACCGGCCCGAGCACTGGCTCACCGACCTCGCCCTCGTCCATCTCGGCGCCGTCCCCGTCACCGTGTACGCAACCTCCGCGCCCGAGCAGGTCGCCCACATAGCCCGCCACAGCAGGGCCCGGTTCGCCGTCGTCGAGGGCGCGCGCGAACTGGGCCGGTGGGAACCTCTGCTGGCCCACCCCGCCGTGGCCCTGGAGGCCCTGGTCGTCGCCGAGGAGGCGGACGCGGGCCCGCACCGCGCCTACGCCTCGCTGCGCGCGGCCGGCGTACCGCCGCGATGGGCCGAGGACTTCGAGAAGGCCTGGCAGCAGACGCGGCCCGAGGACCCGCTGACCGTCGTGTACACCTCCGGTACCACCGGCGACCCCAAGGGCGTCCGGCTCACCCACCGCAACATCATGCTCCAGGCGGTCCGTCTCGACCGGCGCACGGACCTGCCCGAACACGCCGAGCACATCTGCTACCTGCCCTTCGCGCACATCGCGGAGCGGATCCTCGGCATCTACCTGCCCCTGCTGCGCGCCGCGCACGTCCGGCTGGTAGCCGACCCCGCCGCCGTCGCCGGCGCCGTCCGCGAGCTGCGCCCCGTGCAGTTCTTCGGTGTCCCCCGGGTCTGGGAGAAGCTGGCGGCGGCCGTACGGGCCGTCCTGGCCGCCCTCCCCGAGGAGCAGCGGGCCGCCATCGAAGCGGCGGGCGACGTGGCCCGCGCCGTCGCCGGGCACCGCGAGCGCGGCGAACCGGTGCCGGCCGCGCTCGAAGCCTCGTACGCCCGGGCCAAGGAGCGGGTGCTGGACCCGCTGCTGTCCCGGGCCGGGATGGACCGGCTGGTGTGGACGGCCAGCGCCACCGCGCCGATGCCGATCGACGTGGTGCGGTTCTGGGCGGGCTGGGGCATCACGATCATGGACGCCTGGGGGCTGACCGAGACGGCCGGGGTGTGCACGGTCAACAGCCCGGACGGCTTCCGGCTCGGCTCGGTGGGCCGGCCGATCGACGGCGTCGAGCTCAAGATCGCGGAGGACGGCGAGGTACTCGCCCGCGGGGAGACCGTCTTCGCCGGCTACCTGCGCCCCGACGGCTCGGTGGAGCGGGCGAGCGACGCGGACGGCTGGTTCCCCACCGGGGACGTCGGCCGGATGGACGACGACGGCTTCCTGTGGCTGACCGACCGCAAGAAGGAACTGATCATCACCTCGAACGGCAAGAACGTCTCGCCCGCCCTGGTGGAGAACACCGTCAAGGAGCACCCGCTGATCGGCCAGGCCCTCGTCCACGGCGACGGCCGCTCCTACCTCGTGGCCCTGCTCGTCCTGGACCCGGAGATGGCCCCGGCCTGGGCGGCGGCCCGCGGCATCACGGCCGCCTCGCCCGCCGAGCTCGCCGGCCACCCGGAGGTGCTCCAGGAGGTCGCCCGCGCGGTGGAGGCGGCCAACGCCCGGCTCAACCGCACCGAGCAGATCAAGAGGTACCGGCTGCTGAGCGAGGAGTGGGGCCCGGAGTCGGGGGAACTCACGCCGTCCCTCAAACTGCGCCGCAGGGTCGTCCGGGAGAAGTACGCCGACCTGATCGAGGGGCTGTACGGGGCGTAACGCCCCGCGGCGGCCCGCGGCGCCGCCCCTGCCAGGCCGACCGTCCGGACCGGATGGTTCACCCCGGCGGGGGCTGCCGTCAGTGGGTGCCGACGACGATCACGGCGAGGGTTCCGAGCACGATCACGACGTACAGGAACTGGCGAGCATGTTCGGTCACGGCGCGGTGCTCGGCTGGTACTCCCTGATGGCCTTCTCCAGGGAGCACACGATGCGGCCCAGGCCTCGGGCGTAGTTCCAGTTCGCACAGTCCCCCGGGTCCAGAGGGCCTGCCGTCACGAAGTACTCCCAGTCGGCCAGAGCACCCGCAGCCCGGGGCGAGCGCTGGGACATGGCGATCGTGGCAACGCGTTCGTGTAGCCGCTGCCCACAGGTGATGAGGTCATCCACGAGGCGAGCGACATCCTCGGCCGACGGGCGCGTGTGGTACGGCACGCGGGCCCGGTCGATGACCTCTGTGATCTGTTTCCTCTCGGACTCGCTCAGAGACTCCACAACGATGCTCCCTACCGTCTTCAATGGGTATCGGCCGGGTCCCCGGTGGCGGCGCTCAGCCCCGTCCAGCCGCTACGCTGAGCAGCTCGGTGACCACGGATATGAGCCTAGATTTCGGGGACATCCGCTTGAAGTGACCATGGGTCCCGGTTATTTGGCGGGACGCCTATGCGGAGGGAGCGTCATGGGCACCGACTCCACTTCCACCCTGACCACTGGTCAGGGCGGCCGGCGACGAAGTAGGGGCGGCCTGGTCTCCGGCCACGTCTTCCGGGTCAGCCGTGAGCAGCTTGGCCACACACAGGAAAGCCTCGCGGAGCGGTTCGCCGTCTCGGTCGATACCGTCGCCGGGTGGGAAACCGGGCGCCGCCCGCTGACTGCACTAGCTGTCGGCCAGGTGCTGGTACACAGGCACCGGCTGATGCGGATGGGTGCCAGCCCCACCCTGCTCGTGGCTCTGGACAGGGCCCTGGAAGCCGACGTCCTACTCGCCGGCGCGCTGGACGACGAGGTATCCCCACACGAGAGCCCCTTGGGGTCCTGGGTCATGCAGCGTGATCTCGTTGAGGTGCTTACATGGCCTTTGACCGGAGTGACGCCAGAACCCATGCGTAGCCTCCCACCCCCCACACACCTTCGTCGTGGCCCGGCAGCCGGCCGCCCCGCTTCTCTCCGGGGAAGAGCGCCGCAGGTTCTTCGGCCACATGCGGCGCATGGCAGAGGAGGCCCGAACTGGAGGACAGTTCCTTCTACGTAGGCAGGCCCTCTACCTGGCCGGATACGACGATGCTCCGGACACAGTGGACTGGCTGGCCCAGCAGCGTAGGACCGAGTGGCCGTCTGACTGGCTTACCCAGTGGCTGACGTCCCGCTCCGTCGCCACCGTGGCTGCGAGACAGGGTGATCGGGATCGCATGCAGCACTTCATCGCCACGACCTTGCAAGACGACGAGGCGGGAGAGGCAGCCAACCTGAGCTACTGGGCTTACTGGATCGGGGAATCGTCGCGCCCCGAGCTGTCGGACGACTTCATCGCCGTGACCGGTGCGATGACCTGGCACGGCCACCGGTTGTTCCAGCACCTCGTCAGGGGGCTTGGCCCGGAACATGGCTTCTTCGATCTCACCGTGCACACGTTGTGGGCACTGCTCGCGGCGCGCCCCGGCCTCCTCCACACCGGCTCGACGGCCGGGCGGGCGCTGCGGCTACAACTGCCTCTGCTGTTGGATGGCACCACGGCCTCGACGCTTGCGCGCCGAGAGCTGGAGGGCATCCGGTACGCGATCCGCCTCGCCGAGGCGTGAAGGAGAGACACAGTGGCTGACGACTTGTCCGCGGTAGCGCGCTTCTTCTACGAAGCGGGCACGCTCAAGAACGCGCGCCGCACGGGCTGGTGGATGGCCGGCATCACCCAGCCGGAGAGCGTCGCGGAGCACTCCTGGCGTACCTCGCTCATCGCGTCGATCATCGCGAAGCTGGAAGGTGCCGACCCCGCACGAGCAGCGTTCCTCGCCGTATGGCACGACACCCAGGAAAGCCGCACCGGGGACATGAACCACCTCGGCAAGAAGTACGCCACCAGTGCCGACCCGGCAGCGGTGACGGCGGACCAGATTGCCGGCATGCCCGAGGTCCTCGCGGCCGCGATCCGTGACCTGGTGGCGGAATACGAGGCGAATGACTCACCGGAGGCCATCTGCGCGCGCGACGCTGACAAGCTGGAATGCATGCTCCAGGGAATCGAGTACAAGGCCCAGGGTTACGAGAACGCGCAGCGATGGATCGACAACAGCAGGGCCCGGCTGACAACAGAAACCGGGCAGCGACTGGCGGACGAGCTGCTCGGCCAGGGGACGCTCGACTGGTTGCGGGCCGCGATCGGAGAGAAGGCCTGACCGCCGGGACATCGAAATCGCCCCCTCGCGGCCCGAAGGGCGAAAGGGGGCACGTCCTGGTTCTGCAGTCCCGCCTACGGTGGACGGTGCCGAAGCAGGATCCCGGCCCGCATGTCGCGCCGAAGACGAAGGAACTTGCCATGTAACGCACGAAAGGCGTACCCACCAGGCAGCGGGGGCGTACCGTGTCCGCTCTCGACGGAGGGAGCCGAGGTGGCTGAGCAAGGGCCCGACTGGACGCGTGGCTTGCTGGCTGTTGGCCTATTGCTACTGATCACCGGTTGGTTGGTCGCCTGGCCGCTGTCAGCGCTGGGCGCTCTGATGATCCTCTTCGTCGGCGCGTCCACGGCTGGACAGAGGCGGGCAAGCGGCCGGCCGCCGGAGACGCTGCTGCAGCCTGGCGACAGGCCGTGGAAGAGGGACAACTAGCTGCCGGGATCACCGGCCATCTGCGACCGACGTGGGTCCTCCGGCGGAGACGGCCGCCGAAGATCCCACACCCGGACTGTTGTTGCGTGCTACCCGGTCAGCGCCCGATCACCGGGTAGTGGTCGGAGAGGTCGGTGTACGTGTAGGAGGTGCCCCAACTGGAGACCGTCCAGGGCGCGGACTCCTGCTTCACCACCGTGTTCTCCCAGCCCGCCGGGCGGGCGTTGCCCTTGCGGTACAGGACGTAGTCGAGGTCCTCGCGCGGGTCGGTCGGGTAGCGGTACCGGGCGACGGAGTTGAGCGCCGTGTCGAAGGAGTACGGGTGCCCGGTGCGGGAGTCGGCGGGGGCCAGGTCGGCGTTGGCCAGCATCGAGGGGTATTCGGCGCTGTGCGAGTCGACGTTCATGTCGCCCGTGACGATGACCTCTTCGCCCGCCGGGATGTTCTTGGCGTCCAGGAAGGCGTCTATCGCGCGGAACTGGCGGCCGCGGATGTCCGCCGCCTCACCGGTGCCGCAGCCCGAGTCGGTGGACTGGGTGTGGGTGCCGACCACGTGCACCCTGGTGCCGTTCACGTCGAGGACGACGTAGGCGAAGCCCTTGTTGGACCACCAGTCCGAGCCGCAGGCGTCCTTGTAGACGACCTGCTCCTTGCGCACGATCGGCCACTTGCTGAGGATCGTGACCCCGCCGTCCTCCGGGGTGGTGGAGGAGTACGAGCCGCCGGTGGCGTCCCAACCGCTCTTGGAGCGGCCGACGACCGGCGTCTGGTACGGGTACTGCCCCGAGGCGCCGGACTTCAGCGCGTCCGAGGCGGTGTTGTCGAAGGCCTCCTGGAGCACCACCACGTCGTGCCCCTGGAAGAAGGACGCCCTGGGGATCTCCGCGGCCCGGTGCGCCTGGCCCCAGTTGGGGTAGAGGCTCGTGGACATCAGGAACGTGTTGTACGTCAGGACGCTCAGGCGCGGGGCGGGGGAGCTCTCCGCGGCCGTGGCGGCCGTGGCGGCCGGGGCGGTGGTGAGGGCCAGCGCGCCGGCGGCGACCGCCGCGACGGCGGTGGCGGCGGCGCGACCGTGGCGGTTCAGGGTGTGCGTCATGGGGGCTCCGTCATTCCTGCGGGGGAAGATCGACGCCGTCATCCAAGCAGCCGCGGTTACCTCTGGGTAACACCTGTGCAGAGACTTTCTGTCCGCAGCGCGACCGTATGGAACTCGCATACTTGAACCATGAGCGACACGGAGTCCGCCACTCGGACACCCACCCACCACCGCGACCCCGGGCCGCCCCCGGCCGGCGGTGTGCTGTGGACCATCGCCGGGGACGTCCGTGCGCTGCTGATGCTCCCCGCGGCCTTCACCATGCAGGTCGCCCACCCCGCGATCGGCGCCGGCGTCGACGAGCACTCCGTCTTCCGGACCGACCCCTGGGGGCGCGGCGAGCGCTCGCTGCGCTCCGTCCAGCTGTGGGTGTACGGGGGCGAGCGGGCCGCCGAGGAGGGGCGCCGGGTGCGCCGCCTGCACAAGGGGATCCAGGGCACCGACACCCGCGGGCGCCGCTACCACTCCCTCGACCCCGCCTGCTACTCCTGGGTCCACGCCACGGGCTTCCCGGTCTACCTGTACGCCGGCCGGTACCTGCTGCGCCGCTTCACCCCGGCCCAGGAGCGGCAGCTGTACCGGGAGTGGCTGCAGGTGGGCCGGATCCTGGGCATCCACGACCGGGACATGCCGCAGACCATCGAGGAGTACTGGGTCTACTACCGCCGGATGCTGGCCGAGGAGATCGAGCCCACCCCGGTCGCCCGTGAGCTCGTCGCCACCGACGTGCCCCTGCCCCGGCCCGAGGGCGGCCCGCTGCCGGTACGGCTGCTGCTGCGGCTCACCTGGCCGGTGCTGCGGGCCGCGTTCCTGCGGCTGCGGGCCTTCGTCACCGTCGGCTACATGCCGCCCGACGCACGGGCCGCCATCGGGCTGGAGTGGACCCCCGCGCAGGAGCGCAGGCTCCGGCGGTTCAGCGCGGTCGTACGGGTCCTCGTACCGCTGCTGCCCGAGCGGTTGCGCTACCTGCCCGTCGCCCGCGCGGCGCGGGCACGCGAACGCGCCGCCGCCCGCTGAGGGGCGACGGCGCGCGGGGCGCCGGCGGGGGCGCCGTCAGTGCTCGTGGACCGAGTTCGTCGCTGCGATCTTCTTCCAGGACTTCGGCTCCACCGGCTCGGCGGCGGGGGCCTTCGAGGACCGGGCGGCCGGCGATCCGGCCGGCGGGGCGAAGGCGGGCTTGCCCGGGGTGTAGAGCCAGGTGTCGAAGAGCTGGGCCAGCGGCTTGCCGGAGACCTTCTCCGCGTACCGCACGAAGTCCCCGACCTTGGCGTTGCCGTAGGCGTGCTCGGTCGGCCAGCCCTTGAGGATCGTGAAGAACTTCTCGTCGCCGATCTCGTTGCGCAGGGCCTGGAGGGCGATGGCGCCCCGGTCGTACACGGCGCCGTGGAACTGGTTGTCCGCGCCCGGGTCGCCCGGCTTGACCTGCCAGAACGGGTCGTCCGTCGGGTAGTTCCGGTACGTCCATTCGGCGAGCTCCTGCGCCGTGCCCTCGCCCTCCTTCTCCGACCACAGCCACTGGCTGTAGCGGGCGAACCCCTCGTTGATCCAGATGTCCTTCCAGTTGTCGACGGACACGCTGTCGCCGTACCACTGGTGGGCCAGCTCGTGGACGACCACCGACACGTTCGCGCCGTTGGCGAACTGGCGCGGGCTGTAGAACGGCCGGCTCTGGGTCTCCAGGGCGAAGCCGGACGGCACGTTCGGCACGTACCCGCCCAGGGCGTTGAAGGGGTAGGGGCCGAAGACGCCCTCCAGCCACTCCGCGACCTCGCCGGTCCGCTCCACGCTCGCGCGCGCCGCGCCCGCGTTGTCGCCCAGGTCCTTGCTGTACGCGTTGAGGATGGGCAGCCCGTTCGCGGTCTTGCCGGTGGTGATGTCGAACTTGCCGACGGCGAGGGTGGCGAGGTACGTGGCCTGCGGCTTGTTCGAGCGCCAGTTGTAGCGGGTCCAGCCGAGCTTCGAAGTCTGCGACTGGAGCACGCCGTTGCTGATCGCCTGGGTGCCGTCGGGGACGCTGACCGAGATGTCGAAGGTGGCCTTGTCGAGCGGGTGGTCGTTGCTCGGGAACCACCAGACGGCCGAATCGGGCTCCTGGGCCGCGACCCCGCCGTCCGGGGTGCGCTGCCAGGCCGACCAGCCGTCGATCTTGAACTCCGAGGGCTTGCCCGCGTACTTGACGACGACCGAGGCCTGCTTGCCCTTCTCCAGCGCCTGCGCCGGGGTCACTTCCAGCTCGTGGGCGCCGGAGGTCGCGAACTTCGCCTTCGCGCCGTTCACCCGGATCTCGCTGACCTTGAGTCCGAAGTCCAGGTCGAAGCGGGACAGATCCTGCGTGACGGTGGCCAGGAGGGTGGCGGTGCCCTCCAGGAGGTCCGTCTTCGGGTCGTACTTGAGGCGCAGGTCGTAGTGGGAGACGTCATATCCGCCGTTGCCGCTGGCCGGGTAATAGGAGTCGCCCACGCCCGGGGCGCCCGGGACGGAACCGGCCGCCGACGCCGGGATCACCAGCAGCAGGGAAGCGGCGAGCACGCTCGGGGCGATGACTTTGCGGTGCACGAATAGCTCCAAGGGGTAGGGGAGACAGTTCCGTTCGCGGATGCGTGTTCCGACCGTATTCACGCGCGACGCCTGCGTCATGTCCATGGCGCCTTCTGTCACATGATCGCCATTCGGCCGTCACGGGCCGGGGCGCAGCGCCGCGAACAGCCGCGGTCGCGCCCTCGGGTGGGCGAAGATCGGCCGGAAACGGCGGGTTCCCGCGGGAGGGGGCGGGATCGTGTCTGGTCCGCATACTAAGCAGTCGGTAATCTGCTCCGCATGACTCTTCCCCCGCGCGCCGCCCGCCACTGCTGGCACGCAGCGATCAACCCGCTGCACGCCACCATCTACTTCTCGCCCGACCTCGGCAAGGAGTTCGCCGCCCTCGGCGTCACGGACCGCGCCGCCGTGAACCTCGCCTCCCGCTCCGCCGCCATGGGGGCCGTCGGCGCCGGGGTGGTGACCGCCACGTTCTACAACTACCGCCACGACCTGATAGCCCGGCACCTGCCCGCGGTCTGGGAGACCGCCTCGCCCGAGCAGGCGCTCGCCGCCCGGCTGCGCGCCGCCGACAGCACGCTGCGCCGCCTCCTCGGCGACGAGACGATCGCCTCGCCCGAGGTCGCCGAAGCCGCCGGCCTCGCCATGCGGGCCACCGAGGCCTGCACCCGCCACGGCCGCACCCTCTACGCCGCCCACGCGGACCTGCCCGTGCCCGAGGAGCCGCACCTGCGGCTGTGGCACGCCACCACCCTGCTACGCGAGCACCGCGGCGACGGTCACCTCGCCGCCCTCCTCCTCGCGGAACTCGACCCGCTGGAGGCCCTGCTCAGCCACACCGCCACCGGCCGCGGCATGACCCCCGAGTGGATCAAGTCGATCCGCGGCTGGGAGCAGTCCGACCTCGACGCCGCCACCGACCGGCTGCGCGAGCGGGGCATCCTGGACGCGGCCGGCGACCTCACCGAGGAAGGCGCCGCCGTACGCGAGCAGCTGGAGGCGGACACCGACCGCCTCGACGCCGCTCCCTACGAGCACCTCGGCGCGGACGGCCTGGCCCGCCTCGCCGAACTCGGCGGCGCGCTCGTCGCGAAGGCCATCGGCGCCGGAGCCTTCCCGAAGGACCTCTTCGGCAGGGCCTGAGCCGGGTCTTTCGGGCGTCCGTCACCGCCACCTGCCACAATTGGCAGCCTTCCACGCATCCCATGCACACGTACGAAGGCAGGCAGGACCGCACCGTGACGATGTCCATCGAAGGCAGGATCGCCGAGGAGCTCGGCGTACGGGAGCGGCAGGTGAAGGCCGCCGTCGAGCTGCTCGACGGCGGCTCCACCGTGCCGTTCATCGCTCGCTACCGCAAGGAAGCGACCGAGATGCTCGACGACGCCCAGCTGCGCTCCCTGGAGGAGCGGCTGCGCTACCTGCGCGAGCTGGAGGACCGGCGGGCGGCGATCCTCGACTCCGTGCGCGAACAGGGCAAGCTCGACGCGGAGCTGGAGGCCCGGATCCTGGCGGCCGACACCAAGGCCCGGCTGGAGGACATCTACCTGCCGTTCAAGCCCAAGCGGCGCACCAAGGCGCAGATCGCCCGGGAGGCGGGCCTCGAAGCGCTCGCCGAGGGCCTGCTCGCCGACCCCTCGACGGACCCGTCCACCGCCGCGGCCGCGTTCGTGGACCCCGACAAGGGCGTCACCGACGCGGCGGCCGCCCTGGAGGGTGCCCGCGCCATCCTCACCGAGAAGTTCGCCGAGGACGCCGACCTGATCGGCGAGTTGCGCGAGCGGATGTGGACCCGCGGCCGGCTCGTCTCCAAGGTGCGCGAGGGCAAGGAGGAGGCGGGCGCCAAGTTCGCCGACTACTTCGACTTCGCCGAGCCCTTCACCGCGCTGCCCTCGCACCGCGTCCTCGCCATGCTCCGCGGCGAGAAGGAGGACGTGCTCGTCCTCGACCTGGAGCCGGAAGAGCCGGGCGAGACGCCCGGCCCGTCCACCTACGAGGGCATGATCGCCCGCCGCTTCGGGGTTGCGGCCCCCTCGGAGCACAGCCGGCCCGGCGACAAGTGGCTCGCCGACACCGTCCGCTGGGCCTGGCGCACGAAGATCCAGGTGCACCTCGGGATCGACCTGCGGACCCGGCTGCGCGCCGCCGCCGAGGACGAGGCCGTCCGCGTCTTCGCGGCCAACCTCCGCGACCTGCTCCTCGCCGCCCCGGCCGGCACCCGCGCCACCCTCGGCCTGGACCCGGGCTTCCGCACCGGAGTCAAGGTCGCCGTGGTCGACGCCACGGGCAAGGTCGTGGCCACCGATGTGATCTACCCGCACGTGCCCGCCAACAAGTGGGACGAGTCCCTGGCCAAGCTGGCCCGGCTGGCGGCGGAACACGCGGTCGAACTCGTCGCGATCGGCAACGGCACCGCCTCCCGCGAGACGGACAAGCTCGCCGGTGACCTCATCTCCCGCCATCCGGAGCTCGGACTGACCAAGGTGATGGTCTCGGAGGCGGGCGCCTCCGTGTACTCGGCCTCCGCCTTCGCGTCGCAGGAACTGCCGGGCATGGACGTCTCGTTGCGCGGCGCCGTCTCCATCGCCCGCCGCCTCCAGGACCCGCTCGCCGAACTGGTGAAGATCGACCCCAAGTCCATCGGGGTCGGCCAGTACCAGCACGACCTGTCCGAGGTGAAGCTCTCCCGCTCGCTGGACGCGGTCGTCGAGGACTGCGTGAACGGCGTCGGCGTCGACGTCAACACCGCTTCCGCACCGCTGCTTTCGCGGGTGTCGGGCATCAGCGGCGGGCTCGCCGAGAACATCGTGGCCCACCGCGACGCCAACGGCCCCTTCCGCAGCCGCAAGGGGCTCAAGGACGTCGCCCGGCTCGGCCCCAAGGCGTACGAGCAGTGCGCCGGCTTCCTGCGCATCCGCGGCGGTGACGACCCGCTGGACGCCTCCAGCGTGCACCCCGAGGCCTACCCGGTGGTGCGGGGCATGGCGAAGACCGTCGGCAGCGAGGTGGCGGCCCTGATCGGCAACGGCGGCGTGCTGCGCTCGCTGCGGCCGGAACAGTTCGTCACGGAGGCCTTCGGCCTGCCGACGGTCACCGACATCCTGCGCGAGCTGGAGAAGCCGGGCCGCGACCCGCGCCCCGCCTTCAAGACGGCCACCTTCAAGGAGGGCGTGGAGAAGATCGGCGACCTCGCCCCCGGCATGATCCTCGAAGGCGTGGTCACCAATGTGGCGGCCTTCGGCGCCTTCATCGACATCGGCGTCCACCAGGACGGCCTCGCGCACGTCTCGGCCCTGTCGAAGACCTTCGTCAAGGACCCGCGGGACGTGGTCAAGCCCGGCGACATCGTGCGCGTGAAGGTCCTGGAGGTGGACATCCCGCGCAAGCGGATCTCCCTGACCCTGCGGATCGACGACGAGGCGACGGGCGAGCGCGCGCCGGGCGCCCCGAGGCAGCGCGAGGAGCGGCGCGGCGGCGGCCGCCCGCCGCAGCAGCGTGGCCAGGGCGGCCAGGGTGGCGCGCGCGGCCAGGGCGGGCAAGGCGGTCAGCGTGGTCAGGGCGCCCAGGGCGGGCAGGGCCGGGCCGGGGCGCAGAACCGCAGCGGCGGCCAGGGCGGCGGCAACGCGCCGGCCCCCGCCAACAGCGCGATGGCCGACGCCCTGCGCCGGGCCGGCCTCACCGGCAAGGAGGAGCGCCGCAAGCGGTAGCGGCCCCCGCGCGCGAACACGTACGGGTTGGCCGAATAGGTTCCCCACCTGGGCTCACCGTCTTGCCAACTCCCGTACATGATCTGTAGGCATGGGTGGAACGCCCGTTCGTCCTGACGCGGACGGGCTTCCGCATTCCCCTCAGGGACCGCACTCCCGGGGCCGCCTCAAGGCACAGGATGTAACGCCCATGCCCACGCACGCCGCCTATCGACGCTGCCCGAGAAAGGGTCCGAAGAGGGAACACATGCCCTATCGGAATCTCAACCTGCGGAAACGGTGCGAGACGATTCTCGGCCATCTGGACCTGAGCCGCCCGTTCTCGCTCGAGAACCTCTGCACGGACATCGCCGAACAGCGCGGACGCCCCATCCGGCTGCACCCGCTGCCCAAGGAAGCCGCCGAATCCGGAGTCTGCGGGCTGTGGGTCGGCACGGCCGGCGTGGACTACGTCTTCTACGAGGCCCAGACCACTCCGCTGCACCGCGAGCACATCGTGCTCCACGAGATCGGCCACATCCTGTTCGGCCACCACTCGCTGGAGGGCGAGGAGACCGACGGCGAGGCCCCCGTGGTCCTCGGGCGCACCAACTACACCACCCGCCAGGAGCAGGAGGCGGAGATGCTCGCGAGCATGATCCGCACGCGGACCGCCGGCAACGGCCCCCCGTCGCGGACCGCGCCCCGCGGCGCCCTCGCCCGCCTGGAGTCCGCCATGGGGTACGGACGGGGCGTGCGCGATGGCAGCTGACCTGACGGCCTTCGGCGACTGGCTCGCCGTTCCCAGCGTGGTGGTCCTGTGGATCGCCGTCCTGCTGCGCGCACCGGGCGCCCTGCGCTCCCCGCAACAGCGCGGTCTGTGGCTCGCCGTCGCGACCGCCGCGGCCGCGATGACCCTGAACCTGCCCGACGTCGTCGCCTACGCCACGAGCCGGGACGCCGACTACGCGCACGCGATCGGATTGGTCCGCAACCTCATCGGCGTCCTGTCGGCCGGCGCCGTGGTCTACTTCGTGGCCGCCGCCACCCGGGGCCGCAGCCTTCAACTGGCCTCCTGGACCGGCACGGTGATCTGGCTGGGCACGCTGATCGCGCTCGACTTCCTCGCGCCCGGACACGGGACGCACACCATCCCGCCCGTCGGGGACCCGGTCCCCTCGCTCGCCTACTGGCTGGTGCTGATCTCGGCGCACCTCGTCGCCAACACCACCTGCGTGTACGTGTGCGCCCGCTACAGCCGCCGCACCGAAAGCCGCGGACTGGCCTTCGGGCTGCGGCTGTTCGGCCTCGGCACGGCCCTCGCCTGGGTGTTCTGGTTCGTGTACCTGCTCAAGGCTTTGTTCGGCAGCACCTGGGCCATGCCCGCCCTGCCCCTGATGATGAACCTGCACGGACTGCTTCGGGCCGCCGCCATCGTCGTCCCGACCCTCTTCACGCTGCGCCGCACGACGGCCGACATCGCCACCGCGTGGCGGCTGTGGCCGCTGTGGCGGGACCTGGTGCAGGCCGTACCGCACGTCGTCCTGTCGAAGCCGCGGGCGGGACGGGTCGCCGAGCTGATCTGGCCGCCACTGCCGCGCAACCTGCTGGTCTACCGCAAGGTCATCGAGACGCGTGACGCGATCTTGATCCTGGGGGAGTACGTGGCCCCGGGCCTCGCGGAGCTCGCGCGCAGCCACGTCGCCGGCAGCGGGGTGCCCGAGCAGCGGAGGTCCGCGGCCGCGCTGGCCTGCCTGCTCAAGGAGGCCCGGCAGGCGAAGCTGGCCGGGCTGCCCGGACAGCAGTCGGGGGAGGCCTCGGCCCTGGAGCTGCCCGCCGCCGTCCAGACCTCCGCGGAAGGCGGCGACCTGGACGAGGAGGCCCGCTTCCTGGTGCACGTCGCGCAGGCGTACGCGTCGCCCGCGACCACGTCCTTCACGCCGCAGCCGGCGTGAAGCCGCGCCGGCGGAACCCGGGACCCCACACCGTAGGAGTGACACGCACGTGACCACCGCCCTGATCACCGGCGCCAGTTCCGGCCTCGGCGCGGCCTTCGCGCGGGGCCTCGCCGCCAAGGGCTGCGACCTCGTCCTCGTCGCCCGGGACGAGGACCGGCTCACCGCCGTCGCCGAGGAGCTCCGCCGCACGTACGGGACGTCCTGCGAGGTGCTGCCCGCGGACCTGCTCGACCCCGCCGCATGCGAGAAGGTGGCCGAGCGGCTCGCCGACCGGGCCCGGCCCGTCGACGTGCTGGTCAACAACGCGGGCTTCGGCCTGCCCGCCCCCTTCCCGTACAGCCCCGTCGAAGACGAGGAGCGGATGCTCGACCTGCTGGTCAAGGTCCCGCTGCGGCTGACCCACGCGGCGCTGCCCGGTCTGCGCGAGCGCCGCCGCGGCGCGGTGATCAACGTCTCGTCGGTCGCGGGAGCCCTGCCGACCGGGACCTACGGGGCCGCCAAGGCCTGGATCACCGCGTTCAGCGAATCCCTGCGGATCGACATGGAGCCGTACGGGGTGCGCGTGCTCGCGGTGGTACCGGGCTTCACCCGCACCGAGTTCCAGGAGCGCGCCGGGATGGACGTCAGCGCCCTGCGCGACGCGGTGTGGCTGGAGCCCGGAGCGGTGGTGGCCAAGGCCCTCAGGGACCTGGCGAGGCGCCGCCCCGTCAGCATCACCAGCCGCCGCTACCAGGCGTACGTCCTCGCGGCCCGACACCTCCCGCGGGACTTCGTGGCGCGCCGGATGGCCCGCACCCGGCGGGCCCCGGACGGCCTCTAGGGGACGGCTGGGCCGTCTCTACCGGATCTTGCCGGACGGCGCGGGTCAGGCAAGATCCGGAAGGGACGGCTAGAGCTCGACGACCTTGCCGGCCGAGACCTCCAGGCGGCGGGTCACGTGCACCGCGTCGAGCATCCGGCGGTCGTGGGTGACCAGCAGCAAGGTGCCCTCGTACGCCTCCAGCGCCGACTCCAACTGCTCGATCGCCGGCAGGTCGAGGTGGTTGGTGGGCTCGTCCAGGACCAGCAGGTTGACCCCGCGGCCCTGGAGCAGCGCCAGGGCCGCGCGGGTGCGCTCACCGGGCGAGAGGGTGGCCGCCGGGCGCAGCACGTGGACCGCCTTGAGGCCGAACTTGGCCAGCAGCGTGCGGACTTCGGCGGGTTCGGTGTCCGGCACGGCGGCGCAGAACGCCTCCAGCAGCGGCTCGTCGCCGAGGAACAGCCCCCGCGCCTGGTCCACTTCACCGACCAGCACCCCTGAACCGAGGGTGGCCGCGCCGGAATCGGGGGCGAGACGGCCGAGCAGCACGGCCAGCAGGGTGGACTTGCCGGCCCCGTTGGCTCCCGTGATCGCGACTCGGTCCGCCCAGTCGATCTGCAGGCTGGCCGGGCCGAAGTGGAAGTCGCCCCGGCTGACGGCCGCTTCGCGAAGCGTGGCGACCACCGAACCCGATCGGGGGGCCGCCGCGATCTCCATGCGCAGCTCCCACTCCTTGCGGGGCTCGTCCACCACGTCCAGACGCTCGATCGCGCGCTGCGTCTGGCGGGCCTTGGCGGCCTGCTTCTCGCTCGCCTCGCTGCGGAACTTCTTGCCGATCTTGTCGTTGTCGGTGGCCTTGCGGCGGGCGTTCTTGACGCCCTTGTCCATCCAGCCGCGCTGCATCGCGGCCCGGCCTTCGAGTGCCGAGCGCTTGTCCGCGTACTCGTCGTACTCCTCGCGGGCGTGCGTACGGGCCCGCTCGCGCTCCTCCAGGTAGGCCTCGTAGCCACCGCCGTAGAGGTTGATCTGCTGCTGCGCCAGATCCAGTTCGAGGACCTTGGTGACGGTGCGCGCGAGGAACTCGCGGTCGTGGCTGATGACGACCGTGCCCGCGCGCAGCCCCTTCACGAACTGCTCCAGCCGCTCCAGACCGTCGAGGTCGAGGTCGTTGGTCGGCTCGTCGAGCAGGAACACGTCGTAGCGGGAGAGCAGGAGGGAGGCGAGACCGGCGCGGGCCGCCTGGCCGCCGGACAGGGCCGTCATCGGCAGGTCGAGGCCCACGGACAGACCGAGGTCGTCGGCGACCTCCTGGGCCCGCTCGTCGAGGTCCGCGCCGCCGAGGTTCAGCCAGCGGTCGAGGGCCTCCCCGTAGGCGTCGTCGGCGCCGGGGGTGCCGTCGACCAGGCCCTGGGTGGCCGCGTCGAGCTCCGCCTGCGCGGCCGCGACACCGGTGCGGCGGGCGAGGAACTCGCGGACCGACTCCCCGGGGCGGCGCTCGGGCTCCTGCGGCAGGTGCCCCACGGCGGCGCCGGGCGGGGAGAGCCGGAGCTCACCGGTCTCGGGGGCGTCCAGCCCGGCGAGTAGCCGCAGCAGGGTGGACTTCCCGGCGCCGTTGACGCCGACGAGGCCGATGACGTCGCCGGGCGCGACGACGAGGTCGAGGCCGGCGAAGAGCGTGCGCTCACCGTGCGCGGCGGTGAGGTTCTTGGCGACGAGGGTTGCAGTCATGGTCCGTCGATCCTATCCGCGCGGGCGCCACGGCCCGAGCGGTGGCCGGATAGGTGGGAAGTGCGGCATTGCGGCCATTCCCTCGGGGTCACAGGATGGAGGCATGTCGTCGCGAAACGTGCTCGTACTGCTCTACGACGGGGTGCAGAGCCTGGACGTGACCGGCCCGGTGGAGGTGTTCAGCGGGGTCGGCCGGTTCCCGGAACACGCCGGGTACCGGATCAGGACGGTGTCCCCCGGGGCCGCTCCCGTACGCACCTCCAGCGGGCTGACCCTGGTCCCGGACGGAGACCTGGAGAGCGCGCGGCCCGGGGCGGGGACCACCCTGCTGGTACCCGGGGGCCGGTACACGGGCGACTTCGACCCGGGGCTCACCGACTGGCTCCGCGCGCACGGGGGTGGCGCGGAGCGGGTGGTGTCCGTGTGCACGGGAGGACTGCTGCTGGCGGAAGCGGGGCTGCTGGACGGCCACCGGGCCACGACGCACTGGAACGCCTGCGCGCGGATGGCCCGGGACTACCCCGCCGTCACGGTCGAACCCGATCCCATCTACGTCCGCGACGGCCGGGTGGCCACATCGGCCGGGGTGACGGCCGGCATCGACCTCGCGCTGGCGCTGGTGGAGGAGGACGTCGGGCGGGACGTGGCGCTGCTGATCGCCCGGCACCTGGTGGTGTTCCTGCGCAGGCCCGGGAACCAGGCGCAGTTCAGCGCACAGCTGGCGGCGCAGACGGCGCGGCGGGAACCGCTGCGGGACGTGCAGCAGTGGATCAACGAACACCCGGGCGAGGACCTCGGGGTGGAGGCGCTCGCGGCGCGGGCCGCGCTGTCGCCGCGCCACTTCGCGCGGGCCTTCCAGGCGGAGACGGGGGTGACCCCGGGGCGGTACGTGGAGCGGGTACGGGTGGAGCACGCGCGGCGGCTGCTGGAGGATGGCGGCGGGGGCGTGGCCCAGATCGCCCGCGCATCCGGCTACCGCACCCCGGAGGCCCTCCGCCGCGCCTTCCTGCGCACCCTCGGCCAGCCGCCGTCCGAATACCGCCGCCGCTTCGGCCCGTGACGTCCGCGACCATCGCCGCCGGCCCGGGGCCGCCCCGAACCGCATCCCCCCGGCCGGGTCCGCCCCGAACCGCATCTCCCGGCCCGCCGTGAGCGTCGACGGCCGGCCACCGGCCGGGCCGCCACCGGCGGCCGCCGGGCCCCGCACACCACTACCGCTCCGGAGGAGCCATGCAGATCGCCGTACTGCTCTACGACCGCTTCACCGCGCTCGACGCCGTCGGGCCCTTCGACACCCTGGGGCGTCTGCCCGGCGCCGACGTCGTCTTCGTCGCCGAGCGGCCGGGGCCCGTGCGGGGGGACTCCGGGCAGCTGGCGCTCGTCGCCGACAAGGGGCTCGACGAGATCACCCGGCCCGACATCGTCATCGTGCCGGGCGGCCCGCACCCCGAGCTGGAGATGCAGAACCCCGCCGTCCTCGACTGGCTGCGGACCGTCGACGCCACCACGACCTGGACCACCTCGGTCTGCACCGGCTCCCTCCTGCTGGCCGCCGCCGGCCTGCTCGACGGGCGCCGGGCCACGGGCCACTGGATGTTCCTCGACCGGCTTTCCGAGTTCGGCGCCGAGCCCACCGGCGAGCGCGTGGTCTTCGACGGCAAGTACGTGACCGCCGCCGGGGTGTCGGCCGGCATCGACATGGGCCTCACCCTCCTCGGCCGCGTCGCGGGCGACGACGTCGCCCGAGCGGTGCAACTGATGACCGAGTACGACCCCCAGCCGCCCTACGACGCCGGGTCCCCCGAGAAGGCGCCGGCCGAACTCGTCGCGCGGCTGCGCGCGGTCAATCCGCTGGGGGGGTCCAGGTAAAGACGGGCGCCCGGCGCTCCAGGAACGCGGCGACACCCTCCGCGGTATCGCCGCTTCCCGCGGCCTGGGCGGCCCAGTACGCGTCCCGGTCCGTCCGGCCGTCCGCGAACTCCTTCGCCGCGGCCTGGGTCAGCTGCGAGCGGGCCGTCAGCGTCCGGGCGAACTCACCGACCCGCTTGTCGAGTTCCCCGGCGGGCAGCAGCTCGTTCAGGAACCCGGCGCGCAGGGCGTGCTCCGCCTCGATCAGCTCCGCCGAGTAGAGCAGGTACTTGGCGGTCGACGGGCCGACCAGCGCGGCCAGCCGCCGCGTCGACGGAGCCGGGTAGACGATGCCCAGCTTCGCCGGGGTCACCCCGAACTGCGCCCCTGCTTCCGCGAAGCGCAGGTCGCACGCGGCCGCCAGCTGGCTCCCGCCGCCCACGCAGAAACCCCGGATGGCGGCGATCGTCGGCTTGGGGAACGCGGCGAGGGCCTCTTCCGCCGTCACGGACAGCGCCTGGGGGTCGTCGTCGCCCCTCAGCGAGGTGATGTCGGCTCCCGCGCAGAAGGTCGGCCCGGCCCCCGTCAGCACGACCACCCGTACGGACGCGTCGTCCGCCAGCGCGGACAGCAGCCCGGGCAGCGCCCGCCACATGCCGGCCGTCATGGCGTTCCGCTTCGCCGGGTGCGAGATGACGACGGTGGCGACCCCGTCGGCCACCGTGTGAAGGAGGGCAGCGTCCATGTGCCGGATGCTATCCGGGTCGCCCGAACCTGTGATCCGCGGTGTCCGTCCGGGGGCGCTGAAAGGTGGCCGGCTTCATGGGCGCAGACCGGGGCGACCGGCGGGACGTGACCGGCCGGTCCGGCCGGAGCACCTGGCGCCGCGGCCGAAGGAAGGCCAGGTCGCCGCCCGGCCGGGCGAGGTGGACGGGGTGCGCGGGACAGCCGAGCAGGGCGTGCCCAGGGGTCAGGAACGGTCGTACAACTGACGCTGTCATACGCCAACGGTCAGAAAGTGCACGATTGACGCTGACTTCTGGTCAGCGATGCGGTCCGGACCTGCCTGTTGTCCACCCTTGAGCCGTGGAGACGATCGAGCGCGAAGACGGGGGCGTGAAGATGGACGACAGCGGGAGTGTCCCGCCGGCCAGGGGTGGTGAGCCGGTTGCCCCGGCGGACCCTCTCGCGTACGAGGGAGTGTGGAGGTTCACCGCTCCGGCGGTTGAAGAATCCGTTCCGCAGGCCCGCCGCGCGGTCCGGGACCTCCTCGGCCGGCAGGGGGTGCCCGCCCACCAGGACCTGGTCTACTCCCTGCTGCTGATCGTCTCCGAACTGGTGACGAATTCGGTCCGGCACGCCGCCCTGCTCTCCCCGGAGGTCGCCGTCGAGGTGGCGGTGGGCCGTGAATGGGTGCGGGTGGCCGTCGAGGACAACCACCCGTACCGCCCCAAGGCGCTGGAGGCCGACTTCGGCCAGACCGGGGGCCGGGGCCTGCTGCTCGTCCGGGAGATCACCCTCGAGGCCGGCGGGGTGTGTGACGTGGAGCACACCTCCACCGGCGGCAAGGTGATCTGGGCGGCCCTGCCGCTCACCGCTCCCGTCGCCGCACCCGTCCGTCCGTAGGGCGCGACGGCTACCAGCCCGCAGCCTCACCGGTCAGCTCGCGGATCGCGGGCCGGGCCGCGTCCAGCACTGTCATGAACCAGGCGGAGAACGGTGCCTCCGCGTGCCGCTTCGCCAGCTCGCCGGCGGTGACGAAAGCGGTGTCCCCGACCTCTTCCGGGTCCGGCCGCACCGCGGCCTGGGCCAATCCCACGAACAGGTGGTTGTACTCCTGCTCCACCAGCCCCGACGCCGGGTCCGGGTGGTTGTACCGCACCGTTCCCGCCTCCGCGAGCAGCGACGGCGACAGCCCCAGCTCCTCGTGGGTCCGCCGGGCGGCGGCCGCGAACGGAGACTCGCCGGGGTACGGGTGGCCGCAACAGGTGTTCGACCACACGCCGGGGGAGTGGTACTTTCCGAGGGCGCGCTGCTGGAGCAGCAGGCGGCCCCGCTCGTCGAAGAGGAACACGGAGAACGCCCGGTGCAGCTGACCGGGCGCCTGATGGGCGGAGAGCTTCTCCGCCGTGCCGATGGTGTTGCCGGACTCGTCGACCAGTTCGAGCATGATCGGGTCCCGGGTCCCGGTGCCGGCGGACGCGCTGTTCCCGGCGGTGGCTGGTGTGATCGGCATACCCATCCTTCGCTTCGGACTTCGGCTTTCAAGTCTGCCGTACAAAAGCGGCTTGTCCCCACTTCGCCGATCCGCGCATGTCTGCCCCCCGACGCGTGGTAGGCGGCGCGGGGCAACGGCCGGCCGCCGGGCACCCGGAAGACCCCCGGCCCGCCGGAGGCAGTGCTACGGACCGCCACCGCGGACCGGGACACGGACCGCCACCACGGACCGCCACCGCGGACCGGCCGGCGGAACACACGGGCGGTTTGTAGTCCCTCGGCGTGATCGTCGATGATGGCGGGGCCGGGGCCGCCGCCCGGGACATTCGGCTTGTGCGGGCGTAAACGGCTGGTGAACCCCGGCTTCCGTTCATCCGATAGCCTCTGCCGTCGTGCCGCCGCCCAGCGCGGCGGCCGTCCAGTGTTCGCTGCAAGGAGTGGGTTCGTCTGCCGACCGTCATCCTCACCGGCCTGCCGGTACCCGGATCACCGCTCGCCGACGAGCTGCGGTCGCTCGGCTTCGAGGTCCGCCCGGCCGGCGGACCCGCAGACACCGCGACCGCCCTGGCCGGCGTACCGGCCGACCAGCGGGTCGCCGTCGTCGACAGCGGCTTCGTCGGCCACCCGCACGCCCTGCGCCTCGCCCTCACCGACCCGCGCTTCGACGCCTGCGCCGTGACCGGCGCCTTCGCCGTCCAGCCGGGTGCCCGCGCCGCCCTCGACGCGGCCGCGGCCCTCGCACCCGAAGGCCCGGGCCCCTACGCGGACCGCCTCGCGGCCGCCGTCGAGGCCGCCGGGACCCCCGTCCAGCGCCCCGACCTCGGAACCCTCGTCGCCGCCGTCCCCGCCACCACGGCCGAACGCGACGCGGCCGCGGCCGCCGTCGCCGCCGTGGACGACGAAGCCGTACGCCTGCGCACCGCCGTCAAGTCCCGCGACGGGTTCTTCACCACCTTCTTCATCAGCCCGTACTCGCGCTACATCGCCCGCTGGTGCGCGCGCCGCGGCCTGACCCCGAACCAGGTCACCACCGCCTCGCTGATCACCGCCCTCATAGCGGCGGCCTGTGCCGCCACCGGCGAGCGCGGCGGCTACATCGCCGCCGGGGTGCTGCTCCTGGTCTCCTTCGTCCTGGACTGCACCGACGGGCAGCTCGCCCGCTACTCGCTCCAGTACTCGACGATGGGCGCCTGGCTCGACGCGACCTTCGACCGCGCGAAGGAGTACTCCTTCTACGCGGGCCTCGCGCTCGGCGCCGCCCGGCACGACGACGACGTCTGGGCCCTCGCGCTCGGCGCGATGATCCTCATGACCTGCCGGCACGTCGTGGACTTCGCCTTCAACGAGGCCAACCACGACGCCGCGGCGAACACGAGCCCGACGGCCGCGCTCTCGGACCGCCTCGACAGCGTCGGCTGGACGGTGTGGGTCCGGCGGATGATCATCCTCCCCATCGGTGAGCGCTGGGCGATGATCGCCGTACTGACCGCGGTGACCAGCCCCCGCATCGTCTTCTACGCCCTCCTCATCGGCTGCGGCTTCGGCGCCCTCTACACCACCGCCGGTCGCGTCCTGCGCTCGCTGACCCGCAAGGCCGAGAGGACCGACCGCGCCGCCCGGGCGCTGGCCGACCTGGCCGACTCGGGCCCGCTCGCCGAACTCGTGGCCCGGTCCGTCGGCCGGACGGCACCCGGCGCCGGCCTGGCCGCCGCCGTGGTCGGCACGGCCGCCCTGCTGTGGGCGGCCTGGTCCCAGCCGTTCGGCGCCTGGCAGACCGTCGCCGCCGCCGTCTTCTACGCGCTGTGTTCGGCAGTGGCCGTCGCGCGCCCCCTCAAGGGCGCCCTCGACTGGCTCGTCCCGCCCGTCTTCCGGGCCGCCGAGTACACGACCGTACTGATCCTCGCCGCCAAGGCGGACGTCCCCGGAGCCCTCCCGGCGGCATTCGGACTGGTCGCGGCGGTCGCCTACCATCACTACGACACGGTGTACCGCATCCGCGGTGGCACCGGCGCGCCCCCGCACTGGCTGGTGCGGACGACCGGCGGTCACGAAGGCCGGGTGCTCGTCACCGCCGTCCTGGCCGCCGCACTGGCGACGCGCGCCGCGGACTTCCCCGTCGCGCTCACGGCCTTGGCCGTGGCCGTGGCACTCGTGGTGCTCGTGGAGAGCATCCGCTTCTGGGTCTCCTCCGGGGCACCCGCCGTACATGACGAAGGAGAACCAGCATGATCGGCCTTGTACTCGCTGCCGGTGCCGGACGCCGCCTGCGTCCCTACACCGACACCCTGCCCAAGGCCCTCGTGCCCGTCGGCCCCGAAGGCGACGAGGAGAGCCTCACCGTCCTCGACCTCACCCTGGGCAACTTCGCCGAGGTCGGGCTGACCGAGGTGGCCATCGTCGTCGGCTACCGCAAGGAAGCCGTGTACGAGCGCCGTGAGGCGCTCGAGGCCAAGTACGGCGTCAAGATCACGCTGATCGACAACGACAAGGCCGAGGAGTGGAACAACGCCTACTCCCTGTGGTGCGCGCGTGACGTCCTCAAGCAGGGCGTGATCCTCGCCAACGGCGACACCGTCCACCCGGTCTCCGTCGAGCGGACCCTGCTGGACGCCCGCGGCAACGGCCAGAAGATCATCCTCGCCCTCGACACGGTCAAGAACCTGGCCGACGAGGAGATGAAGGTCATCACGGCCGACGGCGAAGGCGTCCGGAAGATCACCAAACTGATGGACCCGGCCGCTGCCACGGGCGAGTACATCGGTGTCACCCTGATCGAGCCCGAGGCCGCCGAGGCCCTGGCCGAGGCACTCAAGACCACCTTCGAGCGCGACCCCGACCTCTACTACGAGGACGGCTACCAGCAGCTCGTCAACGACGGTTTCACCATCGACGTGGCCCCGATCGGCGACGTCAAGTGGGTCGAGATCGACAACCACGACGACCTCGCCAAGGGCCGGACCATCGCATGCCAGTACTGACGCGGCTGATCCCCTCGCCTGTTGTCGTCGACATCAGCCGCGGGGCGATGGACGATCTGGCCGGCCTCCTGGCCGACCAGCGCATCTCCGCGTCCGGCAAGCTCGCCATCGCGATCAGCGGCGGCTCCGGCACGGCGCTGCGCGCCCGGCTGGAACCCGTCCTGCCGCACGCGGACTGGTACGCCGTCGGGGACGGCACCATCGATTCCGCGGTCAAGCTGGCCGACGACATGAAGGGCCGCCGCTACGACGCCGTGGTCGGCCTGGGCGGCGGCAAGATCATTGACGTGGCGAAGTACGCCGCCGCGCGGGTCGGGCTGCCCATGGTGTCCGTCGCCACCAACCTCTCCCACGACGGCATCTGCTCCCCGGTGTCCATCCTGGACAACGACAACGGCCGCGGCTCCTACGGAGTGCCCACCCCGATCGCGATGGTCATCGACCTCGACGTGATCAAGGAAGCGCCCGTGCGGTTCATCCGCGCCGGCATCGGCGACGCGCTCTCCAACATCTCGTCCATCGCCGACTGGGAGCTCTCGCACAAGATCACTGGGGAGCCCGTGGACGGCCTGGCGGCCGCCATGGCGCGCACCGCCGGCGAGGCCGTCCTGCGCCACCCCGGGGACTGCACCGACGACGAGTTCCTCACCGTTCTCTCCGAGGCCCTGGTCCTGACCGGCATCGCCATGTCGATCAGCGGCGACAGCCGCCCGGCGTCCGGCGCCTGCCACGAGATCAGCCACGCCTTCGACCTGCTCTACCCGGGCCGCTCCGCGCTCCACGGCGAGCAGGTCGGTATGGGCGCCGCCTTCGCGATGCACCTGCGGGGGGCCGAGGAGCAGTCCGGGCTCTTCGTCGAGGTACTGCGCCGCCACGGCCTGCCGACCGCCCCCGAGGAGATCGGGTTCAGCGCGGACGAGTTCGTCGCCGCCGTCGAGTACGCCCCCCAGACCCGTCCGGGACGTTTCACCATCCTGGAGCACCTCAACCTGTCCGCAGCCGAGATCAGGGACGCTTACGCCGACTATGCCAAGACCATCCGTAGCTGAACTCCGGCCCGTCGTACACCCTGCGGGCGTCAAGGACCGGCGCAGTGGCGAGCACTGGGGCGGCCGCCTGTACATGCGAGAGATCTCCCTGCGCATCACCCGCGTCCTGGTGGGCACCAAGGTCACGCCGAACCAGCTGACCTACGTGATGACCCTCGCCGGTGTCCTCGCCGCCCCGGCCCTGCTGGTGCCGGGCGTCTGGGGCGCCGTCCTCGGCGTGGTCGCCGTCCAGCTGTACCTGCTCCTCGACTGCGTCGACGGCGAGGTGGCCCGCTGGAAGGAGCAGTTCTCGCTCTCCGGGGTCTACCTGGACCGGGTCGGCGCCTACCTCTGCGACGCGGCGGTCCTGGTCGGCTTCGGTCTGCGCGCCAGCGACCTGTGGGGCAGCGGCCGGATCGACTGGCTGTGGGCCTTCCTCGGCACCCTCGCGGCGCTCGGCGCGATCCTGATCAAGGCCGAGACCGACCTGGTCGGCGTCGCCCGCCACCAGACCGGCAAGGCGCCCGTCGCGGAAGCCGCCGCCGAACCGCGCTCCTCCGGCATGGCGCTCGCCCGCCGGGCCGCCTCCGCGCTCAAGTTCCACCGGCTCGTCCTCGGCATCGAGGCCTCGCTGCTGATCCTGCTGCTGGCCGTGCTGGACCAGGTCCGCGGCGACCTGTACTTCTCCCGGCTCGGCGTCGCGGTACTGGCCGGCATCGCGCTGCTCCAGACGGTGCTGCACCTGGTGTCGATCCTGGCCTCCAGCAGGCTCAAGTGACGACGCCGATGCGGCTGGGAGCCGTGATCATCACCATGGGCAACCGCCCCGACGAGCTGAAGGCGCTCCTCGACTCGGTGGCCCGCCAGGAAGGCGACCCCGTCGAGGTCGTCGTCGTGGGCCAGGGCGTCGAGGTCACCGGCCTGCCGGAAGGCGTGCGCACCGTGGCGCTGCCCGAGAACCTCGGCATCCCCGGCGGCCGCAACGTCGGCATCGAGGCCTTCCGCTCCGCCGGCCGCGACGGCTTCGACGTGGACGCGCTGCTCTTCCTGGACGACGACGGGCTGCTGGAGCGGACCGACACCGCCGAGCTGTGCCGGCAGGCCTTCGCCGAGGACCCCCGGCTCGGGATCGTCAGCTTCCGGATCGCCGACCCGGACACGGGCGAGACGCAGCGCCGTCACGTACCGCGGCTGCGGGCCTCCGACCCGCTGCGCTCGTCCCGCGTGACGACCTTCCTGGGCGGCGCCAACGCCGTCCGCACCGAGGTCTTCAAGCAGGTCGGCGTCCTGCCGGGGGAGTTCTTCTACGCCCACGAGGAGACCGACCTGGCCTGGCGGGCGCTCGACGCCGGGTGGCTGATCGACTACCGCGCGGACATGGTGCTGCTGCACCCGACGACGGCCCCCTCCCGGCACGCCGTCTACCACCGTATGGTGGCCCGTAACCGCGTGTGGCTCGCCCGCCGCAACCTGCCCGCCCCCCTGGTGCCGGTCTACCTGGGCGTCTGGATGGCCCTGACCCTCGTCCGCAGGCCTTCCGCACCGGCGCTCAAAGCCTGGTTCGGCGGGTTCAAGGAGGGCTGGACCGTACCCTGCGGTCCTCGTCGCCCCATGAAGTGGCGTACGGTCTGGCGGTTGACCCGGCTGGGCCGACCACCTGTCATCTGACAAGCTCGGGTCTGGGAGCATGGGCCCGATCACCGGGCCCGCGCCCCAGGGTCCGATGCCCCCTTCTGCCGCATCTTGAAGACGGAAAGTTTCAACTTGTGAGTGACACAACCCACGACGGCGCCCTCGCCACGAGCAAGCCGCCGTCCGAAGACGCGGGGCTCACCCCCGCCGAGCTCGCCAGGAAGTACGGCCTGTCCGTCAGCGGCGCCCGGCCCAGCCTGGGCGGGTACGTGCGCGAGCTCTGGGGGCGGCGCCACTTCATCATGGCTTTCTCCCGGGCGAAGCTCGTCGCGCAGTACAGCGAGGCGAAGCTCGGCCAGATCTGGCAGGTGGCGACCCCCCTGCTGAACGCCCTGGTCTACTACCTGATCTTCGGCCTGATCCTGAACGCGGGACGCGGCATGCCGAAGGGGGCCTACATCCCCTTCCTGGTGATCGGCATCTTCGTCTTCTCCTTCACCCAGAGCTCGCTGATGGCGGGCGTCAGGGCGATCCCGGGCAACCTCGGCCTGGTCCGCGCGCTGCACTTCCCGCGCGCCTCGCTGCCGATCTCCTTCTCGCTCCAGCAGCTCGGACAGCTGCTGTACTCGATGATCGTGGTGCTCGTCATCGTCATCGCCTTCGGGAACTACCCGCGGCCGTCCTGGCTGCTGGTCATCCCGACGCTGGCGCTGCAGTTCGTCTTCAACACCGGCCTGGCGCTGATCTTCGGGCGGATGGGATCCAAGACCCCCGACCTCGCTCAGCTCATGCCGTTCATCACCCGCACGTGGATGTACGCCTCGGGCGTCATGTTCTCGATCGGCGAGATGCTCAAGGGCCGGCCGCACTGGATCGCGGACGTGCTCCAGTGGAACCCCGCGGCGATCTACATGGACCTGATCCGTTTCGCGCTCATCGACAGCTACGGACCGCACCACCTGCCGCCGCACGTCTGGGCCTTCGCGGTGGGCTGGGCCGTCGTCATCGGCGCCGGCGGTTTCGTGTACTTCTGGAAGGCTGAGGAGCGTTACGGCCGTGGCTGAGAACAACAGGGGTCGCGTCCCCACCGTCATCGCCGACGACGTCCACATCGTCTACCGCGTCAACACCGGCAGCGCCGGCAAGGGCAGTGCCACCGCGGCGCTCAGCAAGATCATGCGCCGCGGCAAGGGCGACTCCCCGGGCGTGCGCAAGGTGCACGCCGTGCGCGGCGTCTCCTTCACCGCCTACCGGGGCGAGGCCATCGGCCTCATCGGCTCCAACGGTTCGGGCAAGTCGACGCTGCTGCGCGCCATCGCGGGTCTGCTGCCCTGCGAGTCCGGCCGCGTCTACACCGACGGCCAGCCCTCGCTGCTGGGCGTCAACGCGGCGCTGATGAACGACCTGACCGGCGAGCGCAACGTCGTCCTCGGCGGACTGGCGATGGGCATGACGCGCGAGCAGATCCAGGAGCGCTACGACGACATCGTCGACTTCTCGGGCATCAACGAGAAGGGCGACTTCATCTCCCTGCCGATGCGCACCTACTCCTCCGGTATGGCCGCGCGCCTGCGTTTCTCCATCGCCGCCGCCAAGGACCACGACGTCCTGATGATCGACGAGGCGTTGGCGACCGGTGACCGGAAGTTCCAGGTCCGTTCCGAGGCCCGGATCCGCGAGCTGCGCGAGAAGGCCGGCACCGTCTTCCTGGTGAGCCACAACAACAAGTCCATCCGCGATACCTGTGACCGGGTGCTGTGGCTGGAGAAGGGCGAACTCCTGATGGACGGGCCCACCGAGGAAGTCGTCTCGGCCTACGAGAAGGCCACCAGCCACTGACGGCGCACTCCGCGTGACGACCGCTGGCCCCTGCCGCTCCGTGCGGTGGGGGCCTCGGTGTGAGCCGCATATTCCGGGTGCCCGACATTCCCTTCCGGACGAATACCCGATAGGCCTGCGCGGCGTTGTACAGCGTAAGCTGGACCAGTTCTCCAATCGTGCCGAGAGGGGACGATTCCCCGCAGTCGAAAAAGCCGGGGCACCCCGGGTAAAGTCCGGCGGCGTGTCCGAAATAGGATGACTTGGGTCGGCAGTGTAGAACGGGAGATGTGACGGCAATGGCTATGGGAATTCTCCGGCCCCCGGGCACGGTGGCCGTCCCCGCCCCGGGCGGCGGGCGGTGACCCCGGGGCACGGCACCCGACCCCGGCGGCACCCGGCCCCCACAGCCTCCGACGCCCACGCGCGCGCCACCCTCGGCAAGGCGCGGACGGAGAACTTCCCCGTCGCCCCCTCCTTCCTCCCGCGCGCCTGGCGGGCGGGCCTCATGGCGGTCTACGGGTACGCCCGGCTGGTCGACGACATCGGTGACGGCGACCTCGCCCCCGGCGGGCACGACGCCGTACTCCTGGGCCTCGACGCGGCCGCCGCCGACGACCGGCTCGCCATGCTGGACGCCTTCGAGGCAGACCTGCAACGCGTTTTCGGCGCCGCGGGCGGCTCCCCGCGCCATCCGCTCCTCCAGGCCCTGCAGCCCGTCGTCCGCGCCCACGGCCTCACCCCCGAACCCTTCCTCGGGCTCATCGAGGCCAACCGCCAGGACCAGCTGGTCTCGCGCTACGACACGTACGAGGACCTCGTCGCCTACTGCGAGCTGTCCGCCAACCCCGTCGGCCGGCTCGTCCTCTCCCTCACCGGGACCAGCACCCCCCAGCGGATCCGTCACTCCGACGCGATCTGCACCGCCCTGCAGATCGCCGAGCACCTCCAGGACGTCACCGAAGACCTCGGCCGCGACCGGATCTACCTCCCCGGCCAGGACATGCGCCGCTTCCACGTCACCGAGACGGACCTGCAAGCGCCCACCGCCGGAGCGTCCGTACGCTCCCTGATCGCATTCGAATCCGAACGCGCCCGAGCGCTGCTCGACGAGGGCACCCCGCTCGTGGGCAGCGTGAACGGCAGGCTCCGGCTGCTGCTCGCGGGTTTCGTGGGAGGGGGGCGCGCCGCCCTGAACGCGATCGCGGCCGCCGGCTTCGACGTAGCCCCCGGCCCGCCCAAGCCCACCAGGAGCGGCCTGCTCCGCGAGGTGGCCGCCGTCCTGCGCTCAGCGCCGAGAAAGGGGTGAGCCCGAACGTGCAGGGCCCCACACACGCGTCCACACCGTCCGAGCCGACCGCGTTGTCCGCACCGATTTCCGCGGCCTACAGCTACTGCGAGGCCGTCACCGGAACCCAGGCGCGCAACTTCGCGTACGGCATCCGCCTGCTGCCCACGGACAAGCGGCAGGCGATGTCCGCGCTGTACGCCTTCTCCCGCCGCGTCGACGACATCGGTGACGGCACGCTGCCCGCGGACGCCAAGCTCGTCCGGCTCGAAGAGACCCGTGCCCTGCTCGGCCGTATCCGCGCCGAGGAGATCGAGGAGGACGACACCGACCCGGTCGCCGTCGCCCTCGCCCACGCCGCGCGCCGCTTCCCGATCCCCCTCGGCGGACTCGACGAACTCATCGACGGAGTCCTGATGGACGTCCGCGGCGAGACCTACGAGACCTGGGACGACCTCAAGGTCTACTGCCGCTGCGTGGCCGGCGCCATCGGACGGCTCTCCCTCGGCGTCTTCGGCACCGCACCCGGCGCCGCCGACGCGGACCGCGCCCCCGAGTACGCCGACACCCTGGGCCTCGCGCTCCAACTGACCAACATCCTGCGCGACGTGCGCGAGGACGCCGGCAACGGACGCACCTACCTGCCCTCCGAGGACCTCGCCAAGTTCGGCTGCTCCGACGGCTTCCGCACCGACCGGGCCCCCGCCGGCGCCGACTTCGCCGGGCTCGTCCACCACGAAGTCCGGCGCGCCCGCGCCCTGTTCGCCGAGGGATACCGGCTGCTGCCCATGCTCGACCGGCGCAGCGGGGCCTGCGTGGCCGCCATGGCCGGCATCTACCGGCGCCTCCTGGACCGCATCGAACGCGAACCCGAGGCCGTCCTGCGCGGACGCGTCTCACTGCCGACCCGCGAGAAGGCGTACGTCGCCGTCCGGGGCCTGTCCGGCCTCGACGCGCGGACCATCTCCCGCCAGAGCACCAGGAGGCGGAGCTGATGGCCGCCGGAGCAACCCCGTCCGACACTCCGGCGTCCTCCCGGACGACGAAGGAGGACGCATGAGCGCGAACCACGCGGTGGTCGTCGGCGGCGGCCTCGCCGGTGTCACCGCCGCCCTCGAACTGGCCGGCGCCGGGCTGCGGGTGACCCTCCTGGAGAGCCGGCCCCGGCTCGGCGGCCTCGCCTTCTCCTTCAAGCGCGGCGACCTCACCGTCGACAACGGCCAGCACGTCTACCTCCGCTGCTGCACCGCCTACCGCTGGTTCCTCGACCGCATCGGCGGCGCCGCCCTCGCACCGCTGCAGGAGCGGCTCGACGTCCCCGTGCTCGACGTCGCCCGCCCCGGCGGCCCGCGCCTGGGCCGGCTGCGCCGCAGCGCCCTGCCCGTCCCCCTGCACCTGGCGTCCTCCCTGGCCCGCTATCCGCACCTGTCCCTCGCCGAGCGGGCGGGCGTCGGGCGCGCCGCCCTCGCCCTGCGCCGCCTCGACCCCACCGACCCGGCGCTCGACGGAGTCGACTTCGCGACCTGGCTCGGCCGCTACGGCCAGTCCCCGCGCGCCATCGAGGCACTGTGGGACCTCGTCGGCATCGCCACCCTCAACGCCACCGCCGACCAGTCCTCGCTGGGACTCGCGGCGATGGTCTTCAAGACCGGCCTGCTGTCCGAGAACGGCGCCGCCGACATCGGCTGGGCCACCGTCCCGCTCGGTGACCTGCACGACACGCTCGCCCGCAAGGAACTCGACGCCGCCGGCGTACGCACCGAACTGCGCGCCCGCGTCACCGGCATCTCCCGTTCGCAGGACGGGAACTGGCGCGTGGACACCGAGACCGAGGCGCTGGACGCCGCCACCGTCGTCCTCGCCGTCCCGCAGCGCGAGGCCCACGGACTGCTCCCGGCAGGGGCGCTGGCCGACCCCGACAAGCTCCTCGACATCGGCACCGCCCCCATCCTCAACGTCCACGTCGTCTACGACCGCAAGGTGCTCCGGCGCCCCTTCTTCGCCGCGCTGGGCTCCCCGGTCCAGTGGGTCTTCGACCGCACCGACGCCTCCGGACTCACCGACGGCGGCCAGTACCTGGCCCTGTCCCAGTCCGCCGCCCAGGAAGACATCGACGAACCGGTCTCCGTCCTGCGGACCAAGTACCTGCCCGAACTGGAGCGGCTGCTTCCGGCCGCACGCGGGGCGAAGGTACGGGACTTCTTCGTCACCCGCGAACGCACCGCCACCTTCGCCCCCACCCCGGGCGTCGGCCGGCTCCGCCCCGGATTCCGGACCGACACGCCGGGGCTGTATCTCGCCGGTGCGTGGACCGCCACCGGTTGGCCCGCGACCATGGAGAGCGCCGTCCGCAGCGGAGTGGGCGCGGCACACGCCGCACTCGCCGCGCTCGGCCGCCACCGCGAAAACCCCCTGCAAGAGGCGGCATGACCACCACCAGCACCAGCGGCACACCCGCAGCACGCACAGCAGTACGTACAGGAACCAGAGGAGAGCCAGTGAACCCGGGGAATCCGGCTGTCGAGAACACCGGCGGCAGCGTGGGCACGGCCGGTGGGGAGGCAGCGGACACGCTGGCGCTCCTGGAACGCGGCCGCACGCTGTCCACCCCCGTGCTCCGCGCCGCCGTCGACCGGCTCGCGGCACCCATGGACACCGTCGCCGCCTACCACTTCGGCTGGATCGACGCCCAGGGCAACCCCGCGGACGGCGACCAGGGCAAGGCCGTGCGCCCCGCCCTCGCACTGCTCTCCGCCGAAGCGGCGGGCGTCGCCGCAGAGGTCGGCATCCCCGGCGCCGTGGCCGTCGAACTCGTCCACAACTTCTCGCTGCTGCACGACGACCTGATGGACGGCGACGAACAGCGCCGCCACCGCGACACGGTGTGGAAAGTGCACGGCCCCGCTCAGGCCATCCTCGTCGGCGACGCGCTGTTCGCCCTCGCCAACGAGGTCCTGCTGGAGCTGGGCACCGTCGAGGCGGGCCGGGCGGCGCGCCGGCTGACCACCGCCACCCGCAAACTCATCGACGGCCAGGCGCAGGACATCTCCTACGAGCACCGCGAGCGGGTCAGCGTCGAGGAGTGCCTGGAGATGGAGGGCAACAAGACCGGCGCCCTGCTCGCCTGCGCGGTCTCCATCGGCGCCGTCCTCGGCGGCGCGGACGACCGTACCGCCGACAAGCTGGAGGAGTACGGGTACCACCTCGGCCTGGCCTTCCAGGCCGTCGACGACCTGCTCGGCATCTGGGGCGACCCCGAAGCCACCGGCAAGCAGACCTGGAGCGACCTGCGCCAGCGCAAGAAGTCCCTGCCGGTCGTCGCCGCGCTCGCGGCGGGCGGACCCGCCTGCGAGGAACTGGCCCGGCTGCTGGCCGCCGACGCCAAGAGCAACGACTTCGAGAACTTCTCGGAAGAGGAGTTCGCCGCCCGCGCCGCCCTCATCGAGGAGGCGGGCGGACGCCGGTGGACCGCCGACGAGGCCCGCCGGCAGCACGCCGTGGCGATCCGCGCCCTCGACGACGTCGATATGCCGCAGCGGGTGCGCGACCAGCTCGTCGCCCTCGCCGACTTCGTCGTCGTGCGCAAGAGGTGATTATCGCCCGGGCGCGGATATGAATCATGAGTCGCCGGCCGGCGCCGCCCACCTGTTCGGCACTGCCTAGGCGTGCACCGGCCGACGGCAGACCCCAGCACAGCAGAGGACACTGCACGAAGGGGAAGCCATGACTGCGACGACCGACGGCGGCGGAACCCCGGGCGCGGGGCCCGAGCCCGGCCCGGCCGCCACACCGGGCGTGCTGCCCGGGGTCCAGGACGCCACCGAGCGCGCCGTCCGCCACCTGCTCGACCGGCAGGATCCGGCGGGCTGGTGGAAGGGCGACCTGGAGACCAACGTCACCATGGACGCCGAGGACCTGCTGCTGCGGCAGTTCCTCGGCATCCGGGACGAGGCCACCACACGCGCCGCCGCCTTATTCGTACGGGGTGAGCAACGCGAGGACGGCACCTGGGCCACCTTCCACGGCGGACCTCCCGAACTCTCCGCCACCATCGAGGCGTACGTGGCGCTGCGGCTCGCCGGGGACCCGCCCGACGCCCCCCACATGGCGCGCGCCTCGGCCTGGGTCCGGGCCCACGGGGGGATCGCCGCCGCCCGGGTCTTCACCCGGATCTGGCTGGCCCTGTTCGGCTGGTGGAAGTGGGAGCACCTGCCCGAACTCCCGCCGGAACTGGTCTTCCTGCCGCCCTGGGTGCCCCTCAACATCTACGACTTCGGCTGCTGGGCCCGCCAGACCATCGTCCCGCTCACCGTGGTCTCCGCCCTGCGCCCGGTCCGCCCCGCACCGTTCGCACTGGACGAGCTGCACACCGACGCGCGCAACCCCAACCCCGCCGGACCGGTCGCCCCGCTCACCAGTTGGGAGGGCGCCTTCCAGCGCATGGACAAGGCCCTGCAGGTCTACCGGCGCTTCGCCCCGCGCCGGCTGCGCAAGGCCGCCATGGACACCGCCGCCCGCTGGATCATCGAGCGCCAGGAGAACGACGGTTGCTGGGGCGGGATCCAGCCGCCCGCCGTCTACTCCGTCATCGCCCTGCACCTGCTGGGCTACGACCTCGGACACCCCGTGATGCGGGCCGGCCTGGAGTCCCTGGACCGGTTCGCCGTCTGGCGCGAGGACGGCAGTCCCGGGCCCGACGGCGAGGGAGGTCCCACCCGGATGATCGAGGCCTGTCAGTCACCGGTCTGGGACACCTGCCTGGCCGCCATCGCCCTGGCCGACGCGGGCCTGCCTCCCGATCACCCCGCCCTGCTCAAGGCGGCCGACTGGATGCTCGGCGAGGAGATCACGCGCAGCGGCGACTGGGCCGTCCGAAGGCCCGGACTCGCCCCCGGCGGCTGGGCGTTCGAGTTCCACAACGACAACTACCCCGACATCGACGACACCGCCGAGGTGGTCCTCGCCCTGCGCCGGATCGCGCACCCCGATTCGGCGAAGGTCGAGGCCGCCATCGCCCGCGGGGTGTCCTGGAACCTCGGCATGCAGTCGAAGAACGGTGCCTGGGGTGCCTTCGACGCCGACAACACCAGTCCCTTCCCCAACCGGCTGCCCTTCTGCGACTTCGGCGAGGTCATCGACCCTCCCTCGGCCGACGTCACGGCCCACGTCGTCGAGATGCTGGCAGTCGAAGGCATGACGGGTGACGCCCGGACCCGGCGGGGCATCGCCTGGCTGCTGGCCGAACAGGAGCCCAGCGGAGCCTGGTTCGGCCGCTGGGGCACCAACTACGTGTACGGCACCGGCTCGGTGGTCCCGGCCCTCACCGCCGCGGGGTTCCCCACCGGGCACCCCGCGATCCGGCGGGCGGTGGCTTGGCTGGAGTCCGTACAGAACGAGGACGGGGGGTGGGGGGAGGACCAGCGGTCGTACAAGGACCCCGCCTGGGCCGGGAAGGGCGCCTCCACCCCCTCCCAGACCGCGTGGGCGCTCATGGCCCTGCTCTCGGCCGGGGAACGCGGGGGCAAGGCCGTGGAGCGCGGCATCGCGCACCTCGTACACACCCAACGCGAGGACGGCTCCTGGGACGAGCCGTACTTCACCGGCACCGGCTTCCCCTGGGACTTCTCCATCAACTACCACCTGTACCGGCAGGTGTTCCCGCTCACCGCGCTCGGCCGCTACCTGTACGGGGAACCGTTCGGCCCCGAGGGCCGGTTCACGGCGGGTCCCGCCCACGTGACCACGGCCGGTCCCGTCCGCGAGGCCACGGCGGCCCTGGCCGAGGAGGCCTGATGGGCGACCGGGCCGACCCCTCCTGCGTACCGCTGCTCGTCGCCTGCGCCCTGCGCATCGAACGGCTGGCCCTGCGCAGCGGCGGCGACCGCGGCTCCCCGCAGGAGTACACCGTCCTGCGCACCGGCATGGGACCGCGCGCCGCCGAGCGGGCCGTCACCCGGGCCCTCGCCCCGCCCGGCATGGGCGGGGCCGCCGTACTCGCCACCGGCTTCTGCGCCGGCCTCGCCCCCGGCATGAACCCCGGCGACCTCGTCGTCGCCGAGGAGGCCCGGGACCCCCGGGGCACCGTCGTCTGCGACGGCGTCCCCCTGCTCGCCGGGGCACTGGCCCGGGCCGTTCCCGGCCGGACCGTGCACACCGGCGTACTGACCGGATCGGACCACGTCGTACGGGGCCAGGAGCGCGCCCAGCTGCGCGCCACCGGCGCCATCGCCGTCGACATGGAATCCGCCGCCACCTTGTGGACCGCCACCAGGGGCGCGAGCCGTCCGGTTGCGGCCGTCCGGGTGATCGTGGACGCTCCGGAGCATGAGCTCGTCCGAATCGGCACGGTTCGCGGAGGAATATCGGCCTTCCGTGTATTGCGTGCCGTACTGCCCGCGTTTTATGACTGGCACCGTTCTTTGCTGCTCCCCAGGAGGTGAGCCAGATGGCCATGCCGTTGCGACAGTCCATCAGGGTCGGGACCTATCTTCTCGAACAGAAGTTGCGCAAGCGTGAGAAGTTCCCGCTGATCGTCGAGCTGGAGCCGCTCTACGCCTGCAACCTGGCCTGCGAGGGGTGCGGGAAGATCCAGCACCCGGCGGGGGTGCTCAAGCAGCGCATGCCCGTCGCCCAGGCCGTCGGCGCCGTGCTGGAATCCGGGGCGCCCATGGTGTCCATCGCCGGCGGCGAACCCCTGATGCACCCCCAGATCGACGAGATCGTCCGGCAGTTGGTGGCGCGCAGGAAGTACGTCTTCCTCTGCACCAACGCGATGCTGCTGCGCAAGAAGATCGAGAAGTTCACGCCCTCCCCGTACTTCGCCTTCGCGGTGCACATCGACGGGCTGCGCGAGCGGCACGACGAGTCCGTGGCCAAGGAAGGCGTCTTCGACGAGGCCGTGGCGGCCATCAAGGAAGCCAAGAGGCTCGGTTTCCGCGTCACCACGAACTCCACCTTCTTCAACACCGACACACCGCAGACGGTCATCGAGGTGCTGAACTACCTCAACGACGACCTCAAGGTCGACGAAATGATGATCTCGCCCGCCTACGCCTACGAAAAGGCCCCCGACCAGGAACATTTCCTCGGCGTCGATCAGACCAGGGAACTGTTCAAGAAGGCGTTCGCCGGCGGCAACCGGCGGCGCTGGCGGCTCAACCACTCCCCGCTCTTCCTCGACTTCCTGGAGGGCAAGGCCGATTTTCCCTGCACCGCCTGGGCCATTCCGAATTACTCCCTCTTCGGCTGGCAGCGGCCCTGCTACCTGATGAGCGACGGGTACGTCCCCACGTACCGGGAACTGGTCGACGACACCGACTGGAGCAAGTACGGCCGCGGGAAGGACCCCCGCTGCGCGAACTGCATGGCGCACTGCGGCTACGAGCCGACCGCCGTCCTCGCCACGATGGGCTCCCTCAAGGAGTCCCTGCGCGCGGCCAGGGAGACGCTCGGCGGCAACCGGGACACCTCGGCATGACGCCCGCCACGGGAGGGGGCAAGGGCTTCGACCTCGGCGCCCTGCTGGCCGAACGCGGCGCCGAGCGGTACGAACTGCACGCCCGGCACCTCAACCACCAGCTGCCCCGGATGCTGCACACCATCGGCTTCGACAAGGTCTACGTGCGGGCCGAAGGCGCCCACTTCTGGGACGCCGAGGGCAACGACTACCTCGACATGCTCGCCGGGTTCGGCGTGATGGGCCTCGGCCGCCACCACCCGGTCGTCCGCCGGGCGCTGCACGACGTCCTGGACGCCCAGCTCGCCGACCTCACCCGCTTCGACTGCCAGCCCCTGCCCGGGCTGCTGGCCGAAAAGCTCCTTTCCTACAGCCCCCACCTGGACCGGGTCTTCTTCGGCAACAGCGGCACCGAAGCGGTGGAGACCGCCCTCAAGTTCGCCCGGTACGCCACCGGACGCCCCAGGGTCCTCTACTGCGACCACGCTTTCCACGGCCTGACCGCCGGCTCCCTCTCGATCAACGGCGAGGGTGGCTTCCGCGACGGCTTCGCCCCGCTGCTGCCCGACACCCGGATCCCGCTCGGCGACCTGGCCGCGCTGGAGCGGGAGCTGAAAGCGGGCGACGTGGCCGCCTTCGTCGTGGAGCCCATCCAGGGCAAGGGGGTCCTCGCGCCCCCGCCCGGGTTCCTGCTCGCCGCACAGGACCTGCTGCGCCGCCACAAGGCGCTGCTGATCGCCGACGAGGTGCAGACCGGCCTCGGGCGAACCGGGGAGTTCTACGCGTACCAGCACGAGCCGGGCCTGGAACCGGACCTGGTGTGCGTGGCCAAGGCCCTTTCCGGGGGCTACGTCCCGGTCGGGGCGACCCTCGGCAGGGACTGGATCTTCAAGAAGGTCTACTCCTCCATGGACCGGGTGCTGGTGCACTCCGCCAGCTTCGGCTCCAACGCGCAGGCGATGGCGGCCGGGCTGGCGGTGCTCACCGTCATGGAGGACGAGGGGATCGTGGCCAACGCCCGCGCGACGGGCGACCTGCTGCGCGGACGGCTCGCGGCGCTGGTGGACGAGTACGAGCTGCTCCACGAGGTGCGCGGGCGCGGACTGATGATCGGCATCGAGTTCGGCCGGCCGTCCTCCCTGGGTCTGCGCAGCCGTTGGACGATGCTCCAGGCGGCCCGCAAGGGGCTCTTCGCGCAGATGGTCGTGGTCCCGCTGCTCCAGAAGCACCGGATCCTCACGCAGGTCTCCGGAGACCACCTGGAGGTCATCAAGCTGATCCCGCCGCTGATCGTGGACGAGGCGGATGTGGACCGGTTCGTCACCGCCTTCCGCGAGGTCATGGACGAGGCGCACGGCGGGGGCGCCCTGATGTGGGACTTCGGCAGGACGCTGGTGAAGCAGGCCGTCGGCAACCGCTGACGGCCTGCCCCGGTCGTCTTGGCCGGTCCAGGCCAGGGGAGCGGCCGGCCGCCCGAGCAGCCGGTGGGTCGAGCCGCCGGTCAGTCGAGGAGCCGGTCCCTCAGCCGGCCGAGGGTCGCGGGCGTGAGCCCGAGCCCCTCGGCCAGGTAGGGCCCCACCCCGCCCCACGTCGCGTCGATCGTCTCGAACGCCGTGGTCAGGAACTCGGCGCGGGCGTCGAAGAGCGGGGCCAGCAGCTCCATCACCTCGGGGGAGCGGGCGTCGGGGGAGTCGTCGGTGCGGCGCACCCGATAGCGGTTGTGCGGGGCGTTCGACTCCAGGTAGTCCGCCACGATCGCCTCGCGCTCGACCCCGAGGGCGAGCAGGGTGACGGCTATCGACAGACCGGCCCGGTCCTTGCCGGCCGCGCAGTGCATCAGGGCCGGGACGCTGTCCTCGGCGAGCGCGTGGACGACCCGGCTGTGCTCGGCCGTCCGGTCCCTGATGATCGTCCGGTACGAGTTCTGCATCCGGGCGGCGGCCCTTCCCTCGCCCAGGAGACCCCGGAGCTGCCCCAGATCGCCGTCGCGGACCATTTTCCAGAACTCCCGGCCGTCCGCCGGGTCCGTCAGGGGAATGTTCACGTTCCGCACGCCGGGCAGATCGACGTCCGGCCCTTCCAGCGCGTGATCGGCACCGTTGCGGAAGTCGAAAACGGTGTGCAGACCGAGTGAGGTCAGGAATTCCACATCGTTTTCGGTGGCATGTGCCAGATGTCCGCTTCGGAAGAGAAGTCCCGACCTGACCCTCCGTCCGTCGGTGGTCGGCAGGCCACCCACATCGCGGAAATTGCGCACTCCGGACAGTTCGGGCCCCGTGGGCGGGTTGGCGGCTATCTGCTGGGTCACGGAACGGATCCTCCGCATCGTCGTGGGCCGTCGCGGCCGGGGTGGTGGCCGTGGGCTGCCGGGTCGTGTCGCGCTGTCCGAATTGGGCGGGTTGGGGCCAACTTGCCATATCCGGGGGCGAGATCGCGCCGGACGCCGTGAGCCAGATCATACGGTGACCGAGCGTGCCTGATCGCGGAACGCGAATTCCCTTGTCGCCGCGGCCGTTGGGGGAGCGGAATGGACGCAGGGTGACGGGAATTCAGCCGGCTCCTCATATCTGCTATTCCGTCAGGGAATTCATGGCTTGTTGTGCACTGCCCCGCTGGATTACCTTCGCGATCGATCCGGGTGGACCGCCGAATCCTGCCGCCGCCCGGGAACCGCACCCGACTATTCACGCGCGCGGCAGGAGCGGGGGAACCAGGTAAGCCGCTGTTCCGGATCTTCCCGCCGGAACGGCTCGGGGTGAAGTCGTACGTCGCCGCTGTGCGTACGACCGGACATCTCCAGTCCGAACCCGACAGCTCACCTCGCAGGCGACGGAGAGGAATTCGTCATGCCCGCAAAAGGCAAGCACCGCCGACCGAAGTCCCGTGCCATCCCCCGCGGACTGGCCGCAGCCGGTACCGGCGGCGCAGCGCTCGCGCTGCCGCTGATGGGTGCCGCCGGCGCCCACGCCGTCCCCGCAGCCGCCCACACCGCGCTGCCCGTCCAGGCCCCGCAGCTCCCGGTGTCCGTGCAGGCCGCGCCCGCCGCCGCTCCGGCCGCCGCCCCCGGCGTCTACACCGTCGTCCCCGGCGACTACCTGTCGAAGATCGCCGCCGAGCGCCACGTGTCCGGCGGCTGGCAGCGGCTGTACGCCGACAACCGCGAGGCCGTCGGCGCGGATCCCTCCCTCATCCACCCGGGGCTGCGGCTGACGCTCGGCGGGCACGGTGACCGCACCCCCGCCAAGCCGGCTTCCCGTGTCGCGGGCACTGCCCCGGCTCCGGACACCTCCGAGCGGTCCTCCGCCGGGGCCCATGCGTCCTCCGAGGCCGGCTCCGGCAGCGGTTCCGCGGCCGAGCAGCCCGACGCCCCGTCCACGCAGGACTCCGGCTCCTCCACCGGCGCCGTGACGGCGTCCGGATTCGTCGCCCCGGTCAGCGGCGGGACCTCCACCCCGTACAAGCAGGCGGGCAGCATGTGGTCCTCCGGTTACCACACCGGTGTCGACTTCATCGCGAGCACCGGCACCAGCGTCAAGGCGGTCGGCGCCGGCACCGTGGTCACGGCGGGCTGGGGCGGTGCGTACGGGAACGAGGTCGTGATCCGGCACGCCGACGGCAAGTACTCCCAGTACGGCCACCTCTCCCAGCTGTCCGTCTCGGTCGGCCAGAGCGTCACCGCCGGACAGCAGATCGGGCTCTCCGGCGCCACCGGCAACGTGACCGGCCCGCACCTCCACTTCGAGATCCGCACCGGTCCGTCCTACGGCTCGGACATCGACCCGCTCGCCTACCTGCGCTCGAAGGGCGTCAGCATCTGACGCACCGCGGGACGGGGACGCCCGGACGCGTGAGGCCGGAACCCCGAAAGAGGTCCCGGCCTCACGCGTTTCTTATTCCTCATGTGCATCGTGGCGTAGATCACGGTCCGTCAAACCCTCATTACGTTGGCGTAGGTCGCCCGCGGGGGTGAAGGATGTGGTGCTGTGGCAGCGACGAAGACGACACTCAAGACCATCGGTTCGTACGCGGCGATCGGGGACAGCTTCACCGAGGGAGTAGGGGACCCGGGACCCGGGGATTCGTATCTCGGCTGGGCGGACCGGCTCGCCGTGCTCCTGGCCGATCAGCGGGAAGAACACGATTTCCGGTACGCGAACCTGGCCGTCCGGGGGAAGGTGCTCGACCAGATCGTGGCCGACCAGGTGCCGAGGGCCAAGGCCCTCGCGCCCGACCTGGTCACCTTCTGCGCGGGGGGCAACGACATCATCCGTCCGGGGACCGACCCGGACGACGTGGCCGAGCGCTTCGAGGCGGCCGTGGCCGACCTCACCGGCTCCGTCGGCCAGGTCATGATCACGACCGGGTTCGACACCCGGGGGGTGCCGGTCCTCAAGCACCTGCGCGGCAAGGTGGCGACGTACAGCGCACATGTGCGCGCCATCGCCGACCGGTACGACTGCCCGGTACTCGACCTCTGGTCGCTCAAGTCCGTACAGGACCGGCGGGCCTGGGACACCGACCGGCTGCACCTGTCACCCGAAGGACACACCCGGGTCGCGCTGCGCGCCGCCCAGGTGCTCGGCCTCGACGTACCCGCCGACCCCGACCAGCCGTGGCCGCCGGAGCGGCCGCGCGGTTCGGTGGACGTGACGCGGGACAACATCCAGTGGGCGCGCGAGCACCTGGTTCCCTGGATCGGGCGGCGGCTGCGCGGCGAGTCCTCCGGGGACCACGTCGCGGCGAAGCGGCCGGACCTGCTGCCGTTGTAGGGGGCGGGGCGGGGCGGACCTGCCGCGTCGCAGGGCGTGGTCGGCGGGGTCGGCGGGGGTCGGGCGCGACACGCCGGGGGACGCAAGCGGAATCCCCGGGGGCCGGTGTGCGTTGGGATGGTCGTAGACATCTACGACCGTCCAGCCCCCATCCTCCCAGGAGGCGCCTTGTCCGACTCCCGTCCCCTGCGTCCCCGGCTGCGCGCCCTGCGGCCCGAAGCCTTCGGCGCGGACCCGTCCGGTGCCCGGCTGGAGCGGATCCTGCGCTCGCCGAACTTCGCCGATGGAGTCTTCCAGAACCCGGTGGGGGCCCGGACCAGGCCTTCCGGTTCCATGGCGGAGTTCGCCAAGATCTACTTCCACAAGGAGCAGCGCCTGCGGCGCAGCCCGGGTGCACCCGTCCCGGTGTACCCGACGACCCTGGCCGAGCTCGCCAAGCCGCCGGCGAGCAGACTGCGGCTGACCTGGATGGGGCACTCCAGCGTCCTCGCCGAGATCGACGGCCGCCGCGTGCTGTTCGACCCGGTCTGGGGCGAGCGGTGTTCCCCCTTCCCCTTCGCCGGGCCCAAGCGGCTGCACCCGGTGCCGGTACCGCTGGCCTCGCTCGGGGAGGTCGACGTCGTGGTGATCTCGCACGACCACTACGACCACCTCGACCTCCCGACGATCAAGGCGCTCGCCGGTACGGACACGGTCTTCGCCGTCCCGCTCGGCGTCGGCGCCCACTTGGAGCGCTGGGGCGTCCCCGCGGAACGGCTGCGCGAGCTGGACTGGAACGAGAGCACCAAGGTCGCCGGGCTCTCCCTCACCGCCACCCCCGCCCGGCACTTCTGCGGACGCGGCCTGCGCAACCAGCAGTTCACCCTGTGGGCGTCCTGGGTCGTCCAGGGCGACGCGCACCGGATCTACCACAGCGGTGACACGGGCTACTTCCCCGGCTTCCAGGAGATCGGCGCCGCGCACGGGCCGTTCGACGCCACCATGATCCAGATCGGGGCGTACTCCGAGTACTGGCCCGACATCCACATGACCCCCGAGGAGGGCATGCGCGCCCACCTCGACCTCCAGGGCGGCACCCCGCACGGCACGATGCTGCCGATCCACTGGGGCACCTTCAACCTGGCCCCGCACCCGTGGGACGAGCCCGGCGAGGGCACCTTCGCCGCGGCGGAGGCGGCCGGTGCGGCGATCGCCCTGCCGGTACCCGGCCAGCCCTTCGAGCCGGGAGCCGCCGACGCGCCTGCCGAGCCGTGGTGGCGCCCCTTCGTCGCGAACGCCGCCCCGGTGACGGCACCCGCCGCCCGTCCGGCCGCCGCCAGGTCGAAGCCCGCGCTGCCGCACGAGGAGCCGGAGTCGGTGGGCTCGTAACGGCCACGCGCCGCCGCCGGTGACCGCACGGCGCCGACGGCGGATTCGGGCGGCCGTACGAGCGCTCCTTCCCAGGCGGTAAGACCCCGGTGAAGTTGCCCAACTGGCGGCCCGGGGTGGGACCGTGCGGTCTAGCGTGGGTATCCGGTGATCAACACCGGGCCTTGGCAGTGCCGGGGGCCCGGAAGCCCCACGTACCGAGGACCCCGATGTCCGGATACCGCGCCGCCCGCCACGCTCCGTCGAGACTCGCCGCCACCGGCCCCGGCCGGCAGTTACGCCCCCAGTTGGTCCGGGCCGCCGTCCTGCCCACGCTCGCCGCCGGGCTCAGCGGCGCCGCCGCCGTGATCTTCACCCTGCAGCTCGGTGGCGGTGCGGGCACCCGCGACCCCCGGCTGTGGCCGGCACTCACCGGCTGCGGGCTGCTCGTCGTCGGTGCGCTCGCCGCAGCCCTGCTCGGGGGCCGGCGCGCGGCGAAGGCCGTACGCGAACGGTGCGAGGCGCTGCGCCGCTCCAGCCTCCGCGGCCGCCAGGAACTGCGGGCGGCCGCAGACCGGCTGGAGCGGGGCGAGGCCCCGCCCCGTCCGGTGCCCGGCGGTCCGGGCGGGATCCCGCCGGGCACCGACCCCGCGGGCGTGGACGAGTTCTGGCTGCTCGCGCAGGAGCTGCGCGGCGCCCGTGAGCAGGCGCACCAAGTCCTCGTACGGCTGGCCGGACAGGCCGCCGCCCCGTCCGACAGCGACCGCAAGGTCGAGGTCTTCGTCAACCTGGCGCGCCGGCTCCAGTCCCTCGTGCACCGCGAGATCTCCCTGCTGGACGACCTCGAAGACACGGTCGAGGACCCGGACCTGCTCAAAGAGCTCTTCCACGTCGACCACTTGGCCACCCGGATCCGGCGCCACGCCGAGAACCTCGCCGTGCTCGGCGGCGCCGCCTCCCGGCGGCAGTGGACCCGGCCCATCGACCTGAGCGAGGTGCTGCGGTCCTCCGTAGCGGAGGTCGAGCAGTACACCCGGGTCAAGGTGGTGCCCCCGGCGGGCGGCACCGTGCGCGGACACGCCGTCGCCGACGTCGTCCACCTGCTGGCCGAGCTCATCGAGAACGCCACCGTCTTCTCCGCCCCCGACACCGACGTGGTGGTGCGCGCCGAACGCGTCACCGCAGGGATCGCGGTCGAGGTGGAGGACCGGGGGCTGGGCATGCCGGCCGAGGAGCAGCACCGGATGAACGCCCTGCTGGGCGACCCCGATCAGGTCAACGTGCGGCACCTGCTGGCGGACGGCCGGATCGGCCTGTTCGTGGTGTCGGCGCTCGCGCGCAGGCACGGGGTCGCCGTCGAGCTCAAGTCCAACATCTACGGCGGGGTGCGTGCCGTGCTCGTACTGCCGCACGAGCTGCTGGGCGCGCAGGCGCCGGGCGCCGCCGACGCGCAGGGCGGTTCGACGGCCACGTCGTGGGGGACCGGGGTGGGGGCGGCGGTGCCTGTGCTGGAGCCGGTACGCGTGCCGCCCGCGCCGCACCGGGCCGAACCGGCGGCCGCGGCCCCGTCGGTGCCGACGTGGGCGGAGCCGGAGCCGGTGCCGGTGCGGGTGGAGCCGGTGCCGTGGCCGCGTACGGAGCCGCTCGCGGAGCCGGTGGCCGGGCCGGCCCCGTACGCCGTGTCCGACGGGGGGCGCGGGCCAGGTTTCGAAGCCGGCCCGGGCTTCGAAGCGGGCCCCGCCTTGGATGCGGGCCCCGCCTTGGATGCCGGCCCCGCCTTGGACGCGGGCCCCGGCGCCGGAGCGGGGGCCGCATGCCACGCGGGCCCCGGCGCCGCCGCCGGAGGCCTGGTGCCCGCGGCAGTCACCGTGCCCGCCGCGCGGAGGGATCCCGACCGGCCGACGCTGCCCCGGCGCCGCGCCCAGGAGCACCTCGTGCCCGAGTTGCGCGAGGCCCCCGCCCCGCGCCGGGCCCCGGAAGCCGAGCCGCCCGTACACGATCCCGGCCTGATGGCGGCCTTCCGGCGCGGCTTCGACAGGGCCGGGTCGGAGCCCCCGGCATGACGCCGTCCGGCGACCGGCCCCCGGCCGCCTCCCTTCCCCACCCCCACCCCCACCCCAGCAAGGAGCGCACCCTCATGAGCGGCGAAGTGGCGACCGGGACAAGCCGGCTCTCGGATCTCGACTGGCTGCTCGGCGGCCTGGTGCAACGCGTGCCGTACACGCGCAGCGCGGTGCTGCTCACGGCGGACGGCCTGGTCAGCTGCGTGCACGGCCTGGACGCCGACAGCGCCGACCACTTGGCGGCGCTGGCCTCGGGCCTGTACTCGCTGGGCCGCAGCGCCGGATCCCGGTTCGCGGACGGCGCGGAGGTCCGGCAGGTGGTGGTGGAACTCGACTCGGCGCTGGTCTTCGTATCGGCGGCCGGGTCCGGCACCTGCCTCGCGGTGCTGGCGGACCGGGAGGCCGACGCGGGTGTGCTGGGCTACGAGATGGCGATGCTGGTGAAGAGCGTACGTCCCTACCTGGCGGCCCCGCCGCGTCGGCCCGTCGCCGACGGCGAACGATGAGGGCCGCGGCGCGGGGGGCCTACGGGTCCGGCACCCGGCGGGAGACCGCCCCCTGGCTGGACGACACGGCGGGCCGGGTCATGCGGCCGTACACGGCGAGCGGCGGCCGGACCCGGCCCGCCGCCGCGCTCGACCTGCTCTCGGTGGTGACGGCGACGGGCGTACGCCCGCGTGCGCCCCTCGGCGCGGAACACACCCTCGCGCTGCGCTTGTGCGCCGGCGCGGCGGCGGTGACGGTCGCCGAGGTGGCCGGTCAGCTACGGCTCCCGACGGGGGTGGTGAAGGTGCTGCTGTCCGACCTGATGGAACACGGGGCGGTGGAGGCGCGGACGCCGAGGTTCCCGGGCGGTGACTCGCTCCCCGCCGACGACCTGGACCTGCTGCGGGCGGTGCTCGATGGCCTACGCCGAAGGCTGTGACGGCCGGGGCCTGCCCGCGACCTTGAAGATCCTGGTCGCGGGCGGGTTCGGAGCGGGGAAGACCACCTTCGTGGGCGCGGTGAGCGAGATCGAGCCGCTGTGCACGGAGGAGCGGCTGAGCGACCTGGGCGAGGGCGCCGACCCGCTGGAGGGGGTGGAGACGAAGACGACGACCACCGTCGCGCTGGACTTCGGAAGGATCACCCTCGACGGGGGGCACGTCCTGTACCTCTTCGGCACGCCCGGGCAGCAGCGCTTCTGGTTCCTCTGGGAGGAGCTGTGCGCCGGCGCGCTGGGGGCGGTGGTCCTCGCGGACACGCGCCGTCTCGCGGACTGCTTCCCGGCCGTGGACTTCTTCGAGCGGCGCGGGATCGCATTCGTCGTCGCCGTCAACGAGTTCGACGGCTGCCACCGCTACACGCCCGCCGAGGTCCGGGAGGCGGTGGGGCTCGGACCGGAGGTGCCCGTCGTGCGGTGTGACGCCCGGCTGACCAGTTCCGGCACGGGGGCGCTGGCCGCCCTCGTCCACCACCTGCTGTTCAACGCCAGGTCCGCGAGCGCGGCGGACCTGGCCACCTAGGAGGATCGGGAGAACCGTCATGACGTACTACGAATCGACCGGCCATCTGCTGCTCACCCCGGTGGACCGGGAGGCACCCGCCCGCGCGGTCCGGCTGCGCGAACTGGGGCTCGGCGAGCGGCCCGACGCGGAACTCGACGCCTTCGCGCGGCGGATCGCGCAGACCCTGGACGTACCGTACGCGGGGGTCAACTTCATCGGTGAGGAACGGCAGTTCTTCGCGGGCCTCCACCACCGGCCCGACGCCCCGCCGAGCGGTTACCCGGCCCGCGTGCTGACCCGCGACCGCGGGTACTGCCCCCATGTGGTGGTCCGGAGGCGGGCGCTGGTCCTGGAGGACGTACGGGACTTCGCGCGCTTCGCGGGCAACGCCGTCGTGGACGAGAGCGGGGTGCGCTCCTACGCGGGAGCCCCGCTGACGGACCGGCGGGGCTCCGTCCTCGGGACGGTGTGCGCGGTGGACGTGGCGCCGAGGCGGTGGGGGACCGAGGGGCTGGGGACGGTGAAGGCGCTCGCGGCGGAGCTCGCGGGGCTGCTGCGGGAGCGGGAGGACAGCCCTTAGGGCCTTAGGGCCTTAGGGCCCTGGGGCCGGGCTCGTCCCGCGGTTCGGGCCCTCCGGGCGCAGGAAGGCGGAGATCCGCTCCCTCAGCGAGCGGGCGTCCAGGCCGTGGGCGGCGGTGTGTTCGGCGATGGTGCCGTAGCGCCGGAGTTCCGCGCGGCCGACGCCCAGGCCCAGGACCCGGTGCGGAACGTCGCCGAGGGCGTCGTTCGCCGCAGCCGTGGACGTCCCGGCGAGGTACGGCTCGACCAGGACCACATCGGCCGGCGTGCCCCGCCCGACGGCGGCGCGCAGGGCCGCGTCGTCGAAGGGCCGTACGGTCGTCGCGTACAGCACGGTCACGTCCATGCCCTCCGTCGCGGCGAGGACGTTGTCCAGCAGCGGGCCGACCGCCAGCACCACCCCCGCCCGCCCCTCCCGCACGGTGTGCGGGCCCGGCCCGATGACGGGACGCGGCTCGGTGTTCGTCTGCTCGCTGAGGCGGACGTACACCTTGTCGTCCCCGGCGGCGTACGCGTCGCGCAGCAGCGCCTCCGCCTCGTCGGGGTGGCCCGGCACGTGCACGGTCCAGCCGTCGAGGGTGTCGAGGAGGGCCACGTCGCCGGGTGCCATGTGGGTGAACCCGCCGGCAGGCCAGTCGTAGCTGGCGCTCGCGCTGACCAGGACGCCGCCCGTGTCCTGGTGCCCGAAGTCCAGCTTGACCTGCTCGAACGGCCGCTCCACCAGGAAGCTGGCGAACGTGTGCACGATCGGCCGCAGCCCGGTCAGGGCGAGTCCGCCGCCCACTCCGACGAGGAGCTGCTCCCGGATGCCCACGTTGATCACCCGGTCGGGGTGGCGCCGCAGGGCGGGGCGAAACCCGTCCATGGTGATCTCGGCGAGTACGAGTGCCAGCCGGGGGTCCTCGTCGAGCATCCTCGACGTGACCGTGATGAACCGCTCCCGCATGGTGTCCATTTCTCCCCATCCCCTTGTGCGCGTGGTCTCAGAACTTCTTCTCGACGCGGGCCACGACGGCGTGCGGCCGGCCCGGGTGCGGCGCCGTGAAGGCGGCGTGCAGTGCGGCGTGGTCCCGGCCGTCCACGGTGGTCGCCGACCAGCCGGCGGCCTCGAAGCGGGAGGCGATCCCGCCGGGCCAGCCGTGGGTCGCCGAGTCGTTGTCGATCACCACGGTGTGCAGGCGCTCCAGCCCGGCCGAACCGGCGTAGGCGAGCGCCTCGTGGTTGCTCCCCTCGTCCAGCTCCGCGTCTCCGATCAGCACCCATACCGCCGGGTCGTCCAGCCCCTGCGCGCGCAGACCCAGCGCGGTGCCGACGGCCAGCGGCAGCCCGTGCCCGAGGGAGCCGCTGCCGATCTCGACGCCGGGGATCAAGGTGCGGTCGGGGTGGTGCCCGAGCGGGGAGTCGAACCCGCCGAAGCCGCCGAGCCACTCCACGGGGAAGAACCCCTTGGCGGCGAGTACGGCGTAGTACGCCATCGGCCCGTGCCCCTTGGACAGCAGGAACCGGTCGCGCTCCACGTCCTGCGCGGTTCCGGGTCCGACCCGCAGCACCCGGTCGTACAGCACCCAGAGCACGTCGAGCGTGGAGGTGGCGGCGGCCCCGTGCTTCTCGGCGCCGGTCATGAGCGAGAGGAGACGGCCCAGGTCCTCGTAGCGGAGCTCCGTGTCCCCGTGTGTTTGCGTCATGCACCTACCGTGCAACCTCAAGCCTGCTTGAGGTCAAGCGCCGGTGGCCCCGTCCGTCAGATGACCCGGAAGGTGAATGTGCGCGCGGCCACCCCGTGAAGTGCGGTATTGTTTCCCTGCCGGTTCGGCCGGGGGAAACCCCAGGTCAGCGGCGCTCGGGACGTGGCGCAGCTTGGTAGCGCACTTGACTGGGGGTCAAGGGGTCGCAGGTTCAAATCCTGTCGTCCCGACTCAAGAGAGTCGTAGGTCGAGGGCCGTTGCAGAGAAATCTGCAACGGCCCTCGATCGTTTGTGGGGACCACTCGGGTACTCGGGGACAGACCCGCCTTGCCCGCGTCAGCGCACCCGGCCCCATGACCAGCGACTCATGACGCGAGGATGTTGCGCTTCTGTTCCTCGAACTCGGCCTCTGTGAGCACGCCTTGGTTCTTAAGCTCGCCGAGCTGCTTCAGCTGCTCGATCTTGCTCGTCATGTCGGGAGCCGCCGGAGCCGCCGGAGCCGCCGGCGGTTCGGCGTAGGACGCCGGCTGGGGTTCTTGCTGCGCCGCCCATCGTCCCTGCTGTCGGCGTGATACACGGTTCGACACGGCGGTCGCCGTTCCGGCGACGACGGCGGTGCGCGCTACCCCGCGGAGGAGACCTGGCATGGCTGTGTCCCTTCTGTCCTGTCGAGCTCTGCCCTAGTGAGCGGCCTCGATCGCCTCGAGGGCGTCGACGAGGTCGGTCACCGGGATCCGCCCGGAGGCGACCATCCGGCCTCCGCCGCGACGCAGCGCGGCGGCGAAGGGGGCGGCCCACAGGTTCTCGTAGATCAGGATGCCTGCGGAACTGCCGGGCTCCAGCGCGGCGCCCGCCTCCTCGAGGTCATCCTGGCCCAGGAGCCCTGACGACGCTCCCTCGAAGACGGCCAGGTCGAGCCGGCCGTCGCCGGTGAGGTCTGCGATCTCCATGCCGGTCACGGATCCGTCGTCGTCCTTCTTGACGAACATCAGGTCCAGGATCCGGATCAGGCCGCGGTCCACGAGATCGACGAGGATGGGGAAGCCCTCGCCCGTCATCCGGTTACCGGGAAACTCGACGACCAGATAGTCGATCGGGCCCACTTCGCCCACTTCTTCGAATTCGTCGCTCACGACGTCACCTCTGGTGTTCGCTCATGCTCCCGGTGACCCCCTCACCCAATTGCATCATCGGGGTGCCGCCGTCGCACCTCGGTACCCGTTCACCCGACTGGCTCGGCCCAGGTCGCGCGCCGTTCGCCGGACAGATCTGCTGGGGGCCATGAGCGACCACGGTGGCAAGCAGCTCTCGGCCGCGGAGCGCAGCGAGCTGGCCGATCTGCGGCAGCGGGTGAACGCCCTGGAGGGTTCCCGGCCGGCAGGTCTGCCACGGCACCACCCGCTTCGCTCACTCGGCTCGGCGGTGCTGATCCTCCTCGCCGCGCTGCTGTCGATGCTGTCCGTCGTGGCGGTGTGGGCCAACAGCATCGTGCAGGACACCGACCGCTACGTCGCCACCGTCGGGCCGCTGGCGAGCGATCCCGACGTGCAGGAGGCGGTCACCAACCGGGTCACCGCCGCCGTGCTGGCGCAGATCGACGTGGACGCGCTGGTCAAGGAGCTGACGGACGCGGCCGCGGAGAAAGGTGCCCCACCGCGGCTGGCCACGTTGCTGGGCGGTCTGGACAAACCGATCTCGAGCGGTCTCAAGCGGGTGGTCAGCAGCACGGTGGAGCGGGTGGTCACCAGCAGTGCGTTCGAGAAGGTCTGGGTGAACGGCAACCGCAGGGCGCACACGGCGCTGGACAAGGCGCTGACGGGTCATTCCGACAGCGCGGTCAAGCTCGAGAACAACCAGGTCGTCATCGACCTCGGTCCGATCGTCGCCCAGGTGAAGGACCAGCTGGTCGACGCGGGCTTCTCACCGGCAGCGAAGATCCCGGCCGTCCACACGAACTTCGTGGTGTTCGCGTCGGAAGACGTCGGCAAGATCAAGACCTACATGAGAGTGCTGGAGATCCTCGGCGGCTGGCTGCCCGTCATCGCGTTGCTGTTCGCGGCCGCCGGAGTGTACGTGGCGTTCAACCGCCGGCACGCGCTCATCGGGGCCGCGCTGGCCGTGTTCGTCGCCATGCTGGTTCTCGGGATCGGCCTCACCGTCGCCCGCGACGTCTATCTCAACCATCTGCCCCCCGGGGCGTCCCAGGCCGCGGCGGGAACCGTGTACGACGCACTGGTGAAGTTCCTGCGGGCCGGTGTGCGGGCGCTCGCCGCGGTCGCCCTCTTCACCGCCGTCGCCGCCTTCCTCGCGGGGCCGTCCCGGATCGCCGTCCTCACGCGGACCGGTTGCCGCAGGAGCATCGGCGCCCTGCGCGACGTGACGACATCGGCGGGGCTTCGTCTCGGTGCGGTCGGGCGGTTCGTCCACCGCTTCAAGCGATGGATCGGGGTGGCCATCCTGGTGATCGCCGCGATCGTGCTGTTCACCTGGAGCTACCCGACGACGGCGGTCGTGGTGTGGACCGCCGTGATCGTCCTGGTGGGCTTTGCGATCCGCGAATTCCTGGACGACGGCGGCTCCGCACCGGCGGCTTCGCCCCGGGCCGGTACCGCCGCCCACTGACCCTGCCCGTCCCGAGTGCCCTGCCGAGTCACGTGTCCATCCCTGGAGCCGCTGCCATGGCCGAGAACCACCTGGACGGCCGCACCCTGCGGCACCGCACTGCACGGGAGCGGGCCGCGCTGGGCAAGGAGGCGCGGGCCGCCGTACCCCGCTCCAGCCACGTCGAGTTCTCGCCGGGGCCCGAGCGGCCGGATCCGTTGGAGATCATCGAGCGGCAGTCGGCGACGCGGCTGCCCGAACTCGTACCGATCCGCTACGGAAGGATGTCCGAGTCGCCGTTCCGGTTCTACCGCGGGGCCGCCGCCATCATGGCGTCGGACCTCGCGGACACACCGAGGACGGGGCTCCGCGCCCAACTGTGCGGTGACGCCCACATGCTGAACTTCCGGCTGCTGGCCTCCCCTGAGCGCCGGCTCATGTTCGACATCAACGACTTCGACGAGACGCTGCCCGGCCCTTGGGAGTGGGACGTCAAGCGGCTGGCCGCCAGCCTCGTCATCGCCGGCCGGGAAAACGGCTTCAGCACCAAGGAGCGGGCGAAGATCGTACGGGCCACCGTGCGCTCCTACCGCGAGAGCATGCGGGCCTTCGCCGGTATCGGCAACCTGGCCGTCTGGTACGCCCAGTTCGACGAGGCATGGGTACAGGGCCGGTTCGGGGCGGACCTGTCCGCGCGGGGCCGTGAACGCTGGGCGCAGGCCGTGACCAAGGCACGGGCGCACGACACCGTTCAGGTCTTCGACAAGCTCACCACGATCGTCGACGGCAAGCGGCGGATCACCCCCGATCCGCCGCTCATCACCCCTCTGGAGGACCTGCTGCCGGACGCATCGCGCGAGCGGCTGGAGCAGCAGATCACCCGACTGATGGAGCGTTACGGCAAAACCCTCCAGTCGGACCGGCGGTTCCTGCTGGAGCAGTACCGGGTGGCCGACATGGCACGCAAGGTCGTGGGCGTCGGCAGTGTGGGCACGCGCTGCTGGATCGTGCTCCTGCTGGGCCGGGACGGCAAGGACCCGCTGTTCCTCCAGGCAAAGGAGGCCGACGAGTCCGTGCTGGCGCCCCACGCCGGGCCCAGCGCCTACCCGACGCAGGGCGAGCGGGTCGTCTCCGGGCAGCGGCTGATGCAGGCCACCAGCGACATCTTCCTGGGTTGGGAGCGGGTCGACGGAATCGACGGGCGACGGCGGGACTTCTACGTGAGGCAGTTGCGGGACTGGAAGTGGGTGGCGGTGGCCGAAGAGATGGTGCCGCGTGGCATGCGCACGTTCGGCGCTCTGTGCGGGGCGACGCTGGCCCGCGCGCACGCCAGGTCCGGTGACCGCATCGCCATCGCCGCGTATCTGGGCGGCGGCGATTCGTTCGACCGGGCGTTGGTGACGTTCGCAGAGCGGTACGCCGACCAGAACGAGCGGGACCACCAGGCGCTCGTCGACGCCATCAAGGCCGGGCGGCTGCGGGCCGAGGCCGCCTGATCCCGAGGAAGCGTCACAGGGCGCCGCACCGGCTGCCGCCGGCGGCCGGTGCGACGCGACCTCCCGGCGCTCAGTGGAGGATCTTCGCCTTGGCCTGCTGGAATTCGGCGTCGGTGATGTCGCCCTTGGCGCGCATCTCGGAGAGCTTGGCGAGTTGATCCGCCTCGCTCCCGGCCCCACTGAAGGCGGCGTCCCGGACGTATTCGTCGAAAGCCTGCTTCTGCTCCTGGGCGTGCTTCACCTCGCGCTTGCCCATGCCCTTGCCCCGGGCCAGGACGTAGACGAACACGCCGAGGAACGGCAGCAGCACCACGAAGATGAGCCATCCGGTCTTGCCGCCCCCGCCGAGCGTGTCGTCCCGGAAGATGTCGACGATGATCCGGAAGAGCAGGACGATCCACAGGATCCAGAGGAAGATCCACATGACCGTCCAGAACGCTCCGAGGACCGGGTAGTCGTAGGCCAGATTCATTTCACCGCTCCTTCTTCCTCTCCCCCGCCGGGCAACAAGCGCAGCCCGAAAGCTTCACCGATGCCGCCGGCGGCGGCCACCACGCGGGCGGTGCCGACCACGGGGGCGATGGCCACGAGGGTGCCCCGGACCTTTTCCGGGGGCACGCCGATGTCGTCGGCGGCGCCGACGTTGAGCAGGTACGAGGCGGGGGAGGCCCCCAGGGCCACCAGCGCCGCGATGCGGGTCAGCAGGTACGTCTCGGGGTCCAGACCGGATCGCTCGAACGCGTTGAGCGTCATCTGGACCAGAGTGTCGAACACGGGGGCGTCCGACTCGTCAGGGGCGTTGACGTCCTGCGCCCCGTCCGCATTCCCGGCCATCTCCGGCTCCCTTCTTCCGGCTCGTTCCTTGGCCGTGGGCATCGCGCCCGTTCAGTCGAGCAGCACGTATACCTGTGCCTCGTGGTCGACTACCTGTGCCTCGTGGTCGACGTAGCGATCGCCGGACACATCGACGACGACCCCGTCGATCGTGCCGCGGGGGAACGGGAACGGTCCTCGGCAGTCGCGTAAGACGTCCACCGCGTGGATGTACTGCTGACCACTCTCACCGGGAACAGCCGGTCTCGCCTCACCCGTCACGGGTGACAGGCTCCGGCCCTCTCCGTCCGTGGGATGCCAGAGCACCAGCGATCCGGCCTGCGGACATCACCCGCCGCGGGTGATCATTCCTGCCGAGCCGCCTCACATGCTGGAAGAAGCAGCGTTGGCTGCTGCGTCGCACCGACGAAGTGAGGAAGACCCATGACCACGACTCACAACCGCTCGGACACAGCCGAGGGGGCGGCAGGCGGACTGACGACGTTCGCCGCCATCCTGCTGTTCATCGCCGGCGTCCTGGACGTCCTCCGCGGCATCATGGCGATCGTCGACGACGACGTCTACGTCTCCACCCCCAACTACCTCTTCAAGTTCGACCTGACCAGCTGGGGCTGGATCCAGCTGATCCTCGGCGTGATCGCCCTGCTCGTCAGCGCCGGCCTCTTCGCCCGCGCCACGTGGGCCCGGGTCGCCGGCGTCTGCATCGCGGGACTGCTGATCATCGCGAACTTCCTGTCGATCCCGTACTACCCGTTCTGGTCGATCATCCTGATCGCGCTGTACGCCTTCGTCATCTGGGGCCTGTGCGTCGTGCGGCGAGAGCCCTGACGGACATGCCGAAGCGGCCGCCTGCGGTGAGGCGGTGAGAGGGTGAGCGGAAGCTGCTACGGAACGCCCTCCGCCGCCACCACACTGACCTGCCCCCGAGCACCGCTCGAAGTCGTGGTGCCCGGGGCAGGACGTGCCGCCTGCCGGCCGAGCCGGCCGGGGCGATCTGCAGCCTGGACTGCGCCTTCGACCGGCCGATGCCCACGATGGCCGGACTGCTGGGTCAGGGACAACCCCCGCGCTGATCACGCGCCTGTATGCGGAAGCCGACGCCGAGCGGTCGCACGACGCGCCCTGCCCGTGTGAGGGGGGTTGCAAATGAGCCCGCTGCCACGGCAGTTGCGTCCGCCGATGAGTCATGTCCCGTCAGAGAGCGGTCCTGCGCATCTCCACCACATGGAGGCCCAGCGACTGGAACCGCGCGAGCAGCCCGTAGAGATGCGCCTCGTCGATGACCTGACCGAACAGCAAGGTCTGTCCGGACACGACGCAGCCCTCCAGCTCCGGGAACGCGTCGGTCATCGTCCTCGACATCTGCCCCTCGATGCGGAACTCGTATTCCATGAACACGCATCCCTCGCAGCTGGAGTCCCTCCAGGCCCCCGCGTACCCCATGCTGCGCCGTCGTGCGGAGCGGCGCATCACCCTGGCCGGGTGACCTCGGCCGGCCGTCGCAGGGGCGTCACAGCAGATGGAGTTCCCGGGCCCGGCGCACGGCCTCACCACGCCGGGTCACGGCGAGCTTGCGGTAGATGTTCTTCAAGTGGGTCTTGACCGTGTTGACGGACAGGAACAGCTCTGCGGCGATTTCCTGCGTGGACATCATCTGGGCCAGTAGGCCCAGGACTTCGCGTTCCCGGTCACTGAGCGCCTCGGCCACGGGAGCAGGGCCGGCCCCAACGCCATCCGCGGCCTGCGCCTTTGCCACCGGACCGATCGACAGCCAGTCATGCGCCCGCCCCGGAGGGGACCCGCTGCCGAGCAGTTGCCCGAGCCAGGGGCCGGCCTCCAAGAACGGCCGCTTCAGACGCCCGGGCCGGGCGACGGTAAGGGCACGGGCGATGAGATGCCGGGCCGTGGCCTCGTCACCCAGCATGCGAGCCACCTGCGCCCGCACCAGCAGGGCCCGGACCGTCACGGCCGGCCCGTGGCCGTTGGGGCCGGGCAACGCGTCGAGGAGCGCGCGGGCCGCGTCGCGGTCACCGGCCGCCAGCCGGGCGTGGGCCGAAGCGATCGCGTAGTGCAGCCCTGCGTCCTGCCACTCGGCCAGCACCTCGACCGCTGACCACGGGTGTCCCCGAGCCGTATGGGCCGCGGCCGCGGCCAGCGCCATTTGACCGTCCACCCAGAAGGGCGGTGAGGTGGCTGACGGCGTCTCCCGCATGTCGTCGAGGACCTGGAGGGCCTGGACGGGGTCGCCGCCGGCAACCAGCAGCCGCGAGCGCGTGACGGACCACCACCACGCGGTGATCGGGTCACGGGCGCAAGGAGACGACGGGGTTGCCCGGTGGAGATGGGCCCGGGCGGAGACGAGATCGTCGCGCTCGATGTCGATGCCCGCCAGCACCAGCCGCCCGAGGGAGGTGCGACCCGAGGGCGGCAAGCCGAACCGCTCCGCCTCCGCGATCGCCAGCCGCGCCTGCTCCTCGGCCCGGCCCGGCCACCCTTCGAGAAAGTCGATCAGGGCGAGCCGGCCCAGGGCATCGTGCTGCGTCTGGGCAGTGGAGGGCCCGTGAGACGCCTCCACCGCAGAGGTCAGCGCCGCCCGGGCCGCGTCGAAGCGGCCCGCCCACAGCCGAGCCGATCCCAGAGCGGCGAACCTGAGTACGCGCATCTCCGGATGCGCCTCCAGACGCTCCGCGAGGGCCTCCCGTCCCTCGAGCTCCTGGGCCCGCCGGGAGGCGGACTCGACCATGTCCGCCGAGCCGAGCAGCCGGCCGGCCATCACCCGCAGCAACGCACAGCTCAGGTGGGCGGCCGACGCGTCCTGTGCTTCGACCGGCGGCAGATGTGCCTCGGCACGGCCCAGGTCCGCGAGCCCTCGGCCGACGTCGCAGCGAGCCAGCTCACAGGCGGCGCGAACCAGGCCGGCGGCGGGACCGGGCGTGTCCGGCGCCATCCTGGTGAACAACGCGCGGAGCCGGTCCGCGTTCAGCCCTGTGAAGAGCTGTCCGATCGCCAGGTCGTCAACGAGCCGGTCCGCGGCGAACGCCCAGTCCCCCGCGTCGGCGGCGTGCGGCAGGGCCTCCGCAACCAGGCCGGCGTCGCTCAGCCATCGGGCGGCCGTGCCGTGCAGTTCGTGTTCCAGCCCGGGGTGCCTGGTGTTCAGGTGAGCGCGCAGGATCTCGGCGAAGAGGGGATGCAGCCGGTACCACGAGTGGCTGATCGGCTCGACGAACGCGTTCGCGCGCTGCAGTTCCGCGAGGACGGGAGCGGCATCTTCCCGTCCGGTGAGGGCGTTCGCCAGGCCGGGGTGGATCCGCTCGCAGATGCTGGTCCGCAACAGCAGGTCCTGGCTCGCGGCGGACTGGGTTTCCAGCACCTCGGCCAGCAGGAAGTCCGCAACGGTGCTCTGCCCCGTTTCGAATTCCTTCAGAAAGGTCTCCGGGTCCTCTGCCCGCTGCGCCGCGAGGATGCACAGGCGCAGCCCCGCAACCCATCCACCGGTGCGTTCGGTGAGCGCGTGAGTGCCCCCGTCCGACAGGGACAGGCCGTGCAAGCGCGCGAGTTCGGCCGTCTCCCCGGGCAGGAACGCCAGGTCGGCGGCGCGGATCTCCGTCAGCTCGCCGGCGGCGCGGTACCGGTGCAGCGGCAGCAGCGGCTCGGTACGGCTGATGAGGAGCAGGCGCAGCCCCGCCCCCGCGTGGTGAAGGACGAACTGGAGTTCGTCGGCAACTTCCGGCGCGGAGATCCGTTCGAACTCGTCGAGGACGAGGACCACCGGGTCGGTCCGGCCGTTCAGGTGTGCGGCGAGCCGGGCCAGCAGCGAGTCGTCGACCTCGCTCGGGCGAGCGGGACCGGCGATGTCGTCGGGCAGAGGGATTCCGTGGTGACGCAAGGCCTCCAGGACGTAGGCCCAGAAGATTCCCGGGGTGTTGTCGCCGGACTCGACCGTCAGCCACGCCATCGGGCCGGGCAGGAGCGCCGTACGGACCCAGTCGGCGGCCAACAAGGTCTTGCCCGCCCCCGCCGGCCCGTTGACCAGCACCAAACGGTCCGAACCGGTCAGGGCCCGGGTGAGGCACTGCGCCAAGCGGGCCCTGCGGATGAACGTCTTGGGTACATGAGGAAGCGTGAACCGAGCAGCGAGAACAGGGTCGCCGTTCGGCGTCAGGCCCCCGGGAACGCTTTCGCGGGCCGAGCCGCGGGATTCGGACATGACACTTTCCACCTTGGCAGAGACCCCGCGGCAGTCAAATCCGCCTCGCGGCAGCCGCTGGAAGCGGTTGCGCGAAGTGGGGGCAAGCAGTAGGGCCGCCGGGGCGTGGCAGGCCGGGGCTCGCCCGTCGCGCACCAATGGCGTACGTGTTCATGTCGAATGCCCGGACGGGTCCGTAAGGTCGGGTGTGAGTCCGAGGGCTGGAGGTAGGGCATATGCCGCCGGCGGTGTGATCGCCGGGTGCCGGGTCTCGGATCCGCGCGCTCGAGCCGATCGCCGACCTCCGGGTGAACGCATCACCGGGAGAGGAACATGAATGCCTCGAGCAGAACTCCGAAGAGCGAGGGGGACGAGCCGGGGGCGCGGTCGTCGGAGGCTGCCGGACCCCCGGCGTCGGACGGTGCGTCCGCGGCGCGGGGAGGCGCCGGCCGTGTGCGGCGGACGGCCGACTGGGGGAGGGGGAAGTACACCGGATCGTGGGCCGATTCCCTGTGGCACCGGCTGGGCGCGGTGGACTTCCTCAGCCAGGCCATGTTGCTGGCCTCCACGCTGCTGCTGTGCGCGGTGCCGTTCTTCCTGATCGTGACTGCTCTGGCCGGGCAGTCGGCGGCGTCGTCGCTGTCGCATCGCATGGGACTCAACGAACAGGCCGCGGCCTACGTCGAAACGCTGTTCGCCCCTTCCTCCGCCATCTCCGCCGCGGTGAACGGGCTGTCCTGGGTGTTCTTCGTCCTGGCCGGTCTGGCCGGGGCGAAGGCCGTGCAGCAGTTGTACCAGCGGGTGTTCGACGTACGGGCCCGGGGCGCGGCGGACTCGCTCCGCGCTTTCGTGTGGCTGGCACTGGTCGTGGGCGTGCCGTTCGCGGTCTCCGGGGCGGGACCGGGGCTGCGGGGGACCGGTGCGGTGCCGTTCTGGATCACGCACACGGTGCTGAGCTTCGTCTTCTTCTGGTTCTCGATGTGGTTCCTGCTGGCCGGGAGGATGGCCTGGCGCAGGCTGCTGCCGTGCGCCGTCGCCACCGGCGCCTGCTGGGTGGGCATGATGGCGGTGTTCGCGGTGATCTTCTCCGGCATGATCATCAGCTACAACGAGCGATACGGGTCGATCGGGACCGTGTTCGCGTTGATGTCCTTCTTCATCGCGATCGGGGTGGTACTGGTGCTGGGAGCGGCACTCGGCCTGGTGTGGACGGAGCACGGTCTGTCGTTCCGGGGCGCCCTCGCCAGGGTGCGGCGCAGGTCATGACGGGCCGCGCCACGACAGCACGCGACGACCGGTCCGTGCCCGGGCTCTCCCCCGGCAGGATCGCGTGGATGGTGCTGAGGGTGATGGCATCGGTCGCCGCGCTGCTCGCCCTCTACTACGCCCTTCCCCTGGACCGCACCTCCACACGGTTCGCCGTCACGATCCTGGTCGCCGGGCTGGTCGCGTTCGTCGTGCTGGTCGGCCTCCAGATCCGCACGATCATCCGATCGCCGATCCCGGTCGTCCGCGCGGTCGAGGCCCTGGCCCTCAGCGTGCCCTTCTTCCTGCTGCTGTTCGCCGCCGCCTACGTCGTCCTGGCCGCGCTGTCGCCGGCCAACTTCGCAGGGCCCCTGTCGCACACCGACGGCCTGTACTTCGCCGTCACCGTGTTCGCCACCGTCGGCTTCGGCGACATCACCGCCAAGTCCCAGACCGCGAGGCTGGTGGTCACCGGGCAGATGGTCACCGACCTGATCGTCCTCGGCCTCGGGATCCGGCTCGTCGTGGCTGCCGTCCGGCACCGTCGGCGGCAGCAGGATCCGCCCCGGCACCCGAGCGACGGATCGTGAACCGTGGAGACCGCCGCCGCCCGCACTTCCGCCGCGGTACGGAGGTGATTCTCGACGGCACGGGTCACAGGCGGATGATGACCAGCGCGGTGTCGTCGGTGATGCCGCCGGGCGGGAGGAGGTCGGACAGGAGAGCGTCGGCCAGGACCTCGGGGCCGGTGTCCCCATGACGGACGAGGGAGTCGGCGAGGCGGCCCAGGCTCACGTCGATGTCCTCGTCGCGGCGCTCGATCAGCCCATCGGTGTACATGACCAGGGTGGCGCCCTCGGCGAAAGCCGTACTGGCCTGCGGCCGCGGGACGTGTTCGGGGCGGGCGCCGAGCGGCGGATCGGTCGCCTGGTCGAGGAAGGTCACCGTGCCGTCGGGGTGTAGCAGAGCAGGCGGCGGATGGCCGGCGCTGCTGTACGTGAGCGTGTGGGTGTCCCAGTCGACAAAGGTCTTCACCACCGTGGTCGACTCGGCCCCCTCGACATGGCGGGCATACAGCCCCAGGACTTCCAAGGCCCGGGCCGGGCCGTCGGCGACACGGGCGGCCGCGCTCAGCGCACTGCGCAACTGCCCCATCACGCAGGCGGCTCCCAGGCCATGGCCGACCACGTCGCCGACGGCGACCGCGATGCGGTCCCCGGGCAGGTCGACCAGGTCATACCAGTCCCCGCACACGTTCAGCGCGCCCACGGCAGGCCGGTAGCGCACGGCTGCCCGATGGTGCCCGACCGGCGTGGGGGCGGGCAGCATCGCCTCCCCTCGGATGGCGCCGCTGCCTCCAGGGCCCGCGCCGCAGACCCCGCGCTGACCCGATGGGCGAATGGAGCCACCCGGACGATCCGTGCTGACGCGGCGTACTCAGGGCCGTCCGCCAGATGATCCGGTCGTTGTTATCCGCCACCCACGAGCCGCGGGCCGAAAGGAACAACACGCCTTATCCGGCAGCGGAATTGGCGAACGGCGCCGAGGCAGCCCGCGCGCCGACGGCCGCCTGAGCTGGGGCTTCGTATGTGGACGGGGTCATTCTCGTAGGAACGTACATCTCGGGATGATCAAGCTTCATGTATTCAACGCCTGTCTGGAACAAGCCAGTTGACGATGTACTCCTCGGGCAAGACGGATCAACGAACGGGGAGAAATCATGTCCGAGAAGCTGTCCGAACGTCAGATTGCAATCTCCTGGCCCGACTTGGGCATCACGGTCACCGCCGATCTCGACGACCGCAACCCGGCGCTCGCCGACGCCCTGTGGGAGTCGCTGCCCTACCAGAGCCTCCAGGGGCACGCCCTCATCGCGGGAGAACACCTCTACCACGTGGCGCCGATACCCACCCTGCTGCACACCCCCCACGCCACCCGTATCCCCGACCGGCGCGAGGCCCCCGACGGCACCGTGTTCTGCTCCGGTTTGCAGCACCTGGGCATCAAGTACGGCACCCTGACCGAGCCGATGCCGGCCACCCCCGTCGGCCGGATCCGTGAAGCAGACATGCCCGCCCTGCGGGAAGCCGGGGCGGCGATCTGGGACGCCGTCTACTCCACCAAGAAGCAGATCGTCGCCGAAGTCCGCCGCGCAGGCGGACCGGGTGGCCACCGCATCCCGATGCTCCGCGCCGCCAACGAGGACGCCGCCCAACTGATCGCGGACATCCTCGCCGAGACCGAGAAGATCTGGCTCGCGCCCCCGGTCGAGCTGGAAGGCCTCCATCAGGGCGTCATCCCCTCCCGGGCGGGCAACTTCGGCACCGTCCTTCCCACGCTGCTGTTCGTGAACGGCGAGACCCGGCCCCTGGGCTACGCCGCCTACGGCGGACTCGTCCGTGCCGCCGTACAGGACATGCCCATGGCGTCCCTGGTCCACATGACCCGCCTCCTGGTCGGCGTCCCCGCCGAGTTCCTGGGCTACTGCGGCCTGGAGAAGCTGTGGGCGTTCACCCAGCGCTTCCTCGACGTCCTCGACGTCCTCGACCGCGGCGACTTCTACGCCGTCACCAGCCAGATGGCCCTCTACATCAACTGCCTCGGCGGCTGGAACCTGCAGCTGTACCCGTGGGAGACCGGGGACCACCTGCGCCAGCAGGGCGCCGAGGGAGCCGCGTAGCCGTGCCCGCAGCCGAGAAGACCTCGAACGCCCTTCCCGACCGCGCCGACGCCGTCGTCATCGGCGGGGGAGTGATCGGAACCTCTGCCGCCCACCACCTCGCCGAAGCCGGCGTGAACACCGTACTGCTGGAACGCGGAAGCCTCGGCGGCGGCTCGTCCGCACACACCGCGGGCATGGTCCGCACCTATTTCCCGGGCGATCCCGGCACCGGGCGCATGGCCGTGCGCAGCCTGAACGCCTACCACGACTTCGCCCGCCGCACGGCGGCCCCCCTGGCCCTCAAGCGGCTCGGGTTCATGGTGCTGTTCACCGACGAACAGCAGATCGCCGGCTTCGAGGCCACCCGCCACGCCCAGCAGGCCGCCGGCGTCCAAGTCGGCCTGATCAGTGCCCGCGAAGCGTCCGAGCTCAACCCGCTGATCAACGAACGTGCCGTGCTCGCCGCCGCCTGGTCCCCCGAGGCCTACCACGTGGACGGCCTCGACATCGTCCGCGGCTACGCCGCCGGCGCCCGCAATCACGGCGCCCGCCTGTTCACCCACACACCGGTGACCCGCATCGACGACGACAACACCGTCCACACCCCGCGGGGCAGGATCAAGGCCGACAGCATCGTCTGCACGGCCGGCCCCTGGTCCGGCGAGGTGGCGTCCATGGCGTCGGTCGACCTGCCGCTGACGCCCCACGCGATCGAAATGCTGTTCACCGACGTTCCGCCCCCGCCGCACCGCGAGATGCCCATGACGATGCACGCCTCGTCCGGCCTGCGGATCCGCTCGTGGAAGGACCGCATCCTCCTGGCCATGGGCATGCCCAAGGCCGAGGAGGCACGTGAGGACTGGCTCGGCCGCATCTCAGGCCACCTCGGCAGCCTGTTCCCCGCCCTGGACGGCATCGGCCTGCACCGCGCGTGGTCCGGCGACTTCGACGCCAGCCCCGACAACACCCCCCTCATCGGCCAACACCCCACCCGCCGCTTCCTGTACGCGGCCGGATTCACCGGTGCGGGCCTGTGCCAGGCACCCGCGGCCGGTGAAAAGCTCCGTGACCTGCTGATCGCCAAGTAGCCCCACAACGGGAAGGAATGCCGTGATTGTTCTGGGATGTAATGGTTTCAGCCGGGTGTCGGAGTTCTTCTCCGAACGCCTCGGCGCGACCGGCATCAACAAGCACTACCTCTTGGGCCACGACGCCGCCGCCGCACTCCTGGTCGACGGACGCCTGGTCGCCGCGGTGGAGGAAGAACGCCTCAACCGGGAGAAGAAGACCACCGACTTCCCCAAGGGCGCGATCGACTGGTGCCTCGACGAGGCCGGGATCACGTTCGACGACGTCGACCTGTTCGCCTTCCCCTGGAACTGGTCCAGCCAGATACTGGGCGAGATCCTGGACGGGATCCGCAGATCGCCGGCGCCCCAGCCCGCGAAGGCCGAACTCATGGGCAACATATCCGACCTGTTCGACCAGGTCGTCAGCCACGAGGCGATCCTCGCCGACTTCGAGGCCCGCACCGGGCACCGCCCCGACCCGGCCAAGGTCCGCTTCGTCCCTCACCACTTGGCCCACGCGACGACCGGGTACTACCTCGCCGGCATGAAGGACTCCGCGTTCCTCGTCAGCGACGGCCGCGCCGAACGCTTCTCGACCTTGACGGGCGAGATCCGCGACGGCCGGATCACCGTCTTCGACGACTCCGTCACCGGCTCCGAGTTCTCCATCGGCACCTTGTTCTCCTGCATCACCCGCTTCCTCGGCTTCGTCCCCAACAACGACGAGTACAAGGTGATGGGCCTGGCCGGGTACACCGCGCCCCCGACGCCGAACCCGTTCCTCGAACACTTCCTGACGCTGCACGACGACGGCCGCTACACCTTCACCGAGCCCCTGCGGACCGACGACCTGCACAGTCACGACGCCCTGTTCGAGGAGTACTTCGGACCCTTCGAAGACACCCTCGAGTACAAGGCCCGCGTCGCCGCCGCCGCGCAGCAGATGCTGAACGTCGCCACCGCCCACCAGGTCCGCCACCTGGAGAACAGGACGGATCTCGACCGGCTGTTGTTCGAAGGCGGCGTCGCCCTGAACTGCCTGAACAACACCCCGCTGTTCGAAGGTTCCCGCTTCGAGGACATGCAGGTCAGCTTCGGTGCCTCCGACACCGGCATCACCATCGGAGCCGCGGCCCACGCGTGGCTGAACCACCCCGGCACCGACCCCGCGGACATCCGTGCCGCCGCCGCACCCATCACCCCCTACCTGGGGCCGTCCTACGACGACGCCGCGATCGAGGAGGCCCTCGAGGGTTTCGCCGGCCGGGTCACGGTCTCGCGCCTGGACGACGACGAGGTCGTCGAGCACGTGGCGAAGCTTCTGACGGAGAAGGTCGTCATCGGCTGGTTCGAGGGCCGCGTCGAGCACGGGCCGCGCGCGCTGGGGCACCGCAGCATCATCGCCAACCCCGGCTTCGGCGACATCAAGGACATCATCAACACCCGCGTCAAGCACCGCGAGCCGTTCCGCCCGTTCGCCCCCCTAGTCCTCGAGGAGCAGGCCCCGAAGATCTTCGACATGGGGCGCAAGACCAGCTCCCCGTACATGACGTTCGTCTTCCCCGTCCGCGACGAGTACAAGGACCGCATCCCCGGCGCCGTACACGTGGACGGCACCTCCCGCATCCAGACGCTGACGGACGAGGGAACCCCACGGCTCACGGCCCTGCTGCGGAAGTTCATCGAACTCACCGACACGCCCTGCCTGATCAACACCTCGTTCAACGTCGCCGGGGAGCCCATCGTGTGCACCCCCACCGACGCCCTGAACTGCTTCATGGGCACCGAGATCGACCACCTGGTCCTCGGGAACCACCTCGTCACCAAGACCGGACTCGTCAACCAGTAGAAGAAGGACCACCCCGTGCCGATCCAGCGCAAGCACACCATGTACCACTCCACCATCCTCGAGGCCGACCCGGACACCGTGTGGGCGACCGTCCGCGACGCCATGCAGATCCTGGAGATCGTGTCCCCGGGCGACCTGGACATCCACACGGACGTGACGTGGGTGGACGGAGCCTCGGTGGACACGGTCCCGGCCCGCTACGATTTCCGGCTCACGCTCAACGGCCGCCTCGTCCAACAGGAGATCGCCGCCCGGGACGAGATCAACAAGACCCAGTCCTACCGGGCCATCGCCCCCACCAGCGGCGTCGCCAGCTACGAGGCCACCATCCGCGTGCTCCCCGTCACCAACGAGCCGGACCGCAGCTTCTTCGACTGGTCGCGGGTCCTGGAGATCGCCGAGGACGCCGACCTGAACGTGGTCGAGGCCATCATCGACGTCATGGAGCAGCAGACCGACGCCGTTCGGGACCACTTCGCCAAGACCGCGAAGTGAGCGACGTGACGACGCTCGTGCTGCTGCGGCACGGCGAAACCCTGCTCACCCCGCAGCGGCGGCTCTCCGGCAGCGGAGGGTCCGACCCGGGGCTCTCTCCGGCCGGACGCGCCCAGGCGCAGGCCGTAGCAGAGGCCCTCGCCCACCGCGGCGGCATCGAGGCGGTCGTCACGTCACCGATGCGACGCTGCCGGGAGACCGCCCGGGCCGTGGCCGCGCGCCTGGGCCTGGGCGTGCAGGTGGAGCGGGATCTGCGGGAAGCGGACTTCGGCGCCTGGGAGGGCCTGACCTTCGCCGAAGTCCGCGAACGCCACCCGGACGACCTGAGCGCATGGCTCGCCTCGCCCGAGGTTCCACCGTCGGGCGCGGGGGAGACCATGCAACAGGTCGCCCGCAGGGCCGCCGCCGTCCGGGACGGCCTCATGGCCCGCCACGCCGGAGCCACGGTCCTCGTCGTCTCCCACGTCGGCCCCATCAGGACCTTGGTCCGCCTCGCCCTCCGAGCCCCGGCGCACACCTTGTTCCGCATGGAGGTCGCAGCGGCCTCCCTGTCGACGGTGACGTACGAAGGGGACGGCACCGCCACCGTGCGGGCGCTCAACGACACCCACCACTTGAACTGAACCGCAGGCCATCGGGCCCGGCACACCTCACGTGTGCCGGGCCCGACCGGTTCTCGCGCACGAGGGCCTGCCGCGGGGAGGGGCCGGCTTTCATGGAATCGGCCCGACAATGGCTTGACCGATGTACTGCGGCGACGTAAATTCGACACAACGACTCGTGAGCTACTTGAAGGAGGCGAAGTCGGATGTCGACCATCTCCGAGCTGCTTCGCCTCGCTCACAAGATCGCCTGGGCTCCGGGTCGTGTAGCACACGGCTGCTGAGCAGTCCCCTTTCCCGGTGTGCCCTTTTCTGTGGCCCCGGGCATCTTTGCGTCTCCATCACCGCTTAGGCACGTCGTCGCGTGCTGATTTGTTGCGCTCCGGGTTCTAGAGCTGCGCCCCGAAGTAGAAAGCTCAGAAATGGCTACTAAGATAGTCCGATCGATCGCGTGCCGAAATGAGGACGTGCCATGGTAGCGGCGCGTATCACGGTCAACGGGAAAGAAACCCCGATTTCTCCGGCCGCACCCCACACCACGGTGCTGGATTTCCTGCGCGAGCGTGGTCTCACCGGAACCAAGGAGGGCTGCGCCGAGGGTGAGTGCGGCGCCTGCTCGGTCCTGGTGGCCCGTCCCGGAGTGGACAAGCCCACCGACTGGGTAGCGGTCAACGCCTGCCTGGTCCCGGCCGCGGCGCTCGACGGCCAGGAGGTCATCACCTCCGAGGGGCTGGCCACCGTCGGCGAATCCGGCGCGCCCGCCACCCTGCACCCGGTGCAGGAGGAGATGGCGGTCCGGGGCGGTTCCCAGTGCGGGTACTGCACGCCCGGATTCATCTGCAGCATGGCCGCCGAGTACTACCGGCCCGACCGCTGCGCGCACGCGGCCCCGGACTCGGACTCGGACGACAGCACCGACCACGAGCACGGTCCGAACGGTTTCGACCTGCACTCGCTGAGCGGGAACCTGTGCCGCTGCACCGGCTACCGCCCGATCCGCGACGCGGCGTACGCCGTCGGTGAGCCCACCGACGAGGACCCGCTGGCGCAGCGTCGCGAGCAGGCGCCGCCGGCACCGGTCGCCACCGAGTACACCCAGGACGGCGCGACGTTCCTGCGGAAGGACACCCTGGCCGAAACGCTGCAGCTGCTGCGCGAGCGGCCCGACGCGGTGGTGGTCGCCGGCTCCACCGACTACGGCGTCGAGGTGAACATCCGCTCCCGCCGCGCGGAATGCGTGGTCGCCATCGACCGGCTGCCCGAACTCCGGGAACTGCGCGTCGAAGCCGACCACATCGAGATCGGGGCGGCAGTGACGCTCACCGAGATCGAACGCCGCCTCGACGGCGACGTCCCGCTGCTGGCCGAGCTGTTCCCGCAGTTCGCCTCCCGGCTCATCCGCAACAGCGGCACCCTCGGCGGCAACCTGGGTACCGGCTCCCCCATCGGTGACAGCCCGCCGGTGCTCCTCGCGCTGGAGGCGTCGCTGGTGCTCGCCGACGCCGACGGTGAGCGCGTGGTCCCGCTGGCCGAGTACTTCACCGGCTACCGGCAGAGCGTGCGCCGTCCCGACGAGTTGATCCGCGCGGTGCGCATCCCGCTGCCGCTGTCGCCGGTCACGGCCTTCCACAAGATCGCCAAGCGTCGCTTCGACGACATCTCCAGCGTGGCGATCGGTTTCGCACTCGACATCGACGGCGGGATCGTCCGCAAGGCACGCATCGGTCTGGGCGGCGTCGCCGCCACCCCGATCCGCGCACTCGCCACCGAGGCGGCCCTGGAGGGCAAGCCGTGGTCGGCGGAGACCGTCGAGGCAGCGGCCCGGGTGCTGCGGGGCGAGGGCACGCCGATGAGCGATCACCGCGCCAGCGCCATCTACCGTTCCGCCATGCTCGGCCAGAGCCTGCTGAAGCTGCACGCGCAAACCACCGAGGCGGTGTCGTCATGAGCCATTTGTCCGAGCGTCCCGAGAAGCCCGTAGTCGGCGTCTCCATGCCGCACGAGAGTGCGGTCCTGCACGTCACCGGTACCGCGCTCTACACCGACGACCTGGTGTACCGCACCAAGGACACGCTGCACGCCTACCCGGTCCAGGTCATGAAGACCCGGGGCAAGATCACCGCACTGCGTACCGAGCCCGCGCTCGCCGTGCCCGGCGTGGTCCGCGTGCTCACCGTCGCCGACGTGCCCGGCGTCAACGACGCCGGCATGAAGCACGACGAGCCGCTGTTCCCCGACGAGGTCATGTTCCACGGTCACGCGGTGGCCTGGGTGCTCGGCGAGACCCTGGAGGCGGCCCGGCTCGGTGCGGCCGCCGTCGAGGTGGAACTCGACGAACTGCCCTCCCTGATCACGCTGAAGGAAGCGATCGCGGCCGAGAGCTTCCACGGTGCCCGGCCCGTGATGGAGACCGGCGACATCGACGCCGGGTTCGCCGAATCCGCGCACGTGTTCACGGGCGAGTTCCAGTTCTCCGACCAGGAGCACTTCTACCTGGAGACGCACGCCGCGCTGGCCTACATCGACGAGGCCGAGCAGGTGTTCATCCAGAGCAGCACCCAGCACCCCTCGGAGACCCAGGAGATCGTCGCGCACGTCCTCGGTCTGCACAGCCACGAGGTGACCGTGCAGTGCCTGCGGATGGGCGGCGGTTTCGGCGGCAAGGAGATGCAGCCGCACGGCTTCGCGGCCATTGCCGCGCTCGGCGCCAAGCTGACCGGCCGGCCGGTCCGCGTGCGGCTCAACCGCACCCAGGACCTGACCATGTCCGGCAAGCGGCACGGGTTCCACGCCGAGTGGAAGATCGGCTTCGATGCCGACGGCCGCATCCAGGCGCTGGACGCCACGCTGACCGCGGACGGCGGCTGGAGCCTGGACCTGTCCGAGCCGGTGTGCGCCCGTGCGCTGTGTCACATCGACAACACGTACTGGATCCCCAACGCGAGGGTCGCCGGTCGCATCGCCAAGACCAACAAGGTCTCCAACACGGCCTTCCGCGGCTTCGGCGGACCCCAGGGCATGCTGGTGATCGAGGACATCCTGGGCCGGGTCGCGCCGCTGCTCGGCCTGGACCCGATGGAGCTGCGCAAGCGCAACTTCTACCAGCCGGGTCTGGGGCAGGCGACGCCGTACGGCCAGCCGGTCCCTCAGGCGGAGCGGATCGCCGCCGTCTGGGAGCAGGTCGAGAACAACGGCGGCATCGCCGACCGCAAGCGCGAGATCGCGGCGTTCAACGCCGCGCACCCGCACACCAAGCGGGCGCTCGCGATCACCGGCATCAAGTTCGGCATCTCGTTCAACCTCACGGCCTTCAACCAGGCCGGCGCGCTCGTGCTGATCTACAAGGACGGCTCCGTCCTGATCAACCACGGCGGCACCGAGATGGGCCAGGGCCTGCACACCAAGATGCTGCAGGTGGCCGCGACCACGCTGGGCATCCCGCTGCACAAGGTGCGGCTGGCCCCCACGCGGACCGACAAGGTACCCAACACCTCTGCTACCGCCGCCAGTTCCGGGGCGGACCTCAACGGTGGCGCGGTCAAGAACGCTTGCGAGCAGCTGCGCGCGCGGCTGTTGCAGGTGGCCGCCAGCCAGCTGGGTTCGAACGCCTCGGACGTGCGCATCGTCGAGGGCGTCGCCCGCGCCTTGGGCAGCGACAAGGAGCTGGCCTGGGACGACCTGGTGCGCACCGCGTACTTCCAGCGGGTCCAGCTGTCGGCGTCCGGTTACTACCGGACCGAGGGCCTGCACTGGGACGCGAAGACCTTCCGGGGCTCGCCGTTCAAGTACTTCTCCTACGGCGCCGCCGCGGCCGAGGTCGAGGTGGACGGCTTCACCGGCAAGTACCGCATCCGTCGGGTCGACATCGTTCACGACGTCGGCGACAGCCTCTCCCCGATGATCGACATCGGTCAGGTCGAGGGCGGCTTCGTGCAGGGCGCGGGCTGGCTGACGCTGGAGGACATGCGCTGGGACGCCAGTGACGGGCCGAACCGCGGTCGGCTGCTGACCCAGGCCGCGAGCACGTACAAGCTGCCGAGCTTCTCGGAGATGCCCGAGGAGTTCAACGTCACGCTGATGGAGAACGCCCACGAAGAGGGCGCCGTGTTCGGCTCCAAGGCCGTGGGCGAGCCTCCCCTGATGCTGGCGTTCTGCGTGCGCGAAGCGCTGCGGCAGGCCGCTGCCGCGTTCGGCCCGAGCGGGGTCAGCGTCGAGCTGGCCGCGCCGGCGACGCCGGAGGCGGTGTACTGGGCCATCGAGGCGGCCCGCCAGGGCGATGCCTCCGGCAGCGGTGACGCGCGCGAGGGATCTGTCGTCAACGGCGCTGCCAACGGTCATGCCGGCAACGGCCACGCCACGGGCGGCAGGGTCCGCACCGACGCCACCGCGTTGAGTGGTGCCTGACATGACGTGGGTCGCTGCGGTCGCGCGGTTGCGGGCACGCCGGGAGTGCGGCGTGCTGGTGACCGTCGCGACCGTGCGCGGCCATGCCCCGCGCGACGCCGGCGCGAAACTGGTGGTGGGGCAGAGTGGGACCTGGGGGTCGATCGGCGGTGGCAATGTGGAGGCCGTCGCGATCGACCGGTCCAGGGAAATGATCGCCGCGGGGAAGGCCGAGCCGGAACTGATCGACTTCGCCCTGAACGACAAGGTGACCAACCAGCACGGCGTGCAGTGCTGCGGCGGCACGGTCTCGGTGCTGCTCGAACCCCTGCCGGTGGTGAGGGCGGTGGCGGTGTTCGGCGTGGGTCACGTCGGGCTTGAGCTGGCGCGCATCCTGGCACGCCAGGACCTCGACCTCCACCTGATCGACACCCGCTCCGACATGCTCACCAAGGAGCGGCTCGACGTCCTGGAGGACTCGGTGGCGCAGGTGCACGTGCACCACACGCCCCTGCTGCCCGAGGAGGTGCTGGAGGAGCTGCCGCGCGGTACCCACGTCCTGATCATGACCCACGACCACGCCGAGGACGCCGCGCTGTGCGACGCCGCCTTGCGCACCCCGCAGCTCGGCTCCATCGGGCTGATCGGGTCGGCGGCCAAGTGGGTGAGGTTCCGCAAGCGCCTCGCCACCGAGGGCGGTCACGACGAGGCGACCATCGACCGGATCAAGACCCCGATCGGGCTCGCCGACGTCACCGGCAAGGAACCCGCGACGATCGCCGTGAGCGTCGCCGCCGATCTGCTGCGCACCTTCGAAACAGAGGGCGACTGACGGCTCACCCGGACCGACAAGGGTGCCCCCGCGCGTGTGCGTTCGTTCGCACACGCGCGGGGGCACCCTTTCGGCTACCTGCCGAGGTCCTGGATGTTCTGTACTACCTGCACGACCTGCACGACCTGCTCGGCCTGGGCGTCCGCCGCCGGCTCTGCCGGGCGGGGGGAGATCCTTTCCGACGAGCGGGGGGACAAACGAAATCGCCCTGCCCTGGCCACACTCGTGGGCCGGGACAGGGCGGTGGACCGGGTTTCAGTAGTCGATGCGGTCGGCCTTGGCGAGCCACGCCTCGAACGGCGCCGTACGGTTCGGCATGTCCACTCGCTCGATCTCCATCGGCCACAGCTCCGCGGGCCGCTTCTCGAGCAGGTCGTAGAACTTGCGGTCGTCGAAACCGGCCACCGCGGCGTCATCGCGGTCAGCGGCGAAGATGATCCGGTCGACCCGCGCCCACAGAGCGGAGGAGAGACACATCGGGCACGGCTCGCACGAGGTGACCAGGACGCAGCCTTCGAGCGAGAAGGTGCCCAGCGCCTGACACGCTGCACGGATCGCGGTCACCTCGCCGTGGGCCGTCGGGTCCAGGTGCGAGGTGACGTTGTTGTTCCCGATCGCAACGATTTCGCCGTCCTTGGCGATCAGTGCGCCGAACGGACCGCCACCGTTCTTCACGCTGTTGGTGGCAAGGCCGATGGCCTCGTCCATCCAGGTGCGCTCGAGCTCCTGGATGCTCTTTTCTTGAGTGTGCGCGGTCATGGTCTCTCCTCTGTCGCAGACTGTGGGGGCGCCCCGGGTGCACCCGGGGCAACAAGTGGGGATCGGCGGTTCCGCCTCGAAATCAGCTCGGTCCGCGACACCCGCGGGAGATCGGCGCGGCTGGGCGTCGACGACGTGCTGCTCCGGTGGGTCCGGGCTGGTCACCACGGGCGGGAGAACTCTGGGTGATCATAAAAAAGCCCCCCACTGTCCCCTCCGAAGCTTCGTTCACGTGCTGTTAATGCGGAATAGCGCAAGTACATCCGCCGGGCCCTGCCGGCGAAAAGTCACCGAACCCCTAAAGGAGTTGGCTGGTCAGCTGGCCCCTCTTGTAGATACACACGAAAGACGGGCTCCGGCTGTCCCGCCGGACCGGACCGCCGGTGCGGCGTGTCGGTGGCCCGGGGGCGCAAGCCGTTTCCACCTGCACAGACGCAGGAGTCGGGCGGTAACCCCGGGCGAGGGGTGAACCGGCGAGTGCGCGGTGGTGACGCACGGCGCACAGGAGCGTGCCGTGGCGCACAGGGGTGCGCTGCGGGGAAAAGGCTTGGACTGCCCGGGCGCCCTTGCAGGACACTGCGGTTCCTGGCCGCCCGTCCCACAAGGCAGGGTTTGACATGAAACCGTACGAATTACGCGAAGGTTCGCCGGACACGGGCGCAACGCTCCTCGCCCTGCGGTACTACGGGCGGGAGCTGGCCCGCCTCAAGTGGCTGACCGCACCCGCGATGCTGCTCCCCGCGCTGGGCAACATCGGCATCAACTACATCGCGCCGCTGGTCGTCGCGAAGCTCATCGGCCGCATCGCGGAGGACGGCGGCACCGGCACCCGCTCGGTGCTGCCCTACGTCCTCGGTTTCGCCGCCACCCTCCTGCTCGCCGAGGCGCTCTGGCGGATCGGACTGCACTGCCTGAACCGCCTCGACGCCCGCGGCATCGAGCGCCTTTACGTGATCGGCATGGACGAACTGTTCGCCAAGGACGCGGCGTTCTTCCACGACAACTTCGCCGGTTCGCTGACCAAGCGGGTCCTGAGCTTCGCGTCCCGCTTCGAGGAACTCGTCGACACGCTCACCTTCTCGGTCGTGGGCAGCTTCGTGCCGCTGGCCTTCGGCTCGGTGGTCCTGTGGCACTACGAACCCCTGCTCGTCGTGGTCCTCCTGGCGATGATCACACTGACCGCCTTCGGTGTGGCGCCCCTGATCCGCCGCCGCCAGTCGCTCGTCAGGGAGCGGGAGGAGGCCATCGCCCGGGTTTCGGGCCACGTCGCGGACAGCCTGATGAACATCGACACGATCCGGGCGTTCGGTGCCGAGGAACGCGAGGCCGCCGAGCACCGGTCGCGGGTCGCCGCATCGCGGCGGCTCATGCTGCGCTCCTGGGACTACGGGAACCTGCGCATCGACACGCTGGTCGCGCCGATGTCCGTACTGACCAACGCGCTCGGCCTGTTCCTCGCCGTCGCGCTCGCCGGGCGAGGACACGGCGTGGAGGCGGTCGTGGTCGCCTTCACCTACTACTCCAACGCGACGCGGATCATGTTCGAGTTCAACCAGATCTACCGCCGTCTGGAGAGCTCGATGACGGAGGCCGCGCAGTTCACCGAACTGCTGTTGGTGCGGCCGACGGTGCTCGATCCGCCGCGCCCCGAGCCGCTGCTGTCCGGGGCCGGCGCCGACGTGCGCTTCGAACGGGTGACCTTCACCCATGCCGGCGCGCGGCCGCTCTTCGAAGGCCTCGACCTGACCGTGCCCAGCGGATCGAAGATCGGTCTCGTGGGCCGGTCGGGCGGCGGCAAGACCACGCTCACCCGGCTGCTGCTGCGCATGACGGACATCGACGCCGGCCGGATCCTCATCGGAGGGCAGGACATCAGCAGGCTCTGCCAGACCGACCTGCGGAGCCTGATCGCCTACGTGCCGCAGGACCCGGCGATGTTCCACCGCACACTGCGGGAGAACATCGCCTTCGCCCGGCCGGGCGCCACCGACGCCGAGATCCGCCGCGCGGCGCAGGCGGCGCACGTCACGGAGTTCGCCGACGCGTTGCCGGAGGGGTTCGACACCATGGTGGGCGAGCGGGGTGTGAAGCTGTCCGGCGGGCAGCGCCAGCGGGTCGCCCTCGCCCGGGCGATCCTGCGCGACGCGCCGGTCCTGCTGCTCGACGAGGCGACCAGTGCCCTGGACTCCGAGAGCGAAATCCTCGTCCAGGACGCGCTGTGGCGGCTCATGGAGGGGCGTACGGCCCTCGTGGTCGCCCACCGCCTCAGCACGGTGGCCACCATGGACCGGCTCGTCGTCCTCGACCGCGGCCGGATCATCGAGCAGGGCACGCACGACGAACTGCGCGCCGCGGACGGCGCCTACGCGAAGCTGTGGCAGCACCAGTCGGGCGGCTTCCTCGAAGACACGGTCTGACCCGGTCCCGGCGCGCGCCCACCCGCGTCGAGAAGGACGCCAGGACCGTGCGGGAAGCGGGCGGCGAGTGTTCGGGCCGCGGGCGCCGGTTCAGCCGGCGACCGGGTACATCGAGCCCCGCCGGCCCTCCGGCGAGCTCAGCCACTCCAGCTTCTCCGCCGTACCGGTGCCGGGCAGCGGGGTGTGCAGCACGATCGCCAGGTCGGGGCGGGCCGGGACCCGCAGCTGGGTCGACTCGACGTGCAGCGTGCCCACGACCGGGTGCTCCAGTTGCTTCTGCAGCTGACCACCGGGCCGGATGTCCTGCCGCTCCCACAGTGCGGCGAACTCCGGGCTCAGCTCCCTGGCCTCCTCGACGACCGCGCGGAAGCCGTCGTCATCGGGGAACTCCGAACACGCCGCCCGGAACTGGGCGACCACGGCGCCGGCGTTCTCCTCCCAGTGCCGGGACCGCGCCTTGTAGACGGGATCGGTGAAGAACGCGACCAGGCAGTTCTGCACGATCTCCGGACGCATCCCGAGCACCATCGACGCCGCGTCGTTGTACAGCACCGTGTTCCAGTACGCGTCCATGATGTGCGCGGGGAACGGCATCCACGCCTCGATCAGCCGTTTCAGCCCGTCGCACATGTCCTGGTCCCCCGGCGCCACCGCCAGGGCGGGCGGGTTCAGTCCCGCGAGCACGTACAGGTGCCGGCGCTCGGCGCTGGTCAGTTTCAAGACCCTGCTCACGGAGTCCAGGACCTGGGGCGACACGGTGATGTCGCGGCCCTGCTCCAGCCACTGGTACCAGGACACCCCGACCCCTGCGAGCACCGCGACCTCCTCGCGGCGCAGGCCCGGCGTCCGCCGGCGGCCCCCGCCGACCGGCAGTCCGGCGTCCGTCGGGCTCACCCTGGCCCGCCTGCTCATCAGGAACTCCCGCAGCTCGGAACGGCGGTGCTGGTCGGTCGGTGTAGCCACTCACTCCCCCTGTCGGCTGCCTGGTGGTGCCACCAACAGGATAAGTTCCCACTCTCCAGGGCCGTTCCCGGGCCACCAAGGTGGTGGCCATGGCGATCGATACCCAACTGACGACCACCGGGCCGCAAATGACGGCTCCTCGCGAGGACCGGCTGACCGGCCGGGCCAAGCTCGTCCTCTTCGTGCTCTGCGCCGCCCAGTTCATGGTGGCCCTCGACTTCTCCGTACTGAACGTGGCCCTGCCGGTGCTCGGCGAGGACCTGGGCCTGGGCCGGTCCGCCCTGCAGTGGGCGGTCACCGCCTTCGCCCTGCCCTCCGGCGGCTTCCTCCTCCTCTTCGGCCGCATCGCCGACCTCTACGGGCGCAAGAAGCTGTTCCTGATCGGCCTCGTCCTCTTCGGCGCCGCGTCCCTGCTCGCATCGACGGCCTGGGACCCGGCGTCCTTCCTGGCCGGGCGGGCCCTCCAGGGCCTCGGGGCGGCGGTCATCGTGCCCACCGGCATGTCCCTGCTCACCACCATGTTTCCCGAGGGCCCGCTGCGGGACAAGGCGCTCGGCATCTCCGGCACCCTGCTGTCCCTCGGTTTCACCATCGGCATGGTCCTCGGCGGCGTCATGACCGACACCCTCGGCTGGCGCTCGACGATGGGGCTCCTGGCCGTCACCGCGGTGATCGTGCTCGTCCTGGCCCCCGGACTGCTGCCCGAATCGCGTACCCCGCACCGGCCCCGGCTGGACGTGCCCGGCGCCGTCACGGTCACCGGCGGCCTGCTCGCACTGATCTACTCCCTGTCGACGGCGGCCCAGCGCGGCTTCGGCGGAGCGGACGTGTGGGGCACGCTGGTCGTCGCGGTGGCCCTGCTCACCGCGTTCGTCGCGGTCGAGTCGAAGTCGCCCGCCCCGCTGGTGTCGCTGCCGATGCTGAGGCGGCGCACGGTGGCCTGGGGCAACTTCGCAGGCCTGGTCACCTTCTCCATGATGTCCACGGTGGTGTTCGTCCTGACCCTCTACCTCCAGGAGACCCTGCAGCTGTCCTCCCTCAGCACGGGCCTGGTCTTCGGTGCCCAGGGCGTCGCGTCCGCCGTCGCCGGCTCGTACGCGCCGAAGGTGATCGGCCGGCTCGGGGCCCGGCGCACCCTGATCGGTTCGCTGCTCGGCCAGGGCGCCTTGACCGCGGCGCTGCTGGGGGCGGGAGAGGAGTCGGGCGCGGTCCTGGCGACCGTCGCGGTGTCCCTGGCCAGCATGTGCCACCTCGGCGCGATCATCTCGTACGGCGTGACCGTCACCAGCGGTGTCCCGGACGAGGAGCAGGGCCTGGCGACCGGCCTCGTCACCACCACGCAGCAGGTCGGCATCACCATCGGGATCCCGCTGCTCGGTGTCCTCGCGACCACGCGGGCCTCGCTCTTCGACGGGGTGCACACGGTCCTGCTGATCGACGCGGTGATGGTGATCGCCGCGGCGGTCCTGGTCGCGATCGGCCTCGGGCGTACGGGCAAGACGTCCTGAGCGGGAAGGGGAACGGGGACGGGAACCGGCCCCCGGCCCGCCGCACGGCTCCCGGCGCACCGTGCGCCGTGGGGCCGTTCAGGCTGCCACGGAACAGTGGACCGCGCATCCCGGGACGGCTCCCTCCGACGGGCGGATCCGCCTCGACCTGCGGGAGGCGGGGTGCGGCGCCATCATGGGGGAGATCCCACCCCCAGCTTCGTCAGGAGCCTGTCGTGTTCGAACGCCAGCCCCGTCAGGACCGCACCGAACGCCCCGTGGCCGCCGCGGCCGACGCCACCCGAAGTGCCGTCACCGTGGCGGGGGAGGCGCGCAGGCGTTACCTCGCCGCCGGGGACTACTGGTTCAACGAGGAAGGCGCCGACGGCCGTCACGAGCGCCACGGCCGCCCCGGCCACTGACGAAGGGCCGGGGCCGGCGGCGGGAAGAACCGCCGCACACGGCGCAAGGCCGCGGGAGCGGCGTGGGGCAGGGCCCGGGAGACTGTCCCGATGACCGCGCCCGCCGCCACGTCGCTGGGGTAGTGGGCCCCGCTGTGGACCCGTTCGACGGCGACGGCGACGGCCACCGCCAGGCACAGCGCACCGGCTTCCGGCCACTTCTCGGCGACGCCGCGGTGAAGGCGACGGCCGCGGCGGTGTGCCCCGACGGGAACGACGAGGAGTCGGGCCGGTCCTCCACCTCGTCGGCATGGAACCATTCCTTCGGCGGCCGCTCCCGGGGCACGAGCCGTTTCCCGACACCGTTGGACAGCACTTCGGCCACCGCCATCCCCGTCAGGCCCGCAGCCGCGGCCCGGCGGCCGCGCCGGCCCCCGGTGACGGCCAGGAGCAGGGCAATGCCCCACCACAGCTTGGTGTGCTGGGCCGCGTCCTCGACCGCGGGCAGCAGCCGGCGCGTCCAGAACGAGTCCCAGCCGGCCATGCGCCGGGTGAGACGGTGCTCCGCGGCGCGCAGCTCGGAAACGGCGCCCATGGCGGCTCCCAGTCGGGCTTGCAGGTCGGGGCTCCTGGTCACCGGCCCCCGGTCAGGGGCTGTCGGTGCCGCCGGGCCGGGTGGCCGCCTCGTCGGCGGGGGTTGCGGGCACCGTCCCCTGGGGGGCGGCGGTCCGGGGCGAGGCCTGCTGGAGGCGGTCGATCAGCCGTGACGCCTCCGCTTTGGTGAGGTCCTCCGGCACGTCCTCGCCCGCTTCCCGGGCCAGGGTGTGCAGGTAGCTCAGTTGCGGACCGGTGGCCGGCTCGTCACCGGTCACCCAGTCGGCGACGTCCTTGTCGGGCTGCTGTTCGTTCGGGTTCACGTCGGTCATAACGTCCGACTACCCCGCTCGGCGCCGCACCATTTCCGGTGGCGGCCACTCTCCTGTGAGAGGAGGACGCCCGGGGTCAGGGGCGGTGCGTGACCTTCGGGACCGGATCGGGTTCGGGGCGGGCCGCCGGGCGGGGGCCGATCGCGAAGTGGGCGTCCAGGCCGGTCAGGCGGAGCAGCCGGACGACGCGGGGCGAGGGGTCCACGAGGCCGAGCCGGCCGGGGCCGAGGCTCAGACGGGCCCGCAGCAGGGTGTTGATCAGGGCCGAGCCGCCGAAATGCACGTCCCTCAGGTTCAGCAGGACCGGCAGGCCCTGCCGGGGGGAAGCCGCGGCTTCCAGACTGCGACGCAGGGGTTCGACGGTATCGATGTCGACCTCTCCGCTGACCGCGATGATCCACGCGGTCTCCGTCCGGACCGTGGTCACGCTCAACAGGTCGTTGCTCAGGTGGTGGATGCGAGTCGTCGGCACAGAAGGCCTCCCATTGGCTGCGCGAGGCCGGCCTCGGGGTCGTCACTCGCTTCGGGTTCTGCGGCAGCTCCACCTCTCCGGGGGACAGACGCAGTTCCGGCCTTGATGCACGACCAGGTTGTCCAAGCTAGCGATATAGTTTCCACATGGCAACAATCGCTGGTGGGGGAGTGCGTACCGGGAGCCCCGATTCCGGGGCCGGGGCGCAGCGCGGACCCGTTCAGGCAGTTTCCGCGATGGCGGTCGGGGATCCGGGATCGTGGCGGGGGGCTCCCATGCGGGTCCCGGCGGCGTGCTCGAAGGCGGCGAGCCCGTCGGCGAGCGCGGCGAGCTGCACGGGAGACATGGAGGCCAGCACGTCGGTCACCTCGCGACGGCGGAAAGCGCGGATTTGATCGAGCGTGTCCTGCCCGGCCCGAGTGAGGTGCAGTTCGATCTCGCGCGCGCTGTGGGCACTCGCCTTCCGGCACAGCAGCCCCACTGCCTCCAGGCGGTCGCACAGGCGGCTCACCGCCGAAGGGCGGGAGCCCAACACCTCGCCCAAGGCCCGCAGATTGGTGCCTTGGTTCGCTTCGATGACGAAGAGCGCCCGCAGCTGGGACGGCGGGACCGACCCGGACGCCGCCGCCTCCTGGCCGCGCGCCCACAGCACGTCGAGCAGCTGCGAGACCGTGCCCAGGGCGTGCGCGGTCGCCAGGTGGTCGGGGGGAGGGCCGGACGGGGGCATTGGCCTACTGTGTCATCCCGCGCCCTCTCCTAGCCATCCCGGCAGCTCCCGGCCGTCGCCCGAGCCGCCGCTCGCGCAGTGTTGCCCGATGTGCCCTACGCCCCGACGCTGTGTCATGCATCCGCAGCTCTGCTCGAACGCTGTGTGCTCCAACCGCTGAACGTCTCACCCGCTGTGTGCTCCAACCGTGTGCGCCTCACCCGCTGTGTCCCCGACCCCGTCTGCCTTCCCACCGCTGTGCCTCCCACCACTGTGATTCCCAAGAGAGCCTGACCCGACGATGACGAACTTCCTGGCTGTCGAGCGCGCCCTGCGCGCCGCCGCCCCGCATGCACTGATCGAGGCGGCACGCTCCGCCCTCGCCACCCATTACGGGGCGCATGCCGTGGAGCTGCTGATGGCCGACTACAGCCTCGCCACCTTGCACCCCGTCACCGCGGTGCCGCGGACCTCCGCCGGGCTGTCCGTCCACACCAGCGTCGCCGGGCGCGCCTTCGGAAGTCAGGTGACCTGTCAGGAGGACGCCGGCCCCCGCATGATCGTCCTGCACCTGCCGGTGAGCGTCCGCGGGGACCGGTTCGGCATCCTCTCGGTGTCCCTGCCCGGCGAACTCGCCACCGCCGAGACCCGCAACGACCTCGCGGAGATCGCCGGCCTGCTCGGGCACGAGGTCCTGGTCGCCCAGCGCGACACCGACATCTACCTCCAGGCCCGCCGCGTCAGCCGGCTCACGCTGGCCGCGGAGATGCAGTGGCAGCTGCTGCCGGCCCGCGCCTGCTCGCGGGCCGAGTACTCCATCGGCGCCCAGCTGGAGCCCGCGTACGCCATCCACGGCGACAACTTCGACTGGGCCAGTACGGCCGAGAACCTCACCCTCACCATCACCAACGGCATGGGCGAAGGCATCCAGGCGGCCCTGCTGACCAACCTCGCGGTCAACGCGCTGCGCAACGCCCGGCGCGCGGGGGTGGGCATCGCGGACCAGGCCGCCCTGGCCGACCAGGCCCTGTACGCCACCCACCGCGGGGAGGCGTACGTCTCCACCCTCCTGCTCTCCTTCGAGCTGGCCACGGGCAGGGTCCAGGTCGTCGACGCCGGCTCGCCGCAGCTGTGGCGCCAGCGGGACAAGGTCGTGGAGCGCATCCCCTTCGAGGCCCAGTTCCCCCTCGGCATGTTCGACCAGTCGGAGTACGCGCTCCAGGACTTCCGCGTCCTGCCCGGCGACCGCCTGGTCTTCGTCAGCGACGGCGTCTACGCCGCCTCCTCGCCCGGCGGCGAGCCGTACGAGGAGCACGCGCTGGCCCGGGCGATCGCCTCCGCCGGTCTGCTGCCCGCCGCGGACGTGCCCGCGGCGGTGCTCCGGGCGCTCGGGGACTACCGCCACTCCGACGCGGACGACGACGCACTGGTGGTCTGCCTCGACTGGCACGGCCGCGGCGCTCTGTCCACGGCCTGAAGCCCGGGCCGCGCACCGGTCGTAAGAACTGCATAAGAGCGTGCATGGACGGTGCAGCTGCGGGCAGACGCCGAATCCCTGGCCGACCGCGCCAGCCGGAGGGTGATGAACATGGTCCCGCTGCTTCTCGTTCTTCTGCTCGTGCTGATCCTTTTCGGCGCCGGGTTCGCCGTCAAGATTCTGTGGTGGATCGCGCTGGCAGTCCTGGTGATCTGGCTGATCGGCTTCGTGGCCCGACCGCGGGGAGGCGGTGGCGGCCGCTGGTACCGCTGGTAGCGCGTGCGCATGCTGCCGGAGCGAGGGCCCGTCCCGTCAGGGGCGGGCCCTTTCGGTTCCCTCCTCGCTCCGCCGGCGGCCGGCGGGCGGGCTACCACTCGGGGTGTACCTCGTAACTGTCGTACCGGACTCCGTCCACGCCGACCCAGGGCCGCAGGCGGCCCGGACCGCTGTCGGTGTGCGAGTAGGAGACGGACTCCCCGGTGTCATCCGTGACGATCACGGCCCCGGCTCGCTGCGCGCTGCGCAGCGCGTGCGTCCAGTGGCGCCCGCGCCTGCCCGTGCGGTAGTCGGGGGTCTTGCAGTCGGCCATCACCGATCACGCACCCCTCCGCCTTCGTGTACTGCCGAACGGTTGCTACCCGTTTCGGCGTGGATTCCACCTTGAGTCGAATATGTCTTTTTTGTTCCCGTTTAGGGTTTGTCGCGATCGGCCGGGTACGCGCCGGATATGCACCGATCGATTGCTTCGACTCACGAGGAGGAGCCTTGACTGACATCCAGGACACGGGCCGCCGACCGCAGGGCGCGCCGGCGGCAGTAGCGCGAACGGCCCAGGACGCCTTGGGGAACAGCGCGGCGGTGGCCGGCGACAAGGCAGCCGACGTGGCCCAGACCGCAAAGGAGCAGGCGGCGGACGTCGTCGGCGAAGCCACGAGCCAGGCCAAGGACCTCATCGGCGAATTCAAGGGCCAACTCCAGGACCAGGCCGGGTCCCAGACCCGCCGGCTCGCCCAGAACGTGCGCCGGTTCGCGGACGAACTGCGCGAGATGAGCGGGAACGGCCCGGCCGGTTCACCCGCCGCCGGACTGGTCGGCCGCGTAGCGGAAGGCGGCCGCCAGGTCGCGGACCGCATGGAAGAGCGTGGTCCCGAGGGCCTGGTCACCGACCTCCAGGACTTCGCGCGCCGCCGTCCCGGCGTGTTCCTGGCCGGCGCCGCACTGGCCGGCTTCGCCGCCGCGCGCGTGGTGCACGGGCTCAACGCCGCGGCGCCTTCCGGCTCCGGTACCGGCACCCGGGCCGTCCCGGCCGCCGGACCCGACCGGGACGCCGCCGACTCGCCCCCCAACGCCGGCACGGGCACGACGCCGGCCCCGGAGCGAGGCGGGGACCGGGCCGTGTACGCCGATCCGCTCGACACCTACGGACAGTCGCAGCCCCCGCACGTGACCCCGGACCCGCAGGGCGCCCCCGCCCCGCCCGTCCACCCGCCGGGCTCCCTCCCGGGAACCGACGGTTCCGCTGCGACGGAAAGGGGCTGACCGTGGCCATCTCAGCCCGCGAACGGCCACCGGTCCCGTCGGCGCCACCCCGGTGGACCACGGCGGGCCGGCGCTCGACCGAGCCGCAGGCCGAACCGTCGATCGGCGACCTCGTCGGCGAGATCGGCACGGACCTGTCGCACCTGGTCCGCGACGAGCTCGAACTGGCGAAGGCCGAGATCAAGCAGGAGTCGGCGAAGGCCGGCAAGGCCGCCGGGATGCTGGGCGGCGCAGGCTACGCCGGCCACCTGGCCCTGCTGCTGGGCAGCCTGACGATCGTCTTCGCCCTGGCCCACGCCATGGACATCGCCTGGGCCGCGTTGATCGTCACAGCCGTCTGGGCGGTGGCCTGCGCGGTCCTCTACGTCAACGGACGCGCACAGCTGCGCACCGTCAACCTCAAACCGGAACAGACCGTGCAAACGGTGAAGGAGGACGTCCGATGGGCGCGACACCCGATCAGTTGAGAACCGATGTGGAGTACCGGCGCGCCCACCTGGCGCGCAACGTCGATCTCCTCGCAGACAAGATGGCCCCGCGCCGGATGGCGCAGCGGCGGGTCCGCTCGGTGCGACGGGGGCTGTCCGGTGCGAGGGAGCGCGTGATGGGCACGGCGTACGACACCGCGCAGGGCATCGCCGACAGCACGGGCCAGGCCGCGGAGAGCGTGGCGGACACCGCTCGCGAGGCGGTGGGCGGCGTGACCGAGACGCTCCAGCAGGCACCCGCCCAGGCCCGGCGGCAGACGCAGGGCAGCCCCCTCGCCGCAGGCCTCATCGCCTTCGGAGCAGGCCTGCTCGCAGGGGGCCTGCTGCCGACCACCCAGACCGAGGAGCGGGCGGGCCGGCAGTTGCGCGAGCACGGCCAGGAACTGCTGGAGCCCGTCAAGCAGACGGCCCTGGAAGCGGCCCAGGACGTCAGGGACGAGCTGCGCGGACCCGCCGCCGAGGCGGTCGAGTCCGTCAAGTCCGCCGCCCAGGACGCCGTTTCCACCACGCAGGAGCAAGCCAAGGACGCGGGACAGGAGACGGCCGAGGGGCTGCGCCGGGCCGGCCGGGAAGCGGTCGACCAGGCCAAGGAGGCCACGAGCGGTGGCACCGGCGGCTCGGCCGGGGCCACGGCCACCACCGACGAGGCCCGAGGCGCAGAAGGGAGCCCGGGCTACATGACGTGATGCCGTGATCGGACGCCGGGTACCCGGCGCCCGGACGAACGTCCGCGTCCCCCGGCCGAACCGGCCGGGGGACGCGGACGTGGCGGAGCAGCCCTTGCGGTCGGTCAGACCTCCCGCCAGCGGGCCATTGCCAAGGAGAAGATCCCGAACAGCACCAGCCCGACGGCCACCGCCACCAGCAGCCAGGGCCCGGCCGGGGTCTGCGTCAAGGTGCGCAGGGTGTCGTCCACGCCCTTCGCCTTCGCGGGGTCGTAGCGCACTGCGGCATGCACCGCGAAACCGCCCGCCGCGGCGAAGACCGTGCCGCGGGCCACGCCGCCGGCGACGCCGAGCAGCTCGACGGCCCGGCGCCACTGCGGGGAGAGGCCGCCCAGGTTCATGTGCTTGCGGAACTCGCGCCGGACGGCCCGTACGGCGATGACGACACCGCCGACGCCCAGGGCCGCGCCGACCGCGCCGACCAGCCATTGGCCGCCCGGCCAGCCGAGGACCTTCGCCGTCACGTCCCGGGACTGCTCGTCGCTGGAGCGGGTTCCGCCCGAGCCGGCCGCGAAGGACAGGACGGAGTAGGCGGCGGCAGCGTAGAACACGGCCCGTGCCGCCGAGGCCAGCCGCTTCGTTCCCGCGTCGCCCTTGGGGCCGGCGGCGCCGAACACCGCCTCGGAGAGCCGCCACAGCAGCATGCAGACCAGGCCGATGCCCACGGCCCAGACGAGGAAGGGGCCCAGCGGCTTCCCGGCCAGCTCCTGCAACGCGCCCTGCCGGTCCGCCTCCCTGCCGCCGCCGGTGCCGAGGCCGACGCGTACGGCCAGCAGGCCGGTCAGTACGTAGAGCACGCCCCGGGTCAAGAGCCCGCTGCGCGCCGCGAATTCGCGTGCCGTGCCGCCACGGGAGACGGCGCGCACCCCTTCGTCCGCCACTGTGGCGCTCATCGGCCCGGACCTCGTCCCGCGGGGCGCCGGAACTTCACCTCTGTGTGCCACATCCCTCAACCTTCCCCGTGCGGTCGGTTCGTGCGTGCGTGCGTACGTGTGCGGGTTGGTGCGGGCAACGGAAACCGCCGTACCGGCCCTTCGGGCGGAGGGGTACGGCGGCGGATCGTGCCGGTATGGGTCGTGCGATATGGGGGCCCGCACACGACACCCGGGGGGAGGGGGTGCCGCGCGCGGGCGCCGATCCCGATGGGCCGCCACACCGCTCGAAGCGCCGGCCCACCGACATCAAGGCGTATGGCCCCGATCGGCAGGCGTAAACGCCGCCCCGCGAAAATCTTCGTCCTGCCGCGTCCGCGGGTCCGGTCGGGTCCGGGAGAGGCCGGCCGGGGCCCGGGTCGCGGGTGTGCCCACCGCTTCAACGCCGTCCGCGCGGGGCAGACGGCAGCAACGATCTTGTACTTACAGGGGGGCGATTCACCGATGACCATGCCGACCGAGCGGATACCCGGGCCGACGCGCGCGGCGGCCGGGGGCAGACGCCGTTTCAGTCTGCGCGCGACCGCGTGGTGGTTCGCCGCCGTCGCGCTGCTGGTGTGCGGGGCCGGGTTCGCCGTACGGATACTGGCCGGGGCCGCCGCCGCGCACCCGGCCGCGGCCGCCCTCGTGGTGGCGGCCTGCGCCACGGCGGCGTGGAGCTTCGCCCGCGCCGGACGTCGGCTGCGCCTGCGGCGGACGGCGCGGCGTGCGGCCCGGGCGCTGGAGTGCGCGGCGGCGGAGATCGCCGCGACGGAGATCGCTACGGCGGAGCCGGAGCCCGTCGCACCCGAGACGGCCGCCGAATGGGTGGACTACGACGCGCTCGACGGCGACGCGTTCGAGGGGGCGGTCGCCGAGTTGTGCGAACGCGACGGCTGCCGGGACGTGCGGGTCGTCGGGGGCGCGGGGGACCTGGGCGCCGACATCGTCGCCCTCGCGCCCGACGGGCGGCGCGTCGTCATCCAGTGCAAGCGCTACTGCGCCACCAACAAGGTCGGCTCCCAGGACATGCAGCGTTTCGGCGGCACCTGTTACGCCGTCCACGGGGCGGACGTGGCGGCGGTCGTGACCACGAGCGACTTCACGACCCCGGCCGCCGAGTACGCCGAACAGTGCGGCATCCTCTGCTTCGACCGCCAGGCGCTCCACGCCTGGTCCGCCTCCACCGGCCCGGCCCCCTGGGGCTGAGGGCCGTCCCGTAATCCCGGCTAGGCCGCACCCTGTGTGCGCTCGTCCATCTTTGCGCCTTCCAGGTTGGCCCCGTCCAAAGCGGCGCCGCGCAAATCGGCACCGCGGAGATCGGCGCTGCGGAAGTCAACGCCTCGCAGATCGGCGTCACGTAAATCGGCGCCGGCGAGGTTGCTGCGAGTGAGGGTCGCTCGGGTCAGTTTGACCCGGATGAGGGTCTGGTGGCTCAGGTTCGCACCGGTCAGGTTTGCCTCCGAGAGATCGGCGTCACTGAGGTTGGTCTCCTCCGCAATGAATGCACCCGTCAGGTCGGTGGATCGAAGTTGGGCGTGACTGAGGTCGGACTTGGTGACCCGTGCATTCACCAAACTCGCGCCGGTCAGGAGTGCTTCACTCAGGTCGCAAGAGGCCAGCCCCGTACCTTTCAAGTTCGCCTCATCCAGGAACCCGTGACGGAAGTCGACATTCGAGAATTGCGCGCTGCTCAGGTCGGATCGGGACAGGTCTACGGAGCGGAAATTGAGTTTGGTCAAGCCGTTGCCTTTGAAGAGCGGTACAGAGGTACTCAAGAAGAGTGGCAGGCGGATTTCCTTCAGATTGGGAACGAGCCGCTGTGGATTCATCGGGCGGTTGGCCAGGACGGTGAGCGCTGCGTAGACGTCGTCGGTCGGGGGCAGTGGCTGCGCGGGATTTCTGGTGGGCCGTTTGGCTTTGTCGCGGACGTAACCGGACAGCACTGTGGTGACGGTGGGATCATCTCGTTGTGAGTCCTGCATGATGCGTCCGAGGGCGTAGATCCCGCCGATCCGGACGTGCATCGAGGTTGACCCCAAGTCAAAGACCGCGGTATTGAACCGACTGGTGATCTGTCCTTCCTGAGAGACGCCCAGCTCCTTGCCGGCCTGTTCGACCTGCAGCCACGTGAACAAGGCCGCGGCCAGTGCCGCGAATCCCGGCAACGTCGAGGCGACCATCACCCACTTCTGGGACCGACGCGCACCTGCTTCCTCGGCCGGGGCGGCCCCACGACGACCAGGTACCGGCTTTTTTGCCGCCCGCCAGCGCACGCAACCGTTCCAGACCGAACGTCCTGTGCATAGACCTATGGCATATCACAGACCTCATTCCCAGGTCGCGCCACGCTGTCACGACCGGCGTAACCTCACCGGATTCGGACGCACCCCCTCAGGGCTGCCCCTTGGGGCGGGTCCGGCCCGTCCGGCCGGCCCCGGTGGGGCGGCCGGACGGGGGAGCGGTCACAAAGGGGTCACAGAGGGGTCAGAGGCGGGCGAGGATCTTCTTCAGCTGCTCGACCTCCGCCGACTGGGCCTTGACCACCTCGTCGGCGAGCTTCTTCGCGGAGGGGTTCAGGCCGTCCTTCTGTTCGGCGCGGGCCATGGCGATCGCCCCGTCGTGGTGGGCGATCATCAGGCGGGCGAACTCCTTGTCGAAGTCTCCGCCCTTGGCGGCGTCGAGGTCCTTCATGTCCTGGTCGGACATCATCCCGGACATGCCGGATCCGTCGTGCGCGCCCGAGCCGTGGTTCATCCCCGGCATGGCGCTGCCCGATTCCGGCTGCCCCCAGGCGGTGAGCCACGACTTCATGGTCCGGATCTCGGGGTCCTGCGCCGTACGGATCGCGGCGGCGAGCGTCTTGACCTCGGAGTCCTGGGCCCGTCCGTCGGCCAGCGCGGCCATCTCCACGGCCTGCTGGTGGTGGGGGATCATCTGCTGTGCGAACGTGACGTCCGCCGCGCCGAACGCCGCCGCCCGGGAGGCGGTGGGGGCGCCGTGTTCCGTGCCGCTCGTCGCGGCTCCGCCGCCGTGTCCGCAGGCGGCGAGGAGCAGCCCGGCGGCGGTCGCGGTGGCGGTGAGGGAGATACGGCGGAGAGTGGTGCCGGTCATGGTGGAACCTCGTGGTGTCTGATCTGCCGGATGGTGGACGAACGGAGTCCCGCGGGCAGCGTGGAGCGGCCCGCGGCGGCGTTCGGCCTATATGCGCAGGATCGACAGGAGGGCGAGGTCGGGCGCCCGTGGCGGCGGTCGGGGGACCGGAAGGAGCGTCGCGCCCGTGCCCGGCCGCGCCGCCCGCCCCGTACCCCGGCGCAGGGCAGCGCCCAGCAGCACGAGGAGGACCGCGGCGCCCAGCACGGCCACGCAGAGGGAGGCCATGTCCATCCGCATGCCCGGAGCGTGCGGCGCCGCTTGGGCGCCGCCGCCGTGAGCGGCCGGCGCCATCGCGGCCGGCGTGTGTGCGGGGGGATGCGCGGACGGGCTGTCTGGGTGGCCGACCGTGTGCATCACGAAGACCCCGAGCGCGAGCACGACGACGAGCAGCAGGTGCGCCCAGGCACCCACCGCCCGCCCGCTGCGGCTCGCGTTCACACTCCCGACCTCCCGCGCCCGACGATACCGCCGCCGCGCGCGGCGGGGGGTCAGGGGATCCCCGTCGGGGCGTCCGGCGTCAGGCCATCCAGAAGAAGACGGCCGTCATGCGCTTCTCCTCCAGGGTGGTGCCGCAGTATCCGGTGGCCGTGTGGATCAGGTTGGCGGAGTAGAGCAGGAGGCGGTTGGCCTTGTGGGGTACGCGGACGTCCTCGACGAAGGAGTCGGGGGAGACGAAGCGGGTGCCGAGGGCGTCCACGAGGTTGTTGTGCGGCGCCGCCACCTGGTTGCCGCCTAGGCTGCCGCCGGCCAGCTGCTGGCGGTAGAAGCTCGTGCCGCAGTCCTTGGGGACCAGGGGGTTGAGGTAGAGCACGGCCGCGTAGCGGCACAGGGTGCGCGAGTCCGTGTGGGGGCGCGGCTCGCACTCGCCCGCGCCGACGACCTGGACGCAGTTGTGGTTGAACGTGCCGCCTCCGGAAGGCTGTTGCGCCCATATCCTCGGGGCGCCGGTCGCCTTGCGCACCAGGCGTTCGACGTGGGCCAGCTCCGCCGGTTCCAGCGCGGGCATGGTGCGCAGTCCCGGCCAGCTCTCCGGCTTGTGGGGGTAGCCCTCCGTCCAGTCGTCCCTGGCCAGGCAGCGCCGGCGGACGGCGTCCGGGTCCGGCAGCACGTCGTCGAGTATCCAGTAGTCGCGCCCGCGCGTCGGCTTGCGGTACGGGAGTACGGGAAGGGGTGGGGGTCGTAGAGGCATGGAGGGGAACGTAGTTGTCGCCCCGACGGGGCTCACCAGGGAAGGGGTCAACCTTCGGTCAAGGGTTCCTCATGGTCTCCTCGTACGTCTTCACGGGTCCTGACGTTCCCCTGGTAGGGGCGCCCCGCGTACAGTTCCAGGGGGCCGGTGCCCTCCGCCAGTGCCGTCAGGCAGGCCTCGATCTGCCGGCGCAGAAGGGGTTTGACGAGGCCGCGCAACTCGCGCCGGGCCGCCGTGCGCCAGTCCAGCAGCTCGCTCGCCGGCAGGCGGATCGCGTCGAGTTCGGCCGGCCCGAGCACACCTCCGTCGTAGAGGAACCGGATCCGGGCCGGACGCCCCTGCCGGTGTGCCCAGTTCACGGCGAGCAGGCGCCCGGGGGAGCGGTCCAGGCCCGTCTCCTCGCGCACCTCGCGGGCGGCGGCGGCCCGCGGGGTCTCCCCGAGGTCGCTGTCGACTCCGCCGCCCGGGAGGATCCAGCGGCCCGGCTTGCCGTAGGCCGGGCGCACCAGCAGGACCCGGCCGGCCCGGTCGGTGAACAGCACGCTCGCCGCGGTGACGGCCTTCGGGCGCGACGCGCGGTGACCGGCGGCGTCGAAGGCGCCCGCGTGCTCCAGTTCCACCCGGCGGGCGGGGTCGAGCCCGGCGGGCGAGCCGGGTTGGGCGACCCCGTCCGCCAAGTGCGCGAAGGAACCGGCGTGGAGGGCCGCCAGGGCGGCGCGCAGCCGGTGGGCGGCAGGGGCGGGAAGCCGTTCGCAGGCCTCCTCGGGCGTCAGCCAGTGCGCCCCGGCGACCGCACCGCCCGCGGAGGGGACCGTGGGGACCCGTTCGGGAGCGAGCGGCCCGACGAAGTGGACGTGTACGACGAGGGACGACCCCTGCGCGCCGGGCGGGCGGGCGTCGACGGCGAGCAGCCGGCCGGCCGGCACGGCCAGGCCGAGCTCCTCCCGCAACAGGCGCGCCAGACCTTGCTCGGGCGTCTCCGCGCCCGTCACCGCGCCGCCGGGCAGCGCGGGCTCGTGCGCGGTGGTCAGTACGAGGACCCGCCCGCGGGTGTCCATGACGACCCCGGTCGCGACGACGAGCGGGGCGGGCCGGGCGGCGGCGTCATAGGCGCGCGCCCCGCCGGCAGGAGGGCGGTCGGGCACTCGGTCTCCTCGATGCTGGGGGCGGCAACCATTGTGGTCGCCCCGCCGCCGCGGAGCGGTCAGGCGCGGGCCAGCAGCATGCCGCCCATCGTCACCATCGTCGCCGCGACGAGCCCGTCCAGGACCCTCCAGGCCGACGGGCGGGCCAGGAACCCGCTCAGCAGGCGGGCGCCGTACCCCAGGGTGGTGAACCACGTCAGGCTGGCCGCGGCGGCGCCGATGCCGAAGGCCCACCGGAGGTCGCCGCGGTCGGCGGCGAGGGATCCCAGCAGCAGGACGGTGTCCAGGTAGACGTGCGGGTTGAGCCAGGTCATGGCCAGGCAGGTCAGCACGGCCCGGCGGGCGGAACCGGCCGCGGCGCCGTCGGTGCTCAGGGCGGCGCCCGGGACGGGCCGCAGCACCCGGCGGGCCGCGAGGACCCCGTAGCAGATCAGGAAGCCGCCGCCGGCGAGGCCGACGACCGTCAGCGCGGCCGGCCAGGCGGTGACGAAGGCGCCGACGCCCGCGACGCCGAGGACGATGAGGACCAGGTCGGACACGGCGCAGATGGCGACGACCGGAAGGACGGCGTGCCGGCGCGCCCCCTGGCGCAGGACGAACGCGTTCTGCGCGCCGATGGCGACGATGAGGGAAAGGCCGGTGCCGAAGCCCGCCAGGGCCGCTGTGGTGATGCCGTGTGTCATGCGTCCGACCGTAGGCGGCGACGTCTGTGCAGTACAGCTAAAGATTTTTACGTAGCATTAGCACTCGTGATGGACGAGCTACCTCTCGAACAGGTACGGACCCTGCTGGCGGTCGTGGACGAGGGCACCTTCGACGCGGCGGCGGCCGCCCTGCACGTGACGCCCTCCGCGGTGAGCCAGCGCGTCAAGGCGCTGGAGCAGCGCACGGGCCGGGTACTGCTGATGCGGACCAAGCCCGTACGGGCCACGGAGTCCGGGCAGGTGGTGGTCCGCTTCGCCCGGCAGCTGGCCCGGCTGGAGCGCGACGCCCGGGCCGAGCTCGGCATGGGCATGGCGGACGGGCGGGGCCCGGTGCGGCTGCCGGTGGCGGTCAACGCGGACTCGCTGGCCACCTGGTTCCTGCCGGCCCTGACGCGGGTGCCGCAGGACCCGCCGGTCTGCTTCGAGCTGCACCGCGAGGACGAGGCGCACACGACGGCGCTGCTGCGGGAAGGGCAGGTGATGGCCGCGGTGACCTCCTCGCCCGACCCGGTGGCGGGCTGCACGGTACGGGCGCTGGGCCTCGCGCGGTACCTGCCCGTGGCGAGCCCCGCCTTCCTGGCCCGGTACCTGGCCGGCCCACGGTCCCTGGCCGACCGGCTGCGCGGGGCGCCGGCCATCGTGTTCGACCGCCGGGACGAGCTGCAGGACAGGTTCGTACGATCGCTCGCCGGCGCGGACGCGGAGCCCCCTGCCGGTGCCGTGCGGCACCACGTGCCGACCTCGGAGGGCTTCCGCGACGCGGTGGCCGCGGGACTCGGCTGGGGGATGGTGCCGCAGCCGCAGGCCGAACCCCTGCTGGCGACCGGGGAACTGGTGCTGCTGACCCCCCGACGGCCGCTGGACGTGCCGCTGTACTGGCAGCAGTGGAAGCTGGACTCGCCCGCCCTGGCGGCCGTCGCGGCGGTGATCGTCCGGGCGGCGGAGGAGGCGCTCCTGCCCGCGACGTGACGCCCTAGGGTGTGTCCATGGACTCCTACACGATCGGCCAGGCGGCCCGGCTGCTCGGTGTGAGCGTCGACACGGCGCGCCGCTGGGCGGACGCCGAACGGTTCCCGACCCGGCGCGACGGGCTGCGGCGGATGGTCGACGGCCCCGACCTGGCGGCCTTCTGCGTGGAGCTGGCGAAGGAGGGGGCGGAGGAGGAAGGGGCCCCGTACACCTCGGCGCGCAACGCCTTCCCGGGGATCGTCACCGCCGTGAAGCTCGGCACGGTGGACGCGCAGGTCGAGATCCAGGCCGGGCCGCACCGCGTGGTGTCCCTGCTGACGCGGGAGGCCGTGGAGGAGCTCGGCCTGGAGGTCGGGGCGCGGGCGGTCGCCCGCGTCAAGTCGACCAGCGTCTTCGTCGACCGGGCCTGACGCGGCCGGGAGCCGCAGGCGCGGGCGCGGCCCCTCGTGGTGTGCGCCGAGGAGCGCGCGGGGCGGCGGTGGCAGACTGGCCGCTGATCCGCCGAAGGGAAGTACCCCGTTGTCCATGTTCAGCAGCCTGCGCCAGGTCGTGCGCCGCGGCTACCGCCGGGCCGTCGACCTCAGCCACCCGGCCCGTTCCCCGCTCGGCAGCGCGGTCGTCAACTGCGTGGTCTACCGCGACGGCGTCCGGCAGGACGGGTGCGCCGACGCGGAGGAGGCGCTGCGCCGGGTCCGCAAGAGCGGCGACGCCTTCGTCTGGATCGGCCTGCACGAGCCGTCCCAGGAGGAACTCGCGGGCCTGGCGGAGCTGTTCGGGCTGCACCCCCTCGCGGTCGAGGACGCCGTCAACGCGCACCAGCGGCCCAAGGTGGAGCGCTACGACGACACCCTCTTCGCCGTGTTCAAAACGGTCCGCTACGTCGAGCACGAGGAGCTGACCGCGACCAGCGAGGTCGTCGAGACCGGTGAGCTGATGGCCTTCACCGGCCAGGACTTCGTCATCACCATCCGGCACGGCGGGCAGGGCACCCTCGGGCCCGTCCGCGAGGCCCTCGAAGCCGCACCGGAGCAGCTCGCGAAGGGGCCGGCCGCCGTCCTGCACGCGATAGCCGACCACGTGGTGGACGACTACGTGGCCGTCACGGACGCCGTGCAGAGCGACATGGACGCCGTCGAGACCGCCGTCTTCAGCGAGAACGGCGCCCGCGGCGACGCGGGCCGGATCTACCAGCTCAAGCGCGAACTGCTCGAACTGCGCCGGGCGGTGGCGCCACTGGGCCGGCCGCTCCAGCTCCTCGCCACCCAGCCGATACCGGTCATCCCGCCCGAGATCCGCGCCTACTTCCGCGACGTGGCCGACCACCTGACCCGCGCCACCGAGCAGATCACCTCCTACGACTCCCTGCTCGACTCGATCCTCCAGGCCCACCTCGCGCAGGTGACCGTCGCCCAGAACGAGGACATGCGCAAGATCACGGCCTGGGCGGCGATCGTCGCCGTACCCACCATGGTCTGCGGCGTCTACGGCATGAACTTCGACCACATGCCCGAGCTGCACTCCACGTACGGCTATCCGGCCGTCCTCGTCGTCATGGCCCTGGCCTGCTACGTCATCCACCGCGGCTTCCGGCGCAACGGCTGGCTCTGAGCCGCGCCCCGGCGGCCGGGGCGGCCGGGGCGCCGGTCACCGGCCCGGGCCGGCGGCCAGGCCGAGCAGCACCAGTGGCTGTGACGTCGGCCGCGCCGATCCGCCCGCCGGCTCCAGAGTGAGGCCGACCGCCGTGGCACGGCCCACCGGGCCGCTCATGAGGGTGCCGCCGTCGCCCGCGACGAGACCGGCCGGACGCATCACCCCGCCGTCCGCGAACCACAGCTGGTACGTCTTGCCCGCCGGCGCGGCCGGCAGTCCGGAGCCCAGGAACGCCGCCCGGTCCCGGGCCGCGCTGACGACCACGGCCGCCCTCGCGCCGGACGCCGACCGGCCGGTCACCGTACGGGCGTCGGGGGCCGTCAGCACCCCGGTCAGCTCCCGCAGGTCGTGCACCGCGCGGGCTGCCTCCCGGGCCTGCTCCCGCTGCCACAGCGCCGTGCCGCCCAGGGCCAGCGCCCCGGCCAGGCACGCCGCGAGGGCCAGCGGGAGCGCGCGTCTGCGCAGGGCCACGATGCCCCGCCGGACCGGGGGCTGCTGGCGCACCGTGTCGATGCGGGCCAGCACCTCGGCGCGCAGCGCGGGCGGCGGCGCCAGGGCGACCGCCGAGCCCAGCCGGGCCGCCGTGGCGCTGAACTCCCGTACCTCCTGCGCGCACAGCGGACAGGAGGGCAGGTGGCGCGCGAACGCCTCCCGTTCCGCGGGTTCCAGCGCGTCCAGGGCGTAGGCGCCGGACAGCGCGTGCAACTGGTCGGCGCCGCCGCTCATACGGTGACCCCCATGCAGTCGCGCAACCGGATGAGCCCGTCGCGCAGTCGGGTCTTGACCGTGGGGAGCGGGGTGCTCAGGGACTCGGCGACCTCGCGGTAGGTGAGCCCGCCGTAGTAGGCCAGGTGGACGGCCTGCCGCTGCAGTTCGGTGAGCCCGCGCACGCAGCGGCGCACCTGTTCGCTCTCCAGCCGGATCTCCACCCGCTCGCTCACCTCGTCGTAGGCGCGCGTGTGCTCCCGCGCGGCGTTGTCCTGCTCGCGGGCCGTCGCGGCCTGCGCCGAGCGGACCCGGTCCACCGCCCGGCGGTGGGCGATGGTCATCACCCAGGTCATCACGCTGCCCTTGTCGGGGCGGTAGCGCGGCGCCTGGCGCCAGACCTCGATCAGCACCTCCTGGGTGACCTCCTCGGACTGCGCGCGGTCGCGCAGGACTCTGACGACGATCCCGTGGACGGGTCCCGCGATCACTTCGTACAGCTCGGCGAAGGCGTCCTGGTCGCCGCGGGCGATCCGCCCCATCAGGGCGGGGAGGTCCGGGCCGGAGCGTTCCGTGGGCGCGCCGAAGGTCACCGGTTGCTGCCGCACGCGGACCTCCTTGGGTGGCCGGGGAGGCCGTTTCGCGTACGGGTCATGGCGGGTCGTCCTTCCGGAGGGGGCGCGGTGCCCGGGTCGTCGCCAAGCATTCGGAACCGAAGGCGCCTGTGGATTGGATTGCTCCGGAAATGACAACGGGGGTTTCCGGCGCCCCCGTTGTCTGGTAGGAAAGTTTCCTAACGGAATCGGAAGCCTCAACCCCCGCATGGAGGCCTTGTGTTCACCCCCCACCGCAAGAGCAGGACCGTCGCCGTCGGAGCCCTCCTGGGCGCCGCCCTGATCGCCGTCCCCGTCGCCGCGCACGCCACCGCGGCCCCCACCGCACCGGCGGCCGCGGCAACCGCCGCCAAGGCGACGGGACTCGACGACCCGGCGAAGAAGGACATCGCCATGCAGATCGTCTCCAGCGCCGAGAACTCCTCGCTGGACTGGAAGGCGCAGTACAAGTACATAGAGGACATAGGCGACGGACGCGGCTACACGGCCGGCATCATCGGCTTCTGCTCGGGCACCGGCGACATGCTCGACCTCGTCGAGTACTACACGCAGGTCAAGCCCGGCAACGTCCTCGCCAAGTACCTCCCGGCCCTGCGCAAGGTGGACGGCACCGACTCGCACAAGGGCCTGGACCCGAACTTCACCAAGGACTGGGCGAAGGCCGCCCAGGACGGCGAGTTCAAGAAGGCCCAGGACCACGAGCGCGACCGCGTGTACTTCGACCCCGCCGTCAAGCAGGGCAAGTCCGACGGGGTCGGCACGCTCGGCCAGTTCATGTACTACGACGCCATCGTCATGCACGGCGACGGCACCGACTCCACCAGCTTCCGCAACATCCGCAAGCGCGCCCTGGGCAAGGCCAAGCCCCCGGCCCAGGGCGGCAACGAGACCACCTGGCTGAACGCCTTCCTCGACGCTCGGGTCTGGGCGATGAAGCAGGAGGAGGCGCACAGCGACACCAGTCGCGTCGACACCGCCCAGCGGGTCTTCCTCAAGAAGGGCAACCTCAGCCTCGACACCCCGCTCGACTGGAAGGTCTACGGGGACTCCTTCCACATCGGCTGAGCCGTGTGCGGCGACCCGGACCGGACGCCCCTCCCGGCCCGGGTCGCCCACCCCGCCGCCACCGCCGCGGCCGCCAGCCCGTACACCACCTGCACCGTCGCACCGCCCAGCAGGCGCGGGGCGACGTACGCCACGGCGCCCGCCACCGCGACCCCCAGCCACTCCGCGCGACCGTCCAGCGCCACCAGCGCGACCAGCAGCAGCGCGTACCAGGAGTACCCCGGGGTCGTCAGCAGGAACGCGGTACCGGTCACCGTCAGCGCCCCGCTCCACGGCCGCAGCGGATCACCGCGCCACCAGACGTACGCCACCACCGCCACCATCCCCACCGCCACGGCCGGCACCGCCCAGGACACCGGGAGCACCAGCCGCAGCAGCGCGTACCGGCCGCCCGCGCCCGGGTCCTGGTACCCCTCCTCCTCGGCATAGCCGCCGAGGTACCCGAAGACGGACGAGCGGGACACGAGGACGTACGGCAGGTAGGCCACCCCCACCGCCGCGGCCGCCGGGAGCAGCAGGGCGGCCGCGTCCCGCCACCGCCGTACGCCCGCCAGCGCTCCCGGCAGCAGTACGGCGGGCAGCAGCTTCGCGGCGACCGCCAGCCCGAACAGCACCCCGCCCGCCGCCCGGCGGCGCACCACCACCCCCAGCGCGGCCACCGACAGCAGCACCGCCAGACCGTCCACGTGCGCGTCGTTCACCGCCTCCACCGCGACCGCCGGGCACCACGCCCAGTACGCCGCCGCACGGGGATCCGCGCCCGCACGCCGCCGGACCAGCAGCAGGACCCCCGTGACGCCGAGCGCCGTCAGCGCGCCACCGGCCTGGAGCGCCTTGTGGCGCACCCCGGGCGGCGACAGGACGTGCACGAGGGCGAAATACCCCTCCGCGACGGGCGGGTAGATGGTGTGCACGGCCGGCCGGTTGATGCGGGTGCACACCCCCGGCTCGACGGCGGCCCGGTCCGGCCCGGCGCAGGCCGCCCGGCCGTGCGGGAAGAGCCAGCCGTCGCGCAGCCCCCGCAGGGCCGGATCCGCGGGGGCGTGGTCGTACGGGGAGATCCCGGCGGCCTGGACCCGGCCGTCCCAGGCGTACCGGAAGGAATCGGTACTGGTCAGCGGAGGCCCGGCCAGCCCCACTGCCGCCACGGCCAGCGCACCCGCCAGCACCAGCGGGACGACACGCCGCTGCGGGACGCGGCGCAGCGACCACACGGCCGCGGCGAACAGCGCCCAGGCGGCGGCGTACCACCACAGGAGTCCCGCCGGGTCGGCGTAGTGGCCCGCGTCGCGGACGGCGGGCACGAGGACGGCGGTCAGGGCGGCGAGCAGCAGCGCGGTGACGACGGTCCAAGTGCCGTGGCGGGCGCCGCCATGGGCGCGGTCACGGGGGCGGTCAGGGGGCTCGTTCATTGCGCCAGCCTGCCAGCGGGGGCCCGCGCCCGGCACGTGACCTGCCCGACGTCCGCGTTCCGTAAGGTGTCCATCGGCCCGCGCGGGTCCCCGCGGCGGTGTGATGGAGGGCATGACTTACCCCACCCCGCGCAGCCGCCCGCGGCCCCGGCCCGGCCGGCTGCCCTCCTTCTCCGGCCGGCTGCACGACGCCCGTACCGCCACCGCCGTCGGGCGGTGGCTCGGCGCGGCCTTCGCCGTCTGTTTCGTCACCGGACTGATCAGCCACTACCTCCAGCACCCGCCGTCCTGGGCGGCGGACGCGCTGCCCGCCCGGCCGGTCTGGGGCTACCGGCTCAGCCAGGGCCTGCACGTCGCGACCGGGCTCGCGGCGCTCGTGTTGCTGCCGGCCAAGCTGTGGACGGTGTACCCGGCCCTGTTCGTCTGGCCGCCGGTGCGCGGGGTGCGGCACGCGCTGGAGCGGCTGTCGGTCGCCGTGCTGGTGGCGTCGGCGGTCCTGGAGGTGTTCAGCGGACTGCTCAACATCGTCGAGTGGTACCCGTGGCCCTTCGGGTTCGTCCAGACGCACTTCGCGCTGGCCTGGGTCGCGGCCGGCTCGATCCTGCTCCACATCGCCGTCAAGGCCCCCGACATCACGGCGCATTGGGGCCGCCGCTCACCCGGGACGCTCGCCCTCCCGGCGCAGGACGGCCCGGACCGGCGGGCGCTGCTCCTCGGCGTCGGCGCCGCCGTCGGTGTCGTCACGCTCACCACCGCCGGGCAGGCCTTCACCCCGCTCGCACGGCTGGACCTGCTCGCGCCCAGGCACCCCGGCGCCGGGCCGATGGGACTGCCGGTGAACCGGACGGCCGCGGCCGCCGGGATCACCGCCGGGGCACTGGAGGACTGGCGGCTGGAGGTGATCGGCCCGGATCCGTTCCGCCTGACGCTCGATCAGCTACGGACACTGCCCCGGGCGTCCGCCCGGCTGCCCCTCGCCTGTGTGGAGGGCTGGAGCGTGGACGCCCTGTGGAGCGGGGTGCGGATCAGGGACCTGCTCGCCAGGGCCGGCGCCCCACCCGGCGCCGGGCTGCGCGTCACCTCGCTGGAGACGTCCGGCGCCTACCGGGTGATGGAGATGGGCCGCGACTACGCCGAGGACCCGCTGACCCTGCTCGCGCTGGAACTCGGCGGACAGGTGCTCTCCCCGGACCACGGCTACCCGGCGCGGATCATCGCCCCCAACCGGCCGGGAGTGCTCCAGACCAAGTGGGTCACCCGCCTGGAGGTGCTGTGAAGACCTACCGCCGCACCCTGGGTTTCCTCGGGCTGCTGCTGATCGCCGTCGGGGCCCGGCTGGTGGCCGTACTGCCCGACCCGCTGGACGTACTCGTCTGGCTGGGCGGGGCGCTCGTCCTGCACGACGCGGTCATCGCCCCGCTGGTGCTGGGCGCCGGCCTGCTGACGGCGGCGCTGCCCGCGCGCGGGCTGCTGCGCGGGGCGCTGGTGACCGCAGGGGCGGTGCTGCTGGTCACCCTGCCGCTGCTGGTGCGGCCGGGCGGCGCGCCCAACCCGTCGGCGCTGCCGCTCCCGTACGGGAGGAACCTGCTGCTGGTCCTGGGGGCGGTGGCCGTGGCGGCCGGGCTCCTCGCGGCGGTCTCGGCGGTGCGCTCGCGCCTCCGAGACCGCCGCGAGGCGTGACGGGCTCCGGCCGTACGCACGTACGCACGTATGCTCCGGGCCATGGTGGTACTGGAGCGGCTGAGGGCCGACCACGCGGACGCCCTGTTCGCCTTCGAGCGGGCCAACAGGGCCTACTTCGCCCGCACCGTGCCGGACCGGGGAGACGCGTACTTCGCCGGTTTCGCCGACCGCCACCGTGCCCTGCTCGCCGAACAGGAGGCGGGGGCCTGCCACTTCCACGTCGTGATCGACGCCGAGGGGGAGCTGGTCGGACGGATCAACCTCGTGGACGTCCTGGACGGGAGCGCCGAACTCGGCTACCGGATCGGCGAGGCCGCGGCCGGCCGCGGACTGGCGACGGCGGCGGTCGGCGCGGTCCGACGACTGGCCGCCGGCCCGTACGGGCTCCGCACACTCACCGCGCTCACCACCCTCGACAACCCGGCCTCCATGACCGTCCTCACCCGCAACGGCTTCACCGCCACCGGAGACACCCGCGTCGACGGCCGCCCGGCCATCCGCTACGCCCACCGGCTGCCGCGGCCGTCACCGGGCACCGCAACGGCCTGACCGGGCACCGGAGCGAGCGGGTCAGAAGCGGACCGGCCGACGCGGCGGGCGGGTACGGGTCAGTTCCACGAACACCCGGTCCCGGGCCGCCCAGTGGTGGGCCGGGGTCCAGCCGGAGGCCCGCGCGTGGGCGGCCAGCGCCGCCGTGCCGACGCGGGCCCAGGAGAACGGGGAGCCGAGGCCGCCCCGGCCGTCCGCGACGCGGACCTCGCAGCGCTCGTCCACCTCCACCTCCGCGCACTCGACGACCAGCGTCCCCGCCCCGGCCAGTACCTCGGCCATCCGCCGCAGCAGCGCCGCCGGGTCGCCGCCGATGCCGATGTTCCCGTCGATCAGCAGCGCCGTGTCCCAACGCCCCTCGCCGGGAAGGGGGTCGAAGACCGACCGGTGCAGTGCCGTGCCGCCCGAGCGGGCCGTACGGGCCACCGCCTCCGGGCTGACGTCGATCCCCAGCGCGCGGTGCCCCCGGGCGGCCAGCGCCGACACCAGCCGGCCCGGACCGCAGCCGATGTCCAGGACCGCCCCCCGGCAGCGGTCGAGCACCGTCCGGTCCGCCCCGTCGGGCTCCTCGCACCAGCGCTCCACGTCCAGCGGCAACAGCCAGCCGTCCCCGCGCCGCAGGAACAGCGGCCCGCGACCGCTGCGCAGTGCGACGGTGTACGGGTCCGCGGTCCAGGCCGCGGCCGCGACCACCCCCCGCGCGCTCATCGGCGGACCGCCGGGACGAGCCGCGCCAGGCGGGCGGCGAACGCACCCGCCGGGGCGTCGGCCGCCACCAGCCGGGCGTCCTCGGCGCTGTCCACGTCCCGCAGCACCGGCAGCCGCCCGATCCGCAGCCCGGCCGCTCGCAGCCGCTCGTACTGGACGGCGCCCGTCACCGGTACGGACATCGGCACGCCCCGCAGCAACCGGGGATCGGGCACGGCCAGACCGAGCGCCCAGAACCCCCCGTCCACGGCCGGCCCGAACCACGCGTCGTACTGCGACCAGTCGACCGTCAGCAGCTGGGGCGTGACCTGCGGGGTGTCCATCCCGATCAGCAGGGCCGGCCCCGTGCACCCCGCGAAGGCGGCCGCGAGCCGCTCGTCCAGGCCCCCGGCCGCCTGCGGCACCACCTCGAACCCGGGCGGCAGCCACGGACCGGGCCGCCCCTCCAGTACCAGCACCCGTCGCTCGGCGGGGGTCCGGGCCACCGCCTCCAGGGTGTCCGCCAGCGCGGCCTCCGCCAGCTCGGCCGCCCCGGCGGCGGTGAACGGCGGCGTCAGCCGGGTCTTGACCCGGCCCGGCAGCGGCTCCTTCGCGATCACCATCAGCGTGCTCACCGCGCACCCCCGGCCACCGGTCGGCCGGCGGCGGGCTCCGCCAGCACCCGGCTCATGTCCCGCACCGCGTGCCAGGTGCCCCGCCAGGTGCCGGTCACCTTCGACTTCCCGGACCGCGGCAGGTACGGCACGTCCACCTCCCGGACCCGCCACCCCGCGTCGGCCGCCCGTACCACCATCTCCAGCGGGTACCCCGAGCGCCGGTCGGTCAGGTCGAGCCCCAGCAGGCCGGTCCGCCGCGCCGCGCGCATCGGGCCCAGGTCTCGCAGTTCCAGCCCGGTCCGGCGGCGCAGCATCCGGGCCAGCGCCAGGTTCCCGGCCCGGGCGTGCGCGGGCCAGGCGCCCCGGCCCTGCGGACGGCGCCGGCCCAGCACCAGATCGGCCTCGCCGGCCGCCACCGCCGCCACGAACCCGGTCAGCAGCCCCGGGTCCAGGGAGGCGTCGCAGTCGCAGAAGCAGACGACTTCCGCCTCGGCGGCGAGCAGCCCGGCGTGGCAGGCGGCGCCGAACCCGCGCCGTTCCTCGCGCACCACGGTGGCGCCGAGCCCGCGGGCGATCCCGGCGGAGCCGTCGGTGGAGCCGTTGTCCACGACCAGGGTCCGCCAGCCGGCGGGGATGCGGTCCAGCACCCAGGGCAGGGCCTCGGCCTCGTTCAGACAGGGGAGTACGACGTCTACGGTCGCGGTCATGGTCACGGGTCCACCGTAGGAAGCCGGGGGCCCGGATCGGGCCCGCCACTCCTTACGGAACGCGGACGTCTCCCCGGCCGGGCCGGGGCGCGGCCCCGGGCCGGGGCGCCGGATGGGAGGCTGGACGGCATGAGCATGGAAGCACCCCCCGCCCGGGTCCTCGTCGTGGACGACGACCCGACCGTCTCCGAGGTCGTCGCCCAGTACCTCAGGCGCGCCGGGTTCACCGTCGAGGAGGCCGGTGACGGGCCGTCCGCCCTGGACCGCGCCGGGCGGGTCCGCCCCGATCTGGTGGTCCTGGACCTGATGCTGCCGGGGCTGGACGGGCTGGAGGTGTGCCGCAGGCTGCGCGAGACCGGTCCCGTACCGGTGATCATGCTGACGGCCCGGGGCGACGAGGACGACCGGATCGCGGGCCTGGAGGTGGGCGCGGACGACTACGTGACCAAGCCGTTCAGCCCGCGCGAGCTGGTGCTGCGCGTGACGTCCGTCCTGCGGCGCAGCAGGGCCGCCGCCGGACCCGTCGGCGCACCGGGGACCCTCGCGGGCGCCGGGATCACGCTCGACCCCGCGACCCACCGCGCCACCAAGGGCGGACGTGAACTCACCCTGACCCTGCGGGAGTTCGACCTGCTCGCGCACTTCCTGCGGCACCCCGGGCGGGCGCACGGCAGGGAGGAGCTGATGCGCGAGGTGTGGGGCTGGGACTTCGGGGACCTGTCGACGGTGACCGTGCACGTACGGAGGCTGCGTGCCAAGGTCGAGACCGACCCGGGCCGGCCGCGGCTGATCCAGACGGTGTGGGGCGTCGGCTACCGCTTCGACCCCACCGGCGCCACGGAGCTGCCCGACCCCGGTGACCCCCCGGGCGCCGCCGACCCCACGGCCCCCGGCGGGGCCGCCGACGCGCAGTCCGCCGCGACGGGTCGGACGGCATGACCGACACCCTGCTCATCGCGCTGTTCGCCCTCGGCGGGGCCGCCTGCGCCGGGGTGCTCGGCGCGGGCGTCCTGCGCCTGGTGCGGCACCGCTCGGTCGCCGTCTCGCTCACGGTCGTCGCCGCCGTCACCGTCACCGCGATGCTGGCCGGCACCCTCGCCGTCGCCCAGGCCATGTTCCTGTCCCCGCACGACCTCGGCGTGGTCACCCTCGTCGCGGCGATGGCGGCGGTGGTCTCCCTGGGGACCGCGCTCCTGCTGGGGCGGTGGGTGGTCGCCCGCAGCAGGGAACTGTCCCGCGCGGCACGCGACTTCGGTGACGGCGGCAGCTTCGCGGCCCCGCCCGGCCAGACCACCGCCGAACTGGACGCGCTGTCGCGCGAGCTGGCGGCCACCAGCGCCAAGCTGGCCGCCTCCCGGGAGCGGGAGCGGGCCCTGGAGACCTCGCGGCGCGAGCTGGTGGCCTGGATCTCGCACGACCTGCGGACCCCGCTGGCGGGACTGCGGGCCATGTCGGAGGCGCTGGAGGACGGCATGGCCGCCGACCCGGCCCGCTACCACCGGCAGATCCGCACCGAGGTCGAGCGGCTCAACTCGATGGTCGGTGACCTGTTCGAACTGTCCCGGATCCACGCGGGCGCGCTCTGCCTGACCCCGAGCCGGATGTCGGTGTACGACCTGGTCGGGGACGCGCTGTCGGGAGTGGACCCGCTCGCGCGCGCACACGGGGTCCGGCTGGTCGGGGACACCGTCGAGCGGGTGCCGGTGGAGGTCGACGGCAAGGAGATGACCCGGGTCCTGGCGAACCTGCTGGTCAACGCGATCCGCCACACCCCGGCCGACGGGACCGTCGCCATCGCCGCCCAGCGGCAGGCCGGGGCGGTCGTCCTGTCCGTCACCGACGGCTGCGGCGGCATCGCGGCCGATGACCTGCCCCGGGTCTTCGACACCGGCTGGCGCGGCACGACCGCCCGTACCCCCCCGGCCGGGGCGGGCCTCGGCCTCGCCATCGTCCGTGGCATCGTCGAGGCCCACGCCGGGCGCGCCACGGTCCACAACGTCCCGGGCGGCTGTCGCTTCGAGGTGACGCTGCCGCTCACGGCGTGAGGTCCCCCGCCCGGGACGGCACACCCATACCGCCATACGGCTACACGGCTACACGGCGACGGCGCGCTGCGCCGCGTGGGCGAACTCCGTCATGCCCTTCGCGAAGGACACCTCCGGGCGCCAGCCCAGCTCCGCGCGGAGCCGGCGGGAGTCGGCCGTGATGTGCCGGACGTCGCCCAGGCGGTACTCACCCGTCACGACCGGGTCCGGGCCGCCGTGGGCGGCCGCGAGGGCCGAGGCCATCTCCCCGACGGTGTGCGGTTCACCGCTGCCCGTGTTGTAGGGGGTGCAGGCGCCCTGCGGGAGGGCGCCCGGGGACTCCAGCGCCTCCAGGGCCGCCACGTTGGCCGCGGCGACGTCCCCGACGTGGACGAAGTCGCGCCGCTGCGCCCCGTCCTCGAAGACCCGTGGCGCCTCGCCCCTGGCCAGCGCGGAGCGGAAGAACGAGGCCACCCCCGCGTACGGGGTGTCGCGCGGCATCCCCGGCCCGTACACATTGTGGTAGCGCAGCGACACCGCCCGGCCGTCCACGCAGCGCGCCCAGGCGGCGGCCAGGTGCTCCTGGGCCAGCTTCGTGGTCGCGTAGACGTTCCGCGGGTCGGCGGGCGCGTCCTCGGACACCAGGCCCGGGGCCAGATCCGCACCGCAAGAGGGGCAGCGCGGCTCGAAACGGCCCTCGGTCAGGTCCGCCACCCGGCGCGGCCCGGGCCGGACGGCCCCGTGGCGGGGGCACTCGTAGCGGCCCTCCCCGTAGACGACCATCGAGCCCGCGAGGACGAGTCGGGGGACACCACTTTCGGCCATCGCCGCGAGCAGGACCGCCGTACCCAGGTCGTTGGCCCCGACGTAGGCGGGCGCGTCGGCGAAGTCCTTGCCGAGCCCGACCATGGCGGCCTGGTGGCAGACCGCGTCCACCCCGCGCAGCGCCGCCAGCACCGCATCGCGGTCCCGCACGTCCGCCCGTACGAAATCCGGGCCCGGGGCCTCCAGCGGGACGGGGTGGGCGGCCGGCAGCAGGGAGTCCAGGACCACGGGGTGGTGCCCGCGCCGGCGCAGGGCAGTGACGATGTGCGAGCCGATGAACCCGGCTCCTCCGGTGACGAGTACGCGCATGCACCGGACGCTACGGAGTCCGCCGCGCCGCCGGTGTCCGCCGCGCGCCGCCGTAAGGGTTCCGTCACTTCTCGCGCGCCGCCCGGCCGACCGCGGCCCGTGTCACGGAAGCGTCAACTCCCCGTCACCGTAAGGGAACCGGGGCATCTTCCGGCTCGCGGACGGCTTGAGAGCGCCGTAAGGAGGGCATAAATCCGGCCTGTGGTCGCTCCTGCGGGAGGAGTGGCCGAATCCGCTCCTTGGGGGGACCCGTGCACTACTACACGGACGTACTCAAGCGCTATGCCGACTTCGACGGGAGGGCCCGCCGGCAGGAGTACTGGATGTTCGTCCTGTGGAACATCCCGGTCGTCGTCGTCCTGATGGTCATCGACTTCGCGCTGGACAGCTACCCGGTCATCACCTGGATCTACACCCTCGCCGTCTTCCTGCCCAGCCTGGGCGTCTCCGTCCGCCGGCTGCACGACACCGGCAAGTCCGGCTGGTGGTACCTCATCAGCCTGGTCCCCTTCATCGGCGGGATCTGGATGCTCATCCTCATGGCCACCGAAGGCCACCGGGGCGCGAACGAGTACGGGCAGGACCCCAAGCAGGTCATAGCCGCCTGACCCGCACCGCTCACTCCCGGCGCCGCCTCCGGTCGCAACCGAACCGGAGGCGGCGCTTTCGCGTGCCTGGTGACATGTCTCTCGCGACCTCGCGGCCGGGGGGCTGTCCAGACCGGCCCGATCACGAGATATCTTGATGTCGAGCAATGTTGCAGACGAGAGACGCAGACTGTGGAGCGGAGCATCCGGTGACTGACTCGACCATCATCTACACGCACACTGACGAGGCCCCGGCCCTCGCGACGTATTCCTTCCTGCCTGTGGTCCAGGCGTACGCGTCGACGGCCGGTGTGAATGTCGAGACCCGTGACATCTCCCTGGCCGGTCGGATCATCGCCAGCTTCCCCGAGCACCTGGAAGAGGGCCAGCGGATCGCCGACGCCCTCGCCGAGCTCGGCGAGCTGGCGAAGACGCCCGAGGCGAACATCATCAAGCTGCCCAACATCTCGGCCTCGATCCCGCAGCTCAAGGCCGCGGTCGCCGAGCTCCAGGGCCAGGGCTACGCGCTCCCGGACTACCCGGACGACCCGAAGACCGACGAGGAGCGCGAGATCCGCGCCCGCTACGACAAGGTCAAGGGCAGCGCCGTCAACCCGGTCCTGCGCGAGGGCAACTCCGACCGCCGCGCCCCCGCCTCGGTCAAGAACTACGCCAAGGCCCACCCGCACCGCATGGGCGCCTGGAGCGCCGAGTCGAAGACGAACGTCGCCACCATGGGCGAGAACGACTTCCGCTCCACCGAGAAGTCCACCGTGATCTCCGAGGCCGGCACGCTCCGCATCGAGCACGTCGCCGCCGACGGCACCACCACCGTGCTGCGCGAGTCCGTACCGGTCCTGGCCGGTGAGGTCGTGGACGCGTCCGTCATGCACGTCGACGCGCTGCGCACCTTCCTCAACGACCAGATCGAGCGTGCCAAGGCCGAGGACGTCCTGTTCTCCGTGCACCTCAAGGCCACGATGATGAAGGTCTCCGACCCGATCGTCTTCGGCCACGTGGTCCGCGCCTTCTTCCCGAAGACCTTCGCCCGCTACGGCGACGTCCTCGTCGCCGCCGGTCTGTCCCCGAACGACGGCCTCGGCGCGATCCTCAAGGGCCTCGACGGCGTCCCGCACCTCGGCGACGAGATCAAGGCCTCCTTCGAGGCCGAGCTCGCCCACGGCCCGGCCCTCGCCATGGTCGACTCCGACAAGGGCATCACCAACCTGCACGTCCCGTCCGACGTCATCGTCGACGCCTCCATGCCGGCCATGATCCGCACCTCCGGCCACATGTGGGGCCCGGACGGCCAGGAGGCCGACACCCTCGCCGTCCTCCCGGACAGCAGCTACGCCGGTGTCTACCAGGCCGTCATCGACGACTGCCGCGCGCACGGCGCCTTCGACCCCTCCACCATGGGCTCGGTGCCGAACGTCGGTCTCATGGCGCAGAAGGCCGAGGAGTACGGCAGCCACGACAAGACCTTCGAGATCGCCGACGCCGGCACCGTCCGCGTCGTCGACGCCGCGGGCAACACGGTCCTGGAGCAGGAGGTCGCCGCCGGCGACATCTTCCGCGCCTGCCAGACCAAGGACGCGCCGATCCAGGACTGGGTCAAGCTCGCCGTCACCCGCGCCCGCGCCACCGGCGTCCCGGCCGTCTTCTGGCTGGACGAGGGCCGCGCGCACGACGCGCAGCTGATCGCCAAGGTGAAGACCTACCTCGCCGAGCACGACACCGAGGGCCTCACCATCAAGATCCTCCCCCCGGTCGAGGCCACCGCCTACTCCCTGGAGCGGATCCGCCGCGGCGAGGACACCATCTCGGTGACCGGCAACGTGCTGCGCGACTACCTGACCGACCTCTTCCCGATCCTGGAGCTGGGCACCAGCGCCAAGATGCTGTCGGTCGTCCCGCTGATGAACGGCGGCGGCCTGTTCGAGACGGGCGCCGGCGGCTCCGCCCCCAAGCACGTGCAGCAGCTCGTCAAGGAGAACTACCTGCGCTGGGACTCGCTCGGCGAGTTCCTCGCGCTGGCCGTCTCCTTCGAGCACCTGGCGACCAGCACCGGCAACGCCCGCGCCCAGGTGCTGGCCGACACCCTGGACCGCGCGACCGGCACCTTCCTCAACGAGGACAAGTCGCCGAGCCGCAAGCTGGGTGGCATCGACAACCGCGGCAGCCACTTCTACCTCGCGCTGTACTGGGCGCAGGAGCTGTCGCGCCAGACCGCCGACCCGAAGCTGGCCGCGGCGTTCGACCCGCTCGCCAAGACGCTGGCCGAGTCCGAGGAGAAGATCGTCGGCGAGCTCATCGCCGTCCAGGGCTCCCCGGCCGAGATCGGCGGCTACTACCAGCCCGACCCGGCCAAGGCCGCCGCGGTGATGCGCCCGTCCGTCACCTTCAACCAGGCGATCGCGACCCTGGGCTGACAGCCCCCCGCGTCCTGCGTGTTCCGCCCCGGCCGGCCAAGCGCCCGGCCGGGGCGGCCCCGTTCCCGGCCTCGTTCCCGGACCCCCTTCCCGGGCCCGTCCGCGCGGCCCGTCTGCCGCCCGTCGCACCGCGGGCGGGGGCCTGCGGTCGGCGTAGGGGCCCTCGCCCCCCTGACGTACGCGCCGCGGCCCGGTCCTCCGCGAACGGTTGTCCGGGCACCGGGAATCCGCTCTACTGCTGTGCAGCCCCGCACGGGGCATATTCCGGGAGGGGCGGCGGATGAGAGCGGACCGGCGGGCAGAGCGGGCGGCGCGGCCCTCCTCGCACCGGCGCCGCCCCCGCTTCCGGGGGCGCAGACCCCTCCTGGTACTGCTGATCTCGGCGTTCCTGCTCATCGGCGTCTGCGCCGCGACCGGCATCGCCTGGGACCCCTTCACCGCCGAAGCCCACCAGGAACGTTCGGCGCCCGCCGTCGGCGGCCCCTGGTCCGGCGCCCCCACCACCACCCCCACGCCGAGCCCCAGCAACGCCCCGAGCCCCGGAACCCCGCCGAAGGCGCTGCCCCGCGAGGAGGTCGACACCGGCGCGCCCCGTCCGACCGGAGCGCTGCCCTTCGACCTGCCCGCACCGGCCGCGCTGCGCTCCGGCGCCGCGGGCAAGAAGCTGGTGTTCGCGCACTACTTCACGCCCTACCCGCTCTCCCTCGACAACGCGAGCGCCGACGCCGACTACTACACCCGCAACTACCTGAACCCCGCGGGCGAGAACGGCAAGCACCAGCGCTACGGCGGCCTGCTGCGCGACCGCCCGCTGCCCGTGCCGCCCAAATCCGGCGACTGGGAGTCGGCCAACCTCCGGCAGGAGGTGCGCACCGCCCGCGACGCCGGCATCGACGGGTTCACCCTCGACCTGCTGTCGCTGTCCGGGAGCAACTGGGACCGGGCCGAACTGCTGATGTCCGCGGCCCACTCGGTGGACCCCGCCTTCAAGGTCATGCTGATGCCCGACATGACCTCCCTGACCTCCGACGACCCGGCGGTCCTCGCCGACGCCCTCGCCGCTCTGGCCGCCTACCCCGCCGCGCACCGGCTCGGTGACGGACGGCTCGTGGTGTCGCCCTTCAAGGCGGAGGCCAAGAGCGCGGGCTGGTGGTCCCGTGTCATGGACTTGCTGAAAGCCCGGCACGGCATCCGCACCGCCCTCGTGCCGCTCTTCCTCGACTTCGACACGAACCAGGCGGCGTTCGCCCCGATCAGCCACGGCTTCTCCGAATGGGGCACCCGCAGCTACGTCGGCCAGGAGGGCGCCCCGGCCGACGTGCGCCGGGCCCACCAGGCGGGCAAGATCTGGATGCAGCCCGTGTCCGTCCAGGACAGCCGCCCCAACCAGGGCGTCTACGACGAGGCGGGCAACACCTCCACCCTCCGCTCGACGTGGGCGCACGCCATCGACGACGGCGCCGACTGGGTGCAGCTGACCACCTGGAACGACTACTCGGAGGGCACCCAGTTCGCCCCCTCCCTGCACAACGGCTACACGTACCTGGACCTGACCTCCTACAACCTGACCCGGTTCAAGACCGGCAGCGCGCCCAGGATCGTGCGGGACACCCTCTACCTCACGGCCCGCACCCAGTTCGCCGCCGCCGGCCCCACGGGCGGGCAGTCGCTGGTGATGACGCCGCGCAAGGGCAGCGCCGCACCCCGCGACACGGTGGAGGTGCTCAGCTTCCTCACGGAGCCCGCGACCCTCCGTACGACCGTCGGCCCCGTCCAGGCCGCGCACGAGGCACCCGCGGGCCTGCACTGCGAGCTGCTGCCCCTGAAACCGGGCACGAGTGCGGCCCGCGTGGTCCGGGACGGCCGCACCGCCGCGGAAGTGCGACTGCCGTACCCGGTGGACCGGACGGTGGACGTGCAGGACCTCCAGTACTACGGCGCGACCAGCGGGCGCGAGTAGGGCCGGGGCGCCCGGCCACACTGGCGCAATTGGCCCTGGCGGTCGGCTCGCAGACACCCGCATGCTCCGCAGGACCGCCCACCGCCCGCCGCCGTCCCGGAGGAGCATCGTGACCCAGCCGACCACCGACCCGAAGAGCGCGCCGACCGCCGCACCGACCCGCCCCTCGGCGTTCCCGGGCGGGCCGCAGCTGTTCCGCCTCGACCCCGGGATCGCCCACCTCAACCACGGGTCGTTCGGCGCCGTGCCCATCGCCGTGCAGGAGGTCCAGGCGGCGCTGCTGGAGGAGGTGCACGCCGACCCCGACACCTTCTTCGTCGACGTGGCCGACCGGATCGCCGGCGCCCGCGGCAGGGTCGCCGCCCACCTGGGGGCCGAACCCGACGGGATCGCCTTCATCTCCAACGCCACCGAAGGGGCCAACCTCGCGCTGAACGCCGTCGAACTGGCCGACGGGGACGAGATCCTCGTCACCGACCACGGCTACGGCACGGTGGTGGCCGCCGCCGCGCGCCGGGCCCCGGTCACCACCGTCGCGCTCGACCCCGGCCTGCCCGACGAGGACGCCGTCCGGGAAGCCGTCCTGGCCGGCCTGACACCCCGCACGAAGGTGGCGCTGCTCGACCACATCAGCTCGCCCACCGCCCGCCTCATCGCGACCCCGGCGCTCCTCGCCGACCTGGCCGCCCGGGGCGTCACCACCATCGTCGACGGTGCCCACGCCCCCGGCATGCTGGCCGACCCCCTCGCAGGCGGCGCCGACTTCTGGTTCGGGAACCTGCACAAGTGGGGCTACGCCCCCTCGGGCAGCGCCCTCCTCGCCGTCGCACCCCGCCACCGCGGCCGCGTCAGGGCACTGGTGCCTTCCTGGGAGGACGGCGACGGCTTCCCCCGCTCCGTCGAGAACCGGGCCACCGCCGACTACACCGGCTGGCTCGCCGCCCCCGAGGGACTGGACCTCCTGGAACGGCTCGACGCCGCCAAGGTACGGGCCCACAACAGCGCCCTCGCCGCCTACGGCGCGGCCCTGCTCGCCGAACTCCCCGGGCTCACCCCGCTCCCGCACACCCCCGGGCTCGCCATGCGCGCCCTGCGGCTGCCGCCCGGCGTCGCCGAAACCCCCGACAGCGCCCGGGAGCTGCGCGAGCGGATCGCGCGGGAGCTGCGGATCAGGGTGCTGGTCTGGCCCTGGCCGGGAGGCGGCGGCATCCGGGTCTGCGGGCAGCTCTACACCCGGCCCGAGGAGTACGAACGCCTCGCCGCCGAACTCCCCGCCCAGCTCGCGCGGTAGGCCTCAGCCGCGCCGCAGCAGGTAGGTGTCCATGATCCAGCCCTTGCGGGCCCGGGCCTCGGTCCGGAGCTCCTCGATCCGGCCCGCGACCTCCGCCAGCTTCCCCGAGACCAGGATCTCGTCCGGCGTGCCGACGTAGGCGCCCCAGTAGATGAAGAGGTCCTTGTCCAGGTGCGCGGTGAAGGCGTGCCGCGCGTCCAGCATCACCACCACGTCGTCCACGTCCTGCGGCCAGCCCTCGGCCAGCCGCCGGCCGGTGGTGATCTGCACCGGGCGCCCCACCCGGTTCAATTGGGTGCGGTGCCGGGCCAGCAGCGAGGAGATGCTGCTGATGCCCGGCACCACCTCGTGCGCGAAGGCCACCCGACCGCGCTCCAGCACCTCGTCCAGGATCGCGAGGGTGGAGTCGTACAGCGAGGGATCGCCCCAGACCAGGAACGCGCCCGTCTCCCCGTCCGCGAGGTCCTCGGCGATGAACCGCTCGAAGATCTCCGCCCGCGCGCTGCGCCAGCCGTCCACCGTCGGGGCGTAGTCGGCCGGTGTCCGGTCGCGATCCGGGTCGCGGCCCTCCACCAGCCGGTGGTCCGGGCGGGCGTGCGCTTCGAGCATCGCCCGCCGCAGCCCGGTCAAGTCCGCCTTCTCCTCGCCCTTCTCCAGGATGAGGAACGCGTCCGTGGCACCGATCGCCTTGACCGCCTGGAGGGTCAGGTGGTCCGGGTCGCCCGCGCCTATGCCGATAACCGAGAACTTCTTCACGCCGCTATTGTGCCCGTCATGCGTGCCGCCCTGTTCGTCACCTGCGTCAACGACGCGCTGTACCCGCGCACCGGCGTCGCCGTCGTACGCCTGCTGGAGCGGCTCGGCGTCGCCGTGGACTTCCCGGCGGCGCAGAGCTGCTGCGGTCAGCCCCAGTACAACACCGGCTACCGGTACGAGAGCGAACCGCTGCTGCGCCGCACCGCCGAGGCCCTCGCCGGCCATCCGTACGTCGTCGCGCCCTCCGGCTCCTGCGTCGCCATGATCCGCGAGCACTACCCCCGCATCGGCGCCAGGGCGGCGGCAGAGGGGCGCGGCACCGAGCTGGCGGACCTCGCGGCCGGCCTCGTACCGCGCGTGTACGAGCTCACCGAGTTCCTGGTGGACGTCCTCGGCGTGACCGACGTCGGCGCCCACTTCCCCCACACCGTCACCTACCACCCCTCCTGCCACGGTCTGCGCGCCCTGGGACTCGGCGACCGTCCCCGGCGCCTCCTGGCCGCCGTCAGGGGCCTGGACCTGATCGAGTTGCCCGGCGCCGAGGAGTGCTGCGGGTTCGGCGGCACCTTCGCCCTCAAGAACCCCGACGTGTCCGCCGCGATGGGCGCCGACAAGATCCGCGCCGCCCGGGCCACCGGCGCCGAAGTGCTCTGCGGCGCGGACAACTCCTGCCTCGCCCACCTCGACGGAACGCTCCGCCGGGCCGGCGCCCCCCTGCGGACCCTGCACCTCGCCGAGATCCTGGCCTCGACGGACACCACCGCCACCGCGACAGAGGGGAAGCACCCGCGATGACGGCCACCCACCTCGGCATGCCCGCCTTCCCCGCCGCCGCCCGCGAGGCGGTACGGGACGACGTGCTGCGCGCCAACCTCCGCCGCGCCACGCACACCATCCGCGACAAACGGGCCCGCGCCGTCACCGAACTCGCCGACTGGGACCGGCTGCGCGCGGCGGGCAAGGCCGTCAAGGACCACACCCTGCGCCACCTCGACCACTACCTGCTGCGGCTGGAGGCGGCGGTGACCGCCGCCGGCGGCACCGTGCACTGGGCGGCGGACGCGACCGAGGCCAACCGGATCGTGACCGAGCTGGTGCGGGCCACCGGCGAGCGGGAAGTCGTCAAGGTCAAGTCGATGGCCACCCAGGAGATCGGCCTCAACGAGGCACTGGAGGCGGCGGGGATCGCCGCGTACGAGACCGACCTGGCCGAACTCATCGTGCAACTGGGCCACGACCGGCCCTCGCACATCCTCGTCCCGGCCATCCACCGCAACCGCGCCGAGATCCGCGACGTCTTCCGCACCGAAATGGGCCGCTGGGGACGGCCCGCCCCCGACGGGCTGGGCGACGACCCCCGGGAACTGGCCGAAGCGGCCCGCCTGCACCTGCGCGAGAAGTTCCTGCGCGCCAAAGTCGCCGTCTCGGGGGCCAACTTCATGGTCGCCGAGACCGGGACGATGGTCGTCTTCGAGTCCGAGGGCAACGGCCGGATGTGCCTGACCCTGCCCGAGACGCTCATCTCCGTCGTGGGCATCGAAAAGGTGGTGCCGACCTTCCGGGACCTGGAGATCTTCCTCCAGACGCTGCCGCGCTCCTCCACCGCTGAGCGGATGAACCCGTACACGACGATGTGGACCGGACTGGTCCCGTCGAAAGGGGCCGACGGCGACGGGCCCGCCGCCTTCCACCTCGTCCTCCTCGACAACGGCCGTACGGACACCCTCGCCGACGAGGTGGGCCGCCAGGCCCTGCGCTGCATCCGCTGCTCCGCCTGCCTGAACGTCTGCCCCGTCTACGAACGCGCCGGCGGCCACGCCTACGGCTCCGTCTACCCCGGCCCCATCGGCGCGATCCTCAGCCCCCAACTGCGGGGCACGGGCAGCGGGATCGACGCGTCACTGCCCTACGCCTCCACCCTGTGCGGGGCCTGCTACGAGGTGTGCCCCGTCGCCATCGACATCCCCGAAGTCCTCCTCCACCTGCGCGAACGCGTGGCCCAGGGAGGCCCGGTGACCCGCGAGGGCATCCGCGTACGGATCCGCCCCGCGCGCGGCCACACCGCCGAGCGGGCCGCGATGCGCGCCGCCCGGCTGCTGCTGGAACGCCCGGGCGCGCTGCGCGCGGGGGAGCGGCTGCTGTCCCGGGCCCGGCGGCTGCGGCCGCGCCGGCTGCCCGGACCGGGGAGCGCCTGGACCGACAGCCGGGAGTTGCCCCGGCCGCCACGGGAACCGTTCCGCGACTGGTGGGCCCGGGAGCGGGGAGGACGCGCATGAGCGGCAGGGACCGCGTGCTGGGCCGGATCCGGCGCGCCCTGGGCGAGCCGGGCGCGGGCGGGGCCGGGACCGGGCGGGCGCCGGTGGAGGCGGCCGCCGGCGAGGACGGGATCCCCCGCGACTACCTCCGCGTCCACGGCGACCGCACGCCCGCCGAGTCCGCGGACCTCCTCGCCGCCCACCTTCGCGAGTACCGCGCGAAGGTCCACCGCACCGACGAGGACGGCCTCGCGCCCCTCCTGGCCCGGCTGCTCGCCGCACGCGGCGCGCGGACCGTACTCGTACCGCCCGGCCTGCCCCCGTCCTGGCTCGACGGGGCGCAGGCCGTCCGCGTCGAGGACCGGGCCGACTCCACCCCGTACGCACTCGACGCCGTGGACAGCGTGGTGACGGGCTGCGCCCTGGCCGTCGCCGAGACGGGCACGATCGTCCTGGACGGCGGCCCCGACCAGGGGCGACGGCGGATCACCCTGATCCCGGACCACCACATCTGCGTGGTCCGCGTCCCCGGCCAGCTGGTGGACTCCGTTCCGCAGGCACTCGAACGCCTCGACCCCACCCGGCCGCTGACCTGGATCTCCGGGCCCTCCGCGACCAGTGACATCGAACTCGACCGGGTGGAGGGCGTCCACGGCCCCCGTACCCTGGAGGTCGTCCTGATCGACGCACCCGCACAATGAGGGGCATGTCCGCACACCTCGCCCTCACCGCCCTCGTGGTCCACGACTACGACGAGGCCATCGACTTCTACACCCGGGCCCTCGGCTTCACCCTCGTCGAGGACACCGCCCGGCCCGACGGCTCGCGGTGGGTCGTGGTCCGCCCGTCCGGCGCCACCGAATCCGCGCTGCTGCTGGCCCGCGCCAAGGACGACGCGCAGCGCTCCCGGGTCGGCGACCAGACGGGCGGGCGCGTCGGCTTCTTCCTGTACACCGACGACTTCGCCGGCGACCACGCCCGGATGACCGCCGAGGGCGTCCGCTTCCTGGAGGAGCCGCGCCACGAGACGTACGGCTCCGTCGCCGTCTTCGAGGACCTCTACGGCAACCGCTGGGACCTGCTCCAGCCGGCGTAGCCCTGTCCGCGGGACTCTTTCCGGGCCGGCCAGCACGGGCCGACTCGGCGGGGCGGCCCGGCGGGCCGCCGATCAGGCGGAGTCCGGCCGGTCCGGCGGCGAGGTGAGGAGCGGGGCCTCGGCCGCCGCGTCAACCTTCTGCCCGGCCTCCACCCGCCCGGCGAGCTCCCGTGCCCACAGGACCAGCCCGGCCACCTCGATCCCGTACGGGGCAGCTACCCCACCCCGGGCATCCACCCCGGTCAGGCCCGCTGCCCCCGCCCCCTCCAGCCCGGCCAGGGCATCGGCTCCGCGCCGCAGCAGCCGCGCCCCGCCCACCGCGTTCCCCCGCGCGGCGTGCGTCAGCCCCACCGCCAGCTGCGCGAGCGCCCGCCACAACGGAGCCTCCGCCCCCGGCCCGGACTTCCAGGCGTCCTCGAACACCTCGTGCGCGTGGAAGGGCATCCCGTCGTGCAGCAGCCGCTGCGCCTCGGCCACCGTCTCGGCCGGCGTCCGCACCACCCCCTCGGGCTGCCGCTCCACCCCGGGCGCCCCGTACGGCAACGGCCGCCCCAGCCCGTCCCGCGGCCGCGCGCTGCGCGCCCGCCCTTCGTCATCGCGATCCCGTACGTTCACCCGCCCATCGTGCCTCCCCGTCGATCACCCGTGCACGTACACCCCCCGGCGTGCGGTAATGTTCTGCATGTGCCCGCCGCGGAGGGGGAAACCCCTGGCGGGGGGCACAGTGCCGAGGCACAACGGGACGTGGCGCAGCTTGGTAGCGCACTTGACTGGGGGTCAAGGGGTCGCAGGTTCAAATCCTGTCGTCCCGACTTTTCGAAGTCGCAGTTCAGGGGCCGTTTCAGAGCAATCTGAAACGGCCCCTGACCGTTTTCGGGGGCGTCTGGGGTGGTCGTCGGTGGCGTGGCAGCCGCCCACGCGTATACCGGCGGGATCCGGGCAGGTGCACCCACAGCTGGACGGAAGGTGGTGCCGATGGTGCCGGGAGCGGGCAATGAGCGGTTCACGGTCGATGTGCGGGCCGTGGACGGAACCGTCGTCCTCGCGCTCGCCGGAGAGCTGGACCATGACACGGCCCAGCCGCTGCGGGACGCCTTGGACGCGGCGGTCACCCCGGGTGGCCGGTTGCTGGTCGACGTGTCGGGGCTGGGCTTCTGCGACTCCACCGGACTCAACGTGCTGCTGCACGGCAGGATCGCGGTCCAGGAGGCCGGCGGCGCGCTGGAGCTGGCCGGTCTGAGCGGACCGGTCGCACGCATGTTCCGCATCACCGGGGCGGACGGTGTGTTCCCGGTGTACGCGGACGTGGCGCAAGCACTGGAACGACAGCCCGGCTAGCCACTCGGGCGGCCGGCGCAAGGAGGCCCGTGGGGCCGAGGCGACACGAGGAGATGAGCCATGCCGCAGCGAGGGTCCCCCGGCCGGGCGCGGGTCCTGCTGCTGGAGGGTGCGGCGGACCCGGTGTCCCGCAGCCGTGACTTCGCGCGCCGGGCGCTCGCTTCCTGGAAATGGCTCCCCGAAGCAGCCGAGGACGTCCTGCTTCTGGTGTCCGAGCTCGTGTCCAACGCCTCCCTGCACGGTGGGGGCGCCGGAACGCTGCTCATGCACTGGACGCCGGAGCGACTGCGGATAGAGGTGACCGACGGCAACCCGGCGCCGCCGGTACGCGCCCGGGCCGCCGATCCGGGGCGGCCGGGCGGGCACGGGCTGCTCATCGTGGACCGCCTGTCCCGCAGTTGGGGCTCGCACCCCGGCAACGGCGGGAAGTGCGTCTGGCTGGAGGTCAGTCCCGGCTGACCGGCTCGTCGTCCAGGGCCTTGAGGGCCGTGATGATGTCCTGCGTCGCGCTCACCTTGCCCAGGCGGGGGAAGATCTTGCCGAAGCTGTGGGCGTGGGAGTCGGCGTCCATGTCGGTGGTGGCGTCCTCGGCGAAGACCAGGTCGTAGCTGTGCTCCCAGGCGGTGCGGGCGGTGGATTCGACCCCGATGCTGGTGGAGATGCCGCCCAGCACGATCCGGTGGACGCCGCGACGGCGCAGCTGGAGGTCGAGTTCCGTTCCGGTGAAGGCGCCCCAGTGCCGCTTGGTGACGACGACGTCCCCGAGCGCCGCGAGCTGCGCGGGGAGCTCGGAGAAGGCGGCGGGCGGAGCCGAGGCGGGGCCGGGCCGGTCGACATTGGCGGTGGGCAGGTCGCCGCCGTCGGGGGACCAGGCCACCTTGACCAGGACCACCGGCAGCCGGTGGGCCCGGAAGGCTTCGGCGAGGGCGATGCCGTTCTCCAGGATCCGCGCCGCCGGCGCGGCGGTGGGCAGGGCCAGGATGCCCTGCTGGAGGTCGATGAGGACCAGCGCGGTGCCGCGGTCCAGGGTGAGGGCGGGCGCGGGGGCGGTCATGAGGGCTCCTCGGTTCGGTGGGCGTTCAGTCCTCGGCCAGGCGCCGCAGCAGCGGAACCGCTTCGGCGAGCAGCTGCTGTTCCGCCGGGCCGAGCCGCTCGGCGATGAGTTCGGCGAGCCGCCCGTGTCCCGCCTCGCGCCGCCGTTGTACGAGGGCCCGCCCCTGCGGCGTCAGGGCGATCAGCTGTTGCCGCCGGTCGGTGGGGTGCGGGCTGCGGGCGACGTGGCCTTCGGCCTGGAGGGAGTTCACGGTGGCGATGACGGACTGCGGCCGGATCTTCTCGGCCCGCGCCAGCTCGGAGGCCGTGGACGGCCCGAGCCGGTCCAGCCGCTTGAGCACGGACATCCGGGACAGGCTCACCCCGTCCCCGGCGGCCGCCCGCCACTGCCGGACCAGCATGGCGACGGCCAGTTGGAGCTCCTCGGCGGTGTCGCGGGGCGGGGCTTCGGCCATGCGCCCCACGCTAAATGATCTACAGGCAGACTTGCAAGTCTGCCTGTAGATGTGGTCGGAATGTCCGTGACGGCGTCGGGGCTCGGCCGGCCATCAGCCCGTGGATGCCGCACCGGCCGCCGTGGAGCCCGGTCAGTGAGGCGGCGCGGACGGGGCCGGAACCTGCGAACTCAGCCAGCCCAGGGCGTCGGGGTACATCCCCGTCCACGTCTGGAAGTTGTGGCCGCCCGCCGGGCGGACCAGCGTCTTGACCCGCACCCCCGTCCCCGCGGCGGCCTTGGCGAAAGCCTCCAGCTGTCGCGGCGGACTGTCCTTGTCCTGCGCGGACGTGGCCAGGAACAGGCCGACGTCCGCCTTCTTCGCATGCGTGACCAGCCACATGGGGCTGTTGCGCTCGCGCAGGCTCCGGTCGGCCAGCACCCCGGCGTCACCCGTCAGCGCGTCGGGGTCCAGCGCCGCCCCGGCCCCGAACGCCTTGGGGTACTGGAGCGGCAGCTTCGCCGCGCAGAACGCCCCCGTCGAGATGCCCATCACCGCCCACCCCTTGGGCTGGGGCAGCGTACGGAAGTGCCGCGCGACCAGCCCCGGCACGTCGTCCGCCAGCCAGGTGGCCACCTTGTGCCCCGGCACGTCGCTGCAGTCGGTGTTCACCCCGCCCGGGTAGATCTCCGGGATCACCAGGATGAAGGGGTGCGCCGCGCCCAGCCGGACCAGGTCCTCCAGCGCCCCCGGCATGTCACCCAGCTCCATCCACGAGCGCGGCGAGCCCGGATAACCGTGCAGCAGCGTCAGCACCGGGAAGCGGGTCTTCGCCGCGCCCGCCGCGTTGTACTCCGGGGGAGTCCAGACGATCACCTGCCCGGCCAGCTTGGAGTGCGAGCCCCGGAAGTACGTGCTGCGGGTGCCGTCCTCGCCCAGCGTGAAGGTGGCCCGGCCCACCGGGGGGCCCGTCATCGTGGAGTCGTTCCCGGCCGGGGTGCCCAGCAGGTCGTCCCAGGAGGCGTAGAGCCCGTAGCTGCCGTTGATCCAGGCCGCCACGACACAGATGGCGGTCAGCTGGCACAGCCCGATCATCAGCACCCGCGCGGTCCAGCGCAGCCAGCCGGGCCCGGGCAGCCGGTTCCACAGCAGCAGCGCCGCGAGCATGGCGAGCGCGGTGATCGCCACCAGGGTCACCAGGAACGACGTACTGGTCAGCTCCATCGCCTCAATGTACGGCGCCCCCGCCCGAGCGGGCGGCGGAACGCACCGTGTCGGCGGCCCGCACCCGCACCGTCACCGCGTGCCATCCCGTGGCCCCGTCCGGGACCGTCCCCCTGCGCTCGCCCGTCTGTACGGCGCCGGTACGGTCCGTGGCCCGGACCTCCAGGGTGTGGCGGCCCGGCGCCGCCTCCCAGGGCCACAGCCACTGGCGCCACGTGTCGTCGCCGTCCGCGTCCGCCAGCCGGGCCTCGTGCCAGGGGCCGCCGTCGACCCGTACCTCGACCCGGGTGATGCCGCGGTGCTGCGCCCACGCCACCCCGGCCACCGCCACCCGGCCCGCCGCGGGTTGCGCGCCCGCACGCGGCGTGTCGATCCGCGACTGTGTCTTGACCGGACCCTGCTGCGCCCAGGACCGGCGCACCCAGTACGCGTCGTACGCGGCGAAGGTGGTCAGCCGCAGCTCGCGCAGCCACTTGCAGGCCGACACGTACCCGTACAGGCCCGGCACCACCATCCGCACCGGGAAGCCGTGCGCGAAAGGCAGCGGCTCGCCGTTCATCCCCACCGCCAGCAGTGCCTCCCGGCCGTCCATCACGGCCTCGACCGGGGTGCCGATCGTCATCCCGTCCACCGATCGCGCCACCAGCTGGTCGGCCCGGCCGCCCTGCGACGGCGGCCGCACCCCCGCCTCCCGCAGCAGGTCGGCGAGGCGGACGCCGAGCCAGCGGGCGTTGCCCGCGTACGGGCCGCCCACCTCGTTCGACACGCAGGTGAGGGTGATGTCGTGTTCGACCAGGGGGCGCGCGAGAAGCTCCCGCAGGCCGAGGGTCAGCGGCCTCGTCACCCCGTCCCCATGGATCCGCAGCCGCCAGTCGTCGGCGTCGACGCGCGGCACGACCAGCGCGGTGTCCACCCGGTAGAAGTCACGGGCGGGAGTGAGGAACGGCGACACCCCGGGCGCCCGCGCCTGCGCCCCGGCCGGCACCGGCGGGGCCGGTACCGCGGGAGCCGGCAGGACGAGGCCGGCCCGGGAGGCCGACGCCCCGGCCGACCCGTACGCGCCCAGGCGCCGCCCGGCGTACCAGGCGCCCGCCGAGACGGCCGCGGTGCCCAGCACCAGCCGCCCGAAGCCCCGCCGGTCCATCACGCCGGCCCCACCGGCCGGCGCGCCTCCCGTACGCGGCCGGTTCAAGGCCCTGACCAGCAGGTACAGCACTGTGGCCGCGACGAGGCCGCCCAGCAGCGAGGGCAGGGCGTCCGGCCAGGCCGCCCCGGGCCGACCGAGCGCGGCCACGGCTCCGACGACACCGAAGCACGCGGCGACCGCGATGCCTGCGCGCGGCCGGCGCACCGCGAGCGTTCCGGCCGCCACGGCGATCAGGGCCAGAACCAGGACGATGCCGAGGGTCAGGACCGTCTTGTCGGCCGTGCCGAAGGTCTGCACCGCCCACTCCTTGACGGCCGCCGGCGTACGGTCCACCGCGGCCCCGCCGACAGCGGTCACCGGGGACGCCTCGGGACGGATGGGCGCGGCTGCCAACTGCGCCGCCGCCAGCCCTGCGAAGGCGGCGAGCACTCCACAGAGCGCGCCGAGGCCCGTCCGGGCCCGCGGACGCCCCGACGCCGACCGCACATCGCTCATCAGGGTCACCGCCCGGGCTCGCACCGGCCCCCGAGACCGGCCCCCCTACGACTGTCCCCCTACGACTACGACTGTTCGTCCACGACTGTCCCTCTACGACTGTACGAGCCCGCGGGCCGCGCGGCCGCCCCTGTCAGGCGAGCGGATGACCGGCCCGCTCGGCGGCCCGCCGGGCCATGGTCTCCAGACAGTCCTCACAGCCGGCGGCGGTCGGGCGGGCCGCCGGTCCACCCCGCTTGCGCAGCTCCACCACCCCCTCGGTGGCCGCGAGCAGCGCCAGCAGCTCCAGCGTCGCGGAGGGCCGCTCGCGTTCGGTCTCGGACATGCCCCATGCACTCCTGACGGCGTCGGAAGGGGCGGCCACCGGAGTACTCCGGGTGGCCGCCCCTGTCGGGTCCGGGTCAGTGAACCGACGACCCGGACCGCACGCCGCCGCGCTGCGCGCCCTCTCCCTCGCACGAGTGCCGAATTTCCCACGGGAGGGTGACGCTCACCCCCGGCGGTCGGCGCCCGCGCCGGTGCGGCTCAGGCGCCGGCCTTCGGCAGGGCCGCCGCCACGGAGGCGGCCAGCGCGTGCGGGTCCCCGCTCGGGCTCGTCGGGTGGCGGGTGGTGCGCCGCGCCCACGCCTCCTCGAAGGCGTGCCAGTCGATCGCCTTCGGGGCGGCGCGCTTGACCAGTGCCTCCTCCAGCGAGGCGAAGTACCGGTCCCAGCGGGCGGCGTACAACTCCGATACGAGGCCGCTCCATTCGCGGTTCGCGTAGTCGTGCAGGAAACCGCCCTCGCTGGTGCTCCGCCCGCCCCACACGCTCAGGAGCGAGCGCGCGTCGTACTCGTACCGGTCCTGCTCGGCGCGGTCCGCGCCGTGCGAGCGGGCCGCGGCCAGCCAGTGGCCCAGCAGGAAGTGGGGGTCGGAGCCGGTCACGGCGTCCAGCTTCCGCTCTCCGTCGCGCCATTGGGCGGTCAGCTGCCGCAGCCGCGTCAGGTCCTTGGCCTCGTAGGCGGCCCGGATCTTGGGAAGCAACACCCGGGAGTGATTGGCGAGGGCCTGGCGGGCGGTGTCCACGAGGTCGAAGCGGTAGGCGCTGGAGGACCTGAGCGCCGGGGGCACCGCCAGCAGTTGGTCCAGGGCCCGGCGGACCGAATCGGCCTGGTAGCGCATGGATCGGGGGCTCCAGTGGGCCGCTCCGGTCGCTGTCAGGCTCGGCCGGGCGGTGAAGAGGCTGTCCTGCGACTCCGACCACAGTCCCGACGAGGTGCTGTACGGGCCCTTGCGCAACTCCTCCCAGGCCGCGGCGGCATGGGCGTCGGGGCGTCCGTAGCGGCGGGCCGCGAAGTCGGCGAACCACTTGCGCTGGTCGACCGGCCCCGGCTCCCAGGCCAGGTCGGTGAAGAGGTCGAAGGCGGCCGGGTTGGTGCCGGTGGCCTCCGGCAGGTACGCGGTGCCCCGGAGGGCGCTGTCCGGTTTGTCGCGCCAGGTGTCGAACCGCTCGGTCCACACCGAGGTGTTGGCGCCGATGGTGGTGTGGCCGCCGAAGTTGTAGATCGTGCCCATCGCGTACGGGGTGCCACCCCAGCGGGCCTCGCGGTCCAGGCGGTTGTACCGGTCGGACAGACCGTCCAGGATCAGCAGCTTCGAGGTGTCGACCCCGGCCAGCAGTTCCTTCGTCGGGTCGTCCTGCCAGCCCAGCACCGCCCACAGGGCGCCCGGGTGGGCCGCCCAGAGCGCCCGCTGGATGGCCCCCGCGGCGGCCCGGACGTCCACCGAGCCCGTCCGGCCCCCCTCGTGCAGCGGGCTCATCCGGTACATGGCGCTGTCGCCGAAGACCTCCCGCTGCTCGTCGTAGTAGGCGGCGGCCAGTTCCCCGAACGCCGGGGAGGCCGGGTCGAGCCAGTCCGGCCGGTCGAAGCCGGCCCAGTCGCCCTGTGCCACGGTGGTCGCGCCCCGGTGGCGCGCGGCGAAGCCCGGCGGGACGGTGCCGAAGTAGCCGGGCAGTACCGGTGTCATGCCGAGGCCCCGCAGCTGGTCCGCGATCCGGGCGCCCAGGTCGGCGCGCTCGCGCATCAGCCGCTCGGTGACCGGGCCGCCGAAGCCGCTGAGGTTCTGCAGCAGCCACCAGCTCTGGTGGCCGGGGGCCGGGATCCACGTGCGCAGCTCGTCGGCGGAGTACCCGAACCGCTGGAGGGCCCGGTAGTACGGGTACTCGGCGCCGGTCTGGACGAACACCTCGTTGACGCCGTGCAGCGCGAGCAGGTCGATCTGGCGCTGGTGTTCCTCGAAGGTGCGGTACGGGCCCGAGTAGCCGTCGTCGGTGTCGTTGAGGGCGTACCGGTGGGGGACTTTTGCACTGCGGGTGACGGGGGCGGGCACGCCGGGCAGCGTGGCGGGCAGCATGCCGAGGCTGTCGCCGGGCCAGCCGATGTCGGCGCCGGCGACGTGCTGGAGGTACCAGCCGACGCCGGTGAGCAGGGTCGCACCGGTGGAGCCGCGTACGGTGACGGCGCCCGGGGTGCCGGAGACGGTGAAGGTGTCGGCCCCGGCGGAGGTGTCGGGCACCAGGGTGAACTGGCCGGCGTGGCGGGGCAGCAGCCGCCGGAGGGCGTCGCGCGCCGGGCCGGTGTCGAAGCTGCGCGGCCGGGCGGCGGGACGCGGGGCCTCGCGTACGTCCGCTCGTGCGGGGGAGGCAGCGGCGGGGGCGGCGGTCCCGGGGGTGGTGCCGGAGAGGATCAGGGTCAGCAGCGCGGTGGGAAGCGTCGCGAGCGCGACGGACCGGCGCCTGCGGGGGCGGGGAACGCGTGGCATCGGGTGTGCGTCGTCCTCTGGTGTGGGGGTGCTGTGACGGGTCGGGGCTGAGGGGGCGGCCGTCGTCAGACCGGGAGGGCCCAGGTCTGGTCGATCCGGTGGTCACCGCAGGCGGCGAGCCGGAGCCGCTCGGCGGGGGCGTCCGGGGCGGTCGTCGCGGCGGGGGCGGTCAGGCACAGCCCGCTCACGGTGTCGGTCAGGGTGCCGCTGCGGTCGTGCTCCCAGCTCTGCCCCGGCTGACCGGGCGCACAGCGGGCCAGCTCCACCAGGCCGCCGTCGCCCGCCGACAGGCAGGCGCCGGCCAGCCGCAGTGTCTGCCCGTTGCCGAGGCTCCACCGCTGGTCGGGGGCGCCGGTGCAGGCCGCCATGACGACGGCTCCGGCCGCGGTCGTGTTGGCCCCGTCGGCGCACCTGGCGCCGGCTCCGGCGATCTGCCCGGTCGGCACCGCCCCGGCGCAGCCGCGCGGAGTGAGCCGCCAGACGCCGGTGTCGTGGGCGGCCACCCTTCCGGTCAATGAACCGCCGACCAGGCGGCGCTGACCGCTCCACAGGTCCTTGGCGTCGGCGGTGCACCCGGGCAGGCCGACCTCCCCGAGCGGCACGTTGATGTCGCGGGCGGCGCCCGAGCGGTTGAGGACGGCCACTGCGCGGTCGCCGTTCGCCAGCGGCCGCACCAGGATGTCGAAGGTGGGGTTCGAGGAGACGACGGCCCCCTGACGGCCCATCGGGTCCTGGTCGAGTGCGATCAGATCGGTGTTGCCGAGGGCGGCGAGCCCGGCCGGGCTCAGCTGGGAGACCTGCGAGGAGAGGATGAAGGGGGCCGCCATCATGGCCCACAGGCCGACCTGGCTGCGGCTCTCGGCCGCGCTCAGCCCGGGTGCGCCCGCGATCAGGAAGTCCGGGTCGTTCCAGTTGCCGGGACCCGCGTACCGGCCGAGCCAGCGGTTGTAGCCGTAGTTGCCGAGGACCGAACTCCAGCGGGAGGTGTTGGGCGCCTTCGGGTTGTAGACCTTGATGTCCCGTCCCTCGCGCCACAGCTGGCCGGTCTCGCCGACCCAGTGGAGCACCTTGTGCCAGTCCGATCCGCCCCATTCGCCCTGCTGGAAGTAGGCGGGCGCGGACGCGGACAGCACCATGTCCCGGCCGCTGTCGCGCAGGGCCCCGGCGACTGCGTGGTAGGCGTCGTGGTAGGCCCGTTCCTTCGTGGCACCGGGCGGCACCTGCAGGTTGCAGCCGTCCATCTTGACGTAGTCCACGTTCCAGGACGCGAACAGCCGGGCGTCGCGGGCGTAGTGGTCCGCGCCGCCGCCCGCGGGGGCGCCGCTGCCGGGGTAGCCCTCGCAGGTGAGGGAGCCGGCGTCCTGGTAGATGCCGAACCGCAGCCCTTTGGCGTGCAGGTAGTCGCCGAGCCATGCCATGCCGTGCGGGAACTTGCGGGTGTCGGTGACCAGATCGCCGTCCGCGTCGCGGGACTTCGTCATCCAGCAGTCGTCGACGGTCACCGTGTCGTAGCCCTTGGCGGCGAGCCCGGTGGACACGAGCGCGTCGGCGTTCGCGACCACCTTGGCCTCGTTGATGTCGCACATGTAGTGCGCCCAGTTGTTCCAGCCCATCGGCGGGGTCAGTGCGAGCGGGGTGTCGGAGGTGGTGGTGGGCCCGGCGGCCGCGGGCCCGGCGGCCGCGGGCGCGGCGCCGAGGGCGAGGGCGAGCAGGGCGGCCGCGGTCAGACAGGGGAGCGACGCACGCGGGCGAGGCGGCACGGGATCTCCTTGAGTGGGGGAGGTACCGACGGGCTGTCGAGCGCTCAGTGCAGCGGTGCGACTACACGCTGTCAACGGCGTCGGGGGCTTTCGTCCCGATCACCAGCAATATGGGCGCAGTCGCGTCACACGTTAGAGGCGGCGGAAGGATGTGTGGCGCCGTATGTGACGTTGTCTGTTACGGTGTATCCATGCCGCGCAGATCAGCCGCCCTCGACCGCGCCACGCCCGGGGCGATCGCCGAAGCCGCCTTGTCGATCCTGGACGAGGAAGGCCCCGGCACCCTGAGTTTCCGCGCCCTCGCCGACCGGCTCGACGTCTCGCACGCCACCGTCCAGCGGCGCTGCGTCGACCTTGCCGGACTGCTGGACCTCTGCACCGAGCACCTGGCCGCCCGACTGCCCGAGATTCCGCCCACCACCGACTGGGCCGAGGCCACCGAGCTGCGCTTCGGCGCCCTCTACCGGCTGCTCGTCGCACACCCGGGGCTGCTCGTGCTGCGCGGCGGCCGGCCCTGGCTCGGCCGCCAGCTGCTGGCCCGGCTCGTCGAACCGGCCCTCGCCGACAGCGTCGCCGCCGGCATGGGCGCCGCCGAGGCGATGACCGTCTACCGCCGGATGTACCTGCTCACCCTCGGCAGCGCCGCATTCGTGGACCACCGCGACCCGGCGGGAGCCACGGCCGCCTCGCGCGCCGCGCTGGCAGCCCTGGACCCCGCCGAGTTCCCGGTGCTCTCCGCCGGGATCACCGACGTGCTGCCCGCCCTGACCGACCACGAGGTGTATTACGGCGCCCTGCGCCAACTCATCGAAGCGGCCCGTCCCGACGCCTCCTGAAAGGGGCCGACGCCCATGGAACAGCAGCTCGACTACGCCGCCGTACGCGCCGCCGCCGACCGGATAGCCGGGGTGACCCGGCCCGCCGCAGTGGTGGCCGCCGGTGACGGCGTCTTCTACGCGCTGGAGTACCTCCAGCACACCGGCTCCTTCAAGGCCCGCGGCGCCCACAACTTCCTCGCCGCCCACCGCGCCGCCGGCACCCTCCCGCCCGCCGGCGTCACCATCGCCTCCGGGGGCAACGCCGGCCTCGCCTGCGCCTGGGCGGCGCGCGCCCAGGCCGTGCCCGCCACCGTGTTCCTGCCCGCCAACGCGCCCCGGGTCAAGGTGGAACGGCTGCGCGGCTACGGGGCCGACGTACGCCTCGTCGGTGACCGCTACGGCGAAGCCCTCGCCGCGTGCCGGGAGTTCGCGGCCGACAGTGGCGCCCTGAGCAGTCACGCCTACGACCATCCGCTGATCGCGGCGGGCGCCGGAACCCTGCTCGACGAGGTCCGGGCCGCTCTGCCCGGCCTGGACACGGTCGTCGTGGCGGTCGGTGGGGGAGGGCTGTTCGCGGGTGTGGCCACCGCCGCCCGCGAACACGGCGTGCGGGTCGTCGCCGCCGAACCGGAGCACTGCCGGGCGCTCAACGCGGCGCTGGAGGCGGGCCGGCCGGTCGACGTGCCGGTGGACTCCGTGGCCGCCGACTCGCTCGGGGCGCCCCGGGTCTCGGCCGACGCGCTGGCCGCGGCCCGGTACGAGGGCGTCGACTCGGTGCTCGTGCCGGACGCGGACATCACGGCCGCCCGCCGCGGGCTGTGGGAGGGCCACCGGATCGTGGTCGAGCCCGGCGCCGCAACGGCCCTGGCGGCGCTCGGCCGCATCCGGCGGGCGCCGGGAGCGCGGGTCGCCGTGGTCCTCTGCGGCGCCAACACCGACCCGGCCGACCTTTCGCCGGCCGCAGGGTAAAGCGCATTAGTGCGGGATCCGGATCCCCGGTGGGGAGACGTCCACAAGGAGCCAACATCCGGCGGGAAAGCGCATGCGTCATGGAATGGGCACACCGGCCGGAGAGTTGCTGACTAAAGCGCATTAGTCCAGGTGGCCGCGGTATTGACGAAAAGGCCTGCCTCTGCCTGGAGCCGACCGGGGGAACGGGGGACCCGCCGCGGCCCGGCCAGTGCCTCCCCGGCCACGTTGACGGGCCCCGGGATCCGGGCGAGCGTGGTCACCGCTCTCCGGCAGCGCTGCCGGAATCCCCCCTGGAGGCCGCGACGATGCCCCGTTCCCCCCTGACGCGCACGGTCCTCGCCGCCCTCGCGGCGGGCACCTTCTTGTCGACCGCCGCATGCGGGGTCAGCGGCGGCCCGGGAGAAGCACACGAAGCGGTAAGGACCGGGAAGGTGGCCGGCGACATCACCTTCCGCACCCTCCAGCTGAAACCGGTGTTCACCACCTACGTCCGGGAAGTCATCGACGCCTTCGAGCGGAAATACCCCGACGTGAAGGTGAAGTGGGAGGACGTGCCGGGCGACGGCTACAACGAGAAGCTCGTCGCCGACGCCCAGGCCGGCGCCCTGCCTGACGTCGTCAACCTCTCCACCGACTCCTTCCAGCTCCTCGGCGACCGCGGCATGCTCGCCGACGTCGCCGTACTCGACCCGCAGATCGCCCGGGAGTACGTCCCCGGAGCCTGGGAGCAGTTCAAACTGCCCGGCAAGGGCGACAGCGTGTACGCCTACCCCTGGTACGTGACGCCCGAGATCCTCACGTACAACACCGACCTCTTCCGGGAGGCCGGACTGGACCCCGCCATGCCACCGGCCGGCCTGGAGCAGTTCTTCGACTACGCCGAGCAGATCGCCGCACGGTCCGGCGGCCGGTACTCCGCCTTCATGGCCGACCCCAAGGGACGGCTCCCCGGGGACTGGCAGAAGATGGGCGTCCCGATCCTGAACGGCGCGAAGGACGCCTTCACCTTCGACACCCCCAAGGCCGTCGCGTGGGTCGAGCGGATGACATCCCTTTACGCCAAGGGCGCCATGCCCAAGGAATCCCTCCTCAAGTCCGATGACATCAACCAGCTCTACGGCGCGGGCAAACTCGTGTTCGGCCCCGGCTCACCGGGCTTCGTCAAGGACATCAAGCAGAACGCCCCCCAGGTCTACGCCACCACCCGGGTCGCGGGCGCCGTCACCGGGCAGCTCGGCCACATCGGCATCTACGCCCAGTCGCTCGGCATCCGCAAGGACACACCGCACCCGGACGCGGCGGCGGAATTCGCCAAGTGGGTCACCAACGGCCCCAACCAGGTCGCCTTCTCAAAGAAGGCCACCATCTACCCGTCCAACGCCCAGGGCCTGGCGGACCCGTACTTCTCCGACAGGGGCGACGGCACGGACGCCGAGACGCTGGCCCGGGCGGTGGGCGCCGAGGAGCTGAGGAGCGCCCAGCTCGACGCGAACACCCCCGTCCAGTGGACCAGCCAGGTAGGCGACGCGGTCGTCCGCGAGGTACAGAAGGCCATCAAGGGTGAGCAGGACGCCAGGACGGCGGTGAGGAAGGCGCAGGAGGAGGCGAACAGGCTGCTCGCCGGCGCGGCGCGGAAATGACGGCGGCGCCCGGCCCGGCCGCAGCCGCGGGCCCTCACCCGCCGCGCGGGCCCGCGCGCTGGGCCCCCTACCTCTTCCTCGCCCCCGGGCTGCTGCTCGTGCTCGTGTTCGGCATCTGGCCGTTCCTCAACACGGTGATCCTCTCCTTCACGGACGCCCGGATCCTGCGCGGGGGCCACTTCACCGGCCTCGCCAACTACCGCCGCGCCTTCGCCGATCGCGACTTCTGGCTCGCGACCGGCAACAGCGTCCTGTACCTGCTGGTCGTCGTGCCCTGCCTGGTCCTGCTCCCACTGGCCCTGGCCGTCCTCGTGCGTACGAAGATCCCCGGCATCGGGTTCTTCCGTTCGGCCTTCTACACCCCGGTGATCGCCTCGGCGGTGGTCGTCGGCCTGATGTGGCAGTGGGTGCTGCGCAGCGACGGCCTGCTCAACACCGTCTTCCGCGGGCTCCACGCCGTCTCGGAGCCGGTCCCGTTCCTGACGGACAGCACGATGCTGCTGGTCTCCGCCATGATCGTGACGGTGTGGAAGGGCCTCGGCTACTACATGGTCTTCTACCTGGCGGCCCTCGGGAACGTCTCCGTCTCCCTCTACGAGGCCGCCGCCCTCGACGGCGCGGGCGCCGTCCGGCGGTTCTTCAGCGTCACCGTCCCCCAGGTCAAACCGATGATGCTCCTCGTGGGCACGCTCTCGGCGATCTCCGCGCTGCGGGTGTTCACCGAGGTCTACATCCTGGGCGGCGAGAGCGGCGGCCCGGGCGGGGGAGCCCGCACCCTGCCCTTCCTGATCCGTCAGGTCGGCCTCGGGTTCGCCGGCGAGACCGGCTACGCCTCCGCCGTCTCCCTCCTGCTGTTCCTCCTGACGCTGGTGTTCAGCCTGCTGGGCCGCCGCCTTTCGAGAGGGGACGAGGGGTGAGCACACGAGCCGCGGCCCGGGCCGGGGAGGCTGCGGACCGACGCGCGGGGCGCCGGCGCCGCCGGGCCGCACTGGCCGGCCGGTACGCGACCTTGACCCTGGTGCTGGTCGTCATGCTCGGGCCGATCGTCTGGCAGTTCCTGACCTCGCTGCGCGGCCGGACGGAGAACGTGTACGACGGCGTCCTGCCGTCCCGGCCCACCCTCGACAACTACGTCCGCGTCGCCCAGTCGTTCCCACTCGTGCAGTACGCCGGCAATACGCTGGTGGTGGCGGCCCTCGCCGTCACCTCGAACGTCGTCTTCGGCTCGATGGCGGGCTACGCGCTCTCCCGCACCGGCTGGAAGGGCCGCAGGAGCGTGTTCACCGTGCTGGTGGCGACCCTGATGTTCCCCTTCGAGTCCGTCATGATCTCGATGTTCCTCACCGTGCGCGGGATGGGGCTGGTCGACACGCTCGTCGGGGTGTGGCTGCCGGGCGCCGTCTCCGTCCTCAACATCATGGTCATGCGGGCGGCCTTCCTCGCCGTCCCCCGGGAGATCGAGGAGGCCGCACTGCTGGACGGGGCGGGCGAGTGGACCCGGTTCACCCGGGTGTTCCTGCCGTCCGCCAAGGGCGCCCTGGCCGTCGTGTGCATCACCAGTTTCATGGGCGCCTGGGACGACTTCCTGTGGCCCCTGCTGGTCCTGACCGACAGCGAGCACTACACCCTTCAACTCGGGTTGAAGACCCTGGCCGGCGCCACCACCGTCAACGACCAGCGGATCATCGCCGCAGGCGCGATGGCCGCGCTGATCCCGATGATGCTCCTCTTCTTCGCCCTCCAGCGCTTCTTCTTCAAGGGCGTGGGCGAGGGAGCCGTCAAGTTCTGAGCCACCGCCCGTCACCCGCCGCCCTTCCCCCTCCTGGAGCAGCCGTCATGCACGACGACCGCAGCGTTGCCGAACACCGCCTCCGCCGGGTCCTCAAGGAGCGCGTCGCACCCGCCGTCCACTCCCGCTCGCTCCCGCTGACCGTCGAGCGCTGGGACGCGCCGGACGAGCCCGTCCCGGTGGCGCAGGCGCTGGCGGCCCGCTACGAGCCCTGCCAGGCCGGGGACCCGTGGGGTCCGGCCTGGAACACCACCTGGTTCAAGGTCACCGGCACCGTCCCGGCCGACTGGGCGGGCCGCACCGTCGAAGCCGTCCTCGACCTCGGCTTCGACCGCATGATGCCGGGCTTCCAGTGCGAGGGCCTGGTCCACGGGCCGGACGGCTGCGAGCTCAAGGCGCTCAACCCGTACAACGACTGGGTGCGCGTCGCCGACCGTGCCGAGGGCGGCGAGCGGATCGAGTGGTACGTCGAAGCCGCCGCCAACCCCGTCCTGGTCGAGCACCGGCCCACCTACGAGGGGGACCGGCAGACCAGCGGGGACCGGCCGCTCTACCGCCTCGCCCGCATGGACCTCACCGTCTTCGAGAGCGAGGTGTGGGAACTCGTACAGGACCTCGACGTCCTCTACGCCCTGATGACACAGCTCGACGAGGGCGACGCCCGGCGGTACGAGGTCCTGCGCGCCCTGGACGCCTCGCTGGACGCCCTGGACCTCGAAGACGTTCCCGGAACGGCCGCCGCCGCCCGGGCCCGGCTGGCCGGGGTGCTCGCCGCCCCCGCCCACGCCTGCGCGCACCGGATCAGCGCGGTCGGCCACGCGCACATCGACTCCGCGTGGCTGTGGCCGCTGCGCGAGACGGTCCGCAAGGTGGCGCGGACGACGTCGAACATGGTGAACCTGATGGACGAGCACCCGGAGTTCGTCTTCGCCATGTCGCAGGCCCAGCAGCTCGACTGGATCAAGACCCACCGGCCCGAACTCTTCGGGCGGATCAAGAAGAAGATCGCCGACGGGCAGTTCGTGCCGGTGGGCGGCATGTGGGTGGAGTCCGACACCAACATGGTGGGCGGCGAGGCGATGGTCCGCCAGTTCCTCTACGGCAAGAAGTTCTTCCTGGACGAGTTCGGAATCGAGACCCGCAACGTCTGGCTGCCCGACTCCTTCGGCTACACCGCCGCCCTGCCGCAGATCGTCAAGCTCTCCGGCTCCACCTGGTTCCTGACCCAGAAGATCTCCTGGTCGCAGGTCAACGCGTTCCCCCACCACACCTTCTGGTGGGAGGGCATCGACGGCACGCGCGTCTTCACGCACTTCCCGCCCGTCGACACCTACAACAGCGACCTCGGCGGCGCCCAACTGGCCCACGCCGCCCGCAACTACCGGGAGAAGGGACGCGGCTCGCGTTCCCTGGTGCCCTTCGGCTGGGGTGACGGCGGTGGCGGCCCCACCCGGGAGCACCTGGCGAGGGCGAGGCGCCAGCGGGACCTGGAGGGCGCGCCGCGCGTGGAGATCGAACGGCCCGACGCCTTCTTCGAGAAGGCCCACGCGGAGTACCCCGACGCGCCCGTCTGGGCCGGAGAGCTGTACCTGGAACTGCACCGGGGCACCTACACCTCGCAGGCCAAGACCAAGCAGGGCAACCGTCGGTCCGAATCCCTTCTGCGCGAGGCCGAGTTGTGGGCGGCGACCGCCGCCGTGCGGGTGGCGGGGTACGCGTACCCGTACGAGGAGCTGGAGCGGATCTGGAAGACCGTGCTGCTCCACCAGTTCCACGACATCCTGCCCGGCTCCTCCATCGCCTGGGTGCACCGCGAGGCACGCGGGACGTACGCCCGCGTACGGGAGGAGCTCGGCGCGATCACCCTGGCCGCGCAGCGCGCACTGGCGGGCGAGGGGACACGGGAACTGGTCTTCAACTGCGCCCCGCACACCCGGCGCGGTGTCCCGGCCGGCGGGGCCGGGACACCGGAGCCGGCCGGGGCGCCCGTCACCGTCGGGGAGCGGGCGGGCGGCGGGTACGTGCTCGGCAACGGGCGGCTGCGGGTGGAGGTCGACGGGCGCGGGCTGATCGTGTCCGCGTACGACCTGGAGGCCGGCCGGGAAACCGTCGCGCCGGGCGCCGCCGCCAACCTGCTGCAGATCCACCCCGACTTCCCGAACATGTGGGACGCCTGGGACCTCGACGCCTCCTACCGCCACCGGGTCACCGACCTGGTGGAGCTGGACGCACTGGAAGCGGCCGGAGCCGGGAGGGATTCGGCGACGGTCCGGGTGGTGCGCTCCTTCGGTTCGTCCGGCGTGGTGCAGTCCATCGGGCTGCGGGCGGGCGCCAAGACGGTCGACATCCGCACCGAGGTGGACTGGTACGAGACGGAGAAGATCCTCAAGGCGGCCTTCCCGCTCGACGTGAAGGCCGACCGCTCCGCCGCCGAGATCCAGTTCGGGCACGTGTACCGGGCCACCCACACGAACACCTCGTGGGAGGCGGCCAAGTTCGAGATCTGCGCCCACCGTTGGATCCACGCCGAGGAACCCGGCTGGGGCGCCGCCGTCCTCAACGACTCCACGTACGGCCACGACGTGACCCGGGACGTGCGCCCCGACGGCGGGCAGACCACCACCATCCGGCTCTCGCTGCTGCGCGCCCCGCGCTACCCCGACCCGGAGACCGACCAGGGCACCCACACCGTGGCCTTCTCGCTCGCGCCCGGCGCGTCGATCGCCGACGCCGTACGCGAGGGGCACGCGCTGAACCTGCCGGAGCGGGTGGTGTCCGGGGAGGGTCCGGTGGCGCCGCTGGTGGCGGTGGACGACGACGCGGTGGTGGTGGAGGCGGTCAAGCTGGCCGAGGACCGCAGCGGGGACGTCGTCGTCCGGCTGTACGAGTCCTTGGGCGGGCGGGCCACGGCCACCCTGACGGCGGACTTCGCGCCGAGGGGGGCCACCGAGTGCGACCTGCTGGAGCGGCCCCTGCCGCGCACCGCGCTCGGCGCCCTCACGCCCGGCGGCGCGCTCCCGCTGACCCTGCGCCCGTTCCAGCTCGTCACGGTCCGCCTGCACCGGGCCTGAGCCCCGGTTCGTCCGGGCCGCCCGCCCGCAGGCCCGGCCGCCCCGTCCCGCCCGAGCGCGTGAACTGCGCCACAGGGCCGGGCGGGCCGGGGCGCCGGGCCCGGTAATACCGGGGGTCCGGGGCCCCGACCGGTTATGCACCTAGTTGCAAAACACTGCGCCCCTCGCTAGAACAGGTCCATCACCCCCGCGCGAGGAGGCACACCCCCCATGACCCGGTACCCGCACCTGCTGAGCCCCCTGGACCTCGGCTTCACCACGCTGCCGAACCGCGTGATCATGGGATCGATGCACACCGGCCTCGAAGAGCACGAGGGCGGTTTCGAGCGCCTCGCCGCCTTCTACGCCGAGCGCGCCCGCGGCGGCGCCGGCCTGATCGTCACCGGTGGCATCGCCCCCAACGACGCCGGCCGCCCCTTCGAGGGCGGATCCCGCCTCACCACCGAGGACGAGGCCGCCGAGCACCGGGTGATCACCGACGCGGTGCACGCCGAAGGCGGGAAGATCGCGATGCAGATCCTCCACTTCGGCCGCTACGCCTACCACAAGGACCTGGTCGCCCCCTCCGCCCTCCAGGCCCCCATCAGCCCGTTCGTCCCCAACGAGCTCAGCGACACCGAGGTCGAGCGGACCGTCGAGGACTTCGTCCGCGCCGCCCGCCTCGCCAAGCTGGCCGGCTACGACGGCGTCGAGATCATGGGCTCCGAGGGCTACCTGATCAACGAGTTCATCGCCGCCGCCACCAACCGGCGCACCGACCGCTGGGGCGGGGCGTACGAGAACCGCGTCCGCTTCCCGCTGGAGATCGTGCGGCGCACCCGCGAGGCCGTGGGCGAGGAGTTCATCCTCATCTACCGCCTGTCGATGCTCGACCTGATCCCCGGCGGATCCACCCTGGAAGAGGTCGTCTCCCTCGCCAAGGAGATCGAGGCGGCCGGCGCCACGATCATCAACACCGGCATCGGCTGGCACGAGGCCCGCATCCCCACGATCGCCACCTCCGTCCCGCGAGGCGCCTACACCTGGGTCACCAAGCGGATCATGGGCGCGGTGTCCGTCCCCCTCGTCACCAGCAACCGCATCAACACCCCGGAGATCGCCGAGGAACTGCTGGCCGACGGCCGCGCCGACCTGGTGTCGATGGCCCGCCCGTTCCTCGCCGACGCGGACTTCGTGAGCAAGGCGCGCGCCGGCGCCCCCGAGACCATCAACACGTGCATCGGCTGCAACCAGGCCTGCCTCGACCACACCTTCAGCGGCAAGATCACCAGTTGCCTGGTCAACCCCCGCGCCTGCCACGAGACCGAACTCGTCCTGTCGCCCACGCAGTTGAAGAAGCGCGTCGCCATCGTCGGAGCCGGCCCCGCCGGTCTCGCCTGCGCCGTCTCCGCCGCCGAACGCGGCCACGCCGTCACCCTCTTCGAGGCCTCCGGGCACATCGGCGGCCAGCTCGACATAGCCCGCCGCATCCCCGGCAAGGAGGAGTTCGAGGAGACCATCCGCTACTACGGCAACCAGCTCGTCGAGCGGGGCGTGGAGGTGCGCCTCGACACCCGTGCCGACGTCGAGACCCTCCAGGGCTTCGACGAGGTCGTCGTCGCCACCGGCGTCACCCCCCGCACCCCCGACATCGAGGGCGTCGACCACCCGAACGTGGTGACCTACCTCGACGTCCTGCGCGACGGTGCCCCGGTGGGCGAGCGCGTCGCCGTCGTCGGCGCCGGCGGCATCGGCTTCGACGTGGCCGAGTTCCTCACGGACAGCGGCGAGGGCGCCTCCCAGGACCCGGCCGTCTACTTCCGCCACTGGGGCGTCGACACCGCCTACACCGGCCCTGGCGGGCTCGTCGCGCCCGAGCGTCCCGCGCCGCCGCGCCGCGTCCACCTGCTCCAGCGCAAGACCACCAAGGTCGGCGCCGGCCTCGGCACCACCACCGGCTGGATCCACCGCGCCGAGCTCAAGCACCGGGGCGTCGTCTCGGTGGCCGGGGCGACGTACGACCGGATCGACGACGAGGGCCTGCACATCACCGTCGACGGCGAGCAGCGCCTGGTCCCCGCCGACACCGTCGTCCTGTGCACGGGGCAGGAGCCGCGCCGTGACCTGTACGAGGCGCTGCGCGCGGCCGGTGTCGACGCCCACCTGATCGGCGGCGCCGACGTGGCCGCCGAACTGGACGCCAAGCGGGCCATCCGGCAGGGCACGGAGCTCGCGGCGCGCCTGTGAACCGGTAGGGAAAAGGGTGTTGTGGCGGCCCCGCTCGGGCCGCCACAATCCCCTGATGACCTTCACACCGGCAGACGCGGAACAGATCCTCGCCGAGAACTTCGCCCCCTGGGTGCTCGCTCTCGGCCTCACCGTCGAGGAGACCGGCGAGCGGGACGCCGTCCTGCGGCTGCCGTGGTCCGAGGCGCTGGCCCGCGACGGCGGCGGGCTCTCGGGCCAGGCCCTGATGGCCGCTGCCGACACCGCCACCGTCATCGCCGTCTCCGGCGCCCGCGGCGGGTACGGGCCGATGACCACCGTCCAGCAGTCCACGAGCTTCCAGCGGCCCGTGACCGGCGCCGATGTGCTGATCCACGTACGGATCACCAAGCTCGGCAAGCGGATGGCCTTCGCCGACATCACCATGACCCCCGAGGGCTCGCCCGAACCGGCCGCGACGGCCTCCACGGTCTACGCCCTCCTCGGTTGAGGCCGCTCTCCCGCAACCGGGACTTCAACGTCTTCTGGCTCGGGCAGGCCCTGTCCGTCCTCGGCGGCTCCGCCTCCGCGGTGGCGCTGCCGCTGCTGGTACTGACCGCGACGGGTTCCGTCTTCCGGATGGGCCTCGTCACGGTGGTCTGCGCCGCCACCTCGGTGGTGACCGCAACCTTCGCCGGCTACGTGGTCGACCGGGTGGACCGCCGTCGGTTGATGATCGTCTGCGATCTGGCGCGGGCCCTGCTGCTGGGGGCGGTGCCCTTCCTGTGGCTCGCCGGGCCCCGCATCTGGCTGCTGTTCCTGCTGACCGCGCCGGTCGGCGTGTTGCAGGGCCTCTTCGACGTGGCCTACGTGACGGCGGTGCCGAGCCTGGTGCCGCCCGAGGACCTGGTACGGGCCAACGGGCGGCTGATGGGAACCTTCGCCCTGGGGACCCTGCTCGGGCCGGTGATCGCCGGGGTCGTCACGGGCGGGGTGGGCGCGGCCTGGGCCCTGGGGCTGGACGGCGCGACGTTCCTGGTGTCCGCCGTCAGCCTGTTGTGGGTCCGGTTCACCCCACGGCCCGACGAGGAGCAGGAGCGGCGGCCCGGACCGGGCGGAGCCGGAATGCTGCGCGAGGTGTTCGCGGCCGGCTTCCGGTTCCTGTGGGCGCACCCGCTGCTGCGTCCGCTGACCGTCCTGCTCACGCTGCTGACCTTCGTCACCGTCGGCGCGACCGACCTGTTGATCTACCGGGTCGGGCACGATCTGCACCAGGGCTCCGCCACCCTCGGCTACGTGATGGCGACGAGCGGTCTGGGCACGCTCGTCGGCGCCGTCACCGCCGGAGCCCTGCGGGGCAGGCTCGGATTCGGGGTCTGCTGGCTGGGCTCGGTCGCCGCGACGGCGGTGGGGTTCGCCGGGATGGGCGTCAGCCGCAGTGTCCCGGTCGTCGCGGTACTGGCCGCCCTGTTCATGTTCGGGCTGACCGTGGGCGGTGTCTGTTCCATGACCCTGCGCCAGGAGGTCACTCCTCCTCACCTGTTGGGCCGGGTCACCTCCGCCTTCTGGACCGTGCACAACGCCTCGGGCCCGGCCGGGGCCGCCGCGCTCACCGCACTGGCCGCGCGACACGGGGTCCCCGCCGTCAGCCTGGCCGGCGGGGCGTTCTGTCTGCTGCTCGTGGGCGCGGGAGTGCTCACCCCGTTGCGGGGCTCCGGAGCCGCCACCGCCCCCGCCGCCGCGCCCCCGCCGGTCAGCCGGCTGCGGCGGCCACTGCGGGGCCCACACCGGTGAGGCGCTCCGCCTCGGCCCAGAGCCGGGCGTTGGCGGCGGGATCCAGGGAGCGCCGGGTGATGCGGGACTCACCGGCCGGGCCGACGAGGCCGAACATCCGGGTCGGGCCGTAGTAGCCCCCGGCGCTCGCCTGCGGGCTCGTGGCGGCGTACAGCAGCGGTTCCGTGCCCGGTCCGACCTCCTGCTTCGGGAGGAAGTCCACCGAGCTGACGAGGCCGTGGAGCCGCGAGGGCCTGCCCCGGCCGAGGCTGGCACCGGCGGTCTGGAGGTTCGTCTTCGTGTAACCGGGATGGGCGGCGGTGCTGAGCAGCGGCCACTTCTGCCCCTCGGCGAGGACGGCCAGATGGCGGGCCAGCACGAGGTCGGCCAGCTTGGACTGGGCGTAGGCGAGCATCGGGACGTAACGCCGCCGCTCCCACTGGAGGTCGGTGAAGTCGATCTTGCCGAAGTTGGCGGTGGCGCTGCTCATCGTCGTCACGCGCGGGGCGGGCGCCGCGAGGAGGGCCGGCAACAGCCGCACCGTCAGTGCCAGCGGGCCGAGGAAGTTGCTGCCGAACTGGAGCTCGAAGCCGTCGGCGGTGGTCATCCGGGTCGGGGGCGCCATCACCCCGGCGTTGTTCACCAGCAGGTCGAGCGGGACGCCGTCGGCGAGGAACGCGTCGGCGAAGTCGGCGACCGAGGCGAGGTCGGCCAGGTCGATCCGGCGCACCTCCACCCGGGCGTGCGGGTGCCGGGCCAGGATCTCCGCGGCGGCCTGCTCTCCCTTGGCGGGCGTACGCACCGCGAGCACGACGCGCGCACCCGCCTCGGCGAGCCGGCGGGCGGCCTCCTTGCCCGTACCGCTGTTGGAGCCGGTGACGACGGCGAGCTTTCCGGACTGGTCGGGAACGGCGTACATGGCGTACTCCTCGGGGAAGCGCGATAACAGACCGCTGGTCTGATGTTGCCCCGAAGCTAGCAGACCGCTGGTCTGATAACAACAGACCGCAGGTCTGTACGCTGGTGGCGTGACCCTGCCTACGAAGTTCCAGCGCGCCCGCAGCGAGGAGCAGCGCGCCGCCCGCCGCCAGGCGATCCTGGACACCGCGGCCGCCATGCTGACGCAGATGCCGGTCGCCCAGCTGACGCTGAACGAGCTCGCGCGCAGGGTCTGCCTCGCCAAGTCGAACGTGCTGCGCTACTTCGAGTCCCGCGAGGCCGTCCTGCTGCAACTGCTCGACGACGCCTCCCACGAGCTCGTCGTCCACCTCGACGGCGCGCTCGCCCGGGCGGTGGACGACGCCCCCGCGCCCGAGCGGGCCGACCGGATCGCGGCCTGCCTCGCGCAGGCCCTCGTCGCCCGCCCGGTGCTGTGCGACCTGATCAGCGCCCAGGCCGCCGTGCTGGAGCGCAACGTCTCCCCTCAGGTCGCCGCCGCCTACAAGCGGGCCGCCATGGCCCACGCCACCGCCCTGGCCGGCCGGATCACCCATCACCTTCCGGAGCTGGGGGAGCAGGACGCCTTCCGTTTCGTCCTGTCCGCGACCATGATCAGCGGCGCGGTCTGGGCCCACGCCCACCCCTCCGCCGCCATGCTGGCGGCCTACGAAGCCGACCCGTCGCTGGCCGCGCTGTGCGTCGACTTCGCCCCCACGCTGCGCGGGACGCTGGAGGTCCTGCTGTCGGGACTGCTGGCCCGGGCCCGCAACTCCCGACCGGCCTGAGGCCTCCCGTACACACGCGAACGCCCCCGCGCCGTTCGAGGCGTCGGGGGCGTCCCGCCGGTACCGCGCGTGCGGAGGCGGGGCAGGGTCGGAACTGGGGCGGGGAAGGGTCAGAACAGGAACGGCGACGGCAGCGACGGCCGCGGCGAGGCCGCGCGCCGTTCGGCCGAGCCCGGCGCGCTACGGCAGGTCACGTCCCGCGCGGGCAGCCGGCCCGTGGTGAGGTACGCGCCGACCGGCGCGTTGACGCACGAGGCGGGATCGACCAGGTACACGCCGTGGCCCTCGCCCCCCTCCGCCAGCACCATCCGCGAGCCGCCCAGCGCGCGGTGCAGGCCCTGGCCGCTGACCAGGGGGGTCTGTGAGTCCCACTCGTTCTGCACGGTCAGGACCGGGGCGCCGGTCCTCATCGGGGTGGCGGCCTCGATCGGCCTCGACCAGAAGGCACACGGCTTGATCCCGGACGTGAAGTCCCCGTAGAGCGGGTACCGCGCCTTGTCCAGGACCGTCTCCCGCTCGTACTGCTCGGGATAGCGCGGCCACTCCGTGTCCCCGCACACGACGGCCAGCATCGCGGCGGTGCCGTTGTCGGAGGCCGGCCCGGAAGCGGGAGCCAGCAGTTCCCGCTGCGCCGGTGAAAGCGTCGCCGGCTTGCCGTCGGCCGCGTCCTTGAGCGCCTTGACGGCGGGGGCCGCCTGGGCGGGGTAGAAGAACAGCGCCCGTCGCGCCCGGATGTCATCACCCGTCAGTTTCATGCCGTCGAGGGGGATCGGGTCCTTGTCGGCGCGGGCCACCAGCGCCCAGAACGTCTGCGACACCGCCTGCGGGGTATCGCCGAGCCCGTACTCCGCCGAACGCTGCGCGGTCCACTGCGTCCAGCGCGCGAAAGCCGGCTCCGCCTCGCTCGCCCACACCTGGAACATGCCGCGCCAGATCCGCTGCGGGTCCACGCCGCTGTCCAGTACGAAGCGGTCCGTGCGGGCCGGGAACATCTGCGTGTACACCGCGCCCAGGTAGGTACCGTAGGAGTAGCCCAGGTACGAGATCTTCCGCTCGCCCAGTGCCGAGCGGATCGCGTCCATGTCCCGTGCGGTGTTGCGGGTGGTGATGAAGGGCAGCACCGCCCCCGCCTTCTCACGGCACTTGTCGGCCACGGTCCGCGCCCAGGCCACGTCGGAGGGGAAGTTCTCCGGCCGGTAGGGCCGCAGGATGTTCTCCTCCTCCGGTCGCAGTCCGCAGCTGACCGGACTGCTGGCGCCGACTCCGCGCGGGTCGAATCCGATCAGGTCGTACTGTTCCCGGACGTCCTTGGGCATCTGCTCGTTCGCCTGGAGCGGCAGGTCGAGTCCCGGGCCGCCCGGACCGCCCGGATTCAGCAGCATCACGCCGTGCCGCTTCGCCGGGTTCTCGCTCTTCATCCGGGATATCGCGAGCTCGATGGTGCGCCCCGAGGGGCGCCGGTAGTCCAGCGGGACCTTGACGGACGCGCATTCGTACGACGCCGGCTGGTCCGGGCTGCACCGGTGCCATGCGGGCCGCTGCGCGACGAACTCGGCGGCCGGGGCGGCGGACGCCGGGGGCGCGGTCAGCAGGGGGACGGCGGTGGCGACGAGGCCGGCTGCGGCGAGCAGCGGGGTGAGGCGGTTCCTGCGCACAGGGAAGCCGTTCCTTTCGGAGGGGCGACGGTTCCCGTTAACCCTGTGGCACCCGGGCCGGGGGCGGATCCTCCCCGAGTGCTGATCGGCCTCGTCCCCGCGAATGATGGCAATTCCGGACAACTGGCCGACACGCCATGGAGTTTGACCGGCCACTCGGCACAGGCCGAACGCGGCACCGTACCAGCCGTACGAGGTGTTGCCCGGATCTTTGTCCGTTCGTGATGGTCCTTCCGAACGGGTGCCCCGACTGGCGCTAGCGTCCCTTGGCACCCAGGGAGCGCGGGTGCACACGGCGTCGCTGCCGGACACTCCGGCCACGCCGCCCCTCCCTGCCCACGCAGCAAGGAGGCACAGTGCTGTCATTCCGCCGGTCGAACGTCGCCGCCATGTCGGTCGCCTCGCGGCACGTGATGGGGACGCTCATCGTCATCGGCGCCCTCGCGTTCACGCTGGTCGCGCTGCTGGTCCCCGTGCAGAAGTTCGGCGGCACCACGGCCTCGGCCGCCACCGCCCCGTCCCCCGACGACGACGGCGCCGGCACGCTGAGCACCGCCTTCGGGCCGCTGACGCCCCAGGACCGGGACTTCGTCCGCAAAGTGCGGCTCGCCGGGCTGTGGGAACTTCCCGCAGGACGGCAGGCGCAACAGCGGGCCACGCGCCCCGCCGTCCGCACCGCCGGCGAACACCTCATCGAAGGCCACACCGCTCTCGACCGCCACGTCCGGGACGTGGGCCAGGCCCTCGGCATGGAGTTGCCCGACCGGCCCAGCGCCCAGCAACAGGGCTGGCTCGACCAGCTCGACAGGGCCCAGGGCAACGAGTACGAGCGCCTGTTCGTCCAGCTGCTGCGCCGGGCGCACGGCAAGGTGTTCACCCTGGTCGCCCAGATCCGCGCGCAGACGCGCAACTCGATGGTGCGGGACCTGGCCACGGACGCCAACAACACCGTCCTGGACCACATCTCGGTCCTCGAAGCCAGCGGCCTCGTCGATTTCGACGGGCTGGCGGACGTCTCGCCCGCCCCTTCCACCGTTCCCCGACCGACGAAGTGAAGTGATCGCATGAGCCCAAAAGGCCACAAACGCCGACTGAGGCCGTCCCACAAGGCCTTCGCCCTCGTGTCCGCCCTCGTCCTGGGCGGCGGCGGAGTCGTGATCGTCGAACAGGCGGCCTCCGCGGGACAGGACTCCGCGCGCTCGGCGCCGGTGACCGCCACCATCGACTGTCCCGACGTGGGCGACCGGCTCCGCGAGGTGCCGGAGCCCGTACGGGCGGAAGTCGACCAGAACCTGGCGCAGTTGGACACCCAGATAGCCGACTCCTACCAGCGCCTCGCCACCGGCCGCGCCCAGGGTGACGCCCTGCTCGGCGAGTTGAAGGACAAGCGGCAGAAGACGATCACCGGCATGGCCGACGCCATCGGCCGGTCCGCCGCCCGCCCGCAGGGGCTGGAGGCGCTCAGCGGCTGTTCGATGAAGCAGGCGCCGGCCGCCGACGCCGGCGATGCCGCCGCCGAGGCGGGCGCTCCCGCCGACGCACAGGGCCTCGCCAAGAGCAAGGCCGGCGGCCCGGCCCGTTCCGACTTCGTCGTCATCGGCACGGTGAAGCCCAACGTGCGCACCCCCGCCCCCCAGGCGAGGGCGTCGAAGGGGTCCTTCTCCGTCCAGTGCGGACGCAACGAGAACCGCCACCTCAACCCGGACAACGTGATCGTGGCGCCGGGCGTGGGCAACGGCGCGCACCACATGCACGACTACGTCGGCAACAAGACCACGGACGGGTTCTCCACCAACAACAGCCTCGCGGCGTCCGGCACCACCTGCACGAACGGGGACCAGTCCACCTACTACTGGCCGGTGCTGCGGCTGCGCGACGGCCGGGCGGAGAAGGACGCGAAGGCGCCGGGCGGCGGCCAGGACGCCAACGTCGGCACCATCCTCCAGCCGAAGCAGGTGACGATCGACTACAAGGGCAGTGCCACGGGACCGGTCACCGCGATGCCGCGCTTCCTGCGGATCATCACCGGTGACGCGAAGGCCCTCACCAACGGCACGGCCAACGCGAACGCCTCCTGGAGCTGCACCGGGTTCGAGAACCGCCAGTTGAAGGACAAGTACCCGGTCTGCCCGAAGGGCAGTGACGTCGTACGGACCTTCAACTTCCAGAGCTGCTGGGACGGGAAGAACGCCGACAGCGCCAACCACCGCACCCACGTGGCCTTCGCCCGCCGCGACGGCTCCTGCCCGTCCGGGTTCAAGGCCATCCCGCAGCTCGTGCAGCGGATCACCTACGCGGTGCCGCCCGGTGCGCGGTTCGCCGTGGACAGCTTCCCCGAACAGCTGCACAAGCCGGTGACCGACCACGGCGACTTCATCAACGTCATGTCGGACGGGCTGATGGCCGGTGCCGTGCGCTGCATCAACGGCGGGCGGGCCTGCCGCTGAAACCCTCGGGGCGACGCCCCCTCCCACTCCCCGCGTCGCCCCGAGAGCGGTGCCGGTCCGAAGCCGACTTCGGACCGGCACCGCGCCGTGCCGTCGCCCCTGCGGCGGCCGGCACCGACACGAACGAGGAGCGATCGTCATGTCCGGCTCCCACGGCCCCACGGCGCGCGCGCTGTCCGACGACTGCGCGCTGCCCGACGACGCTGCACGGCCCGACGACGCTGCACGGCCCGGCGACGTCGCACGGCCCGAGGGCGGGGCAGCGGCCGATGACGGCGCGCCGCCGATCGGCGGGGCGACGCCGAGCGACCGGGAACTCATCCGGCGGCTCAGACGCTCGTACGCTCGCGGCGCCGCGGACGCCGACGTCTGCGACCTGCTGTACCGGCGCCACCGGGCTGCCCTGCTGGCCTGCGCGCGCGGTTGCTGCCGTGCCCCGCAGGACGCCGAAGACCTCGTCTCGGAGGCCTTCGTCCGTACCCTCCAGGCCGTCCGTTCCGGCGCCGGGCCGCGGGAGCACTGGCGCCCGTACCTGCTGGCGGTGGTCCGTCACACCGCCGTCGAATGGCGGGCGGGAGACGGCCGGACCGTCCTGACCCCGGACGTCGAAGCCTGGTGCCACCCGGGCCCCTGCGGCGAGGACCCGCAGCAGCGGCTGCTGTCGGAGGAGGAGCGCCGACTGGCCGCCCGCTCCTTCCACTCCCTGCCCCGGCGCTGGAAGGCCGTCCTGTGGCACACGCTCGTCGAGGACGACTGCCCCCACCAGATGCCGGTGCTGTTCGGGATCACCCCCAGCGCCGTGACCTCGCTCGCCTTCCGCGCCCGCGAGGGGCTGCGCGAGGCCTATCTGTGCGCCCACCTCGGTGCGGCCGCGGTCGGCGACGAGCGGTGCCGGCCGTACGCGCCGCTGCTCGGCTCGGCCGTCCGGCGCCGGGCCGCACCCCGGGGCGCGGGGCTCCGCCGGCATCTGGCGGGATGCCGTTCCTGCTCCCGGGCGTACGAGGAACTGCGCGACCTCAACGCGGCCCTGGCCGCACACGCGTCCGGCCCCGGGCCCTCCCCGCGTTGACGAGGAGGGAACCGGGGCCGGACGGCGGGATCTACAGCCCGTTGACCCGGGCCATGCGGCCCGCCCCCAGCGGAGGCCGGAACTCGGCGGTCACGACACGGGCCCGGCGGCTCACCCGTGAGTGCTGGCGCCGTACTTGCGCCATCAGACGGCGGGTGCGCAGGGCCATCTCCAGTTCGAAGCGGGTCCGCGGGTCACGCAGGCCCGTTCCGAAGAGCTTCTCCAGCTGGCGCATGCGGTAGCGCACCGTCTGGGGGTGCACGCTCAGCGCCTTGGCGGCCTCCGGCGCACCGCCCCCCTCCAGCCAGGCCAGCAGGGTCACTTCCAGCCGTTCGCTCTGGCGCGGGGTCAAGTCCGCCAGCGGCCGCAGCCACCGCGCGGCCAGCGCGTGGGCCAGGGGTTCGTCCTGGAGCAGCAGCAGGGTCGAGAGGTGGTCGTCCACGAAGACGGCGCGGGCCTCGGTGCCGGGCCGGGCCGGCGTCAGGTTGAGCAGGCGCAGCGCCCAGCGCAGCGAGGAGGCGGTGTCCCGCAGGGCGACGGGGTGCCCGACGGCGGCGAACCGCCCGCGCAGCGCGCATTCCAAGGGCCCGCGGGCTTCCGGATCGGGGGCGGGGACCAGCAGGCACGGCTGCCCGCCGACCATGCCGGTGAGGGCGTCGTCCAGTACGCCCGCCAGCTGCTGCATCTCCCCCGGAGTGGCCGGGGCGACGGCGCGTACGGTGGCCGGCAGGGGCCATCCGGCCGTGGCGGCCAGTTCCGAGAGGGCAATTTCAGACATGGGCATGTCACCTGTAAGGCCGGTGAAGAGCTCCCGCCGAGCGCGTTCGGCAGCGGTGACGGCCGCCTCGGGGGAACGCTGCGAGGGAATGGCCTTGAGGGGCACCAGCTGCCCGCTCTCGGAAGGTTCCCGTTCGGGCCGCGCGGCGGTTCCCGACCGCTCGCCCTCAGGGTGACAGGAAGGCTCCCGGTACCCGAGAGCGGTGAGCAGCGCCGTCTCCACCCGCTGTCTGACCACCTCTTCGTCGGAGTCGGCGATCAGCTCGCGGAATCCGGGGATGCTCTCCTGGAGCTCCTCCACGATCCCTGCGGCCAGCGCGGGCAGTTCCCTTCGCAGGACCCGGGTCCATTCGCCGCGCGGGCGGGACCAGATGCGGTTCAGCAGTTCGCACATCGTTACCTCGTTCGTGCCGGGGTATGGCCTGCCCCGTGGGAGGGTGACAGGCCTGTCGGGGCCGCCCGGCTCCCCGCCGGCGTCAGTGCCGGCAGCGGTTCGGGCGCCTCGTACTCCCTCCAGGAGCGTGCCATCCACTTGCAGTCCCGCGACCTTGCCTGAATTTTGCCGTCGGGGAGGTGTGGCGGCGGACAAGGCGTCAACCTCGTCGCAACCGCACCACTGGAAGGGAATCTTCCGGGGATGTTCGATGCGATGACTGCGCGGGCGCCAGAAATTATCACGTTTCGATAAATCCCGTGGAGGTGCTGCGAAGCTCCACGATGCTTCTGCACTCCGGCCCCCGCTCCCCGGCCGGGCGAGGCCTCATCTCCCGCCCGCCGCTGAGCAGTTCCGACGACTACCCCGGGCGCCGAGCGTGAGGTGGAGTGCTCGGGCCCGGGCGTATGGGAGAACCACATGCCCTTGTCCCAGCCCCGTACGCCACGCTCTCACCGGGCCCGCCACACCAGACGCCACGCCGGTGCGGCCACCGCGGCGGCGGGACGGCGCGCCGTGCGCCGGCCGCCGCTGCTGTCCGCCGCCGGAGGGCTGCACCCCGCCGCACTGTCCGCCGCGGCCCTCGCCGGCCTCGTCTCGCTGACGGTGGCGGTCCGGGCGGGAGCGCTGACCAGGCTGTGGGAATTCCTGGACTACGGCGCGGGCGTCCTGTCCCTCGTCTCACTCACCTCCACGGTCCTGTGGGGCCTGGCCGCCACCGATCGCACGCTCCTGGCTTCCGGCCACCGGCTCGTCGCCCAGGGTGTGCACCGCGGACTCGGCGTCGCCGGCCTGGGCTTCCTCGCCCTGCACATATGGGTCAAGGTCGCGCAGTCGCAGACCGGCGCCGCATCCGCCGTCCTGCCGTTCGCCGACCCCGACCGGCCCCTGCTGATCGGGCTCGGCACACTGGCCGGGTACCTCTTCGTCGCCGTGGCCGTCTCGGGCGCGGCCCGCAGCGCCTTCGCCACCAAAGGCCGCTCGCTGTGGTGGCGGGCCCTGCACATGGGCGCGTACCCCGCCTGGGGCGCCTCACTGGTGCACGGCCTCAAAGCCGGCCGCGCCGCGGCCGGTTGGGTGACCGTGGCGTACGGGCTCTGCCTGGCCGGTGTCGCCGCCGTCCTCGTCATCCGGCTGCGGGCGCGGCTGCGCGCACTCCCGGCCCGCCCGGCCGTCGTGGCGCCGCCCCCGTCCCGCACGCCCGGCCAGGGGCCGCCGCGCACGCCGAGGCCGTTCGTCCGCAAACCCGCCGAATGGGCGGCGGCCCGCCTCACCGCACGGCTGGCCCGCCAGACGCAGCCGGCCGCCGCGGGCGGGGCGGGCTCCGGTCCGCTGCCCGGAGACCCGCTGCCCGGAGACCTGCTGCCCGGAGACCCGCTGCCCGGAGATCCGCTGCTCACCGCCCGGGCCGCGGCCGGGCCGGGGACGCAGTCCAGGCCGGCCCCGCCGCCGTATCCGCCCCCGCCGTACCCCGCACCCCCGTACGGCGCGCCGCCCTATCCCGCGGTGTTCATACCGAGCAGGCTCGGCGTGGCAGACCGCCCGGGTGAACCGCTCGGCGGCGCGCGGGGGCGCCAGTGACCGGCGTGTCCCGCCCGGCCCTCGGCTGCGTGGGCATGCCCCGTCTGCTGGCCGGGCTCGACGCCGCACCCCGCCTCGACCTCGCCGGGCACCTGACCGTGCACGGGACGCTGCCCCGCTACCCCGTCGAGGAACTGGTGCGGCTGGCCGAGGACGTGGACCTCAAGGGGCGCGGCGGAGCGGGCTTCCCCTTCGCCCGCAAACTCCGCGCCGTCACCCGCTCGGCCCGGGCCCGCGACGGCCGCACCGCCGTCGTCGTCAACGGCAGCGAGGGCGAGCCGAGTTGTCTCAAGGACACCGCCCTGCTGCTGCACGTCCCGCACCTGGTGCTCGACGGGGCACTCCTGGCCGCCGACGCGCTCGGCGCCGAGGACGTGGTCATCGGCGTCACCCGCGACGACGTGGAGGGCTCGCTGCGCGCCGCCGTCGCCGAACGCGCCGCGGCGGACCGCCGGGTCCGGGTGGCCCGCCTCCCCGAACGCTTCGTCACGGGGGAGGGCACCGCCCTGATCAACGGGATCGAGGGCGGACCCGCGCTGCCGTCCGGGCAGAAGGTGCGGACCAGCGAAAGGGGCCTCGGCGGGCTGCCGACCCTGCTGTCCAACACCGAGACCTACGCCCAACTGGCCGTCGCCGCCCGGCTCGGAGCCGCCGAGTACCGCATGGCGGGCCTCGACGACGAGCCGGGCACCGTCCTGCTGACCGTCGGGGGAGCCACGGTCGTCGAAGTGCCGACCGGGACGTCCCTGGCGTACGTCCTGGACCTGTGCGGATCGGAACCCGGCCAGGGCGTCCTGGTAGGCGGCTATCACGGCCGCTGGCTGGCCCCGCCCGCCGCCCGCTCCGCCGCGCTCTCCCGCAACTCGCTCGCCTCGTACGACGCCGTACTGGGGGCGGGCGCCGTGCTGCCGCTGCCCCACGACACCTGCCCGGCCGGGGAAGTCGCCCGCGTCACCCGCTGGATGGCGGACGAGTCCGCCGGGCAGTGCGGGCCGTGCGCGCGGGGGCTGCCCTCGCTCGCGGACGCGGTCGACGCCCTCGTCGGCGGTGGCGGCCGGCCGGCCCTCGAAGCCGTCCAGGCGCGGATGCGCTCGGTGCTCGGCCGCGGGGCGTGCAGCCACCCCGACGGAACCTCCGCCTTCGTGGCCTCCGCCCTCGCCGTGTTCCCCGACGAGTTCCGCGACCACGCGCTCGGCAGCGGCTGCGGGCGGCGCGTCCTGGGCGCCCTGCCGCTGCCGGCCGACGAGAACCCCGAACGGCTCGTCGTGGACTGGACGCTGTGCAAGGGCCACGGGCTGTGCGTGGACCTGCTGCCCGACATCGTCCGGCTGGACGCCGACGGCTACCCGGCCCAGGGAGTCATGCCCGTCCCGGGCCGGCTGCGGCCGAAGGCGCTGCGCGCGGTCCGCCGCTGCCCGGCGCTGGCGCTGCGCATCCAGGAATGAGCACGGTCAGGAATGAGCACGGTCAGGAATGACCACGGTCAGGAATGGAAGGCCGGCCTCGCGCGAGGCCGGCCTCGCGCACGGTCGGCAATGCGTGCGGCCGGCAATCGGCGCGGCCAGGAATCGGCGCGGCCAGGAATGGGCGCCGCCGGCCACGAGCGCGTCCGGGAACGAGCCGGCCGTGAACGGCTGCGGCCGGCCCCAGTTCAGCCTTTGGCGTGATCTGACAAATTCCCGTCCATTCGAATTCCGGGGGCTTCCCAGGCTTTATGAATGACCCAGGAAGAGTGAACGCCGAATGGAAACGCAGGGAGTGAGCAACCGTGAACAACAAGCGTCGTGGGGCGGCCGCCGCCGGATCGGTGATGGCGGTACTGGTACTGGCGGCCGGATGCGGGAGCGGCGGGACCAACGCCGGCCGCTCGGGAAATGCCGTACAGCCGGTCGGGGACAGCAAAGCGATAGGGAACGGGTACGGCAGCGGATACGGCTCCGGCGGCTCGGGGGCGGACCCGGCGGCCGGCGCGGCCGGGGCGGCCGGCGCCGCCGGATCCGGCTACGGCGGCGTGGAGCCCGGGACGTCGGTGCGGGCCGGCCAGCTCGCCGTACGGGACATCGCGAACGTGGGCAGCGTGGTCACCGACAGCGCCGGCCTCACCCTCTACCGGTTCGACAAGGACACCGCCAAGCCCCCCACATCGAACTGCTCCGGCGACTGCGCCACCGCCTGGCCGCCCGTCCCCGCGGCGGACGCCTCCGCCGCCCAGGGCATCGACGCCTCCCAGCTCGGCGAGGTCACCCGCGCCGACGGCAGCAAGCAGCTCACCCTCGGCGGCTGGCCCGTGTACCGCTACGCCAAGGACACCCAGGCCGGGGAGGCCAAGGGCGAAGGCGTCGGCGGCACCTGGCACGCGCTGGCCGCCGACGGCAAGAAGGCCGTCGACCAGAAGGGCGGCCAAAAACCCGGCACGCCCGCTACCGGGGCCATGGGCTCGGGAATGGGCAGCGGAATGGGGAGCGGGATGGGCGATATGAACGCCCGGACGGGAACGGAACTCTCCGTCGCCACCGACACGAAACTCGGGAAGATCCTCGTCGACGCACAGGGGCGCACCCTCTACCGGTTCAACAAGGACAGTGCGTGGCCCATGAAATTCGGTTGCCTCGACGCCTGCCTCGACACCTGGAAGCCCGCCGCGCCGGTGGACAAGACGAAGGTGTCCGGAATCGCCGCCGGACTCGTCGGATCGGTGAAGCGGCCCGACGGGTCACAGCAATTGACGATCGACTGCTGGCCCGTCTACCTGTTCACCGGCGACACCCAGCCCGGCCAGACCAACGGACACAACAAGCAGGGCCTGTGGTTCGCCGTCGACGACGCCGGCAAGAAGGTCCCCGCGGACCGGTAGGGCACATCCACCTCTGCGAGGGAGACCAGACATGCCGCAACCACCCCGCGTCACCGCCCGCCACCTGGCGCCCTGCGTGGCCGTGCTGGTCGCCTCCCTGCTGTGCGGCGGGTGCGCCACGGGACACGCGAAGGTCCGCCCGGTCGCCGCCGCCTCCGCCCGGGCCAACGGCGTCAGCGTCCAGGACCTGGCGGCGGCCCTCGGCTGCACCGCCGAGATCACCGTCGACGCCGAAGAACTGCGGGAAGGGGCGTGCGGGGCGGGGGCGGCCGGCTACCGGATCGCGACCTTCACCGCCGACGAGGGCCAGTGCGAGTGGCTGGCGGAGTCCCGCGGGTACGGCGGTACCTACCTGGTCGGAGACCGGTGGGTGGTCACCGCCGCCTCCGCCGAAGCCCTGGCGCCGCTGCGGGAGCGCCTCGGCGGCAAGGTGGAGACCGGCGACGCGCACGGCCCCGAGCACGGGGACGCCGGTCACGACGGGGGCGCCGGCCACGCCGACTCCGGCCACGACGCCCCCGGCCACGGGGACGCGAGCCACGGGGACGCGAGCCACGACGCCGCACACGGCGATGCCCCGCAGGGCGACGCCTCCCACAGCCCCGGGCACGGTCCGTCACCCGGGTAGCGGCACGGCGAGAGGGACACTGGAGGTGAGGCCCCGGCCGTCCGGTCCACGGGGTACGGGACGCGCGGTGCGCCCCGGGTGGACCGGTACGCCGGGCCGGCTGGAGAGGCCATGAACGGCTCTGTCCCCGTGGGACGCGTGGTCGGCGTACCGCTGCGCATGCACTGGAGCGTGCCGCTGCTGGCGGTCTTCCTCGCGTACGGCCTCGGCCGCCGGACCCTCCCCCTCTGGACACCGGGATACTCGAACGCCGTGTACACCCTCGCCAGCGCCGTCGGGGCCCTGCTGCTGATGGCGAGCCTGCTGCTGCACGAGGCGGCGCACGCCGCGACGGCCCGCCGCAAGAAGATTTCCGTACAGGACGTGACGCTGTGGGCCCTGGGCGGGATGACCCGCATGGGCCGCCCCCAGAGCGCGGCGGCGGCCTTCGCGGTCGCCGTGAGCGGGCCGCTGACCAGCCTGGTCATCGGCGGGGCGGCCCTCGGCGCCGGCATCGGCCTGAACACCCTCTCGGGCTGGGCAGTGCCCGCAGCGGTCCTCGGATGGCTCGGCTGGGTGAACCTGGCCCTCGGGGTGTTCAACCTGCTGCCCGCGGCTCCGCTGGACGGCGGTCGCGTCGTGCAGGCCCTGCTGTGGTGGCGCACCGGGGACCGCGACCGCGCCGACCGCGCGGCGTCGCGCAGCGGCCAGGTGCTCGGAGTCCTGCTGATGGGCGCCGGCTGGGTCTCGTTGCTGCGCGGGTCCTCGGGCGGACTGTGGCTGGTCTTCACCGGCCTGTTCGTCATGGTGGTCGCGGGCGCGGAACGGCAGCGCGCCGTCATCGGCACGGCCCTGCAGGGCGTCCGGGTCGCCGACGCGATGAGCAGCCCGGTCGCCACCGGCGCCGACTGGCTGACCGTCCGCCGCTTCATCGACGAGGTGGCCCTCCCGTCCCGCCACTCCGCCGTGCCGCTGCTCGACTTCGACGGCCGCCCCAGCGGCATCGTCGAACTGCGCAGGCTGGGAGCGGTCCAGGACCCGCTGCGGGACACCACCCAGGTGCGCGACGTGGCGACCCCGCTCGCGAGGTGTGCGGTCGCCTCCGCCGACGAGTTCCTGACCGAGGCCCTCGACCGGCTCAGCACGGCCACCGGTACCCGCCTCCTCGTGGTCGACGACGGCCGTCTCGTCGGCATCGTCACCGCGAAGGACATCACCCGCCTGATGCGCCGCAACCTGCTGGGCGGCGAGAAGCGGGACTGACGCCGCGCCGCCACCTTCACCCGGCGCCACCTTCACCCGTACGCGCGTGCACGCCGCCGCGCGTCCGCCCGGCCGTGGCAGTAGACAGGGACGACGTGTGCGGGCAGCCCGAGCCGGCTGCCCGCGCGGCAGACCGCCCGTCGCCGTCCGATGATGTCCAGGGGATCCGCATGACCACTGTCACCGAGCCGATCGCGCCCATTCCCACGCGGGGGAGAACCGTGGGACAGGTCGTGGTGGCCTGGCTGTCGACGACGGACCACAAGAAGATCGGGCACCTCTACCTGATCGCCTCGTTCGTCTTCTTCGTCTTCGGCGGCGTGCTCGCCCTCCTGCTGAGGGCGGAGCTGGCCCGGCCGGGTATGCAGATCGTCTCCAACGAGCAGTACAACCAGATCTTCACGTTGCACGGCACGATCATGCTGCTGTTCTTCGCGACGCCGACGTTCGCCGGGTTCGCCAACGCGATCATGCCCCTGCAGATCGGGGCGCCGGACGTGGCGTTCCCCCGGCTGAACATGCTGTCGTTCTGGCTGTTCCTGTTCGGCGGCATCATCGTCGTGGGGAGCCTGCTCACGCCGCAGGGCACGGCCGACTTCGGCTGGACCGCCTACACCCCGCTCAGCAGCGTGGAGCGGACCCCGTTCATCGGCGGCGACATGTGGATCATGGGGCTGGCCATGTCGGGATTCGGGACGATCCTGGGCGCCGTCAACTTCGTCACCACGATCATCTGCATGCGCTCGCCCGGGATGACGATGTTCCGGATGCCGATCTTCACCTGGAACATCCTGCTGACCTCGGTGCTGGTCCTGTTCGCCTTCCCGGTCCTGGCGGCGGCGCTGCTGGTGCTGGAGGCGGACCGCAAGTTCGGTGCGCACGTCTTCGACCCGTCCAACGGCGGGCCGATCCTGTGGCAGCACCTGTTCTGGTTCTTCGGGCACCCGGAGGTCTACATCATCGCCCTGCCGTTCTTCGGGATCATCACCGAGATCCTCCCCGTCTTCTCCCGCAAGCCGGTGTTCGGCTACCTCGGCCTGGTCGGGGCGACGATCGCGATCGCGGGGCTGTCGGTGACGGTGTGGGCGCACCACATGTTCGCCACGCAGGCCGTGCTGCTGCCGTTCTTCTCCTTCATGACGTTCCTGATCGCGGTGCCGACCGGGGTGAAGTTCTTCAACTGGATCGGCACGATGTGGAAGGGCTCGCTGTCCTTCGAGACGCCGATGCTGTGGTCCATCGGCTTCCTGGTGACCTTCCTCTTCGGCGGTCTGACCGGCATCATCCTGGCCTCGCCGCCGATGGACTTCCACGTCACGGACTCCTACTTCGTCGTCGCCCACTTCCACTACGTGGTCTTCGGCACGGTGGTGTTCGCGACGTTCGCCGGCTTCTACTTCTGGTGGCCGAAGATGACCGGCACCATGCTCGACGAACGCCTCGGCAAGATCCACTTCTGGACGCTGTTCGTCGGCTTCCACCTCACCTTCCTCGTCCAGCACTGGCTGGGAGCCGAAGGCATGCCGCGCCGCTACGCCGACTACCTCGCCGCCGACGGGTTCACCACCTTGAACACCGTCTCCTCCATCGGCGCGTTCCTGCTCGGCGGATCGACCCTCCCCTTCCTCTACAACCTGTGGAAGACCGCGAAGTACGCGCCGCGCGTCACCGTCGACGACCCGTGGGGGTACGGCCGTTCGCTGGAATGGGCCACCTCCTGCCCGCCGCCGCGCCACAACTTCGTCACGCTGCCGCGCGTACGCTCCGAATCACCGGCCTTCGACCTGCACCACTTCGAGGTCTCGGAACTGGAGCGCATCGAGAACGAGGGCCAGCGCGACGTGATCGACCAGGACAGGGCCGTCTCCCCGCCCCGCGACGACTCCGCCGGACCGACGGCCGCCGGGTAGCAGGACGGCGGCGAGCGACGATGGACGAGAAGGCCCAGAGGGAGGCCGCGGCCGGCCTCGCGCGCCTGGAGGGCTACCTGATCAGCCAGGCGGCCCTCCATGAGGCACACGCCGAGGCGCAGGCCTTCGCCGGACGCCTGACCTGGCTCGGCCCGGGCGAACGGCAGGAGGTCGCGGGCCTCTTCGCGGAGCACCACCTGCGCCTCAAGCGGCAGATGCTGGCCGCCGTCGTGGCCCGGGGCGAGGAACTCGCGACCGCGTACGAGCACCGCTACAGCGTGCTGCGCCGACGCCTGACGGCCACTGTGGTGGCAGCGGTCCCGGTGCTGCCGGCCCTGCTCCTCGCCGTGCTGGTCCTGCTGCGCTAGGCCGGTCCGGCCCGGGAGGCCGCTCGGACAGGGTCCGGGGCCGTGGACAAGTGGACAATGGGTCGGCGCCCGGCCCGCGGAAGGCGGCCGGCGATCCGACCCGGGGGAGCAAGACATGTCGCACAAGCCCGAACTCGACGCCCTGACCGCCGACTTCTTCGGCGCCTTCGACAACCGGGACGGCAAGACCGCCGACGTGGACAGGCTCCGCCGACTGTTCCTCCCCGGCGGTGTCATCGTCAAGACGGGCCCGGACTTCACGGTCTACACGGTGGAGGAATTCATCGAACCCCGCCAACGGCTGCTGGCCGAGGGCCGACTGGTCGACTTCTCGGAGTGGGAGACCTCCGAAAGCACCGAGATCCAGGGGGACATCGCCTCGCGCTTCGGCGGCTACCGCAAGTCCGGAATCCTGGACGGCGCCCCCTTCGAGGGCGCCGGCACCAAAACCCTCCAGTTCGTCCGCACCCCCGAGGGCTGGCGCATCGCCGCCCTCTCCTGGCACGACCACCCCTGACCCGCGAGCCGGTCGTCACGTCGGCGCCGGTCGCCGTGGCCGTCCCCTGGCCCAGTGCGTACGCCGGCGAGTCGTTGTAGGCTCCGGAGACCGCCCTTGACCTGCGAGGAGCAGGCAGGGAGCTGACATTCCGGGAGTTTCCGCATGCTTCGTACCATGTTCAAGTCCAAGATCCACCGGGCCACCGTCACGCAGGCCGATCTGCATTACGTCGGCTCCGTGACCATCGATGCCGACCTGCTGGACGCCGCCGACCTGTTGCCCGGGGAGCTCGTCCACATCGTGGACATCACCAACGGGGCACGGTTGGAGACGTACGTCATCGAGGGGGAGCGGGGGTCCGGGGTCATCGGGATCAACGGGGCCGCCGCGCACCTCGTGCATCCCGGGGACCTCGTCATCCTCATCAGCTACGCGCAGGTCGAGGACGCCGAGGCGCGGGCGTTGAAGCCCCGGGTCGTGCACGTCGACGCCGACAACCGCATCATCGAACTCGGGGCGGATCCCTCCGCCCCGGTTCCCGGAACGGACCAGGAGCGCAGCCCCCACGCGGTGGCTGTCTGAGGGGAGCGGGCGAGCATGGCCGAGAACCAGGCGATCGAGTTCGAGGACGACCGGAAGGCGGGGCGGCTGCTCGCCATCGAGGGCGGGGCGGTGGTCGGGTTCATCGCCTACTTCGTGCTCGCCGGGGAGCCCGGCGCGCTGGTCGCCGTGCACACCATCGTCGAGCCGGGCCACGAGGGCCGCGGGATCGGCGGGCAGCTGGTGAGGACCTTCTACGCGATCGCCGCAGCCGAAGGGGTTCCCGTGGTCCCGCTGTGTCCCTACGCGGCGGCCTGGGCCGCCAAACATCCCGACGAGGCTCCCGCCGCCCCCGCCGGGGTGGCCGAGGCGGCGAAGGCCCAGCTGATCGCGGACTCCGGCCGCTGGTGAGCGGCCGGGCCCTGACCCTGCTGCACACCTCCCCGGTCCACGTCCCGGTCTTCGACGCGCTGCGGGACCGCGACCACGCCGGGGCGGTGCTGCGGCACCTCGTCGTCCCGCAGCTGCTGGAGCGGGCCCGTACGCACGGGCCCGCGTCGGTGGCTCCCGGCGTGCGGGAGGCCCTCGCCGGGGCGAACGGGCCGGTGCTGGTCACCTGCTCGACGATCGGGGCCGTCGCCGAGTCCCTCGCACCCGCCCTCGGACGGCCCGTGCTCCGCGTGGACCGGCCCATGGCGGCCGCGGCCGTGGACGCCGGCCCCCGGATCGTCGTACTCGCCGCCGTCCGGTCCACCGTCGCCCCGACGCTGGAGCTGCTGGAGCAGGAGGCCGCCGGCCGGGCCGTCACCGTACGCACGCACCTGGTCGCGGAGGCGTGGGAGTGCTTCGAGGCGGGGGACACCGACGGGTACCTGAGCCGGGTGGCCCGCGCGGCGGACGAGGTCGCCGACGCGGACGTCATCCTCCTCGCCCAGGCGTCGATGGCGGGCGCGGCGGACCTGGTGCGGACGGCGGTGCCCGTCCTGAGCAGCCCCTCCACCGGGCTGGCCGCGGCCCTGCGCCCGTAGGCGGCCGACGGACGCCGACGGGCGTACCCGCCCGGTTCCGGGGAAGGTGGTGCGTATGGTGCTCAACCTCGTGGTGCTCGACGAAGACGAAGACCAGACGCAGCCCCCCACCCCGGAGCCCGACCCGGTCCCCGCGCCCCGGCCGGGGCCCGGACCCTTCCCCGAGCCCGACCCGGTGCCGCGTCCCGCGCCCCCGATCCCGGGTCCCGTGCCGGAGCCCGATCCGGTGCCGCCGCCCCCGGGGCCGGCCCCGATCCCGCAGCCCGGGCCGCTGGGCCGCGCCGCGGGCTAGCCGTCTCTTCCGGATCCTCCCTGGCCCGCGCCGCCCGACACCGCACCTCGCGGCGCCGTCGGGGCAGGTCAGCGGGCAAAGCGTCAATTCCCCCTCGGAGACAGCCGGTTGTCGCTATTGTCAGCCTCCACCGGCGCCGTTAGCTTGTGCGGTTCCGGCACGTCTTCAAGGGGGGCTCCCATGGGTGTACGGGGCCGGCACCGCCGGTACCAGCCGAGCAGCATCAACCGCGCCTCGCTCGCCGTCACCGCGGGTGGCGCCGGGATCGCGCTGCCGCTCATCGGAGCCGGGGCCGCCCACGCGGCCTCCATCGGCACCTGGGACAAGGTCGCTGCCTGCGAGTCGACCAACAACTGGCACGTCAACACCGGCAACGGCTACTACGGCGGCCTCCAGTTCAGCCAGAGCACCTGGCGCGCCTTCGGCGGAACCGCCTTCGCGGCCCGCGCCGACCTGGCCACCAAGGACCAACAGATCGCGGTGGCCGAGAAGGTGCTCAAGGGCCAGGGGCCCCGCGCCTGGCCCGCCTGCGGACCGCAGGCCGGGCTGAGCCGCAGCGGCCCCGCCCCCGCTGGGGCACCCGCCGCGATCCCGCGCCAGAAGCAGGCGGCTCCCGAGGCCACCCGGGTGCAGGCCCCGAGCCCGACCCGACCGACCGACACCACGGTCCTGCCGAACCCGTACGTCGTCGCCCCCGGGGACTCGCTCTCGGCGATCGCCACCGGCCAGCACGTCGAAGGCGGCTGGCAGGCGCTGTACGAGACCAATCGGGACACCATCGGCGGCAACCCGAACCTGATCTTCCCCGGCCAGCGGCTCACGCTGCGCATCACCGCCGCCCCCGTCGCGCCGCCCTCCCAGAACCCGGAGAAGCCGCCGCGGGTCGCCGAGCCGGTCAAGCCCGTACAGCCGGCCGCCCCCCGACCCGAGAAGACACAGCCGCAGAAGACGCAGCCCGAGCAGGCCAAGCCCGAACAGACGAAGGCCGCCGAGTCCGCGTCAGCGAAGCAGGGGACGGCGTCCGCGGGCTTCACCGCGCCGGTCGACGCCGCGCTCGGAACGGCGTACCACGTCGCCGGTTCCTCCTGGTCCAGCGGCTACCACACCGGGGTCGACTTCCCCGTCCCGACCGGCACCAGCATCAAGGCCGTCGGGCCCGGCACCGTCCTCTCCGCCGGCTGGGCCGGGGCGTACGGCTACCAGGTCGTCATCCGGCACGCCGACGGCCGGTACTCCCAGTACGCCCACCTCTCCGCCCTCGGCGTCAAGGCCGGGCAGCAGGTCTCCGGCGGTCAGCGCATCGGCCGCTCCGGCTCCACCGGCAACACCACCGGACCGCACCTCCACTTCGAGATGCGCACCGGGCCCGGGTACGGAACCGACATCGACCCCCTCAAGTACCTCCGCGGGCGGGGCGTCGACATCTGACCCCCGTACGGGCGGCGGCGCGGCCGTGAGCAGGATCAGGCCGGCCGCCGCCGCCGCGCCGCTCACCAGGGCCGCCGCCGTCCCCGCGTACCCGTACCGGAAGCCCTCGTCGAACAGCGAGAGGCCGACCACCGCGGCCACCACCGGGTCCACCACCGTGACCGTCGCCAGCGGCGCCGTCAGCCCCGCACCCCGGTAGGCGGCCTGCGACAGCAGCAGGCCGCCGGACGCCAGGACGGCGATGGCCAGCAGTTCGGGCCAGCGGGAGAACGGCGCGTCCAGGGAGAAGCCGTCGGCCACCGACTTGGTGAACACCGAGGCCATGCCGAAGGCGGTTCCGGCGGCGGCGGCCAGCAGCACACCGCGCAGCACCACCCGGCGCACCCGGCGCGCCACCAGGACCAGCGCCGTCACCCCCGCCGCCGTCACGCTCATCAGCAGGCCCTGCTCGCCGCCCGTCAGGGTCCGCCCCGGGTCCCGGTCGCCGCCCGTCAGCGCCAGCAGCCCGGCCAGCCCGGCCGTCGCCAGCAGCGCCCCGCGCCAGGCCGCCGCGCCCGCCCGGCGCCGTACGAACACGGCCGCCATCGGGAGCGCGAAGACGATGGTCAGCGCACCGAGCGGCTGCACCAGGCTCAGTGGCCCGTAGGCCAGCGCGAGGACGTGGAGTGCCGCGCCGAGGCCGTTCAGTGCCACCGCCACCCACCAGACGGGCCGGTGGAGCGGGGCGTAGAAACGGTCCGGCGAGCCGTCCGCGACCCGCTCCTGGACGATCGCGCCCGCGGCGTACGCCACGGCCGACGCGAGGCAGAGCAGGACCGACAGCGCCAAGGCACTCATGTTGTCCACAATGCCCCACCCGACCGGCCTATTCCTGACCCTGCCCCGCCCGGCTTCGACCCCGGCTCCCTTGCGTACCGTGATGGTTCCTCGCACTCCGTGAGGAGCCCGCCCGCGGGTTTGGTGCCGGACGTGTGCCCTGTCGTACAGTTGCGGTTTTGGGACCTCCGCAGCAGGCGGATGCGGACGAGTGAGCAAGGAACGGCAGCGGCCATGACGGTGACCGAAGACAACCCTGTGACCGGGGACGACCAGGCGTACGGCCCGGGCATCGACCCCGACCGGCTGGCCCTCTGCCTCAGCGTCCTCGACGAGCTGGACAAGCTCGACGTCGACCACCCGGACGCCGTCACCGTACGCCGTGCCACCGCCGGCCTGTACCGCACGGTCAAGCAGCGCCGCCGCCAAGAGCGCCGCGCCGCCAAGACCGCCAACGACAAGGCCGTCACCGAGGCGACCGCGACCGGCTCCGCCGAGCGCATCGACGACGAGACCCAGGGCAACGCCCTGACCGCCGCCACCAAGGGCCCGATCGCCGGGATACTCCAGCGCCCGCGCTCCTGCTACGTCTGCAAGACGCGCTACGTCGAGGTCGACGCGTTCTACCACCAGCTGTGCCAGGACTGCGCCGCCTTCAACCGGGCGCGCCGCGACGCCCGCACCGACCTGACCGGCCGCCGCGCCCTGCTCACCGGCGGCCGCGCCAAGATCGGCATGTACATCGCGCTGCGGCTACTGCGCGACGGCGCCCACACCACCATCACCACCCGCTTCCCCAATGACGCGATCCGTCGCTTCAAGGCGATGCCGGACAGCTCCGAGTGGCTGCACCGCCTCAAGATCGTCGGCATCGACCTCCGCGACCCCGCGCAGGTCGTCGCGCTCGCCGACTCGGTCGCCGCAGAGGGTCCGCTCGACATCCTGATCAACAACGCGGCCCAGACCGTGCGCCGGTCCCCGGGCGCCTACAGCGAGCTGGTCGCCGCCGAGAGCGCCCCGCTGCCGGCCGGCGAGCTGCCCTCCGCCGAGGTGATCGGCACGTTCGGCAGCGGCACCGTCGACCGGGTCGCCGCCCTGCCCACCGGCAAGGGCGAGAAGCTCAGCGCGCAGGACATCACCGAACTCGCGCTGGTCTCCGGTTCCGCCTCGCTGGAGCGCATCGCGGCCGGTACCGCCATCGACGCGGGCGGCCTGGTCCCGGACCTGCACGACACCAACAGCTGGATCCAGACGGTGTCCGAGGTGGACCCGATCGAGCTCCTCGAAGTGCAGCTGTGCAACTCCACCGCGCCCTTCATCCTGATCAGCAAGCTGCGTCCGGCGATGGCCGCGGCCGAGGCGGGCCGCCGCTACGTCGTCAACGTCTCGGCGATGGAAGGCGTGTTCAGCCGCGGCTACAAGGGCGCCGGGCACCCGCACACCAACATGGCCAAGGCCGCCCTCAACATGCTGACGCGGACCAGCGCCCAGGAGATGTTCCAGAAGGACCAGATCCTGATGACCGCCGTGGACACCGGCTGGATCACCGACGAGCGCCCGCACCCGGACAAGATCCGTCTCGCGGAGGAGGGCTTCCACGCCCCGCTCGACCTGGTGGACGGCGCGGCCCGGGTCTACGACCCGATCGTCCGCGGCGAGGCGGGCGAGGACCTGTACGGCGTCTTCCTCAAGGACTACGCGCCCGCCAACTGGTAAGCGCTACAGCCCTGCTCGCGCCCCGGTCTCCCTCGTGGAGGCCGGGGCGCGGTCGTCCCGGGCCGTGCGGCGGGCGGTCGTACGCGCGCACGTCCCGGCGCCACCGGTTCCGGTACCGCTCGCCCGTCCTCCCCCACGCGGGCCCGGGCGGAGCACCGGCCGCCGACACGCCGTGCCACGACTTCCCGACCCGGGGAACACGACTTCCCGACCCAGGGAAGAGGGGAAGGACACAAGAGGGCGCGAGTGAATTTTGCCTTTCCATCGAGCGGGGGCCCGCTCATATGTGTACTCTTGAGCGCATGAAAGGGCCCCACCACGGCCCTCCCTCGCTCCATCACGGCGCCACCGCGTCCGGTATCCCTTTATTCCTGCCCGACGCGGGGTTCGCCCGCCGGGTTACGCGACACAAAGGAGTGCGCGGTGACAGAACTGACGAAGTCCGACCAGGTCCTGCTGGAACGTTCGGGGCGGCACGGCAAGGCCCGCTCCGACGAACTCGGCAGCCTCGAGGTGTGGGCCCGTTCCGCGCCGATCCGGCTGGCGGGCTACGAAGACGACCTGGCGGAGCCGCACATCCTGCCCGGCATCGACTAGAGCGACCGGCCCTGGCGGCCTCGGTGACACAGCGCCCCCGCGCCGACCCGGCGGCGGGGGCGCCCCACGTCCCCGACGGGTCCCGGGCCCCGTACGCCCTGGGCGTCATCGCTGAAAGCGATCAAGGGTTCCGGACCGGGTCCCCGGCGGGCAGGCTGACCGGCATGAGACTACTGATGCTGGGCGGCACCGAATTCGTCGGACGCGCCCTCACCGAAGAAGCCGTGGACCTGGGTTGGGACGTCACCGTCTTCCACCGCGGCCGCCACGCGCCCCCTCCGGGAACCTCCGCGCTCCACGGAGACCGCACCGCCCCCGACGGCCTGGCCGCGCTCGCCGAGGGGGAGTGGGACCTCGTCGTCGACACCTGGAGCGGGGCCCCCACCGCCGTGCGCGACACCGCCCGGCTGCTCGCGGACCGGGCCGGGCGGTACGCCTACGTCTCCAGCCGCTCGGTGTACGGGTTCCCCGGCCCCGCAGGCCTGGCCGAGGACGGCCCGCTCGTCGGGGGCTCGCCCGACGCGGAGGCCACCGCCTACGCCGAGGACAAGCGGGGCGGTGAACTCGCCGCGCTCGACGCCTTCGGCGGGCGTGCCCTGCTGGTGCGCGCCGGGCTGATCCTCGGCCCGTACGAGAACGTCGGCCGCCTGCCGTGGTGGCTGAACCGCGCCGCGCGGGGCGGCCCGATGCTCGCCCCCGGCCCGCGCGACCTTCCGATCCAGTACATCGACGTACGGGACCTGGCCCGTTGGACCCTGCGAGCCGCCCGGGCCGGGCTCGGCGGCGCGTACGACCTGGCGTCCCCGCCCGGGCACACCACGATGGCCGGCCTGCTGGAAGCCTGCGTGCGCGTCACCGGAGGCGGGGCGGAGCTCCGCTGGACCGACCCGGCCAGGATCGCGGAAGCCGGCATCGAGCCGTGGACGTCCCTGCCCGTCTGGCTCCCGCCGGGCGAACTGCACGCGTACATGTTCGGCGGCGACGTCACCAAGGCCCTCGCCGCAGGTCTGCACTGCCGGCCCGTCGAGGAGACCGTGGCCGACACCTGGGCCTGGCTCCGCGGCCTCGGCGGTATCGCCCCGCAGCGTCCCGACCGGCCGGCCAAGGGCGTGACGCCGGAACAGGAGGCGGCGCTACTCGGGCTCTGACCAGGCCGCCTCCGCGAGCCGGGTGGGCGGCAGGTACTCGCGCAGCAGCGTCCGGTGCCACCAGGCGCCCGTCGCGCGGAGCTCACGCCAGGTCGTGAACCGGTAGCGGTACAGCCTGGCCCGCACGTACACCGGCGGCGCGTCGGGGAAGGGGTTGTGGCGCAGCAGGCGCAGGGTGTCCCGGTCACCCGACAGCAGCCGCTCCACGAACGGCCCGAACCAGTCCCGCGCGTAACCGGGGGAGAGGGCCGCGAACCACATCAGCCAGTCGAGCCGCAGGTGGTAGGGGGCGAACTGGCGGGGCGCGCGGCGCGGATCGCCCGGTTTGCCCTTGAAGCCGTACTCGAGCCAGTCGCCGTCAGTGCGGGGCGTCCGTTCGGCCGTGCCCTCCACCACGACCTCGTCCCGGATCCGGCCCACGGTGCCGAAGGCCCCGTAGGTGTTCACCAGGTGCAGGGAATCGAAGGAGCGGTTCATCACCTGGCGCCGGGAGAGCATGTTGGCCACCGGATGCCGGCTGAGGACGAGCACCAGCGCGGTCACCGCGCACACCAGGACCACGTACCACAGTGGCGCCGGGCGGAAGGCCGCGGCCGGGGGCGGCCCGGCGAGCCCCGTGAAGTCGATGGCGGACAGCGCCGGCGCGATCGTGATCCAGTTCAGCCAGGCGAAGTTCCCCGACAGCACCAGCCACAGCTGCGTCGCGACGATGATCCCGGCGGCGTACGAGGCCACCGGCTGCGGGGTGAACAGCAGGACCGGGACGACCAGTTGCGTCACGTGGTTCGCGGCGCACTCCACCCGGTGCAGCGGCTTCGGCAGGTGGTGGAAGAACCAGCTCAGCGGTCCCGGCATCGGCTGCGTCTCGTGGTGGAAGTAGAGGCAGGTGAGCTTGCGCCAGCAGGCGTCGCCCCGAATCTTGATCAGCCCGGCGCCGAACTCCACCCGGAACACGACCCACCGCAGCAGCCACAGCACCAGCACCGGCGGCCCCGTCCGGGCGTTGCCGAGGAAGACGGCGAGGAAGCCCACCTCCAGCAGCAGCGACTCCCAGCCGAAGGAGTACCAGGTCTGCCCCACGTTCACGATCGACAGGTACAGCAGCCACAGCACCGCCCACATCGCCATCGCCGCCCCCAGCGGCACGGCGTCCCCGGCCCCCGCCGCGAGCGCCGCGGCCAGCACCGCACCGGCCCAGGCGCAGCAGGCGAAGAGCGGGTCGGAGTATCGCAGTTGGAACAGGCTCGGGGCGCGGCGGAACGGGACGTGGCGCACGTAGCGCGGCACGGGGAGCATGCCGTGCGCCCCGATCAGGGCGCGGAACTGGAGGGCGGCGGCGGTGAAGGCGCAGAGGTAGACGCCGGCCAGGGCCCGCTGGAAGACCAGCCGGCCCAACCAGTAGCCGGGTGCCGTGAACCAGTCCATCCCCTCCAGTATCAGGCGCCGGGGGCCCCGGCTGCCAGCTTGCGCAGGGTGCGGCCCAGCAGACGGGCGTAGCCGAGCTGGAGGAGGGGGACCACCGGGCCGCCGAGGCGGGTGTACCAGCTGGCCGGGCGGCTGAACGCGGTCACCTCGAACCAGACGGTGCCGTCGGGGTCCATGAGCGCCATGAAGGACTCCTCGCCCGACTCGGGGTGACCCACCAGGGTTCCGTAGGCGAAGCCGACACGGGTGCTCTCGTACGCGGTCCGCAGGACCAGGCAGCGGGCGTCGATGCGCAGGGGCCCGAAGCCGATCCCGACCGTGACCCGTGTGCCGGGCCGGACGGCTCCCGTCTCGGCCCGGATCCGCATGCCCGAGGCACGGTGGGCGCCGAAGGTGGTCAGAGCGACCCCGGCCGCCTCGAAGACGGCCCGGCCGTCGCCGATCCGTGTGCGGTGGTGGAGGTGGTTGTAGCCCGCGGGCAGCGGGCGGTGCTCCGTCGCGCCCCGTTCCGGGTAGCTGAGCGCGTCGCGGCCGGTGCTGAGGAGTCGGGTCATCGGGTCATCTCCTGTCGGTCCATGGTGAGCCGGCGCCAGGCCAGCAGCGAGCAGAGGGCGAAGCCGACGGCGTTGCCGAGGCCGTGGGTCGCGGCCATCCAGGTCAGGGTGGGGTGGGTGATCCCGGTCGCCTCGCCGGTCGCCCACCACAGGGCGAGCAGCATCGTCGCCACAAGGACCCCCGCCGAGGTGGCCAGCAGGGTGCGGGTGGTCCGGTCGCGGGCGCCGGGCCGGATGCCGCGCCAGGTCGCCAGGGCCACCGCCCACATCCCGGCGGTCAGTACGGCTGCCCCCACCAGCTCGGCCCAGTCGCCGATGAAGTAGCCGAGGAGGACGAGCAGCGTCCCGCTGGGCACGCTGTACGCGGCCCAGCGGGCCGGCGGCGCCCCGGGCCCGGCGGCCGCCCGTCCGGCGTCCGGCAGTCCGGCGTCCGCCCGTCCGGCGTCCGCCCGTCCGGCGTCCGTCCCGGGTGCGCCGCCGGTCACCGTCGCCCGGCACACCAGGCCGGCGACCAGGGCCGCGGTGAACCCGGCGAAGTGGAAGTGCGGCACGGTCAGCGCGAGGACGTCGAGGTCGAAGCCGAAGAGCCGGTAGCCGGCGCGTTCCGCGACGAGGGCGCTGCCGGCGACGGCGGGCGAGACGAGCGCGGTCAGGACGGCGGCCTCGGACGGGACGGGCACGGGGGACCCGGTTCGCGGGAGGGTGCGCAGCAGCCGGACCGGCGCCCTGGCGGCCAGGGCCAAGGCGGCAGCGGCGTACAGCGCGGCGAGCACCGTGGCGGTGGCGCCGCGCGGCAGCCACAGGCACAGCGCCCCGGGGGCCGCGAGCAGGGGCCACAGCCGGGCGGTGCGACGGAAGGCGGTCCGGTCGATCAGGCGCAGGCCGGTGGGGACGACGTAGAGCATGCCCAGCGTGACGATCAGGTTCACGAGTACCGTCACGGCCCCTCCCGAGGGTCGGTGCGCCGAACAGTCTTGAACGCGTTCAATCGCAGTCGCGACCCTACGCCAGGCTTTGAACATGTTCAAGGAGTCGGGGTGGCGTTCCGGTTGCGCTGCGGACGCGGATACGGCAGACAGGAGGGAGCAACCGGGGCGAAAAGGGAGAATCTCGTGAGCGACGTGCCCGCACCGACACCCCGTCAGGCGCCGCGCCGTCACACACCGGCCCGGGCACCCCTCTTCACAGCCATCGGCCTGCTCGGGCTGCTCGCCACCGCCTGCGGAGGATCCGAGGAACCCGTGAGCGCTCCCGGCCCGCAGACCCAGGAGGTACACCTGCAGCCCGTCGGCTCCGCGGGACCGGACCCCTTCACCACCTCCACCGCCACCGGGGAATCGGCCCCCGCCCAGCCCCCGCTGCCCAACCAGAGCGGCCAGGGCATCCGCACCGTCAACGCCGCGACCCCCGGCCTGTACGGCGGCATCCAGCGGCTCGGCAGCTGCGACGTGGAACACCAGTCGAGCCTCATCACCGCCGACAGCGCCAAGACGGGCGCCTTCGCCGAGGCCTCCGGCATCGCCCAGGACAAGATCGGCGACTTCCTGCGCGCGCTCACCCCCGTCGTCCTGCGCGCCGACACCCGGGTCACCAGCCACGGCTTCCAGGAAGGCGGCCGGGCCGCCGCCTTCCAGTCCGTGCTCCAGGCCGGGACGGCCGTCCTCGTCGACGACCACGGCATGCCGCGCGTCCGCTGCGGCTCCGGCAACCCCCTCTCCCCGCCCCGCGCGCCCAAGGGGAACCCGGTGATCAAGGGCGACCCCTGGAACGGCTACCAGGCCAACCAGGTCATCGTCATCGAGCCGACCGTCCAGCAGCTGGACCACCTCGTGCTCGTGAACCTCGCCGACAACACCTGGCTGGAGCGCAGGACCGGCGACGACGGCGCCCAGGACAAGACCCCCGAAGGCCTGCCCCCCTACGACCCGGCGGAAAGCATCCCGAGCGGCCCGCTCACCCCCGAGGGCCCCGCCGCCCCGACCGGCCCCGGCGGCCCCACGGAACCGACGCCGCCCACCGGCCAGAGCCGGCCGGTCCAGCCGTCCCGGCCGCTGCCCAAGCCGCCGTCCCCGCCGCGCTCCGACCCTCCCGCCGCGCTGCCCCCGGACCTCCCGGACGGCCCCGCGCCGAGCCTGCCGCAGGACGCCCCGCAAGATGCCCCGCAGGCAGTGCCGCCGTACGCGGACCCCGGGCTGCCGACGGGGCCCGACGGCGTGGCACCGGAGCAGGCGGACCCGCACGGGTACGACCCTTCGGCGCCCTATGACCCGTACCTCCCCCCGGACCCGCAGCAGCCCTACGACCCGTACCTGACGCCCGACCCCCAGCAGCCCTACGACCCGGTCCCCTCCAGGGAGAGCGCCTGACCGGCGGGTGTGTCATGGTGGACCGGTGCCGACCGCCGTATCGCTGCCGGACGACTGGCCCGCGCACCCGGACCGGTCGCTCTCGCTGAACCGGATGGGCAGTTTTGACTGGGACCTGCTCACCGGTCTCATGCACATGGACGCGGCGGCCCTCGAAGTCTTCGACACGGACGTCGGCGCGTACGACGGCCGCCCCGAGACCCTCGCCGCCCGCGTGCCGCCCGACGAGGCGGCCCGGCTCGACGGGCTCGTCTCCAGCGCCCTCAAGAGCGGCGTGGACAGCTACGGCGCCTACTTCCGCATCCGCTGCCACGACGGCACGCTCCGCTGGACCCACACCCAGGGCCGCGTCATGCGCGACCCCGACGGCCGCCCGTACCGGATCATCGGCATCGTCCGGGACGCGACCGAGGAACTCGGCCACTCGGCGGAACGGCTCGGACTGGACGAGGAGCGCCGCCGCCAGACGTCGGTCGTCGAGAGCACCACCGCCGCCCTCGCGCACGCCCGCACCGTCAAGGACGTCATCGACGCCCTCGGGGACGCGCACGGCCTGGAACGGCTCGGCTCGATGGGCATGGTCATGGGACTGGTCGAGGCCGGCCGCATCCACCTGGTGGCCGAAGGCCCGGAAGGCAGTTTCGTCCCCGGTACCCGGTACACCCGCATCGACGAGCAGTACCCGATGAGCGAGGTCGTCCGCTCGCTCCAGCCCCGCTTCCTGGACTCCGCGAAGGAGTTCGCCGAGGGCTACCCCGACCTCTGGGCGAAGATCTCCGAGATGGACATCTCGGCCGCCGCCTACCTGCCCCTGATCGCCCAGGCCCGCCCGATAGGCGCCATCGGCCTGCTCTACCAGGACAAGGACGGCTTCACGCAGGAGGAGCGCAACCTGCTGGTCGCCCTCGGCAGCAGCATCGCGCAGAGCCTGCAACGGGCCATGCTGCTGGAGCAGGAACACGACCTCGCCGAGGGCCTCCAGCAGGCGATGCTGCCCCGCCGGATCCCGTCCGTCCCCGGCGCGGACATCGCGGTCCGCTACCGGTCGGCGCGCATGGGCCAGGACATCGGCGGCGACTGGTACGACGTCATCCCCCTGCCGGGCGGCCGGGTCGGGGCCGTCATCGGCGACGTCCAGGGGCACGACACGCACGCGGCCGCCGTGATGGGCCAGCTGCGCATAGTGCTGCGCGCCTACGCCACCGAGGGACACTCGCCGGCCACCGTCATGGCCCGTGCCTCGGTGTTCCTGCACGAGCTGGACACCGACCGCTTCGCGACCTGCACCTACGTGGAGGCCGACCTCGCGACCGGCGTGCTCCAGCTGGTGCGGGCCGGCCACCTCGACCCGCTCCTGCGCAGCCGCGACGGGGACTGCCGCCGGCTGGCCGTGGAGGGCGGGATGCCGCTGGGGCTGTCGGCGGAGTTCGGCCGGCTGGAGTACGCCGTCACGACCTGCGAACTGGATCCGGGAGAAACGCTTCTACTGTGCACGGACGGACTGGTCGAGCAGCCCGGCACGGACCTCGACGACGGGATCGGGCACCTGACGGAGCTCGTGTGCGCCGGCCCCGCGGACCTCCAGAAGCTCGCGGACCAGCTGTGCGGGGTCATCGACGAGCGCGGCGGTGACGACGACATGGCGCTGCTCCTGCTGCGCCGCCAGGTGCCCGACGCGCCGCAGGGCGGCGGCCGGCTCCAGCAGCACGTGGCGCCGGCGGACCCGGAAGCCCTGGTCGCGGCCCGGCACATGATCGGCGCGGCCGTGCGGGCATGGGGTGCGCGGGAGCGGGCCGACGAGATCGAGCTGGTCGCGGACGAGTTGATCGTCAACGCCCTCATGCACACGGACGGCCCGGCCATCGTGACGCTCCGGGTCCTGCCGGGCGACCGGCGGCGGCTGCGGGTGGAGGTCGAGGACCGTTCCAGCGCGCTGCCGCGGCGCCGCGATGCGGGCGAGGGGGGCGTCTCGGGGCGCGGCCTGATGCTGGTGGACCGGCTGGCGGACGTGTGGGGCGTGGACCCCAGGGGCGGCGGCAAGTGCGTGTGGTGCGAGTTCGGGCTGGGGTAGCCCGCCGACCGGGGCCGGTGCACGGCTCGCGTTCCGCGGGCGGTGACGGCAGGCTGGGAGCATGCCGGAGCTGCCCGAAGTCGAGGCCCTGAGGGAGTTCCTCGACGAGCACCTGGGCGGGCGGGTGGTCGAGCGCGTCCTCCCGCTCGCGGTCAGCGTGCTCAAGACGTACGAGCCCCCGCTCACCGCCCTCGAAGGGCAGACGGCCGGGTCCACCACCCGGTACGGGAAGTTCCTCGCCCTGCGGATCGGCGAACTCCACCTCGTCACCCACCTGGCCCGGGCCGGCTGGCTGCGCTGGCAGGACACCCTGCCCGCCCAGCCGCCGCGCCCCGGCAAGGGGCCGCTGGCGCTGCGCGTCGTCCTGGAGGGCGGCGGGGGCTTCGACCTCACCGAGGCCGGCACCCAGAAGCGGCTCGCGGTGTACGTGGTCCGCGACCCCCAGGAGGTCCCCGGCATCGCCCGGCTCGGACCCGACCCGCTCGCCGACGGCTTCGACCGTGACGCGTTCGCCGCCCTGCTGGCGGGGGAACGGCGGCAGATCAAGGGCGTGCTCCGCGACCAGAGCGTCATCGCCGGCATCGGGAACGCCTACAGCGACGAGATCCTGCACGCCGCGAAGGTCTCGCCGTTCAAGCTCGCCGCCTCCTTCGAGGAGGACCAGGTGACGCACCTGTACGAGGCCGTCCGGGAAACCCTTCGCACGGCCGTCGAGCGGGCCCACGGGGTGGCGGCGGGACGGCTCAAGGCCGAGAAGAAGAGCGGCCTGCGGGTCCACGGCCGCGCGGGTGAGCCGTGCCCGGTGTGCGGGGACACCATCCGGTCGGTGTCCTTCGCCGATTCCTCACTGGAGTACTGCCCCACCTGCCAGACCGGCGGCAAACCGCTCGCGGACCGCCGCCTGTCCCGACTCCTCAAGTAGCCCCCGGCCACCGCCCCACCGCCCCACCGCCCGGCGAGGCCCGGACGCTTCGAACTGCTCGGAGCGGGTGCGCTGCGTAGACTTCCGGGGCATGGCCGAGGAGCAGCAGGCGGTGGGGCGGCGGGAGGTCGTGACCGGGGTGGCGCGGGGCGTGCGGCGCAGGGCGCCCGCGCACACGCCGGCGCGGTCGGAGATCTCGGAGCAGACGAGCGTCGGGGCGACCTATGTCCGCGCCCTGATGCGCAGTCAGCTCCGGGCTGCGCTCTGCGCGTTGAGCGCACTCGCGCTGCTGGTCGGGGTGCTGCCGTTGGTGTTCCTGCTGCCCCGGGTCGCGTCGGGACCGCTGGTCTGGGTGGCGCTGGGACTGCTCGTGTACCCGGTGATGTGGCTCATCGCCCGCTGGTACGTGACCCGGGCCGAGCGCAACGAGGCCGACTTCACCGGGCTCGTCACCGACCCCGCCGAGGCGCCCGGTGCCCGTGGCGCGGGCACCTGAGGCCCGGGCCTCAGAACAAGTGCATCGCCAAGTGGCCGAGCGGAAGCCCCAGTTGCCATGCGGGCGTCCAGACGCGGGCGTTCTCGTCCAGACCCGCCGGGGTGTCCGCGTGGCCGTGCCGTCCCGGGTCGAGGTTCGTCGCGAACAGCTCCGTGTGGTCCAGCCAGCGCCAGGCCGCCCGGGCCAGTTCCAGGTCCGGGTCCTCCTCGCGCCCGTCCTCCCTGGCCTCCTCGCCGAGCTGGAGGAACCGGGTCTCCACCCAGTCGCGCCACGGGTGCCCGTAGGCCGTCAGCGACAGCCACTCGTCGAGCTGCGAGACCACCCGGATCCCGGAGAGCTCGCCGGCCGCGTCCGAGAGGTAGATGGTCAGTGCGAGCGTGTCCCGGCCGGCCCGGAACTCCAGCGTGCTGACGGGGATCAGCCGGCCCGTGCGCAGCAGCTCGTCGGCGATGTACTCCGCGTACAGCCAAGCCATGGGCACCGCCAGCCCACCACCGCCACCGTCACTGGTGCCGTTCGTACCCTCGGGCCGCACCGTTCCACCTTCTCCCGCGTGTCGAGCTTCCCGTCGTCAGCCCCGAGCCTTCACCGAGGGCCTCGCGGAGCGGAGGATGTTTACTCAACTTGACCGGACTGATAACACTTTTGATGCGGCTTGTGTCCGGTCCGTGCCCATCCGTGGCGTTCTCCGGACCGGCTGTCGACGCGCCGCCGCAGTCCGCCGCCGCTCCGTCCCGACGGTACCTCAGGCGCCGAGGCCGTAGCCCTGGAGGCCCTTGCGCAGGGCTCGCAGGGCGTAGTACGTACGGGACTTGACGGTTCCGGCCGGTATGCCGAGCTCCGCGGCGGCCTCGGCCACCGAGCGGTCCCGGAAGTAGACCTGCATCAGCACCTCGCGGTGCTCCGGCCCCAGACTGCCCACGGCCCGCCTGACGTCGATCGCGGTCACCGAACCGGCCACCGCGTCCTGCGGCGCGGGCGCCTGCTCCAGACCGTCCGGATCCACCTCCTGCGGCCGCGACAGCCGGGCGCGGCGCGCGTCGATCGCGAGGCGGCGGGCGACCGTGAACAGCCACGGCCGCATGGAGTCGTGCCCGCTGGCCAGCACCTCCGGGTGCTGCCAGACCCGTACCAGGGTCTCCTGGACGAGGTCCTCGGCCCGCTGGGCGTCCCCCGCCGTCAGGCCGACCAGGAAACCGAACAGCGCCCGCCCGTGCTCGCGCTGGAGTTCGGCCAGCGCCTCGGGATCCGTACGCCGGAGGGTGGAGGAGGGTGGCACGAGTGGCTCCTTCCGCTGTTCGCCGGGTCTGCCGGGGACCGTCCCGGCGCCCGTCTCGGGTCCGACGGATCCACCCTGACCTGCACGGGGCCGCCCGGGAACCGTCCGGCACGGCCGTTGCGCCCAAGCACCCCGGTCCTCCGGTGGGCGGCCGCGCCGCACGGTGAACGGTCGAACGGCGCGGCGAACGGCCGTGGGGGTGAACCGGCCCCACCGCGGCGGCGCCGTTCCTTGACTTGCGACGTCGCCTTCTGTGAATTCAGCTCATCAGATAGTCCTACGAATTTCCGGGTCCTGAGTGACCAGGTGTCGCAGGTGTCCGGAGCGTCCCTCCGAGCGAGAGCCGGTACAGATGACCCAGCGCACCCGCCAGGCCATGGCCCTGCTGTCTGCCCTCCTGCTGTCCGCCACGGCCGCCGCCTGCTCCGCCACCGGGAAGCCCGCGTCCGCGCGCCTCGCCCGCGGCCACGCCCCCGGGACCTCCACCGGCGGCTCCGCCACCCCGGACGGAGCCAAGGGGTTCACCCTGGTCGCGAGCGGCGACGTACTGCCGCACACCTCGATCATCCGGCAGGGCGCCACCGACGCCGAGGGCGACGGTTACGACTTCCGGCCGATGTTCGCCGGCGTCAGACCGGTGGTGTCCGCCGCCGACCTCGCCCTGTGCCACATGGAGACCGTCTACGGCGAGGACGGCGGCCCGTTCAGCGGCTACCCGGCCTTCAAGTCCCCGCCCCAGATCGCCGACGGCCTCAAGGCCACCGGCTACGACGGCTGCTCCACCGCCTCCAACCACACCCTGGACGACGGCGCCGACGGCGTGCGGCGCACGCTCGACACGTTCGACAAGGCCGGCCTCAAGCACGCCGGTTCGGCCCGGACGGCCGCCGAGGCGGCCACCGTCACCCGCTACCGGGCCGGCTCCGCCGAGGTCGCCCACCTCGCCTACACGTACGACACGAACGGCTACCCGATGCCCGACGGGCAGCCGTGGGCCGTCAACCTGATGAAGCAGGACAAGATCATCGCGGACGCGCGGGCCGCCCGGAAAGCGGGCGCGGACGTGGTGCTCGTCAGCGTGCACTGGGGCACCGAGTGGCAGACCGAGCCCGACGAGACCCAGCTGTCGCTGGGCAAGGCCCTGACCGCCTCGCAGACCGCCGGGCGCCCCGACATCGACCTGATCCTCGGCACGCACGCCCACATCCCCCAGCCCTACGAGAAGGTCAACGGGACCTGGATCATCTACGGCATGGGCGACCAGGTGGCGGGCGAGATGTTCAACCACACCGGCGAGCGGGACCCGCGCGGCAACTACGGTTCCCTCGGCCGCTTCACCTTCGCCCCGCCGGCCGCCGCGGGACAGCGCTGGCGGGTCACCAAAGCCGAGTTCGTCCCGCAGATGACCGACGAGTCACCCTGGAGGGTCGTCAACCTTCCCGACGGCCTCGCCAAGCAGCCCGGCAACGACGACTGGGAGACCGCGCGGGACGCCATCAGCGAAGCGGTCCTCAGCCGCGGCGCCGCGAAGGACGGCCTGACCATGGGCAGGTAGCACCCGCCTCGTACGGCGCCCGCCCCGCGGCCCCGGCCCGTTACGGCACCACCGTGACGGGCCACCGGCCCGCCTTGACCAGCCTGACCGCCACCGAGCCGACGATGCGGTGCCCGGCCTGCTCGGAGGCCCCCACCACCACCGCGTCCGCCTTCAGCTCATCCGCCGCGTCCACCAGACCGGCGTACGGGTCGCCGCGGAAGGTGTGGAACTCCCAGCGCACCTCGAAGATGCCTCTCAGCCGCTCGGCCGCCGCACGGATCTCCGCGACGAGGCCCTGCGCGATCTCCTCCGTCGTATCCGCCACCGGCGCGCCCAGCGAGGCACCGGCCGCCATCACCGGCTGCACGTACACCAGCGCCAGCAGCGCGCCCTGCCGCCTCGCCAGCCCCGCCGCGTACGCCGCTGCCCGCAGCGAGGACTCCGAGCCGTCGACCCCGGCCAGCACCACCTTCGGACCGTCCGTACCGCGTTCGAATCCCGTACCCACGTGCTCCGTCACGTCCCCGAGATTATCCCGTCGCCGCGCGGACCGGCCCGGCCCTCCCTACAGTGCGAACCATGAGTGCCACCGCGGAGCAGGCCCGGGGGACCCGCAACCGGTTCCTGAACCGGGTCCCCGACGCGTCCGGGGCGTTCTTCGCAACCCTCGGACTGCTGTGCGCCCTGCTGTCCCTCTCCCCGGGACTGCGCCGCCTGCTGCGCCCCGTCGTGCGCTTCCTCGACGACTTCGTGATCCCCGTCAGCGCGAACCTCGCCTACGCCGTCTTCCTCTTCCTGCTCGCCGCCGCCCTCGGCGCCCGCAAGAAGGTCGCCTGGTGGATCGTCGTCACCTATCTGGCCCTGCTGATCCTGGTCGACGTCCTGTTCATCGCGGCCGACGAGTACTGGGTCGGCGGTGTTTCCCTGGCCTTCGCCGCGGCCGCCCTCGCCCTCCTGATCGCCGCCCGCCAGGAGTTCTACGCCGCCTCCCGGCCCGGGGCGTTCTGGCGGGCGATGCTCGTCCTCGGGCTGGGGCTGCTCCTCGCCGTCCTCGCCGGGTGGGGCCTGGTCGCCCTGTTCCCCGGGACCCTGCCCAAGGGCCAGTGGCTCGACTGGGCCGCGAAGGAGGTCTTCGGCGGCCTCTTCTCCGACCGCCGCTTCGACGGCCGCCCGCCCCGCCCGCTGTCCTTCGTGCTCGGCCTCTTCGGCGCGCTCGCCCTGCTGAACGCGGCCGCCGCCCTCTTCCGCTCCCAGCGTCTGACCGCCGCCCTGCACGGGGACGAGGAACCCCGCATCCGCGCGCTCCTCGGCGCCTACGGGCGCAGCGACTCCCTCGGCTACTTCGCGACCCGGCGGGACAAGGCCGTCGTCTTCGCCCCCAACGGCAAGGCCGCCGTCACCTACCGCGTCGAAGCAGGCGTCTGCCTCGCCAGCGGCGACCCGGTCGGCGACCCCGCCGCCTGGACCCCCGCCATCAACGCCTGGCTGGCCGTGGCCCGCCGCTACGGCTGGCAGCCCGCCGTCATGGGCGCCTCCGAGGACGGCGCGACCGCCTACGCCCGCTCGGGGCTCGGCGCCCTCCAGCTCGGTGACGAGGCCATCTTGCACGTCGCCCAGTTCGACCTCGACGGCCGGGACATGCGCGTCACCCGGCAGGCCGTCAACCGCGTCCGGCGCACCGGGGCCACCACCCTCATCCGCCGCCACTCCGCCCTCTCCGAGGAGGAGATGCGCACCATCGTGGACCGGGCAGACACCTGGCGCGACACCGAGACCGAACGCGGCTTCTCCATGGCCCTCGACCGGCTCGGCGACCCTGCCGACGGCGACTGCCTGCTCGTCGAGGCCTTCGACGCCGAGCGCAGGCTGATCGCCCTGCTGTCCTTCGTCCCCTGGGGCAAGGACGGCATCTCCCTGGACCTGATGCGCCGCGACCGCACCGCCCCCAACGGCGTCATGGAGTTCATGGTCGCCCAGCTCTGCGCCGCCGCACCCGGACTGGGCGTGCGCCGGATCTCCCTCAACTTCGCCGTGTTCCGCTCCGCCTTCGAGGAGGGCGCCCGGATCGGCGCGGGGCCGGTCCTGCGGCTGTGGCGCAGGCTGCTGCTGTTCTTCTCCCGCTGGTGGCAGCTGGAGGCGCTGTACCGCTCCAACGTCAAGTACGGCCCCGAGTGGTACCCGCGGTTCCTGTGCTACCAGGACGCCGGCTCCCTCGCCCGGGTCAGCCTCGCCTCCGGCATCGCCGAAGGGTTCGTCTCCGTACCGAGCCTGCGCAAGCTGTGGGGCAACGCCCACCCCAAGGGCCTCACCGCGCCCGCCACCACCGAGGGCCTGCCCTCCATCGACTCCCTCGGCCTGGACCTCGTGGCGGAGGCGGGCCAACGGGCGATGGTCGAGCGGCTGCCCGAGCAGGTCAGGGTCCGGCACGCCAAACTGGACCGGATCCGGGCGTCCGGAACCGACCCCTACCCCGTCGGCGTCCCCCGGCGCACCCACACCGTCGCCCGCCTGGAGGAAGCCCACCCCGGCTACCCGCCCGGCACCCGGACCGGGGAACAGGTCACCCTCGCGGGCCGGGTGATGGTCGTACGGGACCTCGGCGGCGTCGTGTTCGCCGTACTGCGGGACTGGACCGGCGACACCCAGCTGATGCTCACCCGCGACGAGGCGGGCCCGGACGTACTGGACTCCTTCACCTCACAGGTCGACTTCGGCGACCACGTGGTGGCGACCGGCGAGGTCGGCGCCAGCCGGACGGGCCGGCTGTCCGTCGTCGTCCACTCCTGGCAGCTCACCGGTAAGTGCCTGCGCCCGCTCCCCGACAAGCGCAAGGGCCTCTCCGACCCCGAGGCCCGCGTCCGGCGCCGCTACCTCGACCTGGTCGCCAGCCCGGACGCGCGCGACGTCGTACGGGCCCGCTCCAGCGCTGTGCAGGCCCTGCGCCAGGGGCTCCTGGACCGCGGCTACCTGGAGGTCGAGACCCCGATGCTCCAGCAGATCCACGGCGGGGCGAACGCCCGCCCCTTCCGCACCCACATCAACGCCTACGACCTCGACCTCTACTTGCGCATCGCCCCGGAGCTGTACCTGAAACGGCTCTGCGTCGGCGGCATGGAAAAGGTCTTCGAGATGGGGCGCACCTTCCGCAACGAAGGCGTCTCCTACAAGCACAATCCCGAATTCACCATGCTGGAGGCCTACCAGGCGTACGCGGACTACGACGTGATGCTCGACCTGACGCGCGAGCTGATCCAGGGCGCCGCCACCGCCGCCTTCGGCTCGCCCCTCGCCCACAAGGCCGACGCCGACGGCAAACTCGTCGTCCACGACATCTCCGGGTACTGGCCGGTCAAGACGATGTACGGGGCCATCAGCGAGGCCCTGGGCGAGGAGGTCGACGCCGACACCGACGAACGGGCGCTGCGCCGCCTGTGCGACCGGGCCGGGGTCCCCCACTCGCCCGACGACACCCGGGGCGACGTGGCGCTGGAGATGTACGAGCGGCTGGTGGAGGAGAAGACCGGGCTGCCCACCTTCTACAAGGACTTCCCGACCGACGTCTCCCCGCTGACCCGGCAGCACCGCAAGGACCCGAGGCTGGCGGAACGCTGGGACCTGGTCGCCTTCGGCACCGAGCTCGGCACCGCCTACTCGGAGCTCACCGACCCCGTCGAGCAGCGCCGCAGGCTCACCGCGCAGTCACTGCTGGCGGCGGGCGGCGACCCCGAGGCGATGGAGCTCGACAACGACTTCCTGGACGCGCTGGAGTACGCGATGCCGCCGACCGGGGGGCTCGGCATCGGCGTGGACCGGCTCGTCATGTTCCTCACCGGTCTGACGATCCGCGAGACGCTTCCGTTCCCGCTCGTACGACGCGGCTGACCGGCCCCCCGGCTGCGCCGGGCGGGTGACGGGCAGTCGGCGCCATCGCGCCTGCGGGCGTCTCAACCCATGACGTTGATACCAGTTGAGAATGAAAAATGACGAGCCGACAGTCGGGCGACGCGTGCTCCTGCGCACCGCCGCCTTCCTCGGCGCCGCGGCAGCCGTCTCCCTCATCACCGGCGGCGAGAGCGACACCCCCGCCTCCGGCGGCGGGGCCGGCCCGGCGCCGGGACCCGGCGGCGCGGGCGCGGCCGGCCGGGGCGCGCCGGGAGCCCCCGCCCTGCGCGCCCGGGGGCTCCCGCCCAACAGCTACCGGCTGTCCCCGATGACGGCGCAGGCCCCGGCCCGGCCGCCCGCGGTGAAGCCCGCGGTCCGCACCCGGCCCATCCTGGAACTGCCCGCAGGCACGAGCCGGTCCGGCGAGATGCTCCTCACCTTCGACGACGGCCCCGACCCCCGCTACACGCCCGGCATCCTGGACACCCTCGCCCGGTACCGGGTCCGCGCGGTGTTCTTCGTCTGCGGGGAGATGGCCACCGACAACCGCGACCTGCTGCGCCGGATGGCCGCCGAGGGCCACCTCATCGGCAACCACACCTGGACCCACCCGCTCATCCCCACCCTGGGACGCCCCGACCTGGCCGCGGAGATCGAGCGCACCAGCGAGGTCGTCGAGCAGACGACCGGTACGGCTCCCCAGTGGTTCCGGGCGCCCTACGGAGCCTGGAACCGGGCCGCCTTCGAGATCGGCGCGGAGCTCGGCATGGAGCCCCTCGCCTGGACCGTCGACACCCTCGACTGGACGGAACCGGGCACCACCACGATCGTCTCCCGCGTACTGGCAGGCGCCGCGCCCGGAGTGATCGTGCTGTCCCACGACGCAGGCGGCAACCGCTCCCAGAGCGTCGAGGCGCTCGAAACGTACCTGCCCCAGCTGCTCGCCAGGGGCTACCGGATGACGCTCCCCGTCTTCCCGGCGGCGCGGCCGCACTGAGGGCGGGGGCCGGGCCCCCGCCCGGGGGCCCTCAGCGTGCCTCCACCATCCGGGCGAACACCACCACGTTGCCGTCGTAGCCCCGGCCCTTCGAGTAGCCGCCGCCGCAGGTGATCACGCGCAGCTCCGGGTGGCCGGTGTCCCCGTACACCCGGGCCCCCGGGAAGGTCTCCTTGGAGAACACCTCCACGCCGTACACCTCGAACACCGCCGTGCGCCCGTCGTACCGCTCCACCTCGATGTGCTGGCCCTTGTTCAGCGAGCCCAGGCCGTAGAACACCGCCGGGCCCTGCGCGTTGTCCACATGGCCCACGATCACCGCCGAGCCCTGCTGGCCCGGGGAGATACCGTTGAGGTACCAGCCGGCCAGGTTCGGGTCCTGCGGGGGCGGCGCGTCGATGAAGCCCTGCGCGTCCAGCCCGACCGTCATCACCGGCGCGTCCACCTTGATCGCCGGGATCCGGATGCGCTGCACCGACGAGTGCTCCAGCACCTCCAGGTCCGGCGGCGGCGCGGGCGGGGCCACGGCCGCCTGGTCGGGCCGTACCGCGACGGCCGCCGCGGCGGCGGGCTGTGGCGGCCCGTCGTTCAGGTTCACGCCGTTGCGCATCATGGCGAGGCCGGTGAGCAGGACCAGTGCGAGTGGTCCCCACGGAGAGCGCCTCCTCCGCCGCTGCTCACCCTCGTCCTCGGTCATGGCTCTCCCTTCCCGACGCGGGGGTCCCGACCCGCGTGCAAGTCCCTCCCCTGTACGCCCTTCTTCACGCACGCTAAGGGTGCACGGCCGGGACGGCGATCGGGGACGGGCGAACGGGTGGTGGGGCCGGAAGGGGTGCGCCCATCCAGGTAATCGTCACATAAATGCCTGACGGGTCGTGACCTGCGGATCCGTCAGAAACCCTTCCGGCTGTTCGGCGTGTCGCTCAACCGGGCGGCCCAAAGCCGGAAATGCGCTGGTTGCGAGCCGCCCCGAGGGTTCGTGATGGGAGGCGTTCTCGTCGATCATCCCGGGCGACCGCTCCGGGGCGCTTCCCGCTGGAGGTTCCACCATGCGTGTTTTGCGCGCACTCACCGTGACCGCGGCTGCCTGCGCCGCCGTCGCCCTCAGCGCACCCTTCGCCTCGGCGAACCCGGCGGGCGGGCCGCCGCTGGGCGGAGGCAACGGTCCCAGCAACGTCACGGTCAACCCGTACTCCGTGCACCAGGGCTCCACGATGCAGGTCAGTGCGGCCGGATGCACCCACGGCGGCACGGTCTGGTCGCACGGCAACTTTCCCGAGACGAGACTGTCGGCCGGGTCCATCGGATTCGCGACCGTACGCATCTTCAACCACGCCTCTCCCGGCCACCAGACGCTGTCCGTCAGGTGCAACGACAGCAGCCTCGTCGCCACGCACCGCTTCACGATCCTCGAAGGCAACGGTGCCCAGGGCGGTATCGGCGGCTCCTTCGGCCCGTCCGCCACCGAGACCGCCATCGGTTCCGGTCTCGTCGCCACGGCGGCCCTCGGCGCGGGCATCCACGTGATGCGCCGTCGCCGCCCGATCGGTAGCCGGGCCTGACCGGCCGACCTCCACGGTCAGCCCGGCACCGCGGTCGCCCCGAGTCCTGACGAGGGCTCGGGGCGCGTGGGTTTCCCGCCGCTCGGCAGGGACGTCCGCCACGGTCAGTGGCCGCGCGAGGAGCGGCGGCGCAGTACGTAGCCCGTACCGGCCACGGCGGCCAGCACGAAGCCGGCGCCGACGCCGAACTCCAGGAGGTCCATCCCGGCCACACTGCCGCCGAGGCCGCCCCGCACGCCGAGGGTGGCGGTGCCGGAGGCGGGGGCCGCGGGGGCCGTGGGGGCCGTGGGCGGCAAGGGGAGGCGGCGCGGGGGACCGACGGTCGAACTCGTGGTGGGACGGCTCGTACCACCGGCGATGGTCAGGTCGGCCGAACCGGTCTCGCCGTTGCAGGTGAAGGTGACGGAGTACAGCGCCCCGGGCCGGGCGTCCCGGTCGACGGTGACCCGGGCGGTCTGGCCGCGCGCGATGCTCACGGTGTCGAAGACGCCGGACGAGGAGGTGGCGAAGGCGGAGTTGCAGCCGCTGACGGAGAGCACCACCTGGCCGCCGGGGGCGACCGTGGAGGGGGTGATGGCGAAGGCGAACGAGGTGACCGGCTGGGCCTCGGCCGCGGTGGCGGCACTGGTGCCCGCCGGGCCGAGCGCGAGGACGACGCCGGTGGCGCCGGCGCTCAGCAGGGCTGTGGCGGAGCTGCGTATCGCACCCATGAGTGATTCTCCGGATCCCCGAGGAGCAGCCGCGGAATGGTTTCCGCACGTGGAAGGACGTGCGCCTCGACGTCCGTCACGCTAGGCCGGGGCCCGGGTGCCCGCGATCAGGAACGGGCGAACGGGTCACAACGATGGGCCGAACCGGGGACGGGGGCCCCGTCCCCGGTTTACCGGGTGGCCGGCTGCACCTCTCGGGACGCCCGAGGCGCTCAGTCGCTCAGCCCCAGGTGCGGGAACTGCGCGAAGAAGGGCTCGGCGGTGGCCGCGATGCCCCGTCCGAAGGGCGCGTCGAAGTCCCAGATCAGGAACAGCAGGAAGGCGATCAGCGCGCTGAACAGCCCCGCCAGCAGCAGTTCCCGGAACGAGCGCCGGATCTGGAGGGTGAAGATCAGGCCCACCGTCACGAGCGCCCCCACGATCAGGCCGAACCACACCACGCCGGGCATGGTGGCCTGGGCGCTCTGGCCGCGGGCGTTGCGGGCGTCGTCCACCGCCGCGACCTGGTCGACCAGCGGCTGGTACGCCTGCCCCTCGTGGTCGGTCTTCGGCTCGTAGTCCGTGACGTCCCGGCGGATGCGTTCCAGCAGTTGTCCGCTGCGGTCGGTGATCTCGCCGTGGTCGGCCATCTCCTTCCATTCGGTGTCCACCACGTACGTCACGTACGCGTCGACGTCCGAGCGGATGGTCTTGCGGACATCGGCGGGATAGACCTCGGAGCGGACGCTGATCTCGTGCAGGGCCTGGGACTCCTGGCGCACGTACTCCTGGGCGGCCCCGCGGCCCTCCCAGACGCCGGCGATCGCCAGGCCGAGGACGATCGCGTAGATCACCCCGATCATCATCGTCATGTACTCGATGACGTCCGGGGTCTCGTTGGGATCGTCGTCCTCGCTGATCCGGCGGTGGTTGAAGAAGGCGATGGTCAGCACCACGGCGCAGGCCGCGGCCATCGCCAGGGACAGGACGAGCCATTCCGACACGATGACTCCAAACAAGGGATGGGGGTGGGCCTAGCGGGGGCGCAGCGCGACGATCGCGAGCACCGCGGGGGCCGCGGTCATGAGCGTGAAGGTGACCGGCGAGATGTGGTGTGCGGGCGGTTTGCGGGACGGCGTGTGGTACGCGGGACGGGCCACCGGCTTGGGGGCGGGCGGGGGCGTCACCCTCGGCGGGGGAGTGGGCTCCGGCTCCGGGGCCGGTTCGGGCGGGGGCGGCGCGGGGTGCGCGGCGGCCACGGGTGGGGGTGGCGGCGCGGGCTTCGGCGGCGCGGGCGGCGGCGGGGTGGGTTTCGGTGGTGGCGGCGTGGGTTTCGGGGAGGGGGGAGGCGGTGGGGGAGTCGGCGTGGGGGTGGGCGTCGGGGTCGGTGGCGGGGTCGGCTTCGGGGGGCAGGGCGGCGGAGGGGGTGGCGGGCAGTGGTGGTGGTGGCCCCAGCCGTGGCCGTCGTGCCCGTCTCCGTGTCCGCTTCCGTGGCCGTCTGCCGGACCGTTTCCGTGGCCGTCTGCGCGGCCGTCTCCGTGATGTCCGCCACCCCGGCCGGCCACCGCCCAGCCGCTGTGGGCGGCCGCGGACACCCCGGCGGGTCCCGCGCCGTCCCACGGGTCGATCGACGTGTGGGCGCGGCTATCGGCCACGGCCGGTGTGGCGGACATCGCCGCCCACACCAGGACCGGTACCGCCAGCAGGCGCCGGGCACATGCTCTGTTCACCCCGGGAGCATGGGCCCGCGCGCGCCTGCGCACGCGGGCGTCGGCCCGGGTTCGCCTGAACGGGCGGAGTTCGGACCGTAGTGGTTTGAGCCAGCTTTTGAGCGTCTTCCATGACAGTCCGGTCAATTCTCAAAAGGTATTTGTCGGTTTCTGTCATGTAGGGCGCTGTGACCCCCGCCCGGGTTAGGTGTGTGACCAAGAACGGATCGCCAATTTCCGCTTTTACTCGCTCCGTTGGCCAATGATCAGTACATTCGGCTCGGACAGGAGTCCGGTTCCCGACCGACCGCGGACCGGACCACGGCACGACTACGGCTTGGAGACCCCGATGGAGCGCCCCGCCTGGGCCCCGCCAGGCATCGACATATCGGTGCCGAGCGTGTCCCGCATCTACGATTACTACCTGGGCGGCTCGCACAACTTCGAGGTCGACCGTCAGGCGGCCCGCCGCGCCATGGAATTCCTGCCGGGGCTTCCCAAGATCATGCAGGCCAACCGGGCGTTCATGCGCCGCGCCGTGCGCCACGCCGTCGCCGAGGGCGTCACCCAGTTCCTCGACATCGGCTCCGGCATCCCGACCTTCGGCAACGTCCACGAGGTCGCCCGCCAGGCCACCTCCGAGGCCCGTGTCGTCTACGTCGACCACGATCCGGTCGCCGTCGCGCACAGCCAGGCCGTCCTGGCCGGTGACGACCGCACCGGCGTCGTCTCCGCCGACCTGCGCAAGCCGCAGGACATCCTGGGCGCCCCGGAAGTCGCCCGGCTGCTGGACCCCAGCCGTCCCGTCGCCCTGCTGCTCGTCGCCGTCCTGCACTTCCTGGAGGACTCCGACGACCCGTACGCCGCCGTCGCCGAGCTGCGTGACGCGCTCGCCCCGGGCAGCATGCTGATCCTCACGCACGCCTCCTACGAGGGCATCCCGCTCTCCGAAGACGTCGCGGTCGGGGCCGTCGGCGTCTACCGGGACATCCGCAACCCCCTCGTCATGCGCACGCGCGAGGAGATCACCCGCTTCTTCGACGGGTTCGAACTGCTGGAACCGGGTCTGGTGTCGATGCCGGACTGGCGCCCGGACCGCACCGAAACCCCTGCGGACGGTGACACGCCGGAGGACCCGTTCGCCTTCTCGGGCTTCGCCGGTGTGGGACGCAAGGCGTGAGACTCCCGGCCCCGACCCCACCGCCCGTCAGCCCGAGCCCGGCCCGTCCACCGGAGGCCGGGACCGTGACGCCGAAGGACACCTCGGCCCGCGACACGCCGCCCGGCCCGCATGCGGGCCGGGCGGCCGTGCGGGAGCAGCACAGCGGGCTGGAGGACCGGATCGCGCGTTTCGCGACCATCTGGGGCCGGGCCATCTTCCCCGTCACGGCGACCTCGCTGACCCGCCCCGAGTTCGAACGGCACCTGGTCCCGCTGACCCGCACGCTCACCGAGGCCCTGCACGCCCGGCCCTTCGACGCCTCGCCCGCCCAGCGGGTGGGCGCCGAACTCGTCGCCGTGCACTGCACCGACCCCGAGGCCCTCGCCGGAACCCTGGGGGTCGTCGAGTCGTACCTGGTGCTGTACTGCGGCCCCGACGGCGCCGGGGCGGAGAGCACCGAGGAGTACCGGTCCCGCTGCGCCCGGCTCCAGCACGGCATCGCGGCCGGCTTCGCCCGGGCCCTGCGCGAGCGCACGCTCAAGGAGCAGGAGGCCATCGCCCGCTCCGCGCTGACCGCCCGCGCCGACGCCCAGCAGGCACTGCACGCCAGCGAGGAACGCTTCCGGGCCGTCTTCGAAGGGGCGGCCATCGGGATCGGCATCGCCGACCTCGAAGGCAACGTCCTGGAGGTCAACGACACGCTGCTCCAGATGTTCGGCGGCCTCGAAGGACACGTCCGCAGCCGCAACGTCAGCGAGTGGGGCCACCCCGACGACACCCCGCACGTCTGGCGGATGTACGGGGAACTCGTCCGCGGGGAACGCGAGCACTACCGGGTGGAGAAGCCCTACTACCGCAACGACGGGACCGTCCTGTGGACCAACCTGACGGTGTCGCTGCTGCGGGACGCGGAAGGCCGCCCGCAGTACCAGCTGGCCCTGATGGAGGACACCACCGAACGCCGGCTGCTGAACCTGCGGCTGCGCTACGAGGCCACCCACGACGCCCTGACGGGCCTGCCCAACCGGACGCTGTTCTTCGAGCGGCTGGAGAAGGCCCTGAGCGGGGCCGGCGGGCCCCGCTTCGGCCTGTGCTACCTGGACCTCGACGGGTTCAAGGCGGTCAATGACAGCCTGGGGCACTCGGCGGGCGACCGGCTGCTGGTGGAGGTCGCCGACCGGCTCCAGAGCTGCGCCACGGGACCGGGCGAGGTCGTCGCACGGCTCGGCGGCGACGAGTTCGTGGCGCTGACCACCGGCCACGACACCGAGGAGAACGTCACCGAACTGGCGGTCCGGGTCCTGTCCGCACTGTCCACCCCGATCCGGCTGGAGGGGCGGGAGCTGACGGTCCGGGGCAGCATCGGCATCGTCGAGGGCCCGGCGGGCGAACGGACCCCGGCGGAGGTGCTGCGCAGCGCCGACATCACGATGTACCGGGCCAAGGCGGCGGGCGGCAACCGCTTCGAGTTCGCCGACGAGGAGGCCGACGCCCGCGCCATCACCCGGCACGGCCTGACCAACGCGCTGCCCGCGGCCCTGGAGCGCGGCGAGTTCTTCATCGAGTACCAGCCGCTGGTGCACATGCACGACGGCAGCGTGCACGGGGCGGAGGCGCTGGTGCGCTGGTCGCACCCGCAGTACGGGGTGCTGGGACCCGACCGTTTCATCCCGCTCGCCGAGCGCACGGGGCTGATCGTGCCCCTCGGCCGGTGGGTCCTCGAAGAGTCCGTGCGCCAGGCCTGCAACTGGCAGCGCCAGCACGCGGGCTCCTCCCTGCGCATCAACGTCAACCTGTCGCCGACGCAGCTGCACCATCCCGGCCTGGTCGCCGACACCGTCCGCGTCCTGGAGGCCTCCGGCCTCGCCCCAGGCACGCTGTGCCTGGAGGTCACCGAGTCGGCGCTGATCGGCGCCGACGACGAACTGCTCGAACCGCTGCGCCGGCTCGCCGCCCTCGGCGTGGACATCGCCCTGGACGACTTCGGCACGGGCTATTCCAACCTGGCCAACCTGCGCCGCCTGCCGGTCAGCGTGCTCAAGCTGGACCGCTCGTTCACGCAGGGGATGCAGCAGCAGCCGGCCAATCCTGTCGACCTCAAGATCGTGGAAGGCATCGTCGCACTGGCCCACAGCCTCGAACTCGCCGTCACCGTCGAGGGCGTGGAGACCGGCGTCCAGGCGGCCCAGCTCCGCGACCTCGGCTGCGACACGGCCCAGGGATGGTACTACGCGCGCCCCGGCTCTCCGGACCGGATCTACGCGCTGTCCCTCTCGGACGCCGTGCCCACGCACTCCTGACGCGTACTCGGGTCCCGAGCCGGGTCGGGACCGGGGGCCCGGAGCCTCAGCCGCGTCACAGCGGTCCGAGGGAGCGGGGCCGAGGTGCGGGGTCAGTCCCGTCCCACCTCCGTCCCCCGGCCGGGCGTGCGGACGGCGTCCACGACCCGGTCCCACCGCCGCTCCGTGTCGGCCACGACCTCCGCGGCCGCCGGCAGCCGCTCCGCCTCGTACGTCTCCAGCAGGTCCGGCCGGCCCGGCTCGGCGAGCGCGGCGGCCAGCGTCCGGGCGAGGGCGGCCGCATCCTGGATGCCGGTGTTCATGCCCAGTCCGCCGGCTATGGGGTGGACGTGCGCCGCATCCCCGGCGAGGAAGGCCCGCCCTTCCCGCATGCGGGCAGCCACCCGTACGTTGACCCGCCAGCTGGACAGCCAGGTGGCGTCGGCAAGCCGGATCCCGGGCACCCGGGCGCACCGGTCGAAGATCCGCTGGAAGCCCTCCAACGAGGGTGGCAGGTAGCCGCCCGCGCCGTCCGGCTCGGGTGCGGCCTGGAGCTGGAAGCTGTCCGTTCCCGGCATGGGGCAGAGCAGTATCCCGCCGCCCTCCGAGGTGAACCACTGGTGCCAGAAGTCCCGGCTGAGCCCGGGCGCCCGTACGTCCCCGAGAACCATCGCCGGCTCTTCGCGGGTACTTCCCTCGAAGGGGATGCCGAGCAGGCGCCGGGTGGTGCTGCGCCCGCCGTCGCATCCCGCGAGGTACCGGGCCGCGATCACGCCGCCGTCCGCCAGCTCCGCCCGTACGCCGTCGGCGTCCTGGGTGACCGCGGCGAGGGCGGAGCCGTATTCGACGTGCACGCCCAGCCCGGCCAGGCGGTCGCGCAGGACCTGCTCGATCTGCCACTGCCCGATCAGCACGCCGTCACCGACCGGGGTGTCGGTGACGTGCTCGCCGTCGAAGTACTTGCGCAGGACCACGCCCCGGCTGCCCGCGGCCGTCACGGCACCGGCCACGCCGAGGGCCTCGAAGACCTCCAGGCTGCTCTGCTGCAGTCCCTTGCCGCGCGATTCGCGGTGCGGCGCTGCGCGTTGGTCGATGACCCGGACCGCGACACCGCGCAGGGCGAGGTCGCAGGCCAGGGTCAGTCCGGTGGGGCCGGAGCCCGCGATCAGTACGTCGGTCATGGGAGTTCCTCTCCTCGTCGTTGGTCCAAGGAAAGCCGCCGACGAGCGAAAAAGCAACCGGGTAATGAAATTAACCGAGTCACATCTCCGTGGTACGCTCGGGGGCATGGAAGACACGACGGGCGCGACCGGCGCACCAGGCCTGCGCGAGAGCAAGAAGCTGCGCACGCGGCAGCAACTGGCGGCCACGGCGATAGAGCTGTTCATGGAGCGGGGGTTCGACGCCGTTTCGGTGGCCGACGTCGCCGCCGCGGCGGAGGTCTCCAAACCCACCCTGTTCCGCTACTTCCCGACCAAGGAAGACCTGGTGCTCGACCGGTTCGCCGACCACCAGGACGAAGCCGCCCGCGTCGTCCGCGACCGCGAGGCGGGGCAGAGCCCGGTCGGGGCCGTGCGGGCGCACTTCCTGGCGGCGCTCGCCGCGCGCGATCCGATCACCGGCCTCTGCGACCACCCGAACGTGCTCGCGTTCCAGAACCTGCTCTACACCACCGCCAGCCTGGAGTCCCGGCTGAAGCACTACACCGCCCGCGAGGTGGAGCTGCTCGCCGCGGTGCTGGAGGCGGAGCAGGTCGCCCCGCTCGTCGCGCGGCTGGCGGCGCAGCACCTGGTGACCGTCCGACAGGAACTGGGCCGCGAGAACTGGCGCCGCCTCGCCGCCGGGCAGAGCGCCGACGCGGCCTATCCCACCGCCGTCGCCGACGCCGGACAGGCCTTCGCGATGCTGGCCGACGGCCTCGACCGGGCCCTGCCCCCACGCCGGTCCTGACCCGCGCCGCGCCGGGAGCCGGCCCGTGGCCGGTGCGTGCGGGCGTCAGGAGAGCAGCATCCGCTTGAGTTCGCGTGCCGCGCGCGGGGGAGCCACGTCCGTGCGGTGGGCCAGGGCGATCGTGCGGCGCAGCGGGGAGCCGGCGAGCGGGGTGGCGCGCAGGCCGGGGCCGCCGTGCTCGACGACCATCGCAGGGACCACCGCGATACCGAGCCCCGCACGGACGAAGCCGAGGACCGCGTCCATCTCGCCGCCCTCGACCGTGAACACCGGCTCGAAACCCGCTGCCCGGCAGGCCGCGACCGTCAGGTCCCGCAGATCGTAGCCGTGCCGGAACATCACCATCGGCTCCTCGCGCAGCGCCGCGACGGTCAGCGGCCGCCCCCCGCCCGGCGCGGGCCGGTCCGTCGACGAGACCACCACCAGGTCCTCGGTCAGCAGCTCCACCGTCGTCAGCGCGGGCGCCGACGGGGGAAGCGGCAGCGCGATCAAGGCCAGGTCCAGTACCCCGCGCGCGAGTTCCCGTACGAGATCCAGCGAACCGCTCTCCTCGATCAGCAACTCGATCCCCGGGTGCGCCCTGTGGAAGGCGCGCAGCACGTCCGGCAGCAACCCCGTACACACGCTCGGCGTGGCTCCCAGTCGCACCCGCCCGCGCCGCAGCTGCGCCAGCTCCTGCACCTCCAGCCGCGCCGTGTCCGCGTCCGCCAGGATCCGCCGGGCCAGTGGAAGCAGCGCCTCTCCCGCATCCGTGAGGGCGATGTTGCCCCGCGCCCGGCTGAACAGCTCCGCCCCCAGCTCCCGCTCCAGGGCCCTGATCTGCTGCGAGAGCGACGGCTGGGCCACATGGACCCGCTCCGCCGCCCGGGTGAAGTGCCGGGTCTCGGCGACGGCCACGAAATACAGGAGCTGCTGGAACTGCATCACCCCAGGCTAGCGCCCTACATAGGCATTCCCTATCGAATGCAGCTCCATCATGTCTTGGACCTTTCAGGACGGGGGTCCCTACCGTCGTCCCATGGCTCTGGCACCGCGGACGGATCGACGGCCGTCCACCACGCGAACGCTCTGGGACTCCACCGTCGGCAAGAAGTCCGTGATGGCCGTCTCCGGCCTGATCATGCTCGGCTACCTGGTCGTCCACATGCTCGGCAACCTGAAGATCTTCTTCGGGCCGGAGGAGTTCAACGGCTACGCGCACTGGCTGCGTACCCTCGGATCCCCCTTCCTGCACCACGAGTGGGCCCTGTGGATCGTCCGCGTCGTGCTCGTCGCCGCGGTCGTCGCCCACGGGACCTGCGCCTACCAGCTCAGCCGCCGCGACATCAACGCGCGCCCCGTCAAGTACGCCCACAAGCGGCGCCGCGCGAGCTACGCCACCCGCACCATGCGCTGGGGCGGCGTCATCCTCGCCCTGTTCATCGTCTGGCACCTCCTCGACCTCACCACGCTCACCGTCAACGCGCGCGCGTGGGCCGGCCACCCCTACCAGAACGTCCTCGCCACCTTCTCCACCTGGTACGGCAACACGATCTACCTCGTCGCCATGGCGGCGCTCGGCCTGCACGTGCGGCACGGCTTCTGGAGCGCCGCCCAGACCCTCGGGGCCGGCAACGCCCGGCGCGAGCGCTCCCTCAGGTTCCTGGCGAACGTTTTGGCCCTCGTCCTCTTCGCGGGCTTCGCGTCCGTGCCCGTCGCCGTCATGACCGGAGTGGTGAGCTGAGATGAGCAACACCGACAACAGCGACTACACCGCCTACACCACCGGCGAGCCCATCGCCGACACCAAGGCGCCCGCCGGCCCCATCGCCGACCGCTGGGACCGCCGCCGCTTCGAGGCCAAGCTGGTCAACCCCGCCAACCGCCGCAAGCACACCGTCATCGTCGTCGGCACCGGCCTGGCCGGCGGCGCGGCCGGCGCGACCCTCGCCGAACAGGGTTACCACGTCGTCCAGTTCTGCTACTCCGACTCCCCGCGCCGGGCCCACTCCATCGCCGCCCAGGGCGGCATCAACGCCGCGAAGAACTACCGCAACGACGGCGACTCCGTACACCGCCTGTTCTACGACACCGTCAAGGGCGGCGACTTCCGCGCCCGCGAGTCCAACGTCCACCGCCTCGCCCAGATCTCCGTCGAGATCATCGACCAGTGCGTCGCCCAGGGCGTCCCCTTCGCCCGCGAGTACGGCGGTCTCCTCGACACCCGCTCCTTCGGCGGCGTCCAGGTCTCGCGCACCTTCTACGCACGCGGCCAGACGGGCCAGCAGCTGCTCCTCGGCGCCTACCAGGCGCTGTCCCGGCAGATCGCCGCCGGCAACGTCGAGATGCACGCCCGCACCGAGATGCTCGACCTGATCACCGTCGACGGAGTGGCGCGCGGCATCGTCGCCCGCGACCTGATCACCGGGAAGATCAGCACGTACTACGCCGACGCCGTCGTGCTGGCCAGCGGCGGCTACGGCAACGTCTTCTACCTCTCCACCAACGCCATGAACTCCAACGCGACCGCCGTCTGGCGGGCGCACCGGCGCGGCGCCTACTTCGCGAACCCCTGCTTCACCCAGATCCACCCCACCTGCATCCCGCGCACCGGCGACCACCAGTCCAAGCTCACGCTGATGAGCGAATCCCTGCGCAACGACGGCCGCATCTGGGTCCCCAAGGCCAAGGGCGACAACCGCCCCGCAGCCGAGATCCCCGAAGCCGAGCGCGACTACTACCTGGAGCGGATCTACCCCTCCTTCGGCAACCTCGTGCCCCGCGACATCGCCTCCCGCGCCGCGAAGAACGTCTGCGACGAGGGCCGCGGCGTCGGCCCCGGCGGCCAGGGCGTGTACCTGGACTTCGCGGACGCCATCCGTCGCATGGGCAAGGACAAGGTCGCCGAGAAGTACGGCAACCTCTTCGACATGTACGAGCGGATCACCGCGGAGAACCCGTACGAAGTCCCCATGCGGATCTACCCGGCCGTCCACTACACGATGGGCGGGCTCTGGGTCGACTACGACCTCCAGACCACCGTCCCGGGCCTGTTCGCGATCGGTGAGGCCAACTTCTCCGACCACGGCGCGAACCGTCTGGGTGCCTCCGCGCTCATGCAGGGCCTGGCCGACGGCTACTTCGTCCTGCCCTCCACCATCAACGACTACCTGGCCCGCAACCCGCACCACGACACCGTGGACGACACCCACCCCGAGGCGGCGGCCGCCGTCCGCGAAACCCGCGACACCCTCGCGAAACTGCTCGCCGTCGACGGCGACCGCACCCCCGACTCCTTCCACCGCGAGATCGGCGAACTGATGTGGGAGTACTGCGGAATGGCGCGCACCGACGCCGGACTGCGCAAGGCCCTCGTCCGCATCCCGGAGATCCGCGACGAGTTCTGGAGGCGGATCAAGGTCCCCGGCAGCGGCGAGGAGTTCAACCAGTCGCTGGAGAAGGCCAACCGCATCGTCGACTACCTGGAGCTCGCCGAGCTGATGTGCCTCGACGCGCTCCACCGCGCCGAGTCCTGCGGCGGGCACTTCCGCGAGGAGTCCCAGACCCCGGACGGCGAAGCCGCCCGCCGCGACGAGGAGTTCGGCTACGCGGCGGCCTGGCAGTACCGGGGCACGGGCATCGCGCCCGTCCTGCACAAGGAAGACCTCGTCTTCGAGTACGTCCACCCCACCCAGCGGAGCTACGCATGAAGCTCACCCTGCGCGTCTGGCGCCAGCGCAACCCCGAATCCCCCGGCGCCATGGCCTCCTACGAGGTCGAAGGCATCTCGAAGGACATGTCCTTCCTGGAGATGCTCGACACCCTCAACGAGGACCTCATCCTGCGCGGTGAGGACCCCGTCGCCTTCGACCACGACTGCCGCGAAGGCATCTGCGGCGCCTGCAGCCTCGTCATCAACGGCGACGCCCACGGCCCCGAGCGGACCACCACCTGCCAGCTCCACATGCGGGCCTTCACCGACGGCGACACCATCGACATCGAACCGTGGCGGGCCTCGGCCTTCCCGGTGGTCAAGGACCTCGTCGTCGACCGGAGCGCCTTCGACCGGATCATCCAGGCCGGCGGATACATCACCGCCCCCACCGGTTCCGCGCCGGAGGCGCACGCCAACGCCGTGCCCAAGGCGGACGCCGACTACGCCTTCGAACACGCCGAGTGCATAGGCTGCGGCGCCTGCGTGGCGGCCTGCCCCAACGGCTCCGCGATGCTGTTCACCTCCGCCAAGGTCAACCACCTGAACGTGCTGCCGCAGGGTTCGCCCGAGCGGGAGACCCGCGTACTGGACATGGTGGCCCGGATGGACGACGAAGGCTTCGGCGGCTGCACCCTCACCGGCGAATGCGCCACCGCCTGCCCCAAGGGCATCCCGCTGCCGTCGATCGCCGCGATGAACAAGGAGTGGCTCCGGGCGGTCCGCAAGGCGTAACCCCCGGCCGCTGCGCGCGGCCGGGGGACCGCCCGGCCTCCGGAAGGGGGGCGCGATCCGCCGACCGGGGGCTCGTGGGGGCCGTGCGCCGCGCCGCGCCGGGGCCGGGTCCGGGCGTGGGGGAGAGTGGCCCCATGGCACATGCCCCCGCCGGGTCCGGACCGCGCCGCCGAGCCGTGCTGGCCGCCGCCCTCGCACCGCTCGCGGTGGCCGGCTGCACCACGCGGTCCGCGCACCCGGCCCCAGGCCCCGAGGCCCTTCCCGAGGACGCCCTCGTCATGATCATCCGGCATGGCGAGCAGCCGCCTCCGGGAGACACCGGCGAGGACGAGGACGGCACCGAACACCCCGGCTCCCTGGCCGGCCGGGGCGAGCGCCGCGCCGAGGAACTGCGGCGGCTGTTCCCCCCGGCGGCCCGGGCCCCGCTGCCCCGCCCGGCGGCGCTCTTCGCGACCGGCGGCCCGTCCGCGCCCGCCCGCTGCAAGCAGACCGTCGAGCCGCTGGCCACCGCCCTGCACCTGCCCGTACGCACCGAGTTCGCCGTCGGTGCGGAACCGGCCCTCGCGCAGGCGGTGCTGGCCGCGCGGATGCCCGTACTCGTCTGCTGGGAGCACCCCGGCATCCCCCGCCTCGTCCGCGCCCTCGGCGTGCACCAGGTGCTGGGGGTCCCCGCGGCCTGGCCCGACCGCCACGACCTCGTCTGGATGTTCACCCGCCACCGGGGCCGGTGGAGCTTTCGCGAACTCCCGCAACACCTGCTGCCCGGCGACGCCTAGACCGTTTCTTCCGGCGCGCAAGGCGGGCGTCCTGTTGCGCGGCAGTGCTCGATCCAGCCGTGTTCCGAGCATGTATTGACATGTTCTCGACACTGGGCTGCACTTGTGCACCGTCCCGCTCTGCGGCCACAGCCGGCTGGAGGCAGCCATGCGTCTGCTCAGGTTCCTGATCGCCGCCGTCTGCGCCGTGTGCGCACTGGCCCTGCCCGGCGTCAGCGCCGGCGCCGCCCCGGCGGCCGCCGGGGCGGCGCCGCAGACCGTGCCCGCCCTTCGGCAATGGACGGCCGGCACCGGCACGTACACCTTCACCGGGACCACGCGCATCGCCCTCGACCCCGCCCACGCCGCCCAGCTCTCCGACGAAGCGGCCACCTTCGCGGAAGACCTGCGCGCACTGACCGGACGCAGCGTCCCCGTCGTCACCGGGAGCGCCGCGCCAGGGGACATCGGGCTCGCCCTCGGCGAGCCCTCCCTGCCCGCCGAGGGCTACCGGATGACCGTCGCCGCGTCCCTCACCCTCCAGGCGGGCACCACCGCCGGCGTCTTCAACGGCACCCGCAGCGTCCTGCAACTCCTGCACCAGTCCACGACCGTACCCGCCGGAACGGCGGTCGACTGGCCCACCAAGGCGGAGCGCGGCCTCATGGTCGACCAGGGGCGGAAGTTCTTCACCGTCGACTGGCTCAAGCAGCACATCAAGGAACTGGCCTACCTCAAGCTCAACACCTTCCACTTCCACCTCTCCGACACCTTCGGCTTCCGCCTCGAAAGCTCCACGCACCCGGAGATCGTCTCCACCGACCACTACACCAAGCAGGACATCGCCGACCTCGTCGCCCTCGGCCGCAAATACCACGTCACCATCGTCCCGGAGGTAGACACCCCCGGACACATGAACGCATTGCTGGCCGCGCACCCCGAACTGCGGCTCAAGAGCAGCTCCGGCGCCCTCAGCCCCGACTTCATCGACCTCTCGCTCCCCGCCTCCTACACGCTGATCAAGGACCTGATCACCGAGTACCTGCCCCTGTTCCCGGGACCGTACTGGCACATCGGCGCCGACGAGTACGTCACCGACTACGCCAAGTACCCGCAGCTCCTCGGCTACGCCCGCGCCCACTACGGCGCGAACGCCACCGCCAAGGACACCTTCTACGGGTTCGTCAACTGGGCCGACGCCCTCGTCCGGGCCGGCGGCAAGACCACCCGCATGTGGAACGACGGAATCAAGTCCGGCGACGGAACGCTCACCCCGAACCCCGCCATCGTCGTCGAGTACTGGTACAGCTACGGCCTCACCCCGCAGCAGCTGGCCGCCGCCGGGCACACCGTCGCCAACGACTCCTGGACGCCCACCTATTACGTACTCGGCGGCGCCAAACCGGACACCAAGTGGATGTACGAAACCTGGACCGCGGACCGCTTCGAGGGCGGCGCCACCCTCTTGGACCCGGCGAGGAACCCGGGCTCGCTCCTCCACGTCTGGTGCGACAACCCCACCGCCGAGAGCGAGGACCAGATCGCCGCGGGCATCATGTACCCGCTGCGCGCACTGGCCCAGCAGACCTGGGGCTCACCCAAGCCGGTCGCGACGTACGCCGCCTTCACCCCGATCGTCGCCGCCGTGGGCCACCACCCCGCCTGGCCCGGCGCCGCCCAGCCGGGCAACCTGGCCCTGGGCCGCCCGACCACCGCCTCCAGCACCGAGACGGCGAACTTCCCCGCGACCTCCGCCACCGACGGCGACCTGGCCACCCGCTGGTCCAGCGCCTACGCCGACCCGCAATGGCTCCAGGTCGACCTCGGCTCCGCTCGCCGCGTGAACCGCGTGGTGCTGCGCTGGGAGACGGCGTACGGGAAGTCCTTCCAGATCCAGCTCTCCGACGACGCCACCACCTGGCGCACCGTCTACACCACCAGCACCGGCGCGGGCGCGGTCCAGGACCTGACCGGCCTGACCGGCACCGGCCGCTACATCCGCGTCCACGGAACCCAGCGCGGCACGGCGTACGGCTACTCCCTCTACGAGTTCGAGGTGTACGGAGACCCCCTGGGCGGCGCCCGCACCCTCACCGCGGCCGGCAAGGCCCTCGACGACCCGGGCAGCTCCACCGCCTCCGGCACCCAGCTGATCACCTGGGCACCGCACGGCGGCGCCAACCAGCAGTGGCGGCTGGACCCGGCCGGCGACGGCAGCTACACCCTCGTCAACGGCGCCTCCACCCTCTGCGCGGACGTCCCGGGCAGCGGGGCGGGAGCGGCCGTGGTCCAGGCGACCTGCACCGGCGGCGACAGCCAGCGCTGGCAGCTCACCGCCCTCGGCGCCGGCGGTTACTCGGTGGCCAACAAGAAGAGCGCGCTCCTGCTGACCACCGCCTCGGGCACGGACGGAGCCCCCGTCACCCAGCAGCCGGTCCAGTCCTCGCCCTACCAGCAGTGGCAGATCACCTGAGCCCCCCGCTACGCCGTCCGCAGCGCCCGGGCGAGGTAGCGGGCCGTGGCGCTGCCCGGCGCCCGGGCCACCGACGCCGGGGTTCCGGCCGCCACCACACGGCCGCCGTCCGCCCCGCCGCCCGGTCCCAGGTCGATGACCCAGTCGGCGCCCGCGACGACCTCCATGTCGTGCTCCACGACCACCACCGAGTGTCCGGCGTCCACCAGACCGTGCAACTGCCGCAGCAGCACCCGCACATCGGCCGGGTGCAGCCCCGTCGTCGGCTCGTCCAGCAGGTACAGCGTGTGGCCGCGGCGCAGCCTCTGCAGCTCCGTCGCCAGCTTGATCCGCTGTGCCTCGCCGCCCGACAACTCCGTAGCGGGCTGCCCCAGCCGCAGGTAGCCCAGTCCGACGTCCTCCAGCGCCCGCAGGCTGCGCGCCGCCGCCGGGACCCCCGCGAAGAACTCCGACGCCGACTCCACCGTCAGGGCCAGCACCTCCGCGATGTTCAGCCCCTCGTACCGCACCTCCAGCGTCCCGGAGTTGTACCGCGCGCCGCCGCACTCGGGGCAGGGGGCGTACGTACTGGGCAGGAACAGCAGCTCCACCGACACGAAGCCCTCGCCCTGGCAGGTCTCGCAGCGGCCGCCCGGCACGTTGAAGGAGAACCGCCCCGCCTTCCACCCCCGCTCGCGCGCCTGCGGCGACGCGGTGAACAGCCTGCGCACCACTTCGAACAGCCCCGTGTACGTCGCCAGGTTGGAGCGGGGGGTACGGCCGATCGGCTTCTGGTCCACCTCCACCAGCCGCCGTACCGGGAACGCCCCGTCCGCGAGCCGCTCCCCGACCTCCCCGGCCAGCGCCTGCCCGACCAGCGTGGACTTCCCGGACCCGGACACACCGGTGACGGCCGTGAACACGCCCAGCGGGAACTCGGCGTCCACGCCCCGCAGGTTGTGCCGCTCGATCCCGCTGAGCCGGACCGCACCCGTCGGGGTGCGCGCCGCCCGGGCCGGGGACGCCCCACCCGTCCCGAACAGGTGCCGGGCCGTCGCCGACCGCTCCACCGCGGCCAGCGCCTCCGGCGGCCCGCTGTGCAGCACCCGCCCGCCGTGTTCCCCGGCCAGCGGCCCGACGTCCACCAGCCAGTCCGCGTGCCGCACCACCTCCAGGTCGTGCTCCACCACGAACACCGTGTTCCCGGCCGCCTTGAGCCGGTCCAGCACGCCGAGCAGCGCCTCCGTGTCGGCCGGGTGCAGGCCCGCCGACGGCTCGTCCAGCACGTACACCACCCCGAACAGCCCCGACCGCAGCTGCGTCGCCAGCCGCAGCCGCTGCAACTCGCCCGCCGACAGCGACGGCGCGCTCCGGTCCAGGCTCAGGTAGCCGAGACCGAGCTCGGTGACCGCGCCGATCCGCGCACGCAGGTCCTCGACGAGTACCCGCGCCGCCTCCCCGGCCGCGGGCGTCGAGGCGAGTACCTCGTCCAGCGCGGTCAGCGCCAGCGCCGCCAGCTCCGCGATCGTCCGCCCCGCGTAGGTCACGGCCAGGGCCTCGGGACGGAGCCTGCGGCCCCCGCAGCGCGGGCACGGAGAGTCGGCGAGGAACTTCTCGGCGCGGGCGCGCAGCGTGGCGCTCTTGCTGTCGGCGAAGGTCCGCATCACATAGCGGTGGGCGCTCATGTATGTGCCCTGGTAGGGCCGTTGGATGCGGTCGGCGTCCCGTACCGGGTGCACGGTGACCACCGGCTGCTCCTCGGTGAACAGGATCCATTCGCGGTCCTCGGCGGGCAGCTCCCGCCAGGGCGCGTCCACGTCGTGGCCGAGCGCTTCCAGGATGTCCCGCAGGTTCTTGCCCTGCCACGCGCCGGGCCAGGCGGCGATCGCGCCCTGCCGGATCGACAGCTCGGGGTCCGGTACGAGGAGTTCCTCGCTGGTGCGGTGGATGCGGCCGATGCCGTGGCAGGACGGGCAGGCCCCGGCGGCGGTGTTGGGGGAGAAGGAGTCGGAGTCCAGCCGCTCCGCGCCCGGCGGATAGGTGCCCGCCCGCGAATACAGCATCCGCAGCGAGTTGGACAGCATCGTCACCGTTCCGACCGAGGAGCGGGAACCGGGGGAGGAGCGCCGCTGCTCCAGCGAGACCGCGGGCGGCAGTCCGGTGACGGAGTCCACCTTCGGGGCGCCGATCTGGTGGATGAGCCGCCGGGCGTAGGGGGCCACGGACTCGAAGTAACGGCGCTGCGCCTCGGCGTAGAGGGTGCCGAAGGCGAGGGAACTCTTCCCGGAGCCGGAGACGCCGGTGAAGACGGTGAGGGCGTCGCGCGGAATGTCCACATCGACGCCGCGCAGATTGTGCTCCCGGGCGCCCCGCACCCGCACGTAAGGGTCGCGGGCGTCGGTCTCCGGAGCGCTGTGGGGGTGCATTCGTCCCAGTTTAAGGGGCGTCGCCCTCGGCTCTCGTGTGCAGGCCCGCCAGCCGCGCCAGCCTGCCGAGCGAATCCAGCAGCGCCGTACGGTCGTACGTGGAGGTCGTCACCAGCAGCTCGTCGGCGCCGAGGTCCTGGGCGACCGCGGTCAGCTCCGCCGCGACCTGCTCCTCGGCGCCGTGGACGTGCCCTTGGAGCGCGCCCTCGTACAGCTCGCGCTCCTTCGGCGTCATCTCCAGCGCCTCGATCTCCCCGGCCGGCCTCAGGGGCGGGAAACTCCCCCGGGTGCGGGAGTACGCCAGGGCCCACGCCTCCGGGAGCAGGATCCGCCGGGCGGCCTCCCCGGTGGCCGCGACCGCCACCGTTCCCGAGACCACCACGTACGGCCGCGCGCCCCAGGGGGAGGGCCGGAACTCCTCGCGGTAGGCCGCCACCGCCTGCGCGACCCGGCTGCGGGCCCGCAGGTCACCCACCACCGGCAGCCCGGCCCGGGCGGCGATCCGCGCGCCCTCGCCGGTGGCCAGTACGTACGCCGGGATCCGCAGCCCCTCCGCCGGGCGGGCGTGCACCCCGGGATGGGCCCGCTGGGTCCCGTCGAGCCAGCCCAGCAGCTCGGCGAGCTGCTCCTCGAACCGGTCCGCGTCCTCGGTGCCACGGCCCAGGGCCCGCCGGATCCCGTCGGTGAAGCCGACCGAGCGGCCCACCCCCATGTCGATGCGGCCGGGGAACAGTGCCTCCAGCACCCCGAACTGCTCGGCGACGACCATCGGCTGGTGGTTGGGCAGCATCACCCCGCCCGTACCGACCCGGATCCGCCGGGTGGAGGCGGCGACGGCTGCGGCCAGCACGGTGGGCGCGGAACCGGCGACGCCCGGCACACCGTGGTGCTCGGACACCCAGAAGCGGTGGTACCCGAGCCGCTCCGCCTCGCGCGCGAGCTCCACGGTGTCCCGCAGGGCCTGCGGGTCGGGATGCCCCTGGCGCGTGCGGGACCGGTCGAGTAGCGAGATGCGCGGGATCACACACCTCTCAACGCCGCCGGGCCGTCAGGATTCCCGCAGCCCCGGCGGCCCTTAGGCTTCTGCCCATGTCCCGTGAGAGCGCCCACCGGCGGCCACTGGCCGTCTTCGACATCGACAACACCCTGTCCGACACCGACCACCGCCAGCACTTCCTGGAGCGCCGCCCGCGCGACTGGGACGGCTTCTTCGGCGCCGCCCCGGCCGATCCGCCGCTCGCGCGCGGGGTGGCCCTGGCGGTGGAGAGCGCCGCCGACTGCGAGGTGGTGTACCTGACCGGCCGGCCGGAGCGCTGCCGCGCGGACACCGTCGAGTGGCTGGCGCGGCACGGGCTGCCGGAGGGCCGGCTGTGGATGCGCGGTGACCGCGACCGCCGCCCCGCCCGGGCGACCAAGCTGGAGGTGCTCGGCCGGATCGCCCGGGGCCGGGAGGTCCGGATGCTCGTGGACGACGACGAACTGGTCTGCCGGGCCGCCCGGGAGGCCGGCTTCCGGGTGGTGCTCGCCGACTGGGCGGCGGACGCCCCGGAACTCACCACCGCCCAGGAGACCGAGGGCCGGACCTGACGCGCCGCCGGGCACCGCGGCCGGCCGCGGTGCCCGTCACTCCTCGTCGTCGAGCCGGAAGCCCACCTTCAAGCCCACCTGGTAGTGGGCGACCTCGCCGTTCTCGATGTGCCCGCGCACCTGCGTGACCTCGAACCAGTCCAGGTTGCGCAGCTTCGCGCCCGCCCGCGCGATCCCGTTGCGGACGGCCTGGTCGATGCCCTCTTGGGAGGTGCCGACGATCTCGGTCACCCGGTAGGTGTGGTTGGACATGGGCCTCTCCCGACAGTGGTCGCTATTGCCTGGTACTACGGTGCCCCAGTAAGTCCGCTCCCGCGAACTTTGTACCGACGGTCGGCCCCGGAGGGGGCCGGCCCGGGCCCCGCGGCCGCGTGCGCCCCAGCCGTCCGGGCACCGAGTTCAGCGTCCGCACATCCCGCCGCCGCTGAGCGGTCATGTCGAATCCAGCCGGTCACGGAAGAAGTAGAGGAGCCGGGCCGCCGACCTGCCGGCCCTGGCCCCCGCGCCCGGATCAGGAGCAGTCATGACCCTCGCCCCCCTGTCCCCGTCCCCCCTCGCACCCCCCGCATCCCCGGCCTCCCCCGCCCCCCGCTACGCCGTCCGGATCGCCCGCGACGAGGACGAGGTACGCGCAGCCCAGCGGCTGCGCCACCTCGTCTTCGCCGGAGAGTTCGGCGCCCGCCTGGACGGACCCGAGCCGGGCATCGACGCCGACGCCTTCGACGCCTACTGCGACCACCTCCTGGTGGTGGACGAGAACACCGGGCAGGTCGTCGGCACCTACCGGCTGCTGCCCCCCGAACGCGCCGCGGTCGCCGGCCGTCTCTACTCCGAGACCGAATTCGACCTGACCGCCCTCGCCCCCATCCGTCCCGACCTCGTGGAAGTCGGCCGCTCCTGCGTCCACCCGGACCACCGCAACGGCGCCGTCATCGCCCTCATCTGGGCCGGACTCGCCCGCTACATGGACCGCTCCGGCCACAACTGGCTCGCCGGCTGCTGCTCCATCCCGCTGGCCGACGGCGGCGTCCTGGCCGCCGCCACCCGCGCGAACGTCCTGACCCGCAACCTCGCCCCCGAGGAGTACCGGGTCACCCCGCACCTGCCCTGGAACCCCGAAGGCATCGCCTTCCCCGACCGCACGGAACTGCCCCCGCTGCTGCGCGGCTACCTGCGCTTGGGCGCCTGGGTGTGCGGCGAGCCCGCACTCGACGCCGGTTTCGGCTGCGCCGACCTGTACGTGCTGCTCTCACTGCGCCGGACCAACCCGCGCTACCTGAACCACTTCCTCTCGCTCGCCCCGGGCGCATGAGCGTCTGGCTGCCCACCGCACCCTGCACCCCCGAGGCCTGCGCCGGCCACGAGGGGCGGGCGGCGAGCATCCCGCACGCGGTGGCGCGGCTCGTCTGCGCCGCCGCCCTGATGCTGCTCGCGGTCCTGGCCGCGCCGCCGGTCCGGCTCCTGCCGCAGCGCCCCCGTCACGCCCTGGTGCGGGCCTGGGCCGCCGCACTGGTGGGCGCCCTGGGCATACGGATCACCGTGCACGGAAGCCCCGGGCCCGACGGCGGCCGCCTGGTCGTCGCCAACCACATCTCGTGGCTGGACATCCCCCTCGTGGCCGCCGCCCTGCCCTGCCGGATGCTGGCCAAGAGCGAGATCGGCGCCTGGCCCGTACTCGGCCGCCTCGCCGCCGGGGCCGGAACCCTGTTCATCGAACGCGACCGGATCAGGGCCCTGCCGCGCACCGTGGACGCCGTCAGCCGGTCCCTGCTCGCCGGAGACCGCGTGACGGTGTTCCCCGAAGGCTCGACCTGGTGCGGGCGCGCCCAGGGGCCCTTCCGGCGGGCCGTGTTCCAGGCGGCGCTGGACGCGCGGGTCCCCGTACAGCCGGTGCGGCTCGCGTACCGGTCCGGGGCGGACGGGAGCCTCGCCGGGGCGCCCGCGTTCGTCGGGGACGATCCGCTGACCGCCTCGCTGTGGCGGATCGCCCGGGCCCGCGGGATCCGGGCCGAGGTACGGCTGCTGCCGCGGATCCCGCCGGGCCGTCACCCGGACCGGCGGGACCTCGCCGCGGCCGCTCAGCGAGCGGTATGCGGCGACGCGGGACAGCCGACGCTGCCGGGCGTGCCGGCTCAGCCCTCCAGGCCGTCGGCCACCGACAGGGACAGCGCGAAACGGCCCTCCGCGTCCGTCCACCACTGCGTCAGCTCGAGCCCGGCCGCCGCCAGTTCGCGCCGTACGCCCTCCTGACGGAACTTCGCGGAGATCTCCGTCAGGATCTCCTCACCCTCCTCGAAGGGCACCACCAGATCCAGTGCCCGGATCTTCACCAGCGCCTGCGACCGGGCCCGCAACCGCATCTCGATCCACTCCTGTTCCCGGTTCCACACCGCCACGTGTTCGAAGTCGGCCGTGTGGAAATCAGCGCCCAGCTCCCGGTCGATCACCGCCAGTACGTTCTTGTTGAACTCCGCCGTCACCCCTTGGGAGTCGTCGTACGCGGCCACCAGCACCGCCTCGTCCTTCACCAGGTCCGTACCCATCAGCAGCGCGTCACCCGGCGACAGCATCGCCCGTACGGACGCCAGGAACGCGGCGCGCTCCGGAGGCCTCAGGTTCCCGACCGTGCCGCCCAGGAACACCACCAGCCGCGGGCCGGCCGACTCCGGCAGGCGCAGCGGCCGGGTGAAGTCCGCCAGCAGGGCGTGCACCCGCAGCCCCGGATGCTCTCCCAGCAGCGTCTGTGCCGCCCCCCGCAGGGCGCTCTCGCTGACGTCCACCGGGACGTAGGTCTCCAGCGCGGGCATCGCCTCGATCAGGTGCCGGGTCTTCTCCGAGGAACCGGAACCCAGCTCCACCAGCGTGCGCGCGCCGCTCTCCGTCGCGATCTCCCGGGCCCGTCCCAGCAGGATCTCCCGCTCGGCGCGCGTCGGATAGTACTCGGGCAACCGGGTGATCTCCTCGAAGAGTTCACTGCCCCGGGCGTCGTAGAACCACTTGGGAGGCAATTCCTTCGGCGAGCGGGTCAGGCCACCGCGCACGTCCGCCCGCAGCGCGGTATCCGCGGAGTGCTCGTCGAGGGTCCGGGTCAGCTGGAAATCATTCACGACAGACTCTCCTTGAGCGGGATCAGATCGACCCGGGTGGGGGTGGCGGTCAGCAAGGTGCGGTCGTCCACCTCGGTCCAGCGGCTGTCCTCGTCGTACGGCTCGGACGCCACGACCGTGGACCCGGCCCCCGGATCGGACAGGTACCAGAGGGAGTCGCCCCACGCGGTCGCGGCGATGCCCGTCCCGTCCGTCAGCAGCAGGTTCAGCCGGGACCCGGGGGAAGCGGCCGCCAGCTCCTGCACCGGCCCCGCGAGGGCCTCGCCGAGACCCGCCCCCTCCCGGAGCCGGCGCAGCACCAGCGCCCAGATCAGCGCCGAATCGGTACGCGCGGACAACTGGAGCAGCTCGTGCGGCGGCAGCGCGGCCGCCAAGGGGCCCGCCGCGTGCGGCCAGTCCCGTATCGCCCCGTTGTGGCTGAACAGCCAGGGCCCCGAAGCGAACGGCGAGGCTGCGGCCTCCCCGTCCGCCCCGGCCAGCGTGGCGTCCCGGACGGCGGCCAGCGCCGCCGTGCTGCGCACCACGCGGGCCAGGTCCGCGAAGGTCAGATCCCCCCAGACGGGCCCGGAGCGGCGGTAGCGGGCCGGTACCGGATCGTCCTGCGCGTACCAGCCGACGCCGAAGCCGTCGGCGTTGATCGTGCCGTACCGCTGGCGGCGCGGTGCGTACGACTGCCGGACCAGGGAGTACTCGGGCTCGCTCAGCAGCCGCCCCAGGCACACCGACGGTCCCAGATAAGCCAAGTGACGGCACATCACGCACCACCGCCACGCGCGGTCCGGAAGCCGGCGAAGATCTGCCGGCGGACAGGCAGGTCCCAGTTGCGGAACGTGCCACGGCAGGCCACCGGGTCCACGGCGAAGGAACCGCCGCGCAGCACCTTGTGCTCCGGGCCGAAGAACACCTCCGAGTACTCGCGGTACGGGAACGCCCTGAACCCCGGGTAGGGCAGGAAGTCCGAGGCGGTCCACTCCCACACGTCGCCGATCAGCTGGCGCACCCCGAGCGGGGAGGCGCCGGCCGGATAGCTGCCCGCCGGGGCGGGGCGCAGGTGGCGCTGGCCCAGATTGGCGTGAGCGGGCGTCGGGTCGGCGTCGCCCCAGGGGTAGCGGGCCGAGCGCCCGGTGCGGGGGTCGTGGCGGGCCGCCTTCTCCCACTCCGCCTCGGTGGGCAGCCGGCGGCCCGCCCAGCGGGCGAAGGCGTCGGCCTCGTACCAGCTGACGTGCAGTACCGGTTCGTCGTCCGGTACGGGCTCGGTGACGCCGAAGCGGCGGCGCAGCCAGATCCCGCCCTCCCGGTGCCAGAACAGCGGGGCCTCGATCCCGTGCGCGCGGATCTGCTCCCAGCCCTCGTCGGCCCACCAGCGGGGCTCGTGGTACCCGCCGTCCGCCATGAAGGCCTGGTAGGCGGCGTTGGTGACCGGCGCCGTGTCGATCCAAAACGGTGCGACGTCGCGGGTGTGCGCGGGCCGCTCGTTGTCCAGGGACCACGGCTCCGTGGACGTCCCCATCGTGAACGGGCCTCCGGGCACGAGGACTTCGGCCGCCGGGAGCGGCGGACCCGGCGGGGGGCCGGGGTCGGGGGCGGTGAGTACGGGCGCACCGCGCCTGAGCTGATGGGTGATCAGCATCGTCTCGTCGTGCTGCTGTTCGTGCTGGGCGATCATGCCGAAGGCGAACCCGCCGTCCAGGAGCGGGGTGCCCTCGAAAGCGGTGCGCTCCAACAGGTCGAAGACCCGCCCCCGCACCTCCGCCGCGTACCGGCGGGCCTCGCCGGGCCCCAGCAGCGGCAGCTTCGGCCGTTCGGAGCGGGGGTGCTGGAACGCGTCGTAGAGCGGGTCGATCTCGGGCCGCAGGGACTCGCGCCCGGCCACCCGCCGCAGCAGCCACAGCTCCTCCTGGTTGCCGATGTGCGCGAGGTCCCAGACCAGCGGCGACATCAGGGGGGAGTGCTGCGCCGTCAGGTCCTCGTCGGACACGGCGTCGGTCAGCGCGGTGGTACGGGCCCGGGCGGCGGTCAGCGCCGCGGCGGCCCGCTCACGCGAGCCGATGGGGCTGGATTCGGTGGTCACGGTCGCGTTTCCTTCCCGGCGGGCTGCCGCTGGTCCTGGTCGTCGGCCGGGCAGCGGCCGCGCAGTACGTAGCGCTCGGCGAAAGCGCCGACCGTGTCGCTGACGTGGGTGCTCGCCCCGAGCCGGGGCAACGCCTCGCCGGCCGCCGCGAAGCAGGCGACGGCGGCCGCACGCAGATCCGGGTCGGCGAGCCCCGCCCGGGCGGCGGTCCGCCACAGCCGGTTGCGGGGCGCGGGCCTGCCCCCGTACGCGTCGGCGAGCGCCTTCACCACCCGGTAGGCGGTCTCGGTGGCCTCGGGGTCGTCGAACAGTGCGTGCGTGACCGCCAGCGGAACCAGCCAGCCGTCCTCACCGGGCTGGGCGTCGATCATCCGCAGTTCCAGGTGGCCGCGCGGCCTGACCGGCGGGAACAGGGTCGTCAGGTGGTAGTCCAGATCCGCCCGGCCCGGCGGCCGGGGGCCCCCGGCGCGCAACCAGTCGCGGAACGTCAGCCCGCCCGGGACCTGCCAGGACGGCCCGGAGGAGCGCACGCACATCACCTCGGTGTCCAGCGCGTGCCGGGTCCAGGCGCCGCGTGGCTCCGCGTCCAGCGGCGGGGCGAGCGCGCGCCGCGCGTCGATGTCGCTCCAGATCCCCTGCCGGGCGCACCGCCATCCGGCGTACGGTCCCTCGTGCGCGGGGGAGTTGGCGAACGCGGCCACCAGCACCGCGCCCAGCAGGTGCGCCAGCCGCCAGCGCCGGCCGTGCCCGAGCGGGCCCGGCTCCTCCTGGCCGGCGTCCACGCAGACCTGCACGGAGGCGGAGGCACGCATCATGGCGCGCCCGGCGGGCCCGGTACGGTCGAAGTAGCTCTCCATGGCCCGGTACCGCGGGCTGTCGAGGAGGCGGCGGTACGGGTGGCGCGGGTCACGGCCGAGACCGAGCAGGGCCAGGCCCTGCGCGCCGAGGGTGCCGCGCACGGCCGAGAGATCGGCCTGCAGACCGTCCACGCAGGCCGTGAGGGAGGCGGCGGGGGCGGAACTGAGCTCCAGCTGGCCGCCGGGCTCGACGGTGAACCGGGACCGCAGCGGCAGGGCCCCCGCGGCGTCGTGCGCCGCGGTCAGCCGGCCGGCGTCCAGCGGTATCCAGGGGCGCTCGGCGTCCACCACCAGCCATTCGAGCTCGGCGCCGACCAGGCGCGGCGGGCCGGTCTTGAAGCAGATGCCGTGGACCACGTCCTCGGCGGCGGCTTCGGAGAGGGGGACGTCGGGAGGGGGCTGCCAGGGCGGAGCGGGTGAGTCCTGGTGCATGACCGGAACCTCATCTCCTGTCGTCGGCCGTCACCTGTCGACGGCTCGGATGTCACCTGTGCCTACCCGCCGGACCGGTACAAATTCCCTTGCCGTCAGCGCGTCCTGCGCCGCAGGATCACGGCGTGAGCAGCAGATTGCGTGAAATCGCGCGCCACAACGCGATCATCTCGGCGGCCGGCGGTTACCGGACACGCTCCGGACGGCAGGTCTCCCTGGCCGCCGCCCTGGCGGAAGCCAAGGCGGGAACCAGGATATATGGGCCGAACCAGGTCATTCCAAGTGATGAGCCGAAGGCGGGCCCAGACCGGACCGTCGTACAGGTCACCGGGGAGAGCAGTACGGCCGCGGCCCGCAGGCTCGCCGGGGGCCCCGGCGAAGAGCCCTCGGTCGCGGTGCTGTGCTTCGCCTCGGCCCGCAATCCCGGGGGCGGCTACGTCAGAGGGGCCAAGGCCCAGGAGGAAGCGCTGTGCCGCGCCTCGGCGCTCTACGAGACGCTGCTGGAGGCGCCGGAGTACTACGAGGTGCACCGCGCCGGCCGCAGCACCTTCTACACCGACCGGGTGATTCACTCGCCCGGCGTGCCCGTGTTCCGCGACGACCGGGGCGAACTGCTGGAGACCCCGTACCGGGCGGGATTCCTCACCTCCCCGGCGCCGAACGCGGGCACGATCCGCCGCCAGGAGCCGGAACGCGCGCACGAGATCCCGGCCGTCCTCGCCCGGAGGGCCGAACGGGTGCTGGAGGTCACCGCGATGCACCGCTACCGGCGGCTGGTGCTCGGCGCCTGGGGGTGCGGGGTGTTCCGCAACGACCCGGGTGAGGTCGCCGAGGCCTTCCGGGCGCTGCTCGCCGGGCGGTTCGCGGGCGCCTTCGAGCAGGTGGTGTTCGCCGTCCTGGACCGCGATCCGGGGCCGCGGGAGGCCTTCGAGCGGGCCTTCGCGGGGTTCGGCAGCACGGCGGGGGAGGGGGCCGCGCGCCCGTCGGCGTAGGGCACGGAGTGCAGCGGCCACCATTCGTATGAATTTCCGGAGAGTCCGTACGCAGGTGCCGGGACACGCCGGGACCCATCGGCTAACCCTGTCACGTCATGACGGCGCCCCTCACTTCCCTCCCCACTCCACTCCACCACGGCTGGACGCAGGACGACGGCGCGGGGGCCCACCTGGGTACTGAGAGGAACACAAGCGAATGAAGAAGCGTCTCGTGCTCGCCGGATCCGCTGTGGTGGCAAGCCTGGGCCTGGCCGTCGCGGCAGCTCCGGCTGTGGCCGTGGCCCAGCCCCTGAACCTCAACGTGAGTTGCAACGCCGGCGCTGCCGGACTCATCGCCGCCGTCGTGCAGGCGAACGCCAATCCCGACGGCGCGACGATCAACCTGGCCCACCGCTGCGTCTACCGCTTCACGGCAGGCACCGGCGGCAACGCGCTGCCGCCCATCACCACCAGGGTCACCATCAAGGGCCTGGACTCGAGCCTGATCCGCTCCACGGCGGCCACCACCCTCTTCCGGCTGCTGAGCGTCGCCCCGACCGGCGAACTGACGCTGAAGGGCGTCGTGGTCAACGGCGGCCGCACCCTCACGAACGGCGGCGGCATCAGCAACGAGGGCACCCTGCTGGTGGAGGACAGCACCCTCTCCGGGAACCAGGCCGGCTTGAACGGCGGTGCCATCTTCAACAACAACGGCCGGGTCACGGTGGTCGACAGCAAGCTCCTGACCAACATCGCCATCGCGGTCGACGGCGGCGCCCTCTTCAACACGACGAACGGCAGCGTCACGCTGAAGAAGACGACCGTCGCGGGCAACACCTCCAGCATCAACGGGGGCGGTGTCGAGAACAACGGCACGCTCCGGGTCCTGGACCACAGCGTGTTCACCCACAACGAGGCGCATGACGGCAACGGCGGTGCCCTCAGCAACATCGGCCCCACCGCCCACACCGCGATCAGCGACAGCAAGTTCACCGCGAACTGGGCCGGCTTCGACGGCGGCGCCGTCTTCAACGGCGTGCGTGCGGCGCTGGAGGCCCGCGAGACCGTCTTCGACCTGAACAAGGCCGGCCGGGACGGGGGCGCCATCGACAACGAAGGCACCGCGCTCCTGGAGCGGATCAAGATCGAGAAGAACTCCGCCGGCCGGAACGGCGGCGGCATCAACAACTGGGTGGCGGGCCTGCCCGCCGCGCGGGTCACCCTCGTCCGCAGCCTCGTCGTACAGAACCGGGCGGCCGAGAACGGCGGCGGCATCAACAACGACGTGAACGGGATCGTGGAGCTCCGGGACGACAAGGTCATCCACAACCTGCCCACCAACTGCGCCGGCAACGTCGCGCACTGCGTCGGCTGACCGTCCGGCCCGCTGCGCGGCCGAACGGCGGCGGCCCCACCCGGACAACGGGCGGGGCCGCCGCGCCGCTTGTAGCCCCGCCCGGCTACTGCCAGCCGTACCGCTCCCGCAGCCGGTTCACCACCAGCTGGAACCGGCCCCGGTCCAGCGCGCACGCCTCGCGGCGCATGCCCGACTCGTGCACCCGCAGCACCCGGTCCACATCCACCCAGGACTCCCGCCCCGCGGCGTCCCACGGACCGGTGCCGATCGGCACCCACTCCCGGTCGTGGTCGTGCCGCTTGCTGGACAGCTGCACCGCGAGCAGCGTGTTCCCGCCCGCCTCCCGCGCGACCACCAGCACGGGCCGGTCCTTGCCGCGCCCGTCGTTCTCCTCGAAGGGGACCCAGGTCCAGACGATCTCCCCCGGGTCGGGATCGCCGTCCTTGTCGGGGGCGTACGAGGTCCGCACGGGCCCGATGGCGTGCGGATCGGCCTCGGTGGTGGCCGTCTCCCCGTCCCGCCCGGGCTGCTCGACGTGGCTGTTGCCGTGCTGTGAAAGTGCCGTCATGCGCGAGAGGTTACTGCCTGCCGGTGGCCCGCCCTACGTGGCCGGGACCAGGCCGTCGGCCACCAGCCCGGCCAGCACCGCCTCACCCAGGGCCATGACCGCGGACTGGGGGCGGACCATCACCGTGATCTCCTTGATCCGCTCCTCCGCGTCGAGGTGCAGCAGGTCGATGCCGTGGATCTGCTTCCCGTTCACGGTGGCCCGGAACACCAGTACGGCGGCGTCGGTGGCCGCCCCGGCAGTGCTGGATTCGGCGGCGCCGTCGAGCCGGCCGACGTAGCGGAAGTCCTCGAAGGTGCGCAGGAGTACGCCGAACAGACCGAGGACCATCGGCCTGCCTTCGAACGGCGTGAACTTCACCGGGCTGTACAGCCGCACGTCCTCGGTGAACAGCTCCCCGATGGCGGTCAGGTCGCGGCTGTCGACGGCGGAGCGGAAGCGGTCGGCGGTGGTCATCGTGGCACACTCCTCAATGTGATTAGTCAGTTTCTTGACTATCATGTGGCCGGCATCCCTGACCAGAGGAAGGAAACGCTCCGATGGCTCTGCGCCACGCCGTCCTGGCGGCACTGCTCGACGAGGAACTGAGCGGATACCAGCTGGCCAAAGCGTTCGACATGGGCGTGGCGAACTTCTGGCACGCGCTCCCGCAACAGCTGTATGCCGAACTGGCCAAACTCGAACACGAAGGCCTCATCGCCGGCCGCGAGGTGGTTCAGGAGACCAGGCCGAACAAGCGCCTGTTCAAAGTCACCAGTGCCGGACTCGGTGAACTCGAACGGTTCACCGCGGCCGCCACGAAGCCCTCCTTCATCCGGGACGACCTGCTGGTGAAGGTGCAGGCAGCCGACCACGTGAACACCGACGCGCTGGTCGCCCAGCTCGCCGAGCGGATCACCTTCGCCGAAGCCAAGATCGAGCTGTTCGACGCCCTCCTGCGCACGATGCGCGGGGAGCTGGCCGAGGAGGAGTTCCTCCGCCACGGCGACCGCGTCGGCCCCTACCTGACCTGCCTCCGCGGCCTGTCCTTCGAACGGGCCAACCGGGACTGGTACGAGCGCGCGGTGACGGTCCTGCGGGAACGCCCGGGGCGGTAGGCCTCCGGCTGGGAACGGTGCCGTGTTCGACGCCACAGCGCGACAGCCGGGCATCGATCGCCGGCATGCCCAGCCCCGGGCGGCCTGCGGACGCTGTGCCGGGGGAGCGCGTAGCGATCTGTCGCGCCGGTGGGCGGGCCCCCTCGCTACGCTCGGGCCTCCCTGGGGCTCCGGCCCAGACCCCGCGCCTCAAACGCCGGCGGGGCTGAATTTGCTGGCCGGCGTCGAACGCTGGGAGGCGCCCCACGGACCGGGAATGGCGGTAGGTACGACGCCAGATCACGTCAGCTGTGTAGCGATCGGTGGCGGCTTATGTCCAGCCCCGGACGGCCTGCGGACGCTACGCCGGGGGAAGCGCGTAGCGAATGTTGCGCGGGTGGGTGGTCCCCCTCGCTGCGCTCGGGGCTTTCTGGGGCTCCGCCCCAGACCCCGCGCCTCAATCGCCGGCGAGGCTGAATTTGCGGATCGGCGCCGAACGCCGGCAGGCGCCCCACGGGCCGAAAACGGTGGCCGGTACGACGCCGGAGCACGTCAGCCGTGTAGCGACCGTGGCGGCCTACGCCCAGCCCATGCCGGGCTGCGGACGCCAAGCCGGGAGGAGCGCGTAGCGGTCGTTGGCGGCTTATGCCCAGCCGGGGACGGGCTGCGGACGCTATGCCGGGGGGAGCGCGTAGCGATCTGTCGCGTGGGTGGGTGGGCCCCCTCGCTGCGCTCGGGGCTCCCTGGGGCTCGGCCCCAGACCCCGCGCCTCAATCGCCGGCGGGGCTGAATTTCCCGACCGGCGTCCGGAACTTCGGGCGGCGCAACAGCCGGGCATGGAAGGGGTCGCAGAGGACGGGCCTGGACCGGGGCTTCGGGCGGGCGTCGTTGAGACCGGGTCATCGGAACATGACCTCCCGGCCGTTTCCTTGGGGGCTTCCCGGCAGTCTGTGGCGTTTCGGGGCGGGACGGGCAGTCAAGGGTGGCCGCAGGCCATCGCGGAGCGACGCGAGCGCAGCGAGCGCCCTTGACGGACCGGACCGACACGAAAGGACAGTGGACTGACGGGACGCCCCCAGCACCCCCGACACCGCCCAAGGGCACTCCGCCAGCGGCAGTCGGCCCGCACCTCCCCCACACCCCGCAGGGGAACCCGCCTCGCGCCCCCACCCCGCCCTGCCGAAGTACGCACCGCCCCCCGCCAGCGGATTAGGCGTGCCAACGCGTGTTTCAGGCCATCCGCCAACCCCCCACGCGTACCCGGTCTGCAAGGATTCCAGGGCAATGCCTCAGACACCTCACACCCAAACCACCACCACATCCGCCACATCCGTCTCATCCGCCACATCTCCCATACCCGCTACACCCGCCACATCCGCCGTACCCACCAGCGCCGACGTCGCCCGCGTCGCCGGGGTGTCGCGCGCGACGGTCTCGTACGTGCTGAACAACGCCGAAGCCGTACGCATCAGCGAGCCGACCCGCCGCAAGGTGCGCGAAGCCGCCGAGGAGCTGGGTTACGTACCGCACGCCGCCGCGCGCAGCCTGCGGGCCGGGCACACCCGGATCGTGCTGCTGCCCACCTCCCAGGTCCCCTTCGGCCCGCTCTACCGCACCTTCCTCAACGAGCTCCAGCAGGCCCTGCGCCGCCTCGACTACACCGTCGTGCAGTACGGCAGCCTCGGCCTCACCGGCGACGAGGCCGCCCGTTCCTGGGCCGAGCTGCGCCCCGTCGCGGTGATCTCGCTCGGGGAGATCACCCTCTGTGCGGGCAACGTCGCGACGCTCAAACGGGCCGGTGCCCGCGCGGTGATAACGCTGGGGCCCGGACGGGTGCCCGGGGCGCACGCGCTGGTCATGGACCAGGCGGAAGTCGGCGCCCGGGCGGCCGCCCACCTGGTCGAGCGGGGCCGGCGCCGGATCGGGGTCGTCGTCCCGCAGGAGGAAGGACTGGGGCTCTTCTCCGAGCCCCGGCTCGCGGGCGCCCGGTCGGTGGCGTCCGCCGCGGTGGAGCCGTTGCCCCTCGCCTACGACGAGGCGTCGGCCGCCGCGCTCGCGGCCCGCTGGCGGTCGCTCGGGCTGGACGGTGTCTTCGCGTACAACGACGACTACGCGACGCTGCTGATGCGGGCCCTCCAGGACGCCGGCCTGCGCGTCCCCGAGGACGTGGCCGTCATCGGCGCCGACGACCTGCTGATCGGGCGGTTGCTGCGCCCCCGGCTCAGTACGGTGCAGATCGAGATGCCCACGGGGGAGCACCTGGCCGCCCTCGTGGACCGCGCGGTGCGGGAACCTTCCCACCTCACCGAGCGGCACGACCTGATGACAGCCGTGGCGGTACGGCGCGAGTCCACCTGAGCCGAGTTCACCTGAGCCGACTCCGGCTGAGCCGAATCAGTCGGCCCGGTCGGCCCGGTCCGCCCGGTCCGCCCGGTCCGCCCGGCGGGCTCCCGAGGTCCGGTGCCCCGGGCAGGCCGTTGACAGGCGGTGATCGGCGGACGGAGACTGCGGGCGCGCCCCATCCGGGCGCACCCGGCGCCATGCGCCGGTGCCGCCACCGGCGCCGGCCCGGCTCCGCCCGTACGGATCCGCCCAGGAGAGACCCCATGAGCATCCGCACCGTCCGCGACGTCTACGTCGTCGACGCCGTCCGCACCCCGATCGGCAAGTTCGGAGGGGCGCTCGCCGGTGTCCGACCGGACGACCTGGCCGCCCACGTGGTGCGCGCGCTGGTGGACCGTACGCCCGACCTCGACCCGGCCCGCATCGACGACGTCGTCTTCGGCGACGCCAACGGGGCGGGCGAGGACAACCGGGACGTCGCGCGCATGGCGGTGCTGCTCGCGGGACTGCCCGTGTCCGTCCCCGGCGTCACCGTCAACCGGCTTTGCGGCTCCGGCCTGGAGGCCGTGATCCAGGCCGCCCGCGCCATCGCGCTCGGCGACGCCTCCGTGGCCATCGCGGGCGGGGTGGAGTCCATGTCCCGCGCGCCGTGGGTGGTGCAGAAGCCGGAGCGCGCCTTCCCGGCCGGGCACCAGCAGATGTGGTCCACCACCCTGGGGTGGCGGATGACCAACCCCCGGATGCCCGCGGAGTGGACGGGCTCGCTCGGCGAGGGTGCCGAACTCGTCGCGGACAAGTACGCCGTCACGCGCGAGGCGCAGGACCTGTTCGCCCTGGAGAGCCACCGCAAGGCCGCGGCGGCCTGGGCCGAGGGGCTCTACGACGGCGAGGTCGTCCCGTACCCCGGAGCGGAGCTCGTACGTGACGAGTCGATCCGGGAAGGCTCCACCCCGGAGGCGATGGCGCGGCTCAAGCCCGCGTTCCGTACGGACGGCTCCGGCACGGTCACCGCGGGCAACGCCTCCCCGCTGAACGACGGGGCCGCGGCGCTGCTGCTGACGGACGAGGCGGGGCTCGCCGCCACCGGCCGGGAGCCGTTGGCCCGCATCAGTGCGAGCGCCGTCACGGGGATCGAGCCGCAGCTGTTCGGGCTCGGACCGGTGGAGGCCGTCCAGCGGGCTCTCGCCAAGGCCGGCCGGGAGATGGGCGAGCTGTCCGTGCTGGAGCTGAACGAGGCGTTCGCGGCGCAGGCGTTGGGTTGTCTGGCCGCCTGGCCGGAGCTGGACCCGGCGGTGGTCAATCCGCGCGGCGGTGCGATCGCGATCGGGCACCCGCTCGGCGCCTCGGGTGCCCGGCTGGCGGGATCGGTCGCCCACCAGCTCGCGGCGGCCGGCTCCGGTACGGGCATGGCGGCGCTGTGCATCGGCGTCGGGCAGGGCATCGCGCTGGTCCTGGAGCGCTGACCGGGCGGGCGGGACTCGGGCCGGACGCCGAACCGGACGCGGGCCGGACCCAGAGCCGGACGCGAGCCGGACGCGGACCCGGACGTAGAACCGGCCCCACAGCCGGACGACGGGCCGCGGGCGAAGTCGCCCCCGCCCCGCCCCGCCCCGCCTCCAACCCTCACCCCCCGCCCTCACCTCCGTCGATCATTTCCGGTCAAACCAGCGCCCCAACTGCCCAATAACTGAACAGAAGTGCCGCCCCGGGTCTGGCACGATGGCGCGTGCTGCCGCACCCCCCGCCCCACCCAGACCCGGAGGCCCCGCGCCATGCCGCTCCTCGACCCGACGCTCTGGCAGGACGGACCCACCCTGACCGGCGGCACCGCCCCGGTCGTCGAACCCGCGACCGGGCGCACCCTCGCCACCCTCGACCTCGCAGGGCCCGCGGACGTGGCCGAGGCCGCCGTACGGGCCCGGGCCGCGCAGCGCGACTGGGCCCGGGCCACCCACCTGGAGCGGGCGGCCGTGCTGCGCCGCGCCGGGGACCTGTTCGCCGAGCACGCCGAAGAACTGCGGGACTGGCTGGTACGGGAGTCCGGCTCCATACCCGGCAAGGCGGACTTCGAGCTGCACGTCGCCGCGCAGGAGTGCTACGAGGCGGCCGCGCTGGCCTCGCGTCCTGCCGGGCAGGTCCTGCCCAGCGAGGCGCCCCGGCTCTCCTTCACCCGGCGGGTGCCGGCCGGGGTGGTCGGGGTCATCGCCCCGTTCAACGCGCCGCTGATCCTGTCGATCCGTTCGGTGGCACCGGCCCTCGCCCTGGGCAACTCGGTCCTGCTCAAGCCCGACCCGCGCACCGCCGTCTGCGGCGGCATCGCCCTGGCCGCGGTGTTCGCCGCGGCGGGGCTTCCCGCGGGGCTGCTGCACGTGCTGCCGGGCGGGGCCGCGACGGGGGCGGCGGTCGTCGCCGATCCCCGCGTACGGGTGGTGTCGTTCACCGGATCGACCGCTGCCGGACGCACGGTCGCAGAGCTGGCGGGACGTCACCTGACGCGTGCGCATCTGGAATTGGGCGGCAACTCGGCGCTCGTCGTGCTGGAGGACGCCGACGTGGAAGCCGCCGTCGCACAGGCCTCGTGGGGCTCCTTCTTCCACCAGGGGCAGATCTGCATGACCGCCGGGCGCCACCTGGTGCACGCCTCCCTGTACGACGAGTACGTGGAGCGGCTCGCCGCGCGTGCGGAGGCGCTGGCGGTGGGTGACCCGTACCGCGAGCGCGTGCACCTGGGGCCGCTCATCGACCGGGGTCAGGTGGAGCGCGTCCACGCCCTGGTCGAGGCGAGCGCCGAGCAGGGTGCCAAGCTGGTGGCGGGCGGCACCCACCGGGACCTGTTCTACCGGCCGACGGTGCTGGCCGCGGTGTCCGACGACTGCCCGGCCTACACGGAGGAGGTCTTCGGCCCCGTGGCGCCCGTACGGTCCTTCGCTACGGAGGACGAGGCGGTGGCACTGGCCTCGGCCGGCCCCTACGGCCTCTCCCTCGGCATCGTCACGCGCGACGCGGCGCACGGGCTCGACCTGGCCGGCCGCATCCCGACCGGTATCGCGCACGTGAACGACCAGACGGTCAACGACGAGGCCGTGGCCCCCTTCGGCGGCGTCGGCGCGTCGGGCACGGGAGCCCGCTTCGGCGGCGAAGCGAACCTGGAAGCCTTCACCGAACTCCGCTGGACCACGGTCCGCACGGCCGCGCCCGCTCACCCGTTCTAGGGAACGGCGGCGCACCAGGAATGCTGGGGACGGATCGTTCGTTCACGCAGGACAACCGGCTACATCAGGAGGTTCGGACACCGTGGCGACAATCGAGCTCACCAAGGAGAACTTCGACCGGACGGTCAGCGAAAACCCCTTCGTGCTGATCGATTTCTGGGCCGGCTGGTGCCGTCCCTGCCTGCAGTTCGCACCGGTCTACGAGAAGGCCTCCGAGGCCAATCCGGACCTGCTCTTCGCCAAGGTGGACACCGAGGCGCAGCAGGAGCTGGCCGGGGCCTTCCAGATCACCTCCATCCCGACGCTGATGATCGTCCGGGACCAGGTGGCGATCTTCGCGCAGCCCGGCGCGCTCCCCGAGGCGGCGCTGACCGACCTCATCGCTCAGGCCCGCGCCCTGGACATGGACGAGGTCCGGGCGAAGATCGCCTCCTCGGACCGGCCCGCCTCCTCGGACCGACCGGGGGGAGCGGGCACGGACGAGGGCGGCTCCGGCACGGACCAGGGCGGCTCCGGCACGCCGGAGGCCTGAAATTGCCCGCACGCGCCCCGGGCCCCCGGCGACACTGGCCGCATGACTGAAGCGGTGGAATACGACGTGGTGGTGCTCGGCGGGGGACCGGCCGGCGAGAACATCGTGGACCGGACCCGGGCGGCCGGGCTGACCACGGCGCTGGTGGAGAGCGAGCTCGTGGGCGGGGAGTGCTCGTACTGGGCCTGCATCCCCAGCAAGGCACTGCTGCGCCCGGTGCTGGCCCGGGCCGATGCGCGCAGGGTGCCCGGCCTGGCCGCAGCCGTAGGGGGCGCCCTGGACGCGGAGGCGGTGTACGCGCACCGCGACTACTGGACCGGCAGCTGGAAGGACGACGGCCAGATCGAGTGGCTCGACTCCATCGGCGCCCACGTGTACCGGGGCCACGGCCGGCTCTACGGGATCCGCAAGGTCGCCGTCACCAGCCCCGAGGGCGAGCACCACGTCCTGACCGCCCGCCACGCCGTGGTGGTCGCGACGGGCACCCGGGCCGTGATCCCGCCCCTCCCCGGGATCGTCGGGGCCCGCCCCTGGACCAGCCGGGAGGCGACCTCCGCCCGTCAGGCGCCGGAGCGGCTGCTGATCGTCGGCGGTTCGGTGGTCGCCGCAGAGATGGCGACGGCCTGGCAGGCCCTCGGCTCCCGCGTCACCGTGCTGGTGCGGGGCTCGGGGCTGCTGCCCAGGATGGAACCGTTCGCCGGGGAACTGGTCGCCGAGGCGCTGCGCGAGGCCGGCGCGCAGATCCGTACGGACGTCACGGTGGAGGCGGTCGTACGGGACGGGGCGACCGGGCCCGTCACCGTCGTGCTGGAGGGCGGCGAGACCGTCGAGGGTGACGAACTGCTGATGGCGACCGGCCGCGCCCCGCGCACCGACGACATCGGTCTCGACACCGTGGGCCTGACCCCGGGGGACTGGATCGGCGTCGACGACAGCTGCCGGGTCCCCGGCCACGACTGGCTCTACGCCGTCGGTGACGTCAACCACCGCGCGCTGCTCACCCACCAGGGCAAGTACCAGGCCCGGATCGCCGGCGCCGTCATCGCGGCCCGCGCGGCCGGTGGGGAACCGGCCGACACCGGCCGCTGGGGCGCGCACACCGCGATCGCCGACACCGCGGCCCTCCCGCAGGCCGTGTTCACCGATCCCGAGGCCGCGGCCGTGGGCCTGACCCTGGCCGAGGCGCAGAAGGCGGGCCACCGGGTCCGCGCGGTGGACTACGACCTCGGGAAGGTCTCGGGCGCCGGCCTGTACGCCGACCCGTACCCGGGCCGGGCCCGGATGGTCGTCGACCTGGACCGGGAGGTGCTGCTCGGCGCCACCTTCGTCGGGCCGGGCGCGGCGGAACTCCTGCACGCGGCCACCATCGCCGTCGCGGGAGAGGTGCCGATCAGCCGGCTGTGGCACGCGGTCCCGGCGTTCCCGACCGTCAGCGAGATCTGGCTCAGGCTGCTGGAGACGTATCGCGGCTAGCGGCGGTGCCGGCGCCGGCGGCGGCGGCGGTGCTGACGCCGCCGGTGGTGACGGCGGCTGCGCCGCCGGAGGCCGCCGGTGATCAATTGGCCCTGGAAGGCGGGCTGAGGGGCCGGTTGGATGGGAGGCACCGACGAAACGAAGGAGCCACCGTCCGTGATAGTGATCGCCCACCTCAGCGATGTCCACTTCGACGGCGACGCGCGTGCCGCCGACCGCGCCCGCGCCGTCATGGAGTACCTCGACGGTCTGCCGTACGACCTCGACGCGGTGCTCGTGAGCGGCGACATCGCCGACCACGGCACCCCCGAGGAGTACGACGAGGCACGCAAACTGCTGCGCTCGCGCCACCCGTCGGTCATCTGCCCGGGCAACCACGACGAGCGGCTCGCCTTCCGGCAGGGACTGCTCGGGGAGACCGAGCCGACCGCGGAGCCGGTGGACCAGGTGGTGCGCGGCGACGGCTTCGTACTCGCGGTGTGCGACTCCTCCGTGCCCGGCGAACACCAGGGTTTCCTCGCGGAGTCGACACTGGAGTGGCTGGAGGGTGTCCTGGCCGGAACACCGCGCGAGGTACCGGTTCTGGTGGCCTTCCACCACCCGCCCGTCACCCTGCACATCCCGTACGTGGACGGCATCCGGCAGTTCGGCGAGGAGCGGCTCGCGGCGCTCGCCGAACGGCACCCGCACCTCAAGGCGTTCCTCTGCGGCCACGCCCACACCGGGGCCGCCACGACGTTCGCGGGCCGGCCGCTGCTGGTGGCGCCCGGCGTGGTGTCCACGACGCGGCTGCCGTGGGAGGCGCAGAGCGGCCCCGACGAGCACGTCCACCTCGACGAGCCGCCGGTCGTCGCCTTCCACGTGCTGGGTGAGGACGGGCGGCTGACGACCCATTACCGGGTGGTCGTGGACCGCCGGTAGCTGCTGCCGTCGCGGGTACGGGTGAGGTGGCCCGAGGTGACCAGGTAGCGGCGCAGCGCCGAGCAGTCCTCGTGGACGGTGCGCAAAGCGTCGTTCACCTCGGGCTCCGTGTACTCGCGTCCCGGGGTGAAGAGGGTTCCGGCGAGGTGGGCCAGCAACTGCTCGCGTCGTGCCGCCTTGCGCGGAAGGGCGGTGAGGCGGCCGTGGGAGAAGAGGTCGTCGACACCTCGCGGGCGGCGGGGCTCCGCGCCGTGGTCCTCGGGTCGGGTGTGGTGTGACGTTTCGGTGCTCTGTGACATGCCGTGCAGCTTCGCTCCGCCGATGCCGTTCGTGCAACGCAATTGACGGCGCTCGCCATTCATCCGGGCGTGTGGCCCGCCGGCCCCGGACGTCCTCCGGGGCCGGCGGACCCGCTCGTGCGCGCCGGGCTCAGGGGGTGACTCAGGGGGCGACGGTGATCTGCTGCGCCGGGTCGGTGGTGTCGGTGACCTTGTAGAGGGCGTTGAAGGTGGACGACGTCGCGCTCGTCGGGCAGCCGAAGCCGCCGGTGACGGTGACCGGCACCGAGGCGTTGGTGAAGGTCAGGCTGGACGGGGCGCCGTTGGCCCAGGCTCCGCCGACGCTCGCCGGGCCCGTCGGGGCGGCCGTGACCGTACAACTGGCCAAGCCGGTGGTGTGGACGACCAGGCCGCCGGTCGGCACCGTCATGGTGGCCGTGACGGGCGAGCCGTTCTGCATCGACACCGACCAGGCGCCGCTGGTGGTCACCGTCGGGGTGACGCCCGGCATGCTCGACGTGCAGGAGCTGTACGTGGGCGGGGAGATCGGCGAGGAGACCGGCCCGGCGGCGTTGTGGTTGCCGGGGGCGGCCGGCACCGTACCGGTGGAGACGGAGACCGTGCAGGTGACGGTCACCGAACCGGCCTTGAGGGTGGCCTTGCCGCTGAGCGTGGCCCGGAAGGCGTGCCCGGCCGGGGTGACGGTGGTCGACCCGGCCAGCGGTAACGGCGCGGCGGTGGCGGAGGTGGAGACCACGGTCAGGGCCGCGGCGGCGGCCATCCCGAGGGCGAACGCGGTGCGCGTACGGCTCATGGCTGTACTCCTTGGGAATCGTGGAGCGGGGTGGGGGAGCGGGTGGGGTCCGCTGCCGCGTCCCGGTCGGGGATGGGATCCCGGGAAGCGGTGGGGTCCGCGGCCTCGGTGGCGTCCGGGGCGCGCGGGGCGGCGTACGGCTGCCAGGCGAAGATCAGCCCGCCGCCGAGGATGCCGAGCAGGGTGCCGATCAGGAAGCCGCCGAGGTTCGACAGCACCAGGGCGGCGGTCGCGATCAGGGTGGTGAGGATTCCGGCGAGGGTGCGCTGCTGCGGGGCGAACCACGCCGTGAGCCCGAGGACGATCATGACGATCCCCATCAGGACGGACGGGATGCCCGCCACCCCCTGCTGGAGCATGATCTTCAACGGGGCCAGCGGCAGGACGCAGATCCAGGCCCCGGCCGCGAGGGCGGCCAGCCCGCCCCAGAAGGGCCTGCCGCGCCGCCAGCGCCGCCACGACAGCCGGCGGCTGCTCGGCCGCGAGGACGGCTTGCGACTGCTCGGCCGCGAGGACGGCTCACGACCGTTCCGGCGACCGCTCAGAAGCATTCCTTCTTCCCCTTGCTGATTCCCATGCTCAGCCCGGAGAGCTTGAAGGTGCCCGCGTTGGTGGCCCACGCGGTCTGGTGCAGGTTGCTGATGGCGACCGTGTCGGCCTGCTGGGCGAACAGGTCCTGCATGCCCACCGCCTCCGCCGGTCCCTTGTCGAGCGTCGACGCGTCGCGGCCGATCTCGATGTTGCTGAACACGGCGTCACCGGAGAGCTGGGTGGCGTCGACGAACAGGTTGCTCGCCTCCACGGGGTCCTTATCACCCGCGGTGAGGTTGAGCGAGATGTCCCCGATGAGAGGGAGGGTCGTCACCACCGACTGGCACAGGCTGTGGAGCTTGGCCTCCTTGATGGCGGTGACGGCCACGGGTATGAGGTCCTCGCGGGCGTTGACGTCGACACTGCCGTACTGGGCGAAGCCCTCGCCCTCCAGGCTCTTCGCCGACACCTTGAACTGCTGTCCGGAGACGGCGAAGGAGGCGGCGAGCGCGCCTTGCGCGAGGGCGATCCCGAGGCCTGCGGTCACGGCCACGGCGGGCACGGTCAGAAGGGCGAAACGCCGCCACCGGACCCGCCCGGTGCCCCTTCGGTCGTCCTCGCCGGTGGTGTCCCCGGTACCGGGTGGTTCGGATAAGTTCGGTGAGGTTGCCATGAGATCGTCCCTGTATCTCGGCTGTGCACCTTTGTTACCGACGAGTTGAATGTAAGAGTGCCAATGGAGGTTGGCAAGGTTGCTCGAACGTACCTTTTCGGCCGAGTCCTACTGCCCCGTACGCCGCTCGCCGGCCTCCGTACGCAGCAGTTCGGCGACCTCCGCCTCCACCCGCCGGGCCATCGCGACGGCGAACTCGGCGGCCACGACCTCGCCGGCCACCGGCCGTAGCGCCGCGGCCGCCTCCGAGATGTGATCCAGCTGGGTGGCCGAAAGCCGCTCCGCCCCGTCCGGGCCGACGAGCCCGTCCGGACCGATCACGTGCCGCCGGAACAGCCCCACGAACCGGTCGGCGAGCGCGGCCGCCTGGTCCTGTACGAAGTCCCCGGCGTCCAGGATCTCCGCGAGCGGCACGCCCTGACGCACCAGCGCCAGCGTCGCCTCCAGCAGCCGCCGGCTGCGGTGCGTGACCCGGTCGCCCTCGACCCGTAGGTAACCCAGCTCCACCGCCCGCCGGGTGTCCTCGGCCGTCGCCGCCCGGCCGAACAGCTCGCCCAGCTCGGCCGTCGTCATGGTGACCGGCTCCTCCCGCTCCCAGCCGTCGGTCATCGCCCGTTCCAGGCCCAGGAGTTGCGACAGTCCGCCGCCCTGCTCCCACGCGTGCAGCAGCTCGGCGATGCCGTTGACGGAGTAGCCGCGCCCCAGCAGGTCGCTGATCAGCCGCAGCCGCGTCAGGTGGTCGTCCGAGTACCAGGCGAGCCGGCCCTCCCGGCGGGGCGGGGGCAGCAGCCCGCGCTCCTGGTAGTAGCGCAGGTTGCGCACCTTGACGCCCGCCGCCCGCGCCACGTCCTCGCGGCGGTAACGGCCGGCGCCGCTCCGGCCGTCGTCCGGTGCTTCCTGATCCGCCTGGCTGCCCACGCGGCCGAGTGTAGGACGTACCGGCAGGTCACTTGGGTCCTACGGGCGCTCCTACGGGCGCTGTTCCCGTTCCATCCGCTTGACCGCCCGCAGCACCACGAACTTGGGTTCGCTCGCCGTGACTTCGCTGTTGCCGAAGAGCCGCTTGAGGTGGGTGTGGTAGCCCATGTGGCGGTTGGCGACCACCCACAGCTCGCCGCCCGGCCGCAGCACCTTGCGGGACTGGGCGAACATCCGCAGCGCGGTCGCGTCAGTGGTGGCCTGGTGGGAGTGGAACGGCGGGTTGCACAGGACGAGGTCCACGGAACCGGGGTCGAGCATGGCCACGCCGTCACCGACCAGGAAGTCGGCCCGGTCGCGGTCGCGCGTCACGTTGGCACGGAACGTGGCCTTCGCCGAGGCGATCGCCTGGTAGGACTCGTCCGTGAACACGACCTCCGCCCGGGGGTCGGCGACCGCGACCGCCGTGCCGATGACGCCGTTGCCGCAGCCGAGGTCCACGACGCGGGCGCCGTCGGTGTTGGTCGGGATGGACTGCAGGAAGAAGCGGGTGCCGACGTCGAGCCGGTCCGCGCAGAAGATGCCCGCATGGTTGACCACGGTCAGCCCGGCGCCGGAACCGCCGTCCGCGTCGACGGTGTACGTCACCGGCCACGGGTCGGCGGACGCGCCACCCGTCTTCGTCGCCGAGGGCGCACTCGCCGCGCCGGTCGCGTCGGCGGGCGTACAGAAGATCAGCCGCGCCTTCTTCTCGGCGAGCGAGGTCCTGGTCGGCCCCAGGATCCGCTCGAAGAGGCGCAGCGTGGAGGTGTGGATCTCCTTGACCATGCCGGCGCCGACCACGACGCTGTCCGCGTGCAGCCGCGGCGCCAGCCGGTGGAGCTGGTCCTCCAGCAGCGCGAGGCTCTTGGGAACCCGGACCAGGAGCACGTCGATCCGCGCGGGCGGCTCGTCCTGCGTGGTCAGCAGGGTCACCGTGTCCTTGGCAGTGCCGATCCCGGCCCGGTCCAGGTTGGCCATGGTGGCCGAGCGGGTCAGGGAGGAGTCGGTGATCTGCGTCGGGTGGTAGGCGGCCAGGGCGGTCGTCAGCGCCCCCCAGCGGTCGCCGAGGACGGTGATCTGCCGGCCGCCGCCGAGGTCGACCGGTCCGCGGTCCCCGGTCCCGGATTCGAGGTGGTGCAGGAGGTACTCGTCGGCGGCGTCCCAGGCGCGGAGTCGGTCGCGCGGGTCCTGGGGGAAGCGGGTGAGCTCGTAGGAGCCGAAAGGCGTGGTCAGACGGTTCATATTGGCCCCAGGCTATCGGAGACGGCCGCCCGGCCCCGCACGGACGGGGCCGGGCGGGGCCGCAGGCCGCCTGCCGCGGGCCGCATGCCGACGGCCTAGGTGTATTGATCACGAGCGTTGTTAACAGAGCCGGGTCTTGATCATGGCGAAGACCTCCGGTGTGGTGGAGGTGTCTAGGCTCCACACCACACACGGAGGTCTTCGTGTCCCACCGTAATGCCCGGCTGACGGTTCACGGCAGGCGGATCCTGGTCGAGCGGGTTCTGGCCGGGCGGCCGGTCGCCCACGTGGCCGCCGAGATGGGCATATCCCGGCCCACCGCCCACAAATGGGTCCGCCGCTGGCGGGCCGAAGGCGAGGGCGGCCTGCACGACCGTTCCAGCAGGCCGCGTACGACCCCGCACCGCACCCCCGCGACGATCGAGGCCCGCGTCTGTGACCTGCGCCGAAGCCGCAAGCTCGGGCCGGCCCGCATCGGCCCGGTCCTGGGCCTGCCCGCCTCCACCGTCCACCGGATCCTGGCCCGCCACGGCCTGAACCGGCTGGCCTGGCTGGACCGGCCCACCGGCCAGCCGATCCGCCGCTACGAACGGGCCCGACCGGGCGAACTGGTCCACGTCGACATCAAGAAGCTCGGGAACATCCCCGAAGGCGGCGGATGGCGCGTGGTGGGCCGGGCGGCAGGCGACCGCAACCGCCAAGCCACCACCGACCAGCGCAAAAGCTCCACGCCGGTCATCGGCTACAGCTACATCCACTCCGCCGTCGACGACCACTCCCGCCTGGCCTACAGCGAGGTCCTCACCGACGAACGCAAGCAGACGGCCGTCGCCTTCTGGCAGCGAGCCCAGGCGTTCTTCACCGCCCACGGGATCACCGTTGAACGCGTCCTGACCGACAACGGCTCCTGCTACAAGTCCAAGCAGTTCACCCAGACCCTGGCCGCGGCCGGCATCACCCACAAGAAGACCAGGCCCTACCGGCCGCAGACCAACGGCAAAGTCGAACGCTTCAACCGCACCCTCCTCGACGAATGGGCCTACCTACGGCCCTACCAATCGAACAACGAGCGGACAGCGGCCCTGGCAGACTTCCTCCACACCTACAACCACCACCGCTGCCACACCGCACTGGACGGCAAGCCGCCCATCAGCCGAGTGAACAACGCTGCGGGTCAATACACCTAGGCCGGGAGCTCGCCCGCCATGGCGGCCGCGAGGCGCAGGTACGGGGCCGCCTCGGCGGCGCGGCCCTGGCGCTCCGGGGTGCGGCCGAGCATCAGCTGCGCGTAGTCCTCCACCGGCCAGCGCTCCAGGATGGCGCGCAGCTCCAGCTCGGCCCGCGAGAGCTGGGCGGAGTGGTAGTAGGCGCGGGCCAGCAGCAGGCGGGGCGCGAGCTGCTCGGGGGCCTCGGCGGTCAGCGTGGCCAGGACCCGGGCCGCCGTCGCGTACTCCTTCGCGTCGAAGAAGAGGCTGCCCCGCGCCCAGCGCTCGGCGGCCGTTCCGTGCCCGTAGTACGCCGTCTGCGCGTCACGCACGGCGTCCTGGGTCTCCCGGGCCTCCTTGGCGTCCATGACCGTTCCTTCCGCCGTTCAGGTGGTGTGTCCGGTCGCTCCAACACGGTGGCACCCCGCCGCATTCCACGGAACGCGGCGGCCCCGGCGGTACTAAGTTGTGCGGTATGAGCAATCTCGATCGCCAGCCCGCCCTCTCCGTCTGCGGCGGCCGCGGTTTCGTCGTCGCCGAGCCGGTACGGGAGCTCCTCAGCCCGCGTACGGTCAAGCTCGGGGAGTCCACCGAGGTGCGCCGCCTGCTGCCGAACCTGGGACGCCGGATGGTGGGGGCCTGGTGCTTCGTCGACCACTACGGGCCCGACGACATCGCCGACGAGCCGGGCATGCAGGTGGCACCCCACCCGCACACCGGCCTGCAGACCGTGAGCTGGCTGCACGAGGGGGAGGTCCTGCACCGCGACAGCGTGGGCAGCCTCGCGACGATCCGGCCGCGCGAGCTGGGCCTGATGACCTCGGGCCACGGCATCAGCCACTCCGAGGAGAGCCCGCGCCGGCACGCCCGCTTCCTGCACGGCGCCCAGCTGTGGGTGGCTCTCCCGGATGCGCACCGCCACGTGGCCCCGCACTTCCAGCACCACGCGGACCTGCCCCGCGTCACGGCCCCGGGCCTGACCGCGACGGTCATCCTGGGCACCCTGGACACGGCCACCTCGCCCGGCACGGCCTACACCCCCATCGTGGGCGCCGACCTCGCTCTGACGGCCGGCACCGAAACCCGGCTGCCGCTCGACCCGGACTTCGAGTACGCGGTCCTGTCGATGTCGGGCGAAACCCACGTCGACGGCGTCCCCCTCCTGCCGGGCGCGATGCTCTACCTGGGCTGCGGCCGCACGGAACTCCCCCTGCGCGCCTCCTCGGACGCGGGCGTGATGCTCCTGGGCGGCGAACCGTTCGAGGAGGAGATCGTCATGTTCTGGAACTGGATCGGCCGCTCGCACGAAGAAATCGTGCAGGCCCGCGACGACTGGATGAACGGGTCGCGGTTCGGCGAGGTAAAGGGCTACGACGGCCCTCCACTTCCGGCTCCTGAACTCCCTCCCACCCACCTGAAGCCCAGGGGAAGGGTGCGTTGACCTGCTGGTTTGTGTGGACGAGGGCTGGGTGTCGTGCTCGCACCCGGCCCTCCGGTTTTGGTTTCGCAGGGGAGGCCGCCGGACATGGTGTGAGAGCCTTCGGCGTCGACGGTCGAGGCGGCTCATGTGTCGCAGGCTGTAACCAAGTTTGGTCGGACGAATGCTGACCCTTTGCTGACTTTACTGACGAGTAGTTAGATCTAACCGCTGGTTAGTCGAGTCCGCTTGCACGCGAAGGACGGCGGTGGCCGCCGCTGCGCCGCCAGCTTCGACGATCGCGACTTCGGATCTGGCCGGGCGCGCGATTCGTCGATGAAGTGTGCGTGGTGGATCTTGTGTACAAGACAACGCCCTCGCCTGCCCAGTCCCCTCCGCCAGGTTGTGACGGAGCGCCGTGTGCGCGCCGGAGACTTACGGCTCCGAGGCGGCTGGACGCTCGGCTCGACCGGGTAGGCCGCACCCGCCTTGCTTCCACGTGGGCCGCCTTCGCTCGAGCCGCCGCCTAGGCACCTACATGCCGCGATGGATGTTGGCTGGCCAGCGAGAAGGTGGTTCCGTAGCCTGAAGGATCTGGAGCACGGTCGCACGTTCAGTATCCCGAGACTGCGCTACCGGTTTCTGTCTCAGGCACTGCGTCACTTGCCCCTCGCAGTGACCACACGCTTCAGCCTCGACCGCAGCCTGCCTCTGCGAGGTCGCGAGGCCCGATGGGCCATAGATGAAGCCTCAGAGGCCGACACTCACGGTCAGCCGCCCAGCTGATGTGATACTCCCGGAGCAAAACGCCGGTCGCACGTCGGTCCGAACTCGTCGCGACATCCGATAACCCGGGCAATGCAGAGTGATCGCGGAGGTCGAGCTGTAATTGACGGTTGCCGCGAGTCGGCGACTGGCGGGGCGTGACCGACCGTGGGAGAGGGTGTCAGCGTGACAGACACTCCGCACAAGGGAACACGTGCCGACGACACGTGGCTCTCGTCGCCGCAGGGCTGGTGGACCTGGCGCCGAACGCGATCGGCGCAGCCGTGGGAGCGGCCCAGCACCTACCTGGAGGTGCTGACCCCAGCACGCAGTCACCCGGTGGGCGGCATCCGTTAGTCGTGCCTGAATGCTGGGATCCAGTCGTCTTCAAGGAGCGTATCGACAAGCCCCTGCGGGCTTTCTGGCCGAAGAAGTCGTGCATCTCGTCTGGATCGATCTTGCTTTCTCGCCGCCGGCCGCGGTTGCGGCGGCCAGCGGCTACTGGGGGTGGCGTGCGGCCGAGGAGTCCGACAACGAGGCGCTCGCACGTCCGGCTGCCTCGATGGAACTGGTCCATGCGGCGGCGTGCCGCCACTTGCCGAGCGACCCCGACTGCCACGGACGGGTGACTCCCCGCATCGGGAACTTTGCCCTGCGCGTTGATCAGACTCCACGACCGCTGCGTGCGGCTCCTTCGATCGATGCTGGGAAATTGTCATGGCAATGCTCGCCAGGAAAGCCGGTCATGATGGTGGCACGTCGACGGCCGCTTGCTTGCCACCATCCCGGTCGGTGAAGCAGGCGGTCGCATCGATCGGCCGTGCTCTTCCCGCCCTCCCTCCCGCGCCCGACGTAACTGCCAGGACGGCGCTCACATGCTGACCGACGCGTTGGGCGCGATGGCACGCACGTCGTTCCGGCACTGCCGACTGGTACTGAGCCTGGCGGCCTTGCTGATCGTGACGTGTGCCGCAGTCGGCTTCACCGTCGGAGGTCACTGGTCCAACGGTGGCTACACCGCCGAGCGCACGGCCGCTCAGCGCGCAGAGGCCGTGGCACAGAAGTTCGGTGCGGGTACGGCCGACCTGGTGTTGTACGCACGGCCAGGTCGACCGGTCGACTCTCATGACGTAGCGGTACAAGGCCGACGGGCCACGGAACTGGCTCAGCGGACATCCGGAGTCGGTTCGGCTTTGTCGTACTGGACCACTGGGCTTGAGCCTCTGCGCTCGGCGGACGGCAAGGGCGCTTTGTTGCGGATCGATCTCAAGGGAGACCAGTCGCAGGAAGCCAGGACGGCTCGCACTCTGGTGCCCGCGCTTCGGGCCGCAGCCCCCGGCTTGGCACTGTCGGCCAGTGGGCCGAGCTGGATCAATGCGCAGGCCACGGACCTGGTCAAGGAAGACCTGCTCCGTTCCGAGCTGTTGGCCCTGCCGGTGATCGCTGCCGTACTTGTACTGGCCTTCGGGTCGATCGGTGCGACATTGGTGCCGGTGCTCATCGGTGGTGTGGCCGTATCCGGGGCGCTGGCGATTCTGACCGTAAGTACCTGGGTGTTCCCGGTATCTGTCTTCGCCGCCAACCTGAGCTTCGCGCTCGGTTTCGGACTGGCCGTGGACTACGGGCTGTTCACATTGTCCCGGTACCGCGAGGAACGGGGGCGGGGTCTAACCGGTGAGGCGGCGGTCGCCCGGGCGATGTGCACGGCCGGCCGTTCAGTGATGGTCTGCGCGGTGACCATGGCCTGGTGCATGGCGGCCTTGTTCGTATTCCCGCTGGGCTTGGTCCGCTCGTTGGCGGTGGCCTCGATCATCGTCGTCGTATGCTGCGCGATCACGACGTTCGTTGTGTTGCCCGCGCTGATCGGAGCTCTGGGTGACCGGCTGGAACGGTTCGATCCCTTTCGCGGACTTCCTTGGCGCCGATCACCGCTGGAGGCATCGGCCAGCCCGACCTGGCGTCGCATCGCCGTAGCGGTGACTGGCAGGCCACTGCTCTGGGCGGGGACGGGAGCGGCACTGCTTCTGACGCTGGCAATGCCGGCTGTCGAACTGCGGCCGGCACTGATGGACGAGTCCATCCTGCCAGCCCGAGCAGAGGCACATGCCGTCGCCGACCGTGTCCGCGCCGACTTCCCGCACCCACCGGAGCGACAGCTGACCGTAGTGCTGCCGAAAACCGATCCGGTGAGGCAATCGGCCGCCTTGGACGCCTACGCCCGGCGCCTGGCCGGCTTGCCGGGGCAAGACGGAGTGAGCACCCTGGCGGGGGACTACGCCAAGGGGCGGCTCGTCGAGGCCCGGCAGACGGATCTGCCACCCGGGACCGGAACCTTGCTGGTGGTCTTTGCGGCCGGGCCGCCCCAATCGGCGACCACGACCGCTTTGGTCGACGCGCTGCGTACCGCCGCAGCACCCGGACCGGCCGAGGTCGCAGGTGTTGCCGTCCAACTCGCGGACACCAAGGCACAGATCAGCGCCGCGCTGCCATGGTGGGCCGGTCTGATGCTCGGGGGCAGCCTTGTCGGCTTGCTGGTGTTCACCAGGAGCCTGGTCGTGGCGGTGAAGGCGGCGGTGCTCGGTAGCCTGAGTGTCGTCGCTGCGGTCGGTCTGATGGTCTTCCTCTTTCAGGACCTGCACCTTCTGGGACCGTCGGTCGACGGAAGAGAGCCCTCGTTGGAGATCACCATGCCGCTGTTGGCGAGTGCGCTCGCCTTCGGCCTCTGCGTGGACTACGAGGTCTTCCTCATCGCCCGGATGGCGGAGCAATGGCGGCGCACGGGACAGAACACCGGCTCCATCGTGTTCGGTATCGAGCACACGGGCCGGCTGTTCACGGCCGCAGCCCTGGTTGTCGCGGTCAGCATGGGTGCGTTGGTGATGTCTCAGGTCACCCTGCTGGTGGTCCTGGGAGCCACGATGGCCGCGGTCGTCGTACTCGACGCCACCGTGGTCCGCGGCATCCTCGTTCCCGCGGTCATGCAGCTGGCCGGACGGGCCAACTGGTGGAGACCCGAACTGCGTCGCTGCGCAACGGCTGCCGAACCGAGCCTGCCCACCGGCGCCGGGTGACCAGTAGTCCGTGGACTTCCAGACGATTTGATCACTCGTGTGGGCTGGTCGGGTGAATTGTGTCAGAGCGGTCCGGCGCGGGACTGGAGACTGTCGCGGACTGCCTTGGAGTGACCTGGGAGAACATCTTGCCAACGTCTCAATCCGTCGCCGTAATCGGCACATCGTGTCGACTGCCGGGCGGGATCAGCGATCTGGACGCTTTGTGGACGGCACTGACGAAGAGCGAGGACCTGGTCAGCGAAGCACCGGCGCAGCGCTTCGACACGGCGGACTTCCTGGACGGCGGACGACGCCGTCCTGGGCGGAGCTACACGTTCGCGGGCGGCTTCCTTCCGGACATCCATGGCTTCGATTGCGAGTTCTTCCGCGGCATCTCGCGCCGTGAGGTCCTCACCATGGATCCGCAGCAGCGCATGCTGCTGGAGCTAGCGGTCGAGGCACTCGACGATGCGGGCGTCGATCCCGAACACTACGCCGGGGCGGACGGCGCTGTCTTCGTAGGTTGTTCCAGCCACGACTTCGGACGGTTGGCCAAGGCCAAAGCGTCGGCGGGCGACGTCTACTCGATGACCGGGACCGCGCTCGCCAACACCGCCAATCGCATCTCCCACCTGCTGGACTGGCACGGTGAGAGTTTCGCCCTCGATACCGCCTGCTCCTCCGCTCTGACCGCCGTGCACCGCGCCTACGAGCATCTGTGTGCCGGCCGGGCAGCGCTGGCCCTGGCCGGCGGGGTCAACGTGCTGCTGGACCCGGGGGTGTTCGCCGGGTTCTCCAACGCCTCCATGCTGTCACCCACCGGCCGCTGCCGGGCCTTCTCGGCAGACGCCGACGGCTATGTCCGAGCTGAGGGTGGTGGCCTGCTGCTGCTGAAGCGACTTGAGGACGCGCTGGCAGACGGTGACCGGGTCCATGCCGTGATCCTGGGTAGCGGGGCCAACAACGACGGCCATACCCAGGGTCTCGCCTTGCCCAGCGCACGAGCTCAGGAATCACTGCTGCGCCGGGCCTACGACGCCGCGTCGGTGCATCCGGACCGTCTGGTCTACCTGGAGGCCCACGGAACGGGAACGCCCATCGGTGATCCGATCGAGTGCGATGCCATCGGCCGGGCGCTTGCCGTCCGGCGTACGGTCGGTCCGCTGCCGTTGGGTTCGGTGAAAACCAACCTGGGGCACATGGAAGCGGCGTCCGGCCTTCCCGGCCTCCTCAAGGCCATCCTGGTCCTGCGGCACCGTGCGGTGCCACCCAGCCTCCACGCCGAACCCCTGAATCCCCGCATCGACTTTCGGCAACTGAACCTCAGTCCCACCGTCCGGTCGCAGACCGTCGAGGTGACCGCTGACGCGGTGGTCGGAGTGAACTCGTTCGGTTTCGGCGGCGCCAACGCCCACGTCCTGCTGGGACGCGCCCCGGAGAGCCACAAGCCGCCGCCGCCGGCGGGTCCCGTGCCCGTCACGGTCTCCGCCCGTGGCTCCGCCGCGCTCGCCGAGGCATGCGAACGGCTCGCCGAGAGGCTGGAGGACGCCGATGCGAGCACCTTCTACGGCATCGCGCACACCACGTCACGCCGCCGCGCACGGCACGACCACCGCACCGTGGTGATGGCCGCAACCGCGCAGGAAGCGGCGAGGGCTCTGCTCGCGGCAGCGCGTGGGGATCGTTCCGTGCCAGGCTCGGCGACCGCCCGGAAGGTCACCCAGGGCCGAGTGGCGTTCGTCTTCTCCGGCAACGGATCTCAGTGGTCCGGCATGGGGGCCGAACTGCTGCGCACCGAGCCCGTCTTCCGCCGGACGGTCGAGTCCGTGGACCGGGTCCTGGAGCCGCTGATCGGCTGGTCCGTCGAAGAGGCGATGAACGCGGGTGACCCGGAGCGGCTCAAGTCCACCGCAGTGGCGCAGCCGCTGCTGTTCGCCTACCAACTCGCCGTCGTGGAACTGCTCCGCTCCCACGGAGTACGCCCGGAAGCAGTGGTCGGGCACAGCGTCGGGGAGATCGCTGCGGCCTACACGGCGGGAGCGCTCGATCTGAGGACCGCTGCCCGGGTGGTGGCCGCACGCAGCCTGGCGCAGGAAGTGGCGGTCGGCACCGGCCGGATGGCTGCCGTAGGGCTGTCCGAGGAGGAACTGACCGCCGAGATCGCCGCTCTCGGGCACCGTCTGGAACTAGCGGGAGTCAACAGTCGCACCGACACCACGGTCGCCGGACCGGCCGAGGACGTGGCCAAGCTTTCTGACGTGCTGGGGGAGCGGGGCATCTTCGCGCGTGAACTCGACCTCGATTACGCCTTCCACAGCAGGGCCATGGACCCTGTCAAGGACGTCCTGCTGCACGGGCTGCAGGGTCTGGAACCGAGCCGGCCGCAGCTCACGTTCGCCTCCACGGTGACCGGTGGCGTGTTGGACGACAGGCCCTTGGACGCCGACTACTGGTGGCGCAACGTTCGCGAGCCCGTGCAGTTCGCCTCGGCCGTCGAAGCCCTGACAGCGGAAGAGCTCGACGTCTTCGTCGAGATCGGGCCCCACTCCGTTCTCCGTCCCTACCTGCGCCGTCTGGTCCACGGTGACCGGTCGCCGGTCGAGGTGGTCAGTACGGGTGCCCGGCAGGCCGACGGACCGGCCGCCATGAACACCGCGGTCGCTCACGTGCTGGCCGCCGGGGCGGCCACCGACGGTCAGAGGCACTTCCCTCACCCCACCCCACCGGTCGACCTGCCCAGCTACCCCTGGCAGCGGGAACGGCTGTGGGGAGCCGACCCTAGCTGCTGGTCCCGCTTGAGCAGTGACGGTGTGACGGTCCATCCGCTCCTCGGACAGCGGGCACTCACCGCCCAACCCGCCTGGCATGGTGTGCTGAGCAGCGTGCGCGTCCCGTGGCTACCCGAACACCGTGTGGGACGGACCACCGTGCTGCCCGCGACCGCGTTCCTGGAAGCCGCCCTCGCGGCCGGTCAGCACTTCCTCGACACATCCACCCTGGAAGTCACCGAGCTGTCCGTCACCAGCGCCTGTGTCCTCCCCGGTGACGACAGTACGGACGACCTGATGCTGCAGACCGGTGTCGATCCGCAGACCGGAACGGTGAGCATCGCCAGCCGTCGGGCGGACGACTCCCCTTGGCAGCCCCACGCACAGGGCAGGGTCCGGCGACTGATGCGTCCCGCGCCCCCGGCAACGGACCTGGACGAGCTACGGAACCGCCTCCAAGCGGCTCCCTGGCCCGCCGACATGCACTACAAGGCGCTGGCCGACAACGGCATCACGCACGGTCCGGCCTTCCAAGTGCTCACCGAGTTCCGGCTGGGAGAGGCCGAGTTGCTGGCCTCCTACCGTACCGAACAACCCTTGAACGGCTATCTCGCCCATCCCGTGGTCACGGACGGAGCACTGCAGGCAGGCGCCCCGCTGCTGGCCGAGGTGGCCGGTGACGGGCTCTTCCTGCCCGTCCAGCTGGCGGCGGTGCGGCGATGGCACGCTCCGGCTGCCGAGGGATACCTGCACGTGCGGCTGGTCCGGGCCAACTCCCGGGAAGCGATCTGGGACGTGCGGGTGACGGACCTGGACGGCCGGGTCACCGTGGAGCTGGACGGCTGCCGACTGCGACGGTTCGATCACCAGGCGGCCGAACCCGCGACACTCCAGGAACTGGTCCTGCGGGCAGCTCCGTGCGGTGCGGCGGCTCCCGTCCGGCTGCCCGCTCCTGCCGACCTGATGGCCGAGACCGGGCCGGCCCGTGACCGGTTGCGCAGCCGGAGCGTTGATCACTACGACGAGGTGTCCGCCCGCACCGTGGCCATCGTGGCCGGATTCGCCAGGCGGGCCGTCGAAGCCTTGATGCCGGGGCAAACCGAATTCGACATCGACGAGCTGTGCGCGGCTGCCCAGCGGCCCAAGCACGGTGCCCATCTGCGGCACCTTGCCGCATTGATGTGCGACACAGGGCTGGCCGAGGCACTCCCCGGTACTGGCCGGTTGCGGCTGACGGACCCGGCCGCCGCCCCGGACCCACTGGAGCAGGTCCGCGCGCTGATCGCCGATCGGCCCGAGGCCCTGACCCTGACACTCCCCGGACTGCGCTGCGGCATGCAACTGCCCGAGCTCCTGAGCGGCGAGGCCGACCCCCGAGAGCTTCTCTTCGGTGAGGCCGACCAGCACCTGATCCCACAGCTCCACAGCAACGCCGCTCACCTGCGGCTACAGAACGATTACGCGGCGGAACTGCTGGCGGCGACCACCAGGCACTGGGCCAACGACCGGCCGTTGCGGATCGTGGAAGTGGGGGCGGGGACCGGTGGCCTGACCGGGGCGCTGCTGCCCGTACTGCCTCCCGAACGCACTCGGTACACGTTCACCGACCGATCCGCCGCGTTCCTGGCCGGGGCCAAGCAGCGGTTCGCGGGATATGACTTCATCGAGTACCGGACCCTCGACCTGGACCAAGACCTGACAGAGCAGGGCTACCACCCCGGCCACTACGACGTGGTGGTCGCCGGAAACGCGCTGCACACAGCGAAAGACCTGACCACCTCTGTCGCACGGCTGTCGGAACTCCTGGCGGACGGAGGCATGCTGCTGGCTCTGGAAAGCCACGACCACCACCTGTGGGTCTCCAGCTTCTTCGGCATGCTGGACGGCTACGGGAACCACACGGACACCGATCTGCGGCCGCAATCACCACTGCTGCCCCGGGCACAGTGGAAGACGCTGCTCACGGCGAACGGATTCGACGCCGTGGCATGCACTGGTGAAGCGCCGGACCCGGAACGCCCGAGTGACTCGGTGATCCTCGCCCGGCGCGCTCCGGCGGCCACGGTGGGACGGCCCGCTGACCGGCCCGCTCCGACCGGAACCTGGATGGTGGCCGCCGACGTGACGGGCGGGCTGGCCGCATCGCTGGCCGGGACGCTCGTCGCGCCGCTGCTCCCGCTCGACGGACGGGGCCTGGAGGACGTGCTGCCCCCCGAACCCGGTACCGAGGTGGGAATCGTGGCACTGATCGGCTCACCCGCTGCGCATGCTGATCCGGTCACCTCCATCACCCACACCGTCGAGCGCATGCGTGACCTGGTCGGTCGGTTCGACGGCCGTCATGTCGCCCTGTGGCTCGTCCTGCCGCCGACCGGGGTCTTCCCGGCGCCCGAGCGACCCCAGTCGCCCGAGGCGGCGGCCATCTGGGCGCTCGGCCGGACGATCGCCAGTGAACACCCGCACATCGAGGTCCGCCTCATTTCCCTGGAAGGATCGCCCGCGGCCGGGCGGGATGTCGACCGGCTGATCGAGGAGCTCCGGCAGCCCGGCGATGAACGGGAGATCGTGCTCACCGAGGGAGGGCGCTTCGTCCCCCGGCTGACTGCGGCCGCACCGCCGTCGCGTCGTCAGTCCGAGGGGTACCGGCTCAGCCTGCGCGACCCCGGCATGTCGTACCAGCTGGTGTGGGAGCCGCAGGAGGCCAGCGCGCCAGCGGCGGGGGAGGTCCTGGTCTCGGTGCGTGCCGCCGCCCTCAACTACCGGGACGTCATGCTGGCCACCGGCCTGATCCCGGACGACCAGCCGGTGGCGAACAGCGCAGGCCCCGCTCTCGGGCTGGAAGGCGCGGGCGAGGTGGTGGCGGTCGGAGCAGGCGTCAGCGGATTCCAGCCGGGCGACCGGGTCTTCGGCTCAGGAATCGGCTGGTTCTCTTCGCACGCAACTGTCCGAGCCGAGCAACTCGGGCACGTACCCGCTGGGATGACCTTCGCCGAAGCCGCCACCTTGCCCGCAGTCTTCCTCACCGCCCAGTACAGCCTGGGACGGCAGGCCAGGCTCCGTTCCGGAGAGCGGGTGCTGATCCACGGGGCGGCGGGCGGCGTCGGCCTGGCGGCCCTGCAGTACGCACGGCTGGCGGGTGCCGCTGTCGTGGCCACCGTGGGCACACCGGCCAAACGTGCCCTGCTGCACATGCTCGGGGTGAAGCACGTACTCAACTCCCGTGACCTGCGGTTCGCCGAGGATGTCAAGGAGCTGACCGGCGGCCAGGGCGTCGATGTGGTGCTGAACTCCCTGAGCGGCGAAGCCATCTCCCGTGGGCTGGAGTGCCTGCGGCCCGGCGGACGCTTCGTGGAACTGGGCAAGAGGGACTTCTACGCCAACACGCCGCTGCTTCTCGGCCCGTTCCGGCGGAACATCGCCTACTTCGGTGTTGACGTGGCGACCCTGCCAGTGCACATGCCCGACGTCGCGGCCGAGGAGTTCGCCCAACTCTGCCGCCGTGTCACCGACGGCCGCTACCGGCCCCTTCCACACCAGGTGTACTCGGCGGGCAGGATCACCGACGCTTTCCGTTCCCTGCGCCACTCCAAGCACATGGGCAAGGTCGTCGTCGAGCTGGGCGATCCGGTGCCGGTCGAGCAGCCCGTTGCGCCGGTGGCTCTGGCGCCGACAGGCAGCTATCTGATCACTGGCGGGCTCGGCGGACTGGGAGCGGCCCTGGCGGAGCTGATGGCGCAGCACGGCGCGCGTCACCTGGTCCTCGTCGGTCGTCGAGGGTCCGCCTCGCCCGAGGCACCGGCGCTGCTGGCGCGGCTGGCCGACATGGGGGTGCAGGTCACCGTCGTCGCCGCCGATGCCGGGGACCGCCTGGCCATGCGTAGGGTCTTGGCCGACGCCGACGCAGCCGGACATCCGGTGCGTGGCGTCCTGCACGCAGCCATGGTGCTGGACGACGCCCCCCTGGCAGAGCTGACGGCCGACCGCATCGAGACAGTGCTGCACCCCAAGGTGCGCGGTGCCGCCGTACTGTCCGAGCTCACCTGGGACCGGGAACTGGACTTCTTCCTGGTCTGCTCATCGCTGACCGCTCTCGCAGGTAATCTCCGGCAGAGCTCGTACGTGGCCGCCAACATGTACCTGGAGGCATTGGTCCGGCGCCGCCGAAGCCACGGGAGGCCCGGCACTGCGATGGCACTGGGCGGCGTCGGCGAAACCGGATTCGTCGTGCGCACCGGCATCGAGCAGACCCTGCACCAGATGGGCCTCGGCTCAGTGACGCCACACGAGATCTGGCGGGCGGTCGAGAGCGCACTGGCCGGCGGACGTGAGGTCGGTGTGTTCGGCCGGGTGGACTGGGGAAGGGTGGCACAGCTTCTTCCCGGACTGAACCGACCCCTGTTCTCGACCTGGCGGGAGCACGGTGGTCACAAGGGCACCAGCCGGTCGGAAGAGCTGCGCTCCCGTCTCGCCGGTCTGCCGGAGGAAGCCGCGACGTCCGTGATCTGCGACGAACTGGCCGGACTTGTCGCCGAGGTGGTGCAGACCGATCCCGAACGTATCGACCGAGCCTGCGCACTCGACCAACTCGGGCTCGACTCACTGATGGTTGTTGAGCTTTCCGTGAAGGTCAACCGGAGCATCGGATGTGAGGTGCCGGCCCTCGAGTTCCTCGCGGCGAGCAGTCTGGAGGACCTGGCGCGCCGCATCCGCCTGCTCGTCGTCGGCCGTTGCGGATGACCAGCGGGCGCCGTACGCCGGACGGACACGGGGAGCGGTTGCCTGACGGCACTCGCTCCCGGTGCGGGAATCAGCGTCGTGGCCACTACCCCCCGGACGGCCCACAGCCGGCAGAGGGCACTTCGGTGACGTCCCACACCACCGGAAACCGGGACCAGCCGCTCACACCAACACCAGGAGGACGATCATGTCGGCACCACCGCCCCGGTCAGGAGCAGAGGCCGGCCGGTGGGCCGTGCCCGCCGGTGGAGCCGCCAGCTTCACGTGGGAGTACGGCGGCGGCCGTGAGCAGATGCTTGCGCTGTACCAGCGCGGCAAGGACCGGCAGTGGGACGCCATGCGCCGGATCGACTGGGACCACGCAGTAGACCCCGCCGACCCGCTGGGGACACCGGACGAGGTGCTGCCACTGCATGGCACCTCCTACTGGGACCGGCTCAGTACGGCTGATCGCAGCGAACTGCGGATGCACTACGCCGCATGGCAGTTCAGCCAGTTCCTGCACGGGGAACAGGGCGCCATGATCTGCTCGTCCCGCATCGTGCAGAGCGCCCCTGACTTGGACGCGAAGTTCTACGCCGCGACGCAGACCATGGACGAGGCCCGACACGTGGAGATCTTCTCCCGCTTCTTGTCCGAGAAGCTCGCCATGCACTACCCGATCAACGACAGTTTGCGCGTCCTGCTGAACAACACCCTCACGGACTCCCGCTGGGACATGCCGTACCTCGGCATGCAGGTGCTGATCGAGGGACTGGCCCTGGCCGCCTTCGGGTTGCTGCGGGACACCACCAACAAGCCCCTGCCGCGTCAGCTGCTGGCGTATGTCATGCAGGACGAGGCTCGTCACGTGGCCTTCGGCAGGATGGCACTGCGTGACCACTACCGGCAGTTGAGTGCGAGTGAACTGGCCGACCGGGAGGAGTTCGTCATCGAGGGGTGCCACTTGATGCACGACCGACTACGCGGTACTGAGGTGCTGGAGAACTTCGGTGTTCCTGCTGCGAAAGCCGCCAGAATTATCGAGGAGAGCAGTTACCTGAGACTGTTCCGACGCACGCTGTTCTCCCGCATCATGCCGTGCGTCAAGGACATCGGCCTGTGGAGCCCCGAGGTTCAGGACACCTTCACCGACCTGTGCGACGGGGACCCTCAGAACGCCGTCCTCGACCGGCTGATGAGGCAGGACGAGGAGGTTGCCGAGCGGCTGGACGCCGAGCGGTTCGCCGCCGAGGAACAGGCCCGCGCTCAGGAGGTCACAGAGATGATGACCCTTGGGCGGGAACCGTAATGCCCCGAGACGCGCCGACGCCCACCGGGTGAGCAGGGGTATCGCGCACTCGACCGAGTCGGCGACCGCGCAGGGCGGCGGGCTCGGAACGCTCCCGACCTGAGCCGCCGCACGTCTCACGGGGGCCCCGACGGCAACCGGCGCCCCGGTGCCTCGGCTCGGTGCCGCACCCGCGGCACGGGTACATCTGCGCCTGTCCTGCCTGTCGCGCGGAAGCCGTGCCTTGCTGGTGATCGCCGCCCTCTTGGCCGTGTGCTCGACAGGATCGGCACTGGCCCTGCCGTGGGCGGTGTGGGACGTGACTATCGCCCTCGCCCGCAGAGAGCCGATCGCAGGCCCAGTGATGCGGCTCAGCTCCTTGGCCCTGGGCGCGGCGGGTACCCAGGCGGGAAGCGGGTGGCTGCTCGCCCGGGCCGGCGAGGCCCTGCTGCTCCGGTTACGACGTCGCGTCATCGACCATGTACTGCGTCTGCAGCTCTCTGCCGCGCAGGCACAGGGAGCCGGTGACCTCACCACCCGAGTGACGTCCGGCGCCGCGCGCGTGCACGCATGAGCCGAGGCCGCGTTGGTCCACATCCAGGTGGCTGCGCTCGGGACGGTCGCCACCCTCACGGCAACGGGCTGCCTGAATCCTGCCCTGACCTTGCTCACCGTGGGCTCCTTCGGCGTCGTCGGAGTCCCCTGATCAGCGTGATCGCGCGAACCAGGCGTGCGGCCGACGCCCGGCAGGCCGCACTCGCGGACTTCGGGCAGCAATCGTTCGGATACATGACCGCGCTTACGCGGGTCAAGGCTCACCGACACGAGGCCATGGCGGCCGCACGACTCGGACGGACCGCGGGCCACCTGGGCGCCGTGTCGGTCACCGCGGCCCACCTTCGGTCACTGATGGGGCCTTTGGTGGGGCTGGGACAGCAAGTGGCCATGATGGCCGTCGCCGTGGTCGCGACCCAGGGAGTCATCGCCGGTGACCTGTCGTCGGCCGCCTCCAACGCGTTCTTCCTTCTTCTGCTGTACCTCACTTCACCGGTCACTGTTGTCGTGTTGGGGATCGGGCACCTCCGCGGTTTGTGCAGGCCGATCACGGACACGTCCGGATTCTGGGACAGGACGTCTGGACGAACCGACGTCCCAGCTGGACGATGCCGGAGAGCAGCGCGTGATGTGTGCCCTCCAGCGTCTCGCTGCGACGCGGGTGGTGGTCGTGGCCACCCACCGCCTCTCGACACTCCGCCACGCTCAGAATTCCGTTGTCATCACGGCTCCCGTCCCGGACGATGCGGACTCACAGGCTTCGCATCCGATCGGCAGCGACGTCGACTGAGGCGGGGATAGCGAGAGCCGACAGCAAGTAGTCCTCGTCGACAGGGGGAGGATCGGGGAGCCGACCGACCGCAGCGAGGTACTGAGTGCGGTCGTACTCACGGCGCAAGGTCGCGTACGAACTGATGCCGGCACCCACATCGATGGCGGCCCGTTCGGCCTCCCCTTCCGTCACAGCCTCCCGCACGATGTCGACCTTCAGCCGGGAACAGCAGACATGCATGGCGTCCGTGATCATCCGTACAGGGGTGTTGCGCGGGTGCACGATGTGGCAGGTGTTCACCAGACGATCAGGTGCTCGGCCGCTGATCCGCACCATGGCCGCGGCCGCGTGCTCGACCTGGACGACATTGTGCAGCGCCTCGGGGTCCCCTTGGATTCTCAGGTGGAGAGTGTCGCGGCCGGTCAGTTCGATCAAGGCGCGGATGTTCTCTTCCTGGTGGAGCAGGGACATCTTCGCCGCGATCTCCGCCAGCGGGTGCCGTGGGGCACCAGGAGGCACGGGACGGTCGGTGACCAGCACGCTGGGGCGGAGAATGGTGACAGGGTGCTGATGCCTTCGAGCCCAGTCGTGTACCACCTGTTCGGCCAGGAACTTCGACTTCTCATAGGGCGTCTGAAACCCTGCCGTGTCATCGAGTTCGTCTTCTCGGACCAGACCGTGCAGTCGGGCGCCGGCGACGTAGGCGGTGCTGGTGTGCATCACCCTGGTTGTGGGGCCGGCGGCTCTGGCCAGTTCCAGCACGTGCCTCGTGCCGTCCACGTTCGTGCGGTACAGCTGGTCCCACGGTCCGGTCAGAGCGATGGAACCGGCGCAGTGCCAGACCGCGTCGATTGACTCGGCCAGAGCGGTGTAGGCGGCGCGGTCCAAGCCGAGTGCGTGGTCGTGCAGGTCGTACCGCAGCAAGTGGACCCGCTGATCGAAGTCCTCGGGCAGGGGCGACCCGGTGGCTTCGACCGCGTGACGGACTCGCCTCGCGGCGGTTGCCAGGGAGCCACGGACCAAGGCCACCACCTCGCCTCCGGTGGCCAAGAGTTCACGCAGAAGATAGGAGCCCAGGAAACCGGTTGCTCCGGTCAATGCCGTCAACATATCGAATACCTTCAAGCTGGACACGGGGGTGCGGACGCCCTGCCCGGTGAAGTGACGCGGGCACACCTCCGGTCCGCTAACGATCTCTGAGTCCATCGGTCACCCGGGTGCATCGATCGGTGGTTCCGTCAGTGGGTCACGTTGCGTAGCTGAGTTTGTAGTCGTGGTGTCGTCGGTCTGAGTCCTGTTCCGGTGAGGCATCCGACGATGATGTTGCTGCGGCATTGGACCTGGCGGAGGCCGTATCGGAGTCGGCGCATGAGGTGGCTCGGGTCGGTGAAGGCCCGTATACGGCGGTCGCCTCCCTCACCCGCGGACGCGTCATGTACTACGCCATCCCAGAGCAGCTGAGGAAAAACTTCGGTGCCAGCGCTACACCGTTGGACTCCCCCCGGCACACCAGCTCTGACCTGGGGCTCTTTTCCAGATGTGCGGCGATGAACCGTTCGGTGTCGGTCGGATCGGGAACCTCATCGACGCACTCGATCCGCAATCCCAGAAAGTGGTCCTCGACCACGCCGACGAGCCGGCTCATGTGCGTCGGCTGGGGATGCACCACGTGAATCGTCTGAACGCCCTGCTCACCAAGTGGCGCGTCGCATCCGATGCGGACCAGGGCCTCTGTGGCGTAAGAGTCCGGCAGGATACTGAACGTCGCCTGCGGCGATGCCTGTAGCCGCAGCCTCACCCGCGTTCCCCGCGGGCGCTGAGCCGGGATCCCGGGTGCACCGCCGCGAGCGACCGTTTCCACCATCTGCCCGAACGCCGACAGAGGGTGGCCCCGGCGCTCGGCAACCACGCTAGGGCGTAGGACGACAGCGCAACGCTGTCGGCTCCGCGCACACTGCCGGACTAGTCGTCTTCCATGATGTGCTCGCCGCCAGATCCGCCGGCCACAACCATCGTGGTGACGTGAATGAGGCGGCAGTTGGAGGCCGTTGCGTCAGTGAACTCCAGCATGTGTGCGGTGCCCCTGGACATTGGTGGTGAACAGTCGGTCGCGTTCACCGGCCAGGGTGATGTCCCCTGCGCAGTGCCACTTCATCGACTTCCCGCGCCAGACGCGCGCACAAGGCCGACGCAAGCGCAATCCACTGGCGTGTGATGCTCCCGCTGACGCACAACCGTCGGCCAAGCCAGCGGCATGCACCCGTTTTCGGAGTGACCAAACGTACAGTGATTCCTTGAATGCTTCGAGTGATCGCCGGAGTGCTCGGCGTGTCCCAGGCGGCCGTGGGCCGCATCATCGGCCACCTCGATACTCGCGCTCAAGACCCGCCAACGGTTTCCGGGCATCAAGCTCCCTCTGTGCGCCGCACAGTTCATGACCTGCGGCAGCGCCGGCGCGGTCTCCTGCAGCTCCGTCGCGTGCGCTGTTTTCAAGCGCCCGCAGAAGCGGCTGGAGCCTGGTGTGCCGGGTCAGGAGCCGGTCCGAGACGGGATTGACAATGCCGCGCAGGATCCCGACCGGGTGCCAGCGGTGAGGAACGGTGATGCTTGCCGCACGTCGCTCGATTCCCCGGGCCACCCGGCGTGCCACTGCTTCAGGACTGATCGCGACAGCGAGGGGGCGAGGAAAGGCGACCTCGCGCATCCTGGTCGTGAGAGCGTCGCCCCCGAAGGCAGGCCTGCTCATCGCGGACTCCACCCACCCCGGATAGAGGACACCCGCGGTGGCCCCATGCATGGCCAGTTCCACGCGCAGAGCACGCGTGAACTGCTCGATTGCGGCCTTGGACGCCGCGTAGGGGGCGTTAACGGCGCCGTTGACGTAAGCGTAGATGGACGAGGTGACCAGGATGTGGCCGCGATTCGCGATGATCTGCGGCAGAGCCGCTCGCACCGTGCGCCACACACCCAGCAGGTTCACCGCGATGATGCGCTCGAACAGCTCAGGATCGACGGTGGCGATGGTGGCGGGAAGGTCGGGTGCGACCCCCGCGTTGGCGAAGACGACGTCGAGCGCGCCGAACCGCTCGACGGTGCAAGCCACAGCGTTCTGCAAGGCCGACCGATCGGTGACGTCCACACCCAGGGAGAGCACTCGTTCCTCTCCCAACTCACGTGCAAGGTCTGCGACCGAGGAGGCGTTGCGGCCGACAAGAACCAGGTTGGCTCCACGAGCGTGCAGTGCTCGTGCGCCGGCCGCGCCGATACCGCCGGCGGCACCGGTGATGAGCACGGTCTTGTTCGACAGGGAGTACTTGGCCATGGACCGTGTCCTCATAGTTGAAGCGACCGGTAGCGGTCAGAACGGGTGGTGGTCGGAGGGGTCTCTTGCGCATTCGGCGGCGACGAGTTCTCTGTAGTGGCCGTTGGTGGCGAGGAGGTCTTCGTGGCTGCCGGTGATAACTGTTCCGTCCTCTCCGATCAGGATGACGTGCCGGGCGTTGTGGACGGTGGACAGCCGGTGGCTTGCGACGATGACGCAACGGGTGGCTGCCAGGTCACCGATGGCTCGGGTGATGCGGCGTTCGCTGCTGCCGTCCAGTTGGGAGTTCGGCTCGTCGAGCAGGACGATCTCGCTGTCGGTGAGAAGGGTCCGGGCCACGGCCAGGCGTTGGCGTTGGCCGCCGGAAAGGTCCTGGTCGCGGCCGAGGGTGGTGTCGAGGGCCTGTGGGAGACACAGGACGGCTTGGCGCAGGCCGACCGTCTCCAGTGCGTCCAGTAGTTCTTCGTCGCTGACCGGCCTCGTCACGCCGAGTTGGAGATTCTCGCGGACGGTGCCTTCCACCAGGGTGGCTTGTTGGTCGACGTAGGTGGTGCGCCGGCGAAGCTCGTTGAGCGGCCAGCTGTCGACGGGACTTCCCAGGACACGGATCTCGCCTTCGTCGAGCTGGATCAGACGATTGATCAAAGTCAGCACCGTGGATTTTCCCGCACCTGAGCAGCCGACGAGGGCGGTCAGGCCGGTCGCGGGGATGTGGAAGCTCGCACGGTCCAAGACCGGGGGGCCCTCGCAATGGCGGAAGGTGACGTCGTGGAAGACTACGGCTTCCGCTACGGGGAGTGGGAGTTGTGGCGTGGGTGGTGCCGTGCGGTCTGCTTCCGCCGTCAGGGCGAAGAGGCGAAGGAAGCGGCCACGCGCGGCCAGCCCCGCCTGCAGGTGGCCGATGCCGATGGCAGTGACGGCGATGGGGGAGGTGAGGTGCAGCAGGTAGAGGAAGAAGCCGCTGAAGGAGGCGAGAGACAGTTCGCCGTGCGTGATCCGCTGCCCTGCGGCCAGGGCGACGGCCAGGACCGCGACCTGCTGGCCCAGGCTCACGACCGGGCCGGTGAGACATTGGAGACGGGAGGCGGGCAGGCATGCGGCGCGTACGTCGGCCGCCGCGTGTCCGAGCTTCCGTGACGCCACGGCCTCATAGCGGCAGGCCTTCACGGTGATGAGCGCGGTGAGGTGGGCCGTGAGAGCTTGGGCGAGTTGTCCGAGGGCGCGCTGCTGGGCGCCGGCGAGGCGTTTCATGCGAGCCGTCATCAGGGCGATGCAGGCGCAGGCCAGGCCGTAGGCGCCGGCGGCGATCAGGGTGAGTACCGGGTCGAGGACGGCCATGGCGGTGAGCGTGGCCGCGGTGGCGATCAGCGCCACCGGTAGGTGGACGAGACCAGTTTCGATGAGTACGCGCAGCAGCACGGCGTCCGAGGTGACCCTGGCGGTGAGACTTCCGGCGCCTTCGCCGCGGACGGTACGCAGCGGGAGTCGCAGAAGGTGGTCCATGGCCTGGCGGCGCAGGCGCAGCACGGCCCGCTCGCCGACTCCGGCCAGCAGCCATCCGTATAGGGCCTGAAGTCCGGCCGCTCCCAGGACGGCGGCGCTCATGCTCACGGCAGGACGGGTGATCGGTTGGTGCCGGGTGAGGGCGTCCGTCACGTCCATGGCCAGCCACGGCACGGCCAGCCCGGCAGCGGCCGAGGCCAGGGAGAGGACGGCGGCCAGAGCGAGCAGCGTCCGGTTGCCGGGTAGGAGACGGGGGCTGATGCGCGGTACGGCGGCCGCGCCGGGTGGGGGGAGGGGCCTTTTGGTGCGTCCGGCGTGAGCCGTCAGGACGGTCATGTCCCGGTGTCCGCACGGTGGGGGACACCGGCCTGGGGGAGGATCGGCTGGCTGCGGCCGAGGTCCCGGCTGAATGCGGCGGTCAGGGTCCGGGGCAGGTGACGCAAGCCCCAGGCGCAGGCCCTGTAGCGGCGGCCGGGGGGGCTGACCGGGCGCCCTGTGGCGAGGTCGCGCATGGTGGCGGTGACCACCTGCTCGCTGTTCAGCCACATCCACGAAGGCAGGTGGCCGACCTCCAGCCCCGCCCGCCCGTGGAATGCCGTGCGCATGTAGCCGGACAGCAGAGCCACGACGCGGACGCCGCTGCTTCTGACCGGCGCGGAGCGGGCGATGGACTCGGTGAAGGCGAGCACCCGGGACTTGCCGGCGGGGTAGGTGCCGGCCAGCCAGGTCGGTCCGTGTGCGGCGACGGACGCGACGTTGATCACGGTACCCGAGCCGCGGCGCATCATGGCGGGCAGGACGGTCTGGGTCGTGCGCAGCACACAACCGATGTTCAGCTGCAGGCGACCGTCTTCCGCGCCGGGGTCGCCGGTGGAGGGCGCGGCGAGGGCGATGCCGGCGTTGTCGACCAGCAGGTCCGGGACGCTCCGGGCCGGACGGCCGGTGAGGCGGCGGCTGCCGGGTGAGGTGGCCAGGTCGGCGGCCATGGTGGTGATCCGGTGGCCGGAGTGTCGCAACCGGTCAGCGGTGCTCTCCAGGTCGCGCTCAATGCGGGCGACCAGGGTCAGGTCGTAACCGTCCCGGGCCAGGTGTGCGGCGAAGGCCAGTCCGAGGCCCGAAGTGGCACCGGTGATCACCGCTGTGGGCATGACGCTTCTTCTCTTCGGAGGGAGGGTGAGCTTCGGCTCATACCGGCTGGGGGACGTCGTCGGGCGTGAACCGCACCGTTGTGCCGTACAGGTCGAGCAGGCCCTGGAAGGGCTGGGAGTGCAGGCCGGGCTTCCACAGTTCGACGGCCATCTCCCCGTGGTACAGCAGGGGCCAGCGGACGTAGGTGCGCGAATCGTCCGGGTCGTTGACCGCGTGGGAGCGGCGGACGGTGTTGCGGGCGATCTCGACGGTCAGGTCCGTGCCGCAGCCGAATCCGTAGGGGAACTGCTCGCGGTCCGCTTCCACGGTCTCGATCACCGCGTCGTCGCTGGAGGTCACGCCGACGTGGGCGTGGATGCCGGCCCTGATGAGGGGAACCTCGCGTTCCCCGTGCGGGTCCGGCACCCACACGCCGTCCGCGTCCTTGGTGACGCGGACGGTCGGGCAGGCCTCCATCAGGGCGCAGATCTCCCACGTCTCGACCGAGGGCTGCATCGGCAGCACGCCGCTCGGCGCCAAGACGCGCAGGCGTCGACCGCCGGCCAGGCGCGGTTCGACGGCGACGACCTGGTCGCGCGTCAGGGACCGCTTGTCGACGTCCCAGGAGCCGGAAGCGCTGACCACCAGGCAGTCGAGGTCTGGGTCGAAGGCGAACAGCATGCCCTCGCTGAAGCCCCGCACCCCCATATAGATCTCGTACATGTCGGCCAGCTGCTCCGAGACGAAGTCGGACACCTTCAACGGCGGGGACAGCAGGCCCAGCTCGCCCATCCTGCGGCCCGCGATAGCCAGCTGCTCGGGTGTGGTGCTGGCCTGCCACGCCTCGGTGGTGATGGCGTCGCGGACGGTGTCGTAGTCCTCGGCGACCTGCTGGGCGCACGCCGCGGTGACCAGCCGATCGCGCATGCGGTCGGCGATGTCGTCCACCTCGGTGGGGTGGCCGCCCTCCATGTTGCAGAAGGTCACCTCCCGGACCTGGCCGGAAGTCTCACCGCGCGACACGAACAGGACCTTGGCCGCGCCCAGCCGGCCCATGGCCGTGCGTGCGGTGGCGACGACCTCGGCATGGGGCAGCGCACTGAGCAGTTCCGGCACTTCGACCACGGCGACGACGTGGCGCGGGTTGCGGCGAAGCCCGTGGCGCTGGCGCAGCATCGCGCTCAGCGGCGGGTACCCCTCGGGGATCCGCTCCCGCAGAGGCTCGGGCCCGTCCGGGACCTCCCCGCACATGAGCACCAGGTCGACATCGCCATGGGAGCGGTCGAAGACTGTGTGGCCCTGCACCTCGAACGAGGCGAGCAGACGGTCCAGGAACGCCCGCAGCGCCGGCTGCCCGGCCGGCACTTCCCCGATCACCTGCACGGTGCACGGACGCCACCAGTCGCATGCTGTCAGGTCGGTGCGGACGGTGGGTGCGGCAACCTGTGAACTGCTCATGGCCTACCTTCCGGAAAAGTCGTCGTGGCCGCGTTGGGGTGGGCCTTCGTCGGCACGGTTGCGCCCGGCCGCGCGGGAGTCGCGACGGCGACACGGATCCGCCTGCCTGCGGATGCGAAGGTGGCGGGCCCTGGGGGCGGGTATCGGGACGACGGCGACCCTACCGGCGGCCGCTGGACCGGTGGCTTGCCGCTTCCCTTCCGGGGGCCGACGCGCGGCAGGTTGACGCCTTTCCACCTCCCGATTCGGCATGTCCGCAGGTGGATACCGGTGGAGGCGCTACGCAGGTTCACCCGCAGTGGTGAATACGCCAGGGCAGGCACGGGCGCTGGCTGGCTGAAGTACCCCTCGATGCGCGCTGAGATCACCCCTCGCGTTCCCCTGAACGGAGCAACGCGTGAAAGGGCCGTGCCACCGCTCCGTAAGATCGCGGATGCTTCGGCGACGGAAACACACCGCCGGACCGCCATCACCTCTAGCGCCGACGCTGCCCCCTCTTGTGCACTGGGAGAACTCTGTGACCGTCGCCCCCGCAAACCCCGACAGGCAGGCCGTGGCGATCGTAGGTCTCTCCTGCCGATTGCCGGGCGGTATCTCCGGATTGGACGGCCTGTGGGAGGCGCTGCGGGAGGGACGCGACCTGGTGGGCGAGGTACCGCCCGACCGTTTCGATCCCGAACGGTTCGTCGACACCAAGCGGCGCAAGAGCAACAAGAGCTACACGGCCGCAGGAGGGTTCCTGGAGGACGTGACCGGTTTCGACACCGGCTACTTCCAGCGGATCTCGCCGCGCGAGGCGGCGCGCATGGATCCGCAGCACCGGCTGCTGCTGGAGATGGCGGTCGAGGCCCTGGACGACGCCGGCATCGACCAGGTCGCGACCGCCGGCTCCGACACGGCGGTGTTCGTCGGCATGTCGAGCCACGACTACGCCGACCTGCAAGCATCCGGCGCGGACGCCCCCAACGCGTACACGATGGCTGGTCTCGCGGCCACCAACGCCGCCAACCGCATCTCCCACCTGCTCGACTGGCACGGGCCGAGCATGACGGTGGACACCGCCTGCTCGTCGGCGCTGACCGCCCTGCACCAGGCCTGCGAGACCCTGCGGGCGGGCCGGACTCGCATGGCGCTGGCCGGCGGAGTGAGCGTCCTGCTCAGCCCCTTCGGCTTCACCGGGTTCTCCGCCGCCTCCATGCTGTCGCCCACCGGCCGTTGCCGGGTTTTCTCAGCTGAGGCCGACGGCTACGTGCGCGCCGAAGGCGGCGGCGTGGTGGCGCTCAAGCTGCTGACCGACGCCCTCGCGGACGGCGACCGCATCCACGGGGTGATCCTGGCGAGCGGCGTGAACAGCGACGGCAGTACCACCGGGCTGGCCCTTCCCAGTGCCGAGGCACAGGCGGCGCTCCTGGAGCAGGTCTACGCCCAGGCCCGCGTGACGGCCGACGACCTCTCGTACTTCGAAGCCCATGGCACCGGCACCCCGGTGGGCGACCCGATCGAGTGTGACGCCATCGGCCGGGCCTTGGGCGCCCGCCGCACGGTCGCGCCCCTGCCGATCGGATCGGTCAAGAGCAACACCGGCCACCTGGAGGCCGCCTCCGGTATGGCCGGGCTGCTCAAGGCCCTGCTCGTCCTGCGCCACCGCCACATCCCGGCAACCCTGCACGCCCAGCCGCTGAGCCCCCACATCGACTTCCACGGCTGGAAACTCGACCCCTGCACCGAGGACAGGCCCCTGGACAAGCAGCGGCCGGTGGTCGGCGTCAATTCCTTTGGCTTCGGCGGCTCCAACGCACACGCCGTCCTCGCCGCCGCGCCGTCGGCTCCCGCGCCCGGCGCACCCGTGCTGCAACACGGCGGCCTGCTTCCGGTGGTGGTCTCGGCCCGTACCCCCGAGGCGCTGGAAGCCGCGGCCGCCGGCATGGCCCAGCGGCTGCGAGAGGAGGGCCCGGAGGGCTTCTACGACGCCGCGTGGACAGCCGCACGCCGCCGCACCCTTCACCCGCACCGGGCCGTCGCCCTCGCCTCCGACGCCCAGCAGGCGGCCGAAGCACTGGAGGCCGTCGGTCAGGGCGCACACCCGCTGCCCGCCGCCACCGCCACCGGACAGGCGGTCACGGACGGCCGGGTGGTGTTCGCCTTCAGCGGTAACGGCTCCCAGTGGGCCGGCATGGGCGCGGACCTGTTGCGCGAGGAGCCGGTCTTCCGCGCCGCGCTCACCCGGGTCGACGACGCACTCAAGCCCCACCTGGGCTGGTCGGTGCGCGAGGAGATGGCCGGAGCCGACCCCGCTCGCATCCTGGCAACCGAGGTCGCCCAGCCGCTGCTGTTCGCCTTCCAGATCGGCCTGGTGGAACTGCTCAAGGCCCGCGGTATCCGCCCGGCCGCCGTCCTGGGCCACAGTGTCGGCGAGATCGCCGCCGCCCACGTCGCCGGCGCCCTCGACCTGCCCACCGCCGCTCGCGTGGTCGCCGAACGCAGCCGTGCGCAGGCAGCCACCCGCGGCCAGGGACGCATGGCCGCGATCGGCCTGTCCGCGGAGGAAGCGGCCAAGGAACTCGCCCCCTATGCCGGCACCCTGGAGATCGCCGCCGTCAACGGTGACCAGGACGTCACCGTGTGCGGCCCCGAGGAAGAACTCCGCGCCCTGGGCCGTGACCTGGACCTGCGTGCGGTGTTCTTCCGCATGCTAGAGCTGGACTACGCCTTCCACAGCCGCGCCATGGACGCCATCCAGGGCGCCCTGCTCGACTCCTTGGACGGGCTGCGCCCCGCCGCCACCGGCATCCCGTTCGTCTCGACGGTCACCGGCACCACCTGCCCGGGCGAGGACCTCGGAGCCGGTTACTGGTGGTGCAACGTCCGCGAACCCGTCCTGTTTGGACCGGCGCTGCACACCCTGCTCGACGACGGCTACGACACCTTCGTCGACATCGGCCCCCACCCCGTCCTGCGGCCCTACCTCCGCAAGGCCACCAAAGACCTGGAACGGCCGGCTCTGATCGCGGGGACCTGCGCCCGGGCGGTGCCCGGGCCTGCCGCCGTCGACACCGCGGCCGCTCAGCTGCTGGCCGCCGGCGCCCGCGCCCACTGGGACGCCTTCTTCCCCCACCCCGGCCGGACCGCGGACCTCCCCGCCTACCCCTGGCAGCGCGAACGGCACTGGCGTGGCGACCCCCAGTGGTGGCTGCGCGTCACCGGCGAGACCACTCCCGTCCAGCACCCGTTGCTGGGGGCGCGCGTCTCCGTTCAGCACCCTGCCTGGTCCAACCTGGTGGAGCCGACCCGGCTGCCCTGGTTGACCGACCACCAGGTCGCAGGCGCCGTCGTCATGCCCGCCACCGCCTACCTGGAGATGGCGCTCGCCGCCGGCCGGCTCGTCCACGACGCCCCGGTCGAGGTCAACCACCTCCTCATCACCCGCGCCCTCGACCTGCCCTGGGACGACGACACCACCGACCTCCGCGTGCAGGTCTCCCTCCACGAGCCCGACCAGGCCCTGGAGATCGCCGCCCGCACCGGCGACGACCTACCTTGGCAGCCGTACGCCCGCGCCCGTGTACGGCGCTTGCTGGCCTCCGCACCGGCGTCCGTCGACCTCACCGCCCTGCGCGGGCGTCTGCACACCCGGCTGGACGCCGCCGAGCACTACGCCCGCGCCCGGCGCGCCGGCCTCGCCTACGGCCCCGCCTTCAAGGTCCTCACCGACCTTCGCCTGGGGGAGGGCGAAGTTCTCGGCTCCTACACCCTGACGGAGCCCGCCGACGGCTACCACGTCCATCCCGCGCTGCTCGACGGAGCCCTGCAGGCGGGTGGCTGCCTGACCACCGTCGACGGCGAGTACCTGCCGTTCCTTCCGGTCGCCGTCGAAGCACTGCGCCTGTGGCACACCCCGCCGCAGACGGGGCTGATCCACGTGCGCCTGCGCGAGAGCAGCCCCCAGGAACTGTGCTGGGACATCACCCTGTCCGACACCGAGGGCCAGGTATACCTCGAACTTACCGGCTGTCGGCTGCGCCGCATGGGCAACACCCCCACCGAACCCGTACAGCATCTCGTCAACGTACTGCGCGCCGCCCCCAGCGCCACCACCCCCGCACAGCCCGCGCCGCTGCCCTCGCCCACCACCCTGGTCCAGGCGTGCCTGCCCCACCGCGACCGCCTGGAGCATGCCTGGCGCACAGAGGGCCACGGAGTCGGACTGCAACGCCTTCGCGAGTGCTGCTCCCGTCTGACCGCCGACGCGTTCGCCCAGCTGCTGCCCCCGGGGCAAGTCGAGTTCGACACCGGTGACCTGGTGGCGGGCGGCACGCGGCCCCAGCACGCCCGGCTGGCCGAGTTGCTCGCCCACGCCACCCGCGGCCTGGTGCGCCAGACCCGGCCGGCCCAAGAGGACCGCCCCGCCCGCTGGCACCTCCCCGAGACGGACGGCCCCCCGCCGCTGGAGCTGTACCAGCAGCTCGTACGGGACTTCCCCCACCAAGCAGTGGAGATCGCCCTGTTCGGCCGGTGCTGTCTGCATCTGGCCGACGTCCTGCGCGGCAAGCGCGATCCGCTGACGCTGCTCTTCGACGAACCCGACCGCCACCTGATCGAGTACTTCTACAGCGACGCGGTCCAGCCCCGCTTCCACAACCAACTGCTCCGCGCCCTGGTGCGCGAGCAGGTCCGCACCTGGCCGTCCGACCGGCCGCTGCGGATCCTGGAGGTCGGCGCCGGTACCGGCAGCAGCACGGCCCTGCTGCTGCCCCACCTCCCGGCCGAACGAACCACCTACACCTTCACCGATCTGTCGGCCGGGTTCTTCCCCCACGCCAAGGCCCGCTTCGCAGACTTCGACTTCGTCGACTACCGGACCCTCGACCTCAACCAGGACCCCGCCGAGCAAGGCTTCACCGAAGCGTCCTTCGACGTGGTCATCGCCACCAACGTCCTGCACGCCACCCGAGACCTGCGCGCGACCCTCGCCCGTATCACCCACCTCCTCGCCGACGGCGGGCAGCTCCTCGCCCACGAGACCCACGAACCCGGCTTGCTGGCACCCTGCTTCGGAACCCTCGACGGCTTCTGGGACTTCACCGACACCGCACTCCGGCAGGACTCCCCGCTGCTGCCCGCAGACGCCTGGCAACCGCTGCTGCGCGACTGCGGTTTCGACGAGGTCGCCCAGCTCGGACACGACGAGCCCCTGCCCGATCTCGAGTACTCCGTCCTCTGCGCCCGCCGCACCGAACGGGCCGCCGCCGGCCCCGCCCCCGTGTTGCCGCCGGCCGTCCAGGACACCCGTTGGCTGCTCGCCGGTGAGAGCCCGGACAGCGACCTGATCCGCACCCTCGCCGACGCCCTCACCGGCACGGGCGCCGACGTCCACCTCGCCGGGCTGGACGACGCCCCCCAGCACTGGGACCGGCTCGCGGTCGATCAACAACCGCCGAACACCGTTCTGCTCTTCGACGCCGCGCAGTCCGGCGCCGGCCCCTCCCAGGCATCCGAGCAGGCCGTCACCCGTCTGGGCGCGCTACGGGCCCTAGCCGGTCCCGCCTCGCACCTGCCGGCTGGATCCATCACCAACCTGTGGATCATCACGCGCCCCAGCGGCATCCACTCCGCTCCCGAACAGCCCCAGGTTCCCCAGGACGCAGTGCTGTGGGGCGCCACCCGCTCCCTCGCCAACGAGATCCCCCACCTCACCATCCGGCGCATCTCCCTGGACGCCGGACCCCGCCCCACGGACGACGCCCGGCGCCTGGCTGCCGAACTGCTCCACCCCACCGACGAGGACGAGGTCGTCCTCACCCGCGGCGGACGCTTCGTCCCCCGCACCGTCGCCCTACGCACGGCCACCGACACCCACGACGCCCCCGCCCCGGTGCCCTTCACCCTGCGCCTGCACGACGCAGGCCTGCACCCCCGGCTCACCTGGGCACCCGACCACCCGCAGCGGCCCGCCGACGACGAGGTCACCATCGCCGTCGAAGCGGCCGCGCTCAACTACCGCGACGTCATGCTCGCCGTCGGTCTCCTGCCGCCGGGAGCGGAGACACCGCTGCCGGACGGCCCTGCCCTGGGCCTCGAATGCGCCGGCACGGTCATCTCCGCCGGTCGTACCGTCACCCACCTCGCACCGGGCGACCGCGTCTACGCCCTCACACCCCGCAGCCTCAGTTCCCAGGTGACCGTCAACGCCCGCCTCGTCGGCCCCATCCCCACCGGCATGACGTTCGCCGAAGCCGCCACCCTGCCCGTGGTCTACTTCACCGTCCACCACGCTCTCGAACGCCTCGCCCACCTCCAGGCAGGCGAGACCGTCCTCATTCACGGCGCCGCCGGCGGCATCGGGCTGGCCGCCCTCCAATTCGCCCAGGCACGAGGTGCCACCGTCATCGCCACCGCCGGCACCCCCGCCAAGCGCGACCTGCTGCGCATGCTCGGCGTCCCCCACGTCCTCGATTCACGCACCCTGGCCTTCGCCGAACAGGTCCGTGACCTCACCGGAGGGCAGGGCGTCGACGTCGTCCTCAACTCCCTCGCGGGCGAGGCCATCGGCCGCAGTCTGGAACTGCTGCGGCCCGGCGGGCGCTTCGTGGAGCTCGGAAAGCGCGACATCTACGCGTCCACCCCCCTGGCCCTCCGGCCCTTCGGCAACAACATCGCCTTCTTCGGTGTCGATGCGCACCAGCTCATCTCCAGCCGCCTGCCCCAGGCCGGCACCTGTTTCGATGAGATGGCACAACGGATCACTGACGGCACCTACGGACCACTGCTGCACCTGGCCTACCCCGCCGCCCGGATCGGCGAGGCCCTGCGAGCCCTGCAACGCTCCCGCCACCTCGGCAAGGTCGTCATCACCTTCGAGGAGCCGCCGCCCCTCGACAGGACCCACCCGCCCCTGCGGCTGTCCCCGGACGCCACCTACCTGATCACCGGCGGACTCAGCGGCCTCGGAGCCGCTCTCGCACACCGCCTCGTCGACCACGGTGCCCGCCACCTCGCCCTCCTGGGCCGCAGGGGCGCCGACACCCCCGGCGCCGCCGACCTCATCCAGGCCTTGGCCGACCGCGGCGCCCAAGCAACCGCCCACACGGCCGACGTCACACGGGAAGCCGACCTACGCCGGGTGCTGGACGCCGTCGACGCCGGACCCCACCCGTTGCGCGGAGTGATCCACGCCGCGATGGCCCTGGACGACGCAGCGCTCGCCGAACTCACCGACGAGCGCCTCCGCACCGCCCTGGAGCCCAAGATGCTCGGCGCGGCACACCTGGACTCCCTCACACGCGGCCGCGACCTCGACTTCTTCGCTGCCTGCTCCTCGGTCACCACCTGGTTCGGCAACGCCTACCAGGCCAACTACACCGCCGCCAACGGCTACCTCGAAGCGCTCAGCCGCAACCGGCGCAGCACCGGGCTGCCCGGTACGACCGTGGCCTGGGGCGCCATCGGCGACACCGGCTACGCAGCCCGCCACGGCATCACCAACATGCTCGCCCGCCTCGGCCTGGACAACCTCACACCCGCCGAAGCCTGCACCGCCCTCGAAGACGCCATCGCCCGGGACACCGACGTCAGCGCCGCCGCCAGGATCGACTGGGCCCGCATCCGCAGCATGATGCCGGCCGTGCAGACCCCCCGGCTGGCCGGTCTCATCCCCGCCCACACTCCCCAGGACGACGGCCCCGACCACCTGCGCCACCGTCTCGCCACCGCCACCACCGACGAGGCCGTCACCCTGGCGGCCGACGCCATCACCCAGGTCCTCGCCGACATCCTGCAGACCGACCCCGCCCGACTCGACCGCGACCGCCGTCTGGACCAACTCGGGCTGGACTCCCTCATGGCCGTCGAGGCCGTCATCGCCGCTCGCCGTCGACTGGGCTGCGAACTGCCGACGCTGGAGTTCCTCAACGCCCGGGGCATCACCGACCTCGCAAGGCGCGCCTTGATCCGCCTCGGTTACGAGGCACCCAGCCAGACCCCGCCCACCCGCTGATCCCGCCGACGTGCCTGCCCGTCCCCGCCCCATGCAGGAGCCACCCGTGATGTGCGAGCAGTCCCAGCAGTCCGGCCGTTCGCACACTCCGGGCCTCCTCGCCGCGCTGGCCCGCTGGGCCGTGCGCCGCAACCGGCTGGTTCTGGCCGCTGCCGCGCTGCTCGTCGTCGCGGGCCTCTTGTCCAGTGGCGTCTCCGCGCACCTCGGCGCCGGTGGCTGGATCGCCGAAGACACCCCGTCGGCCCGTGTGCGCAGCATGCTCGGCCAGTCGCGCCACGGCGGCATGCCACCTCTCCTGCTTCTCGCCCGCATCACCGGCTCCGTCGACGACGCCGCAGCGCGCAGCGCCGGCACCCGGCTCGTCGAGGACCTGCGGCAGGAACCGGGTGTCACCGCCGTCGACTCGTACTGGACGGGCCCACTCGGCCAGGCCACCAAGGACCGGCCGTCGCCTCCGCCCGACCCGCTGCTCCGTTCCAGCGACGGCCGTACGGCCCTCATCGCCCTGTGGCTCGAGGCGGACGAGCGCACCCAGCTCAACGTCGCGGAACGTGTGCTCGCCCGGGCCACCGGGCCCAACAGCCCACTGGAGACCCAGGCCGCAGGTCAGGCCGCCGTCGCGCGCGCGGCAACTCCACAGTGAGCGGGACTTGCTGAGCACGGAGCTGTTGGTCATGCCCGCCACCCTCATGCTGCTGCTCCTGGTGTTCGGCAGCATCCCGGCAGCGTTCCTGCCGCTGGCCGTCGGCGCCGTCGCGGTGACCGGCACCACCGCGATCCTGCGCGCCCTTGTCATCGTCACCCCAGTGTCCGCTTTCGCCCTCAGCCTCACTACGGCCGTCGGCCTCGCCCTGGCCGTCGACTACAGCCTGTTCTTCGTCGCCCGGTACCGCGAGGAGACCGCCTCCGGCGTGTCGCACGATCAAGCCCTGATCCGCGCCACCTGCACAGCCGGGCGGACCGTCGTCGTCTCGGCGGGCATCGTCGCCGCCGCTCTGCTGGGCCTCCTCGTGTTCCCGCTTACCCTCATCCGCTCCTTGGCCATCGCGGGCATCAGCGTCGTCCTGCTGGCCGCGATCGCGTCTCTCCTGATCATTCCAGCCGCTCTGGCCTGCTTCGGTGAACGCCTGGCGAGCCGCGACATCCTGGCCCGCCGACGCCGCTCCGCCCGATCCGCAGCCCGATGGCTCACACTGGCCACCGCCGTCATGCGCCGCCCCGTCACCGTCTTCGCCCTCACCAGCGCGCTGCTGCTCCTGCTCGCCCTGCCCTTCCGCGACGCCGTCTTCAGCCTCAGCGACGAGCGGGCCCTGCCCGCCGACTCGTCGATTGCCAGGGACATGCAGGACCTGCGCACCGACTTCCCGCAGGTGGGGGCGGAGGTCGATGTCGTCCTGCCCTACTGGCACCCCGCCGGCCGTGACGGCGCCGCCCGTCTTGACGCCTACGCCCGCCGGCTCTCCGGTCCTACAGGGGTACAGGGACTGCGCACCGCCACCGGCACCTACCTGAACGGGAAACCGGTCGGCCCGCTCTGCGTACCCTCTTCCGACCCGGCCCCGAAGGGCCCGTGCCACAGGGCTGCGGCAGTTCACCCTGCCGACAGGCACCTGGCTGGCCATCGGCTCGAAGCCCGCCCCTACAGTCCCCAGCGCATCGACCTGCTGCACAGCATTCGCACTCAGCCGGGCCCCACCTCCGCGCCGTCACGCTGGACCTGATGGGATCGGACGTTCCGCTCGACGAGGGGAGTCGTCAACTCCCTGGCCGGAGCCACCGGGAATCGGGGCGAGGTACCAGTCGCGGTTCCGGTGAGGGTCAGAGGGTAGGTGCCGGTTGCGGTGAGCGCGGACAGGTCCACAGTGTGCATGCAAGCGCTAGTTCCAACTCGTCGTGCGGGGGCCGAGCCGACCCGTCAGAACAGCGCGGTGCTAACCGTCGAATACCATGAAACCCGCGTCCCGCCAGTGAATCCTCCGCTCCCAACACGACAGCGACCTTCGTCTCGCCCGCTCCATAAACGGCCTGGTCGACGCGGACGACCACATCGCCCGGCCCGCGCCCAGCTGTGAGAGCGGTCGGATCCCAGCCAGCGAAGGTGGTTACGACAAACACGGCGGCAGCTGAGAGGGCCACCGTGCGAACATGACGAATGAGCACGGGCCCGACTCTGGCAGGCGCCAAGCGAGGAGAGTTGAACGCCGCTCCGACCGGCCCGCACATTCCGGCCGCGCCTCCCGTTCCCGGGTGGACCGCAGAGGACAAACATACAATTCGCTTCATCGGGCGACCGGAATCCAGTGCTCGCAGAAACGAATTCCCCGGGTCGAGGCCACCAGAAGGGTGCTCCGATGCTGACTTTTGCTGACTTTAAGGGACGGGTAACGCCCTGACCTGGGAAAACATGCTGTGATCCGATGGTTCTGGAACTGGATCGGCCGCTCGCACGAAGAAATCGTGCAGGCCCGCGACGACTGGATGAACGGTCGCGGTTCGGCGAGGTAAAGGGCTACGACGGCCCCCCGATCCCGGCCCCGGCGCTCCCTGCGACCCACCTCAAGCCCAGGGGAAGGACGCGCTGAACTGCTCGGCGAAGTACCGCACCGTGTCGGCGCGTTCGGGGCGAGTGCGGCGGTGATCGTGTCCGTGCCCTGGGCCGGGCCGCGGGCCAGGACCGCGATCTCCCGCGCCTTCCCGCCGGCGGATCCGCGGGTCGGGGCCGCGCTCGGCGCCGGCGTCCGACGGCAGGGGCAGCAGGGAGCGCAAAGCGGCGACGTCCACCCGGTCGGCGAGGCCGGGGGGCGTGCCCAGGACGGCCGGGGGAGAGGGTGCGACGCTGGAGTGAGGGGTCCGTGAGTGGAAGCCCTGGGCCCTCTGCGCCGGCCCCGGTGGCCAGGTCCCGGTGCGGCTCGGGGGATGCGAGCGGGCGCCAGCAGGCGGCCCTACCGCGTGGGTCCGGGCCACCGGGACCAGGACCGCGCGACCGACCCGGAAGGCAGGTGCGTCCCATGCGCACGTCGACCCGTATCGCCGGTGCCCTCGCCGGCCTGACCCTCACCGTCGGTGGTGCGGTCCTCGCCGCTCCCGCGGCCCGGGCGGACATCCCCGCCTGCGCGAGGATGGCCGAACTGGCCGGCGCCACCGATTCCGCCTCGGTCACAGCGGCCTGTAGCCGCGGCGTGTCCGGTGACCTCCAGGGTTGTGTGACCGGGCTGACGGGGGCCGGAGTGGCGGGCGGCGCCGCGACCGGTGCCTGCCGGGCCGCGGCCCACGAACCACGTTAGCGAACCGCGGGGCACCCGCCCGCCGTCACCGACGCGCACGCGGCCCGCCGTCGCCGACGCGCACGCGGCGTACCGGTGCGGGCGGTCGAGGCCGGCCGGCGACGTCATGCTCCGTGCCCGGGCAGTCACCGACCGAGCCCGGCGCCCAGGCCCGCCGCGCGGGCCCCACGCGGAGCGCCCACGCTGAGTACGAGGGCGCCGTCGTCTTGAGACCTCTCCTTCCCGAGGGCCGAACGAAGGCGCCTGAGAGGAGGAAGTCATGCGCGTACGAAGGATCCTGGGCCTCGCCCTGGCCGCGGCGACCCTGGCCGGCATGAGCGCAGTCGGCGCCGTCGGCGCCGCGGCCGCCTCGTCTGTGAACATCTCCAGAGACGACTGCACGGCCGCCGGCGGACAGCTGGTTTCACGCCCCTACGCCGGCGACTACTGCGCCCTGCCTGACGGGACCACGGTGGCGATCACTTGACCGGTCGGCGCACGGCTGGGCAACCAGTCAAGGCGGTTTCGCCCGTCGCGACGGGTGGCGACTGACGGCACCCGGTGCCCCGTCGGGCGGATCGCCCGTGTCGAAGTGGCCCTTGCCGATGCCCCGACGCATCCCGGCCGTGGAAGAGGTCCATCAGGCCAACCCGCTGTGCCAACCCCTTTGAGACGAGGCGGGCCCCGTCGGCAACCGCCACCCGGCATGCGGCCCACGACCCGCTCGGGGGTCCACGAGACGACGACGTAACAGCACGACCGAGGAGCCGACCGGCACCGCACCCGCCGGTCGGCTCCCCCGTGCTCCTCCACGCACCCGGGACGACTCCCTCGTTCGGCCCCTCAAGGGCGCCGGCAGCTACGCCGAAAAGGATCAAGCGGAGTCGCCCCACCCTCGCGTTCCGGTATCCCTCCGCGCCCCAGGCCGCCCTGATGCCGGCGGTCCCGTACCCCGGCCGCCAGGCCCGGAGGAGATCCCCGCATGCGCGTCCGCCTGCCCCTGACCGCCGTCACCACCGCCGCTCTCCTGCTCGTCACGGTCACCGGCGCGACTCCCGCCGCAGCAGACCGGAACCCCGATGGCCGACCACTGGTCAAGGTGTCGCAGGGTGACCCGTACGCGCAATGCACCATCGGAGCGAGGTCCCCCGACAGCGTCGTCTACCCGGGCACCGAGGTCGAGCCGTACCTCGCCGTCGATCCGCGCGACCCCAGGCGCGTCGTCACCGTGTTCCAGCAGGACCGCTGGAACGACGGTGGCGCCCGCGGCCTGGCGGCCGGCTGGACCACGGACGGCCACACCTTCCACCGGAGCACGCTGCCGTTCAGCCTGTGCGCCCCCGGCGGCGCGGACTACGAAAGGGCCACCGACCCGTGGGTGAGCACCGGACCGGACGGCACGGTCTACGCAGGCGGGGAGGGCGTCGACTTCACGAAGAGCACGCGCAGCGCCCTCCTGACAGTCACGTCCCGTGACGACGGCCGCACTTGGCAGAACCTCACCACCACGCACGTCGACGAGCAGCCGTTCTTCAACGACAAGCCCTCACTCACCGCCGACCCGATCCGCAAGGGCACCGCCTACCAGGTCTGGGACCGCCTCGACAACGACCCGCCCGGCCCCAGCTCCCTCGACGGCCCCGGATACATCTCCCTCACCCGTGACGGCGGCCGGACCTGGAGCAAGGCCCGGCCGTTCGTCGACACCAGCGCCGTGCCCAACACCCAGACCATCGGCCATCTGATCGTCGCCGACCGGCGCACGGGCACCCTGTACGACTTCTTCGACACGATCACCTTCGCCGACGACCTGACCACCGTCCTCGATGCCCATTACGCCATGGTCACCTCGACGGACGCCGGAGAGACCTGGAGCACGCCGGTCACCGTGGCACGGGATACCGCCGTACCGGAGGTCGACCCGAACGATCCCACCAAGCTGCTGCGCGCCTCGTCCACCCTGCCCAGCCCGGCCGTCGACCCCAGGACGGGCACGCTCTACATGGCCTACGAGGGCGCAGACTTCTCCGCCGGCGAGTTCGACTCCATCCAGCTGGTGCGCTCCACCGACGGCGGACGCACCTGGGGGAGCCCCGAGCTGATCAGCCCCGACGGAGTGCCGGCCTTCTCCCCGTCGATCGCGGTCGACGAGCGGGGCACGGTCGCGCTCACCTACTACGACTTGCGCTTCCTCAAGCCGGGCGACACCACCACCCTGCCCACCGCCTACCAGCTGGCGACGCTGCCGCACGGGGACCCGGAGCTGCAGGCCGAACGACGTATCTCGCGGGTCTTCGACTGGTTGCAGGCGCCGTTCGCCGGAGGCTACTTCCTCGGCGACTACCAAGGCCTGGTTGCGGACGGCAAGGGAGTACGGGCGGTGCTCACCGAGACCCACTCCGGCGCACCACGGAACCGGACGGACGTCTACACCGCCACTTTCCGCACCCGCTGACCGGAGCGGGCGCCGCCGTCGGGTGAGCCGGGTCTCCTCCAGGCCAGACCCCGGCGGTTCGCCGCGCCCGCGCGGGAGCGCCCCGCGGCACGCGGCTGCGGGGCGCCTTGGAGGGATCAGTCGACCTTCTGCCCGTCGTACGTACCGCCCTTGCAGACGTTGTCCGTCAGGTCGGGCGTTCCGCCGCCCTGCTTGCACTGGGAAGGCGTGACGTCGGACGAGACACCCTGTGCGGTGGCGGCGGAGGCGGTGGCGGCGCCTGTGAGGCCGAGTCCGGCGAGGGCTGCCGTGGTGACGACGGCGGCGAGTATTCGTCGAAGGCGCATGTGGTTCCCCTTTCACGGATTGCATCTGTTGGGGCACTAGCCAGCTTGATCTTCACCCATGTGGGTGGCACGTCATGTTGGGCCATTCGGGTGACAGTGCCGTGTGAGGACGTGCCCCGTGAACCGAGCTCTGATCAGCGCATGCGCGGCCGTGGGGTCAGTCGTGGCCGGGGGAGTGTCGCCCTCGCACGTGGGCGGTGGCCACCGGCCCGGACGGATCAGCCGCGGGGTGGGGTGAGCAGGACGAAGTCGGCGTTCGACGGGTCCAGGCAGACGGCGAGCCGGCCGACGCCTTCCGCGTCCTGCGGTCCCATCTGCACGCTGCCGCCGTTCGCGGTGACTTCGGCCACCGCCGCGTCGCAGTCGGTGACGGCGAAGACGGGGTGCCAGTACGGCCGTCCGTCCGTGAGGGTCAGGTGCTCCGCGGGCAGCTGCATCAGGCCGCCGTGCATGCGCTCCTCGGGAAGCCCCGCGGGGGTGATGAGGGTGTAGGTGCCCCCGCCGCCGGGCAGCTCCGTGTCGCTGAACTGCCAGCCGAAGACGCCGCCGTAGAACTCCTTGGCGGCCGCGGCGTCGCTCGTGTACAGCTCCGTCCAGGACAGCGAACCCGGTTCGTCCACCAACTCGACGCCGGAGTCCTTCCCCGGCTGCCAGACGGCGAACTGTCCACCGAGCGGGTCGCTGTACTGCGCCATCCGGCCCCACTCGCCGAGATCCCTCGGGGCCACCCGGACCGTGCCGCCCGCGCGCTCCACCGCCTGGGTCGTGGCGTCGGCGTCGGTGACGCCGAAGTAGATCATCCAGGCCGGGCGGGCGCCCTCCTCGGTGAGCTTGCCGAGTCCGGCGACGACCTTCCCGTCCTTCCGGAAGATCCCGCCCTCCATGTCCTGCCCGTCGCCCATGGACTCGTACTCCCATCCGAGCACGGAGCCGTAGAAGGCCGCGGTGGCCCGGACGTCGGGGGTGCCGAGGTCGAGCCAACAGGGGGAGCCGGGGGCGAAGTCACTGGTGATCATGGCGATTGCCTTCCGCAGGTCCTGTGTCACCTCAGCCTGGCACCGGAGGCCCGCGGTAGCGCGCCGATACGACCTGGTCGCGCGTCGACATGACCTGAATGTACGCGCCGTACGGGCTTGCGCGCAGCGCAGCAGACGCGGGGTCAGACGGGTTGGTGCGGTACCGCACACGAGGCGCGCAGGGCAGTAGCGTCGGGCGATGAGCAGGACCACGAACGGCCCTGCCTCCCCCGAGCCTTGTGAGGCGTTTTCGCATGAGCCTGAGCATCCGCAACCAGATCCCCGGCACCATCACCTCCGTTACGGCCGGCGAAGCCATGGCGACCGTGAAGGTCCGTCTGGCCGGAGGCCAGGACATCACGGCCGCCATCACCGCGGACGCCGTCAAGGAGCTCGGCTTCACCGAGGGCTCCGCCGTCAACGCGCTCGTGAAGTCCACCGAGGTGGCCCTCGCGACCGGCCCCGTCGCGGGCGTCTCGATCCGCAACCAGATCCCGGGCACCGTCACCGACGTCGCCACCGGAGGCGCCATGGGCTCGGTCAAGGTGTCCGTCGAGGGCGGCGAGCTGACCGCCGCGATCACCAAGGACGCCGTGGAGGCGCTGGGCCTGGCCGCCGGCTCCTCCGTGGTCGCCCTGATCAAGTCGACGGAGATCTCCCTCGCGTCCGCCTGATCCCGCAGGTCCCCACCGGGGCCCCACCGGCCGGTGCGGGGCCCTCGGGCGTGCGGTGAGCGGCTCAGGCGGCGTCGGCCGGGCGGCCCGGCTCGCGCCACATGCCCCACAGCACCGGGCCGCCGCCCGGGAGCTGCACCTCCTTGCGCACGGCGAAGCCGAAGTGCTCGTAGAAGGGCAGGTTCTCCGGCTTGGAGGACTCCAGGTACGCCGGCAGGCCCGCCGCATCGGCCTTGGCCAGGCCCGAGCGCAGCAGGGCCGCGCCGTGGCCCTGGCCCTGGGCGGCCGGGTCGGCGCCGATCAGCGCCAGGTACCAGTGCGGCTCCTGGGGGGTGTGCTGGGCGGCCTCGCCGACGGCGTCCCGGAACAGCGGGGCGCGGCCTCCGAGGATGTCCATCAGCTGCCGGATGGTCTCCGCGTCGGGCACGGCCTTGGCCCGCGCCTGCGGCGGCACCCAGAACGCGGCCGAGGCCCCGGTGCGCTCGCAGACGCCGTGGAGGGCGTACTGGCGGGTGAAGAGGGTGCTGAAGTAGCGGGCGAGCGTCGCCCCGCGCGAGGGGGAGTCGGGGAAGAACCAGCGCATCATCGGGTCGTCGTCGAAGGCACGGGCCAGCGTGGCACTGATCAGCGGTGCGTCGGCGAGCGTTGCCGTTTTCGGGGTGTTTGTCATCGACATACGGGTCATTCTGTATGCCGGGTTCCGGGGGTGAGCGGGCGGGGTGCGGTGGGCGGCCCGAGGCTAAGCGCGCCGTGGACGGCGGGAGTTGGGCAGGCGGCTCGAGGAACTCACGATGGCTGAGCCGGGAGGTGCGCCCCTTGGACGCCCTCCGTACGGGCGCGGCGGAGCTCTTGATGCCGCCCTGAGGCCCGTGAGCCCCGGGGGCCTGCGCCGACGGGGCCCGAACCGCCGGGGTCCGGGCCGAGGGGGCCTGCGTCGGCCGGGCCGTGCCCTGTCTGCCGGATCGGGCCCCGGTCCACCGGGGCGGCGGGGCCGCGAGCGCGGTCCCGCCGCGTTTTCCCTGCCCCGGCCCTCCCCGGGCGCCCGACCCGGGACCGGCGTTCAATGGACGTATGCGACGCGACAGCAAGCGCATCGGGCTGACCGTGGCCGCCGGGCTCGCCCTGGCCGCGGGGACCCTCGCCGCCGCACCGCCGCCGAGCCCCGGCGGCTTCGACCTGACGAGGGCCCTGGACGCGCTGGACCCGCAGGTGCAGGACGGCATGCGGCGCACCGGGGTGCCCGGCGTCTCGGTGGCCGTGGTCCACGAGGACAAGGTCGTCTACCTCAAGGGCTTCGGCGTCCGCAGCACCGCCTCGCCGGGCGGGAAGGTCGGTCCTGACACCGTCTTCCAGCTCGCCTCGGTCTCCAAGCCGGTGGCCTCCACCGTGCTGGCACAGGCCCTCGGCGCCGACGGCTTCGACGACCCGCTCAAGGGCATCACCCTCAAGGACCCCTGGGTCAGCTCGCACGTCACCGCGGCCGACCTGCTCTCGCACCGCTCCGGCCTGCCCGACCACTCGGGCGACCTCCTGGAGGACCTGGGCTACGACCAGGCGTACATCCTGTCCCACCTGCGCTACGAGCCCCTCAGCCCGTTCCGCACCAGCTACGCGTACACCAACTTCGGCTTCACCGCGGCCGCCGAGGCCGTCGCCAAGGCCAAGGGCGTGCCCTGGGACAAGCTGTCCGAGGACCTGCTGTACAAGCCTGCCGGGATGACGCACACCAGCTCCCGCTTCAGCGACTACGAGAAGGCGGCCGACCGCGCCGTGACCCACGTCAAGACCGCGGACGGCACGTGGAAGCCGCGCTACGTCCGCGACGCCGACGCGCAGACCGCGGCCGGCGGCGTCAGCTCCAACGCCCGGGACATGGCCCGCTGGCTGCGCCTCCAGCTGGGCGACGGAAAGATCGACGGCCGGCAGGTCATCGACAGCGCGGGCCTGGCCGAGACCCACGTCCCGCACAGCATCAGCCGGCCGCCCGCCGAACCGAACACCCAGCCCGGCTTCTACGGCCTGGGCTGGAACGTGCGGTACGACGACCACGGCCGGCTGCGCCTGAGCCACGCCGGCGCCTTCGCACTCGGCGCCAACACCAACGTCACCCTGGTCCCCGCCCAGAAGCTCGCCATCGTGGTGCTCACCAACGGCGCCCCCACGGGCCTGCCCGACACCGTCGCCCTCGACTTCTTCGACACCGCCGAGTACGGCAAGCCCAGCCGGGACTGGCTGCCCGTGGTGGCCGAGGCCTACAAGCAGCAGCTCGGCGAGGGCCGTTCGAAGACGGACTTCGCCAAGCCGCCCGCCACCCCGGAGCCGGGCCGCGAGGACAGCGCGTACACCGGCACCTACACCAACCCGTTCTACGGGCGGGCCACCGTCACGGCCGGCCCGGGCGGCGGACTGGTCCTGCACCTGGGACCGAAGCCGATGGACTTCCCGCTCACCCACTACGACGGGAACACCTTCAGCTTCGAGACCACCGGCGAGAACGCCATGGGCCGCACCGGGGTGACCTTCACCGACGGCAGGATGCGGGTGGAGTATCTGGACGCCAATGGCCTCGGCACCTTCGAGAGGGGCGCCTAGGGCCGGCCCGGCCGCGGTGTCACGGACCCGTGAGCCGGTGGAGGCCCGAACAGTCGTAGCCGCCGCTCGGATCCGGGGCGTACAGCCAGTAGGTCGTCATCAGCAGCGCGAGCAGGAACAGCGGTGCGAGCAGTGCCGACACCGTCGCGCAGCGACCCTGCCACGTCGACCACGCCGCCGGTCCGAAGCGGTGCGCCGTGCGGCGCAGGACGGCGTACGCCAGGAGGGAGCCGAGGACACAGGCGAGCCCGCCCCACGAGGTGACGTACATCCGCGGGGAAGGGCCGAGGTAACGGCAGTTGCGGAACGTGTCGGAGTCGAAGGCTGTCCGCGCGACCAGCAGTCCGGCCGAGACCGCCCACAACAGCGGTGGCAGCAGCGCGCGTCGGCGCCAGGCGGCGGACACGGCACCGGAGCCCGTGGTCGCCGGCGCCGTCCTGCTGGTGGCCTGGCCGGGGTCGTGTCCGAGCCCCGTGCGTCCGAGCCCCATGTCGAAACCCCCGCCCGTAGATCCTCGTGTGCACGGGCGAGGGTATCCGGGCGCCGCGGCCCGCCCCTGCTGCGGGACCCCGCCGGGTGGCGGATACTGCCAGTGACGGGCCCCCGGGGGCAGTGCCGCCCGCCGGGTACGGGAGGCGGTGGGCGAATGCATCCGAGTGACGGTGGAGCGCCCGCGGGCTCCTCGGCCTCCGGCCGGTACGGCGAGGCCGTGTTCCCGCCCGGGCGCGCCGGGGAGGACGAGCGCATCGACCTCGGGGCGCTCACCTACGACGACACCACCATCGCCCGGCTGCGGGAGCTGGGCGCGGGGCCCGGGTGGAGCTGCCTCGACGTGGGGGCGGGCACCTGGAGCGTGGCCCGCCGGCTGCTGGGGGAGCTCGGCGTCACGCGGGTGCTTGCCGTGGACCGCGACACCCGCTTCCTCGCCACCCACCCCGAGCCCGGTCTCGACGTCCTGGAGGCGGACCTCACCGACCCCGGGTTCGACCCCGGGCGGTTCCACCTGGTCCACGCCCGCTTCGTCCTGATGCACCTGCCCGCCCGGCAGAGGCTGATGGCGGCCCTCGCCGAACTGCTCGTCCCCGGTGGGGTACTGGTCCTCAGCGACGCGTTCGACCCGGCCACCGACACCGCGCCGCCGAGCCCGTACACCCGGGCGGTGCAGGCCATGTGGCAGGGCCTGCACGACACGATCGGCACCGACGTCTCCTGGACGCCGCGCTACCCGCAGCTGCTGCAGGGGGTCGGGCTGGAGGCGGTGGCCGCCGAGATCCACGTCCCGCCGCTCGTGCCGGGCTCTGCCATCAGCCGTTTCTGGGCACAAACGTGGGACCGGGCGAGGGAGGCGATGACGGCGACGGGGCTGGTGGACGAAGCGGACATCGACGCGGCGCTCCGCTACCTCGACTCTCCCGACTGCGCCGCCCTGTCCCCCGGCATGATCACGGCCTGGGGCCACCGCCCGGAACCCGCCCCCGGAACCTGAGGCCCGCCCCAGGCCTCCGCGAGCGCTTGCACCGAGGCCCACCTGCTCCCCGGCTCCGCCGCGGTGCCCCGCTCGACGACGGCCAGTCCATGGGCGCTGCCGCGCCACTGCGCCTCCTCGTCACCGGCGTCCAGAAGCAGCCGAAGCGCCCGGCTGAGGTTGAACACGGTGGTCCGGGAGTCGATCACCGCGCCCCGGACGAACTCCTCGGGCGCCATGTACCGCCGGGACCCGGGCAGCCGGTCGCCCTCGACGGTGAACGGCCCCGGCCGGTACTCGTCCAGGTCGCACAGCATCATGCGGTGCCCCTCGAAGTCGTACAGCAGACAGCCGTCGTAGAAGTCGACCGCCACGAATCCGGCCCGCTCGACGGCGAGGTGGGCGCTCAGGACGGATGCCAGCGCCGCGTGAACCCGCGAGAGCGGCAGCTTCCTGAACCGGGCCATCGGACTCCCGGGCGTCGTCCGGCCGCCCTGGCGGGACAAGGTCGGGTGGTAGAGCACCTCGCCGCTCATCCACGGGTAGACGAGCACCGGGCCGGTGTCCGTCGTGAAGGAGTGCACCAGCGGCACGATGGCCGGATGGGAGACGGCCCGGTGGAACGCCATCGCCCTGCGCAGTGACGAGACGGCGTCCGGTGTCGAAGCGGTCTTCACGAACCAGCGGCCGCCGTCGGCCGCGAGCCCGTAGGAGGTGCAGCCCGAGTCCTGGTCGGCGAACGTCCGGAAGACGGTGCCCAGGCCGTCGAGGAGCGGCTCGATGGACGCGGTGTGCGTGACGTTCTGGAACGGGTGGGTCATCACTCCTCGATGGTGTCACGCACGCACGTGCCGACGCAGCGCACCCAACGCATTGGCCGGCCACGGCCGTTCCCCCGTAGCTGACCACGAAGGGGCGGGAATTGGCAACAGCTTGGCAAGAAATTGACAAGCTTGTCAGGGCCTTCCTATGCTCCGGGCCAAAGCACACAGGGGGCTGCCATGCAGATGAACTTCGCCGGTCAGGCGCAGATCCGCCAAGCCATTCACGGGGCGCGCAGCGAGGTGCTGCTGGCCGTGCCGGGGGAGGGGCCGCTGGAGGACCAGGTCGACCTCACGGCCGCGCACGGTCTGACCGGGAGCGCGGGAGTGAGCGTGAAGATGTACGTGCCGGCAGCCGCACGCGGAACCGAGAGGCTGCCGGAGCGCCAGTTGGCGGCCCTGGCGCGGCGGGGGGTGGAGATCCACTCCACGCCCGGCCGCAGCCCGCGCATGGTGATCATCGACCGGTCCGTGGTCGTCCTGGCGCGGAACGAGGAGGACTACAGCGAGGGCGCTCTCATCGGCCACAGCCTGCCCTTCACGCCGATGCTGGTGCACTCGCTGACGGCATTCGCCCCGGCCGGCCCCGAGGACAGGCGCGTGCCCGAAGAAGGGCTGACCGCGCTCGACCGGGAAGTGCTGCGGCAGCTCGCACTCGGCACCAAGGACGAGACCGCCGCCCGCGAGATGGGCCTGGCCCTGCGCACCTACCGGAGGATGGTGGCCCGGCTCATGGACTCGCTCGACGCCCGCAGCCGCTTCCAGGCCGGATACCTGGCGGGTCAGCGCGGCCTGCTCCAGTAGCCCGACGGGACTCGGCGCAGGCGGCGCCCGCCGGTCACAGGATCAGGCCCACCACGAGGAAGCCGCCCACGAGCGCGACCAGCGGGGCGACCGCCGGCTTGCGCCCGCCCCCCTCGCGCCGACCCGGCCACGCGCCGGCCACGGCGGCAGCGACCAGCCACGGACCGCAGAGCAGCGCGACGTGCGCGACCCCCAGCTGCAGGGGCCGGCCGGCCACGACCTGCCCGCCGCCGAAACCGGCGACGACGGCGGCGAAGACGTGGCCCGGCAACTCGCAACGCAGCCGGGGCAGGCCGGGCAGGGCGTCGCCGGCCGCCCACCACACCGCCACCAGCGCGGCGGCGAGGAGGGTGACCGCACCCGCGCACCCCCACGCGCCCCCGCTCATGTCGCCCGCGCCCCACTCCCGGCCCCACTCCCGGTGGCCGGGTCGATGCCCCGCGCGTGCAGCGCGACACACGTACCGCAGCACAGCAGCCCGGCCAGTCGCCGCCGCAGCCTGCGCGCCATCCTGAACGCGCTCACCCGGCCACCTCCGCCGGTTCGCCCTCGGGCTGCCGGGACCGGGCCGCCTCGGCCATCGCCCGCGCGACCTTGCGGTTCGAGGTCATCGTCAGACTGATCAGCGTGCTGGCCGCCAGGAATGCCGCGCCCACCAGGTACGGGGCACGCAGTCCCGCCACGCTCGCGAGCCAGCCGCCCAAGAGTGCACCGACCGGCGCGGCGCCCAACGACATCAGCCGCCCGGCCGCGGCGACCCGGCCCATGAGAGCGTCCGGAACGATCGACTGCCTCACCGTCGCGGACAGCACGATGGTGGCGCCGAGGGCCCCGGCCCGTGCGGCCATGGCGAAGCCCACCAGCCAGGGTCCGTCGGAGAGGCCGATCGTGGCCTGCGCCGCGGTCAGTACGCCCGCGGTGAGGATCAGGGCGCGTCCGGTGCCGAGGCGGTCGCTCAGCCAGCCGCACGCCATGCTGCCCAGGAATCCCCCGACGGCCTCGGAGGTGAGGAGGATGCCGTACCCCGTCGCTCCCAGGTGGAGCTTCTCCTGAGCGAACAGGACGAAGACCGCAGCGCCCGCGCTGAAGGCGAAGTTGCCGAGCGCCGGACGCAGCGACAGTCCGAGCAGCAGCGGGTCCCGCAGCAGGTACACCGCCCCCTCGCGCGCGTCCTTGAGGAGGGAGCGCTTGGGGGCCGGGGGCTTGGGCGGACCCGCCGGGAGGGAGCGGATCACCAGCGAACTGAGGAGGAACGACAGGGCGTCGGTGAGCAGCGGCACCGTGCGGCCCAGGTTGAACAGGGCGGCACCGGCCGGGGGACCGGCGAAGCCGTCGAGTACGTCCATGGTGCCGCGCAGCCGGGCATTGGCCCGCTTCAGCAGAGCGGGGTCGCGGTCCAGGACCTCGGGCAGGAACGCGGAGGCCGCGGTGTCGAAGAGGATCTGGCCGATCCCGAGCAGGAACGCGAGCGCGATCAGCAGCGGCACCCCCAGCCAGCCCGCCGCCGCGCCCGCGACCGCCGCCAGGAGCAGCGTGCCCCGGGCGGCGTCCGTGAGGTACATGGTGCGCCGCCGGTCCCAGCGGTCGACCAGTGCGCCGCCGATCAGGCCGAACAGGAGCCACGGGAGGAGGGCGGCCGCGGTGACGACGGACAGCAGGACGGGATCCTGTGTCAGGGTCGCGGCGAGCAGCGGCAGCGCGGTCAGGTAGACCCCGTCGCCGAAGGAGGACACGCCTGAGGCGAGCCACAGCCGGCGGAACGCCTTGGGCATGGGCGACGTGCTGGGCAAGCTGCACTCCATTCTTGGGGGCTGCGACGGACGGTCGGCCGAGGCCGACCCGCGTCGAGCAGGGATCAGGCGGTGGCCGGTCGGGCGAATGGCAGCAGCCGTACGCCCGTGTCCGCGGAGAAGAGGGTGCCCGGCGCGGGCCGGCCGGCCCGCCCCGGGCCGGGCCTGGACCGGCCGCGGGCGATGATGCGCCAGTCGCCGGTGATGGCGTCGACCACGCCGGGCCCACCAGGCGCACCAGGCCCACCGGGTGCACCGGTCGCGCCGGGCAGTGCGCCGGACGCCGGCCAGGACAGGGAACGCACCAGCTCTTCGGGATCCGGGTCCTCGGCGCGCACCCGTGGATGCACGAGCGTGCCTATGTCGTCTCCCTGTACGGCGCGTACGACGGCGTCCTCGGCGTCCGCCTCGACGATCACCACGGGCACCCCTGCCAGGGTGGCGAGCCAGGCGGCGCGCAGCACGGCGGGCATGCCGCCGCCCGGCCCGGGAACCCCCGCTCCGGCCGGCCGCCCGGCCCCCGGTGCGATGACGGCCACCTCCAGGCGCCGCCGGGCCCGGCCCCCACCGACGGCGCCCCGCTCCGGCGGAGCCGGCGCGTCGGTCAGGAGCAGCAGCCGAAGGGCCCGCAACGAGGCGGCGAGCAACGCGGCGAGCACCTCGTCGCCGTGGGCCGGGACGGCGTCGTTCTCGCTGACGACCGGCACCAGTCCGGCATCGAGCGCGGCCTGCAGGACGGACCGGACACCGCTTCGGTGTTCGGGCCCCGTCACGTCGGCCGCCGTCAGCAGGACGTGGGCCGCCACCAGCCCGCGCGCCTCCAGAGCAGCGCGGAACGCCTCGAACAGGGGCCCCCGCCCGACGGCCGCGGCGATCTGCCGGGCCGGTCCGGCGCCAAGGCCGACGGCCGGCCGGCCCGGACCCGTGGGGCCCCGACCCGTGGCCGCCAGCCGGGCGGCGCCGACCGCATCGGCGCCCGCGCTGACGATGACCGGCTGAATGCCCTGCGCACGCATCCGTACGACGTCATCGGCGAGGGCGGCGAACGCGGCCCCGTCGAGCTCCCCTCCCGGTGCGAGGCAGGAGGTCCCTACGCTGATGACGACACACTCCGGGCCGCTGCCGGGTGACATGGGTTCCCCTCTCTTGCCGGGTGCTCACAGGATGTGCGATGGGCGCCGCCGGACCGGCGGCCGTCCGGGCGGCTACGGGAGGTCCCCGAGGTGCCCGGCTACCACGCGACCGATCTCCGCGAGGGGGCCCTGCGCGGTCATCGCGCCGTGGGCGCAGTCGACCTCGTGGACTTCGATGCCGCCGGTGACGTGGGGCGACCACACGGCCGCCGGATCGTCCACGGTGGCGCCGACCGTGGCCCGGAAGAAGACCATCGAGCCGTCGAACACCCCGGAATCGAAGGTTCCGCGCAGGTTCGACAGGTCCACGAAGACCCGTGCCAGGGCTGCGAACCCCTCCGCGCCCAGTTCCGCCAACGGGCTCCCGGAAGCCGACGGATCGTGACCGATCGAGGCCGACAGCGCCGGCCATACCTCCGGGTCGTCGTAGCCGATGGGCTCGGTACCCGCCGAGGCCGTCCCGGGGAATGCGTCGAGCACGCCGAGGAAGTCGACCTGCTCACCCGCCTCCCTCAGCCGCACCGCCAAGGCGTGCGCCGTGACCCCGCCGAACGACCAGCCGAGCAGCGCGTACGGTCCTTGCGGCTGGACCGAGCGGATCGCCGCGAGGTAGTCGTCCAGGACCTCCTCGAAGGTCCGGGGTCCGCCTTCCGGTTCGCTCAAACCACGTGCCTGGAGCCCGTACACCGGCTGCTCACGGTCCAAGTGGGCCAGCAGCCCGCTGTAGCACCAGCTGAGACCGATGGCCGGGTGGACGGCGAACAGCGGACGCCGCTCACCACCCGTACGCAGCGGCAGGAGCACCCCGAGTGAATCCCCGGAACCCTCCCGGCCCAGCTGGGCGGCCAGCATGGCCACGGTCGGTGCCTCGAACAGGGCCCGGACCGGCAGCTCGCAGTCGAACGCCGTACGGATACGGCTGATCAGCCGGGTCGCCAGCAGCGAGTGGCCGCCCAGTGCGAAGAAGTTGTCGTCGATCCCGATGTCCCGTACCCCGAGTACGTCGGCGAACAAGGCGCACAGGGTGACCTCGGCAGGACTGCGCGGCGGCCGGCCGTCGCTCGTGGGCAGGGCGGGCGCCGGCAGGGCCCGGTAGTCGAGCTTGTTGTTGGGGGTCAACGGCAGCTTGTCCAGAAGCACCACGGCGGCCGGGATCATGTACTCGGGCAGCAGTTGGCGGGCGTGCCGCGTCAAGGCATCGACGTCCACCTCGCCGTCGCCGACCAGGTAGGCCGCCAGCCTCTTGTCACCGGGCCGGTCCTCGCGGGCGACGACCGCGACCTGCCGGATGCCGGGGAACGCGGCCAGGACGGACTCGATCTCCGGCAGTTCGATGCGGAACCCGCGGATCTTCACCTGGTTGTCGGCGCGGCCGACGAAGTCGATCAGACGGTCCGCGGTCCAGCGGACCCGGTCGCCCGTCCGGTACATCCGTGCGCCGGGCGGGCCGTACGGGTCCGCCACGAACCGCTCGGCCGTGAGCCCGGCCCGGTTCAGGTATCCCCGGGCCAGACCGGTGCCGGCCAGGTACAGCTCGCCCGTCACCCCGACGGGAACCGGCGCGAGCGCGTCGTCCAGCACGCGGGCCGACATGCCGTCGAGCGGCCTGCCGATGGGCACCGGAGCCGGCACCTCGGATGCACTGCGCCACGGGGCCGAGGTCGCGAACAACGTCGTCTCCGTCGGACCGTAATTGCTGCGCACCAGCAGGTCGGGGCAGTGTTCCAGGACCCGGCGGACCGCGACCGGCGACACGATGTCACCACCGGTGATCACCACGCGCACCCCGTCGAAGCACTCGGGATACTCCTCGGCCATCACCCGGAAGAGACCCGCCGTCACGTCGACACCGGTGATCCGCTCCTCCTGCATCAGCCGGGCGAGCCGCTCGACCGTGAGGTCCGCCTCCGGCGCGATGATGCTCGTCCCGCCGTGCAACAGCGGGTACCAGAAGGAGTACGTCGACGGATCGAACTCGTACGGGGTGAGCAGCAGTACCCGGTCGTGGTCACCCGGCACGAAGATCGAGTCGTTGACCAGCTCGAAGACGTCCTGGTGGGTGATGGCCACACCCTTGGGCCTGCCCGTCGAGCCCGAGGTGTACATGACGTACGCGAGCTGCTCCCGGTGACCGTTCACGGCCGGGTGGGGCAACGCCGCGGCATCGAGCGGGCCGTCCTCATCGGCGTCCGAGACCAGGACCACCATCCCCGCCCGCGGCAGGCCACGCTCGCGCATGACCTCGTCCGTGAGCAGGACCTGCGCCCCGCACTCCTCCAGGACCGTCTGCATGCGGTCCAAGGGCGAGGCGTGGTGCAGGGGCACGTAGTAGGAACCCGACATGAGAATGCCCGTCAGGGCGACGACGAGGTCCACCGTCCGGCTCATCAATATGGCGACCGGGCGCTCCGGACCGGCGCCCGCGGCGACCAGACGCCGCGCGAGCCGGCCGGCCCGCTCGTTCAACTCCGCGTAGCTCAGGCTCCGGCCGGCGCACCGGACGGCCACCGCGTCCGGGGTGCGCCCTGCCTGCAGGCGGAACGCCTCCTGGAGGGAGGACACCCCGGCGAAGGCGTCCACCGGGTCGGGGCCGGCGCCCTGCCGGATCAGGTGGGCGCGTTCCTCGGCGCCGAGGATGTCGAGGGAGCCGATGGGCAGGTCCGGGTCGGCGGTGGCCGCTTCCAGGACGCGGACCATCCGGTCGAGGAGGGTGCGGACCGTCGGGGCGTCGAACAGGTCGACGGCGAATCCCACGCTCGCGCGCAGGGCCCCGGGCCGGCCCTCCTCCGTGGTGTCCGCGTACAGGGTGAAGTTGAGGTCGAACTTCGCGACGTTCAGTTCGGTGGCCGGCAGTGTCTCCGCCTTGGTACCCGCCAGCGTCAGCTCCGACCCGCCGTCGCTGACCACCTCCAGCATGATCTGGAAGAGGGGGTGGCGGCTGGGGAGGCGGGGCGGGTTGAGGGTTTCGACGATGCGTTCGAAGGGGGTGTCTTGGTGGGCGTAGGCGGTGAGGCTGGTGTTGCGGACTTGGGTGAGGAGTTGGGTGAAGGTGGGGTTGTCGGAGGTGTTGGTGCGGATGACGAGGGTGTTGACGAAGAAGCCGATGAGGTGGTCGAGGGTTTCGTCGGTGCGGCCTGCGGTGGGGGTGCCGATGGGGATGTCGGTTCCGGCGCCGAGTCGGGTGAGGAGGGTGGCGAGTGCTGCGTGCATGACCATGGTGAGGGTCGTGCCGGTGGTGCGGGCGAGTTCGGTGAGCCGGGTGTGGAGGTCGGTGCCGAGTTCGACCTCGAAGGACTCGCCCCGGTGGGAGGAAGCCAGCGGCCTGGGCCGGTCGGTCGGATACTCCAGCTCGACCGGGAGCCCCGCCAAGGCGTCGCTCCAGTACCGCAGCTGGGTCGCGAGCGTCGAGTCGGCCTCCGCCTCGTCGCCGAGGATCTGCTGTTGCCACAGGGTGTAGTCGGCGTATTGGACGGGGAGTGGCGCCCAGGTGGGGGCGTTGCCGTTCAGGCGTGTGGTGTAGGCGTGGTTGAGGTCGTGGGTGAGGGGTGTCATGGAGGCGCCGTCGCCGGCGATGTGGTGCAGGAGCACCATCAGGACGTGTTCGTCTTCGGCGAGGGTGAGGAGGGTGACGCGGATGGGCAGGTCGGCGGAGAGGTCGAAGACGTGCTGGCCGGCGGTCTGCAGTGCTTCGGGGAGGTCTTCGGGGGTGGTGGTGACGCGGTGCAGGGGTATGTGGGTGGGGGGCAGGATCAGTTGGACGGCGCGGCCCTGGTCCTCGCGGAACACGGTCCGCAGGGTTTCGTGACGGGCCACGAGGTCGGTGACGGCCTGCTCCAGCGCTTGGGCGTCGACCCGCCCGGCGATCCGGACGGCGACGGGAAGGTTGTAGGTGGCGCTGGGGCCTTCGAACTGGTCGAGGAACCAGAGCCGTTCCTGCGCGGCGGAGGCGGGGACGAGGTCGGGGCGCGGCTGCGGTGCCAGTTCCGGACGGGCGTCGCCGGAGACTTCGAGGCGGGCCGCGAGTTCGCTGACGGTGGGAGCCTCGAAGACGGTCCGCACCGTCAGTCCCACACCGAGTACGGCACGCGCCCGATTGACGAGCCGGGTGACGAGCAGGGAGTGGCCGCCCAGGTCGAAGAAGCTGTCGTCCACACCGACGGTGTCCACGCCGAGTACGTCGGCGAACAGGCCGCACAGGAGGTGCTCGTGGGGGGTGCGTGCCTCACGTCCGGCCGCTCCGGCGTAGACGGGGGCGGGCAGGGCCCTGCGGTCCAGCTTCCCGTTCGCGGTCCACGGCAGTACGTCCAGGGTGACGAACGCGGCAGGAACGACGGACTCCGGGACCTTGGCGGCCACATGGCGGCGCAACGCGTCGCCGGCGGGCGCGGGCGCGCCGGGCTCCGCCACCACATAGGCGACCAGGCGCTTGTCCCCCGGCCTGTCCTCACGTAGCACCGTCGCCGCCTGCGCGACGCCCGGGTGTCCTTCGATCACCGCGTTGAGTTCGCCCAGCTCGACCCGGATGCCGCGGATCTTCACCTGGTCGTCGGCCCGGCCCAGGTACTCCAGCTCGCCGTCGCCCGTCCACCGGACCACGTCTCCCGTGCGGTACATGCGCTCACCGGGTTCCCCGAAGGGGTGCGCCACGAAGCGTTCCGCCGTCATGTCGGCCCGGTTGAGGTAGCCGTGCGCCAGGCAGACTCCGGTCAGGTAGAGCTCTCCCGCCACACCGACGGGGACGGGCCGCAGCCGCTCGTCGAGCACGTACGTCTGCGCGTTCCAGATCGGGCCGCCCAGCGTCGGCGATTCCGGCCACTGCGCCACCTCGGCCGGCAGCTGCGTACCGCTGACGACATGGCTCTCGGAGGGCCCGTAGTTGTTGTGCAGCACGACACCCGGCCGTGCGGCGTGGAAGTCCCGCACCTGCGGGCTCAGTTGAAGCGCTTCGCCGGCCTGGAGCACGTGCTGCAGGGCGGCCAGCCCCAGGCCCTGTTCGGCCGCGGCCTCGTACACGGCGGCGATGACCAGGTTCGGGGCGTAGAACTCGGTGATCCCTTCCTCGTCGAGCCAGGCCGCGAGGCTGGAGGGGTTGAGCCGGGTCTCCTCGTCCGGCACGCACAGCGTCTTTCCGTACAGCAGGGCCGAAAGGATCTCCTGCTCGGCGACGTCGAAGCCGACGGCACTGAACTGGGCCACTCGCGCACCCGGTGCGGCGGGAACGACCGATGCGTTCCACGCCAGGAGGTTGACCAGCACCCGGCCCGGCAGGACCACGCCCTTGGGGCGGCCCGTGGAGCCCGAGGTGTAGACCACGTATGCGGGAGCCTCCGACGTCAGCGGCGCACGGCGGTCGGCGGTTCCCGGGGCGTGCGGCGGCGCGGCCGCCAACTCCGCGGCCACCGGCGCGGTGTCCAGGGCCAGCGCTCCGGCGGGCAGCGCGGCGGCCTGCGAGGCGACGGTGAGGACGGCCTGGGGCCGGGCATCGGCCAGGACGAAGTCGATGCGCTCCCGCGGGTACGTAGGGTCGATGGGCAGGTAGGCGGCCCCCGCCTTGAGGATCGCCAGGAAGGCGACCGCCAGCCGGGTACCGCGCGGCAGCACCACACCCACCCGGTCGCCGGGGCCGATGCCCCGGGACAGCAGTACCCACGCCAGCCTGTTGGCCTGCTCGTCGAGCTCCGCGTACGTCAGCCGGTCGCCCGAGGCGCAGACCGCGACCGTGCCGGGGGTGCGGGCGGCCTGGGCGGCGAACAGGTCCGGGAGCAGGGCCTCGGACAGGCCGCGGCCGGTGTCGTTCCACCGCGTCAGGACGCGGTCCCGCTCTTCGGACCCGAGGACGTCGAGGGAGTCGATGTGCAGGTCCGGGTCGGCGGTGACGGCTTCCAGGACGCGGACGAGGCGGTCGAGGAGGGTGCGGACCGTCGGCGCGTCGAACAGGTCGACGGCGAACTGGGCGTCCGCGCGCAGTGCGCCCGGCACGCCGTCCGCGGTGACGTCGGCGTGGAAAGCGAGGTGGAGGTCGAACTTCGCCACGTCGAGGTTCGTCCGCAGTGACTGTGCTTGGACGCCGGGCAGGTCCCACTCCGTGGTCGTGCCGTTGGCCACCTGGAGCATGATCTGGAAGAGCGGATGGCGGGCGGCCGAACGCGGGGGATTCAGTACCTCCACGATGCGTTCGAAGGGGGTGTCTTGGTGGGCGTAGGCGGTGAGGCTGGTGTTGCGGACTTGGGTGAGGAGTTGGGTGAAGGTGGGGTTGTCGGAGGTGTTGGTGCGGATGACGAGGGTGTTGACGAAGAAGCCGATGAGGTGGTCGAGGGTTTCGTCGGTGCGGCCTGCGGTGGGGGTGCCGATGGGGATGTCGGTTCCGGCGCCGAGTCGGGTGAGGAGGGTGGCGAGTGCTGCGTGCATGACCATGGTGAGGGTCGTGCCGGTGGTGCGGGCGAGTTCGGTGAGCCGGGTGTGGAGGTCGGTGCCGAGTTCGATTTCGAGGGATTCGCCGCGGTGTGTGGGGGTGGTGGGGCGGCGTCGGTCGGTGGGGTAGGTGAGTTCTTCGGGGAGTCCTTGGAGGGTGTGCTTCCAGTAGGCGCTCTGTTGGGCTGCGGCGGATTCGGGGTCGTTTTCGTCGCCGAGGATCTGTTGTTGCCACAGGGTGTAGTCGGCGTATTGGACGGGGAGTGGCGCCCAGGTGGGGGCGTTGCCGTTGAGTCGGGCTTGGTAGGCGTGGTTGAGGTCGTGGGTGAGGGGTGTCATGGAGGCGCCGTCGCCGGCGATGTGGTGCAGGAGCACCATCAGGACGTGTTCGTCTTCGGCGAGGGTGAGGAGGGTGACGCGGATGGGCAGGTCGGCGGAGAGGTCGAAGACGTGCTGGCCGGCGGTCTGCAGTGCTTCGGGGAGGTCTTCGGGGGTGGTGGTGACGCGGTGCAGGGGTATGTGGGTGGGGGGCAGGATCAGTTGGATGGCGCGGCCCTGGTCCTCGCGGAACACGGTCCGCAGGGTTTCGTGACGGGCCACGACATCCGCCACGGCGTGCTCCAGCGCTCCGGTGTCCAGGGGGCCGGTGATCCGCACGGTGACGGGAAGGTTGTAGGTGGCGCTGGGGCCTTCGAACTGGTCGAGGAACCAGAGCCGTTCCTGCGCGGGGGAGGCGGGGACGAGGTCGGGGCGCGGCTGCGGTGCCAGTTCCGGACGGGCCTGCCCGGCCGCGTCGATGCGGGCCGCCAGCTCGGCGGGGGTGGGCGCTTCGAAGACGGTGCGGACGGCGACCTCACGCCCCAGGGTCAGCCGGATCCGGTTGATCAGCCGGGTGACGAGCAGGGAGTGACCGCCCAGGTCGAAGAAGCCGTCGTCCACACCGACGGTGTCCACGCCGAGTACGTCGGCGAACAGGCCGCACAGGAGGTGCTCGTGGGGGGTGCGTGCCTCACGTCCGGCCGCTCCGGCGTAGACGGGGGCGGGCAGGGCCCTGCGGTCCAGCTTCCCGTTCGCCGTCAACGGCAGCACGTCCAACGTTACGGTGGTGGACGGCACCATGTAGTCGGGCAGAAGAGCGCCGAGGTGGGCGCGCAGGTCGGTGCTGTCCACCCCGCCCGGGTCCTTGGGTACGACGTAGCCGACGAGCCGCTTGTCGCCCGGCTGGTCCTCGCGGATCACGACGGCGGCCTGCGCGACCTGCGGGTGTGAGCCCAGAACGGATTCGATCTCGCCGAGTTCGATGCGGAATCCGCGGAGCTTGACCTGGTGGTCGGCCCGGCCGAGGTATTCCAGGCGGCCCGGCTCCGTCCATCGGACCACGTCCCCGGTGCGGTACATCCGGGCGCCCGGTCCCTCGAAGGGGCAGGCCACGAAGCGCTCGGCGGTCAGGCCGGGGCGGCCGAGGTAGCCGCGGGCGAGGCCGGCGCCGGACACGTACAGCTCGCCCGAGACCCCGGCGGGCACCGGGCGCAGCGTGCTGTCGAGGACGTACATGCCGAGGTCGGGGATGGCCTCGCCGATCACGCTGCCCGGCAGGGTCGCCGCGGAGATCCGGTCCAGCGCCTGGTGGGTGACGTGCACGGTGGTCTCGGTGATGCCGTACATGTTCACCAGCGCGGGCGAGTCGTCGCCGTGGCGTTCGTACCAGTCGGCCAGTCGGCGCAGGTCCAGGGCCTCGCCGCCGAACACGACGGTGCGCAGGGCCAGCCGGTCGCCGGTCGCGGGGTCTTCGGCGTCGGCCTGGACGAGCTGGTAGAACGCGGAAGGGGTCTGGTTGAGGACGGTGACCTGCTCGTCGGCGAGCAGCTTGAGGAACTCGCCGGGTGCGCGGCTGACGGCGTGGGGGACGACGACGAGGCGTCCGCCGTGCAGCAGCGGCCCCCACAGCTCCCAGACGGAGAAGTCGAAGGCGTAGCTGTGGTAGAGGGTCCAGGTGTCGTCGGCGCCGAAGTCGAACCAGTGCCGGGTGGCGGCGAACAGGCGGGTCACGTTCTGGTGCGGGATGACGGCGCCCTTGGGCCGCCCGGTCGAGCCCGAGGTGTAGATGACGTAAGCCGCGTGCTGCGGCGCCACCGCGACCCCGGGGCAGGTGTCGGGGGCGGCGGTGAGCAGCCTGGTGGTGTCCTGCGTGTCCACGAGCAGGGTCGCGGTGTCCGCGGGCAGTCGCTCGATGAGGTCGCTGTGAGTGACCAGGAGGACGGGGCGGGCGTCATCCAGCATGTAGGCGATGCGGTCGGCCGGGTAGTCGGGGTCGACGGGCAGGTAGGCGGCCCCCGACTTGAGGACGGCGAGCAGGGCGACGATGAGCTCGGCGGAGCGAGGCAGGGCGACGGCGATCAGTCGGTCCGGGCCGGCGCCGCGCTCGCTCAGCAGGTGCGCCAGGCGGTTGGCGCGCGCGTCGAGCGCGGCGTACGAGGTGTGCTCGCCCTCGAACACGACGGCCGTGGCGTCCGGGGTGCGGGCGGCCTGGGCGGCGAACAGGTCGTGGAGGACGGCTTCGGGCTCGGTGACCGCAACCGGAGGCGTCAACAGGGCAGCCCGCTCCGCAGGCCCCAGCAGGTCCAGGGAGTCGATGTGCAGGTCCGGGTCGGCGGTGACGGCTTCCAGGACGCGGACGAGGCGGTCGAGGAGGGTGCGGACCGTAGGGGCGTCGAACAGATCCGCCGCGTACCCGACGTGCGCGGTCAGGGCGCCGGGGCGGCCGTCCGCCCCCGTAGCGGCACGGAGGTTGAGGGAGAGGTCGAACTTCGCGCCGTCCAGGTTGGTGGTCACGCCCTGGGCCGTGACGCCGCCCAGGTCCAGATCGGGAGCCGTGTCCGTACCGACCTGGAGCATGATCTGGAAGAGGGGGTGGCGGCTGGGGAGGCGGGGCGGGTTGAGGGTTTCGACGATGCGTTCGAAGGGGGTGTCTTGGTGGGCGTAGGCGGTGAGGCTGGTGTTGCGGACTTGGGTGAGGAGTTGGGTGAAGGTGGGGTTGTCGGAGGTGTTGGTGCGGATGACGAGGGTGTTGACGAAGAAGCCGATGAGGTGGTCGAGGGTTTCGTCGGTGCGGCCTGCGGTGGGGGTGCCGATGGGGATGTCGGTTCCGGCGCCGAGTCGGGTGAGGAGGGTGGCGAGTGCTGCGTGCATGACCATGGTGAGGGTCGTGCCGGTGGTGCGGGCGAGTTCGGTGAGCCGGGTGTGGAGGTCGGTGCCGAGTTCGATTTCGAGGGATTCGCCGCGGTGTGTGGGGGTGGTGGGGCGGCGTCGGTCGGTGGGGTAGGTGAGTTCTTCGGGGAGTCCTTGGAGGGTGTGCTTCCAGTAGGCGCTCTGTTGGGCTGCGGCTGATTCGGGGTCGTTTTCGTCGCCGAGGATCTGCTGTTGCCACAGGGTGTAGTCGGCGTATTGGACGGGGAGTGGCGCCCAGGTGGGGGCGTTGCCGTTGAGGCGGGCTTCGTAGGCGTGGTTGAGGTCGTGGGTGAGGGGTGTCATGGAGGCGCCGTCGCCGGCGATGTGGTGCAGGAGCACCATCAGGACGTGTTCGTCTTCGGCGAGGGTGAGGAGGGTGACGCGGATGGGCAGGTCGGCGGAGAGGTCGAAGACGTGCTGGCCGGCGGTCTGCAGTGCTTCGGGGAGGTCTTCGGGGGTGGTGGTGACGCGGTGCAGGGGGATGTGGGTGGGGGGCAGGATCAGTTGGATGGCGCGGCCCTGGTCCTCGCGGAACACGGTCCGCAGGGTTTCGTGACGGGCCACGAGGTCGGTGACGGCCTGCTCCAGCGCTTGGGCGTCGACCCGCCCGGCGATCCGGAAGCTGACCGGCAGGTTGTACGTGCTCGACTGCTCGAACCGGTCGAGGAACCAGAGCCGTTCCTGCGCGGGAGAGGCGGGCAGCCGGTCTCCGTGTGCGAGGGGGACGAGCGCCGGACGGGCCTGCCCGGCCGCGTCGATGCGGGCCGCCAGCTCGGCGGGGGTGGGCGTTTCGAAGACGGTGCGGACGGCGACCTCACGGCCCAGGGTCAGCCGGATCCGGTTGATCAGCCGGGTGACGAGCAGGGAGTGACCGCCCAGGTCGAAGAAGCTGTCCTCCGCGCCGACGGCCCGGGCGCCCAGGACCTCCGCGAACAGCGCGCACAGGATGTGCTCCGCGGGGGTACGGGGACCGCGGCCCGCGGTGCCGGTGTAGGCAGGGGCGGGCAGGGCCCTGCGGTCCAGCTTGCCGTTGGACGTCAGCGGAAGCACGTCCATCGGGACGTACGCGGCCGGAACCACCGCCTGGGGCACGGCGGCGGCCACGTGCCGGCGCAGCTCCTCGGCGGCCGGCAGCACGGAACCCGGCGCGGCCACCACGTAGGAGACCAGTCGTTTGTCGCCGGGCCGGTCCTCGCGCAGCACGGTGGCGGCCTGGGCCACCGCGGGATGCGCGCAGAGCACTGCGTTGAGTTCGCCCAGCTCGACGCGGACGCCACGGATCTTCACCTGGTCGTCGGCGCGTCCGAGGAAGGCGAGGCTGCCGTCGGCGCGGCGGCGCACCAGGTCGCCGCTGCGGTACATCCGCTCGCCGGCCGGGGCGAACGGGTCGGCGACGAAGCGCTGGGAGGTGAGGTCGGCACGGTTGAGGTAGCCGTGGGCCAGGCCGTCACCCGCGAGGTACAGCTCGCCGGGCACACCGGCGGGCACAGGCCGCAGCAGCTCGTCCAGGACGTACAGCCGGGTGTTCCAGATGCCGTCGCCGAGGGGGGCCGCAGTCGGCCAGTCGGCCGGGTCGGCGGGCAGGGTGGCGCTGGTGACCACGTGGGTCTCGGAGGGGCCGTAGTGGTTGTGCAGCAGCAGACCGGGGCGCGCGGCGTGGAAGTCGCGGACCTGGGGGGTCAGCTGGAGCGCTTCGCCGGCCTGGGCGACGTGCCGCAGGGCGTCCAGTGCCAGGCCCTGCTCGGTGGCGGCCTCGTACACCGCCGCGATCACGAGGTCCGGGGCGAAGAACTCGGTGATGCGCTGCTCGTCCAGCCAGCTCGCGAGGCGGGCCGGATTGAGCCGGGTGTCCTCGTCGGGCACGCACAGCGTCTTGCCGTTCAGGAGGGCCGTGAGGATCTCGTGCTCCGACGCGTCGAAGCTGACGGCGCTGAACTGCGAGACCCGGGAGCCCGGTTCGCAGGGGAAGAGCGAGGCGTTCCAGGCGAGCAGGTTGGACAGGACGCGGGCCGGGAGCACCACCCCCTTCGGCCGTCCGGTGGAGCCCGAGGTGTACACGACGTAGCTGGGGGTCTCGTCGGTCAGCGGGGCGGGCCGGTCGGCGTCCCGGGGGTCGTGGGCGTGGGCCGCGGCCAGCGCGGCGGCGGTGGGCGCGCCGTCCAGGTCGAGCACGTATGCGGGCAGCGAGTCCGCGGGCAGTGAGGCGGCGCCCCCGCCGTCGGTGATGCACACGTCCGGGCGGGCGTCTTCGAGGATGAACCCGATCCGCTCGCGCGGGTACTGCGGGTCGATCGGCAGGTAGGCGGCGCCGGTCTTGAGCACGGCCAGGAAGGCAGTGATCAGCCCCGTGCCGCGGGGCAGTACGACGGCGGCGTAGCTGCCGGGGCCGATCCCCCGGGACAGCAGGTGCCGGGCCAGTCGGTTGGCCCGCTCGTTGAGTTCGGCGTACGAGAGCTCTCCGTCGGGCGCGCTGACGGCGAGCGCGTCGGGCGTACGGCGCACCTGGGCCTCGACCAGGGCGGCGAGCGGTGCTCCGGGCAGCTCGGTGCGCGTCGCGCGCGCGGCTCGCAGGACGGCGTCGCGCTCACCCTCGAGGAACAGGTCGATGTCGCCGAGCGGCTGCTCGGGATCGGTGACGGCACGCGTCAGCAAGGCGGTGAAGCGACCGGCCAGCAGTGCGGCGGTCGCCGGCTCGAACAGGTCGGCCGAGAACTCCAGGCGGCCGGTGACCCCGGCGGCCGAGCCGTCGTGCGCGTAGCGCTCGGTGAAGCCGAAGAGCAGGTCGAACTTGGCGGTGGCGGTCGGCAGTTCCTCGGCGGTGGCGGTGAGCCCGGGCAGGTCGAACGCGTAGCCGTTGGCGTTCTCCAAGGTCAGCATGACCTGGAAGAGGGGGTGGCGCGACAGCGAGCGGACCGGGTTGAGGGCATCCACGACCTGGTCGAAGGGCACGTCCTGGTGCGCGTACGCCGCGAGGTCCTGTTCCCTGACCCGCTGGAGCAAGGTGCGCAGGCTCGGGTTGCCGGAGGTGTCGGTGCGCAGCACCAGCGTGTTGACGAAGAAGCCGATCAGGCTGTCGAGGGCCTCGTCCGTGCGGCCGGCGACGGTGGCGCCGATCGGGACGTCCGTCCCTGCTCCTACCCGGGTCAGCAGGGCCGCCACGGCGGCCTGGAGGGTCATGTGGACGCTGGTCCGCGTGGCGCGGGCAAGGGCGACGATGGCCTGGTGCAGTTCGGCGCCGATCTCCACGGGAACGCTGCCCCCGCGGGTACCGGCGACCGCCGGGCGGGGGAAGTCGGTGGGAAGTTCCAGTTCCTCGGGCGCCCCGTCGAGGGCCTTGCGCCAGAAGTCGAGCTGCTGCTCGGCCAGCGCGGTCGGGCCCTGCTCGGAGCCGAGGAGTTCGCGCTGCCACAGGGTGTAGTCGGCGTACTGGGTGGCGAGCGGCGCCCATCGGGGGGCTTCACCGGCCCGCCGAGCCGTGTAGGCCTCGGCCAGTTCGCGCGTCAGGGGCTGCATGGACCAGCCGTCGGTGCCGATGTGGTTGAGGGTCAGCAGCAGTACGTGTTCGTCGGCGCCCGCGGAGAACAGGCGCGCGCGCAACGGCACGTCCGTGGTCAGGTCGAACGGGACGAGGGCGGCGGCGCGCAGCGCGGCATCGAGGTCCGTCACCTGCTCGACGGGCAGCGCCGGCCGCACCTGCCCGACGGGCAGCACGACCTGGCAGGGCTCCGCGTCGTGCTCCGGGAACACGGTGCGCAGGCTCTCGTGCCGGTCGGTCAGGTCCCCAAGGGCGGCTTCCAGCGCGGCCCGGTCGAGCGGGCCGCGCAGCCGGACGGCTATGGGCAGGACGTACGCCGCCGACCGGCCCTCCAGCCGGCTGTGGAACCACATGCGGTACTGGGCGGGGGAGAGCGGGAGCACGGCGGGCCGGGTGGCCGGTCGCAGTGCCGGGCGGGCGGCGGGGGAGTGGCCCGCCCCGGCCGGTTCGCCGTCTTCGCCCTCTTCGCCGAGTGAGGAGAGGGCGGCGACGTTCGGGTGGTCGAAGACCGATGCCACGGAGAGGTCGGTGCCCAGCGCGGCCCGTATGCGGCTGACCAGCCGGGTCGCGTGGAGCGAGTCCCCGCCCAGCGCGAAGAAGTCGTCGTCGATGCCGACGTGGGGCAGGCCGAGCGTCTGGGCGACCAGGTCGCACAGGACGGCCTCGCGGTCGGTGCGCGGACCGCGCCCGGTGTCGGCAGGGCCGGCGGAGGGAGCGGGCAGCGCCCGGTAGTCGATCTTGTGGTTGGAGGTCAGCGGCAGCCGCTCCAGCGTGACGAACGCCGAGGGGACCAGGTAGGCCGGCAGACGGGCCTCCAGGTGGCTGCGCATGCCGTCGTGGAGGGCTGCGTCATCCGCCGCCGCGGCTCCCTCCGCCACGACGTACGCGACCAGCCGCTTGTCTCCCGCAGCGTCCTCGCGGGCCACGACGACGGCCTGGCGCACTCCCCGGCAGCCGGTCAGTGCCGCCTCCACCTCGCCCGGCTCGACGCGATACCCGCGGATCTTGACCTGGCCGTCGGCGCGGCCGGCGAATTCGAGCCGTCCGTCGCCGTCGTGGCGGGCCAGGTCGCCGGAGCGGTACATCCGGCTGCCCGCGGGACCGAACGGGTCGGCGACGAAACGGTCGGCCGTCAGGTCGGGGCGGCCGGCGTACCCCCGGGCCAGACCGGCACCGGCCAGGTACAGCTCGCCGGTCTCCCCCTCCGCGACCGGGCGCAGCGCGTCGTCCAGGACGTAGGCGCTCATGCCGTCCAGCGGCAGCCCGATCGGTACCTGTGCGGGAACCGACGACGCCCGGGTCCACCGGGACTGGGTGGCGTAGAGCGTGGTCTCGGTGGGACCGTAGGTGCCGCGCACCACAGTGCCGGGGCAGCGCTCCAGCACGGCACGCACTCCGGCGGCGGGGATGACGTCGCCGCCGGTGAGGACCTCGCGCAGGCCCGCGAAGCACTCCGGGCGCTCCTCCGCCATGACCCGGAAGAGGCCGGCCGGGAACTCGGCGGCGGTGACCCGCTCGTCGGCCAGCAGGCGCGCCAGACGGTCGACCGTCAGCTGTGCCTCGGTGGCGATGACGGCCGTCCCGCCGTGCAGCAGCGGGTACCACAGCGCGTACGTCGACGGGTCGAACGCGTACGAGGCGACGAGCAGCACGCGGTCGTGTGCTCCGGGGACCGTGAACATCGAGTCGCCGACGAGGTCGGTGACGTTGCGGTGGGTGACCGCGACACCCTTGGGCGTCCCGGTGGAGCCCGAGGTGTACATCACGTAGGCGAGCTGGTCGGGGCGGATCGCGGGATCCGCCGCCGGCTGCTCCTGATGCGCGTACCCGTCAGGCTGGTCGGCGAGTACGACGACCGGCCCGTGCGGCGTCCGGTCACGCATCGCGGTGTCGGTGAGCAGGACCGCAGCCCCGCTCTCCGCGGCGATCCACGCCATCCGCTCCTGCGGATAGGCGGGATGCAGCGGCAGGTAGTACGCCCCCGTCTTGAGGACGGCGAGGAGGGCGACGACCAGTTCGGCCGTGCGGTCCATCAGGACCAGCACGGGACGCTCCGCCCGGGCGCCTTCGGCGGCCAGCCGGGTCGCCAGCCGGTCCGACCGGTCGTCCAGCTCCCGGTAGGTCAGGCTGCGGCCGGCGCACCGGACGGCCACGGCATCGGGCGTACGCGCCGCCTGCTCCCGGAAGGATGCCGGCACCGAACCCACGATCATCGTCTCTCGCTCCTGTAAAAGATGGTTGTCGCCGTCGCGGCGGCGACGGGCGTACTGAGGGGGATCAGGCGGTGCGGTCCAGCTGGGCCGCCAGGCTGCGCGGTCGCATGTCGGTCCAGGTGGCGTTGATGTGCTCCACGCAGGACGCCCGGTCCGATACGCCGAAGGTCACCGTCCAGCCCTGCGGAACGTCCGCGAACTCGGGCCACAGGGAATGCTGGCCCTCATCGTTGACCAGAACGCGGAATCGGCCGTCGGGGTCGTCGAAAGGATTCGCCACGGTTGAGATCTCCTCGGGATAGTGAAGGGGGGAGGGCGGTCACTTCACGCCGAGCGTGAGGCCGTGCTCGTAGGGCAGTCCGCCGATGGTCTGCACGCCGGTGAAACCGACCTGGCTCAGCCACGCCTCGTAATCCCGCGCCGGGTAGGCCATTCCCTGACCGCTGGCAAGGACGTTGAAGTAGAGGCCGAGGCGGGCGCCGAACACCCCGGTGGTCTCGTCGTCGGAGACGTTGTAGCCGTAGACGAATACCTTTCCGCCCTCGGGAAGGGCGTCGTACGCCTTCTTCATCAGGCCGAGGATCTGGTCCTCGGAGAAGATTTCCAGGACGTGGCTGAAGAGCACAGCGTCGCTGCCGAGGGGGAACTCGTCGTTGAAGATGTCACCGGGGTGGAGTTCGACCCGGTCGGCGAGGACGGCGGTGGCCTTCTCGCCGAGCTTGGAGACGCTCGGCATGTCGAAGACGGTGGAGCTGAGGTCCTGGTGGCGGGCGGCCAGACGGGCGGAGGTGGTCCCGTCACCGCCGCCGATGTCGAGCAGCTTGCGCACCGACTCGAACTCGGGGCGCTCCACGAGCGCGTCGACGGACTGCAGGGTGAACGCGCTCATCGCGCGGTGGAATACCGCCTCCAGCTCCGGATTGCGCGAAAGGCGCTGGTAGAGCGTCGGCTCGTCACCGGGGTAGGCATCGAGGGCGGTGTTCGTGCCGGCCTTGAGCGCCTTGGTCATGTGGGCGAAGGCGGGGTAATAGACCTCCTTCCAGCCCACGATGATGTGACCCCAGCTGTCCTCCGCGTCCGAGGCGAGCAGGTCCTGGGCCACGGCGGAGTTGAAGTAGTTCCCGTTCTCACGGCGCAGCAGGCCGGTCGTGCACACCGCCTGGAGCAGGACGCGCAGCTGGTGCTGCGGCATGTCGGTGAATTCGCGGATGTCCTCGGGGGCGGAACCGGGATTGTCGGCGAGGAAGTGGAAGATCCTCAGCTCGACCGCCGTGGCGACCGCGTTGAACAGAGCCGGCGCATTCACCAGGAACTGAAAACGCTCGAAAACCGGGTCGCCGTGGTGCAAGGTGTCCATTTTGCCTGTCACTTTCCGTTGCGTCTGCCGGACTCCGGCTGGTTGGAGTCCCTGGCCGACGACGAACCTAGCCTCGGGGGCGAGGTGTTGCCGGGGGAGTGGCAAATAATTGCCATCCGTCGTGGAGGGCGTGCGGTCACGCAGTAGCGTTCCGGCGGGAGCGGCCGGAGAGCCGGGATACAGGAAATGAGGGACCTTGCAACTGAACAGCTTTGACGAGTGGTCACCACTGAAGGAGGTGATCGTCGGCTCTGCCAGGAACTACGTGTCGCACGAACGGGAGCTGTCGTTCGACCTCTTCTTCCATGACAACCTGGCCATGGACAACTCGTCCCGCTCCGAGTGGTACTACCCGCGACTGTCCGCGCGCGGGGCCGAGCCGCGCGGGCCGGGTGACGGGCGGGTGCCGATCAAGGAACGCTACGTCGCCGAACTGAACGAGGACCTGGAGGAGCTCGCCGGCGTGCTCCGCTCCCTGTCGGTGAACGTCCTGCGGCCGTCCGACCTGGAGGCGCAGACCAACGAGGTCCGTACGCCCGCCTGGTCGGCGTCGGTCGTACCGCCGCTGAACGTGCGGGACAACACCCTCATCGTCGGCGACGAGATCATCGAAACCCCGCCGATGATCCGCTCACGGTACTTCGAGACGCAGTTCCTCAAGTCCGCCTTCCAGGACTACTTCCGGCAGGGGGCCCGCTGGACGGTCATGCCCCGGCCGATGATGACCGACGCGTCCTTCGACCTGTCGTACGTACGGACCAGCACCGCGGGAGGGCCGACCGAGCCCATCACCGACCCGCAGGCGTCGCCGTACGACGTGGGTCTGGAGATGATGTTCGACGGGGCCCAGTGCCTGCGGCTCGGCCGGGACATCGTGGCCAACATCGCGACGGCCAACCACGCGCTGGCCGTCGACTGGCTGGAGCGCCACCTCGAGGGCCGGTTCCGGATCCACCGGGTGCACCAGCTCAGCGACAGCCACATCGACAGCATGGTGCTCGCGCTGCGGCCCGGGACCCTGCTGGTGCGCTCCAAGGAAGTGGCCGAGAAGCTGCCCGAGCCGCTGCGCAAGTGGGACCTGATCGTGGCGCCCACGCCGGCGGGCGACAACTTCCCCCGCTACGAGGACGACGACCTCATCCTGACCAGCCCCTTCATAGACCTGAACGTCCTCTCCGTCGGGCCGGACACGGTGCTGGTGAACGAGGCGTGCCCCGAGCTGATCCGGCTGCTGGAGTCGCACAAGTTCACCGTCGTGCCCGTCCGGCACCGGCACCGCCGGCTGTTCGGCGGCGGGTTCCACTGCTTCACCCTCGACACCGTGCGCGAGGGCGGGGCCGAGGACTACCTCGGCTGAGGAGGGAACGGAGCAGGGGCGGCGCACCCGCCGGCGGACACGCCGACGAGCCGCCCACCGCCCGGGCGTCCCTCAGCGGGCCTGCCACCGCGGAGCGCGCTTCTCGGCGAAGGCCGCCGGTCCCTCGACTGCGTCCCTGCTGTGCATCCGCCGCTCCTCCCACGGGTAGCGGGTCGCGAACGCCTGCTCCAGCGGCATCGTCGCGGACTTCGTCGCCGCCTCCTTCATCGCCCGGACGGAGAGCGGAGCGCAGCGTACGAGGTCGGCCACCCAGCTTTCGACGCACGCCTCGAAACCGTCGGCGGAGGCGACCTCGTTGACCAGACCGAGTTCGTAGGCCCGGTGGGCATCCATCGGGCGACCCGTGAGGAGGTGTCCCATCGCCGTCTTCCAGGGCAGCTGCCGGGTCAGCCGGAACACCCCTCCGGCACCGGCCATGAGGCCGAGTCTGGCCTCCGGCAACGCGAACGAGGCGTCCTCGCAGGCGATGACGATGTCGCAGGCCAGAGCCAGTTCGAAGCCCCCTCCCAGTGCGTACCCCCGCACGGCGGCGACGACCGGCTTGGCCAGGTCGAACCGTTCGGTCAACCGGGGCCAGCCCGGCTTGCCGCGGCTGCCGAAGGTGGCGGGGGCGGCGGTTCCGGCGCGGTCCCGGCCGGCCAGTTCCTTCAAGTCCTGACCGACGGAAAACGCCCGCTCGCCGGCGCCGGTGAGTACCGCCACCCGCATGTCGTCGTCACCCTCGAAATCGTCCCAGATTTCGGCGAGCTCCTCGTGCATCGACAGGTTCATCGCATTGAGGACCTCGGGCCTGTCGAGCGTGATCCGGGCAACGTGGTCATTCTTCTCGTACCGCACCGCTGAATGTTTTGGCATGGAAGTATTGTAACCTCAGGGAGCAAGTGTGAAATTGACAGCAAATCCGCCGAGGATAACGGGAATCGGGACCGCTGTACCGAAGACTTCCTATACGCAGCAGGAGATGCTCGACGAGTTCGGAATCACCGATCCGCGGGTGCGCTCGATATTCCTCAACAGCGCCATCGAACGGCGCGGTCTGACCCTGCCGCCGCTCCTGCCGGACGGTTCCCGGGCCATGGAGACGCAGGGCGAACTCCTGCAGAAGCACCGGGTCAACGGCCTCGCCATGGGCCGGGAGGCCATCGAGGCGTGCCTCAAGGACGCGGGCGCCTCGCTGGAGGACATCCGCTACCTGTGCTGCACGACGACCACGGGCCTGCTGACACCCGGTTTCTCCGCGCTCCTCATCAAGGAGCTGGGCCTGGACGTGCACACCTCCCGCCTCGACGTGGTGGGCATGGGCTGCAACGCCGGCCTCAACGCCCTGACCGCCGTGGCCTCCTGGGCCAACTCCCACCCGGGTGAGCTCGCGGTGCTGGTGTGCATCGAAGCCTGCTCGGCGGCGTACGTCTTCGACGGCACGATGCGTTCGTCCGTGGTCAACAGCCTCTTCGGCGACGGGTCCGGGGCGGTCGCGGTCATGGCGCCCGCGGTGACCGAGGCGGTCTCGCGGCCCCTCGCGGCCGTGGCACCCGCCGCATCCGTGGTACCCGTCGAAGACGCCGAACCCGCCGAAGATGCCGCACCGGCCGGAGGCTCCGCGCCCGTCGAGCAGGCCGTGCCCGCCGGTTCGGACCCCGCGCTGCTGAGGTTCTCCAGCTGCATCATTCCCGAGGCCGTCGGCGCCATGCGCTACGACTGGGACGACACCCACGGAAAGTTCAGCTTCTATCTCGACCCGGAAGTCCCTTACGTGGTCGGAGCCCATGCGGAGATCGCACTCGACCGGCTCCTTGAGGGGACGGGATTGGGGCGGTCCGACATCGCCCACTGGGTCATCCACTCGGGCGGAAAGAAAGTGATCGACGCGGTCCGGGCCAACCTCGGGCTCAGCCGGCACGACGTACGGCACACGACCGGGGTGCTGCGCGACCACGGAAATGTCTCCAGCGGATCGTTCCTCTTCTCCTACGAACGGCTGCGTGCCGAGGGCGTGACCGCCCCCGGTGAATTCGGTGTCTTTATGACCATGGGGCCGGGATCGACCATCGAAATGGCCCTGGTGTCCTGGTGACGGAAGGAATTACTGCACTCATGAACAGCAATATCGCGGAGATCGACGCGGCCCGCCCCCTGGACGAGCTGACCGCCACCGTCCAGGCCCTCTGCGACGAGGTCGAGTCCTCCCGCACCAAGACCGCCGTCGTGCTGCGGCTCGTCGGCTCCGGCGAGAGGCGGCAGTGGCCCGGGGACGTCAGCGTCTCGGCCGTCAACCGCTGGGAGCGGGCCGTCCGCCGCCTGGAGAAGCTCGACGCGATCACGGTCGCCGTGGCCGCGGAGAGCTGCGCCGGCCCCGCCCTGGACCTGCTCCTCGCCACCGACTTCCGGATCGGCGCCACCGGGCTGCGACTGGTGCTGCCGGTCAACGACGGCCACTTCTGGCCGGGCATGGCGCTGTACCGACTGGTCCGTCACCTGGGCGCGCAGCGGGCCCGGCAGATCGTCATGTGGGGCGCGGACATCCCGCTGGGCCGGGCCGTCGGCCTGGGTCTGATCGACGAGGTCGGTGACGGCATCGAGGAGGCCCTGGCCACCGCGACCGCCCTCACCGGCCGCCTGTCGAACCGCGAGACGGCGCTGCGCCGCCAGTTGATCGCCGAAGCCGTGTCCGCCGAGTACGACGAGGCCCTCGGCCTCCACCTCGCCGCCTGCGACCGTGAACTGCGCCGGCTGCGGGCAGCGGCCGCCGAGTGCCCCGTGGCCACCGACGCGGCGTCGGCCGCGGTCGTCGCGGACACCGCACCGGAGCTCACCGGAGCCGTCGCATGACCACCGCCGTCGCACCCGGGGCGGCACCGCTGTGGTCCGCCCCCGCCCCGCACTTCGGCGGCGTGCTCGCCGACGACGCACGGACCCTCGCGGCGTTCGCCGCCGCCGGGGAGGAACTGCTGGCCGCCCTGCCGGCCAGACCCGGTCGCGACGAGGAGCAGGACGCCCTCGCGCAGAGCGTGTTCACCGCCTGCCGTGCGGCCCGCCGCTCCTTCCTGACCCTGCACACCGAGGCCGTGTACGACGAGCTGACCGGCGGCCGTACCCGCCACGAGCGCCTGGCCGGACTGCTCGACGCGGCGGCCGTCCGCTTCCCCGGGCTGGTGCCCACGGGGGCCCAGATGGCGGCGGAAGGCGCCTGCATCCAGGCCGAGAAGGAGGGCCGGGAGATCGACCAGGCGCTCTTCTGCGCCGCGGTGCTGCGCTCGCGGACCGCGGGGCCGCACCTCATCGACGCCATGCTGCTGCCCACCCCCCGGGCCCTGGAGCTCCTCGACGGGTTCCGCGCCACGGGACGGGCCGAGTTGGAGAGGGTGCTCGTCGAACGGGTCGGCGAGGCGGCCCACGTGACCTTCCGCAACGCCCACTGCCTCAACGCCGAGGACAACACCCTGATCGCCGACCTGGAGACGGCGGTGGACCTGGCGCTGCTCGACGACGGGGTACGGGTCGGCGTCCTGCGCGGCGGCGAGGTGGACCACCCCCGCTACCAGGGCCGCCGGGTGTTCAGCGCCGGCATCAACCTCAAGGACCTGCGCAACGGGGACATCTCGTTCGTGGACTTCCTGCTCGGCCGGGAGCTCGGCTACATCAACAAGATGTACCGCGGTCTGCTGACCGATCCGCAGGCAGAAGCCTGGGCGGAGCGGACCGTCCAGAAGCCCTGGATCGGCGCCGTGGACACCTTCGCGATCGGCGGCGGCATGCAGTTGCTGCTCGTCCTCGACCGCGTCATCGCCGAGGAGGGCGCCTACCTCAGCCTGCCCGCCGCCGAGGAGGGCATCGTGCCGGGCCTCGGCAACCTCCGGCTGAGCCGGCTGACCGGTGCCCGCACCGCCCGCCAGGTCATCCTGGCCGGCCGCCGCATCACCACGGCGGACCCCGACGTCCACCTGGTCTGCGACCAGGTCGTGCCCGCACAGGAGATGGACGCGGCCGTGGAGACCGCCGTACGGGAGCTCAGCGGTCCCGCCGTCGCGGCCAACCGGCGCATGCTGGGGCTCACGGAGGAGCCGCTGGACCTGTACCGCACCTACCTGGCCGAGTTCGCGGTGGTCCAGGCCGCCCGCTCGTACAGCGAGGACGTCCTCGCCAAGGTCGAGCGGCGCTGGCAGCGTTCACGGGCGCGGGGCTGAGCCGATGGTGGAATTCGACCCGACCCGGCTGCACGGATCGCTGCGCGCGCCCGTGCTGGGATCGCTCAGCTTCCTCAACGAGGTGATGGGGCGCTTCCCCGAAGCGATCTCCTTCGCGCCGGGCGCACCCCACCCCGAGACCCTCCCCGGACCGGACCTCCAGCGCTACACGGACCGCTACCTCGCCCACCTGCGGGAGCAGGGAACCAGCGCGGAGCGGGCCCGCCGCACCCTGTACGAGTACGGTCCCAGCCGGGGCCTCATCAACGACGTGGTCAGCGAGGCGCTCTGGCGGGACCACCGGATCGGCTGCGCACCCGAGGAACTCGTCATCACGGTGGGCGCCCAGGAGGCGATGCTCCTGGTCCTGCGCGCGCTCTTCGCATCGGCCGACGACCTCCTGGCCGTCGCCAACCCCTGCTTCGTCGGCATCACCGGCGCGGCCCGGCTGCTCGACATCGACGTCGTCCCGGTCGACGAGACCGCGCAGGGCATCGATCTCGACCGCCTCGCACGGGAGTGCCGGGCGGCGCGACGGCAAGGACGCGCCATCCGCGCCCTGTACGTGGCCCCGGACTTCTCCAACCCGGGGGGCGCCCGGATGTCCCTCGACTGCCGCCGCCGGCTCCTCGACCTGGCCGAACAGGAGGACTTCCAGGTCCTGGAGGACAACGCCTACGGATTCACGGCCGGGGCCGGCACCGAGCTCCCGCCGCTCAAGGCACTCGACACCCGCCGCAGGGTGATCCACATCGGGACCTTCGCCAAGGTCGCCTTCCCGGGCGCCCGCGTCGGCTACGTCGTGGCCGACCAGCGCGTGAGGTCCGAGGGCGGCGGCACACGGCCGCTCGCCGCCGAGCTGGCCGCCCTCAAGACGATGGTCACCGTCAACACCTCCCCCCTCGCCCAGGCGGTCATCGCCGGGATGCTGCTCGAACACGGCGGCTCCCTGGTCGAACTCAGCCGCCGCAAGGCAGTGCTGTACCAGCGCAACCTGACGGCATTGACGGAGGCGCTCGACCACGAGCTCGGCGGCGACGCGGCGCCGCCCGGGATCCGGTGGAACCGGCCCGAAGGCGGGTTCTTCGTCCGCGTCCACCTGCCGGTGCGCGCCGACACCCGTCTGCTGGAGGTGTCGGCGGCGAAGTACGGCGTGCTGTGGACGCCGATGGACCAGTTCTACCTCGACGGCGCGGGCGACACCCAGATGCGGCTCTCATGCAGCTATCTCGACCGCGGGCAGATCGAGGAAGGCGTGCGGCGACTCGCCGCTTTTCTGACGAAGGAGATCCGGGGATGATCCAGACCGACGCGCACCCGACCGTGCGGCACAACGCCTTCGACCCGCCGGCCGAGCTGGCCAAGTACCGCGAGAACGAACCCGTCCGGCGGATGCGTTACCCCGACGGCCACATCGGCTGGCTGGTCACCAGCCACGCCCTGGGCCGCAAGCTGCTGGCGGACCAGCGTTTCAGCGCCCGCTCGGAGTTCAAGCGCGCCCCCGTGTCGCGGCCCGGGGCCGACCCGTTCTACGGGGCGAAGGCTCTGCCGGGCTGGCTGGTCGACATGGATCCGCCCGAGCACACCCGGCTGCGCCAGCAGCTGGCGGGGAAGTTCACCGCCCGCCGGATGCGGGAGATGCGCCCGCAGATCGAGCGCATCGTCGACGGGCTGCTGGACGCCATGGCCGAGCGCGGCGGGCCCGTGGACCTGGTCGAGGCGTTCGCCCTGCCGGTGCCCTCGCTGATGATCTGCGAGCTGCTGGGGGTCCCGTACAGCGAGCGGGCCGCGTTCCAGCGCAACAGCGAGATCCTCTTCAGCCTCAACGCGACGGCCGCCGAGGCGTCCGAGGCGATGGACCGCCTGTACGGGTTCCTGCGCGGACTCGCGGCGGACGACGGCGACGGCCCCGGCGCGGGCGACGGGACGGGACTGCTGGCCATGCTGGCCGCGGACGGCACGCTCGACGCCGAGGAGATCGCCGGCGTCGGCGTGCTGCTCCTGACGGCCGGGCACGAATCCACCTCCAGCTCGCTGAGCCTGAGCACGCTGGCCCTGCTGGCCCACCCGGACCAGCTCGCGGTGTTCCGTGACGATCCCTCGATCACCGACAACGCCGTCGAGGAACTCCTGCGCTACCTCTCGGTCTTCCACTTCGGTGTGCCGCGCACGCCGCTGGAGGACGTGGAGTTCGAGGGCCACCTCTTCCGGCGGGGCGAGTCGGTCACCGTGTCGATCCCGGCGGCCAACCGCGATCCGGCCTGGTTCGAGGACCCGGACCGGCTGGACTTCACCCGCAAGACGGCAGGCCACATGGCCTTCGGGTACGGCATCCACCAGTGCCTGGGCCAGAACCTGGTCCGCATGGAGATGCGCACGGCCCTGCCCGCGCTGTTCCGGCGCTTCCCCACCCTCGCCCTGGCCGTCCCGCCGGAAGAGGTCCCGCTCGCCGCGGACATGAGCGTCTACGGCGTCCACCGGCTCCCGGTCACCTGGTAAGGACCCACCCACCCATGCACATCACCATCGAGCACGACGCCTGCGTCGGATCCGGGCAGTGCGCCCTGGCCGTACCCGAGGTCTTCGACCAGGACGACGAGGACGGCACCGTCCTCCTCCTCGACGAGCGGCCGCCCCACGACCTGCACGAAGCAGTGCACGAGGCCGCGGGACTCTGCCCCGTCCAGGCCATCCTCACCGCCGCCGCGGCCGACACCACGCCCTGATCATCAGGCCCTGATCACCTCCCGCCCCACCGAAGGACCCCCATGAAGCTCAACAGCTACGACGAATGGTCTTCCCTCAAGGAGGTCGTCGTCGGCTCCGCCGACAACTACGCCCAGCGCGTGCGCGACCTCACCTTCGACATGTTCATCAGCGACAACCTCACCGGCGCCCGGGGCTACTACCCGAGCATCCGGGTGTCCGAGGACGGCGCGACGTCCGAGTCACCCGAGCGCATAGCCTTCCGCCAGCGCCTGGCCGACGAACTCGTCGAGGACGTCGAAGGCATGGCCGACACCCTGCGCTCGCTCGGCATCACGGTCCACCGGCCGCTGGCGCCGGAGAAGTTCGACCGGGGCGTCAGCACCCCGTTCTGGTCCGCGCCCGTCACGCCGCCGCTGAACGTCCGCGACAACACCCTGATCCTCGGCGACGAGATCATCGAGACCCCGCCGATGCTCCGGGCCCGCTACTTCGAGACGAAGTTCCTCTCCCAGATCTTCCAGGACTACTTCCTCCAGGGCGCCCGCTGGACCACCATGCCCCGCCCGGTCATGACCGACAACTCCTTCGACCCCGGGAACGTGGCCACCGCCGCCCCCAACGTCGAGGTGCCGCTCGAACCCCGCCCCTCCCCGTACGACGTCGGCCTGGAGATGCTGATCGACGGCGCGAACGCCCTGCGCTTCGGGCGCGACGTGATCGTCAACATCTCCAACGCCAACCACGCGCTGGCCGTCGACTGGCTGGAGCGGCACCTCGAAGGCCGCTTCCGCGTCCACCGCATGCACAAGCTCACGCAGAGCCACATCGACAGCGTCATCGTCGCGCTGCGCCCCGGCACCCTGCTGCTGCGCTCGGAGGGGGTCCGCGACTACCTCCCCGAGGCGCTGCGGAACTGGGACGTCATCGTGGCACCCACGCCCGCGCTGGAGGACTACCCGCAGTACGAGGGCGGCGACCCCATCCCGCCGAGCCCCTACATCGACTTGAACCTGCTGTCGATCGACGAGTCGACCGTCATGGTCAACGACGCGTGCAAGACGCTCATCCGCACGCTGGAACAGCACGGGTTCACGGTCGTCCCGGTCCGCCACCGTCACCGCAGGCTCTTCGGCGGCGGCTTCCACTGCTTCACCCTCGACACGGTGCGGGCCGGCGGCGCCGAGGACTACCTCGGCTGACCCGTCAGGCTGCCCGTCCGCGGCCGCGAACCCCGCACCGGTGGCCCCGCACGGCCGCCCGCAGCACCCGTACAGCGAACAAAGAACGAGGAGCATGTTCATGTCTACGTCCACCGTCATAGGCGGGACCCGGTCCGAGCTGAAATCCGCCTACGAACGGGACGGTTCCTGCGCCCTGCCCTACCGGTTCGACGACGCGTCGGTCGAGCTGCTGCGCCGTCGGGTAACGGACATCAGCGGCCGGCGCCGGCCGGAGGTGGTGCACGAGAAGGACAGCGACGTCGTCCGCGCCATCCACGGCTGCCACGAGTTCGACGACGTGTGCGCGGCGCTCGTGCGCCACCCGATGCTCGTGGAAATCGCCGAGACGCTGATCGGCGGCCCGGTCTACGTGTACCAGTTCAAGGTCAACCTCAAGCAGGCGCGTGAGGGAGCGGCCTGGCCGTGGCACCAGGACTACGCGTTCTGGAGCGAGGAAGACGCGATGCCGCGTCCCGACGCGGTGAACTTCGCGATCCCGCTGGACGACGTGCACGAGGAGAACGGCCCCCTGGTCGTGATCCCCGGATCGCACACCATGGGCCTGTTCGACCTGCCCGACAAGTCGGCGGACACCGCCTCCGACTGGCGCCGGCACGTGTCCAACGACCTGGCGTACACGGTCGACGAGGCCCGGGCCCAGCGGCTGATCGCCGAGAACGGCACGTCGACGATCCTCGGCGGGGCGGGCTCACTGCACGCCTTCCACCCGAGCATCGTGCACTCCTCGTCGAACAACCGCTCCGCCGACCGGCGCGCCCTCCTGCTGATCACCTACAACGCGGTCGCCAACGCCCCCGCCAACCCCACCCGCCCGGCCTTCCTCGTCGGCCGGGACACCACGCCGATCACCGGCTGCCACGACGAGCGACTGGGCCTGCTGCCCGTATCCGACCCGGCCTGACCCCAGCGGCCGCGCCGCACACCCCAGAACGCCTCCAGGGCCCGGCTCCCCGCCGGGCCCTGGAGGCGTTCTGCTCGCGTGTTTCCGCAGGAGGGCCCGCTACCGCCCGCTGTTCTCGGCGACCGTCCGCCAGACCTCGGCGGCGAGGTCCGGCATGTTGGCCGTCTGCACCTTCGCCGCGAGGTCCGTGAGGCGGCGCCGGGCATCCGGGTCGCCGGCGTACATCGCGAGGAGGCCCTCCAGCACTTCGAAGCGGACCTGGTCCCGGTAGGAGAGCAGCGGGGCGCCGTCCTTGACCCGGGCGGCCAGCTCGGTGGACCGCTCGACGTCGCCCTGGTGGAACGCCAGCTTGGCCTTGAGGAACAGCAGCTCCTGGAGGTGGCGGGGCGTGCCGGTGAGTTCCAGGGCGGGCTCGACACTGTCCAGGTAGGACTGGGCGTCGTCGAGCCGCGCCGGCATGGCCTGGATGGACAAGGACGCGGCGGCCAGCCGCAGCCTGATCCACAGCATGAGGTCATCGCGGCTGTCGATGGCGGCCAGGGCCTCCGTCAGGCGGGCGAAGGCCCGCGGATGGTTTCCCTGGCGCGTGCTGACGGTGGCCGCCGTCCAGTACGCCTCGGCGGCCAGTGTCCCGCGCGTGGATCCGAGCGCCTCGCAGACCTCGTCGCTGAGCCGGGCCGCTTCGGCCAGGTCGCCCAGTTCGGCTTCGGCCGAGACGAGGACGAGCTTGCTGCGGACGTGGTCGGAGGCCGAGATGCGCAGGTGGTGCTGCTCGCTCAGGGCGAGCGCCTCGCGCACGGCCTGCCGGGCCGCATTCGCGTCACCGACGTCACGGGCGCAGCGGGCCATCCAGATCCGGGCGCGGACCTGGAGTGCGGGGCGCCCCAGCTCCTCGCCGAGCGCGGTGAGCTCGGTCAGGGTGTCGCGCTGGGCCGGGGAATCCCCCACGACCTCGTAGACGCGACCGAGTTGGGTCAGCCCGTGCCAGCGGGTCATGAGGTCCGAACCCGGATCGCCGCGCAGGGCTTCGGAGAGGATCCGGCCGGTCTCGGCGTCCAGTTCGCGCTCGGAGAGGGAGGCGATGGTGGCCACCACGTCGGCCAGGCTGTCCTCGGGCTGCTCCGCGAGGGTGCGCAGCGGGACGCCGAGCTTTTCCGAGAGGTAGGCGACGGCCCGGTCGGTGGGTCTGCGTGCGCCGGACTCAAGACGCGAGAGGTACGTGGCGGACATGCCCGGGCCTGTCAGATCGGCTTGCGATTTGCCCTGCTGCTGCCGCAGTTGCCGCAAGCGACGGCCGAATCCTGGCTGCTCCAGCAAAATCCGCTCCTGTGTGGAGATCAACCGAGTGTCCAACACCTGGCGTCCGGCGCCAAGAGGGGGTGGGCCAAAACGGCCCACCCCCTCATGATTCCACCTTGGGCCAAGCTTGGTCAAGCCTTGCCCAATCTTGGCAATTCGCTGCCCGATGTGAGTCGGAGCCAGGAGCGCCCGCCGCGTGCTACGGCCAGTCGATGATCGGCGAAGCGCTGGTCGCGGAGGTCGCGGAAGCCGCGGGCCAGTCTATGGCAGCCGTGACGACCACCTTTTCGGTCGGCTCCGGCGCCTGGACCGCAGCAGCCGAGCCGCCACCGAGCAGCAGCAGGGCCGAGGCGGCGGCTGCGGCGAGTCCGGCTGTTCCGGCGGCGGCGATCTGGGTGATCTTCACAGTGTATTTCCTTCGCGTATGCGGACAGTCCACCTCGATGGACGTGGCTGCATCCATCGGAAGTTCGCGCACGGTCGAACCTTGTGGGCGCAGGACGACAATAGAATCCCGTCATCTTCTTTGGCAATAGCTAGACAAGGTTCGGCAACGCCGGAAGGCTCCAGTGGGACCCCTCCGAGCTGCGGTTTTCCGGCTGAGCGGACGCTGCGGCCGGGCCGGATGCCGACCTCCGCAGGCCCGCTATGGACGGGATCTTGCCAACTTGGGGGGCCGGATGCGGAAGGTGTTTCAGTCGCGCCGCGCGGGTTCCCGGACGAGCTGTCGTACGTGGACCGACCAGACCAGTGCGGCGGCCAGGGCGACCGAGGCGACCGCCGTCGACATCCCGGCGTGGATCCCGAAGCGTACGGTCACCGTGCTGGCGACCAGTGCTCCCAGCGGGACCCCCAGGCCCGAGGAGAGCATCCGGCGGGTGGTGTTCACCCGGCCCTGGAGCTCCGCGGGCGTGACCTCCTGCGAGTACGTCATCGTGTTGACGAGCACCACCAGGTAGGCCGACCCCCACACCGCGAGCGCCGCCACGGCGACCCGCCAGTCCTGGGCGAACACCACGACCAGACCGAGCAGCGCACCCGCCGGCAGCGCCAGCAGCAGGATCCGGGAGGCGTCGAGCCGGCGGCGGATCCTGGGCAGGAGCAGCGAACCGCCGATCCCGCCGGCGCTCCACGCCGCGTAGAGGAATCCGATCCGCGCGTCCGTGCCGGAGATCCCGAGCCCGCGGTCCGCGTAGACGACCATCTGGCCGACGATCGCTCCTCCGGCGAAGGACTGCAGCGTGCCGACCACGGTCATGGTGCGCAGCACCGGGTGTCCCCAGAGGAACCGCAGCCCCTCGCCGACGGACTCCTTGAAACCGGGGCGCGCGGCGGGAGCGCCACTACGGGGCTTGCGGGCGACGGCCCGGACGAGGACCGCGGAGGCGATGAAGGAGACGGCGTCGACCACGACGGAATCCGCCGGGCTGAGCAGGACCATCAGGCCGCCAGCGACCGCGGTGCCGGTGATGCGGACGATGGACTCCGCGCCGTAGATCAGGCCGTTGGCCTGGGCGAGGTTCTCCTTGCCCACCGTCTCGGGAACGAACCCGTACACCCCCGCGTCGAAGAACAGCGCGAGACTGGACGACAACAGCGCCACGACGATCACCTGGACGCCCGTCAGCACCCCGAGGGCGGCTGCCGCCGGGATGGTCGCCAGGCAGGCGGCGTTGAGGATGTCGGCGGCCACCATGAGGCGGCGGCGGTCGACCCGGTCGGCCACCACCCCGGCCACCAGCCCGAACAGCAGGTACGGCAGGGTTCCCGCCGCGGCGACCAGGGACACCAGGAGCGGGGACCGTGTCTGCTGGTACGTCAGGACCGGAAGCACGACCGTGGTGACGGCCGAGCCCAGTCCGGATATCGTCCTGGAAAGGAAGAAGAATCGGAAACCCCTCAGTTTCCTGAGGGGTTGTGGGGTGGATTTCGCGGGATCATCGATGGTCTGCTGCTCTGCGCTCGAAGACATAGTGGTTTATAGGCAGACCTTGACAGGCGGGTCAACCCGCGCCCGGAAAGGATTCTGATTTCCTTTCGGGCAGCCGCGCGAGCACGGCGGGGATTGCACCGGGATGCACCACGCACAACCGGCGGGTCGCCCTCGTGAGCGCCACGTACAAGTCGCCCGGACCGCGCGCGGACGCGTCCAGCATTCCCTGCGGATCGACCAGCAGGACCGAGTCGAACTCCAGCCCTTTGGCCTGACGCGGGCCGAGCACCACCGTCCGCCGGTCCAGGTCCGGCTCGGGCCCCCACGACGCGTCGGGAACGGACTCGCACACCGCCGTCGCCAGCCGCTCCACCTCCGCGGCCGGCGCGATCACCGCGAACCGCCCCGAGCCGACGGCCGAAGCCTCCCGGCCGGCGAGCTCGGCCACACGGGCCGCCAGGGCGCCGGGCGGCACCTGCTCGCGCCACGGCTCCTCGCCGCTCCTGCGCACCGCGCGCGCACCCTCCAGCTCCGGGTGGATCGCGGCCAGGACGTCATCGGCGGCGGACACGATCTCGGCAGGGGTACGGTAGTTGACGCTCAGCCGCTCGAACCGCCAGCGGTCGCCGAAGTGCGGCCGCAGGGCATCGCGCCACGACACCGAACCGGCGGCGTCACCGGTCTGCGCCACATCGCCGACCACGGTGAACGAGCGTGACGGGCACCGGCGCACCAGCAACCGCCACGCCATCGCCGACAGTTCCTGCGCCTCGTCGACGATCACATGGCCGAACGCCCAGGAGCGGTCACCCGCCGCCCGCTCCGCGACCGTGGTCACCGCCGCCTCCCGGTAACCCGCGGCGAGCCGTCCGGCGTCCACCAGGTCCGCCGCCGTCAGCCGCTCCGCCCCGTCTCCCGCCCCGTCCTCCACGGCCCGGGAGCCGCGCGCGATGTCGATCACCCCTTGCGCGTACTCGACCTCCTCGGCCCGCTCACCGGCCAGCCGGTCCAGCGCGGCGCCGTGGTCGAAGCCGAGCAGCTCCGCGGCCTCGTCCAGCAGCGGAACGTCGGCGGGCGTCCAGGGGCTTCCGGGCCGGCGCGACAGCAGCGCCCGCTCCCCGGGCAGCAGCCACGGCGCCGCCGCGGCCAGGGCCTCCTCGTCCGCGTAGAGCTCCTCCAGCAACCGCTCCGGAGTGACCACCGGCCACAGCCGCTCCAGCAGCCGCAGCATGCCCGGATCCCCGGGCAGTTCGGCCAGCCAGTGCTGCTCCGCGTCGGCCAGCTCGTCCAGGGCCTGCTGCGCGAGGTCCACCTGCGGTGCGTCCGGGCCGAAGACGGAGGCCAGGTCACCGGCCACGGCGCGGTCGAGCCCGGCGGAGTCGATGCGGTCGGACAGGTCCTCCTCGAAGCGCTCCTCGATGTCGGCGATCACCTTCGCCAGCCGCACGGCCACCTCGGCGATCACGGCCCGGCAGAAGGCGGGCCGGGCCAGGTTGTGCGGCAGCCGCGTGCCGCGGGCGGCGTCGGCCGCGTCCCGGAGCCAGCGCCGCCCGAGCGTCAGGTCTTCCCCGCCCAGCCGGACCCGTACCGGGCCGGCCGTCTCGGCCTGCCGGGCGCGGACCGCGGCCTCCAGCATCCGCGCCATCGCCGGCCGGCCCTTGATCTCGGCCGCGGCTTCGCACTCGACCGCGGTGGCGGTGACACCGGGGTACAGCTCACCCACCGCGCGCAGCAGCACACTGGTCTCGCCGAGCCCCGGCAGCACCTGGCTGATGTAGCTGCGGAACACGGTGCTCGGGCCGACCACCAGCACACCGCGGTCGTTCAGGCGCGGGGCCGTGTACAGCAGGTAGGCCGCCCGGTGCAGGGCGACCACGGTCTTGCCGGTCCCGGGGCCACCCTGGACCACCAGCACGCCGGAGTGCGGGGAGCGGATGATCCGGTCCTGCTCCGCCTGCAAGGTCGCCACGATGTCGCGCATCCGGCCGGTGCGGTCCGCGCCCAGCGCCGCCAGCAGGGCCGCCTCACCGGTCAGTTCGACTCCGGCGGCGCCCGGGGCCGAGGCGTCCAGCAGCTCGTCGTCCAGCCGGGTCACCTCCCGGCCCTTCGTGTGCAGGTGCCGCCGTCGCAGGACGCCCTGCGGGACGGCCGGGGTGGCGGTGTAGAACGGCCGGGCGGCCGGGGCACGCCAGTCGATCAGCAGCGGGTCGTCGTCGGGCCGCTCCCCGCGCACGCCGATCCGGCCGATGTAGCGGCGCTCCCCGTCGCTCAGGTCGAGCCTGCCGAAGCAGAGCCGGTCCTCCGCCGCGTCGAGCGCGGTCAGCAGCCGGTTCAGCCGTTCCACCGTGCTCTGCCGCTCGATCCGCGCCTGGGCCGTCCCGTCGCCCCCCTGCGCGAGCGTCTCGGCGAGCCGGTCCCCCAACTCCGCCCGGCGGGCGTCGACCCGGGCGTGGAGCACGTCCAGGAACGCCTGCTCACGCCCGAGTTCACAGCCGTCGGACTCCACTGGCGGGACGGCGGTCACATCTGCTCCAAATCCTCGGTACCGGTAACTGCGGAGGGACGGGTTCCTCCGGTCTTGATTCTCCTCGCGAACGCCGCCGCGATCGTCGCCTGGCAACAAATGGCCACTTCCTTTCTGGTCCGGGGGACGACGGATAGCGTCCCTCCTGCTCCGGTGCGGACTTCCGCCGGAAATGTGGACACCGGATATGCGGACGGTCCACTCGGTGCCGGTAGAAGATGAATCGAAGGGGATGGAACGTGATTCAGGAAAGCGCCCTTGTCACCTACTACGAGGAGATCCGCGCCGCGCTGAGGGACCTGCTCGGTCGCGGGGAAAACACCGGCAACGGTGACTTCACCCCGGGTGTGGAACTGCCCGAACTGACGCCGGCGATGCGGGAGTACCTCTCGGTGTCCGGTGTGAGGCACGCCCCGATGGGGGACTACCGCGGCAAGAGCCTGTCGCTGCTCGACCTGACCGGGAACCCGGCGACACTGACGACGAAGACCTTCGCGTCACTCGTCATCGTCGCACGAGCCGTCAGATACATCCAGGACACCGGTGAACGCATCACCATCGTCACACCGTCGTCGGCCAACAAGGCCACTGCCATGCGCGACGCCGTACTGCGCGCCGTCAACACCGGTCTCGTCACCGCCGAGCAGCTCAACGTCGTCGTGGTCGTCCCCGAGCGCTCGGTCGCGAAGCTGCGCAGCTCGGAGCTGTTCACCGACCCGCTGCTGCGCGACCGCAACCCGATCTGCGTGTACCGGGGCGAGCAGCCCGGCACCGTGAAGACCATCGCACGCGGCCTGGTGGACAACGACCGCGAGCTGATGGAGACGGAACGCAAGACCCACCTCTGGTACACGCTGCAACTGGAGAACTACCTCGCGGCGGACGTGGTCCGGGCCCTCGCGGAGGCCGAGCACTTCCCCCCGGCCGCCGACCGCCCCCGCCTGCACGCCCACGCCGTGTCGAGCGCCTACGGCCTCCTCGGGCACGCGTACGGGCGGAGCATCCTCCCGGAGGCCGACCGCGCGCGATCACTGCCCTCGCGCTACTTCCTGGTGCAGCACCTCGGGGCGCCCGACATGGTGCTGAGCCTGTACAACGGCGGAACCGTCGACGAGGCCCACCGGCCCGCGTACGTCCACCGCCCGCAGGACGGCATGTACGTACAGGAGCAGGACCCGCACTTCCCGGCCGTCACCTTCGACCCGTACGAGACGCTCGACCCGACCTTCTACACCCGCAACCCGCCCACCTCGGCCCGGATGAACGAACTCATCGGCCGGCAGGGCGGCGGCGGGATCGTCGTCTCCCTGGCCGAGTGCCTCCAGCGCTACGGACAGGCCCGGACCCTGCTCGGCGAGGCGGGCGTCCAGCTGCCGGCCAACCCGACCGCGCTGCGGGAATGGTCGCTCACCATGGCCGTCGTCGGCGTGCTCAACGCGGTCGACCGCGGACTGGTCACGGAGGACGACATACTCGTCCACGGCTCCGGGAGCTACGCCGCCGGCGACTTCGACGCCCTTGTCCTGCGTGACCTGCACGCGGTCGAGGACGCCGAGTCGCTGCGGCACGTGGTGCTCGACGCGACGGTCCTGTGACCCGCCCGGACGCCGCCGCGCGCTCCCCGCTGCCCCGACGGCTGTGGATGCACGCGGCCTACCACTGGCGCAACAGCGGGAACCGCCTGCTCACCTCCGCGCGCACCGCCTGGGACACCCGGGACGCCGCCGTCTTCCCGAGCGTCACCTCGGACCTCGGCGGGATGTCCGTCACCTACTCCGGTCTGGCCGAAGGCATCGCCTACACGCTGGAGTTCACCGAACTGCGCCGGGAGGGCGAGGACGGCTCCGCGCAGCGGACCGCGGCCACGGTGCGGGGCTCGCAGCTCCGCGACCCCTCGCGGCTCGCGGACGCGGACATCGCCATCGTCGGCACCAGCGCCGCCAGGGCGCGGAAGCTGCCCGCCGCGGCGTCGTTGATCGTCCCCATGCGGGTGCACTTCGTCATCGACTTCGACCACCCCGACGGCTCCGGCGCCCCGGCGGCCGCCCCGCAGATCTCCAAGCGCGAGCGCGCGCAGTTCCGCAGCGGCCTGCGCCGGCACGCCTGGACCTGGGCCGAGGACCGCGGCCCCGAGTGGTTCGACGTCTTCTACGACCGCGTCTACCGCGCCACGATGCAAAGGCGCCACGGCACGCGCGAGCGCACCGAGAGCAAGGAGGTCTCCTACGAGGTCCTCTTCCGGCGCGGCCGCATGTTCGTCCTGGCCCAGGACGCGGAACCCGTGGGCGGAGCGCTGTGCCACTGGGACCGGCGCTCGGGAACCCTGACCCTGCGCCTGCTCGGCGTACTCGACGGGGCGCAGCAGCACCTCGACAGCGGCGCCTTCAAGGCCATCTACCACTTCCTGATCGGCTGGTGCGCCGACAACGGGGTGCGGCGGCTCGACTTCCAGGGCACGGAACCCTTCCTCAGCAAGGGCACCTACCAGTGGAAGCGCCGGTTCGGCACCCGCGTCGTCCTTCCCCCCAACCACTTCGGCAGCAAGCGGCTCTGGTTCCAAGTACGCCGCGACACCCCCGAGGTCCGGGACTACCTGGTGGCCAACCCGATGCTCGCCGAGAACGACGAAGGCCGCCTGGAAGCCGTCTACTTCCACGACGCCGAGCGTCCCGCGCGCCTGGACTACGCGGCGAACTCCCCGGGAGTGGACGGGACCAGGCACATCGACCTGGACTCCTTCCTCGCCTCCGTCCCCCGCACGCCCGACCGGAAGGCACGCGTATGAGCACCCCGTGGTACGGAGCCGGGGCACCGCCCCTCGGCTCCCGGCTCGACCTCGCGACGGTGCGGCAGGAACTGCTCCGGCTGGACGACGGGGAGTACGCACACGTCGTCCCCTCGGGCATCTCCATGCGTCCGGTCTTCCTGCCCGGTTCCTCCTACGACGAACTCTTCACGGCGGGCCGGTCCCTGCTGCGGCTGCTGCGCCGGGCGCTCCTGGAGTCCGCACCCACCCCGGCCGGCCGCATCGCCGCGCTGGGCGCCGACGAGGCGATGTACCCGCTGTTCATGGACGACCCGGCCGAGGAGGCGTACGCCACCTGCATCGCGCGCCCCGACGTGATGGTGGGAGCGAGCGGCCCGAAGTTCGTCGAGTTCAACATCGGCTCCGGCATCGGCGGCGTGGTGGACACCTCGCTGCACTCGGCGGCCTGGACGGCGGCGTTCGGCGGAGCCCACCGGGCGCCCTTCCGGGCGGTCGACCCGCTGACGGTCCGCGACGACCTCTTCCTGCGGGCCGTCCGCGACCTGGCGGTGAAACCGGCCGTCGCGATCGTCGGCACCCTGCGGGACCTCGGAGGGCGTCCCAGCCGCTACTTCGAACTGCAAGCCGAGTCGCTGCGCCGCCGCGGCCTGGACGCCGAGTTCTTCGAGCCCGAGGAACTGGCCGACGGGCTGGGGCTGCCGGCAGACCCCCGCTTCCAGCTGGGCCTGCGCCACTTCACCGTCCTGGAGTGGCGCGAGCACGGCATCGACTTCGCCCCGGTGCGCGCCGCCCTTGACGCCGGCTGCAAGCTGATCGCCAGCCAGACGGCCTACCTGATCGCCAACAAGAAGGTGCTCGGCTGGATCTCGCAGGGCCTGCCGTGGATGACCGCCCAGGACCGGGACGACGTCGAACGCTACCTTCCCTGGACGCGGGTGACCGGTGAGCACACCGTCTCATGGCGCGGAACCACGAAGCCGCTGCCGGAGCTCCTGCTCTGCGCACCCGAGGAGTTCGTACTCAAGCCGGCGATCGGCATGAGCGGCCAGCAGGTGCTCGTCGGACGTCACTGCCCGCAGGAAGAGTGGCGGCGGGCGGTGGCGGCGGCGGTGGCCGCCGAGGACCACATCGTCCAGGAGTACGTGGAACCCGTGCCCTACCTGATGGAATTCGCGGGCTCCGCCTCCGGCGACGGCCCCGGCGCCGACACCTACGAGGCCGAGATCGTCCCCGTGTTCAGCCCCTTCCTCTTCGACGGGCAGGACGCCGGCTGCATGGTGCGCTACCTCCCTCCCCGAGACCGGGGAATCGTCAGCGTCCACGGAACCGGCGCGCTCTCGAACGTCGCCTTCGCGGTCCGTTGACCGCGGCACCCCGACCCCCCGCACCCCAAGGAGACACCCCGTGTACCGCACCATGATGAAGTCCAAGATCCACCGCGCCACCGTCACCCAGGCCGACCTGCACTACGTCGGCTCGGTGACCGTCAGCGCCGACCTGCTGGAGGCGGCGGACCTGCTGCCGGGGGAGAGGGTCGACATCGTCGACATCGACAACGGCGCCCGCCTCTCCACCTACGTCATCGAGGGCCCCCGCGACTCGGGCGTGATCGGCATCAACGGCGCCGCGGCCCGCCTCATCAGCCCCGGCGACCTGGTCATCCTGATCGCCTACGCCTCCGTCACCGACGAAGAGGCCCGCGAGCTCAAGCCGCGCGTGGTCTTCGTGGACCACGACAACAAGGTGCTCACCGAGGGCACCGACCCCGCGGACGTCCCGGCCGGATACGGCCTGGAGCGCGGCGACCAGCTCACCCGCTGACGACGACCAGGAAGCGTGAAGAGGATGAGCGAGAACCAGCTGATCACCTGGATCTACCACTCGGAGGACTACGACCCCGGAGAGGTGGACGGGTTCGAGGAGAGCATCACCCGCAGGTACTCGGCGCTGGGGGCACCCCGCGGCTTCGACTTCCGGGTGATCAGCGCGACGGAGCTGATCCCGTCGTGCGTCGGCAAGCCCGCGCTGCGCCACCGCGGGAAGGACCTGCTGGAACAGCGGCAGTGCTACATCGTCGAGGACATGAGCACCGACTCCCAGGGCACGCACGCGCTCCGGGCGATCTACCGCACCATCGCGGCCAGCGATTCCGTGCTGCTGAACCGGTCCTTCACCGGCCCCGACTACCTGGAGCGCGACAAGCTCGCGCTGATCCAGCACGCGGCCGCGCTCGGCGTCCCGACCATCGCCACGGTGGGCGTGCCACCCGGCAAGTACGCCCGGCGCGCCATAGAGGAGGCCCGGCAGGCCCTCGGGACGGGGCGGTTCGTGGTCAAGCCCCGTGAACTGTCCGGCGGCACCGGCGTCCTGCGCGCGGACTCCGACCAACAGCTCGCGGCGGCCATCGACATCGTCGCCCAGAGCGACGCCGGGTACGTCATCCAGCCCTACCTCGCCCACCACGGCGACATGCGGGTCTACGTGGCCGACGGCAAGGTCGTCTGCTCGCTGACCAGGCGACCGCGCAAGGACGGCTACCTCGCCAGCGTCAGCCAGGGCGGTTCCATCGAGGTGAACGAGGACCACGAACTGGTCGCCGAGCACTGCGAACGCATCGCCCGCAGCCTCGCCGCCGAGTGGATGTGCGTCGACTGGCTGATGACCGACGAGGGCCCGGTGCTGAACGAATGGAGCACCGCGCACGGCGGCTTCACGATGATGCCCGAACCCGAGCGCACCCAGGTCGCGGACGCCTTCTTCGGCTGGATCGCCCGCAAGGCGGCGGCAGCCTCCTGAGCCCGCGCGCCCCTGCCGGAAACGAGGACGTCCGGCAGGGGCGCGTGCGCCGACGGCACCGGTCCCGAGGGGGCGCGCGCGGACGGCCCGGCCCCGAGGGGGCGTCACGGCCCCCGGTCGGGGAGTCGCGGGCGGCAGGCCGCATACTCGGTGATCGTCGCCGCGGGTATGGCCGCGACGGCGGCCATGCCCGGCGCTCCGGGCCGGAAGGTTGATGGGGGACATGAAGGACACGAACGAACTGGCCGTGCCGGAAGCGGTGGACAGCCCTGCTCTGCGGTCACAGCCGAGCGGAGGCCTGGGGCGGTGGCTGCTGCGCCACCGGGTCCAGCCGGTCGGGCCGGCGGCCGGCGAGGGGCACAACGAGCCGCACGCCTGGTGGAAGGTGATGTGCCTGACCGGCGTCGACTACTTCTCCAGCCTGGCCTACGTGCCGGCGATCGCCGCGCTCGCGGCCGGCGCCGTCTCCCCGCTGGCCACGCTGGTGATCGTCGCGCTGACCCTCCTCGGCATGCTGCCGATGTACCGGCGGGTGACGCGCGAGAGCCCGCACGGCGCAGGCTCGGTGGCCATGCTGGAGGACCTGCTGCCCTTCTGGCGGGGCAAGCTGTTCGTCCTGGTCCTGCTGGGCTTCGTCGCGACCTCGTGGGTCATCACCATCACCCTGTCGGCGGCGGACGCCTCCGTGCACGTCGTCGAGAACCCGTTCTTCCCGCAGGCCCTGCACGGCCACGAGGTGGCCATCACGGTCGCCATGCTGCTGCTGCTCGGCGGCGTGTTCCTGCTCGGCTTCAGCGAAGCGGTCAGCGTGGCCATCCCGCTGGTCGCCGTCTTCCTGCTCCTCAACGCGGTGACCATCGGCGTCGGTGCGTTCGACGTGTTCACCACCCCCGGAGCCTGGTCCGCGTGGACGGACGCCCTCGTCGCGGGCGGAGGCGGCTTCGGGGACCTGGCCGGCCCGGCACTGCTGGCGTTCCCCCTGCTCGTCCTCGGCCTGTCCGGATTCGAGACCGGGGTGAGCATGATGCCGCTCGTCGCCGCCGAGGGCGCCGACCCGGCGGAGCGCCTGGAGTCCCGGATCCGCAACACCCGCAAGCTCCTGACCACCGCCGCGCTCGTGATGAGCGTCTACCTGCTGGCCGCGAGTTTCGTCACCACGGTCCTCATCCCGCACGCGGAGTTCGAGGCCGGCGGCGCGGCGAACGGCCGGGCGCTGGCCTGGCTCGCCCACGAACACGTCGGCGAGGCCTTCGGCACCGTCTACGACATCAGCACCATCTTGATCCTGTGGTTCGCGGGCGCCTCGGCCATGGCGGGCCTGATCAACATCGTGCCCCGCTACCTCCCCGACTACGGGATGGCCCCCGAATGGGGACGCGCGGTGCGGCCCGTGGTGCTCGTCTACACCGTCCTGTGCGTCGGCATCACCATCGCCTTCGACGCCGACGTCAACGCCCAGGCCGGTGCGTACGCCACCGGCATCCTCGCCATGATGGTCTCCGGCGCCTTCGCCGTCACCGTCTCGGCCCTGCGCCGCCGCCAACGCGCCACGACCGCGGGCTTCGCGGTCCTGACGGCGGTCCTGCTCTACGCGCTGGTCGCCAACATCGTCGACAAGCCCGACGGCATCACCATCTCGGGGACGTTCATCGCCGGCATCATCGTCGTGTCCCTGATCTCCCGCGTCTCGCGCACCACCGAACTGCGGGCCGACCGCATCGTCTTCGACGAAGCGGCACGCCGGTTCGTCACCGACACCCTCGCCCACGACAACGCCATCAACATCATCGCCAACCGCCGCGAGGCGGGGGACGGGGCGGAGTACGCCGGCAAGGAACACGAACAGCGCGGAACCAACCCGGTCCCCGGACCGGCCGACGTCATCTTCCTGGAGATCGACGTCGTGGACCCCTCCGATTTCAGCGAGACCCTCACCGTCCGCGGTGTCGACGTCGACGGCTACCGCATCCTGCGCGCCGAGGCGCCGGCCGCGCCGAACGCGATCGCGGCGATCCTCCTCGCCCTGCGCGACACCACAGGAGTCAGGCCGCACTGCTACTTCGCCTGGGCGGAGGGCAGCCCGCTGCGGCACATGTTCCGCTACTTCCTGCTCGGCCGGGGTGACACCGCCCCCGTCACCCGCGAGATCATCCGCAAGCACGAGCCGCGTCCGGAGCGGCGTCCGGGCATCCACGTCGGCGACTGAGGAACCGGCCGGGGACCGCCGGGTGCGCCCAGGGCCTCCGTGGCGCTTGCGCACGCCGCCGCGGGGGCATGTCCCTTACGTCCGGGGGCGGGAGGCCGATCCGCGGACGGGACGTGAGAGGAAGGGCATAGTGACCGATTTCAGCTCGCTGGAACCCGTGGCGACGTTCTGCGGCAAGTGTGACTGCGGCTGCCCGCAGTTGTTCGTCGACGAGTCCGCGCCCGCCGAGCGGCGCATCGTCATCACCGACGACTTCGGTCAGCGCGTGGAGATGAGCGCGGACCAGTTCGGCTCCCTGATCGAGGACGCGAAGGCGGGCAGGCTCGACGCCGCGGCCCTCGCCTGACGACCGTCACGGGCCGTGCCGCCCCGCCCGGGGCGGCACGGCTCCACGGAGGCGGCGCAACGAGGACGGAGGACGGTGACGGGGCCGGGCGGGTGACCCGGACGGCGTCGGACGGGTGCGTGCGCGCCCGGGGTGGAAGGGGTCTTGGCGCGGGCGGCCGGGCCGTCCGCCGTGGCGTCCCCACCCGGGAGGAACCCCTCATGTACGCATTCGCCGTCGAAGCCTTCGGTGAGCCGCCCGCCCTGCGGGAGCTGCCCGCTCCGGAGCCGGGCCCCGGCGAGGTGCTGATCAAGGTGCGGGCCGCTTCGGTCAACCCCATCGACTGGAAGATCGCCGCGGGGCAGCTCGCCCGCCCGGACGTCACCTTCACCTTCCCCCTGGTCCTCGGCTTCGACGTGGCCGGCCAGGTGACCGCCGCCGGTGAGGGCGCCCCGTTCCAGGTCGGCGCGGAGGTCTTCGGCATGCGCCGACCCGCGACCATCGCCGCGCACCCGTACGGCTCCTACGCCCCGTACATGACCGCTTCGCTGGAGAGCGCCGCGCTGGCGGAGCGCCCCGAGGAGCTGGACGCCCTCTCGGCGGCGGCGCTCCCCATGACCGGCGGGACCGCGCTCGCCCTCACCCGCTGGCTGGACCCCCGGGAGGGTGAATCCCTGCTCGTGGTCGGGGCGGCCGGCGGTGTCGGCTCCTACGTCGTGCAGCTGGCCGCGGCCCGTGGGGCGCGGGTGGTCGCGGTCGCCGCCGGCCAGGACCACGACTACGTCCGCGCCCTCGGCGCCGCCGAGGTGGTCGACTACCGCACCGCCGATGTCGCCGACGCCGTCCGCGCGGGTCACCCCGACGGTGTCGACGCCGCACTCGACCTGGTGGACGGCCGGGACCTCGTGGCCGGCCGGATCGCCCCGCTGCTGCGCGACGGCGGCCGGCTGGCCAGTACGCTCTTCGCCGCCCACCCCGACGCCCTGGCCGCCCGGGGCGTGCGCGCCGTCAACTTCAACTACGACGCCACCGTCTCGGACATGGAGGAACTCGCCCGGCTCGTGACCTCCGGCCGGCTCCGGGTCGCCGAGACGACCACGTATCCGTTCTCCGCCATGGGCGAGGTCTACGCCGACTCCACCGCCGGTCACGTACGGGGGAAGCTCACCGTCACCACCGAGGAGTGAGGCGGCGTCCGACCGCCGGTCGGACCGCCCTCACGCACGCCGCCAACGGGGGCGGCCGTCCGCGGCGGCGGGCTCCGGCGCCGGCTCGGGGCCGCGCAGGTGCAGGTCGCGGACCGTGGCCGCGGTCTCCCGCTGGAAGTGCTCCCAGGACACCAGCCGCAGCCACGTGGGATCCGGCCGGTTGGGCACGGTGGCCCCGCGCGCCGCCCACTCCCGGGCGAGTTCATCGAACAGCGGTGCGGACCCGGCGGCGTGGGAGGGCTGGCGGGGCACGAACAGGCTGCGGACGCCGTCGTCCGCAGCCCGGTGCCGTGCCGAGGTGGTGAGCGTGGAGTGCGTCGTCGTCATGCCTGCGAAAACGATTCACCGACCCACCGGACACGCCCGCCCCGGGATCGCCGGCCCGCCCCGGGATCGCGGGCCGCCCCGGGACCGCCGGCCCGCTCAGCGGCAGAGGTCCTCGATGTCCCGGACGTACGCCGGGAACTCGGCCCGCGCGCCGCGCACGATCTCACGGGCCGGGCGGCGCGGCGTGGTCGCGTGCCGCTCGGCGAGCGAGGTCAGGACCGGGTCCGGACGGCCCGAGGGATCGTCGTACTCCACCGCCTCCATCGGCCCGATGCCGTCCGCCAGGACCCACAGGAAGTCGGACAGGTCACCGGCCACGACACCGCAGGCCCCCTCCGACCCCATGAACACCACGGGCTGCTCGACGAGGGGGCGCCCGGACCGCACGCGCCACAGGGCGGCGAGCCCGCCCGTACCGTCCTGGCCGAAGACGCGGTACGCGCCGCCGTCCAGGGCGGGGTTGCCCGTCCAGCTCCGCAGCCAGTCGGTGGTGTCCTCGGCCGACGCGAAGGCGGCGTAGGGCTCGAACTCGATCCCGTTGCCCCCGTCGCGGTCGAACTCCGTCACCGCCACCTCGGCGAGGGCGGGCGGGAAACTGCGGTCGTCGGCGGTCGTCGTGGTCATCCGTGCAGGGTAACCAGTCGCTCCGACAGGGCCGGTGGCCGTCACGGGTCGCGCAGGGCCACCGCCGCGCAGTGGCCCTCCGGGACCAGGGCGTCGGTCAGGGTCCACCCCGGCAGGCGGGCGGGGACGGGGCCCGTGCCCACGTAGTCGGCCGCGGGGTTCTCCGACAGACCCACCCCGAGCCCCTTGAGGTAGGCCTCCTTGCGGGTCCACACCCGGGTGAAGGCGAGCGAGCGGTCGCCCGCCGGGAGGGCGGCCAGCTCGGCCGCCTCCCTGGGGTGCAGGACGTCGGCCGTCTCCGCGATCGACTGCGGCAGCACCAGCTCCTCCACGTCCACCCCGACCGGTGCGGTGGCGAAGGCCAGCAGGCTGATCCCCGTGCAGTGCGAGAGGGAGAAGTGCAGGGCCCCGCCCGGCAGCACCGGCCGTCCGTGCGGCTCGTCGCAGTGCGTGCAGGGCGCCCGCTCCACGATCACCTCCCGCGCCGGCATGCCCAGGTAGGCGCCGAGCAGCCGGCGCAGCGCCACGTGGGCGCAGACGTAGCTGTCGCGGTCCGCCGCCCGGACGAACTCGGCCGCGCGCGCCAGCTCCTGGGCGTCCAGGGTGCCGGGCGCGTGCCGGGCCGCGTGCACACGGTAGGCGGTGGTGTCCACGAGCCACAGCTGCGGACTCGCCGCCACCAGGACGGCCTCGGCCGGTCCCGGCCCGGGGCCCGACAGCGGGGTCGGTACGAGAAGTCGGGCAGTGCCCGGTTCCAGCGCACTCATCGCCGCCACCTCCCCTATGCGGCCGCGGGGACGGGGAGCTCCACCAGGGCGGGCTCCTCTTCCTTCGCGGGGTGCCGCAGCGCCAGGACGGCCGCGAGCGGCGAGACGAAAGCGATGGCTCCGCACAGCAGCCAGGTGGTCTGCACGCCGAGGGCCAGGGACAGCGAGCTGAACACGGCGATGGAGATCGGGGCGGTGCCGATCCCGGCGAGGGAGAGCGTCGACATCGCGGCGCCCATCCGCTCCTCGGGGGCCGACTGCTGGTACAGCGTGACGATGGCCGGCCCGTTCAGCCCGGACAGCAGACCGACCCCGGCGGCGACCGCGGTGAGGGAGACCACGGACGGCATCAGGGCCATCACCAGGATCCCGGCGGCCAGTCCCGCGCCGGTGACGACGAGCCGTACGAACATCGGGATCCGGTGTGCCATGGCCGCGCCGACCGCGCTGGAGCCGAGGGCGCCCACGCTGAACGCCGCCAGGACCACGCCCACCGCGCCGACCCCCCAGCCGCGTTCGGAGACCAGCAGCGGCAGCGCGACCTCGGCCGGCCAGCTGAACGCCATGTCCAGGCACAGCGCGGCCACGAACATCCAGCGCAGCCGGGGGTGGCGGGCCAGCAGCCGGAAACCGTCCCCGGAGCGCTTGACCAGGGAGATGCCGGGCTCGGGCGCGGGCCGGACGAAGCCGTGCGTGACGTGCAGCAGGCAGCCGAGCCAGATCGCACCGGTGACCGCCCCGACGAGCATCGCCAGCCACAGTTCCCCGACGGTGATCAGGAACGCGCCGGCCGGGGCCCCCAGGATCGGCGCGACCCGCAGCACCATGGAGTAGAGGGAGTTGGCCCGCGCCAGCTGGTCACCGCGGGCGAACATCGGCAGCAGCACCCCGGAGGCCGGACCGGCGAGGCCCAGCAGGATCCCCTCGACGAGGGCGATCACCACCAGGGGCCACAACTGGTGGGTGGTCGCGGTGACCACCGCCCCGGCGCCGAGCACCGCGACGCGGGCGGAGGTGGTCCTCAGCAGGACGAAGCGCGGGCCGAGGGTGTCGGCCACCGCCCCGCCGAAGATCAGCATCAGGGCCCGGGGGACGGTGGCGGCCAGGGTCAGCAAGGTGACCGCGCCGGTGCCGCCGAGCTGGACGGCGGTCCAGTTCATGGCGATGAGCAGGGCGAAGCTGCCGAGCTGGACGGCGGCCTGGCCACCGACCAGGGAGCTCACGCGGCCCCATTGGACCGTGGGTGCCGCGGCGGGCGTCTGTACGGGGGTTTTCATGGTGAACCTGTTCTGGGTGAGGGGCGGGTGAGCGGTAGGGGACTGCGGTACGGGACGACGTGCGGGGGGCGGGGGCCCGGGTCAGCGGGCGCGCCGCAGGGCGGCGGCCACGGCGCCTTCCGCCGCCCTGGCCAGGTCCGCCGCGCGGGCCCCGGCAGGGCCGCGCAGGGCGAGGTGGCCGCCCAGGTGGCCGAGCCCGGCCCGGGCCAGCGCCCGCGAAGCGGCGGCGGCGCCGGCGGCGCAGGCGGGTGCGGCCGTGACCCCGGGGAATTCGGAGAGCCGGAACCGCGCCCGCACCGGGCGCGGCCGCCGCCCGTACGGCCGGCTCCCGCCCGCCCCCCGGCGGCAGGCCCGCAACCGCCCGGGCCGACGGGCGGACACGGGACGGGCCGTCACGACCGCTCCCCGGCCGGCACGGACCGCGGCGTTTCCCGTCCAGGGGCGTCCGGTCCCGCGGTGCCCGGTGACCACAGGTCCTCCGGGCCCAGGTCGGCGACCCGGTACTTGCCGACGGCGCTCACCAGCAGCCGGGTCTCCAGCGCCAGCGCCCGCGCCAGCCGCACCAGTCCTTCCCGCGGGTCCTCGTCCACCGCGAGCAGCGCCGCCCGGCCCAGGCCCACGGCCGTCGCCCCGAGCGCGAGCGCCCGCACCGCCCGGCCGCCTTCCCAGATCCGGCCCGTGGCGAGCAGGTCCCCGGCCGGGGGGCCGATCCGGCGCAGGCATTCCCCGAGCGGCAGGCCGACCTGGTCGAGGAAGACCCTGGGGGCCCAGCCGGTGCCGCCCTCGGCGCCGTCCACCGTCACCGCGTCGGCGCCCGCCGCCCAGGCGGTGGCCGCGGCCCGCCCGATGTCCCGGCCGGGATGGAACTTCACCCAGGTCCGGGCCAGCGGGAAGTTGTTCCGCATGAACCGCAGCTGCTGGCGGACGATCTCCTCGGTGAAGGTCCCCGGGGTCGCGCACCGCAGCAGCCGCCCGCGCTCGCCCAGCAGGTCCCGTACCGTGAACTGCCCGGCCAGCCGCTCGCCTTCGCCGGCGCCGACCACCGTCATCCCGCCGAGGCCCGGCTTCGCGCCCTGGCCCACCTTCAGTTCGAAGCCGAGGCGGCCGGAATCCCGCAGCGCCCGCGTGCCGGGGTCACTGTAGAGGAGGTTCCACACCTCCGAGTCGGCGTCCTCGGTGGACTGCTGCACCACCACGCCGCCGACGCCGTCCGCGACGCTCTGTGCGTAGGCCGAGATCCGCTCCAGCAGCGCCGAGCGCATGCCGTCGCCGCCGCGGGAGTACCCGTGCACCGGCACCATGTTCTCGCCGATCACCATCGGTATGCCGAGCTGCGCCGCCTGCCGGCCCGCCGCCACCCCGAGGTCTCCGCTGCCCGCCCGGGTGGATCCGAACGCCGACAGGTAGAGCGGCAGTTCGGCGGTGAAACCACCGACGGTCGTGCGCAGGTCCACGTCCTCGTACGAGGGCTCCCGTCCCAGTTCGATCAGTTTCTCCAGCCGCCGCGGCATGAACACCGGCGGTACGAGACGCAGTTCGTCGAGCGGGTCCAGCGGGTCCGGTGCTCCCTGCGCGGTGGCTCCGTACAGCTGCGTGCCGTAGGAGTCCGCGGCCGGGAACACCTCGGCCGTGCCCGCCCGGGCCCGGGCCCGTACCGCCTGCTCGGGGAAGCCCGCCGCGCCCAGTGCCCCGCTCACGGCGCGATCACCCCCGGCAGCTTCGGGTAGGCGCTGACCTGCCACAGGGCGTCGAGCCCGGTCAGGAAGCGGACCAGGCGCTGCAGGCCCATGCCGAAGCCGGCGCTGGCCTCGATGCCCTCGCGGGCGAGTTCCAGGTACCAGGCGTACTTCGCCGGGTTCTCCCCGCTCTCCCGCATCCGCGTGACGATCGCCGCGTAGTCGGACTCCCGCTCGCTGCCGCTGACCAGTTCGCCGTATCCGCCGTGCGCGATCAGGTCGAAGTTGCGCAGCACGCCCGGACGTTCGGGGTCCTCGCGGTCGTAGAAGCCGCGTGAGCCCTTGGGGTAGTCGTTGATGAAGAACGGCCGGTCGGCCTCCAGGGAGAGCACCTTCTCGCCCGCCCAGTCGATCTCCGCGTCAGGACTCTGCGGGTGGCCGCGGCCGAGCAGGCGGGTCACCGCCTCCTCGTGGGTGCAGGAGTCGAACTTGCCCTGCCGGAGCTCGGCGAAGTCCAGCTCCTCGCGGCCCAGTGCGCGCAGCACGTCCGGTACCGCCGTCCACACGTGGTCCACCACGTGCGTCAGCAGCCCGGCGGCGATCTCCTGGACCTGGTGGCGCGTGGCGCCGGCCATCTCCACGTCGATCTGGTGGAACTCCACCAGGTGCCGGCCGGTGGCGGCCGTCTCCGGCGGCTCCACGCGGACGTTCGGTGCGATGTAGAACAGGCGCGGGAACCCGCCCAGCGAAGCCTGCTTGTAGAGGATCGCGCTGGTCATCAGCTTGTACGGCTCGCCGTAGTAGTCGACGTCCAGGGCCTTGGCGCCCCGGCCGCCGGGGTCGGTGACCGGACCGACCAGCGGCGGCAGCAGTTCCACGAAGCCCGCGCCGCGCAGGAACTCGCGCGCCGCGTACATCGCTTCCTGCTGCACCAGCATCGCGGAGCGCAGCCGTGGCGAGCGCAGGTGCTCACCGAGCGGGGGAGGGGTCTGGATGTCCATGTCGACTCCTGTCGAAATCGGGTGCGTGGGGATGTCGGGGGGCGGGAAGGGGCCTTGCGCGGGCCGGTTCACGCGGCTGCCCCGCCCTCGTCGTAGCGCCGGGCCAGGCCGTGGAGGGCCGCGAGCAGCCCGTCCGAGGTCATCGGTGTGCGGCCGCCGGTCCCGCGGTACGGTGCGACCGGCATCGCGCCGACCTCCGACCACCGCAGCCGCCCGTCGGGGCCGACGAAGCTGCGCGAGCGGCCCGCGTTGTCCGGGTGCAGGCAGTACGGGACGTCCAGCACGCCGCGCGCGAAGGCGGTCCGCAGCGACCGCCCGAGGTCCTCGCCGCACTCCAGCACGGCCTCCACGAAGGCCCGTGCCTCGCGGTAGACCTCGCTGTCCGCCGGGTCCCCGGTCCGGGCCGGCCGCTCGGTCAGCGCGGCGGTCGCCGCCGCCGTCTCCAGCGCCCGTACGTTCTCCTGCACGGTCGGGATCCGGTGCGCCTCCGCGGCGGTCTTCACGATCAGGCGCTGGGCCCCCGCGCGCACGGCCAGCCGGGCGGAGGCCTCCAGCAGCCGGGTGGCACCGCGGGCGGTGTACGGGAACACCCCCATGTACGAGTACAGGACCACGTGCCGGTCCACCGCGGGCGGCAGGAACTCCTCGGCCAGCCGGCCGAGGGCGCGCACCGCCTCGGTGTCCTGGGCGGGGTCGGTCTGCTGCGCGTAGCTGAGGGAGACCGACCGGATGCCGTGCTGCGCGAAGAACATCCCCTCCAGCAGGCTGAGCGCCACCAGCAGCCCGGGCGGGCAGAGCTGCCCGAGCATGCAGCCGCCGAAACTCTCCAGGTGCGGCGTCCGCGGGGCCGGGGCCAGTGCGGCGAGCAGTTCGCAGCAGCGGGCCCAGTTGTCCACGGACTCGGCGAGCGGGGTCCGGCCGTAGGGCAGGCAGTAGGAGACCGGGCCGCCCTCGGTGGCGTCCAGCCCGGCGGCGGCGAGCGCGCGGACGATGGCCTCGGGGCGTGAGGAGCCGTGCCGGACCTGGACGGGGAACGCGGCGTCCAGGACCCCGTCGAGCAGGGACCGGGTCTGCGCGGTGGGGTGGGTGGCGATCGGGTAGCCGTTGAGCGGTGTGCCCTCGGCCAGGGCGGCGCGGGCGGCGGCGTGTGCGCCGACCCGGGTGTAGCTGTCGATGGTGAGGGTGCCGACGGTGGTGGCGACGGCCGACTTGGTCCGCTCCAGCCCGTCCCGCATCCGGCGCGGATCACTGAAACCCATCCGGGGCTGGACGACGAGCTGCCCGGCGGCGGCGCAGGCGCCGACGAAGGCGCCGAAGCCCGCGGCGCCGGCGGGCGAGGGGGCGGCCACGTGCGGTGCGGCGAGCGTGGCGGCGGTCATGCGACGGCCCGTACGTGCGCTTGCGGTACGGCGCCCAGATAGCCGCGCAGCCGCCCCACGTCGCCGTCGTCGAAGACGGCGTCGAAGCCCGCGTCGAGGAGCCGGGCCCGCTGCCGAGGGTCGGCCACGCCGGCCACGCCGAGCTTTCCGCCGATGACGACGGGCACCGTCAGTCCGCGGGCCCGCAGGGCCCGGACGGCGCCGAGCCCGTCCCGGTAGCCGTGCCCGTTGACGCTGCTGACCACGACGAGGTCCGGGTCACGGTCCGCGCAGACGCCGGCCAGCAGGTCGTCCGGTACGCAGGGCCCCAGGTTGTGGACCCGGTGCCCGAGCTCCTCCAGGAAGAGCTGGAGGTAGACGAGATTCCAGGTATGGGAATCGGACGCCGTACCCGTCAGCAGGATGTTCACATTCCGTCGTCGCATACCGAGAAATATAGAAAGCGCCCGACCGGTGGAGGGGAAGTTCCTGCGGCAGTATGGAGGAATTCCGGGCGAATTCCGGACGCGGGCACGCGAGAAGCCGCGCCCCGCGGTGCGGGACACGGCTCCTCGATTACCCAAAGCTGTCTAGGCGTACTGCGCGAGAAGGCTCTTCGGGCGGATGTCCGGCCAGTTCTCCTCCACGTACGCGAGCGCGTCCGCCCGCGTCCCCTCGCCCCACACCACGTCCCAGCCTGCGGGAACGTCGGCGAAGACCGGCCACAGGGCGTGCTGGCCCTCGGCGTTGACCACGACGTTGAAGGTGCCCTCGTTGTCGTCGAACGGGTTGGTCATGACAGACTCCTCAATTTCTCGGAAAGGATACGGCCGATCAAAGCGAGCGGTTCCGGTTCACCCATTCTGGTGTGCGGAACCCCGATGACGTGATTCTCCACGCAGCCCTCGATGTAGGGAATCCAGTGCTGCGCGAGGGTGTTTTCCGTTTCCCCGTCCTCGATGGCCGCCAGGAAGAGCAGGTCCGTGGCGGCCGGGCGCGGGGCGTACAGGTTCATGATTTCGGCGTGGTTGATGGAGGCGCCGATCACGGAGCGGATCTCCGCGTCGGAGAAGGCGCCGAGCACCGGGTCCTTCAACCGGACCAGGCCGATCAGCGCGTCGACGTCGAACGGTGCGTCCGCCGGCTCGTGCGTGGCGTCGCCGACGAGCATGTCCCGCTTCTGCGCGGGCGTCATCCGGCGCCGCACCGGTTCGGTGGGCAGCAGGTGGACGTCCATCATGGCCAGCAGGTCGGTGCGTTCGCCCAGCTCCGCGAGGCGGACGGCGAGCGCGTGCGCGACGGTTCCGCCGAAGGACCAGCCGAGGAAGCGGTACGGGCCGTGCGGCTGGACCTCCCGGATCAGCGGCAGGTAGTCCTCGACCATCTCCTCCACCGACTCGGGGGAGTGGCCCAGCTCACTCAGCGCCCGCGCCTGGATCGCGTACAGCGGCTGGTCGGGGCCCAGGTGTTGGGTGAGCCCGGCGTAGGGCCAGCCGACGCCGGTACCGGGGTGGATGCAGAACAGGGGGGCCCGCGAGCCACGGGTGGTGAGGGGCAGCAGCACCCCCATCGGGTCGAAGCCGGTGGGCTCGTCGCCCAGCAGCCCGGCCACGGTCGGGGTGCGGAACAGGTCGCGGACCCCTCGCTCCAGTCCCAGCACGGTCCGCATCCGGCTGACCAGACGCACTCCGAGCAGCGAATGCCCGCCCAGGCCGAAGAAGTTGTCGTCGATGCCGACGTCCTCGACGCCCAGGACCTCGGCGAACAGTCCGCACAGGACCTCCTCGCGCGGGGTGCGCGGGGCCCGGCCGCCGGGCCGCGCGGCCGGGGCGGGCGCGGGCAGGGCCTTGCGGTCGGGTTTGCCGTTGACGGTCAGCGGGATGGCGTCGAGCAGGACGGCCGCCGACGGCACCATGTGCTCGGGGAGTTCCTCCGCCGCCCAGCGCAGCAGCCCGTCCTCGGTGAGGGTGTGACCGGCGCGCGGAACCGCGTAGGCCACGAGCCGTTTGCCGCCGGGCCCCTCCTCGAAGACGACCACGGCGACCTGCCCGATCCCCGGGTGCCGGGCCAGGGTCTCCTCGATCTCGCCGGGTTCGATCCGGAAGCCGCGCAGCTTGATCTGGCCGTCGGCCCGCCCGATGAAGCGCAGTTCACCGTCCGCCGTCCAGTGCACCAGGTCTCCGGTGCGGTACATCCGGCCGCCGTCGGCGCCGAAGGGGTCGGCGACGAACCGTTCCGCCGTCAGCCCCGGCCGGCCGATGTAGCCGCGGGCCACCTGGGTCCCGGCGATGTACATCTCGCCGGCGACCCCGGGCGGCACGGGCCGCAGCCGCTCGTCCAGGACGTGGACGCGGGTGTTGTCGAGCGCCGACCCGAGGTACACCCCGTGCAGGGTGCGCCGCGCGAGGGGGAAGCGCTGCTGGTGGGAGGCGAAGGTCGTCTCCGTCGGACCGTAGGAGTGCACGAGCACGGTCTCGGGGCAGTGGGTCAGCACCCGCTGGAGGGCGCTGGGAGAGGCCACGTCACCGCCCGTCCAGACCTCGCGCAGGAGCTTGAGGGTGTCCAGGCCCTCGTCGGCCATGATGTGGAACAGGCCCATCGTGAAGTAGGCGGCCGTGACGTCGTGGGTGCGGATGGCGTGGTCGAGTTCGGCGACGTCGGTACCGTCGCCGGGGGCGATGACGAGCTGCCCGCCGCCCAGCAGCGGCACCCACAGCTCGTAGGTGGAGGCGTCGAACCCGATCGCCGAATGGACCAGCATCCGCCGGTGGTTGGCGAGGTTCCAGCACCGGTCGGTGACGAGCTCGACCACGTTGCGGTGGGTGACACCGACGCCCTTTGGCCGGCCGGTGGAGCCGGAGGTGAACATCACGTACATCAGGGCGTCCTCACCGACCGCGATCCCCGGATCGGTGGTGTCCCCCTCGGGGACGAAGGTGTCGACGGCCAGGGCCCGCACGCCGGCGGCGCGTTCCTGCTCCACCGCCGACCCGCCCAGGTGCACCTCCTGCGTCAGCAGCACCGTCGCCGCCACGTCCTGGCTGATCATGCGGACGCGCGCGTCGGGCAGCCGTGGGTCCAGCGGTACGTAAGCGGCTCCGCACTTGAGCACCGCCAGCGCCGCCACCAGCAGGTGCGGCGTGCGGTCCATCAGGACGGTGACCGCCCCGTCCCGCGCCACGCCCTCCCCGATCAGCCGGTGGGCCAGCGCGTTGGCGCGGGAGTCCAGCTCGGCGAAGGTGAGGGTCTCCTCCCCGTACGAGAGCGCGATCCGGTCGGGGGTCCGCCGGGCCTGCGCCGCGAACCGCTCGTGCACCAGCCCGCACGGTGCCTGAGGGGTCGCCGTGTCGTTGTACTCGGTGACCAGCCGGAACTCCTCCTCGGCGCTCATGAGCGGTATCTCACCGATCCGCTGCCCGGGTTCCTCGGCCACCGCCCGCAGGATGCGGGCCAGATGGGTCGCCAGCAGCGCCGCGGTGTCCGCGTCGTAGAGGTCCGTCGCGTACTCCAGTACGCCGGCCAGACCACCCGGAGCCCCGCCGGCGTCCCGGACCTCCCACAGGGACACCGTCAGGTCGAACTTGGTGAACCCGGAGGCGGTGCCCAGCGCGGTCCCGGCCAGCGCGGCCCCGGGCGGGGTCTGCGGCTCGGCCGGATGGACCTGGACGATCGCCTGCACGAGCGGGTGGTGGGCGGTGGAGCGCACCGGGTTCAGCCGCTCCACCACGAGGTCGAAGGGCACGTCCTGGTGGGCGTAGGCCGCGAGGTCGGTGTCCTTGACCCGGCCCAGCAGCTCCGAGAAACGCGGGTCGCCGGAGGTGTCGCAGCGCAGGACCAGGGTGTTGACGAAGAAGCCGACGAGATCGCTGAGCGCCTCGTCGTCCCGGCCGGCGGTCACCGTGCCCAGCGGCAGGTCGGTGCCCGCCCCGTGCCGGGTCAGCAGGGCCGCGAAGGCCGCCTGGACCACCGTGAACAGCGTCGTGCCGTGCTCCAGGGCGAGCTGCTCCAGCCGTGCGTGCGTCGCGGCGTCCAGATCGAGGGGGGTCGCCGCGCCGCGGTGCGAGGCGTCGGCCGGCCGGGTACGGGAGGAGGTCAGCTCCAGTACCGGCGGCGCGTCGCCGAGGGTCTGCTGCCAGTAGGCCAGGTGCCCGGCAGCGGCCTCCCCGTCGAGCGCGGCCCGCTCCCACAGGGTGTAGTCGGCGTACTGCACGGGCAGCGGCTGCCAGGCGGGGGCCGCCCCGGCCAGCCGGGCCTCGTAGGCGGCCGCCAGGTCGGCCAGCAGGGGACCGGTGGACCAGCCGTCGGCCGCGATGTGGTGGACGAGCAGCACCAGCACCTGAGTGGACTCCGCGCTGATCAGCGTGGCCCGGAGGGGGAGTTCGGCGGCGAGGTCGAAGACGTGGCCGGCGGCGGCGTCCACGGCGGCGTCGAGCCCGTCCGGCCCGGTGGCGACCAGGTCCAGTACGGGCCGGCCCGGTTCCACGATCCGCTGGTACGGCTGACCGTCCACGGCCGGATAGACGGTGCGCAGCACCTCGTGCCGTCCGGCGACATCGGCGAGGGCCTCGGCCAGCACCGCCGGATCCGGCGCTCCCTCCAGCCGCAGCGCGAACGGGATGGTGTAGGAGCGGCTCGGCCCCTCCAGCTGGTCCACGAACCACAGCCGGCGCTGCGCGTACGACAGCGGGAGCAGCTCGGGCCGTTCCTGCGGCGGTACGGGGACCAGCGCGGGCCGCCCGGCGGGCGCGGCCTCCCGCAACAGGCGCACCGCCAGCTCGGCGGGGGTCGGGGCGAGGAAGAGGTCACGGATGCGGGCCTCGACGCCGAGCGTGGCCCGGATCCGGTTGACCAGGCGCACGCCCATCATGGAGTGCCCGCCCACGGAGAAGAAGTTCTCGTCGGGAGCGACCCGGCCCAGGCCGATCACCTCCGCGAACAGCGTGCAGAGCACCTCCGTCACGGCGGGGTCCCCGGCCGTGGCCGCGGGCGCCGGCTCCAGGGCGCGGGCCCGTGCGAGCCGCTCCCGGCGCTCCGCCAGGGCCGCGGCCTCCTCCTCGGTGAGCAGCGGGGGCGCGGCGTCACCGGTCGGGCCGTGGGGGTCGTCCGCCGCCCGGGACAGGGCCCGCAGGAACACGTCCAGCAGCAGCTGCGCCGTCGGGGCGTCGAAGAGGTCCGCGGCGTACTGCCACCACACCTCCAGGCCGCCGTCCGGGAGCTCCACGCACGAGGCGCTGAGGTCGAACTTGGCCGCCTCCAGACCCGGTTCGACGAAGCGGCCGGTCAGGCCCCCGCCGAGGTCCAGGGCCGTGTCACCCTCCTCCTGTACGGTCAGCATCACCTGGAAGAACGGGTTCACGGCCAGGCCGCGCTCCGGGTTGAGGTGCTCCACCAGCAGGTCGAAGGGGAGTTCCTGGTGGGCGTAGGCCGCGAGGTCCGCCTCGCGCGCCCGGTCCACGAGCTCCGCGTAGCAGGCGCCGCCGGCGACGTCGGTGCGCAGGACGAGGGTGTTGACGAAGAAGCCGACCAGATCGGAGAGGGCCTCGTCGCCCCGGCCGGCCACCGGGGTGCCGACGGCGATGTCCGTACCGGCCCCTGCGGCGGCCAGGGTCAGGGCGAGCGCCGGCTGGAGGGCCATCAGCATGCTGGCCCCGCGGTCCTCGGCGAGCGCCGCCAGCCGCCGGTGCGCGCCGGCGTCCAGCCGGGCGGTCAGGGTGGCGCCCTCTCCGGTCGGCTCGGCGGGCCGGGGCCGGTCGGCGGGCAGGTCCAGGACGGCCGGCATCCCGTCGAGGGCGTCCCGCCAGTGGGCCAGCAACGGCGCCGGGTCCGCCAGGAGTTCCTGCTGCCACAAGGTGTAGTCGGCGTACTGCACCGGCAGCGGCTCCCACCGGGGTGTGCCGCCGCCCAGCCGGGCCTGGTAGGCCTGCCCGAGGTCGCGCAGCAGCGGCGGGACCGACCATCCGTCGGTGGCGATGTGGTGGGTCAGCAGTGCCAGGGTCGCCGAGCCGTCCCCGGGCAGGAAGAGCCGGGCCCGCAGCGGGAGGTGGGCGCCGAGGTCGAAGGTGCCGGCGGTGAAGCGGGCGACCAGGGGGGCCAGTTCCTCCGGCGTGCAGTCCCGAACCGTCAGCGGCACCTCGGGCGCCGCCAGGACGTGCTGGTAGGGCTCGCCGTCCACGGCCGGGTACACGGTGCGCAGCACCTCGTGCCGCTCCACGACATCGGCGAGGGCCGCGGCCAGTGCCCGTCGGTCGGGGACGGCGTCCAGCCGCAGGACGAGCGGCAGGTTGTAGGTGGCCGACGGCCCCTCCAGACCGGCCAGGAACCACAGGCGGCGCTGGGCGAAGGAGAGCGGCACCCGGTCTTCGGCGGGCAGGACCACGCCGTCGAAGACGCGGTCGGCGGCGCCGTCGTCCACCGGTGCCCTGAGCAGCTTGCGGTCTATTTTCCCGGAGGAGGTCCGGGGCAGCGCGTCGACCAGGTGCACGGCGCTCGGCACGGCCGCCGCCGGGAGCGCGGCCCGTACGCGGGAGCGCAGCGCGGCGGCGCCCACCCCGGCGTCGGCGACCACGAACGCCACGAGCCGCTTCACGCCGTCGGGCGTTTCCCGGGGGACGACGGCCGCCTCGCGCACGCCGGGGTGGCCGGTGAGGACCGACTCCACGGACGCCGGGTCCACCCGGTGCCCGTTGATCTTCACCTCGTCGTCGGCGCGGCCCTGGAACCCGAGCTGCCCGTCCTCCTCGCGCACGTGGACCAGGTCACCGGTCCGGTAGGCCCGCTGCCCCTCCAGCGCGGCGAAGCGGGTGGCGGTCAACTCGGGCCTGCCCAGGTAGCCGCTCGCCAACCCGCCGCCCAGCAGCCACAGTTCGCCGTCGACCACCGCCGTCCGGACCCCGGGAAGGGGCAGGCCGATCGGTACCGGTCCACCCGGGTGCCGGGACAGGTCGGCCACGGTGGCCACCACGGTCGCCTCGGTGGGGCCGTAGGTGTTCAGCAGCCGCACCCGGTCCGGGTCCACCGCCCGGCACCACTGGGCGACCCGCTCGGGCAGCGCGGCCTCCCCGCCGATGACCACCGTCCGCAGCGTCGGCGGGAGTTCGGCGACGCCCGTGGCGAGGGCGTGGGCCAGCTCGTGCCAGTAGGCGGTGGGAAGGTCGAGGACGGTGATGCCGTGCGCCACGCAGCCGGCCAGCAGTCCGGGGACGTCGAGCATGTCCTCGTCGCGCAGGACGAGCGTGCCGCCGGCGCCGAGGGTCAAGAAGACCTCCTCGACGCTCGCGTCGAAGTGCAGCGGCGCGAACTGCAGGACCCGGTCCCCGGCGGTGATGCCGTACCGGGCGGTGGCCCCGGCGACGAAGTGGGCCAGCGCCTCCCGGCCGACCACGACGCCGTTGGGAGTGCCCGTGGAGCCCGAGGTGTAGATCACGTAGGCGGCGTCCCGGCAGACCCCCGGCCCGGGCAGCACCGACTCGCCCTCGGTCAGCGGTACGTCGGCTCCGGCGCAGTCGGCGAGGATCGAGGCGTTGCGCGCGGCCGGCGCTCCCGGGTCCAGGGGCAGGTACGCGGCCCCGGTCCGCAGGGCTGCCAGCAGCCCCACCACGGCGTCGGCGCCCCGGGGCCGGTGCACGGCCACCAGCCGCCCCGGGCCCGCGCCCGCCCCCGCCAGTTCGTCTGCGCGGAAGGCCACCGCGAGGGCGAGCTGCCCGTAGGTCAGCCGGCGCTCGCCGTCCACCAGCGCGACGCGCTCGGCGTCCTGGGCGGCGATCCGGTCGAGCACACCGGGTGCGGGGGTGATCGCCGGCCCGCCGTCCAGGACGGCGGAGGCGGTGGGGGCGGTCGAGGGCATCGCGGGGCCTCCAGGCGAGGGGAAGGGTGCGGAGAGGACTCCGTGGCCTCCACGCTAAGTACCTCGCGGGCCCCCGGCGGGCAGTCCCCGCGGCAGCTCCCGCACCCGTTCCTGCCGCCCGCAACTGCCGCCGCCCGGGCGCCCGCCCGCCCGCCGGCCGTCAGGGGTTCGCGGGTCCGGCCGGGGCGGAGGACCGCTCACCGGGCCGTGCCGGACCCGGCACGGCGGCGCGGTGTACGGATTCAGGTGCCAGCACGATGACCGAGTCCTCGGCCCCGAAGCGCACGGCGTCCCGCTTGTCGGGGTTGAGCCGTACACCGTAGGAAGGGCCGACCGCGCCGTCCCCGTGGAGCCGGTACCCGATGACGCAAAGGCCCCGCCGCCGCCCGGACTCCACCACCGTGGCGAAGGGGACGGGGCGCCCCAGTCGCACGAAGTGCGCGGCGGGGGCCAGGTGCAGGCCGGGGCCGTCGGCCGCGAACAGGAGCGCGAAGACCTCGGCGAGGTGGCGGTTCTCGGCGATCTGCGTCATCAGCAGACTGACGAGCCGGCCGCCGACGATGAAGTCGGCCCCCGCCCGGGCCGGGGCGAGCAGCCGGTTGCGGTCGTCCGTCATCTCCGTGACCACGGCCAGCTCGCGGCCCGAGGCCTCCTCCAGAGCCCGCAGGTGCAGCAGCGTCACCAGCGTCCGGTCGTCCCCCGCGAGCGCACCGCCCGTCCGGTCCGTGGCGTCGTACCCGAGGACGATCACCCGGTCGAACGACAGGACGTCCAGGTGCTCCAGCACCCGCGGGTCGGTGGTGTCCCCGTCGTGCACCCGGACCCGCATCCGGCGCGCCGAACGGCCCCTGCGGCCGGCCTCCCGCAGCGCTTCGCCGCCCTGTGCGACGACCGTCAGCGCCGTGCCCGGCGGCACGCCCAGGTCCAGCTGGTCCAGGATCAGCGGGGCCCGCCGGTTCCAGCCCAGCAGCAGGATGCGTTCGGGTGGGGTGGTCACCGCAGCGGGCAGCACGATCGCGTCCTCGTCGACGGCGAGCGGCCGCTCCACCGGTACCGCGGTGTCGTCGTCCCTCGTGATGACGATGATGCGGTCCTCGCGGGCCAGTACGGAGCCGGGGGCGGGATTGAGTTCGACGTCGCCGCCGGCCCGCAGGATGCCGACGACGCTCGACGTGGCGTACGCGAGGAGCAGCTCGCCGAAGGTGAGGCCGGCGAGGGCCGGTTCGCCGACCGTGTAGAACTCGTCCCCGGCGAAGTCCAGCAGTTCCTGGTGGACGAGGGAGAGCCCGGGCTGCCGGGACGTCTGCGCGATCAGGCGGGCGGTGACCTCCTCGATGTTCAGCACCCGCCCGTGGCGTCCGGCGGCCAGCTGCGCGGCGCGGTGGTGGCGGCCGTCGCGGACCGCGGCCACGACCGTGGGGCGGCCCCGCCCGCGCACGGCCGCCTCCAAGGAGAGCAGCGTCTTGACCACGTGCGCGTCGCCGTCCTGCCCGTCGTGGGTGAGGACCAGGACGGAGCGTGCGGTGTGCGGGCTGACGAGGGCGATCACCGCGGGGTCGGTGGTCACCCCGGTCCGGCAGATCAGGCGGGTGCGGCCGAGCCGGCCGGTCGCGGTGGCGATCTCGTCTTCCATCTCCGTCTTGTCCTTCGGACCGAGGACGGCCACGACGGCCCGGCGCTGATTGGAGTTGGCGGCCACCAGTTCGGAGACGATGGGGAAGACCTGCTCCGACCAGCCGAGCAGTACCGAATGCCCCTGTTCCAGCACGGTCGAACGGCCGCGCCGCAGGGCCAGGACCTTGTCGTTGAGGCCGGTGGTGATCAGGCTGACCAGGGTGGAGACGAACAGCAGGGCGACGAGGGCCAGTACGACCGAGAACACCACGTACAGCGGGCTGCCGACGGCGCCCCCGATCTTCAAGGTCTGACCGACGCTGACCCAGACCGCGACGAGCCGCCCGGGCCAGCTGCGGGGGGCCCCGGGGTCGGCCCAGACCAGAGCGGCACTGGCGGGGACGACGATGGCCAGGCAGACCAGCGTGAGCCAGCCGATCAGGACCGACGTCCCGCGGGCCATGACGGTGTCGAACCGGTACCGGGTACGGGGCCACCTGGAGCCGCCGCGCTGTCGTGCCGTCCTGCGATCCGTCAACCGGGGTCCCTCGGGCAGCTCGCGATGCCCGCCCGAGTGGGCGCCGGGGGCCGGTCATCGGTGGTGTGTACATGCGCCACGCTAGTGGGCCCCGGGGTACGGCGAAGGTGTTGGATGTGCCGGTTCCCTCCATCGCGTGAACATTCGGCACTGTTTGCGGGTGTTCCGGCCGGTGTGAACGTTCGTGACGGCCGCCGGGCCCGGCACCACGGGCGCCGGGCCCGGCGGACCGTCTCAGCGGACGCGTGCCCCCGACTGGGTGCGGCGGCGCAGGGCCGGGGCGGGGGCGGCGGCCGGGGCGGCTGCCGCCAGCAGGGCCGCCAGTTTCGCCGGGGTCGGGTGGCGGAAGACCTCCCGGATGGTGAGCTCCCGGCCCAGCTCCGCCCGTACCCGGTTGACCAGCCGGACCGCGAGCAGCGAATGCCCGCCCGACTTGAAGAAGTTGGCGTCCGGGGTGACGCGGCCGTTCTCCAGGACCTCCGCGAACAGCCTCAGCAGGGCGGTCGTGAGGCCCTCGTCCGCCGGGGTCTGCGGCTGCGGCGCGGCCGCGGGGAGGTGGACCGCCGAAGGCACCGCGTACTCCGGCAGCCGCTCCGCCGCCCAGGCCTGGAGTTCCGCCTCGGTGACCGTCCCCTCGGCGTGTGCGACCAGCCGGCCGTCCACCGCCTCGGCCCGCGCCCGGGACACGGCCGGGTGCTCCGCGAGCACCGAGGCGATGTACCCCAGGTCGATGCGGTAGCCGCCGATCAGGGGCCGCTCGGCCGGCCGCCTGTCGGCAGGCGCGGGGAGGTCCCCGACGCGCAGCGACGGGTCCGCCGCGAACAGGTCCAGCGCCGCCACCAAGAGGTCGGTCAGGCGCCGGGCGCCCGAGGGTCCGTACAGGTCGGTCGCGTACTCCAGCACCCCGGACATCCCGCCGTCCGCGTTCTCCGTCAGGGCGAAGGTGAGGTCCGACTTGGCCGATCCGGCCCGGTAGCCGAGTTCCTCGCCCGCCAGCGGACCGGCTGCACAGGACGGGACCGCGCCCGCCGGGCCGACCTGGAGCATGACCTGCACCAGCGCCTCGTGGGCGGCCGACCGGTGCGGGTTGAGGTGCTCCACCAGCCGGTCGAAGGGCAGGTCCTGGTGTTCGTAGGCGGCCAGGTCCGCGTCCCGCACCCGGCCCAGCAGCTCGCCGAAGGCCGGGTCCCCGGAGGTGTCGGTGCGCAGCACCAGCGTGTTCACGAAGAAGCCGACCAGCCCCGACAGCGCCTCGTCGGACCGCCCCGCGACCGCCGTGCCCACCGCGAGGTCGGTCCCCGCGCCGAGCCGGGTCAGCGCGGCGGCGAGCGCCGCCTGCACCACCATGAACAGGGTGGCGCCGTGCGCGTGCGCGACCCGCACCAGCCGCCGGTGCGTGTCCGGGGTCACCGCGAAACCGGTGACGGCACCCCGGCCCGAAGGCTCGGCCGGCCGCTCCCGCTCCGTGGGCAGGTCGATCAGCGGCGCCAGCCCCGCCAGCGCCCGCTCCCAGTAGTCGAACTCACCCGCCGTGGGCAGCTCGCGCTGCCACAGCGCGTAGTCGGCGTACTGGACCGGCAACGGTTCCCAGCGGGGCGCGCCCCCGGCCAGCCGCGCCTCGTAGGCCGCGGCCAGGTCCGCGAGCAACGGCCCCGTCGACCAGCCGTCCGCCGCGATGTGGTGCAGCAGCAGGACCAGCGTCTGCGGGCCGTCCCCCTCGGGCAGGAAGAGCCAGGCCCGGAAGGGGAGTTCGCGGGTCAGGTCGAAGACGTACGCGGCCGCCTCGTCCACCGCTGCCGGCACGTCCGCGGGGCGGCCCAGCTCCAACTGCGGGCGGGCGCCCACCAGCACCTTCTGGTACGGCTCCCCGCCCCCGGTCCCGTACACGGTGCGCAGCACCTCGTGCCGGGCGGCCACGTCGGCCAGCGCCCCGGCCAGCGCCGCCGGGTCGAGCGGCCGGTCCAGCCGCCGGACCAGCGCGATGTTGTAGGTGGGCGAGGGCCCTTCCAGCTGGTCGGTGAACCACAGCCGGCGCTGCGCGTACGACAGCGGGATCCGCTCGGGGCGCCGCTCCGGCGGTACGGGAGCGGGCGCGGGCCGCGAGGTCCCCGACGCGGACCCCAGGCGGCGGTGCAGGGCGGCCGGCGTCGGGGCCAGGAACAGGTCCCTGATCCCCGCCTCGACGCCCAGTACGGACCGGATGCGGTTCACGAGCTTGCTGGCGAGCAGGGAGTGCCCGCCGGCCTTGAAGAAGTTCTCCTCCGGGCCGACCCGGTCCCGGCCGAGCACCTCCGCGAAGAGGCCGCACAAGATCTCCGCGCGCGGGGAGGGGGCCGCCGTACCGTGCGCCGCCGCGGGGGCCGGGGCTGCCGGGGCGGCCGCGAGCCGGGCCCGTCGCTCGGCGATCGACTGCCGCTCCGCCTGCGTGAGCAGCTCCAGTTCGCCCAGCCGGGCGTCAGCCGAGACGGCGAAGGCGCCGAGCGCCCTCACGAACACCTCCAGCAGCAACCGCGCGGTGGGCTCGTCGAACAGGTCCTGCGCGTACTGGACGTACACGTCGAGCCCGTCCGGGCCGCCGTCCGCCGACCGGCGTCCGGCGCAGTGGAAGGAGAGGTCGAACTTCGCGGCGCCGAGGTCGGTGCTGGTGGCGCGCCCGGTGAGCGGGCCCAGCCGCACCGCGTCCTGCGCCGACTCCTGCACGGTCAGCATCACCTGGAAGAAGGGGTGCTCGCCCAGGGTGCGGCCGCCTTCCTCCGACAGGTGCTCCACCAGCAGGCCGAACGGCAGGTCCTGGTGGTCGAAGGCCGCGAGGTCCGCGTCCCGGACCCGCTCGACCAGTTCACCGACCGCCGGGTTACCCGACAGATCGGCGCGCAGGACCAGGGAGTTGACGAAGCAGCCGACCAGCTCGTGCAGGTCCTGGTCCGCGCGGCCGGCCACGGGTGTGCCGATCGCCACGTCCGGGCCCGCGCCGGTGGCGGACAGGGCCGCCGCCAGGGCGGAGCGGGCCACCATGAACAGGCTGGCCCGCCGGGTGCGGGCCAGCGCCGCCAGCCCGCGGTGGGCCTGCGCGTCGAGCCGGGCCGTCAGGGTGGCGCCACGGCCCGAGGGTTCGGCGGGGCGCGGCCGGTCGGCCGGCAGCGGGGTGCGGGCGGCCATCCCGTCCAGGGCCGTCTTCCAGTGGTCCAGCAGCGCGGCCGGGTCGGCCAGCAGCTCCGCCTGCCAGAGCGCGTAGTCGGCGTACTGCACCGGCAGCGGGCGCCACCCGGGTGACCGGCCCGCGCACCGGGCCCCGTAGGCTTCGCCCAGATCCCGCAGCAGGGGGGCCAGGGACCAGCCGTCGGTGGCGATGTGGTGGACGAGCAGGACCAGCACGCTGGTGCCGTCGCCCGGCAGGAAGAGCCGTACGCGCAGCGGTGGCCGGACCGCCAGGTCGAAGGTTTCCCGGCCGAACCGGGCCACCCGCTCCTCCAGGTCGTCCGGGGTGCACCCCACGCTCTCCAGCAGCTCCGCCGGGGTGTCCAGGACCCGCTGGTACGGTTCCCCGCCTTCGGCCCCGTAGACGGTGCGCAGCACCTCGTGCCGCTCCACGACGTCGGCCAGCGCGGCCGAGAGTGCCTGCCGCCCGGGCACGCCGTCCAGGCGCAGCACCAGCGGGGCGTTGTACGTGGCCGAGGGGCCCTCGATCCGGCCGACCAGCCACAGCGCGCGCTGCGCGGCGGACAGCGGGATCCGCTCCGGCCGGTGCGCGGCGGGGGTCAGTGCGGGCCGGGCCGCGGCCACCGCACCCCGCTCGGCCAGGCGCCCGTGCAGGGCGGACGGGGTGGGGGCGAGGAACAGGTCGCGGATGCCGAGTTCCAGGCCGAGCGCGCCCCGGATCCGGTTGACCAGTTTGCCCGCGAGCAGCGAATGCCCGCCGTTGCGGAAGAAGTTGGCGTCGGCGGCCAGCTCCTCCCGGCCCAGTACCTCCGCGAACAGCCCGCACAGGATCTCCTCGCGGGGGGACAGGACGTCCCGCCGCGCCGGCCCGGGAGCGCCGCTCTGCGGGCGGGACACGACGGCCGTCCGCGCGGGCCGCCGGGCCAGGGCCGCGGACTCCTCGGCCCCCAGCAGGGCCGCCCCGCCCGGACGGTGCAGCGGGTCGGCGGCGAAGACCTCCAGGGTCCGTACGTAGACCTCCAGCAGCAGCCGGGCCGTGGCCCCGTCGAAGAGGTCGCAGGCGTACTGCAGCGAGACGTCGAGACCGTCCGGCCGCCCGTCCGCCGTGTGCCGCTCGGCGCAGTACCAGGTGAGGTCGAACTTCGCGGAGTCCAGGCCGACGTCCGTGAGCCGGGCGCCGACACCGCCGCCCAGCGCCACCTCCGCGGACGCCTCGCCGCCCGCCTCCACGGTCAGCATCACCTGGAAGAACGGGTGGTGCCCCAGCGCCCGTTCGGGGGCCAGGTGCTCCACCAGCAGGTCGAAGGGCAGCTCCTGGTGCTCGAACGCCGCCAGGTCCGCGTCCCGGACCCGCCCGACCAGCTCCCCGACGCTCGGATCCCCCGACAGATCGGTGCGCAGGGCGAGGGAGTTGACGAAGAAGCCGACCAGGTCGTACAGGTCCTCGTCCGGGCGCCCCGCCACGGGCGCGCCGATCACCACGTCCTCACCCGCTCCGCAGGCGGACAGCGCGGCCGCCAGTGCCGCCCGGGCCACCATGGTCAGGCTCGCCCGCTGCCCGCGCGCCAGGGCGAGCAGCCCGCCGTGCGCCGCCGCGTCGAGCCGCCCGCGCACCAGGGCGCCCCGGCCGGACGGCTCGACGGGCCGCGGCCGGTCGGCGGGCAGGTCGATCACCGCCGGAGCGCCGTCGAGGGCGGCCCGCCAGTGGTCCAGCTGCTCCCGGGCCAGGCTGTCCGGGTCGGCGGGGTCCCCGAGCAGCTCGTGCTGCCAGAGGCTGTAGTCCGTGTACTGCACGGGCAGCGGCTCCCAGCCCGGTGCCCGCCCGGCGAGCCGGGCCTCGTACGCCCGGGCCAGGTCGCGCAGCAGCGGACGCACGGACAGCCCGTCGGTTGCCACGTGGTGGATCAGCAGGGCCAGGACCGGGTTCCCGTCACCGGAGGTGAACAGCCGCGCCCGGAGCGGCGGTTCGGCGGTGATGTCGATCGTCTCGCGGACGAACGCGGCCACGGCCGTATCCCGTTCGGCCGCCGCGCACCGTACCGCCGCGAGCCCCGGTACGGTGGCCGCGTCCAGCACCCGCTGGCAGGGCTCCGCGTCCGCGCCCGCGGGCAGGACGGTGCGCAGCACCTCGTGACGCTCCACCACGTCGGCGAGGGCCGCCCCGAGGGCGACGGCGTCGGGTTCCGCGTCGAGGCGCAGGACGACGGGGGCGTTGTAGGCGGCGGACGGGCCGTGCAGCCGGCCCAGGAACCACAGCCGCCGCTGGGCGAACGACAACGGGATCACGGTCATGTCCTCATCCGTCCTGGCGCTCGGCGGCCGCCGCGGCGGTCGCCCCCACGAGGGTGTCGATGTGTGCGGCAAGGTCCCGCAGCCGCGGGTTGGCGTACACGGCCTTCACCGGGAGCGCCACCCGCAGTTCGGCCCGGACCCGCGACACCAGCTTGATCGCGAGCAGGGAATGGCCGCCCAGCTTGAAGAAGTTGTCGTCCGGTCCGATGTGCGGGGCGCCCAGGACGCTCGCCCACACTCCGGCGATCAGCTCCTGCGAGCGCGTCATCCCGTCGGCCGCCGCGGCGGGCCCTCCCACCGGGGCCGGGCCGGGGGCGGGCAGCGCGGACCGGTCCAGCTTGCCGTTGGTGGTGGTGGGGAAGCGGTCCAGGGCGACGAAGGCCGCCGGGACCATGTAGGCCGGAAGCGTGGTGGACAGCCGGTCGCGCAGCGCGGACCCGCTGACGGAGCCGCGGTGGTAGGCGACCAGACCGGGCGCCCCGTGGACGTCGTCCCGCAGCACCACGGCCGCTTCGGCGACCTCCGGCATCGCGGTCAACGCCGCTTCGATCTCCGGGAGTTCGATCCGGTGACCGCGGAGCTTGACCTGCCCGTCGGCCCGGCCCAGACAGGCCAGCCGGCCGCCCGGCAGGAGCCGTACGAGGTCACCTGTGCGGTACATCCGGCCGCCGTACGCGGCCGCCTCCCCGGAGTCCGCCACGAACCGCTCCGCCGTGAGCCCCGGGCGGCGCCGGTAGCCGCGGCCCACGCGCGGGCCCGCCAGGTACAGCTCGCCGCTGTCACCCTCCGCCACCGGGTTCAGCTTCTCGTCCAGCACCCGCATCCGCAGGCCCGGCAGCCCGCTCCCGATGTGCGGGGCGTCGGCCGGGTCCACCCAGCCCGCCGTGGAATCGACGGTGCACTCGGTGGGCCCGTACAGGTTGACGGTACGCAGCACCCCCTGCGCGCACCGCTCGCCCAGACGCCGCCACAGTGCGGGGCCGATCGCCTCTCCGCCGACCAGCAGCGTCAGCGGGCGCGGACCGCCGTCGGCAGTGAGCAGGTCCAGCAGCGGGTCGGCGTGCGAGGGCGTGATGTCCAGATCGGTCAGCGCCTGCTCGTCGACCAGTGCGGCCAGCAGCGCCGGGTCCGCGCGGGTCTCGTCGTCGATCATCACCAGGGTGTCACCCCGGCACAGCCGGACCCACTGCTGCACGGAGGCGTCGAACGACGGCGAGGCGTTCCAGCCGACCCGGCCGCCCTCGGTGACGGCGATGCCCGCACCCTCCAGCTCGGCCAGCAGCGCGGAGGCGGCCGCCCGGCCGATCTCGACGCCCTTGGGCCGGCCCGTGGAGCCGGAGGTGTAGATGACGTACGCCAGGGTGTCGCCGCTCACCGGCACGGGGGCGTAGGCGGCCTCCACCCCGTCGGGCGCGGTCAGTTCGGCCACCGCGACGGCCGCCACGCCGGGTGCCGGCGGTTCGTCCCCGGCGCCGGCCATGACCACCAGGTCGGCGCCCGAGTCCTCCACCAGGTAGCGGCGCCGCTCGGCGGGCAGCTTCGGGTCGACGGGCAGGTAGGCGGCCCCCGCGGTCAGGGTGCCGATCAGGGCGGCCACCAGCGAGGCACCGCGGGGCAGGCACAGCGCGACCACGCTCTCCGGCCCGATGCCGCGGGCGGCGAGCCGCCCCGCGATGCGCATCGCCTCCGCGCGCAGTGCGGCGAAGGTCAGCTCACGGTCCCCGGCCACGACGGCGGTGCGTGCGGCGGGCGCCAGCGCGAGGCGGGCCAGCAGGTCGGTGGGGGCGTCCGCGCCCTCGTCGGTACGGGCACGCTCGGGAAGTACGGCGGTCATGGTGGTCACTCCCCGGCGAAAACGGTGGTGGACGGCTGGGTCTCGGGGGAGCACTCGGCCAGCGCGACCGGCTCGCCCATCGCGACGAGGATCTTCCGGTCGCCCTTGTACGCCTCACGGCCGTGCGCGCACAGGATGTTGTCCACGATCATCAGGTCGCCCTGCTGCCAGGTCTCCCGTACGGTGACCCGGTCGTAGACGGCGTTGATCGCGTCGACCTCGGCGTCGGTCAGCCGGGAGCCGTCCCCCAGGTAGGTGTTGAACGGCAGGCCGTCCTCCCCGTACGTCTCCACGAGCACCTCGCGGATGTCCGGGTCCAGGGTGCGGCTGTTCCAGAAGGCGAAGTGGTTGAACCAGGTCTTCTCGCCCGTCACCGGGTGCGTGACGATCGCGGAGCGACGCTGGCGGGTGATCATCGAGTCGTCCTCGTCGACCCACTCGTAGCCGACCGTGTTCTCCTCGCAGTACGCCTCGGCGACGGCCTTGTCCTGCGTCGCGAAGGTCTTGTACCAGGGCAGGCCGGCCAGTTCCGAGTAGTTGCGCACGAGCAGCCAGCCGGCCCGCGCGAAGCGCTCCACCAGCTCCGGCGGCAGCAGGCGCAGGGCCTCGCGCATGTCGCCGACGGTGGTCGCGCCGCCCTCCTCGGGGGCGGTCACGCAGCCGAAGAGGAGCACGCCCGGGAAGTCCAGGGTGTAGCTGTTTTCGTTGTGCAGCCGGATCGGCTGCACGGCCGGCAGGTCGGTGGAGGAGAAGACGCCCTCGCCGAAGTCGGTGCGCGGGGTGGCCTTCTCCTTGTAGCCGGCGCGCCGCTCGATCAGCGCGTCACGGGCCGCGGCGAAGGACGCCGCGTCATCGACCGGCAGTCCCCGCAGGAGTACCGCGCCACTGCGGTGCAACTCGGCCTGGATGTCGGCGCGGTGGGCGGTGAGCCAGGCCACGGCCGACGCGAGGTCGGCGCCGGCCGGGGTGTGGACGACGACGGGCTTGCCGGGCTCGCGGACCGGGTCGATGCCGGTCGTGGTGGGTGCGTCAGCGAACGTGGTCATGGGAAGTTCCTTAGAACGGCGCGGAGTCGGGAAGTGCGGGGCGGGTGTCAGGCGGCGGCGGTGGCGGGCGCGCCGACCACCTGGGCCAGTACGGCGAAGAAGTCCGGCAGCTGCTGCTGGAAGTAGAAGTGCCCGCCGGGCAGGACGTACGAGGCGAACGCGTGGTCGGTGATCTGCGCCCAGCGGCCGAGCGAGGCGGCCGGCGCGACCGGGTCGGCGTCCCCGCCGATCACCGTCACCGGGCAGTCCACCCGGGCGGCCGACTCCGCGCAGCGGTAGACGTCGTCGATGGCGAAGTCCGCGCGGATGGACGGCAGGATGATCTCGCGCAGCTCCGGCTCGTCGAGGATGCCGTCGTCGGTGCCGCCGCGCTCCTTGATGGCGGCGACCAGCTCGTCGTCGTCGAGCCGCTCCGGGTACACGGCGCAGGGGTTGGCCAGGTAGGGGGCCCGGCAGGCCGAGGCGACGAGGGCCCGGGGGGTACGGCCGGACGCCTGGAGGGCCCGTACGACCTCGAACGCCACCAGCGAGCCCATGCTGTGCCCGAGCACCACCAGGTCGTCGGTGGTCCCGGCGGGCAGGGCGGCGACGACGGGGCCGGCCAGGTCGCTGATGTCGCGGGGCAGGTCCTCGGCGAAGCGGGCGCCGCGGCCCGGGTACTGGCCGATGAGCAGCCGTACGTCCGCCGGGAGGTGCGCGCGCCATTCGGCGTAGGCGTGGGCGTTGCCGCCCGCGTGGGGCAGGACGAGCAGCGAGGTGCGCTGGGGGCCCTCGCCCGGCAGGTCCCAGACCACGTCGTCGGGTGCGGGGGTGGCGTCGTACTGGTCGTGGCTCATGAGGAACTCCGTTCCTGGTCGGTGGTGCGGCGGCGCAGCGCCGGCCTGGCCCGCCCGGGTGCCCGGGGCGCCGACTGCCGCAGGGTCTCGATGCGCTGGGCGAGGGTGGCGGGGGTGGGGTGCTGGAAGACGTCGCGGAGGCTGAGGGTGACGCCGAGGGTGGTGGAGATGCGGTTGGTGAGGCGGGCGGCGAGCAGCGAGTGGCCGCCGTGGTCGAAGAAGCTGTCGTCGATCGAGAGCGGGGCCGAGGTGTTCAGCACGTCCGTGAAGTACGTGTGCACCTGCTGTTCCAGCGGGGTGCGCGGGGTGCGGCCGCCGGCCTTCAACACCGCCTGCGGGGCGGGCAGGGCACGCTTGTCGATCTTCCCGTTGGGTGTGAGCGGCAGCCGGTCGAGCAGGACGACGAACGCCGGGACCATGTGGTCCGGCAGCAGGGTGCGCAGCCACAGGCGCACGTCCTGCGGGGCGAGCCCGGGGTCCGTGGCCACCACGTACGCGCTGAGCTGCGGGGTGTTGTGGTGGTCGAGGTGGGTCGACAGGGTGGCTTGGGTGAGGTGGGGGTGGGTGGTGAGGACGGTTTCGATTTCGGTGGGTTCGATGCGGAAGCCGCGGATTTTGATTTGGGTGTCGGTGCGGCCGGTGTAGTGGAGGTTGCCTTGGGTGTCCCAGTGGGCTTGGTCGCCGGTGCGGTAGAGGCGGGTGCCGGGGGGTCCGTAGGGGTTGGGGATGAAGCGGTGTGCGGTGGTGGTGGGTTGGGCGAGGTAGCCGTGGGCGAGGCCGTCGCCGGTGAGGTAGAGCTCGCCGGTGGTGCCGGGTGGGGTGGGTTTGAGGTGGGTGTCGAGGACGTAGGCGTGTTTGTTGGTGAGGGGGCGGCCGATGGAGACGGTGGTGCGTACTTCGTCGGAGGGTTCGATGGTGTGGGTGGTGGTGAAGCCCATGGATTCGGCGGGGCCGTAGCCGTTGGTGATGGTGAGGTGGGGGTGGGTGTGGTGGAGGCGGTGGATGTGGGTGGGGGAGGCGGGTTCGCCTCCGGTGTAGACGGTGCGGGTGGTGGTGAAGGTGTCGGGGTGTTCGTCGGTGAGGTAGTTGAAGAGGCTGGAGGAGAGTTGGAGCATGGTGACGGCGTGCTGGGGGGTGAGTGCTGCGATGAGGGCGGGTTCGGGGCGTTGTCCTGGTTGGAGGACGGTGGTTCCGCCGTGGAGGAGGGCTCCCCAGAATTCGAGGCTGAAGGCGTCCCAGGAGACGGGTGAGCATTGGAGGAAGGTTTCGTCGGGGCCGAAGGTGGCGTAGGTCTGGGCGGTGAGGGTGGAGACCAGGTTGCGGTGTGAGGAGAGGATGCCCTTGGGTTTGCCGGTGGATCCGGAGGTGAACATCACGCAGGCCACGTCGTCCGCGGAGAGTTCGGTGCCGAGGTCGGCCGGGTCGCGGCCCGCGATCAGTTCGTGTTCCGCGTCGAGCAGGACGGTCGGCCGGACGCCGGCGATCCGGCCTTGGTGGGTGGTGTCGGTGACCAGGAGGGCGAGCGAGGCGTCCCGGGCCGTGGCGGTCAGGCGCCGGTCGGGGAACTCGGGGTCAAGGAGTGCGTAGCCGGCGCCGGTCTTCGTGACGGCGAGGAGGGCGATGGCGAAGTCGATGCCGCGGTCGAGCAGGATCCCGGCGAGGTCACCGCGGCCCAGTCCTGCTTCGGTGAGGTGCCGGGCGAGCCGGTTGGCGTGTTCGTTCAGCTCCCCGTAGGACAGTTCCCGCCCTTCGAAGACCACCGCCCGTGCTCCGGGGCGGAGCCGGGCCTGCTCCTCGAAGCGGTCCGTCAGCGTCCGCTCCCCGATCTCCCGGCGGATGCCCGTCCACTCCTCCAGCACCTGCCGCCGCTCGGCCTCCCCCATCAACTCGATGTCGGAGAGGGGCATTTCCGGCGCGGCCAGCACCTGCTCCAGCGTGCGCCGCAGCATCGCGACGATCCGCTCCACGGTGCCGTGCTCGTACAGGTCCGAGCTGTACAGCACCGCCCCGGTCAGGCCCGCGTCCTCGTCCGCCTGCAGCAGGAACTCCAGGTCGAACTTGACCGCGCCCGTCGCCAGCGGCTCCGCGGCGCCGGCCCGCACGCCCTCCAGCTCCGGTCCGGCCGCGGGGCCGGACTCCAGGGCCAGACAGACCTGGAACAGCGGATGCCGGGCCAGGGAGCGGGCCGGGTTCACCGCCTCCAGCACCAGGTCGAACGGGGCGTCCTGATGGGCGAAGGCGTCCAGGTCGGCGGTACGGACCCGGCCCAGCAGATCCCGGAAAGCGGGGTTCCCGGAGGTGTCGGTGCGCAGGACGAGCGTGTTGACGAAGAAGCCGACCAGCTCGGACAGGGCCTCGTCGGACCGCCCGGCGACGGGCGTGCCGAGCGGAATGTCGGTTCCCGCCCCCAACCGGGTCAACGTCGCGGCCAGCGCGGCCTGGAGCACCATGAACGGGGTGCAGCGCTCGGCCCGGGCCAGCTCCCGCACCCGCTTGTGCAACTCGGCGCCGAAGTCCAGCCGGACCACCCCGCCGCGCTGCCCGGCGACGGGCGGACGCGGCCGGTCGTGGATCAGCCCCAGCTCCTCGGGCAGACCTTCCAGGGCCGTCCTCCAGTAGCCGAGCTGCTCCTCCAGCGGTGGCCCTTCGAGCGCCGCACGCTGCCACAGGGCGTAGTCGGCGTAGTCGACGGGCAGCGGGGCGAGGTCGGGAGCGGCGCCGGTGAGCCGGGCGGCGTAGGCCAGCGACAGATCGGCGAACAGGGGGCGCAGCGACTGCCCGTCGGTGGCGATGTGGTGGAGCAGGACCAGCAGCGTGTACCGGGACGGACCGGACTGCAACAGCGTGATCCGCAGCTGCAGTTCGGTGGCCAGGTCGAAGCAGTGCCCGGCCGCCGAGAGCAGCTCGCCGTCGAGGGCCTCGGCGGTGACGCTCCTGACTTCGAACCACGGCGCTTCGGCCGCCGACGCCACGAGCTGGCAGGGGGTGCCGTCCACGGTGGCGAACCGGGTCCGCAGCGGCTCGTGACGGGCCACGACGTCACCGAACGCGGCGCGCAGTGCGGCGACGTCCAGCTCCCCTTCCAGCCGGACGGCCATCGGGACGTTGTACGCGCTCCCGCCCCCGGAGAGCCCGGCGACCAGCCACAGGCGCTGCTGGGCGAAGGACAGCGGCAGGAACTCCGGGCGGCTCGCGGCCCGGGTGAGGGGCGTGAGCGCCGGCCGGCCGGAGCAGTCCGCGATGCGGCGGGCGAGGGTGGCGGCGGTGGGGTGCTGGAAGACGTCGCGGAGGCTGAGGGTGACGCCGAGGGTGGTGGAGATGCGGTTGGTGAGGCGGGCGGCGAGGAGCGAGTGGCCGCCGTGCTCGAAGAAGCCGTCGTCGACGGACAGCGGGGCGGGGGAGCCGAGCACCTCGCCGATCAGGGTGCGGACGATCTCTTCCAGCTCCGTGCGGGGCTGGCGCCCGGAGGTGCTGAGCGGCGCGTCGACGGCAGGAAGGGCGCGTTTGTCGATCTTGCCGTTCGGGGTGAGCGGGAGCCTGTCGAGGACGGCGAACTGCGCGGGCACCATGTGCTCGGGCAACCGCTCGCGCAGCCAGCCGCGCAGAGCAGCCGGGCTCGGGGCGGAGCCGGGAGTGGCGACGACGTACGCCGTCAGGTGGACGTCGTGGACCAGGGTGGCTTGGGTGAGGTGGGGGTGGGTGGTGAGGACGGTTTCGATTTCGGTGGGTTCGATGCGGAAGCCGCGGATTTTGATTTGGGTGTCGGTGCGGCCGGTGTAGTGGAGGTTGCCTTGGGTGTCCCAGTGGGCTTGGTCGCCGGTGCGGTAGAGGCGGGTGCCGGGGGGTCCGTAGGGGTTGGGGATGAAGCGGTGTGCGGTGGTGGTGGGTTGGGCGAGGTAGCCGTGGGCGAGGCCGTCGCCGGTGAGGTAGAGCTCGCCGGTGGTGCCGGGTGGGGTGGGTTTGAGGTGGGTGTCGAGGACGTAGGCGTGTTTGTTGGTGAGGGGGCGGCCGATGGAGACGGTGGTGCGTACTTCGTCGGAGGGTTCGATGGTGTGGGTGGTGGTGAAGCCCATGGATTCGGCGGGGCCGTAGCCGTTGGTGATGGTGAGGTGGGGGTGGGTGTGGTGGAGGCGGTGGATGTGGGTGGGGGAGGCGGGTTCGCCTCCGGTGTAGACGGTGCGGGTGGTGGTGAAGGTGTCGGGGTGTTCGTCGGTGAGGTAGTTGAAGAGGCTGGAGGAGAGTTGGAGCATGGTGACGGCGTGCTGGGGGGTGAGTGCTGCGATGAGGGCGGGTTCGGGGCGTTGTCCTGGTTGGAGGACGGTGGTTCCGCCGTGGAGGAGGGCTCCCCAGAATTCGAGGCTGAAGGCGTCCCAGGAGACGGGTGAGCATTGGAGGAAGGTTTCGTCGGGGCCGAAGGTGGCGTAGGTCTGGGCGGTGAGGGTGGAGACCAGGTTGCGGTGTGAGGAGAGGATGCCCTTGGGTTTGCCGGTGGATCCGGAGGTGAACATCACGCAGGCCACGTCGTCCGCGGAGAGTTCGGTGCCGAGGTCGGCCGGGTCGCGGCCCGCGATCAGTTCGTGTTCCGCGTCGAGCAGGACGGTCGGCCGGACGCCGGCGATCCGGCCTTGGTGGGTGGTGTCGGTGACCAGGAGGGCGAGCGAGGCGTCCCGGGCCGTGGCGGTCAGGCGCCGGTCGGGGAACTCGGGGTCAAGGAGTGCGTAGCCGGCGCCGGTCTTCGTGACGGCGAGGAGGGCGATGGCGAAGTCGATGCCGCGGTCGAGCAGGATCCCGGCGAGGTCACCGCGGCCCAGTCCTGCTTCGGTGAGGTGCCGGGCGAGCCGGTTGGCGTGTTCGTTCAGCTCCCCGTAGGACAGTTCCCGCCCTTCGAAGACCACCGCCCGTGCTCCGGGGCGGAGCCGGGCCTGCTCCTCGAAGCGGTCCGTCAGCGTCCGCTCCCCGATCTCCCGGCGGATGCCCGTCCACTCCTCCAGCACCTGCCGCCGCTCGGCCTCCCCCATCAACTCGATGTCGGAGAGGGGCATTTCCGGCGCGGCCAGCACCTGCTCCAGCGTGCGCCGCAGCATCGCGACGATCCGCTCCACGGTGCCGTGCTCGTACAGGTCCGAGCTGTACAGCACCGCCCCGGTCAGGCCCGCGTCCTCGTCCGCCTGCAGCAGGAACTCCAGGTCGAACTTGACCGCGCCCGTCGCCAGCGGCTCCGCGGCGCCGGCCCGCACGCCCTCCAGCTCCGGTCCGGCCGCGGGGCCGGACTCCAGGGCCAGACAGACCTGGAACAGCGGATGCCGGGCCAGGGAGCGGGCCGGGTTCACCGCCTCCAGCACCAGGTCGAACGGGGCGTCCTGATGGGCGAAGGCGTCCAGGTCGGCGGTACGGACCCGGCCCAGCAGATCCCGGAAAGCGGGGTTCCCGGAGGTGTCGGTGCGCAGGACGAGCGTGTTGACGAAGAAGCCGACCAGCTCGGACAGGGCCTCGTCGGACCGCCCGGCGACGGGCGTGCCGAGCGGAATGTCGGTTCCCGCCCCCAACCGGGTCAACGTCGCGGCCAGCGCGGCCTGGAGCACCATGAACGGGGTGCAGCGCTCGGCCCGGGCCAGCTCCCGCACCCGCTTGTGCAACTCGGCGCCGAAGTCCAGCCGGACCACCCCGCCGCGCTGCCCGGCGACGGGCGGACGCGGCCGGTCGTGGATCAGCCCCAGCTCCTCGGGCAGACCTTCCAGGGCCGTCCTCCAGTAGCCGAGCTGCTCCTCCAGCGGTGGCCCTTCGAGCGCCGCACGCTGCCACAGGGCGTAGTCGGCGTAGTCGACGGGCAGCGGGGCGAGGTCGGGAGCGGCGCCGGTGAGCCGGGCGGCGTAGGCCAGCGACAGATCGGCGAACAGGGGGCGCAGCGACTGCCCGTCGGTGGCGATGTGGTGGAGCAGGACCAGCAGCGTGTACCGGGACGGACCGGACTGCAACAGCGTGATCCGCAGCTGCAGTTCGGTGGCCAGGTCGAAGCAGTGCCCGGCCGCCGAGAGCAGCTCGCCGTCGAGGGCCTCGGCGGTGACGCTCCTGACTTCGAACCACGGCGCTTCGGCCGCCGACGCCACGAGCTGGCAGGGGGTGCCGTCCACGGTGGCGAACCGGGTCCGCAGCGGCTCGTGACGGGCCACGACGTCACCGAACGCGGCGCGCAGTGCGGCGACGTCCAGCTCCCCTTCCAGCCGGACGGCCATCGGGACGTTGTACGCGCTCCCGCCCCCGGAGAGCCCGGCGACCAGCCACAGGCGCTGCTGGGCGAAGGACAGCGGCAGGAACTCCGGGCGGCTCGCGGCCCGGGTGAGGGGCGTGAGCGCCGGCCGGCCGGAGCAGTCCGCGATGCGGCGGGCGAGGGTGGCGGCGGTGGGGTGCTGGAAGACGTCGCGGAGGCTGAGGGTGACGCCGAGGGTGGTGGAGATGCGGTTGGTGAGGCGGGCGGCGAGGAGCGAGTGGCCGCCGTGCTCGAAGAAGCCGTCGTCGACGGACAGCGGGGCGGGGGAGCCGAGCACCTCGCCGATCAGGGTGCGGACGATCTCTTCCAGCTCCGTGCGGGGCTGGCGCCCGGAGGTGCTGAGCGGCGCGTCGACGGCAGGAAGGGCGCGTTTGTCGATCTTGCCGTTCGGGGTGAGCGGGAGCCTGTCGAGGACGGCGAACTGCGCGGGCACCATGTGCTCGGGCAACCGCTCGCGCAGCCAGCCGCGCAGAGCAGCCGGGCTCGGGGCGGAGCCGGGAGTGGCGACGACGTACGCCGTCAGGTGGACGTCGTGGACCAGGGTGGCTTGGGTGAGGTGGGGGTGGGTGGTGAGGACGGTTTCGATTTCGGTGGGTTCGATGCGGAAGCCGCGGATTTTGATTTGGGTGTCGGTGCGGCCGGTGTAGTGGAGGTTGCCTTGGGTGTCCCAGTGGGCTTGGTCGCCGGTGCGGTAGAGGCGGGTGCCGGGGGGTCCGTAGGGGTTGGGGATGAAGCGGTGTGCGGTGGTGGTGGGTTGGGCGAGGTAGCCGTGGGCGAGGCCGTCGCCGGTGAGGTAGAGCTCGCCGGTGGTGCCGGGTGGGGTGGGTTTGAGGTGGGTGTCGAGGACGTAGGCGTGTTTGTTGGTGAGGGGGCGGCCGATGGAGACGGTGGTGCGTACTTCGTCGGAGGGTTCGATGGTGTGGGTGGTGGTGAAGCCCATGGATTCGGCGGGGCCGTAGCCGTTGGTGATGGTGAGGTGGGGGTGGGTGTGGTGGAGGCGGTGGATGTGGGTGGGGGAGGCGGGTTCGCCTCCGGTGTAGACGGTGCGGGTGGTGGTGAAGGTGTCGGGGTGTTCGTCGGTGAGGTAGTTGAAGAGGCTGGAGGAGAGTTGGAGCATGGTGACGGCGTGCTGGGGGGTGAGTGCTGCGATGAGGGCGGGTTCGGGGCGTTGTCCTGGTTGGAGGACGGTGGTTCCGCCGTGGAGGAGGGCTCCCCAGAATTCGAGGCTGAAGGCGTCCCAGGAGACGGGTGAGCATTGGAGGAAGGTTTCGTCGGGGCCGAAGGTGGCGTAGGTCTGGGCGGTGAGGGTGGAGACCAGGTTGCGGTGTGAGGAGAGGATGCCCTTGGGTTTGCCGGTGGATCCGGAGGTGAACATCACGCAGGCCACGTCGTCCGCGGAGAGTTCGGTGCCGAGGTCGGCCGGGTCGCGGCCCGCGATCAGTTCGTGTTCCGCGTCGAGCAGGACGGTCGGCCGGACGCCGGCGATCCGGCCTTGGTGGGTGGTGTCGGTGACCAGGAGGGCGAGCGAGGCGTCCCGGGCCGTGGCGGTCAGGCGCCGGTCGGGGAACTCGGGGTCAAGGAGTGCGTAGCCGGCGCCGGTCTTCGTGACGGCGAGGAGGGCGATGGCGAAGTCGATGCCGCGGTCGAGCAGGATCCCGGCGAGGTCACCGCGGCCCAGTCCTGCTTCGGTGAGGTGCCGGGCGAGCCGGTTGGCGTGTTCGTTCAGCTCCCCGTAGGACAGTTCCCGCCCTTCGAAGACCACCGCCCGTGCTCCGGGGCGGAGCCGGGCCTGCTCCTCGAAGCGGTCCGTCAGCGTCCGCTCCCCGATCTCCCGGCGGATGCCCGTCCACTCCTCCAGCACCTGCCGCCGCTCGGCCTCCCCCATCAACTCGATGTCGGAGAGGGGCATTTCCGGCGCGGCCAGCACCTGCTCCAGCGTGCGCCGCAGCATCGCGACGATCCGCTCCACGGTGCCGTGCTCGTACAGGTCCGAGCTGTACAGCACCGCCCCGGTCAGGCCCGCGTCCTCGTCCGCCTGCAGCAGGAACTCCAGGTCGAACTTGACCGCGCCCGTCGCCAGCGGCTCCGCGGCGCCGGCCCGCACGCCCTCCAGCTCCGGTCCGGCCGCGGGGCCGGACTCCAGGGCCAGACAGACCTGGAACAGCGGATGCCGGGCCAGGGAGCGGGCCGGGTTCACCGCCTCCAGCACCAGGTCGAACGGGGCGTCCTGATGGGCGAAGGCGTCCAGGTCGGCGGTACGGACCCGGCCCAGCAGATCCCGGAAAGCGGGGTTCCCGGAGGTGTCGGTGCGCAGGACGAGCGTGTTGACGAAGAAGCCGACCAGCTCGGACAGGGCCTCGTCGGACCGCCCGGCGACGGGCGTGCCGAGCGGAATGTCGGTTCCCGCCCCCAACCGGGTCAACGTCGCGGCCAGCGCGGCCTGGAGCACCATGAACGGGGTGCAGCGCTCGGCCCGGGCCAGCTCCCGCACCCGCTTGTGCAACTCGGCGCCGAAGTCCAGCCGGACCACCCCGCCGCGCTGCCCGGCGACGGGCGGACGCGGCCGGTCGTGGATCAGCCCCAGCTCCTCGGGCAGACCTTCCAGGGCCGTCCTCCAGTAGCCGAGCTGCTCCTCCAGCGGTGGCCCTTCGAGCGCCGCACGCTGCCACAGGGCGTAGTCGGCGTAGTCGACGGGCAGCGGGGCGAGGTCGGGAGCGGCGCCGGTGAGCCGGGCGGCGTAGGCCAGCGACAGATCGGCGAACAGGGGGCGCAGCGACTGCCCGTCGGTGGCGATGTGGTGGAGCAGGACCAGCAGCGTGTACCGGGACGGACCGGACTGCAACAGCGTGATCCGCAGCTGCAGTTCGGTGGCCAGGTCGAAGCAGTGCCCGGCCGCCGAGAGCAGCTCGCCGTCGAGGGCCTCGGCGGTGACGCTCCTGACTTCGAACCACGGCGCTTCGGCCGCCGACGCCACGAGCTGGCAGGGGGTGCCGTCCACGGTGGCGAACCGGGTCCGCAGCGGCTCGTGACGGGCCACGACGTCACCGAACGCGGCGCGCAGTGCGGCGACGTCCAGCTCCCCTTCCAGCCGGACGGCCATCGGGACGTTGTACGCGCTCCCGCCCCCGGAGAGCCCGGCGACCAGCCACAGGCGCTGCTGGGCGAAGGACAGCGGCAGGAACTCCGGGCGGCTCGCGGCCCGGGTGAGGGGCGTGAGCGCCGGCCGGCCGGAGCAGTCCGCGATGCGGCGGGCGAGGGTGGCGGCGGTGGGGTGCTGGAAGACGTCGCGGAGGCTGAGGGTGACGCCGAGGGTGGTGGAGATGCGGTTGGTGAGGCGGGCGGCGAGGAGCGAGTGGCCGCCGTGCTCGAAGAAGCCGTCGTCGACGGACAGCGGGGCGGGGGAGCCGAGCACCTCGCCGATCAGGGTGCGGACGATCTCTTCCAGCTCCGTGCGGGGCTGGCGCCCGGAGGTGCTGAGCGGCGCGTCGACGGCAGGAAGGGCGCGTTTGTCGATCTTGCCGTTCGGGGTGAGCGGGAGCCTGTCGAGGACGGCGAACTGCGCGGGCACCATGTGCTCGGGCAACCGCTCGCGCAGCCAGCCGCGCAGAGCAGCCGGGCTCGGGGCGGAGCCGGGAGTGGCGACGACGTACGCCGTCAGGTGGACGTCGTGGACCAGGGTGGCTTGGGTGAGGTGGGGGTGGGTGGTGAGGACGGTTTCGATTTCGGTGGGTTCGATGCGGAAGCCGCGGATTTTGATTTGGGTGTCGGTGCGGCCGGTGTAGTGGAGGTTGCCTTGGGTGTCCCAGTGGGCTTGGTCGCCGGTGCGGTAGAGGCGGGTGCCGGGGGGTCCGTAGGGGTTGGGGATGAAGCGGTGTGCGGTGGTGGTGGGTTGGGCGAGGTAGCCGTGGGCGAGGCCGTCGCCGGTGAGGTAGAGCTCGCCGGTGGTGCCGGGTGGGGTGGGTTTGAGGTGGGTGTCGAGGACGTAGGCGTGTTTGTTGGTGAGGGGGCGGCCGATGGAGACGGTGGTGCGTACTTCGTCGGAGGGTTCGATGGTGTGGGTGGTGGTGAAGCCCATGGATTCGGCGGGGCCGTAGCCGTTGGTGATGGTGAGGTGGGGGTGGGTGTGGTGGAGGCGGTGGATGTGGGTGGGGGAGGCGGGTTCGCCTCCGGTGTAGACGGTGCGGGTGGTGGTGAAGGTGTCGGGGTGTTCGTCGGTGAGGTAGTTGAAGAGGCTGGAGGAGAGTTGGAGCATGGTGACGGCGTGCTGGGGGGTGAGTGCTGCGATGAGGGCGGGTTCGGGGCGTTGTCCTGGTTGGAGGACGGTGGTTCCGCCGTGGAGGAGGGCTCCCCAGAATTCGAGGCTGAAGGCGTCCCAGGAGACGGGTGAGCATTGGAGGAAGGTTTCGTCGGGGCCGAAGGTGGCGTAGGTCTGGGCGGTGAGGGTGGAGACCAGGTTGCGGTGTGAGGAGAGGATGCCCTTGGGTTTGCCGGTGGATCCGGAGGTGAACATCACGCAGGCCACGTCGTCCGCGGACACTTCGATACCGACATCTCCTGCGTCCCGCTCCGCGATCAGTTCCCGTTCCGCGTCGAGCACCACCGTCCGCCAGGGGCCCGTCAGCCTGCCCTCGTGATCTGCGCCGGTCACCAGCAGCCTCAGTCCCGCATCGGCCGCCGTGGCGGTCAGGCGCCGGTCGGGGAACTCGGGGTCAAGGAGTGCGTAGCCGGCGCCGGTCTTCGTGACGGCGAGGAGGGCGATGGCGAAGTCGATGCCGCGGTCGAGCAGGATCCCGGCGAGGTCACCGCGGCCCAGTCCTGCTTCGGTGAGGTGCCGGGCGAGCCGGTTGGCGTGTTCGTTCAGCTCCCCGTAGGACAGTTCCCGCCCTTCGAAGACCACCGCCCGTGCTCCGGGGCGGAGCCGGGCCTGCTCCTCGAAGCGGTCCGTCAGCGTCCGCTCCCCGATCTCCCGGCGGATGCCCGTCCACTCCTCCAGCACCTGCCGCCGCTCGCCCTCCCCCATCAACTCGATCTCTGACAGCGGGAGTTCGAAGTGATCGAGCACCTGCTCCGCGAACGTGACGAACCGGTCCTGGTGGCTCGCCACCGCCGCGATGTCACACACCTCCGGCGCCGCGTCGAAGTCGACGCGCAGTCCGCCCTCCGGCCCGAGGTCGTAGACGCCGACCGCCAGGTCTTCCACCGGCCCGTTGCTCAAGTTGTGCTGCGTGGTCGGGAAACCGCAAAAGCGCATCCCGGGCGTGAACGCCATGATGTTGACCAGCGGCGCCGTGATCCGCCGCTCGGTCTCCGCCAGACCGAGGTCGCGGCAGACGTCCTCGTACCGCGTCCGCTGGTGCCGAAGCCCCTGCCGCGTCTCGGCGACCACCGACGCCAACAGCCCGGCCGGCGTCGCGTCCGCGTCGACCCGGAGCCGCAGCGGTACGACGTTCGACAGCATGCCCGGGGTACGGCGTGCGAGTTCGGTACGCCGACCGGTCACCGGAAGGCCGAGTGCCAGCTCGGGGCTCGCGCCGACCCGGTGCACGTAGGCCGCCACGAGGGTGATCATCAGCATCGTCCACGGCGCCCGGTGCGCGCGGGCGACCTCCTTCAACCGGTCCGCCCGCGTCGGGTCCAGCACCACCGTCCGCCGGACGAAGGGCAGTTCCCCCGGGGCCGGACGGCCGGTCCGTCCCTCCGCGAGGCGGGGGGTGGGCGGAAGGTCGGCGAGGTGGGCCGCCCAGTGCGCGCGGTCCTGTGCTCCCTCGGGAGAGGCCCGGTAGGCCTCGTCCTCCGCCAGTACGTCCGCCAGCGTCCCGAAGGGGCCCGGCCCCCAGGGTTCCCCCGCCGACGCCTGCTCGTACAGCTCCACCAGGCGCTGGTCGAGCAGCGCCACGCCCATGCCGTCGATCGCCAGGTGGTGGAAGGCGTGGAAGTAGAACCACCGCTCCTCGCCCGCCACGCTCGTACCCGCCCTGATCAGCACGTGCCGGCTCAGCCAGCCGGCCGCCAGGTCGAACGGCCGCGCCAGTTCGGTCCGCATCCAGGCACGCGCCGCCGCGGCCGGGTCGTCCTCGCCGCTGAGGTCGAGGACCTGCAGTTCCCGCTCACCCGGTTCCGTCCACAGCTCCTGCCACAGGCCGCCGTCCTCATCCGACCCCGTACCCCGGATGCGCAACACGTCGGCCTCACGAGCCAGTCGGTACCAGCAGCGGGCGAAGAGACCCGGGTCGAGGGCGCCCAGGATCTCCCGGTACTCCCCGATGTTGTAGCGGCAGCCCGACGGGTCGAGGCCGTGGGCCATCCAGATGTCGCGCTGCGCCGCCGACAGGGGCAGCCGCACAGCGGCCGGCCGGTGCGCGGTGCCCTGGGGGGACGCGTTGGGGGACATGCGGGGGCTCCTCGGATTCGTTTCTGCGGCGTGAGGGGAGGGGTGGGCGGGCCAGGCGGCTGCCTTCGCGGGCCCCGGCCGTCCTTGCGGCTGTACGTCATCCAACCCGCGGCCCACCGGCCCCGGCGGCAGTTGCTCCGGCACTCCGGAAGCAGTTCACGCCCGGGCGGCAGTCACGGCCCGCCCCCGGCGCACGGCCCGCACCAGCCCGAGGACGCGGAACCGGGAACCGCCGCCCTCGTGGGTCGCCCGGACCACACCGGCCAGCAGCAGTTCGCGCAGCATCCGGCCGCACTCCGGCAGGCTCCGCCCGGTCAGCGCGGTGATGTCGCCGAGTTCGAACCCGACAGCCGGGCGCCCGCACAGGGCGTCCAGCAGCGCGGACGCGTCCTCGGGCAGCCGGTCGAGCCGAAGGCGCAGCGCCCGGCGGAAGTCCTCCGCCCCGTCGCCTCCGCCGAGGTGGTCGAGCAACGCCGTGGGGTCCGCGTCGAGGCTGTCGCACAGGGCGGCCAAGTCGCACACCACCAGCCACGACGCCGCTGCGGCCAGCGCTCCCGGATGCCCGTCGAGGCCGAGGCACACCCTCGACGCGGACCGCAGGTCGGCCGGTCCGGGCACGAACTCCGGCCGCACCCGGCGCAGGTGCCCCAGGAAGACCTGCACGGAAGCCGGTACGGCGGTGTCGTCGACGGCCCCCTCGGCCGGTACCTCCAGCGGGGACAGCAGGAAGATCCGCTCGCCCGGTATCCGCCACGGCTGGTCGGAGGTGACGAGCAGGCGCAACCCCGGGCAGGAGCGCAGCAGCCCGGTGAGCCGCTCGAACCGCGGTGGCCCGGCCGGTGCCCCGTCCAGCACCAGCAGGGCGGGCTGCTCGCCGAGCAGTTCGGCAAGTCCGGCCATCGCGTCCCCGCCGCCGGCGATCCCGGCGATCCCGGCGATCCCGTCGGGCGCTGTCGAGCACAGTGCCGAGACCGCCGCCGCCACCCTCGCCGACCACGGGCCTTCGTCCGGGCCGAGGTGGTCGGCGCTCGCGCCCCGGAAGGCGTGCCACAGCACCGGCATCCCGGTGGCGTGGAGCCGGTCGGCGACTTCGAGCGCCAGCCGGGTCTTGCCCATCCCGGTCAGCCCGACGACGTGCACCAGCCGCTCCGACCCGGAGCCCAGCTCATCCGTCAGTACGCCCGTTTCCGCCTCGCGGCCCACCACCGCGTGCAGCGCGGTCGGCGGGGCCGGCGGTTCGGCCAGGCCGTGCCCGCCGCCCCGTCCCTGCTGGGCCGCGGCCTCCAGCGCCGTACGGGCCCGCGGGCCCAGCCGCAGGGCGTCGGCCATCAGCCGCACCGTGTCGGGCCGAGGGCGTCGCGCCTTGCCCTGCTCCAGGTCGCGGATGGCCCGCACGCTGATCGTGGACAGGTCGGCCAGTTCCCGCTGGGTGAGCCCGATCCTCAGCCGGTGCGCTCGTATCAGCGCGCCCACCTGCGAGGACTCGGGCGCCACCACGACGGCTCCGGGCGGCACCGGGGTGGCTCCGGGCGAAACCGGGATGGCCCCGGGTGCCGCCGGCACCGGCTCGGTGGCTCTGGTCAGGGGCAATGCGTGCAACTGCGCGGTGGTCATGTGCGCTCCCGGCGAGACGGTGGGGGAACGGCGGGGCCTGAGCGGACGCGGCCCGGTTCCTGTTCCCCATCGTCGGCAGCGCGCTATCACCCAGGCATCCCGATGCTGACGGCCCCGCCTATCACGCGGCCTCGGCTATCGCCCCCGTCACCCCTCCCTCACGATCCGAGCGGCGCACGAGCGGGCCGTGATAACGCGACGATAGGAGCGGGGCCGGTCCGGGGATTCCCGCTGTTCCTACGTTGGTGTCCAGAAAGAACGAGGCGCCCCGGACAGCCGGAGCGCACCGACGAAAGGACCCCGACATGAGCCTCACCCACGCCCTCCGCGCCGCCCTGGTGACCGCCGCCATCGCCGGAGCCGCCGCCCTCGGCACCCAGGTCGCCCAGGCCGACGCCGCCACCACCCCCGCTGCCACGACCGGAGTCACCGCCCCCCAGGCCACGCCGTCGCCGACCGCGACCGGCAAGACCAACCCGTGGGACTGACCCCGTACCGAAGCGGTCGTCAGACCCCGGCGGCGGTCTCCGTCGCCGGTGCGCGCACCACGACCGCCCGGGTGCCCAGCATCCGTTCCGCCTCGGCGAGTTCCGGCTGCATCCGCCGCTCGCGGAAGGCCCGTACCGCACTCTCCAGCAGCTCCCGCGAGCGCGATCGCTCGCCGGCCCCGCCGCTCGCCGCCAGCAGCCGGGCCAGGTCCAGCCGGATCACCGCGGCCCCTCCCTGGTCCATGATCTGCTCCCGCACCGACAGCGCCTGGGCGTAGAAGCCCCGCGCCGCCTCGCCCCGGCCCATTTCGGCGTGTGCGGCACCCAGATCACGCAGCAGATGTCCCTCGCCGATCACGTCCCCGCTGTCCCGGCACAGCTCCAGCACTTCGGTGAAGGTCCGCACCGCGCCCTCGTGTTCACCCTGGGCCTGCTGCAACTGCCCCGCCCGGCGCAGGGTCCTGGCCTGACCGCCCGTGTAGCCCACCGAGCGGTAGATCCCGAGCGCCTCGTCCAGCCGGCTCTGGGCGGTCGCCGTCTGTCCTCGCCGCATCCAGATGTGCGCGCTCTGCGTCAGCACGATGGCCCGGCCCACCACGTCGCCGACTCGGTCGAAATCCCGCAGCGCCCGGTCGTACAACGTCAGCGCCGAATCCTCGTCGCCCCGCATCCGCTCCAGCAGCGCGAGGTCGCGGTGGCACAGGGCCAGGCCCTGGCGGTCGTCGAGTTCCCGGAACAGCTCGAGTGCGGTGGTCAGCGAGGTGTGGGACTCCGCCAGCTGACTGCGGCCGAGGTAGAGCACGCCCAGCGAGCTGAGCAGGGCCGCCGTGCCGCGCGTGTTGCCGGCCGACCGTACCGCCGCCAGGGCGAGCTGGTGCGTACGCTCCCACTCGTCGAAGTAGCCGCGCCCCTCGAACAGGGTCGTCAGGGTCGTCGCCAGGTCCCAGCACAGCTCGTGCATCTCGTGTTCGGCGGCGTGCTCGACGGCCTGGACCAGATTCGCCTGCTCGCTGTCGAGCCACTCCAGCGGATCCACCAGCAGCTCGTCCACGCAGCCGGCCGGCGGCTCCCACCGGGGCGCGCTGCCGTGCAGGACGGTGAAATCCCCGCCGTAGATGCGCCGGTGGGCCTGCTCGGCCAAGGACATCCACCCGCCCAGCATCCTGGCGAGGGCCTGCGACTGCGTCGCCGGCTCGTCGTGCGCCGCGAGCTGCTCCCGCGCGAACACCCGGATGATCTCGTGGAACCGGTAGCGGAAGCCGCCCGTGGACTCGACGCCGACGACGTCCAGCATCTGTACGTCGACCAGTGGTTCCAGCAGGTCCGAAGGGAAGGGGCGGCGGTCGTCGAGCAGGGCCCCGGCCAGCCAGCCGGGCAGAGTCGGCCCCTTCGCCAGGCTCAGCAGCCGCAGCAGTCGGCGGTCTTCCTGGGCCAGCCCGTCATGGGTCAGGCAGAGGCTGGCGCGCATCGTCATCTCGCCGTGGGTGAGCTCGTCCAGGCGGTGCCGCTCGTTGGCGAGGCGGTGCACCATCGAGGCCAGCGTCCAGTGCGGGCGCGCCGCCAGCCGCGCCGCCACGATCCGCAGCGCGAGCGGCAGCCCGCCCACGGTCCGCACCAGTGCCTCGGCAGCCACCTCTTCGCACCGCACGCGGTCCGCGCCGACGACGCGGGCCAGCAGCTCCATGGCGTGCCCGGTGCTCATGACGTCGAGCTCGACGCGGTGGGCGCCGGGCAGGCCGGTGAGCCGGACCCGGCTGGTGACGAGTACGGCGCAGCGGTTGCTTCCGGGCAGCAGGGGCCGGATCTGGCTCTCGGACGCGGCGTCGTCCAGCACGACCAGGACGCGGCGCGAGGCGAGCAGGGTCCGGTACATCTCGGCCCGCTCGTCCTGCGAATCGGGGATGACCGGCCCGGGGATGCCGAGTGCGCGCAGGAACCGGCCGAGCACCTCGGTGGAGGTGGCCGGGGTGCCGGTGCCGCGCAGGTCGCAGTACAACTGCCCGTCGGGGTAGCCGGTGTCGCTGAGGCGGTGCGCGATGTGGGTGGCCAGTGTGGACTTGCCGGTGCCGGGCTTGCCGACGATGACGGCCAGGCCGACCGCGCGGCGGCCGCCCCCGCCGAGCAGGGTCTGCTCGATGTGGACGATCTGTTCCTCGTCGCCCACGAAGTCCGAGGTGTCGGCCGGGAGCTGGCGCGGGACTTCCTCGCGGTACGGGGACCCGGCGGCCGGTGCACTGCCGACGGGGACGGAAGCGCGGCCGTCGGGTCTCTCCCCGTCGGCGGCCGCCGCCCCGGAGCCGCCGCCCGCCGCCCCGGAGCCGCCGCCCGCCGCCCCGGAGCGGTCGTCCGCCGCCCCGGAGCCGCCGCCCGACGCCCCGGAGCGGTCGTCCGCCGGGCCGGAGCCGCCGTGCGTCACCTCGCCGCCCTGCGTCCCGGGGCGGTCCGCCGCCGGTGCGGCGCCGCCCGCGCCCTCACCGGCGCCGGCCGCGTCCCGGCCGGGGGACGCGGAGCCGTACCCGCCGCCCGTCCCCGCCGACGGGACCGGGGGGACCTCCCCGGACAGGATGGCGGACTCCAGGCGGCGCAGCTCCGCCCCCGGTTCCAGCCCGAGCTCCTCCACCAGCAGCTCGCGCCCCACCCGGTAGCTCTCCAGGGCCTCAGCCTGGCGTCCCGAGCGGAACAGCGCCAGCATCAACTGCCCGCGCAGGCGCTCCCGCAGCGGGTGCACCCGTACCAGCAGCTGGATCTCGCCGACCAGCTGGTGGTGCCGGCCCAGCGCCAGCTCCAGGTCGATCCGGGTCTCGGCCGCCGTCAGCCGTTCCTCGTCCAGTTGCAGCGCCTTGCTGCGCAGCGTCTCGCTCGACACCCCGCTCAGGCAGTCGCCCTGCCACAACTCACCCGCCGAACGCAGGAGTTCGGCGGCCTCGGCCGTGGCCCCCTGGCGGCTGAGGGTCCGGGCGTCGGCGACGCGGCGCGCGAACACCGCCGAGTCCACCAGGTCGCCCTCCGTCTTGAGGACGTACCCGGGTGGCCGGGTGGTGATGGCGGCGGCGATCGCGGCCTTGGAGAAGAGTTTGCGAAGCCGGGACACGCAGATCTGCACCTGGGTGCGCGCCGTGTCCGGCGGCTCGTCGTCCCAGATCAGGTCCACCAGGTAGTCGGTGCTGACCACCCGGTTCGTCTCCAGGAGCAGCGCCGCGAGGATGACCTCCTGCCGCCCCGGCGGTATCCGCACCGGCCCGAGCCGACCGGCCACCTGTAAAGGGCCGAGGATCCGGAAAACCACCGCATCCGGGGTGTCGGCAGCGCCGCCGGGCGAAACGGACATGAGTCTCCCAGCTGGGGAAATGCCAGAGGAACGGTGGAGCGGGAGGGTCAGTCTCCCCGAACACCTCTACGGTTGTCCATGGTGTGGAGATTGCGTGATCGTAAACCGAGGGTGAGGCACCGCTCACGCACCGCCGCCCGTCGCGCGCAGCCCGCGATGCGCGCGGCCGGGCCGGCGGCCGCGGTGATAGGGCGGCGATAGCCCCGGGTTGCGGACCCGGCGCACGGTGTACCTGCCGCCACCCGGACGGGGTGCGGCAGGTCGAAAGGACTTCCCAGATGAACAGTCGGCACGCCGGGCGGGTGCCTCCGAGCCCCGTGGTCACCGACTCCGGAGTCGACCACGTACGCCTGGCCTACCACTACCTCGACTCGGGCGACCTCGACGGCTACGGGTCCCTCCTGCACGCGGGCCTGCTCGGCGTCGCCGAACTGGAGCGCCCCGCGCTCGGCGCCCGCCACCACATCACGCGGATCGTCGCCGACGGGGACTGCGTGGTGGCGATGGGCCGCGTCGCCCCCCAGCAGCGGGAATTCGTGGACGTCTTCACCCTCTCCGCCGAGGGCATGCTCCGGGCCTGCCGCCGCTACTACGCAGGCCCTGCTCGTTGAGGGGGGCCCGTTCGAAGGTCCGAACGGGTGGTGGGTTAGCATCTGAGCGCCGCCTAGCTCGAAAGATAAACCTGTGACTGTCAACGACGACTCGTTCACCCACTGGAAGAACCGCGAGGAAATCGCGGAGTCGATGATCCCGATCATCGGGAAGCTGCACCGCGAGCAGGACGTCACCGTCCTCCTGCACAGCCGCTCCTTGGTGAACAAGTCGGTGGTCAGCATCCTCAAGACCCACCGCTTCGCCCGGCAGATCGACGGCGAGGAGCTCTCGGTCACCGAGACCCTGCCCTTCCTCCAGGCCCTTTCCGCGCTGGATCTCGGTCCTTCCCAGATCGACATCGGCATGCTCGCCGCCACGTACAAGGCCGATGACCGTGGCCTGTCGGTCGACGCGTTCACCGCCGAAGCCGTCGCCGGCGCCACCGGCGCCAACAAGATCGAGCGCGGCGCGGGTCGCGACGTCGTCCTCTACGGCTTCGGCCGCATCGGCCGCCTCGTCGCCCGCCTGCTCATCGAGAAGGCCGGCTCCGGCAACGGCCTGCGGCTGCGCGCCATCGTCGTGCGCGGCGGCGGTGAGCAGGACCTCGTCAAGCGCGCCTCGCTGCTGCGCCGCGACTCCATCCACGGCCAGTTCCAGGGCACCATCACCGTGGACGAGGCGAGCAGCACGATCGTCGCCAACGGCAACACCATCAAGGTGATCTACGCCAACGACCCGTCCGAGGTCGACTACACGGCGTACGGCATCAAGGACGCCATCCTCATCGACAACACCGGCAAGTGGCGCGACCGCGAGGGTCTCTCCAAGCACCTGCGCCCCGGTATCGACAAGGTCGTCCTGACCGCCCCGGGCAAGGGCGACGTCCCGAACATCGTGCACGGCGTCAACCACGACACGATCAAGCCGGACGAGCAGATCCTGTCCTGCGCCTCCTGCACCACCAACGCGATCGTCCCGCCGCTCAAGGCGATGGACGACGAGTACGGCGTGCTGCGCGGCCACGTGGAGACCGTCCACTCGTTCACGAACGACCAGAACCTGCTGGACAACTACCACAAGGCCGACCGCCGCGGCCGTTCCGCGCCGCTGAACATGGTGATCACCGAGACCGGTGCCGCCTCGGCCGTCGCCAAGGCGCTGCCGGACCTCAAGGCGCCGATCACCGGCAGCTCGATCCGCGTCCCCGTCCCGGACGTCTCGATCGCCATCCTCAGCCTGCGCCTGGGCCGTGAGACGACCCGCGAAGAGGTCCTCGACTACCTCCGCGACGTCTCGCTGCACTCGCCGCTGAAGCGCCAGATCGACTTCACCACCGCGCCCGACGCCGTCTCCATGGACTTCGTCGGCTCGCGCCACTCCTCGATCGTCGACGCGGGCGCGACGAAGGTCGACGGCGACAACGCGATCCTCTACCTCTGGTACGACAACGAGTTCGGCTACTCGTGCCAGGTCATCCGCGTCGTCCAGCACGTCTCCGGGGTCGAGTACCCGACCTACCCGGCTCCCGCGGCCTGACCGTAGACAGCCGCGAGGAAGGGCCCGCCCGGCCGGGGCGGGCCCTTCCGCGTACCGCCGCCGGAACGCGTCAGTGGACGACGGAGAAGCTGCGCCAGGGCAGGCTGCCGGGGGCGGTCACGTTCGAGCTGGAGGTCGGGATGTAGACCCCGTCCGCCTGATCGGTCTTCTGGCAGCCCGGTGTCCGGTACAGGATGACGTCGACCAGGGTGTTGTTGTCGACGTGCGCCGCGCCGCGCGGGAGGCCGATCCTGTGGCAGCCCTGGACGGAGCTGTTCAGGTAGGTCACCTCGACCGGGCCGTCCTGGGCACGGAAGCTGAGGCTCCCCACGGTGGTCTTGCCGGTCGAGCAGGCAGTGGCCGTGGCCGTGAGCAGCAGCGCCGCCCCGGTGATGACGCCGATGCGCCGGAGGTGCAACATGGCTCGGTCCTCGTCTGTGCGGTGATGGCTTGCCCGTCACCGCAGCCTGGCCCGCCGCGTGCCCGGAGGCATCCGCTGCGCACCCGGTGGGATGACGGCCGAAGGAGGGAGGCCCTGCCCCCGGCGCTCCCCGACCGCCCCGCGGCCCTGCCGGACCGGCGCTACCCGACCGGCCTCCGGCCTAGCCGACCAGCGCCGTGGTCCGCTCCTCCAGGACCCCCGCGATGCCCCGCGCGAGGCAGGGGACCCGGTCGAGCCCGATCCCCGCGATGTTCACCCGGCCCGCGGTCGTCCCGTAGATGGCGAACCGCCCGCGCAGTCGGAGCATCTGTTCGGGGGACAGCGGCAGCATCGAGAACATCCCCTTCTGCCGCGCCAGCGCCGCCGCCTCCGCGCCCCGTCCGAGCGCGGCCAGCTGCTCCACCAGGGCCGTCCGGTTGGCCGAGATCCGGCTGCGCATGGCGTCCAGCTCGGACCGCCAGGAAGCCTGGAGCCGGGCGTCCTCCCAGATGGCCGTCACGACCGCCGCGCCGTGCTCCGGCGGCATCGAGTACTGGGTGCGGGCGGCGTTCTGCAGGGCCGTCTCCGCATGCCGCAGCGAGGCCCGGGACGCCCCGATGACGACGGCGCAGCCGGTGCGGTCGCTGTAGAGGCCGAAGTTCTTCGAGCAGCTGATGGCGAGGAGCACCTCCGGCACCCGCCCCGCCAGCATCCGCGTCGCCGCCAGGTCCGCGTCGAGGCCGTCGCCGAGCCCGTGGTAGGCCAGGTCCACGAACGGCACCCAGCCGTCGCGCACGGCCAGCGCGGCCAGCGCCTCCCAGGCGTCGGGCGTCGGGTCGACCCCCGTCGGGTTGTGGCAGCACCCCTGGAGCAGCACCACGTCGTCCCGGCGCGCCCCGGCCAGGTCCGCCAGCATGCCCTCCTGGTCCAGCCAGCGGTACGTGCGCACCGTCAGGCCCGCCGCCTCCAGGATGGGCCGGTGGTTGACGTAGGCGGGGTCGCTGATCCACACCGTCGTGCCGGGACGGGTCCGGCAGATCAGGTCGGCCAGCAGGCGCAGGGCGCCGCTGCCGGCCACCGTCTGGACCGCCACGGCCCGCTCGACCGGGCCGTCCGGGCCGAGGACCATCGAGAGCATCGCGCGGTTGAAGGCGAGGTTGCCGGAGAGCCCCCGGTACTCCTTCGAGGCGGAACGTTCCGCCAGGCGTATCTCGGCCTCGCGGACGGCCGCCATGACCGGCGTGCCGCCGCTCTCGTCGCGGTACACGCCGAGGACGAGGTTCAGCCGCTCGGGCCGCGTGTCGGCCCCGTACGCCTCGGTCAGGTCCCACAGGGGATCGACGGGCGGAGGGAGGAGCAGCTCGAGCATCTACGGCACCTTTCGGTCAACGGAGGCGGCGGTGGCCGCGGGGGCGGCGGTATCGGCCGTGGCGGGGACAGAGGCGTCAGCGGGGGCGCCGGTGGCCGCGGCGCCCGCGGGGGCCCCGGCACCGGCCGCCCGGCGCCGGTTGGCGAGGACCACGCCCGCGGTGATCACGGGTACGCCGACGAGCACGCTCGGCGTCGGCGACTCGTGCAGCAGGGGTACGGCGAGCAGCACGACGGCGACCGGGCTCAGGCTGCCGAGCACGGAGCTGCGCTCGGCCCCCAGCCTGCGGATGGCGAACGCGTACAGCAGTCCCGCGCACAGCCCGACCCCGAGCCCCTGCACCACCGCGAACAAGGCGATGTCGGCGCCTTTCGCCGACGCCAGTCCGCTGGGCAGCACCCCGGTCAGCACCAGCAGCGCCATCACGGCGAAAGACGGCACGCACAGCAGACCGATCGAGCCGACCGGATCGAGGCGGACCTCCTTGAGCCCCACCGTGTACAGCGCCCACAGCCCGCTCGCCAGCAGTAGTACGCCGGCCCCCGCCAGCACGTCCGCGTCCACCGGAACCACGTAGCGCCACACGAGGGCCAGGACCCCCGCCGCGATCAGCGCGAGCCCCGCCGCCTGCGTGCCGCGCGGCGCACCGCGCCCGCCGGCCACCATGAGCGCGGAGACGAACAGCGGGACCATCCCGGGTATCAGGGAGCCCACGAAGGCCGCGGACGTCAGGGAGCCGCCGTACATCGCCGCGAGGAAGAAGGGCACGCCGGCGCCACAGATGATCTTCGCCGCGGTGGCCGGCGGTACGGCGGCGATGCTCCGGCGGCGGCACCAGAGCGCGGGCGCCAGGACCACGACCGGTACGCCGAAGCGCAGCAGCGCCGCATCGGCCGGCAGCAGTGAGGAGGCGCTCAGCGCCCGCGCGCTGAGCGCGAAGGCGGCCCAGATCGCCACGGTCGCCGCCAGCGCGAGCATGCCGCGCGTCTGGGGCGGGACCCGCCGGGCGGGTGCGTCCGCGTGCGCGGGGACCGCGCCCGCGTCCGGTGTGGGCGGCGCCGCCGCGGGACGGCTTTCCGTCGTTGCCAAGGAGCTTCCTCCAGCCTCAGAAGGCCGGATCCGGCCACAAGGCAACGCTAGGGCTTTCGCCGGGGCAGCCGATTGCCAGTTCTGCCCTCTCCGCCTACCTTGGGGGCAGAATCTGCCAAGGAGTGACGATGGACGCGGTCGATATCCAGATCGTTCGCGAATTGCAGGCCGACGGACGGCTGTCCAACCAGGACCTCGCCGACCGCGTACGGCTCTCGCCTTCGCCCTGCCTGCGCCGGGTGCGGCGGCTGGAAGAGGCCGGTCTGATCCGCGGTTACACCGCGATGGTCGACCAGGTCGGCTTCGGACTGCCGATCACCGTCTTCGTCCGGATAAGGCTGGAGCGGCACACGGGGGAGGCGGTGCGCCTTTTCGAGGAGCGCGTCGCGGGCATCGAGCACATCCAGGACTGCTACCTGATGGCGGGGAGCAGCGACTACCTGCTGCGGGTGGTCATCGAGAGCCTCCAGGCCTACGAAGCCCTCGTGCGCGACAGGATCCACGCCATCCCCGGCATCGCCTCCATCGAGTCGAGCTTCGCCTACGGCAGCGTCAAGCAGTCCCGCGTGTACCCGCGCCCGAAGTGACGCTCACCAGGTCTCCCCGTCCGGCAGCTGCTGCTCGGACCAGATGACCTTCCCGCCCTCGGGGGTGTACCGCACGCCCCACCTCCGGCTGATCTGCGCGACCAGGAACAGCCCGCGGCCGCCCTCGTCCGTCGTGGCGGCGTACCGCAGGTGCGGTGAGGTACTGCTGCTGTCGAAGACCTCGCAGGTCAGCACCCGGTCGTGCAGCAGCCGGAGCCGCACGGGGGCGGCGCCGTGCCGGATGGCGTTCGTGACGAGCTCGCTCAGGACCAGTTCCGTCCCGAAGGCGAGTTCCGACAGGCCCCATTCCTCCAGCTTCGCGGCGGCCAGCGCCCTCATCTCCCCGACCGCGCTCGGCTCGAACGGCACCTCCCACTCGGCGATGCGGTCCGCGCCCAGCGCCGACGTCCGCGCCACCAGCAGGGCCACGTCGTCGCGGGGACGCACCGGCAGCATCGCCTTGAGCAGGGCGCGGCAGGTCTCCTCCGGTTCCCGGTCGGCGTGGCCGAGCGCCTCACGCACCAGGGCGAGTCCGGCGTCGATGTCCCGGGCCCGGTCCTCGATCAGCCCGTCGGTGTACAGCACCAGCTGGGTGCCTTCGCCGAGGTCCAGCTCCGCCGACTCGAACGGGAACCCGCCCAGTCCCAGTGGCGCGCCCGGCGGCAGCTCCGGCATCTCGACCCGCCCGTCGGGGCGTACGACGAACGGCGGCACGTGCCCCGCCCGGGCGATCGTGCAGCGCTGGGTGACCGCGTCGTACACCGCGTACAAGCAGGTGGCGCCGAGCAGGCCGTCACCGTCGGGGCCGCGGCCCCCGCCGTCCGTGCTCTGGTCGATGTACTGCACCAGGTCGTCGAGCCGGGCGAGGAGCTCGTCGGGCGGCAGGTCGAGGGAGGAGAAGTTGAGCACGGCGGTGCGCAGCCGGCCCATGGTGGCAGCGGCGTGCAGGCCGTGTCCGACGACGTCGCCCACGACGAGCGCGACGCGGCTGCCGGGGAGCGGGATCACGTCGAACCAGTCGCCGCCGACCCCGGACTGGGCGGGCAGGTAGTAGTGCGCCACCTCGACCGCGCTCTGCTCCGGCAGGTCGCGGGGGAGCAGGCTGTGCTGGAGGGTGACGGCGAGGGCGTGCTCGCGGGTGTAGCGGCGCGCGTTGTCGATGGTGATCCCCGCCCGGGCGACGAGTTCCTCCGCCAGCGACAGGTCCTCCTCGTCGAAGGGCTCGGGCTTGCTCGAACGCCAGAAGTTGACCACGCCGAGCACCACGCCCCTGGCCTTGAGGGGAGCGGTGATCAGGGAGTGGATGCCGTAGTCGATGATGGCCTGCGCCCGGGGCGGGTCCTGGGCGTACCAGCCGGGCGCGTCGGAGAGGTCGGTGACCACCTCGGCGCGGCCGCTGTCGAGGCCGCGGGCCTGCGGGGTGGAGGGCAGGAAGTCGATCAGGATGCCGCGCGGGTAGAGCGGCGAGTCGTCCCGGATGCCGCTGACGGCGGTGCGGCGCAGGTCCGCCCCCGAGGTGGGCTCGTCGCCGTGCAGAACGGGCTCCGCCAGGTCGATGGTGACGAAGTCCGCGAAGCGCGGTACGGCGACGTCGGCCAGTTCCTGGGCCGTGCGCTCCACGTCGAGGGTGGTGCCGACGCCGACACCGGCGTCGTACAGCAGCTTGAGCCGTCTGCGGGCCGCGTCGGCCCGGGTGCTGAGGACGCGGATCTCGGTGGAGTCCCTGATCGTCACCGAGGTGCCCTCGGACCTGCCGCGCAGCCGGGTGGGCCGCTGGTTGATCACCAGGAGGCGGTCCCCGGCCTCGTGCATCTCGTCGGTGGCCTCCCGGCCGGACCGCAGGAGCTCGACCAGCTGCCGGTCGAGCCCGGGCAGTTCGCTGACGAGCCGGCCCTCGGCGTCCGGCGGGAGCCGCAGCAGCCGAGTGGCCTCGTCGTTGGCGAGCAGCAGTCGTCCCGTGCCGTCGGTGATCAGCACGCCCTCCCGCACGGCGTGCAGCACCGCGTCGTGGTGTTCGTACATCCGGGTCATTTCGAGCGGACCGAGGCCGTGTGTCTGGCGCCGCAGGCGCCGGCTGATCAGTGCCGAGCCGACGGTGGCCAGGGCGAGGCCCACTCCGCTGGCGCCGAGGATGACGGGCAGTTGCCGGTCCACTACGCCGGTGACGTTCTTGACGGTGAGGCCGGCCGACACGAGGGCGATCACCTTGTGGTCCGGGGAGAAGACCGGCACCACGGCCTGGATCTCCTTGCCCAGGGGACCGTTCACGCTTTCGGTGTAGACGTGACCGGCCAGCGAAGGGTCGATGGTGCCGACGAAGCGTTTGCCGATGCGGTCGGGCAGCGGGTGGGTGTAGCGGATCCCGTGGGTGTCCATCACCACGATGAAGTCCACCCCGGCGACCGCGCGGGTGGCTTCGGTGATGGGCTGGAGGATCTTGGTGGGGTTGGGGGAGCGCAACGCCTCCTGCAGCCCGGGGGAGTGCGCGACGGTCTCGGCGACCGCGACGGAGCGGTTGCGGGCCTCACGGTCGATGTCGTGGCGCGACTGGAGCACCAGCGCCAGGACCGCACCGGCCGCGAGCAGCACCACGATCGCCACCTGGAGGACGAATACCTGGCGGGCGACGCTTCGCGGGCGATTTCTGCTCAGTGACCGCACCGACGTCCCCGGCACGGGTGGCAAGGATCGGTCACGCACCCAGTTGTAGCACTGTCGGCGGCCCTCGGCGTGCCGGTGGCGGCGGCGCGCGTCCCCGCACACCCGGAAATATCTTGACGTCAAGATTCTTATGGGGCAGGCTCCCTCATGTATCTCGACATCGAGATACATGGGCCGGGGGACGGAGACTGGGGATGCGGGGCGGTACGAAGACGGGGAAGGACCGGCCGCAGGGCCTGATGGGGCAGCTGCGCCGGCCTCCCGGCGGCCGGGACGCGCGCATCATGCTCCTCGCGCAGTTCCTGGACCGGTCCGGAACGGGCGTGTGGGCCGCGGGCTGCGTCCTCTACTTCACCTTCGTGGTCGGACTGGACGCCCGGCAGCTGGGAGTCCTGCTGGGCGCCGCGGGAGTCGCCGGCATCGCGGGCTCCCCCCTCGCCGGACACCTCGCGGGACGTTTCCCCGTGCGCCGGCTGCTGATCGCCGCCCACCTCCTGCGCCTGGGCACGCTCTGCGCACTGCTCGTCGTCACGCGCTACGAGGTGCTGCTGGCCGTCGTGGCACTCACCCACCTGGGTGACCGGGCCGCCAAAACGCTGGAGATGCTCTTCGCGACCCGCGTGGCGGGCGAGCGCCGCGCCACCTACCAGGCCCTCGCCCGCAGCTCCGCCAACGCGGGCTACGCGCTCGGCGCCGGCGTCGCCGCCATCGGGCTCGCCGTCGGCACCCGCCAGGCCTACCAGGCCCTGATCCTGGCCAACGCGCTCTCCTTCCTCGCGGCCGCGATCCTGGTCCGGCGCACCGGCGAGCCCCGCGAGCACGGGCGCGTCGCGGCCCGCGCCGGCGCCCCCGCGGACCCGCCGCCGGCCCCCTCCAGCCCGTGGCGCGACCGCGGCTACCTCCGGTTCGTCCTGCTCGACATCCCGATGAACCTGGACGACTCGATCCTGTCCGTCGGGCTGCCCCTGTGGCTGGTCACCCGCACCGACGCGCCGCACGCGCTCGTCCCCGCCTTCCTCGTGATCAACACCGTGCTCGTGGTCGCGCTCCAGCTCCGCGTGTCGGCGAGGGTCGGGCAGCCGCGTCAGGCAGCGGAAGCGGTGGCGGTGTACGGGCTCACACTGCTCGCCTGCACCGTGCTCCTCGCCCTGTCCACCGGAGCCGGAGCCTGGGCCGCCTCGGCCGGCCTGCTCCTCGCGGCGGTGCTCGCCACCGCGGCGGAGCTGATGCGTTCGGTGAGCTCCTGGGAGCTGGCGGTCTCCCTCGCCCCGGAGCGGGCGAGGGCGTCCTACCTGGGGGTGGCGGGGATGTCCCAGTCCGTGCAGAAGTCGGCGGGGCCGCTCCTGCTGACGGGCGCGGTCATGCCGGCCGGACCGGCGGGCTGGATCGCGCTCGGCGCTGCGGTCACGGCGCTCTCCGTCGTCCAGCGGCGTTCGGGTCTGCGGCGGCTGCGGGCGATGGAGGCGGGCACCCCCGAAACGGTGAAGCACCCCGCCTGACCTGGTCTTACGTAGCCTCGGCTCGCCCGCCGCGGCAACCGGCCCTACGATCGGATCGCCACGAATCGGAGGGGAAGCATGCCGTTCGTGGCGCATGGGATCCGCGAAGACGGGAGACCAACGTGAGCGCCACCACGCGAAACCGCCCCGCCCGGATGCTCGCAGCCGGAGCCCTGTCCCTCGCCCTGCTGACCGCGGGAGCCGTGGGAACCGCGTCCGCCGCCGCGTTCCCGCCCCACCCGGCCGCGACGCAACCGGCGGGCGAAGTGAGCGTCAAGGCGAACCCGACCGATGTGAAGACCGGAGACAAGGTGACCTTCACCGGACGCACGAAGGGCGTGCCGATCGGCAGCAAGGTGGTCCTCCAGCACAAGTACGGCGCCAAGTGGACGACCCTGCACGCCAGTACGACCGTCAAGCAGGGCTCCAGCTACTCGCTCGACACCACGTTCCGCACCAAGGGCACGGAGCAACTGCGGGTGATGGTGGCCGGCGCGACCTCGCCCAGCGTCACCGTGAACGTGTCCTGAGCCGGCGCAGCCGCCCGAGCCGCCGCGCCGCGCACGCCCGCAGTGCGCGGCGCCCGCCGCCCGGCGGCGACCAGGAGACCACCAGCGCGGCGAGCAGGACGGCAGCGGCCACCCCGCTCACCAGGAGACCGGCCCTCAGGCCCGGAGTGCGGTACGCGCAGGACACCCGGGACGCCCCCGGCCCCAGGGGCACGGCGATCAGCCCGGCGAGCCTGCCGGGAGCCTTCGCGGTCGCCCCGTCCAGGGAGCACCGCCAGCCCCGCACGGCGGGCACCGCCAGCAGCGCGGTACCGGTGGAGCGAGCCGGAAGAACGGCTTCGACGGAATGACCCGCGGCGGTGATGCGACGCGGGCCCGACGCCTTCGAGCGGGCCACCGCCGCGCCGAGTGCGCCCCGGTCCAGGCAGCCCACGGGCGAGCGCGGGACGTCCTGGGCGCGGTCGCCGGTCAGCGTCAGCACCGCCTCGCCGCCCGCCGGGACCCTGCCCAGCGGCACCAGCCCGTTGTTCGTCATCGGGAACCAGCCCGAAAGCCGCCGCACCGAGCCGAGGGCGTCCAGGGTGCCGGAGAACCAGGGCACGTACGCGAACGCCGAGCTCCCCGGGGTGCAGGTGAAGGCGAACGCCCTGCGCGCGCCCCGCGGCAGCCGCCAGCCTTCGTCGGGCCGCTCGCCGGGCGCCGCGCCGCCCACCGGCCGGACGGCGGGTACCGCGTACACCCGCGCCCCCAGCACCTGTTCCTGACGGGCGAACACCGTGTCCGACGCGGGGGCCGGCGCGCCCTGCCGCAAGCTCACGAGCGGGACCGCGTCCGCGCTCCGCCGCACGAACCCGTCCGGGCCGCCGTGGTCGAGGTAGCTGCCCACGCCCATGACCGCCCGGCCGACCGGGTCCTCGAAGCCGACCGTGTGACGGCCCCCCATGTACCAGCCCGCACCCAGCCCGCGCAGCGTCCGCGCGGTCAGGGCGGGCAGGTAGCTGCTGTAGTACGAACCGCCCTGACCGCCCAGCAGGAGCGGGTCGTTGTCGGCGAACTCGTGCGGACCGGGCTCACTGCGCAGGGCCGGCCAGCGGTCCTGCGCCCGCACCGCCCGCCGCGCCGCCAGGGATTGCGCGTCCAGCGTCCGCTTCGGCCGCCACCACTCCTCCCGGTCCCGCTGCGCGGTCACCGACAGCACCGTGAACACCGTGGAGAGGAACACCGTGCCGATCAGCGCCCCCGTCACGGCGACGTGCACGACCCGGCCACGGCGCCGCGGCAGCGCCAGCAGGGCCACGAACACCGCGGCCCCCGCCAGGGTCAGCGCCCAGGTGCCGGCGGTGAAGTACGGGCTGGGGCCGGCGACGACCAGCACCACGCCCAGCGCCCCGGCCCCCGCCAGCAGCTCCCGGGGCCGCGGCCGCGCGGCCAGGGCCAGCCAGGCCACGGCCACCAGCATCCCGGCGAGGGTGAACGAGGCCCGGTACGGTCCCCCGTTCGGCAGGGCCAGGCCGTGCCACAGCAGGATCGTCGGCGTCCACACGTAGGACAGCGCCACCAGCACGAGCAGCACGCACCAGGCGGCACGCTGCCTGCCCGGCACCCTCCGCATGAAGGGGTACGCGAGGACCAGCAGCAGCGGCAGCACGCCCACCGACACCTGCGGGCCGCTCGAATGGAAGCCGCCCGGCAGCAGGTGCGCGAGGTAGTCGCGCAGCAGGGGCGGCCCCGGGTACCCGGCCACGGGACCCGGCTGCGACGCCCGCGACGCCGGGAAGGTGACCGTCAGCACCGGGGCGACCAGCGCCACGCCGACCGCCGTCATCGACGCGGCCCGCAGCAGCACGCGCCGTCGGCCACTCCACGGCCGCCCGTCGAGCAGCAGCCTGACCACGAGCACCAGCAGCATCCCGAGGGTGGCCATCGCGGCGGTGTAGAAGTTGCCGGCCCACGACACGGCGACGAGCAGCGCGCCGAGCGCCCAGCGCCGCCCGTCCAGGCACCAGTCGTACGCGAAGCCGGTCAGCGGGAAGGCCACCAGCCCCCACATCCACATGGGATCGGCGAAACCGTTCGACACCGTCCAGGCACTGACGCCGTAGCCCACCGCCAGCGCCGCACGGGGCCACGGTGGCCCCGGCCGCAGCCGGCCCAGCCACACGGTCATCAGCGCGGTCGCCAGCCCGATGCTCAGCAGGGTGACGAGGAAGACCGGCAGCTCCACCCGGTCACGGGGGAACAGCGCGACGAGCCAGGAGAACGGGTTCATCAGGTACGTGAAGAAGTCCGCGAGGAACGGGACGCCGTAGCCGCTGCCCCAGTTGAAGAAGAGGTCCCCCTCGGTCTGGCCGCGCATCAGGTCCCACAGGTGGGCGTGGAACGGCACGAACTGGTTGCCCAGGTCGTTGACCGCCCGGGAGCGGGCCCCGAAGGGGTACGTCCCGTGCACGGCCATCGCCAGGCAGTAGGCCCCCATCGAGACCGCCGCCGAAGCCGCCGGTGCCACCACCCCGCCCCGGGGGCCGGACCTGCGCCCCGACCGCTGACGCTGCTCCTGGCCGGCGGTGGGAGAGGACGTCGTCAGCACCATGGCGTCAGACTCCCAGGCCGCGGACGCCTCGCGGTCCGACACCACCGTGGCGGCCGCGCGTCCGCCCGTCCGGCGGGAGCGGACGGGTGAACAACCGGTGACGGGAGCACCACCGGTGCCCGCGGCCGGGCTCGCAGGCTCAGGCGGGGACGGCCGCCGCGTCCACCATCCGCCGGAACGCCTCGGCGTCCCTGACGGCCGCCCCGCCCGGGTCGTTGTTGAAGTACGCGAAGACGTCGGCCCGCGCCGGCCAGGCGTCCGCGATCCGCCCGGCCCACGACCGCAACGCGCCGGGCCCGTACCGGGGCCACGGCTGCGCACGGCCCTCGTGGAACCGTACGTAGCCCCAGTCGGCGGTCCGCCACAGCGGGGTCACCGGCCGCGAATGCCGGTCCGCCCAGCACAGCGCGGCGCCCCGCTCGACGAGGACCGACCGGATCTCCTGCGTCCACCACGACTCGTGCCGGGGCTCCACCGCCACCCGCACACCGGCCGGGAAGCAGGCCAGGCAGGCGTCCAGGGTCCGGGCGTCCGCGCGCAGCGTCGGCGGTAGTTGGAGGAGCACGGGTCCCAGGCGGGGGCCGAGGCCGGCGCTGTGCGTCATCAGCCGGCGCACCGGCTCCTCGGGGTCGCGCAGGCGTTTGATGTGGGTCAGGAACCGGCTGGCCTTGACGGCCATCACGAAACCGTCCGCGGTCCGCTCGCGCCAGGCCGCGAAGGTCTCCGGGGCGGGCAGCCGGTAGAAGGCGTTGTTGTTCTCCACCGTGCCGAAATGCCGCCCGTACTCCTCCAGCCACAGGCGCTGGGGCACCTCCGGCGGATAGAAGGTCCCCGCCCAGTCCCGGTACTGCCAGCCGGACGTCCCGACGAACACGGGCATGGCCACCTCCGCTGACGACGGACCCCCTCCCGCGGCGCCTGCCCGGCGCCACCGCGGCGAAACCGCCCGGCGGCAGGGCCCCCGGGCGCGTTGACAGGGCGCGCGGCGCCGACGTATCCAGGAAGTGAGGGCCGGCCACGTACGCACGGGCGGCTGTCCGCAACCGTCCGGCGGGACGGGGGGGAGTTCCCGCACCGGCGCGATCCGTGGGCCGCCCGCCGACGCGAAGGGAGCGGACCATGGCACGGTCGGTCGGCATCGACCTCGGAACGACGAACTCCGTCGTCAGCGTCCTCGAAGGCGGCGAACCCACCGTCATCCCCAACGCAGAAGGGGCCAGGACCACCCCCTCGGTCGTGGCCTTCGCCAAGGGCGGGGAGGTCCTCGTCGGCGAGGTCGCCAAGCGCCAGGCGGTCACCAACGTCGACCGCACGGCGCGCTCGGTCAAACGGCACATGGGCGACCCCCGCTGGCACTTCCCCGAACACGGGGACATCGACGGCAAGCGGTACACGGCGCAGGAGATCTCCGCGCGGGTCCTGCAGAAGCTCAAGCGGGACGCCGAGGCCTACCTCGGGGAGGACGTCACCGACGCCGTGGTCACCGTGCCCGCCTACTTCAACGACTCCCAGCGCACCGCCACCAAGGAGGCCGGCGAGATCGCGGGCCTGCGGGTCCTGCGCATCGTCAACGAGCCGACCGCCGCCGCCCTCGCCTACGGACTGGACAAGGCGAACGACCAGACGATCCTCGTCTTCGACCTCGGCGGCGGCACCTTCGACGTGTCCCTCCTGGAGATCGGCGAAGGGATCGTCGAGGTGAAGGCCACCAACGGCGACACCCACCTGGGCGGTGACGACTGGGACCAGAGGATCGTCGACCACCTCGCCAAGCAGTTCCAGAACGGCTACGGCATCGACCTGACCAAGGACAAGATGGCGCTCCAGCGGCTGCGCGAGGCGGCCGAGAAGGCGAAGATCGAACTGTCGTCCGCCACCGAGACGAACATCAACCTGCCCTACATCACTGCCTCCGCCGACGGGCCGCTGCACCTGGAGGAGAAGCTCACCCGCACCGGGTTCCAGCAGCTGACCGCCGACCTGCTGGAGCGCTGCAAGACCCCCTTCCACCAGGCCGTCAAAGACGCGAAGATCCAGGTCGGGGACGTCAACGAGGTCATCCTCGTCGGCGGCTCCACCCGGATGCCGGCGGTCACGGACCTGGTCAGGGAACTCACTGGCAAGGACCCCCACAAGGGCGTCAACCCGGACGAGGTCGTCGCCATCGGCGCCAGCCTCCAGGCCGGTGTGCTCAAGGGCGAGGTCAAGGACGTCCTGCTCCTCGACGTGACCCCGCTGTCCCTCGGCATCGAGACCAAGGGCGGCATCATGACCAAGCTCATCGAGCGCAACACGACCATCCCGACCAAGCGCTCCGAGACGTTCACGACGGCCGAGGACAACCAGCCGTCCGTGCAGATCCAGGTCTACCAGGGCGAGCGCGAGATCGCGGCGTACAACAAGAAGCTCGGCATGTTCGAGCTGACCGGTCTGCCGCCGGCCCCGCGTGGCGTCCCGCAGATCGAGGTCACCTTCGACATCGACGCCAACGGCATCATGCACGTCACCGCGAAGGACCTCGGCACGGGCAAGGAACAGAAGATGACCGTCACCGGCGGCTCCTCGCTGCCGAAGGACGACATCCAGCGCATGGTGCACGAGGCCGAACAGCACGCCGAGGAGGACCGCCGCCGCAAGGAGGCCGCGGAGACCCGCAACCGGGCCGAGCAGCTCGTCTACCAGACGGAGAAGTTCCTCAAGGACAACGAGGACAAGGTCCCCGCCGACGTCAGGACCGAGGTCGAGGCGGCCGTCGCGGAGCTCAAGGAGAAGCTCAAGGGCGACTCCGCCGAGGGCGACAACACCGCTGAGATCCGTGCGGCCACGGAGAAGGTCGCCGCGGTCAGCCAGAAGCTGGGCCAGGCGATCTACGCCGACGCCCAGGCGGCTCAGGCCGCGGGCGGCGCGGGTGACGCCGGCCAGGCCGGCCCCGATGCCGCCGCGGCCGACGACGACGTGGTCGACGCCGAGATCGTGGACGACGAGAAGCCGAAGGGAGACACGGCATGAACCGTCCTGCCGAGCCCCCGCGCCGGGAACGCCCCGACGCACCGGCGGTCGTCGTCCTCGGCGACCGGCGACGGACGGGCCCGCCCGCCCTGACGCCCGGCGCCCCCGGCGGCCGCCCGGACCGCGCCGACCCCCCCGACGCGTCGGAACGGGCGGCGCTGCTCGCCGAACGCACGGCCGACCTGCAACGCGTGAAGGCCGAGTACGACAACTACCGCAAACGCGTCCGGCGCGACCGTCTCGCCGTCGGCGAGGCGGCCGTCTCCAACGTGCTCAGCGGGCTGCTGCCGGTCCTCGACGCCGTGGACGCCGCCCGCGCACTCGGTGAGACGGGCGAAGGCTTCGAGGCCGTCGCGCGCCTGCTCGAATCCCGCCTGGCCGCCCTCGGGCTGGAGCCCGTCGGCGAACCCGGCGACCCCTTCGACCCCCTCGTCCACGAAGCGGTCACCTCGGCCCCCGACCCGCTGCGCACCACCCCGACCTGCGCCCGGATCCTGCGCCCCGGCTACCGCGTCGGCACCCGCCTGCTGCGTCCCGCCCAAGTCGCGGTGGCAGTGCCCCTCATCGGCCGCGAGGCGCGGCACCCCTTCATTGACCGCGAGGCGCGTACATGATCACAGCCATACCGGCGAGGCAGACCAGGGCGCCGGTGATGTCGTAGCGGTCGGGCCGGTAGCAGTCGGCGACCATGCCCCAGGCGAGGGACCCCGCCACGAAGACGCCCCCGTACGCGGCGAGGATCCGGCCGAAGTTCGCGTCGCTCTGGAAAGTGGCGACGACTCCGTACAGACCCAGGGCCAGGAACCCGGCTCCGACCCAGAGTCGGCCCCGGTGCTCCCGCAGGCCCTGCCAGACCAGCCAGGCTCCGCCGATCTCAAGGAGGGCGGCCACGACGAACAGGGCGATGGAGCGGGCTACGGTCACGCCGCAGACTGTAACGGGAGGTAGCGGGCCGGGTTTGCGGGACCCGGGGGCGGGCACGCGCCAACGACGACACCGATGAGAGCACGGCCCCGAGTGGAGGCCCCCATGTCGACAAGCACGCTCATCGCGATCATCGTTCCCGTAGTGGTGGTCCTGATCGCCATCGCGGCCGGGCTCTGGCTGGTCTCGCGCCGACGGCACCTCCGGGAGCGGTTCGGCCCCGAGTACGACCGCACCGTCCAGGACGAGGGTGGCCGACTGGCCGCCGAGCGTGAACTGCGCGCCCGCGAGCAGCGCCACGAGGCGCTGGACATCAAGGAACTGCCCCCCGCGCGCCGGAGCCAGTACGCCGAGGAGTGGCAGGGCGTCCAGCAACGCTTCGTGGACCGCCCGGAGGGGGCGGTCGCCCAGGCGGACGAACTGGTGACGCGGCTCATGAGGGAGCGCGGCTACCCGACCGACGGGTTCGGAGAGCAGGTGCGCGACCTTTCGGTCGAGCACGGAAGCACGCTGGAGCACTACCGCGCCGCGCACGCGGTCAACGCGCGCAGCAGCGAAGGACAGGCGACGACGGAGGAGCTCCGCGGGGCGATGGTGCACTACCGCGCCCTGTTCCAGGAGCTGCTCGGTGACCAAGGAGGCCGATGACATGCAAGACCGCGACGAGACGCTCGGCCGGCCCGACGACGAGGGCGGCCTGACCACGGAGAGCCTCGCCCACCCGGGATCCGACGAGCGGAGCACCGCCGTCTATCCCGGTGAGGCGACGGGCGACCGTGACCTGGGCGCAGGCACGGGCGGGCGCACGGATGAGGACACCGGCGTGCGGGGCACGGCCGGGGACGACCTGAGGGAAGACGAACCCGCACGGGCGGACGAGGCGGACACGACGGCCGCCGGCACCCGGGAGGGCGCGGGCGCGGCGGGTGACACGGCGGACGAGCCGTTGCTCGCGGGCCCCGACGCGGAGGAGTTCCGCAGGCGCTGGGGCGAGATACAGGGCCGGTTCGTCGACGACCCGCAGGACGCGGTCAGGTCCGCCGACACCCTCGTCGCCGAGGTGATGCAGACGCTCGCCGGTACCTTCTCCTCCCACAAGCAGGAGCTGGAGGGCCAGTGGAGCAAGGGTGAGGAACCCGTGACGGAGGACCTGCGGATCGCGCTCCAGCGCTACCGCTCCTTCTTCAACCGCCTGCTCCACACCTGACCCGCAGATACGCCGAGGGGCCGGGGCGAATGCCCCGGCCCCTCGGCGCTGCCCGTCCGCCACCCGTCCGGCACTCCCGCGTCTAGTCCCGCCCGCGTCGGCTCCAGGCGAGGGCCGCTGCGCCGGCCCCGCCGAGCGTCGCGGCGGCGAGGGCGCCCCTGTGGCGCGTGGCCCACCACTGGAAGCTCCGCGTGCGCCCCGACCCGTCGAAGCGGCCGTGCGCCCCGAAGTCCCGCCGCTCGTCCGCGGGTTGCCACAGGTTGGCCGGCTCGTCGTCCCCCGCGGGGGTGTCGGTCTGCTGGGAGTCGAAGCCCGTACGCGCCAGGTACCGGTCGAGGAGCCCCGGTGCCACGGCGTTGGCCATCAGCGTCATCGCGGTACTGCCCCCGACCCAGTACTCCCGCCGCCGCGGGTGGTCCGCGGCGTACACGACGGCCCGGGCGGCGACCTCCGGCTGGTAGATCGGCGGCACCGGCCGCGCGCGCCTCGGCAGCCGCGACAGCACCCAGTCGAACTGCGGGGTGTTCAGCGCGGGCAGCTGCACCATCGTCGTGCGGACCCCGGTGCCCGAGGCGAGCAGTTCGCAGCGCAGCGCCTCGTGCCAGCCCTGGAGGGCGTGCTTGGCGCCGCAGTACGCGCTCTGCAACGGGATGCCCCGGTAGGCGAGCGCGGATCCGGCGTGGACGAGGGTGCCGCGGTCGCGGGGGAGCATGCGGCGCAGGGCCGCGTGGGTGCCGTACACGTACCCCAGGTAGGAGACCTCGGTGACCCGGCGGAACTCCTCCGGGCTGATCTCCGTGAACGGCGCGAACACCGAGGTGAAAGCGACGTTGACCCAGATGTCGAGGGGCCCGAACTCGTCCTCCGCGCGCTGGGCGGCGGCCTCGGCCGCCTCCGGGTCGGCGACGTCCGCTTCGATCGCGAGGGCTTTCGCGCCCAACGCCTCCACGTCCCGGACGGCCCCTTCCAGACCCGCCGCGCCGCGGGCGACCAGCGCCAGCCGGTCGCCGCGGGCGGCGAAGGCCCGGGCGACCGCACGCCCTACGCCGCCGCTGGCCCCGGTGACGACCACGACCCGGCCCGGCCCGGGGGAGGCGCTCACGACCGCTCCCCTTCCCGCTCGGACCCGGCCGCGGCGTCGTCCCCGCTGGTCCGGGCACGGTGGCTGGTGTCGCACCAGGGGTAGATCCGGCTCCGCCGGCAGGTGCACACGGCCACCACCGGGCGCTCGGAGCGCGCCGTGGAGCCGTCCCTGCGGGGCCGTTCCACGGGCCCTTCCAGCAGCTCGGGGCCGTCCGGCTCGATGATGTGGCGCACCGGCGTACCGGCCGGGGCGGGCGTCGGCTCCCCGGGTGCCGGGCGTGCCTGGGATCGCTTGGGGTTCATACGGTCCGCCTTGCCGGTCACCCGCCGCCGAAACCCGTTCGGCCGCGTGCGCCGGAAGTTTCGTCCGAGCCGCTTTTCGCCCCGTCCTGCGCGGCGTCCTCCTCCCGGACGCGTTCCTCTCCGGGGCGTCGGCGCGTGGACTCCTCCTTGCTCCGCCCGCGCGTGCGCCCGTCCTGCTCCGGGGCCTCGGCCACCTGCTCTTCGCGGCCGATCCCGGGCCGCTGGGCCTTGTCCTCCATGCCGCCGCCCGCTCCCGTAGGGCCCGTGCGTTCCGTACCGCTAGTGCCCGTGCGTTCCGTACCGCTCATCGTCTGCCTCCTCGTCGCCGGCGCAGGGTCCTCGCGGACCGTCCCCCTCCACCTACCCCGGGCGGCCGCCTCCGCACGCCGCGCCCCACCCGAACAGAGAGAGTGCCGGGCGGCGCAGCGGGTAGGCGCCGCGTATGTTCACTTCCGTGATCGACAGCACCGCCTCACTGCTGGCCCGCGGCTACGCCTGGCTGCCCGGTCTGCAGGAGCGCGCCGGCGAGGGACCGGTCGTCACCCGGCTCATGGGCCGGCGCACGGTCGTCCTCGACGGGCCCGGATCGGTGGAGTTCTTCTACGACGACGAGCGCGTCCTGCGGGAGGGCGCCCTCCCCGGGCCCGTCCTCGACACGCTGTTCGGCCGGGGCGCGGTGCACACCCTCGACGGAGACCGCCACCGCGTCCGCAAGGACATGTTCGTCTCGCTCCTCATGACCGAGGGCGGCATCGCCGCGCTCACCGAACGCTTCACCGCGCGCTGGCCGCGCGCGGTGGCGGGCTGGCAGGGGCGCGAGGTGGTCCTGTTCGACGAAGTGGCCGCCGTCCTCGCCGGAGCCGTGTGCGACTGGGTGGGCCTGCCCCTCTCCGAGGGAGCCTCGCGCTCCCTGTCCGAGGACTGCGTGGCCACGGTCGACGGCTTCGCCACGGCCGGCCCCCGCCACTGGAAGGCGCGCCGCGCCCGGGCGCGGCAGGAGCGGGCCCTGGGCCGCGCGGTGACGGAGCTGCGCGGGGCCGCAGCCCCGGTCGCGTCCGACGGCCGGCCCCGTTCTCCCCTGACCGTGGTCGCCTGGCACCGCGACGCCGACGGCCACCTGCTGGACGCGCACACCGCAGCGGTGGAACTGCTCAACATCATCCGCCCCACGGTGGCCCTGTCCTGGTTCGCGGTCTTCGCCGCGCACGCCCTGCACAGCGCCCCCGTCCACAGGGAGCGGCTGCGCGGGGACGACGGGACGTACGCCCGGGCCTTCGCCCACGAAGTGCGCCGCTTCTACCCGTTCGCACCCTTCGTCGGCGGCCTCGCCGCCCGCGACCTGCGATGGCGGGACACGGAGGTCCCCCAGGGCAGTCTCCTCCTGCTGGACCTGTACGGGCGCAACCACGATCCGGACGTGTGGCCCGGCCCCTGCGACTTCGACCCCTGCCGTTTCGTCGGCCGCGAACCGCCGCCGAACGACCTCGTACCGCAGGGCGGCGGCGACGCCCGTACCGGGCACCGCTGCCCGGGCGAGGACATCGCCGTCGAGCTGCTGACGGCCATCGTGGGCGCACTCGTCGCGCTGGAATGCGAGGTCCCGGAACAGGACCTGACGATCCCGCTCCACCGCATACCGACCCGGCCGCGCAGCGGTTTCGTCGTCGCACGCGCGCGTACGGCGGTCCGCGCCGACGGAGTGCCGTCCCGGGGCCCGCGGGCCCCGCACCGGTGAAGCCGGAAACCACGAGAACGCACACGGAAAACGGATGCCAACGAAGGAGTGACCATGCCCCGCGGATCCAGTCCCAAGCGCGAGCGGCAGTACGAGCACATCAAGGAGAGCGCGCAGGAGCGCGGCGAGAGCGCCGAGCGCGCCAAGGAGATCGCCGCCCGCACCGTCAACAAGGAACGGGCACGGGCGGGGGAGTCGAAGACGGCGAGCAAGACCTCCCTGGAGGACATGTCCTCCTCAGAGCGCGGCGGCCGGCACTCCCACACCGGCGCGCAGGGGCCCACGTACGACCAGCTCTACGCGGAGGCCAAGCGCAAGAACCTGCACGGACGCTCGTCCATGAACAAGGCCGAACTCAAGGAGAAGCTGGGCAAGTGAACCCCGGCCGGGTCCCGGTCGCCGACCGCCCACACCGCGCCCGGGACACCGGCCGTACGGGAGGAAACCTATGAACCGCGCCGCCCTGTTCGATGTCGACGGCACGCTGGTCGACACCAATCACCTTCATGTGACCTCGTGGTGGGAAGCGCTGCGGCAGGCCGGTCACGACGTGCCGATGCACGCCGTGCACCGTGCGATCGGCCTCCCCGGTGAGGACCTGATCGCCCACCTGCTCGGCGACGACCGGGACACCGGCCAGGACGACGCGCTGAAGGCCGCCCACGACACCCTCTACGGGACCTACTTCGACCGGCTTCCCGGTTTCGCCTCCGCCGCCGAACTGCTGCGCACCCTCGACGGGCGCGGGTGGCGGGTGGTGCTGGTCACCTCGGCCGGAAGCACCGAACTGGAGGCGCTGCGGCGGGCGATCGGAGCGGACGACGCCATCACCGCCACCGCGAGCGCCGACGACGTCAGCGAGGGCAAACCGGCGCCCGACCCGGTGCACCACGCACTCGACCTCGCCGACGCGCCCGCCCACGCCTCCGTGTTCGTCGGCGACAGCGTGTGGGACATGAAGGCGGCAACACGGGCCGAGGTGGCCTGCGTGGGCCTGCTGTGCGGCGGCATCGCCCGCCGCGACCTGGAGGAGGCCGGGGCCCGCGCGGTGTACGCGGACCCGGCCGAGCTGCTCGCCCGGCTGGACGACAGTCCGTTCGCCGGGGTACCGCAAGCGCAGCCCAGCGCGGGAAGGGGACGGGCATGACCTCGACACCCCCAGCCGGATCCGGACCTGCGGCCGGCCTGCGCGTCGTCGTGGTCGGCGCCACCGGCAACGTCGGCACGAGCGTGGTGCGGGCCCTCGTGGACGACCCCGCGGTGGGCTCCGTCCTCGGACTGGCACGCAGGCTCCCCGCCTGGCGGCCGGAGGCCACCGAGTGGCGTGCCGTGAACGTCGAACCCGGCGGCGCCGACCTCGTCCCGCTCTTCGAGGGCGCGGCCGCCGTGGTCCACCTGGCCTGGAAGTTCCAGCCCACGCACGACCCCGCCGAGACCTGGCGCACCAACGTCCTCGGCAGCATCCGCGTGTTCGAGGCCGTCGCCGCCGCGGGTGTGCCCGCACTGGTCCACGCCTCGTCGGTCGGCGCGTACTCGCCCGGCCCCAAGGACCGCGCCGTGGACGAGACCTGGCCCACCCACGGCTGGCCGCAGGCCGCGTACACCCGGGAGAAGTCGTACCTGGAGCGGGTCCTGGACGCCTACGAGGGCGCCCACCCCGGCATCCGCGTCGTCCGGATGCGCCCCGCGTTCCTGTTCAAGCGGGAAGCCGCCTCCGAACAGCGCAGGATCTTCGCGGGCCGGCTGCTGCCCGGCCGGCTGGTCCGGCCGGGCCTGATCCCGGTCGTCCCCGACCTCCCCGGCCTGCGTCTCCAGGCGCTGCACACCGACGACGCCGCGGCCGCCTATGCCGCCGCGGTCACCCGGCCCGTCCGAGGGGCGTTCAACCTCGCCGCCGAACCCCCGCTGGACGCGGAGCGGCTGGCGGCGCTCTTCAAGGCGCGGGTCGTACGGATGCCCGCCGCCCCGGTCAGGGCCGCGCTCTCCGCCGCCTGGCGGCTGCGCGCCGTACCGGCGTCCCCCGACCTGTTCGACGCGGTGCTGCGGCTTCCGCTGCTGGACAGCTCCCGGGCCCGCGCGGAACTGGGCTGGGAGCCCCGGTACACCGCGCTGGAGGCGGTGCAGGAGTTCCTCGCGGGCCTGCGGGACGGCGCGGGGATGGCCACCGCGCCCCTCGCCTCGTAGGCCCGTCCGGGGCGCCCCGGAGACCCCCTGAGACCCCCGGAGACCCCCGGAGACCCTCCGGGCCCGTTCAGGGCTGCAGCAGGGTCTTGATCATGCCGTCTTCCTTGGCCTGGAACATGGCGTACGCCCGGGGCGCCTCGTCGAGCGGCATGGTGTGCGTGGCGAAGCCCTCGACGCCCAGCGGGTCGGAGTCCTCCAGCAGCGGCAGGATGTCGTCCACCCAGGCCCTCACGTTGGCCTGCCCCATCCTCAGCTGGATCTGCTTGTCGAACATGGTCAGCAGCGGCATCGGGTCGGCCGCGCCGCCGTAGACGCCCGACACGGAGACGGTGCCGCCCCGGCGCACCAGGTCGATCGCGGTGTGCAGGGCCGTCAGCCGGTCCACCCCGGCCCGCTCCATCAGCGGCCGCGCCACGGCGTCCGGCAGCAGCCCCGTGAAGCGCTGCGCGGCGGACGCCAGCGGAGCGCCGTGGGCCTCCATGCCCACCGCGTCGATCACGGAGTCCGGGCCCCTGCCGTCGGTGAGGTCGCGGACGGCCCCCACCAGCTGCTTGCCGTGTTCCTTGAGGTCCAGCGCGTGCACCCCGGACGACCTGGCCCGCTCCAGCCGGGCCGGCACCAGGTCCACGCCGATGACCAGCCGGGCCCCACGGTGCAGGGCGATCCGGGCGGCCATCTGCCCGATCGGCCCCAGACCGAGGACGGCGACGCTGCCGCCCGGCGGGACGGCCGCGTACTCCACCGCCTGCCAGGCCGTCGGCAGGACGTCGGACAGGTACACGAAACGCTCGTCCGGCGGCCCTTCGGGCACCTTCACCGGCAGCCTGTCACCGAACGGCACCCGCACGTACTGCGCCTGCCCGCCGGGCACCTGACCGTAGAGCTTGGTGTAGCCGAACAGCGAGGCGCCCTTGTCGTACTCCCGGACCTGGGTGGTCTCGCACTGCGAGTGGAGGCCCTGGTCGCACATGAAGCAGTCGCCGCAGGAGACGTTGAACGGGACGACCACCCGGTCGCCGCGCCGCAGCGTCTTCACGTCCGCGCCCACCTCCTCGACCAGGCCCATCGCCTCGTGGCCGAGGATGTCCCCCGGTTCCAGGAACGGCCCGAGGACCCCGTAGAGGTGAAGGTCGGAGCCGCAGATACCGGTGGACGTCACTTTGACGACGATGTCCGTCGGGTCCTTGATCCCGGGATCCGGAACGGTCTCCACCCGCACGTCCCGCGTGCCCTGCCAGGTCAATGCGCGCATGGTCTCGCCTCCGTCGAAGAAGTGGACTGCTCTCCCCGGCGCCTCCCCACCTCACGCGGCCGCACACCTGCAGGTACGTGTGGTGTGCCCGGGACGGGGTAGCCGCCCGATGACCGACCGACCACGGAGGTGCTGGATGTCGCTGAGCCTCGGATTCCCACGGGCGCGCCATGAATTCGCCCGCCTGTGGACCCTTCCCGGGGTCTACGCCCCCCAGGAGGACACCTGCCTCCTGGCCGAAGCCGTGGGGAGCGAGGTCGCACCGGGCATGGACGTCCTGGACGTCTGCACCGGCAGCGGCGCGCTGGCCCTGTACGCGGCGCGCCGGGGCGCCCGGGTGACCGCGGTGGACATCTCCTGGCGCGCCGCTCTGACCGTACGCCTGAACGCCCTGCGGATGCGGCAGCCGGTCACCGTCCGCCGGGGGAGCGTGGCGACCGCCGAGGCTCTGGGCACCTTCGACCTGGTCATCAGCAACCCGCCCTACGTACCCGCCCCGGACCCGGGGCTGCCCGCCCGTGGGCCCGCCCGCGCCTGGGACGCGGGCAACGACGGGCGCGAGATCGTGGACCGCATCTGCTCCACCGCCCCCGCCCTGCTCAAGCCGCACGGCACCCTGCTGATGGTCCACTCGGCCCTGTGCGGCACCGACAGGACGCTGCAACGGCTGACCGCCGCCGGGATGCGGGCCGAGGTCGTGGACCGGACCCGCATCCCCTTCGGCCCGGTGCTGCGCTCCCGGCTGCCGTGGCTGCGCGAACAGGGCCTGCTGGGGCCGGACGAGACGACGGAGGAACTGGTCGTCATCCGCGCCGGCGCGCCCGGCACCCACCCGCTCCGCGACACCACGGAACCCCGCGGGGCCCGCGCACCCCGCGACGCCCACCGGCCCCTGAGGAGGATCCACCCGTGACGGCGAGCACCACCCGCCCCCACCCGTCCACCGCCCGCCGGCTCCCGCCCCCGCGCGGCCCCCTCTCGGCAGCGGTGGCCGCCGCCCTGCCCGACCCGGCCGCCCCGCTCCCCGACCCCGCCGCCGCCCACGGCGCGGACCCGTACGGGGACGACCTGCACCTGGCCCTCTACCTCCTCTACGAACTCCACTACCGGGGCTTCGAGGGGGTCGACGACAGCCGCGAGTGGGACCCGGGGCTGCTCGCCCTGCGCGGCGCCCTGGAGCAGCGCTTCCTGGCCGCCCTGCGCGCCGACGCGCCGGGCGGCCGCACCGTCGACCAGGCCTTCGGCGAACTGCTGCTGGAGCCGGTCGACCACTCCGGCAGCGTCAGCGGCTACCTGGAGCACGAGGGGGAACTCGGGCAGGTACGCGAGTACTGCGCCCTGCGCTCCCTGTACCACCTCAAGGAGGCCGACCCCCACGTGTGGGTCATCCCGCGCCTGCGCGGGCGCGCGAAGGCCGCCATGGTCGCCATCGAGTACGACGAGTTCGGCGCCGGACACGCCGACCGCGTGCACGCCGAGCTCTTCGCCCGCCTGATGGCGGACCTGGGGCTGAACACGGACTACGGCCACTACCTCGACGCCGCCCCGGCCGAGGCCCTCGCGACCGTGAACCTCATGTCCCTGTTCGGCCTGCACCGGGCGCTGCGCGGAGCGCTCGTGGGCCATTTCGCCTGCGTCGAGGTCACCTCCTCACCGGGCTCGCGCCGGATGGCGGCGGCGATGCGCCGCCTGGACGCGGGGGCCGCCGCCGAGCACTTCTACGCCGAGCACGTCGAGGCCGACGCCGTCCACGAGCAGCTCGTACGCCGTGAGGTCATCGCGGGCCTGCTGGAGGACGAGCCCGCGCTGGAGGGCGACATCGCCTTCGGCGCCGACGCCACCGTCCTGCTGGAGGACCGCCTCGGGGCCCTGCTGCTGGAGCGGTGGCGACGGGGGGCGAGCGCGCTGCGGACACCGCTGTGACCGCCGGGCCCGCCACCGCCCGCCGCGTTAGGCTCGAACCATGTGCTGAAAGGGGTGCCGCCGATGTGCCGCTGGCTCGCGTACTCGGGATCACCGGTCCTGCTCGACACCGTCCTCTACCGTCCCGAGCACTCGCTCATCAACCAGAGCCTGCACGCCCGGATGGGCGTCGAGACGACGAACGGCGACGGCTTCGGCATCGGCTGGTACAGCGAGCACGGGGACGGCACCCCGGCGGTGTTCCGTGACATCGGACCGGCCTGGAACAACCAGAACCTCCGCGAGCTGGCGGCCCACGTCAGCTCGCGGCTCTTCTTCGCCCACGTCCGCGCCTCGACCGGTTCGGCCGTCCAGCAGACCAACTGCCATCCCTTCCGGCACGGCCGGTGGCTGTGGATGCACAACGGGGCGATCACCGACTTCCAGAGGCTCCAGCGGGACCTGTACATGGCCGTCGACCCGGCGCTCTTCCCCTCCATCGAGGGCTCCACGGACTCCGAGGTCATGTTCTACCTGGCCGTCACCTTCGGCCTGGACCAGGACGTGCCGGGCGCCGTGGCCCGGATGGCCGGACTGGTCGAACGCCTCGGCAAGGAACACGGCGTCGACGACCCGCTCCAGATGACGGTCGCCGTCAGCGACGGGCACAAGGTGTGGGCGTTCCGCTACTCCAGCCAGCGCAGGTCACGGTCGCTGTTCTACAGCAGCAGGGCCGACACCGTCCGCGAGCTGTACCCGGAGCTGCCCTACCTGCGGAAGGTCTCCGACGACACCCGCCTGGTGGTCTCCGAACCGCTGGGTGACCTGCCCGGCGTGTGGAACGAACTCCCCGAGGCGAGCTATGTCGTCCTCCCCACCGGCGAGGAAGAGGAGGAGTACCTGCCCTTCATCCCCGAGCCTCCGTGAGCCGGTTCATCCCCGGCCCTCCCCGAGCCGCACCGCGGACCGCCCCCAACGGGCCATGGACCAGCCGCATGTGTGCGCGATTCCCCTCACGTGCAGGTACGTGCCCTGCACCCCGTGGCCGAAGCCGGCCCGGTCGTGCTCCGGGCAGATCTCGGCCCGCCCCGCGGGAGCCGGGGGCGCGCGGCACGCCCTGCCTCGCGGCTGACCCGTCACAGCCCGGACAAACCCCGGCGCGAGGGTGGTCGCGCCGGGCATCGCGGGGAGCGGGGCGGGTAGCAGCCGAAGACCGGAGGGGCGCCTCCGGACGGTCAGCGCACGCACGGGAGGTCCCGACATGACAGGCAGCGCACTCGTCGTCATCGACATGATCAACCGGTACGAGCACGCCGACGCGGAGCTGCTGCTGCCCTCCGCCCGCCAGGCCGTGCCCCGTATCCAGCTCCTCCTGGAGCGCGCCAGACGCGGCCGCACCCCCGTCATCTACGTCAACGACAACTTCGGCCAGTGGCGCTCCCACCACGGGGAGATCCTGGAGACCGCACTCGACGGACCGCACGCCGACCTGGTGAAACCGCTCATCCCCGACGAGGACGCCCTCTTCGTGCTCAAGGCCCGCCACTCGATCTTCTTCGAGACACCGCTCGCCTACCTGCTGGGGCAACTCGAAGTCGACCACCTGGTCCTGTGCGGGCAGGCGACCGAGCAGTGCGTGCTCTACTCCGCGCTGGACGCCCACATCCGCCACCTCGGGGTCACCGTCGTACGGGACGCGGTCGCGCACCTGCACCGGGACCTCGCCGAGGCGGCCCTGCGGATGATGGAGGTCAACATGTCCGCCCGCATCCGCAGCGCCGACGCCGAGGACCTCCCGCTCTGAGCGCCCCCCTCACCCCCCGTCCTGGAGCCGGGCGCGGCACAGCTGGAGCAGGTCCGCCCCCGTCAGGGCCGCCAGTGAACCGACCGCGAACCGGGTGAAGGCGGGCGCGAACACGTATCCGGCGCCGAGCCCCGTGGTCACCCACAGCCCCAGACAGAACGGGCAGGTCAGCAGCTCGCCGACCGCGTGCCGCACCCCCGAACCCCGGACGTCCTCCTCCAGCTCGGCCGGTCCGGAAGTACCGCGGTAGCGGGCGAAGGGAGCGCGCAACGGGCTGGTCACGGGGTCCTTCGCGAGGGTGTGCGCCACCCAGTGGGTGGCGCCGCCGAGCAGCAGCACGTCGGACGGGGAGAGCCGCGGTACCGGCCTGCGCGCGGCCCGGGCGGCGGCCACGAGCCCCGCGACGCCCGCGCCGTACGCCCCCATGAGCGCCAGATACCCCTTGAGCGGCCGCTCCTCGTCACCCGCGTAGGCGCGCTCCTCGCGGTCCGCGCGGCGCCGGGCACCGCTCAGGGCTTGGGTGAGATCCATGGGACGACTCCTCCGTGGGCGGACGTGGTATCCGTCGGCGCCTACCCCGGGCCGCCCCCGCCACGCCCCCGTCCGCCGGCAGCGACCAGGTGACTGCGGGTCCCGGTACGGGCGCGCCGTCCGGTCCGCCGCCCGACCGGCCCGGCACAGTGGCTCCCGGTGCCGGTCACGCGGACAGGAGGTGCCCCGGGTGCTGGGGTCACGGCGCAAGGCCCGGCTGCGCGACCGGGCACGTCGCGCGGCGGTGCGGGCCTTCCACAAGGCGGACGCCCGGCTGCCCCTGGGGGAGCTGGCGCGCGGGGTGATGCGCAAGGTGTTCCCCGACCACTGGTCGTTCCTGCTCGGGGAACTCGCGCTGTACGGCTTCCTCGTCCTGCTGCTGACCGGGGTCTACCTGACCTTCTTCTTCGAGCCCTCGATGAGCGAGGGCCCCTACCAGGGTTCGTACGCTCCGCTGCGCGGGGTCCCGATGTCCCGGGCCTACCTCTCCACCCTCAGGATCAGCTTCGACGTGCGCGGCGGACTGCTGATCCGCCAGACCCACCACTGGGCGGCGATCCTCTTCCTCGCCGCGATCGGCGCCCACATGCTGCGCGTGTTCCTGACCGGCGCCTTCCGCCGTCCGCGCGAGGCCAACTGGACGATCGGGGTCACCCTGTTCCTGCTCTCGCTCCTGGAAGGCTTCTGCGGCTACTCGCTCCCCGACGACCTGCTCTCCGGCACCGGACTGCGCATCGCCCAGGGCATCGTCCTGTCCGTCCCCGTGGCCGGCAGCTACCTCGGCATGTTCGTCTTCGGTGGCCAGTTCCCGGGCCACGACATCGTGCCCAGGCTCTACCCGGTGCACGTCCTGCTGGTCCCCGGCCTGCTCCTGGGACTGATCACGGTGCACCTCCTGCTGGTGTTCACCCTCAAGCACACCCAGTGGCCCGGCCCCGGCAGGACCGGCCGCAACGTCGTCGGACTGCCCTTCTTCCCCCAGTACCTCGCCAAGTCCGGCGGCCTGTTCTTCATGGTCTTCGGCCTGCTCGCGGCGCTCGGCGCACTCGCGCAGGTCAACCCCGTCTGGGCCTACGGCCCCTACCGCTCCGACATCGTCTCCACCGGCTCCCAGCCCGACTGGTACGTCGGATTCCTGGAGGGGGCGCTGCGCCTGATGCCCGGGGCGGAGACCCGGCTGTGGGGGCACACCGTGTCCTGGAACCCCCTGCTGACGGGGGTGGTCCTGCCCGGACTGCTCTTCGCGGTCCTGTACTGCTACCCGTACTTCGAGCGCTGGGTCACCGGCCCGACCGGCGAACGGCACCTGTGCGACCGGCCCCGCAACCGGCCCGTCCGCACCGGCCTGGGCGTGGCGGCCCTTTCCTGGTACGCCGTGCTGCTCCTCGCGGGCGGCCAGGACATCGTCGCCTACGTCTTCGACGTCCCCGTGGCGGGCGTGACCAGGGTGCTGCGCGCCGGGTTCTTCGTCGTACCGGCGGCCGCGTTCTGGCTGACCAGACGCCTCTGCCTGGCCCTGCAGGAGCGAGAACGGGAACTGCTGGACGAGGGCGAGGAGACCGGCCTGGTGACCCAGGGCCCGGAAGGCGGCTTCCACCCGGAGCACACGGCGCTGCCCGGCCCCGCCCGTCACGCCGTTCTCGTACGGGACGTGCCACGGCCCCTGGAACCCGCCGGCCCCGCTCCGCGGCGGCTCGCCGAGCGGACGCGCACCGCGCTCAGCGCCTGGTACTACCGCGACCGGATCCGCTACCCGGCGACCCCCGAGCAGCGCCGCCGGATCGCGGCGGTCCTCGCCGGCCCCGACCAGGAACAACCGCCGCCGCGGGACGGGTGACGGCAGCCCTACTCCGGGTGGCCCAGCTCCTGGAAGGCGAAGCCGAGGACCCCCGGCAGCAGCACGCCGAACCCCACGAGGCACAGCCACAGGCCCTGGACCACGCCGAGCCCGATCAGCGCGTTGCCCGCAGCCGTGAGGACGGGGGCGAAGCTGCGGGCGGGGAAGTACAGCCGCCGTCCGGCGGTGTCCCGTACCTCGGCCGCCCCACGGTCCTCAGGGCGCTCGCCGCCCCGAGCCCGCTGCCGCCACAGGAAGGCGGCGACCAGGGCCGACATCCCGAAGGACACGCACAGCGCGGCGCGCCCCGCCGGATCGGGGGAGAACCATCCGTAGACGGCGGCCGTCACCGCGAAGAACGCGGCCGTACCGGTGAACAGCCAGGCTTCACCCTTCACGGGGCACCTCCGGGTGGTGCAGGTCGAAGGCGGGGGACTCCGAGCGGATCCGGGGCAGCGCGTGGAAGTTGTGCCGCGGGGGAGGACAACCGGTCGCCCACTCCAGGGAACGCCCCCAGCCCCACGGATCGTCCACCCCGACCGGCGTACCGTGGCGCCGCGTCTTCCACACGTTGTAGAGGAAGGGCAGGGTCGACAGCCCCAGCAGGAACGACCCCGCGCTGGACACGGAGTTGAGGACGGTGAAACCGTCGCCTGCGAGGTAGTCCGCGTACCGGCGCGGCATGCCCGCCTCGCCGAGCCAGTGCTGCACCAGGAACGTCGTCTGGAAACCGGTGAACAGGGTCCAGAAATGGATCTTTCCGAGCCGCTCGTCCAGCATCAGGCCGGTGAACTTCGGCCACCAGAAGTAGAACCCGGCGAAGGTGGCGAAGACGATCGTCCCGAAGAGCACGTAGTGCAGGTGTGCGACGACGAAGTAGCTGTCCGTCAGGTGGAAGTCCAGCGGGGGCGAGGCGACCAGCACCCCGGACAGGCCGCCGAGCAGGAACGTGACGAGGAAGCCCAGGGACCACAGCATCGGCGTCTCGAAGGACAGCGACCCGTGCCACATCGTCCCGATCCAGTTGAAGAACTTCACCCCCGTCGGGACGGCGATCAGGAAGGAGAGCAGGGAGAAGAACGGCAGCAGCACCGCGCCGGTCGCGAACATGTGGTGCGCCCACACCGTCGCGGACAGCCCCGTGATGGCGATGGTCGCACCGATCAGGGCCTGGTAGCCGAACATCGGCTTCCTGCTGAACACCGGGACGATCTCGCTGATCACCCCGAAGAACGGCAGGGCCACGATGTACACCTCCGGATGCCCGAAGAACCAGAAGAGGTGCTGCCACAGCAGGGCGCCCCCGCTCGCGGCCTCGAAGACGTGCGCGCCGAACCTGCGGTCTGCCTCCAGGACCAGCAGGGTCGCGGTGAGCACCGGGAAGGCCAGCAGCGCCAGGATCGAGGTGAACAGGACGTTCCAGGTGAAGATAGGCATCCGGAACAGCGTCATCCCCGGCGCACGCAGACACACGATGGTGGCGATGAAGTTCACCGCACCGAGGATCGTGCTCAGCCCCGCCACCGCCAAGCCCATGACCCACAGGTCGGGCCCGGTGCCGGGGGAGTGCGCCGCGCCGTTCAGCGGTGCGTACGCGAACCAGCCGAAGGCCGCCGGGCCGTCCGCCGTCAGGAATCCGCCCAGCACCATCAGGCCACCGAAGAGGTAGACCCAGTAGGTGAAGGCGTTCATCCGGGGGAAGGCCACATCGGGCGAGCCGATCTGCAACGGCATCAGCGCGTTGGCGAATCCGGTGAAGGTCGGCGTCGCGAACAGCAGCATCATGATCGTGCCGTGGATGGTGAACAGCTCGTTGTACTGCTGGTTCGACATGAACTGCATGCCGGGACGTGCCAGTTCGGCGCGCATCATCATGGCGAGCACGCCCGCGAAGAGGAAGAACGCGAACGCGGTGACGAGGTAGAGACCGCCGATCACCTTGTGGTCGGTGGTCGACAGCCACCGCAGCACGGCCGTGCCGTGACGCGTGCGCCGTTCGGTGCCGGCCGAGGGCCGGTCATCCGGGGGCGCCACATCCGGCGCGCGGTCCACCGACGTCATCCGTCCTCCAGGGAGCCTCGCGGCGCGGGGACCCGCGGCCCGCGTGCCGTACGTCTGCCTACAGGCCGCCGGGCCGTCACGGTCGGCGGCGCGCCAGGGAGGATGCGCCGTGTCGCCCGTGCAGGCTGCCGCGAACCTTTACGGTCGGTTTACGGCCGGACACGCAGGGCAGACGCCGGGTCATGGCTGATCTTGTGGAAGAGGGGACCGTCACCACCAAGGTCCCCGCGCGGTTGGACCGGCTGCCCTGGTCGCGGTGGCACTGGATGATCGTGATCGGGCTGGGAACCGTATGGATCCTGGACGGTCTCGAAGTCACCATCGTCGGCAACATCGCGAGCCGGCTCTCCGAGCGCGGCAGCGGGCTCGACATCACGGACGCCCAGGTCACCGGCATGGCGGCGGCCCTGTACGTGGCCGGTGCCTGTTCCGGCGCACTCGTCTTCGGACGGCTGACGGACCTGTTCGGGCGCAAGAGGCTCTTCCTCATCACCCTCGGCGTCTACCTGGCGGCCACCGCCCTGACCGCGATCTCGTTCTCCTCCTGGTGGTTCTTCGTCTTCCGGTTCCTCACCGGTTTCGGCATCGGCGGCGAATACGCCGCGATCAACTCCGCGATCGACGAGCTGATCCCCAGCAAGTACCGCGGCCGCGTCGACCTCGTCATCAACGGCACCTTCTGGCTCGGCGCGATCGCCGGGGCACTGCTGTCCGTCCTCGCCCTCGACACCGGCCTCTTCCCGGTCTGGCTGGGCTGGCGGCTGACCTTCGCCCTGGGCGTGGTCCTCGGGCTGGTGATCCTCCTGGTGCGCCGCCACGTACCCGAGAGCCCCCGGTGGATGTTCATCCACGGCAAGGCGACCGAGGCCGAGGAACTCGTCACCGAAGTCGAACGGCGGGTGGAGGAGGAGAAGGGCGAGCCGCTGCCGGAGCCGGGCGAGGCCATCACCGTCACCCAGCGGCGCAGCACCGGCTTCGGCGAGATCGCCAGAACGGTGTTCCGGTCCTACCCCCGCCGGGCCGCCCTCGGACTGTCGCTCTTCATCGGCCAGGCCTTCCTGTACAACGCGATCACCTTCGGGTTCGGCAGCATCCTGGTCAAGTTCTTCGACGTCCCGTCGGGCCGCACCGGCTACTACTTCGCCGTCATCGCCTTCGGCAACTTCCTCGGACCCCTGCTCCTGGGACGGCTCTTCGACACCGTCGGACGCCGCCCGATGATCGCGGGCACGTACATCCTCTCGGGGCTGCTGCTCTTCGGGACGGCGTGGCTCTTCGACGCGGGACGGCTGAACGCGGCGACCATGACCGCCTGCTGGTGCGTGGTGCTCTTCTTCGCCTCCGCGGGTGCCAGCTCGGCCTACCTGACCGTCAGCGAGATCTTCCCGATGGAGACGCGGGCCATGGCGATCGCCTTCTTCTATGCCGTCGGCACGGCGGCCGGCGGCATCTCCGGCCCGCTGCTCTTCGCCGACCTGACCTCCAGCGGGGTGGTGGGCGACGCGGTGATCGCCTTCTGCGTGGGCGCCTCCTTGATGGTGGCGGCCGGAGTGGTCGCGGTCTTCTTCGCCGTCGCCGCGGAGGGGCGCTCGCTGGAACAGATCGCCACCCCCCTCTCCGCGCGGGCGGCCGAGCCCGCCCCGGTCGCCCGACCGGTGGGCGGCTGAGCAACCCCGTACGCCCCCCGGCCCCCGGATGCCGCAATGCGGTCCGGGGGCCGCGTCACGTACGAAACCATGCGGAAACCGCCCGGACCGGGTCTACTCGGAACGTCGGGACCAGCGGGCGGTGCGGTTGCGGACCGTGTCCGCGGGCAAGCGGAGGGAACGCGTCGGCCACAGGGAGTGGCGCGCGCACGAGACGGAGAGCCGAGGTGAACCGCATGGAGCGGCCCAAGGAGCCACTACGGACCGGCCGGGAGCCGGAGACGCACGAGGCGGGCGCGCACGGGCCCGGCCCGCGGGGGGCCGCCGGCACGCCGGGCCACGACCCCAAGACCCCCGAGCCCGAGGGCCCCGGGCCCACGCCCGGCCCCGGCGCGGTACCCCGTGACCCGCGCCCCGCACGCCCCGGGGAGAAACCGCCGCCCGGGCCCGCACCGAAATCGCCGTCGCCCGCCGAACAGCCGCCCGCCCAGGAGCCCCCGGACTAGTCGCGCTGCGTGGTGTGCCGGTGGCGCACCCACAGCGGCAGCGCGAACCAGCACAGCAGGTACCAGGCCAGGACGCCCGCCACCAGCCACGGGACCAGCGCGTCGTGCGTCGCCACCCGGAGGATGAGGAGCAGGGCCGTGCACAGGGTCATCAGCAGCAGCACGATGCCCGTCATCGTCAGCCGGGAGGCCCAGGTGACCGCTTCGGGCTTGATGCGGCGACGGAAGACGATCCGGTGGAAGGCGACGGGACCGATGAGGGCCCCCGTGGCCAGTGAGCCGAGGATGACGGTGATCAGGTAAATCGTCCGGTCCGTCTGTTCGAGATTTCCGAAGACGGGGGTGAAGGCCACGGTGAGGAGGAAACCGAACAGGATCTGCACGCCGGTCTGGGCCACGCGGATCTCCTGCACCAATTCGCCCCACTGGCGGTCCGCCCGCTCCTCGGGACTCTCGTTGCGCCCATCGTCCCCGCGGGTCCCGGCGGGGTCCCGCGCACCCGGGTCCGTCTTCCTCTCGGCGTCGTCGGCGGGCATGGGACCTCCTTGCGGAACGGAAGGTGCCTCCCGGCACCGCGAGGGTGCTCGGGAGGCACGGGAAGAGCTGGAGGGAAGGAGTCAGTCCTTGAGGGTGTCCTTGATCTTCTCCTTGGCCTGCCGGGCGTCGTCCTTGGCCTGCTCGGCGCGGCCCTCCGCGGTGAGCCGTTCGTTGCCGACGGCCCGGCCTGCGGCTTCCTTGACCTTGCCCTTGGCCTGCTCGCCCTTGGACTTCGCCTTCTCGTCACCGGACATGGCATTCACTCCATCGGAAAGGGAAATGCGGACCTTGAAGCATCTGACCGAGAACGGCCGCCACAAACCCGCGGAGCCGGAATTCATCCCGGAATTCATGGGTAGCCGCCGGACATGATCACCGTCGGGGTCGAGGAAGAGTACGTCCTGCTGCACCCTTCCACCCATCTGCCGATGCCCCTCGCGGAAGAGGTGCGCGTCGCGGCCGGCCTCGGGTCGTTCGTGGACGAGGGCGAGGTGCAGGACGAGCTCCTCCAGGCACAGATCGAGGTCGCCACGCCCATCTGCACGGACCTCGGCGAGGTGGGCGGGCACCTGCTGCGGCTGCGCCATGCCGTGGTGTCCGCGGCGGAGGACAAGGGGTGCCGGGTCGCGATGTCCGCCACCGCGCCCCTCAAGGACGGCACGCCCCCCGCGGTCACCCAGAAGCCGCGCTACCTGCGGATGCGGGAGGAGGCCCGGCGGCTGGTCGACGAGCAGCTGATCAACGGCATGCACGTCCACGTGGCGGTTCCGGGCCGGGAGATGGGCGTGGCCGTACTCAACCGGATCCGCGTCTGGCTCCCCACCCTGCTGGCCATGTCGGGGAACTCGCCGCTGTGGGACGGGCGGGACACCGGCTTCGCCAGCTGGCGCACCATCGTCTTCGGGCGCTGGCCGGTCAGCGGTCCGCCGCCCTGCTTCGCCGGCCTCGCGGACTACGAGAAGCGCATCGGGGCGCTCCTGGAGTCGGGGGTCATCACCGACCGCGGCCAGCTGTACTGGCAGGCGCGGCTCTCGGACCGCTACCCGACGATCGAGGTGCGCTGCCTCGACGTCCAACTGGAGGCGGACGACGCCGTGCTGTTCACCGGCATCATCCGGGCGCTCGTCGCCACCGCGATCGCCGAGGAGAACGCCGGGGCCCCGCCACCCGCATGCGCGCACGAACTGTTGCAGGCCGCGAACTGGCATGCCGCCCGGCACGGCCTGAACAGCACCCTCGTGGATCCCCGGGGCGGGCGGCACAGCGCCGGGGACGTGCTGTACCAGCTGACCGCGTACATCGCCCCCGCCCTGGAGGAGTCCGGGGACCACCGGGAGGTCAGCGCCCTGATGCACCGGCTGCTGCGCGAGGGCACTCCGGCCGACCGGCAGCGCCGCGCGCTCGCCGAGGGCGGCATGGCCGCCCTCGCGGACCTGATCACGGCCTCGGGCCCGGCCTGCTGAGGGGGGCCGGGCCGCTGAGGGGGGCCGGGCCGCTGACGGGGGCCGCCCGTTGACGGGGCCCGGCCCCCCCCCGGCAGCGCGCCCGTACATGCGTGAAGGGGTCCCGGACGACGGTCCGGGACCCCTTCACGCATACAGGGCGGTCAGCTCTCGCGGGCCGCTCGCTCAGCCTGCTTCTCCTTGATCCGCACCGCTTCCTTGCGGACCTCCGCCTGTGTGGCGCGCTCCTTCTGGAGCCACTCGGGCGCCTCGTCCTTGAGGGCGTCGATCTGCTCGGTGGTCAGCGCCTCCGTGATCCCGCCGCGGGCGAGGCCGGCGATCGAGATGCCCAGCTTCGCCGCTACCACGGGCCGGGGGTGCGGGCCGTTGCGTCGCAGCTCCTGGAGCCAGGCCGGCGGATCGGCCTGGAGCGCGTTCAGCTCGGTGCGCGAGACGACACCCTCCTGGAACTCGGCGGGTGTGGCCTCTAGGTACACACCCAGCTTCTTCGCCGCGGTCGCGGGCTTCATGGTCTGGGTGGTCTTGTGCGACGTCATGTCCCCAGGGTATCGAGCATGTGCGCTACCTCTGACCACGGCCGGTAATCTGGCCGGGTGACAGGCTCGGAAGTACCTCCCCAGTTCCGGCTCGCCTACGTTCCAGGGGTGACGCCCGCCAAATGGGTGCGGATCTGGAACGAGCGGCTGCCCGACGTCCCCCTGACGCTCGTACCCGTGTCCCCGGCCGAGGCCCCGGGAGTTCTGCGGGCCGGCGGCGCGGACGCGGGCTTCGTCCGGCTGCCGATCGACCGTACGGAACTCAGCGCGATCCCCCTGTACACCGAGACGACGGTGGTGGTGATCCCGAAGGACCACATCGTGGCGGCGGTCGAGGAGATCTCCACCGGGGACCTCGCCGACGAGATCGTGCTGCACCCCCTGGACGACACCCTGGACTGGGAGAGCCTGCCGGGCCGCCCCGCGATCGAGCGTCCCGAGACGACCGCCGACGCCATCGAGCTGGTCGCGGCCGGCGTGGGGGTACTCGTCGTACCGCAGTCGCTCGCCCGTCTCCACCACCGCAGGGACCTCACGTACCGGCCGGTGACGGGCGCGCCGGAATCGCGCGTCGCGTTGTCCTGGCCCGAGGAGGAGACCACCGACCTGGTCGAGGAGTTCATCGGGATCGTGCGCGGCCGTACGGTCAACAGCACGCGCGGCCGCAAGCAGGGCGCGGCCCAGGCTCCCGCGCAGCCCAAGGCCAAGCGCACCGACAAGGCGGCCGGAGCGGCCCGCAAGCCCGCCCAGGGGAAGAACCCGCGCGGCGGCTCGGGCGGCGCGCGGGGCGCCAAGAACACGGGCCGCGGCAAGCCCGGACGGGGCCGCAAGTAAATCGAGCAGGTGTTCGGGTACGGGAGTAGGCTGGAGCCATGCACGCGCTCCAGGGATCCCTCTTCGACCAGACCGACGAGATCCGGCTCGGCCCGCTCGCCGGGCTGTGCCGGACCGACCTGGGAGCCGGCGCCTGGGTCGACCACCTGCCCGGCTGGCTGACCGGCGCCGACGCGCTGTTCGAAAGGCTCGCCGCCGACGTGCCCTGGCAGGCCGAGCGGCGCCGGATGTACGACCGCGAGGTCGCCGTGCCCCGGCTGCTGTCCTACTACCGGGCCGGGGAGCCGCTCCCGCACCCCGTCCTCACCGAAGCCCGCACGGCGCTCGACCGGTACTACGCCGAGGAGCTCGGCGAGCCCTTCGTCACCGCCGGACTGTGCCTCTACCGCGACGGCCGCGACAGCGTGGCCTGGCACGGGGACCGCACCGGCCGCTCCGCCACCGAGGACACGATGGTCGCCATCCTCTCCGTGGGTGACCCGCGCGACCTGGCGATCCGCCCCCGCGACGGCGGTCCCACGCTGCTGCGCCTGCCCCTGGGCCACGGCGACCTCGTGGTGATGGGCGGCTCCTGCCAGCGCACCATGGAGCACGCGGTGCCGAAGTCGACGCGGGCCGTCGGCCCCCGCATCAGCATCCAGTTCCGTACCCAAGGCGTCGCCTGACCCCCTGTGACCGACGCCCGGCCGCCGCGAGCGGGCCGGTCCGGCTGGCGGCCCGTCGGCGGCTGGTGTCCGCTGGAGGGGTGAGCGCCCTGCCCGTGCGCCGGCGGTGGACCGGCCTGCCGCCCGCCGCGGGCGCCGCCGTGATGGCTTCCGGGATCATCTCCGCCGGCCTGAGCCTGACCGGCCACGACCTGCTCTCCCTGGTCGCGCTCGCCGTCGCCGGGGCCCTGTGGCTGGTCCTCGCCGCCGACTTCGCGACCCGGCTGGTCGGCGACAGGGGCCGCTTCCGGGCCGAAGCGGACACCCCGCCCGCCCTCAACGCCGTGGCCGCCACCACCGTGCTCGGCGCCCGTCTCTCCCAGCTCGGCTGGCAGGGCGCGGCCGCCCTCCTGCTGGCGCTGGCCGCGGCGCTCTGGCCCGGGCTGCTGTACGCCGTCCTGCGGCACTGGCCCAGGCACCGTCTCCCGGGCACCGCCTTCCTCGTCTGCGTGGCCACCCAGGGCCTGGCCGTCCTCGCCGCCGAGCTGTCCGACGCCGACCACCACACCTGGCTCGGCCGGGCGGCCCTGGTCTGCTTCGCTCTCGGGCTGCTGCTGTACGCGGCGGCCCTCGCCCGCTTCGACCTCCGCGAGGTGACCGGGGGCGCGGGCGACCACTGGGTGGCCGGCGGGGCGCTGTCCATCAGCGCCCTCGCGGGTTCGAAGCTCACCGCGTCACCCGAGTGGACGGGCGCCGGGCACGACGCCCTGCGCTCCCTCACCCTGGTGGCCCTCTGCGCCTCCCTCGCCTGGTACGCCGTGCTCCTGACGGCAGAGCTGCGCAGCCCCCGCCCCGGCTACGACATCCGCCGCTGGTCCACCGTGTTCCCCCTCGGCATGACGGCCACCGCCTGCCTCTCCGCCGCCGCACCCACCGGCGCGGGCTGGCTGCGCCCCGTGGGTGAGGTGCTCCTGTGGATCGCCGTGGCCGCCTGGATCCTGACCTTCGCGGCGTTCCTCACGACCCGCCTCGGAGAGGACCCGCGATCCCCGTAGCGCGGGAGGCGACTTGCGCATACGGTCCGGCCATGGCGTACACGTTCCAGGTGACCATCGACTCCAACAGCCCGCACTCCCTCGCCGACTGGTGGGCCGACGCCCTCGGTTGGGAAGTCGAGCCCAGCGACGAGGCGTTCATCCGCCGCATGATCGAGGAGGGTCGGGCCCGCGAGGACGACACCACCCTCCACAACGGCACCCTCGTCTGGAAGGCGGGCACCGGCATCCGTCACCCGGAAGGCCTCGAACGGGCGCCGCGCGTCCTCTTCCAGCTCGTACCGGAGACCAAGACGGTCAAGAACCGGGTCCACCTCGACGTGCGCACCGGTGACGAGGACCCGCAGACCGTGGTGGAGCGCCTCATCGCCAAAGGCGCCACGCGTCTGCACGAAGGCAGCCAGGGTCCCTTCACCTGGACCACCCTCGCCGACCCGCAGGGCAACGAACTCTGCATCTCCCACTGACCCTCTCCCTCTGACCGTCTCCCTTGGCTGTCTCCCCCTGACCGTCTCCCACGACCGGTTTCCCGCCGGCGCCGGGCGCCGTCGGCACGCCCTCCGGCCGGTCATAATTGATTACCGGGCCACCCTCCCGCACGTGAGAATGAGCCATCTCGACCCGGGAGGACCCCATGAGCCAGGCGTTCCTGACTCTGCATGACCTGCTGCCCGCACAGGAACTCAAGGCGGCGATCGACGCCGGGCACGTGACCCGCAAGGCGCACCCCGAACTGCCGCTGTCGATCTACACCTACACCCGCACGGCCCAGTACGAGCGGGTCTGGAACCAGGTCACCACGCGCTGCCGGGGCCTGGTCGCCGACGACGCCACCGGCCGGATCGTCGCCCTGCCCCTGCCGAAGTTCTTCAACGTGGGCGAGCACGAATCGGGTCAGCCGTACGCGCCCTCCCTGCCCGACGAACCCTTCGAGGTGTACGACAAGGTCGACGGCAGCCTCGCGGTCGTCTTCCACTACGCGGGCACCTGGCGCGCGGCCTCCAAGGGCTCCTTCATCAGCGAGCAGGCGACCTGGGCGCAGCGCCGTCTCGACGGCCGCGACACCAAGCACCTCGTACCCGGCGTCACCTACCTCGCCGAGATCCTCTACCCGCAGAACCGGATCGTCGTGGACTACGGCGACCGACGCGACCTGGTGCTCCTGGCCGCCTTCGGCCGGGACGGCGCCGAGGTGCCGCTCGCCGAAGCCGCCGGGCACTGGCGGGAGATCGGCTCGGTCGTCACCGTATGGCCGGCGATGCCGCTCGCCGAACTCCTCGCGCTCACCGAGTCCAGCACCCTGCCCGGCGGCGCCCCGGCCACCGGCACCGATGCCGAGGGCTTCGTCCTGCGCTTCGCCTCGGGCGTCCGCGCCAAGGCCAAGATCGCCGAGTACGTACGCCTGCACAAGGTGCTCACCGGCGTCACCGAGCGCGACATCTGGCGCAGCCACGGCATCCAGCGCTTCGCCGGCCTGCCCGCCAAGCAGCTCGCCCAGGGCCTGAACTGCAGTGTCGCCGACATCGAGGCCTCGGGCGGCAAGCCGCTCGACGCGCTGCTGCGGCAGGTGCCCGACGAGTTCGACGCATGGGTGCGTGAGGTCATCGAGCGGCTGGAGGAAGCCGCCGCGCGGCGCGAGCGCGCCATCGACGAGGCCTTCGGGTCACTGGCGCACCTGGCCGGTGACCGGGGTGCCTTCGCCCGGGCGGTGCGGGCGCTGCCCGACAGCGGGATCCGTTCCGCGCTGTTCTTGCGTCTGGACCACAAGCAGACCGAGCTCGTCACCTGGCGTGCCGTACGGCCGGAATCGGCCGACCCCTTCACCACCGATGAGGAGAACTGAGCACCGTGTCCGCAGAACCGGAGGCCCCCGAGACCCCCGAGGCCCCCGAGACCCCCGACACCGCCCTCGCCCCCCGGACCCCCGCGCCCCCGGCCCGCCCGGTCGTGCACGTCATGACGGGCCTGCCCGCCTCGGGCAAGACCACCGCGGCCCGGGCGCTCCAAGCGCAGTCCGGCGGCCGGATGCGCCGGGTGAACCTGGACGACCTCCGGGTCATGCTGGACGGCCCCGACCACGGACGCGGCCTCTCGTACGCGCACGAACGGACCGCGCTCGACGTCCAGGACGCGGCGCTGCGGACCGCCGTGACGGGCGGGTTCGACGTGGTCGTCGACAACACCCACCTCACCCCGCACATCCCCAAGCGCCTCAAGGCGGCCGTCGCCGGCCTCGCCACCTTCGTCGTCCACGAATTCACCGACGTGCCCGTCGAGGAGTGCGTGCGCCGCGATGCCGCACGCGAGCGGCCGGTGGGCGAGGAGATCATCCGGATCCTGGCCGACAAGCACGCGAAGTCCCGCAAGGGAGGCTGGAGGCTGACCGCGCAGTGGCTGAACGACGAGCCCCCGGTCGAGCCCTACGTGGCCGACCCCGCGCTGCCCGCCGCGGTGATGTGCGACATCGACGGGACGCTGGCGCTGACCGGCGACCGCGGCCCGTACGACTTCACCCGCTGCGGGCTGGACCTGCCGAACGAGCCGGTGCGACGCGCCCTGGACGCCTTCCGGCGCGCCGACGGGGACGTCATCGTGCTGCTGTCGGGGCGCAGTGAGGAACACCGCCCGCAGACCGAGGCCTGGCTGGAGCGGCACCAGGTCCCCTACGACGAGCTGTGGATGCGGGCGGCCGGGGACCAGCGCCGCGACGACGTCGTGAAGGCGGAACTCTTCGATGCGCACCTGCGCCACCGCTACGCGGTGCGCGTCTCGCTCGACGACCGGGACCGCGTCGTGGCCGTCTGGCGCCGGATGGGCCTGCCGACCTGGCAGGTCGCCTACGGCGACTTCTGAGCGGGTCTGCGACAGTCGTACCCGTGGAAGTTCCTGCGCGAGCACCTGTGGACGTACTGATCGTGGACGCCGCGAACGTCGTCGGGTCAGTCCCCGACGGCTGGTGGCGGGACCGGCGCGGCGCGGCCGAGCGGCTGCGCGACCGGCTCGCCCGGCGCGGGGCGGGTGAGGAGATCGTCCTCGTGGTCGAAGGCGCGGCCCGGGGCGTCGCATCCGTCCCCGGCGTACGGGTGGACGCGGCGCCCGGGAGCGGCGACGACCGGATCGTGGAGCTGGTGGCGCACTACGCGGAGCGCGGCGAAGGCGGCGCCCTGGTGGTGGTCACGGCGGACCGGGAGCTGCGCGCGCGGGTGGAGGCGTACGGGGCGCGGTGCGCGGGGCCGCGCACCGTCCGCCCGGCCGGATGACGACGGCCGGGAGGCCGGCCCCTCGGCGAGGAGCCGGCCTCCCGGCGTACGGTCCGGCGATCGGATCAGCGGCCCGGCGCGCTGATCAGCGGCACCACGGCACCGTGTCCAGGTTCTTGACGTAGCGGGCGGCCACCCAGCGGTCGTCCTCGTCCTTCTTCGAGACCTTCGCGGACTTGGCGGTCTTCTTCACGGACTTGCCGTCGCCGGCGAAGCCGTCGTTGGGGCCGTCGGTCCGGCCATCGGTGCGGCCGTCGGTGCGGCCCTCGTCACGGCCCTCGTCACGGCCGTCGGTCCGACCGCCGTTGCCGCCCTCGTTGTAGTCGCCGTCCATCCCGGCGTTCCCGTCCCCGAGGTCATCGCCCCACGGGCCCTTGCCGTTGTTGTTCCCGCCGTTGTTGTTCCCGCCGTTGTTGTTCCCGCCGTTCCCCTCCTCCCGGTCCTTGCGGGTCTCCAGGAGGTACCAGAGGTCGTTCCCGCCGACCCTCTCCCCGCGCTGCTTGCATTCGAGCGCGATCCTCTGGCCCGACTCGATCTTGCCGAGGGAGTACGAGCGGGTGCTCGGCCTGCTGCGGACCGTCAGCCGGCCGGACGAGACGACCTTGCCCCAGATCTGCCTCTTGACGGCGACGGGCTCCTGGTGGGCTGCCGGGATCTCGGCCATCGGGTCCTCGTCGGCGATGGCGGCGCCCGCGCTGACGAGGCCGAGCACCAGGCTTCCGGCCGTGAGTGCGAGGACGGTCCTGGTGGGCTTCAGCATGAGCCGACTCCTCTACGAAGACAATCGCCCGACCGCGCCACGCGGCTCGGGCCGGCAACCAGGCGGTTGCCACGCACGACTATGGCGAGGGGACGCCGGGACACCCCGGCGGCGCACCGCCGTTTAGCCCGATTTGCCCAATCTGATGGCTTTCGGGCGGATGGTGCTCTCATGAGGCGATCGTCGGGGGGTCGTCGCCCAGGAGACACCCTTTCGGGGGACTACCGCGACCGCCCGTGCTGGCTAGCATTCTCACAACTGCTTGTCGTGCAATCCCATATGCGATTGCACGATCATGCGTGTGTCGGTACGAGGAGAGGTCTCATCATGCAGTTACGCAATGGAGTCGTGGCGAGCGAAATCCCCGGTGCGGTCTGGGTGAAGAGCAGTGCCAGCGTCGGCAACGGCAACTGCGTGGAGGTCGCGGCACTGCCCGACGGGACCGTGGCCATGCGCAATTCGCGCTTCCCCGACGGTCCGGCCCTGATCTTCACGGCCGGGGAGATCGAGGCGTTCCTCGACGGCGCCAAGCGCGCCGAATTCGATCAACTGACCGGATGAAGTCCAAGCCTTAGGCCAAAGCTTGGACGGGCGGGCGACCACGCCCCATTCTGACGACTGAGATCCGCCCCCGGTCACATTGGAGTTCCGCATGCCCGCGCTGCCCGAACCCCGGCCCGACTCCCTGCCCGATCCGCTCGCCCCCGTGGTCCCGCTCGGCGTCGAACAAGGACGTGCGGCGGCCGCCCGGGTGCTGGGACAGGAGCTCAGAGGGTGGCGCGAGGCCCGCGGCCTCACCCTGCGGGACGTCGCACCCGTCATCCGGGGCTCGGTGTCGAAGATCAGCCGGCTGGAGCGGGGCGAGAGCCCGCCGAAGGCGCGCGACGTCCTCGACCTGGCCCGCCACTACGGGCTGGACGAGGGGGAGATGCGGACGGTCGAGCGGCTCCTGGAACACGCCCAGGACTGCGAGTGGTACGAGCAGTACAGCGATGTGACCCCGACCTTCCTCAAGCGCCTGATCCAACTGGAAGGCGAGGCGCAGGAGATCTGCGTCTACGAGAACCTCGTGGTACCCGGGATCCTCCAGACCCCGGCCTACGCCGGGCACATGGTCAGGGCCGTGATGCCCAGCGCCTCCGAGGGCGAGATGGAACGCGTCGTGCAGCTGCGCACCCAGCGCCAACTGCGGCTGATGGAGGGCGAGGTACCGCGCCTGACGGTCCTGCTCGACCAAGGGGTCCTGCAACGCCGCTGCGGCAATGCCCAGGTGATGCGCGAACAACTGCGGCACCTGCTCCGCGCCGGGGACGTCGCCAAGGTCAACATCCGCGTCCTGGAGATGTCCTGGGGGTATTCCGCGGCCCCTCCCTACCCCATCACCCACCTCAAGTTCGCCGACGGCGGGCCGGGCGAGCTGGCGTACGTCGAGCACATCAACGGCGCCAACTACGTGACCCGCCCGCGCGCCCTGGACGACTACCGCAACGCCCTCAGCAACCTCCGCAAGGCAGCGGCCTCCCGCGACCGCAGCCGCCAGCTCATCGAAGAGGCGTTGCTGCAGTACGCGGAGGACTAGGCCGTCCCGGGACGGGCCTCCAGCAGGGGACGCAGCTCGGCGTGCGCCCACCCACCGAGCCGGGTGGGTGTGGTGGTGAGCAGGTCACGGGGCTGCTCGGGCACCAGGCCGCTCGATCCGGCGCTCATGCCGACGATGCCCTCGACCGCCGGCGCGGTCAGCCCGGCGGCGCGCAGGGTGTCCCGGAGCGCGTCCTCGCCGACCTGGTCGAGCCGGACCGTACGGCCGAGGGCCTCGGTGAGGATCCGCGCGACCTGGTGGAAGGTGAGGTCCTCCGGTCCGTGCACGGCCTGCACCGTCCGCCCCCGCCAGCCGTCGTTCAGCAGCCGGACCGCGACCACGTCCGCGACGTCGCGCGGATCGACCCACGGCATCGGGTGTTCGGGGTCGAACGCCGTGTTCAGGACGCCTCGGGAGAGTCCTTCGAGGTCGAGAAGCAGGTTGGTGAAGAAGTACGCGCAGCGCAGGTGCAGCACGTCCGTTCCGGTGGCATCGAGTTCCGTCTCGATCCCCGCCAGGGCGTCGATGTGGCCGACGCCGTGCCGCTTCTCCGCCCCGATGCTGCTGAGCAGCGCCACCCGGCCCACGTCACCGGCCCGGGCTGCCTCCACCAGCGGCGCCGCGGTCTCCAGCGAGGTTCCGATCGGGTCCGGCGCGGTATGGGGGGTGGGATCCACCCAGAACACGGTCCGCGCCCCCGCCACCGCGTCCCGGACGAAACCGGCGTCCGTCAGATCGCCGCGGCGTACGTCCACCCGCGCGGGTGCCTTCGTCAAGGCGGGCCGGGTCGCGGACCAGGACGCGCGGGCGGACGCCGGCCTGGAGCAGCAGCCGCACCACGCGCGATCCCACGTGCCCGGTCGGTGTGGTGACCACGATCGTCATCGAGCCGTTCCTTCCGTGCGCCGCCGCCCCGTGGACTTCACCGGAGGAGGCGGCCCACGCCGCCCCACTCCACCCAGTCCTTCGGCCGGAGCTCCGGTGGCGGCGGGGTGGTGTCGGGGCGCCAGTCGACCACGTCGACGAGGTCCGGTTCGAGGATGTCCAGCCCGTCGAAGTACCGCCGCACCTCGTGCGTCTCGCGCACGCGCCCCCAGTGCCCGTGGGTGGTGACGTCCATCATCCGGGTCACGTCGTCCCGCACCACCGGGTCGTCGCTGACGAGCTGGCAGATCACCATGAAGCTGCCCGGCGGCAGCAGGTCCGCGGTCTTGCGCACGACGGCAGCCGGGGAGCGGCCGTCGTCCGAGTCCGGGATGCAGTGCAGGACCGAGACGAACAGCGCCGCGATGGGCTGGTTCCAGTCGAGGAATTCCCGGGTGGCCCCGTGGATGCGCTCGGTGTCGCGCATGTCCATCGGCAGCACCAGCGTGCCGGAGTTGTCGTGCAGCGTGGTCTGGGCGTGTGCGAGGACCATGGGGTCGTTGTCGATGTAGGCGACCTTGCAGTCCTTGTCGATGCGCTGCGCCACCTCGTGCACGTTGTCCTGCGTGGGAAGGCCCGAACCGTGGTCGAGGAACTGCCGGATCCCGTAGTCCTCGACGAGGATCCGCACCACGCGGCTGAGGAAGGCCCGGTTGTTGCGGGCCAGCAGCTGGGTACTGGGCGCGATCTCCAGCAACCGGGCGCATGCCTCGCGGTCGCTGGCGTAGTTCTCCACACCGCCCAGGAGCCAGTCGTACATCCGGGCGACGCTCGGGGTGTGCATGTCGATGAACGGCGGCTGGGACGGGTCCGGCCCTAACTCCATGTGCCCTCCTTGATGGCCCCTGCGGGCCCGCGGCGTCGGCTCATGGTAGAGAGTCGCGGGGTGCCCGCGCCATGCGTTCTCGCATGCTGCCCGGCCCACCGTGGCGCCGGTTCGGGATGCGGGCGCCGGCGCCCGGCGCCACAGTGGGATCCATGGGCATAGACGACTACGGCGGAGGCCCCGGGGCCGAGCAGACCGGGGTCATGGTGGTGACGACCAACGACGCTCCCGGCTACCGGGTCGAGCGGGTCGTCGGGGAGGTCTTCGGCCTCACCGTGCGCTCGCGCCACCTGGGCAGCCAGATCGGCGCCGGCCTGAAATCCATGATCGGCGGGGAGCTCAGGGGGCTGACGAAGACCCTCGTGCAGACCCGTAACCAGGCCATGGAGCGGCTCATCGAGCAGGCCAAGGCGCGGGGCGCCAACGCCGTCCTCGCCATGCGCTTCGATGTGACCGAGGCCGCCGACATCGGCACCGAGGTGTGCGCGTACGGCACGGCCGTCGTGCTGGCGCCCGAGACGGCCTGAGCCGACGCGCCACCACAGCCCGGTTTCCCGTAAGTCCATGACGCCGCTCCGCTTTGTCCATGGGCCCGGCCCGCACACGGTCCGCAAGCTGTCAGGTCAGTGAGCGGACCGCAGGGCTCCGGAGCCGTGCGGTCTTCCCCACGAGGAAGCACCGACTCCCGGAGGCCCGATGCGCACCCCCCTCTGGCCGGCCGCAGCCGTGGTCGCCGGTCTCATCGCCACCCTCACCGTGTCCGTACCCACCACCCCGGTCTCCGCGGCCCCCGCGGCCGGACCCCTGACCATCACCTCGCCCGAGCTCTCGGTGAGCGTCGACCGCGCCTTCCCCCGCGTCATCGCCTACACCCGCCGCGCCACCGGTGACGTACTGAACGGCAACGAGGACCCGCTGACCAAGATCGTCGTCAACGGCGCCGCCTACACCCCCGCCGTGACCGCGACGGCCTCCGCGTCCGCCGTCGACTACGCGCTCAGCTTCTCCGGAGTGACCGTCAGGTCCCGTCTCTCCGTGGCCGGTTCGGTCGTGGAGTTCAACGTCACCGCGATCGAGGACACCCCCGCGCTGCGCGTGCACAGCCTCGCCGTCCCCGACCACAGTCTCGTCAGCGTCCGCAGCGACCAGGCCGGTGCCGCGCTCTCCACCGCCCGCATGCACACCGCCACCACCGGCACCGGCGACACCTTCACCCCCGTCACCGCCGCCACGCCCGTGGACGCCGCCGCGACGACGGTCATGTACGGGCTGGTCAACACCGGCAAGCTGGCCGCCGCCATCGACTCCAACTCCCTCTACGACCAGCCCTCGGGCGCCACCGCCCGCGACAACGGCCGCATCAGCAAGCAGGTCACCGACAAGGGCTCCTACCGCAGGGCCGCCCTGTGGAGCGGGGACTGGCTGTACCGGGCGGCGGGCGCGGCCGACACCGACACCGAGCCGCTCCCGTACGCCCGGATCGCGATCACCGCCGACCGCAACGCCGACTCCGTCGTGGACTGGCAGGACGCCGCCGTCGCCTACCGCGACATCTGGACCCCGCCCACCGGCTGGCAGGACACCGCGAACCGGGTCGTCCAGCGCATCCCCTTCAACTTCGCCTCCCAGGCCACCCACCCCTTCACCCAGACCCTGGACGAAACCAAACGCGTCAGCCTCGCGACGGACGGCCTCGGCCAGTTCGTCCTGCTCAAGGGCTACGCCTCGGAGGGCCACGACTCCGCGCACATGGACTACAAGAACATCGGCGGCAAACAGGGCGGCGCGGTCGACCTGAACACCCTCACCACCGCCGGGCACGCCTACAACGCCGACTTCGGCGTCCACATCAACGCGACCGAGGAGTACCCCGTATCGGCCACCTTCGACCCGGCCCACCAGAGCGGAGGGCTCGGCTGGGACTGGCTCGACCAGTCGTACTACGTCGACACCCGCCGGGACGGCCAGTCCGGGCAGCGGGCCAAGCGCCTCCAGGACCTCAAGGCAGCCGCCCCCGGCCTCGACTTCCTCTACGTGGACGTCTGGTACGGCGACGGATACGTGTCCCGCAAGCTCCAGCGCGAGATCGGCGGCCTCGGTTTCCAGCTCGCCACCGAATTCCCCCACACCCTGACCGAGCAGTCGCTGTGGCACCACTGGGCCGCCGACGTCGACTACGGCGGCAGCGACCTCAAGGGCATCAACTCCACCGTCGTCCGGTTCATCGCCAACCACACCAAGGACGACTGGATCGCCCGGAACCCGCTGCTCGGCGGCGCGGAACTCACCGCGTACGAGGGCTGGCAGGGCAAGAAGGACTACCCCGCCTTCCTGAACACCACCTTCGCCGTCAACCTGCCGACGAAGTTCCTCCAGGAATCCCCGATCGTGAAGTGGACCGCCGACACGGTCACCCTCGCGAACGGCACCACCGTCAGCACCGCCGGCGGCGCCCGCACGATCACCACCGCCGGGCGCACCGTCCTGCGCGGCGGCGCCTACCTCCTGCCGCGCGACGGCAAGCTCTACCACTGGAACGACACCGGCGGCTCCACCACCTGGACCCTTCCGGCCGGCTGGAGCACACCCAGGCTCTACCGGCTCACCGACACGGGACGCCGACTCGTCGGAGACCTCACCGTCACCCAGGGCCGGGTCACCCTCGACGCGACGGCGAAGACCGCCTACCTCGTCACCAACGGCGCCGCGCCCGCCCAGGCCGACCCCGAGTGGGGCGAGGGCACCCCCGTCAAGGACCCCTCCTTCTACTCCGGCGACCTGAGGGCCTGGACGGTCACCGGCGCCGGCGCCGCCGTCACCCGCAACTCCCGGGGCCAGAGCGAGCTGACCATGGCCCACGGAACCGCCCCGGCCGTGGCGCAGCAGCTCACCGGCCTGACCCCCGGCACCTATACCGCGTCCGTCTGGGTCTCCACCCCCGCCGGCCGGGCCGCCACCCTCGCCGTCACCCCCGCCGGGGGCGCGGCCACCTCCGTGTACGCCGACTCCTCGCCGCTGACCGACAACCTCGGCGGGAGCGAGAAGAACGGCACCGACGAGCAGCGCATGAAGGTGCTCTTCGACGTCCCGGCAGGCCGGTCCACCGCCACCCTCACGCTCTCCGCGGCGGCCGGACCGGGCACCGTCACCTTCGACGACGTCCGCGTGGTCCGCTCGGCCCGGACACCGCTCGGCGGCCACTACTTCGCCGAGGACTTCGAGCACGTGGACGCGGGCTGGGGCCCGTTCGTCTTCGGCGGCGCCGGCGGCTCCGCCACCGACCCGCGCACCCACATCGCCCAGCGCAACGCCCCGTACACCCAGGCCGGCTGGAACGGGAAGCTGGTGGACGACGTGATCAGCGGGGGCAACTCCCTCAAGTCGCACGAGGAGCGACAGGGCCTGGTCTACCGCACCCTGCCGCAGACGCTGCGCCTGACGAAGGGGCGCACGTACAAGGTGTCCTTCGCCTACGAGAACGGCTTCGGCGGCGACTACCGGTTCATCACCGGCTCGGGCACCGGGGAGACGGCCACCGCCCTGGGGCAGGCCCGCACCGCCACCACCTTCACCCAGACGTTCACCGCCGGGGCGGACGCCTGGATCGGCGTGCGCAAGGTCACGGGCGAGGACTCCCACGACGAGGCGGACCTCGTCCTCGACGACCTCACGGTGGACGACCTCGGCACGGGCGGCGGCGGGGAACTCCTCGTGCCGCAGAGCCGGATGGGCGTCAAAGCCGTCGACAGCCAGGAGACGGCGGGCGAGAACGGCAGCGCCGCCAACGTCCTGGACGGCAACGCCGCCACCCTCTGGCACACCCAGTGGTACGCGGCGACCGCGCCGATGCCGCACGAGATCACCGTGGACCTCGGCGCCTCCTACGAGGTCTCGGCCCTGCACTGCCTGCCCCGGCAGACGCAGAGCAACGGGCGCATCGCGGACTACCAGGTGTTCACCTCCACCGACGGGGTGACCTGGGGCCCGGCCGCGGCCTCCGGAAGGTTCGCGGACGGCGCCGCGCAACAGGACGTCTCCTTCTCGCCCCGGGCGGCCCGGTACGTCAGACTCGAGGCCTTGAGCGAGGTGAACGGCAACCCCTGGACCTCGATGGCCGAGCTCAACGTCGGCTATCTGCCGTAGACATGAGAGGGAACGAGGCATCGCGATGAGTGGACACGAGTCGGCGGCCGAGGTGTTCGACGCGCTCGCGGAGCGCTACGAGGAGGCGTTCGGCCGCGTCCCCGCACAGGCGCAGGCCCTCGACTGGCTCACCGGCCGACTGCCGAAGGGTGCGCGGGTCCTCGACGTGGGCAGCGGCACGGGCCGGCCCACCGCCGAACGGCTCGCGGCGGCGGGCTGCGAGGTGACCGGCATCGACGTCTCGGCCGAGATGGTCGCCCTCGCGCGCGAGCGGGTCCCGCGGGCCCGCTTCGAGCAGGCGGACGTACGCACGTACGCGCCCGGCGGGGGCGGATTCGACGCGGTGTGCGCCTTCTTCCCGCTGCTGATGATGGAGCAGCGCGAAGTGGCGGCCTCGCTGGAACGGATGGCCTCGTGGGTGGCGCCGGGCGGGTACCTCGTCCTCGCCACCGTGCCGGGCGACATCAGCGGCCTCGCCATCGAGTGGATGGGCCACCAGGTCACCGTCAGCAGCCTGTCCGAGCAGGAGTACGCGACCCGGATCGAGACGGCCGGCCTGGAACTCCTGTACCACCGCACGAGCCTCTTCCACCCCGAGGGCGGCCTCGCCGACCCGGAGGAGCACCTGTTCTGCTACGCCCGGCGCCCCGACAAGCCCTGAGGGCTGCCCGTGGTCCCCGGCGCCGCGCGCCCGCCGCGGACCAGGGGACAGCCCTCACCCTTGCCGCCCGGCGTCGCGGAAGGACTGCTGGGCGCGGAAGCGGCCCGGGGCCATGCCGACGCGGCGGCTGAACAGCCGGCTGAAATACCCGGGGTCGTCGTACCCGACCCTCCGGGCGACCCCGGCGACCGGCAGATCGGTGCGGGCCAGCAGCTCCTTGGCCCGGCTCAGTCTGATGCCGAGGAGGTACTCCTTGACGCCCTCGCCGGTGCTGCGCCGCACCGCCCCGCGCAGCTCCGGCAGCGGTATCCCGAGCCGCGCGGCGTGCTCGGCGACGGAGATCGGCAACAGTGCGTCCCGCGCCAGGGCCTCCATGACGGCGTCGCCGTGCCGGGACACCTCGGCGCGGGCGTAGCGCAGGGCCACCAGCAGCGCGTGTACCGCCGCGGCCGCCTCCACCTCCAGCAGCGGGCCGCCGGTACGGGCCGCCCGGACGATCCCGTCCACCACGTGCCGCACCCCGGCCGTCGCGCTCAACGGGACCAGCGGCCGGTCGGGGGTGACGTAGCCGAGATCGGTGTAGGCCTCCACGCCGTGTCCCGCGAAGTCCACGAAGCACTCCTCCCAGCCGGTCCGCGGATCCGGTCCGTAGTGGTGCTCGACGCCGGGCACGAGCCACAGCAGCGCGGGCGCCGTCACGGGCTGCGGCGGGCGCCCGCCGTGGCTGAACCAGCCCCGCCCCCGGGTGACCACCACGGCCACGTGGTGGTCGAGCGCCCGCGGGCCGACCACCGGCAGCGGCCCCTCCTGCACCCCCACGCCCAGGCAGACCAGCCCGAGCCGGCGGTGGTTGGCGGTGGGGGAGAAGTAGCGCATCCAACTGCTGTACGGGGCGGTGCGGTACGGGTCGGTGCCGTACGGATCGGCGCTGTGGGGTGCGGTGTCGTACGGGGGCGTCGGCATCTGCGGATTGTGATCCACCGCTCCGGGCACCCTCAAGGGGCCACGGGCACCCGCTCGACGCCCACCGGCTCCGCCGCCGGCGCACCGCTCGGCCGCAGCCCGACCACCAGCCCCGCGACCACCACGGCGAGTCCCAGCCACACCGCCGCTCCCGGGACCCCACCGCCCGACGCCGCTCCCGCCCCGGCCGCGGCGAGCGGGGCGAGCCCGGCGAGCAGCCCGGCCCGGCCGGCGCCCACGGCCGCCACCGTCCGGTACCAGAGCAGGAACGCCACCGCCGTCACCAGGACGGCCAGGTAGCCGACCGCCGCCCACTGTCCGGGCCCGAGCGCCGCGAGAGAGCCGGGTCGCTCCAGGAGCACCGTGAGCCCCGCCAGCATCACCGCCCCCAGCCACACCGCGTGCACGGACACCCCCCACGCACCGTGGCGGCCCAGCACCGGCACCGCCAGCAACGTGAACCCGGCCTCGCAGCCCAGCGCGAGCGCGGCCCAGCCCACCCCGGCCGCGTCGGTGCGCCCGGCCCCCTCCACGAGCGCGGCCCCGGCGACGACGACGGGGGCGGCCAGCAGCACCCGACGGCTGGGCCGCTGCCGCTCCAGCAGCGGACCGACGAGGGCGAGCAGGACCGGTACGGAGGCCACCGCGACCGCGATGACGGCCGGCTCGGCGTGCGCGACGCCCCGCACCACGGCCACGTTGAACAGCACCAGCCCGCTCGCCGCGATCCCGGCCAGCCACAGCCACTCACGGCCGCGCGGACGCAGCAACGGCACCCGGGCGGCGCGGGCGAGGACGAAGAGGATCACGGCGGCGGCCGCGTAACGGACGGCCTGGGGAGCGAAGAGCGGGGCGCCGGCGAGCGAACGGGAGACGGTGACGCTGCTGCCGACCAGCACCATGCCGACGACTCCCGGAAGCAGGTCACGCGAGGCGGAGGAGGGCGCGGGTACGGGATCGGACGGGAAGGGGTTCATGCGCCCAGCCTCTGCCAGTATTGGACCCATGAGCAGTGCCGAAGAGGGCCGTTCCAAGGGGTCCAAAACCGCCGGGTCGGATTTCCTGCTGCTCGACATCGGCCAGGCGCCGCCCCGCGGCCGGACCGAGTGGCTGACCTCCCGCATCCGCTCCGCCATCGCGGACGGCACCCTGCCCGTCGGCAGCCGGCTCCCCGCGGGCCGTGTCCTGGCCGCCGAACTGCGGGTCTCGCGCGGCCTGGTCACCGAGGTCTACCAGCGCCTGGCGGACGCCGGGCAGGTCGCGGGCCGCGGCCGGGCCGGGACGGTCGTCGTCGCCGCCCCCGCGCCCCCCTCCGCCCCTGCGCCGTCCCTCGCACCCGACGAGGGCCCGGCCGCGTCCGCAGACCCCTTCGCACCCCGGCCCGGCACCGCCCTCGTCGACGCGCTGCGCACCGTGCCCTGCCGCATCGACCTCTCGCCGGGGGTGCCGGACCTGACCGCGTTCCCCCGTACGGCCTGGCTCCAGGCCGAACGCCGGGTACTCGCCGGGCTCACCCCGGCCGATTTCGGCTACGGCGCCCCCCAGGGAACGCCCGCGCTGAGGCAGGCGGTCGCCGGCTGGCTCGCCCGCAACCGCGGGATCCGCGCCGACCCGGGCGAGGTGGTCGTCGTGTCCGGCGTCGCCCAGGCCCTGGCCCTGCTGGCTCCCGTGCTGCGCGGGAGCGGCGTACGACGCGTGGCCGTGGAGGACCCCGGCTCCCTCGGGGCCCGGGGGCAACTGGAGTTCGGGCGGCTGGAGACCGTCCCGGTACCGGTGGACGCGGCCGGCATCGACGTCGGCGCCCTCGTCGGCAGCGGGGCGGGCGCGGCGCTGCTCACCCCCGCCCACCAGTTCCCCACCGGGGTGGTGCTCGACGGCGAACGCCGCCGGGAGCTGCTGGCCTGGGCGGCCGGCGGGGGAGTGGTCATCGAGGACGACTACGACGCCGAGCACCGTTACGACCGCGCCCCCGTACCCGCCCTGCGGGCGCTGCTGCCGGAGGCGGTCTGCTACGCCGGGAGCGTCTCCAAGCTGCTGGCCCCCGCCCTGCGGCTGGGCTGGCTGCTGGTCCCGCCGCGGCTGCTGGACGCCGTGGTGGCGCACAAGCGCTACGCCGACCTCGGCAGCCCGGTCCTCACGCAGCTCGTACTGGCGCGGCTGATGGACTCCGGCGAGCTGGAACGCCACCTGCGCTTCGTCCGGCGCCGCCACCGGCGCCGCCGGGACGCCATGCTGCGGGCGATCGGGGCGGCGCTGCCCGGCTCCCGGGTGCACGGCGCGGCGGCCGGACTGCACCTGATGGTCACCTTCGACGGCGCCGGCTTCGAGGACACCGCGCTCGCCTCGGCCGCGCTCGCCCTCGGCGTCAAAGCGCACCCGCTGTCCTGGCACCGCGTCGCGCCGGGCGCGCCGGGCCTGGTCCTCGGATACGCGGCGGGCCCGGTGGGCGACGTAGAGGAGGGGATCGCCCTGCTCGGGGAGGCACTGCGGCAGGTCGCCTGAACCGCCCCGCACGACAGGACCTCGGCACGGGCCCTTCGCGGGCGAACCCTATGCTCCTCGCATGCACCGCAGGTCCGACCCCGGCACGTTCCTGATCATCGCCGTCTGCCACGCGATGCCCCTCGGCCTCGAAGTGGTCCACCGGATCGCCCTCCCGGTCGCGTGAAACTTTTTCCGGAACAGCGGCAACCTCGCGGACGGTCGCGCGTCGTGCGGGGTGTAGGGCGTAGTTCCGCGCCCTCGTCCCGACCGCACGACCGTGGGAGAACCACCGTGATGAACCTCAAGCGCGCCACCTCGTCCGCCGGCCGGGCAGCGCTCGTCACCGCTGCCGCCGCCGGGGTGGCGCTCGCACTCGGCGGCCCGGCCCTCGCCGCAGCGGGAACGCCGTCCGCCGCACCCGCGCACGCGGTGACCAGCGCCACGCCGGCGCCCGCTCCCAGCCTGCCGCCTGCGGGCACCGCGACCCCCAGTGCTGCCCCGAGTGCGTCCGCCAGTGCGGTCCCCACGGCGCCGGCCGGCAGCGGCAAGCCCACCGTGGCCCCCTCGGGCAGCGCCACGCCGACGGCCGCTCCGGGCAGCAGCACCCCGAGCGCAGCGCCGTCGGCCCGGCCCTCGGAAGCGCCGGCCGGCTCCGAACTCGCGCACACCGGCTCCTCCTCGACCACCATGGCCCTGGGCGCCGGGGCCGCCGGGCTCATAGCCGTCGGAGCCGGAGCCCTGTACACGGTGCGGCGCCGCGCCGGCAACTGAGGACCCCCGTGCTGCCACTCGCCCCGGCGACGAGCCCCTTCGCGCCCGGCTTCGGCCGGGCGCGAAGGGGCTTGTGGTCGTTCCTGCTGCGCCGCGACGCCCACGCGCCGGCCGCCCCCGCCTACCCGTACCCGCACCCGTCCGAGCGCCCCGGGTCCGCGGGCACGCCGGCGCCGCCCACCGTCACCGACCTCTACCACGCGCACCGGCTGGGCATGGTCCGCCTGGCGGTGCTGCTGGTGGACGACCTGGCCACGGCCGAGGACGTGGTACAGGACGCCTTCACCGCCCTGTACCGGCGGCACGGAGAGCAGATCAAGGGCGTGGACAACGCGCTGGGGTACCTGCGTACCGCGGTGGTCAACACCTCGCGCTCGGTCCTGCGCCGCAGGCGGACCGCACGCGCCTGGATCCCGCCCGTCACGGCCGACGTGCCCTCCGCCGAGGCATCCGTCGTGCTCGACGAGGCCCACCGGGAGGTACTGGCCGCCCTGGGCCGGCTGACCCCGCGCCGGCGGCAGGTGCTGGTGCTGCGGTACTGGGCGGAGCTCAGCGAGGCGGAGATAGCCGACACCCTCGGGATCAGCCGGGGCGCGGTGAAGTCGAACGCGAGCCGCGGCCTGGACGCGCTGGAACGGATTCTGGAGGGACGGGTATGACGCACGACGGCGAGCGCCCGGTGGAACACCGGTTGCGCGAGGCCCTGGGAGCGCGGGCGGACACGGTCACCGTCCGGGACTTGCGGCCCGCCGATCCGCCGGGCTCGTCCCGGCGCGGGCCGGTGGCCGCGGTCTGGCTGCGGCGCCTGACCTGGTCGGCCGCCGGGCTGGCCGGCGCCGCGGCCGCGGTGACCGGGTACCTGGTACTGGGACCCGGGTCCGGGCACGGGCCGGTCAGGCCGGTGCCGCCCGCGGCGCCCGCCGAGATCCCTTCGCCGACGCCGAGCCCGCGGACGCCCTCACCCGAGCACAGCGAGGAGCCTTCGCCCGTGCCCGTGCCCACGCCGCCCGCGACCGGGCTGCCGTCCCCGCGCGCGACACCGACCGCACCCGCGGGCAGGCCTTCGGCGTCGCCGTCGCGGCCCGCGCCGCCGTCCACCTCCCCGGCCTCCGTCTCGCCGACGCCCACGGGTGTCGGCCGGCCCTCGCCGGGCGGCAGCGGGAAGCCGTAGCCCCAGGGAGTTCAGCCGACGGCGGCCGTGCGGGTGTTCTCGACGGCCGCCACCAGCGGGGCGAGTGCGGGAACCCCCGCCGCGGCGTCCAGTGCCTCGCGCAGGGCGGCGTCGTTCGTCGGCCGCGCCTCGCCGAGGAGGGCCAGGCCCGCCTCGCTGACGTCGGTGTAGATGCCCCGCCGGTCGGTGTCGCAGATGTAGCGGTTCAGCAGCCCGCGCTCCTCCAGCCTGCTGACCAGCCGGGTCGTCGCGCTCTGGCTGAGCACCACGGAGTCGGCGACCTGGTGCATCCGCAGGTGGCCGCCCGGTCCGTCGTGCTGGCGGCTGAGCACGTCCAGCAGCGAGTACTCGCGCACGCTCAGCCCGTGGGCCGCCTGGAGTGCCCGCTCGATGTGGGTCTCGATGCGGCCGTGCAGGAGGGAGAGGGCGCACCAGCCCTGGGAAAGGGCGGTGAGTGCGCTGTCGGTGGCCGTCATGGACCTCTCCTCGGGTGCGTTCCGCTGGGTACTCCACCAGGATAGGCGACGGGTGCAATAGCCCGCGTTTGCAATTAATCGGCGTTTGCAATTAATGTGGACGCACGTAAGCGGCGCCCGCAATCGTATGCGGCTCCCCAGCGGGCCTTGCGCCGCCACCGCACCACCCCCTCCCCGGAAGGCAGCACCCCTCATGCCTCTCGCTCTCCTCGCCCTCGCCATAGGCGCCTTCGGGATCGGCACCACCGAATTCGTGATCATGGGCCTCCTTCCCGAGGTCGCCACCGACTACGGCGTCACCATCCCGACCGCCGGCTTCCTCGTCACCGGCTACGCCCTCGGCGTCGTACTCGGCGCCCCCCTCATGACCGTCCTCGGCACCCGCGTCCCCCGCAAGCGGATGCTGATGCTGCTCATGGGCCTGTTCATCGCGGGCAACGTCCTCTCCGCCCTCGCTCCCGCCTTCGGCGTCATGCTGGCCGGACGCGTCGTCGCCTCCCTCGCCCACGGCGCCTTCTTCGGCATCGGCTCGGTCGTGGCGGCCGGACTGGTCGCCCCGGAGAAGAAGGCCGGCGCCATCGCCATGATGTTCACCGGCCTGACCGTCGCCAACGTGGTCGGCGTCCCCCTCGGCACCCTCGTCGGCCAGACCCTCGGCTGGCGCGTCACCTTCATGATCGTGGCCGCACTCGGCGTGCTCGGCCTGCTCGGCATCGCCAAGCTGGTCCCCGAACTTCCCCGGCCCGAGGGCGTCCGCATCCGCCACGAAATCGCCGCGTTCCGCAACGTCCAGGTCCTGCTCGCCATGGCGATGACCGTCCTCGGTTTCGGCGGGGTGTTCGCCGCCATCACCTACATCACCCCGATGATGACCGACGTCGCCGGCTTCGCCGACACCTCCGTCACCTGGCTGCTGGTCCTCTTCGGTCTCGGCATGGTCGCCGGCAACCTCATCGGCGGCCGGTTCGCCGACCGCGCGCTGATGCCGATGCTGTACGTGTCGCTCGGGGCGCTGGCCGTCGTCCTGTCGGTCTTCACCCTCACGGCGCACGACAAGGCCGCCGCCGCCGTCACCGTCGTCCTCATCGGCGCCCTCGGTTTCGCGACCGTGCCGCCGCTCCAGAAGCGGGTCCTCGACCAGGCCGCGGGCGCCCCCACGCTCGCCTCCGCCGTCAACATCGGCGCCTTCAACCTCGGCAATGCGCTCGCCGCCTGGCTCGGCGGGCTGGTCATCGCCGCCGGTCTCGGCTGGACCGCCCCGAACTGGGTCGGCGCCGCACTGGCCGCCTCCGCGCTCGTCCTCGCCCTCGTCTCGGGCGCGCTGGAACGGCGTACGGGCGCACGCGCCGCCGCGAGCCGCGTGGTGACGGGCGCCGCCCCCGAAAACGCCGCCGTCCCGGCCCACCACTGACCCGACCCCCGCCCCACCACTGACCCGACCCCCGCCCCACCCGATCCGGCAGGAGCCCCTCCATGTCCGTCACCACCGCCGTCGCCCCCCTGACCACCGAGGACGCCGAGGTCCTCCTCGGCGCCGCCCGCGAGGCCGCCGAAGCCGCCGGGATCGCGGTCAGCGTCACCGTCCTCGACGCGGGCGGCCACCCGCTGGCCTTCCGCCGCGACGACCGGGCCGTCCTGATCTCCGGCGAGACCAGCACCCGCAAGGCTTACACCGCCCTCCAGCTGAACGCGCCGACCGCCGGCCTCACCGAGGCCGTCCTGCCCGGCGGCCCCTTCCACACCCTGCCCACCGCCCTGGACCGGCCGCTGCTGTTCATCGCCGGCGGACTGCCCGTCCACCGCGAGGGCCGCCTCGTAGGGGCCGTCGGTGTCGGCGGCGGAGCCCCCGCCCAGGACCACGAATGCGCCGCCACCGCACTCGCCGCGCTCGTGTGAGAGGGGCCCTCCCGCTCGCGCCGCACCGTTCCCCGTGCCACGTTGGTACGGGGAAAAACGGTGCATGATGCGAGAGACCAGGCAGTCCAGGAGGGTCCACGCCATCGCGACGGCAACGGTCGCCGCGCTGGTCGGCCTCGCCGTTCCCGGATGTGCGGGCGGCGGGGGCGAGGCCGGCGCCGCTCCGTCCCCGCGCGCGGCCGCCACCTCCGGGGCCTCCACGGCGGCGCCCGCCTCCGCGACCCCGACGCCCACCCCGTCCCATCCGCTCTCCACCACCCCCCGCGTCATCCCCGCCGTACGGGAACACGCCCCGGCCCGCGGACCCGGCTGGAAGCCCGCCTCCGGCGCCCGCGTGGTCATCGCGCCCGCCGACCGCACGGCCCTCACCGACGAGGCCCGGCTCCTCGCCGGCGAACTCGGCCTCGGCTTCGCGGAGTCCGCCGCCCCGCGCACCGGCGACGTACAACTCGCCCTGGAAGCGGCCCCCTCCGGGAAACCGGAGTCGTACACCCTCACCGTCCAGGGCGGCCGGGTCAAGATCAGCGGCCCCGACGAGGCGGGTGTGTTCTACGGGACCCGCACCCTCAAGCAGGAGATACGCACTGCCGGTTCGGCACCCGAAGGCACCGTCCGCGACGCCCCCGACCGGCCCCAGCGCGGCCTCAACCTCGACATAGCCCGCAAGAACTTCACCCCCGACTGGATCGAGGCCAGGCTCCGCGAGATGGGTGACCTCAAGCTCAACCAGCTCGGCCTGCACTTCTCCGACGACCAGGCCTTCCGGATCCAGTCCGACACCCACCCGGAGATCGTCTCCGACCCCCACCTGACGAAGGCCGAGGTACGGCGCATCACGGCGCTGGCCGCGAGCCGGCACATCACCGTGGTCCCGGAGATCGACTCGCCCGGCCACCTCGGAGCGGTGCTGCGCGCCCACCCCTCACTCCAGCTGCGTGACGTACGGGGCCGGGCCGTCAAGGGCGCCGTCGACATAGCGAACCCGGCGTCCGCGAAACTGGTCGACGAACTGCTGCGCGAGTACCTGCCGCTGTTCCCCGGCGGGGCCTGGCACCTGGGCGCCGACGAATACCAGGCACTGGTCGTCCCCGACCCGCAGGCCTCGTTCCCGCAGCTCGCCACCGCGGCGCGGCAGCGCTACGGCCCGAGCGCCCGCGTGCAGGACCTGGCGACGGGCTGGCTCAACGACCGGGCCGCCGTCGTGCGCCCCTCCGGCAAGGCGCTCAAGGCCTGGAACGACGGCTTCTTCGCCGGGGGAGTGGTCGCGGCCGCCCCCGACCTCCAAGCCGAGTACTGGACGGGCAAGGAGAACGGCGCCCGGCCGCCGCTGGCCTACTTGCAGGCCGGCCGCAAGGTGGTCAACCTCAACGACGAGTACCTGTACTACGTGCTCGGCCAGCCGAACCAGTTCACGTACCCGACCGGCCGCCGCATCTACGAGCAGTGGACCCCGCTGGTACTGCGCGGCACCACCGCGGTGCCCGCGCGGTACGGGCCGCAGGTGCTCGGCGCCCGGCTCGCCGTGTGGTGCGACCTGTCCGGCGCCCAGACCCAGGCCCAGGTGGCCGACGGCATACGGATGCCGCTGGCGGCCCTGTCGCAGAAGGTCTGGGACCCCCGGCCCCCGCAGCTGTCCTGGACCGCCTTCCAGGCCCTCGCGGACAAGCTGTCGTAGCCGGGCAAGGCCGTCGGGGCCGAGGGTTCACGGGGCCTCGTGGCCGAGCGCTCGGTCCCGTTGCTGCCAGCGCCGCCTGATCCACTGGCCCACCAGCGGCAGGGCCGTGAACACGGTGACGATCCACGTCGCGGCGAAGGCCCAGATCAGCGGCTGCGACACGGTCACCGAGGCGGCGACCAGCAGGGCGACGGTCAGCGCGCCGAGCACGCAGGCCGCCACGGCGTGACGCCGGCGGTGTCCGGACCGCAGGCGGCGGTCCAGGGAACGGTCACCCTTGAGTTGGGCCTCGATCGCCGAGAGGGCTCGCCTCTCACGATCGGAGAGTCCGGCTCCGTCCATGACGACGTACCTCCACGGGCTGCCCGCCGGGCGCGGGCCGCAGCCTCTGACCTGCGGCTACCCGGTCTGGAGCGGGTCAATCCCGTGGAGGCACCACGGCCTGCGCCGCAGGTCACCAGATGGAGTTGACCCACTCCGGGTGGTCGATGAACGGGTTCCGGTTGTGCTGGTAGGTATCGAAGATGACCTGGTTGCGGCGCTGCTCGAAGGCGTCCGGCGGATCCATCTGGTTCCACTGCTTGAGCACGCTGATCCGCCCGATCGCGGGCGCCGAGCCGTTGTTGACCTGGTCGTTCGGTTCCAGGTCCGGGAAGCCGTCCCCGCCGTCGTAGCGGACGGCCATGTAGAGCAGCATCCGCGCCACGTCGCCCTTGACCGCGTCGCGCGGCTCGAAGGAGTCGGAGTCGGTGTAGCTGCCCGGGGCCTCGGCGACCGGGCTGCCGCCCATGTCGAAGTCCTTGTTGCCACGGGTGCTGTTGACGGTGACGTCTTCCGGCCTCAGGTGGTGCAGGTCGGTGCCGGGGCCCGTCGCGGTTCCGAAGTCGCCGTGGCTCTTGGCCCAGACGTGCTCGCGGTTCCAGTCGTCGGGGTTCCCGCCGTTGGTGTTCTTGGCCTGGGAGCGGCCCGAGTACACCAGGATGACGTTGTTCGGGTTGGCCGGGTCCTGGTCGGTGACCTTGAGGGCGTTCCACACGCCGTCGTAGGTGACCGTGGACTGGTTCTTGATGATCCCGTGCAGTGCGCTCTTGAGCGCTGCGCCGGTCTTGCCCTGGGCCGCCGCGTAGTAGTCGGCGGTGGTCGTGGTGGTGGCGGCTGCGGCGTGGGGAATCGCCGCCGTCCGCTGCTGTCCGGCCGAGGCGGTGGCCGGTATGAGGGCCAGGGCGGCGGCGGTGAGGCCGGCCGCCCAGGGGGCGAGGCGGGAGAATCTCATGACGTGGGGGTACCTCTCCACACGCACCGTCCCCGCCGGTCGGTTGGCGGGGTGTCAGGTGGCAGAGCGAGGCTCACATTGTCATGTATCCAACAGGTGAAAACCATGTGTCGGGAAGGGGTCCGGCCCAGGTGGCAGCCTGGGCCGGACCACGCGTCAGCTGCCCGACGTCACCTGCGGCGCGGGCTCGTACTTGTAGTTGGCCGGGCCGAAGTTCTTCTTGACCGCCGCGTCCCAGGAGCCGTCCGCGACCATCTTCGTCAGCGCGGTGTTGATCTTGCGCTGGAGGTCGGCGTCACCCTTCTTGAGGCCGATGCCGTAGTTCTCGTTGCTCAGGTTCAGCCCGAGCAGCCTGAACTTGCCCTCGTTGCCCTTCTGGGCCGCGTAACCGGCCAGGATGGAGTTGTCGGTCGTCATCGCGTCGGCCTGGTTGTCCTGCAGGGCGACCAGGCAGTCCGAGTAGCTGCCGAGCTCCAGGACGCTGGCCTTGGGCGCCAGCGTCTTGCGGACGTTCTCGGCCGAGGTGGAACCGGTCACCGAACACAGCCGCTTGGAGTTCAGGTCCTCGGCCTTGGTGATCGACGTGTCCGTGGAGCGCACGAGCAGGTCCTGGTGCGCGATGAAGTACGGGCCGGCGAAGTCGACCTTCTCCTTGCGCTTGTCGCTGATCGAGTAGCTGGCGGCGACGAACTTGACCTCGTTGTACTGGATCAGCAGCTCGCGGTCGGAGCTGTAGACCTGCTTGAACTCGATCTCGTTCGGCTTGTAGCCGAGCTCCTTCGCGATGTAGGTGGCCACGTCGACGTCGAACCCGGTGTAGGTGCCGTTGGCCTCGCGCATCCCGATCCCGGGCTGGTCGAACTTGATGCCGATCGCGAGCGGCTCCTTGGCGCTGTCACCGGCACACCCCGTGGCGGTGGCGGTGAGGGCGATCACTGCGACGACCGCACCGGCCTTGGGAACCTTCATGCTGCACTCTTTCCTGGGATCGCGGATCACGCGGGAGCGGGACGTACCGGTGCCGGGTAGGGCACGGAGTACGGGGTCGGTACGCAGTGCCGAGCACGTGCGGAACCACACGGTCCGGGTGGCGCGTGTATGAGGAAGCTAGGAAGGTGACGGGCGCAGCGTCACTACATCTGAGGGAAATTTGAGGATAACGATCCGGCTCGGCCGCAGATCCTGCTGTCCTGCAACTCCTCGGCGCGGACGGGCGGATGGGCATTACGGTCATGCCGTGACGGTTCACATGTATTGGGGCTGAAAGGTTCGCAATCGGACGCGGGGAGGTCGCCGCGGATTTCGGCCGTCACGGCGTTCGCTCCGCCTTGATCACCGGCACGTGACAGCATGACTGGGCCATGTCCGGTGAGCGGAGGGGGAGTTCGGTGAGCACAGTACGCAAGAGCCTGGCCAAGGTGGAGATAGCCCTGCGCTGGGATCCCAGCCCGGCCGGGACGCCCGCGCACGACCTCGACATACTGGCCGCCGCGTACGACTCGGCGGCCCTCTACGGTGACCCCGTCTACCTCGTGCACTTCGGCAGCCGCGCGCCCGACGGCACGATCACCCTCAACCGGGACAGCGACACCGGGCAGGGACTCGGCTTCGACGAGGTGATGACCCTCGAACTGAACCGGCTTGCCCCGGGGCTCGGCCGGGTGGTCGTGGGCGTGGTGATCCAGGACCCCGGGCCCGAAGGCGCCCGTACGAAGACCTTCGCCTCCGTGGCCGGTACCGGAGTGCGCATCCGCGAGGGCTACACCGACCTGGCCCGGTCCGACTTCGCGGACGTCGGGGGGTTCAGCGCCGCGACCGTCGCCGAATTCCTGCGGGACCCCTCGGGCGGCTGGTCCCTGGACGCGCGCCCGCGCGGCTTCGACGCCGACCCCGAGCAGTACACGCGGCTGATGGGGGCGCCCCGGCCGTGAGGCGGGCGCCGCTCCGCACAGATCGGGCGGCGGCCACTCGTCGTGCGAGTGACCGCCGCCCGGTCCGGGTGGCGCGCTGCCGCCGTCCCCACGAGGCAGCGCGGGCAGGTCTCCGTCCGGTCATCGGGGACGGTGGCCCACCGGTCTAGGGGGTGGTGCCCGGCGTGATGCCGAGCGAGGGGAGCAGCGCCGCGTCCACGAAGCGCACGAGGTAGTCGGCGTCGGCGTAGCGGCCTTCGAGCACCGGCCTGATCCGCATGACGCCCATCAGCTGTGCGGGCAGGAACTCCACCGCCGGATGGTCCGCGGTGATCTCGCCGCGCGCCACCGCCCGCGCCACCATCGCGTCGAACGCCGCCAGCTCGGGCTCGACCAGCGCCTCGCGCAGCGCCGCCTGGAGCTCCTCGTCGCTGAGCACGGCGTGCCCGAGCGCCTGACTGAGCCGCGTGTCACGACCCGAGGTGCCGGCCGCGATCCGGGCCGCCTCGCGCAGGTCCCCGGCGAGGGTGCCGGTGTCGACCGCGGCGAGGGTGCCCTGCCGGTTCGCGCGCAGGGCGGCGGCGACCAGCTGGGGCTTGGTCTTCCACTGCCGGTAGAGCGTGGACTTGCCGCAACAGGCGCGGGCGGCGATGCCCTCCATGGTCAGGGCTTCGTAGCCGTTCTCGCGCAGCTGCTCCAGGACGGCGTCGTAGAACTCCTGGACCCGCTCGGGGCTGATCTTGGAGCGACGCGCGGAGGCCGGCTCTGTCTGTGTCATGGGTGCGGTCCTCCTCGGCGGCACGGTCCGTCATTCGAGTGTACGGCTACGCCAGCGTATCGGTACACCGGCGTATCGATACGCCAATGTATCGATACACTGGCGTGTCGATGTGTGACGGCCCGGCGGACGAGCTCCGCCCGGCCGCCCGCCGAGTAGAGGAAGCGAGACCGTGGGATGACCACCGAGACGACCCCCGCGGAGCCCCCCACCGGTCCACCCGGACGCGGGCGGGAGCGGCGCCGGCTCCTGCGCGAGCTGCTGCTCGTCGCGGGACTCTTCACCGTCTACAAGGCGGGCCGGATGCTCTCGACCGGCCGCACCGACGAGGCGTTCCGCAACGCCGCGCGGATCTGGGACGCCGAACGCGCGCTGCACCTGCCCGGCGAGGGCGCGGTACAGCGGCTGCTGCTGCACGGCGACACCCTCATACGGTCGGCGAACACCTACTACGCGGGCGTGCACTTCCCGGCGACCGCCCTCTTCCTCATCTGGCTCTACGTCCGGCGCCCCGGCCACTACCTGTGGACCCGCCGCGTGCTCGCGGTCCTCACGGGAGCCGCCCTCGCCCTCCATCTGGCGTTCCCGCTGGCACCGCCGCGGATGCTCCGCGCCGCAGGGCTCATGGACACCGCGCAGGTCTACGGGCCCACCGTCTACCGGGCCGCGCCGGCCACCGACACCCTGGCCAACCAGTTCGCCGCGATGCCCTCCCTGCACTTCGGGTGGGCCCTGATGCTGGCCCTCGGCATGATCGCGGCCACCCGCTCCCGGTGGCGGTACCTGTGGCTGCTGCACCCGTCGGTGACGCTGCTCGTGGTGGTCGGGACGGCCAACCACTACTGGCTGGACGCGGTCGTCGCCGCCGTCCTGCTCGGGGCCGCGCTGCTGTTCGTCCCGCGCCCGGTCACGGGTGGTTCCCGGATCGCCGCCGCGTCGCCGGCCGGTGCGTCTCCCGGCACGGCGCTTCCCGAGGCGGTGTCGCGCGGGGCCGTGTCCTGCGAGGCGGTGTCGCCCGGGGCTGCCCCCGGGGCCGCGTCCCCCGCCGCCGTGCCCTCCGTCGGAGCCGGCCTGCCGGGGCCGCGCCGTGGCCGGGCCGAGTCCGTCGTCGCGGGCGCGGGGAGCCTTCGGTGAACGCCACCGCCCTCGCAGTCGCGCTCTGCCTCGCCTCCGCCGTGGCCTACGCGGCCGCGGCCGTCGCCCAGGAACGCCTCGCCCGCCGCGCCGTCGCCCGCAGCGCCGCCGCGCTGCTCGGCAACGGCGCCTGGTGGTGGTCGGCCGGACTGAACGCCGCCGCCGCGCTGCTGCACGCGGCCGCCCTGCGGTACGGGCCGCTCACCCTGGTCCAGCCCCTGGGCGCCCTGACCCTCGTCGCGGCCGTCCCCCTCGGGGCGCGCGGGGCGGGCCGCCGGGTCGCCGCCACCGAGTGGCGGGGCACCCTGGCCACCGTCGCCGGGCTCGGCCTGCTGCTCCTGCCGGCGTCCGGACCCGCGCCCGACGACACCCTCACGCTGGCCGAGGCCCTCGCCGTCTCCGGCGCGACCGCCGCCGTGATCACCCTGCTGACCCGGGGTGACGTCCGCTCCGGCCTGCGGCACGCCACCGCCTCGGGGCTGGCCTCCGCCGCCGCCTCCGCGCTGACGCAGACCGTGGCGGTGGCGGGCGGCCGGGGAGGGGCCCTGCTGAGCCCGCGGGTGGTCACGGTGGCGCTGCTCGTCGTGGTCTTCGCCGTCGGGGGCATGCTCTTGTCGCAACGGGCCTACCGGGGCGGGCTCGGCGCACCGCTCGCCGTGGTCAACCTGTCCAACCCGCTCGCGGCCGCCGCCATCGGCATGGTCCTGCTCGGCGAACGGCTCCAGGGCGGCGCGCTCGGCATCCTGCTGGCCACCGCGGGCGCCCTCGCCGCGGCGCGCGGGGTGCTGCTGCTGACCCGGACGAGCCCCGGCGACCGGGTGGCCGACCCGGCGCCCGCGCCCGCGACCGCCGCCGCCGCAACGGCCGGCCGGGTCGCGGTGTGAGCGGTTCGACGCTCGACCCGCTCGACGCTCGACGCGCGGCCCGCCCGGTCGGCCGGGCGTCGGCCGGGCCCGCGCCGGCCGGCCGCGCCCGGCACCGGCGACCTCCCCGGAGAACCGATCCCGCCCTCCTCGCGTCCTCCTCCCTGAACGCGCGAGCGAGCGTGCACGAACGAAGCGGAGTGAGCGGGCATGGGCATCATCGGCTGGATCATCCTGGGGCTGCTGGCCGGCGGCATAGCCAAGCTGCTGCTGCCCGGCCGGGACCCGGGCGGACTGATCGGGACCACCCTCATCGGCATCGCCGGTGCCTTCATCGGCGGATGGCTCTCCGCGAAATTCCTCGACCGGCCGATCGAGAACCAGTTCTTCGACGCCGCCACCTGGGGCTCCGCCATCGCCGGCTCGCTCGTCCTGCTGATCGGCTACCGCCTCCTGTTCGGCAACTCCCGCCGCTGACCGCGCCCGGGCCGACGCCTACGCTGGTCACCGCGCGACGCAGACAGCGAAGGAGCCGGAGCGAGATGACCGTCAAGCCGATACCCACCGCCGACCTGTACGACCGGTACGGAGAGGCCCTCGGTCTGTGCACCACCCCCTTCCGCCGGATCGGCGGCCGCGCGGTGTTCGCCGGGCCGGTGCGCACCCTCTCCTGCCACGAGGACAACGCCCTGCTGCGGGAGCTCGTCGGCACACCGGGCGAGGGCGCCGTGCTCGTGGTCGACGGTGGTGGCTCCCCGCGCACCGCGCTCGTGGGCGACCTCATCGCCGGAGCCGCGCTGCGCAACGGCTGGGCCGGACTGATCATCAACGGCTCGGTCCGCGACAGCGACGCCCTCGGCCGCCTCGACCTCGGCATCAAGGCCCGGGGTACGATCCCGCGCAAGAGCGGCAAGACGGGCGCGGGCACCGTCGACGAGCCCGTCACCATCGGTGAGGTCACCTTCCGTCCCGGGGACATCGTCTACGCCGACGACGACGGGGTCGCGGTACTCCCGGCCGGTTCGCCCGCCGCCTGATCCACCGGGGCGTCCGGCCCCTGCGCCGCCGGCACGGGCACTCGACGCGGGGACGACATCCGGCCAGTGCCGCTCCGCGCGCCCTGGCGTCCCCGGGCCCGGCCGGGTTTCACTGCGGGCCCATGAGACGACACAGGATCACGGGCCTGCTGGGCGCGCTCGCGCTCGCCGTGGGCGCCCTGGCCGCCGCGGGACCCGCGAGCGCGGCCACGGCCGGCGCCGCCACCACGGCCGCCACGTCCACCGCGGCCCCCGGCGACGGCCGACCCGGGCAAGACCCGCCCGCCGAGTTCGGCACCGACTGGCACGACCCCCTCACCGCCGCTCCGTCGGTGGCCCGGCCCGGGACCAGGTCCTGCCAAGTGACCCTGGCCGAGGCCCAGTTCCGGGACTTCACCCCGTACCGGGGCAGTTACGCGCCGCCCACCGGCTGCGGCCGGGGCGACTGGGCGGAAGTGGTGCTCCGCCTCGACGGCAAGGTCAAGGGCCGCCAGTACGACCGCCTCGGCAACCTCAGCGTCGGCGGCGTCGAGATCCTGAGCACCTCCACCCCCGAACCCTCGCCCGAGGGCATCACCTGGTCCGTCGAGAAGGACGTCACCCACTACCGGGACACCCTCAGCCGCCCGCAGCCCGTGGAGATGCTGATCGGCAACGTCGTCGACGACACCTACACCGGTGTCATCGACGTCAAGGTCACCCTCACCTTCTACGCCGCCGAAGGCCGCACCCGGCCGGCCGTCACCCCCGACCGCGTCATCCCGCTCACCACCCCGTCCGTGACCACCCCGCGCAACACCGAACGGCTCCTCGCCGAGGTGTACGCCACCGGTTCGGGCGGCGGGTGCGAGGAGTTCTGGTACCTGACCACGCCCGACGCCGCCCCGTACTCCTGCAAGGCGGCGGACGGCCCCTACCGGGAGGTCCGCGTGCTGGTGGACGGGCAACTGGCCGGTCTCGCCGCACCGTTCCCCACCGTCTGGACCGGCGGATGGTCCAACCCGTTCCTCTGGTACGTCACCCCCGGCCCCCACGCCTTCGACGTCCAGCCCCTGCGCTACGACCTCACGCCCTACGCGGCGCTCCTCAACGACGGCCGCCCCCACCGCATCGAGGTGTCGGTGGCCGGGGTCCCGGCCGGGCAGAGCGGCTGGAGCACCCCGGCGAACCTGCTGCTGTGGCAGGACCGGGGCCGTGCGGTGGTCACCGGCGCCCTCACCCGGCACGAGGAGAGCGATCCGGCCAACTCCGTCCGCTGGACGCCCGGGACCGAGCACCGGCTCGACACCGGGGCGGGCCACTCCCTGACCGTCGCCGGACACCTCGACACCTCCCACGGCCGGGTCACGACCACGGTCAGCCGGGCGGTGCGCAACACCTCCGTGCACCGCTGGACCGAGGGCGAGGACCTCGACGCGCTGTCCGCGCGGTGGACCGACGAGGAGACCGTGTCCCACGGGGAGGCCGCCACGACGACCCGGCGCACCTACACGATGGACGGTGAAACCACCCTGGGCGCGGGGGGCCGGCTGCGCACCGTCCTCTCCCTCGGCGACAGGGCGGACACCTCCACCCTGCGCGGCGGCCGCCAGGTCGGGTGGTCGCGGCTGGAGGACACGTACGCGGGAGACGCGAGTTACACCGCCGGCGTCCCGCGCGAGCAGCGGCACGCCGTGGGCACCACGACGGTGCGCTACCGGCTGTCCGGTTCCGAAGCCGGCTGCTACGACCGTACGGTCGCCACCGCGCAGGGCGTGCTCACGCAGGACCGCCGGCGCTGCTGACGCAGAGCGCCCGGGTACCCGTACATCGGGTACCCGGGCGGTGAAGGGCCTCTTTAGTACGGGCCGTTGACGTTGTCGATCGAACCGTAGCGGGCGGCCGCGTAATTGCAGGCGGCGGTGATGTTCGCGACCGGGTCGTAGGAGTTCAGCGAGGTTCCCGGTACGTGATAGGCGCGGAAGGTCGGGTCGATCACCTGGAGCAGCCCCTTGGAGGGGATACCGGCCGCGGCGTTGGAGTCCCAGTTGTTGATCGCCATGGGATTGCCCGAGGACTCGCGCATCACATTGCGCAGAATTCCGTTGTAGCTGCCGGGAATACCGTGCTGGGCCATGATGTCCAGCGACTGGCGGATCCAGCCGTCGAGATTGTTGGTGTAGGAGGTGGTGGGCCGCGCCACGGCCTGGACCGCCGTCGCCGTCTTCGGCGCCGTGCCGAGGGTCAGCTTGATGCCGGGCCGGATGACCGAGGGGTTGGCGCCGACGACGCTCTTGTTCGCCTCGTACAGCTGCTGCCAGCCGCCTGCGACGGAGTGCGCGGCCGCGATCTGCGAAAGGGTGTCACCGGCGACCACGGAGTACGTGGTGGGAGCGGCGGTGGTCTCCGTCGCGCCGGCCGTGGTCGCACTGACCAGCGGGAGGGCGAGGGCCGCTCCGCCCGTGCCGGCCACGGCCAGCTTGCGGGCGATCGGGTGCTGCTTCGGCCGTCGGTGCTTACCCTTTGGGCGCATGGCGCAATTCCTCACGTGGGGGTACGGGAGAGCCCTCGTGGCGACCGGTTTCGACGGGCGGCCACTGGGAACGAGGTGACCGTAGGCGAATCCTGGCGACCGGAACAAGGCGTGAATTCCGCTGGGTGATCGACTTACCGCATGGCGCCCGGTAAATGACCTTGGGAATGCGTTCCCCGGAAAGCCAACTTTCTTTCCGGGGAAAGGGAATCAGGCCTTTCCGGGAATTGATGTTGACGCGCCCCGAGTGACTCACATCACGAGCGGACGGGCCCCTCGCCAAACCGGGGCAACTTCCCCCTCCGAGTGGCGGATTGGGGCGACCGGGCTGTTATACGCGAATCGCCCATCAAGGACTTATTCCGGCATGCCGAGCCCCCGTCCGTGCCGTATCAGCGCAGTCCGGTGAGGAGCCGGTCGTCGTGCCGGAGCCCGGTCAGCGCCGCGAGGGCGTCCGTCACCACGCCCTTCGAGGCCGGCAGCAACGGGAGGCGTACGCCCGGGGAGGGGATCCGGCCCTGGGCGTGCAGCACCGCCTTGATCACCGCCGGGTTGGGCTCGGCGAACAGCGCCGCCGAGAGCCGGGCCAGGGCGTGCCCCAGGGCCCGGGCCCGAGCGACGTCCCCCGACCGCCACGCCGAGGTGAGCTCGGCGTACCGCTCCGTCGCCACGTGCGCGGAGGCGAGGATCCCGCCCGCCGCACCGAGCGCGAGCAGCGGCGAGAGGTACACGTCGTCACCCGCCAGGAATGCGAAGCCCGCGGGGAGTTCGCCGAGCAGCGCCACCGTGTCCTGGTCGATCCCCCCGGCCGCGTACTTCACCCCCGCCACCCCGGGCAGTTCCCCGAGCGCCCGCAGCGCGGCCGCGTCCAGCGGCTGCCCCGTCCGGTACGGGACGTGGTACACGATGAGCGGTACCGGACTCACCTCGGCCAGCCGTGCGAAGTGCGCCGTCACCCCCGCCGCCGAGGGCCGCACGAACGGCGGCACCGTCACCAGTGCCGCCATCGCCTGCGGCCACCGGGCCAGCCGCGCGAGCGCCGCTTCGGCGGCCCGGGTCCCGCTCGCCCCGGCGCCCACCGTCAGCGGCGCGCCCCGCTCCCGGCAGACCCGGGCGCACACGGTGGTGACGAGGTCCCGCTCCGCCTCGTCGAGCGCGGCCGCCTCCGCGGTGGTACCGAGGGCCACGATCCCGGTGGCACCCGCGTCCAGTACCTCGTGCGCGAGGGATTCCAGCGTCCCGGCGGCGACGTCCCCGCCGGGAGTGAAGGGGGTGATCAGGGGGACGTGGACCCCGTGGAGCGGAAGGTCGCGTGCCGTGTGCCGCGCCGTGCGCTGTGCGAGGTGCTCCGCTGGCCGCCGCGCGCTGTTTCGTGTCATGTCCCGTGCCATGCCGAACAGCTTCGTGGCGCCCCAGCATCAAATCCAGTGAACGTTCCTTACCTGAACCGTAAGCTGGGCCGATGCTCGACGTACGCCGCCTGCGCCTGCTGCGCGAACTCGCCCACCGGGGCACCATCGCCGCCGTCGCCGAAGCCCTCGCTTTCAGCCCGTCGGCGGTGTCCCAGCAACTCGGCGTCCTCGAACGCGAAGCAGGTCTGCCCCTGTTGAAGCGCACCGGCCGCCGGGTCCGGCTCACCCCGGCCGGCCACAACCTCGTCCGGCACGCCGATGCCGTCCTGGAACGGCTGGAGCAGGCCGGCGCCGAACTCGCCGGAGCCCGCCTCGGCCTCACCGGAGCCCTGCGCATCGGGTCCTTCCCCACCGCCACGCGGGCCCTCGTCCCGGCGGCCCTGGCCGCCCTCTCCCGCCGCCACCCGGGGCTGGAGCCGATGGTCCGCGAAACCGATCCGGCGGCGGTCGCGCACGCGCTGCGCGCCGGTGAGCTCGACGTGGCCCTGGTCCACGAGTACGACTTCGTCCCCGCGGCGCGGGAGCCGGGCCTGGCCACCGAGCCGCTCTTCGAGGAGGCCATGTACCTCGCCGCCCCGGCCTCCGCCGGGCCCGCGGGATGCCCGGCGCAGACCCGGACCGGCCAGGAGGAGGTACTGCGCCGCCACGCCGAAGCGCCCTGGATCACCGCGGTGCCCGGAACGCTCTGCCACGCCATGACCGTACGGGCCTGCCGGGCGGCGGGCTTCGAACCCCGGATCCGGCACCAGGCCGACGAGTTCGCCACCGTCCTCGCCCTCGTCGCCGTCGGTCAGGGTGTGGCCGTCGTCCCGCAGCTCGGCCTCACCGGCTGCGACCACGACCGCGTGGTCCTCACCCGGCTGCTCATGGCACGACGGACCCTGCTCGCCTTCCGCAGCGGAGCGGCCGGCCATCCCGGTGTCACGGCGCTGGGCGCGGCGCTGCGGGAAGCGCTGCCCTCCCCACTGGCCGGATCCCGCGCCATCGGGTGACGCAACTCCCGTACGGGGCGGCGTCCGTGTACGTTCGGTCATCCGGACAGAGCCGACCAGAACGGGGTACGAAGTGACGCATCGCGTACGAGGGGTCATCGCGCGGAGCAAGGGCGCGCCCGTGGAGACGACCACGATCCTCGTGCCGGACCCGGGCCCCGGCGAGGCGCTGGTCAAGGTGCAGGCCTGCGGGGTCTGCCACACCGACCTGCACTACCGCGAGGGCGGGATCAACGACGAGTTCCCCTTCCTCCTCGGCCACGAGGCGGCCGGCATCGTGGAATCGGTCGGCCCCGACGTGACCTCCGTCGCCCCCGGTGACTTCGTCATCCTCAACTGGCGCGCCGTGTGCGGCGACTGCCGCGCCTGCCGGCGCGGCCGCCCCTGGTACTGCTTCGCCACGCACAACGCGGCACAGCCCATGACCCTGGAGGACGGCACCGCGCTCTCCCCGGCCCTCGGCATCGGGGCCTTCGCCGATAAGACCCTGGTGGCGGCCGGACAGTGCACCAAGGTCGACCCGGCCGCCTCGCCCGCCGCGGCGGGGCTGCTGGGCTGCGGAGTGATGGCGGGCCTGGGCGCCGCCCTGAACACCGGCAACGTCGGCCGCGGGGACTCGGTCGCCGTCATCGGCTGCGGGGGAGTGGGCAGCGCGGCCGTGGCGGGCGCCCGGCTGGCCGGCGCCTCCCGCATCATCGCCGTCGACCTCGACGACCGGAAGCTGGAGTGGGCGCGGGGCCTGGGCGCCACCCACACCGTCAACGGCCGCACCGAGGACGTGGTCAAGGCCGTGCAGGAACTGACCGGCGGCAACGGCGCGGACGTGGTCATCGAGGCCGTGGGCCGCCCCGAGACGTACCGGCAGGCCTTCTATGCGCGCGACCTCGCCGGCACCGTGGTGCTCGTCGGCGTCCCCACACCGCAGATGCAGCTCGACCTCCCGCTCCTGGACGTCTTCGGGCGCGGCGGAGCCCTCAAGTCCTCCTGGTACGGCGACTGCCTGCCGGAACGCGACTTCCCGATGCTGATCGACCTCTACCTCCAGGGCCGGCTCGACCTGGACGCCTTCGTCTCCGAGACGATCCCGCTGGACGCGGTCGAGGCGGCCTTCGAGCGGATGCAGCGGGGAGAGGTGCTCCGCTCGGTGGTCCTGATCTGACACAGCCGACGCCGGTCGGGCCTGGCGTTCGCTTATGGTGCGATCATGAGCGAACAACAGGCCCCGCGGCAGGCCCCCTTGCAGCCCATGCCCACCGACTGGCAACGCGCCCTGGCGGTCGTCGCCCATCCGGACGACCTGGAGTACGGCTGCGCGGCCGCCATCGCCGACTGGACGGACGGCGGGCGGGAGGTCGTCTACCTCCTGGCCACGCGGGGCGAGGCGGGCATCGACACCACCGCACCGGCCGAATGCGCCTCGGTGCGCGAGGCGGAGCAGCGGGCGAGCGCGGCGGTCGTCGGGGTGTCGACCGTCGAGTTCCTCGACTACCGGGACGGCGTGGTCGAATACGGCCTCGGCCTGCGCCGGGACATCGCCGCGGCCATCCGCCGCCACCGCCCGGAACTCGTCATCACCCTCAACCACCGCGACACCTGGGGCGGCGCCGACGGCGGCGGCGTCTGGAACACCCCCGACCACAAGGCCGTCGGCCGGGCCACGCTGGACGCCGCGGGTGACGCCGGCAACCGCTGGATCTTCCCCGAACTCCTTGCGGAGCAGGGCCTGGAGCCCTGGGACGGAGTGCGCTGGGTCGCGGTGTCGGGCACCACCACGCCGACCCACGCGGCCGACGCGGGCCCGGGCTTCGAACGCGCCGTCCAGTCGCTGCTCAAGCACGAGGCGTACATCGAGGTGCTGACCGACCAGGACCCGCAGGAGTACGTCCGCACCTTCCTGACGGACAACGCCCAGCAGGCGGCGGCCCGGTTCGGCGGCCGGCCGGCGGTAGCGTTCGAGCTCTTCCCGCGCTGACCGGCACCCCGCTAAGCTGACGGTCCGTCAATCCGTGGGCCTACGGTGATCGGGGTAGCGGTGATCGACACCACCAGTACGGACATCGCGCAGGGCGAGGAGCGGATCCGGCTGGAGGTGGCGGACACGGTCGCCGTCCTCACCCTCTGCCGCCCGGACCGGCTCAACGGGTGGAGTTGGGAGTCCACCCGCCAGCTGGGCCTGCTGGCCGACCGGATCCGCTTCGACCCGGGCGTACGGGTGGTCCTGCTGCGGGCCGAGGGCAGGGCGTTCTGCGCCGGGATCGACGTCAGGGCCCCGGGCGGCGACATCACGGGGGAGAGCGCCGCCGAACGGACCCGGAACTACTACGAGGGCATCCACTGGGTGCACGAGCGCTTCGCCGTCCTCGCCGGGCTGCCCCAGCCGGTGGTCGCCGCGGTGCAGGGCTACTGCCTCGGCTTCGGCTTCGAGCTCGCCCTGATGGCCGACGTCCGGGTGGCCGCCGAGGACGCGGTCTTCGCGCTGCCCGAGGCGGCCCTGGGCGTCGCGGTGGACGCGGGCGGCGACCTGCGCATCGCCCGCGACGCGGGCGCGGGCTGGGCGAAGTTCCTGGCCCTGACCGGCCGCCGCATCGATGCCGCCACCGCGGAACGCCGGGGCCTGGTGCAGCTCGTCGTACCGGCGGCCGAGCTCGACGCCACGGCCCGCGCGGTGGCCGCGGAGATCGCCGCCAACGCGCCGCTGGCCGTCCAGGGCATCAAGCGGGCCGTCGACGCCTATGCGGACGCCGCCCTCCCGGCGGCCCTCGACCGGGCGGCGATGACGGCGGCCCTCACCCTCACCTCGCGCGACGCGAGCGAGGGCTACGGAGCGAAAGCCGCCCGCCGGCCGCCGCACTTCACGGGAACGTGAACCGGCGACGCCGCGCACCACGCACCGCCCGCTGACCGCCTCACGGCTCACGCCTCACGGCTCACGCCTCACGGCTCACGCCTCACGGCTCACGCCTCACGGCTCACGCCTCACCCCGTGAACGGGCCGCGCCCGAGTTGCTCCCGCACCGGCACCACATCAGGGTTGACCAGGGACCGGCGTTGCCAGTTCGCGCCGTCGACCACCAGGGTGTGCCCGGTGATGAAGCGGGCGTAGGGGGAGGCCAGGAAGGTGGCGGCCCAGCCCAGCTCGCGCGGCTCCCCGACCCGCAGGGCCGGCTGGCGGGCGGCGAGGGTGCCTGCGGCCACGGTCCGGTCCAGGCCGTCGCGGATGTCCCGGGTCATCTCCTCGTGCGGGAACAGCCCCGGAACCAGGCCGTTGATCCGGATGCCGTACGGGCCCCACTCGACGGCGAGCGTCTCCACCAGGTTCTTCACCCCCGCCTTCGCGGCGGCGCTGTGCGCGAAGCCGGGGCCGCCGGTCCAGGCGTAGGAGGCCCCGATGCTGACGATCGACCCGGGCGTGCCGGCCGCGAGGTGGCGGCGGCCGAATTCGCGGGTCATGAACCAGGTGCCGGTCAGGGTGATGTCGACCACCGCCCGCCAGGCGTTCGGCGACAGGTCCTCCGCCGGACAGGGGAAGTTCGCGGCCGCGTTGTTGACCAGCACGTCCGGCGTCCGTCCGGAGGCGGCCGCAGCCGCGTCGAAGACCTCCGCGACCCGTTCGTGGTCCCGGATGTCGCAGACGGCGGCCGTCACCCGGCCCGCTCCGGGGACGGCGGCCAACTCCGCGCACGCCGCCTCCAGCGGCTCCGGGCGGCGCCCGGCGATCACCACGTCCGCGCCCAGCCGCGCGAACTCGGCGGCGATCGCCTTGCCCAGTCCCGTCCCGCCGCCGGTGACGAGTACGGCCTGCCCCGCGTACGTGCCGGCGGGCAGGGCGGCGGCACCGGAGGGTGGCGGCGCGGGGAGCCCGCGCGGAAGGTTCTTCACGCGTCCATCGATAGCGTGCGGGCGTCCAGATCACCATCCCCGCGCGGCCACGAGCCGTCCTGCGGCCGTTCCTCCCGCCACGGCCTAACTCCCCGGGTCGTAGGCCTGCTTGGTCGCACAGGTCCACACGACCGGCTTGAGCCCGCCGCTCGCGTTCACGGCCGCCCCGCCCGCCCGGCCGTCGTCCGACACGGCGTCGGCCATGCTGGCCCCGCCCGCCGCGAGCCTCGGCAGCGCCTTGACCGGGCCGGAGCCCGGCCACAGCTGCGCCTGGTCCGGCAGGATCGGCTGCTCGGGGTGGAACTTGGCGGTGCCGACGCTCACGCCGGTCGTCGCACTGATCGCCTCGAACGTGCCGTACGGGTGTGTGCTCAGGACGCCCGGGGTGGCGCCGGGGGCCGTGTGCGGGGGAGTCCACACCCACGGCGTGTACTCGTGCCAGGGTCCCTGCCAGTCGTAGCCCACGATCCGGGTGCTCTCGTCGAGGTCCTGGACGTAGCTCTCCTCGTAGGCGCCGGTGCCGGTGGGGGCCAGGAGCCGGGCGGCCGTCCCGTCGGCCGGCCACAGAACGGGGTAGGTCCCGTGGAGGTGCTCGCCGGTCTCGGGCACCTCGTGGTCCTGCTCGGCCTGGCCGAGGATGTCCCCCGCGCGATTGATGCCCGTGACCATCTTGATCCGGGTGCCGGGACCGGCGTCCGCCGGAAGGGGCAGCTCCCGCACCTTGCGGCCGTCCTTCCACACCGTCCCCACCCAGCTGTCGGAGCGGGAGACGACGAACCCGGCGTCGTTGACGTCGGCCTCCAGGTCGGACCCGTCGCTCTCCGGCAGCAGGGTGATCGCCGCCGCGCCTTGCTGGTAGGTGAACAAGGTGGTCTTCCCGAGGGCGTCGAGCACCCCCACCATCAGCCCGTGGGCGTTGACGGCGAGCACCTGCCCCCTCTGGTCCGGGTCGGTCAGCGGGACCCGGTGGACCGTGGTGCCGGTCCAGTAGACGGGTTCGTACCCGGAGACCCCGACGGCGAGGTCGCCCGCGCCGAGGTCCATGACGCCCTGGGAGCGCCGGGCGTCGCGCTCGTACGTGTCGGCCCCCAGCGAGCCGAGCACCTGGATCCGCGGTGTGCACGTGGCCGCCGCGCCGGCCGTGGCGGCCGGCCCTCCCGCGGTGATCAGTCCTGCCACGACCACGGCCGCGGCGGCCGTGACCGCGCCGCGCCGGATGCGAACGTCACCCATCGGTCAAGTCCCCCCTGGGAAGTGTGCGTTGCGGCGGTGTCATGTCCCCCTGACACCTGCCGTTCGATGCTAACCGGATCGAACGGTTGTGCGCCGGTGAACGGCGGAGCGCGTCCGCGACGCGCGCCGATGACGTCGATACCGGCGGCCGCAACCGTTCCCAAATAGGCAAGCGACCGCTTAGTATGCGCTCGGAGTGTGGTTCCTCGACGGCGGCTGGAGGCCCCGGATGCAGGCATGGCGCGTACATACCCCCGGCGAGCCCCGCGAGGCCATGCGCCTCGAAGAGGTGCCCGAACCGGTACCCGGCGAGGGCGAGGTACGGCTCAAGGTACTCGCGGCGAACGTCAACTTCCCCGACGCGCTGCTCGCGCGCGGCCAGTACCAGATCCGGCCGCCGCTGCCCTTCACGCCCGGCGTCGAGATCTGCGGCGAGACCGAGGACGGCCGCCGCGTCATCGCCAACCCGAGCCTGCCGCACGGCGGTTTCGCCGAGTACGTCACCGCGCCCGCGCGCGCCCTGCTGCCGGCCCCCGGCACACTGGACGACGCCGAGGCGGCCGCCCTCCACATCGGCTACCAGACCGGCTGGTTCGGCCTGCACCGCCGGGCCCGCCTCCGCGCCGGCGAGACGCTGCTCGTGCACGCCGCCGCCGGCGGGGTCGGAAGCGCCGCCGTCCAGCTCGGCAAGGCCGCCGGGGCCACCGTGATCGGCGTCGTCGGAGGCAAGGCCAAGGCCCGCACGGCCGAGGAACTGGGCTGCGACCTCGTCATCGACCGCACCGGCGAGGACATCGTCGCCCGCGTCAAGGAGTTCACCGGCGGCCGCGGAGCCGACGTGGTCTACGACCCGGTCGGCGGTGACGCCTACACCGCCTCCGCCAAATGCGTGGCCTTCGAGGGCCGGATCGTGATCGTCGGCTTCGCCGGCGGCACCGTCCCCGCCCCGGCGCTCAACCACGCCCTCGTCAAGAACTACGCCATCCTCGGCCTGCACTGGGGCTTGTACGCCGCCAAGGACCCGGCCGCGATCCTCGCCTGCCACGACGAACTCACCCGTCTCGCCGCCGAGGGCGCCGTCAGACCGCTCGTCAGCGAACGCGTCCCGCTCGCCGCGGCCGCCGACGCCGTACAGCGCGTCGCCGACGGCACCACGACCGGACGGCTGGTCGTCGTGCCCTCCCTCGACGGAGGTACCCGGTGATCACCGCCGAGGAGCTGCTCACCCGCGTCCGCGACCTGCTCGCCGCCCACCCGCCCGCCACCACCGCCCCCGCCGACTTCCTGCGCGCGCGCTTCGACGCCGGACTCGCCTGGGTGCACTACCCTGAGGGCCTCGGTGGCCTCGGCGCACCCCGCGCCCTGCAAGCCGTCGTGGACGGCGAACTGGAGGCCGCCGGAGCCCCCGACAACGACCCGCGGCGGATCGGCATCGGCCTCGGCATGGCCGCGCCCACGATCCTCGCCTACGGCACCGAGGAGCAGAAGCGCCGCTTCCTGCGGCCCCTGTGGCTCGGCGAGGAAGTCTGGTGCCAGCTCTTCAGCGAGCCCGGCGCCGGCTCGGACCTGGCCGCGCTCGGCACCCGCGCCGTCCACGACGAGGCGAGCGACGAGTGGACCGTCGACGGCCAGAAGGTGTGGACCTCCAGCGCCCACACCGCCCGCTGGGCCATCCTCATCGCCCGCACCGACCCCTCCCTGCCCAAGCACCAGGGCATCACGTACTTCCTCTGCGACATGCACGCCCCCGGCGTCGAGGTCCGCCCCCTGCGCCAGATCACCGGCGAGGCCGAGTTCAACGAGGTGTTCCTCACCGGCGTCCGCATCCCCGACAGCCACCGGCTCGGCGCCGTCGGCCAGGGCTGGGCGGTCGCCCGCACCACCCTCATGAACGAACGCGTCTCCATCGGCGGCATGCGGATCCCCCGCGAAGGCGGCATGATCGCCCCCGTCGCCGCGGCCTGGCGGGAACGCCCCGCACTGCGCACCCACGCCCTGCACCAGAGGCTGCTGGAACTGTGGGTCGAGGCGGAGGTCGCCCGGCTCACCGGCGAACGGCTGCGCCAGCAGCTCGCCGCGGGACAGCCCGGCCCCGAGGGCAGCGGCATGAAACTCACCTTCGCCCGCCTCAACCAGGAGATCAGCGGCCTGGAGGTGGAACTCCTCGCGGAAGAGGGGCTCCTGTACGAGGACTGGACGATGCGCCGCCCCGAGATCGTCGACTTCACCGGCCGGGACGCCGGCTACCGCTACCTGCGCGCCAAGGGCAACAGCATCGAGGGCGGCACCAGCGAAATCCTCCTCAACATCGTCGCCGAACGCGTCCTGGGCCTGCCGCCCGAGCCGCGCGACGACAAGGACCTCGCCTGGAAGGACCTGGCCCGATGAGCGCACCCTTCGACCTGCTCTACTCCGAGGCGGAGGAGGAACTGCGCTCCGCCGTACGGGCCCTGCTCACCGACCGGTGCCCGCCCGCTGCGATCCTCGCCCGGGTCGAGGGCGGCCGGCCCCACGACCCGGGGCTGTGGGAGACCCTCGCCGCCGGGATCGGCGCCGCCGGACTGCTCGTCCCGGAGAAGCTCGGCGGCCAGGGCGCCGGTCACCGCGAGGCGGCGGTGGTGCTGGAGGAGCTCGGCCGGGCCGTGGCACCGGTCCCGTACCTGACCAGCGGGGTCCTGGCGACGGAGATCCTGCTCGGCTGCGACCCCTCCTCCGCCGAAGCGATGACGCTGCTGCGGGAGGTGGCCTCCGGCCGGCAGGTGTGCGTACCGGCAGTGCCGCTGACCCTGGCCCCCGGCGCACCGCTGCCGACGCCCGTACGGGACGCGGGAGGCGGCGTACTGAGCGGCTCCGTGGGCTTCGTCGCCGACGCGGTGGCCGCCGACGTGCTGCTCGTCCTCGCCGACACCGGCCTGTACGCGGTGCCGGTGGCGGAGGTCTCGCTCACTGCGCTGGTCCCGCTGGACCTGACCCGGCCGCTCGCCACCGTCGGCCTCGACGGCGCCATCGGGACCCGGCTCGCCGACCCCGCCACCGCCCGGGCCGCCGTCGCCGGGGCACTGCTCGCCGGGGCCGGGCTGCTCGCCTCCGAGCAGGTGGGCATCGCCGAGTGGTGCCTGACCGAGACGGTGGCCCACGTCCGCACCCGCCACCAGTTCAACCGGCCCATCGGCTCCTTCCAGGCGCTCAAGCACCGCCTGGCCCGGCTCTGGCTCGACGTCGCCTCCGCCAGGGCAGCGGCGCGCGCGGCCGCCGACGCCCTCGCGACGGGCACCGCCGACGCACCGCTGACGATCGCCGTCGCCCAGGCCTACTGCTCGGGAGTCGCGGTGCGGGCCGCCGAGGAGTGCGTCCAGCTGCACGGCGGGACCGGGATGACCTGGGAGCACCCGGCGCACCTGTACCTCAAGCGGGCCAAGGCCGCCGCGGCGGCCCTGGGGACGGCGGGCCACCACCGCAGCCTCGTCGCCGACTTCGCCGAACTCCCCGCGCCGTAAACCGTTCCCCCACCCCTGGGGCAGTCGTGCCCCAGGGGTGACCTCGTCCGCCGGACCGCGTTAGACCGCGTAGCACGGGCCATCGAGCGAGGAGAACGCATGCACGCAGCATCCGCCGCACCACTCACCCGTCGCGCGGTCCTCCGTACGGCCTTCACCACGGCGGTGCTCGCCGGAACGGCCGCGGCCCTGGGACCCGTCCTGCGCGCCCGGCGTCCCCGCCAGACGCTCACCCCGGCCCCGCTGGTGGAGGAGTCGTACCGCGGCCGCCACATCAGCGTCGACCCCGTCGCGGCCGCGGTGCGCATCGACGGCCGACCCCTGCACGTGATGCGCCGGGCCGACGGCAGCTACCTGAGCGGGATCAACCACTTCCAGTCCTTCGCCACCCCGATGGAGCTGGCCCGCGCGGCCGTGGACGAGCTGGGCACCACGCAACTGGCCATGGCCGCCCCCCACCACGGCTGACGGCAGGAGTCCCGCTGTGTACACCCGGCAGAACCAGAAGGACCTGACCCGCGCGCAGAAGCAGCGGTTCACTGCGGCCGTGCTGGAGCTCAAGCGCAACGGCACCTACGACCAGTTCGTCCGCACCCACGGCAAGTACTTCGTCCCCGACCGGGACCGCAAGCTGCGGGTCGGACACATGTCGCCGTCCTTCTTCCCCTGGCACCGGCGCTTCCTGCTGGAGTTCGAGAAGCAGCTGCGCTCCGTGGACGCCGGCGTGTCCATCCCGTACTGGGACTGGACCACCGACAACAGTCCCGCCTCCTCCCTGTGGGCCGAGGACTTCCTCGGCGGCACCGGACGCGAGGGCGACCACCAGGTGATGACCGGCCCCTTCGCCTACGGCAAGGGCAACTGGACGGTGACCGTCGGGGTCTCCGAGGCCCGCTACCTCACCCGCAACCTCGGCCGCCCGCAGACCCCGATCAAACTCCCCACCAGGGCCGAACTCCAGTGGGCGGTCGACGACCCCGCCTACGACACCGCGCCCTGGGACTCCACCGCGCGGGGCGGCGGCTTCCGCAACAAGCTGGAGGGCTGGGCCGCGCCGAAGAGCGAGCGCTGGCGCAACCACAACAAGGTCCACCAGTGGATCGGCGGCCACATGACGGGCGGCACCGCCCCCAACGACCCGGTGTTCTGGCTGCACCACGCCTTCGTGGACCTGGTCTGGGACCGCTGGCAGCAGAAACACCCGGATTCCGGCTACCTGCCCGCGCAGCCCCCTGCGCTGGGCGACCCCCAGCACGGCCGGGTCATCGCCCTCGACGAGCCGATGCCGCCGTGGAACGTCACCCCGCGCGAGATGCTCCGCCACCAGGGCCAGTACCGCTACGAGTGACCCGGCGCCCCCTCAACGGGCCGCACGCGTACCGGCCGCCCCACACCGAAAGGGCCCCCGCCGTCGGCGGGGGCCCTCGTTCACTCGGTCATGCGGTCCGGCGGACGATCACTCGCCGTAACCCTCGGTGTGGTGCTCGTCGCCACCCGACGCGTTGACGCAGGTGTTGCCGAAGGCCGGGTTGAGCAGGGCGATCACGTTCACGGTGTTGCCGCAGACGTTGACCGGTACGTGCACGGGGACCTGGACCAGGTTGCCCGACAGGACACCGGGGGAGCCGATCGCCGCACCGTGCGCTCCGGCATCGGCGACGGCCAGACCCGCACCGGCCGCCACGGCGGTACCGGCGACAGCGGTGATGGCGAATGCCTTCGCGATACGCGACATCAAGATCTCCTCGTGAGATTGGATCGCCGCAGAGCTGCGGCATTTGACATGGCATACAACGCCGTGGCCGCCGAGGGGTCACGGCCGCTGCTCCTACCCGGTGACGGAAAAACGCACGGACGCGAAGTACGGTCGTACCGGGGTCACCGTTCCGGGCCGCAGCACCGCCACCGGGGCGCCCGCGCAGCGCGGCTCCCGGTACAAGGTCGCGGTGGCCCGGCCGTGGTTGGTGACCGCCCGGCCACCGCCGCCCTCCGCCGCCACACAGCCCCGGGGCGCGTCCAGGCCGTGGACCCTGTCGTCCTGGCCGACGTACTGGAAGTCGGGTCCGCCGGCCGCCGCCGCGGCGCCGGAGGCAGCGCCGGCCGCCAACAGCAGGACGGGCACCACGCCCGTCCGTACGACGCTTCGGAGGGTGCGGTCGATCGACATGGCTCGCATGCCCGGTCCAACCCGCCGCGCACCGGGCCGGGTCACGGCTTGTCACCCTTCGGGAGGGTGTGCGACCGTGCCCGGAACAGCGGATTCGGTGCCCCCGCGACGGGAAGGCGCCGCCAGGAGGTCACGATGAGTCCAGCGGGCGGCACCCGGCCCCGGGCCCGCACCCGGTACGGCGTGGTCGAGGGCAGGCTGGAGGAGGGCGGCATCAGCGTCTTCCGCGGCATCCCCTACGCCGCCCCGCCCGTCGGAGCGCTCCGGTTCGCCGCCCCCCGGCCGCCGGCCGCCTGGGACGGGGTACGCGACGCGGGCGCCTTCGGGCCCACCGCTCCCAAAGTGCCCTACCCGGACCGGTACGCGTCGCTGCTCCCGGACCCGGAGATCCCCGGCGACGACTGCCTGAACCTCAACGTGTGGACCCCCGACCCCTCTCCCGGGGCCGGGCTGCCGGTCATGGTGTGGATCCACGGGGGCGCCCTCACCAGGGGGTCCTCCGCCGTCCCCGTCTACGACGGATCGGCCTTCGCCCGGGACGGGATCGTCCTGGTCTCGCTCAACTACCGGCTCGGCGCCCTCGGCTACGGCGTCTTCCCCGACGCCCCCGCCAACCGGGGCCTGCTGGACCAGATCGCCGCCCTCACCTGGGTCCGGGACAACATCGGGGCCTTCGGAGGCGATCTCGGCCGCGTCACCGTCTTCGGGGAGTCCGCCGGCGCCATCAGCGTCGGCGCCCTGCTGGCCGCGCCCCGCGCCGCCGGCCTGTTCGCGCGCGCCGTCATGCAGAGCGGGCCGCCCGAGGTGCTGCCCCGCGAGCGGGCCCGTCCGATGGTCCGCAAGATGGCCTCGCTGCTCAAGGTTCCCGCCACCGCGACGGCCTTCACCGCCGTCGCCCTGCCGGACCTGCTGGCCGCGCAGGCAGCCGTGCTGCGCCGCACCGGCCCGGTCACCGGCGGGCCCGCCTTCGGCCTGGTCGCCGACCCCGAATCGCTGCCCGGGGACCCGGCGTCGGCCGCGGCGGCCTGCGCCGTACCGCTGCTGCTCGGCTGGACCGCCGAGGAGCACCGGCTCTGGCTCGCGCCCACCGGGGCGATGCGGCTGCTGGACCGGATGGGCCCGCTCGCGGTGGAACTGGCCCGCGTGCGCAGCGGCAAGGACCGCGCCGCCGTACGGGCGCTGCGCGCCGCCCTGCCGGGGGCCGGTCCCGCCGACCTCGCCGGGCACCTGCTCACCGACCGGCTGCTGCGCGATCCGCTGCGCCGGCTCGCCGGAGCCCGCAGGGCCGCTCCGACCCACCTGTACGAGTTCGGCTGGCCCAGCGGCGTGCCGGGTCTCGGTGCCTGCCACGCACTGGAGCTGGGCTTCGTCTTCGACACCCTCCACAAGCCGGAGTCGGCCTGGCTCGCGGGACCCGACGCGCCGCAGGAACTGGCCGACGAGATGCACGCGGCCTGGGTCCGGTTCGCCGTCGCCGGGGACCCGGGATGGGCTCCGTGGGACGGCTACGGCCCGCCGAAGGTGTTCGGCGGGCCGCAGCGGGAGGAGCGGGACGCTCAGCGGGCCGTGGGGTTCATCCCGTAGGCCGCCGGGCACCCGGCCCCGTCATTCGACGGGGCCCTCCATGACCTTGCTGATGAACTCGATGGGGCCTTCGCCCATGTTCGGCACGTACGTCTTGGCGTTGTGCTCGCCGCCCGCGATGACCCTCAGGCTGGTGTGGATCGGTCCCTTGCCGTAGGTGGCGATGAACTTCTGCACGTCGGGGAGGGTTCTCTTGTTGTTCTCGTTGTCGCCGACCTGGAAGGCGAGGTAGACCTCCGGGCTGCCCTTCTTGTCGATGAGCTGCTTCGCCAGCAACTCCGGGTTGTTCTCGGCCTTCTCCTTGTCGTGGCCCTTCCACAGGGAGGAGTCGGGGACGATGTCCGGTCCGGAGCAGATGGCGGCCTTGAACTTCTCCGGGTACTTGAGCACGGCCTTGAGGCTCGCGAAGCCGCCCGTGGAGGAGCCCATGAAGGCCCAGCCGTCACGGGACTTGATCGTGCGGAAGTTCTCCCGCATCAGGTCCGGGACGTCATCGGTCAGCCACGTGCCCATCTTGGGCTGGCCGGGGATGTCCGAGCCGTCCCAGTAGATTCCCTTGTCCGGCTCCGGGTTCAGTACGGGCATGGCGAGGATGAAGGGCTTGCTCTTGCCCTCGCTGTACCACTTGCTGATGCTGGCCTGGAGCTTGAGGTCGGTGCCCATCCAGTAGTTCACCGGGAAACCGGCGCCGCCGGGCAGCGCGATCATGACCGGGAAGCCGCTCTTGGCGAACTTGGGGTCGTTGTACTCCTTCGGAGCCCAGACCCACACCTTCCCCTTGAAGCCCGACTTCTTGCCGTCCAGTGTCGTCACGGCCACGTGGGTGCCGTCGGACAGGGTCGACTCGTTCTTGAACACCGCCGTCGGGTTCGTGGGCATCGACATCTTCGAGCTCGCCGCCGGCTTGGCGGCTTCCCCGCCGCCGCCGGGCTTGGCCCCGCCGAAGCTGACCGCCTTGCCCTTGTCGCTGAAGGGAGGTATGTCGAAGTGGCTCATCACCAGGGCCGCGACACCCGCGAGGGCCAGGACGGTGGTACCGGCGATCAGCCAGCGCTTGACCCGGGACTTGCGGCGCGGGGGCTCCTCGTCGTACGGCGGTTCACCGTACGTTTCGTACGCCCGGGTCTGGTCGTACTGCTCGTCGTACTGCTGCTCGTGCTGTCCGGGCCGGCGGTACTGGGGCTGCTGCTCGTACGGGGACGGCCCGCGCTGCTGCGGCGGCTGCTGTCCGTAGCCCTGCTGCCCGTAGCCGCGCTGGTCGTACCCCTGCTGGTCGTGGCCCTGCCCGTCCGGCCGGCCGTACCCCTGCGGGTTGCCGTACTGCTGCGGGGGACGCTGCTGACCGCCCTGGCCCTGCTGCCCGGCGGGGCGGCCGCCGTACTGCCGGCCCTGCTGCTGCCCGTACGGCGGTTGTGGTGGCTGCGGTTGCTGTCCTTCCGGCCGGTACGGCGGCTGGTACTGCTGCCCGTCGGGTGAGTACGACATGTGCGGTGGCTTCTCCGGCTTGGTACTGCCCCGTCGGGGCGGGGTGGACTGCTTCCGTTCGAATGATGAACGAAACTACCTGTTGGTTCCTCATTTTGCCTTCTCTTGACCTTCCCCGGGCTGTGGCATTGCCCGGGGCCAAGATGCAGGCCGGAGTTACCGTTCTGTTCGCCAAGTATCCCTGGCCCATGCACATGCCCCTGGGTATGTTGCCTCCGCGCCGCCGCCCAGACCCCCCGCGCCCGGAGGTAGACCCCGTGTTTGGCATGCCCCTTTCACGTACTCGCCGCAAGACCGCCCTCGCCACCGCCTTCGGCGTCACCGCCGCCGGCGCCGCCCTGTGGGCCGGCGTCGGAGCGGCCGCCCAGCCCGCCCACGCCGCGGGCCTTCCGGCCCCCGACCACATCGTCGTCGCGGTCTTCGAGAACCACGCCTACGACCAGGTCATCGGCAGCTCCAGCGCCCCCTACATCAACTCCCTCAAGAGCGGGGGCGCCAACCTCACCAACTCCTTCGGCGTCACCCACCCCAGCCAGCCCAACTACCTCCAGCTCTTCTCCGGCTCCAACCAGGGCGTCACCGACGACAGCTGTTACACCCCCGCGTTCAGCTCCGCGCCCAACCTGGCCTCCGAGCTGATAGCCGCCGGCAAGAGCTGGACCAGCTACAACGAGACCCTCCCCAGCCAGGGCTCCACCACGTGCAGCAGCGGCAAGTACGCCCGCAAGCACAACCCCTGGTTCGCCTTCTCCAACGTGCCCACCAGCACGGCCAAGACCATGACGCAGTTCCCGACGGACTTCACCACCCTGCCCAAGGTGTCCTTCGTCGTCCCCAACCTCTGCAGCGACACGCACGACTGCTCCGTCGGCACCGGCGACACCTGGCTCAAGAACAACCTCAAGGCCTACGCGGACTGGGCCAAGACCCACAACAGCCTGCTCGTCGTCACCTTCGACGAGGACAACCGGCTCGCCGGCAACAAGATCCCGACCGTGCTCTACGGCCAGCCCGTCACCCCGGGCAGCACCTCCTCCACCACCTACAACCACTACGACGTGCTGCGCACCCTGGAGGGCCTGGCCGGCCTGAGCACCCACGCCGGGAACGCCGCCGGCGCCAAGGACATCACGGGCATCTGGACCTCCTGACCATGTACGTTGCGGACAGTCGCGGTACTCCCGCGCCCGCCGTGACCCCCGAGCCACAGGCCGTCGTCCCGGGCTCCGGCCCGGGGCGGCGCGCCGCGCTCGCGCCCACGGTCCTCGCCCTCGGCACGGTCAGCCTGATCACCGACGTCTCCTCCGAGATGGTCACGGCCGTGCTCCCGCTCTACCTCGTCGCCGGACTGGGCCTCACCCCCCTCGGCTTCGGACTCCTCGACGGCCTCTACAACGGCGTCAGCGCCCTGGTCCGGCTCACCGGAGGCCACCTCGGCGACCGCCTCGGCCGGCACAAGGCCCTCGCGGGCATCGGCTACGGGCTCTCCGCCGTGTGCAAACCGCTGCTGCTGCTCGCGCACACCCTGCCCGCCATCGGGGCGGTGCTCGCCCTCGACCGCACCGGCAAGGGCCTGCGCACCGCACCGCGCGACGCCCTGATCTCGCTTGCCGCCGCCCCCGCCGAACGCGGGCGGGCCTTCGGCGTGCACCGGGCCATGGACACGGCCGGTGCGCTCATCGGCCCGATGCTCGCCTTCCTGATCCTGCGCGGCGCCGCCGACGGCTACGACGCCGTCTTCACCGTCAGCGCCTGCGTGGCCGCCCTCGGCGTGCTCGTCCTGGTGCTCTTCGTGCCCGGCCGCCGCACCCGGCCGGCCGCCGACGCGGCCCCCGTCTCGCTGAAAGCCTCCGTCGGGCTGCTGCGCGGTCCGGGTCTGCGCCGCATCGCCCTGTGCGCGCTGCTGCTGGGCCTGTGCACCGTCAGCGACGCCTTCGTCTTCCTGCTGCTCCAGCGGGCCGGCCACATCCCCGACCGCTGGTTCGCCCTGCTGCCGCTCGGCACCGCCGCCGCGTTCTTCCTCCTCGCTCTGCCGCTCGGCCGGCTCGCCGACCGCGTGGGCCGCCGCCGGGTCTTCCTCGGCGGCCACCTCGCGCTGCTCGCCGCCTACGTACTGCTGTTGACCGGCGGTGCACACCCCGCCCTGCCGTACGCGGTGCTCCTGCTGCACGGCGGGTTCTACGCGGCCACCGACGGGGTGCTCATGGCCGCCGCGGCCGCCGTCGTGCCCGGGGAGCACCGCGGGGGCGGCCTCGCGCTCGTCCAGACCGGGCAGGCCCTCGCCCGGTTCGCCGCCTCCCTGGGCTTCGGCGCGGCCTGGACCGTCTGGGGCGCCCGCCCCGCGCTGGTGGTGGCCGCCGGGCTGCTGGCCGTCGCCCTCGCCGGCTGCGCGCGGCTGTACTCCGCGGACACGGACGCCGAAGCGGTCGCCGACGCCGCCTGAACCCTCCCCTCGCCATCCCCCGCGTGACCGAAAGGCCCCCATGACCCTCCCACGCCGGATCCTGATCCTCGTCACCGCCGTCGTGCTGCTCGCCGCCGTGGGGGTGCTCGCCGTCGTACGGGCCTCGTCGCGGGCAGACGAGAAGAACCGGACCCGGGCGGGAGGCCCCGAAGTCACCCGGGGCGCGGTCTCCTTGGCCCCGGCGGACGGCGGCCCGCGGATCGTGTTGCGGAACATGGCGTGGGGCCCGCACCGCGACGAACTCGTCACCGTCCCGGCCGCCTCGCCCGGCGGACCCCGCACCGCCTCCGGCGTGAGCTGCCTGCGCTTCCACTCCGCGGCCGGCACCGGGATCTGCCTCCAGGCCGAGAAGGGCGGAGTCCAGGAGCAGTACCGGGCGGTCGTGCTGGACGCCCACCTCAAAGCGGTCTCCTCGCACCCGCTCGCCGGGATCCCCACCCGGGCCCGCGTCTCGCCCGGCGGGCACCTCGCCGCCTGGACGGTGTTCGTCGGCGGGGACTCGTACGCCGGTACGGACTTCTCCACCCGGACCTCACTGCTCGACCTGCGCACCGGCCGGTACGACGCCTCGCTGGAGGACTTCACCATCGTCAAGGACGGCAGGACGTACCAGAACGCCGACGTCAATTTCTGGGGCGTCACCTTCGCCGCCGACGAGAAGACCTTCTACGCGACGCTCGCCACCGGCGGCCGGACCTACCTGGTCCGCGGGGACCTCACCGCCCGTACGGTGACCACGCTCCGCGAGAACCTGGAATGTCCCTCCCTCTCACCGGACGGCACCAGGCTGGTGTTCAAGAAGCGGGTGCCGGGCCTGTCCGCCGACGCGCCGTGGCGGCTCTACGCCCTGGACCTGGCCACGATGGAGGAGACCCCGCTCGCGGAGCAGCGCAGCGTGGACGACCAAGTGGTGTGGAAGGACGACCGGACCGTCGTCTACGCGCTGCCCGGCGACTTCGGCGCCGACCTGTACGCGCTGCCCGCCGACGGCACGGGCACCCCGGCCCCGCTCATGACGTCGGCCCTCGCCCCTGCCTTCCTCGGCGGGTAGCCGGGAGGCCGGGGCGAGGGCCGCCGGAGAAGGACCGTTACGCCGGAACCAGCGTCTTGCGCCGCCGCCTGCGCGGCGCGGCGGGCGCCAGCCTGAGCTCGATGATCGAGCGGACCGTCGGCCACTCCTCGTCCAGGATCGAGTAGAAGGCCGTGCTGCGCACAGCGCCGTCCAGCCCCCGCGAATGGGCCCGGCGCACGCCTTCGCAGGTGAAGCCGAGACGTTCCATCGCGGCCCGCGAACGGCCGTTGCGGGCGTCCGCGCGCAGCGAGACGCGGCGCACGCCCCAGGTCTCGAAGGCGTGGTGGAGCATGAGCAGCTTGGCCTCGGTGTTGATGCCGGTGCCCTGCGCCTGCGGGGACAGCCAGGTGTTGCCGATCTCGGCGGCGTCGGGGACCGCCGTCACCGGATCGCCGAACGGGACCCCCACCACGGCCGGCCACACGAGCGGCCCCTGCCAGTAATCGAGTTCCAGGAACCGGGTCGAACCGACGACCCGCCCGTCGGTGGCTCTGACCACCGCGAACGGGAGGGATCGACCGGCCGCCTGATCGGCCAGCGCGCGGTCGATGTACTCGCGGGACGCCTGCAGCCCGTGCGGCACGGGAGTGAAGGCGTAAGTCGTACGATCCTCGGCACCGGCCACGGCCAGGGCCTCGGTGTGGTGGGGGGCGAGGGGCTCCAGCCGCACGGAGCGGCCGGCGAGGAGTACGGGTACGGGCACGGAGCCTTCGGTCCTTCTGGGCGGTGGGGTGGTTGCACAGTCTGCGCTCCTGACGTCACCCCCCGCGCAAAACGCGGGTGAAAGGCAACGGGCTGTCAGGTGAACGCGAGTGGCTCAATGTAGCTCCTTAAAGTGCTCCCATGAACCCCCAAAATGGCAACGCCGCGACGATGTTTTTCGATGACCTTGGTCGCCGGGGCGCGGAGCCCGTGCTCCTGGTCCACGGACACCCGTTCAACCGCACGATGTGGGCTCCCCAAGCCACTGCGCTGACCGCCGCCGGCTACCGCGTGATCACCCCTGACCTGCGGGGATACGGGGAAAATCCGGCGCGCCCAGGCGTCACTCCCTTCGCCGCGTTCGCCGACGACCTCGTCGCCCTCCTCGACCACCTGGACATCGAACAGGCGGTCGTCGGCGGGGTGAGCATGGGCGGTCAGATCGCGATGGAACTCTGGTTGCGCCACCCGGGTCGGATACGGGGCCTGGTCCTGTCCGACACGTCCCCGGTTCCGGAGACGGAGGAGGGCAAGACGTTCCGTCGCGAGCTCGCGGACCGGCTCCTCGCCGAGGGCATGAAGCCGTACGCCGACGAGGTCATCGACAAGATGCTGGCGCCCTACAACGTCGCCGCGATGCCGCAGGCCGCCGCCACCGTCATGAACATGATGTGCGCCACCGACCCCGAGGGGGCGGCCGCCGCCCTGCGCGGCCGGGCCGAGCGACCCGACTACCGTCCCGCCCTCGCCGCACTGCCCGAGTCCGTGCCCTGCCTGGTGCTGGTCGGCGCGGACGACGTCTACACCCCCGTCGCGGACGCCCGGGCCCTGCACGCGCTCATCGCCCACTCCCGGCTCGCCGTGATCGACCGGGCCGGGCACCTGCCGGGCGTGGAGCAGCCGGAGGCCTTCAACCGGGCGCTGCTGGACTTCCTCGCGGACGGCCGGTCCGGGCGGCAAGTGGCCCGCTGAAATGCTGCCCCACTGGCCCATGGCGGCGGGCCGGTGGGCTGGTCCAATGACCGGGTGACCATACGCTTCCTGCCCCCACCCGGAGCGCCGCGCCGCCTGGCCGCCGCCCAGCTGGGCAATTCCGTCGGCGACGGCGCCTACTACGTGTGTTCGGCGCTCTACTTCAACCAGGTGGTGGGTCTCTCGCCCGGCCGGATCGGCCTCGGCCTGACCGTGGCCTGGGCCATCGGCTCCGTCGCCGGCGTCCCGCTCGGGGCCCTCGCCGACCGGCGCGGGCCCCGCGGCACCTCGGTACTCCTGGCGGTGGCCACCGCCGCCTCGGTGGCGTCGTTCCTCGTCATCCGCTCGTTCTGGGCGTTCCTGCTCGCGGTGGTCTGCTATGCCACCGCCCAATGCGGGTTCGCAGCCGCCCGTCAGGCGCTGCTCGCCGCAGTGGTCGAGCCGGGGGAGCGGACCGGGGTACTGGCCCACCTCCAGGCCGTCCTCAACGCCGGGCTCGCGGTGGGCGCGGCCCTCGGCGGGCTCGCCCTGAGCGCCGGCACCGAGCGCGCCTACCTCACGGTGTTCGCGTTGGACACGGCCGGCTTCCTGCTCTGTGCCGCGCTGCTGCTGCGCTTGCCCGCAGTGGCACCCGTACCGGGGAGGGGGACCGGGGAGCCGCGGTTGGCGGTGCTCCGCGACCGGCCGTACGCCCTGGTCACGCTGCTCAACGCGGTCCTGCTGCTGCGGATGCCGCTGCTGAGCCTGGCGGTCCCGCTGTGGATCGTGGAGCGCACCCACGCCCCCGGCTGGCTGGCGTCGGCGCTGTTCGTGCTCAACACCGGCGCCGTGATGCTGTTCCAGGTGCGCGTGGCCCGGCAGGTGACCGGCCTGGAGAGCGCGGGCCGGGCCGTGCGCCGCTCCGGGCTCGTGATGGCCGCCTCCTGCGCGGTGTTCGCCGTCTCCGCGCTGCCGGGGGCCGGGTGGGCCGCCGCCCTGCTGCTCGTGGGGGGCGCCGTGCTCCAGGTCGACGCCGAGATGCGCCAGTCCGCGGGGTCCTGGCAGATCGGCTTCGCGCTCGCCCCCGCCGGGCGGGTGGGCCAGTACCAGGGCTTCTTCGGGACGGGTGTGCCGGTCGCCCGGACCGTGGGGCCGCTGCTGCTGACCTCGCTGCTCCTGGTGTGGGGCATCCAGGGGTGGCTGCTGCTGGGCGCCGTGCTGGCGGTCGCGTCGTACGCCATGGGTCCGGCGGTGCGCCGGGCCGGGGCCGTTCACCGGCGGAGCGAGCCCTCGAGTGCCGTCGTAGGAGGGTGAAGTCCTGCGGGAGGCGGCCGCCTGGGATCATCACCGGATGGAAGAGACCGCTATGGAGGACGTGCTGCGGCGCCTGGCCGCCGTCGGGCCGTTCTTCCGCGTGCCGTACGGGGACACGCCGCCCGGGGCGGGCTTCCGGCCGCTCGCGGAGCTGTACGGGGACGGGCTCGGGCCCTATGTCGCCGAGATCGGGCGACGGATCGGCACCGGGGCGGGCCGGGTGGCCGCCTCGACCGCGCAGTTCGGCATCGCCTCGCGGCTGTGGTCGCTCGGGCTGGGATGCGCGGCGCTCTCCGGGCGCGTGCCGGACCTCGGCCCCGACCGCGTGTGGTGGCGGCTGCCCGGGGCGGGCTCGCTGGAGCTGTGGCTGCCCGACCCGGGTTGCCGCGCACAGGGCGCCGAGTCCCTCGGGGAGATCGTGCCCGGCCACCTCGGTGTGCTGGACGCGCAGCTGCGCGAGCGGTTCGGGGTATCGCCCCTGGTACTGCGCGGGAACAGCGCCTCGGCCCTGGTCGGCGCGTTGCGCGTACTGATGGACCGGATACCGGGAGGGGCGGCGGTGCGGCCGGCCTCGGCCCTGCTCGCTGACGGCGCCCCGCTCGGCGGGACGGGCACCTTCCTCCACGAGGAGGGCCTCGGCGTGGCCTTCGTCCGCCGCAGCTGCTGCCTCTACTACCGGGTGCCCGGCGGCGGCCTCTGCGGGGACTGCGTCCTGCGGACGAGATGACGGAGCGGGCTGTGGGGTGCGGCAGGACCGCACCCCACAGCCCGCGGGGCCGGGGACCTAGAAGGTCAGGTTCCAGGCGTCGATCTTGCCGGTGTCGGAGGCGGCGTTGTCGTTGACGCGCAGCTTCCAGGTGCCGTTCGCCACCTCGGAGGAGGCGTTCACGGTGTAGGTCTGGGCGATGTTGTCGGTGCTGCCGCCGGCCCGGTTGTGCAGGGTGTAGACCGAGCCGTCCGGAGCCACCAGGTCGACCTTCAAGTCACCGATGTAGGTGTGCTTGATGTCCACGCCCACCTTGAGGGTGGCCGGCGCGTTGCCGGTCACTCCCGAGACGGTGATCGGGCTCTCCACGGTCGCGTTGTCGGCGATCGCGAAGTCCGCGAGGTTCTCGAAGTACTTGCCGGGCGGCGGGGTGGTCCCGACCGCCTTGAGGGCGTCGACCTGGCCCTCGCCGAAGAACGAGTTGTTGGCCGTGGTGCCCGTGCAGCGGTTGTCCGAGGGGCAGGCGATGTCGTTGGCCTGGGCGGCCAGCTTGGCGCGGATCTGCGCCGGGGTGATGCCCGGGTTGGCACTGGCGATGAGCGCCGCCACGCCGACCACGTGCGGGGTGGCCATCGAGGTGCCGCTCTTGGTGCTGTAGCCGCCGCCGGGGGCCGTGGAGTAGACGTTGCTGCCCGGAGCCGCCACGTCGATGACGCCCTGGCCGTAGTTGGAGAACGAGGCCTTGGTGACGCCCGTGCCGTTGGCCGCGACCGTGACCACGCCCGGCAGTTCGGTCGGGATGTCGAGGCAGGCGTTGGTGATGGTGCGGGTGACCGGCGTCGAGTCGTTCGGGCTCGCGGAGTCGGTCGTCTTGTGGGCGAGGTCGTAGTCCTCGTTGCCCGCCGCGGCGATCTGGAGCGAGCCCTTGCCCTCGGCGTACTCCTGGGCGCGCTTGACGCCCTCGATGATGGCGGCCTGATCGGCGTTGTCCGGGCAGTTGAACTGCCACGGGTCCGTGTAATAGCTGTTGTTGGTGACCTTGAAGCCGTGGTCACCGGCCCAGACGAAACCGCAGATGGTGTTCTCGGCGAAGAAGAACGCGTTGCCCGGCTCGGCGACGCGGACCGCGGAGATCTTCACACCGGGGGCCACGCCGACGACGCCCTTGCCGTTCTTGGCCGCGGCGATGGTGCCCGCCACGTGGGTGCCGTGGGTGTCCACGTCCCGCCACGCACCCGCACGCGTGTCGGGCTTGCCGTAGGCGCAGGAGACGGAGTCGGCCGCGTTGAAGTTGGGCGCGAGGTCCTGGTGCTGGTCGTCCATACCGGTGTCCAGGATGCCGACCTTGACCGACGCGGAGCCGGGGTTGACGGCCCAGGCCTGGTCCGCCTTGATCTGGCTCATGTCGGCCCGGACCGGCTCGCCGGCCGGGGTCGACGCCTGGGCCGGGTTGGCGGGCAGCGCCGGGTTGTAGGCGTCTGCCGGGACGTCCGAGGTGCGGGTGGCGCCGACCTGCTGGACGCCGGCGACGCCGCGCATGGTCGCGGCGAAGCCGCTGGACGCGGAGTGGGCCACGATCACGCCGATGGCGTCGAAGCTGGAGAAGACGGTGCCGCCGTTGGCCGTGATGGCCGAGCGGACCGCCGTGCTGTCACCGGGAGCGGTGATGACGAGGTAGGCGCGCGTGCCGGCAACCCAGGTCGCACTCTGGGAAGCCGGCGCGGCGGCCGGAGCGTGGGCCTTGGCGGCCGGCGCGGTGGAGGGGGCGACGGGGAGAGTGCCCGCGAGGGCGCCGGGTGCGCCGAACGCGAGGGCGGCGCCGAGGGCGGCCGCGAGCACCAGCGTCCGTCGAGGTCGGCTGGATATGTGGGGTATCAATGCGTCCTCCGAAGACGGCCCGGCGGTGCTGGTGGCACCGTCGGGCCGTGCGAAACGAGTGGTGGACGCAAGATGTCAGACACGTGGCCCTGTACGGAAGTACCTTTCAGTTCAGGGACGTTCCGAGGGGCATGGCTGAAAATCGACGGTCGGGAAGGTTCGGATGAGGGTGAGGGTGAGGGTGAGGGAAGCCGGCCGGGCCGGGCACCGTGGGGGCGAACCCCGCCCGGCCGGTCCCGGTCTCAGGCGGCCGGTACCCCGTCCTTGCCGGCTCCCGTCCGGACGGGCGCGGGCACGGGCGCGGGCGGTTCGCCCGGCAGCAGGGGCGCGTGCCCGTCCCCGGTCGGCGCGTTCTCATCGAACGGGAGGCGCCCGGACAGGACTTCGGCGGCCCGGGCGCGGTCGAACTCCTTGGTCCACGTCCCGATGAGGACCGTCGCGATCGCGTTGCCCGCGAAGTTCGTCATCGCCCGCGCCTCGCTCATGAAGCGGTCGATACCCACGATCAGGCCCACTCCGTCGACCAGTTCCGGCCGGTGGGACTGCAGGCCGCCGGCCAGTGTGGCGAGGCCCGCTCCGGTCACTCCGGCCGCGCCCTTCGAAGCCACGATCATGAAGAGCAGCAGCGAGATCTGCTCACCCAGCGCGAGGGGCTTGTCCATCGCCTCGGCCACGTACAGCGAGGACATCGTCAGGTAGATCGCGGTCCCGTCCAGGTTGAAGGAGTAGCCCGTCGGCACGGTGATGCCGACCACCGGACGCGAGACGCCGACGTGTTCCATCTTCGCGATCAGCCGCGGCAGCGCCGACTCCGACGAGGAGGTGGACAGGATCAGCAGGAACTCCCGCCCCAGGTAGCGCAGCAGGGCGAACGCGCTGATCCCCGTACACAGCCGCAGCAGTGTCCCGAGCACCACGAACACGAACAGCACACAGGTGACGTAGAAGCCGATCATGATGACGGCCAGCGATTTCAGCGCGTCGACACCCGTCGCGCCGACCACCGCCGCGATCGCGCCGAAGGCGCCCACGGGAGCCGCCCACATGATCATCGCGAGCACCCGGAACACCAGCTTCTGCAGGTGGCCGATCCCGCGCAGCAGCGGTTCGCCCGCCGTTCCCATCGCCTGGAGCGCGAAGCCGCAGAGCAGCGCCACCAGCAGGGTCTGGAGCACCTGACCGCCGGTGAAGGCGGAGACCAGCGTCGTCGGGATGATCCCCAGCAGGAACTCCGGCGTGCTCTGCGCGCCGCCCGCCTTGGCCTGCGCCTCACCGGCGTGCCGTGCCGCCTCCGTCAGGTGCAGCCCGCTGCCGGGCTCCAGCAGGTTGCCCACCAGCAGTCCGATGGCCAGCGCCACCGTGGACATCACCATGAAGTAGCCGAGGGCCAGTCCACCGACCGCGCCCACCTTCGCGGCCTTGCGCACCGAGCCGATGCCCAGCACGATCGTGCAGAAGATCACGGGCGAGATCATCATCTTGATGAGGTTCACGAAGCCCGTGCCCAGCGGCTTGAGTTCGACGGCCACGCCGGGCGCGGCGAAGCCGACGGCGACGCCGAGCAGCACCGCGGCGATCACCGCGATGTAGAGATAGTGGGTCCTGTCGCGCCTGGCGGCCACGATGCCTCCTGGTGGTGAATGCGTTCCGGGAGACCATCGCCCACCCTGTGACCCCGGTCACCCTTGCGTTCATTGAGTTCACGGCCCGGTGCACACTGAACGGCATGTTCCGCCTCCCCCGACCACCCCGCAGCCTCGCCGGGCAGCTCTTCGCCATGCAGGTGCTGCTGGTCGCCGTCGTCGTCGCGGGGTGCGCGGTCTTCGCCTACGCGAGCGCGCGCGGGCAGGCCGAGGACGCCGCCCGGCGCCAGGCCGGGGCCGTGGCCAGGGCCGTCGCGGACTCGCCCTCCGTCCGCGAGGCGGTACGGGGCGCGGGGCGCGGGAGCGACCCCTCGGCCGCCCTCCAGCCCTACGCCCAGCGGGTCCGCGCCGACTCGGGCGTGGACTTCGTGACGATCATGGCGCCGGGCGGGCGGCGCTGGACCCACCCCGACCCGCGGCGCATCGGCGAACCCTTCCTGGGCAACACCGCCCCCGCGCTGCGCGGTGAGACCTTCAGCGAGACCTACACCGGCACCCTCGGCCCGTCCATAAGGGTGGTCACCCCGCTGCTGGACGGCGGCCGGGTCGTCGGCATGGTCAGCGCGGGCATCACCATCCGCGCGATCAGCGCCCGCCTCGCGCAGCAGCTCACGGCGCTCGCCTGGGTCGCGGCCGCCGCCCTCGCGCTCGGCGGCGCCGGTACGTACGTGGTCAACGCCCGGCTGCGCCGGCACACCCACGGCATGAACGCCGCCGAGCTCAGCCGGATGTACGACTACCACCAGGCGGCCCTGCACGGCGTCCGCGAGGGCCTGCTGATGCTGGACGGCCGGCGCAGGATCACCCTGATCAACGACGCCGGGCGGGAGCTGCTGGGTCTCGCGGGGGAAGTGCGGGGCACCGGCGCGGCCGAGCTCGGGCTGCCCGCACCGCTGACCGGGGCCCTGCTCGCCGACCGGCCCCGGGTCGACGAGCTCCACCTGACGGCCGACCGGGTACTCGTGGTCAACAGCTCCCCCGTGGCGGGCGGCGGCCGCCGCGGTACGGTGGTCACCCTGCGCGACCACACCGAACTCCAGGCCCTCGCGGGGGAGTTGGACAACGAGCGGGGTTTCACCCAGGCGCTGCGCTCCCAGGCCCACGAGGCGGCCAACCGCCTGCACACGGTGGTCTCCCTGATCGGACTCGGCCGGGTGGACGAGGCGGTGGAATTCGCCACGGCCGAACTGGAACTGGCGCAGGCCCTGACCGACGAGGTGGTCACCGCGGTCGGGGAGCCGGTGCTGGTGGCGCTGCTGCTCGGGAAGGCCGCGCAGGCGCACGAGCGCGGCGTCGAGCTGGTCGTCACCCCCGACAGCAGCGGCGCGGGCGGCGACCCCGGGAGCCCGCCCGCGCGGGACCTCGTGACGGTGCTCGGCAACCTCCTCGACAACGCCGTCGACGCCCTCACCGGGGTTCCGGGCGCGCGCGTGCAGGTCACCGTCCGCTCCGACGGCCGGACGCTGCTGATCCGCGTCGCCGACAACGGTCCCGGGCTGCCGGAGGGGCCGGCGGTGGACGTCTTCCGGCGCGGCTGGTCCGGCAAGGGCGACGGGCGCGGGCTCGGCCTCGCCCTGGTCCGCCAGGTCGCGCACCGCCACGGAGGAGCAGCGGAGGCCGCACAGGGGCCGCAGGGCGGAGCGGTGTTCACCGTGACGCTGCCGCTGGGCGCCGCCGCCGCGTTGCCGCGGGATGACGCCGCTGTGCCGCCGCGGGGTGACGCCGGGACGCTGCCGCGGGGGGCAACCGGGACGCTGCCGCGCGGCGTGGACGGGGCCCGGCCGTGAGCGCGGCCGGGGAAGTGCGGGTGCTGGTCGTCGAGGACGACCCGGTGGTGGCCGACGCGCACGCGCTGTACGTCGGCCGGGTGCCCGGTTTCACCGCCGTCGGCGTCGCCCACTCGCTGGCCGAGGCCACCCGCGTCCTGGAACGCGGTCCCGTCGACCTGCTGCTGCTCGACCTCACCCTGCCCGACGGCAACGGGCTGCGCTTCGCGCGCGGCCTGCGGGCCGCCGGGCATCCCGTCGACGTGATCGCGGTGACCTCCGCGCGGGACCTGGCCGTCGTCCGCGAGAGCGTCTCGCTGGGCGTGGTCCAGTACGTATTGAAACCCTTCGCCTTCCCCACCCTGCGCGAGCGGCTGTTGCGTTACGCCGCCTTCCGTGCCACGGCGGGGGAGGCGGCCGGCCAGGGGGACGTCGACCGGGCGCTCGCCGCGCTGCGCGCCCCGGCCCCCGCCGAACTCCCCAAAGGCCTGAGCGCCCCGACCCTGGACCGGGTCGCGGCGCTGCTGCGGTCGGCCCCGGACGGGCTGACCGCAGCGGGGGCGGCCGGGGCGGCCGGGATCTCGCGGATCACCGCCCGCCGCTACCTGGAACACCTGGTCGACACCGGCCGCGCGGACCGTACCCCCCGGTACGGTCAGGTCGGCCGGCCCGAACTGCACTACCGCTGGCTGGCGGCGGCCGGCTCGGCGTCGAAGGTGTAGAACTTGCGGTGGTCGAGCATGTCGGCCGGCGTGACGTTGTTCCAGGGCCGCATGGTGTCGTTCAGGTCCACGACGTTCGGCGTGCCGGCGGCCGGCAGGTACGGGGACTGCGGGTGGCGGGCCTGCCACTCGGCCCACAGCTTGTCGATGTAGGCGTGGTGCAGCCAGAACACCGGGTCGTTGGGGGACACACCGGTGGCCATCTGGCCGCCGACCCACACGTGCACCCGGTTGTGCAGGTTGGCGCCGCGCCAGCCCTCCAGGTTGTTGCGGAAACCGTTCGAGGAGCTGTTCCAGGGGGCCGCGTCGTAGACCGGCATGGCGAGGACGGCCTCCACCTCGGCCTTGGTCGGCAGCTGGGCGACGCCCTCGCCGAGGGCCCGCCGCAGGTAGGCGCGTCCGTCGACCCGTACGTTCACCTCCCACTTGCCCGCCGCGTAGGCGAACGGCCCGTCCGTGACCTGCCCGTCGCGGGCGCGTCCGGTGCCGCCGAGGAAGTCGGCCGCCCAGAGGGAGGCGCGGGGCGTGCGGTCCGTGGTCCAGTCCCAGTAAGGGAGCGAAACGCTTTTGTCGACCGCTTGCAGGGCCGCCTCGAATTCGAGCAGGAAGCGGCGGTGCCACGGGAGGAAGGAGGGGGAGCGGTGGCCGACGCGGTCGCCCGCATCGGTGTCGCCCATGATGAAGCCGTTGTGGGTGGTGACGAAGCGGTCGTAGCGGCCGGTGCGCTTGAGTTCGAGCAGCGCGTTGGTGAAGGCGCGCTTCTCCTCGGCGGTGAGCGCGGCCTGGTTCTTGCGGACGGTCATCACATGTCACCCATCGGGACGAGGGCGGCGCCCTGGAGTTCGCGCACCGCGGCGCGGGCGAGCGAGAGCGGGTCGGAGAACGTCTCGTAGTGGTTGACGACGCTGATCCAGGTGCCGTCGGCGTTCTGCATCACGTGCAGTTCGCGGCCGTCTATCCGTACGGTGGGCAGACCGGCCGCGTGGTGACCGCCGTGGTGGGAGCCCCCGGCCGCGGGGGTGATCTGGATGCGGCGGCCCTGGTAGACCTCGTCGACGTTTGCGGTACTTCCGGCGTTGCCGGCCGATATCGCGGCGCGGGAGTCGGTGCCGGCGGCGTACGCGGTGGCGCCGGCCAGACCGAGGAAGGTGAGTGCGCCGGCTGTAGTGCCGAGGGCCTGCCGGCGGGTGATCTTGTTCATGGACGAAGAAGTACCAGCAGTGCCGGGGCAGTTGACCGCTATCCGGACATCGGCCGACAAGTTGTACATAGAACGAATCGCGCGATCTTTTCGTTCCGGCGGACGGGAGGGGCTTCCACGGGAAGATCTGCTACCGAAAGCCTACTCGCCGGTAATTATTGCGGCCGTATTGCCCCCGCATGAACGGGGTCACATCGGCGACTCGGCCGGAAGATATGACATCCGCTCAGACCGGATTGCGTTCTTTCATCACCTATAGTCCCGATATGGCTCTTCATGAGATGAAGGACGCACACGCCGACGACGCCGAGACGGACGTGTTCGCGTCCGCCCTCAGCGGCCAGGTCCTCCCCAAACACCGGATGCCGGAAGACCACTCGCCCACCGAGGTGGTCTACGAACTGCTGCGCAACGAACTCCTCCTCGACGGCAACGCCGCCCAGAACCTGGCCACGTTCTGCACCACCTGGTCCGACGACGGCGTGCACCGCCTGATGAACCAGTGCCTCGACAAGAACATGATCGACAAGGACGAGTACCCGCAGACCGCGGAGATCGAGGCCCGCTGCGTCAGCATCCTGGCCGACCTGTGGAACGCGCCCACCGGCGGCGCCGCCACCGGCTGCTCCACCACCGGCTCCAGCGAGGCCGCGATGCTCGGCGGCCTCGCCCTCAAATGGCGCTGGCGCACCCGCAGGCAGGCCGAGGGACTGCCCGCCGACCGGCCCAACCTCGTCTGCGGACCGGTACAGGTCTGCTGGGAGAAGTTCGCCCGCTACTTCGACGTGGAACTGCGCCAGGTTCCCCTGGAGCCCGGCGCGACCGGCCTGCGCCCCCACCAGGTCGCCGCGTACGTGGACGAGAACACCATCGGCGTCGTCGCGATCCTCGGCGTCACCTACACCTGCGTCTACGAGCCCGTCGCCGAGATCGCCGCCGCACTCGACCGCATCCAGGCCGAGCACGGCTGGGACGTACCGATCCACGTGGACGCGGCCAGCGGCGGCTTCGTCGCGCCCTTCCTCCACCCCGACGTCGTGTGGGACTTCACGCTCCCGCGCGTCGCATCCGTCAACGCCTCCGGGCACAAGTACGGGCTCGCGCCCCTCGGCGTCGGCTGGATCGTGTGGCGCACCGCGGACCTGCTCCCCGACGAACTCGTCTTCGACGTGGACTACCTGGGCGGTGACATGCCCACCTTCGCCCTCAACTTCTCGCGCCCGGGCGGCGAGGTCATCGCCCAGTACTACCTCTTCCTGCGCCTGGGCCGCGGCGGCTACCGCCGCGTCCACCAGGCCTGCGCCGACACCGCCCAGTACCTGGCCCGGGAGATCGACGCACTCGGGCCCTTCACCCTGCTCTACGACGGCCAGGGCGCGCTGCCCGCCGTCTCCTACGAGCTGACCGACCCCGAGGGCGCCGGTTTCAGCCTCTACGACCTCTCCGAGCGGCTGCGCGCCCGCGGCTGGCAGGTGCCCTCGTACCCGCTGCCCGCCGACCGCGGTGACACGGTCATCCAGCGGGTCCTGATCCGCCACGGGGTGACCCGCGACCAGATCGCCCTGCTGGTCGCCGACATCGGACGGTCGGTGGAGAAGCTGCGGGCAACTTCGCAGGCGATCCCGGCGGGCCCGCCCCGGTCCGGGTTCCACCACTGAGCCGCGGCTCCGGACCGTCCGTTCACGACGCGGGCGCCGACCAGACCATGTCCAGCGCCGTCAGGTCCGCCACCCGCTCCGGGCTGAGGGAGGCGGCCCGGGCGCGCTGGTTGGCGATCCAGGAGCCGAGGCGGACCTCGCGCCCGTCCACCCGCTCCACGTGCGTGCGCGGCACCCGCAGGTGCCGCTCCCGGGTGCGGAACTGCCGGGCGGCCGCCAGGTGCGCCGCCCAGGCGGCGGCGTGGCTCAGCCGCTGCCGGGGCCGCTCCGCCTCGCTCGCCGGAGTCACCCCCAGGGTGTGTTCCAGCAGCCAGCGCTGGGCCCAGGACAGCCGGTCCCACGACAACCGCTGACCACGCACCCACAGGCCCAGGTCCTCACCCTGCGCCACCACCTCGCCCCGGCCGAGCGGCAACCCGCCGCCCGCGTCGAGGTGGACCCGCGTCAGGTGGAAGGCGCGCTGCCAGGAGATGTCCCAGGCCGGGCACCACGACGCGTCGAGCTCCTCCAGCGCCTCCCGCCGCTCCTGGGACAGCGCCCCCGGACCCTCCCTGCGGGCCGCCGCCCGGTTGTTCTTGACCCACACCCCCACCGGGAAACCCCTCCAGGTGGCGTCGACGGGCGGCAGCAGGTGCCCGTGCTCCGCCGCCCAGGCGCGGGCCGCCGCCAGGCCCTCCTCGAAGGCCACGTCGAAATGGCTCCACACCATCCCGAGCCCGTCCAGCTGCGCCGTCCGCTCCCGGCTCAGGGCGCCGCGCCGGCAGGTGCGCCGCACGTCCGCGATCCACTGCCCGAGCGGGAACCGGGCCAGCCCGGCGGGCCACCCGGGGTCGCCCGCCGGCACCTTGTAGGCGAACGGCACCCTCAAGTCCCCGTGCACGGCCGCGTACGTCCGCGCGGCCTCCACCCCGCGCCGCCACTGCTCGTGCTCCGGGTTCAGCACCCGCAGCCGGATGAACGCCGCCAGCAGGGCCGGGTCCCGGGGGGTGGAGAAGCTCAGCAGGGCTTCCGCGCCCGGCCGGTGGGCCTGCGAGCCGGTCTTGGCGCCCGGCGCCTGGGGCTGGGCCAGCGCCTCGACGAGCCGGGTGTCGTGCGCCCGCAGCGCCTCCAGGAGCCGCGCGAGGTCCCCGTACGCCCGGGACGTCAGCATCGTCTCCGGTGTCTCGCCCGGGCCCAGCAGCACCGGCACCACCAGCGAGGCCACCTTCCCCTCGCCCGGCCGGATCCGTAGCGCCCGGCCCACGGCCTGCACCAGGTCCGGCATGGAACCCCGCACGTCGGCCCAGAAGACGGAATCGCACTCCTTGGTGTCGACGCCCTCACCCAGGACCCGGACGCTGCCGAGGAACGCCTTGTCGGCGACGCCGCCGGCGAACGCCTCCAGGACCTGCCTCCGGTGCGCAGCGGTGTGCTGCCCGCACAGCCAGTCCGCCCAGACGGTACGCGGATACTCCGGCCGCGGGGTACGGCTCGCCTGCCGCAGCCTGGCCGCGACCGCCGGGATCCCCGCCGCGAAGGCCTCCGCCTCCTTGGTCAGGTGGTGGAAGACCAGCGTCCGCCGGAACCCCTGGTCCGCGGCCGCCTTCACCAGCGCCGCCTGGAGCGCCGCGAGCCGGGCCCCGCGCACCGCGTCCGAACGTCCTTCGGGGCCGATCAGGACCGCCGACTGGAAGTCGGGGTCGGACACGTCCACGCACACCACCCGGTACGGCGCGCAGATCCCCCGGTCGACGGCCTCGGACAGCGTGAGGGTGTAGCAGCGCGCCCCGAACGGGCCGTCCGGGTCGTCCTCCATCGAGGCGACGAGATCGCCCCGTCCGCGCTCTTCGCGGCCGCGTTCCCGCCGTCCGCGCCCTTCCCGGTCCGCCGGGATCCCGGCCCGTTCCGCGGCCAGGGGCTCCTCGGGCGGCTCGCCGTCGCGCCACACCCGAGGGGTCGCCGTCATGTACAGGCGCCGGACGGACGGGATCCGGGCGTTGTCGTGCACCACCGCCCACGGCTTGCCGATCCGCCCGGACGTGCGGTGCGCCTCGTCGACCACGATCAGGTCCCAGCCCGGCAGCCCGGCCCGGTGCGCGCCCTCGATGGTGCCCAGGCCCAGGGAGGCGTACGTGGCGTACACCGTCAGCCGCTGCGCGGGGGCCGCGCCCCAGCGCGCCAGCACCCCCGCGTCGGTGGTGGTGGGCACCCCCGCGTCCTCGGGCCGCATCGAACACACGGCCAGCGCCCGGCCGGTCCGGCCGCCCTCCCGCCAGACCGCCGTCGTCTGCGCGAGCAGGTCGAGCGAGGGCACCAGCACCAGGACCCGGCCCGCCCGCAGTTCCTCGGCGGAGCGCACGGCGACGAGGGACTTGCCGGAACCCGTGGCCATGATCACCTGGGTGCGCAGGCCCCTCTCGGGCACCCGGCCGGTCGGGGGCAGGTCGAGGGCGCGCACGACGGCGTCCACGGCCTCGCGCTGGTGCGGGCGGAGTTCCTGCCTTGCCACGTACCTCACCCTGCCCACTGTGATCTGCTGCTTTGGCTCCAGCTCCTATCTTGCCCGGATTTTGAGTCAGAAGGGGGAGGTGGGTGGCAAAGCCCCCGTGTCACATGCGGGCGGTCACACGTGGCCGGTCACACGCGGCCGGTCACATGCGGGCGCCGAAGTTCTGCGTCCACCAGGGGCCGCCGGGGCCCTGGTGGACTCCCACGCCGATGTCCTTGAAGGAGCAGTTGAGGATGTTCGCCCGGTGGCCCGGGCTGTTCATCCACGAGTTCATCACCGACTCCGGTGTCTGCTGACCCATCGCGATGTTCTCCCCGTACGTCGACCAGCGGTACCCGGCTGCGGTCGTCCGCGTGCCCGGGTCGCCACCATCGGGGTCGGTGTGCGAGAAGTAGGCCCGCCGCGCCATGTCGTCCGAGTGCCCCTGGGCGGCGTTGCGCAGCTGCGCGTCCTCCTTGAGGGGGCCGCATCCGGCCGCCGCCCGCTCCTTGTTGACCAGGGCGACCACCTGGGCGGCGGTCCCGCTCGGCGCGGCGGGCGCCGGGGCGGGGGCGGCCTCACGAGTCGCGGGCGGGGTGGTCCGGGTCCGCGACGGCGTCGGGGCGGCGCTCGAACTCGCCGACGGGGACGGCGAAGCGGAGGCCGAGGGGGAGACCGACGCGGACGGGGAGCCCGAGGGCGAGGCGGAGCCGGCGGCCGAGGGGGACGCGGCCCCCGCACCGGTCGCCGACAGCGCGGCCAGCGGGGAGGCGGGCGCTGTGCCGTCGGCCCGGTCGGAGCCCGAACCGGGCAGGGTGCCGAGGTAGGCCAGACCGCCGCCCGCCACGCAGGCGGCGACCACCGCTCCGGCGACGACCCGGCGGCGGTGCCGGCGCCGTCTGCGCTGCGCCCCGCGGCCGCCCGCCGGGTCGGCGCCCGCGTCGCCCGCGTCGCCCGACCGGCGCCGGGCCGCCCGGCCGGGACCCGGCACCACGGGCGCGAGCTGCGTGACGGCGTCCGCGAAGGCCCCGTCGGGACCGGCGCCGGTACCGGCTCCGGCGCTCGTGGCAAAGCCCTTGCCCGCGCCGGCGCCCGGTATCGCGCCGCCGGGTATCACGCCCGGCCCCGGTATCGCGCCGCCGGGCACCGCGCCGGCCCCCGGTACCGCGAACGCCGCGGTCGCCGGGGCGAGACCGGCGCCCGCGACGGCCGACCGCACGCCCGCCAGCAGCGCCGCCCCGACCGGCACCAGCGCCAGCCCGGCCAGCAGCCCCTCCGCCGGGACCAGTCCGCTCCACAGCCCCGAGCACCGCACGCACTCGCGGGCGTGCCGGGCCATCCGCTTGCGCCACAGCGCCGACGGCTGTCCGTCCCAGTTCGCCGCCACCGACCGCAGCGCCTCGCACGGCGGCTGCGCCTCCAGCGCCCGCTCCACCACCCGCGCGGCTTCCAGCTGGGCCTTCATCCGCTGCACCCGTACCGCCGTGTGCTGCGGCGAGAGTTCCAGGGCCGCAGCGACCTCGGCGCGGGTCAGCTCACCGGCGCACTCCAGCCACCACAGCGACAGCAGCGCCCGGTCGTCGGGCTCCAGCCAGCGCGCGGCGCGGGCCGTCTCGCGGCGCTGACCGGCCAGGTTGAGGCGCACGACCGTCAGGTCCGCGAAGTCGGCCCCCGGGTCGGCCACGTCCGCGGCCGCCTCCAGGCCGGTCGCACCGGTGCTGCGGTCCTGCCAGTGCGCCCGTATCCGGTTCATCGTGATCGCCACCAGCCAGGACCGGAAGCTGTCGTCGGCACGCAGCCCGGCCAGCCCGTCGAGCGCCCGCAGCATGGTGTCCTGCACCACGTCGTCGACGTCGCAGGACCCGTTCAGGGCCCGCCCGACGATGTTGTAGACGAGCGGCAGACAGGCACCGACGAGCTCGTCCTGCGCGCGGGGATCGCCCGCGCGGGCCGCTGCCACCAGCGCTGCCGTGTGCTGTGTACTCATGTGAAGTTTCCCTGTCCGTACCGGCGGTCGATGATGCCCAACGACTGGGAGACCGTCGAGAGGGGCCCCGATAACACTTATCCGGCAACTCTTATCCGGAAGTCGGATCATCCGCGACCTTAGCGGCCCCGATCGGGGCGCCGGCGTCCGCCTCCCGTTGACAGCGCGGCTCCCCGCGCGGGTAAGGTCTGGACCAATGAAGTGCCGCTGCGCGGGGCCCGGTTCGGGCCCGCAGAACGGGTGGGGGTCCCTTTGTCCTGTCATCCCTTCGCGGTCCTGGCCGCCCAACGGCTGCTGCCGGTCCTGCGGGACCCCGACGCCGACCACGCCGTCCGCCGCACGGCCGCCCTCCTCGCCGCCGGATGCCGCGCCGTGGAACTCACCACCTCCACCCCTGGCTGGGCCGCGGCCGTCGCCCGTACCGCCCCGCTCGCCGACGCGCACGCAAGGGCCGCCCTGATCGGCGTGGGCACCGTCACCGGCGCCGCTCAGGCCGAGCGGGCTCTCGACGCCGGTGCCGGCTTCCTCGTCTCCCCGTACCCGGCCCCCGAGGTCCGCGCGGTCGCCGCGGAGCGCGGGGCGGTGTTCATCGAGGGCGCCTTCACCCCCGGCGAGGTCGCCTGCGCCGTACGGTCGGGGGGCGCGGCGAAGGTCTTCCCGGCCCACGTGGGCGGCCCCGGCTTCATCCGCTCCCTCAAGGCCGTGCTCCCCGGGGCACTCCTCATCCCGACCGGCGGCATCCGGCCGTCCGAGGCCCGGGACTGGCTCGCCGCCGGGGCGACCGCCGTCGGGGTCGGCAACGGCCTGCCCGAAGACCCCGGCGAACTGGCCGCGGTCTTCGCCGAACTGGCGGGGCCGTGCTGCTGTGACCCCGCCGGGCAGGACCGCCGACATGGCCGCTGACATGGCCGCGCCCGCCCTCCGAGGCCGGCCCGGCACTGCCTACGACGTCCTCGTCCTCGGCGAGGTCCTGGTCGAGATCCACGCCGAGAGCGCCCCGCACGCCGCCGCCGACGGCACAGCCGCCCGGATCTCCTACTCCGGCGACGCCCTCAACGCGGCGGCCGCGGCGGCCGCCGCCGGGGCCCGCACCGCGCTCCTCGCCGTCGTGGGTGACGACGAGCTGAGCGTGCCCCTGCTGGAGCGGGCCACCCGGCTCGGCATCGACGTCTCCCACGTGCGCCGCTCCCCGCGTCCCAACGGCGCCTACCTGCTCTGCGCCGACACCGACGGCGGCCGCGCCTTCGTCTACTGGCGCACCGGAAGCGCCGGCTCCACCCTCTCCCCGCTGCACATCGACTCCTGGCATGAGCTGCTCACCACCTCCACGGCCCTGGTCACCAGCGGCATCACCGGCGCCCTCTCACCCGGAGCCCGCGAAGCCGTACTGGCCGCTGCCGAAACCGTCCACGCGGCCGGGGGGCACCTCACGTACGACCCCAACTTCCGCCCCCGGCTCACCGGCCCGGAGGCGGCCCGCGATCTGCTGGCGCGGGTCGCCCCGCTGACGGGGCTGCTCAAGACGTCCTGCCCCGCCGACGCCCTGGCCCTCGTGGACACCGGCGACCCGCTGCTCGCGGCCGCCCGCTACCGCGCACTCGGGGCCCGCGCCGTCGCCGTCACCGCGGGACCCGGCCGGCTCCTGCTGGACGACGGGGTACGCGCGACGTACCGGCCGGTCCCCGTCAACCCCGACCCGGTCGACGCGACGGGCGCAGGCGACTGCTTCACCGGTACCACCACCGCGCGGCTGGCCCTGGGCGACCCCCTCGCGCGGGCGGTGGCGTACGGCACGGCCGCCGCCTCGCTCTCAGTGTCCGGCCGCGGCGGCACCGGACGCGTTCCCGCGTTCAGCGAGACGGCGGCCCTGGCGGGACTTTGAGCCGGTCCCGGCGGTACTCCGGGCCGGTCCTGGCGAGATCCTGAGCCGACGCCGGCGGAACTCCGGGCCGGCCCTGGCGGAACTCCGGGCCGGCCCCGCGCGGCCCGGCCGGTACCCCGTCGAAAAACCTGCTTCACGGCACTGGGCACCTCCACGGCCCCTCGCTACCCTCCGCGCATGATTCCCACGGTGGTCTGGGGCACCGGCAACGTCGGCCGCGCGGCGATCCGCGCCGTCGCCGCCCACCCGGCGCTCGAACTCACGGCAGTCATCGTCCACGACCCCGCCAAGGCCGGCCGCGACGCGGGTGAACTCGCCGGTCTGGGACACCTGCTGGGCGTCGCGGCGAGCGACGACACCGAGGCGGTGCTCGCCGCCCGGCCCGCCGCCGTCGTGTACGCGGCCTCCGGCGACACCCGCCCCGACGACGCCCTCGCCGACATCACCAGGGCCGTCGCCGCCGGGGCCGTCGTCGTCAGCCCCGCCCTGTACCCCCTCTACGACCACCGCAGCGCACCGCCGGAGTTCCGCGATCCGGTGCTGGCGGCCATCGCGTCCGGCGGCGGCTCACTGTTCGCCTCCGGGGTCGACCCCGGCTGGGGCAATGACATCCTGCCGCTGCTCATCAGCGGACTCGGCACCACCGTGGACGTGATCCGCTGCCAGGAGATCTTCGACTACTCCACCTACGACCAGCCGGACTCCGTCCGCTACCTGGTGGGCATGGGGCAGCCCATGGACTTCGAGCCGATGATGCTCGTGCCGTCCGTCCCGACCATGGTGTGGGGCGGCCAGATACGGATGATGGCCCGGGCCCTCGGCGTCGAACTGGACGGGATCCGCGAGACGTCCGCCCGCCGCGCGCTCGACACGGCGGTGACCACCCCCACGATGGGCGAGTTCGAGGCAGGCACCCAGGGCGCGATCCGGTTCGAGGTGCAGGGGATCGTCGAGGGCGAAGCCCGCCTCGTCATCGAACACGTCACCCGCATCCACCCCTCCTGCGCCCCCGACTGGCCGCAGCCGCCCGACGGATCCGGCGCACACCGGGTGATCATCGAGGGCCGGCCGCGCATCGAGGTGACGATCGAGGCCACCGATGAAGGGGAGAACCGTTCCGCCGGCGGCAACGCCACCGCCGTCGGCCGGCTGGTGGGGGCGATCGACTGGCTCGTGGACGCGCCACCGGGCCTCTACGACGCGCTCGACGTCCCGCTGCGGCCCGCAGTCGGCAAACTCGGAAGGAAACAGCCATGAGGATCGACGTCCCGGAAGGTCAGCACCCCATCGAGTACGTCTGGGGCGACCTGGTCCCCGGCATCGGCATGGCCGCGGCCAACTTCTCCCTGTCGGTCTACGCCCACACCACCTTGGGCCTGCGCGAGTTCGAGGCGGCCCGGCTGCGGATCGCGCAGATCAACGGGTGCGTCTTCTGCCTCGACTGGCGCACCGACCGGGACGGCGAGAAGGTCGAGGAGGAGTTCGCCGACGCGGTGACCGAGTGGCGCACCACGAAGGCCTTCGACGACCGCACGCGGCTGGCCGCCGAATACGCGGAGCGCTACGCGCTGGACCACCACGGCCTGGACGAGGAGTTCTGGCAGCGGATGACGGCCCACTACAGCCAGGTGGAGATCGTGGAGCTGAGCATGAGCATCGGCTCCTGGCTCGCCTTCGGACGCCTGAACCATGTGCTGGGCCTCGACAGCGTCTGCGTACTGCCGGGGAGCTGAAACGGCCCCCCGGGGCCGGCCGGCCTCCCTGCGCGGGCCTGCGGCCGGCCCCGGTTCCCGGTCGGCGCCCCTACAGGTCAGTGGCGATGATCTTCTCGATGTTCCGCTCCGCGAGCGCGGTGATGGTGACGAACGGATTGACGCTGGTGTTCCCGGGGATCAGCGCTCCGTCGATCACGTACAGGCCGGGGTGGCCGTGCAGCCGCCCGTAGTTGTCGGTGGCCTTGTTCAGGACGGCGCCGCCGAGCGGGTGGTAGGTCAGGTGGTCGCCCCAGATCTTGTTGGTGCCGAACAGGTCGCTCCGGTAGATCGTCCCCTCCTTCGCGTTGATCTTGTCGAAGATGGTCTTGGCCATGTCGATGGCCGGCTGCTTCCAGGCCGTCTGCCAGTTCAGCTCGGCCTTGCCCGTCGCCGCGTTCCAGCTGAATTCGGCGCGGTGGGGGTTCTTGGTGATCGACAGGTAGAAGGAGGCGTACGTCTCGATGCCCGTCGGCAGCGGCGCCACCTCGGCGAACGCCCCGCCCGCCGCCCAGTTGTCGATGCCGCCGCACGGGATCGTCGCCTGGAGCTTGCCCGTCGGGTCCCAGAGGTGGTTCGCGCGCCCGCACATGACGTTGCCGTTGTCGCCCCAGCCCTTGCCGATCTCGCTGTTGAGACCGGGGAGCGCTCCGGTGGCCTTCAGCTTGACCAGCAGCTTGCTCGTGCCGACGCTGCCGGCGGCGAAGAACACCCGGTCCGCGGTGACGGTCTTGGTGGCGATCGTGTCGCCGGTGGTGTTGAGCTGTTCGATGACGACGCTGTAGCCGCCTCCGGTCGTGGGGGTGACCGTGGTGACCTTGTGCAGGGGCGAGATGGAGACCTTGCCGGTCGCCTTGGCCGCCGCGAGGTACGTCTTCTGGAGCGACTTCTTGCCGTGGTTGTTGCCGTACAGGATCTCCCCGTCCAGCGCCGACTTGATGGCGGTGCCGGCCGCCTCCTGCTTCATGTAGTCCCAGTCGTAGACGTCGGGGACGAACACGAAGGGGAAGTTGGAGCGCTGGGCGTGCTTGCGGCCGACGCGGGCGAACTGGTAGCAGTCGACCGTGTTGAACCAGTCCGGGTCGATGAGGCCGACGCCGAGGCCGGCGTTCGCGCGCGGGTAGTAGACGTCGTACATCTCGTCCGCGTTCACGGACGGGAGCACGGCGCCGAAGTTCTCCCGCTTGGGGGTCACGGCCATACCGCCGTTGACCAGCGAGCCGCCGCCGACCCCGCGGCCCTGGTAGACGATGATGCCGCCCATCTCCTCGGCGTCCAGGATGCCCGTGTACTTCGGGATGTCCCGGTCGATGGGGAAGCCGAGGAAGTAGTTCAGCGGGGCCTTCGTGCGGGTGCGCAGCCAGTACGCACGCTGGTCGGGGCTGAGGGTGTTGCAGAAGATCTTGCCGTCCGGGCCGGGCGTGTCCCAGGCCATGCCCATTTCGATCATGTGGACGTCGACACCCGCCTGGGCGAGGCGCAGTGCGGCGACCGAGCCGCCGTAGCCGGTGCCGATGACGAGGGCAGGGACGTGGGCCCCGGCATCGATCGGTGCGGAGGGGGTGTTGGCGGATTTCGCCTGTGCGGGGGTGGGGTTGACTGCCAGGGCCAGGGCTCCAAGAATGGAACCTGTTCCTGCAATGAAACCGCGGCGCGATACGCCCTGGGATACCTTGCTGTTCAGGGATTTGTCACTCATGTGACGCTCCTCACTCTCGATGGAGTGAGAACAAGTTCTACTGTTGGTGGCGTGGTAAGTCACTACATACGGCGGGGTAATTTCTGGCTGGTTCCGCAGGTGTGGGCCGCCCGTTGTCCCGGTGGCACACCGACTCGCCGTCTCAGGCTGCGGACACCCTGCGGATTTCGTTGGATCTTCGGGCCGGCCCGTGTCATCGTTGGTCTCGCCGAAGGGGTGTAGCTCAGCCGGCCAGAGCAACGGTCTCCAAAACCGTAGGTCGCAGGTTCGACTCCTGCCGCCCCTGCCAGGACGCATGCGCCGGACGCCCGGCCGGGACCTTCTCCCGGCCGGGCGTCCGGCGTTGCGGGGTCCGGCCGGGGCGGGCCGGTTCAGGCACGCCCGTAGACCGCATCAACGCCCGTAGACCGCCTTGACGTTGTCCTGGGCGGGATGCGTACGACCCGCCGGTCCCGCCGCGAAGACGCGCAGCAGGTTTTCCGTCACCCGCGTCGTCAGCGCGCCCGCACGGGCGTCCAGGCCGTGGTTGGCCCCGCTGCGTCCGTCGCCGGTCGCGTCGAGCGCCTCCACCCAGCGCATCGTCCCCGTCGCGAACACGGCGGCGCCGCTGGGAACGGTGTAGTACGCCGTGTCCTGGTGGCTGGGCCGGCCCTCGCACACGACGGGGGAGTGGGCGAGTATCTCGATCGGCCGGGGCGTCGGGAAACCGGTGTCGACCTTGTCGTACTCGACGCCGACCAGGTGCGCGAAGGTGTCGCCCGCCTTCACCCCGGTGCCCTCGAACAGCCAGTGGCCGGGGTTGGTCACGACGTAGGGGGCGTCCACCGGGTAGCCGTCGTAGATCACGCCGAGCAGGGAGCTCTCGGGGTCGGCGGCGGGGGGCGAACGGAAGTCCGCGGTGGCCGGATGGCCGCGGCGGAAGCCCGGGTCCTGCTCGTAGGAGGACTTGTAGCAGACCACCGTGCGGTCGGGGCCCAGGTCGGAGGCCTCGAGCCGGATCCGGCGGAAGCAGCAGTTCGCGCCGAGGACGGCCATGTTCGTTCCCGCGTCGCGGGCGGCGGTGAAGTGCGCCCGCTGTTCCGGCGACCAGTACTCGTCGTGCCCGAGCGACAGGACGGCGGCGGCTCCTTCCAGCAGTCGCTTGTCCCGCGCTACGTCGGTGGTCGTCGCGTAGGCGAGGGGAATGCCGAGCCGCTCGGCCAGCGCTACCAGCGGTGCCTCGTACACGAGGAAAAGGCCCGCGCCGTCGTCGTACTCGTACGGCCGGTCGAAGGTGACGGCCAGCGAGCGGGTGGCGTACCCGCCGTTCGGGCCGTCGTAGCTGCCGTAGCCGCCCCAGCGGTTGTAAGCCTGCCAGGTCGCCACCGCGTTCACGACGACGGTGCGGCCGGTCGTGGCAGCCGAGCGGACGGTGAGCGGTACGAAGCGCTGGCCCTCGCCGCCCTGCGCGTCGAGGCGCAGGAGGTAGCAGCCCTCGGGCCAGTCCTTCGTGTCGACCGTGGCGGTGCGGGCCCAGTGGGTGCGGACCATCCGGGTCGCGGAGTCGACGGTGTGCTCGGGCTGGCGGATGCCGGTCAGGGCCTGCGAACGCCACACCAGCCGGGCACGTGCGCCGCCGTACCAGCCCATGCGGTACGCGGAGACGGTGAAGCGGGGCGCGGTGGTGGAGACGTGGAGGCCGAACGTCTCCCCGGGCAGGACGCTCACCTTGTCGGCGAAGCCCTCGATGGCCCGGGCGGGACCGGCTTTGGTCACGTGCCAGTCGGCGTTGCCGGGGCGGGCGTTCTCCGCCTTGACGTCGAACCCCTGCGCCGCGGGCGCCGATCCGCCGGCCGTCGCGCCCACGGCGGGCCGGTCCCCTTGCCCGCTCCCCTTCGCGCTCCCGCTCCCGCACCCGGCCAGTGCCCCGAGCCCGGCGGCCGCCGCCCCGGTCGTGGCGACGACCAGAAACCGCCGCCTCCCCGCGCCTTCGACCACCCCGGCCGTCTTCTCCTGTTCCATAGGGCGCACGCTATGCCACCCAGCCACCTGCGTCCGCACCCCCTCCACCCGCGCCGCGGCCGGCGCCCCACGGAGCCTCCCGCGGCGTGGCCGCCCCGAGTGGCGGGCGGGGCGGTCGGGCCGAAGGGGTACCGCGCCGAGGTGCGTGGGTGGACGGTGCGTCAGCCCAGCCGCACCACCACCTGCTGCCCGGCTCCCGCTGCCCCTGTGAGGTCGCCGAAGGCGAGCCGGAGGCGGGCGCCCGGTTCGGCCGTCACCACGCTCGGCGGCCGGGACACCACTGCCGTGACGGGCCGGTCCCACACCACCGTCAGCGCGGCCAGGGCCCTGGCCGGGTCCGCGACGGACAGGACGGCAGTGCCGTCGGGTCTCTCCCGGACCGTGACCGAGCACGCGGCGCTCGCCTCCAGCAGGCCGGCCGTCCCCGCCTGCCAGAAGTTGACGCCGGTGAAGCCGAGCGAACCCACCGACACCCCTTGAGCCGCTTCGGTGTTGGCGAGCACCCGCAGCCAGCCCGTGGAGCCGGCCCGGGCGGCCGTCTGTCCGGCCGAGGCTCCCGGCAGTATCTGGTGGACGTACCCGGCGGCGACCGGATCCGTACCGTGGTCGTACCAGAGGGTGAGGTAGCGCCGGGTCAACGCCGTCGTCGCACTGGCCCGGTTGATGTCGCTCCACCGGCCGGTGCGCGCCTCCCGGAGGGCCTTGAACGCCCCCGCCCCGCACATCACGTACCCGCCGAAGCCCGCCAGATGGGCCCAGCCGGGGGAGGGGAAGGACGCCGACCAGCCCAAGGCGCCCGGCTGTACGGCGCCGCCGACGGTGAGCGCATGCGTGCCGGCCGCGCCCAGATTGCGGTTGTCGATGACCGACTCGACCGGCACCCCGTCCGTCGAACGGATCCCCGCGCCCATGCACACGATGGTGTCGGCGAGGAAGAACCACGATTTCCGTGCCGCCAGCGTGCTGCCCAGGCCCCGCAGGTGCTGGCCGACCGACGCGAACTCCCCGTCGGTCGTTCCGCCCACCCACACCGCGTCTGGCCGCGGGGCGCCCCAGTCACCTCCCGCGCCGTCGGCCAGCGCCAGCCGGGACACGGTGGTCCCGGGCAGTCGGCGGGGATCCACCGTGGGCCAGAAGGCATCCGAGTACTGGCCGTTCCCGTAGGTGGCTCCCCACCAGGCGAGCATCCCGCTGCCCGTGTGCCAGCCGCGCAGGTTCTCCCCGTTGCCCGTCTCGTAGTGCGCGATCCGTTTCGAGGCCATCGACAGCGAGGCGGCCCAGCCGGGGCGCCGGTGCGTGGCCCGGTCCATCGACGCGAACAGCCGGTGGCCGACCGGCTCGGCAAGTCCCGCCACCTCCGTATCCGCCGCCACCTCCGCCAGTCGGGCGAGAGCGGACAGCCCCAGGGTCTGATCGGCCATGGGCGGGCTGTAGTAGGCCCGGGCCATCCACCCCTTGACCAGCCCCCGCCAACGGGCCCGTTCGGCGCTGCTCGCACCCTCCGCCAGCAGCAGGATCCCGGCCAGCACCGCGTGCCCCCGCGCGTGGTCGTCCTGCTGGACCTGCCGGGCGTCCAGCGCCGCCACGCCCCTGCTGACCGCCCGGCCGGACACCGCGTCCATGACCAGCCCGTTGAACAGGAACGGCGCCCAGGCCCGCTCGACGGCGTCGAACACGATCTGCGCACCCGGATCGGTCACTTCCCACGGGGTCTGCCGCAACAGGGCGAACAGCATGCCGAGCCCGCCGAGGAGCACCGCTCCGTACGTCCCGGTGTACGGCACCCAGGTGTGCTGGACGAAGGAACCGTCCCGGTAGAGCCCGTCACCCGAGGAGACGTACGGGAAGACCGGCGCGAGCGCGTCCCGAGCGAGAGCGAGCTTCCCCGCATCCGAGCCGACCACCCCGCGCAGGGCCAGTACCCGGCACAGGTCCACCCGGTTCGCCCCCGTGCTGGTCCCGCTGTAGGAGGAGACGACGGAGTCGGGCACGAAGTGGTCGACCGCCGCGCAGTAATCGGTGAGGCGCACCGGTGTCAGGTCCGGTTGGAGCAGGACGCAGAGGTCGAGCAGCGCCTGCGGGGCGCCGATCTGCCAGCAGTACCAGTTGCCGTACGCCACCTGGCCCGCGTGGTAGGCCTCCGTGTGCAGATGATCGAGCCCGGTCAGCAGCGCCGTGCGCAGCGCGGTCTCGCCCGTGTGCCCGGTACCGGGACGGACGTAGGCCTCCGCCATCGTGCGCAGCCGGTAGTAGCTCTGCATCATCTTCTCGGGATCGGTGGCGAATCGCAGATCGGGCCAGAGCGCTGCCGGCGCGGGGGCCATGGCGGCCCGCCAGCCCTCGGCCTGTTCGCCGAGTTCGGTGAGCCGCGACCGGAACGGCTCGCTCGTCGCCGGAAAACCAGCGCCGAGAAGGAGCCCGCGCCAGACGGCGCGCATCGTCTCGTACGTGTCCGTGGCCGTGTACGTGTCCGTGGCCGGTTCGCCCCCGGCGCGCGTGAGGGGGGCGCCCAGCCACAGCGCACCTCCGCCCGCCGTGGAGAGGAAGGCGCGCCGACTCCATGGATCTGTCATCGCTTTCTCCTTTTCCCACCCTCACCGTCTGGTGCTGCCCCTACCCGGTACCGGGCCGCGCCGCCGGCCCCGACCGTCCGGCCCGTACCGCTGCCGGCCCCGCCGTCTCGCTGTCGCCACCTCATGCGACGTGCCGGCGATAGCGTTCGATCACCTCCCGCAGTACCTCCGATCCCTCCCGGGCCCACAGTTCCGGATGGAAGATCTCCACCTCGACCGGCCCGCGGTAGCCCGCCCCGTCGGCCAGCTCCAGGAATCCCCGGAGATCGATGCACCCGTCACCGAGCTGCCCCCGCCCGAGCAGCACCCCTTCCGGGAGCGGGGTCACCCAGTCGGCGACCTGGACGGACACGATCCGGCCGCCCGCTCCGGCCCGGCGCATGTGCTCCGGGAGCCGCTCGTCCCACCACAGGTGGTAGGCGTCCACCACCACCCCCACACGCTCCGCGGGGAACCGCTCGGCCAGATCCAGTGCCTGGCCGAGCGTGGAGACCACACAGCGGTCCGCGGCGTACATCGGATGGAGGGCCTCGATGCCCAGCCGCACCCCGTGCGCGGCGGCCCACGGCGTCAACTCGCCCAGGATGTCCGCGATCCGCTCGCGCGCACCGACCAGGTCGCGGTCCCCGTCGGGCAGTCCGCCCGAGACCAGGACCAGGGTGTCCGCCCCGAGTTCGGCGGCCTCCTCCACCGCCCGCCTGTTGTGCTCGAGAGCCGCTGCCCGTCCCGCCGGGTCGGCGGCCGTGAAGAACCCGCCCCGGCACAGCGAGCTGACGTGCAGCCCCGCCCCGGCGATCAGCTTCGCCGTCTGTCGCACCCCGAACCGCCGTACCGGCTCCCGCCACAGGCCCACGGCTCGTACCCCGGCTGCCGTGCAGCCGCTCACCAGCTCCGGGAGCGACCACTGCCGGACCGTCTCCTGGTTGAGGCTGAACCGGGCCGGTGCCGGCGCCCGGTTCACGACGCCACCCCGTACACCGCGAACAGCTGCCGCATCCGGGCCTCGGCGAGCCCCGGATCGGGGAAGAGGCCCAGTCGGTCTGCCAGTTCGTACGTCGTGGCCAGGTGCGGGAGCGAACGTCCCGACTGGAGCCCGCCCAGCATCGTGAAGTGCTCCTGGTACCCCGCCAGCCAGGCCAGCAGGACCACACCCGTCTTGTAGTAGCGGGTCGGCGGGGCGAACAGATGCCGCGCCAGCGCCACCGTAGGGTCCAACAGAGCCCGGAAGGCCACCGCGTCGCCCCGGTCGAGCGCCTGCGCCGCCCGCGCCGCGATCGGGGCGATCGGGTCGAAGATCCCCAGCAGGGCGTCGCTCGCCAGCTCGCCGTCACCACCGATCAGTTCCGGATAGTGGTGGTCGTCGCCCGTGTAGCAGCGCACGCCGGCCGGCAGCCGGCGCCGGATGTCCACTTCCCGGTCCGCGTCCAGCAACGACACCTTGATCCCTGCCACCTTCCCGGGATACTCCGTGATGATCTTCAAGAAGACCTCGGTGGCTTCCTCGGGGTCCTCGTGCCCCCAGTAGCCGGTGAGCTCCGGATCGAACATCGCACCCAGCCAGTGCAACACCACGGGTGTGGAGCTCTGACGGAGCAACTGCCCGTACACCTCCAGGTAGTCCTCCGGGCCCCGGGCCGCCTTCGCGAGCGCCCGGGAGGCCATCAGCACGGCCGCCGACCCGCACGCCTCGCTGTGCGCGAGCTGCTCCGCGTACGCGGCGGTGATCCGGGCGATCGAGTGGGGCCCGGGCGCCGTCAGCTGATCGGTCCCGACACCGCAGACGATCCGGCCCCCCACCGCCCGGGCCTCGGCCGCCGAGCGGCGGATCAGCTCGGCTGCGGTCGGCCAGTCCAGGCCCATTCCGCGCTGCGCGGTGTCCATGGCCTCCGCGACCCCGAGCCCCTGAGCCCACAGCCGGTGCCGGAAGGCCAGCGTGGCGTCCCAGTCGACCTCGGGCCCTGCTCCCGCGCAAACGCGGAGGGGCTCGGCGACGACGTGCGCCGCCGCGAAGAACGTCCGGCTCTGCGCCGGGCCGCAGGTCAGCGGCGGCAGCGGAGCACTGTTCGGCCGGTACTCCCGGTATCCGCCCTCCGTGTCCGGCAGGAGGATGGTGTTCACAGGACCACCTCCGGCACCTGTAGCCGGCGGCCCTGCGCCGAGGACCGCAGACCGAGTTCGGCAAGCTGCACCCCGCGTGCCCCGGCGAGCAGGTCCCACTTCCAGGTCTCGTCCCGGACGACGTGGCGCAGGAACAGCTCCCACTGGGCCTTGAAGCCGTTCTCCGCCGGGGTGTTGTCGGGGACCTCCTGCCATTGGGAGCGGAACGACCCGGTCTGCGGAAGGTCGGGATTCCAGACCGGTTTGGGGGTCGCCGCCCGGTGCTGGATCCGGCACTCGCGCAGCCCGGCCACCGCCGAACCGTGCGTCCCGTCCACTTGGAGCTCCAGCAGCTCGTCCCGGTGGACCCGCACGGTCCAGGACGAATTGATCTGCGCGACCGCGCCGCCCTCCAGTTCGAAGACCCCGTAGACGGCATCGTCCGCGGTGGCCTCGTACGGCTTGCCCTCCTCGTCCCAACGGCGGCTGATGTGGGTACGGGTGAGGGCCTGCACCGAACACACGCGGCCGAACAGTTCGTGCAGCAGGTACTCCCAGTGCGGGAACATGTCGGCGGTGATGCCGCCGCCGTCCTGCGCGCGGTAGTTCCAGGAGGGCCGCTGGGCCGGCTGCCAGTCCCCCTCGAACACCCAGTAGCCGAACTCCCCGCGCACGGAGAGGACCTCACCGAAGAAGCCGCCTTCGATCAGCCGCCTCAGTTTCAGCAGACCCGGCAGGAACAGCTTGTCCTGGACCACGCCGTGTCTGACTCCGGCCGCCACCGCCAGCCGCGCGAGCTCCAGTGAGGAGGAGAAGGAGAGGGCGGTCGGCTTCTCGCAGTACACGTGCTTGCCCGCCGCGATGGCCTGTCGGACGGCGGCTTCCCGGGCGCCGGTCACCTGCGCGTCGAAGTAGACCTCCACTTCGGGATCGGTCAGCACCTCCGCCAGATCGGTGCTGACGTGTTCGAGCCCGTGTCGGTCGGCGATGGCCCGCAACGCCTCCTCCCGCCGCCCGACCAGCACCGGCTCGGGCCACAGCACGGTCCCGTCCCCGAGATCGAGGCCTCCCTGCTCCCGCAGGGCGAGGACGGATCGCACCAGGTGCTGGCGGTATCCCATCCGTCCGGTCACGCCGTTCATGGCGATCTTGATGGTGCGCACCGAGCGGCGTGCCTTTTCGACTGCCCTGTCCTTTGCCATGGGGTCCCCCTCCTTCACGTCACGTGGCGATGATGGAAAGCGCTTTCACGCGCTCCAGGCTAGGACTGGGCTGGCTTCCTGCACAACACCCGTACGAGTGATGGAAAGCGCTTTCCTAATCGGGCAGACTGAGACTGCGACGGACAAGACGAAGACGGCCCGGCCACCGAGTGCGGGGCAGGAGGAGGGGTGCGACATGGCGGTGACTCTCGCCGAGGTCGCGGCGCACGCGGGCGTTTCGCCCGCCACGGTCTCGCGTGTACTGAACGGGGGCCACCCGGTGGCCGGAGGCACCCGGACCCGGGTGGAACAAGCCATCGAAGAACTGGGATACATCGCCAACGGCCCGGCCCGGGCCCTCGCGGCCGCCACCTCCGACCTCGTGGGCGTACTCGTCCACGACGTCGCGGACAGCTTCTTCGGCATCATTGCGGGAGCCTTCCAGAAGGCCCTGGCACCGACCGGCCAGGGGGACGGACGCAGGCTCGCCGTCGTCTGCAACACCGAGGGCGTTCCCTCGGCCGAACTCGACTACCTCGCCCTGCTGGAGGGCCAGCGGGCAGGCGGAGTCGTCCTGACGGGCGGGGCGGTGGAGGAACCGCACCACAGCGCCGCGCTCACCGCCCGCATCAGCCGCATGGCGCTCGCCGGCACCACGGTGGTGCTGTGCGGGAGACCGCCGCTGGCCGTGCCCGCCGCACTGCCGGTCGCCACCGTCATGTTCGACGACCACGGTGGAGCCTTCCGCCTCGCGGAGCACCTGCTGACACTCGGCCATCGGCGCATCGCATACGTGGCCGGTCCGCCGGGGCTGAGCACCACCCGGGAACGGCTCGCCGGACACACCGCCGCGTTGCGACGGCACGACCCCGCCCTGCCCGAGGCCTGTGCCCCGCTCACCGTGCACGCCGGCTTCGAACGCTCCGCCGGGTATGACGCCACCCGCGAACTGCTCCGCCGCGGGGCGCCCTTCACCGCCGTCGCCGCGGCCAACGACACCGTCGCCGCCGGTGTGGCCGCGGCCCTGGGAGAAGCAGGCAAGCGCATTCCCGAGGACGTCTCGGTCGCCGGCTTCGACGACCTGCCGTTCAGCGTGGACACCGCGCCCGCCCTGACCACCGTCAGGGTCCCGCTGCGGGAGGCGGGCGTGCTCGCGGCCCAACTCGTCACCGGCCGCAGACCGGCGCCCCCGGGCCGCATCACCACCCTGCCCACCGAGCTGATGGTGCGGGCGTCCACGGCGCCGCCCAGCGAAGGGAGCCGACCGTGAAGTACGCCTTCTCCACGCTCGGCCTGCCCGGGACCCCGCTCGCGCGCAGCGCCGCCCTCGCCGCCGAGCACGGGTACGACGGCCTGGAACTGCGGGCCCACCCGGAGGAACCCCTGCATCCCGGCAGCCCCAGCGGCGACCGTGCCGTGGCCCGGCGTACCCTCACCGCCGCCGGGGTCACCGCCCTCGGGGTAGCGGGATACGCCGAGGTGGCCGCCGCCGGGCGAGACGGGCCGGTCCTGGCCGAACTGCACTCCCTGGTCCGGCTCGCCGTCGATCTCGAAGCCCCCTACGTCCGGGTCTTCCCCGGCGGCGGGAGCCTGCCCGAGGCGGACGCGGATGACAACGCCGTCCGCAGACTGCGTGCCGCGGCGCCGTATGCCGAACTGCACGGTGTGCGGATCCTGCTGGAGACCCACGACTCGCACACCACCGGGACCGCCGCCGCCCGGGTGCTGGAGCGGGTCGGGCATCCGGGCGCCGGGGCGCTGTGGGACGTGCTCCACACCTGGCTGGGCGGCGAGCAGCCCGCCGAGTCGTGGCCCGGCCTCGCGCCGCACCTGGGCTACGTGCAGGTCAAGGACGTGGCCTCGGCCCGTGACCTGACGCCCCTCGGCCTCGGCGAGGGAGTCCTGCCGCTCGCCGGAGTGACGGCCCGCATCCCGTCGGACGGCTGGCTGTGCTGGGAGTACGAGAAACGCTGGTTCCCCGGAGCAGCGGACCTCCCGGGCCGGTTGACGCAAGGCCGGGAGCATCTGGTGCGGCTGCTGCGCGGGCACGATGAGCAGGGCGTGCCGGCCGCCGAGGCGGTCCGTGGGCCACAGGACCCGGTCGGGGGGCCGCCATGACCAGACGGCCGTCCCGCGGTCGGCCGGGAGGCCGGTGCTCGGTGCAGCGTGGTCCCGTCCCCGTCCGGCGGCCGGGGCACGGGCCCGCGCGGGGAGCCCGGTGCACGCCGTGCCGCCCGGAGGCGCCGCATGGAGCAGGCCGCGTACGCTCGGCTCCGTGCCCCGTAAACCGAGGAAACCCCGCCGGCTGGTCGCCGACGGGCGCGAGTACCTGTGGACGCTCCGTCACCGCCACCGCGTGCTGGACGGCGGCCGGTCCGCGGACTGCCGCGAAACCCTCACGCTGTACCCGCAGCCCACCGGCACCGGCACCGGCAGCCCGCTGCGCATCGTCTTTGCCGCTGGACCGGACCGCTACGTCCCGGGTGGAGCGCCCATGGGCTCCGGGGACGTGGGATATGTCCGGGGAGCGGCGGGCTGAACCTGCACGAGCCGGGCGCCGTCCGGGCCCTGCTCGACGCGGCGCGGGCCCGCGGGTGGCAGCCGGGGGAGCGGCGGCCGGTGGAGGTCGACGGCTGGCTCCTGCTGGAGGAGGCGGCCGCCGCGCGGGCCGATGCCGCTCCGGCGGCCCCATAGTGTGTTGAGCGCGATAGTTGCCGCTCGAGCAAGCCAGTTGGCGACTGAGCTCGACAGTTGGCGGAGTGCCGGGGCTCCTCATGGGCAGGTGGGACGGTGGGGTAGCGCGGACCGGCCCCCGGAGCGGAAGGGGCGTTTCGTGTTCGAGGAATTCGCCACCAGGACGGTGCGCACCACTGAGGCGTCCGTCTTCGTTCGGTACGGGGGCGAGGGCCCGCCTCTCCTGTTGTTGCATGGCCACCCGCGCACGTCGGCGACTTGGCACCGGGTCGCGCCCGTCCTGGTGCGGCGCGGTTTCAGCGTCGTCTGCCCCGACCTGCGCGGGTACGGGCGCTCCCGCGGCCCGGCGCCCGCTAGGGATCACGTCCCGCACTCCAAGCGCGCGGTGGCCAAGGACATGGTCGAGGTCATGCAGACGCTCGGGCACCAGCGCTTCGGTCTCGTCGGCCACGACCGGGGGGTTGCCGTGGCGCTCCGCCTGGTGCTGGACCATCCCTCCGCGGTGACCCGGGTGGCGTTCCTGGACGGCCTGCCCCTGAGCGAGCACCTGACCCGTGCGGATGCCCGGTTCGCCACCGCGTGGTGGCACTGGTTCTTCTTCGCCCAGCCGGAGATCCCCGAACGCGTCATCAACGCCGATCCCGACGCCTGGTACCGCGGCGACCCCGAAGCCATGGGGCAGGAAATTCACGACGAGTGGCGGACCGCCACCCGCAATCCAGACGTCGTCCGCGCCATGCTGGAGGACTACCGCGCCGGGCTCACCGTGGACCGCCAACACGAGGAGGCGGACCGCGCCCGAGGCGCGCGGATCGACTGCCCCGTCCTGGTCCTGTGGTCGCTACGCGACGATCTGGAGGACCTGTACGGCGACCCGCGCACCATCTGGCGCGACTGGGCCGACGACGTCCGGGGCCACGGCATCGACGCCGGCCACCATGTGGCCGAGGAAGCCCCCGGCCCGCTCTCCGCCAGCCTGGGCGACTTCTTCAAGCTGACGCTGCCTCGCTCCGCCGCCGGATAGCCGTGTGTCCGCGGTGCGACGGCGCTCAGGCGGAGTAGGCCAGCCGGTCCGGGTCGACCGGGTAGCGGAAGGCCAGGCCGCGGGCGTAGCGCTCCAGCTCTCCGACGGCCGTCGCGGCCAGGCGGTCCAGTTCACCGCCCAGTGAGCCGGCCACATGAGGGGTGAGGAGCACGTTCGGCAGGTTGAAGAGCGGCGAACCCTCGGGCAGCACCTCGGGCTCGGTGTGGTCGAGCACGGCGTGCAGCCTCCCTGTGACCAGTTCTTCCGTCAGCGCCGCGGTGTCCACGAGGGACCCCCGGGCGGTGTTGATCAGCGTGGCACCGTCGGGCATCAGGGCCAGCCGGGCGGCGTCCAGGAGGTGACGGGTCCCGGGCAGCTCGGGCGCGTGCAGGCTCACCACGTCACTACGGCTGAGCAGTTGGTCGAGCACACAGGACTCGCCGCCGAGCGCCGCGATCTCGGCCTGGTCGGCGTACGGGTCGTGCACCAGCACCCTCAGGTCGAACGGGCGCAGCAGCTCGAGCACCCGCCGTCCGATGAGCGAGGCACCGATGAGACCGACGGTACGGCGGTAGTTCCCGACGGTCGGATAGCGGTCCAGCAGATCCATGGGACCACGGGCCGAACGGTAGGCGTGGGCGGACTCCAGCACCCGCTTGTTGGAGAACAGGATCGCGGCGAGCGTGTACTCGGCGACCGGCACCGCGTTGGCGGCGGCAGCACTGGAAACCAGCAGACCGCGGTCCCAGCAGGCGTCGGTCACATGGTGCTTGACGCTGCCCGCGGCGTGGACGACGGCACGCAGCCGGGGCATCCGCTCCAGCGCGTCGGCGTCGAGGGACGGGCAGCCCCAGCTGGTGAACAGCACCTCCGCTTCGGCGAGGCGGTGGCTCAACCCCGGGTCGTCGTCGCGGAAGTCGCTCAACAGGAGTTCGGGGTCCAAGTCGGCGACCCGTACCAGCTTGGGCAGCACCCGGCCGCTGAGAACGGCTGCCCGGGTGCCGGGGCTCATGGCGAGGACGGTGGCCGGTCGACGCGGAGTACCGGAAGGGGAGGAAGGGGTCACTTGACGGCTCCTGCGGTGAGACCCGAGCGCCAGAAACGCTGGAGTCCGAGGAAGGCGAGCACGAGCGGGAGGACGGAGACGAGGGATCCGGTGATGACGAGCGGGTACAGCTCGGGCTGCTGGTAGACGCTGCGGTTCCACATGAACAGGCCCAGACTGACGGGGTAGAGCCGCTCGTCGTTCAGCATGGTCAGGGCCCCGTAGAAGTTGTTCCAGATGGCCGTGAAGGTGAACAGGAAGATCGTCACAAAGCCCGGCCACAGCATCGGCAGCGACACGTGGGCGAAGAGCCGCAGTTCACCCGCCCCGTCGACGCGGGCGGCGGCCAGCACTTCGTGCGGGACGTAGCCCTCGGCGAAGACGCGGGCCAGATAGACGCCGAAGGGGTTGACGAGGGCGGGCAGGAGATAGGCCCAGTAGGTGTTCACGGCCCCGGCGGCCGAGGCCATGAGGTAAAGGGGCAACTGGAGGACGGTCGCCGGTACGAGCACCCCCGCGAGGACCACGCCGAAGAGCCGTTCCTTGTGGCGGAACTCGTAGGCGTGGAAGGCGTAGCCGCAGGCAACGCTGATCAGGGCGGAGAGGGCGGCGCCGGCCACGGTGTACAGGAGGCTGTTGGCGAGCCAGCGCCCGAAGATGCCGTTGTCGTAGGTGAAGACGTCGCCGAGGTTGGCGAGGAGGTTGAAGCCGCCGGGGGAGTACGGGCCGGTGGCGAAGAGGTCCCGGCGGTTCTTGGTCGCGGCCAGCACGAGCCAGGCGAGGGGCATCAGGGTGTAGGCGGCGACGAGGAGGAGCGCGGCGTTGACGGCTGTCCTGGACAGGATGCGGGGGCGGGAGCTGGAGCGGAGCCGAGGACGGGGGTGCGGGCGGCGGCCGGGGGTCACGGCGGTGGTCATGCGGACCTCCAGCGGTTGCCGAGCTTGGTCACGACGTAGGAGGCGGCGCCGGCAGCCAGGGCGAGGAGCAGTGCGCTCGCGGCCGCCAGTCCGTAGTCGTGGCGTTTGAAAGCGGCACTGAACACGTACATGGTCGGGGACCACGACTCGCCCATCCCGGTGGCGCGGAGCTGGAGGAGCTGGGGGGCGTCGAAGAGCTGGACGGCGCCCACGCAGGTGAACAGGACGGTCAGGACCACGGTGGGTTTGATGCTGGGCACCTTGACCTGGAAAGCGGTGCGGAGGCCGCCGGCGCCGTCCATGGTGGCGGCTTCCAGGGTCTCGCGGGGGATGGCCTGCAACCCGGCGAAGAAAATGATCATGTTGTAGCCCATCCACTGCCAGGCCGAGATGTTGACCACCGACAGCAGGGCCTCGTCGCGGCCGAAGAAGTTCCAGGACAGGCCGGCCCCGTCGAGTGCGTCGAGGACGGGGCTGAGGCCGGGTGTGTAGAGGTACAGCCAGATGAGTGCCGAGATGAGACCGGGCACGGCGTGCGGCAGGTAGAAGGCGATCTGGAAGAAGCGCCTCGCGCGGGCGAGAGCGGAGTCCAGCAACAGGGCGAGGACGAGGGCGCCGCCGACCATGACGGGGATGTAGAGGAGGCAGTAGAGGGCGATGTGGCGGAACGAGGCCAGGAAGAGTGGATCGGCGAACGCCTTGGTGTAGTTCCCGCTGCCACTGAAAACGCGCTCGGTGCCGCCGAATCCCAGCCCGGACTGCTGGTCGTGGAAGAGGCTCAGCCAGGCGGCGTAGCCGATGGGGGCGACGGTGACGAGCGCGAAGAGGAGGAAGAACGGGGCCATGAAGAGGCCGGCGACGCCGGGCCCGCGGCGGCGCGGGGCACGTGCGGTCAGTCTGGCGGCCCGCGCTACGGCACCGCTGCCGCTGCCGGGTAGGGTGGACGGCCTGATCCTCGGCCCGCGGCGTTGGCCGGCGACGCCGACCTGAGGGGCGGCCAACGCGTGACCGGCGCGCCGGGTCCCGGCTCGCGCGAGGTGCGCCGACGTGCCGCGACCGGCCGCCCCTGAACCCGCCGGAACCTCTGCCCGGTCGGTCGGCAGCCCCATGCGGTCGGTGGGATGCCCCGGTCGGGCCGCCGGGTTCTTCGCGTGGTCGGCGGGGCCCGTCCTCCGGGCCGCCGGGGTCTTCGCGCCGTCGGCGGGGCCCGTCCCCCGGGGTGTCGGGGTCTCATGGTCGGGCGCGGGGGTGTGCCGGTCGGCGGGCATCAGCCGGCCAGACCGAGGCCGCGGTCCCTGATGGCCTTCTCGGCGGCCGACTGGCCCTCGGACAGGGCTTTGACCATGTCCGGCCCGGCCGCGCCCTGAGCCGCGTTCACCTGGAGCTGCGCCGGCCCCCAGCTCCAGCCGGGCACGATCGTGGCCGCCGCCTCGCCCGCCACGGCGTACGGGTTCTGCCCCTCGAAGTACGAGGCGTCGAACAGCTTCGCAGCCTCCGCCCGCATCTCCGGGTTGGCCGGCAACGCGCTGCTAGGGGACTTGAGCGAGCTGAGCCGGGCCCTGATCGCCTCCGGTTCGGTCGTCACCCAGCGGATGAACTCGGCGGCCGCCTTCGTCTGCTTGCTGCCCTTGGGCACGACGTACGAGGTGCCGCCGTACATCCCGGTCGCCGCTCTCCCGTCCCAGCTCGGCAGCGGGGCGATCCCCCACTTGCCCTTCAGGTCCGGGTAGTTCACCAGGAAGGTCCCGGCCGTCCAGGCGGCGCCGACGACCGTCGCGACCTGCCCGGAGGATCGTTCCTTCGCCTCGCCCTCACCCCACAGCGGGGTCTTCGAGGCGACCCCGGACGCCATCAGCCCGTTCCAGTACTCGGCCACCTTCCTGGACGCCGGGTCATCGATGGCCACCTTCCACTTGTCGCCCTGCGTCCCGTACCACTTGGCGCCCGCCTGCCACGACAGCCCCGCCAGCACCGCCGGATCACCGCCGCCCATGTTCGTGATCCTCACCGAGGGGTCTGCCTGGTGGATCTTCTCCGCTGCCGCCTTGTACTCGTCCCAGGTCTTCGGTACGGCCACCCCGTACTTCTCGAAGATGTCCTTGCGGTAGAAGAGTTCGAGCGGCGTCACGTCGAACGGCACCGCCCACGTCCTGCCGCCCGGCTTCACCAGGGACTGCACGGCCGCCGGGAACTTCTCGGCGACGAGCGTGCCCGACGTCCCGCTCAGATCCTCCAGGTTGCCGCCGCTCGCGAACTCCGGGAGCGCGGAGTAGTCCATGGTCGCGACGTCGGGCGCGTTCCCGCCCTTCACCGCGTTCGCCAGTTTCGCCGCCCCGTCGGGGCCGCCCGGAACCGCCGAGAACCGGACCTGGATGCCCGGGTGCGTCTTGTTGAAGGCGTCGGCGGTCTGCTGTGCGCCCGCCGAGGAGGACCAGTACGTGATCTCCACGGGCCCGTGCGCCGTACCCGCCGGACCCGGCTCCGGCGAGGCCTGCCCGCCCCCGCAGGCCGTGGCGAGCAGGACCACCGAGACGGCCGAGGAGGTGAGGGCGACACGGCCCGGGAAAGGCGAACGCGGCGTTCCCGACGGGCGGGACGTGGAACGGAGGCGGAAGCTGCGCGGCATGGTTCGGCTCCTACGGACGACCGCTGGACACGGCGGATGGGAGACCGCTGCGGCGGGGGAAGGCGCGGCGGATGCGAGAACGCGCCCATCTTTTGCGCGAACCCACACACCGTCAAGAGCGAATGCGCAACTCGATCAAAACAATCACTTCAACCAGGGCCGCGAGCGAGCCGGCGTCGGCGTCGTTTCACGAACGAACCGTCAGCCGCGGCAGCAGTTCCAGGTGCTGGCCCGCCCCGCCCTGTCCCGCGCCCCCCAGCCGGTCCAGCAACAGCCCCGCCGCCCGCGCGCCGACCTCCCGCTTCGCCGGCGCCACCGCCGTGAGCGGTACGTCGGCCAGCCCGGCCACCTCGTCGTCGTACGTGATCACCGCCAGGTCCTCCGGCACCCGCACGCCGCGCGCCTGGAGCCGGGGGATCAGCATGATGGCGTCCGTGTCGCTGTGGATCAGGGCGGCGCTGACCCCGCCCACCGTCACCGCCTCGCACAGGTAGTCCAGCGTCCGGGCGAACCGTTGCGCCACCGTCAGCGGTTCCGCGGAACCGCCGGCCGGCCACGGCGGAGCCGGCTCCAGGCCGAGCGCCGCCACCGCCGCCTCGTACCCCGACCGCAGCCGCCCGGTCGTCGGCGTCTCCTGGCTGGCCAGCGCGATCCGCCGGTGCCCCCGCTCCACCAGGTGCTGCACCGCGAGCGCCGCCCCGTGCGCGTGGTCCGACCCCACCCGGTCCAGCGCGGCCGCCGGGTGCCCGGCCGGCGCCCACCTCTCCACCAGCACCGTCGGCACCGGGAGCCCGGCCGTCCAGGCGCCCTCCCCGGGGCCGGGCGCACCCGCCTCCCAGTTCGGCGTCAGCAGCAGCCCGTCGGCCCCGGTCGACAGGAGCCGGTCCGCCTGCGTACGGTCCTCGCCCGGCAGGTACCGGGTCAGCCCGACCGTCAGCCGCGCACCCCGCGCCTCGACCACCTCCCGGGCTCCCCGCACCACGTCGGCGTAGTAGTACTCGGTGGTCGGCACCACCATCCCGATCACCAGACCGGCCCGCGTGCCGGGCCGCTCGGACGCCTTGGCGCTCGCCGCTTCGGGCGGCCGCCGCTCCACCCGGCTGATCACCCCGTGCATCCGGTGGATCTCGCCCCGGGCCGCCATCGCCTCGATGTCCCGCCGCAGCGTCACCGGCGAGATGCCGAGCTCCCGGGCCAGGTCCGCGACGCGCACGCTGCCCCGCTCCCGGACGAGCGCGAGCACCTGCGCCTGGCGCTGGTCGACATGTGGTCTCAAGGCTTCCCCCTGCGGTCGCGGTCGTCCGCAGTGCACCCGCGGCCGGTCCCCGCCCATCATAGAGAACCGAAACGATCGATTCGATCGAAGGCGTTCAACCGGTCATTGACGGCGTGGGCGGCGCGTTCATATATTCGGCACAGACCCGCCCCGCACGCCAGCATCTCGAACCCCTCCCGGGAGCCCCGCGCATGCTCACGCACGACCAGGACGGATCCCCGCGCACACGAACCCACGACCAGGACGGATCCGCGCGCGACCTCACCTACGACCCGGACGGATTCCGGCGTGGCGGCCGCCCCCACCGCATCGTCTCCGGGGCCCTGCACTACTTCCGTGTCCACCCCGACCTGTGGGAGGACCGGCTCACCCGGCTCCGCGCCCTCGGCGTCAACACCGTGGACACCTACGTCCCCTGGAACTTCCACGAGACCGCCCCCGGCAAAGCCGACTTCACCGGCCCCCGCGACCTCGCCCGGTTCCTGACCCTCGCCGCCGGCCTCGGCCTCGACGCCATCGTCCGCCCCGGCCCCTACATCTGCGCCGAATGGGACTTCGGCGGCCTGCCCGCCCGCCTCCTCGCCCTCGACGGCCTGCACCTGCGCTGCTCCGACCCCCGCTTCCAGGCCGAGGTCGACGGCTGGTTCGACTGCGTCGTCCCCGAGCTGCTGCCGTTGCTCGCCGGCCGCGGCGGCCCGGTCGTCGCCGTACAGATCGAGAACGAGTACGGCTCGTACGGCAACGACGCCCGCTACCGCGCCCACGTCGAGCAGGCCCTCACCGCACGCGGCGTCGACTGCCTGCTGTTCACCGCCGACGGCCCCGAAGACGCCATGCTGCAAGGCGGCATGCTCCCCGGCCGGCTCGCCACGGCCACCTTCGGGGCCGAACCGGCCCAGCGCCTCGCCCACCTGCGCCGCTACCAGCCCACCGGCCCGCTCGCCGCCATGGAGTTCTGGATCGGCTGGTTCGACCACTGGGGCGAGCAGCACCACGTCCGCTCCGCCGACGAAGCCGCGCGGTCCCTCGGCGAACTGCTCGCCACCGGCGCCTCCGTCAACCTCTACATGGCCCACGGCGGCACCAACTTCGGCTTCTGGGCCGGCGCCAACCACACCGGCTCACGCCCCGGCGACCCCGGCTACCAGCCCACCACCACCAGCTACGACTACGACGCGCCGATCGGTGAGGCGGGCGAACTCACCCCCAAGTTCCACGCCTTCCGCGAGGTCATCGGCAAGTACCTACCGCTGCCCGACGGCCCCCTGCCCGGACTCCCGCCCCGCATCACCCCCGCCCTCGCCACCCCCGCCGGCGCCGCGCCGCTCCTGGCCCACCTCCCCCTCCTCGGCGGCGCCCCCGTCGCGCGCCCCGCGCCCGAGCCCATGGAGAAACTCGGCCAGGACCACGGCCTGATCCACTACCGCACCACCATCACCGGCCCCCGCCCCGCCATGCCCGTACGGATCGACGGCCTCGGCGACCGCGCCTACCTCTTCGCCGACGGCCACCTCCTCGGCGTCCTCGACCGCAACGCCCCCGACGACGGCATCGACCTCCCCGTCGACGAAGGCGGAGTCGTCCTCGACGTGCTCGTCCGCGCCCAGGGCCGCGTCAACTACGGCCCGCTCCTGGACGACCGCAAGGGCATCTGGCGCGGCGTCCGCCACGGCCACCAGCACCTGTTCGAGTGGGAGGTACGGCCCCTGCCGCTCACCGACCTCACCGGCCTGCGGTGGTCACCCGAACACCCCGAGCAGGGCCACCCCGCGTTCCACCGTTTCACCCACACCCTCCCCACCGCCCCCGCGGACGGCTTCGTCGACGTCGGCGGCTGGGGCACCGGCCTGCTGTGGCTGAACGGCTTCCTGCTCGGCCACTACGACACCCCGCGCGGCCCGCAGCGCACCCTGTACGCCCCCGCGCCCCTGTGGCGGACCGGCGAGAACGAACTCGTCGTCCTCGAACTGGAACGCCCCGGCGCCGAACTGCCCCTGCGCGACCAGCCCGACCTCGGCCGCCCCACGGTCGTCACCCTCCAGTGAAAGAGAAGGCCCGTACGTGAAGCGCACCGGCGCCCGGCTCGCCGACGGCCGCGAGATCCTCTACTACGACGCGCAGACCGACCCCGAAACCGACGGCGCCACCCGCGCCTTCCCCGACACCCGCGCCCTCGACCCCTCCGCCCTCGTCACCACCTCCGAGGTCCGCCGCGACCCGCTCCTCGGCGACGCCGTCGTCATCGCCTCCCACCGCCAGGGCCGCACCCACCTGCCGCCCGCCGACGCCTGCCCGCTCTGCCCCTCCACACCCGGACGGACGAGCGAGGTCCCCGCACCCGACTACGAGGTGGCCGTCTTCGAGAACCGCTACCCCTCCCTCGCCGGAGACACCGGACGCTGCGAGGTCATCTGCTTCACCCCCGACCACGGGACCTCCTTCGCCGAACTGGACGAGGAGCGCGCCGCACTGGTCCTGGCCGCCTGGACCGACCGCACCGCCGAACTCTCCGCCAGGGAAGGGGTCCGGCAGGTCTACTGCTTCGAGAACCGGGGCGCCGAGACGGGCGTGACCCTCGCCCACCCCCACGGCCAGATCTACGCCTTCTCCTACGTCACCCCCCGCACCACCCGCATGCTCGCCACCGTCGCCGCCCACCGCGAGCGCACCGGGGGCAACCTCTTCGAGGAGGTACTCGCCCACGAGCGGGCCGACGGCAGCCGCGTCGTCCTCGAAGGCGAGCACTGGACCGCCTTCGTCCCCTACGCGGCCCGCTGGCCCTACGAAGTGCACCTCTACCCGCGCCGCCGCGTCCCCGACCTGCCCGCCCTGGGCCAGGAGGCGCGCGCCGAGTTCCCCCGCCTGTACCTGGAACTGCTGCGCCGCTTCGACCGTCTCTTCGAGCGCCCGGAGCCGACCCCGTACATCTCCGCCTGGCACCAGGCACCCACGGGCGAGGGCCGCGACCGCGACGACTTCGCGCTGCACCTGGAGCTGTTCACCGTCCGTCGCGCGGCCGACAAGCTCAAGTACCTCGCCGGAACCGAATCCGGCATGGAGGCCTTCATGAACGACATCCGGCCCGAGGACGCGGCCGCGCGCCTGCGCGAGGTGGCGAGCCCGTGAACGAGACGGCGCGCGCGTTCCGCGACCTGTACGGACACCGGCCGTACGGGGTGTGGGCGGCCCCCGGCCGGGTCAACCTGATCGGCGAACACACCGACTACAACGACGGCTTCGCCCTGCCCTTCGCCCTCCCGCAACGCACCGAAGTGGCCGCCGCCCCGCGCTCCGACGGCCTGCTGAGGCTCCACTCCGCCGCGACCGGCTCCGGGGTGGTCACCCTCGACCTCGCCGCCCTCGACCCGGCACACCGGCCGCGGGGAGCCGACGGCTGGGCCGCGTACCCGGCCGGGGTGGCCTGGGCGCTGCGCGAGGCGGGGCTCCCGGTCGGCGGCGCGGACCTCCACGTACGCTCCGACGTGCCGACCGGAGCAGGACTGTCCTCCTCCGCCGCCCTGGAGGTGGCGACCGCCCTGGCCCTCACCGAGCTGTACGGGCTCACGCCCACCCGCCCCGAACTGGCCGCCCTGGCCCGCCGCGCCGAGAACGCGTACGTGGGCGTGCCCTGCGGGATCATGGACCAGACGGCCTCCGCCTGCGCCACCGAGGGCCACGTCCTGCGCCTGGACACCCGAGGCCCCGCACACCACGCCATCCCCTTCGACTGCGCCTCCGCGGGCCTGAGCCTCTTGGTCATCGACACCCGCGTCAAGCACGACCTGGCCGACGGCGCCTACGCCGAACGCCTCGCCTCCTGCCACGGGGCGGCCGCCCGCCTGGGCCTGCCGGCGCTGCGCGACCTCGCGTACGAGGACCTGGACCCGGCACTGACCCGGCTCGACGATCCGGTCGCACGCCGGCGGGTCCGGCACGTCGTCACCGAGAACGCACGCGTGCTGCGGGTCGGTGCGCTGCTCGACGCCGGACGGCTGCGCGAGACGGGACCCCTGCTCACCGAGGGCCACGTCTCCCTGCGCGACGACTACGAGGTGTCCTGCCCGGAGCTCGACCTCGCCGTGGCCACCGCCAACGCGGCGGGCGCGTACGGGGCCCGGATGACGGGAGGGGGCTTCGGCGGCTCCGCCCTGGCCCTGATCGACGCGGAAGCCGAACCGGCGGTGGTCCGGGCCGTGACGGACGCGTTCGCCCGCGCCGGCCACGCCCCGCCCCGCATCACCGCGGCCACCCCCTCGGCGGGCGCGGCCCGCGTCGCGTAGGGACGGCCTCAACGCCCCTCGGTGCAGAAGACGCACCCCTCCCACCACGGCAGCGCGTCCAGCACCCGGTGGCGGACGCAGGAGGCACACGCCGCCCCGGGTGCGTCGGGCATCACCTCGCGTGCCCGGGATCCGGCGGTCTCGGGGTCGAAGTCCCCGACCATGGAACGGAACTCCCTCAGGTACCCTTCCGCCCGCGCGGGCTCGTAGGACAGCTCCTCCCACCGGTGGCGGCCGAGCGCGAGGTCGACGACGTCGAGCACGAACCCCTTGGCCGCCGCCCGCTCCGCGGGCGTCCCGCCCCAGTCGAGGTCGCCGAGGCGGAAGCCGACCACGCCCCGCCCCATCACGTTCTGGTCCTGCAGCGTCAACAGGGCGGCGAAGCGGAAGTGGCAGGGTTCCCGGGCGAGCGTGGACACCGCCAGGACCAGTACGTCGACGAAGACGGCGGTCGCGTTGTTGTTCAGGTCCAGGCAGCGGCCCTCCGCCCAGTGGAAGAGGTTCGACATGTCATCAGTGTGGCGCACCCTTGCGTTGCCGGCCTTGCGGCGAAGGGGGCTGCGTAGACTGCCGATTTGATCCAGAACCTGTCCGACGAGTGTGGAGGAAGAACCCGTATGCGCTATCTCCCCCTGGGCAATTCAGGGCTCCTGGTCTCCGCCGTCGGCCTCGGCTGCAACAACTTCGGTGGACGCCTCGACGCGCAGGCCACCCGGGCCGTCGTGGACGCCGCACTCGACGCGGGCGTCACCCTGTTCGACACCGCCGACATCTACGGCGGGGCCGGCGGCTCCGAACGCCACCTCGGGCAGGCGCTCAAGGGACGACGCGACCAGGTCGTCCTCGCCACCAAGTTCGGGTACGACGGCGTCGACATGGGGTACGGGCCCGCCGCAGGGGCCCGTGGCGGCCGTGCGTACATCCGGCGCGCCGTCGAGGAGTCCCTGCGCCGCCTGGAGACCGACCACATCGACCTGTACCAGCTGCACAGCCCCGACCCGGCCGTTCCCGTCGCCGAGACCCTCGGCGCCCTCGGCGAACTCGTCACCGAGGGGAAGGTCCGCTACATCGGCCACTCCAACCTCAGCGGTTGGCAGCTCGCCGAAGCGGCCCACACCGCCCGCGAGACCGGCGCGACCCCCTTCGTATCAGCTCAGAACGAATGGTCGCTGCTCCAGCGCTCGGCCGAAGCGGAGCTCGTCCCGGCCGCGCTGCACTACGGAGTCGGCGTCCTGCCCTACTTCCCCCTCGCCAACGGCCTGCTCACCGGCAAGATCCGCCGGGGCGCGCCCGTCCCGGCCGGCTCCCGCCTCGAAGGGCGCGACGCGTACCTCACCGAGGAGCGGCTCGACACCGTCGAGGCCCTCGCCGCGATCGCCGAGAAGTACGACCGCACCGTTCTCGAACTCGCCATCGGCTGGCTGTCCGCCCAGCCGGCCTGCTCCTCCGTCATCGCCGGCGCCACCTCCGCCGAACAGGTCCGCGCGAACGCGGCAGTCGCCGACCGCCCGCTGGAAGCGGAGCTGCTCGCGGAGATCGACGCCGTCGCCTGAGCGGGCCGGCCGCCCCGTACGGAAGCCGTCGACGACCCCCTGCGGTCCTCGACGGCTTCCTTCACGTGCGTACGGCCCCGGCCGCCCTCAGGACACGATGTCCTTCCGGGCGAACCCCCGGAACGCGAGCGCGAACAGCACCACCGCGTACGACACCGACACCGCGGCACCCTTGATCATCCCGCCCCACTCCAGCTGCGGCTGGAGCGCGTCCGCCCACGCGAACTGCCAGTGCGCGGGCAGGAACTCCCGCCAGGAGCCGAGCGCGGTCACCGCGTCCAGCACGTTCCCGACGATCGTCAGCCCGACCGCACCGCCCACCGCGCCGAGCGGCGCGTCGGTCCGCGTCGACAGCCAGAACGCCAGCCCCGCCGTCACCAGCTGCGACACGAAGACGAACACGACGACCAGCGCCAGGCGCGGCACGGCGTCACCGGCGTCCAGCGCACCGCCGGTGGGCAGCCTGAGCGGGCCCCACCCGTACGCGGCCGTGCCCGCCGCCAGCGCCACTACCGGCAGCAGCACCATCGCCGCCAGACTGAACCCCAGCGCGACCACGAGCTTGCTCCACAGCAGCCGCGCCCTCGGCACCGGCGAGGCCAGCAGGTAGCGCAGCGAGGACCAGCTCGCCTCCGACGCCACCGCGTCCCCGCAGAACAGGGCCACCGGCACCACCAGCAGGAACCCCGCCGACACGAAGAGGCAGGTCGCCGCGAAGTTGGCGCCCGAGGCGGTGGCGGTGTCGATGAGCGTGACCCGCCCCTCCGCGCCGCCCCGGCCGCCGCCGTCCTGACCTCCGCCCACCGCGAACGCGATGATCATGATGAAGGGCAGCGCCGCCAGCACCCCGCCCATCACCAGCGTCCGCCGCCTGCGCCACTGCCGCAGCGCCTCCACGCGCAGCGGGAGCGTCCGCCCGGGCCGGTACCCCGGGGCCGTCTCCACCACAGCCGTCACGCCGCACCTCCGATCAGCGTCAAGAACGCGTCTTCCAGCCTCCGGTGCGGGCCCACCGCGGACACCGGGACCTCCAGCCGGACGAGTTCGGCGATCAGCCCGGCGGCGCTCGCACCGTCGAGCCGTACGAGCAGCCCCGCATCTGCGGCCACCACGGAACCCACTCCCTCCAGCGCCGCCACCTTCTCGACCACGCCCTCGTCCACCGGCCCGGCCAGGGCCACCAGCAGGGTGTCCCCGCCACCGGTGATCTCCGCGACCTCACCGGCCCGCACGAGCCGCCCGCGGTCCATGACCACCAGGTGCGTGCACGACTGCTCGACCTCCGCCAGCAGGTGGCTGGAGACGATCACGGTCCGCCCGCCGGCCGCGTACCGGATCATCACGTCCCGCATCTCCCGGATCTGCGGAGGGTCCAGGCCGTTCGTCGGCTCGTCCAGGATCAGCAGGTCCGGCATCCCGAGCATGGCCTGCGCGATCGCGAGCCGCTGCCGCATGCCCTGCGAGTACGTGCGCACCGCGCGCTCCAGGGCGTCGCCGAGCCCGGCGATCTCCAGCGCCTCCGCCATGTGCGCGTCCTCGGCGGGCCGGCCGGTGGCCTGCCAGTACAGCTCCAGGTTGGCCCGGCCCGTCAGGTGCGGCAGGAAACCGGCGCCCTCCACGAAGGCCCCGACCCGCGACAGCACCGGGGCCCCGGCCCGCACCGCGTGCCCGAACACCCGGATCTCCCCGGCGTCCGGGGTGATCAGCCCCATCAGCATCCGCAAGGTGGTGGTCTTCCCGGCGCCGTTGGGCCCGAGCAGACCGAGCACCTGGCCCTTCTCCACCCGGAACGACAGGTCCTTTACGGCGTAGCGGTCGCGCGCCTTCGCGTAGCGCTTCGTCAGCCCGGTGATCTCCAGGGGTACGTCGGCCCGCGCGGGTTCGGGCTGCGGTGCGCCCGGCCGGGTCCCGCCGCGACCCCCACCGGTCCTCCGGATCCCCAAGATCCCCGCGGCCAGTGCCACCGCCGCGAGCGGCAGCCCCCAGGTCCAGGCGGGCAGTCCGCCGGGCGCCGTCCGCACCCCGTCGGCGACGGGCACCGTCAACGGCCCCTCCACGGCCACGGTGTACGTGGCCGGCTCGGCGGGGGAGGCGTAGCCCAAGTCAGTGGCCGCCACCACCAGTCGCAGCCGGTGCCCGGCCTCGACGGCGTGGTCGACGGCCGGAAGCCGCAGCTCCACGCTCCGGCCCCGCCCCGCGTCAGTCACCCGTACCGGCGCCGCCAACTGACCCGGCAGCACCGCCTGCCGCCCGTCGGGCCCGACGTCGTACACCTTGCCGAACAGCACCGCCGAACCGTCCGCGGCCGTCGACCCCACCCTCACCTTGACGGTCGGGGTGCCGGTGATCCGTACGCCCTCGCCCAGCGGCTCCGACTCGAACCGGGCGTTCTGCCCGGGGAAGTCGAGCGACAGCCCCGCTCCGAAGGCGGCGAGCTGTCCGCCGATGCCGGGCAGCGAGGACAGCGACGGCGGGCTCGCACCGGCCGGGTTGACGAAACTCTGCTCCCGGCCGACGAGGGCGAACCCGCGCGGGCCGGAGGACAGGCCGGGGTACTCGTCGCCGCTCGCCCCCCGCAGCCGCACGGCGCCGTCGGTCGAGTCCAGTCCGCCGGAGCGCGAGACCCGGAACACGGGACCGGTGGCCGCGCCCTCGTCGCCCTTGAGGTACCGGTCGAACCAGGCGGTCACCCGAGCCTCGACCCGGACCGCCTCGCGCATCCCCCCGTCATGGCCGCCGGCCGCCCAGTCCACCGCCACCGGAGCACCGTTCGCGGAGATGGCCCTGGCCATGGCATCGGCCTGGTCCAGCGGGAAGAGGGAGTCGTCCTGGCCCTGCACGATCAGGGCCGGCACCTTGATCGCGCCGCCGACGGCGGACGGGCTGCGCCGCTCCAGCAGCGCACGGGCCTCGTCGTCGGGCTTCCCGGACACCGCGACCCGCTCGTACATCGCGCAGAGCTCCGGCTGGAACCGTCCACAACCGGCCGCGGAGGCGGCCGCGGATCCGGTGGCGGAGGCGGCTCGGGGCCCGGCGGCCGGCTGACCCGGCGTCAGGCCCTGCGCCGAACCGGTGGTGAAGAAGACACCGGCCCACAGCTTCTTGAACACGCCGTTCGGGAAGAGGGAGTCGGCGAGGTTCCAGTACGTGATCTGCGGGGCGATCGCGTCCACACGGCGGTCGTACCCGGCGGCCAGGAGCGCCGCCGCACCGCCGTAGGAGGCCCCGGCGACCCCCACGCGCGGATCGCCGGCCGCGTCGAGGCGCACCTCGGGGCGCAGGGCGAGCCAGTCGATGAGCCGGGAGACGTCCTTGACCTCGTGGTCGGGGTCGTTCAGCCCGATCCGGCCGCCCGAGTGGCCGAAACCGCGCGCCGACCAGGTGAGGACGGCGTACCCGTCGCGGGCCAGCCGCTCCGCCTGCGCGCGGACGTCGTCCTTGCTGCCGCCGAAGCCGTGGCCGAGGAGGACGGCGGGACGTTTCCCCGTGCCCCCTTCCCCCTCGCCGGCGGTGAAGTACGAGAGGTCGATCCCGGCACCGGGCATCTGCACCACCCGGTCCATGCGGTGCACCGCCGGGCCGTCGGCGGAGGCCACGGCCGTGACGGTGCCGGTCGCCGCCAGGACGGCGACCGCGGCGGCGCCGGCGAGGAGACGGTCCCGGCGGCGCCGGGGGAGTCGGAGCTTCATACGGGAACCCTACGGGTCCGGCCGCGTGCGCCGAGGAGCCCTCAGGCTGAGCCCGGGACGTCCTCGAGGACTACACCGGCGGCCCTGGATACCGCACTCGCGGTACGCGTCGCCCGGGCCCCCTCGCCGCGACCCGCGCCCCGACCTGCGCGGGGCGCCCGACGGCGGCACTATGGTCCGCATGCTGCTGGCCGAGGTCGCTCGCGTGTCCCGGGAGGTCGCCGAGACCTCCGCCCGCTCCCGCAAGACCGCCCTGCTCGCGGAGCTGTTCGCCGCCACGCCGCCCGGGGAGGCGGCGCTTGTCATCGCGTACCTCGCCGGACGGCTGCCGCAGGGCCGCCCCGGAATCGGCTGGAGCGCGCTCGGCCGGGAGGTCGCGCCCGCCGAGCGGCCCACCCTGACCGTGGGCGCCGTCGACGCTGCCGTCACCCGCCTCGCCGCCGTCTCCGGTGCCGGCTCGCAGGCCGAGCGGCGCCGCCTCCTGGACGGCCTGTTCGGCGCCGCCACCGGCCCCGAACAGCGGTTCCTGCGGAGCCTGCTGTCCGGAGAGGTGCGCCAGGGCGCCCTGGACGCCGTCGCGCTGGAAGGGGTGGCCGCCGCCGCGGGGGTGCCCGCCGCCGCACTGCGCCGGGCCGTGATGCTGGACGGCTCGCTGCCCCGGGTCGGGGCCGCCGTCCTCGCCGAAGGCGCCGAAGCCCTGCGGGCGGTCACGCTGCGCGTCGGCCGGCCCGTCCAGCCGATGCTCGCGGGCACCGCCCCCTCAGTGGCCGACGCGGTGGCCGCGCTCGGGCCCTGCGCCGTGGAGGAGAAGCTGGACGGCATCCGGGTACAAGTCCACCGCACGGGAGAGGACGTACGCGTCTACACCCGCTCCCTCGACGAGATCACGGGCCGGCTCCCCGAGGTGGCCGCCCTCGCCCTCACCTTGCCCGGCGACCGGTTCATCCTCGACGGCGAGGTCATCGGGGAGGGCGCCGACGGCCGCCCGGTGCCCTTCCAGGAGATCGCGAGCCGGGTCGGGTCCCGGCTGGACGTGGCGGCCGCCCGCCAGACCCTGCCCGTCAGCGCCTACTTCTTCGACGTCCTGGCCGCCGGGGACGACATCCTGCTCGACCTGCCGGTCCGCGAGCGGTACGCGGTGCTCGCGGAGCTGGTGCCCGAGACCTCCCGGGTGCGCCGACTGGCCGTCGAGGACCCGGCGGAGCAGTCGGCCGACGCCGAGGCGTTCGCGGCCGAAGCGCTGCGCCGGGGGCACGAGGGCGTGGTGGTCAAGGGCCTCGACTCTCCCTACGCCGCCGGCCGGCGCGGCAAGCAGTGGCTCAAGGTGAAACCGGTGCACACCCTGGACCTCGTCGTGCTGGCCGCCGAGTGGGGCCACGGGCGGCGCACCGGCCTGCTGTCCAACCTGCACCTGGGCGCACGGGCCGCGGACGGAAGCTTCGCGATGCTCGGCAAGACCTTCAAGGGCCTCACCGACGAGATGCTGCGCTGGCAGACCGAACGGCTGCGGGAACTCGCGGTGCGCGAAGAGGGTTACACCGTGTGGGTACGTCCGGAGCTCGTGGTGGAGATCGCCTACGACGGCTTGCAGCGTTCCCCGCGCTACCCGGCCGGGGTCGCGCTCCGCTTCGCCCGGGTGCTGCGGTACCGCCCGGACAAGAACGCGCAGGAGGCGGACACGGTCGAGACGGTGCTCCGCGACCGCACGACCGAGGACCGCACGACCGAGGACCGCACGACCGACGACCGCACGGACTGAGGCTCTTTGCCTCAGAGGCAAGAGGAATTGTCAGACAGGCAAATCTCTGGCTCAATCGGAACATGACCACCGGTCCCGCCCCCGGCTTCGAGACCCACGCCGACGCCGACGAACCCGCCGAAGGCGAGGCGCTGCCCGCCGTCGCGCCGCAGCTGCGCGAGTTGCGCCGCCGCGCCGGACTGACGCTGGAAGCCGCCGCCGCCCGGGCCCGGCTCTCGCCCGCACACCTGTCCCGCCTGGAGACCGGGCGGCGCCAGCCGTCCTTGCCCCTGCTCCTCGGCCTCGCCCGCACCTACGGCACGACCGTCTCCGAGCTGCTCGGCGAGACCCCGGCCGTAGCCGATCCCATCGTAAGGGCGGGCGGACCCGGGGCCCGCGAGTCGGACGGCTGGACGTACTGGCAGGCCGGCGGCTCCGGCCGCGGCATGCAGGCGCTGCGCGTGCACGTCCCGGCCGGCCGCGGGCAGGGCGAGCTGGTCCGCGTCCACCCCGGCGAGGAGTGGCTGTACGTGCTCACCGGCACGCTGCGGCTGCACCTGGGGGAGGCCGAGTACCTGCTGGAGCCGGGCGACAGCGCGCACTTCGACTCGCTCACCCCGCACCGGATCGGTGCGGCGAGCGCTGCCGGGACGGACATCCTGTTCGTCCACACCCTGCTGCAGAGCAGCCTCGCCGGGCTGTGCCTCGGCGGGGCGGCCACGAACCCCGTCAACCCCCGCTGACCGAGGAGCCGCACCCATGCCCCCCACCCCGTCGCCCGAGCAGCCCGTGGGCGTCCTCAAGCGCATCGAGTCCAAGTTCCCGCGCGGGCTGGTCATCCGGCTCGTCGCCTACCTCTTCGTGGGCCACCTCTTCGCCGGCTTCGTCTACATGCTCTTCGTCCTCGGGGCCCGCAACCAGTGACGGCGCGGTGGCCGGCGCCGCACCCAGCCGAGCACCAGCACCGACGCCACCGCCGCGAACGCGCACCAGGTGGAGGCGAACTCCAGCCGCCACAGCCCCGCACAGACCACCGCGCCGGCGGCCAGGACCGCCCCGAGCAGCCGCAGCCGGCGGTCACCGCCGAGCAGCAGGGCACCCAGCGTGGCGAACAGATAGCCGGCGAGGACCGGCGCCGGGTACGGCACGTCGACGCCGTAGCCGATGGTGCGGCCGCGGATGCCCGCCGACACGGGGCCGGTGGCGAGGCAGTACGCGAGGACGCCGGCCGTGGCGAGGCCGGCGGCCACCGGCCACCACAGCCGTCGCGGCGCCCCCGGCCCGGACGCCAGCAGCACCCCCAGCGACACCCACGCCGGCAGCACCGGCAGGGCGATCGCGGCCCACGCGGTGGCGGCCGTGCCGCAGCCCCCGCCGGAGTCCCAGACGGCCGCCTCCAGCAGCTGGTGGACGCCGAGCAGCAGCGGCAGGGCGGCGACGGGCAGATCGCGCGCCCGCCGCACGCGCAGCACGCAGGCCGCCCCCACGGCGGTGATGACGGTGCCCGCCGTCAGGTCGGCCGTCGCGCTCCAGCACATCGCGGTGCGAGGGCCTCACCCCTTGGCCGCGCGCGGAGGTTCGCGGGGCGCCTCCGCCGTCCGCGGCGGTTCCAGCGGTGGCGAGGCCACCCCGCAGCACGTGCGGCACAGCGGGTGGCACGCCGTCGGAACGGGGTTGCGCACGGTCGTCCACGCCAGCACCGCTCCCACCACGAGCACCCCCGCGCACCAGGCCATGGCCCGCCCGAAGGCCGCGTCGAAACGCGTCGCGGAGAGGTAGGAGTCGGGGCCCATTCCCGCGAGCAGCGGCAGCGCGGCCACCGCGAGCAGCCCGGCGGCCCGCGCGGCGGCGTTGTTGATGCCGCTGGCCAGGCCGGCCCGGCCGGGATCCACCGAAGCCAGCACCGTCGCGGTCAGCGGAGCCACCAGCGTCACCATCCCCATCCCCATCACGACCAGCGCGGGCAGCACGTCCCACGGGTACGAGGCGCCCGGTCCGACGCGCAGCATCAGCAGCATCCCGCCCGCGCACAGCAGCGGGCCCACGGTCAGCGGGAGCCGCGGCCCGATCCGCTCCCCGAGGGCCCCCGCGCGGGCCGAGAGCAGCAGCATCAGCGCCGTGGTCGGCAGCAGCGCGGCCCCGGCGGCCATCGCCGAGTACCCGCAGACGACCTGGAGCTGGAGCACCACGAGGAAGAAGAAGCCGCCGAAGGCCGCGTACACGCACAGGGTGACGAGGTTGACGGCCGTGAACTGGCGGGAGGCGAAGATCGACGGCGGCACCATCGGGTACTGCCTCCGCCGCTCGACGCAGACGAACAGGACTCCCAGCAGCAGGCCGCCCACCGCCGTGGCGACCACCAGCGCGGTACCGGACCGGGCCTCGATCAACGCGTAGGTGAGCAGGCCGAGCGCGGCGGCCCCGATCACGGCTCCCGCCACGTCGAACCTCCCGTGCGCCTGCGGATCCCGTGACTCCGGTACGTGTCTCAGCGCCACCGGCACGCACAGCGCGGCCAGCGGCACGTTCAGCAGGAACACCCAGCGCCAGCCGGGCCCGTCGACCAGCCACCCGCCGAGGAACGGCCCCACGGCCGCGCCGACACCGCCCAGCCCGGACCACAGACCGACCGCCCGAGCCCGGTCGCCGCCCCGGATCGAACCCTGGATCAACGCGAGGGAGCCGGGTGTCAGCAGCGCCCCGCCGATGCCCTGGAGGGCGCGGGCTCCGATCAGCACACCGGCGTTCGGTGCGATCCCGCACAGCAGGGAACCGGCGGCGAACCACACGACGCCCAGCACGAAGACCCGCCGCCGCCCGAATCGGTCCCCGAGCGCCCCGCCGACCAGGATCAGCCCGGCCAGGGTCAGCAGGTAGGCGTTCACCGTCCACTGGAGCACCGAGAGGTCGGCGCCGAGGTCCTTTCCGATGCTCGGCAGCGCGACGTTGACCACCGTCGAGTCCAGCAGCGCCATGCTCGACCCGAGCACGGTGGTGAGCAGGATCCAACGCCCCCGTGCCGAGGCCAACGGCACATCGGGCACCCCACCCTCGACGGGCGGCGGAACCACCCGCCCGACGGACGGCTCACGCGGCGGCTCGACAGCTCCGGTCATGCCACCAGGCTCACCCCCTCACCCCGGAAACACCACCCGGCCGGGGGACGGCTCCGTGCCGGGGGCCGAGGGCCCGGTGTCGAGGCGGGAGTAGTACTCGGTGGAGAGGATCCGTTCCCGGGTGTCGGCCGGCAGGCGCAGGAGAATGCCGGGGAGGGAGCGCTCCCGCGCCGCTTCACTGCGGTGCGCGGTGATGGCGGCCCACTTCTGCCCCAGCCAGGCGCTCACGTCGACCGTCGCGGTGATGTGCTCGTCCGGCACGCTCCACAGCTTCTTGCCCACCAGGGCCAGGAGCGGGCCCAGCTCGCCGACCCCGGAGTGCGGATGGGTGGCCAGGTGGAGGGCGGTCGGCCGCCAGGGCGCTCCCGCGCCGGGATACAGGTGTTCGAGCCCGGCGGCGTGTACCGCGGCGGCGGCCAGCCGATGGGTGCGGACGTGGTCCGGGTGACCCGTCAACTGGCCGTGGGCGTCATGGGTGACGACGATGTCCGGACGGAACGCGCGCACGTGCCCGACGAGCAGCCCGACCACCTCGTCGAACGGCGCGTCACACAGCCGCGGCCGTCCGGGCGCCGACTCGGGGACGCGTGCGTCGGCGAACCCGAGCATGCGGGGGCGTCCGGCTCCGAGGGCGGCCAGGGCATCGGCGAGCTCGGCGGCCCGATGGCTGTCCGGGGCCCAGGTGGTGGTGACGACGGCGGTGCGCGCGCCGGCGGCGGCGTGCCGGGCGAACACGCCCCCGACGAGGAGCGACTCGTCATCGGGGTGGGCGAAGACCCCGAGGAGCGACGGTTTCGACGCGTGGGGTGCGGTCACGGCCGTTCCCCTTTCCGTGCCGTCAGCTGGAAGAGCCGGGCGGTGTGCATGTACGGCGGCCGTGCAGTGGCGGCGAGCTCCAGGCGTTCGAGTTCGGCGTAGAACGCCGGGTCGTACTTGCGCGCGTCGTCGGCGATGTAGTCGCAGAAGCTGCGGATGCCGTAGTGCTGCACGTCCTGGCAGCCGAGGCCGCGGAGGACGGCAATGATCTCATCGGCTACGTGGAGCGCCAGCGTCGAGTCGAACATCCGGGTCCGCGATTGATCGGTGCCGAGGGAGGCCCGCGCGGCGGCCGGATCCCCCTCGCGAACGGCGAGTCTCAAGGTCGCCGAGTGCCGGTTGACGGCCATCACCGAGAGCAGGCCGCCGGGTCTCAGTGGAGTAAGGGGGGTGGCGAGGGTACCCGGCGCGTCGTCCACGTACTGCAGGAGGTTGTGGCACAACACCACGTCGAAGCCCGCCCCGCAAAGCTCCGCGGGCAGAGCAGCCACGTCGGCCTGCACGCAGGTGATCAGCTCCGTGAGGCCGGCCGCCGAGGCGCGCGCGGTTGCCGCGGCGAGCATGGCGGGGGAGTAGTCGACAACGGTGACGTGGTGCCCACGGGCCGCGAGGCGCATCGCATCGCCGCCGTCGCCGCCCGCGAGATCCAGTACGCGAAGCGACCCCTCACCCGGCCCTTCGAGGTGCCGGACCAGGTTCGCCTCGGCGATCGCGTAACGCAGGCGGCCCCAGGGGGCGTCCTGCCATTCCTGCCAGGCAGTCATCGCGGTGTCGAACTTCTCGGGAGCTCCATCCGTCCGGGGACGGTATCGCCGCGGCCGCACAGGCGGGGGACAAGTGGTCCGTCGATGGTGTCCCGCTCCTGGACGCGGCTCTTCGGACAGCGGCCGGCGGCGGGACGTGCGTACCGGCATACGGGTGGACGGGGGTGGGCGCGGCGGGAGCGGGGCGGTGGCGGGGGAGCGGGGGGATAGCGTGGGGGACCATGACGCTGCGGAGTGGGCAGGCGCGCGCGGGGGAACTGGCCGAGGCCGCCGGGGACGGAGCCGTGTGGGCCGTCGGCGGGGTCGACGGGGTGGAGGCCGCGGGCGGGGACCAGGACGGCGGGCTCGATGTCAGCGGGCTCGCCGCCGTGCTGGCGCTCTGGCCCGTCATCGGCAGCCTCGTCGCCCAGGGGGAGCTGGCACTGCACACCCCGGTCGCCGCCTACGGGGCCCAGGCGCCCGACGGGAGCACCGCCCATCACCTCCTCACACGGCCCGGTGGCGTCCCCGGACTGACCCGGCTCGCGGAGCACCTCTGCGGCGGGCCGCTCGCCGAGCACGCCGGCGCACGCATCTGGCGGCCCCTCGGCATGACGCGTACCCGCCTCACCGGCGCCACCCTGCACACCACCGGCGCCGACCTCGCCCGGTTCCTGCGCCACCTGCTCTCCCCGGCCGACCATCCGATCCCCCGCGCCTGGACCGCCGAGTCGCTGCGCATCCGGACCGGCGAGCTGACTCCGGCCCGCGGCCTCCTCTGGCGCCCGGCGCCCTCGGGGGTCTGGGTCCACGGCGACGGCCCCGCCCTGTGGGTCTCGCCCGCCCGGCGCCGCTGGGCGGTGCTCGTCCCCGCGTCCCCGGACGGCCCGCCGCCCACCGCGTTCCGCGAGGCGGCGTTCGCCGCTCCACTCCCGTAGCGCACCCGGAGCGCGCACCCACCACCCCCGACGTACGGTGATCCCGATGTCACCGACCGAACAGGCAAGGTGGTCCCGGCAATGACCCAGTCGACCACGACGGCCGGCCGCGGCCCGGCCGGGACCGGAGCCGGGACCGCCGGAGCCGGGCAGCCCGCCAGGGCCGGGCGGGCCGAGACGGTCCGCTTCGCCGCCACCCACGCCCTGCCCGATCTCGTACGCGGCTTCGTGACCCGCCGCCCGCACACGGCCCGGACCTGGCCCGCCCTCGCCCGCCCGCACTGGTCCGCAGCCACCCTGCGGGCCATGCGCGCCCGGCACGGCGGAGCACCCGTCCTCGTGCGCGGTCTGTCCGGAACGCTGCTCGTCATCCTCGACCCGCAGGACCTCCACCAGTTCTACTCGGCGCCCCCCGGCAGCCGCGAGGACCGGCGCGAGATCGACGACGCCGTCCTCGCGTCCGGCACGGCCGTCCACCCCTCCTGCGCCCCCTTCCTCTCCGTCATCGCCGAGGAGGCCCGGCAGCTCACCGGCCAGGGGACCCTCCGGCTCGCCCGCGCCCGGCACGCCGTCGCCCGGGCCGGCCGGCGGATGGTGCTCGGTGACGAGGCCGCCGACGACGAGGAACTCGCCGGATGGCTGCGCCGGTTGCGCGGCGGCCGCACCCGCGCCGTCGGGGAACTCTCCGACAAGGCCGCCGCCCGCATCGGGCAGTACGCCGCCCACGCCGAGCCGCACACCCTGATCGGGCGGGCCCGCCGGCACGCCGACTCCACCGGCCGGGCCCGCCACTGGCTCCAGGCCATGGACTCCGTCCCCGCGACCCTGCTGCGCACCCTGCTGCTCCTCGCCGCGCACCCCGCCGAGCAGGACGTGGCCGCCGCCGAGGCCCGGGCGGCCGACGCGGGCACGGGCGAACTGCCCAGGCTGCGGGCCTGCGTCCAGGAATCGCTGCGGCTCTACCCGGTGGTGCCGGACCTGATCCGGATCACCCGCGCCGAAACCGAGTGGAGAGGGGTGCGCCACCCCGTCGGGACCGCCGTGCTGCTGCCCGTCCTGTTCCACCAGCGCGACCCCGAACACCTGCCGGCCGCGCACGTCTTCGTACCCGGACGGTGGTCGTCCCACGGGGCGCGCCAGGACGTCCGGATGGCCCCGTTCAGCCACGGAGCGGGCCGCTGCCCCGGGGACCAGCTGGGCCTGCTCGTCGTGGCCGCCTTCTGCGCGGAGGTGCTGCGCGGACACCGGGTACGGGACGGGCGCCCCGCGCTGGACCCGATGGGGCCGCTGCCCGTGACGCTCGACCCGCGCGGGATCCGGCTGGGGCTGGCCCGCCGATGACCCCGCCCACGAGAGCGCCGTTGAGCCGGCCCAGGACCCCGCCGTCGAGCCGGCCGATGCGCGGGCCGTCGAGCCTGCCGACGAGGTGGCTCACGACCCCGCCGATGAGCCGCCGCCCAGCCCGCCGGTGAACGCGTTCGCCGGAGCCCGTGACCGGATCCGAGCCACCGAGGTGCCCATGCCCGACACCCCGACCTCCGCGTCCGCCACCGAGGACGCCGAACTGCTGCGCGCCTTGTGCCTGGAGCTGGCCGAGGCGGCCGACGCCGTGGACGAGGCCGCCCGCTACGCCTCCGGCCTCGCCCTCGGAGCCCGCCTCCCCGCCGCCTCCCTCGGCCGCGGCGGGCGGCCCGGGCCCGCGTGGCGCACCCTGCTGCGCACCCTCACCGACCCGGCCGGCCTCGGCTGGGCCGCGCGCGGCCGGGGCGCGGCCCGGGCCGGGTGGCTCGCCGGGATCCTGGCCGGCCGCGAGAGCCTCGCCGTCAGCCTCGCGGTGTGCGGCCTCAAGGCCAGGCTCCGGGCCGCGCGCGAGGCGCACCCCGAGCTGATGGCGGATCCGGACTCCGCCGCCGTGTTCCGGGCGGCGGAGGCGGGACGGCAGGGCGAGGCCGTCCGGCTGTTCCGCGGGATCCTGCGGGAGCGGGGCGCCGGCCGGGCGTTCGGCCTGCTGGCCCCGTCCTTCGCCGACATCCTCGCCTGGGACGCGCTGACCGACGACAACCCCTTCAACGACCACGCGGGCTGGCAGATCGCCACCGGCCGGGGCAGGCCCGCCCCGCGGCTGGTCGGGCTCGGCGCGGCCTTCCGCGCCTTCCTCGGACGCGGTCCCCGCCGCACCGGTGGCAGCAGGTGATCCGCCAGACCCACCCCGGAGGACACGGATGAACCACCTTCCCCCGACCCCCAGGGGCCGGCGCCGCCCGCCCGGCCCCGCCGACGGCCTGCGCGCCCACTCCGACGCACTGCGCTCACACGCCGAACGGCTTCGCTCCGTCGCCGCCGACCTCGGGCGCCGGGGCTCGTATGCCGACCCCCTCCACGCCGAGGTCACCCTGCTCGCCGAGCGCTGCGCCGTCGCGGCCGGCGGCCTGACCCTCGCCGCCGCCCAGCTCGACGCCCCGCGGCGATCGCGGCGATCGCGGCGCCCGGCGGGACCGGCGCTCCGCCGCAAGGATCCCTAAGGGCGCTCCCGCAGCGCGGTCACGGCCCGCTCCGCGGTCTGCGCGGCCGTCCCCGCCACATCGACGACCACACCGGCCTCGTCGTCCTGCAGCGGTTCCAGCGCGGCGAGCTGGGAGTCCAGCAGCGCGACCGGCATGAAGTGGCCCGTGCGCTCCTCCAACCGCTTCTCGATCAGCGCCCGCTCGCCGGTGAGGTGGACGAAGACCACCCCGGGCGCCGCCGCGCGCAACCGGTCGCGGTAGCCCCGCTTGAGGGCGGACGCGGAGACCACGCCGCCGCCGTGCCCCGCCGCCCGGCCGAGCCACTCGCCGATGGCGTCCAGCCACGGCCGACGGTCGGTGTCGTCCAAGGGCGTGCCGCCCGACATCTTGGCGACATTGGCCGCCGGGTGGAACGCGTCGCCCTCCGCGAACGGAAGGCCGAGCGCGTCCGCGAGCAGCCGGCCCACGGACGTCTTCCCCGATCCCGCCACGCCCATCACCACGATGACGCCCCCGGCTCCGGCCCCCTGCCCCATGTCACGCACCTCCCCCTCCGTCGCCGCCGCTCTCCCCGCTGGAGCCGGTCGGCAGGACGTATTCAAGCGGAGAGCGGAGTCCGAGAGGAGACCGTGCCGCCACCGGGCGCTCTCGGCCAAAGGCCGAATACCGTCGACGGCCCCGGCAAACACCCCACGCGGCAAGATCACCGCTTCGAGGTAAACCCACGGCTTCACAGGGCCGAGTGGGGGTACCGGCAGTTACCGTTCCCATGGATCTGGCCGGATTCCGGAGGTTCAGCCTCTTATTTCCTCTTTCACCGGTTGACGTGCACGTAAGCCGATCACCTCCCTTGTTAAGGAGAGCTCGCCCGATGACCGTTGACACCAGCCCGGAAGCGCACCTGGAGCCCCCCCGGCAGTCCAGCCTGGGCACGGCGGCCGCCCGCAACCTTGCCACCACGACCAAGTCCGCTCCGCAGATGCAGGAGATCACCTCCCGCTGGCTGCTGCGGATGCTTCCCTGGGTGGAGACCAAGGGCGGCGCCTACCGGGTGAACCGCAGGCTGAGCTACGCCGTCGGGGACGGGCGCATCGAGTTCCTCCAGGACGGCGCGCACGTCCGGGTGATCCCCCGCGAGCTCGGCGAACTGGCCCTGCTGCGCGGCTTCGACGACGTGGACGTACTGACCGCGATCGCCGGCCGGTGCGTGCAGCGCGACTTCCGCGCGGGCGAGGTGCTGGTCGAACGCGGTGACCCCGCCGAGCAGATCCACCTGATCGCCCACGGCCGGATCCGGCAGACCTCCGTCGGCAAGTACGGCGACGAGGTGGCTGTCGCCGTACTCGCCGACGGCGACCGTTTCGGGGAGAGCGCCCTGCTGGACGGCGGCGCCAGGTGGGACTGCACCGCCACCGCCGAGACGGGCGGCACCCTGCTCACGCTGTCCCGCGCCGACTTCTCCGCCGTACTGTCCACGGCGCCCCATCTGCAGGAGCACGTCCGGCAGTTCAGCTCGCTGCCCCGCCAGCGGCAGAACAAGCACGGCGAAGCCGAGATCGCGATGTCGTCCGGCCACACCGGTGAGGCCGAGCTGCCCGGCACCTTCGTGGACTACGAGCTCAAGCCGCGCGAGTACGAACTGTCCCTCGCGCAGACCGTGCTGCGGATCCACACGAGGGTCGCCGACCTCTACAACGAACCCATGAACCAGACCGAGGAGCAGCTCAGGCTCACCATCGAGGCGCTGCGCGAGCGCCAGGAGCACGAGCTGATCAACAACCGGGAGTTCGGTCTGCTCCACAACGCCGCCTTCAAGCAGCGGATCCAGACGCACTCCGGCCCGCCCACCCCGGACGACCTCGACGACCTGCTCTGCCGCCGGCGTGGCACGAAGCTGTTCCTCGCGCACCCCCGGACGATCGCCGCGATCGGGCGCGAGCTCAACGCCCACGGGCTCTACCCGGACCACGTCGACGTCGGCGGCCAGCAGGTCCCGGCCTGGCGCGGGGTCCCGATCCTGCCCTGCAACAAGATCCCGATCACCAAAGAGAACACCAGCTCCATCCTCGCGATGCGCACCGGCGAGGACAACCAGGGCGTCATCGGTCTGCGTCAGACCGGTCTGGCGGAGGAGTACGAGCCGGGCCTGTCGGTGCGCTTCATGGGCATCGACGAAAGGTCGATCATCTCCTACCTGGTGACCACCTACTACTCCGCTGCCGTCCTGGTGCCCGACGCGCTGGGCGTGCTGGAGAACGTACGGATCGCCCGCAGGCCCGAGTAGCGGGACCTGCCCGACCGCGCCGGCCGCCCCATGACCCACGACGGCCCGGACCGTCCCGGGCCGCCCGAGCATGCCCATGGTCCGGGACAGCCCGCCCACACCCCCAAGGAGCCACGGATGCCCGAGCCCGGGCTTTCCCCTCTGCAATCGAGCCTGCCCGGGGCCGCCGCCCGCTTCGGGGCCCATGTCCTCGCCGACGTCCTCGCCAAGGCCACGGGTGTCGCGGCCGCCGCCGGCTCCGGGCCCGCGCTCCCCTCCCCGCCCGCCGTCCCCCTCCCCCCGCCGGTGGCCGTGTCCGCAGGAGCGCCCGCACCAGCACCCGTGGCAACACCCGTTGACGTGGACGCGGACGTGCCCGCCTCCGTGCGGGAGGGCGCTGCCGCGGTGGTGCGGCGGAGCCCCGCCCTGGAACGGATCCTGCGCGGCCCCAGCGGTCTGGGTACGGCGAGCCTCTACCCCGGCCGGCACGTGCAGCCGGTGGCTCCGGGGGTACCCGTGCCGGCGGTTCCCGAGGCGCCGGAGCCCCCGCAGGGCCGCCCCATCCCGGGCCTGTACCACCATCCCGTGCCGGAGCCCGATGCGGCGCGGGTGCAGGAGGTCAGCCGGAGGATCAAGGCCTGGGCCCTGGACGAGGTCGAGCTGTACCCCGAGGACTGGGAGGACCAGTTCGACGGGTTCTCCGTCGGTCGCTACATGGTCGCCTGCCATCCGGACGCCGCGAGCGTCGACCACCTGATGATCGCCACCCGGCTGATGGTCGCGGAGAACGCGGTCGACGACTGCTACTGCGAGGACCACGGCGGCTCGCCCATCGGTCTCGGCGGACGCCTCCTGCTGGCGCACACCGCCCTCGACCCCCTCCACACGACGGGGGAGTACCAGCCGCAGTGGGTGGAGTCACTGGGCGCGGACGCTCCACGGCGCGCGTACCGCTCCGCCATGGAGTACTTCGTCCAGCAGTCCACGGCCTCCCAGGCCGACCGGTTCCGGCACGACATGGCCCGGCTCCACCTGGGCTATCTCGCCGAAGCCGCCTGGGCCCAGACCGACCACGTCCCCGAGGTGTGGGAGTACCTGGCGATGCGGCAGTTCAACAACTTCCGCCCCTGCCCCACCATCACCGACACCGTCGGCGGCTACGAACTGCCGGCCGACCTGCACGCGCAGCCCGCCATGCAGCGGGTCATCGCACTCGCGGGCAACGCCACCACGATCGTCAACGACCTGTACTCGTACACCAAGGAACTCGCCAGTCCCGGCAAGCACTTGAACCTTCCGGTGGTGATCGCCGAACGCGAGGGCGTTTCCGACCGCGAGGGCTACTTGAAGGCGGTCGAGGTCCACAACGACCTGATGCGCGACTTCGAAGCCGAAGCCGCCGCCCTGGCCGCCGCCTGCCCCGTTCCCAGCGTGCAGCGCTTCCTGCGGGGAGTCGCCGTATGGGTCGACGGCAACCACTACTGGCACCAGACCAACACCTATCGCTACAGCCTCCCCGACTTCTGGTAAGGATTGGATCCATCTGTGACTAGCACCGATCTCACCGCGGCCACCTCCGCCTCCGTGTTCATCCCCGGCCCGGCGACGCCCTACCAGGGCGACATCGCCCGCTACTGGGACGTCGAGGCACGGCCGGTGAACCTGCGGCTCGGCGATGTCGACGGCCTTTACCACCACCACTACGGCATCGGTGACGTCGACCACGCCGCCCTCGGCGACCCGGGCGACAGCGCGTACGAGAAGAAGCTGATCGCCGAACTGCACCGCCTGGAGTCGGCGCAGGCCGAGGTCCTGCTGGACCACCTCGGTCCGATCGGTCGGGACGACACGCTCGTGGATGCCGGCTGCGGCCGCGGCGGCTCGATGGTGATGGCCCACCAGCGCTTCGGGTGCAAGGTCGAGGGAGTCACCCTCTCGGCCAAGCAGGCCGAGTTCGCGAACCGGCGCGCCCGTGAACTCGGCATCGAGGACCACGTCCGGGCCCGTGTCTGCAACATGCTCGGTACGCCCTTCGAGACCGGGCGGGCCGCGGCCTCCTGGAACAACGAGTCGAGCATGTACGTCGACGTGCAGGACCTCTTCGCCGAGCACTCCCGCGTCCTCGCGGTCGGCGGCCGCTACGTGACCATCACCGGCTGCTGGAACCCGCGTTACGGCCAGCCCTCGAAGTGGGTCTCCCAGATCAACGCGCACTTCGAGTGCAACATCCACTCCCGCCGTGAGTACCTGCGGGCCATGGCCGACAACCGTCTCGTACCGCAGGCCGTCATCGACCTGACCCCGCAGACCCTGCCCTACTGGGAGCTGCGGGCCACGTCCTCGCTGGTCACCGGGATCGAAGAGGCGTTCATCAACTCCTACAAGGACGGCTCGTTCCAGTACGTCCTGATCGCGGCCGACCGGGTGTGACCGGCCCCGGACCACGGGCCTGGTCCGTCATCCGACGGACCCGGCCCGCGCCGTTGCCCCGGCACGTGCTTGCGGCGCCGGGTCGAAGCCCCTGGCGATGAGCCGGACGGCCAGCGTCACCTCCCACGCGAAGACCGGGAGCGCCGCCAGCGAGCCCGCCGCCGAGACCTGCGGGTAGAGGCCGAACAGCACGGCGGTCGCCGACGCGCAGGTCATGGCCCCGCCGACCAGGCCGAGCACGGCGAGGGGGCGGGGCACGAGCCGCGAGCGGTACATCAGGGACGCCAGCACCAGGGTGTTCGCCCCCAGGACGAAGTTGGGGCCGAAGAGGAACGTCCAGTCGTGGATCGCGATCAGGGCGTCGCCGGCCGTGGCGAGGGAGGCGGAGTCACCGGTGCCCGCTCCCGCCGATCGTCTGCGCAGCGTCACGACCGACAGCACGCTGATGATGCCGACGACGATCACGGCCGCCTCCAGCAGGCGCCCGCACACGTAGCCCAGGGCGGCCCCTTCGCCGTGCCGCTTGACGACCGGGAACAGGACGACGCCGGTACCGATCACGGCGAGGGCGAGTACGAACTCCGACAAGGCGCCGAGGAAGACCCGGACGTCCGCGCCGGAGCCGGTGACGTAGGCCGCGCCGTGCAGCGCGGGTCCGTAGAGCGTGAGCCCGCCGATCGCCGCTGTCTCGGTGACGAGGAACAAGACGCCCGCGAGGACGGCCGTTCTCCTGGTTGCGCTCATGTGGACCTCCTAGGAGGTGTACGGCGTACACCTGCGGAGCACAGTAGGTGTACGGCGTACACTCGTCAAGCCGGGCCTCCGGCACCGACTGCGAAGGGAGCCGACCGGGATGGCGGAACGGACCGGGACCGCACGCCGGTCCCCCCTGAACCGGGACCGGGTGCTGCGCGTGGCCGTGGCGCTCGCCGACGACACGGGCATCGAAGGCCTGAGCATGCGCAAGCTGGCCCAGGAATTGGGCGTCGTACCGATGGCGCTCTACAAACACGTCGCCGGCAAGGAAGAACTGCTGGACGGCATGGTGGACGTCGTCGTCGGCGGGATCGACGACCCGCCCCCGGGAACCGACTGGAAGGACGCGGTCCGCAACCGGATCCTCTCCGCCCGGAGCGCCCTGCGCGGGCACGCCTGGGCCTCCCAGGTGCTCCGCTCCCGGAGCCGGCCGACTCCCGCCGTACTCGCCCACCTGGACTCGGTGATCGGAACGTTCCGTGCCGGCGGCCTGTCCGTCGACCTCACCCACCATGTGATGCACGCTCTCGGGAGCCGGGTCCTCGGCTTCACCCAGGAGCTGTACGACACCCCGCCACCGCAGCCCACCCCGCCGGACCCCGGTCCCGCGGCCGAGGCTTCGGCCGCGGCCGCGGCGCGGTACCCCCACGTCACGGAGCTGGCCCGGGCGGTGGCCCACGACCAGGGGTCGGTGGTGGGCCAGGGCTGTGACGACCAGTTCGAGTTCGAGTTCGCCCTGGACCTGCTCCTGGACGGCTTCGAGAAGCTCCACAAGCAGGGATGGAAGTCCACGAACGCGGGCGGCACGCGGCGCTAGGGTGGGCGGCGTGGCAGAGGTGGGTGGGGCAGAGGTGGGCGGGGCAGAGGTGGGCGGGGCGCTGATCGGAGGGCGGTACCGACTCCTGGATCTCGTAGGCCGGGGCGGAATGGGCCGGGTCTGGCGGGGCCGCGACGAGAGACTGGGCCGCGAGGTCGCCGTCAAGGAGGTCATGCTGCCGCCGGGCGTCGGCGAGGAACAGCGCGCCCTGCTGCTCCAGCGCGTCCTGCGCGAAGCGCGGGCCGCGGCCCGGCTCAACCACCCGGGGATCATCACGGTGCACGACGTGGTCGAGCACGAAGGCGCTCCGGTCATCGTCATGGAGTACGTGACCGGACCCTCCCTCGCCGCCGCGGTGCGCGAGGCGGGCCGGTTACCGGTGCGCAGGGTCGCCGAGATCGGCGCCTCGATGCTCAAAGCCCTCTCCCGGGCGCACGCCTCCGGCATCGTCCACCGCGACCTCAAGCCCGACAACGTCCTGCTGATGGACGACAGGGTCGTCATCACGGACTTCGGCATCGCCCACGTGGCGGACGCCACGATGACGCTCACCCATACCGGGACCCTCATCGGCACGCCCGCCTACATGGCTCCGGAGCAACTGGAGGGCGAGCCGCCGACGCCCGCCACCGACCTCTGGTCGCTGGGAGCCACCCTGTACAGCGCGTTGGAGGGCCGTCCGCCGTTCTCCGCCGACACGTTCTCCGCCCTGTGCGTGGCCATCGTCACGAAGGAGCCGCCGGTACCGGAGCGGGCCGGCCCCCTGGCGCCCGTACTTGCGGCCCTCCTGACGAAGGACCCGCAGGCGCGGGCCTGCGCCGACCAGGCACTGGCGGCGCTGGAGGCCGTCCTGCGGGGCACCGCGGCGACGGAGATCCCCGTACGGGCCGCACCCACGCACCGCCTCCTGCCGCCGGTCGGGCCGGTGGGGGCGACGGACGCCGAGGTGACGGACGCCGAGGCGGTGGCCGCCCGGGTCGCCGCCACCCGGCTCACGGCGCCGGCGCAGACCCCGCTCTCGCTGCTGTTGCGCGCCGCGGGCTGCTTCGTGCTGGTCTGGCTCGGCACCGTGCTGCCGTGGAACGCGGTGGACAACTGGCACGGCTACAAGCGGGAGATGCTCATTTCCGTCACGGCTGGGGTGATCGCGCTGGTCAACGCCGTCCTGCGGCCCCGGTGGTCCCCGGCCGTCGGGTGGCTGCTGTTCGTCCTGGTGAACGTGTGGCTGTTCTTCGGTGTCGCCGCGATCTGGCCGATCTGGGGGGTGGTGGAGGTGGTCACCAACGGCCTGCTCCTCGGGACCTGTTGCTGGCTCCTGTGGTGGCTGGTGCCGGGAGGCGGCGCCGTCAGCCGTAGGGGTTGAAGGGGACGGGAGGCTTCGCGGCGTTGAGGGCGTCGTTGAAACGGGGGTCGGAGATCTTGATGGTGGCGGCGCCGAAATCGGCGTTCATGAGCCGGTCGCGCAAGCCGGCCGGGTATCCGTTCCAGCCGACGAGGCGGGGGAAGAACCAGTTTCCCGTGTGGTTCTCGGCGGGTTCGTCGTTGCCGTTGGCCAGCCGGAAGAAGTGCGTCGAGGCGCCGTCCTTGTGGTAGACGGCCTTGGGGTGCGTGCCGTCGAACCGGACCTGGGAGCGGGGGTACCACTTCCAGCCGCTGTGCTGGGACGTCGACACGTACTCGACCTGGTTGTCCTTGATCCAGACGACCACGTGCTCGAAGTCGTGGCGGTGGCCGATGGCCGCCGGACCGAGGGTGGCCTGGTCCTTCTCGAAGTAACTCGCGTACATGACCGCGCACCAGCCGTTGTTGCACTTCGCGCGCGAGTAGGTGTTGGAGTTCTGCAGCTGCGCGAGGTCCCGGCAGTGGCCGTTGACGTCCCCGCCGGGTTTCAGTCCCGGGTTGGCAGTGCCGTCGGGGCTGATGGCGGCGGTGGCGTAGCAGCCGTCCCTGTCGTAGTCGTAGGCGGGGGAGAAGGTCTGCTCCAAGCCGTCCGCGTTCTGCGGGAGTTGCGGGATGACGGCGGCGACGGCGGCGGTGGGCAGCGTCATCACGAGGGACGCGGCTCCCAGGCCGGCGGCGGTCAGGATCCGGCGGAGCCGGTGACGGGGCGCGTGCTGTGGGTTCGTCATCGGCGGCGGGGCGCTGCGCACATCGGCTCCTTGGCGGGGCGGTGGTCGTCCGGGCAAGCGCCCCAGTACACCCCGTCCGCGCCGCCACGTACATGGCCGCCGGACGAACTGCCGGTGCGGGAACCGTGCATGGCGTGATCCGCGTCCGTCCTGCGGCGCTTCCGAGCCCAATCCGAGGCCCAGGGCCGGCCCCTCCGGCGCCGCTGCGGGGGCTCCGCCGGGCCTCGGACGGGGCCGCCCGGGAGCTTTGCCCGGCAGCAGCGTCAGCGCGGTGCCGGGCTACCGGGGACGGCGGGTCATCCGCCCGAGACCGGCAAGGTGGCGTCCGGGGTGGGGTCGGCGGTCTCCGCCGGGGCGAACTGGGTGCGGTACAGCTCTTCGTAGCGGCCGCCCGCCGCCAGCAGCTCGGTGTGCGTGCCCCGTTCCACGATCCGGCCCTCCTCCACCACCAGGATCAGATCGGCCGCCTGGACCGTCGACAGGCGGTGCGCGATCACCACTGCCGTCCGGCCCGACAGGGCCTCCGCGAGGGCCTCCTGGACGGCCGCCTCCGAGGTGGAGTCGAGGTGGGCGGTGGCCTCGTCGAGGATCACCACCCGCTGGCGGGCCAGCAGCAGCCGTGCGATCGTCAGCCGCTGGCGCTCCCCGCCCGACAGTCGGTAGCCGCGTTCGCCGACGACGGTGTCCAGGCCGTCCGGCAGCGAGGCGACGAGCCCGTCCAGGCGCGAGCGGCGCAGCGCCTCCCAGAGCTCCTCCTCGCTCGCCCCGGGCCGGGCCAGCAGCAGGTTGGCCCGCACCGACTCGTGGAACAGGTGGCCGTCCTGGGTGACCATGCCGAGGGTCTCGCGGACCGAGTCGGCGGTGAGGTCCCGTACGTCGATGCCACCGAGACGGACCGCGCCCTCGTCGGCGTCGTACAGGCGCGGCAGCAGCTGCGCGATGGTCGACTTGCCCGCGCCGGAGGAGCCGACGAGCGCGATCATCTGGCCGGGTTCGGCGCGGAACGAGACGTCGTGCAGCACCCGGGTGCCGCCCCGGGCGTCGAGGGTGGCGACCTCCTCCAGGGAGGCGAGCGAGACCTTGTCAGGAGAGGGGTAACCGAAGGAGACCCGGTCGAACTCCACGGTCACCGGCCCGTCCGGAACCCGGCGGGCGTCGGGCTTCTCGGCGATGAGCGGCTCGAGGTCGAGGATCTCGAAGACCCGCTCGAAGCTCACCATCGCGCTCATCACCTCCACGCGGGCCCCGGCGAGGGCGGTCAGCGGGGAGTAGAGCCGGGTGAGCAGCAGGGCGAGGGCCACGACGGAACCCGCTTCGAGGGTCCCGTGCACGGCGTAGTAGCCGCCGAGGCCGTAGACCAGCGCCAGGGCGAGGGCCGAGACCAGGGTGAGGGCGGTGATGAAGGCCGACTGTGCCATGGCGGTGCGGATGCCGATGTCCCGCACCCGGGCCGCCCGCGCCGCGAACTCGGCGGACTCCTCCGCAGGGCGTCCGAACAGCTTGACCAGGGTGGCGCCGGGCGCGGAGAACCGTTCCGTCATCTGGGTGCCCATGGCGGCGTTGAGCGCCGAGGCCTCGCGCTGCATGGAGGCCATCCGCGCCCCCATCCGCCGCGCCGGCAGCACGAACACCGGCAGCAGTACCAGCGCCAGCAGGGTGATCTGCCAGGAGATGCCCAGCATCACGGCAAGCGTCAGCAGCAGGGTGACGATGTTGGAAGCCACCCCGGACAGGGTGTTGCTGAAGGCCCGCTGGGCGCCGATCACGTCGTTGTTGAGCCGGCTCACCAGGGCGCCGGTACGGGTGCGGGTGAAGAAGGCGACCGGCATCCGCTGTACGTGGTCGAAGACCGCCGTCCGCAGATCGAGGATCAGCCCCTCACCGAGGGTGGCCGACAGTTTGCGGGTCAGCAGGCCGAGCCCGGCCTCCGCCACCGCGATGAGCGCGATGAGCAGGGCGAGGCGGGTGACGGTGCCGCTGCTCCCGCCCCCGACGATCGTGTCCACGACCCGGCTGGCGAGCAGCGGGGTCGCCACGGCGAGCAGTGCGGTCACCACGCTGAGGAACAGGAAGGCGGTGAGGCCCCGGCGGTGCGGGCGGGCGAAGGCGGCGATCCGGCGCAGGCTCGCCCGGGAGAGGGGGCGACGGTCCTGCTGGGCGTTCATGGCGCTGTGCAGCGATGTCCAGGCGGTGACTTCCATATCCATACGCCGAACGCTACGACCTCAACCAAACTTGAGGTCAATGATTTGCTCCGAAGAGCCCCAACTGCACTGCACAGCAAGGATGTTCGGAGCTCCGGGTTGTCGGTGCCAGGTGGCATCATCGGTCCATGACGCAGGGATCAGAGACCACCCGTCCAGGACGGCAGGCCCTCGGCAGTGTCCTCCGGCGTTTCGAACAGTGGGCGCACGACGCCCCCGGGGCCCGCGCGCTCGTCGCCGGGCCGGACACTCTCACCTACGGGCAGCTCGACGCCCGCTCCAACCAGCTGGCCCACCACCTCCTCGCCGCCGGACTGCCCGACCAGGCTCTCGTGGCCGTGGGTACCGCCCGGCAGCAGGAACTCGTCGTCGCCCTCCTCGCCGTCCTCAAAGCGGGCGCGGCCTACGCACTGATCGACGTCGCCGACCCGCGCACCGGACAGCGGCAGCTCGCCGCGATCCGCCCCGACGCCGTCCTCACCCACGCCGCACACCACCCCCGGCTCGACGACGGCCGGGGCCTGCGGTTCATCCGCCTGGGCGCCGAGGCGTCCGCCATCGCGGGGCGGCCCACCGACCGGCCCACCCCCGCGACGCGCGACCGGGGCACCGCCGCGCTGCTGTTCACCGGGGCCGCCGACCCGCGCCCCGTCCCCGTCAGCCACCCCCTGCTGCTCGCCGCCTGCGACAGCTGGGCCGAGGTCGCGGCCCCGGGCCCCGCCGACCGGCACCTGATCACCGCCGGGCCCGACGCGACCGCCTTCGCCGCCGGGTGGCCCCGCGCCCTGTGCACGGGCGGCGCCCTGGTCCTCACCGAGCGCACGCCCTGGTCGCCGGACGGCATCCGCGCGGCGGTCGACGCCGACGACGTCACGGTCCTGCACACCGACCCGGCCGGGGCCCTGCGGCTGCTCCTCGGCGACCGCCCGCAACCGGACCGGGAAGCGGCCGTCGTGCGCCCGGCACCGGGCACCGCCGCCCGGTCGCTGCGCATGGTCACCGTCACCGGAGACCGCCTCTACCTCGACCAGCACGCCGCCCTGCAAGCCCGACTGCGGCCCGGCGCGCGCGTGCTCGCCCTCTACGGAACCGCCGAGAGCGCCGGGACCGGCACCTGGTTCGAGCTGTCCCGGCTGCCCGCCCCGCCCGCCGCCCCCGCACGGCTCGCGCTGATCGGCGTCCCCTTCCCCGGCTGCCGTGCCGACCTGCGCGACGGGCAGATCCTGCTCACCCCGCCCGACGGCGGGGAAGCGATACCCACCGGCGACCTCGGTCTGCTGGGCCCCGACGGGCTCCTGGAGTTCCGCGGCCGGATCCGTGACCGGATCACCGGACACGGCCCCCACCTCGACCCCCACCACCTGGAATCCCTGATCCGGTCCCACGACGGCGTGGGGTCCGCGCTCGTCGCCGACGTCCGGGACGGCGGCTCCGCAGACGGCGGCCCCGGCAAGCGTCCCCGGGCCGGCTCCCGCGGGATCGTCGCCTACCTCGCCCCGCCACCGGCCGGTGCACCTCCGGGCGCCGGCCTGCCCGACGCCGTCGCGCTCAGGGCCCACCTCGCGGACGAGGTGCCCCCGGAGCACCTCCCGTACACCGTGGTGCCGCTGCGCGCCCTGCCCCGGGACCGCACGGGCCGCGAGGACCGCGCCGGCCTCCCGCTGCCGCCCCTGCCGGACGGCCCCGCGCGGACCGCCCGCGGCGCCGGAAAGTACGCGGGCGGGGGCGGGGAACAACTCTCCCCGGCGTTCGCCTCCGGCTGCGCGGTGCTCGTGCTGGCCCTCTTCGCGCTCGCCCTCACCGGTGTGTTCTGGCCCGGCTCGACCGACCTCAGCGGGGTACCGAGTCCCTGGGCGGCCCTCTTCTTCGTCCTCTACGTCTTCGAGGCGCTGGCCTTCGCCGCGGGCGTCGTCTTCCTGTTCGGCGGGCGCTCCCGGATGCGGGGCCGGAGCCGCGCCCTGACCAGGGCGGCCCACCTTGCCGTCGTCTACCTGCTCGTCGCCTGGTGGCCCCAGGACAACCTCTACCGGCTCGCCGCCAAGCACGACTGGCCGCGCCAGGCCGCCCTCGTCTACACCTTCAACATCCCCCTGATGATCGCGGGCGCCGTCGTGGCCCTCTACCTCACGCGGAAACCGGCCTCCCCCTTCGGAGACGACTGAGGCGACCGCCCACGGGTGAACGGCCGTCCGACCGCGAGCGCCCGCTCCCGCACCAGTGCCCCGGCCGCGTCCAGCGCCTCCTTGCCGTGCGCGGCCACCAGTACGCCCAGCCAGGGCGCCGGCTCGAACGCCGCGGTCGGGATCGCCGGGACGAACACCGCCCCGAGCCGCGAGCAGGCCCGCGCCAGCTCCCCGCACAGCTCCTCGAGCTGCCCGTCCGGCAGCCGCGCCCCCAGTTCCACCCGGTCCGCGATCCGTACGAAGTGCCCCGCGCCCCGCAGCGCGTCCAGCCGGGCCGCCACCATGAAGGCGAGCGCCGGGCCGGTCAGGCGCAGGTTCGTCTCGGTCGGCGCCAGGCGGCCCGCCCCGTCCGTGACGAAGTCCACGTCGAACCAGCCCCGGTAGCCCGCCTGCGCCAGCTCCCGGCCCACGGCCGCGCCGAAGGCCAGCAGTGGCCCCTCCGCCTCGGCGGGCACCACCCCGGGCCCGACCGTCGCCCCCCGGTAGCCGCCGTCGGTCACGTCCATGACCGCCGCCCCGGCCTCGTGGACGTGGCCCGCGCCGTCCACGAACCCGTCGTAGGTGAGGTCCCGCAGGCCGCCGCCCGGTTCCCCCGCGGCGGGACCGGGCACGTACTCCTCCACGAGCAGCGGGCCGCGCGGCAGCCGCCGCCGCAGCACCCGCGCCCCGCCGGGCGTCCGCAGCCGCTGCGGTGTGACGACCGTGACCCCGGAACCACCCACGCCGTGCTCCGACTTGACCACCGAGGCCTCCCCGGCGGCGGCCCGCCGCGCCACCGTCCGCGCCGCCGCCCGCCGGGTCGGGGCCCGCCACTGCGCGGGCAGCCTGATCGCGGGATGCCCGCCGCCCGCCAGGATCTCGGCGAACAGGGCGTGCGAGGCCGCCTTCGACTCGTAGCGCAGCTCCCGCGGCCGCCACGGCCGGCCCGACAGCCGCCCGAAGGGCTCCGTCAGCCCCCACGGTACGAGGGGCAGCCCGGCCGCCGTCAGCCGTTCCACGAGCGCCGGCCGGGCCCGTACCGCCCACGACAGGCCCGGGCCCGACTCCGCCAGGCCGTCGAACACCTCCACCTCGCCCCAGCCCAACTGCCGCCCCACCAGCGCCGGCCAGTGCGCCGGCACCGGCCGCGGCAGCACCAGGGCCGCCGGTTCGGGACTGTAGAACGCGGCCAGCGCGGCGTAGTGGTGCGCGGCCGACTGCTCCCGGTCCAGGGAGGCGTCGGCGAACTGCGCGTTGAACTCGGCCACGTTGCCCACGTGCACCGCGCGGCCCCCGCCCGTCCACGCCCGCGCCCACCCGGCGAGGGGGACCGGAGCCACCTCGAACCGCACCAGGCCCTGCGGGGCGCCCGACGAAGCAACCGCGCCCATCGCCCGGTAGAACCCCGCCGCATGCGGATCGGCGTCGATCAGCAGCCGGCGGACGCCCAGCGCGAGCGCCCGGCGCAGCACGTCCCGGTACAACAGCCGCCCCACACCGCGGCCGATGACCGCCGGTTCCACGAACAGCAGCCCCAGCCGTGCCCGTTCCCCGTCGCCCTCGGGCTCAAGGGAGGCGAGGCCCACGACGGCGCCGTGCCCGTCCTCGGCGACCACCACCCGCCGGGCCGTCACCTCGTGCGGCCGGAGTGCCAACTGCGGTGCGCAGGCCGCCAGGAACCGCGCGTCGTACCCCCAGTGGGCCTTGGACCGCAGGACGAGCGCGGTCAGTGTCCGCGCCTCATCGGGCCGTGCGGCCCTGAGCTGTTCCACGTACCGGCCTCCCCATGGTCCGCCGCCCGGACGTGCGATAGATTCGCCCGGCCCACGGCGGGGTGCAACCCCTTCCTGCCCACGCCTTCCTCCTCACGCGCAGACAGGCTTCCCATGAGCGACATCCTCGACGGACTCGGCCGCACCAGCGCCTTCGGCGCCCTCGGCCTGGTGCTGCTGATCCTCGGCATCGTCCTGGTGGACGTACTGACGCCGGGGAAGCTCCCGCAGCAGATCTGGGAGGAGCGCAACCGCAACGCCGCGGTGATGCTCAGCTCCGCGCTGCTCGGCGTCGGAGGCATCGTCTTCACCTCGATCTGGACGACGTACGAGGACTTCGGCAAGGGCCTGGCGTCCACCGCGGCGTTCGGCGTGCTCGGCCTGGTGCTGATGGCGGTGGCCTTCCTGGTACTGGACCTGGTGACCCCCGGCAAGCTCGGCGCGATCGTGGTCGACCCGGAGCCCCACCCGGCGGTCTGGGTCACGGCCTCCTGCAACCTGGCCGTCGCCGCGATCGTCGCCGCCTCCATCGCCTGACCGTCCGGGCGCCGCCTTCACGCCAGGCCCAGGGCGAACACCGCGAACCCCGCCGCCAGTACGCCCGCCAGGGCCCTGCGGACCGCCGTCGCCCGGGTCCACGGCTCCTCGAAGCGGCGGGCGTAGCGGGCGATGCCCACCAGCAGCGCCGCGAACACCGGCATCCAGGCCAGCCGGGCCGCGATCCACCCGGGGCTGTCGGGGGAGGTGGTCAGACCCGCCAGCTCCCCGACGAACGAGCCGGGGACGGCGGCGGCCAGCATGGCGCTCTGGTGCCAGCACAGGATCGTCATCGCGCACAGGTTGACCACCACGACGGGCGCCCACAGCGCGGGCCGCGACAGCAGCCTCGCCAGCCGGTCGCGCACCAGCATCGCCGCACCCGACTGGGCCGCGGCCAGCGCCGGCACCAGCAGCGACGGCGGGTGCGAGTTGGTCCGCGCCGCCCCCGGCACCCCGACCATCGACGCCGGGTAGTGGAACACCGTCAGCAGCGTCGCGAACAGCGCGACCCCGCCCACCAGCAGCGCCCACGCCCCTCGGCGTCCGATCCGGCCCTCGCCCCAGTCCACGCCCAGCTGGTACGCGAACAGCCAGCCCGGCACGATGTTCAGCAGCGACAGCCAGCCCGGCACGGAACCGGCGAGCGGCCCGTAGCGCAGGGCGTCCACGACGGCGACGGAGGCCAGCAGCGGGACCGCCGCCCACCCGCCGAGCCGGTGCGACGCGCGCACGCAGTACGGTGTCAGCGCGGTGACCGCCACGTACACCCCGACGAACCACAGCGGCTGGATCACCAGCGTCGCCCCGGTCCGCAGCGTCGCTTCGGGCACGCCCAGCGCGTACAGCACCGGCGCCGCCAGCGCCCACACCGCCGTCACCCCGAGCACCGGCCGTCCGAGGCGGGCGATCCGGCCCCGCAGCCAGGCGCCGGTCGAACCCGTGCGGCGGTGGAAGGACAGCACGCAGGCGTAGCCGCCGACCAGGAAGAAGATGCCCAGCATCTGGAGCACCCAGCTCGCCGGCGCCAGGGCGCCGAAGGCCGACAGCGGGCTCGCGTTGTGCAGGCCGCCCGCGGAGTCGAGGGTGAAGCCCCCGAGCAGCCAGTGCCCGGTCGGCACGGCCAGCAGCGCGAGGGCGCGCAGCCCGTCGACGGCGCGGTCCCGGTGGGCGGGGGTCTGCCGCTCGATCCGGGCGGCCGTGGCCCGCAGCGCGGTCAGGGCGCTCATCGGACGTCCCCCGTCGCGATCGCGGCGAACGCCGCCAGGGAGCGGGTGCCGGGTGCGAAGTACCCGGTGTGGCCCTCCACATCGGCGGCGGGCACCCGGCGGGCGCCGAACGCGGCGGACGTCGGGTCGGCGCCGTGACCGAGGCCGGCCAGTTCGACGTTCGGGATGTCGGCGATCCAGTCGGAGGGGCCCCGGGCCGCCCAGACGCGGGCACCGGTGCGCAGAGCGGCGGCGTTGGCGGCCCGCATGCCGGGCGAGCCGAACACGACGATGTCGGCGGCGTCCGTGTACGGGGCCGAGAGCCCGCACACCACCGAGCCGTAGCTGTGGCAGAACAGCGCCGGGTCGGGGGCGCCGACCGCGTCGAGCCCGGCCGTGAACCGGGCCAGGCGCACGGCGCCCGCCTCGGCCAGCCGCCCGCCGGCCGCGTCCAGGCCGATGCCGACCGGGGTGGTGTAGCCCGTCCACGCCACCACGGCGGTGGCGGAGCCGTCGGTCGCTGTGCGCAGCGCCCGGGCCATTGCGGCGGGGCCGGCGGCGGGCCCCCGAGCGGTGTCGTGGCCGGAGGCGTCGCTGTCGGAGCCGGGGACGACCACCGCCACGTGGGCCGCGTGTTCCAGGTCCCCGAACACCTCGGCGACCTGGCCCCGCCCGCGCGGGTCGAAGGCGAGGATCTGCCGGCCGGGACGGGCCAGGGAGGAGTACCGGGCCTCGCCCGTGGCGGTGATCGCCAGCCGGTTGGCCTCGTACCGCAGGGTGAGCGGTGCCCCGTCGAGATTGCCCACCACCAGCGGGTGGCGGCGCAGGAGTTCTGCACGCACGGTGTCGTCGAGCCCGGCGAAGAACCGTGCGACCTCGGGCGCCGACGCGGTCGCCGGGTCGGGCAGCGGCCGGCCCGGCAGCGGGTCGCCCAGCCAGGCGGCGGTGCCCGGCGGCGGACCGGTGACCGGCGTGACGCTGTCCGCGCCCGCCCAACCGGCGGTGCCCGCGACCAGTGTCGCCACCAGTGCGGCGGCGGCCAGCGTCCTTCCGAAGCGGCGCATCCGCTCCTCCCCTCTCCTCGTGGTGAGGCAGAAGGTAGGAAGGAGGTACCGGCCGCTGCGTCAGACCGCGGAGCCAAGCTCCGCCTCATACCCGGGTAGGGGGTGGAGGAGGGAACAGGACCTCTCAGGCGCCGTCTCCGGGCCGGACCAGACCCGCCTCGTAGGCGAAGATCACCGCCTGGGCCCGGTCCCGCAGGTCCAGCTTGGCCAGCACCCGCCCGATGTGCGTCTTGACCGTCTGCTCCGCCACCACCAGGTGCCCGGCGATCTCCTGGTTCGACAGACCGCGCGCGATGAGCTCCAGTACCTCGGTCTCACGGGGAGTCAGGCCGTTCAGCCGTAGCGCCGGGTCCTTGCGGGGCGCCGGCCGCCGCTCCACGAAGTCCGCGATCAGCCGGCGCGTCACCGACGGCGCCAGCAGCGCCTCGCCCGAGGCGACGATCCGCACCGCGGCGATCAGATCGGCCGGCGGAGCGTCCTTGAGGAGGAAGCCGGACGCGCCCGCGCGCAGCGCCTCGTACACGTAGTCGTCGATGTCGAACGTGGTCAGCATCAGCACCTTCGGCCGGTGGACCACGCCCGCCGGCGGGGTGAGGATCTCCCGCGCCGCCGCGAGGCCGTCCATCTCCGGCATCCGTACGTCCATCAGCACCACGTCCGGGTGCACGGTGCGCGCGACCCGCACCCCTTCCCGGCCGTCCGGCGCCTCGCCCACCACATCGATGTCGGCCTGGGCGCAGAGCAGGGCGGCGAACCCGGCGCGTACCATCGCCTGGTCGTCGACGATGATCACACGGATGGTCAACTGGGCTCCTCGGCCGGGGGGTTCACGGGCAGGCGGGCGGCGACGCGGAAGCCGCCCTCCGGCAGCGGGCCGGTGTCGAGCGTCCCGCCCGTCAACCGTACGCGCTCGCGCATCCCCACCAGACCGTGGCCCGTCCCCGAGGTCTCCACCGCCACCAGGGCGTCGCGCGCCGGGCCGTTGACGACCAGCACGAGCACTTCGTCCGGCTCGCCGGGGGACCGGCTCACCGAGACCCGGGTCGTCGCCCCCGGCGCGTGCCGCACCACATTGGCCAGCGCCTCCTGGACGATCCGGTACGCCGACAGGTCCACCGCCGGCGGCACGCCCCGCGCCGCCCCCGCCGCCAGGGACAACTCCACCGGCTGCCCCGCCCGTACGGTGGCCTCCACCAGCTGCTGGAGCCGGTCGATCCCCGGCTGCGGCGCCCGTTCACCGGCCGGTCCGTCGCCGCCGTCGCCGCGCAGCACCGTCAGCAGCCGCCGCATCTCGCCCAGCGACTCGCGGGCGGCCGCCGCGATCGCCGCGAACTCCTCCCGCACCGGCTCCCCCATGCCGGGCAGCCGGTAGGGCGCGGAATCGGCCTGCACCGTGATCATCGACATGTGGTGCGCCACCACGTCGTGCAACTCCCGGGCGATGCGGGCCCGTTCCTCCAGCAGGGTGCGCCGTGACCGTTCCGCCTCGCTGATGTCCTCCTGCTCCGTGATCCGCTGCTGCGCGTCGCCCAGCAGGCGCAGCGCCCCCGTCAGCGCGAGGAAGGTGCCGGCGAGTACGAAGAGGAGCGCGACGGTGTTCATCACCCCGTCGGGCGCGAAGAAGCCCAGCACCACCCCGACGGCGCCGGTCACCAGCCACACCCCGACCAGGGTCCGCACGGACTCGCGCAGCCCCAGGCAGACCATCAGCAGCAGGTAGCCGACGATGGCCATCGGCGTCCACGGCCAGGCGTGCCCCGCCACCTTGTCGGCGTGGATCAGCAGCGCCGCCCCGAGGGTGTCCGCGAGCAGCACCATGCCCCAGGCCGGCAGCGGCCGGGTGACGGCGAGCAGCAGCGGCACCGTCTGCGCCACGCCCAGCGCCCCCGCCCAGCCGCCGGCCGCCCCGTAGTCGCCGCTCAGCACCGAGATGGTCACCGGCAGCAGCGTCACGACGAACACGCCGGTGACGACGAGCGGCATCCACCGCTGCCAGCGCTTCGGCGCCCGCGAGAAGAGTGGCTCCCCGGGCCGGGCCGGCGTGCGCAGCACCACGGCGAACCGGGTGGCCTTGCGCGGTCCCCGGACGGGGGCGGGGGGAGGGGCCGTCGGCCCGGGTGCGTCGCTCATGATCGCACCAGCCTATGCGGCCGCACGGCGCGCAGGGCTGCGGAGTAGGCTGCGCCGGGGCGATCAAGGAGGACCGTGTCCATGGGCGGGACGGCCGCACTCGAAAAGCTGGTGCCGGTACTCCTGGCCTTCGGCGGAGGGGTGCTGCTCGCACGCCGCAAGATCGTCCCGGCCGAGGCGTCGAAGGTGTTCGCCGACTACGCGTTCCTCTTCGCGGTTCCCTGCTACCTGTTCGGCAACATCTACGCCAGCGACCTCGCCGCCCTGTTCGACTGGCGCGCGATCGGCGGCTACGCGGCGACCGCGGCCGTCGCGGTGCTCTGCGTGGTACTCGGCGCGGTCGCCTACGGCATACGCGAGCCCCGTGCCGTCGCGCTGCGCGTCATGGCCGGGGTGCAGGTGAACACCGCCTACTTCGCCGTCCCCGTCTTCATCACCGTCTTCGGGACCGCGGCGCCCATCTTCCCGGTGCTGCTGTTCCAGGTCTGCGTGCTGTCCCTCGTCGTCATCGCCATCATGGAGCTCGGCCGCGCGGGCGCCGGCGCCGCGGGCCCCGGGACCCGCCTCGCCCGGGCGGTCCGGGCCTCCCTGATCACCCCCCTCGTGCTGGCCTGCAACGCGGGCATCGCGTTCAACCTGCTGTCGGTGCACCTGCCCAAGGTGGTGCTCGACGGAGCGGCCTTCGTCGGCGACAGCGCGTCCCCCGTCGCCCTGTTCGCGCTCGGCCTGCACCTGGGCGGCACCGGCCTCGCGCTGCGGGACACCACGCGCGAGGAGATGGCGCTGGTCGCCGTCAAGTGCCTCGGTTTCCCGCTGCTGGCGTGGCTGGTCTGCGGGGCCCTGTTCGGCGTCCGCGGCGACTGGCTCGCCTACCTCGTGCTGATCGCCGCGATGCCGACCCCGCAGAACCTGTTCATCTTCGCGCAGCGCTACGACGTGGGGGTCGGCCTCTCGGCCTCCGTCGTGATCAAGAGTTCCGTCGTGTCCATCCTGCTGCTGCCCCTCTGGTTGCAGGCCGTCGTCTCCTGACGTCCGGGGGCCCGTACGCCGCGGCCCGGGGATCCGGTGGCCGTCCGTTCGTTCCCCCGGCGGGGGCCGGTCGTTGACCGGGCATGGAGCTGCTGCCGATGAACGCGGCGCCGGGTGTCGGTGAACGGGCCGACGCCGCGGCCGATGCCGCCTGTCACCTCTACGACGCCGTCGCGCCCTGGGGCGCAGGCGGGCCCGGCGGATGGAGCCGGACCGCCGCCGAGGACGCCGCCGAGACCATCGAGACCACCGCGCACGCGCTGGCCCGCATCCACCCGCGCGCCGAGATCATCCTCGCCCCCGTGCACACGGCGCTGGCCGAGCTGCGCCGTCAGCTCGCCCTGGCCCCGGCGGACCCGCTGAGCGCCGAGGAGGTCCCGGCGACCCCGCCCACCGTCGGCAACCCGCGCCGCACCCGTTGGGTACGGGTGCACGCGCAGCCCGGGCCGCTCACCCGGACCGGGTCGCCCGTGTCGCCCGCGTCATCCGCCCCGAGGCGACTGCCGTCTCGTACAACGCCCTGATCTCCGCCCCGAAGTAGGAGCTGTAGGAGGTGTCGTCGGTGTCGCCGCCGGTCTTCCAGCCGCCGATCACCCCGATCACGTCACCGGTCAGGCGCCGCGTGTCGAAGTGCGTCAGGAAGGGCCCGCCGCTGGTCCCGCCGGGGTAGCCGGTGCAGTCGATCCGCTGGAACGACCCCGGGATCTTCGGATCGGAGCTGGTGAACTTCGTCGTCCGGTTCACGCACAGGCGCGGCCGGGCCGCGGACGCCGGATAGCCGACGAGCGTGACCGAGGGCTGTGCGTAGGAGGCTCCGGTCACCAGCCGGTTCCCGCCGACGACGTCCTCCACCAGGGCGCCCGAGGAGTTGGGTCCGACCTGGGCGAAGGCCACGTCGAGCGTGGCCGCGCGGTCGGCTCCCTCACGCCGGTAGCGCGGGTGGATCCACACCTTCGCCCGCCCGGCGGAGTCGCGCAGCACCGGGAACAGCCCGTAGGGCTGGGGCTTGTCGGCCCTGTAGTGCGGTACGAACGCCACCTGGCGGGCGTCCGCGCCGAGCAGGCAGTGCGCAGCGCTGACCACCAGGTCGCGGCCCGGGGAGGAGACCACGCTCGCGGTGCAGAAGTACGCGCCGCCGCCCGTCATGACGAACATCCGCCCGACGACCGGCATGCCGTCGAAGTTGCGTCCCGCGCCGGGGTGGGCGGCCGCAGCGGCGTAGGCGGGATCCGGGGCCCGGACGGGCGAGACGGCGGCGACGGTCGGCGTCGGCGTGGGGGGCGGCGTCGGCGTGGGAGGGAGAGCCGGTGCCGGCGGGAGGGCGGGCGCGGGCACCGCGGTGGGCGAGGGGGAGGGGGACGGGGCGGGGACGGCGGGGCTCGCGGCGGGATCCACGGACGGCTCCGGGGCGGGGGACGCCTCGGGAAGCGGCGGAGCGGGAACGGCCGACGCCATCCGCTCGGGCGTCCAGAAGGCCTGCGCCTCCACCGCCGACCAGCGCCCGAGGACGGGGGCGCTGCGCGCTTCGGTGACCGCCAGCGGGCCGCCCACCAGCGCCAGCGCGGCCGTGGCCGCCGCCATCGTCAACGTACGTCGCATGCAAGGGCTCCCTAGATGGCTTGGGGAAAGCGGAACAGCCTGGCGGGGTCGTAGGTGCGCCGGACTTCTTCCAGCCGGGCGAGGTTCGCGCCGTAGTAGGCCTCGCGCCAGCCGGTGAGCTTCGGATCGACGTAGTTCTGGTACGCGCTGCCGCTCGCCCAGGGCCGCAGGTCCCGCCAGAGCCCGTCCAGCCACTCCTGGTGCCGGGCCACCTCGGCGGCCCGCGCGGAGTCGGGCCAATAGGCGAGGTACTGGGCGAGGAAGGCGTGGTCGCGGTGGGCGAAGGCGGTGTCGGTGGCGGCCGGCCGGTTCATCGCGCCGCCGCACTCGCCGAGGAACTGCACCACCCCGCGGCCGCCCGCGGGGACCGCCTCCCGGTAGCGGCGTACGGCGGCCAGCACCGCCCGGACGGCCGCCTCCGCGAGCCCCGGCTCGGCCCAGAAGTCGGAGCGGGCCGCGTAGGAGTGCCGGCCGACCCGGCCCCGCGGCTCCCGGCCGGGCAGCGTGCCCTGCACGTGGCACTGGGCCTCGTCGGCGTCGGCGCACCCCGACATGGCCCGCACGGTGTCGCCGTAGCCGCGTACGGTGACCGAGCCGTCCCGCGGCTCGCGTCCCACCAGGTCGGACAGCCGGGTCAACTCCCGCTCCAGCTCGTGGCGTCCGTCGAAGCACAGCACCCTGACGGCCGGGGCGTCGTCGCCGCCCGCTTCGATGAGGAACTCCAGGTGGCTCCAGAACGGGTCCGGGAGCCCGCCCAGCCAGCGTTGCCAGCCTTCGAGCACCGCCGCGGAGTCGTCACCGGGCCAGCGCAGTTCCGCGGAGGCGACGTCACCGACCGGGTGCGTGCGGAAGCGGAACTCGGTCACGACGCCGAAGTTGCCGCCCCCGCCGCCGCGCAGCGCCCAGAACAGGTCGGGGTCCCGGTCGGCGTCGGCGTCGCGGATCACTCCGTCCGGGGTGACCACCCGGACCCCGGTCAGGGCGTCGGAGGTGGTCCCGTAGGCCCGTGAGGTCAGGCCCATGCCCCCGCCGAGCGTCAGCCCGGCGATCCCGACGGAAGGGCACAGACCGGTCGGGATGCCGAGGCCCCGGGCGGCGAGGGCGGTGTTCAGGCCGCCGAGCCGGGCTCCGGCGCCGATCCGGACCCGGTCCCCCTCGACGGCCAGTGCGGCCATGGCCCCGACGTCGACCACGAGCCCGGCAGCGGTGGTGGACCAGCCCGCGTAGCTGTGACCGCCGCCGCGCGGCACCACGGGTACGGCGCAGCGCCGGGCGAATTCCAGGCAGACGGCCACGTCACCCGCGTGGGCCGGGTAGGCGACGGCGCCCGGGACGACGGTGTCGTAGCGCGGCTGGAACAGCTGCCGGGCCTGCGGATACTCCCGGTCGCCGGGGACGATCACCCGGCCGTCCATCGCCCGGGCCAGCGCACCGAAGTCGGGGCCGCCCGAAGGCTTGCGGGAGGAAGCCCGGGCACCCGCCCCCACGGTGGAGAGTGCGGCGGCGGCCGCGCTTATCAGGACCAGACGGCGGTGGAGACTCATCACTCCTTCCTGCCATCGGCGGAGGCGTTCGGGACGAAGGCGGGCCAGCAAAGACCGGGTTGCCCCCCGAACGGCCCAAACCCCTGTTACTCACCGGCGTCGGTGCGGCCGGCGGGCCGTGTACCGCGTCGCCCCGCGCGCACTCGGCGCAGGCGGCCGCCGCGACGGCGCGGTCGAACGGCTCACCCCCTTTCCCGCCGGCCGACGAGCGGGTGGGGCAGCTCCGCCCACTGGTCGCCGGGCACGCCGGGGCTCAGCCGCATCAGCGTCAGGGCCTTCACCGGGATCGGCTCACGTGCCAGGGCCCGGCTGTCGGCGGTCGGCGCCAGCGCGGACAGCTGCGCCAGGGCTTCGCCGAGCGCGCCCGCGGAGCCCACGGTCGCCGCGAGCGCCCCGGCGACCGCCGAGCCGAACACCTTGCGCCGCAGCGCCGCCACGTCGTCCGTGATCTGCCGGCCCGACACGGCGGGCACGGGCAGGCCGTGCCGGGCCAGCCGGGCCGGGCTGATCCGGATGTCACCGAGGTCGCGGTACACCAGCCGCACCGGGGCGCCGTCGGGGGAGAGGACGACCAGCAGGTTCTGCCCGTGGGCCTCCAGCGCGACCCCGAGGTCCAGCACCTCCAGGCACACCGAGAGCACGAGCCGCGCGAACCGTGCGCGCCAGGCCGCCGACCGTACCGGCGCCGCGCCCGCCAGCGCCGCGACCGGCACCACCCGTTCCCCCGGGCCCGCGTACGCCTCCGGCGGCTCGCGGAGCACCGCCGCCAGGTCGGGGCTGTGGGCGGTGACCGCGCCCAGCGTGCGGGTCACGTGCAGCCGCCCGTCGAGCCGCTCCGCCAGCACCTGCCCGAAGTCGGACAGGAGCGCCGCGGTCTGCACCGACCGGCCGGAGATGTCCCGGACGGAGGAGGTCAGCCGGGTGCTGAGCGCCGTCTTCACGTGCGGGCCGCCCCCGGCCGGGGCGAGGGTCCGCAGCGCCATCAGCGGGTGCGCCGGGATGCCGGGGCCGGAGGGGCCCCTGGGGGCCCGGGTTCCCAGGACGTGCTCCGCCTGCCAGGGGTGCACCGGGACCAGGACGCGGCCACCGTCCCGGAGCGGCTCGGGCCAGGTCCCCGTCACCAGGCACTCCCCGGCCGGGACGGCCACCGTCCCGAGCTCGACCAGCGGCCGGTGCTCCGGGGCGTACGCCAGCTGCTCGGCGACCGAGAAGCCGGGACGGGAGCGGCAGTTGGGGTGGTACGGATGCCCGTCGACCACCCGCTGTTCCCATTGCCAGCCGGCCTCGGGGGCGTCGTCGAGGTCCTCGCGCGGCTGCCCCGCCCGGGACAGCGCGAGCGAGGCCGTACTGTCGTCGAGCTCGGCGGCGAACGCGGCGCCGTGCGGTACACCCAGTGCCGCCATCAGCCGCGCGGCCTGCCGGTGGACGCGCCCGTCGAGGCTCAGCTCGCTCACGAGGTCACCGGTGGCGTACGGGTCGGGCAGCGGACCTTCCAGCCGGCCGCCCCCGGACGTGAACACGACCAGGGACTCCGGCCCGCTCTCCCGCCGCTCCACCCACGGCAGCGGTTCGAAGGCCAGCGCCCGCCACAGCCGGGTGAGCACGGCCGCCCGCGCACCGCCCAGCGCCGCGGCGTAGGAGGTGCCGAGCCCGGGGCGCGTCCCGGCCAGCGCGGCGGCGACCGATTCCTCGGCCGAGGGGCGGGGGGTGTGCGTGCTGCGGTCCAGGGTTCCGTTCCTCTCTCATAATTGCCTCACCCGATGATCGGTGATGATCACCGAATGGATCGAATGGAACCCGTGGACTTCAACGCCGCCGCCGACGCGTACGCCGCCACCCCGCTGCTGAACTGCCTGCTGCGGGAGACGGCCGATCCCACGGGGCAGGACGGCGTCCACCGGCTGCGCGGCAGCGGCCGGCTGCTGCGGGTACGCGGTGCCCGCCGGCCCGTGCTCCCCGAACTGGACACCGGCCAGGGCTGGCGTCAGCTCAGCCATGCGGAGCTGGTGAAGCTGACCTCCGACGAGCTGCGCCAGTACACCGGTGTCCCCAACGACGAACTGCCGGCCGAGATGAACGACAGCCGGGACACGATCGCGGCGCTGCTGGCGGCCCGCGCCGACGCCGAGGCCCCGGCGGACCCGTACGTCCTGTCGGAGCAGGCCCTCGTCATGGGGCATCCGCACCACCCGGCCCCCAAGGCCCGCGGCGGGGCCCCCGCCGCGAGCTGGCTGCCCTACGCGCCCGAGGCCCACGCCCGCTTCCCGCTCCTGTTCCTCGGGGTGCGGGAGGACCAGGCCGTCGAGGAGGGCGGCCCGGCCGCCGCCGAGGCGCTCGAGGCGCTCGCCGGGATCCTCGACGGCCCCCGGGCGCCCGCGGGGTACCGGCTGCTGCCGGCGCACCCGTGGCAGCTGGCCCTGGTCGCCGCCCGTCCGGCGCTGCGCGAGGCATTCTCCGACGGGCGGCTCGTGCGGCTCGGTGCGGGCAGGCGGAGCGTCTGGCCGACCGCCTCCGTCCGCACCCTTTACGTGCCGGACCCGGAGCGGGACGCGTTCGTCAAGTTCAGCCTCGACGTCCGGATCACCAACGACGTGCGACGGCTGTGGCGGCACGACCTGCTGCGGCTGCGGCGCACGGACGCCGAGGTCGGGACGGGGTTCGCCGAGCTGCGCCGGGCGGGGTCGAACGCGGTCTGGCTCGCCGACCGGGGCTACCGGACGGCCGGCTTCGCCTTCGAGGAGCTCGCCGTCGTCGTCCGGGACGGCCTGAGGGGGCGGGTCGCGCAGGGGGCCGGGCCGCTGCTGGCGGCCGCGCTCGCCGAAGGCTACGGGGGGAGCCCGCTCGCGGCGGCCCCGGACCCGGGCGCGTGGTGGCGGGCTTACCTGCGCCAGGTAGTGCCGCCGGTGCTGGGGCTGTTCGCCCGCCGCGGGATCGTCCTGGAGGCCCACCTGCAGAACTGCCTCGTCGCGGTGGACGGCCGGGGCATGCCGGTCCAGGCCCTCTTCCGTGACGCGGAGGGGGTCAAGCTGCCCGGGGACCTCCCGAGGGAGGCCGCCTGGCAGCGGCTCGTCTACTGCCTGGTCGTCAACCACCTGGCGGAGATCGCGGAAGCGCTGGCGGAGCGGCACCCGCAGGCAGCAGGGCAGCTGTGGCCCGCGGTCCGTGAGGAACTGCTGCGCTTCGACGCCGCCCACGGCCTGCCCGAGATCGCCGCACTGCTGGCCGCCCCGATACTGCCGGCGAAGACGAACCTGCTGCTGCGGTGGACCGGGGCGGACGGGGCCGACGCGCGCTACCTGCCCCTGCCGAACCCCCTGCGCAGCGAGCGGAATTAGAGGGTACGGATTCGGCCAAGGTGGTTCCGGCTGCCCGCGACACCCGTGTCAAAGGTATAGACCACTGCTACGTTGGTCGGGCAGACCGCAGTCCTTGGCCCCCCGTCAGAGGAGACGTCATGCCCGGCCCGGCCGCCATGCCCAAGTACCAGCGGATCGCCGCAGCGCTGCGGCAGGAACTCGCCCGAGCGGAGCACGGCCCGGGCGGGAAGCTGCCCTCCGAGCGCAGCCTCGCGGCCCGCTACGGGGTCAACCGGCAGACCATCCGGGCCGCTCTCCAGCAGTTGCGCGCGGACGGGCTGGTCGTCACCGGGAAGCGCGGCACCCGGCGGGTACCGGCGGCCGCCGACCCCGCGACCCCGGCGCCGACGGGCATAAACCCCGCCACCCCGGCGGCGAAGGGTACCGACCCCGCCACCCCGGCGGCGCCCGCGCCGGCAGCCGCCGCCACGCAGGGCCGGCTCACGCTCGTCACCGTGCCGCCGTCCTTCGCCGCGCCGCTCGGGATGCGCGGCGGGGAGCGGACGCTCGTCCACCACCACCGCGAACTGGGCCCGGCGGGGGAGACCCGCCGACAGGCGGTGACGTACCTGAGTCCGCGCGCCGTGGCGCGGAACCCGGAGCTGGCGGACCTGCGCGAGCGGGTGGCCGTCCGGGACCTGGACCTCGCCCCCCTGGAGCGCTGGCTGGAGCTGGCCCGGGCGCAGGGCCGGACCGTCGAGACCCTCACCATGACCCGGACCACCCATCCGCCGGTCCCCACGGCATCCGCCGCCTGCGGGCTGACGGTCCGCCGCGCGCTCTACGACCCCTCCGGGCGCCTCCTGGCCCTCACGGACCTGGCGTTCCCCGCCTGGGACCGGCTGACCTTCCACCGGGACCGCGCGGCGGAGGCGTTCCGGGTGAGGTGAGCCACTCCTGCGGCCCCGGCGCGGGGTCAGCCCCCGATGCCGACGCCCGCCTCGGATGCCGTGCCGGCTGCGGCCTGGCGCGAGCCCGGGGCTCCGGCGAGGAGGGCGAGCAGACCCGCCACCTGGACGCCCGCCTCGGCGGGGTGGCGGAACAGCGCGTTGTCGGAGATCTCGTACCGGTTGCGGCGTCCGTCCCGCACCCGCCGCAGGTACCCGTCCGTCTCGAGGTCGGTGACGATCGCCTGCACCGTGCGCTCCGTCAGTGCGCACGTCGCTGCCACGTCCCTCAGGCGTACGCCGGGATCGCGCGCGATGGCTACGAGGACGCGAGCATGATTCGTCAAAAATGTCCAATTATGTCGCTGAGACGGACTGCCCATACGCTCATGATGCGTCATCTGATTCCGGTGACGCAATACGCGAAAAGTCTTTCCGGTAATTCTTGACGTATGAGCGGAAGCAGTACAACATTTACCGCAGTCAAGGTCCCGCGCCGCAAGCCGACCAGCCCAAGGAGCGAACCCCCATGCCGGTCCCCGCCCCCTTCTCACGCACCGCCGACACCGCTCGTCCGGCCGACACGGGAGTCCCCGCCCCCCGCCCCCGTCCTCACACCGCGGGTCTCCCGCTGATCGAGGACCCGCGGGAGGTGGCCCCGTCGGACGCGCGGGAACTCTCCAAGGTCTTCTTCAAGCGCCTTCGGGAGCTGTCCGAAGGCACCCCTGAGTACCAGTACGTCCGCAACACGCTCATAGAGATGAACGCCTCACTCGTCCAGTACGCCGTCCGCCGCTTCCGCGGCCGCGGCGAGGGCGGTGACATGGAAGACATCGTCCAGGTCGGGACCATCGGCCTGATCAAGGCCATCGACCGGTTCGACCCGAGTCTGGAGAACGAGTTCTCCACCCTGGCCATGCCGTACATCACAGGCGAGATCAAGCGGCACTTCCGTGACACCAGCTGGGCCGTGCACGTCCCGCGCCGGCTCCAGGAGCTGCGCATCGACATCGCCAAGGCCAAGGAAGAGCTCACCGTACGGCTCGACCGCTCGCCGACCGTCGCCGACCTCGCCGCGCACCTGCGCCTCACCGAGGAAGAGGTCGTCGAGGGGCTCGTCGCCGCCAACGGTCACACCAGCGGCTCCCTCGACGCCCCGCAGTCCGAGCACGGTGATCAGACCGAGGGTCAGAGCCTCGCCGAGGTCATGGGCGAGGAGGAGCCCGCGATGGAGCTGGTCGAGGACATCCAGACCCTCGCCCCGCTGCTCGAACGGCTCACCGACCGCGAGCGCCGGATGCTCCAGCTCCGCTTCGGCGAGGAACTCACCCAGGCCCAGATCGGCGCGGCCCTCGGCATCTCCCAGATGCAGGTCTCGCGTCTGCTGACCCGGCTCCTCACCCATCTGCGGGAGTCCATGCTGGCCGACCCCGAGCCGTCCGAGACCCCCGCCGGGCGCACCGCGCCCGCCCGCCGGGTCTGACGGACTCGCGCCTGCGAAGGGCGCGGCGAAAGCCCGCGCCACACCCACGACGCACGTCGCCAACCCCGGCGACGTGCGTCGTCGTATGCCCGCTCAGGCCCTCCTCCTCACCGTGAGGTAGATCACCTTTGCGTTTGCACTGAATAAGGCCGGGAACGAGCGGGTCTGGAACGGAACCTTCCGCCGCCCTCTCACGGGGTCGGTGCAAGGGCGGGCGGATCCCGCGCCGCTCCACGGTGCGCGTCGCCCCACCGGCGCGCGAGCCGTATCCCCCACGACCCGCGAGGTGTATGTGTCCACGCTCCAGGCCGAGCACGTGTACAAGGTGTTCGGCAGACGGCCCGGCGACGACGAAGGCGACGCGGCGGTCATCCGCACGCTCGAAAAGGGCACCGACCGCGAGGAACTGCGGGCCGAGGGCATCACGGCCGCCGTCATCGACGCCTCCTTCCGCGTCGAGCCCGGCGAGATCTTCGTCGTCATGGGCCTGTCCGGTTCCGGCAAGTCCACGCTCCTGCGCATGCTCAACGGACTGCTGGAGCCGACGGCCGGACGCATCCTCTTCGACGGCGAGGACCTCACCGCGCTCGCCCCGGCCGAACTGCGCCGGGTCCGCTCCACGAAGATCAGCATGGTGTTCCAGCACTTCGCGCTGTTCCCGCACCGGAACGTGCTGGAGAACGCCGGTTACGGTCTGGAGGTCCAGGGCGTCCCCCGGGCCGAGCGCGAACGGCGCGCCGCCGAGGCGCTGGCGCTGTGCGGGCTCGGCGGCTGGGAGAACTCCTGGACCGACGAGCTGTCCGGCGGCATGCAGCAGCGCGTGGGCCTCGCCCGCGCCCTCGCCACGGACGCCGACCTGCTCCTCATGGACGAGTCGTTCAGCGCCCTCGACCCGCTGATCCGCCGCGACATGCAGGACCAGCTGCTCGAACTCCAGCGCACGCTGAAGAAGACGATCGTCTTCATCACCCACGACCTCAACGAGGCCATGCGGCTCGGCGACTCGATCGCCGTCATGCGCGACGGCCGGATCGTCCAGCAGGGCACGGCCGAGGACATCCTGACCCGCCCCGCGGACGACTACGTGGCCTCCTTCATCCAGGACGTCGACCGCTCCCGGGTCCTGACGGCCGACGCCGTCATGGAGGAGCCCGAGCCGCACGCCGACGCCTGCGACTGCCCCACCGTCAGCGCGGACACCCCGCTCGCCGACCTGTGCGCGGTCAGCGCCCGCGTCCCGCACCCCGTCGCCGTCACCGGCGCGGACGGCGCCGTCGTCGGCTCGGTGGGCCAGGACCGCCTCGTCGCCTTCATAGGGGACGAACAGCGGCCCCCGATGCACTGCACCACGGAGGTGGCGGCCTGATGCCCCGCATCCATCTCGGTGCCTGGGTCGACAGCGGTGTCGACTTCCTCCAGCGCCACCTGTCCTGGCTCTTCGACGCGATCAGCTCGCTGGTCAGCGGCCTCTACGACGGCATCGACGCCGTCCTGTCCGCCCCCGCCCCCCTGCTGTTCGCCGGCATCCTCGCCGTCGGCGCCTGGTGGCTGCGCGGGCTGCTCGCGGGCCTGCTGGCCTTCGCCGGGTTCGCGCTCGTCGACTCCGTCGGCCTGTGGGACGACGCGATGTCCACGCTCTCCCTGGTCCTGGTCGCCACCCTGGTCACCCTCGTGATCGCGGTACCGCTGGGCATCTGGGCGTCCCGATCGGACCGGGTGAGCGCCGTGCTGCGGCCCGTCCTGGACTTCATGCAGACCATGCCCGCGATGGTCTACCTCATCCCCGGCATCATCTTCTTCGGGGTCGGCGTGGTGCCCGGCATCATCGCCACCATCATCTTCTCGCTGCCCCCGGGCGTGCGGATGACCGAGCTCGGCATCCGCCAGGTCGACGGCGAGCTGGTCGAGGCCGCCAACGCGTTCGGCACCACCCCGCGCAACACGCTCGTACGGGTGCAGCTGCCGCTGGCCCTGCCCACGATCATGGCCGGCATCAACCAGGTCATCATGCTCGGCCTGTCCATGGTCGTCATCGCCGGCATGGTCGGCGGCGGCGGACTCGGCGGCGCCGTCTACCGCGCCATCGGCAGCGTCGACATCGGCCTCGGCTTCGAGGCCGGCATCTCCATCGTCATCCTCGCCATGTACCTGGACCGGATGACCGGCGCCCTCGGGCGCCAGGTCTCCCCGCTCGGCCGGCGCGCCCTCGCCAAGGCCCGCGCCGCCACGCAGGGCGCGGCCAGGGTGTGGCAGCACCGGCCGCAGCCCGTCCACGCGCTGAGCGGCGTCGTGGCCCTGGCCCTCGTCGCGGGCGGCATCGGCATGTTCGGCGGCGGGACGACCGCCACGACCGCCTCCGGCGTCCCCGACACCGGCAAGGGCCGCACCGTCAGCATCGGCTACATCCCCTGGGACGAGGGCATCGCCTCCACCTACCTGTGGAAGGAGCTCCTGGAGCGGCGCGGCTACAAGGTCGACGCCCGCCAGCTGGAGCTGGGCGCCCTCTTCACCGGCCTCGCGGGCGGCCAGATCGACGTGCAGACCGACGCGTGGCTGCCCGTCACCCAGTCCGAGTACTGGAAGAAGTACGGGAACAAGCTCGAAGACCTGGGTTCCTGGTACGGCCCGACGTCCCTCGAACTGAGCGTCCCCTCGTACATGAAGGACGTCACCTCCCTCGCCGACCTCAAGGGCAAGGGCGACCGGTTCAAGGGCCGGATCATCGGCATCGAGCCCAGCGCGGGCGAGATGAAGATGCTCAAGGACAAGGTGCTGCCCCAGTACGGCCTCGACGGCGAGTACCAGGTCGTCGACGGCTCCACCCCCGGCATGCTCGCCGAACTCAAGCGGGCCTACGCCAAGAAGGAGCCGGTCGCGGTCGTGCTCTGGTCGCCGCACTGGGCCTACGCCTCGTACGACATGAAGAAGCTCCAGGACCCGCAGGGCGCCTGGGGTGAGGGCGACGGCATCCACACGGTCACGCGCAAGGGCTTCGCCGCCGACGAGCCGGAAGTCGCCGCCTGGATGCGCTCGTTCAAGCTGACCGAGCAGCAGCTCACCGGCCTGGAGGCCAAGATCCAGGAAACCGGAAAGGGCAAGGAACAGCAGGCCGTCCGGGCCTGGCTGGACGCCCACCCGGAGGTTGCCCGGCTCGGCTGAGCGGGCACGCACACCGGCGCCGGTGCGCGGGGGACCCTACGGTCCTTTCGCGCACCGGCGCTTTCGCGCGAGCGGGCCCGGCCCCGGCCCGCTCGGCTCAGCCCGCCATGACCCGCTCGGGCTCGGGCGCCTTCAGCCGCCGGGCGGCGTCGCGCGGCCGCAGCGGCCACCACAGGGAGCGCCCCAGCAGCGCGGCTAGCGCCGGCACGAGCACGATCGACAGCAGGAAGGCGGAGAGCAGGATGCCGAGGCCCGTCGCGAAGCCGATCTGCCGGGTCGACGAACCGGGGCCCGCGGCCAGGCTCCCGAAGGAGACCGCCAGTACCAGGCCCGCCGTCGCGATCGCGGGCGCCGTGTGCCGGACCGCCCGCGCCACCGCCGCGCGGACCGGACCGGGCCGCTCCATCTCCTCCCGGATCCGGTCGGTGATCAGGATGTTGTAGTCGGTGCCCAGCGCCACGACGAACAGGAACAGCACCAGCGGCAGCGTGAAGTCCACGCCCGGCCGGTCCAGAGCGTGCTGGAACACCAGGGCGGCGGCGCCGAGGGTGGCGGCGAAACCCAGTCCCACCGTGACCATCAGGACCACCGGCGCGAGCAGGCTCCGCAGGAGCAGGAGCAGGATCAGCGCGATCAGCACCGCCGCCACCGGGAACACCACCCGCAGGTCCTCGCCCACCGCGACCGAGATGTCGGAGAAGACCGCCGCCGTGCCGCCCACGTGTGCCTCGGTGCCCTCCGGCCGGTGCTCGGCCACCGCCTTCCGCAACGGCCCCGCGACCAGGTCACGCGCCTCCTGGCGGCGCTGGTCGACGGTGAGGAACAGGTCGATGCGCGCCGCGCGGTGGTCCCCGCTCCACACCACCGGGGCCACCTGCCCCACCCCGGCGACCTCGGCGAGCGCTCGTGCCAGGCCGTCGAGCCGTCCGGCGGTCAGCGTGCCCCCGTCGGACGCGGTGACGAACACCGGGGCCGGGTCGGCCACCCCGGCCGGCAGCGCCCGGGCGATCTCGGCGGCCGTGTCCGCCGCGGCCGTGCGCGGTCCGTCCGGGCCGCCCTGGCCGTAGTCCATCCGCATCCCCACCAGCCCGGCGGCCAGCGCCCCCAGCAGGGCCACCGAGGCGACCACCGCCGTCAGCGGACGCCGCGCGATCCGCTCGCCCGTTCGGGCGGCCACGCCCGGACGCGGTTCCCGCTCCAGCGAGCGCGAGGGCCAGAACATCCTGCGCCCCGAGACCGCGAGCAGGGCGGGCATCAGCGTCAGGCTGCCGAGCAGCATCACCAGGACGGACACCGCGATCGCCGGGCCGAGCACCCGGAACTGCCCGAAGGTGGCCACCCCCAGGGTCGAGAACGCGACGACGATGGTCAGCGCCGCGCAGGTGACGGCCGTTCCCACGCGGCCCGCCACCTCGGCCGCCGCCTCCCGGCCGCTCTGCCCGGGGCGCGTGCGCAACTGCTCGCGGAAGCGGAACAGCAGGAAGAGGAAGTAGTCGATGCCGATGCCCAGCAGCACCACGCCGATCAGCTGCGGTGTCGACGGATCGAGCCGCACCCCCGTCAGCAGCGCGGCACCGACCACCGCGCCCGTCGCGGCGCCGCCGACGATGCTCACCGCCAACAGCGGGATCAGGGCCGCCATGACGCTGCGGAACACCAGGAGGTGCAGCAGCACGATCACGCCGAGCACGAGTGCGCCCACGACCGTCGACCGCGTCTTGCCCTCGTCCGCGGTGTCCACGGACTCGGGGAGCGCCCCGGTGAACCCGGTGCGAAGGCCCTCTCCGGCGAACTCGGCCCGGGTGGTGTCCCGGAAGGCACGGTACAGGTCCTGCATGCCCGGATCGGTCGGGTTGCCCGTCAACTCCACCGCCAGCAGCCTGAAGCGGTGGTCCGGTGCGGTCATGGCCGGGCTGAGACGAGGGCGTTGGGAGTAGTCCCGGCCGAGCGGCGCCGAGTCCTCGGTCCGTGGCATCGCGACCCGCCGCCGCGCCACTTCTGCGGCCGCGGCGTCGATCCGCCGTTCGTCCTCGGCCGTCAGCGGGCCGCCGTCGGTGCGGGCCACGAGCAGCGTCAGCGGATTGGCGTGCGGCTTGGTCCCGAAGTGCCGCTCGGCGACCCGCAGGGCCGCGGCGGAGTCGTAGCCGGCGGGCAGGAACTCGCCGGTGCTCGCCTCGGTGGCACGGGGTACGAACGCCTGGCCCACCACGGCCAGGGCTATGCCCAACACCGCCCAGACGACGATGACCTTCCATGGACTTCGGGTGGCGAAGCCGGTCAGGGCGCGGATCAAGGGTCCTCCATCACGTCACGGGACCGGTGTTCACCGGCCGCCCACCAGCCCATCACCGGCCGCGCCGCAGCACGTCGGGAGAGGGGAGGAGTCCGCACCCGGGACCGGAGCCGGGCACCCGCCGCCGACCGGGACCCGAGTCTCGGGTGCGGCTCCACCCCGGGTACGGCCCCACCGGCCGATCCCCACGCGAGAATGGGGCGGGAGCCCAAGAGCGGCGCCGGTACCGACCGGGCGGCGCGCGTCGACGAGGGGGAGGGCCGGACAGGATGCCGACACGCCGTGGGGAGGATCCGGGTGAACGCCGCGGGGGTGGCACCGCCACCGGGTCCTTCGTCTGGACCCGGGACGACGCGCTGGTGGCCATCGGCACGGCCGCCGTGGACGTGTTCGGCTACGCGGGCACCGCCGTGGTCGACGGGGAGGCCCTGCGCCTTCCCGGCCTCGCCCTCCTCGTGCTCGCCGCGCTCTGCCTGCTCGCCCGCCGCCGCCACCCGGGGCCCGTGCTCGCCGTGGTCCTGTCCCTCGACCTCGCCCTGGAGCTCACCGCCCCGCTGCCCCAGCACTTCACGGCCGGCCTCGCCGTCGCCCTGTACTCGGTCGGCAGGATGAGCGGCCCCGGAGCCGCCGCGGGAGCCGTCGCGCTGACCGTGGCGATGCCGCTCGCCGTCCGGACCGAAAGCTGGACCGACGCCGGTTGGGGCGCGCTCAACGCCACCATGGCCGCGGCCCTCAGCGTCGGCGCGGGTCTGGCGGTCGGCCGTCGGCAGCGCGTGGGCGAGGCGAAACGCGTGGTGCTGGCCGAGCGGGCGGTCGCCGAGGAGCGCCGCCGGATCGCCCGGGAGCTCCACGACATCGTGGCCCACCACATCACCACCATGCAGCTGATGGCCGGTGGGGCGAGGGCCAACCTGGCCCACGACACCGAGGCGGCCCGCAAGGCCCTCGTCATCATGGAGGCTTCGGGACGTACGGCACTGGGCGAGATGCGGCAACTCCTGCGCGTCCTGAGGGCGGGGGAGGACCCGGAGGGCGCCCCGCCGGCCCCGCAGCCCGGAACCGCGGACCTGGACCGCATCGTGACCGAAGCCCGGCTCGCGGGGACGCGGACCGCGTTCACCGTGGACGGTCCCGTCCGTCCGCTGCCGCCGAGCGTGGGCCTGACCGTGTTCCGGATCGTGCAGGAGGCATTGACCAACACGCGCAAGCACGCGGGCCGGGCCAGCGCCGACGTACGGCTGAGCTACCGTGCCGACCACGTCCTCGTGGAGGTGAGCGACGACGGCCCGGGCGGCTCGTCCGGCGGCACGTCAGCCGTACGTCCGCCCGCCCACACGGCGCCTTCCCGGCCGGGGCCGGGCTCCGGGTACGGTCTGGTGGGAATGCGGGAACGGGTCGCCCTCCAGGGCGGCACGCTGGAAGCCGCGCCGCTCGACGGCGGCGGATTCCGGGTGGCGGCGACCCTGCCGGCGTCGTGACGGGCGCCGCCGGGGGCGGCCCCGTCCGGGGGGAACCACAGTCCGGAGAGGGGAACCACACGTGATCCGGGTGCTCATCGCGGACGACCAGCCGCTGGTGCGGCGCGGCCTGGCGCTGATCCTGGCGCCGGAGCCGGACGTCGAGGTCGTCGGCGAGGCCGGGGACGGAGCCGAGGCGGTGGCCCGGGCGGGCCTGCTGCGCCCCGACGTGGTGGTGATGGACATCCGGATGCCGGTGCTCGACGGAGTCGCGGCCACCGCCGAGCTGGCCCGCACCCTGCCCGGGTCCCGGGTACTGGCCCTCAGTACCTTCGACATGGACGAGTACGTGGTCGCCGCCCTGCGCGCGGGCGCGTACGGCTTCCTCCCCAAGGACGTCTCCCCGGAGGAGCTGATCGCGGCAGTGCGCACCGTGCACACGGGCGACGCGGTCGTCGCGCCGCGGCTGCTGACCCGGCTCATCTCCACCTACGTCCGCACCCCCGCGCCCTCCCCGCGGGCCGCGCCCGTCCCGGCGGCCCGGGACGGTCTGACACCGCGCGAACTGGAGATCTGGCGGTTGCTCGCCGTCGGCCTCGACAACGCCGAGATCGCCGGAGAGCTGGCCATCAGCGTCTCCACGGTGAAGAACCACCTCACCGGCGTGTTCGGCAAGCTGGGTGTGCGCGACCGCGCCCAGGCGGTCATCGCGGCCTACGAGTCGGGCCTGGTCGAAGCCGAACGCCGGGGCGCCTGACGGGCCGGGACGGCCGCGCGAGGCGGTGAGCGGCGGCAGGACCCGGCCGGACCCGGGGCGGACCGCCCGCGCGTACGACGAGCCGCGCATGGCACAGTGCGAGCAGCACGACCTCCGGACCAGGGAGCCGCCATGCGTGACCCGCACACCGCGCCGCCGACGCTCGCGGCCCCGCCCGGCAGCCCCGGGGCGGGGCCCGCGCTGCCGCCCTGTCCGGTGTGCGCCGGGCGCGTCGAACGGATCAGCTGGCGCGAGCGCCCGGGGGAGTCCGTGGTCCTGGTCCTCGCCCCCTGCGGTCACCGCCACGCCACCCCGGCCCCGCCGCTCCTGGCCGTCACCCATGGGCCGGCGCTCGAGGTGTGACGGAGCGCGCCGGCCGCCGCGCCGGGCGCGTCCCCCGTGCGCGCCCCCGTACGGGAAGGAGCGGCGCGGGTGTATGCAGGAGTCATGGACCTACGCCCGCAGCACGGAGGTACCCGCCGGTACCGTGAGCCGCGCATGGGGATGCTGTCCGTTCCCCTGGCCCTGATCGCGATCGTCACCGCGGTCGACGTGCTGGCGCCGCCCGACGTCCACCTGGGCCCCTTCCTCGCCGCCGCCCCCGCCGTCACCGCCTCGTTCGCGGGGCCGCGGGCGACCGCGTTCATCGGCGCGGTGGCGGTCGCGGCGCAGGTGGCGGTCGCCGTCGCCAGGACCAACGTCACCGACCTGAACCACACCTTCCAGATCATCGCGCTGGTCCTGATCTCGGCGTTCGTCACCTTCTTCGCGCACTTGCGGGAGGTGCACGAGGCGCAGCTCACCCAGCTCCGGTCGGTGGCGGAGACCGCGCAGCAGGTCCTGCTGAGGCCGCTGCGCGAGCGGATGGGCCCGCTGCGGCTGGCCTCCGTCTACCTGGCCGCCGAGGCCGAGGCGCAGATCGGCGGCGACCTGTACGCCGCCTCCCGGACCGAGGACAGCACCCGGCTGATCATCGGGGACGTCCGGGGCAAGGGCCTGGAGGCGGTCGGTGAGGCGGCCATCGTCCTCGGCGCGTTCCGCTCCGCCGCCCACCGCAGGGCCGGTCTGTCCGAGCTGGTCGCCTCCCTGGACGGAGCGGTCGCCGCGGACATGGACGACGAGACGCGCGACGACGCGGGCCGCCCGCCGGGGGAGGGCTTCACCACCGCCGCCGTGGTCGACATCCCGGACGCCGAGATGATCCTGCGCGTCGTCAGCTGCGGTCACCCGCCGCCCCTGCTGCTGCGCGGAGGCCGGGCCGTCCCGCTCCAGGTGGCCCATCCGGCACCGCCGCTCGGGCTCTTGGAACTCGTGCCGGGCGGCTTCACCGTGCAGTCCTTCGCCTTCCAGCCCGGCGACCTGGTGCTCCTGTACACGGACGGGGTGATCGAGGCCCGGAACGGGGCCGGTGACTTCTACCCCCTGAGGGAGCGTGCCGCCGGCTGGCCCGGCGACGGTCCGGAGGGCCTGCTGCGCCACCTGTGCGCGGATCTGCTCCGGCACTCTCCGCACGGCCGGCTGGGGGACGACGCGGCGCTCGTGGCGATCGAACGTCTTCACGGGGCTTGAGCGTGCTCATGCAGGAAGTTCATGCGTGAAGTTGCTTGTTGACGGCCGATTTCGAGCAACTTCCTTCATCCCGCTCCTCGCAGCCGCTATCTTGGCCGTGCTGTTTGCCAGGCGCATGCCAAAGCGGTGTGTCCGTGATCCCGGACCGCACGAGGAGCTGCCCCATGAGACTGACCCTGAGGCGCATCCGTCCCCTGTCCGCCCCCGCCCCCGCCAGACACCGGCTCCGCGCGCGCCGCCGCATACCCGGCGCCGCCCTGCTCGCCGGCGCCCTCGCCATGTCAGGGCTGGCCGCCGCCGGCCCGATGGCCTCACCGGCCGACGCGGCCCCCGCCCCGGCGACCGCCGGCAACGCCACCGGCCTCACCCGGTCCGGCAACACCTTCACCGTGACCACGTCCTCCGGCGCCAAGGCCCGCGTGGTCGTCGCCCGCGCCGACATCTTCCGGCTGTGGCTCTCGCCCGACGGCGCCTTCACCCAGGACCCGGCCGGCTCCGACCTCGCCCCCACCACCGACTTCGGCCCGGTGGACACGACGTACACCGACGCGGGCGCCCACTACCGGATCACCACCGGCGCCCTGTCCATCCACGTCGACAAGAAGCCCCTGCGGTTCTCGGTCTACCGCGCCGACGACGCCACCCTCGTCTGGCAGGAGACCCAGCCCACCTCCTGGACGGGCACCCGGACCACCCAGTACCTCGCCCGCGGTGCGGACGAGCAGTTCTACGGAACCGGCCTGCGGCTCGGGGAATGGGCCCTGCGCGGCAAGACCGTCCCCATCGCCGTGGACAACAAGTGGCGCGAGAACGACAACGCCAGTCCCGCCCCCTTCTACATGTCCACCAACGGCTACGGAGTCATGCGCAACACCTGGGCCCCCGGTTCGTACGGGTTCAACGCGCCCACCACCCTCGCCCACGACGAGAAGCGCTTCGACGCCTGGTACTTCACCGGCGACACCCTCAAATCGGTCCTCGACGCGTACACCGACGTCAGCGGCAAACCCTTCATGGCGCCGATGTGGGGCTTCGAACTGGGCAACGCCGACTGCTTCAACGCCTCCAACCCCGCCTACCAGGGCGACCACGACCGCCTTCGCCACCAGACGACCCCCGACGTGGTCGGCTACGCCTCCGACGCCCGCACCGCCGACATGCCCTCGGGCTGGTTCCTGCCCAACGACGGCTACGGCTGCGGCTACACCGCTCCCCTCAAGTCCACCGTCGACGCACTCAAGGCCAAGGGGTTCCAGACCGGCCTGTGGACCTCCACCGGCCTCACCGACATCGCGACGGAAGTCGCCGCCGCGGGCACCCGGGGGGTCAAGACCGACGTCGCCTGGATCGGCGGCGGGTACAAGAGCGCCTTCACCGGCGTCCGGCAGGCCGTCGAGGGCATCGAGAAGAACTCCGACGCCCGCCGCTACGTCTGGACCGTCGACGGCTGGGCCGGCACCCAGCGCAACGCCGTCGTCTGGACCGGCGACACCAACGGCACCTGGGACGACATGCGCTGGCACGTCCCCGCCATCACCGGCGCCGGCCTGTCCGGCCTCAACTACGCCTCCGGCGACATCGACGGCATCTTCGGCGGCAGCCCCAAGACGTACGCCCGCGACCTCCAGTGGAAGGCCTTCACCCCGGCGTTCATGACCATGTCCGGCTGGGGCGCGACCAATCCCGCCGCCGGATACCAGGACAAGCAGCCCTGGCGGTTCGCCGAGCCCTACCTGTCCATCAACCGCAAGTACCTCCAGCTCAAGATGCGGCTGATGCCCTACCTGTACACGATGAGCCGCGTCGCACACGACACCGGAGTGCCCAGCACCCGCGCGATGGTCCTGGAGTACCCGGACGACCCGGTGGCCCGCGGCAACCTCACCAGCGGCCAGTTCATGGCCGGCGACTCCTTCCTGGTCGCGCCCGTCGTCTCCGACACCTCCGTCCGCGACGGCATCTACCTGCCCGCCGGCACCTGGACGGACTACTGGACCGGCACGACCTACTCGGGCCCGGGCTGGCTGAACGGCTACCGGGCGCCCCTCGACACGCTGCCGCTCTTCGTCAAGGGCGGTGCGATCGTGCCGATGTGGCCCCAGATGAACTACACGGGGGAGAAACCCCTCTCCACCCTCACCTACGACATCCACCCGCGCGGCAACTCGGCGTTCAGCCTCTACGAGGACGACGGCCGCACCCGCGCCTACCAGTCCGGAGCCTTCGCCCGCCAGCAGGTGAACGTCAGCGCCCCCACCTCCGGTACGGGCGCCGTCACCGTGTCCGTGGGCGCCCCCACCGGCAGCTACGCCGGACAACCGGCCGCGCGGGGCTACGAGTTCACCCTCCACGTCGCCTCCGCACCCACCGCCCTCACCGTCGACGGCGCAGCCCTCACCCGGCTCACCACGAAGGGCGCGTACGACGCCGCCGCCACCGGGTGGTTCTTCGATCCGGCCGACCGCTCCGGTGTCCTGTGGGTCAAGACCGGCACGAAGCAGGGCGCCTTCGGCGTCACGGCCGCCGGGGTCACCCTCCCCGTGGCCGGCCCGCTCCCGACCGGCTCCGACCCGCTGCCGCAGTCGGCCTGGCGCCTGCTCTCCACCGACAGCCAGGAAACCGCCGCCGAGAACGGGGCCGCCACGAACGCCTTCGACGGCGACCCGGCCACGACGTGGCACACGGCCTGGTCCTCCACGACCCCCGCGCCGCTGCCGCACGAGGTGAGCATCGACCTCGGCGCCCGCTACACGGTCGACGGCCTGGGCTACCTGCCCCGGCAGGACGGCGGGGTCAACGGCCGCATCGGCTCCTACGAGATCTACGTGTCCGACACCACCACCGACTGGGGGCCGCCGGCGGCCACCGGGACCTTCGCCGACACCGCAGCACCGGAACGGATCACCCTGCCCGCGAAGACGGGCCGCTACCTGCGCCTGCGCGCCCTGACCGAGGCGGGTGGCAGAGGACCCTGGTCCAGCGCCGCGGAACTCACCCTCACCGGCCGGGCGGCGCCCCTCCCGGCCGACGCCCTCCTCGTCGACTCCGCGTCGGGCAGCTGCGCGGACCTCCCGCACAGCAGCACCGCCCCCGGCACCGAACCCACCCTGTACGCCTGCCACGGAGGCCCCAACCAGCGCTGGACGCTCCGGAACGACGGCCACATCACCGGGCTCGGCGGGGTCTGCCTGGACGCCACGAACGCGGCGGCCGTCACCGTACAGCCGTGCGGCGCCGCCACCGGCCAGATCTGGCAGCCGGGACCCGACGGCAGCCTGCGCAGCGCCGGACAGTGCCTGACCCCGGAGGGGTCGGCGACCGCCGACGGGACCCGCCTCACCCGCACCGCCTGTGCCGGCACCCCGGCCCAGCGGTGGACCTTCACACCCTGAGCCCGTAGGCCCTTACGGGCCTTGTGGGCCTTGTGGGTCGACACCCGGCCCCGCGCCCGCCTGGAGTCCGGACTCCGTGGCGGGCGCGGGGCCGGGTTGCCGCCCGGGCCCTGCCTCGATCCTCACGGAGCCCAAACCCCAAGTCAATCCCGGTATTTCGTGCTCGGACCCAAGCTGTAGCTTGGCCCTCATGACCCTCGACGACCTCCGCGTCTTCGTCGCCGTGTGCCGCACCGGCAGCCTCAGCGCCGTCGCCCGCGACCTCGGCCGGACCCAGCCGGCCGTCAGCCAGCACGTCCGACGCCTGGAGAAGGAGACCGGCGTCGCCCTCCTGGAACGCCATGCCCGCGGAGTGGTCCCCACCGAGGCCGGCCGCATCCTGCTCACGGCCGCCGCCGACGGCATGGCCGGTCTCGACGGCGCCCTGCGCCGCCTCGAGGACCTCGTCCACGGGGACGCCGGATCGGTGCGCGTCACCACCGGCGCCACCACCGTGCGGCACTTCATGTCCGAGGCCGTCGTCACCTTCCGCCGCCGCCACCCCGACGTGAGCCTGGAGTTCCAGACCGAGAACTCCAGCCGCAGCTGCTTCGCCGCCCTCGCCGCCGACGACCTCGACCTCGCCTGGATCACCATCGGCGACCAAGTCCGCGGCATCGAGCAGCGCCCCGTCATGCACCTGCCCTGGGTCCTCGCCGTCGGCGCCGACGACCCCCTCGCCACCCGGGCCCGCCTCGAACCCGCGGAGCTCAGCGGCATCCGGCACATCAGGCTCCCCGAGAACTCCGCCTCCCGCGCCCACCTCGACGCCGCCCTCGCCGCCCGCGGTGTCCGGATCAGCCGCTCCGACACCAGCGTGGCCGACTGGGACACCGCCCTGCTGCTGGCCGAACTCGGGCTCGGCCACGCCCTGGTGCCGGCCCTGCCCGGCTGGCGGGTCCCCGGATGCGACGGACCGCTCAGGCTGCTGCCCGTCCCCGCCCTGCCACCCCTCGCGGTGGGCTGGGCCGTCCGCCGCTGGAGCGCCCTGCCCCCGCCGGCCCGCCTCTTCGCCGACGAGGTCGCCCGCTCCTGCACCGCCCGCGCGGCCCGGCACACGCAGGGCCCCCGCGGTGCGTGAGGGCCCCGGGGGCCGCCGCCTCAGCCCGCTTCCGGGGGAGCGGCAGGGGTCCCCGCCGGAGCCGCCGGTGCGGGGCCCAGCGTCGTGGTGCCCGGGACCGCCCGGTGCCCGAGGCCCGTGCGGTACGCGTCCAAGGCGGCCTCCGTGCGGCCGCAGCGGCGCAGCAGGTCTCCCAGGAGCCGGCACAGGTCCGCGAGATCACCGCTGGCCCCACTGCGCTCCAGCAGCGACAGCGCCCGTACGTAGTGCTCCTCCGCGGCCTCGGCGTCACCCCGCTCCTCGGCGATCAGACCGAGCAGCCGGTGGGCTCCGCCCGCGTGCACGGCGCCGTGGTGCTCACCCAGTTCCAGGAGCGCCGACAGCAGCACGGTGGCCTCGTCGTACCGGCCCAGCCGGCGCAGTACGTCGGCCAGCTCGACCTCCACCTGGGCGGTGTACAGCGCCGCCCGCTTGGCGGCGAGCATGTCCCGGGCGGTGCGCAACTCCGCTTCGGCGGCGGTCAGCTCGCCCCGCTGAGCCTGGACGTAGCCGCGCATCCAGTGGCAGTGCGCCAGGTCGGTGCGCAGCCTCAACTGCCGGTAGACCGCCTGGGCCTTGGCGAGGGAGGCGTCTGCGTCGGCCATCCGCCCCTCCGCGAGGAAGGTGCGCGCGACCTGCCGGTGCATGCCCGCGACCAGCGCCGGGTCCTGCACCTGCCCGGCGAGCGCCAGGGCCAGTTCGGCGGCGTGGGCCGCACGGGCGTGGGCCCCCATGTCCATGTACGGACCGATCGCCGCGGCGTAAAGCAGGACCAGCGCCTCGGGGTCGCCCAGCCCGCTCGCGTTCAGCTCGTCGATGGCCGATTCCAGGAGGTAGCACGCATAGCGCAGTTCCCCGGCGAGCAGGTGGGCCACGGCCCGGCCGCGGACGGCGCGGGCACGACGGGGGAGCGGCTCGTGCGCCAGCAGCCGTTCCGCCTCCTCGAAGTGACGTATGGCGTCGGCGAGTTCCCCGCCCTCCAGGCAGCAGTCGCCCAGCCCCAGCAGCGCCTCCGCCCGTTCGGGGTCCAGGCCGAGCTGTTCGGCGTCGGTGAGGAGCCTGCGGAAGAGGACGGCGGCCTCGTCGGCGGCGCCCGTGGCCAGCGCCCGCTGGGCGTCGGTCAGCGCGAGGCGCAGCTCGGTGGCCAGATGGGCGGGGCGGCCCGTGGCCAGTTCCTCGTAGGAGGTGCCGAGGCGGTCGGCGAGGAAGCGCAGGGCGGCTTCGGAGGGGCGGACCCGGCCCGACTCAAGGGTGGAGATGTAGGCCGGCGTGTACACCGGCTCCGCCAACTGCCGCTGGGTCAGTGAGCGTTCGGCACGCAGGCGCTGTACCCGGCGTCCGATTTCAGCCGGTTCGTCCATGAAGTCCCCTCGGGTCACGTGAAATCCCCAGTATTCAGCGGGAGATGCCCATTGCGCGCGTCCTGTACGCGCCCCTAACTTAAGCACCCAGTTAAGCCTGCTTATCTTATTGTTTATGTTCCTCGGGGAGGGACTTCATGGGGTCACCCATCCGCTCGACCGTCCGTCTGGCCGTCGCCGCCCTCGGCGCGGGCGCAGTGCTCCTGGCCGCCGTACCTGCCGGGGCGGCCGCCCCGCCACCCGGCCCGGCCGCACCGCACGGGGTACAGGTCGAGATACCCGGGCCCGAACAGGGCGGCGAAGCCGGTTCCGGAAACGTCCGCGTGCCGGCCGCCGGCCGCGACAAGGCGCCGACCGGCCTCTCCCCCGCCGAGCGCGAGGCGGACGGCGAGGTCACCAAGACGGTCGACAACGGGCCCACCGCGGACCGCCTCGACGTCGTCGTCATCGGTGACGGCTACACCGCGGCCGAACTGGGGAAGTTCCACGACGACGCCCGGCAGAAGTGGGCCGAGGTCACGGCCGTGGAGCCGTACGCGACCTACCGCAACCTGTTCAACGTCTGGACGGTCGACGCCGTCTCCCGCGAGTCCGGCATCTCCGGAGACCCGGACCGGGCCACCACCCGGGACACCGCGCTCGGCTCCTACTTCTGGTGCGAGGACATCGAGCGGCTGCTGTGCGTGGACCAGCCGAAGGTGGACGCGTACGTGGCGAAGGCGCCCGCCGCCGACCTGGTGATCGTCCTGTCCAACAGCACCAAGTACGGCGGGGCCGGTTACAACGAGCCCAGCCCCACCCTCGGCTACGAGGGGATCTCCACCGCCTCCGCCGGGAACGCCAAGTCCGGCCAGGTCGCCATCCACGAGACCGGCCACTCGCTGGGCAAGCTCGCCGACGAGTACTTCTATCCGGGCACCCCCGGCTACGAGCACTACACCGGCCCCGAGCCCGCCGAGTCCAACACCTCCACCCTCACCGCCGACGGCATGCGCGACACCCGGTCCAAGTGGTACCGCTGGCTCGGCGAACAGTCCCCGGACGGCGGCACCGTGGGCGCGTACGAAGGCGGCGGCTACTTCGTCACCGGCCTCAACCGGCCGACCGACAACTCCATCATGCGGGTGCTCGGCAAGCCGTTCAGCCTCCCCGGCGTCGAGGCGATGATCGCGGGCTTCCACCGGCACGCCCACACCGTCACCGCACTGACCCCGACCGACCGCACCCTGCGCACGCGGGACCGGGCGAAGGTCTCCGTCCTCCGTCTCGCGAGCGCCGACGGCCGACAGCTCGTGGTGCGCTGGTACCTGGACGGGCACGAGCTGAAACGATTCGCAGGGCGCAGCGACGTACGGGTGGGGGAGCTGTCCCTCTCCGGAGGGCGGACCCACGAGCTGACGGTCACGGCCGAGGACCGGACCCCCTCGGTACGCGACCCGAAGATCGCCGCGAGCATGCGCACCACCGTGGGCTGGAGCGTGCGCCGCTGACTGCTGAGCGCTGACCTCTGACCGCTCACCACCGGCCGGGCGCCACCGGATCGTGGGCCGCGGCCCGGGTCAGGACCCGGCCGCGTACCGCCAGAACTCCTGCATGTGGGCGGGCGAGGCCGGGCCGCTCAGTTCGCGCTGGGTGAGCAGAACGGTGACGGTGCCGGTGGCCGGGACGATGTGCGACGCCGTCCCGGTACCGCCGATCCAGCCGTAACGCCCCGGCTCGTTCCAGGGGTTCAGGCGTGCGACGTCCACACTGCCGCCGAACCCCCAGCCCTGCCCCTCCAGGAAGAGCGCGCCCCCGGCCCGCTGGGCCGGGGTCAGCCGGTCGGTGGTCATCTGCCGGACCGACTCGGCGCGGAGCAGCCGCCGTCCGTCGACGGTCCCGCCGGCGAGCAGCATCCGGCCGAAGGCGTACAGGTCATCCGCCGTCGAGACCAGCCCGCCCGCCGCGGACGGGAAGGCCGGCATCCGGCTCCACTGCCCGTCGGGGGCGTCGACCAGTTCCAGGGCGCCCTCGCCGCCGGCCCGGTAGTAGTCGGTGAAGCGGCCCAGATCGGCCGCCGGAACGGCGAAGCCCGTGTCCCGCATGCCGAGCGGCTCGAAGATCCGCTCCGCGAGGAACTCGGGCAGCGGCTGCCCCGAGACGCGGGCGATCAGGACGCCCAGGATGTCGGAGCACGCGTTGTAGAGCCACGCCTCGCCCGGCTGGTACAGCAGCGGGATCCGGGCCAGCGTCTTCATCCACGCGTCCGGTTCCGCGGTCAGCTGGGGCTGCGGGGGGCCCTGCTTGAGCTCGGTGAACAGCGCCTGTGCGGCGGGCAGTGAGAAGTCCGCGGGGAAGCCGTACCCGGCCCGGAAGGTCAGCAGGTGCTCCACGGTGATGGGCCGCTCGGCGGGCACCACGTCGTCCAGCGGGCTCGACGGCGTACGGACGACCACGGGCGAGGCGAGTTCCGGGAGCAGGTCGCGGACCGGTTCGTCGAGGGCGAGCCGCCCCTCCTCGATCAGTGTCATCGCCGCAGCTGCCGTGACCGGCTTCGTCAGCGAGGCCACGCGGAAGATCGTGTCCCGGGCCACGGGGGGAAGGCCGCCGATCCCGGCCGAGCCGACCGCCGCCACCTCGACCCGGTCACCGCGGGCCACCAGGCCCACCGCCCCCGCCAGGTAGCCGCTGTCCACGTGCGATGCCAGGATCTCGCGCAGGCTGGTCATGACCCCACCTCTCCCGATGGCCGTAACGGGTGTGCGGCCGGCGGTGTACCGGCCTCGGCAGTCAAGACTCCCGGGGCGCCCCGGATTCATCGCTCCGGCGCCCCCGGATCCGACGGTGCCCCGGCGAAGGCCGTGCGGCGGCCACCCCCGCCGCCCGAACGCCGCCCGCCCGAACACGGCGCGCCGCCCGCCGCCCGCCGCCCGAACACGGCGCGCCGCCCGGCCGCGAGGGCCGGACGGCGGCTCCGGGCAGCGCTACCGGCGCTCCAGCACCCCGCGGGCGAAAGCGGCCTGGCCGGCGTGCTGGAGGTCGTCCGTCAGCACGCTCACCAGGCGCACTCCCAGCGTGACCGGCGGATCCCAGCGCTCGTCCACCACCCGGCCCAGGTCGGCGGCGCCCAGACCCCGCACGAACCGCAGGGTCTGCTCGTGCACCGCGTCGAAGTAGCCGAGCAGCAGCTCGCCCGACTCGACGCGGACCTTCCCGGCCTCCCGCGCCGTGTGCCCGTAGCCGGTGGCGTCGGCCGGCAGGGGCAGGCCGAACCGCTCCGACCAGCCCCCGGCATGCCACACCTGCTCCAGCCCGGCGGCGTCCGCCACGTGGTCGTCCTGCACCCGGGTCAGGTGCCAGACCAGCCACGCGACGGAGTTCGCCGCCGGGTCGACGCGCGCGTTGAGCTCCTCGGCCGAGAGCCCGTCCAGCACCTCGTGCACCACCTCGCGGACACGCCCGTAGGCGTCGGCCAAGACCTCCGTGGCCTTCACGGCGCAGCCGGTCCCGCTACCGCAGGTCCATGCCCGGATCGTCGATCATCCGGCTCTCCATCTCGCTCTGCTCCTGGAGCCGGCGGGCCTTGTCCTCGAGCCGCTTGCGTTCCTGGGGGTCGCTGGACCGCTCGGCCGCGGTCCTCATCTCCTGGGCCTTCTCGCGCAACTGCCGCGACCGGCCACCGGATCCGCCTGCAACGCTCATGATCTGCTCCTTGGCTCAGTGGTGGAGAGCGGGCGGAACCAGGGAATCAGCCGCGCGGCGCGCACGCATCTCGAAGCCTTCCCCGGCCCCGTCACCGCAGGTGGGCTACTCGCCGGCGATCCCCGTGATCACGGGGTCCCCGAGCGGGGCGGTACCGGAATCCAGTCCCGCGCCGTGCAGCGCCGACGACGCCAGGTCCCGGGCCTTGTCCACCGCCGACGAGGTGTCGGAGGCCTCGACCTCGACGTGGAGGCTGAACGCGGAGGAGCCGGAGTAGAACGACAGGATGTCCAGGTCCTCCGCGACCCCCAGCTCGGTGCCCCGCGGATCCGCCGGCCGCAGCGCGCTCACCAGCTGCGTCCGCGCCTCGGGGGTGAGCTCGGTCAGCAGGGTCCCGGGGATGGTGACGAGATAGACAGTCATGCAACACCGCTTGCCCCGAGGCGGCCCGGGGAATCACCAGGGGCCGGCCCACCCCCCGTTTGCCCGCCCCGAATGGCGCAGTGCACGCACGTGCCCCTCAATGCAACTAAACGTGCTCTTCCCATGACGCACCATGCGCGCTGTGCGGACCCGTGCGTCGGCGAACGGAGCCTTTCATGAACGACCTCAACTTCCGCGCGGCCCGGTACGAGGACCCCGACGGCGACCCCGAAAGCGTCCGGGACGGGGCCCACGCCCACTCCGAGCCGACCGAAGGATCCGCCAGCCCCGGACCTCCTGCGGCCGTCGCGTCGGCCGGAGTGTCACCGGAGACGGTACGGACCCTGCTGGACACGGCGGCCACCTGCCGGCCCGTCGAGGAGGTCACGGCCCTGGTGGGCCTCTTGAAGGAGACGGGTCTGCTGTCCCGGTCCGGACAGGAGGCGGTGGCCGCGGCCGCCGTGTCGCGTTCCGTCGACGACGTCCGGCTCATGGTCGCCCTGCTGGGCGAGCCTGCGGACGGGGAGGTCGAGGCGGGGATCGCGCTGCGTGCGGCAGCCCTCGGCCGGTCCGTCGAGGACGTGGCGATCTTGGCCCGGACCCTCGGCGGCGGCTCCGGCCGGCCGACGGAACCCGCCGCCTCGCCGCACGGACCCCCCGCGGACGTACCCGCCGCCGGCGAGCCCCCCACCGCCCCCACCGCCCCCACCGCCCATGCCGAGAAGGCCGGGGACGGCGGGGACGGCGAGAGCGGCGGGGAGGGGGGCGGTGGCGGCCCCGGTGCCGCAATCCCCGAGGACCCGGACACCGCGCCCCGCTCGGAGCAGGCCCCGCAGCCGCCCCCGCCCCCCGGCCGAGAGCCCGCCCGGGCGCGGCCCGGCGTCCTGCACCACGTACTGCGCTGGCCCGCGGCCGCCGCACTGCTGCTGTGCGGGGTCGTGCACCTGCCCGGGGACCCGGCCGCGCTGCCGGCCGCCGGCCCCGTGGGCCATCTGGCGACGGTCGTCGCGGTGCTCTGCCTCGGGCTCGGCGTGCTGCTGGCGGTGCGGGACACCCCGGCGGTGTGGCGGGCGGCGGCGATCGCCGCGCTCGGGGTGGTCGCGCTCCATCTCGCCGGCGGCATTGCCGTGTTCGACCCCTTGGCCGGGGCGCTGGGCGGCCCCCACGCCTGGGCGGGCGTCGTGACGGTGCTGTGCGCCGGCGCGGGTTCCGTACTGGCCGGGCTGGCCCTGATGTACGGCCCCCCGGCGGTCCCGGCGGTCCCGGCGGTCCCGGCGGTCCCGATGGCCCCGGTGGCCGAGGAGGCCGAGGGCGCCTGACGCCTTGCCCCCTTGACGGTCCCGCCGCGGGGCCCGGGCCGCGCGAGAGGCGCCGCCCGGGCCCCGCGGGCCTTCAGGCGAGCAGGTTCACCGCCCGCGTGAACACCCCCGGCAACCGGGCGGCCAGCGGCACGATCCGCCCCGCCAGCCAGGGCTGCCCGCGTGCCCACAACAGGGCCCCGGTCAGCGCCCGGTAGCTCCGGGACACCTTCCGCCAGGCCCGCTCGTACTCCTGCGGCCGCCCCGCGCGGACACACCGTACGAGTTCGCCCGCGGCCGCCAGCGCCAGCGTCAGGCCCTCCCCGGTCAGCGCGTCGACGTAACCCGCCGCGTCCCCCACGAACAGCACCCGCCCCGCCACCCTCGCGCGCGAGCGCTGCCGCAGCGGCCCCGCCCCGCGCACCGCGTCACCCGGCCCGGGCGGTGGCAGCCGGGCCGACAGCAGCGGGAAACGGGCCAGTTGTACGTCGAAGGGGGCCTGTTCGCAGGTCAGCACCGCCACCCCGACCCGGTCGGGTCCGAGCGGAGTGACGTACGCCTCGCACCGCGGGGCCCAGTGCACCTCCACCAGCTCGCTCCACGGCGCCACCGCGTAGTGGCGGCGCAGGCCGTAGCGGGCAGGCCGCCCCGGCGCGGGCGGCGCCGACAGGCCCAGGGCGCGCCGGACCGGCGAGTGCAGGCCGTCCGCCGCCACCAGGTACCTGGCGGTCAGACCCGCCGCCCCGACCCGGTGATCGTCCTGGCGGACCTCTTCCACGCGCCGCGCGACCACCCGTACGCCCAGGTCCGCGGCCCGGGCCGCGAGCGCCGCCTGGAGGTCCGTGCGCCGTACCCCGCACCCGGGGCCGTCCCGGAACAGCCCCTGCGCGCTCAGTCCGCTCAGCCCGTCGACGTAGCGGATCCCGTGGAAGGCGCGGCCCGCCACCGGGACACCCAGTTCCGCCAGCCGGCGCACGCCGCCCGGCATCAGCCCCTCCCCGCAGGCCTTGTCGATCGGGGTCGGGCGCGGCTCGGCCACCACCACCTCCAGCCCGGCCAGGGCTCCCTGGATGGCCGTCGCCAGCCCGGCCGGACCGCCGCCGGCCACCAGGAGGTCGATCACGGCGCGGCGACCACGAGGCTGCCCCCGGTACGGGCGTACGTGAGCGCGGACTCCTCGCAGCGGATCCGCACCCGCAGCAACAGCGCGTTCAGTACGCAGAAACCGGCCGTCGTCACCCAGGCGCAGTGGACCAACGGCAGCGCGAGCCCTTCGGCCACCACCGCCAGGTAGTTGGGGTGGCGCAGCAGCCGGTAGGGCCCGGCCGCCACCGGCGTCAGCCCGGGAAGCACCAGCACCCGGGTGTTCCAGTACGGGCCGAGGGTGGCGATGCACCACCAGCGCAGCCCCTGCGCGGCCACGGCCACCGCGAGTGCGGGCCAGCCGAGCAGGGGCAGGAACGGGCGGTCCGCCGCCCAGGGTTCGACGGCGCACCCCGCGAGCAGGGCCGTGTGCAGCGCGACCATGGCCGGGTAGTGGCCGCGGCCGTACTCCCGGGCGCCGCGTGCCCGGCTCCACGCGGCGTTGCGGCGGGCCACGGCGAGTTCGGCCAGCCGCTCGCCCGCGACGAGGGCGAGCAGCAGCAGGTACAGGGGCATGGGCATGATCGGCATCACCAGCGCAGGAGGACGAGTTCGGAGGCGAAGCCCGGGCCGAAGGCGATCATCAGCCCGATCGAGCCCGGCGGAGGCGGACCGGCGCTCTGGACCTCGCCGAGGATGTGCAGCACGGAGGCGGAGGAGAGGTTGCCCGCAGTCGCGAGCGAACGGCGGCTCGCCGCGAGGGCCGTGTCCGGGAGCCCCAGGGCCTCCCCGAGGACGTCGAGGATCTTCGGACCGCCCGGATGGCAGATCCAGGCGGCCACGTCGGCGGGCTTGAGGTCGTGCCCGGCGAGGAAGGCCTCCACCTCCTCGGCGACGTGCAGCCTGACCAGGGTGGGCAGTTCACGGCCCATCACCATGCGGAAACCCCAGTGGCCGATGTCCCAGCCGAGCAGGGCCTCGGTTCCCGGGTAGAGGCGGCTGCGCGCGTCCACCACCGTGGGGCCATCGGCGCTCCCGTACAGCGGATGGCCGGCCCCCACCGCCAGCAGCGCGCCTGCCCCGTCCCCGAAGAGCCCTCCGGCCACCAGGGCCGCCATCGAGGTGTCGGTGGGCTGGAGGGTGAGCGAGCACAGTTCCGTGGAGAGCAGCAGGGCGGCGTGGCCCGGCCGGCCCGTGAGGTGGTCGTGCAGGTGGCCGAGGCCGGCGGCGCCCGCCGCACAGCCGAGCCCGAACAGCGGCAGGCGCCGTACGTCCGGCCGCAGGCCGGTGCGGGCGGCGAGCCGAGCCTCCAGCGAAGGCGTGGCGAGCCCGGTCACCGTGGTCGACATGACCAGGTCCACGTCCCGGGCGGCGAGGCCGCTCTCGGCGAGGGCGAGTCCGATGGCGCGGGAGCCGAGGTCGAGCGCCGCTTCGAGGAACAGGGCATTGGTGGCCCCGAAGTCGTTGCCGGGCCCGTACCGCTCCAGCGGGAGCGCCAAGTGGCGGCGCTCGACCCGTACCGAGGAGTGCACCCGGCGCAGCAGGCCGGTGTCGGAGCCCGGCGGCAGACAGCGGGCGAGGGCTTCCGTGATCTGCGGCTGCCGGTACGCGTGGGGCGGGAACACGCTGCTCACTGCCAGGACACGTGTCATCGCCCCAACATAGGGAAGAAACGGTCTTTTTCACCGAACCGTACGAACCGGGCGTGCCGCCGCACGCCGGTCCCGGAGGACGGGACGCCCGGCCCTTAACGTGGGGCGGTGCCCGCAACCCGCGCCACCGCACCACCCGGCGAAACCGCCGCACAACCCGGCTCCGGGACGGTCGCCACCGCCTTGCTGGCCGCCTGCCACCCGCTGCCGGCGGCCGCCGTCACCCTCTTCACCGCCGTGCTGGCCGCAGCCACCGGCCGGGGAACCGCCGGCTGCGCGGCCTCGGCCGGAGCCGTCGCGCTCGGCCAGCTCTCGGTGGGCTGGTCCAACGACCGGGCCGACATGCGGCGCGACCGGCTCACGGGCCGGCCGGACAAGCCGCTCGCGGCGGGCGCCGTGGCGCCGGGGACCGTGAGCGCCGCCGCAGTCGTGGCGCTGGCGCTGTGCGTACCGCTCTCCCTGGCCTCGGGATGGCTCGCCGGCGCCGTGCACCTCTGCGCGGTCGCGGCCGCCTGGGCGTACAACCTGTGGCTCAAGCGCACCCTCGCGTCCTGGCTCCCGTACGCCCTCGCCTTCGGTCTGCTGCCGGCCTTCGTCACGCTCGGCCTCCCGGGGCAGCCGTGGCCGCCGCTCTGGCTCGGAGCGGCGGCCGCCCTGCTCGGTGCGGGCGCCCACTTCGCCAACGTCCTGCCCGACATCGCGGACGACCTGGCCACGGGCGTGACCGGACTCCCGCAGCGGCTCGGCGCCCGCGGCTCGGCCGCGGTGGCCGCCCTCCTCGTGCTCGGCTCGGCCGCCGCGCTGGTCCTCGGCCCGCCCGGTCCGGTGACGCCCTATGGGTGGGGGCTGCTGGCCCTCACGGCGGCCGTGCTGCTCGCCACCGGCCGGGGCCGCGGCCGCGCCCCGTTCCTCGGCACGCTCGCGGTCGCGGCCGCCGACGTCACCCTGCTCCTGGCCCGCGGCGCGGGCACCGCCTGAGGGCTGTCGCATAGCCCGCGCCGCCCGCCGGGCGGCGCGGGACAGCCCTCAGGGTCCTCGAAGACCGCCGGGACCGGACCCGGGCGCGGCTCAGCCGCGCGCGTGCAGCGCCGCCGTGTGCTCCCGGACCTGCGCCGGAGTCAGGTAGGCGTCGGTGTGCTCGAACTCCCGCAGCGTCGCGGGCCGCTGGGCGAGGAAGCCGGTACGGACGAAGTCGTCCCCGGCGACCGCGTTGAGCAGCCAGTTCGTCAGTACCCGGGTCTTGGCGACGTTGGTACGCAGCGCCGACCAGTGGTAGCCGCGCGCCACCGCCTGCGCCGGCAGGCCCCGCAGTTCGATGCCGAGCGGCTTGGAGACCGCGTCCTTCCCGCCGAGGTCCACCACCAGTCCGAGGTCCTTGTGCACGTACGGGCGCGGAGTCCGGCCCCGCAGCGTCGCGATGACGCTCTCGGCGACGGCCCGGCCCTGCCGCATGGCGTGCTGCGCCGTCGGCGGGCAGAGGGCGTCGCCGCCCGTCGCCAGGTCCGGTACGGCCGCCGCGTCCCCGAGGGCGAAGATCCCGTCGGCGCCCGGCACCGTCAGGTCGGGGCGCACCACCAGGCGGCCCTTGAGGGTCTCCGTGTCCAGCGTGCCCACCAGGGGGCTGGCGGCCACCCCCGCCGTCCAGATCAGGGTGCGGCTCGGCAGCACCCGGCCGTCGGTGAGCGTCACCTTCTCGGCGTCGACCTCACCCACCGACACGCCGAGCGAGACCTCGATGCCGCGCCTCTGCAGGATGTCGAGGGCGGCCTTGCCGAGCTTGTCGCCGAGCTCCGGCATCAGCTTCGGCGCCAGGTCCACCAGGTGCCACTTGATCCGCTCCGGGTCCAGCCGCGGGTATCGGGTCGCCGCGTGGCGGGTCAGGCGCTGGAGGCAGGCGGCCGTCTCCGTACCGGCGTAACCGCCGCCGACCACCACGAACTGCAGCCGTGCCGTGCGCTCGGCCTCGTCCTGGCTGGCGTCGGCGAGGTCGAGCTGGGCGATCACGTGGTCGCGCAGGTACACGGCCTCGGCGAGGGTCTTCATCCCGCGGGCGTGCTCGCCCAGCCCGGGGATGTCGAACGACCGGGTGACGCTGCCGGGGGCGAGGACCAGCAGGTCGTAGGACTGGTCGACGGTCTCCCCGGTGATCTTGCGGATGACGCAGACCTTGGCCTTCGGGTCGACGCCGATCGCCCCGCCCGGGATGATCCGGGTCCGGTGCTTGCTGCTGCGGCGCAGCGAGACGGCGACGGACTGCGGGGTGAGCACCCCGGCCGCGACCTGGGGCAACAGCGGCAGGTAGAGCTGGTACGAGAACGGTGTGACCAGTGAGATCTCGGCCTCGGCGGGGGACAGCCGGCGCTCCAGGCGCCGTACGCACTCCACCCCGGCGAAGCCGGCGCCCACTACGAGAATCCTCGATCGCGACACGGTGCAGGTCCCTTCGCAAAAGGTCGGTTGCTGTGTCCGGTACGTCTGCCCCGCGCCCGCGGCCCGTGAACCCTTCCTGCCCGTTTCACGCCCGGACAGGGCCCGTGCAGGGCCCGGTAGGGCGCGAGCCGGGGTTAGGAGACGGCTTGGGAGCGCCGGACCGGCGGGCGGCGGGTGCGGGTCCAGGCGAGCAGCTCCGGCGCCGGCCAGGTGTTGACCACCCGGTCCGCCGTCACCCCGCACTCCACGGCCCGTTCGCAGCCCAGCAGCTGCCAGTCCAGCTGCCCGGGGGCGTGCGCGTCCGTGTCGACGGCGAACAGGGTCCCGGCCTCCACGGCCAGCCGCAGCAGCCGCCGCGGCGGGTCCAGCCGCTCCGGCCTGCTGTTGATCTCCACCGCCGTACCGGACTCCGCGCACGCCGCGAAGACGGCGGCCGCGTCGAACTCCGACTCCGGCCGGGTCCTCCCCGTCAGCAGGCGTCCGGTGCAGTGCCCCAGCACGTCCATCAGCGGGTTGCGCACCGCCGCCAGCATCCGCCGGGTCATGGCCGGAGCGTCCATGCGCAGCTTGGAGTGCACGGAGCCCACCACCACGTCGAGCCGGTCCAGCAGCTCGGGCTCCTGGTCGAGCGACCCGTCGGCGAGGATGTCGCACTCGATGCCGGTGAGCAGCCGGAACGGCGCCCACCCCGCGTTCAGTTCCGCCACCACGTCCAGCTGCTCGCGCAACCGCTCCGGCGAGAGCCCCCGGGCCACCTTCAGACTCGGCGAATGATCCGTCAGTACCGCCCACTCGTGCCCCAGCTCCATGGCGGTACGGCCCATGGCCTCGATGGGACTGCCGCCGTCGGACCACTCGGAGTGCAGATGGCAGTCCCCGCGCAGTGCCGCCCGCAGCGCACGGGCGGCCTCGGTGGCGGGCGGCCCCTCGGGGTGCGCCGCGACCTCGTCCTCCAGCTTGCGCAGGTAACCGGGGATCTCCCCGGCGAGCGCCTCCCGCACCACCTGGCCGGTCTTCGGCCCCAGCCCCTTCACGGCTTCCAGCGAACCGGCCGCCGCCCGCTCGGCCACCTCCTGCGGGCCGAGCCGCTCGACGACACCCGCAGCCGTGCGGAAGGCCTGCACCCGGTACGTCGGGGCCCGGCCGCGTTCCAGCAGGAAGGCGATGCGGTTCAGCGCCGCCACCGGGTCCATCGCGCACCTCCTGCGCCCAGTGTGGCAAGGGACGCCGGAGCGGGCACGTCGGAGATCAGAGTGCCAGCGGCGTCGTCAGGGAGGTCGTGAGGGTGAACAGGGCCCCGTCGGGGTCGCGCAGCGCCACCCACCGCTCCCGGGCGTTGGAGGTGATGTCCGAGACGCTGCGGCCGCCCATCGCGACGGCCGCGTCGATGGCCGGCTCCAGGCGCGGCACCCGGAAGTGGACGTGCCAGCGGGGCCGGCTGTGCGGGCTGTAGGAAGCCGCCTCCACCGGTCCGCTGTTCAGCCGGGCCACGGGCTCCCCGTCGTGGCGCAGCACCACCTGGTCCTCCTCGTAGGACACCTCGCAGCAGCCCGGGCGGCCGGTGGCCCACTCCAGCACTTCCCCGTAGAACAGCGCCGCGTCGAACGCGTTGCGGGTCCGCAGTTCCAGCCAGGCCGGGGCGGGGCCGCGGCCCACCCGCCAGTCGGGGGACACCGGGCCCTCCCAGATCCCGAACACCGCACCGTCCACGTCGGCCGCCATGGCGCCGCGGCCGCCGATCGGGAAGGAGACCGGGCCGACGGCCACCGTGCCGCTGCGCTCCCTGATGCGGCCCACCGCCACGTCCGCGTCGTCCACCGCGAAGTAAGGGGTCCAGGCGACGGGCACCGCCAGGTCCCCGGCGAGGGCGCCGATGCCGGCCACCGGAACCCCGTCGACCCGGGCCACGGAGAAGCCCTCGCCCAGGCGCGTCCGGCGGAAGCTCCAGCCCACCACGGCCGCGTAGAAACGTTGGGAGGCCTCCAGGTCACGGGCCATCAGGCTCACCCAGCAGGGTGCTCCGAAAACGTCCTTCGTCGAAATCTCCACCGCTTGTTCCGCCCTTCACCGCCACCGTGACCGCGCCGTCCGGTCACAAGAAGTAGCGCCCGAGCACCCTCGGTGGCGCGGAGGCGCGCCACTGCGGAGTCACCACCAATAGGCAGGGTACTTCGGGGCCTTTCGGCGGATACGGGAGCCGGCGTAACCGGTGAGGACCAGCAGGACCGTCGAACCGAACAGCAGCGGCACGAACCTGGCCGGCGCCGGGCTCTGGAGCACGACGATGACGGCGGTCGCACAGGCCGCGGAGTGCGGGGTCCGCGCGACGATGAGCAGGGCGAGGGTGATGCCCGCGGCGACGGCGGCCGCCCATGCGCTGCTGCCGGCCAGGGCGAGGGCGCCGTAGCCGACGGTCGCACCGAGCAGGTGCCCCAGCACCACACCGCGCGGCTGCGCGAGCGGCAGCGTGGGCGCGCTGTGCACGAGGGCGGCGCTGGCCGCGAGCGGCGGTATCAGCACCGGTTCGTGGATCATCGTGCCGATCGCCACGAGGGCCAGGAGTACGGTGGTGACGGCGCTGACGCTGTGGAAGGCCGCGGCCGGGGTCGGCCGCGCCGGAGCCCGGCCCGTCGGCACCCGGACCTGGCGGGACCGCTCGGGGACGACGGGCCCTGGCGGAGCGAAGCCGTCGGTGACGGGCGGGGTCGGGTACAGGGCGGTGTCGGAACTCATGTGGGGCAGGCGTTTTTCCGGTGCGGGCGGCCGGGCCGGGGTTCACGGCGCAAGGGCGGGGCGGGGGAGCGGTGGCCCGATCTTATCGGTCAGGCGTACGACACTGGTCGCCGGGGGCGGGCAAAGGCCGCATCAGCCACGAATGACCGGAACCGATCGTGTATGACTGCGGGGGTCACCGGGCACTCCCGTCGAGGGACGGGGGGACTCCCGCCGAGGAGCCGGGACTCCCGTTCAGGGACCAGGAAGGACGAACATGACCACGCGCTCGCACCTCGCCGGTGCCCCCACCGACCTGGACGCGGTCATCGCCGACGCCCCCGCCGACGCCACCGGCGCGCTCTGGCGGCTGACCGAGGCGGGGCGCGTACTGGACGCGAACCTCATCCGGCTGCCGTCCGGCGGGGCGATCGCCGAACACCGCGAACCGGCGCTCGACGTCCTGCTGGTCGTGGTCGAGGGCAGCGGCCGGCTCGACACCGAGAACGGTCCCCACGACCTGCGGCCCCACACCGCCGCCCTGCTGTCCAAGAACACCCGGCGCGCCCTCACCGCGGGCCCCGACGGCATCGCCTACCTCACGGTCCACCCCCGTCGCCCCGGCCTCGGCATCGGTACGCCGCCCGCCCCCGAGGGCGGTGAGACGGCCTGCCTCCTGCACCGCGTGTGCGCGCACTGCGGCCGGCTCGCCCCGGAACGGGACGCCCGCTTCTGCTCCCGCTGCGGCTCGGGCCTTCCCGACTGAACACGCCGCCCGGGTCCCGTCTCCCGGGCGCCCCCGGCCGTCCTCCCCGGCCCCCGTACGGCCTAAGGTCCACGTCATGACCGCCTTCACCGCCCTCGACCTCACCCGTACCGTCGGGGAAGCCGTCGCCGCCCTGCGCGAGGTCGCGGACCGCGACTGGTCCCGGCCGGCGGCAGGGCTGGAGTGGAGCTGCCACGACACCGCCGTCCACCTGGCCGGAGACCTGACGGCCTTCGCCGGGCAGCTGGCGTCCCGCGCGCCCGCGTCCTGGCTGCCGATCAGAGTCGGCGTCGCCCCCGGCACCACCCCCGGCCGCCTGACGGACCTCGTCGAGGCGAGCGGACGCGTGCTGGCGGCCACCGTCCTGGCGGCTCGCCCGGACGACCGCGCCTGGCACCCCGCCGGGGCGGCCGGCGCCGACGGGTTCGCCGCCATGGGCGCCACCGAGGTGCTGCTGCACACCCACGACATCCTGCACGGCCTCGGCGCCACCGGCTGGACCGGCTCCCCGCACACCAGCGCCCTGGTCCTCGACCGGCTCTTCCCGCACGCACCGCGCCCGGCCGGGGCGGACGCGTGGGACACGCTCCTGGCGGCCACCGGCCGGGCCGACCTCCCCGGCCTGCCCCGCCGGCGGCACTGGCGCTGGTACGCCGACCCCGTCCGCGGGAAGGGCGTCGTGCTGTGCGAGATCAGCCCCTCGGCCGCCGCCGACCTGCACACCGGCGGTAACGGCGGCTTCGTCTGGGCCGAGGACGGCCCGCCCGAGGGGACCAGGATCGCCGCCGGGATGCTGGGCCTGGCGCGCGAGGTCGGGGAGTACCACCCCGGCTGGGGCCCGTACGCCATCGTCCGCGAGGCCGACCGCAGGGCGATCGGCGGGATCGGTTTCCACGGCGCTCCCGACCCCGAGGGCCAGGCGGAGATCGGCTACGACCTCCTCCCCTCGGCCCGGGGCCGCGGGCACGCCACCGAAGCCCTGCGCGCCCTGGCCGGATGGGCCTTCGCGCAGCCCGGGCCGACCGCGCTGCGCGCCGTGGTCGACGTCGCCAACGCGCCTTCGCACGCCGTGGTCCGGCGGGCCGGTTTCGCACGGGACGGCTCCGCGGACGGCGCCGTTCACTACCTGCTGCGTCGCCCCTGAAAGCCCGGCCGGGGGGCCCGCCCGACCGGCCCGATTAACCCTGGTGGGGCCGTGTTCGGCAGGATGAGGGCATGACCGAGATCCGTACCCCCCGCCTCCTGCTCCGCCGCTGGACCGACGACGACCTCGTCCCGCTGTCGGAGATCAACGCCGACCCCGAGGTGATGCGCTGGATCGGTGACGGTTCCACGCTCGATCTGGACGAGACGGCCGACGCCATCGAGCGCTGGGAGGACGAGTGGGACGAGGAGGGTTTCGGCCAGTTCGCCGTCGAGCTGCTGGCCTCCGGTGAGCTGATCGGCGCCGTCGGTCTGACGGTGCCGGAGTGGCTGCCCGAGGTCATGCCCGCCGTGGAGATCACCTGGCGTCTGGGCCGGCCGTTCTGGGGACAGGGGTACGCCTCGGAAGCCGCGCAGGCCACCTTGGAGTTCGCCCTCCAGGACCGGGGGCTGGACCGGGTGATCGCGGTCAACCGGGCCGGCAACGAGGAGTCCGAGAACGTCATCCGCAAGCTGGGGATGGAGTCGGAGCGGCGGGTCGAGGCCCCCGGCACCGGAGCCCTGCTCGACGTCCACTTCATCGACCTGACCGAGTACGAGGCCTGAGGACGCCGCCCGATCCCCCAAGCATCCCTTTGGGATGTCATAAGAGCTGTTTATGGGGTCATAAGAAGGGGGCGGGTGTCTGGTTAGGGTGGCCTTAGCTTAGGGTTCACCTTGATCAGCCAGTTTGTCGGTCGAAGGGAACCCACACATGCCTCGCCCTCTGCGGGTAGCGATAGTCGGCGCCGGCCCCGCCGGTATCTACGCGGCCGACGCGCTGCTCAAGTCCGAGGCGGCCGCCGAACCGGGCGTCTCCATCGACCTCTTCGAACGGATGCCGGCACCCTTCGGCCTGATCCGCTACGGCGTCGCCCCCGACCACCCGCGCATCAAGGGCATCATCACCGCCCTGCACCAGGTGCTCGACAAGCCGCAGGTGCGCCTCTTCGGCAACGTCGACTACCCGAACGACATCTCCCTCGACGAGCTGCGCGCGTTCTACGACGCGGTGATCTTCTCGACGGGCGCCACCGCCGACCGCGAGCTGCGGATCCCCGGCGTCGAACTGGACGGCTCCTACGGCGCCGCCGACTTCGTCTCCTGGTACGACGGCCACCCGGACGTCCCGCGCACGTGGCCGCTGGAGGCCGAGAAGGTCGCGGTCCTGGGCGTCGGCAACGTCGCGCTCGACGTCGCCCGCATCCTCGCGAAGACGGCGGACGAACTGCTGCCGACGGAGATCCCGCCGAACGTCTACGACGACCTCAAGGCAAACAAGGCCCTCGAAGTGCACGTCTTCGGCCGTCGCGGCCCGGCGCAGGCGAAGTTCAGCCCGATGGAGCTCCGGGAACTGGACCACTCGCCGAACATCGAGGTCATCGTCAACCCCGAGGACATCGACTACGACGAGGGCTCGATCGCCGCCCGCCGCGCCAACAAGCAGGCCGACATGGTCGCCAAGACCCTGGAGAACTGGGCGATCCGCGACACCGGCGACCGCCCGCACAAGCTGTTCCTGCACTTCTTCGAATCGCCCGTCGAGGTGCTCGGCGAGGACGGCAAGGTCGTGGGCCTGCGCACCGAGCGCACGGAACTCGACGGCACCGGCAACGTCAAGGGCACGGGCCGCTTCACCGACTGGGACGTGCAGTCGGTCTACCGGGCCGTGGGCTACCTCTCCGACGAACTGCCCAAGCTGCCCTGGGACGTCGAGTCCGGCACCGTCCCCGACGAGGGCGGCCGGGTGATGGAGGCCGGGGCGCACCTGCCCTCGACGTACGTCACCGGCTGGATCCGGCGCGGACCCATCGGCCTGATCGGCCACACCAAGGGCGACGCGAACGAGACGGTGGCGAACCTGCTCGCCGACCACGCCGAGGGGCGGCTGCTCACCCCGGCCTCGCCGGCGCCGGAGGCCGTCGAGGCGTTCCTGGCGGAGCGGCAGGTCCGGTTCACCACCTGGGAGGGCTGGTACAAGCTGGACGCCGCGGAGAAGGCGCTCGGTGAACCGCAGGGCCGTGAGCGCGTGAAGCTGGTCGAGCGCGAGGACATGCTCGGCGCGAGCGGAGCGTAAGAGCCGAGGGACGGCACAGCGAGGGGGGCCCGCCGCCGGCGGGCCCCCCTCGCCGTGCCGGTGCGCGGATCAGTCCTTGATCGAGGTGATCTTGCGCGTCTTGAGGTCGGCCTGGACGTGGATCTCCGTGGTGTCGCCGCCGCCCCAGGTCAGGGTGACCGTGGCGTTCGTCTTGCCGGTCCCGCTGCCGGTCGAGTCGACCTTCCACTGGAGGGGCACGTTCTGGGCGCGCAGCACGCCGTTCGCGTGGTTCGCCTCCTCCCACTGCCTGAGCTCCTGCTGGAGGGGCTTGGAGAGGTAGGAGGCGCGGAGCTGGTCGGCCGTCTTGCCGTCACTGTCGTACACCGCGTCGATGTAGGAGCCGTAGAAGTCGGCGATACGGGTGAACGCGCCCTCGGGGCTGCCCGACACGGAGGGGAGTGCGGTTGCCGCCCGAATGGTGCCCGGGGCGGGCGCGGAGGCGGACGCATGGGTGACGAAGGTCAGGGAGAGCGCGGCCGCGGCGGCGGTCGCCGCGGTGGTGAGGGCAATGGCCGTGCGCTTGGTCAGAAGCTTGGACATATTTTCGTACCTTTCCCCGTGGTGCGAAACGCGCCGGTACGGTCCCCGGCGCTGCCCCGAAAGACCTCTCTCGGGCCACTTCGGTTCTCGCGCTGCGAAGAATGGCTGAAAATCCACCGGGCCGTGTCGAAGGATCCGGAATGCCGTCGGGTCCAGTGGGGTTCGGACAAAGGCGATACCCGAAACCCGCACTGCACTGGAGAGCTCATGAAGATCGGCATCATCGGCGCCGGCAACATCGGCGGCAACCTCACCCGTCGGCTCACCGCCCTCGGACACGAGGTCTCGGTGGCGAACTCCCGCGGACCCGAAACGCTGGCGGCGCTCGCCGAGGAGACCGGGGCCACGCCCGTCACGGTCGCGCAGGCGGCCCGCGGCGCGGAGGTCGTCGTGGTCACCGTCCCGCTCAAGAACGTGCCCGACCTGCCCGCCGGGCTCTTCGACGGCGCGGCGGAGGGCTTCGCCGTCATCGACACGGGCAACTACTACCCCCGGGAGCGGGACGGCCGCATCCCCGGCATCGAGGACGAGGGGCTGACCGAGAGCCGCTGGACCGAAAGCCACCTGGGCCACCCGGTCGTCAAGGCCTTCAACGGCACCTACGCCGTCGACATCCTGGAACGGCACCGGCCGGCCGGCGCCCCCGACCGGATGGCGCTGCCGGTCGCCGGCGACGACGAGGCGGCGAAGAAGACCGTACGGGCGCTCATCGACGAGCTCGGCTTCGACACCGTCGACGCGGGCGGCATCGACGATTCCTGGCGTCAGCAGCCCGACACCCCGGTGTACGGCCTGCGCGCGGGCGTCGACGCCGTCACCAAGGCGCTCGCGGAGGCCTCGCCGGAGAGGCCGGCGGCCTTCCGCGGCTGAATATCTGTTGCCGCCGGTACAGAAATCCGGCGAATGCCGGTGAAGGTTCACGGCGTTGGGAATGAAAACGCGGAAACCTTCCGTGCCTGAGGGTCTGCACTGTGCTACGGTCAGCGCAGTTGCAGTTGTGGTTCCCAAAAACTTTATTCCGATGCTTTTCGGACGGGGCAATCATTACTTCAACACCGGTTCCCGCACAGTGTGGGTCCGGGTACAGCCCCGAAGGAGAAACTCATATGGCATCTGGCACCGTGAAGTGGTTCAACGCGGAAAAGGGCTTCGGCTTCATCGAGCAGGACGGTGGCGGCGCTGACGTGTTCGCCCACTACTCGAACATCGCCACCCAGGGCTTCCGTGAGCTTCAGGAAGGCCAGAAGGTGAACTTCGACGTCACGCAGGGCCAGAAGGGCCCCCAGGCCGAGAACATCGTTCCCGCCTGACGCAACCTTGGCGTGTGACCGACGTGGGGGCCCGCACCGTGAGGTGCGGGCCCCCACGCGTTGCCGGGGCCTTGATGCGGGATGCGTTCCGCCCCGCGCGGACGTTCCGCCCCGCCGGGGCGGAGGGGCAGACTGTGCGCCGTGACGATATTGAGCAAAGGCGCCAACCTGCCCGTCGGGTCATCCTCCGTCAGAGCCGTGCTCGGCTGGTCGGCCGGGCCCGGGGTACCGGACGTGGACGCGTCGGCACTCCTGCTGACGGGCGGTGGGCGGGTCCGCTCCGACGGCGACTTCGTCTTCTACAACCAGCCGCGGCACGCCTCGGGCTCCGTACGCCACCTCGGTAAACAGCCCGGCGCGGACGCGCTCGACGTCGATCTGGCCGCCCTGGAGCCGGAGATCGAGCGGGTCGTCCTGTGTGCCTCCGCCGACGGCGGCAGCTTCGGCCGGGTCCCGGGGCTGCACCTGCGGCTGCTCGACGCGGCGTCCGGGGCCGAGCTCGCCCGCTTCGACATGACCGCCGACACCGAGACGGCGTACATCAGCGGCGAGCTCTACCGGCGCGCGGGCGCCTGGAAGTTCCGGGCGGTCGGGCAGGGGTACGCGAGCGGTCTGGCCGGACTGGCGACCGACTTCGGCATCACCGTGGACGATCAACCGCCCGCACCGGCTCCCGCACCGGCTCCCGCACCGGCTCCCGCTCCCGCTCCCGCACCGACACCGGCGCCGGCCCCGATGCCGGCCCCCGCGCGCGAGCCCGTGCGCGCGGCCGCCGTCCGGATGGTCAAGGGCGAGGAGCAGCTGCCCACCGAGATGCGCGAGCGCCTCTCCCTGCGCAAGCAGCAGGTGGCCGTCAGCCTGACCAAGAGCGGCGCCGCCGAAGTCAGCGCCCGGGTCATCCTCGTGCTCGACGCGTCGGGCTCGATGTCCACCCTGTACTCGCGCGGCACGGTGGCCGGGGTGGTGGAACGGATGGCCGCCGTCGCGGCGCAGCTCGACGACGACGGCGAGATGCAGGCCTGGACCTTCGCCACCCATCCCGCCCGGCTGCCCGACCTCACGATCGCCGGGCTCCCCGAATGGCTGCGCCTGCACGTGCGGGTCGGCCAGATGAGCCTCTTCGGCCGGAACAAGCCGGCCAAGGGACTGCTCCCGGGTCAGGTCGACATGCGTGCGGTCGGCTTCCAGAACGAGGAGCAGCGGGTCATCGCCGAGGTGCGCGCCTACGTACGCGACCATCCGGTCCCCGCCCCCACCCTCGTCCTGTTCTTCTCCGACGGCGGTGTCTACCGCAACGACGAGATCGAGCGGGAGCTCCGCGCGGCCGTCGAGGAGCCCGTGTTCTGGCAGTTCGTCGGCCTCGGCAGGGCCGGGTTCGGCGTGCTGGAACGGTTCGACACCATGCCCGGACGCCGTGTCGACAACGTCGGCTTCTTCGCCGTGGACGACATCGACCGGATCTCCGACCCGGAACTCTACGACCGCCTGTTGTCGGAGTTCCCGTCCTGGATCCGCGCCGCCCGAGAGGCGGGCATCCTGCGCTGACCGGGCCACTTGCCGTCAACCCCCTGGCCCACGCAGTGGAGTTGCCGTCGCCGCGTGAGCGTTCCGATTGGTCTGGACCCTTGACCGTCCGGCTGGTCCAGACCAATCATGGGGCGTCCGCCCGTTCGCTCGCGCCCCACCGGGAGCTTCGATGAGACGACGTCCACGCCCCGTTCACTCCTTACTCGCCGCCTTCGCCACCCTCGCCGCTTCGGCCGGCCTGGTGCTCGGAGCGGGCAGTGGCGCCGCGCACGCGGCGACGCCACTGCCGGCCCACGTGTTCGCCCCGTACTTCGAGGCGTACTCCTCGGACAGCCCCGCCGACCTCGCGCAGAAGTCCGGTGCGAAGTACCTGACCATGGCCTTCGTGCAGACCGAGGCCAAGGGTTCCTGCACCCCGTACTGGAACGGGAGTACCGCACAGCCCGTCTCCGCGTCCGTCTTCGGCGCCGACTTCGCCACGATCCGTTCGCGCGGCGGGGACGTCATCCCCTCGTTCGGCGGCTACGCGGCCGACAACGGCGGGACCGAGATCGCCGACAGCTGCACCAACGTGGACTCCATCGCGGCCGCGTACGAGAAGGTCATCACCACCTACGACATCACCCGCCTGGACATGGACATCGAGGACAACTCGCTGACCAACAAGGCGGGCATCGACCGCCGCAACCAGGCGATCAAGAAGGTGCAGGACTGGGCCGCCGCGGGCGGACGCCCCCTCCAGGTCTCCTACACCCTTCCCACGACCACGAGCGGCCTGGCGAGCAGTGGCCTGGCCGTGCTCAAGAGCGCAAAGACGGCGGGCGCGCAGGTCGACGTCGTCAACCTCATGACCTTCGACTACTACGACGGCGCCACGCACCACATGGCCGACGACACCCGCACTGCCGCCGAAGGCCTTCACGACCAGCTCGCCACCCTCTACCCGGGCAAGACCCCCGCCCAGCTCTGGGGGATGATCGGCGTCACCGAGATGCCCGGCATCGACGACTACGGCCCGGCCGAGACGTTCACCACCGCCGACGCGACGGCCGTCTACGACTGGGCCACGGCCAAGGGCATCAACACCCTCTCCTTCTGGGCCCTCCAGCGCGACAACGGCGGCTGCCCCGGGACCGGGGGATCCGACACCTGCTCGGGCATCGCCCAGGACCCGTGGTACTTCACCCACACGTTCGCCCCCTTCACGGGCGGCGGCGGACCCGTCGTGGACGACTTCTCCCTGTCGGTCACCCCGGGGTCGGCTTCCGTCGCCCCCGGCGCCACGGCCACCGCGACGGTCGCCACGGCCGTCGTCTCCGGCGCCGCACAGCCCCTCACCCTGACCGTCACCGGAGCCCCCGCCGCGGTGACCGCCACCCTCAGCCCCGCCACCGTCACGGCGGGCGGCTCCGCCCGGTTGACGGTCGCCGTCGGCGCCTCGGCCGCGCCCGGCCGCTACCCGCTGACCGTGACCGCCACCGGGGGCCGGCTCGTCCACTCGACCGGCTTCACCCTGACCGTCCCCGGACCGGGCGGCGACAGTGGGGCACTGGTCAACGGCGGCCTGGAGAGCGGCTCTCTCGCGCCGTGGACCTGCGAGAGCGGGGGCGCCGTCGTCACCACCCCCGTGCACGGGGGTGCGTATGCCCTCAAGGCCTCGCCGACCTCCGCGCAGAGCGGCGAGTGCACGCAGACCCTGACCCTCGCGCCCCACACCGCCTACACCCTCAGCGGCTGGGTCCAGGGCAGCTACGCCTACCTCGGCGTGCGCGGCGGGGCCAACGGCAGCACGTGGACCAGCTCGGCCGGCTGGACCGAGCTGGACGTGCCGTTCACCACCGGCGCCTCCGGTGCGGTCACCGTCTACCTGCACGGCTGGTACGGACAGGGCGCGGTCCACGCGGACGACCTCGTGGTGGGCCCGCAGCCCTGACGGCTAGTCTCGGCCGGGCCCGGGTGCGTACCCGGGCCCGGAAGGGCGGCGACATGACGGACGGCACCACCAACGGCACGGACGACGGGGTGCGCGTGCTGCGCGCGGCCGGCCGGCCGGCGGCTCCTTGGAAGAACGGCGGCGGAGTCACCAGGGAGATCGCCGTCCGGCCCGAGGGCGCCGGCATGGAGGAGTTCCTCTGGCGGGCCAGCCTCGCCGACGTGAGCGCCGACGGGCCGTTCTCCGCGTTTCCCGGAGTGGACCGCACGCTCACCCTCGCCGAAGGCGCGGGCATGGACCTGACGATCGGTGGCGTACGACGCCTCGTGGACGAACGCTTCGCCCCGCAGCGCTTCCCCGGCGACCGGCCCACGCAGTGCCGGCTCCTCGGGGGGCCCGTCGTGAACTTCAACGTGATGTACCGCAGGGAGGCCGTGGAGGCCGAAGTCGCCGTCGTACGCGGCGATGTGGTGCTCGCCGTACCGCCCCGCGCGACCCTGCTGGTCGTGGCACTGGACGCTCCGGCGTTGCTCGGCGGCTCCCACCGGCTGGGCCCCTACGACGCCGCCTTGGTCACCGGTCCGGGCAACCGCGCGCTCCGCGCCGACGGCCACACGGCCGTGGTCCGGCTGACCCCGCACCCCTGATGACCGCATGCCGGAACGGGGCGGATTTGCGGGGACGGTGCGGGCCGGTTTCTGTTCTACGCTGACCCGCATGGTGAAGCAACAGCGTGGCCAGGCCACTGTCGACCTGGTCCTGAACTCCGCGCTGCGGGTGTACGCGGAGGCCGGACAGCAGGGTTTCACCGTCAACGCCGTCACCAAGGCCAGCGGGGTGAGCCTCGGCAGCCTGTACCACCACTTCGGCAGCTTCGACGGCCTCGCGGCCGCCCTCTACACCCGCTGCATGGGCGAGCTGTTCGAGCAGATGATCGCCGCCCTGCTCCGCACGCGGACGGCACGCACCGGCGTCCGCGCGCTGGTCCGGTCGTACCTGCGCTTCACCGAGGAACACCGGGACGCCGCGCTCTTCCTGCACGCCTCGGCCTACTCCGGCTACCTCGCCGTCCACGCCGAGGAGATCTCCGCCGCGAAGTCCGTCATGCTCCAGCCGATGGCGCAGTGGTTCGGTGCCCGCGTGGCGAAGGGCGAGATCGCCACGATGCCCGGTCCGGTGATCGAGGTGCTGGTCATGGGGCCGGTCGCGGAGACCGCCCGGCGCTGGCTGTCCAGCACGTACGAGATCGACCTGGACGAGGCCGCCAAGCTGCTGCCCGACAGCATCTGGCGCTCCCTGCGCCCGCAGTGAGGTGATGCGCGCCTCGGGCCACTGGGGCCCGGAGCGCGCATCCGGTCAGCAAGGCCGCACGTTTCAGTGGAACAGCATGGAGGCGTCGCCGGCGGCCGTGGTCACCGAGCCCGGACACAGGAAACTGCCCGAGACCTTGGTCGCCGTGAAGGCCTGGTTCACGTACCGGCGTGTGGAGCCGTCACGGTTCCACACGATGTTGGTCGCCTTGAACCGGCAGGAGATGAAGCTCATCTTGCCGTTGATGTCGATGGCGTCCGTCCTCGCGACACCGCTCGCGTCGTCGAAGGTGAACGCCGGGTTGTTGTTGAGGGAGGCGGTGATGCCGCCCCCGCAGGACAGATTGCCGCCGGGGGCGTTGATGCCGCTCCGGTCGACGGTCAGGGCGCCGGGCGGGACGGCGCTGGTGGGGGCGTTCGTCCAGCTGCAGGTGTTGCCCGAGACGACGATGACGCCGTCCACCTTCTGGTCGGCGGTGGGGCCGAGGGCCAGAGCCGTCGTGGATCCGCCGAGGACCACCGCGGCGACCAGCGCGGTGACGCCCGGCCAGGTCGGGAACTTCCTCATGTCGCTCCTCCTTGCCACGTACCTGTGGGGGTGTACGGGCGGGGCCCGGAGGGCCGCGCCACAGTGCGTCCGGCCGCCGCGGGTGGGGGGTACCCGGGGACGGCCGGGGGAGAGAGCTTTCGCGCCTGGACCGGAGACCGCCCGGAGGACCGGTGCGGTCGGTCACGCACGCGTTCGCGCACACGGTCACGTGCACGTTCACGGAAGGTCGCACAGGGGTCTTGAAATGTCAGGCCCATGCCAAGGATTTGGCCGGATGGCGCCACTTGGCGGGAGTTCGCCCCGGGTCGGACGGGGCTTGTGCGGCACACGAGCGAGTCACGACCGGCCACTCGCACACTTGCCCCATCCGCTACCGCCTACATGTCAACCCGCCGGCGCGTCAGTCGCCGGGGCAGCACCCTCGGGGGAACAGTGATCAGTCGTAGGACCGTCGTCCGGGCAGGCGTGGCCGCCACCAGCATCATCGGAACCGGTGGCATGCTGCTGCCGGTCGTGAACGCCGCCGCGGACGAGCCGCGCGCCGCCGGAGCCGAGCTCGACCCGGCCGGCATAGCGAAGTTCACGCAGCGGATGCCGCTGGCGCCGGTGCTCCAGCCGTACCTCACCACGAGCACCACCAGCTACTACCGGATGTCCTTGAAGGAAGCCTCCAAGGAGGTCGTGCCGGGACTGACCACCAAGCTGCGCACCTTCAACGGCTCCTTCCCCGGCCCCGTCATCAAGGCCGAGTCGGGCCGCCGGGTCGTGGTCAAGCAGACCAACTCGCTGGACGTGCCCACCTCGATCCACCTCCACGGCGCCCACGTCCCGCAGGACAGCGACGGTTCCCCGATGGACCTCATCGCGGCCAAGGGCGGCACCAAGACCTACACGTACCCCAACACCCAGCCGCACGCGAACCTCTGGTTCCACGACCACGCCCACCACATGGAGTCGGAGAACGTCTTCCGCGGCATGACGGGCACCTACATCCTCACCGACGACACGGAACGCCGGCTGGGCCTGCCGTCCGGCAGCTACGACATCCCCGTCTCGCTGCGCGACGCCCGCTTCACCGACACCGGTGAACTGGTCTACGAAATGGGCGACTTCCGGCACCGCAACGTCATCCTCGCCAACGGAAAGGCCTGGCCCTACTTCGAGGTCGCGGCGCGCAAGTACCGGCTGCGCTTCACCAACACCGCCAACCAGCGGTTCTTCGGCCTGAGCCTCGCGGACGACTCGGAGCTCGTGCTGATCGGCACCGACGGCGGCCTGCTGACCGCCCCGTACCGCACCGACACGGTGTCCATCTCCCCGGGCGAGCGGGCCGACGTCGTCATCGACTTCTCCCGCTACCCCGTCGGCACCACCATCGAGCTCCGCAACAAGCACATCGACCGTGACGAGCCGGCCAACGAGATCGGGGCGGTCCTCCAGTTCCGCGTCACCCGTTCCGCGCGCGACGACAGCGTGGTCCCGGCGCAGCTCAGGACGCTCCCGCCGCTGCCCACCGCCACAGTCGACCGCAGCTTCGAGATGCGGATGGACGAGACCGGCGCCCCGAGCAGCATGGCGTACATCAACGGCAAGACGTACGACATGAACCGGATCGACACCGAGATCGCCTACGGTGCGACTGAGATCTGGACCGTCCGCAACGCCAACCAGTACGCGCCGCACAACTTCCACATGCACCTGGTGCAGTTCCGGGTGCTGGAACGCAACGGCCAGGCGGTGACCGAAGGCCCGGAGACCGGGCTCAAGGACACCGTGCCGCTGAAGCCGGGCGAGACGGTGAAGATCCAGGCGACCTTCACCGGGTACCGGGGCACGTACGTCTACCACTGCCACCTGTTCGACCACGGGGCGATGGGCATGATGGCGAACATGCGCATCTCCTGACCCGGACGCGGTCGCTGCCGCTCGGCACGGTCGCTCGGCGCGGTGACCCGGCGCGGCCGTTCAGGCCGCGCCGGAGGACGCCTTGCGGCCCAGGACGGCCCAGGCGCGCACACCCAGCGTGAGGGAGCCGTCCGGCCGGGACGGCAACGCAGCGCGCAGGGCCGTGCGCAGCCGCTCCCGCTCGGGCGGGGCGAGGGCCGCCACGTAGCCGGGGGCGGGTCCCTGGCCGGCCAGGAACGGCTCCCACAGGTCGGCGAACGAGGCGAACTCGGCCCTCACCCCGATCGGGGCGACGTGCACGCCGTCCAGCCCCGCCGCCGTCCACAGCGCGCGCAGTTCCTCCGGGCGGCACAGCGGGAAGCGGCGGCGCTCGTCGACGGCGGCCGCTGCCGGATCCATTGGCGCGGCCGCTTCCCAGAAGCGGTACAGGAGTTCCATGCCCTCGGCGTAGTCCCACACGTAACAGGCGACGAGCCCGCCCGGGCGCGCCGCACGCGCCGCCTCGGCGACCGCGGCGCCCGGTGCGGGGAGGAAGTTGAGGACGAGGGCGCTCACCACGGCGTCGAAGGCTGCGTCGCGCACGGGCAGCGAGAGCGCGTCGGCGAGCACGAACCGGGCCGGCGGCGCCACGGCGGCGCGCGCCGCCGTGAGGAAGCCGGCGGAACGGTCGGCGCCCACGACCAGGCGCGGGCGGGCCCGCCGGGCCACCGAGGAGGTCAGGGCGCCCGTGCCGCAGCCGGCGTCCAGCCACACCGCGCCCTCCGCGACGCCCAGCCAGTCCACGAACCGGTCGGCCACGAGGCGGCTCCAGCGCCCCATGTACCTTTCGTAGGCTTCTCCCGCGGCCCAGACGTCGAACCTCTGCTCCGTCATACGACCACGATGGCGCACCGCGTGCCCGCAGGGCGTCAGGACGGACTGTGTCGGGCGCGAGGTCAGCCCGCGGCGGGCACCCCGTCGAGTTCCCAGGCGTGACGCTTGAACTCCCGGGCGAAGCCGGGGTGGTCCTCCCACTGACGGGCGATGCCGCGCAGAACGTCCCAGTGGTGTTCCACCGACTGGTCGATGACGCGGCGGACGGCGGGCTCGGCCCCGGCCCGCTTCTCGATGAGGCCCTTGACCGCGGACGCCTCCAGCACCGCGTTGCGCAGGGCGCGCAGGGCCCGGGAGGTGTCGTCCATCGCGAAGCCGTTCTCGCTGCCGGTTTCGGCGGCGAACAGCGGGGTGAGGCGCGCCTCGATGAACGCGGTGATCCGCGTGAAGTGCTGAACGTCCATGGGGGCTCCATCTCCTGCCACGCGGCCACACCGCGGCCCGGCATCTCTCGGTACTTCGGCCGTCCCACCCTAGTGGGGCGGCCGGGGCGGACGGGAGCGGGGAGCCCACAACAAAAAACCCCGGACCTCAATGGCGGCCGGGGTGATTCTCTGCGTATATTGGTTATTTCACGTAGACCCATATGGCACTGCAAGGGGAAACGTGAAGCATCTTTACGTGGACACTGTATCGCGTCAGGAGTGGAATTGTCAACCGAGGAATTCCGGAATGAGCAGCAATTCATCACCGGGCTCTACGCACGCCTCGACGACCTGCGTGACCAGGCCGAACGCGCCGTCCGGAGCGCGCTCGCGGAACCGGGAAGCGGGTTGCAGGCGCGCCTGGAGCGCGATGTGCTGGTCGCCGAGCAGTCGGGGCTGCTTTCCGCTCTGAACTCCGGGGAGAACGGCCTGTGTTTCGGCCGGCTGGAGTTCTCCGACGGCCGGGACCACCACATCGGCCGCATCGGAATCAGGCAGGACGACCAGGACCGCACCCCCCTCGTCCTCGACTGGCGGGCCGAGGTCGCCCGCCCCTTCTACCTCGCCACCGGCCACACCCCCATGGGACTGCGCCGGCGCCGCCACCTCACCACCCGGGGCCGTGAGGTCACCGCACTGCACGACGAGATCCTGGACCTCACCGACACCGAACGCACCGGCCACGAAGGGGCCGACGCGGACGCCGTCCTGCTCGCCGCCCTCGACGCCGCCCGGACCGGGCGGATGCACGACATCGTCGAGACCATCCAGGCCGAGCAGGACCGGATCATCCGCTCCCCGCACGCCGGCGTCCTCGTGGTGGAAGGGGGCCCCGGCACCGGCAAGACCGCGGTCGCCCTGCACCGCGCCGCCTACCTCCTGTACGCGTACCGCGAGCTCCTCGCCAAGCGCGGTGTGCTGATCGTCGGCCCCAACCCGGCGTTCCTCGGCTACATCGGCGAGGTCCTGCCCTCCCTCGGCGAGACGGGCGTGCTCCTCGCCACGGTCGGCGAGCTCTTCCCCGGCGTGCACGCCACCCGCACCGACCGCCCCGGCGCCGCGGCCGTGAAGGGCCGCGCGGCGATGGCCGGGGTACTCGCCCGGGTAGTCGGCGACCGGCAGGCGCTGCCGGAGACCGTCCCGGCGGGCAGCGGCGAGGACACCTCCGTGGTCCCCGAACCGGCCCTGGAGATCGACCACGACGACTACGGGACTCTGCTCCTGGACCGGACGATGGCCCACGAGGCCCGCGACCGGGCCCGCGGCACCGGGCTCCCGCACAACCTGGCGCGGCCCTACTTCGCGTTCCGCGTCATCGACGCGCTCACCGAGCAGCTCGCCGACCGGCTCGGCGCGGACCCGTACGGCGGACCCAACCTGCTGGGACCCGACGACATCGCCCAGCTCGGCAAGGAGATCGCCACCAGCCCCGAGGTGCACGCGGCCATCGACACCCTCTGGCCGCCCCTCACCCCCGAACAACTGGTCACCGACTTCCTGGCGGACCCCACGTACCTGGACGCCGCCGACGCCGAGTTGATCCGGCGGCCCGCGACGGAGACCGGCTGGACACCCGCGGACATCCCGCTGCTCGACGAGGCCGCCGAACTGCTCGGCGAGGACGACAGCGCGCGGCGCGCCGCCGAGGAGCGGGAACGGCTGGAGCGCATCGCGTACGCGCAGGGCGTCCTGGACCTCTCGCAGGGCTCGGAGTCCTACGAGTTCGAGGACACCGAGAACGAGTACCTGGCCGCGCACGACATCATCGACGCGGAGCGCATGGCCGAGCGGCACGAGGAGGCCGACCACCGCAGCGCCGCCGAGCGCGCGGCCGCCGACCGTACCTGGGCCTTCGGCCACGTCATCGTCGACGAGGCCCAGGAGCTGTCCGCGATGGCGTGGCGGCTGCTGATGCGGCGCTGCCCGACCCGCTCCATGACCCTGGTCGGGGATCCTGCGCAGACGGGTGACGAGGCGGGCTGCGGCTCCTGGAAGCGCATCCTCGCCCCGTACGTCGGCAACCGCTGGGAGCTGGTGCGGCTCGGCGTGAACTACCGTACGCCCGCAGAAGTCATGGACGTCGCCTCCGCCGTGCTCCGCGCCCGCCACCCCGGCTTCGAGCCGCCCCGCTCGGTGCGGTCCACGGGCGTGCGTCCGTGGTCGCGGGCGGCGGACGACCTCCCCGCCGCGGTCGCCGGGGCGGTGCGCGCCGGCACCCCGGCGGAGGGCCGCCTCGCGGTCATCGCCCCACGCCCGCTGCACGAGGCCCTGGCCGCGGCGCTGCCCGGCGTACGGGCCGGTGCGGAACCGGACCTCACCCACGAGGTCGTGCTCCTCGACCCGCGCCAGGCCAAGGGGCTGGAGTTCGACACGGTGCTCGTCGTGGAGCCGGCGGACATCGCGCCGAGCGACCTGTACGTGGCGCTGACCCGCGCGACGCAGTCCCTCGGTGTCCTCCACACCGGGCCCCTCCCCGAGGAACTGGGGGAGCAGCTGCTGCCGATGTGAGGCGGACGCCCCCGGGGGAGTACGGGCCCTGGCCCCGACGGCCCCGCGCGGTGATCATAGGAGGGCGCCGGCCCACCGGGCCCGCCCGCACCACTGGTTACAGGAGGCCGTGTGTCCGCAGAGTCCAGCTACGCGTACGGGGTCCACGAAGTGCCGCTGCTCGGCGACACGATCGGCGAGAACCTGGACCGCACCGCGCGCAGGTTCCCCGAGCGCGACGCCCTCGTCGACATGGCCACCGGACGCCGCTGGACCTACGCCGAACTGGCGGCGGACGTCGACGCCCTCGCCCTCGGCCTGCTGGACCTCGGCATCACCAAGGGCGACCGGGTCGGCATCTGGGCGCCCAACCGCCCCGAATGGACGCTGGTCCAGTACGCGACCGCCAAGATCGGGGCGATCCTGGTCACGGTGAACCCCGCCTACCGCTCGCACGAGTTGGAGTACGTGCTGCGGCAGTCGGGGATCCGGCTGCTCGCCGCCGCCGACCGGTTCAAGACCTCCGACTACGCGGCCATGATCGAGGAGGTGCGCCCGCGCTGCCCGGAGCTGGAGCACGTCGTCCTGCTGGAAGGCGACCTGTGGGCCTCCCTGCTGGAGCGCGGCCGGCAGGGCGAAGCGGCCCGACTGGAGCGGGCGCGGGCGGCGCTGAGCCCCGACGACCCCATCAACATCCAGTACACCTCCGGGACCACCGGCTTCCCCAAGGGGGCGACGCTGTCCCACCACAACATCCTCAACAACGGGTTCTTCGTCGGGGAGTTGTGCCACTACACCGAGCAGGACCGGGTCTGCGTCCCCGTTCCCTTCTACCATTGCTTCGGGATGGTGATGGGCGCTCTGGCCTGTACGAGCCACGGCGCGGCGCTCGTCATCCCGGCGCCCTCGTTCGACCCCGCGGCCACCCTGGCGGCCGTGGAGGCCGAGTCGTGCACCTCGCTGTACGGCGTGCCGACGATGTTCATCGCCGAACTCGCCGACCCCGGCTTCGCCGCGTACGACCTCTCCAGCCTCCGGACCGGCATCATGGCCGGCTCCCCGTGCCCCGTCGAGGTGATGAAGGAGGTCATCGACAAGATGGGCATGACGGAGGTCTCCATCTGCTACGGCATGACGGAGACCTCACCGGTGTCGACGCAGACCCGCGCGGACGACTCCGTCGGACGCCGGGTGTCGACCGTGGGCCGTGTCGGCCCCCACCTGGAGGTCAAGGTGGTCGATCCGTCCTCCGGGCGGACCGTCCCGCGCGGGGAGCCGGGCGAACTGTGCACCCGGGGCTACTCCGTCATGCTCGGCTACTGGGGCGAGCCCGAGCGGACCGCCGAAGCCGTCGACGCGGCACGCTGGATGCACACCGGCGACCTGGCCGTCATGGACGAGGACGGCTACCTGAGCATCACCGGCCGGATCAAGGACATGGTGATCCGCGGCGGCGAGAACATCTACCCGCGCGAGATCGAGGAGTTCCTCCACGGACACCCGGACGTCCTGGACGTCCAGGTCATCGGCGTCCCCGACGCGAAGTACGGTGAGGAGCTGATGGCGTGGGTCCGGATGCGCGAAGGCGCAGAGCCGCTGACCGCCGAAGCCGTCCGCGCGTACTGCGGGGGCCGCCTCGCACACTTCAAGATCCCGCGCTACGTCCACGTCGTGGACGAGTTCCCGATGACCGTCACCGGAAAGATCCGCAAGGTCGAGATGCGCGAGGCGGCCACCCGCCTCCTCGCGACCGACTGAGCGGGCAGCGTCAGCGAGGGGCCTTCGGGCCCTTTTCCCGCACCGAGTTGCCCGTCACCGTGCCGTCGCTCCCGGAGAGGGTGACGTCGTGCCTGACCCCGTCCGGGCCGAGGACCACGGCGTCCCACGCGCTCGCCCCGCCCTGTTCCACGACCACGCGCAGCGACTCCACCTTGCCGCCCGACACGGCTCCCGCCGCCTTGTCCACGGCCTGGGTGGCGGGCAGCGAGGGCAGCGGCGCGGGAGCGGCCGGCTTCGCGCCGCCGCCTTCCCGGCCCGGCCGCCGCCACCCGGGTGCGCCGTCTTCCGTGCCGCGGCCTCCCCTCGGGCCGTCGGCGTGGGGCCCCGCCTGCGCCCGGCCGGCCTTCGGACCGTCACCCCGGCCGTGCTCCCGGGCGAAGGACGCGTGCCCCTCCCGCTCCTCGTGCCGGTGCTCCGCGACCGCCACGGCCGCCGCCGCGCCGCCGACCAGCACCACCAGCCCGAGGGCCACCCCACGCGTACGCCCCTGCCGGGTCAGCCGGACGAGCCTGCCGCGACGGCCGGCCGGCGAGGCGTCCGCCGGCACCGCTTTCGCCTCACCGGCGTCCGCGGGCCGGTCGTCGGAAGGCTGGGGAGTGGACTGGGTCATGTGAGTGCTCCTCGCGTACTCCGGGCGCTCCGCCCGGCAGGGCAGATCGTGCGCCGCGCATCCTGAAGCTGCGCTGAAGCGAGCTGAAGACCTCTTCAGCAACCGCGCGGGGCGACCTGCGAACCTTGACCCCATGCGCGTACTGGTGGTCGAGGACGAACGGCGGCTGGCCGCCGCCCTGCAGCGGGGGCTCGGAGCCGAAGGGTTCACGGTGGACGTCGCCCACGACGGCACCCGAGGGCTGTGGCTGGCCGCCGAGCACGACTACGACGCCATCGTGCTCGACATCATGCTTCCGGGCCTGAACGGCTACCGGGTCTGTGCCCGGCTGCGCGCGGCGGGCTGCGAGTCGGGGATCTTGATGCTCACCGCGAAGGACGGCGAGTACGACGAGGCCGAAGCCCTGGACACCGGCGCGGACGACTTCCTGTCCAAGCCGTTCTCCTACGTCGTCCTCGTGGCCCGGCTGCGCGCGCTGGTCCGGCGCACCGGCCGCCGCCGCCCGCACACGATGACCTTCGGTGACCTGGTGGTCGACCCGGCCGCGCAGCGGTGTACGCGAGGCCGGGCCGAAGTGCGCCTGACCTCGCGGGAGTTCGCCGTCCTGGAGTACCTGGCCCGGCGGGCCGGGGAGGTGGTGCCCAAGCGCGAGATCCTGGAGAACGTGTGGGACGCCGCCTACGACGGTGACCTGAACGTCGTGGAGGTGCACGTCAGCGCCCTGCGACGGAAGATCGACGCACCCTTCGGGCGGGCCGCGGTGGAGACGGTGCGCGGCGCCGGTTACCGGCTGGCGGCCGACGGTGGCTGAGCGGACGTCCCGCCCCGGCGCCGGGCTGCGCGCGCGGGCCCTTGCGCTGCGCCGGCTCCTGGCGGGCGGCCCGCGGCCCCGTTCCGTACGCGCCCGGGCGACGCTCGGGGCGTCCGCCGTGGTCGCCGTCGCCCTCGGGGCGGCCTCCTTCGCGCTGCTCGGACTGCTCCACGGCAACCTGGTGCGCAGTGCCCAGGCCGACGCGGAGCGGCAGGCGGTGGCCACCGCGGGGATGGCGGCGGGAGGCCGGCTGGACCCCGTGCTGGCCGCCGGGCGGGGAACGGACTTCCTCCAGGTGGTGGACGCCGGGGGCCGGGTGCTGGCGGCGAGCCCCAACCTGGTGGGGCGTCCCGCCCTGTCCGGGGTCCGCCCCGCACGGCCCGGAACGGTCCGCGACACGTGGAACGGCCGTCCGGTGCGCGAGGAGCACCGCCAGCGCGTCGTACAGGTCACCACCGCCACCGCGTCGGGGCTGGTCACCGTCTACGCGGGCACCTCGCTGCGGCAGGCCGACGCCGCCGGGGACATGATCACCGCCGCGCTGGCGGTCATGGTGCCGCTGCTCGTCCTGACCGTGGCCCTCGTCACCTGGCGCGTGACCGGCTGGGCACTGCGGCCCGTCGAGGCGATCCGCGCGGAGATGGCGGAGATCGGCGAGCGCGACCTGCACCGCCGGGTGCCCGTGCCGCCGAGCCAGGACGAGGTGGCCCGGCTGGCGGTGACGGTGAACGCGGCCCTGGACCGGCTCGAAGCCGCAGGGATCCGGCAGCGGCAGTTCATCGCGGACGCCTCGCACGAACTGCGCAGCCCCATCACGGTGCTCCGTACCCAACTGGAGGTCGCGCAGGCGCACCCCGACCCCGCCTCGTGGGGCGAGTTGGTCGGCGGCGCGCTGGAGGACACGGTCCGGCTGCAGGACCTGGCGGCGGACCTGCTCCTGCTGGCGCGCCTGGACACCGCCGAGCCGGCTCCGGCCGCCCCGGTCGACTTCACCGCGGTCGCCCGGGAGGCGGCGCGCCCGCGCGGGGGCGACCGGGTCCCGGTGGAGGCGGAGCTCGCGCCGGGGGTGACCGTGCGCGGCAGCACCCTGTGGCTGTCCCGGCTCGTCAGGAACCTGCTGGACAACGCGCAACGTCACGCCGCGGGGCGGGTGTCGCTGTCCCTACGGGTGGACGAGCAGCGCGGCGTCGCGGTGCTGGAGGTGTCCGACGACGGGCCCGGCATCGCGGAGGCGGACCGGGAACGGGTCTTCGAACGCTTCACCCGGCTCGATGACGCCCGCAGCCGGGACGAGGGAGGGTCGGGCCTGGGCCTGGCGATAGCCCGCGACATCGCCTCCGGGCTGGGCGGCTCCCTCTGGGTCCACGACGCCCCCGGGGGCGGCGCCCGCCTGGTGGCGACGCTGCCGCGGACGCCTAGGCGGTCTCTTTCGGATCTTGCCTGACCCGCAAGATCCGAAAGAGACCGCCTAGCGCCGGCGGGGTGCGCCGTTGACGAGGAGCGCGTCGGTGATCAGGCGGACGCCCCGGGCCAGACGGGCGAGTTGGTCGAGTTCGACGGCGTACATCCGGATGGTGTTCTCGATGACGGACTCGGCGACGCCCAGGGAGGGCAGCTCGGCCCGGCAGGTTTCCAGGGCCACCCGCACGGCGCGTATCTCGTGCTGGAGCTGGATGCGCGCGTGCCGGGTGAGGAGGACGGGATGGCGGTTGAACGTCGAGTACGCCGCGTACCGGGCCGGCAGCAAGTCGCGCAGCCAGCGGATGGCGGTGCGTTCCCAGTCGTGACTTCCGGGGGCCTTGACCTGACAGGGCCAGTCCGGGCTGAGGGTGACAGAGGCCGTCTGGGGCATTCTCGTCGCTTCCGAGTGGTGTCGAACTCTGATCGAGAGGGGGTGGGCGGCCTCGACCCAGGGGTTGATCGAGGCCGCCACGGCGGTCTACGGGATCCGAAAGCCCGGATCGTGTACCCGGAAGCGGGCGTGAGGAGGAGTCGCTCGCTGCTGGGTGCTCGCTCGGGAGGGCGTGGGGTCGCTCTCCCCGGCATCTGGTGGATTCCGGCCGCGCCTCAGTAAACATATATACCGTCGAGTAAGCAAGCGTATGAAAAAATTCATGCGGCTCTCGCGTGAACGTTCCTATCCGGAAAAGGAGCGCCCGCTTCCGCGCTAGAGGAAGAATCCGTGCAGGTCAGCGGCCTGCTCGTACCCTTCGAGGCGCACCTGCGTCCGCTCCGGGTCCGCATCCGCCATGGCCTGCAGCAGGGCCGCCGACAACACCCCGGGCGCCGCGTAGGAGTCGAACACCAGCCGCGATCCGGTGCCCGCGGTGAGTACCACGTCCGCCTCCTCCACCAGGGGACCCAGCGTCGGATCGGTGATCAGCACGACGCGCAGACCGGCGCTGCGGGCCGTCCGCACCGCGGCGAGGGTCTCCTTCGCGTGCCGGGGCATGGCGAAGGCCAGCACCCAGGTGCCGCCCGCCGCACGGGCCTGGAGCAGCGCGTCGTAGGCGACGCTGCCACCGCTCGTCACCAGGCGCACGTCGGGGTGGATGCGCCGGGCCGCGTAGGCGAAGTACTCCGCGAGGGAGACGGAGATGCGCAGACCGAGCACGGTGAGGGGGACCGACTGGGCCAGGTCACGGCCGATGTCCAGGATCCGGTCGGTGTCGGCCAGCAGCCTGCGCACGTTCTCCAGGTTCTCGATCTCCGCGTCCACCGCCGCCTGGAGCTCGTTGTGACGGATCTGCTCCCGGCTCTCCTGATGGCCGGCCACCGCGTTCAGCGCGATCGGCTGCAACACCTCGCGCAGGGCGGGATAGCCGCTGAAACCCAGCGACGCCGCGAAGCGGGTCACGGAGGGCTGGCTCACCCCGACCCGTTCCGCGAGTTCGGTGATCGACAGGAACGCGGCCTCGGTGAGGTGGTCGATCAGATACTGGGCGATCCGCCGCTGACCGGGGGACAGGGGGTGCCCGTCGAACAGCGCCCGGACCCGGTCGGCGGGGGCACGCTCGTGCTCCGCGGCCTGTCCGCCAGGCGTGATGGCGGCCGCCTGAGCGCGTTCCTGCTGCCCCGATGACACCGACGGGCCTCCTTCTCATGCCACTCGTGATCAAACATAGCTCACCGGGGAGTCACGAGGTCAGACGGTACAGACGCAGGGCCAGCTGGAGCTCCAGCGCCGCAGCCGGGGCGTTCCAGTCGTCACCCAGGAGGCGGCGGATCCGGTCCAGCCGCTGCACCACCGTATTGACGTGGACGTGCAGGGCCTCCTTCGCCTTGGACAGGCTCGCGCCATGGGCGAAGTAGGCGTCCAGCGTACGGACGAGATCGGTCCCGCGCTGGGCGTCGTACGCGATGACGGGGCCCAGCACCCGCTCGACGTAGCCGCTCACATCGGCGCGGTCGCCGAGCAGCACGCCGAGGAACCCCAGGTCGGCGAGGCCGGCGCCCTGGCCGGACTGCCCGAGCGCGTGCAGGGCCTCCACGCACCGCAGCGCCTCCGCGTACACGGCGGGCAACGCGCCCGGCCGCTCCGCGGGCCCGGCGGCGCCCACCGTCACCGGGGCGCCGGCCGCGAGCCCCAGCTCGGCGGCGAGCGAGCGGGCCAGGTCCCCCGGGCGCGGCGCCGGGACCACCATGACGACGAGCCCCTGGTGCACGCCCGACAACCCCTGGGCGGCGCGGGCCCGGCGGGCCGTCTCCGACGCCAGGCGGCCCCGTAGCCGCGGATCGCACTGGAGCACCAGCACGGCATGCGGCCGGGACAGGTCCAGGCCCAGCCGACGGGCCCGTATCCGCCGGCTCGCCCCGTCGTGGACCCGGCCCGCCCCCTCCGGTGTCAGCAGGTCGCTGAGCAGTTCGCCGCGCACCCGGTCCTCGGCCTCCGCTATGGAACGCCGCAACAGCAGCAGCAGGGCGGTGACCAGGCCGGCCCGCTCGAACAGGCGCCGTTCGGAGTCGGTGAGACCGGGCCGGCCGGTCAGGGCGACGCTTCCGAGGAGTTCGGCGCCCGCCATGACCGCCCACACCCAGACGCCGTCCACGGCGACCGCGCGCCCGCCGCTGCGGGAGTCCGCCACCCCCCGCAGGGGTGCGGCGAGGGGATCGGCGCGGACCCGGGCCAGTTCGGTGCCGTCGGCGTCGTGGACCACGATGCCGCCGCCGAGCAGGCCCGCGACGTCCCGCGCGAGATCGCCCACGTCACCGCCGCGCAGGACGAGGTCGGTGAGCCGGTCGTGGGTTTCGGTGGCCAGGCGCATCGCTTCGCTGTGGGCACGGATCGTCTCGTTGGCCCCGCCCAGCTCGACGAGCGCCGCCCGGGTCTCCTCCAGCAGCCGGGCGCCGTCGATGGCCACGGCGGCGTGGTCGGCGAGCGAGGACAGCAGTGCGACCGCGTCGGGGGCGAAGGCCCGGACGGCGCGGTCGGCCGCGTACAGCACGCCGATCACCCGCGTCCCCACGCGGAGCGGGACGCCGAGGATGCCCCGCAGCCCCTCCTCGCCGACGCCCCGGTCGATGGCCGCGGTGTGCTTGAACCGGCCGTCCGAGCCGTAGTCGCTGGAGGCGTAGGGCCGGGCCGTCTGCGCCACGAGACCGCCGAGCCCCTCGCCCATGCCGAGGCGCAGCTGCTGGAACGCGGCGGAGACCGAGCCGTCCGTGACGCGCATGAACGTGTCGCCCGCCGCGGGGTCGTTGAGGGTCAGGTAGGCGACGTCGGTGCCCAGCAGGGTCCTCGCCCTGCGGACGATCGCCCGCAGTACGGCGTCCAGGTCGCGCAGGGCGGCGAGATCCCCGGCCGTGTCGAACAAGGCGGTCAACTCCGCCTCCCTGCGCCGGTGCTGACCGAGGGTCCGTCTGATGTCCAGCGCGACGCGCGTGGCGTCCTCGACGAAGGCGAGCTCCGCCGGGTCGGCGCCCCCGGTACGGACCTCCCCGGCGGCCGCCGCGAACCGCTCGGCCGGCGCCCCCTCGGCCAGCAGGCCGAGCAGCGTGCGGAGCGCGGCCGCCACCGGGTTGTCGGGGAGGGGGCGGGGGCTGGAGGCGTCATTCACGCGGCCCATGCTGACAGCCCTTCCGGAAGGCCTCCGAGGGGGAGGCCGGATTCCCCGGCTCCGCGGTCAGGCCGCGTCGGACGGCCGGGCCGCCCGGGCGGCGGCCCGCGGCCCCGCGGCAGGGGCGGGTGCGGATGCGCCGTGGCCGATCGCCGCCAGGTTCCGGCCGCGGGTCTCCTTCGCGAACGCCACCGTGACGGTGGTGACCACGGCGGCGCCGCAGAGGTAGACGGAGACCGGGAGGGACGAGCCGTAGTCCTTGAGCAGCTCGACGGCGATGACCGGGGCCAGCGCCCCCGCCACGATCGAGGCGAGCTGGGAGCCCATGGAGGCGCCGGAGTAGCGGACGCCGGTGACGAACATCTCCGAGATGAAGGCGGCTTGCGGCCCGTACATCGCCCCGTGCAGCAGCAGACCCGCAGTGACCGCCACCGTGGTCACCGTGAACGACCGCGAGTCGACCAGGGCGAAGAAGGCGAACGCCCAGACGGCCATGCCCACCGAGCCGATCAGTGTCACCGGCCGGCGGCCGATCCGGTCCGACAGCGCGCCCCAGGCGGGGATGGCGACGAAGTGGACGGCCGAACCGATCAGTACGGCGTTCAGCGCGCTGCTCTTGGGCAGGCCGAGGTGGGTGGTGACGTAGACGAGCAGGAACGAGGTGAGGACGTAGTACGAGATGTTCTCCCCGAACCGGGTACCGATGGCCGTCAGCACCTCGCGCCAGCTCCTGCGGAACACCTCGACCACGGGCGCCTTCTCCTTGCCCGCGCCCTCCTCCTGCCGGGCCCGGGCCTGAGCGGCGAGGAAGACCGGCGACTCCGCGACGGACATCCGGATCCACAGACCCGCCACCACCAGCACGCCCGACAACAGGAACGGGATGCGCCACCCCCACGCGAGGAAGGCCTCCTCCGACTGCACCGACGCCAGCAGCGCCAGCACCCCGGTGGCGAGCAGGTTGCCGCCGGGCGCGCCGGACTGCGGCCACGAGGCCCAGAACCCCCGGTGTTCGTCGCCGCCGTGCTCGGAGACGATCAGCACGGCGCCGCCCCACTCGCCGCCCAGCGCGAACCCCTGCACCAGCCGGAGCACCGTCAGCAGCACCGGTGCCCCGACGCCGATGCCCGCGTAGGTCGGCAGCAGCCCCATCGCGAAGGTGGCGCCGCCCATCAGCAGCAGGCTGAGCACGAGCAGCTTCTTGCGCCCGACCTTGTCCCCGAAGTGCCCGAAGACGACCCCGCCGAGGGGGCGGGCCAGGAAGCCGATGGCGTAGGTGATGAAGGCGATCAGCGTCCCGGTGAGGGGGTCGGCGGTCGGGAAGAACAGCTTGTTGAACACCAGGGCGGCGGCGCTGCCGTACAGGAAGAAGTCGTACCACTCGATGGTGGTCCCGATGAGACTGGCAGCGACGATCCTCCGTATGCCGGACGGGCTCGTTCTGCTCGTTGCATGGGAGGTCATGTGCACCACTTCCAGGGTGTCTGCGGGGACGTCGGGTGTGGCCACAACGTAGAAGTCCCCAGGTCAGCGGCATATGTGGCAGACACTCACAATCGCGAGCCGTTCTGTGTGCCGGATCACCACACGACCGCGGCCGGCTCATTTCCCCCCTCCGTGGAAATCCCTGCGCATAGCGGCAGATTTGCAGAATTCCGCCCGTTTGAGAGGGCCGGTGCCGACTCCCGTGCTGGTTCGGTGCCGACTACAGAGCGTTGAACTCCGACGTCAGCCGTCGGCCGCCTCCTCGCCACGGATCCCGTCCGGGAAGGCATCTTTTCGTCCTCTTGACGATATGCAAGCCAGCCGCTTATCGTCATTATGACGAAATCAAGGGGGTTCTCACCATGGCCGACATCACCCGTCGCTTCGGCTGGCGGCACCTGCGCTCCGCGCCCACCGCCCACATCCGCCACCACAAGCGCGGCCGCCTCGTTCACGACGGCCGGGGGCTCAGCTTCTGGTACCGGTCGCTGTCGGCGGCACTGTCCGAAGTGCCCGTCGACGACCGGGAGCTGGCCATGGCGTTCCACGCCCGTACGGCCGACTTCCAGGACGTCACCGTGCAGGCCACCGTCACCTACCGGATCAGCGACCCGGCCGCGGCGGCGGACCGGCTCGATTTCTCCGTGGATCCGGACAGCAGCAGCTGGCGCGGCGCGCCCCTGGAGCAGATCTCCACCCTCCTCACCGAGACCGCGCAGCAGCACACGCTGGACGTGCTGGCCCGGACCCCGCTGGCCGTGGCCCTGGTGGACGGCGTCGCCTCCGTACGGCAGAGCGTCGCCGCCGGTCTCGCCGCCGAGCCCCGGCTCCCGGACACCGGCATCGACGTGGTGGCCGTACGCGTCGTCGCGATCCGGCCCGAGGCCGAGGTGGAGCGCGCCCTGCGCACACCGGCCCGCGAGCAGATCCAGCAGGAGGCGGACCGGGCCACCTACGAACGGCGGGCCGTCGCCGTCGAGCGGGAGCGTGCGATCGCCGAGAACGAGCTGGCCAGTCAGATCGAACTGGCCCGGCGCGAGGAGCAGCTGATCGAGCAGCGGGGCGTCAACTCCCGTCGCGAGGCGCAGGAGAAGGCGGCGGCCGACAGCGTACGGACCGAGGCCGAGGCGGCGCGCAAGGTCCGTCTGGCCCAGGCGGACGCCGCAGCGGCGCGCGAGACCGGGTCGGCACGGGCCGAGGCCCAGGCTTCCTGGCTGCAGGTGCACGACGAGGCCGGCGCGGGCACGCTGTACGCCCTGGCGGCGACCCGGCTGGCGGAGAACCTGCCGCGCGTCGAGAGCATCACGCTCACTCCGGACGTCCTCACCGGCCTCCTCACCAGGCTCGGGCGCCCGGACACCGGGGCGGACGCGTGAGCCTGGCACCCCGGGCGGTGCTCGTGCACCGCAGGACCGAGTACGAGGAGCTGATCGATCGGCACGGGACGCACGGGCAGGCGGCGTTCTTCCTCTCCAGCCGGGGGCGCTCGATCGACGACGTGGTCGGCCGCCACCACCGGACCCGGCAGGCGCTGTGCGAGGTGGCGGCGGCGGTACCGCTCACCTGGCGCAGCTCCCAGGTGGAACGGGCGGACCTGGACCGCTTCCTGTTCGCGCCGCAGGACGTGGTGGTCGTGGTCGGACAGGACGGCCTGGTCGCCAACACCGCGAAGTACCTCGCCGGACAGCCTGTGATCGGCATCGACACCGACCCGGGACGCAACCCCGGAGTGCTGGTCCGTCACCGCTGCACCGACACGGCCGCCCTCCTGCGCGCCGCAGTCGGCGGGGGACCGACGGAAGACCTGACCATGGTCGAGGCGGTCGCCGACGACACCCAGCGCCTCCTCGCGCTGAACGAGATCTACCTGGGCTCGCCCGGCCACCAGACGGCCCGCTACCGCCTGGGCCCCGATGGCGAAGAAGGTCCGGGCGAGGCCCAGGCGTCCTCCGGCGTACTCGTCGGCACCGGCACCGGCGCCACCGGCTGGCTGCGCTCCCTGTGGCTGGAGCGCGGCAGGACGGCGCAGCTGCCCGCACCGTCGGACCGCCGGCTCCTGTGGTTCGTCCGCGAAGCCTGGCCGTCGCCCGCGACCGGAACCTCGAGGGTCGGCGGCCATCTGGACCAGCGCGAGGGGCTGCGGCTGACGGTGGAGTCGGACCGGATCGTGGTCTTCGGCGACGGCATGGAGGCGGATGCCCTGCAGCTGACCTGGGGTCAGAGCGTACGACTGGGCATCGCGGCGACGGCGCTGCGCCTGCTGACGTGAGCACCCCGCCGGCCGGCCTCGTGGCAGGGAGGTCCGCGAAGCAGCAAGTCCCCTCAACAACTACGGCGAAACGATGGGAACTTGCCTCGCCGGTCAGTAACATCCGTCCGGCACGTGACACATCGTCAGAGACGACTGCGCTGGAAAGGGTCTCCTGCATGCGCCGGACCTCCCGCTTCGCCCCCGTCGCCCTCGGCGTGGCGGCCCTCCTGCTCGGCGTCCTGCCCGCGCAGGCCCAGGCCCACCCCGAGCGCGGCCCCGACCGCGTCACCGTCGGCGACCGCACCTTCACCACCGACGGCCAGGGCCGCGCGCTGCAGTGGCGCGGCTTCAACCTCGCCGACAAGAGCAGCCGGGGCGCCGACGCGTTCGCCGACATCCACGAGGGCGACCTCAAGGACATGGCCGCCCGGGGGTTCAACCTCGCGCGCCTGGCGTTCTTCTGGGACGACCTCGAACCGACGCCCGGGCACTACGACCGCGGCTACCTCGCCAAGATGCGCCGCATCCTCGACTGGGCCGACCACTACCACGTCAAGGTGGTCCTCGATGCCCACCAGGACGTGTACGGACTGCACTTCGGCTCCCGCGGCGTGCCCGCCTGGGCCACGCGCGACGAGGGCCTGCCGTTCCGGCCGATACCCGAGGACTGGTTCTCCGAGTACTTCGAGCCGTCCGTACAGGCCGCCTTCGACCACCTGTACAAGGACGCCGACCTCCGCACCGCGCACGCCCGCATGTGGACGACGGTCGCCTCCGCCCTGGGCGGGCACCCCGCGCTGCTCGGCTACGACCTGATGAACGAGCCGTTCGCGCGGTTCCTCGAGGGCGAAGACCTCCCTGCCGCCGCGGCCCGCTTCGAGGCCGGCGAGCTCACCGAGATGTGGAACCGCCTCGCGCGGGCGGTCCGTCTCGTCGACCGGAAGTCGTGGGTGTTCGTCGAACCCACCGTCATCGTCGGTCTCGGCGTCCCCACCCGGATGGGGACCATCGACGACCCGCACGCCGGGTACGCGCCGCACTTCTACGAGACCGCGATGGAGACCGGCGGTGACTACGACCCCGACGGCACCTTCATCGCGGCCTACGAGGCCGCGATCGGCGACTACCCGGCCCGTCACCGCATGCCGGTGATCGTCGGTGAGTGGGGCGGCAACCCGTACGTTCCGCACGCGAGCCGGTTCGTCACCGACATGACGGCCTCCCTGGACCGCTTCTCCAGCGGCTGGACGTGGTGGCAGTGGTGCCGGGGCGGCGGCTACTGCTTCCTCGACCAGACGGGCGCGGTGAAGCCCAACGCCCGGCTGCTCGTCCAGCCCTACGCGCGGGCCGTCGCGGGTGACCCGCTCGGCTTCGCGTACGACCCCGCCACACGCACCTACACCCTCACCTTCCGCACCCGCGACAACGCCGCCGGACCCACCGAGATCACCGTGCCGAAGGACACCTACCCGAACGGCTACCGCGTCACGGTCCAGGGCCGCAACGCCAAGTGGGACGGCCACGGCCAGACCGTCACCGTGAGCACCCACGGGAGGAGCGGAACCACGTACCGGGTCACGATCGGCCCGAGGTAGCCCACCGGCGCGGTCACGGCGGGCCCGGTTCCGTCGCGAGCTGGTCCAGCACCGCCGCCGCGACGCGGCGTTGACCGGCCCGGGTGAGGTGGACACCGTCCTCCTGAGGACTGCGCCGAACGTGTCGCGCGCGGCGGCGGTCCGGACAGCCTCGACCCGCGAGCGGGTCCGGTGCCGTAGAAACGGACAGCGTGCCGTCTCCAGGCCCACGGTCCTGAGGCGTCGGCAGACAGTGACCGCCTCCGCCCGTGCCGTGCGTCGTCGGTACGGCTCCGGTGCGGCCTCAGTTCAGGGAATCGCCCGTGAAAGCCCTCGTCGCCACCGGCTACCAATCGCTCGACCGCCTGACCATCGCCGAGCTGCCGAAGCCGGCCGCGGGACCGGACGAGGTCGTGGTCAAGGTCGAAGCGGCTGCACTCAATCCGCTCGATCTCATGCTGGTCACAGGGGCGGCGAAGGACCTCTTTCCGACCGAGCACCCGCTGATCGTCGGGATGGACGTCGCCGGAACCGTGGTGGAGGCCGGGGCCGGCGTCAGCGGGTACGCGCCCGGCGACCGGGTGCTCGGGTTCGTCGGACAGGCGGGTTCCGTGGCGGAGTACACCGTGGCCACGCCGGGTCCGCGGCTGGCCCATCGGCCGCAGAACCTGGACGCCGTCCGTGCGGCCGCCATTCCCGAGTCCGGCATGACCGCGGTGTGCCTGCTGCGGGCGGTGGGGCTGACCGAGGGTGAGAGCGTGCTGGTGATCGGGGCCACCGGCGGAATCGGTCTGTACGCCGTACAGCTCGCGCACGCCCTCGGAGCCCGCGTGATCGCCACGGCCACCGCCCAGGACGCGGACTACGTCCGCGAGCTCGGTGCCGCGGACACCGTCGACTACCGGCAGTCCGACGTGGTCGAAGAGACGCTGAAGCTGGTGCCGGACGGAGTCGACGTGGTCGTCGACCTGGTCAACCGCGGTGAGGGGCTGGCCGCCTGTGCACGGGCGGCCAGGTCCGGTGGCAGGCTGGTGTCCCCGCTGTTCGGCCCGGACGACCTGGGCCGCGGCGTGACCCCGGTCTACATCGGCTCGTTCGTCCCGGAACCGGGCGATCTGGAGGATCTCGCGAGCCGGGCCGCGGACGGCAGTCTGCGCGTCGAGATCGGTGCCCGCTACGCGTTCGGCGACGCGGTGCAGGCGGTGGCCGACTTCGCCGACGAGCACATCCGGGGCAAGGTCGTCATCACCGTCCCCTGAGGTCGGGAGCTGCCGTACGGTCACCCTCGGGACCTCGGCCGGCCGAGCCTCCTGCCGGACGGCCGATCAGCCCAGGGACGATACTTGCCCCGCACCGCACCGCACCGCACCGCACCGCACCGCACCGCACCGCACCCGCACCCGCACCCGCACCCGCACCGTCGCCGGCAGCGACGGGAGGCTGGTTCGGCCGACCACGAAGGAGCTCTTCATGACCACGGCGCAAGACCTGTTCATCGTCGCCCTGGAGGCTCCGCCCGAGCGCCCTGTGGGACAGGGTGACCTGTCCCTGTCCCTGGCCGGTGCCGAACTGATCGATCTCATCGCGGCGGAGGCCGTCACTCTCGACGACGACGACCTCATCCTGCCCGGCCTGCAGCCGGCGCTGGACGATCAGCTGCTCGGGGCGGCAGCGTCGGCGCTCGTGCGACAGGAGCCGTACGAGCGCGTCGACGATTGGCTGTGGCGCAGGGGCCGCGACCTGTCCGCCGCCTACCAGGAGGCGTTCGAAGAGGACGGCCTGCTGTCTCCGGCTCGGCGCGGACGCCTGTCGCTCGGGGCCGAGCACCTGGAACTCGTCGACTCACCGGCCCGGCAGCGGGCGCGGAGGCGCTGGGAGGAGGACGAACCCGTCCTCCGCGCCCTCGCCGTGGCCGTCGGCATCCGCCGCGGACCCTCCGAGGACGCTCCCGGCCCGGACGGCGACGCGGTGACCACCGTGCTGGCCGCCGTCAACGGTGCCGTGATGGAACTGGAGGCGGTGCGCCAGCGGCGGTCCATCGAGAACGCGGCCTTCTCCAACGTCTGGCGGGCCCCCTGAGTTCTGCCCCCGCGAGTGCGGTGCCGGACAACGCCGATACAGGATAGGAAAGGGGAGGACAGCCGCACCAACGCGGCAACCCTCCCCTTTCGTCCTGACCCACCCCGACCAGAATGCCCGCCGGCAGGCGCCCACCTTGTCCCCCCGCCGGAGCCTGCTTCGAACGTGGTCAGATGGTCGAGCGGGATGATGTGATTGCCGCATGACCGGCTCTCACGAATTCGACGAACCCCCCGAGCACCGGCGCCATGCCCGATACCTGCGCGCCTTGGAGAGCGTCGCGGAGGTGGAGGAGGCCGACCTGCTGGCCACCATCCTTCGCGACGACGACGCAGCCATGGCCGAGAGCGCCGTGAACCGTCACCTCGAACGCCGGGCGGCCCAGCAGCTGACCAGCCCCCGGTTTCCCGCCTGGGCCTCGATGATGGCCACGGTCATCGGCGATCGCGCCTTCCTCGCCCGTCGCCTGCACGAGTGGACTCTGCTGAGGTCCCTCGCGCTGGACGAGCCGTGGACCGACGAGGAACTGCTGACCGCTTCGGATTGGTTCCAGCGCACGGCCGCCGCCGCCCAGCTCGTCACCTCGCCTGCCGCCCTCAGCCTGCTGGCCGAGCACGGACGCACCCGCCGCGTCCGCAACGCGGCGAGCCGCCGAACCCAACGACCGAGCCAACGCCCAGGCTGATGTGATGCACAGGCCTTGACGATTCCTCGGGCGAGAAGTCAGCCGGGCTCCCTGCTGGGCACGCTCGCGTCCAGGGCGGCGAGCGGGGTGAGCGTGACCAGCCCCTCGGCGGCCTCGAAGACCTGCTGGACGCGACAGTCCCACGCGGAGCCCCACCGCTCGACCACGACCGGGGGCGGAGGCGCCGCGCCGCCCATGAGTTGCACGAGGCGCAGACTGCTCACGTCGGCACCGACCGTGGGTTGTACCTCTAGCCAGTGCTGCGCGTCGGCGGGTGCCAGCGACGTGAAGGTGACGCCCTCCTGTGCGATGAGTGCGAGGCATGCAGCGGGCCCGGGGTTCTCGGCCAGGACGACCGTGCCGCCGACGGAGAGGGTGCCGACGATGCCGGGGCAGCCGAAGGCGACGTCGGACCCGGCAGGAAGCGCGGCGAGGTACACGTCGTTCTCGGTGAGCGACACCAGCTCGGCGGCCGCCCGCACCTGGCCGGCGTAGTGGCTGTGGGTGCGCGGAACGGGCCCGGGCGTCCCGGCGGAGCCGCCGGAGAGCAGCAGGAACGCCACGTGGCCGGCACTCTGCGCGAGCGCCGGCCCGGGCGGGGAGTCAAGTGAGGCCAGCGGGAAGTAGTGGCATCCCGCCGGGTCGGTCGAGAAGCCGCCGTACGGGGACGCCTCGCCCGGTGCCTCGAAGGTGAACACCCTCCGCAGGAAGGGGGTTCGGGCCGCTATGTCCGCGGCCATCGCCGTGTGGTCGAAGCCCTGGTACGTCGAGGGGCCGACGTAACCGACGGCCTCGGTGACCCGCACGAGGTGGCGGACCTCGGACGCGGGGTACGGGAGCGGGCAGAGCACGGGGACCGCGCCGGCGCGCATCAGGGCGAACACGGTGACGACGAACTCGGGAACGTTCGGCAGCTGGACGAGGACCCGTTGCCCGGGTCGCAGGCCGCGCAGCCGGAAGCCGGCGGCCACGCGGTCGACCCGCCGGTTCAGATTCGCGTAGGTGGTGCGGGTGTCGCCGTGCACGAGCGCTGTCCGCGGTCCGTACTGCAGGGACCAGGTGCGCAGTCGGTCGTCCAGCGTGTCCCCATGCCGGCGCCCGGCCGACGCGCGGTGGTCGGCGACCCCCTCGGGCCGGGGCGGCCGGCCGGCGGGCATCGATGCCATTCGTTTCCTTCCGGAGCCGGATCCCACCGGCACCGGGGCCGGTGGGGGTTCCGATCGGACCAAGGGCGCGGAAGGCAATCCAATGGTTCAACCCGCCGTCACGCAATGTGCTTTCCTGACCATGGACGCGCTGTCCCGTCGGCGGAAGGTCCAACCGGAGCCGCTGACCAGCAGGCGGCTGTCCGGGTTCGTCCGGCTCGGCGTCTCGTGCGCGCCGTCGGCCCGGCGCTGACGAATTGCCCGTGGACCGGGCGGCCCGATCGGCTGGGTAGTCTTTGCCGCCGTCGACGGTGATCGGTTCCGGTTGTGGCGTCATCGCCCTTCCCCGTACGTGCGCCGCCTCGTCCGCCGGCCGGCCAGGCGGACGGGGCGCGAGGGCCGTGGGTCTGGTAGGGGTGGGGAGCACGGCCCGGCCGTCGGACGTTGGACCGTTGGATGAGGGGAGCGGTCTCGTTGCACACACCGCACCACCCGAGCGATGAGGAGGAACCGATGAGCGCGGCCGACGAGGGACGGCAGTGGCTGGACGAGGTCAGCGTCGAGAACGCGAGGACGACGCTGCTGCAGCTCCTCGCCCGGGCCGGGGTCCCTTCGGACGACGCGAGCGAACTGATCGGGCTGGTCGAGGCGGGTGCGCTGGCTCTCGCCCACGAGGAGCTGCGGGGCCAAGGACGCAGCGCGCCCGGGGACAAGGGCCAGGAGTACGCGACGGGCTGGCTCGACGGTGCCGGACACCTCCTGGAAGAGCTCGGCGCCGTGGCCGAGCGGACCCTGCTGCAGGTGGTGGGGGCGGACGGAGAGCCGGGCACGGCCGGGGAGCACCCGAGGGCCGGCCGGATGGAGGTGGAGCGGGCGCGGGTGGCGCTGACACCTCTGCACCTGTCGTACACCGTGGTCTCGGAGCTGGATCCGGAGGTGACCGAAGAGGTGCTCGCCGCCGTCCTGGCCACGATGAGCCCCCGGCAGCGGGCCGGGTACCCGGGACGGCTGACGGAGTTCGCCACGGTCCACCGGGACCGGTTGGAGCGGCTGTTCGCGGCATTCGGTCCGGGCAGCGCCATCGCGGTGCACGGCCGCTATTCGCTCCTGCACTCGTCCACGAGCATCGCCGTGCTGGAGCGGCTCCTCGCCGCACCGCAGGCGCTGCGCGAGGAATGGGACGCGGCGGAGCTGCCGCCCGCGTGGCTGGACGGACTGACGACCGCCTGGAACACCGCGGCCTGACCCGCGGGCCGGCCGGGGGGTCGCTTCGAAGCGGTCCACGGCCCCGACTGCTGCCCGCCGCCCCGACTGCTGCCCGCGGCCCCGACTGCTGCCCGCCGCCCCGACTGCTGCCCGCGGCCCCGACTGCTGCCCGCCGCCGGGGCGGCGGGCAGCCCCGTTCAGCGCGCGGAGGTGGCGGTGGAGGCCGTGGTCAGGGTGCGGATGGCGGTGTGCTGGGAATAGGCGAGCAGACCGACCGTGGTCGCCGCCATGACCACGGCGAAGAGTATGTGGCCGAGGCTGGATGTGATGGTCATGCCCAGCGCGTTCATGGCGAAGTGGCTGCCGATCCGCAGGACGACCAGGGCGATGGCGACCTTGCGGGTCTCCTTGCTGCGCCACAGGGCCTTGGCGAGCTTGAGGCGCGGGCGCATCACCGTCAGCGACACGGTGATGTTCACGGCCAGCAGCACCAGCAGTACCGGCCACGCCGACGGGAAGGCCTGGAGGATGTCGAAGGCGGCCGCGAGGACGCCCTCGAAGCCGAAGAACCACACCGGCAGCCGGTAGTCGGCAGGTGTCAGGACGCCGGTGTCGACAGCTTCGGCCGGCGCCGGCTTCTTCTTCAGGATGTTCATGTTCTCCCCCGTGGTCAACGTGTTGATCACATCCTGTACCGGACCGGGCTCCAAGGGCAGAGGCCCCCGGTCACCCGTGTGAAGTGACAGCTGTCATGTCGTCTGCGGGGACGGGGCCGACGGGGCGTGTCCCGTGAACCGGGTACCTGGGAAACGGGACTTATTGCGGCGCCGGGCCGTCCCTACGGTGGAGGGGCAAGCAAGCGGAGTCAGCGCCGCGCGTCCGAAGCGGCGTGGCGGCCGAGGGAGTTGTCTTGGCCACTCAGGATCCGACCGACCGGCCCACCGAGCCCCCGGTCAGCGCGTTCCGCGCATCACGCGCCCAGCAGCGGATGTATTTCCTCCACGAGATGGAGGAGGGCAGGCCGACCTACCACATGCCGGTGTTCTACGCCCTCGAAGGAGAGGTGGACACCGACGTCCTGCGCCGGTGCGCCCAGCAGCTGCTGGACCGGCACGAAGCCCTGCGCACCCGCTTCGAGCTGCGCGACGGGCAACTGCTCCAGTGCATCGATGCCTCGGCGCGGCTGGACTGGTCGACGGACACGGCCCGTACGCCCGAGGAGGTCGAGCGGTGGATCTCCGCCGAGCACCACCGGCCCTTCGACCTGCGCACCGGCCCCCTCTTCCGGGCCGCCGCGCTGCGCACCCGGCAGGACGCCGGACGCGACGGCACCGGCGTCGTACTCGCCCTGGGCATGCACCACATCGTCGGCGACGGCTGGTCGACCGCCATCCTGATCAGGGAACTCCTCACCGACTACGCGGCCCTCACCACCGCGGGCGGGGACCCCCAGCCGGAACCCGCCTTCCAGTACGCCGACTTCTCCGAATGGCAGGAGGAATGGCTGTGCACCACGGCCGCGCGCGAGCAGCTCGAAGGCTGGGCCCGGCGGCTGGACGGCGAACTCCCCGTCGCGCCGCTGCCCCGTGACAGGCGGCCCGCGGCGGGCGACGACCCGGCGCGCGGAGCCGCCGCGACGCATGAGTTCGAGGTTCCCGCCCCCGTCCTCGCCCGGATGGCGACGCTCTGCCGCGACACCGCGAGCACCCCGTACATGGCCATGCTCGCCGCCTTCCAGGTGGTCCTGAGCCGCTACACCGGCACCGAGGACGTCCTGGTCGGGACCCCGGTGGCCAACCGCAACCGCGAGGAGTTCCAGGACACCGTCGGGCTGTTCGTCAACACCCTCGTCCTGCGCGCGGACCTGTGCGACGACCCCGGGTTCCGCGAGCACCTGGAGCGCGTACGGGACACCGTGCTGGACGCGCAGGACCACCAGGACCTCCCCTTCGAGCGGATCGTCGAACACCTCAACCCCGAGCGCACCACCGACGGGCCGCCCCTGTTCGACGTCATGTTCGGCTTCCACGACGAGGGCGGGATGACCGAGGGCCTGCCCGGACCGCGCGCCCGGCTCCTCGAAGGGCCCCCCGGCACGGCCAAGTTCGACCTGACATTCGACGTCGTACGGACCGGCGCCGCACTGCGCTGCCGGCTGGAGTACCGCGCCGACCTGTACGAGGCCGCCACCATCGAGCGCTTCGCCCGCCACTACACCCGGGTACTGGACGCGGCCACGGCCCGGCCCGGCGAACCCGTCAGCCGGCTCCCCATGCTCTCCGCCCGCGAACAGGAGGGCCTCACCTCCCCCCAGCCCGCCCGCACCGGCACGGACCACCCCGGCTGCGCGCACGAACGCTTCGCCGAACACGCCGCCCGCACCCCGGACGCCGTGGCCCTCGTCCACGGCACCACCCGCCTCACGTACGGCGAACTCGAGCGCCGCGCCAACCAGGTCGCGCACCGGCTGCGCCGGCAGGGCGTCGGCCCCGACACCCTGGTCGGGCTCTGCGTCCGCCGCTCCGCCGACCTCGTGACCGGCCTGCTCGGCATCCTCAAGGCGGGCGGCGCCTACCTGCCGCTCGACCCCGACAACCCGCCCGAGCGGCTGCGTTACATCATCGGCGACGCCGGGCTGCGCCACGTCGTCGGCGCCGCCGACACCCGGCCGCTGTGGGACGCGCCCTCCCTGCACACCGTCGACGCGCCCTCCCTGCACACCGTCGACCTGGTGGCCGACGCCGCCGCGCTCGCCGCCGAACCGGAGACCGCCCCCGCCGTCACGCTCACCCCCGACCACCTGGCGTACGCCATCTACACCTCCGGCTCGACCGGCCGGCCCAAGGGCACCCTCGTACCCCATCGCAACATCACCCGGCTGTTCTCCGCGACCGACCACTGGTTCGGCTTCGGCCCCGACGACGTCTGGACGCTGTTCCACTCCATCGCCTTCGACTTCTCCGTCTGGGAACTGTGGGGCGCCCTCCTGCACGGCGGCCGGCTCGTCGTCGTGCCGTACGACACCAGCCGTTCGCCCGAGGAGTTCCACCGGCTGCTGCGCGACGAGCGGGTCACCGTCCTCAACCAGACCCCCTCGGCCTTCTACCAGCTGGCCCGCGCCGACGAGGAGTACGAGGACCGGCGGACCGCCGGTGACCGGGGGCTCGCACTGCGCCACGTGGTGTTCGGCGGCGAGGCACTGGACGTCAGCGCGCTCGCCGGCTGGTTCGGGCGTCACGGGGACAGCGCCCCGCGCCTGGTCAACATGTACGGGATCACCGAGACGACGGTGCACGTCACCTACCGGCCGCTCACCGCCCGGGATGCGGCCGAGGGCAAGGGCAGCGTCATCGGCGTACCCATCCCCGACCTGCGGCTGCACCTCCTGGACCGCCGGGGCCGCGCGGTTCCGCGCGGCGCGGTGGGGGAGCTGTTCGTCGCGGGAGCCGGTCTGGCGCGGGGCTACCTGCACCGCCCGGCGCTCACCGCCGAACGCTTCCCGGCCGACGCGACCGCGACCGGCGCCGGCCCGGGCGCGCGTCTGTACCGCACCGGCGACCTCGCCCGGGTGCTGCCCGACGGCGACCTCGAATACCTCGGCCGGATCGACGACCAGGTCAAACTGCGCGGCTTCCGCATAGAGCTCGGCGAGGTCGAGGCGGCCCTGGCCGCCCACCCGCTCGTCGACGCCGCGGTCGCGCTCGTGACCCGGGACGCCCGCGGCACCGACACCCTCGTCGGCTACCTGGCCGTACCGGACGCCGCGGACGGCACCACCGGCGCGGGCGCGCCCACCGTGGAGGCCCTGCGGGCCCACCTCGCCGACCGCCTGCCCGGGTACATGATCCCCGGCGCGTTCGTCACCCTGCCCGCCTTCCCCCTCACCGCCAACGGCAAGGTGGACCGCCGCAAGCTGCCCGCACCCGGCACCGGGGGCCTCGCACCGGCCCGGTCGTACCAGCCGCCGCGCGGCCCCGTCGAAACGGCGCTCGCCGAGATCCTCGGGCAGGTGCTGGGCCACGAGCGGGTCGGCGCCGAGGACAACTACTTCTCGCTCGGCGGCGACTCCATCCGCTCCCTCCAGGTGCTGGCCCGCGCACGCGAGCGGGGCCTGCGCTTCGCGGTGGTCGACCTGATGCGCCACCAGACGGTACGGGCCCTCGCGCCCACGGTGGTCCCGCAGGACCCGGACGCGGCCGCGCACCCGGCGGGGCAGGCCCCGTACGAGCCGTTCTCGCTGCTCTCCGAGCGCGACCGGGCGGCGCTCCCGGAGGGGCTGGAGGACGCCTACCCGATGACCCGGCTCCAGGCCGGGATGCTCTTCCACAGCGATCTGCCGGCCGCCGAGGGGCGGATGTACCACAACGTCGCGGCCTACCACGTCAAGGCGCCCTACTCGGAGGGCGCCTGGCGACGCGCGGTGGCCACGGTCGCCGCCCGCCACGAGATGCTCCGTACGTCGTTCGACCTGGACGGCTTCGGCGAGCCCCTGCAGCTCGTCCACCTCGGGGCACGGCCCGAGATCACCTTCGAGGACCTCGGCGGCCTGGACCCGCAGGCCCGGGAGTCGGCGATCGCGGCCCGCTACGCGACCGAACGCGCCCGCCCCTTCGCCTGGGACAGCGCCCCGCTGATGCGCTTCCACGTCCAGCGGCTCTCGGACGACGACTTCCAGCTCTTCATCGCGGAGCACCACGCCGTCATGGACGGCTGGAGCGAACGGTCGCTGTTCACCGAACTCGCCTCCTGCTACGCGCAGCTGTGCGCGGCGGAGGCGGACCAGAAGACCGACGGGACGGACGGGACCGATGGGGCCGACGGGGCCGACAGGGCCGATGGCTCCGCCGGACTCCGGTCGCGCTTCGCCTCCTTCGTCGCGCTGGAGCGCGCAGCCCTGGCCGACCCGGCGCAGCGGGCCTTCTGGACCGCGCAGACGGCCGGCGCCACCGTCGCCCGCCTGCCCCGCCACGGGGCCCCCGGCGGCCCCGCCCGGATGGACTGGTGCCTGCGGCCGCTGCCGGCCGGGCTCCAGGAGCGGCTGAGCGCCGTGGCGGCCGGACTGGGCGTACCGCTGCGCACCGTCCTGCTCGCCACGCACGTGCGCGTCATGGCGCTGCTGGGCGGCACCGACGACGTCACCACCGGCGTCGTGCACAACGGCCGCCCCGAGGAGGCCGACGCCGACAAGGTGGTCGGGGCCTTCCTGAACACCCTGCCGCTGCGGCTCGACCTCGACGCGGCCGGGGGGACCTGGCGGGGACTCGTCCGGCACGTCGCGGAGCTGGAGGTGGCCGTGCACGAGCACCGGCGGTTCCCGCTCGCCGAGATCCTGCGCACGACCGGCGGCACCCCGCTCTTCGAAACCTTCTTCAACTTCACGCACTTCCACATCGAGCGCGACGGGCCCGGCGCGGCGGCGTTCGCCGTCCTGGACGAGACCGGTGAGGCCAGTACGGACTTCGCCTTCGGGGCCGAGTTCTCCCGCACCCCCGACGGCGAGCTCCTGGAACTCGGCCTGCGCTTCGATGCGGCGCAGTTCTCCGCGGAGCAGATCGCCGACGTCCACGGCTACTACACGGCCGCCCTCCAGGACCTGGCGGACGCCCCGGACGGCGACGCCCGCGCGGGAACCCTGCTGTCCGCGGCCGAACGGGACCGTTACGCGCGGTGGAACGCCACCGGCCGCACCTACGACCGCCCGCACGTCCTGACCCGGCTGATCGAGGCGCAGACCCGCGCGACCCCCGACGCGCCGGCCGTCCGCTTCGAGGGCGCGGAGCTGAGCTACCGCGCCCTGGACGAGGCAGCCGAGCGGCTCGCCGCCCGGCTGCGGGCTGCGGGGGCGGGGCCCGGCTCCTTCGTCGGGCTGCTGCTCGACCGTTCCCTGAGCCTGCCGGTCGCCCTGCTGGCGGTGTTGAAATCCGGGGCGGCGTACGTACCGCTGGACCCGGAGCACCCGCGGGCGCGGGTCCTGTCGCTGGTCGCCGAGGCGCGGATCGGCCCCGTGGTCGCCGACGACCGCTGGGAGGCCGCGCTGCGCGCCGCCGGAGCCACGGTGGTCCGGCCGGACGGCCCGGGCGGCCCGGGCGACGCGGACGGCGGCACGGACGGCACGGGCAGCACCGACGGCGTGCACGGCACCCACGGGGTTGCCGGTGCCGACGGGGGAGCCGGCACCGTCGGCGCGGCCGGCGTCGTACGGCACGCCGCGCCCGGGGACCCGGCGTACATGATCTTCACCTCGGGCTCCACCGGCAAGCCCAAGGGCGTCGTGGTCTCGCACCGGGCGATCGCCAACCGGCTGTTGTGGATGCAGGAGGAGTACGGCCTGGAGCCGGGGGAGCGGGTGGTGCACAAGACTCCGTACACCTTCGACGTGTCGGTGTGGGAGCTGTTCTGGCCGTTGCTGACCGGTGCCACGATCGTCCTGGCCCGCCCCGGGGGCCACCGCGAACCGGCCTACCTCGCAGAGCTCGTGCGCTCCGAGTCCGTCACCACCGCGCACTTCGTGCCCTCGATGCTGAGCGTGTTCCTCGACGACCCGCAGGCCGTGGCGGGAGCCGCCGGGCTCACCCGGGTGGTGTGCAGCGGGGAAGCCCTGCCGCTCGATGTGCAGAACCGATTCTTCCGACTGCTTCCCGGAGTGGAGCTGTACAACCTGTACGGTCCGACCGAGGCGGCCGTGGACGTCACCCACTGGCATTGCCGTCCCGACGGCGGTGACACGGTCCCCATCGGCCGGCCGATCGCGAACATGCGCACCCACATCCTGGACTCCCGCCTCGCCGAGGTGCCCCTGGGGGTGACCGGCGAGCTCTTCCTGGAGGGAGTCGGCCTGGCCGAGGGCTACCACGGCCGGCCCGACCTCACGGCGGAACGCTTCATCGAGCACACCGCGCCCGACGGGACGGTCCGCCGCCTCTACCGCACCGGCGACTTGGCCCGCCACCGGGCGGACGGCGCGATCGAGTACGCGGGCCGCACCGACCACCAGGTGAAGATCCGCGGTCTGAGGGTGGAGCCGGGCGAGATCGAAACCGTCCTGGCCGAACACCCGGCGGTGCACGCATGCGCCGTCCTGCCGCGGGGCGACCGGCTCGTGGCCTACGTCGTCGCCCCGGACGCCGCCGACACGGAGCAACTGGCCCGGCACACCGCCGAGCGGCTGCCCCCGTACATGGTCCCCGGCGCCTGGGTCCGGCTCGATGCGCTGCCGCTGACCGCCAACGGCAAGCTCGACCGGGCCGCCCTTCCCGACCCGGACCCGGCCGACGCCCGCGGAGGGAGGCTGCCGGTGCCGCCCCGCGACGAGATCGAATCCCGCCTCGTCGGCATCTGGGAGGAGCTGCTGGCCGTCGGCCCGGTCGGCATCCACGACGACTTCTTCTCGGCCGGCGGGCACTCCATCCTGGCCCTGCGGCTCATCGGGCGGATCAACCGGGAGTTCGGCGAACGCCTCGGCGTGCAGGCCGTCATGGAGCACCCGACGGTGGCCCGGCAGGCCGGCCTGCTGCGGGGCCGTCACCGGGGCGCGGCCACCGACCCGGTGGTGCGCATCCAGCCGGACGGGGACCGCGACCCGCTCTTCCTCGTCCACCCGATCGGCGGGCACGTCTTCTGCTACCGCGCGCTCGCCGGCGCTCTGGGCCGGGAACGGCCCGTCTACGGGATGACGGCGCCGGGACTCGCGCCCGCGGCCCCCGCGGCCCCCGTGGCCGAGGAAGCCGCCGAGGAAGCCGCCGAAGAAGCCACCGAGGAAGCCGCCTCCGTCGAGGAGCTCGCCGCAGCCCACGTCGCGGCCCTGCGCCGGATCCGCCCCGCCGGGCCCTACCACCTGGCCGGCTGGTCCTTCGGCGGACTGCTCGCCTACGAGATGGCCGCCCAACTGCACGCGGCGGGCGAGGAGGTGGCCACGCTCACCCTGCTGGACACCGCCTACCCCGAGCCCGACCGGGCGCCCTATGACGAACACGCCTTCCTGGAGTGGTTCCACGAGGACCTGGCCCGCTCCGCCGGAACCGACCCAGAGGAAGGCGACCGGGCGGCCCTGCGCGCCGCACTGAGCGCGCAGGAGACCGCCGCCGGCCGGATCGCGGCGCTCGCCGAGCACGTGGCGCGGGCGGGCACCGCGCCCGGCGTGGACGCGGCCGACCTGGCCCGCCACTACGCGGTGTTCCGTACCGGCCAGATCGCCGCCGCCCGCTACCGGCCTCCCGTCAGCCACTTCCCCGTCCACTTCCACCAGAGCGCCACCGGCGCCGCCGCGCACGCCGCCGACCGGTGGGCCGCCCGGGTTCCCGACGGCTTCACCCGGTACGAGGTCCCGACCGACCACTACGGGCTGGTACGGCTCCCGCACGCCGCCGGCGTCGCGGCAGCCGTCCGCGCCGCGCTCGACGCCGCCGACGCCGGCTGACCCGCCACCCCCGAACGCCGCCCGCGGTGCACCCGTGGGCGGCCCTCCCTCCCAGCCACCACCGCACCGGACCAGACCAGAACGGAACACCACCACGTGACGAGCGAAGCCCCGGGACCCACCGCCGCGCTCAGCGGCCGCATCCGCAGCGGCCCGAGCGGACTGCTGCACGACGAGGTGCTCGCCCCGCAGTTCGGGTTCGAATCCCGCCACCTGCTGCACCACTACGTCGCCATCGAGAAGACCCTCACCGCCGAGTACGCCCGCATGGACCTCGTCACCACCGACGAGGCCCGCGACATCGCGGCCCGACTGGACACCGTGGAGGCCGGCACCCTCACCGCCGAGCCCGGTGCCAACATGTCGGACATCGCCTTCGCCCTCGAACGCCACGTCGAGGCCGGGCTGCCCCGTCCCGTCGTCCGCTGGCACGTGGACCGCAGCCGCAACGACCTCCAGGCCTGCGCCCAGGTCATGTACGGACGCGACCAGCTCACCCGCTTCGCCGACGCCCTGCTGGAACTGTGCGAGGTGACGGTCGAGCTGGCCGGGGCGACCTGTGACATGCCGATGCCCGGCTACACGCACTTCCAGGCCGCGCAGGTCATCACCCCCGGCTTCCACCTCGCCGCGGTCGCCGAGCACCTCCTGCACACCCAGCGCCGGCTGGTGCAGACCTACGACGGCATCGACGCCTGCCCGCTGGGCGCCGGCGCCATGGCCGGTCAGGAACTGCCCTGGGACCGCGACCGGATGGCCCGGCTGCTCGGCTTCTCCCGACCGCAGCCGCACGCCCTGACGGCGGTGGCCTCACGCCGCTGGAGCGCCGAACTCACCGCGGAACTCAGCCTCCTCGGCACCGCCCTCAGCCGGTTCACCACCGACCTGCTGACCTGGGGCAGCAGCGAATACGGCTTCATCGAACTGCCCGACGAGCTGTCCGGCATCTCCTCCGCGATGCCGCAGAAGAAGAACTACCCCGTCCTGGAGCGCATCCGCGGACGTACCGCGCACCTCACCGCCTTCCACCTCGACGTGCTGCTCGGCCAGCGCAACACCCCCTTCTGCAACCTGGTCGAGGTCTCCAAGGAAGCCGGCACCCACCTGCTGGACGCCTTCGACTCGGCGCACGGTACCGTCCGCCTCCTCACCGAGGTGCTGCGCCGGCTCACCTTCCGGCCCGACGCCATGCGCGCCGTGTGCGCACGCGAGTTCCTCGGCGGGTTCAGCCTGGCCAACGCCCTCACCCTCACCGAGCAAGTCCCCTGGCGCACCGCACAGGTGATCGCCGGCAGGTACGTCGTGCTCGCCGCCGCGGCCGGCGCCGCTCCCGCACCGGGCGAACCCGGCCTGCTGACCGAGGCCGCCGCCGCACACGCAGTGGCCCTGAGCGCCCCCGAGGCCCTGCTCGCCGCCGCCTTCGACGTGGACCTCGGACTGCAGCGCATGGTCTCCGCCGGTTCGGCCCGCCCCGCGTCCGTACGCGAACTGCTGCGAACCCAGCGGGAAGAGCTGGCACTGCTTCGCGCCGACTGGGTGCGGCGGGCCCGGGCCGTGAGCGCCGGAGCCGAGGAGAGGGACCGGGCGCTGTACGGAGCGGCCCGGCCGCAGCACCGCACCACGGGAACGGAGGGAACCAGCGATGCCGTCGGTGACGACGTACGCTCCGGGGACTGAGCCCGGCGCGCCCGCACCCGCCGTCGGCCACGCCTTCGGCACGTTCGGGGAACTGCTCCAGGGCGCGCTGCCGGAGCCGGACGGGGACTTCCTGGTCACCTTCCCGCTGGCCCGCTGGGCCACGGCCACCTTCCACCACCGGCCCGGACAGCACGGCGTACGCGTCCACCCCCCGCACAAGGGCAAGTCCCGGCGGGTCGCCGAGGTGGTCCTCGCCTCGCTCGGCGTCGAGGGCGGCGGCCTGCTGGAGATCGGCGGCGGCCTGCCCGAGGGCAAGGGGCTGGCCAGTTCCTCCGCCGACCTGGTGGCCACCGTACGGGCCGTGGGGGCCGCCTTCGGCCGGTCCTTCGACCCGGACCGCACCGAGGCCTTCCTGCGCGGCATCGAACCGGCCGACGGAGTGATGTACGACGAGATCGTCGCCTTCCACCACCGCGAGGTGCGCCTGCGCCGCCGGCTCGGGGTCCTGCCCCCGCTCGCCGTCGTCGCCCACGACGAGGGCGGGCAGGTCGACACGGTCGCCCACAACCTGCGGGCGGGGGGCATCGGCCCGGACGAACGACGGGAGTACGCCCGGCTGCTGGACCGGCTGGCCGCCGCGATCGCCGGCGCGGACCTGGCCGAGGTCGGCGCCGTCGCCACCCGCAGCGCCGAGATGAACGCGGCGCGCAGGGTCCGCTCCGGATTCCGCGACCTGCGCGCCCTGTGCCGCGAGGTCGACGGCCTCGGGCTGGTGCTCGCCCACAGCGGCACCATGCTCGGCGTCCTCCTGGACGCGGCCGACCCGGAGCTGGCCGCCAAGACCGACCGGATCCGGACCGCCTGCGCCCCCCTCGGCGGGGAGGTCTCCGTACACCGCTCGCTCGGAGCCGGCGACCGCTGGAACCCGGCCCACGACGAGCCCGTACCGGACCCCGACGCCACTCCCGCGGCGAGCACCGCCGCCGACCGCCTTCACGAGCTGGAGACCTGACCATGCTGTTCGACACCGTCACCGACGCGATCGGCCGGACCCCCCTGGTCCGGCTCCGCCTGGGCGAGGCACGCGGGGTGGAGGTCTACGCCAAGCTGGAACTGCAGAACCTGTTCGCCATGAAGGACCGCGTCGCCCGCAACATCCTCTTCGAAGCCCGCCGGCTCGGCGTCCTCGCCCCCGGAGCCCCCGTCATCGAGAGCTCGTCCGGCACCATGGCCCTGGGCGTGGCCCTCGTCGGACGGGCGCTCGGCCACGACGTCCACATCGTCACCGACCCCCGCATCGACCCCGTCACCCTCGCCAAACTGCGCGCCCTGGGCTGCCGGGTGCACGTGGTCGAGGCGATGACCAGCCACGGCTGGCAAAGCGCCCGCCTGGAACGGCTGGCGGAGCTGATGCGCGAACTGCCCGGCGCGTTCTGGCCGCAGCAGTACACCAACCCCGACAACCCCGGTGCCTACCGCGGCGTGGCCGACGAACTCGTCGCAGACCTGGGCGAGTTCCACACCCTGGTAGCAGCGGTCGGCAGCGGCGGCTCGCTGTGCGGCACCGCCCGCGCCGTCAAGGAGACCCTGCCGGGGCTGCGGGTGGTCGGCGTCGACTGCGTCGGCAGCGCCCTCTTCGGCCAGCCCGACGTACCGCAGCGCCTGCAGAGCGGACTGGGCAACAGCCTGCTGCCCGCGAACCTCGACCGCCCGCTCGTCGACGAGGTGCACTGGCTCAACGACCACGAGGCCTTCGCCGCCGCCTGGGACCTCGCCCGCGAGCAGCAGATCTTCGGCGGCAACACCTCCGGTTCCGTCTACCGGGTGCTGGGCGACCTCGCGGAGCGCGCCGAACCGGGCACCCGCATCGTCGGCATCCTGCCCGACCGGGGCGACCGCTACGCCGACACCGTGTACGACGAGGCGCACTGGGCCGCCCACGCCCTCGCGCAGGTGCCGCGCGCCACCCGGCCGGCCGCCGTCCCCGCCGGGCAGGTCGCCCGCACCTGGTCGCGCAGCGACTACGAGGCGCCCGCGGACATCCGGCGCCACCTGCTGTTCGTGGAGTCCAACACCACCGGCACCGGCATGCTGGCCCTGGACCTCGCCCGGGACCTGGGCTGCGCACCCGTCCTGCTGACCGGCGACCCGGACCGCTACCGGGGGCTGGAGGCCACCGGCGCCGAGGTGGTGCGCTGCGACACCAACTCCGCGCCCGCGCTGCGCGCCGCGATCCAGGAGCGCTTCCGGCGCGAGGAGATCGCCGGCATCACCACCACCAGCGACTTCTACGTGCCCGCCGTGGCGGGCCTGGCCCGCTGGCTCGGCCTGCCCGGCAACCCGCAGGAGGCGATGGCCGTATGCCGCGACAAGTCGGCCCTGCGCGCCACGCTGGGCACCGCCGGTGTGCGCCAGCCGCGGTACGCGATCGTCCGGGACCCGGCGCGGATCGCCGACGCCGTGGCCCGCACCGGACTGCCCTGCGTGGTCAAGCCCGCCGACGACTCCGGCTCCAACGACGTCCTGCTCTGTACCGACGAAGCCGCCGCCGCCGCCCAGGCCGCCCGCATCCTCGCCGTCACCACCAACGTCCGGGGCATGCCGACCGCGGGCACCGTACTCGTCGAGGAGTACCTCGACGGGCCGGAGTACAGCGTGGAGATGTTCACCTGGGACGGGCGCACCGAGTGCGTGGGCATCACGGCCAAGTCCGTCACCGGCAGCCCGCACTTCGTGGAGCACCGCCACCTGTTCCCCGCCCCGCTCCCGGCCGGGGTGGCGCAGCAGATCACCGAGACGGTGACCGCGGCCCTCGAAGCGGCCGGTGTCCGCCTCGGCGCCACCCACACCGAGGTGAAACTGACCCCCGAAGGGCCCGCCGTCATCGAGATCAACCCGCGCCTGGCCGGCGGGATGATCCCGGAACTGGTACGGCTCGCCACCGGGACACGGCTGCTGGAGCAGCAGCTGCGGGTGGCCGTCGGACTTCCGCCCGAGCTGAAAGCCGCCCACGAGGGGCACGCAGGCATCCAGTTCCTGCTCGCCGACACCGACGGGGTCCTCGAGGCCGTCGAGGGTGCCGGGGCGGCGGCCCGGACCGAGGGCATCGAGGCCGTCACGGTCACCGCCGCCCCCGGAACTCCCGTACGGCGCGCACGGAGCGCCGCCGACCGGCTCGGGTACCTCATCGCGAGCCACCGCGAGCCGCAGCGGGTCACCGAAGCCCTCGATGCCGCCCGGAGCCTGCTGCGGCTCTCCGTGGGCCCCGCGCCCCGTAGTTGACGAACCCCTTCCTTCCTTTCCGTTCCCTTCCACATCCGAGGTGACCTCCCATGAGCAACCCCTTCGAGAACGACCAGGCCTCCTACACCGTCCTTCGCAACGAGCAGCTCCAGCACTCCCTGTGGCCGGCCGCCCAGCCCGTGCCCGCGGGCTGGACCCTGGTGCACGGGCCCGACGGGCGCCAGAACTGCCTGGACTACGTCGAGCGGAACTGGACCGACATGCGACCGGCCTCGCTGGTGGCCGCCCTGGCCGGGAACGCCCCCCGGTGACCGCCCACGAAACGACTCTGTGCACCCTGTTCGCCGAGGTCCTGGGCCTGCCCGAGGTCCACCCCGGGCAGAGCTTCACCGGCCTCGGGGGCGACAGCATCCAGGCCATCCAGGTCGTCAGCCGGGCGCGCCTCGCGGGGCTGGTGGTCACCACCCGCGAGGTGCTGCGCAGCGAGAGCGTCAGCGCCCTCGCCGCCGCGGCCCGTACGGACGACCGGGCCCACGGCCGGTCCGGGCCGACGGCGCCGCCGCGCCGCTTCGGCCCCCTCGCCGCCACACCGATCATGGAGTGGCTCGGCGAGGTGGACGGCCCCGTCGACAGCTACAACCAGTCGCTCGTGGTCCGTACGCCTGCGGGCTTCGACGCCGCGGCGGCCGAACGTCTCGTACAGGCCCTGCTCGACACCCACGACGTCCTGCGGCTGCGGCTGCCCGGGGGGCTCGCGGCGCCCGTCCCGGCGGCCGAGATCCCCGAACCCGGGACGGTGGCCGCCGCGGGGCTCGTGGAGCGGGTGGACGCCCGCACCGCCACCGACGAGGAACTGCCCGCCCTCATGGGCCGGCGCATGGAGGCCGCGCGGGCGCTGCTCTCGCCCCGGGACGGGACCATGCTGCGGGCCGTACTGCTCGACCGCGGTGCCGACCGGCAGGGACGCCTCGCCCTCATCGTCCACCACCTGGCCGTCGACGGGGTGTCCTGGCGCATCCTCCAGGACGACCTGCGCACCTGCTGGGCCGCCCTGGCCTCGGGCGCCGCCCCCGAACCCGACCCGGTTCACACCCCGTTCGCGCACTGGGCGGAGCTGCTGCGCGCCGACGCGACCTCGGGCCGCCGGATGGGCGAGGCCACCCGCTGGTACGACGTCCTGGGCCCGGCCCCCGCCCCGCTCGCCGGCGTGCGCCCACCCGGCCCCCTCGACCCGGAGACCGCACGGAACACCCATGTGCTCACCCTGCCGCCGGAGTTCACCGGCCCCCTGCTGACGGCCGTCCCCGGCCTGGTCAACGGCACCGTCAACGACGTCCTGCTCACCGGCCTGGCCCTGGCGGTGCTGAACTGGCGCCGCGACGGCGACGGCGAGGGCGGCGGCGACGGCCCGTCCGGCGAGGACCCCGCCGGCGGCCGGGTCCTGGTCGACGTCGAGGGGCACGGCCGGGAGGACGTGGTCGACGGCCTGGACCTGTCCCGTACCGTCGGCTGGTTCACCACCGTCTACCCGGTCCGCCTCGACCTGGGACCGACCGACCCGGCCGACGCCCGCGCCGGCGGGCCGGCACTCGGCGCCGCCCTGCGCCTGGTCAAGGAAGACCTGCGCGCCGTCCCGGACAAGGGAATCGGCTTCGGGCTGCTGCGCCACCTCAACTCCCGGACCGGCCCGGGCCTCGCCCGGCGCGGGATCCCCGAGATCGGCTTCAACTACCTCGGCCGGTTCCCGATGGGGGACGACGGGGACTGGTCCGCCGCCCCCGGGCACGCCTTCGCCCTGGACGACGCGGACGAGGGTCTGCCGATGGCCCATGCCGTGGAGGTCAACGCGGCCGCCCACGAAGGGCCCGGGGGACTGATCCTCAGCGCCACGTGGACCTGGGCCGGCAACGCCTATCCGGGAACCCGGGTCCGCGCCCTCGCCGAGGAGTGGTTCGCCGTGCTGCGCGCGCTCGCCCGGTACACGGGCCGGCCCGGGGCGGCCGCACTGACCCCGTCCGACGTGTCGCTGGCCGACATCAGCCAGGCGGACCTCGACTCCTTCGAATCCCAGCTCGGAGAACTGCTGTGATCCCTCTGTCCCACGCCCAGCAGCGGCTGTGGTTCCTCGGCCGCGACGGCGATGACGGCGCGCAGTACAGCATCCCCGTCGGGCTGAGGCTGCGCGGCACGCTCGACCGCTCGGCGCTGCGCGGCGCCCTGGCCGACGTCACCGACCGGCACGAGGCCCTGCGCACCCTCTTCCCGGACGAAGGGGGCCGCCCCCGGCAGGAGGTCCTCGCCACCGGCGCCGCCGCACCGGACCTGGCCGTCGTCCTGTGCGCCCACGAGGAGCGCGAGCGGCTCGTCGCCGCCGCCGCCCGGCGGCCGTTCGACCTCGCCGCGGAAATCCCCCTGCGGGCGCACCTGTTCGCGCACGGGAGCGAGGACCACTACCTGCTGCTCGTCCTGCACCACATCGCCGGGGACGGCCGGTCCATGGACCTCCTGGTCCGGGACCTCGCCGCCGCCTACACCGCCCGGGTCCGCCACGAGGACCCGAACTGGCCCGAACTGACGCTCCACTACCCCGACTTCACGGTCTGGCAGCGCGAGCTGCTGGGGGACCCCGCTGATCCGGCGTCCCTCCACGCCCGGCAGCTCGCCCACTGGACCCGCGCCCTGGCCGGGCTGCCCGAGGAGCTGGAGCTACCGGCCGACCGGCCGCGGCCGCCCGTCGCCTCCCACCGCGGAGCACTGGTGACGGCGCGCCTCGACCCCGCCCTGCACACGGCGCTCGCGGACCTCGCCCAGGCCCGGCGGGCGACGCCGTTCATGGCGGTGCAATCCGCCTTCGCCGCCCTGCTCACCCGGCTCGGAGCGGGCACCGACCTCCCGCTGGGCTGCCCCGTCGACGGGCGGGACGACGAGGCCCTGCACGATGTCATCGGCCTCTTCGTGCACACCCTCGTCGTCCGCGCCGACACCTCCGGCGACCCGGCCTTCGAAGAACTTCTCGACCGGGTGCGCGACGCGGTCCTGGACGCCCACGTCCACCAGGACGTCCCCTTCGAATCCCTGGTCGAACGGCTCAACCCGGCCCGCTCCGCGTCCCGGCACCCGCTGTTCCAGGTCGCCGTCGCCGGACAGCGCGGCGAAGGCCCCGCCCCCGAACTGCCCGGCCTCGTCACGGAGGTGGAGGCGGTCCGCACCGGTACCGCCAAGTTCGACCTGACCCTGGAGGTGGACGAGCGCCGCGACCCCGTCACCGGCGCCCCGGCCGGGATCGGCCTGTCCCTGGAATACGCGGACGACCTGTTCGACGGGGGCACCGCGCAGGCACTGCTCGACCGGCTGGTACGGCTGACCACCGAGGCCGTGCGCGATCCCGCCGCCCCCCTCGCCGCCCTGGACGTCCTCGCCCCCGGGGAGCGCGCCGAGCTGCTGGAGGGCCGCGCGGGCCGCCCCGCGCGCCCGCAGGACTCCCGCGCGACCGTGCACGCGCTGTTCGCGGAGCGGGCCGCGGAGCACCCCGGCCGCACCGCCGTGGTCTGCGCCGACCGCGAGGCCACGTACGGGGAACTCGACCTGCTCTCCGACGCGGTCGCCGACGGCCTGGAGGACCTCGGAGTGCGCCCCGGCGATACCGTCGCCGTGCTGATGGAGCGCTCCGTCGAGCTGATCGCCGCCTGCCTCGGCGTGCTCAAGGCCGGCGCCGCCTACCTGCCGCTGGACGCGCGGGCCCCGCGGGCGCGGTCCGCCGCCGTCGTGGCCGGCGCCGGCGCCGCCGTACTGGTCACGGACTCCCCGCAGTCCGACGGCGCACTCCGCGAAACCCTCGGTGCCGGACGTGTGCTGCGGCCCGGACCGGGTACGGGGGCCGCGCGCACCACGGTCCGCGGCCCCGGGCACGCCGACGCCCTGGCCTACGTGATGTACACCTCCGGTTCCACCGGCACCCCCAAGGGGGTCGCCGTCCCGCACCGTGAGGTCGTCGCCCTCGCCCGGGACAGCCGCTGGCGCGGCGGGGCCCACGAGCGGGTGCTGTTCCGCTCCCCGCACGCCTTCGACGCCTCCACCTATGAGTTGTGGGTGCCGCTGCTGAACGGCGGCGTCGTGGTGGTGGCCCCGCCCGGGGACCTGGACGTCGCGGAACTCGCCCGCCTGATCGCCGACCGGAAGGTCACCGGCACCTTCCTGACGGCCACCCTCTTCAACGTACTGGCCGACGCGCACCTGCCGGAACTGGCCTCCCTGCGCGAGGTGATGACGGGAGGCGAGGCCGCCTCGCCGCCCATGGTCCGCCGGGTCCGCGAGGCCTGTCCGGACACCACCGTCACCAATGCGTACGGGCCGACGGAGACCACCACCTTCTCGGCGGTCTTCCCCCTCGCGCCCGGCCGTCCCGTCCCCGACGGCCGGATCCCCATCGGCCGGCCCCTGGACGGCACCCGGCTGTACGTCCTCGACGACCGGCTCGCCCCGGTCCCCCCGGGGGTTCCCGGCGAGCTGTACATCGCCGGCAGCGGTCTGGCGCAGGGTTACCTGAACCGCCCCGGCCTCACCGCGGAACGCTTCGTGGCCTGCCCGTACGGGCCCGCGGGGGAGCGGATGTACCGCACCGGCGACCGGGCCCGGTGGAACGCGGGCGGCCAGGTGGAGTACCTCGGCCGGGCCGACCGCCAGGTCAAGATCCGCGGCCTGCGCATCGAACCCGGCGAGATCGAGAACGTGCTCGCCGCGCACCCCGCGGTGGGACAGGCCGCCGTCACCGTGGTGACCGGCCCCGCCGGCCCCGCGCTCGCCGGATACGCCGTGCCGGCCGACGGCGCCGAGGCCCCGAGCGCGGCCGCCCTGCGCGACCACCTCGCCGCGGCCCTGCCCGACTACATGGTTCCGCATTCGCTCACGCTGCTGGACCGCTTCCCCGTGACACCCAACGGCAAGATCGACACGGCGGCCCTGCCCGCCCCCGCCCCGGCCGCCGCCGACCGGGCCCACGTGGCCCCGCGGAACGGCACCGAGCGCGCCCTGTGCGCCGTCTGGGAGGCCGTCCTCGGCCATGAGCGGGTCGGCGTCCGTGACAACTTCTTCGACCTCGGCGGCCATTCGCTGCTCGCCACCCGTCTCCTCGCCGAGGTGCGCTCGGCTCTCGGCTCGACCGTGGGCATCCGTGCCTTCTTCGCCGCGCCGACGGTGGAGCAGCTCGCCGTGGCGCTGACCGAGAGCCCGGAGCAGGACGTGCCCGCCGACGAACCGGCGGTGGTCCGCCGCCCCCGCCGCCCCCGGCCGGCCTGACCCGCCTGCCGGCCCGCCCGCCTGAGCCCCTGCCGGCCTGCCCGCCTGCCGGCCTGACCCGCCGGTCCGCCGCACCCGCCGGGCCCGAACCGCCCCCCGACCCACCCCGCACCACCGGAGGTAACCGTCGTGAACCACCCGCCGACCGAGCCGTCACCCGACTCCGTCCGGTCCCGCGTCGAGGACGTGCTGCCCCTGTCACCGCTCCAGGACGGCATCCTCTTCCACTCCCTCTTCGACGAGAGCGAACGCGACGTCTACGTGGCCCAGTTGCTGCTGGACCTCAGCGGCCCCCTCGACGCCCGCCGGCTGCGGGACGCCGCCGACGGCGTCCTCGCCCGGCACGCCAACCTGCGCGCCGGCTTCCTGCGCCGCGCCTCCGGCGACCCCGCACAGGTCGTGCAGTGCGACGTGCGCGCCCCCTGGCGGGAGGAGGACCTCTCCGCCCTCGACGGCCCCGCCCTGCGGCGTGCCCTCGACACGCTGCTCGCCGAGGACCGGGCCCGCCGCTTCGACCTCGCCCGGCCGCCGCTGCTGCGCTTCACCCTCATCCGCACCGGGCCGCACAGCCACCGGCTGCTGCTCACCTACCACCACATCCTGATGGACGGCTGGTCCTGGCCCGTCCTGGTCCGGGAACTCCTCGCCGCCCACGACGCCCGCCCCGACGGCAGCGGGCCCGCGCCCGTCACCCCGTACTCCTCCTTCCTGCGCTGGCTCGGCACCCGCGACACGGCGGCCGCCCGGGACGCCTGGAGCCGGTCGCTGGCCGGCCTCGCCGGCGGCAGCAGGACGGCGCCGGTGTCCGTACCCCCGGGCGCGGTGCTCCCGGACCGGGTGGAGACCGAGCTCGCCCGGGCCACCACCGACCGGCTCACCGAGCTGGCCCGTGCCCACCGGCTGACGCCCGGTACCGTACTGCAAGGCGCGTGGGCCCTGCTCCTCGGCCAGCAACTGCGCTCCGAGGACGTGGTGTTCGGCGCCATCGTCAGCGGCCGCTCCCCGGAGCTGCCCGGTGTCGCCGACATCGTGGGGCTGTGCATCAACACCGTTCCGGTGCGGGTGCGGATCGATCGCGCCGAGCCCCTCGTGGAGCTCTTCGGCCGGCTCCAGGAGGAGCAGGCCGCGCTGATCGAGCACCACCACCTCAGCCTCGTGGAGGTCCAGCGCCTCGCCGGCGCCGGGGAACTCTTCGACTCCTGCGTCGCGTTCCAGAACTACCCCGTCGACGCCGACGGGCTCGCCGCACTCTCCGGCGGTGACCTCCGCGTCACCGGCGTGGACCCGCACGACGCCGCCCACTACCCGCTCACCCTGACCGCCGTCCCCGGCACCCGGCTGCGCCTCCAGATCGACTACCGCCCCGACGTCTTCGGCGCGGACCAGGCCCGGGCCATGCTCGACCGGCTGGTCCGCCTCCTGGAAGCGGTGGTGGAGGACCCCCGGCTGCCCGTCGGCGCGCTGGACCTGCTCTCCGCCGCCGAACGGCACCGGGTGCTGGTGGAGTGGAACGACACCGCCTGCGACGAGGACTACGCCGAGGTGGTCGAGCGGGTACGGGAGCAGGCGGCGCTGACCCCGGCCGCGACGGCCGTCACCGACGACCGCGGCCGGGAGATCGGCTACGCGGGGCTGATCGCCCGCACCGACACGCTCAGCCTGCGGCTGCTCGAAGCCGGCGTGGGCGCCGGAGACCTCGTCGCGGTGCTCAGCGAACCCACCGCCGCCGTCCCGGTCGCCCTGCTCGGCATCCTGGGGGCGGGCGCCGCCTACGTGCCGCTCGACCCCGAAGGGCCCGTCGCCCGTACCGCCGACCTGCTCGGCGCGGGCGGGATCGGCTGGCTGCTGGCCGCCCCCGCCCAGCAGGAGCGGGCCCGGGAGATCGCCGACGCGTGCGGGGGAGCCGTCCGCGTCCTGGCCCTCGCGGACACGGGCGACACGGCCCCGGCGTCGCGCGCCCCCCTCGCCGGCGGACCCGACGCACTGGCGTACGTCTGCTTCACCTCCGGCTCCACCGGCAAGCCCAAGGGCGCCATGGTGCACCGGCGGGGCATGAACAACCACCTGCTGAGCAAGCTGGACGACCTCGAACTGACCACCGGCGACCGGGTGGTGATGAACGCCCCGCTCACCTTCGACATCTCCGTCTGGCAGATGCTCGCGCCGCTGATCACCGGCGGCCGGGTGCACCTCGTCAGCCGGGACACGGCCCGCGACCCGGCCGTGCTCTTCGCCGACGCTGCGCGCCGCGGCATCACCGTGCTGGAGACGGTGCCCTCCTTCGTCCGCGCCGCCGTGGACCTGTGGGACACCGGAGCCGTCCCGCCCGCGCTCCCCGAGCTGCGCTGGTTCATCGTCAACGGCGAAGTCCTGCCCCCGGAACTGTGCGAGCGCTGGTACGCCCGCTACCCGGACGCGGTGATCATCAACGCCTACGGCCTCACCGAGTGCTCCGACGACAACACCCACGCCTTCATCGGCCACGACGTGGGCGCCCTGCTCGAACAAGGGCGGCTGCCCGTCGGCCGCCCGCTGCGCAACAACCGCCTGTACGTCCTCGACCAGGGCCTCGCCCCGGTACCGCCGGGGGTGCCCGGTGAACTGTTCATCGCGGGAACGGGCGTGGGCCCCGGCTACCTGCGCGACCCCCGCCGCACCAGCGAGCGCTACGTCCCCGACCCGTTCGCCGCCGAGCCGGGCAGCCGGATGTACCGCACCGGCGACCTGGCCCGGCTCCGCGCGGACGGCCAGCTCGACTTCCTCGGCCGCCAGGACCACCAGGTCAAGATCCGCGGCAACCGCATCGAGCTCGGCGAGGTGGAGACGGCCCTGCGCGCCGTGCCGGGCGTCAGCGAGGCCGTGGTCGCCGTCGACCGCGACCAGGCCGGGCAGCAGCGGCTGATCGCCTACTACACCGGCTCGCCCGCTCCCGAGGAGGTGCGCTCCGCCCTCGGTCTGGCCCTGCCGAACTACATGGTCCCCGCCATGTTCCTGGCCCTGCCCGCGTTCCCGCTCACCACCAACGGCAAGCTCGACCGCAAGGCCCTGCCGGACCCCGCCACCGTGGCGCGTCCCGCCGGCCGCGCCCCGGAGACCCGGGCCGAGCAGACGCTCTGCACGATCTTCGCCGAGGTGCTGGGCCTGCCCGGCGCCGGCCCGGACGACGACTTCTTCGCGCACGGGGGGCACTCCCTGCTCGCCACCCGGCTCATGGGCCGCGTCCGCAGCGAGTGCGGCGCCCGGCTGACCATCCGGGACCTCTTCGAAACCCCGACCCCCGCCGGGCTGGCAGCCCGCCTCGCCGCCGCAGGGGCGGTCGCCGCGGACGGCCCGGGCCGGCCCGCCCGTCCGGTGCTGCGCCCGCGCGCCCGGGACCACGCCTGACCGGCCGTCCCCACCGCGCCCCGCCCGCCCGACACCACCGCGCCCCACCGCGCGCCGCCCGACCGCCCGCCCACGCCGGGGCCCCTGCGGCCCCGGCCGCGAGCCCCGTACCGACCTGGAGACACCATGACCCGGACCGAGACCCCCGTACCGCTGCGGATCGCGCGGCAGGCGGACCTCACCCCCGACGCGATCGCGGCACGCGGGCCGGAAGGCGAGCTGACGTACCGCCTGCTCGACCGCCGCGCCCGTGCCCTGGCCCGGGAGCTCCGGGCCGCCGGCGCGGGCCCGGAGGACACCGTGCTGCTCGGGGTGCGCCGGGGCCTGCACTGGGCGGTCGGCGTCCTCGGGATCTGGTATGCCGGCGCGGCGCTGCTGCCGGTGGACCTGGACACCCCCGACGAGAGGCTCCGTACGCTGACGGACGCCGCCGGCACCCGGTACGCGGTCGCCCCCGGCCACCTGGCGGCGGCCGACCTGCAACGGCGCTGCGGACGCGAGCTGTTCTGGGCCGGCACGGACGGACGGCCGCAGGAGGAGGCCGGCCGGGAGGCGCTGCCCGAGCCGGCGGCCTGCGACCCCGACTCGCTCGCCTACGTGCTCTTCACGTCGGGTTCGACCGGCCGGCCCAAACCCGTGGCCGTCGCCCACCGGTCACTCGCCGCCCAGAGCGCCGTCCTGGCGGAGCGCTACGCGCTGACCCGGGCGGACCGGGTGCTGCAGTTCGCGGCGCCCGCCTTCGACGTGGCCCTGGAGGAAGCCCTGCCCACCTGGTGCACGGGGGGCGCGGCCGTCTTCGTGGAGGACAACGTCCTGTCGCCGGCCGAGCTCGAACCCTTCCTGGCCGAGCGGGGGGTGAGCGTGGTGAACCTGCCCACACCGTACTGGGCGCAGTGGGCGAAGGACGTGGAGCGCCGGCCCCGGCAACTGCCCGCAGACCTGCGCCGGGTGGTCATCGGCAGCGACGCCGGACGCACCGCCGACCTCAAGCGCTGGGCCGCCGCGGGCGGCCCGCCCGTGGTCAGCTGCTACGGCCTGACCGAGTCCACGATCACCGCCACCTCCTACGAGGCGGGCCCGGCGGAACTGCTCGCCCTCACCGGCGACGAGGTCATCCCGCTGGGCACCCCGCTCCCGGGCGTGCGGGCGTACGTCCTCGACGAGGCGCTGACCGAGGCGCCGGCCGGGGCGGCGGGCGAGCTGTACCTCGCCGGCGACTGCCTGGCCCGCGGCTACCACGGCAGGCCGGCGCCGACCTCGGAACGCTTCGTCGCGGACCCCTTCGGTAGGCGGCCGGGCGAGCGGATGTACCGCACCGGCGACCGGGTCCGGCGCACCGCGGACGGCACGCTGGAGTTCCTGGGGCGCGCGGACGACCAGGTCAAGATCCGCGGCTTCCGGGTGGAGCTCAAGGAGGTCGAGGCCGCCGTCGCCGCCCACCCCGACGTCCTGGACGTGGTCGCCCGCGCGGTGCGCGACCGCGGCGAACCCCAGGTCGCGGCCTACGTGGTGACGGTGCCCGGCAGCACGCTGGACGGGCGGGGACTGCGCGGCCACCTCGCCCGCCGGGTGCCCGGTCATCTGGTTCCGGCCCATATCGTGATCCTGGCGGAACTGCCCCGTACTCCGGGCGGCAAGCTCGATCCGCGCGCCCTGCCCGCCCTGCCCTCCCCGGCCGCCGCCACCGTGTCCCGCTGACGCGGCTCCCCCGCACCCCTCCCCAGAAAGGGAACCTCCAGATGTCCGTCCCCGCAGCGGAACCGGCGTCCGCGCCCGTGTCCCCGCCGAGCCCCGCAGCCGAGCCGGCCGCCCTCGTCCGCACACGACGGCGCGACTTCCGCCTCTTCATGTCCTCCCACATATGCAACGAGCTGGGCAACAGCATCACTTACGTCGCCCTGCCGCTGATGGCGGTCCTCACCCTGCACGCCTCGGCGATGGAGGTCGGCCTGCTGGCAGCGGCCGAACAGGCGGCCTTCCTGCTGCTCGGGCTGCCCGCGGGCGCGTGGGTCGACCGGATGCGCCGCCGCAGCGTGATGATCGCGGCCGACCTGGCCCGCACCGTCCTGCTGACCGGCCTGCCGCTCGCGTACCTGTCCGGCCTGCACTCCATGCCGCTGCTGTACGCGGTGGCCCTGCTGCTGGGGTGCGCCCGGCTGTTCGGCGACGTGGCCGACCAGAGCTACCTGCCGACCCTGGTGGGGGAGTCCACCCTGATCGGCGGCAACTCCAAGCTGGAAACGGTGCGTTCGGCCGCCGAGTTCAGCGGGCCCGGCGTCGCGGGCTTCCTCGTCCAGCTGTTCGGCCCGGCCGGCACCCTCGCCGGACAAGCCGCCACCTCACTGGCCTCCGTCGTCCTCCTGGGACGGATCCGCGCCCGGGAGGAGCGGCCCGCCCCCGCCGGGCGCCGCCACCTGCTCCGTGACATCCGCGAGGGCCTCGGCTACGTACTGGGACACCGGGTCCTGCGGCTCATCGCCCTGAACACGGCCTCGGTGAACCTGTTCCTGAGCGGGGTCATGGCGGTCGAGGTCCTCTTCCTGACCCGGACGGTGGGGCTGGCGCCCGCGGCGGTCGGCTGGGTGCTGACCACGGCCACGGTCGGCTCGCTGCTCGCCGCGGTCGCCACGGAACGCCTGACGCGCGCCGTGGGAGCGGCCCGGCTGACCTGGCTGTCGCTGCTGGTCACGATGCCGTTCGGGCTCCTCCTGCCGTTGGCCGGGAACGGCTGGCGCCTCGCGCTGTTCGTGCTGGGATCGCTCGTCCAGTCGGCCGGGGTGACCGTGTACAACATCTGCCAGGTGGCCTACCGGCAGACCGTGTGCCCGCCGCACCTGCTCGGGCGCATGACGGCCACCATGCGTTTCCTGGTGTGGGGCGTCCTGCCGGTCAGCGGTGTGCTCGCCGGCGTCCTCGGCGAGGTGTTCGGCGTGCGGGCCGCGCTGTGGCTCTTCACCGCGGCGCTGTCCGCGGCTCCCCTGGTCCTGGTGTGCTCGCCGCTGCGCCGGATGCGGGAGTTCGAGGAGCAGCCCGCCGTCCCGGCCGAGGCCGCCGCTCAGTAGCCGTAGCCGAGCTGGAACGCCAGGTGGGTGAGCTGGGTGCGGTTGACGGCCCCGGTCTTGCTGCGCAGCCGGCGCAGGTAGGTGTCGACGGTGTGCGGGCTGAGCCCCATCCGGCGGGCGATGATCCGGTACGTGTCGCCCTGCGCGAGGTGGGCGAGGACCTCCCGCTCGCGCGGGGTGAGGGCGACGCTGTTCACAGCGGTGTCGTGCACGGGGTACTCCTCGGGTTGTCCGGGTGCGTGGTGACGGGGCGCAGGTGCGGCCGTGTTCCGTAGGAACAGACTTTCGTCTTGTTTATCCTGGGGCCAGGGGACGGGCACCTCACCAACATGCCTGGCAGCAAAGCGACCCGGGGTAAAAAGTGCAAAATGGGGCAAACGTTGATTCCGACCTGGTGCCTGATCTGGAGGACGCCGACCTGGACGTCTACGGATGGGTGCTCGAACACCGGAGCCTCGAAGTGGACGCCGTCGCCTCCGCGACCGGCCGCGATCCGGAGGAGGTCCGCCGCAGCACCCAACGGCTGCGCCGGGCGCACCTGCTCCACATCGGCCCCGACGACACCTCGGTGGCCTTCGCGGTCGCGCCCGACACCGCCGCCTCCCAGCTCGTCGCCCCGCTGGAGGTGCAGATCCGCGAGCGCGAGCGGATGATCAGCGGCATCCGCGCGGAACTCGGCCGCTTCGAACCGCACTACCTCCAGCGCCGCACCGCGGGCGAGTCCCTGGAGGTCCTGGAGAACCTGCAGGACGTACGCGGCGCCCTCAACCGCGCCTCGGACGCCTGTGTCAGGGAGATGCTGACCTCGCAGCCGGGCGGCGGCAGCCGGGTGCCGGAGGCCATGCAGGAGGCCCTGCGCCGTGACGAGGCCATGCTGAAACGCGGCATATCCATCCGCAGCCTCTACCACCACACCGCGCGCTTCAACGGCCCCAGCCAGGCCTATGTCGCGGCGGCCTCGGCCCTGGGTGCGGAGTACCGCACCGCCCACGAGCTGTTCGGCCGCCTGATCGTCTTCGACCGCGAACTGGCCTTCATTCCGGCCCAGGACGGCAGTTGGGGGGCGGTGGTCATCCGTGAACCCTCCACCGTGGCCTACCTCTGCTCCATCTTCGAGCAGACCTGGGACCTGGCCACGCCGTTCTCCAACGCGGCCGGCCAGGGGCTGGAGGAAGTGGCTCGAGAGATCCACGAGACGATCATCAAACTCCTCGGTGCGGGGCTCAAGGACGAGGCCATCGCCAGGAGGCTGGGGATGTCCCTGCGTACGGCGCGCCGTCACATCGCCGACATCATGGAGGAGCTGGGCGCCGGCAGCCGCTTCCAGGCGGGGGTCGCCGCAGCCATGCGCGGACTGCTCGGCGCCGACCCCGGCCTCGCCGCCGCCGAAGCCGCCCCCGGCCTCGCCGCCGCCGACGTGCCCGAGGAGTGAACTGCCGCCGCCGGCCCCCCGTTCCTGTCGCGCGAATCCGGGAACGGGTACACGTGTCTGGTGCCGGCGCGGCCCCGTGCCGGATGCTTCCCCGATGAGAGCCGTGAGCTGACGGTCCGTCGCCCGCGCGCCCGTGCCGGGAACGCCGACGCCGAAGCCGCGGCCGATCGGCGCAAGTCAAGGGGGCGGGGCACATGGACATGCCGGACGACGGATCCGCGGTGTGCGGGACGGGGCTTCGTCCCGTGGAGGAGCCGGCGGCGCTGCACCTGCGGGAGCTGGGCCTCTTCCTGTCGGTCCACCTCGGACGCGCCCCCGGCATCCTGTGGCCCGAGTACGACCACCCCGCCCTCGTCGAAGGACCGGGGGCCTGCGAGCCGGAACTGGCCGACAGCCAGCTCGGTCTCCTGACGGCCCAACTGGGTTGCCTGACCGGGCTTTCGGCCCGCACCCTCGCCGTGGACACCGCCGACGGCGGCGAGGGCGCCGCCCGAGCGGTCCGGCCCGGAGACGGCGGCGGCGACCACCTGCTGGTCCACCAGATCGCGGGCGCCGGGACCTGGCGGCTCTCCCGTACGCGGACCGCGGCGGCCACCGAACCGGGCCCCACGTCGTTCGCGTGCCGCCTGCGCCCCGGTGAGGTGCTGTACGTCCCGGCGCACTGGTCGCGCCGGGCCGAGTTCACCGCGGGTGCCCGCTACGCCGTGACGCGTCTGCGGGCCCCGACGGGCTGAGCGACGTACGGGAAGGGGCCGCCTCGACGAGGCGGCCCCTTCCCGTACGTCCTGCACCCGCTGGTCGGGCGGGTGCGGGCGTCAGCCGCCCCAGGAGCTGTCGGTGGGGGTCTTGCCCCGCTCCGTACCCGAGTTGGTGGTGCTCCGCACGATCACGGGGCGCGGGGCGGGGGCGTGGACCTCCGCCGTGGCCGCCGGGGCGTCCGGGCCGGTGTCGGCCGAGGCCGCGCCGGCCGGCACCAGCAGGGCGGCAACCGTGACGGACACGGTGAGAAGGTAGCGCTTCAGCATGGGTTCCCCCCAGGAGATGGTCTGGTGGTGACGCGGTCCGCCTCGTGGGGGAACCGCGCCGGTCGTTGTCCTGCGAAACCAACTCTGCCGTCCGCGAGCACCCGTGGAGTGCCACCCGAGCGTTCATCAAGCTGCCTGGCGTTAAGGTGAGGGGCGGCAAATCACCCTCAAACCATACGAACCGCTCAGTGGCTCGACGCCGGAACCGGTACCTGAACCGCACCCTCGGCGCGGCCCCCGGTCTGATCCCATTGGGGCATGGCCGGATCCGGTATGTCCAGTTGGCGCCATACCCGCAGCACCAGTGGCGCGAGCGTGACACCCAGGTAGACGGCCCCCGTCGCCACCAGGGACCAGGTCAGCCCCCAGCGGTCCAGCAGGACCCCCGCACCGAGCATGCCGAGCGGTGTGGCCGCCAGCGCGCAGGCGACGAGCAGCCCGAAGACCCGCCCGCGCACCTCCTGCGGCACCCGCTGGTACGCCACCGACATCATCAGCGGCCCGACCACCCCCGACCCGATCCCGGAGAGGGTCAGCAGCGCCAGCAGCACGACCGGCGCCGGCTCGGCCGCCAGAGCGGCGCAACGCACCGCTCCCACCAGTACGAAGGCCGCCACGAACAGGGCGCGGCGCGGAGCCCGGTGACCGGTCCAGCCGAACAGGGCCGCACCCAGCAGCGCCCCCGCCCCGATGGCCGTGACCATCGCCCCGAACAGGGAACTGCTGTGCAGCACCCGCGTGCCGTACGCCGGATAGAGCACTCCGTTCAGCGCCCCGTCGAGCGCGTTGGTCACCAGCAGGACGGTGGTCATGGCCCGCAGCAGCCGGTCGTCGCGCAACCGCGTCCATCCCGTGCGCAGGTCCCGTACGTACGAGGTCACCCCCGGGCCCGTCGTGCGGGTCGCGCCCGCGGCCGGGACCATCAGGGCCACGAGGAGGGCGCAGAACAGCATCGCCGCCACGTCCGCGCACAGGGTCCGTACCGGCCCCGCGGTGGCGATGAGCAGCCCCGCCAGCGGGGCGCCGGTCATCATGCCGATCCGGCGGGCCCCCTCGACGGCGCTGGTCGCCCGCTCCGCCGTGACGCCGGCGCCCTCCATCGCCCCGGTCAGCAGGAGTTGCTTCGCGGTGTCGGCGGGGCCGCGCGCAGCGCCCACCACGAACACCAGGCAGACCAGGACCGGCAGCGGCAGCGCGTCCCGGGAGTGCAGCAGCGGAACCAGGGCCAGGGCCGCGGCGCTCAGCACGTCGGCACCGGTACTGACGGCCCGCGCGGGCAACCGGTCCACGACCGGGCCGGCGAGCACGGCCGAGCACAGCAGCCCCAGCATCTCCGCCGCGGCGACCAACCCGGTGCGGGCGCCGCTGCCGGTGCCGTGGAGGACGAACCAGGGCACGGCGATCAGGGTCATGGCGATGCCGAGGGAGGAGACGCCGGAGACTGCCACCAGGGTGAACAGGGGCAGCAGCCGCCGCGGCGGCGGCGCGGGTGGCACGGGCGGATTCATGACGGTTCTTCGGTCCTTCCTTCGTGCGCCGCGGCGCCCGGCCCCCCGGGGGAGGGACGCCGGGCGCCGCGGTGATCAGTGGGACGGCGGTCGGGCGGCGGTCAGCCGGCCGCGGCCAGGCGGACGCTGCGCGGGCGCATGTCGGTCCACACGCGGTCGATGTGCGCCAGGCACTCGTCCTTGGTGCCCTGGAAGCCCTGTCCGTACCAGCCGGGCGGGACGGGCCGGTCGGTCTCCCAGAGGGAGTACTGCTCCTCGTCGTTGGCCACCACGAGGAACTGCCGGGTCGTCGAGTCGTTCATGTCTGTCTCTCCTTGTTTGTCGTGTCGGGTGCGTGTCGGGTGCGTGTCGGGGGTACGGAAACTTCGGGTCAGGCGGGCAGGGCCCCGCCGAGAGCCCGCGCCAACGCCGCGGCGTGCGGCGGGTCCATCACGGTGTGGTGGTTGCCGGGGACCACCGCGTGCCGCAGGGCTCCGCCGGTGCGCAGCCGCCAGGGCCCCGGATCCACCAGCGGGGTGGCGAGTTCGCCGTGCACCTCGGCCACCGTCCAGAGGTGGACGGCCGCGTTCAGGACGGCTTCGGTGCGGTACGCCGCCGACGCGGCGCCGTTGGCCTCGGCGACCCGCAGCAGGCGCCGCAGTGCCTGCGGGGCCGCACCGCGGGGAAGGCTGCCGTCCTCGCGGCCGCGCCGGACCAGCGCGTCGAGGAGGCCGTCCTCGTCGAGTCCGCGCGCTTCGGCGGCGTCGAGCCCGGCGGCGATGCCGTACTCGAGCAGATCCGGATCGCCCGCCGTGGCGTCCGCGCGCGGCACCGGACCGGGAGCGGCCGTGTCGACGAGGCCGAGGAAGGCCACCGTCTCCCCGGCGGCTTCGAGACGTACCGCCATCTCGAAGGCGACCGTACCGCCGAAGGACCAGCCCGCCAGCAGATAGGGGCCGTTCGGCACCTCCTCCCGGACGGCGGCGAGGTAGCGCTCGGCCATCTCCTCCACCCGCTCCAGCGGTACGTCCGCGGTGTTGTAGCCGACGGACTCCAGTCCCAGGACCCGCCGGTCGCCGGCCGGGGCCTCGGCCAGCCCGCGCACCAGGTCCCGGTAGCAGACGACGTCACCGCCGCGCGGGTGCACCAGGATCAGCGGAGGCCGCGCCGGATCCCCCTCGGCGAGCGGGACCAGCAGCCGGGCGGCCGCCGCGCCCGCCTCCGGGAGCGCCTCGCAGAGCAGCTCCACGGTGCGCCGGCGGAACACCATGTTCAGCGGCAGCTCCACCCCGAACTCCCGCTGTACGGCGCCCATCAGCCGGAACGCCTTGAGCGAGTGGCCGCCCAGGTCGAAGAAGTCGTCGCGGACGCCGATCGGCGCCACCCCGAGGACCTCTTCCCACAGCCGGGCCATCCGCAGCTCCGCCGCGTCGCGCGGCGCCACCCGCGGTGCCCGGCCCTCCAGGGCAGCCGCGGCCGACGGGGCGGGCAGCGCCCGCCGGTCGAGCTTGCCGTTGGGCGTGAGCGGAAGCCGCTCCAGCGCGCTCAGGACCCGCGGGACCATGTACTCGGGCAGGTCCTCGCGCAGGAAGTCACCCAGGGCCCGCAGGTCCCCCTCGGTGTCCCGCCAGGTCACGTATCCGGCGAGTACCGCGTCGACGCCCTCGCCGTGGACGGCCACGGCGGCCGCCAGCACCTGCGGGTGGCGGGCGAGCGCGGCCTCGATCTCGCCGAGCTCGATGCGGTGGCCGCGCACCTTGACCTGGCCGTCGGCCCGGCCCCGGTACTCCAGGCTGCCGTCCGGGAGCCGGCGCACCAGGTCCCCTGTGCGGTACAGCCGGCCTCCCGGCATGTACGGGTCGGGGACGAAGCGGTCCGCGGTCATTGCGGGCCGGCCGTGGTAGCCGCGGGCCACCCCGTCACCCGCGATGAACAGCTCGCCGAACACGCCGGCCGGGACCGGACGCATCCGCTCGTCCAGCACGTACAGCCGGGTGTTGGCGAGTGCCGAGCCGATCGGCACCGCACCGCCGCCCGCGGGGCCGGACAGTTCGTGGGCCGTGGACCAGACGGTCGTCTCGGTGGGCCCGTACACGTTCCACACGGTGCCCAGGGCCGCACGCATCCGCTCGGCGAGGGCCGCAGGCAGTGCCTCGCCACCGCACAGCGCCCGTACCGCGGGGGCGCGCCAGCCCGTCTCCATCAGCTGGTGCCAGGTGGCCGGGGTGGCCTGCACCACGGTGGCGGCGGCCGCGTCCAGTTCCCTGGCCAGCAGCACTCCGTCCCGAGCCGTCTCGCGGTCCACGACGCGTACGGTGGCTCCCGCGGCGAGCGGCACCAGCAGCTCCAGCACGGCGATGTCGAAGGACGCCGTGGTGACCGCGGCCACCGTGTCCCCCTGGGCGAGGGCCAGCCGTCGTGTCATGTCACGGGCGAAGTTCGCCAGGGCGCGGTGGGGCACCATGACCCCCTTGGGCCGACCGGTCGACCCGGAGGTGTAGATGGCGTAGGCGAGGTGCTCCGGGGCGAGCGCGACGGGCGCGGGAGCCCCGGCGGGGCCGGCCGCGCCGTCGGCCGCGAGGAGCGCCTCCAGGTCGACCACCCGCACGCCGTCGGGCGTCCGGAGCCGGGCGCCGCCACCGGCGACCACCAGCACCCGGGCCCCGCTGTCGGACAGCATGTACGCGACCCGGTCGGCCGGGTACTGCGGGTCCACCGGCACGTACAGCCCGCCCGAGCGCAGTACGCCCAGCAGCGCCACCGGCAGCAGGACCGAGCGCTCCACGCACACCGCGACGGCGGTGTCCGGGCCGACCCCGTGCAGGGCCAGTTCCCGGGCGAGGCGCCCGCCGGCCGCCCACAGCCCGGCGTAGTCCAGGCTCCGCGTACCGTCGTCGACCGCGACCGCGCCGGGGGTGCGCGCGGCCTGCTCCCCGACGAGTTCGTGCAACGGCCGGTCCGCGCCCGCCTCGGCGGTGTCGTTCCACTCGTGCAGGACCCGCTGCTCCTCGGCCGCGCCGAGCAGGGCCAGCGAGCCGACCGGTGCGTCGGGCGCGTCCGCAGCGCGGGCGAGCAGTTCCAGCAGGGCGTCCGTCATCCGGGCGACGGTCTGCCGGTCGTAGAGGTCGGTGGCGAACACCGCCTCCCCGTGCAGTTCCCCGTCCTCCTCGGAGAAGTACAGGGACAGGTCGAACTTCGAGGCGCCGCTCGCCAGGGCGAGCGGCTCCGCGGCCAGACCCGGCAGCGCCGGCGCGGCCGCGGCCTCCTCGTTCAGCACCAGCATCACCTGGAAGAGGGGGTTGCGGCTGAGGTCGCGCTGCGGATGCACCTCTTCCACCAGCCGCTCGAAGGGAACGTCCTGCCGGGCGTACGCCTCCAGGCAGGTCTCCCGGACCCGGCCGATCAGCGTCGTGAACGCGGGATCTCCGGACAGGTCCCCCCGCAGCACCAGGCTGTTGACGAAGAAGCCGACGAGCGGCTCCAGTTCACTGCGGTCGCGGCCCGCGATGGGCGAGCCCACCGCCACGTCCTGGGCCCCCGACCAGCGGGCGAGCAGCGCCTGGAAGCCGGCCAGCAGCACCATGAAGAGGGTGGCGTCGTGCTGTCGGCCCAGTTCGCGCAGCCGCTCCAGCAGCGGCGCGGGCACGGTGAAGGGCAGTTGGTCGCCGCGCCCGGAGGGCACGGACGGCCGCGGCCGGTCGGTGGGCAGGTCCAGCGGGGCCAGCCCCGCCAGCTGTCCGCGCCAGTAGCCGAGCTGCTCCGCCAGCAGGTCGCCGGTCAGCCGCTCCCGCTGCCATGCCGCGAACGCGCCGTAGGAGACGGTTAGTTCCGGCAGCGGCTCGGCGCCGGCCTCGGTCCGCGCACGGTAGGCGGCGAAGAACTCCCGCCAGAACACGGCGACCGACCAGCCGTCGAAGGCGATGTGGTGCGCGACGATCACCAGCAGGTGCTCCCGCTCGGCGACCCGGATGAGCCGGGCCCGCAGCAGAGGTGCGGCGGCCAGGTCGAAGGGCCGGGCGGCATCCGCCGCGGCCAGTTCGAGCGCGCGCTCCTCGGCGGCGGCCGCATCGGTGCCGGCCGGCGCACCGGTGACCAGATCGGTGAACGCGGGAGAGAACACCTCCACCGGCTCCACGACGAGGCGGGCTTCCTCCACACCGCCCCCGTCGGCCGCGATCCGCGAACGCAGCACCTCCTGACGCGTGACGACGTCCCGCAGCGCGCCCAGGGCCGCCGCGGTGTCGAGCGTCCCGCTGAGCCGCATCGCCCCCGGCATGTTGTAGTCGGGCCGTCCCGGCTGCAGCCGGTCCAGCAGCCACAGCCGCTGCTGACCGAACGAGAGCGGTCCCGGTCCGGCCGCCCGCGCCGGGATCGCCCGTTCGCCGCTGTCCGCCGAGGTGGCCAGCGCTCGAGCCAGGTCACCGGCGACGGGGTGGCGGAACAGCAACTGCACGGGGATCTCCAGACCCAGCAGGGTCCGCAGTCGCGAGATGACCCGCGTGGCCCGCAAGGAGTGGCCGCCGCGCTCGAAGAAGTGGTCGCGCAGGCCCACCGGGCCGTCGCCGAGCACCTCCTCCCACACCTCGGCGACCGTGCGCTCCAGCTCGGTGCGCGGCGCCAGGTACGCGCGGGCCGCCCCGCCCGTGCCGGGCTCCGGCGCGGGCAGCGCCCGGCGGTCGACCTTGCCGTTGGGCGTCAGCGGAAGGGCGTCGAGCGTGACGAGCACCGAGGGCACGAGCGCGGCCGGGAGCACCTCGCGCACCGCGTCGAGCACGGCCGCCGCGTCAGCGGCCGCCCCCGGCTCGAACACCACGTACGCCACCAGTGCCTGGTCGGCGCCCTCGCCGTGGGCGGCCGCGACGGCGCGCGCCACGTCCGGGTGGCGCAGTACGGCCGCCTCCACCTCGCCCAGCTCGATCCGGTGGCCCCGGACCTTGACCTGGTTGTCGCGGCGGCCGTGGAACTCCAGGACCCCGTCGGCGCGCAGCCGCGCCAGGTCGCCCGTCCGGTACATCCGGGCGCCGGGCGGACCGTAGGGGTCCGGCGGATAGGCCTCGGCGGTGCGGCGGGGATCGCCCAGGTAGCCGCGGGCGACTCCGCGGCCGGCGATGAAGAGCTCGCCGACAGCGCCGCGCGGGAGCGGTTCGAGGTGCTCACCGAGGACGAGGACGCGGGCCCCGGGCAGCGGGCGGCCGATGGGGATGCGGCCGCTGTCGATGTCGGCGTCCGTCACCACGTGGTAGGTGGTGGTGTTGGTGCACTCGGTCGGTCCGTACTGGTTGACCAGTCGCAGCCGCTCCGCCGGACCCAGCGCGCGGGCCGCGCGGGCCAGCCCCGCGGTGAGCGCCTCGCCCGTGGTCATCACCAGCCGCAGGTCCGGGCAGGGCTCCGGGACGGCCTCGACCAGCGGGGCCAGCATGGACGGCACGATCGACAGCAGGGCCGTGACCCGCTCGGTGCGCAGCAGCCGGGCCAGCGCGTCCGGGTCCGCGGCCTCGTCCTCGGAGGCCAGTACGACGCGCCCGCCGGTGGTCAGCGGGGCGAACAGGTCGCGGACCGAGGGGTCGAAGGTGAGCGCGGTGCGAGCCAGGACCGTGTCCTCGGCGCCGATCCCAAAGGTGGCGGTCAGCGCGGCCAGATAGCCGGTGATCGCGGCGTGCGGGACGGCGACGCCCTTGGGCCTGCCGGTGGACCCGGAGGTGTACAGCAGGTAGGCCAGGTTGCCCGGTCCGGCCAGGGCGGGCAGGTCGGCCGCCTCCGGGTCGTCCGCGTCGGCGGCGCCCGCCACCGGGGTGACCTCGTCCACCTCCAGCACGGGTACGGAGTCCGGCATCCGGGGCGGGAGCCCGTCGGGCAGTCCGCCGGTCAGCACCAGGCGGGCCCCGCTGTCCGCGAGGACCGTACGGATCCGCTCGGCCGGGTGTCCCGGGTCGAGGGGGACGTAGGCGCCGCCCGCCTTGAGGACGGCCAGTACGGCGACGACCGTACGGGTGTCACGGCCGGTCATGACGGCGACCGTGGTCTCCGGGCCGATGCCGCGCTCCCGCAGCCGGCGGGCCAGCCGGTTGGCGGCCGCGTTGAGCGCGCCGTAACCGGTGGAGCGTTCCCCGCAGGTCACCGCGACCGCGGTGGGCCGCAGCCGGGCCTGCTCCTCCACCAGGGAGTGCAGGGTCGCCGCGGGCGCGGCGGGGTGCGCGGCGGCGGGGGAGCCCTCCCCGAGCAGGGCGGCCCGCTCGCCCACCGACAGGACCTCCAGCGCGGACAGGGGCGCGTCCGGCCGTTCGGCGGCCGAGCGCAGCAGGCGCAGGTAGTGGGCGCCGAACCGCTCCGCCGTGCCGCGGTCGAAGAGGTCGGTGGCATAGCTCAGGGTGCCCGTCAGACCGCCCGGGTGCTCGGTCATGGCCAGGCTGAGGTCGAACTTCGAGGTCCCGTTGGCGGTCTCGACGGTCTCCACCCGCACCCCCTCCAGCGGCAGCGCGTCCGGCTGCTCCGGGTGGAGCTGGAAGAGCACGTCGAACAGCGGGTTGCGGCTGAGGTCGCGCTCCGGCCGCAGCTCCTCCACCAGCCGGTCGAAGGGGACGTCCTGGTGCTCGTACGCCTGGAGCGCGGTCTCCCGGACCCGGCCCAGCAGCGCGGTGAAGGCGGGATCGCCCGACAGGTCGGTGCGCAGGACCAGGGTGTTGACGAAGAAGCCGATCAGCGGCTCGAGTTCGGTGCGGTCGCGGCCCGCGATGGGGGAACCCACCGCGATGTCGTGCTGCCCCGTGTAGCGGGCCAGGAGCGACTGGAAGCCGGCCAGCAGCACCATGAACAGGGTCGCGCCGTGCTCCCGGGCCACGGAGCCCAGGCGGGCCGCGAGTGCGGCCGGCACTTCGAAGGAGACGGTGTCGCCGGCACCCGAGCGGGTGGCGGGGCGCGGCCGGTCGGTGGGCAGTTCCAGCGGCGCGAGGCCGGCCAGCCGGGCGCGCCAGTGGGCGATCCCGCGGTCGGCCGCGCCGCAGGCGAGGCGCTGCTGCTGCCAGTGCGCGAAGTCCCCGTACTGGACGCGCAGGGCGGGCAGGGCCGGCTGCTCGCCGCGGCGCAGCGCGGCGTAGGAGTGCGAGAGCTCCTGCCACAGCACCGGCATCGACCAGCCGTCGCCGACGGTGTGGTGGAGGACCAGCACGAGGAGGTGTTCTTCGGCGGCCGTCCGCACCAGCCGGGCCCGCAGCAGCGGCGCGGCCGTCAGGTCGAAGGGAGCCGCGGCGTCCGCGTACGCCATGCCCAGCGCCCGCGAACGGGCCTGCTCCAGCGGCAGTGGGGAGAGGTCGGCGAGCAGCGGGACGAACACCTCCGCCGGCTCGACGGCCTGTACGGGACCGAGCGGTCCCTCGCCGATCCGCGAGCGCAGCACCTCGTGCCGGGTGACGACGGTGCGCAGGGCGTCGAGGAGGGCGGCCGCGTCGAGCGCTCCGTGCAGGCGGGCGACGACGGGGATGTTGTAGTCGGGGCGTCCCGGCTGCAACTGGTCCAGGAACCAGAGGCGTTGCTGGGCGAAGGACAGCGGCGCCGGCGAGTCGGCCGGGCGCGGGCCGATCACGTCGTCGGCGGCGTCCGCCGGGTCGGCCGGCGGGGTGTCCCCGCGCAGCAGGTCCAGGGCCGCGGCGAACCCTTCGAGCACCGGGTTCTCGAACAGCAGCCGTAGCGGGACGGCCCCGCCGAGCCGGGCGCCCAGCCGGGACACCACCCGGGTGGCGCGCAGCGAGTGGCCGCCGAGGGCGAAGAAGTCGTCCTGCCGCCCGATCCGGTCCTGGCCGAGCATCTCGCCCCACACCTCGGCGACGAGCTCCTCGGTGGCGGAGGCGGGAGCGGTGAAACCGGACCGCTGCACGCCCTGTTCGGGCGGAGCGGGCAGGGCGCGGCGGTCCAGCTTCCCGTTGGGGGTCACGGGCAGCTCTTCCAGCGGGAGGATCGCGGCCGGCAGCATGTAGGCGGGGAGGCGGGCGGCGAGCGCGCGGTGCAGCTCGTCGGGGTCGGCGCTCCCGCCGGGCGCGGGCACCACGTACGCGACGAGCTGCTGTTCGCCGCAGGAGTCGGCACGCACGACGACGGCGGCCCGGCCGATCTGCGGCAGGCGCAGCAGTTCGGCTTCGATCTCGCCGGGCTCGATGCGGAAGCCGCGGATCTTCACCTGCTGGTCGGCGCGTCCCAGGTAGTCGACGGTGCCGTCGGGGCGGCGTCTGGCCAGGTCGCCGGTGCGGTACATGCGGGCACCGGGCGGCCCGTACGGGTCGACGGCGAACTGGCGGGCGGTCAGTCCGGGCCGGCCCAGGTAGCCGCGGGCGAGTCCCGTGCCGCCGATGCACAGTTCCCCGACGGCGCCCTCGGGCACCGGGCGGCCGCGCTCGTCCAGTACGTACAGCCGGGTGTCGTCCAGCGGCGTGCCGATGGGGACGCGCCCCTCGACGCCGTGGCCCGCACGGGCGTCCAGGGTGTGCCGGGTGGCGAAGGTGGTGGTCTCGGTGGGGCCGTAGGCGTTGGTCAGCAGGGTGTCGGGGGCCGCGGCCAGGGCCCGGCGGAAGGCCTGCGGTGATGCTGCCTCGCCGCCGGTCCACACCTCCCGGACCTCGGTGAGGAGTTCCACGCACTCGTCGACCACCAGGTCGAACAGGGCGGCGGTCAGCCACAGGGTGGTGACCGCGTGCTCCCGGACCAGGTCCGCGAGCGCCGCCGTGTCGATCCGGCCGGGCGGTGCCATCACGACGGTGCCTCCGGCCAGCAGCGGCACCCACAGCTCGTACGTCGAGGCGTCGAAGGACAGCGGGGAGTGGGCGAGCACCCGGCGGTGCGCCGGGCCGAAGGAGGCGTCCCGGGCGAGTGCGGCCACGTTGGCGTGGGTGACGGCGATGCCCTTGGGCTCGCCCGTCGACCCCGAGGTGTACATCACGTAGGCCAGCTGGTCCGGCACGCAGGGCGGAAGGTCCGCCGCGGCCGTCACCGCCCCCGCCCGCCCCGACGTCACGTCGAGCACCCGTACGCCGGCCGGTACGGTGGCGACGGCCTCGTGGCCGGCCGTGACCGGATCGGTGAGCAGCAGCCGGGCGCCCGTCCGCTCCAGCATCCAGTGCAGCCGCTCGACCGGGAAGCCGGCGTTGAGGGGGACGTACGCGCCGCCCGCCTTCAGGACGGCCAGCATGGCCACGGGCACCTGGAGGGAGCGCTCCAGCAGCAGCGCCACCGCCGATTCGCGGACGACTCCCGCCTCGGTGAGCAGGGCGGCCAGTGCGTCGGAGCGGGAGTCGAGTTCGGCGTACGTGAGCTGCTCCGCCCCGCACACGACGGCCACGGCGCCGGGGGAGCTGCGCACCCGCTCGGCGAACAGGGCGGGCAGCGCGGCGGGGGCGAGGTCGGTGCGCACGGCGCCGTGCCCCGCCCCGACGAGGCGCTCGGCGGTGGCGGCGGCGGGCAGCAGCTCCCCGAGGGGGCGGCCGGGTTCGGCCGCGGCCGCGGCCAGCAGCTCCAGGTAGTGGGCGAGGAGCAGTTCCGCCGTGGCGCGGTCGAACAGGTCGGTGTCGTAGACGAAGGAGCCCGTGCAGCTGTCGGCGCCCTCGGCCACGAACACGCTGATGTCGAAGAGGGAGCCGCCGAAGTCGGCGGTGACCGCCTGCGCGTCGACCCCCGGCAGGCGCAGCCCGGCCGTCTCGTCCTGGGCGGACGCGAACATCACCTGTACCAGCGGGTTGCGGTCGCCGACCCGTTCGGGACTCAGCCGCTCCACCACCCGGTCGAAGGGCACCTCCTGGTGGTCGTACGCGTCGAGCGTGACGCGGCGGACACGGTCCAGCAGCCCGTCGAAGCCGATCTCCCCCGACAGGTCGGTGCGCAGGACCAGCGTGTTGACGAAGAAGCCGACCAGCGGCTCCAGTTCGACCCGGTCGCGCCCGGCGACCGGCGTGCCCACCGCGATGTCGGTGCTGCCGCCGTAGCGGGCGAGCACGGCCTGGAACCCTGCGAGCAGCGTCATGAACAGGGTGACTCCGCGGGCCTCGGCGAGGCCGCGCAGCCGCTGGGTGAGCGACGGGTCGAGGGTGAACGCCAGGCTCTGTCCGTCGCCGCTCCGGCGGGTCGGCCGGGGCCGGTCGGTGGGCAGCTCCAGCGGTTCGAGGCCGGCGAGCGAGTGCTCCCAGTACCTCAACTGGTTCTCCATCAAGCCGTGGTCGAAGCGCTCGCGCTGGAAGCGGGCGTACGCCTGGTAGTCGAGCGGCAGGGCCGGTGCGGGCAGCGGCCGGCCCTGTGCCAGGGCGGTGTAGCCGTCGGCCAGTTCCTGCCACAGCAATCCCATGGACCAGCCGTCGGTGGCGATGTGGTGGACCACCAGCACCAGCAGGTGGTCCTGCGCGCCCAGCCGGATCAGCAGGGCGCGCAACAAGGGGCCGTCGGCCAGGTCGAAGGGCCGGCGGACCTCCTCGCGGGCCAGTCCTTCGGCCCGCAGCTCCAGGTCCTCCAGAGGTCCCGCACCGAGGTCGAGGACCGGCAGCGGTACGGCCAGGGACGCCGGCAGGACGACGGGGTGCGGCAGCCCGTCGCGCTCCTCGAAGACGGTGCGCAGCGTGGCGTGCCGGCCCACCACGGCGGTCAGGGCCTGGCGCAGCAGTTCCGGGCGCAGCGTGCCACGCATCCGGACGACCTGCGGGACCGCGTATCCGGAGCGGCCGTCCGCCATCCGGTCCGCGAGCCACATCCGCTCCTGGGCGAAGGAGGCGACGGGCTCACGGGCGGGGGCGCCGTCCCCGGCCGTGGTGCCTTCCGCGCCGCCCGCCGCAGGGCCGTGGGCGGCCGACGGATCGGCCAGCGCGGCCTGGACCCGGCGGCGCAGCAGCTCACGGGCCGCGGCGAGCCGGCTGTCGACGGCCGGCGGCACAGCCGCCGGCGAGCTCTCCTGGGTGGTCACGAGGTCTCTCCCTGGGTTACGAGTGGAAGTGCTGCGTCGTCCGCCGTGGCGGCGATGTCGGCGAAGAGGGCCGTTTCGACCGCCATGGCGAGGCCTGCGACGGTCCGGTGTTCGAAGAGGGTGTGCAGGGGCAGTTCCAGGCCGAGTGCCTGGCGCAGCCGGGCCGCCACCCGGGTGGCGCTCAGCGAATGGCCGCCGAGCGCGAAGAAGTCGTCGTGACGACCGATGCCGGTGCGGTCCAGGACCGTCTCCCAGACGAGCGCGACGAACTCCTCGGTCTCCCCGGCGGGCGGCTCGTGCCCCGCGGGGGCGGCCTGGGAGGCGGGGGCTGGCAGCGCCTTGCGGTCGAGCTTGCCGTTGGGGGTGACCGGCAGGGTGTCGAGCACGACCAGCAGGGGCACCATGTACTCCGGCAGCGCCCGCGCCAGTTCGGCCCGCATCGCCGCCGGATCGAGCACCGCCCCGGTGGCGGGGACCACGTATCCGGCGAGCCTGCGCTCGCCCGGCGCGTCCTCGCGGACCACCACCGCGGCGCGGCCGACGCCGGGGAGGCGGGCGAGGGAGGTCTCGATCTCGCCGAGCTCGATGCGGAAGCCGTGGATCTTCACCTGGTCGTCGGTGCGGCCCAGGTACTCCACCGCCCCGTCGGCACGCCGGCGGACGATGTCACCCGTGCGGTACATCCGCGAGCCCGGCGGCCCGAAGGGGTCCGGCGGGAAGCGGTCCGCGGTCAGCTCCGGCCGCCGCAGGTAGCCGCGGGCCAGCCCGGCACCGGCGAGGTACAGCTCGCCGGGAAGACCTACGGGTACGGGGAGCCCGGCCGGGTCGAGGACGTACAGCGCGGTGTTCCAGATCGGCCTGCCGATCGGCACCGGGCCCCGGTCCTCGCGGCGGCAGTCCCAGTGGGTCACGTCGACCGCGGCCTCCGTGGGCCCGTACAAGTTGTGCAGCGGCACGTCCAGCACATCGAGGAACCGGTTCTTGAGCTCCTCGGGCAGCGCCTCGCCGCTGCACACCACCCGGCGCAGGGACCGGCACCGGCCGGCCGTCGGCTCCTGCGCGAAGACCGCGAGCATCGACGGCACGAAGTGCACGGTGGTGACCGACTCGCGCCGGATCAGCCCGGCCAGGTAGGCCGGGTCCTTGTGCCCGCCGGGCTCGGCGACCACCAGCACGGCGCCCGTCAGCAGCGGCCAGAAGAACTCCCACACCGACACGTCGAAGCCGAACGGGGTCTTCTGGAGCACCCGGTCGTCGGGGCCCAGCCCGTAGCGGTCCTGCATCCACAGCAGCCGGTTGACGATGGCCGCGTGCTCCACGACGACCGCCTTGGGCCGGCCCGTCGAACCGGAGGTGTAGATCACGTACGCCGGGTGCGAGGGCAGCGGCGCCCGCGCCGCCGGCCCGTCGGCCCCGGCTGCCGCGTCGGGGCGCACCCGTACCGGCCCGGTCCCGGGCAGCAGCGGCTCCACGTCCTCGGTCGTGATCAGCAGCACCGGCCGCGCGTCCGACAGCAGGTACGCCACCCGGTCCGCGGGGAGGGTGGGGTCGACCGGCAGGTACGCCGCCCCGGACTTCAACACGGCCAGCAGCGCCACCACCATCTCCGTCGAGCGGTGCAGCGCGACGGCCACGATCCGCTCCGGACCCGCACCGCGGGCCCGCAGCGCCGCCGCGAGCCGCTCGGCGCGCGCGTCCAGTTCCGCGTACGACAGCCGCTCCCCGCGGAACACGGTCGCCGGGGCGTGAGGGGTGGCGGCCACCTGCCGTTCGAACAGCTCCACGAGCGTGGTGTCGGGCACGGGGACGGCCGTGCCGTTCCACTCCTCGATCAGCCGGTGCTGCTCGGCGGAGAGCAGGTCGATCTCCCCGACCGGGGTCCGCGGAGCGTCGGCCGCGGTGACCAGCAGCCGCTCCAGCGCGTCCGCCACGCTGCGCGCGGCCCGCGCGTCCAGCACGTCGGGCCGGTGGTCCAGGTGCAGTCGCAGCCTTTCACCCGGCAGGACGATCAGGTTGAGGGTGTAGTGGGTGGCGTCGCAGCCGTCGACCCCCGTCAGCCGCACTCCGCCGACCGGCTCCCGCATCGACTCCAGGTCGAGCGGGTAGTTCTCGACGACCACGGTGGTGTCGAAGAGCGTGCCCAGCCCGGTGGCACGCTGGATGTCGGCCAGGCCGAGGTGCTGGTGGTCCATCAGCCGGGCCTGCTCGTCCTGGAACCGGCCCAGAGCGGCGATCAGCGGCTCCGCCCGGTCCACCCGCATGCGGACGGGCAGGGTGTTGATCAGCAGCCCGACCATCTCCTCGATGCCTTCGAGGTCGGCCGTGCGGCCCGAGACGGTACCGCCGAAGACCACGTCGTCGCGGCCGGTCAGCCGGGACAGCAGGACCGCCCAGGCACCCTGCACCACGCTGTTGAGGGTGATGCCCGCGGACCGGGCCCGCTCGGTGAGGCGCTCGGTCAGGCCGGGCGGGAGTTCCAGCGAGATCCGTTCGGGCAGCGCGTCGAGCCGGTGCGGGTCGGCGGCCCCCAGCAAGGTGGGCTCGTCGAGACCGGCCAGGGCGGAGCCCCAGGCGGCGGTGGCGGCGTCCCGGTCCTGGCGGGCCAGCCAGTCGAGGTGGTCCCGGTAGGGGATGCCCGGCACGGCGTCGGCCGGCTCCGGGCCGGTGGCCGCTCCGTAGCCGGCGAGCAGTTCGCGCAGCAGGACCGCCGAGGACCAGCCGTCCCACAGGATGTGGTGGTTCGTCATCACCAGGCGGTGGCGGCCGGGGCCCACCCGGACCAGGGTGAAGCGCACCAGCGGCGGCCGCTCCAGGTCGAAGCGGCGTCCCCGGTCCGCGGCCAGCAGCTCCTCCCAGGCACGCTCCCGCGCCTCCTCGTCCAGGCCGGACAGGTCGGCGCTCTCCCACGGGGCGTCCACCGCACCGAGGACGACCTGTACGGGCCGGTCCAGGCCGCGGTCGGTGAAGGCGGCCCGCAGTGCACTGTGGCGGGCCAGGAGTCCGCGGCAGGCCGAGGCGAGGGCCCCGGGGTCCAGGGCGCCGTCCAGGGTCAGCACGAGCTGCCCGGTGTAGGCGTCCACGCCCGCGGCGTCATAGGAGGCGTGGAAGAACAAGCCCTCCTGCAGCGGGGACAGGGTGGTGACGTCGCTCATGGCGGGGTAGCGGTCCGCCAGCAGGTCGACCTCCGGCTGCGTGAGGCGCACCAGGGGGAAGTCCCGGGGCGCGGGCCGCACCGCCCCGGCGGACGAGGGCGCCCAGCGGGCCAGCAGCCGCAGGGACTCCTCCCACCCGGTGGCCAGGGCCTGCGCCTCGGACCGGTCGACCAGGTGCTGCGGCCAGGTGAGGACGGCGCGGAAGGCGGGGCCCGCCGGTCCGTCCAGGGCGAGGGCGTCGATCTGGAGGCAGTGGTCGACGGGCATCTGCGGATCGCAGGCCGCGCGCAGACCGCCCGCCTCGGCGGCCGGCCCCCACGGGGAGTCCCCCGAGGCGTCGAACCGCCCCAGGTAGTTGAACAGGACCCGCGGCTGCGCCGCCCCGGCCAGCTCCCGCGCGGTCCGCGGGTTCAGCCGGGCCAGCAGGCCGTAGCCGGTGCCGTGGTCGGGCACGGCCGCCAGGGTGTCGTGGACCCGGCCCACCAGCTCCGCGAGCGCGTCACCGCCGGTGCGCGCCCCGGCCGCGTCGAGACCGCTCAGGTCGAGCCGGACCGGGTACTGGGTGGTGAACCAGCCCACGGTGCGGGACAGGTCGTGCCGGCCCGTGCGGTCGGCCCGGCCGTGGCCCTCCAGGTCGAGCAGCAGGGCCCCGGGCCCGCTGCCGCCACCGGCCAGGGGATCGCGGGTCGCCAGGGCGAGCGCCGCGAGCAGGATCTCGGCAGGTCCGGTACGAAGGGCCGCGGGAACCGCCGAGAGCAGCGGGGCGGCGACCTCCGCGGGGAGGTCCAGGGTGAGCGTGAGGGTGGTGCCGGCGGTGTCGCGGACCGGGTCGGGCACCCGGTCCCACGGCGCGGGAGCCGCGGACGGGGCCGTGACCGGGGCCAAGGCCGCCTGCCAGAAGGGGAGTTCTTCCAGGACCTCGGGGGAGTGGGCCTGCCGCTGGAGGTGCTCCGCCCAGTCGCGGAAGGAGGCGCCGCCCGGGGTGAGCCGTACCGGCCGGTCCTCCGACACCGCCGCCCAGGCCTCGGCGAGGTCCTCCATCAGGATGCGCCAGGACACCCCGTCCACCGCGAGGTGGTGCACGCACAGCAGCAGCCGTCCCGGGGCGCCTGCGCCCCCGAAGCGGACCGCCCGCAACACCACTGCGGCGGCGGGGTCCAGTTCAGCGGCGGCGTCGGCCGCCGCCCGCTCCATCAGGGCGGTGCGTGCCGCGTCGTCCAGCCCGGTGGTGTCCACGCTGCGGTAGAGGCCGGCCGCGTCCACCGTTCCCGGCGCTCCGACCGAGCAGAGCGTGCCCTCGGGGCCGTCGGCGGTGCGCAGCCGAAGGGCCGCGTGGTGGTCGACGACCGCCTGCAGGACCCGGAGCAGGCGGGTGTCGTCCGCACCCTCGGGCAGGGCGAGCACGAGGGACTGGCTGAAACGGCCGTACGGGCCGGGCCCCTCCACCAGCCACCGCATGACGGGCGTCGCGGGCAGTTCGCCGTATTCCTCCTCACCGGCGGTTCCGGCCGCGCCGCCCGTGGGGCCTGCGGCAGCCGCGGCGAGCGCGGAGGCCGTCTTGTGCTCGAAGACCTCGCGCAGGGTGAAGGAGAACCCCCGCGCCCGGGCCCGGCTGACCAGGCTCAGGGCGGCGATGCTGTCGCCGCCGAGTGCGAAGAAGTTGTCACCGGGGGCCGCCCGGCAGCCGAGGACCTCACCGATCAGTGCGCTCAGGGTCCGCTCGGCCGAGGTGTACGGGCCCTGCGGCCCGTCGGCCGTCGCGGGCGGTGCCTCCGCGCCGGCCGGGACGACCAGCGCCTTGCGGTCCACCTTGCCGCCGGCGGTCAGCGGCAGCCGGTCCAGTTCGACGAAGGTGTGGGGAACCATGTAGCGGGGAAGCGCCTCGGCCAAGTGGGCGGCGAGCTCCGCCGCTCCGGCCGCCGTCGCACCGGGGGCCGGCGCCACGAAGGCGACCAGGCGCCGGCCGCCGCCCGCCGCCTCGTGCACGGTGACCGAGGCCTGGCCCACCGAGGGGTGGCGGCCCAGTACGCTCTCGATCTCGCCCAGCTCGATGCGGTGGCCGTTGACCTTGACCTGCTGGTCGATGCGGCCGAGGAACTCCAGCTCGCCCTGCGCCGACCAGCGGACGAGGTCCCCGGTCCGGTACATCCGTTCGCCGGGCACCTCGGCGAACGGGTCCGGCACGAACCGCTCGGCGGTCATCCCGGGGCGCCCCGCGTAGCCGTGGGCCAGTCCCGCGCCGGAGACGCACAACTCGCCGGCCGCGCCGGGCGGCAGCAGGCGCAGCTGCGGATCCACCACGTACGCCCGGTGGTTGACCATGGGGCGGCCGATGGGCGGGACCCGCCCGCCGGAGGGGGACGCGCACCGGTGCATGGTGACGGACACCGCGGCCTCGGTCGGCCCGTAGGCGTTCCACACCTCGCGCCCGTCGCCGGCCCACCGGTCGACGGCGTCCCCGGAGGGCGCCTCGCCGCCGGTGGACAGGAAGCGCAGGGCGGGCAGGGCGGTCGGGTCGAGCAGGGGCAGCAGGGCGGGCGGCAGGTCGGCGACGGTGACCCGCTCCCGGGCCAGCAGCGCCTGGAGGCGGTCGACGTCCGTGCGCTCCTCGTCGGTGGCGAGGACCAGGGCCGAGCCGCTGAGCAGCGCACCGAAGACGTCGAGGACGCAGACGTCGAAGGACAGGGACGCGAAGCCGAGGAACCGCTCGCCGGAGCCCCGGGCCGTCGTGGGGGCTCCCGCACCGCACAGGGCCAGGTGCCCGAGGACGAAGTCGGCCGCCGCCGCGTGCGGGACGAGGACCCCCTTCGGCTCGCCCGTACTGCCCGAGGTGTACAGGAGGTACGCGGGGCTGTCCGGGGACAGCGGCAGGTCCGGGCGGGAGTGGGCCGAGGCGACCGGTCCGGCGGGCCGGTCGCCCGTCGCCACCACGGCGTCCAGTTCCGCGGGCAGGCAGTCGGCGGCGCCGGGACCGGCAACGGCCGTACGGATGGCCGCGTCCCGGACCACGTACGCGATCCGGCGGCGCGGCAGCGCGGGGTCGAGCGGCACGTAACAGCCGCCCGCCTTGAGGATGCCGAGGAGCGCGGCGACCATGGCCGGGGAGCGCTCCACACTGACACCGACGGGCATGCCCGGGGCGGTCAGCGGACGCAGCCGGCCCGCGATGTCCTCGGCCCAGGCGTCCAGTTCGGCGTAGCTCAGCCGCTCGTCGGCGCAGACCACGGCCACCGCGTCCGGGGTGCGCGCCGCCTGCTCCTCGAACAGCCGGTGCAGGCATGCGCCTCGCGTGGTCGCGGTGCTGCCGCCGTCGCCGAGGAGGGCCAGCCGCTCCTCGTCGGCGTCCGTCAGCAGCCCGAGCGAGTCGACCGGGGCCGACGGGTCGGCGGTGGCCAGCGCCACCAGGAACCGGATGAACCGGTCCTGCTGTGCGGCGAGCGCGTCCGTGCCGCCCTCTGCCGCGTCGCCCTCGACCTGGACGGTGAGCGGGCCCTCCCCACCGCGGTCGTAGACATTGACCGACACGTGGTCCACCGGGCCGACCGCAAGGTTGTGCGCGGTGGCACGCGCGCCGTCGAAGGAGAGCCCGTAGTCGAAGGACATCAGGTTGACCACGGCGTCCCAGGGCCGGGCCCCCGATCCGTCCGCGCCGCCGTACAGCTCCTCCACACGGTAACGCTGGTGCCGCAGCGCCTCCTTGATCCCCGCCGAGGTGCTGCGGACCAGCTCCTCCACGGACATCGACCCCGTGACCCTCAGGCGCAGCGGCAGCACCTTGGAGAACATCCCCGGCGTACGGCGCGCGGCGGGTGTGGTGCGCCCGGTGACGGGCAGCCCCAGGACCACGTCCTCGGTGGCGCCGACGCGGTGCAGGTAGCCGGCGGCTGCCGCCATGACCAGAGCCGACCAGCGGGTGCCGAGCCGCCGGGCGGCGTCCCGCAAGGTCCCTGCGTCGACGGGGTCGAGCTCGCGGCTCACCCGTACGGCAGTGCCGGTCGGCCGGGCCGGGGAGTGTCCCGTGAAGCTCACGGGTTCGGGGGCGCCGGAGAGCTTCGCCCGCCAGAACTCCCGGTCGCGGGAGTGCTCCTCGGACTGCCGGTAGGCGCGCTCCTCCGCGACGATCCGCTCCCACGGCGCCGCGTCGCAGGCGGGCACCGGGGCGCCGGTCGCCAGGGCGCAGTACACCTCCGCCACGCGGCGGGCGAGGAGGGACCCGCTCACCCCGTCGGCCACGATGTGGTGGTACGCCTGGAGCCAGCGGTGGGTCCCCGGTCCCGTCCGTACGAGCAGGTGCCGCGACACGTCGCCCGTCGCGAGGTCCGTCGGCCGCGCCAGCTCGGCCCGCATCAGCGCGTCGGCCTCGGCGGCCGGATCGGAGCAGGCGCCGACATCGGCCGTGGCCAGCCGGAAGGGCGGCCGGTCGGCGCGCATCTGCCGTACCTCGCCCTCCACTTCGGCGAACCGCATGCCGAGCGCCTCGGTCTCCGCCAGCGTCCGGCTCAGCGCCTGCTCGAAGAGATCGGCGTCCAGCGCCCCGTGGATCTCCAGGTACTCGCCGATGGTGTAGTCGCAGCGGGCGGGACCGAGCTGTTGCGCGAACCAGACGCCGCTCTGCGGCGAGGTCAGGGGCAGGAACCCGTGGTCGTGAGTGGCCATGCGGTGGTCAGTCTCCTCAGTCGGATCGGTCGATCAACGACGACTGGGGCCACTGTCCGTGACCGGCGCGAAGGCCGGAAAGTCCCACGAATACGCCCCTTGACAGGGCCTCGGGCCCACCGGCGCAACCCGGTCCCGCAGGTACGTGACATGTCTAGGCTGATGCCTCGACCATGCAGTGGTGCGGGAGTCCCTCCGGCGCTGACGCCGTCGGCGCCGGAGGGGGAGGGGAGAGGACGTGCGGATGGCGTCGAGGACGGGCACGGCCGGCCCGGGCGTCGAGATGACCCGGGTGGGGGACCGGTGGCGGGTGACCCGGCCGTGGCCGGCCAGGTTGCGCCCGTTCCTGCACAGCTACGCGGGCTACTGGGAGGCGGCGGCCGCGCCGTACCGGGTGCGGCTGGTTCCCACGGGCCGGGCGGTCGTGCTGATCAGTCTGGGGGAGCCGTTCGCCCAGGTCCGCCGGCTGGGGGAGGCGGGTCGGGGCAGCGCGGTGACCGGCTCGCTGGTCGCCGGGCTGGAGGACGGGCCCCGGGTGTGTGACCACCCTGGTGGCCAGGAGGCGATCCGGCTCGAATTGACCCCACTGGGCGCCTACCGGCTGTTCGCCGTGCCGATGAGCGAGTTGACCAACAGGGTGGCCGGCCTCGGCGACGTCCTCGGCCCCGAAGGCGGGGTGCTGGTGGAGCGGTTGGCGGCCGCCGGCAGCTGGCAGGCCCGGTTCGACCTGCTGGACGACGCGCTGGCGGCCCGGATCGAACGCGGCCCGGACCCCGCTCCCGAGGTGGGCCACGCCTGGCGACTGCTCTCCCGCGCCGGCGGTGCGGTACCGGTCGCCCGGATCGCGGCGGAAGTCGGATGGAGCCGGGGCCACCTGGTACGCCGGTTCACCGAACAGATCGGCCTGACGCCCAAGACGTCGGCCCGCGTGCTGCGCTTCCACCGGGCCGCGGGGCTGCTCGCCCGCGAGGGCGTGAACCTCGCGGAAGTCACCGCCACCTGTGGTTTCTACGACCAGGCCCACCTCAACCGGGAGTTCCGGGACCTGGCCGGGACCACTCCCGCCCGGATGGCCGCCGCCCGGGTGGCGGAGGGAGCCGTCGCGCTGTGAGGGGCGAGGTCACATTCGTCCAAGCCAGGCCGCCCGCACGTCGGTAGTGTCCCCGTTCGTAGCCGGTCAGGCACCCGCACCCACGGCTCTGAGGGGGAGTACTCGATGGAGAACCTGCTGCGCATCCTGGTGTCCGGCGCGCTCACAGGAGGCTTGATCGCTGTGGCGGGGGCCCTCGGCCAACGTCGCCGCAGGCGCCGGGAGGGCGGTGGACCGGACGGCCGCTGACGGGGAGCGGGGCCACCGCGGACCGTGGCCCGGCGCGGACCGGGGCCACTGCGCACCGGAGCCCGGCGCGGGGGAGGGGGCCGCGCCGGGCTCCGGTCGGCGCGGTCGGCGCGGTCGGTGCGGTCGGAGGGGGAGCGGCCGCGCCGCGCCGCAGTGGTGGCCGGTCGGGGGTCGCGGCGCCACCGTGCGGCCCCGGAGGGCGTGTCACCGGCCCGGAGGGGCCTCCCGTGCGAGATCGTCTCCCCGACGGTCGGCGAGCGCGTGCGCGGAGGTGGTCCCGGTGGAGGCGAACGACGACGGGCAGGGCCGCCCCGGGCCCGCCCCCAGGCCGCGGCGCGCACCCGCGGTCCGGTTGCCCGCTGCCCCGCCGCCGGGACCCGCGCGTCCCGAATTCTGGCGCAGCCCGCTGCGGGGACCGTGGCTGACAGCCGTGTTCGGGCTCGTGCTGCTGGTCGGAGTCATCCTCCTGTTCGTGACGGGCCTGCTGTCGTACGCGGCGTACAACCCGGATCTGGCGCCGGTCAACGACCAGACTCCGGACAAGGGATGGCTCGGCTTCTACCTGTTCTCCTGGCCGACCTCGCCGCACTGGCTCTACCGGCTGACCCAGGGCCTGCACGTCGTCCTCGGGATCGTGCTCGTTCCGGTGCTGTTGGCGAAGCTCTGGTCGGTCATCCCCAAACTGTTCGAATGGCCGCCCGTGCGGTCGGTGAGCCACGGCATCGAGCGCCTGTCACTGCTCCTGCTGGTGGGCGGCGCGGGCTTCGAGTTCGCCACCGGCATCCTCAACGTGCAACTGCACTACATCTTCCCGGGCTCCTTCTACACCCTGCACTTCTACGGAGCGTGGGTGTTCATCGGTGCCTTCGCCGTGCACGTCGCCTCGCGGCTGCCGCGAGCGGTCCGCGCCGTACGCGCCCCGGGCGCGCGGCCGGCGGCCGGTACCCCGGAGGCGGCCGGGCTGGTCTCACCCCGGCCGGCGGCGGCGACCATCTCCCGCCGCGGGGCCGTCGGCATGGTCGGGCTCGGTTCCCTGGCGCTGTTCGCGGTGACGGCCGGGCAGAGCGTGGGCGGCCGGTGGCGCCGCACCGCGCTGCTCGCCCCGCACGGCCTGGACCCCGGCTCCGGGCCGAACGGCTTCCAGATCAACAAGACCGCGGCTTCCGTCGGCATCCGGCCCAGTGACATCGGCCCCGCCTGGCGGCTGACCGTACGCGGCCCGGGCCGCCAGGTGGTGCTGACCCGGGAGGATCTGCTGGCCATGGAGCAGAACGAGGCGGCCCTGCCCATCGCCTGCGTCGAGGGGTGGTCCACCTCCGACCAGTTGTGGAGCGGGGTACGGCTCACTGCTCTGGCGGCACTGGTCGGGCCGGGCACGCAGGCCCCGCAGGTCCTGGTGGAATCGGTGCAGCGAGGAGGGTCGTTCAGCTCGGTGGCCCTGCGGGACAACCAGGTGCGCGACCACCGCTCGCTCCTCGCCTTGCGCGTCAACGGGGCAGTCCTCTCGCCCGACCACGGCTACCCGGCCCGCGTCATCGTCCCCGGCGCCCCCGGCGTCAACAACACCAAATGGGTCACCCGCCTCACCTTCGGAGAGCCGGCATGAGCGGTGCGACCTCGTTCCGCCGGTGCTACGGAGCCTCCCCGCTGCACCTGCTGCTCGTACTGGCCTCCTTCGCCCTCACCGCCCACGCGGGCGTGCGCCTGCTCGAGGGGGACACCGTGGGCGTGGCCCTGTGGTTCGTCGGGGCGGCGCTCGTGCACGACCTCGTGCTGCTCCCCCTGTACTCCGTGCTCGACCGGGCCGCGCAGCTTCCGGGTGCGCCGTGGCCGGACGTGAACCACGTACGCGTCCCGGCCTTCGTCTCGGGGCTCCTGCTGCTGGTCTGGTGGCCGCTGATCCTGCGCCGGGTCGGCCACTACACCGCGGCCACCGGGCTCCCGGCCGACGGCTTCCTGGGACGCTGGCTGCTGATCACCGCAGCCCTCTTCGCCGCCTCGGCAGCGGTCCTCCTGGCCCGCAGGTGGCACGCGGCGCGGCCTGCACGGGCGGCGCGCCGCCGGCGTCAGGCCCGCAGCACGCCGCGGTGGCCGCGGCGCCGACGCCGCTGAGCGCGGGCGCCGGCGCGGGCATGCGCAGGCAGGTACGGGCCGGTACGCGCCGTGAGGCGGCGCAGGATCCGGGCGACGAGCCGGGGACCGGCCCGCGGCGAAACGTTCCTCGGGTGAAAGACGGCGTCCAGTCGGGTGAGGGGGTCGGCCGGAGCCGGTGACCGGGACGGGTGGCTCCGCTACAACCTGGCGGCGTGAACCCCAACCTCCTGCGGGCCCTGCCCGCCGCTGCACTCGCCTTCGCCGCGTTCATCCCCCAGGCTGCCGCCGTGGCGACGGCACCGGCTGCCGGCGGGCCCGATCCGATCGTCTTCGTACACGGCTGGAACAGCGACGGTTCCACCTGGAACACCATGGCCGACCGCTTCCGCTCGGACGGCTGGCCGGCCGGCCGCCTGGACCAGTGGAGCTACCCCACCTCCCAGTCCAACGTCACGACCGCCCACCAGCTCGCCGACGAGATCGACCGCGTCCTCGCAGCCACCGGCGCCGCCAAGGTCGACCTGGTCACGCATTCCATGGGCTCCCTCTCCTCCCGCTACTACCTCAAGAACCTCGGAGGCGAGCACAAGGTCGACGCGTGGGTCTCCCTCGCCGGCCCCAACCACGGCACGGGCGCCGCAATGCTGTGCGGCGGCGCGTCCTGCGTCGAGATGCGCCCCGGGTCGCGCTTCCTGGGCGAGCTCAACGCCGGTGACGAGACCCCTGGCTCACCCCGCTACGCCACGTGGTGGTCGAAGTGCGACAGCATCATCAGCCCCGACAGCAGCTCCGTCGCCCTCGACGGCGCGGTGAACACCGAGACCGGATGCGTGCAGCACACGGCCTTCCCCGCCGACGCCAGGGTCTACGAGGAGGTCAGGGCCCACGTCGGCTGAGCGGTCATCGACCGGCGGTTCACCACCGAACGGGTGGGATCCCGCGGACCCGGCCCAGATGCACGTGCTGCCCGGAGGCTGCGGCGGGCCGTCCGGGGCAGGCTCGCCCTGTAAGCGAGCACGAAACAGGACGAAGACGAGGAGGCCCACCGTGGCCATCGCATGGGACGAGTACCTGGCCCAGGTCCAAGAACGCGGCCAATATCCGACCGCACGTGAAGCCGAGCGCTCCACCCGGGCGGTGCTGGCCACCCTGGGCGGCCACCTGGCGGACGGCGAGCGCGAGGAACTCGCCGCCCAGCTCCCCGCCCCCTGCTCGCCGCCCCTCCTCGACGCGGTCCCGGCGACCTCACCACTGGGGCCGCCGGAGTTCGCGGAAGCGGTCGCGCTCCTGATCGAGGGCGCGACCCCCGACACCGCGCACTGGGACAGCGGCGCGGTCCTCAGTACCGTGGCCGACGTCGTCGACGCGGACGTTCTCCAGCGCGCGCTCGCCCAGCTGCCGCCCGGGTACGCGCTGCTGTTCGGCCTCCCCGAACCGGTCTGACGAGGGCCGCCCGTCGACTAAGGCGCGGCGGTGGCAGCGGCGGTGTCCGTGGCGGGAACCGTGCCGGCTTCGGCGTCGGCGCCCGCCTCGGACACCACCCCCTGCGCGGAGGGCCGGACGGCGGTGTACATCACCGAACCCTGACGGTGTTCCTTCTCCACCTGCCCCTTCTTGACGAGTCCTTCCAGGGTGTTGCGGACCACTTGACCGGAGGCCTTGCGGCCGGCGTGCGCCCGCGCCAGATCGGCGGTGACCTCGCTCACCATGCGGGGTTCGGCGGCCTGCACCAGGAGGGCGTGGACGAGTTCGCGCAGCGGGGGTTCCTCCGCCCCGGCCGGCTTCCTGGTGCCGGGCAGGGCGGCATCGGGCTTGCGGGCGGCCGCCTTGCGGGCAGCGGGTTTGCGGGCGGCCGGCTTGCGGACGGCGGCCTTGGCTTCCGCGGCGGGTACGGCAGCGCCGGAGTCCTTCTTCGCCCGCGCCGCGCCGCCCGTGCTCTTCTTCGCCCGGCGGGGCCGAGGAACGGCGCCCGTGGCGTCCGTCGCGGGCGAGGCCGCGACCGTGGCCTCCACGGCGCCGGCGGGGGGAAGTACGCCCTGTACTCCGCAGAGCCAGTTCTCGTCCGACTTGAGTTGCCTCAGGCGTGCTTCGAGTTCCTCGATCTGCGCGGTCAGGTCCGCCTGTTCCTTGCGGTTGGTTTCGAGATCGGCGGCGAACCGCTGCGCGTACAGGTCGTGGATGGGCGTGGTGACAGGCTCGTCGGCCATGTGCGGCTCACTTTCCTCATACCTCACGGTGGTGCTTCCGGATGCTACCCAGACGCAAGCCGTTCTTTACCCGAAACCCGCACCACGCTTCCCGCACCGACCGGTAAACACGGACAGGTTGACCCGGTGGCGAGGCCGACCCCGAGCGCCCGTAGGGGCTTCGCCGCGGCCGCCGCCCCCGTCACCGCATGACGCGCGGGAGGCGGAGGCTGAGCAGTACCGTCACCGCGATCAGGCCGAGTTGGACCAGCAGGGTCGTCATGACGGCGTCCCGCATCCCCACCGACTCCGTCAGCGCGAGGAACAGGCTGCCCAGGGTCGCGACGCCGAGGGCCAGCGCCGACTGCTGCGTGGTCACCATCACCCCGCTGCCCACACCGGCCCGGTCGGCCGGTACGTCCGAAAGCATCAAACGCATCAGTACGGGCAGTTGGAGACCCTGGCCGAGACCCGCCACCGCGACACCCGGCGCCAGGGCGAGGAGCCCGAGCTCGGGCCAGTCGCCCCGGACCGCCAGCAACAGCAGGCCGATGCCGAGGGCTTGGAGTACCCCGCCGACGGTGACGACCCGGCTGCCGTAACGGCCGATCAACCGCGGTCCGGCCAGCGAGGCCGAGAAGAAGGCGAGCGCCATCGGCACCAGCGCGAGCCCCGCCGGCACCGGCCCCATCCGCAGCCCCTGCTGGAGCGACACCGCGATGACGAACATGAACCCGCTGAACCCGATCGAGAACGGCACCACCATCATCAGGCCGCGTCGCAGCGATTCCAGCCGCAGCAGGCTCGGCGGGACCAACGGGGTCCGCCCGAGGCGGTCGGCACGGCGCTCGGTCAGGTAGAAGGCCACGGCCGCAGGCGGGAAGACAGCCAGCGAGACCCACGTCCACAGGGGCCATCCGGCCGCCCGGCCCTCGGTCAGCGGCAGCAGCAGGGACACGAGGGAGAGCGCCAGCAGCAGCGTTCCCGGTACGTCGACCGTGGCGGGCCGGTTCGACCGGGTCTCCGGAACGGCGCGGACGGCCAGCACCAGCCCCGCCAGCACGACCGGGACGTTCACGAGGAACACCGAACGCCAGCCGGAACCGGCCACGTCGGCGGCGACCAGCACGCCGCCGAGGATCTGCCCGGCGACCATCGACAGCCCCGCGGTCGCACCGTAGAGGCTCATGGCGCGGGCCCGGCGCGGCCCCTGCGTGGTGGCCTGGATGGTGGCGAGGACCTGCGGCAGCATGAGCGCCGCCGACGCCCCCTGCGCCACCCGCGCCGCGACCAGCGTCCAGGCGGTGGGCGCCAGGCCGCAGGCCAGCGACGTGACGCCGAAGGCGGCCATACCGGCCAGGAACAGCCGGCGGCGTCCGATCGTGTCGCCGAGGCGGCCGCCGAGGACGAGCAGTACGGCGTACGTGACTCCGTAGCCGCCGACGATCAGTTCCAGCAGGGCGGGGCCGGCGGCGAGGTCGCTGTCGATGGCCGGCAGCGCCACGTTGACGATGAAGAAGTCGATCAGTGGGAGGGCCGCGCCCAGCAGCACGGTGAACAGCCCGAGGGCCCCCAGCGCCGCTTCGTGGCGGACGACGGGGACGGAGGTGGTGCCCGTGGTGGTGGCCGGGCCCGAGGGGAGCCGAGGGGGCGAGGGGTCGGCGCGCCGCAGGGTCGCTCGGGTCGCTTGGGTCGTGTTCGTTGCTTCGCTCACGAGGAAGACGATCCACCCGCGCTCAGCCTGGTACCAGAGTCTCCTTATCCTGGTACCAGCAGTACCTGGCAAGGGGATGCGAGGTGCGGCACCCTGGAACCATGACCACTGTGGCCCCCGAAAGCGACATGCGCCGGCACGAACTGGCGGACTTCCTGCGCAGCCGCCGGGAGCGGATCACCCCCGAGCAGGTGGGCCTCGTACGGGGCCGCCGCCGTCGCACCCCCGGACTGCGCCGCGAGGAGGTCGCGCAGCTCGCCGCCGTCGGCGTCACCTGGTACACGTGGCTGGAGCAGGCGCGCGAGATCCAGGTGTCCCCGCAGGTGCTCGACGCGCTCGCCCGTGCCCTGCTGCTGGACCGCAGCGAACGCGCGCACCTGTTCGCCCTGGCCGGCGGTGTCGATCCGGCGCCGCTCACGCCCTGCCCGAGCGTGACGCCGGCCCTGCGGGCGATGCTCGACCAGCTGGACCCGATCCCGGCCGCCGTACAGAACAGCCGGTACGACATCCTCGCGTACAACCGGACGTACGGGCAGCTGCTGTGCGACCTCGACCGGGTGGCGCCCGAGGACCGCAACTGCCTGTGGCTGGCCTTCACCGACCAGGACTGGCGGGACGCCGTGGTGGAACTGCCGGAGACGAACCGGCTGATGGCCGCGAAGTTCCGGGCCTCGATGGCCGAGCACCTGGCCGAGCCGGCCTGGAAGGCGCTGCTGGCGCGGCTGGAAGCGGCGTCGCCCGAGTTCAGGGAGATCTGGGCGCGGCACGAGGTGGTCGGCCAGGGCGGGAAGTCGAAGTACATCCGCAACCGCCACGTGGGGCTGTTGCACCTGGAACACACCAACCTGTGGCTGGGTCCGGCGGCGGGACCGCGGCTGGTCACCTACGTACCGCTGGACGAGGAGACCCGGGAGCGTCTCGAACGCCTGCGGTCCCTGTCGCTCGTCCCGGCCTGAGGTACGGGCCGCGGCGCGGACGTGTCGCGGGCGCGGTGCGCCGGCGCGTGCGGTGAGGATCGGGCCATGGGTTTCGTACTGCCGGTCCTCTTCGCGCTGTTCGCGGCGCTCAGCAACGCGCTCGCGACCGTGCTGCAGCGGCGGGCGGCGCTCACCGTCCCCCAGGGCCGGGGCCTGCGGTTCGGCCTGATCCGCGATCTGCTGCGGCGGCCGGTGTGGATCGCCGGGATCCTCGCGGTGATCGCGGCCGGCGTCGGGCAGGCCGCGGCGCTGGCCACGGGCGCGCTGTCCCTGGTGCAGCCGCTGTTCGTACTGGAGCTTCCGCTCGCGCTGCTGATCGCCTCGATGGTCGCGCGGAGCCGGCTGCCGGGCCGGATGTGGCTCGCCGTGGCGGGCGTGGTGGCCGGGCTCGCGATCGTACTGGTGGCCGCATCACCGGCCGGGCAGCACACGCATGTCCCGGTCGACCGCTGGGCGCCGGCCATGGCGGCGTGCGCGCTGGCGGTGGCGGTGCTCGCGGTGGTCGGACTGCGGCGGCCGCCCGGCCGGATGCGGGCCGGGTGCCTCGGCGCGGCCACCGCCGTCTGCTACGCGCTCACGGCCGCGCTGATGAAGTCGGCCGTGCGGGTGCTCGACGAGCACGGCGTCGTCGCGTTCCTGACGACCTGGGAGACCTACGCCTTCGGCGCGACCGGCATCTGCGCCCTGCTGTTCCTCGAACACGCCATGCAGGGCGGCCCGCTGGTCGCGTCGCAGCCCGCCTTGACCCTCGGCGACGCGGGCGTGAGCGTCGCGCTGGGGGTGCTGCTGTACGAGGAACACCTGCGCACCCACTGGTGGCTGCTCCCCCAACTGCTGGGCGTGGCCCTGATCTGCGCCGGGGTGCTCGCTCTGGCCCGGGCCGGCGCGAGCGCCGACTGAGGGCCGCGGGGTCACCGGCCCGCTCGCCCGGCCCGGGCCTGACGTGGGCGACGCGGCGGACGGTGGAGACCATCGGGACGGCGAACCGGCGGCCCGTGTCAGCGTGGCGGCGGTCGAGTGTCCGCGCATGCGCCACGAAATCCCCGCGCGCCTGTGCTCCGGGGCAACCGGGGGTGGGGCGGGGGCGTCCCAATGGGTGGGGGTGGTGGGGGTGCATGACGGTGGCCGGCGGGTTCGGCGGGCCGGTACGGCGGTACTGCCGTGGGTGGCCGCCGGCGGTGTGTACGGGTGGGCGAGCTGGTGCTACGGGGGCTCCTCGGCGCCCTCGGGCGCCGTCGCGCTGGTGGGCGGCGCCGTACTGGTCCTCGGCTGCTGCGCGGCGTACGCCGTGCTGGTCGGAGGCAGCGGCGGGTTCTTCGGGGCGCTGCTGCTGTCCCTGGGGATGCTCCTGACGGTGGCGGCCGCCGACCAGGCGGCTGCCCGGCCGGCCACCGCCACCTGCGCCGTGCGGGAGGTGCACACCAAGGTGCAGCACTCCGCCGGTGAAGGCGCTCCGCCCACGCGGACGGTGTACCGCTTCGTCCTCGGCTGCCCGGGCGGCTACCCGGCCGAGTTGAAGGAGGACCGGGCCGTGGCGGAGGTCGGCGACCGGGTCGAGGTCGCCTACGATCCCGCGCAACGGGTCTCCGCGGAGCTGGAGGGGCGGACCACGCCCTGGAAGCCCGCTGCCTGGGCCGCCGCCCTGCTCGGCCTCAGTACGGTGATCGCCTGGGCGAAGCGGGCCCCGGAGGGGCCCTCGGACCGTCTCAGAACCAGTTGACGGCCAGGGCGAAGGCCGTACCGGCGGCGGCCCCGGTGGAATCGGTGGCGCTCGCGGTGACCGTGACCGTGCCGCTGCTCCAGGGTTTGCCCGAGACGCGCCCCGACGCCGGGTCGAGGGCCAGGCCCCACGGAAGACCGGAGGCGGAGTACCGGACGGGGGGCTTCCCGCCGGTGGCGGTCAACCGGATGGTGCAGGACTGGTTGAACTTGCACGTCTGCGGACCGGGGCTGGGGAACTTCAAGCCATCGGGCGTCGGGGTCGGGGTGGGAGTGGGGGTCGGCGTGGGAGTGGGGGTCGGGTCGGAACCACAGCCCGGCGCTGCCTCCGGCGGCAGCGGTACCCGCCAGATCTGCGTGTCGTTCTCCGAGCCGACGAGCAGGTCGGAGCAGTCCGCGTACGTCACCGTCTCGCCTTGCGACTGCGCGGGCAGGGCGACGTCCGCGAGCTTGCCCCCCGCCGCGTCGTACACGGTGGCGGTGTTGGCGCCCAGCGGCCCGCCGCTGCGCAGGGTGTACGAGGTCCCCGTCGGGGAGAACGCGCCGTCGGTGGCGAACACCGGGCCCGGCCGGACCGCGGTGAGGGTGTTGAGCTGCCCGGTCACCGGAGGCAGCGGGGCCTGGTACAGCCGGCCCGCCGCGCCGATGACCTTGCTCGCCACGTAGAGCCGCCCGGAGACGGGGTCGGCGAGCAGCGACTCGGCGTCGTGCCTGCCGTCGGCGTACGCGAAGCGGTAGGTCACCGGCGTCACCGTGGCGTTGGCCAGCTGGTCGGGTTCGGCGAAGGAGTGCACCGTGATTTCTGCGCGGCCGGCGAGGTTGTCCCCGATGTCGCCGACGAGGATCGCGGGGCCGCCCGAGGCGTCCTTGCCGATCGCCAGCGCCTCCCAGTCGGTGTTGCCGACGCCGGAGACCGTGAAGGTGGCCGCGAGCCGGCCGGTGGTGGAGCCGCAGTCGATGGCGAAGACCTGGTTGGTGTTGCCGCTGTCGTTGACGGCGTAGAAGACACCCGGGTGTTTGTGACTCATGGCGAGACCGCTGAGCTCGGTGAGACCGCCGGGGAGCGTGCACTTCTTCTCCGGCGCCGGGGGCGCGGCCGCCGCCGTGGCGGTGGCGCTGCTCATCCAGGCGGCGGACGGCAGGATCGTGGCGACGGCCGCGGTCGCGAGGGCGGCGGCGGCCAGGCGGGGCGTGAGGAGTCGTGGCATGCGCCCCATGTGAGGGTGTGTCGGCAAGGGGCGCCAGGCCCAACGGCCCACCGTTCGCGCATCGTTCGATGCCGGGCGGGCATTCCTTCCGTCAGCGCACGGGTTCCCGTACGGGCGCATCGTGCACGGCGTGCGCGATGAAGGCGCGGGCCGCCCGGCTCAGCGGCCGGCGGGCGTGCGCGATGCCCACGGGGCGCAGCAGGGGCGGGGTGAACGAGCGGATCTCGGCCCGGCTGCCGAACGCCCTCGACACCACGTCGCGGTACCAGATCACGGAGCCGCGCCCGTCGGTCACGCCCGTCACCCACGCGAGGCGCTCATCCACTTCCAGACACGGTACGGGCCGCACGCCCAGGCAGCTGAACATGGCCTCCATCTCGGTGCGCCGGCCGGTCCCCGGGGTGGGCAGCACCATCGGCAGGCCGTCGAGCAGGCGGAACGGAAGGGGCTGCGGCAGGCGGGAGCCGATCGGCGAGATGAGCACCACCTCCCGCTCCTGGATGAAATGGGCCGAGAACTCCTTGTCGACGGGCAGGTCGACCAGCGCCAGCTCCGAACGCCCGTTGCCGACTTCGGCGGTCAGCGCCTCTCTGCTGTCGTGCTGGCGGACCCGGACGTCCACGGTCGGATGCCGTTCGGTGAAGGCGGTGACCAGGTCGGTGGCCAGATCGAGGGCGAGGGTGGGGGTCGTGACGAGGGTCAGGGCGGCCCGTGCGCCCTTCCCGTGGGGGTTGCCTATGTCGTCTATGGCGTCCACGGCGTTGAGGACCGTACGGGCCAGCCGGACGACCCGGGCCCCCTCCGGTGTGAGGTCCACCCCCCTTCCCCGGCGGGCGAGGAGCTCCACGCCCAGATCGCGTTCCATGGCCTGGACGGCACGCGACAGTGCGGACTGGGCGACGAAGACCGAGGAAGCGGCGCCGGTGATGGACCGGCAGTCGGCGACGGCGACGAGGTAGCGCAACTGTACGAGTGTGGGGGTCATGACCGGACGGTAACCGCGTGCGGCCGCACTCGTAAGTGCCAGTCGCGTGAACAACTGCCGTGCCATCGGCGGTCGTTCATACAGGGAGGGGCGGCCGGGTATGCCGGCGCGGCATGCCCGCGGGCCCGCCCCGCGCCGGTCTGCGGGCCGGGGCCGCCCGGCCGGACGGGTAACGCCCCAGGCCACGGCGCACCGAAGGCCGGTTCAGGTGTCCCGGCCCGCGGCGGGCGCCCGCCGATGGTGTGAAGCAGGCGATTCCGCATGCCTGTTGACAGTGTGAGGCGGCCCCCGCACGATGCAACGCGGCGTGAGGATGTTCGACAACCGAACAAGACCGGTACCGACGGCGGGTCGCCCGGCCGATGTACGAGACGGCCGCGCCCTCCCTTGCCACAGCCCTGCGCCCTTCCGTTCTTCCGCCCCGTACTGCGCCACGTACACAGCACTGGAAGAGGAGCGTCCGTGACCCCCCAGCCCCCGCATTCCGCCGCCACCCGTGACCTCGTCGTCGCCGTCAGCCCCTTCGAGGAGCCGCACCCGAGGATCGTGACCGCAGCCGAGCGGGCCGGGGCCCTGGGGCTGCTCGACCTCGGCCGGGAGCCGGGCGCGGCGCGGCGCGGCTTCGCGGAACTGGCCCGCAGGCTGGGGGCCGGGCGGCGCTACGGAGTACGGGTACCCGCCGCCTGCCCCACCCGGCCGCAGGATCTCCCGGCCGAGGTGGACACGGTGCTGCTCGCAGACCCCACGAACCACACCGCGACCGAGGTGGCCGCCTGGGCCGCGGCGGCCGGACGGCCCCGGGTCTGGGCCGAGGTCACCAGCCGGGCCGAAGCCGCGGCCGCCGTGGCCGCAGGCGCGGGCGCGCTCGTCGCCAAGGGCCACGAAGCCGGGGGCCGGGTCGGCGGCGCCACCACCTTCGTGCTGCTCCAGCAGCTGCTCGGGGACCCGGACGTCGGGGTGCCCGTACGGGCCCTCGGCGGGATCGGCCCGCACACGGCGGCGGCCGCCGTCGCGGGCGGAGCGGCCGGGGTCCTGCTCGACGTACAACTGGCCCTGACCACCGAAGGGGAGGCGGGTCTGCCCGGGCAGGTGGCCGCCGCGCTCAGGGCGATGGACGGCTCCGAGACGCGGCTCGTCGACGGACACCGCGTCTACGCGCGGCCCGACCTGGAACCGCCCGAAGGGCCCGTGTACGCCCTGCTCGGCGCCCGGGACCTGCGGACGCAGCTGCTGCCGGTCGGGCAGGACGCGGCCTCGGCCGCCCGGCTCGCCGGGCACCACCGGACCACGGGCGGCGTGCTCCGGGCCGTCCGGGCCGCCATCACCGGACACCTGTCGGCGGCGGTGTCGGCCCGGCCGCTCACCCGGCCGTCGTCCGTCGCACAGGGCCCCATGACCCGGGTCAGCGACCAGGCCGCCTTCGCCGGGGCGGTGGCGGCCGCGGGCGGGGTCCCTTACCTGGCGCTCGCGGTGATGGAGGGCCCGGACGTACGCCGGCTGCTGGCGGAGAGCGCCGAACGGCTCGGGAAACGCCCTTGGGGCGTGGGCCTGCTCGGCTTCGCCCCGCCGGAACTCAGGCGCGAGCAGCTGGCGGCCGTCGCCGAGGCCCGGCCGCCGTACGCGATCATCGCGGGCGGCACCCCGGCGCAGGCAGCGCCGTTGGAGTCCGCAGGCATCCGCACCCACCTGCACGTGCCCTCACCGGGGCTGCTGGAGCGGTACCTCGCCGAAGGGGCCCGCCGGTTCGTGTTCGAGGGGCTGGAGTGCGGCGGGCACGTCGGACCGCGAGCCTCCTTCCCGCTGTGGGAGGAGCAGATCGAACGGCTGCTGGCCTGCCCCGAACCGGAAGCGCTGGACGTGCTGTTCGCCGGGGGTATCCACGACGAGCGCTCCGCGGCCATGGCGGCGGCGGCCGCCGCACCACTGGCGGCGCGCGGCGCGCGGGTCGGCGTACTGATGGGAACGGCCTACCTGTTCACCCGGGAGGCGGTGACGGCCGGCGCGGTGCTGCAGGGCTTCCAGCGGACGGCGGTGGAGTGCACGCGCACCGTGCTGCTGCACACCGCGCCCGGCCACGCGACGCGCTGCGCGGCCACGCCCTACGCCGACACCTTCGAGGAGACCCGGCGCCGGCTCGTGGAGAGCGGCACTGAACCGCGCCGGATGTGGGAGGAGCTGGAGGGCCTCAACCTGGGCCGCCTGCGGATCGCTTCGAAGGGCCTGCGGCGGCCCGCGGCCGATGACGTCGCGGGGGCCCGGCCGGAGGGCACCGCGTTGGAGGCTGTCAGCGCCGAACAGCAGTACGCGGAAGGGCTGTTCATGCTCGGGCAGGCCGCGACCCTGCGTACCTCGACCACCACCGTCGCCGCACTGCACGCCCAGGTGACCGAGGGGGCGACCGCGCTCCTGGAGCGGCGGGCCGCCGAACTCGCCGGACCGGAGCCCGCCCCGGAGCCCGGGCCCGACCCCCTCGACGTCGCCGTCATCGGGATGGCCTGCGCCTACCCCGGCGCCCCCGACCTCGCCGCCTACTGGGCCATGGTGCTCGCCGGGACCGACGCCGTGACCGAGGTACCGGCCGAACGCTGGGACCCGGCGCTCTACTACGACGCCGACCCGGCGCGGGCCGGCGAGCGCACCCCCTCCCGCTGGGGCGGCTTCCTCGGGCGGCTGCCCTTCGACGCCCTCGCCTACGGCATACCGCCCGCGTCCCTCACCGGCATCGAGCCGGTCCAGCTGCTGGCCCTGGAGATCTCCGCCCGCGCCCTCGACGACGCCGGATACGGCAAAGGGCGCGAGTTCGACCGCTCCCGCACCTCCGTGGTCTTCGGGGCGGAAGCCGGCACCGAACTGGCCGGCGCGTACGGACTGCGCGCCCTGCACCCCGCCTACCTGGGGGAGCTGCCCCCGGCGCTGGACGAGCAACTGCCGCACCTGACCGAGGACTCCTTCCCCGGGGTCCTCGCCAACGTCATCGCCGGCCGCGTCGCCAACCGCCTCGACCTCGGCGGCGCGAACTGCACGGTCGACGCCGCCTGCGCCTCCTCACTGGCCGCCCTGGACCTCGCCTGCCGCCAACTGCGCGACGGGGACTCGGACATGGTGTTGTGCGGCGGCGCCGACGTGCACAACGGCATCAACGACTACCTGATGTTCGCCTCCGTGCGCGCCCTGTCGCCCGGCGGCCGCTGCCGGCCCTTCGACGCGGCCGCCGACGGGATCGCCCTCGGCGAGGGCGTCGGCGCGCTCGTCCTGAAACGGCTCGCGGACGCCGAACGTGACGGCGACCGGGTCTACGCCGTGATCAAGGCGGTCGGCGCCGCCAGCGACGGCCGCTCGCTCGGTCTGACCGCACCCCGGCCCGAAGGCCAGAGGCGAGCGCTGGAACGGGCCTACGAGCGCGCCGGGATCAGCCCGGGCGAGGTGGGGCTGGTCGAGGCGCACGGCACCGGCACCGTGGTCGGTGACAGCACGGAACTGACCGTCCTCAGCGACCTGTTCACCGCATCCGGAGCCCAACCCGGCTCCTGCGCACTGGGCTCGGTGAAATCGCAGATCGGGCACACCAAGTGCGCGGCGGGCCTGGCCGGGCTGATCAAGGCGGCCCGGGCGGTCCACACGGGCGTGCGCCCCCCGACCCTGCACGTCGACACCCCGAACCCTGCCTGGCAGGCCCGGACCAGCCCCTTCTCCTTCACCTCCGAAGCCCGGCCCTGGCCGGAGCCCCCGCAGCGGCGCATCGCCGGCGTGAGCGCCTTCGGCTTCGGCGGAACCAACTACCACGCCGTGCTCACCGGTCACGGCACGGCCGAGGAACCCGCGCACGGGCTGGAACAGTGGCCGGCCGAACTGTTCTGCTTCCGCGGCGAGGACCGGCGCGCCGCCGGCCGGGCGATGGCACGCCTCGCGGGCCGCCTGGAGGAGAACGACGCGGCCGGGCGGCCGTGGGCGCTGCGCGACCTAGCCGCGGAGGCCGCCGCCGACCCCGGGCCGGTCCACGTGGCGGTCGTCGCCGCCGACCACGACGAACTGGCGGCCCGGCTGGAGCGGGCGCGGACCTTCACCGCGGGGGAAGGGGTCCACGTACGGCAGGAGACTGCCGACCCGGGGCGGGTGGCGTTCCTGTTCCCGGGACAGGGCAGCCAACGCCCCGGCATGCTCGCCGAGCTGTTCACGGCCTTTCCCGCGCTGCGCGGGCTCCTGGACGAGGCGCCGGCCGGGGTGGTCGCGGCGATGTTCCCACCGGCGGCTTTCACCCCCGAGGAGCGGGCCGCACGACGGGCGGCGGTCACCGACACCCGGGTCGCCCAGCCGGCGCTCGGCCTGGCCGGGGCGGCGGCGCACCTGCTGCTGCGGGACCTGGGCGTACGGCCGGACTGCGTGGCCGGACACTCGTACGGGGAGCTCACCGCGCTCTGGGCCGCCGGGGCGTACGACACGCCGGACCTGCTGAGGCTCAGCGTCCGCCGGGCCGAGGCGATCGTCGCGGCCGCCGGGGCGGATCCGGGGTCGATGGCGGCGGTGTCGGCGGCGCCGGAGGAGGTACGGGAGGTGGCGGCACGCACCGGGTGCGTGGTGGCGAACCACAACGCGCCCCGGCAGTGCGTGATCTCGGGCCCGACACGGGCCGTCGCCGCGGCGGTGGCGGCGCTGCGCGGGGCGGGCCTGTCGGCCGAACCGCTGCCCGTGGCCTGCGCGTTCCACAGCGGGGTGGTGGCGGGAGCGGCGGGCGACCTGGCGGCGGAACTGGCGGTGACGGCGGTGTCCGCGCCGGGCGTCGAGGTGTGGTCGAACACCACGGCGGGCCCGTATCCCGCCTCGGCCGATGAGGTACGAAGCCTTGCCGCGCGCCAGCTCGCGGAGCCGGTCCGGTTCGTCGAGCAGGTGGAGGCCATGTACGCGGCCGGCGTCCGGACGTTCGTGGAGACGGGCCCGGGCCGGGTTCTCTCCGCGCTGCTGGGCCGCATCCTGCACGGGCGGCCGCACACGGTGGTGCCGCTGGACGTGCCGGGCGAACACGGGCTGGTCCGGCTGGTGACGGCGCTGGCCGAGCTGGCGGCGGCGGGCGTGCCGGTCGCCCCGGACGCCCTCTTCCGCGGCCGCACCTCCCGCCTGCCGGACCGTGCCCCGCGCCGCCCGGGATGGCTGGTCGACGGCCACCTCGTCCGCACCTCGGACGGCGCCCCGCTCCCGGGCGGCCTGCGCCCGGCGGTCCGCGTCACCCCGCCGCCGGGGGCCGAGCCCCTGCGGGGTGCGGCCGCGGGCGGCGCCGCGCAGGCCGGCCGGGGTCCCGCCGACGCCGTGAACGGAGTGCCGGTGATCACGGGCCCCGAGCCGGCGGGGTGGGCCGTCCCGGGCCCGGCTCCGGTCGGCGACGGCGCGAGCGCAATGCCGGTCCTCACTGGTTCCGAGCCGGTCGCGCGGGCGGCGGCCACGGGTCCCGGCGCCGAGCAGGCGGTCCTGGAGTACCTCCGCGGAAGCCGCGAACTGGTCCACGCACAGCGGGACGTCCTGCTGGCCTACCTCGGCGCGGCGGCGCCCGCAGGCGCCCGGATGCCGGGTCCGGAAGCGGCCCCGGCGCCCTCGGCCCACAACGGCCGGCCCCTGAGCCGGCCCGATGCCCGGCCAGACGGTACCGCCGCCGGGCAACCGGCCCCGCGGGCGGCGACCGTGCCGCCACCCTCCGCCGGGGTGACGGGCCCGGCCGTTCCCGACACCCGGGCGCCGCAGGCCCACGACGGGCACCGGTCGGCCGAGGAGGTGATGGACCTGGTGCTGGAGATCATGCACGCCCGGACGGGATACCCCCGGGACATGCTGGATCCGGCTCTGGACCTGGAGGCGGACCTCTCGATCGACTCCATCAAGCGGGTAGAGATCACCGGCGCGCTCGCCGACCGGATCGGGCTTCCGCAAAGCCTTGACGGTACGGCCGAGTCCGCGGTCGAGGAACTGTCCCGCATCAAGACGCTGCGCGGCATAGTCGACTGGGTCGTCTCCCGCACCTCCACGCCCGGGGAAGCCCCGCCGGACCACGCGGTCGTACCGGCGGCCCCGGCCCCGGAACCGGCCCTCGCGGGGGCGGCCACCGGCCTGCCACCCGCGCCCACACCACCCCCACCGCCCGCCCCGGCAGCCCGACCGGCCCCGCCGGCGGACGCGGCCGCACCGCTCAGCCGCCTCCGGGTCGTTCCCGTACCCCTGCCCGCGGCCGCCGGCGTCCCCGACGTGCTGCGCGGACTGCGCATCGGGATCGTCGGCGACGGCCAGGGCGTCGCGCCCGCGCTCGCCGGGGTCCTGCGGGACCACGGGGCCGACGTGCGCCCGCTCGCCGAAGCGGAGGCCGCCCTGGACGCCGTCGTGGACCTGTCGGCGCTGGCGCCCGAGGGGCCCGACGCCGAGCCCGTGCTGCCCGGGGCCTTCCCCGGGCTGCGCAGGGCACTGACCGGCGGGGTGCGACGGCTGCTCCTCGTCACCGCCCCCGGCACCCGCGGCGCGGGCCTGCACGGCTTCGCCCGCAGCGCCGCCCTCGAATTCCCCGGCGCGCTGATCAGAGCCGTGGAGGTACACCCCAAGGAGGCCCCCGAGCAGATCGCGGCGCAGCTGCTGGCCGAGCTGACCTGCGAGGCGGTGGCCGCCGACGGCGCCCCCGCGTCCGTCGCGTACACCGCCCAGGGGTCGCGGTTCGCCCGCCTCCCGCAGCCCGCGCCCCTGCCCGCCACCCCCGCGTCCGCGCCCCTCGACGCCCGCTCCGTCGTGCTGCTCACCGGCGGCGCCCGCGGGATCACCGCCCGCACCTCCCTCGCGCTGGCCCGAGCCACCGGCTGCCACGTGGAGCTCCTCGGCCGCACCCCCGAACCGCCCGCCGCCGGGGACGGGTTCGGCCACGCGCACGACCGGGTCGCGCTGCGCGCCGCACTGATCGCCACCGGGCTCCGCAAGCCCGCCGAGATCGAGGCGGCGGCCTCCCGGATCCTGGCCGAGCGCGAGGTACGGGCCACCCTGGACGCCCTCGCCACGGCGGCGGCCTCGGTCCGCTACCACCAGGGCGACGTCACCGACGCCCGGACCGTACGGGCGGTCGTCGCCGACATCCGCGCCCGGCACGGCCGGCTCGACGGCATCGTGCACGGCGCCGGAATCCTGCGCGACGGGCTGCTGCGCGACAAACGCCCCGCCGACTTCGCCGAGGTGTTCACCACCAAGGTGGCCGGCGCCCGCCACCTGGCCGCCGCGGCCGCCGAACACGGTACGGCGCCCGCACCACGGTTCCTGGCCCTGTTCGGCAGCGTCGCCGGGGTCTACGGCAACCGCGGCCAGAGCGACTACGCCGCGGCCAACGACGCCCTCGACGGTCTCGCGCACAGCTGGGCGGAGTCCTTCCCCGGCCGGGTCCTGGCCGTCGACTGGGGACCCTGGGCGGCGGAGGCCGGCGGCATGGTCACCCCCGAGCTGGAACGCGCGTACGCCCGGCGCGGCGTCCCGCTGATCACTGCGGAGGCCGGCAGCGCCGCCTTCCTCGCCGAACTCGCGCACGGAGGCGACGTACAGGTGGTCCTGATGGCGCAGGAGGCCCTCACGGCGCGAGAGGGGCGCGGCGATGAGTGACGGGCACCACCGCACCGGCCCGCGCCCGACGGACGCCGCGATCGTCGGGATGGGCGCCGTCTTCCCCGGGGCGGCCGACCTGGCCGGATACCGCCGCAACCTCCTCGCGGGCACGGACTGCATCGGTGAAGTCCCCCCGGGCCGCTGGGATCCGCAGGTGTACTACGACCCGGACGGCGCCGGTGCCCCCGTGACGGGCGACCGCTTCTACTGCCGGCGCGGCGGCTTCGTCGACGGCCTCGCCGCCTTCGATCCGACCCGCTTCGGCATCATGCCGGCGGCGGTGGAGGGCGCCGAGCCGGACCAGATGCTGGCCCTGCACGCCACGGCCGAGGCCATCGCCGACGCGGGTGGCGAGGACCGGCTGCCCGCCGACCGCTCCCGGATCGGCGTGGTGCTGGGGCGCGGCGGATTCATGGGAGTGGCCACGGCCCGCCTGGACCAACGCGTGCGTACGGCGCACCAGTTGGCGCAGACGCTACGGGAACTCGCGCCGGAGCTGGGCGAGCACCGGATCGCGGCGGTGCGGTCGGCCTTCCAGGAGGCTCTCGGCCCCGAGCGGCCGGACGCCTCGATCGGGCTGGTGCCGAGCTTCACCGCCGCCCGTACCGCGAACCGGCTGGACTTCCGGGGCCCCGCCTACACCCTGGACGCCGCCTGCGCCTCCTCCCTGCTGGCCGTGGACCAGGCGGTGGGGCTCCTGGCGGCCGGACGCTGCGACGCGGTGGTCGCGGGGGCCGTGCACCACTGCCACATCGCCACCCTCTGGAGCGTGTTCACGCAGCTGCGGGCGCTCAGCCCCAGCGAACGCATCCGGCCCTTCGACCGCCGCGCCGACGGAACACTGCTGTCCGAGGGCACCGGGGTCGTGCTGCTGAAACGGCTCGCGGACGCGGAGCGCGACGGGGACCGCGTCTACGCGGTGGTCCGCGGCACCGCAGTGGCCGGGGACGGCCGGGCGGCAAGCCTGATGAGCCCCCTGGTCGCCGGCCAGGTGCAGGCACTGGAGCGGGCCTGGCGACAGGCGGGGCTCGACCCGCGGGCACCGGGCGCGCTCGGGCTGCTGGAGGCGCACGGCACCGGCACCCCGGTCGGTGACACGGCCGAACTCGACACCCTGGCCCGGGTCTTCGGGCCGGTCGATCCGGGTGACGCGCGCCGCATCGGCTTCGGGTCCGTGAAATCGATGGTCGGGCACACCATGCAGGCCTCCGGCATGGCGGGGCTGATCAAGGCGGCCCTCGCGGTGCACGAGGGGGTGCTGCCGCCGACCCTGCACCTGGAGGAGCCGCACCCGGACCTCGTACGGACCCGGATGCGTCCGGTGGCGGTGGCCGAGCCGTGGGAGCGCGGCCCGGAGCCCCGCAGGGCCGGGGTCAACGCCTTCGGCTTCGGCGGGATCAACGCGCACGTGGTGCTGGAGGAGGCCCCGGCGGCCGCGCGTCCGGTGGCTCCGGTGCGGCGGTTCCTGCCGCTGGGAACCGCGGCCGCGCCGGTGGGGCCGGCCCGCGCGGGGGAGGACGTACTGCTGCTGGCGGCGGACAGCCCGGCGGAACTGGCCCAGCTGCTCTCGGAGCGGCTGACGGACCCGTCACCGGGCCGACCGGCCACGCCGACGCCGGCACCGGCACCGGCACAGGGACCGCCCCCGGCGTCGCGCGGCGACGGGCCGTGCCGGCTGGCGGTGGTCGGCCCGACGCCCCAGCGGCTCGCGCTGGCCGCGAAGGCCGTGGCGCGCGGCCGGCCCTGGCGGGGGCGCGGCGACGTATGGTTCGCACCGGAGCCGCTCGGCGGCCGGACGGCGTTCCTCTTCCCGGGCCTGGAACCGGAGTTCGCACCCGTACTGGACGACGTCGCGGACCGGATGGGTATGGCCCGGCCCCCGCTGGGCCGGGGCTCCTCCCTCGTCGAACGCGCCCTGGACGCGATGGCGACCAGCCGGTTCTTCGCCCGGGTCCTGCCCGCGCTCGGCATCGAGGCCGACGTCCTCGCGGGCCACAGCATGGGGGAGTGGGCGGCGATGGTGGCCGCCGGCATGTATCCGCAGGAGGCGGCCGACACCTTCCTCTCCTCCCTGCGGCCCGGCGACCTCCTCGTCCCGGACCTGGTCTACGCGGCACTCGGCTGCGGTGCCCGGCGGGCGCAGGCGGCACTCCACGGCCTGGACCGGGTCGTCGTCAGCCACGACAACTGCCCGCACCAGTCGGTGATCTGCGGGGACCCCGGACAGGTCGCCTCAGCGGTGGCCCGGTTGCGCGGCGATGGGGTGCTCGGCCAGGAGCTGCCCTTCCGGTCGGGGTTCCACACCCCGATGTGGGAGCCCTACCTCGACCAGGTCCGGGGCGCCTTCGAGCGGCTGCCGCTGCGGGCCGCCTCCCTCCCCGTCTGGTCGGCGACCACCTGCGCGCCGTTCCCCCCGGAGCCGGCCGGGGTACGGGAGCTGGTGGTCCGCCACCTCCTGGAGCCCGTCCGCTTCCGCGAGCTGACCCTGCGGCTCTACGAGGACCAGGGAGTCCGCCGCTTCGTGACGCTGGGCCCCGGCAGCCTGCCGGGTTTCGTCGAGGACACCCTGCGCGAACGCCCGCACCTCTCGGTCGCCGCGTCCTCGCCCCGGCTCGGCGGCCTCCCGGCGCTGCGCCGCGCCTGCGCCGCCCTGTGGAGCGACGGGCACGCCCCGCGCTGGGACCTGCTGGCCGAGGCGGGAGCCGACGCAGGGACCACCGGACCGGGGAGCGAAGCGGCGGCGGCCCCTGCCGCCCCGTCGGCGCCGTCCCCCGTCGCGCGCCGCGCCGTGCCCCTGGACCTCGGTTCCCCGCTGGTCCACCTCGGCGAGGCGGCCCGCACCTCCCTGGCCGGCCTGCTGACGCCCGCGTCCCCGACCCCGCCGGCCAAGCCCACCACCCCCCGACCGGTGCTGCTGTCCGCCCTCGACGCGGTACTCGCCGACACGGGCGCGGCCGCGCGGAGCGTCACCGGGGCCTGGGCGGCGCTACGGCCCCCGGACACGGCCCCTGACGGAGCGGTCCCCGTCGGCACGGGCGGCGCCGTGGCCAGGGAACTCCTGCGGTTGTCCCTCGCCGAGCTGCCCTACGTGCGGGACCACTGCGTGTACCTCCAGCCGGACGGCTGGCCCGAGGACTCCGACCGGTTCCCCGTGGTGCCCATGACCACCATGCTGGAGCTGGCCGCCGGGGCCGCCCTGCGGCACGCCCCGCCCGGCCTCGCCGTCGTCGGCTACGAGGACGCCCGGGCCCTGCGCTGGCTCGCCGTCGAACCGGCCGTGGAGGTCGAGGTCACCGTACGGGGCGACGGCCCGGGGCGGGCGCGCGTCGCCCTCGGCGAGTACGCGAGCGTGGTCGTACTGCTCGGCCCGCGGTACGAGCCGCCGCCCGCGCCCGACCCCACCCCCCTGCGCGATCCGGGGCCCGCCCCCGTCAGCGCGCAGGCGCTGTACCGCGACCGGTGGATGTTCCACGGCCCCCGCTTCGCCGCCGTGCACGAGGTGCGGTCCGTGGGCGCGGACGGTATCGAAGGGGTCCTGCGGGCCCTCCCCGACCCGGGGGCGCTGCTGGACGCCGCCGGGCAGCTGTTCGGCCACTGGATGCAGCTGCGGCTCCCGGTGGACCGGCTGGTGTTCCCGGCCACCGTGGGCCGGGTCCGCTTCTTCGGGCCCCCGCCGGCCCCGCGGGAGCTGGTCGACGCCACCGCCCGCATCCGCGAGGTGCGCGCGGTCACCGTGCGCGGTGACGTCGAGCTGCGCCGCGCCTCCGGCGAGGTGTGGGCCCGGATCGAGGGGTGGACGTACCGCCGTTTCGGCGCCGACGAGCGGGTCTGGCCGATGAAGTTCACCCCGGAGGTGTGCGGCATCGGCGAGCCCCGGCCCGAGGGATGGTGCCTGGCCCGCCGGCGCTGGACCGACCCCGCCTCCCGGGAGCTGGTGATGCGCCGTTACCTCGGCGCCGCCGAACGGGAGGTCTTCGAGCGGCTGTCGCCGCGCGCCCGGGAGCCGTGGCTGCTGGGCCGGATCGCCGCCAAGGACGCGCTGCGCCAGGCGTTGTGGGACGCCGGAGCGGGACCGGTGTTCCCGGTGGAGGTGCCGGTCGGCAACGATCCGGCGGGCCGGCCGCTGGCCCGGGGCCCGCTGACCGGCGGCCTGCGCCTGTCGATCGCGCACAAGGACCGGATCGCCGTCGCCCTCGCCCACCCCTCGCGGACGGTCGGCATCGACGTGGAGCCGGTGACCACCGACCCGCAGGCGCTGGTCCGCATCGCCTTCGGCCCGGACGAACTGCGCCTCGCCGAAGCGCTGGCCGCCCGGGACGGCACCGGCCCGGCTGCCGCACTGACCGCACTGTGGTGCGCCAAGGAGGCCGCCGCGAAGGCGGAGGGCGGCGGGCTCGGCGGCCGGCCCCGCGCATGGCGGGTGACGGAGGACGGTGACGTCGCGGACGGCGGCGCCCTGCTGGTGCGTTCGCCCGACGGACGCCCGTACCCGGTCCGCACCACCCGGCTCACCCTGGAGCCGCTCGACTACGTCGTGGCCTGGACCGTCGGCCCCGCGGCGCCACCGCCCGTCCCCTTCCCCCTCACGGAGGTCCGTCATGGCACCTGACATCCTCGCCGAGATCACCTCGATGCTCGTGGAGATCGTCGGCGACGAGTACCTGCTTGCCGAGGAGGTCACGATGAAGACGACGTTCAACGAGGACCTGGCCCTGGAGAGCGTCGAGTTCGTCGCGCTCGCGGAGCTGCTGCACCACCGCTACGGCGCCGAGGTGGACCTGATGGGCTTCCTGGCGGAGAAGGACATGGACGCCATCCTCGCGATGTCCGTCGGTGAACTCGTCACCCACATAGGCCGGATCACGCACACCTGCCTCCCCCAGGCCCCGGCGCGCACCACATCCGGCACGCCGGCCGGCACAGCGCCCGTCACGCCCGCTGCCGTCACTCCCGCGCCCGTCACTCCGGCGCCCGTCACTCCCGCAGCCGACGCTTGCGCGCCCGACGTCCCCCCACGCGACGTCCCCCCGCGCGCCGTCCCCGCGCCCGGAGCGTCCCCCCTCCCCACCTCGGCCGGCTGACCCGCCATGGCCTTCGTCCAAGCGGGCGCGCTCCGCTTCCACGTCCAGCGGCTCCCGGCCGGCGGGACCCCGGGCCCCGGCCGTCCCGGCGCCCCGGTCGTCGTGTTCCTCCACGGGCTGGTCGTCGACAACCTGTCCTCCTTCTACTGCCCCCTCGCCCTGCCGGCGGCCCGCGCCGGACACGAGACCGTCCTCTACGACCTGCGCGGCCACGGCCGCACCGAGCGCCCGGCCACCGGCTACGACACCCGCACCGCCGTACGGGACCTCTTCACGCTGCTCGGCGCGCTGGGCCTCGCCAGGCGCCCCGTCCACCTGGTCGGCAACAGCTACGGCGGCACCCTCGCGCTGCACGCCGCCCTGACCCGGCCCGACCTCGTCGCAGGGCTCACCCTCCTCGAACCCCCGCTCAGCGGGGCCTGGGTGGAGAACATGCTGGACACCCTGTCGGCCGCCGCACTCAGCCTGGAGGACACCCCGGTCCCCGCCGAACTGCTCACCCTGCGCCTGCGCAAGGCCGCCAACCTCACGGCCATCGCCGACGAACTCCTCAACCGGACCTCGCTGATCGACGACATCACCGGGAGCCGCACCTTCACCCCGGCCGACTACGCCCGGCTGCGCTGCCCCGTGCTGATCGTCTGCGGTGAACATTCCGAGCTCGTGCCCGGTGCGAGGGAACTCCTTCGCCACGTCCCGCGCGCCGCCTCCATCGAGATCCTCCCGGGCCTGGGCCACGACGTGTTGAAGGAGAGCAGCGGAACCCTGCGCAAGGCCGTACTCGCGCACCTCGACGCGACGGCCGACCTCGCCGCGCGCACTCGACGGCCGGGAGCTCTGATCCGATGAGGGTGCTCTTCACGGTCCCGCCACTGGCAGGGCACGTCAATCCCACCGTGGCCGTCGGCGCCGAACTGATCGCCCGGGGCCACGACGTCGCCTGGACCGGACCGGCCCCGGCCCTGGCCGCCCTGCTGCCCGCCCGGGCCCGGATCCTGCCCGCCGGTGAAGGGGAAGGCACAGGCGAGGGCGTAGGCGTAGGCGCAGGTGCAGGCGGGACGGCCGCGGAAGGCGGTACCGCGACCGCGGCCGGCGCGCGCACCGCCTACACCGCCCTGCACGAGCGCTGGCGCGATCTGCGCGGGGTCGCGGCGCTGCGCTTCCTCTGGGAGGAGGCCCTGGTGCCGCTCGCCCGCGCCATGGTGCCCGGGGTGACCCTGGCGGTGCGCGCGTTCGAGCCGGACGTGCTGGTCGCCGACCAGCAGGCCCTGGCGGGTCCGCTCGTCGCCCGCCGGCTCGGCGTCCCGTGGGTCACCTCCGCCAGCACCTCGGCGGAACTCACCCGGCCCTTCGCCGACTTCCCGAAGGTGGGCGAGTGGGTGGCCGGGCAGATCGGGGGCGTGCTCGCGGAGTTCGGGGACGCCGCCGGGGAGGCAGACGGCTGGGACCCCCGGTTCTCCGACCGGCTCGTACTCGTCTTCTCCACACCCGAACTCCTCGGGGACACACACGGCTTCCCGCCGCACTACGCCTTCGTCGGACCGGCGCTCGGCGCCCGTCCGGCCGCTCCCGGCTTCCCCTGGCAGCGGCTGGACCCGGCGCGGCGACGCGTCCTGGTGTCGCTGGGCACCCTCAACCAGGAGGCGGGGGCCCGCTTCTACCGCGAGGTACTGGGAGCCGCCCGCCAACTGGCCGCGCACGCGCAGTTCGTCGTGGCCGCCCCGGCCGCCCTCCTGGGGGATCCGCCCGGCCACGTGCTGCACCAGGAGCGGGTCCCCCAGCTGGAGCTGCTGCCGCACCTGGACGCCGTGGTGTGCCACGGCGGGCACAACACCGTGTGCGAGGCCCTCGCGCACGGACTGCCGCTGGTGGTCGCACCGATCCGGGACGACCAGCCGATCGTGGCCCGGCAGGTCGTCGAGGCCGGCGCCGGCGTCCGGGTGCGGTTCGGCCGGACCCGGGCCGGGGAACTGCGCGATGCGCTCACGGCCGTGCTGGACGAGCCCGGCCCCCGCCGGGAGGCCCGGCGGATCCAGGCCTCATTCGCCGCTGCGGGCGGCGCCGCCGCCGCGGCCGACCGGTTGGAGAAGCTGATATGACGCCACCCCCGTTCCCGCACGTCCGGTGGGTTCCGGCAGCGCTGCTCACCGTGCTCGCCGCGGGCACCGTGCGCACCCGTCGACGGCTGCGGGCCCTGCCCGTGCTGCCGCTGGTCCCGCCCGCGGCGGCCGGTGACATGCCGCGCCCAGCGGGGTGGCGGCTGCTCACCGCCCGGGGCGTCGAGCCCGACACCGCCACGTTCCTGAGCGCCTGCGCGTACGCCGAGCGCGAGGGGCTGAGGGTGCTGGACCTGCTGCCGGGGGACCTGGACGCCGAGCGGGCGCTCGGACTGCTGCGGCTGGTGGACCCGGCCCGCTACCGGGAGGACCGGCTCGGCGAGGGGCGCGGGGCCGGGCACGCCCTGCTCGTCACGCAGGAGGTGCTCGCGCGGGCCGGGGTGGAAAGCGGCCCGTCCCGCCCGACCCCCGCGGAACTCCTCACGCTCACCCGCCGGGTGAAGGAGTACGCGGCCGGCGCAACCGGGCTGGCCATCGCCCCGGCGCTCAGCTGCGGCCGGCCCGCAACGGCCCCCTGGGGCGCAGGCTCCGGGGCGGCGCGCGCCGCCGAGCTGCGGGCACAGGGCCTGCCCCCGGGGGCGCTCGCGGCCGCCCAGCTGGGCGGGCTGGCGCTGCTCGCGGGCGCCGCCGTACGCCAGGGCCCGTGGGCCGCCGCCGCGGCCGGGCTGTACTGGCTGCAGCCGTACCTCGCGCTCGGCGGGCCCGGCTCCCCACTGCGCCCCCACGACCTGGCCCGCTCCACGGCCGCCCGGCCGGCCCGCTCCCTCGCCGCCGCCCTGGGTACCGCCGCTGCGGCCGCCCGCGACCGGGGCGGGGCGCAGGACCCCGCCCGCGCCGCCGCCTACCGGGCCGACCTGGCCGCCGGCACCGACCGGTTCCTCGAACCGCGCCGCCCGGACTGCCCGTGGTGCGGATCTGGGCGGCTCTCGGTCCGGGTCGAGGTCCCGGACCTGCTCCAGGCGAAGCCCGGCCGGTTCACCCTGGAACAGTGCGGGGACTGCGCGCACGTGTTCCAGAACCCCCGGCTGACCATCGAGGGGCTGGAGTTCTACTACCGGGACTTCTACGACGGGCGCGGCGGCGAGGGCGCCGGCACCGTGTTCGGACGCCTCGGCGCGGCCTACCGGGCGCGCGCCGAAATGCTCCTCACCCACGCCGAGCCCCGGTCGTGGCTGGACGTGGGAACGGGCCACGGCCACTTCTGCAACGCCGCCCGGGCCGTCTGGCCCCGTACCCGGTTCGACGGCCTGGACATGGGCGACGGCGTCCGCGAGGCGGAGCGCCGGGGCTGGGTGGAGACCGGGTACCAGGGGCAGTTCCCGGAGTTCGCGTCGAAGCTGGCGGGCCAGTACGAGGTCGTCAGCATGTACCACTACCTGGAGCACACCCGGGACCCGCTCGCCGAACTCGACGCGGCGGCCGCCGTCCTCGCCCCCGGCGGCCACCTGACCATCGAGCTCCCGGACCCCCAGTCCCGCATGGCGGACCTCCTGGGCCCGATGTGGCTGCCCTGGTTCCAGCCGCAGCACCAGCACCTGATCCCGGCCCGGAACCTGCGCGAGGCGCTGGCCTGCCGCGGGTTCGAAGTCCTGGCCGAGGAACACGGCCCGGCCCACCAGGGCAACGACTTCTTCGGCGCGGTGGCGCTCACCGTGACCCGCCTGGCCCCGGACCCCGACCGGCCCTGGGCGCCGCCGTCCACGCCCCGCGCGCGGGCCCTCGCCACGGCCGTGCGGGCCGCCTCCCTCCCGTTCTTCGCCGCAGCCGCGGCCGTCGACGCGGTGCGCACGGCCGCGGCCCACCGCACCGACGGCGGCAACGCCTACCGCCTCCTCGCCCGCAAGGACGTCCCGTGAGGGGCCCGGCCCCGGCGCCGTTCGACCTGGCCCGGCGGACCACCGCCGACCCGCTGTTCCGGCTGGTCGCCTACGCCCTGGAGGCCGCGCACGGGCGGCCCCCGACCGCGGTGTGGAGCGCCCCGTACGCCTTCCACCTCGGCTCGCCCGGACTCGTCGCGGCGGCCGGCTGGCCCACGGCCGCAGCCGCCGCCCCGCGTGACGACGGGCTGGTCCGGCTCAGCTCCCTCGCCCACCCCGCCGACAGCTGCGACCTGCCGCTGACCCCGTCCGGGCCGCCGCCCGCCGCCCCCGACTGGGCCGTGCGCCCGTACGCGGTGCTACGGGCGCTGGCGTCGGCCGGCATCGGCCGCGGCGGGAGCGACCTGCACGTGCAGGGCTCGCTCACCGCGGCCGCCGGACTCGCCACCGCCGAGCCCGCCGAGTGCGCGATCGCCCTGGCGGTGGCCGACGCCCACACCGGCCCGGGCCGGCCCCCGGACCGGTCCGGCACGGCCCGGGTGCTGGCCGAGGCCCTGCCCGACGGGGACGACGCCCTGCGCCGGGCCGTCCTCTTCGCCCGGCGCGGCCGGGCGCTGCTGGACCCGGTCCCGGCGGACCGGCGGCGCCGGCGCTACGTCTCCTTCGACCCGGCCGCCTCGGGCGCGCGGCTGGTGCTGCTGGCCGTGCGCGGGGACCCGGCGGACCGGCCCGCGGAGCTGGCCCGGGCCGTGGACCTCACCCGCCGGGCCGGGGCCCTGAGCGCCTGGCAGCCCGGGCGGCGGCCCGGCCGGAGCGCACTGGTGCTGCTGCCCGAGTCACGAGTGGCGGGGGCCCGGGCCGCGGTCGCCGAGGGCTTCCGCGGACGCGGACGGCCCGTACCGCGGTTCCTGAACATCACCGTGTCCGGCGCGGCCCGGCGCGAGGAGTGACACCCCGACCGTCTCCACCTTCACCAGGAGGAACACCCATGCCCACACCCTCGCCCAAGACGGCCGCCAGACGCGGGGCCCGGCGCTCCGCGCTCGTGGCCGCCCTCGGTGCGGTCGGCCTGCTGGCCGCCTTCACCGTGGCCGGCTCCCAGGCCGCCGAGCGCGGCGCCGACGCCGGTCCGGCCGCCGCGGCGGCCCTGCCCTCGTACGACCACGTGGTGGTCGCCGTGTTCGAGAACAAGCAGTACGGCGAGATCATCGGCAACGCGAGCGCCCCGTACATCAACCAGCTCGCGACCGGCGGAGCGAGCCTGACCGGCATGAAGGCACTGACCCATCCCAGCCAGCCGAACTACTTCAACCTCTTCTCCGGAGGCACCCAGGGCATCACGGGGGACAGCTGCTTCACCCCGCAGTCGATGACGGCCCCCAACCTCGGCCAGGAGCTGATCGCGGCCGGCAAGACCTTCGCGACGTACAACGAAGACCTGCCGAGCGAGGGTTCCACGGCCTGCACGAGCGGCAAGTACGCGCAGAAGCACAACCCGTGGTTCGCCTTCAAGAACGTGCCGCTGAACACCGGCAAGACCTGGACGCAGTTCCCCCGCAACGACTTCGCGGCCCTGCCGAACCTGTCGTTCGTCGTGCCCAACCTGTGCAACGACATGCACGACTGTGCCGTCGGTACGGGTGACACCTGGACGAAGGACAACCTCGACGCCTACGCGCAGTGGGCCAAGAGCAACAACAGCCTGCTGGTCCTGACCTGGGACGAGGACAACTACCTGGGCTCCAACCAGATCGCCACCGTCTTCTACGGAGCGAACGTCAAGACGGGCACGTACACCACCGCCTACAACCACCACCACCTGCTGCGGACCCTCGAGGACCTGTTCGGCTCGCCGGCACACGCGGGCAACGCGGCCAATGCCCAGCCCATCACGGAAGTGTTCACCACCGGCCCGATCCCGACCCCCACCCCTACGCCGACCCCGACTCCCACCCCCACCACCGGTGACCTGAGGCTGGCCGACCCCGGACCGCAGACCTGCAAGTTCAACCAGTCCTGCACCATCCAGCTCACCGCGACCGGCGGCAAGGCCCCGATCCGCTACGCCGCCACGGGCCTCCCTTTCGGCCTGACCGCCGACCCCGGCACCGGCCGGATCAGCGGCAGGCCGTGGTCCGTCGCCACGGTCCGGATCACCGCCACCGCCACCGATGCCGCGGGAGTGACCGTCACCGCCGCGTTCCCCCTCACCGTCAACTGGTTCTGACGACACACCCGCGGCCGGACATGACCACCGCCGGTCCTGCGCTATAGTTGACCTTGAGCTCGGGGCCGCGAAAAGCGGTCCGCGGGGCACGCGTTGGTGGTCCAAGGAAAGACACCCCACTTCCCGTGGGGGGATGCAGGTGCAAGGCCTGCCCAGCGCTCGATCAAGGCCCCGGCCTCCTCATGGAGACCGGGGCCTTTTCGTCGTGTCCGTGACCGGGCAGGAATGGAGAAGCCAAACCCGTCCGTCGGCCGTAGCGTGGCCCGCATGGACACCGGTTGCGCTACGGCCGGTCGCGAGGACGGAGAAACGACGAGCATGGCCACGAGGACGGACACGCAGTCGCCCACGCTGCACGCTGCCGACACCCATGACGTGATCCGCGTGCACGGCGCCCGCGAGAACAACCTCAAGGACGTCAGCATCGAGATCCCCAAGCGCCGGCTGACGGTGTTCACGGGCGTCTCCGGATCGGGCAAGAGCTCCCTGGTCTTCAGCACGATCGCCGCCGAGTCGCAGCGGCTGATCAACGAGACGTACAGCGCCTTCGTCCAGGGCTTCATGCCGACGCTGGCGCGGCCCGAGGTCGACGTACTCGACGGGCTGACGACCGTGATCACCGTGGACCAGCAGCGCATGGGCGGTGACCCACGCTCCACCGTCGGTACCGCCACCGACGCCAACGCCATGCTCCGCATCCTGTTCAGCCGGCTCGGACAGCCGCACATCGGCCCGCCCGGCGCCTACGCCTTCAACGTCCCCTCCGTCCGGGCGAGCGGTGCGATCACCGTCGAGCGCGGCGCCAAGAAGGCGGTGAAGGCCACCTTCAACCGCACCGGTGGCATGTGCCCCCGGTGCGAGGGCCGCGGCACCGTCTCCGACCTCGACCTCGCCCAGCTCTACGACGACACCAAGTCGCTCTCCGAGGGCGCCGTCACCATCCCCGGCTACGGCTCCGACGGCTGGAACATGCGGCTCTACAAGGAGTCCGGCCTCCTCGACCCGGACAAGCCGATCCGCTCGTACACCAAGAGGGAACTGCACGACTTCCTCCACCACGAGCCGACCCGGATGAAGATCGCGGGCATCAACATGACCTACGAGGGACTGATCCCGCGGGTCCAGAAGTCGATGCTCTCCAAGGACAAGGAGTCGATGCAGCCGCACATCCGGGAGTTCGTGGACCGGGCGGTCACCTTCACCACCTGCCCCGCATGCGACGGCACCCGCCTCAGCGAGGGCGCCCGGTCCTCGAAGATCGGGGGGATCAGCATCGCCGACGCCTGCGCCATGCAGATCAGCGACCTCGCCGACTGGGTCCGGGGCCTCGAAGAGCCGTCGGTGGGGCCGCTGCTCGACGCGCTGCGGCAGACCCTCGACTCCTTCGGGGAGATCGGCCTCGGCTACCTCTCGCTCGACCGTCCGTCGGGCACGCTCTCGGGCGGCGAGGCGCAGCGCGTCAAGATGATCCGCCACCTCGGCTCCTCGCTGACCGACGTGACCTACGTGTTCGACGAGCCCACCACGGGCCTGCACCCGCACGACATCCAGCGGATGAACGACCTGCTGCTGAGGCTGCGGGACAAGGGCAACACGGTGCTCGTCGTGGAGCACAAGCCGGAGACGATCGCGATCGCCGACCACGTCGTCGACCTCGGTCCCGGCGCCGGAACCGCAGGCGGCACCGTCTGCTTCGAGGGCACCGTCGAGGGGCTGCGCGGCGCGGGCACCGTCACCGGCCGGCATTTCGACGACCGGGCCGCCCTCAAGGAAAAGCCGCGGACCCCCACCGGCGCCCTGGAGGTCCGCGGCGCGACGACGCACAACCTGCGGGGCGTCGACGTCGACATCCCGCTGGGGGTGCTGGCCGTCGTCACCGGCGTCGCCGGCTCCGGCAAGAGCTCGCTCGTGCACGGCTCGCTCGTCAAGGGCGGGGGAGCCGCGGGGGCGGGTGTGGTGTCGGTCGACCAGGGCGCGATCCGCGGCTCCCGGCGCAGCAACCCGGCGACGTACACCGGCCTGCTCGACCCGGTCCGCAAGGCGTTCGCCAAGGCCAACGGCGTGAAGCCGGCCCTGTTCAGTTCCAACTCCGAGGGCGCCTGCCCCACCTGCAACGGGGCCGGCGTCGTCTACACCGACCTCGCCATGATGGCGGGCGTCGCCACCACCTGCGAGGAGTGCGAGGGCAAGCGCTTCCAGGCGTCGGTACTGGAGTACCGCCTCGGCGGCCGCGACATCAGCGAGGTCCTCGCGATGCCGGTGACCGAGGCCGCGGAGTTCTTCGGCGACGGCGAGGCACGCACCCCGGCCGCCCACCGCATCCTCGAACGGCTCGCCGACGTCGGGCTCGGCTACCTGACCATCGGACAGCCGCTCACCACCCTCTCCGGCGGCGAGCGGCAGCGGCTCAAGCTGGCCACGCACATGGCCGACAAGGGCGGTGTCTACGTCCTCGACGAGCCGACAGCCGGACTGCACCTCGCCGACGTCGAGCAGCTGCTCGGCCTGCTCGACCGGCTCGTGGACTCGGGCAAGTCCGTCATCGTGGTCGAGCACCACCAGGCGGTCATGGCGCACGCCGACTGGATCATCGACCTCGGTCCCGGAGCCGGCCACGACGGCGGCCGGATCGTCTTCGAGGGCACACCGGCCGACCTCGTCGCCGCCCGCTCCACCCTCACCGGCCGGCACCTCGCCGCGTACGTCGGCAGCTGACCGCCTTTCCACCCGCCCGGCCACCGGCGCCCTTCGTCGACCTCGACGTGCGAAGGGCGTCAGACGGCGGGGGAGGGGATGTAGGCCAGGCCGTGGGCGCCCGGTTCGCCCGCGCGCTCGACGTGCAAGGTCGCCACCGTCTGCCTGCGCGGCAGGTCCACCACCGTCACCGTGCTGGACGAGACGGCCGCGACGTAGCCGTAGCGGCCGTCGGGCGACGAGGTGATCGTCAGGGGAAAGGCGCCGACCTCCACACTGCCGAGGTCCTCGCCGTCCTTGCCGTACACGTGCAAGAGCCCCGGGGCCTGCTCGCCGAGCGCCGCGCCGCCCGCCCGCATGCGCAGCTCACCGGCCAGGACGAGATCCGTGGCGGTGACGTGCACGGGGAAGACGGGGCCGTCCGTGCGGTGGGTCCGCACCACGGCGCCGGTGGCCGTGTCGATCACCCGGACCCCGGCCCCGGGCTGCGGGCCCGTGACGGTCAAGTCCCCCTTGGGGGCGGCCGCGTACACGTACCGTCCGTCGCGCGAGGCCGCGATTCCCTCGCTCCCCGGCACCGCGATCCGGCCGGCCGGCGTACCCGAGCCGATGTCGAGGACCGAGAGGAACGGCGCCTCCTTGTTCGCGCTGTACGCACGGCTCCCGTCCGGAGTGAGCGTGAACCAGTGCGGGCCGGGCGCCCCCACGGGCAGCCGGCGTACGGGCTCCAGGGAGTCCGCGTCGAGCGCCACCAGGGCGCCCTCCTCGTCGCCGTGCGCCTCGACGCTCACCCACAGCAGGCCGCCCGAGGGGTCCAGGGCGATGCCGTGCGGCGCGCGTTCCGGCGCCAGGTCGACGACGTCGAGGATCCGGCGCCGGTCGGGATCGATGACCACCAGCTCATGGGCCCGCCCGGTGTTGGCGTGGTAGTAGCCGGAGCGGTAGGTGATCGTGGCGTACAGCCGCCGCCGTACCGGGTCGAAGCACAACTCGTGCGGTTCGCTGGGGACTTCGATCACTTCGAGCCGGCGGAAGTCCACCGCGTCGAAGAAGGTGACCGTGGGGCCGCTCTGGCTCGCCACGGCGAGTACGTCGTTCGTTGTCCGTGTCATGGACCAGAGCCTGGACCGGCCGGACGATTAACTCCAGTGCACTTGTGGCAAGGTGTGATTGCATGCAACGCAAACGTGCTGGCCGTGCCCGAGCCGCACGGCCCTTCGAGTGACGGGAGACACAGTGCGGGACGGACCCGAACGGCAGCTGGACCTCAACCTGCTGGTCGCCCTCGACGCGCTGCTGGAGGAGGGGAGCGTCACCGGGGCCGCCGCGCGCCTGCACGTGTCCGCGCCCGCCATGAGCCGCACCCTCGGCCGCATCCGCACGGTCCTGCGCGATCCCGTGCTCGTACGCGCCGGACGGGAGCTCGTCCCCACCCCGCGCGCCGTCGAACTGCGACCGCGCGTCCGCGCCCTCGTCCATCAGGCACACGCCCTCCTGGTACCCGAGCCCGTCACCGACCCGGCGCGACTGACCCGCGAATTCACCGTCCAGGCAGGCGAGATGCTGCTGCCCGGACTCGCCCCCCGGCTCGTGCGCGCCGTCGTGGACCAGGCCCCCGGAGTCACCCTGCGCTTCATGCCGGAGGCCCTGGAAGGTACACCCGCCCTGCGCGAGGGCCGGCTCGATCTCGAAATCGGCGTCATCGGCCACCCCGATCCGGAGACCCGGATCGAATCCCTGGGCCGGACCCGCCTCCTGGCCGCCGTGCGCGCCGGACACCCCCTGGCACGCCGCAAGACGGTCACCGCCCGGGCCTTCGCCGCCGCCGATCACGTCGGGGTGTCCCGCCAGGGCCGGGTCCGCGGCCCCGTGGACGACAGGCTGGGCGAACTCGGGCTGAGCCGCCCGGTGGTCGCCGTCGTACCGTCCTGGAGCGCCGCGCTCTTCCTGTGCCGGGAGAGCGACCTGGTCTGCCTCACCCCGGCCTGCGCCCCGTCCCGCCCTCACGAACTGCTGGGCCTGCACACGTTCGAAGTGCCGCTGGAACTGCCGCCCGTCGCCCTCGGCATGGCGTGGCACCCGCGCAACGACGCCGACCCCGGGCACGGCTGGCTCCGTGACCGGGTCCGGGAAAGCTGGCGGGCCGGCGGCTTTTCGGGGTAGACGGGCCGCGACGAAAGGACGGCCGGGATGGGCGAGTTGTTGGTCGGTACGTGTTCCTGGACGGACAAGGCACTTGTGGGCAGCGGGTGGTACCCGCCGGGGCGGCGCGATCCGGAGGGGCGATTGCGGCACTACGCCGAACGGTTCCCCGTCGTGGAGGTCGACGCCGGCTACTACGCGCTCCCCAGCGTGCGCAACAGCATGCTCTGGGCCGAACGCACCCCGCCCGGCTTCCGCTTCGACGTCAAGGCCTTCTCCCTCCTCACCGGCCACCCGACCCGCAAGGCCGCCCTGCCCGCCGACCTGCGGGGCCACGACAGCGGCGACCCGGAGCTCCTCGACGAGGTCTGGCACCGTTTCGGCGCGGCCCTGCGCCCGCTCGCGGAGACGGGCCGGCTGGGCGCCGTACTGTTCCAGTTCCCGCCCTGGTTCGTCCCGGGGGAGCGGGCGGAGACCGCCTTGCACCGCATCCGGAAGCGGGCGCCCGAGTGGCCGGTGGCGGTGGAGTTCCGCCACCCCGACTGGTGGCGCGAGGGCGGGCGGGAGCGCACCGCCGCCCTGTTGCGGGACCTGGACGCCACCGCCGTGGCCGTGGACACGGCCCGGGCGCTGCCCACCTCCATACCGCCGGTCACGCCGGTCACGTCCTCGAAGCTCGGGGTGGTCCGCTTCCACGGCCGCAGCCGCGCCTGGGGCACCGGCAGCAAGGAGGACCGCTTCCGCCACACCTACACGGAGGGCGAGTTGCGCGAATGGCTGCCGCGCCTGCGCAGCCTCGCGGACCGGGTCGAGCAGCTGCACGTCCTGTTCAACAACTGCTGCGGCGACGCCGCCGTACGGGCCGCGGAGACCATGCGGAACCTGCTGGGCCGGCCCGAGCGGGCGGACGGGTCGGCTGACCGGGTGCCGTCTTGAGCCGGTTTCCCGGCGCCACCGGGTCCGGCGGGAAACCCGCGCACGGAGGCGGAACGGTCCTGCCGCCCGGACGGGTCCCGGCCGCACCGGTCCCCGGTGCCCGGGCCGCGTGCGCGAGCGGACGGCCCGCGGCACCGGCACCGCGCGGCACGAGCACCCTCAGGATGCCGCGGGCACGGCCCACGGCGACCCGCGGGATCAGCGGCGCGCGCCCCGCGAGGTCGGGCGGTGCGGCCTATCCTGGAAACGGCGGCTGGTAGCGCGAGCGGCCTCCCGGCCGCCGGGCCCGGCCACGGGCGCGCACCCCTCTCCGAACCACCGCGCCCGCGTGCCGGCTCAGCGCCCGGGTCACGACGCGGCCTCCGTGTGGCCGACGCAGGCGGGAGGAGCGGACCGTGCCGGAACAGGGTGAACGCCGGATCGTGCTGGTCCGGCATGCCAAGGCGGTACCCAAGGACGTCACCGAGGACTTCGAGCGCGGCCTGGCCGACCGGGGCTGCCACGACGCGCCGCGTGCGGGCAACTGGCTGGAGCGGTCCGGATACGGCGTGGACCTGGCTCTGTGCTCCTCGGCCCGGCGGGCCCGCCAGACCTGGCAGCTGATGCTGCCCCTGCTGAGCGAGCCGCCCCCCACCCTCTACCAGGCCCGGCTCTACGAAGCCGAGGCGCACGACCTGCTCGCCGTCGTCGCGGAGGCCGCGGCCGAGGTGCACGGCCTCGTGCTGGTCGGGCACAACCCGGCCATCCGCGAAGTCGCCAGGAGCCTGTGCGGCACAGGCCCGAAGAAGCTCGTGCAACGCCTCGGGGCGGCCTTCCCGACCTCCGCCGTCGCCGTACTGGCCGTGAAGGGAGGCTGGGACGACGTGGCGCCGGGGGCGGCCCGTCTGGCCGCCTTCTGGGCACCGGGCGACGACTGAACGAGGAGCGGTGCGACGCGGCGGAAGCCGCGCGACGGTGCCGCGGGTGGCACAGTGGGTGCATGTGTGGCCGTTACGCATCCACCCGCGCCCCCGCCGACCTGGCCGGCCTCTTCGAAGCCCGCTGGGACCCGCGCGAGACGCTCGCCCCGAGCTGGAACGTCGCTCCCACCGACCCGGTCTGGGCCGTCGTCGAACGCAAGGACCGCGCCACGCACGCCGTGGAGCGCAGGCTGCGCGCCGTGCGCTGGGGGCTGGTCCCGTCCTGGGCCAAGGATCCGGGCGTCGGCGCCCGGATGATCAACGCCCGGGTGGAGACGGTCCACGAGAAGCCGGCCTTCCGCCGGGCCCTCGCCAAGCGGCGGTGCCTGATGCCGGCGGACGGCTTCTACGAGTGGCAGACCGAGCGGACCGGGAACGACGGGAAGACCTACAAGCAGCCCTACTTCATCCGTCCCGAGGACGCGTCGGTGATGGCCATGGCCGGGTTGTACGAGTTCTGGCGGGACCGCAGCGTCGCCGACGACGACGATCCGGCGGCCTGGCTCACGACGGCGACCGTCATCACCACCGAGGCCGCGGACGCGGCCGGCCGCATCCACCCCCGGATGCCCCTGGCACTGGACCCCGCGGACTACGAGGCCTGGCTCGACCCCGCCCACCAGGACGTCAACGCCCTGCGTGCCCTGCTGCACACGCCGGCCGACGGCCGGCTCGCGGTACGGGCGGTGTCCACCGAGGTCAACAGCGTCCGGAACAACGGCCCCCACCTCCTGCAGGACGCCCCGGCCCGGTGAGGAACGAGGCCGCCCGCTCACCCCACGTGCCGACGTCGGCGCGGGTACGGGAGACGTGGAGCTCCGCTCCGGGCAGTGAGCGGGCCAGGGTCCGCGCCGTCGACAGCGGATGGCCGGGGTCGCCCTCCCAGGCGAGGACCAGGGCCGGCAGGCGCAGCGCGGCGAGCGAGGCGGGTGCGGGCAGATCGGAGAGCGCGAGCCCCCGCAGGACCGCCGGGAGGATCCGCTCCGGCGGTGTCGGCGGGAACCCGGGGACATCGGCCACCACCCGCGGGGGCGGCCGCTCCTGCCTCCCGGCGAGCCAGGCGCCCACCCCCTGCCGCTCGACGGTCTCGGCGGCGGCCCTGTCGGCCCGCGCGTGCGCCTGACGCGTCGTCCACGCGGTGGGCGGGATCAGCAGCACCAGCGCGGAGAACCGCTCCGGCGCCCGGACGGCGGCGTGCAGTACGGTGGCGCAGCCCATCGAGGAGCCCAGGGCGTCGGCGGGCCCGGAGGCGCCCAGGTGCCCGAGGAGGGCCAGCAGGTCCTCCGCGAGGCTGTCGTACGTGTAGTCGGTGTCCACGGCGCCGCCCGTGGACCGACCGTGGCCCCGGGCGTCGTACCGGACCAGGCGCCGCCCCGCCCGCAGGAGTGGCGCCCAGTCGAACAGGCCCATCCGGTCCTCGACCGCCTGGCTGACGAAGCCGCCGTGCGCGTACACGGCGAGCGGACCCGCGCCGTAGTCGTCGTACACGAGTTCGGCGCCGCGGTGCCGGAAGCGGCCTTCGCGGCCGGTCGCGTCCATCGCCGGGCCTCCTCGTGTCAGGCCGCTCGTGTCGGGTCGCTGCCGCAAGGCAGCTCGCGCCAGGCCGCCCGGTCAGGACCGCCCGTCAGGACCGCCCGGTCAGGACCGCTCGTCCTCGGGGGAGCCGAAGTTGCCGTAGCCCTGGAGGTCGTGCGCCGTGCGGCGGCTGCCGTCCGTGGGGAACGTCTGGGCTTGGGCCTCGCGCCGCTCCTCGCTGCGCCCGGCGTCCGCCGGGCGACGGGGCTGCTCGGCCGCGGCGGGCGGCTTCGGCTCGGCGGCGCGGCGTTTCATGCCCCACCACACCGCGCCGATCAGCACGACGACGACGATCACGCCTACCGTCGAGGCGAAGGCGGTTCCCGAAGCGCTCATCGCGAGCGCGGTGGCCGAGTTCATCATGGAGCCGTTTCCTTTCCCGGGGCGCCGCACCGGGCCGCCTACGGCCCGGTGCGGACGTCCTCTTGTCCCCGTCGCGGCTGCCCGGCGCACGGCGGGTGAAACGGCGAGAGCGGCACGCTCAGTGCCGGGTGTGCCCGTTGGGGGAGAGGTGGTAGACGGCGAAGGCCCGGTCGATGACGGGCATCGCGACGTTGCGCACCCGGATCCCCCCGGCGGTCATCCCGTGCTCCTTGCCGGCGTGGGCGTGCCCGTGGATGGCGAGGTCGGCGCCCGCGTCGTCGACGGCCTCCGCCAGCAGGTAGCTGCCGAGGAAGGGGTAGATCTCCCTCGGTTCCCCCGCAAGGGTGTCCTCGACGGGCGAGAAGTGCGTGAGCGCGATCCTGATGTCGCAGTCGGAGCCGCGCAGTTCGTGCAGGGACTCCCGCAGGCTGTTGGCGCTGCGACGGGTGTACTGGACGAAGGACTTCATCTCGGGTTCGCCGAAATCGCTGGCACAGCGGCCTGCGAAGCCGCCGCAGAAGCCCTTGGTGCCGGCGACGCCGACTTTCGTGCCGGCGATGTCGAGGACCACGCCGTCGCCTTCCAGCACGTGCACCCCCACCCGGGCGAGTTCCTCGGCGACGGCGGCCTCCTGGTCGCTCTGGTAGTCGTGGTTGCCCAGCACGGCGGCCACCGGCACGGGCAGCCCCGCCACTTCGTGGGCGACGACGCGTGCCTCTTCGGCAGTGCCGTGCCGGGTGAGGTCACCGGCGAGCAGCAACAAGTCCGCATGGGCGCCGAGGGTCTCGAAGGCCGGCCTCAGCGTTCCCTCGCTGCCCGGTCCGAGGTGGATGTCCCCGACGGCCGCGACGCGGATCATGACAGCTCTTCCGAGTGGTCGGGCGGCGCCGCGCAGTTCACCGTCACGTCCTGGTGCCAGGCCACGCCGGCCAGTTCCTCCCCGGCGATGCGCAGGACCTCCGCCCGGCAGTCGGCGCTGGTCACGCTGCCCGAGAGGTGCGCGGTGGCCCCGTGCATCTCGATCCGTACGCCCAGCTCGGCGATGTCCTCGCGGGCCAGCCGGTCCCGCAGGTGCTGGATGCGGTACTCGATCAGCTCGGCGGTGTTCATACCGTTCATACGGGTTGTCCCCTCGCTCCGACTCGCTGCGGCTCGCTTACCGGGCCCTCGCCGGACTCATGAGTTCCGCGCCGTTCATGTGGTCCACGTCCTTCCTCGGTGCGATGACCCGCAGCCGTTCGAGCAGGTAGAAGAACGCGTCCGCCAGGGGAGCGTCCTGATGGGCCCGGAACATGCGGTCCCAGTCGATCTGCTCGCGCAGCATCCGGGCCATCGGCAGCAGGTCGCCGAAGTCGCAGTAGTGCTCGCACAGTGCGGCGAGCCGGCTGTCCATGAGGTCGGTGGGGGACAGGACCGGCATCCACACCGAGTCCACGGGCAGCACCACCGCGCGGTCCAGCAGTTCCCGGCTCACCGGACGACGGGCGAGCTCGAAGATGAGGTCGATCTCCTCGCCGCCCGAGCGGCCCTTGACCAGCCAGTCCTCGGGAGCCCGACGCATGGAGATCCCGCCCTCCTCCAGCGCCTTGATCACGGTCTCGGCGTCCTCACGGATGACACAGAAGTCGGTGTCGTGCTGGAAGCGCGGCGGCAGGCCGTGCGCGAACGCGGCCACGCTCCCGGCCAGCGCGAACGGCTGACCCGACGCCTTCAGCAGCGCCGCGACCCGTTTCGTGGTCTCCAGAATGGCCTGCGTGTGGTCGTGCGGCAGCGGTCCGTCGCTCTGGGCGGGGCCGCGCAGGTCCGAGAGGGTGGCCTCACCCTCGGGTCGGGCAGAACGGTTCTTCGCAGAGTGGCTCACGGCAATCACTCACTCGTCCACTGGCTCGTTCCTGAGCGGCCGCGGGGTGTCCGCAGCCGCGGAGGCCGGCAGTCAGTCCTCACCGCGCACGATATTCCACTTGGTGACGCGGCGCGCGGGCTCGTCGTCCCGCCGGTTCTCGTTCGCCGGTGCTCGTCCTTCGCCGGTTCTCCACCGGTTTCTCGCTGGTCGTCCGCCGACCGGGTTCCACCGGTGAAGGACGGGTGCCCGCTGCGTCGCGGACCATTCGTTCAGCGGCCGCCTCCCGGCTCTGCCATACGGTGGTGCATCAGGGCCTTCACCCGGTCGGGCAGGACGCGGTTGGCCACGGCGCCCTGGAGCTTCGTCTTCACCGAACCGGCGACGATCTTCTGCCGGCCCTCCGTCATCGCCCGGAACCCCTGCTCGGCCACCAGGGCGGGGTTGTCCTTCTTGGCGCGCCCGACGCGGGTGTCGAGCATGTGGGCCCGCCGGAAGAAGTCCGTGGCGGTGGCGCCGGGCATCAGGGAGGTGACGGTGACGCCGGTGCCCTTGAGCTCGTCGGCCAGGGCCTGGCTGAACGACTGGAGGAAGGACTTCGACGCGTTGTACACCGCCTGGTAGGGGCCGGGCATCGTGGAGGCGATCGACGAGGTGATCAGCACCCGCCCGCTCCCGCGGGCGACCATCTCCGGCAGCAGACGTTTGGCCAGGTGGACGGTGGCGGTGACGTTCAGGTCGATGACGCGGGCGTCGTCCGAGAGGTCGGTGTCCAGGAAGGCGCCGCCGCTTCCGACGCCCGCGTTGAGGGCGAGCGCGCTCACCGGGCGGCCGGTGCCGGAGATCGCTCGGCAGAGCGTTTCGACCCCGTCGTAGAGGGCGAGGTCGGCGCGCACGGCGGTGACGTCGGTGCCCTGCTCGCGCAGTTCCTCCGCGGCGAGGGCGAGGCCCCCGTCCTCGGCGGTGACGAGCAGGTCGTACCCGTGTCCGGCGCATACGCGGGCGAGTTCGAGGCCGATGCCGCTGGAGGCGCCGGTGATGACGGCCAGAGGGCGATGGGTGTCCATGTCGCTGCGGCTACCCGTCGCCCGTGCCGATACGCCCCAGCCCCACCGATACGCCCCGCCCGCGCCGATACGCCCCGCCCGTCAGGACTCGGCGGCCACCCGGACGCTCCTGACCTCGCTGTCGGCGGCGTCCGGCACGACCATGCCCGCCTCTACGCCCGTCCGGAGGTACTGCAGCACCTCGTGCGTCAGGCGGTCCCCGGGCACCACCACGGGGATGCCGGGCGGGTACGGGGTCAGCATCTCCGCCGAGATCCGGCCCACGGCCCGTTCCAGCGGTACCTGCTCGGCCGGACCGAAGAAGGCGTCGCGGGGCAGCGCGGCGGACTCCATGCGCATTCCGGCCGGGTCCGGGACGTCCACCCGGCGGGCCGGGCGCAGCTCGTCCGCGTGGGCGACCAGGTCCCGCAGCGCGTCCAGGAGCCGGTCCGCGGTGTCCTGCCCGTCGGCGTGCGTCAGCTGGGCGCTGATCCGGCGGTGGTCGGACAGGTGCAGGTTGATCTGCCGGTGCTCGCGCAGCCAGTCGGCGGCCCGGTAGCCCGTCGTCCCGAGCTCGGTGATGTCGATGATGATCTGGAGGGGGTCGAGGTCGAACGCCAGGCCCGGACCGCAGAAGTCCTCGCGGCCGTGCACGTGCATGCCGTCGATCCCGTCGATCCGCTTGCGGACCGACTCCGCCAGCGCCAGCGCGTCGTCGTACAGGGCCCTGCCGTGCTCGACCATCTGCCGGCGCCAGCCGTCCAGGGCGGCGTAGATCAGGACCGAGGGGCTCGTGGTCCCCAGCAGGTCTTCGCGGCTCTTGAGCACCTCCGGCCGAACGAGATCACCCTGGAGGTGGAACACCGATCCCTGTTCCAGCCCCGAGCCCATCTTGTGCACGGAGGTGACGCACACGTCGGCTCCGGCGTCCATGGCCCAGGTCGGCAGGTCCGGGTGGAACGGCAGGTGCGCCCCCCACGCCTCGTCCACGATCAGCGGCTTCCCGTGCTCGTGGCAGACCCGCGCGATAGCCGCCAGGTCGCTGGAGGTGCCGTACGGGGTGGGGCCGGTGACCAGGGCGCCCTTGGCGTCCGGGTGCGCGGCGAAGGCGGCGGCGAACGCCTCGGCGGACGGCGGGTGGGCGAGGTGGCGCTCGGCGTCCCAGCTGGGCTCCACCCACACCGGCCGGATGCCGGAGAGGATGAGCCCCGACACCACGGACTTGTGGGCGTCACGGCCCACCAGCAGCTCCTCGTGCGGCCCGGCCACCGACAGCATGGCGGACTTGACCGACAGCGAGCTGCCGCAGGTGGAGAAGAAGGCGTGATCCGCCCCGACGGCGTCCGCCATGAGCTGCTGCGCACGCTCCAGTACGCCGTGCGATGAGGTGCGGTCGTCGAGCCCGCTGGTCGCCAGGACGTCGGAGACGAACACCGCGTCGCCCAGAACCGCGCGGACCCGGGGATCCGCGCCGCGCGCCTGCTTGTGCCCGGGGGGTGTGAACGGGGTCTGGCCGCTCGCGTGATAGGCCGCGAGGGCGTCGAGAACGGGGGCTTCTGACTGGTCCATGCGGGCGCGCCTGCCCGGCCGGCCCCACCCGAAACAGCCGACCGGGGGGGACCGCCCGCACGGGTGAGGGTGCAGGAGACGCCCGGCCGGGGGACTCAGTCGAGCCGGATCGCGAACAGGCAGGCGTCGTCCTCGTGGTCCTCGGCCGGATCGGCGGACATCACCCGGTCGAGGGTTTCGGCCGCTCCCAGCCCGGCGCAGGACTCCAGCGCCTTGCGCAGCGTGTCGATCCCGTACGTGATGTCCTGGCCCCGCCGCTCCACCATCCCGTCGGTGTACAGCAGCAGCAGGTCCCCGGAGCGCAGCGGGACGGTCGCCGTCGCGTACTCGTGCCCGGGCAGCAGGCCGAACAGCGGCCCGCGGTGCTCCGTGTCGAGAGTCGTGGCCGTGTCCCCGCGCAGCAGCAGGGGAGCGGGGTGACCGGCGCTCGCCCACCGCAGGTTCCGCGCGGCGTCGATGTGGCCGATGATCCCGGTGGCGGTCTCGGCCGCCGGGTCGGAGCACAGCAGTTCGTTCAGCCAGGTGGCTAGCTGACCGGCATGGGTGCCGGGGGAGTGCGCCAGCCCCGCGAGCGCGTGCCGCTGCTGCGCCATCCGGGCCACCGCGTTCAGGCCGTGGCCGCACGCGTCCCCGATCGCCAGCAGGATCCGGCCGTCCGGCAGCAGGCGGCACTTGTACCAGTCCCCGCCGACCGAGGCGTCCTCCTCCGCCGGCAGGTACGCCGCCGCCACCGAGACGCCCAGCCCCTCCAGCTCGGCGGAGTGCGTGGGCAGCAGGGCCTCCCGCAGCGCCGACGCCACCCGGTGCTCGGCCGCGGCCTCCTCCCGCAGCCGCTCCGTCTGGCGGCGGGTCGTCGCCAGACGCTGCCGGCTGCGTACCTGGGCCGTGAGGTCGCGGGCGATGAGCCGCAGCACCCAGGGCAGCCCGTCCGCGGCGATGACCGGGTGCCCGACCAGGGTGAGGGTGCGGACCTCGCCGAGCACCATGAAACGGACCTCGGCGCCGGGCGGCTCCTCGCCTTCGAGCATGGCCGTCATCAGCTTCGCGAAGCGCGGCACGTCCTCCGGGAGTACCGCGTCGCACAACTCCGTCAGGGACAGCGGCCGGGCCGGATCGGTGCGGAAGATCGAGGCGAGGCCCTCGGACCAGACGACCGCTCCCGACAGCAGGTCCCAGGTGCCCCACCCCATGGAGGCGATGTACTGGGCGTCGAGTGACATCATCTCCGTCCGGTTCAGGGCCGGACGCCAGGTCGTCAGCACCCTGTCCCCGCAGGAGGCGGCGTCGTACAGCAGCTTCGTGCGGTGCAGCCCGTCGCGGTGCTGCTCGGTGTAGTCCACGGCGTACGAGTGGACGGCGCGCCCGGTCTCCAGCACCCCGCTCAGGGCGTCCACCAGGCCGCCCGCCGCCGCGCCGGGCTGCACCTCCAGGAGCCGCCGGCCCACCTGGGCGTCGGGCGCGTCGAGCCACTGCGCGCAGCGGACGTGGTTGCCCGCGCGGACCGTGAAGTCGACGACCCGGCCCTCCGCGTCCCGTACGGGCGCGAGCAGTGCCGCAGAGACCGGGATCGCGGGCATGGCCGCGCACACGCACCCCCAGGGGTCGTGGCCGCCCTGCCCGTCGCCGTCGTCGGAGCAGGAGTGCGGGGCTCCCTCGCCCCCGCCGCACGGGCAGCTGTCCGAGGGGTCCCGGCCCCGCGGGGTTTCGTCCTCGCGGCGTACTCCCGCGTCGCGGCGGGCGGCGGCGCGCAGAGCCGCCACCTCCCGCGTGATCAGCAGCTTCAGGGAAGCGGTGTCCTGCGGGACGACCGGGCTCATCCTGCGGGACCGTCGGTGCCGAGTTCCCGCAGTGCGGGGAGCAGGGTCGACTGCGCCCATTCCAGGAACGGCTCCTGGTGCTGACCGCCGATCTGGACGAGCGCGACCTCCGAGAAGCCGGCCTCCACGAAGGGGCGTACGGCGTCCACGAAGGCGTCCACGTCGTCCCCGCACGGCACGGCCTCGGCGACGTCCTCGGGGCGGACGTGCTGGGCCGCCTGGTCGAAGGAGGCCGGTCCGGGCAGCTCCGCGTTGACCTTCCAGCCGCCCGCCGACCAGCGGAACTGCTCGTGGGCCCGCTTGACGGCCGCGTCACGGTCCGGGTCGTAGCACACCGGCAGCTGGCCGACGCGCGGCTTGCCGGCGCCCCCGGCCCGGTCGAAGGCGTCCAGCAGCTCGCGTTCGGGTTCGATGGCGATGACCAGATCGGCGAGCCGCCCGGCGAGGTCGCAGGACTTGTCGCCGGAGACCGCGATGCCGATCGGCGGCGGGTCCGCGGGCAGGTCCCACAGCCGGGCGTTCTCCACGTCGAAGTACTGTCCGTGGTGGTTGACCGAGCGCCCTTCGAAGAGGCCCCGGATGATCTCGACGGCCTCCTCCAGCATCTCCAGCCTGACGTGCGCCGCGGGCCAGCCCGGCCCGATCACGTGCTCGTTGAGGTTCTCGCCCGAACCCAGGCCCAGCCGGAACCGCCCGCCCGACAGCAGCTGCATGGTCGCGGCCTTCTGGGCGACGACCGCCGGGTGGTACCGCATGGTCGGACACGTCACGTACGTCATCAGCGGGATCCGAGACGTGGCCTGCGCCGCCGCGCCGAGGACGCTCCACGCGTAAGGGGAGTGCCCCTGCTCCTCCAGCCACGGGAAGTAGTGGTCGGAGGTGACGGAGAAGTCGAAACCCGCCCGCTCCGCGCCGACCACGTGCTCGACCAGCTCCCGGGGGCCGGCCTGCTCGGTCATCATCGTGTATCCGATTCGCACCATGGGCCGCGTCTTACCGGTCTGCCCCGGAGTGAAACCTGAACGTGGGCCGTATGGAGGAGGCGGGCGGGGGCGTGCGGCGCGCACGGGCGTGCGAGGGGCCAGGCTGGGCAGTCGAAGGGATATTCCCTGCCGAAACAGATGACAAGGGAGTTCGTCGTGGCCCACGCAACCGATCCGCCCGACCCCCGGCCGGCGCACGGCGGTGGCCCCGGACCCGCGCCGCGCACGCCGGACGACACGGTCGCGGGGGCCGTCCGCTCCCGCGTGGGCCTGCGCGTCAACGGCGTCCACCACGACCTCGACCTGGACCACCGGGTCACGCTGCTCGACGCCCTGCGCGAGCAGCTGGACCTGACCGGTGCCAAGAAGGGCTGCGACCACGGGCAGTGCGGCGCCTGCACCGTCCTCGTCGACGGCCGGCGCGTCAACAGCTGCCTGCTCCTCACCGTCGCCCTCGACGGCTGCGAGATCACGACCGTGGAGGGCCTCGCCGCCCCCGAGGGCGCCCTTCACCCGCTCCAGCGCGCCTTCATCGAACACGACGCCTTCCAGTGCGGCTACTGCACCCCCGGTCAGCTCTGCTCCGCCGTCGGCGCGCTCCGCGAGGCGGCCGCCGGGCACCCCTCGCACGTCACCGCCGCCACGGCCTTGGCTGCTGCCGGGCCCGCCGTGCTGAGCGCCGAGGAGATCAGGGAACGGCTCAGCGGAAACCTCTGCCGCTGCGGCGCCTACCCCGCCATCGTCCGGGCCGTCGCCGAAGCGGGCGCGGACGCCGCGGCCACCGCGACCGGAGCGGAGGTGACCGCGTGAAGCCCTTCGCCTACGTACGCGCCACCACCCTCCGGGAAGCGGCCGACGCCTACGCCGCCCACCCCGGCTCCCGTTACCTCGGCGGCGGCACCAACCTCGTGGACCTGATGAAAGTGGGCGTCGAGACCCCCACCGCCCTCATCGACATCTCCCGGCTGCCTCTGGAGGAGATCACCGAACTGCCCGACGGCGGCCTGCGCGTCGGGGCCATGGTCCGGGGCACCGACCTGGCCGCCGACCCGCTCGTGCGCACCCGCTACCCGCTCCTCAGCCAGGCGCTGCTCGCCGGCGCCTCCGGACAACTGCGCAACGTCGCCACCACCGGCGGCAACCTGCTCCAGCGCACCCGCTGCGCCTACTTCCAGGACCTCTCCAAGCCGTGCAACAAGCGCGAACCCGGCAGCGGCTGCGGGGCCCGCGAGGGAATCCACCGCGACCACGCGGTACTCGGGCACTCCGAGCACTGCATCGCCACCCAGCCCTCGGACATGGCCGTGGCCCTGGCCGCGCTGGACGCCGAAGTCGAGCTGTACGGCGGCCCGGACACCACCCGTACGGTCGCGGCCGCCGAGTTCCACCGGCTGCCCGGCGACCGCCCCGAGCAGGACACCGTCATCCGCCCGGGGGAAATCATCACGGCGGTGCTCCTGCCCGCCCCGGCCCCGGGCGCCGTCTCGCTCTACCGCAAGGCCCGCGAACGCGCCTCGTACGCCTTCGCCCTCGCCTCGGTCGCCGTCGTCCTCGACCTCGACGACGGCCGCGTGCGCCGCATCTCCCTCGCCTTCGGCGGCCTCGCCCACCGGCCCTGGCGCGCGACCACCGCCGAGGCCCGGCTGACCGGCTCCGCACCGCACTCCGACGCCGTCCGTGCGGCCGTCGACGCGGAACTCGCGGGGGCGAGGCCCCTGCGCGACAACGCGTACAAGATCCCGCTCGCCCGCAACCTCGCCTGCGACGCCATCGCCACGCTGGCCGGCGCGCCGTAACCGGTTCCACCTGACCAGGAACAGGACCACGATGAGCCCGACCTCCGCCACCCTCGACACCACCGCCACCACCACCCCCGTCCTCGGCGCCCCCGTCGCGCGGCGCGAAGGCCGGGAGAAGGTGACCGGCGCCGCCCGGTACGCCGCCGAACAGCACCTGCCGCGGCGGGCCTACGCCTGGCCCGTCCCGGCGACGGTCGCCCGCGGCCGGATCACCGCCGTCGACACCGCCGCCGCACTGGCCCTGCCCGGCGTGCTGGGCGTCCTCACCCCCTACGACGCCCCGCGCCTGGGCCCCTCCGACGACCCCACCCTCCAGCTGCTCCAGGACCTGCGGGTGCCGCACCGCGGCTGGTACGTCGCGCTGGCCATCGCCGACACCCTGGAGGGGGCCCGGGCCGCCGCCGACGCCGTAGGCGTCACCTACGACACCGAGCCGCACGACGTGCTCCTGCGCGAGGACCATCCCGGCCTGTACACCCCCGAGCAGGCCAACGGCGGCTACCCCGCCCACCGCGAACAGGGCGACCCCGACGGGGCGCTCGCCGCCGCACCCGTACGCGTCGACGCCGTCTACTCCGTGCCGCCGCTGCACAACCACCCCATGGAACCGCACGCGGCCACCGCCGACTGGGACGCCGGGCGCGGCCACCTCACCGTGTACGACTCCTGCCAGGGCACCACCGTGGTGCGCAGCGTCCTGGCCGCGCTGTTCCGGCTGCCCGAGGACCGGATCACCGTCCTGTCCGAGCACGTGGGCGGCGGCTTCGGCTCCAAGGGCACCCCGCGGCCCCACGTCGTCCTCGCCGTCATGGCCACCCGGCACTGCGGACGCCCCGTCACCCTGGCCCTGCCCCGGCAGCACATGGCCGCCACCGTCGGCCACCGCGCGCCCACCCTGCACCACATCCGGCTGGGTGCCCGCTCCGACGGCACGCTCACCGCCCTCTCCCACGAGGTCACCACCCACACCTCGCAGGTCCGCGAATTCGTCGAACAGGCGGCCGTACCCTCCCGGGTCATGTACGCCGCCCCGGACAGCCGCACCACCCACCGCGTCACCGCGCTCGACGTGCCCACGCCCTCGTGGATGCGGGCCCCCGGCGAAACCCCCGGCATGTACGCCCTGGAGTCGGCCATGGACGAGCTGGCCGACGCCCTCGGGATGGACCCCGTCGAGCTGCGCGTACGCAACGACCCGGCCACCGAGCCCGACAGCGGCCACCCGTTCAGCAGCCGCCACCTCGTGGAGTGCCTGCGCGACGGCGCACGCCGGTTCGGCTGGTCCGGCCGCCGTCCGCCCCTGCGCGAGGGCCCGTTCCTCATCGGGACCGGCGTGGCCGCCGCCACCTACCCCGTGTACATCGCCCCGGCGGGTGCCCGGGCCCACGCCCGCCCCGACGGGAGCTACCTCGTCGAGGTCAACGCCACCGACATCGGCACCGGCGCCCGCACGGTCCTCTCCCAGATCGCCGCCGACGCCCTGCGCGTTCCGCTCGACGCCGTCTCGCTGGCCATCGGCAACAGCTCCCTGCCGGCCGGCCCCGTTGCCGGCGGCTCCACCGGAACCGCGTCCTGGGGCTGGGCGGTGCACGACGCCTGCACCGCCCTGACCGACCGGCTGTCACGCCACCACGGTCCGCTTCCCGCCGCCGGCCTCTCCGCGTCCGCCGACACCACGCAGTCGGCGAAGCAGAAGTCCCCGTACGCGCGCCACGCGTTCGGGGCGCACTTCGCCGAGATCCAGGCGGACACCGTCACCGGCGAGGTACGCGTCCGCAGGCTGCTCGGCGTCTTCGCCGCCGGCCGCATCCTCAACCCGCGCACCGCCCGCTCCCAGCTCATCGGCGGGATGGTGATGGGCCTGGGCATGGCGCTGACCGAGCACAGCGGCCTCGACCCGGCGTTCGGCGACTTCGCCGAACGGGACCTGGCCGCCTACCACGTGCCGTCGAACGCCGACGTTCCCGCCATCGAGGCCCACTGGATCGAGGAGCACGACAAGCACCTCAACCCGATGGGCAGCAAGGGCATCGGGGAGATCGGCATCGTGGGCGCCGCCGCGGCGATCGGCAACGCGGTGTGCCACGCCGTCGGCCGGCGCATCCGCGAGGTGCCGCTCACCCCGGACCTGGTCCTGGCCGCCCTCGAAGGAGAGCCGACGGCCACGGCCGGCCACGCCGGATGACAGCCGCACATGCCCCGGCCGTGGCGGGCCGGGGGCCCGCCACGGCCGGGGAGCGGCGGCCGCCCGTCGGCGTCAGTCGGAGGACAGCGCCTGGAGCAGGTCACCGACGGCCGGGTCCGGCAGGGCGCGGGCCACATCGGCCTGGGCGACCATCCCGACGAGCCGGTGGCCGTCGATCACGGGCAGCCGGCGGACCTTGTGCTCCCGCATCGTGCGCAGGATCTCTTGCGCGTCGTCGTCCGCGCCGATCGTCACCGCCTCGCCCTGGGCGAGTTCACCGGCCTTGCACGTGGCGGGGTCCTTGCCCCGGCCCAGCACCTTCACCACGATGTCGCGGTCGGTGAGGACTCCTTTCAACCGGTCGTCGTTGCCGCAGATCGGCAGGGCGCCCACCCCGAGGTCGGTCATCTTCCGTGCCGCTTCGAGGACGCTCTCGTCCTCTCCGATGCAGTCGGCGCCTTCGGTCATGATCTCGCGTGCAGTGGTCATGGACGTGTCCTCTCCGCTGGAGTGCCTGCTTGTCGATCCCGCGCCTTCCCACCTCCGCCACCCGATAACGCCCGGTCCGAGATCCTTCGGCGCATTCGGGCTCCGCCCGGGGGCAGGCCGTACCGGGACCGACCCCCCGCGACAGAACGAGAAAGGGCATACCCATGACCGCTCCCCCCAAGAGCGCCGCGCGACGGCCCACCGCGGCCGTGGTCACCGGAGCCGATTCCGGGATCGGCCGGGCGACCGCCGTGCGGCTCGCGGCCGCCGGGCTGGACGTCGGCATCACCTGGCACACCGACGAAGCAGGTGCCCGGGCGACGGCGGCCGAAGTGCGCGGCCACGGCCGCAAAGCGGCGCTCGCCCGGCTCGACCTCACCGAACTGCCCGGCGCGGCCGATGTGATCGACGCCCTCGCCGACGACCTCGGCCGGATCGACGTACTGGTCAACAACGCCGGAACCGGCACCGCCGAGCCGTTCCTCGACATCGGCCTCGACCGGCTCCGCCAGGTACTGGACGTGGACCTCGCCGGCCCGTTCCTGTGCTCCCAGCGCGCGGCGCGCCGCATGATCGGCCAGGGCGACGGCGGCCGGATCGTCAACGTCACCTCGGTGCACGAACACCAGCCGCGCGTCGGCGCCGGCCCCTACTGCGCCGCCAAGGGCGGCCTCGGGCTGCTCACCCAGGTGATGGCGCTGGAGCTCGCCGAGCACGGGATCACCGTCAACTCGGTCGCGCCGGGGGAGATCGCCACGCCGATGACCGGCCAGGAGGACGAGGACGTGCGCCGCGTGCACCGGCCGGGCGTACCGCTGGGCCGGCCCGGGGACGCCCGGGAGGTCGCCGCGGTCATCGCCTTCCTCGCGGGCGAGGACGCCTCCTACGTCACCGGCGCCTCGTGGGCCGTGGACGGTGGCATGCTCCGCATGGGCCCGATGGCCGGCTCCCACCTGGAGAGCGACCGCTGGCGCACCCCCTGACGGGCCGCCCCGGCACCCAGCGCCGCTCCGGCTCCCCGGGCCGGGGCGGCGAGGTTTCACCGTCCCCCGATGGGCAGACGCCGGGCATGGACGCACACAACCCCGACCCCGACCCGAAGAACACCCCCGGACTCGAACCGGGCGGCGGAGTACCGCCCGGCGAGACCCCGCCGGCAGAGGCCAGCACCAGCTCCGGAGCGGGGCCCTACCGCCCGCTGAAGCCGGGCTGGGGCAACGGCCCGCTGGTGGCCATCTGCGTCGTCGCCATCCTCTTCGCGGCCTTCTTCCTCGCCTACGCGATCATCCTGGCCACCCGGTGAGCGGCCCGCCCCCACCGCCGGGCCACCGGCCCGGATGGAGGTTTCTACGAGGCCGGGCCCCCCTGATCAGGGGGGCAGGTCCACTCCGAGGCCGCCGCCGTGCCATGCTCAAAGGGTGCAGGCCGAATCCGCGGTTCCCGATGACGACGCGGTACCCGAATTGCTCGCGTCCTCGGTTTCCGACGACGGCGCGGCGCCCGAGGTACTGGCGTTGGCCAAGGTCGTGGCCCGGCTCCGCACGGAGATCGCGAGCCTGGAGGCGCTGGCGTCCACCTCGGCCGTGCTGGAGCGGGCCAAGGGCGTGCTGATGGCGCGCCGGGAGCTCTCGGCCGACCAGGCGTACGAAGCGCTGGTGGAGGCCGCCGCGAGGCACGGCCGCACCCTCATGGAGGAGTGCTGGATCACCCTGGGCCCCAGCCGCTCCCCGCGTGCCGCGGAGGCCGCCCCGGCCCGTGTCCTGCTCGCCTCGACGGGGTCGCAGGAGTCCGGATCGGTGTTCAGCTCCGGCCGCTACCTCGCCCGCGGCAACCGGGCCGGCGACGTCCGCGCCGCCGCGGGCGGCGCGGACGGTACACGCCGGCTGCTGGCCGCGCTGGCCGGCCGGCTGGCGGACGCGCGGACCGCCGACCACGTCGCGGAGTTCCTGCGCGAGAGCCTGGCCGGCCCCCTCGGCGTCGACGGCGTGATGATCTACTCGTTGGCCGGAGCCGGCCGGCTGGAGCTGACCGGCCACGCGGGCGTGGACCAGGACGTCGTGCGCCAGTGGCGCGACATCCCGCCCCTGGCGAACATCGCCGCACTGGACGCCATGACCCGCCAGGAGCCGGTCTGGCTGGAGGACGCGGCCGCGGATGCCGAGCGCTACCAGCTCATCGGCGGCAGCTCAGGCAGATGGCCGGCGCGCGCCTGGATCCCGGTAGCGGCCGCAGGCGGCCCGGCCGACCTCGCCGTGGGCTTCTTCCGGGGCCGGCCCGGGCCCTTCGACACCCACGCGCGCGCCGTGCTCCGCGAGGCCGCGGCGCTGTGCGCCGGACCCCTGCACGCCGTCCGCAGCCCCCTCTCCGTCCCCCTGGACCAAGAGGTGTCCGCCATCCAGGCCGTTTTCGACGCGCTGCCCGGCACCGCGATCCTGCTGACGCCCCTGCGCACCCCGACGGGCGAGGTGGAGGACTACCGGATCGAGGCGGCCGCCCCCGACTCCGTGGACGTCGCGGGCCGCCGGGGCAAGGAACTCATCGGCCGGCGCGTCCTGGAGACGTACCCCACCGTGGCCGGCACCGCCCTGTGGCAGGGCTACCTCGACGTCCTCACCACAGGGACGACCTACGTCGGCGAGCCGTTCTCCTACCAGGAGGTGGTCGCGGGCGTTCCCGAGCAGTCCACGTACTCCGTACGGGCGACGCGGCTGGGCGGGCGGCTCGTCGTCACCTGGATCCGCCACGACGTCACGCAGCGCGAGGCGCGACGGCTGGCCTCCATGGAGCGTCTGGGCAACCTCGGCTGGGCCGACTGGAACCTGGTCACGAACACCATCAACTGGTCCGACCACGTCTTCGCCATCTTCCGCCGCGACCCGGAGCTGGGTCCCATGACGCTGGAGGAGCTCCCCGCACACCTGCTGCCCGACGACCTGCCCGCCCTCGGCGCGGACGTCGAGCAACTGCTGGGCGCCGGGGCCCCGATCGACCGGCAGTTCCGCATCGTGGTCCCCGACGGCGTACGGCACCTGCGCATCGTCGCCGAGGCCGAGACGGACGCCGAGGGGACCCCGGTGGAGGTGCACGGCTTCTTCCAGGACCTCACCGCGCAGCGCGACGCCGAACTGGCCCTGCGGGAGAGCGAACGGGCCGTGCTCGTCCAGCGGGGCATGCTCCAGGCCGAGCGCACCCTCGCCGCGCGCCTCCAGCACGCCCTGCTGCCCACGCCCGAACGGTCGATGGACCTCGCCGGCCTGCGCGTGGACGTGGCCTACATGCCCTCCGACAGCGGGGTGAACGTCGGCGGCGACTGGTACAGCGCCATCGAACTCCCCGACCACAGCGCCCTGTTCGTCGTCGGTGACGTCGCCGGACACGGACTGGACGCGGTCGGCACGATGGCCCAGCTGAGGTTCACGGCCAAGGGCATGATCGTCACCGGTTCGGCGCTCGCCGACGCCCTGACCCGGCTCAACACCCTCCTGATCCACACGCCTCCGGACGGGTTCGGCACCTCGGCCACCGCCACCATGATCATGGCGCGGTACTGGCCGCAGGAGCAGCGGCTGTCCTGGGTACGGGCCGGACACCTGCCGCCCCTGCTGGTGCGCGACGGCCGCGCGGAGTACCTGCCGCTGCCCGAAGGCGGCCTGCTCGGCGCCGGGTTCGCAAGCGCCTACGAGGAGGTCTCGCTCCGCCTGGAGCCCGGCGACCACCTGCTGCTCTACACCGACGGGCTCATCGAGGTGCCGGGGGAGAGCATCGACCGGGGGCTCGACCGGCTCGCGCGGGCCGCCGTCGACTGCGTGGCCGGAGAGCGGTCCGAACCGCTGGCCCGGCTGGTGGCGGCGCTGCGCCCGGGCCGGCGTGACGACGTCTGCATCCTGGACATCCACCTGCCCGCCGACCGCGCCCCGCAAGGGCGTGGCTGACGGGCAGGCGGTCTGCGGCAGCCCTCAGGCGGACGCCGGGAAGCGCTCCCAGACGCGGTGGGTACCCAGCAGCCCGATGACCTCGGACAGGGCCGCCGGGCCGTTCTTGGCGGTGACCAGGCCGGGCGCGCCGGCTGGCAGGCCCGCCTCCTGCCACACGGACTCGGCTCCGTCCCAGCCGGCGATCGCCTTCGCGTGCCGGAAGGCCTCCGAGACGAGCAGGAGCACCCGGGGGTCGGTGCCCGGGGCGCTCGCCGCGGCCGCCTTGCGCCCGGTCTTCTTCGCACCGGCCTTGGCGTCCCGCGGGCCCTTCGCGTCCGCGCCCGCGGCCGGGGCGCCCGCCACGAGCAGGGCGTCGAACTCCACGGAGCGGGCGTTGGCGAAGGTGCGCTGTACGGTCACGGCGTTCTTGCCGGTGCCCAGGGGCGCGGGGGTCGGCGCGATGACCAGGGGGACCATGCCGGAGTCGAGCACGCTCTGGCGCAGCGCGCGCAGCGCCTTCACGTCGCCGTCCGGTCCGGTGACGATGCCGATGACCCGCCCGTCCAGCGGCCAGGTCTGCCCGACCTGGGAGAGCGCGGGGCTCGGTTCGAGTTCGGCGAGCGGCTCCGTGGCGGCCGGGGCCGGCAGCCCGAGGCCCGCGGCGACCTGTTCGCACAGCTCGGAGTCGATGTTGGCGAGTACGCTCAGCACGCGCTGCCTGATGGTGGGCTCGTAGCACTTGCTCAGCTCGAACGTGTAGGCCGCGATGATGTGTTCCCGCTCGACGGGCGTCATGCTCAGCCAGAACAGCCGGGGCTGGCGGAAGTGGTCGGCGAACGACTCGGGCGCCTCGCGGACCTTGCGCGCCGCGGGAGTCTCGACGGGAACCTCGATGAAGGCGCCGGTGTCGGCCCCGGCGAGGAACGGGCAGCCTCCGTCGAGGGAGTTGGGCCGGTAGGGGGCCGTCCCTGAGTGCACGGCGGTCTGGTGCATGCCGTCGCGCAGCATGTCGTTGACCGGGGCGTGCGGCCGGTTGACGGGGATCTGGGCGAAGTTGGGGCCGCCGAGCCGGCTGATCTGCGTGTCGAGGTACGAGAAGAGCCGGCCGGCCAGCAGCGGGTCGTCCGTGAGGTCGATCCCGGGCACCAGGTGACCGGGGTGGAAGGCGACCTGCTCCGTCTCGGCGAAGAAGTTCGACGGGTTGCGGTTGAGCGTCATCACGCCGATCGGCTGGACCGGCGCGAGCTCCTCCGGCACGATCTTCGTCGGGTCCAGCAGGTCGATCCCCTCGAACATCTGGTCGGGGGTGTCGGGGAAGGTCTGGACGCCCAGTTCCCACTGCGGGTAGGCCCCGGACTCGATGGCGTCGGCGAGGTCGCGCCGGTGGAAGTCGGGGTCGGCGCCGGCCGTGATCTGCGCCTCCTCCCAGACCTGGGAGTGCACGCCCAGTTTCGGCTTCCAGTGGAACTTCACCAGGGTGGTCGCTCCCTTGGCGTTGACCAGCCGGAAGGTGTGGACGCCGAAGCCCTCCATCATCCGGTAGGAGCGGGGGATCCCGCGGTCCGACATGTTCCACAGGGTGTGGTGCGTGGCCTCGGTGTGCAGGGACACGAAGTCCCAGAAGGTGTCGTGCGCGCTCTGCGCCTGCGGGATCTCACGGTCGGGATGCGGCTTCGCGGCGTGGATGACGTCCGGGAACTTCACGGCGTCCTGGATGAAGAAGACCGGGATGTTGTTGCCCACCAGGTCGAAGGTGCCCTCGGGGGTGTAGAACTTCGTCGCGAAGCCCCGGGTGTCGCGGACGGTGTCGGCGGATCCGCGTGAGCCGAGCACGGTGGAGAACCGTACGAAGACCTCGGTCTCGGCGCCCTTCGCCAGGAAGGCCGCCTTGGTGATCCGCGCGGCCGTCCCGTACGCCTGGAACACGCCGTGGGCGCCGGCGCCGCGGGCGTGCACCACGCGCTCGGGGATGCGCTCGTGGTCGAAATGGGTGATCTTCTCGCGCAGGTGGTGGTCCTGGAGCAGGACCGGGCCCCGCGCCCCGGCCTTGAGCGAGTGGTCCGTGTCGTAGAGGCGGGCGCCCTGCGCGGTCGTCAGGTACGCGCCGGTCTGCGCCACCGCGTCCCGGGGGACGCCGGTCGCCTGCCCGGTGGGGGTGAAGGTGTCCGGACCGCTCTGGTCGGCCTTGGGCGGCAGCGGCTCCCGGGGCGCGGTCGGTTCGTCGAACGCCGGGGACTCGGGTGCCGGGCGGCCGGGAGCGCCGTCCGCCTCCGCGGGCACGCCGGCCGGTCGGACCGGGGAGGTCCTCGGAGCGCTCTTCTTCGCCACGATCGCCTTCTTCGCCTTCTTCTGAACCATTGAGGATGTGCCTTCCGGTCCGGTGTGTCTTGCGAGGGGGGTCCTGCGTAGGGAAGTACTGCGTTGGGGTGTCCTGCGCGGGGCGGGTCTGGGGGGCTCGGGTCTTGGAGGGGGAGTCGGGCCCGCGGCTCAGGCGGCGCTGGGCCGGGGGCCGGGGGCCTCGTACCAGGCGCGACGGTCCGGCGGGCGCCCCAGAACGCCTGCCCCGCCGCCCGCGCGGACGGCCCCGACGACACGGTCGTGCAGCAGGCGGCTCTGGTATCCCGACGGGCAGGTGGCGGGGCTGCCGGCCACGGTGAACCACTGCGCCTCGCCGGTGCGCCGGACGGTGACCCGGGCGCGCCCGTCGGTCCAGCTCGTGTGGACGTCGACGGTTCCCGTCAAGGCGCCCGCCTCCTGCGTCTCGACACCGCCCGGCCCTGCGGCGACCGAGTTCGTCGTCCACGATGCCCATCCCATGGTGCTGCCCTTCCTGCACGCGTTCCGGGGCCCTGAGGGACCGCCAATGATCGGCGGTTACCCCCTCCCACGAAAGGCATGCGTAGGGATGTATAGGCTGATACGGGTGGAAAGCGTAAGCGGCCGGGAAGCGGGTAGCGGAGCAACATGGCCGCTTCACGCACGGCGTACGCGAAGAGGGCGGCCCGCCCCCACGGGGCGGCCCCCGCCGCACTGGTGGGCGTCGCCCTCCTCGCCACCGGCCTGCTGAGCGGTTGCGGTACGCCCGGGGTCAGGCAGGACGACGCGCGAGCGGCCGTCACGGGCTTCGAAAAGGCCCTGGCCGCGAAGGATTTCGCGGGCGTGTGCTCCCGCCTCGCACCCCAGACCCGCGAGGAGGTGGAGGACTCCGAGGGCAAGGGCTGCGCGGACGCCGTCCCGGGCCTGTCCCTGCCGGGCGTCGGCAGCCCGGTACGCGTCACGGTGTACGGCCGCCAGGCGCAGGTCGTCGGACCGGGCGACACCCTGTTCCTGTCCCAGTTCGACCACGGCTGGAAGGTCGTCGCCGCGGGCTGCGAACCCCGGCAGGGACAGCCGTACAAGTGCACTGTGAAGGGCGGATGAGGGCGATGCGCACCCTGTTCGTGCTGTGTCTGCTCGTGGTGGCGGGCGGGGTCGTCTACTTCAGCGCCCTGGGTCTGATGCACCGGTGACCTCGCTCGGTCGTGTTCCGCCGGGATAGTGGAGGAGTCGTGGGTATGCGCCGCTTCGTCCGGGAGAATTCGCTCACTCTGGCGTTCGGGTCCGCCTTCCTGCTCGCCCTGGTCGGCCAGGCCCTGGCGGGCTGGGCCGACTTCGACAACCAGCTCGCCACCGACGGCCTCCAGCAGGTCGGGTTCCTCGCCTACCTGGCGTCCTCCGACTTCGCGGTCGACGTGACGGAGAACTGGCAGTCCGAGTACCTGCAGTTCTTCCTCTTCATCTTCGCCACCGTGTGGCTGGTGCAGCGCGGCTCACCGGAGTCCAAGGAACTGCACAAAGCCGGCACGGAATCGGACGCGGAACAGAAGACGGGCCGCCACGCCGACGCGCAGTCGCCCCGCTGGGCCGGCGTGGCGGGATGGCGCGAAGGCGTGTACTCGCGGTCCCTGGGCATCGTCATGGCCCTGCTCTTCCTGCTCTCCTGGCTCGCCCAGTCCATCGCCGGCACCGCCGCCTACGACGAGCAGCAGCTGCGCGACCTCCAGGACCCCATCGCCTGGCACCAGTACGTGGCCTCGGCGGACTTCTGGTCGCGGACCCTGCAGAACTGGCAGTCGGAGTTCCTGGCCGTGGCGTCCATGGCCATCCTCTCCATCTACCTGCGCCAGCGCGGATCCCCCGAGTCCAAGCCCGTGGGAGCCTCGCACGACGCCACCGGCGTGGAGGGCTGATCCGCCCCGCACCGGCCGCTCACGGCCAGGAGGGCTCCAGGCGCGGCACCACCACCAGCTCGCCGACCACGCTCCCGACGGGCGCCGACAGCGCGTACAGCACGGTGTCGGCGACGACGTCGGGGCTCTGGAGCATCGACACGTCGGCGTCCGGGAAGCGCTCCATGATGAACGGGGTCTCCATCCCTCCCGCGATGACGCCGGTGACACCGATCCCCGGACAGTCCCGCTGGGCCTCCTTGAACAGGGTGTGCGTGAACGCCCGCAGCCCGGACTTGCTCGCCGAGTACGGGCCCGCCTCCGTCCAGGTGCGGTTGGACGCGGTGGAGAGGATGTTGACGATGTGGCCGCCGCCCCGGGCCACCATGCGCCGGTAGACCTCCAGGCACAGGTACATCGGCCCGAGCAGGTTCGTGGTGACCACCCGGGTCACCTCCGGCGCCGTCAGGTGCTCGATGGGCTTGGAGACGTCCACGGCGGCGTTGTTCACCAGGACGTCCAGCGTCTGCCCGTCCTCGTCGAGATCGCGGAACAGCGCCGCGACCGCCCCCGCGTCACAGACGTCCAGCTCCACGAAGCGGGCCTCGCCGCCGGTCACCATGAGGTCGGCGCACAGCTCCTGCGCCAGGTCCTTGCGCACGTCCGCCACCAGGACGGACGCTCCCGCGGCCGCCAGGCGCCGGGCGATCGAGGCGCCCAGCCCGCGCGCCCCACCCGTCACCAGCGCCCGCTTGCCGTGAAGATCGACCTGCACCCGACTCTCCATCTCCTGCCCTTCCTCGCCCGGTACCGGTCGCGCTGAGTGAGCGGCCGGTCGCCTGTCGTCTCCCACTGTGGGCGCGAGCCTTCCGCCGGGCACGCCGGACTAGGCCGCCTGCGGCAGGAGCGCCGGTGACCCCTGCCACAGCGCGGGGCACCCCGCGGGGAGAAGCGGTTCCTGTGATGAAACCCACCAGCAGTCCACGGGCCTTACGGGGCAGGGGAGTCGGCCGTGCACGGCCGCCGGGGGAGCCGGCTGACACCCCGGCGGGGGCCCGTGTCTGCCACGATGTTCCGTCGGGACCGCACCGCCAGCGCCGCAGCACCGCCTGGGCCGGTGCGCCGGCCGCGCGGCTCGCGCGCACCCGCCCGAACCGCCGCCCCCGGCGACCGCCGCCCCGGCCGTCCCACCCGGCCACTCCACCCCCAGCCTGCCGAGCCCCGGGCTGCTCCCGCGAAGAAACGACTGTGCCCTCCTCCACGACGCCCCAGGTGCCCGGCCCCCGCCCCGCGCCCGACGCCTCCCCCGCCTCCCCGTCCGCCTCCCGCTCGCCGTGGCGTTGCCTGCGCTACCGCAGCATGCGCTGGTGGTCCGTCGCGAACTTCGTCTCCAACGCCGGAACGTGGATGCAGCTGACGGTCCAGAACCTGCTGGTGCTCCAGATCACGGGTTCCGCGGCCGCCACCGGACTGTCCATGTCCGTCCAGGCGGCCCCCGGCCTGCTGATGGGCCTCGTCGGCGGGGCCGCCGTGGACCGCTGGCCCCGCAAACTGACCGCGGCCGTCAGCCAGGCACTGCTGGGCGCCGTCGCGTTCCTGACCGCGTTCCTCGTGGCGTTCGACCAGCTCAACCTGGCCGTCCTCATGGTGCTCTCCGCCACCACCGGGCTCATCGCCACCGTCGACGGCCCGGCCTGCGCCCTGCTCGGCAACGACCTCGTCCGTACGGAGGACGTCCCCTCCGCCATCGGGGTCGGCTCCCTCGTGCACAACGCCGGACGGCTGGCGGGAGCCGCCCTCGCCGGGGTCACGGTCGCCGTCCTCGGCACCGGCGCCGCCTACGCCGCGAACGGCGTCTCCTTCCTGTTCGTCGCCGCCGTCATCCCCTTCCTCAAGGCGGCCCGGCAGAGCGGCCCCGCCGCCGAACCGCCCGCCGCTCCCGCCGCGCCGAGGGGCCAGGACGCCGCGGAGGGCATGAGCGCCCGCGAGGGCCTGATGTTCTTCCTGCGCCGGCCCCGGCTGGTGGCCCTCGCGGGCATCAGCGGCCTCAGCGCCCTGCTGGGGCGCAACTACGGCCTGACCCTCGTCGTGCTCGTCACCGGTCCCCTCGCGGGTGACGCCGCGGCCTTCGGCACGGTCTCCACCGTGCTGGCCGTCGGCGGCATCCTGGGCGCGGTGCTCGGCGCCCGGCTGCGCAAGCCCACGGTGCGCTTCGTCGGCGTGCTGGCCGCCGGCGGGGCGCTGCTCCAGGTACTGGCCGGGCTGTCGCCCTCGCTCGCCGTGCTGCTGGTGCTCGTCCTGCCGATGGCGGTGGCCGAGTCGGTGTCGGAGACGGCCGGGACCACCGTCCTGCAGACCGACCCGCCCGCCCACATGCGCGGGCGCGTGCTCGGCGTCTGGAGCAGCGTGAAGACCCTCTGGGGTCTGGCGGCGCCGCCGACGCTCGGCCTGCTGATGGAGCTGGCCGGGGTGCGGGGCGCCCTGGTGGCGGGCGGCCTGGTCGTCTTCGCCGTCCTGACCGCGGGTCTGCTGCTGCGCGGCCGGCGCAGCGGCCCGGTCGTGGTCCCGGCGACCGGCGCGCTGCTCACGCCGGTGCGCTCCGGCCTGGAGGCCGCGGCCTGACGCGGTCAGCCCGCCGGGGTGGGGGCCGGCAGGCCCCGTACCGCCTCGACGACCTCCTCCACGGTGATGCGCAGCAGGCGGGGATCGGGCAGCGAGCCGTGCGCGTCGCCCGGGCGCAGGGCGTCCTCACCCGGTCCCGGGTGCCACAGGATCCGGTGCCGGGCGCTCGGCGGCGGCCCCCACAGCCGGGGCGCCACCGGCCCGAACAGCACCACGGACGGGGTGCCCAGGGCCGTCGCGAGATGAGCGAGACCCGTGTCACCCACCACCAGGCAGCGCGCCCGCGACACGAGCGCGCACAGGTCCGCGAACGGCACGTCGCCCGTTCCGCCCAGCACCGCCCCGGGCGGCAGCCCCGCTTCCTGCGCCACCCGCCCGGCCAGCCGCGCCTCGCCCGCGCCCGCCGTCACCACGACCTCCTCACCTGATGCCCGCAGCGTGCGCGCCACGGACGCGAACCGCTCCAGGGGCCACCGCCGGGCCCCGGCGTCCGCACCGGGATGGATGACGACGGCCCCCTCCGCCGGCGACGGGCCGTCCGGCGCGGGGATCCGCAGGTCCTCGGGATCGGCCCGGACCCCGTACCAGCCCAGGAGCCGGCACCAGCGCTCCCGCTCGTGCTCGTCCGCCAGCCACTCGGGGCCCTCGATGTCCGGCGTCTCGGGATGCCGGTAGGCGAACAGCCGCCGCGGCCCCAGACCCTGGAGCAACAGGTGGCTCGGCGGGCCGTTGCCGTGCAGGTCCACGGCGAGCTCCGGCGGCGGCCCCTCCCACGGCAGGGCGTCGGGCACCGCCCGGCCCGGCGCGGAGGCGGGCAGCAGCCGGTCCACCAGTCCGGTGGCCGCGGCGGCCTGCGCCAGCCGGGCGGGCGCCGCCAGCACGATGTCCCGGCCGGGCAGGGCGCCGCGCAGCGCCCGCAGCGAGGGCACGGCGGTCAGCAGGTCCCCCAGCCCGAGCGCCCGCAGCACGAGCACCGCGGGCCGGGGCGGGTTCCCGTGGGGGGAGTTGCGCAGGTGCTGGCTCATGGGACCTCCCGGGGAAGCGGGCACACGTCAGGGCGTCGGGGCCACGGGCCGGGCGGCCCGGGCCGCCCGGTGGGCGAGTGAGGTGGTGGAGCGGCCGTCGAGGTACGGCAGGACCACCGCCTGCCCGCCCCACCGCCGCAGCACCTCGGCCTCCGGGAGCTCCCCGGCCGAGTAGTCGCCGCCCTTGACCCACACGTCGGGCCGCAGCCGGTCCAGCAGCCGCTCCGGGGTGTCCTCCTCGAACGGCGCCACCGCGTCCACGCTGCCGAGCGCCGCCAGTACCCGCATCCGGTCCGCGAGCGGGTTCAGCGGCCGCCCGGGCCCCTTGAGGCGGCCCAGCGAGGCGTCGGAGTTGACGCACACGATCAGGCAGTCGCCGATCCGCCGGGCGCTCTCCAGCAGCCCCACGTGCCCGGCGTGCAGCAGGTCGAAGCAGCCGCCCGTGGCCACCACCGTGCCGCCGCGCGCCCTGACCTCGCGGGCCAGCGCGAAGGCGTCCCGCTCCCGGGCCCGCCGTGGCGCGGCGGCGCCGGTCTGCCACAGGGCAGGGTTGCCCGCCCCGCCGGCCGCGACGAAGGCGGCCGCCTCGGCCACCCCCCGCTCCACCGCCTCCTCCGGCAGCGCCCCGTCGGCCAGCGCCGCCGCCGTGGCGGCGGCGAAGCAGTCGCCCGCGCCGCACGGGTCGCCCTCGGCGCGGTACGGCGCCGGGACCAGCATCGGCGTCTGCGCGCCGGGCCGCGTCAGCAGCACCCCGCGCTCGCCGAGGGTCACCGCCACCGCCGCGGCGCGCCACCGCCCCGCCAGCTCCTCGCCCCGCTGCGCGTACGCCCGCAGGGAGACCCCCTCGATGTCGCTCAGCGCCCGGGTCTCGCCCGCGTTCGGCGTGACCAGACGGGCCCCGGGGACCGGGTCGTCCCCCTTGGGGTGCGGGTCCCACACCAGCGGGACCCGGGGGGCCACCGCCTCCAGCAGCTCCCGTACGGCGCGGGCGGTCCGGCGCCCGTAGTCGGCGACGAGTACCGTCCCGGCCTGCTCCAGGGCCTCGCGCACCGCGCCGGCCGGGGCGCCGGGCGTACCTCCCCCGCGGTCGATCCGGACCAGGGGGCGCCCGCCGGCCAGGACGCGGGTCTTGACCGGCAGGTCGCCGTCGAGGGGGATCTCCACCAGATGGACCCGCCCGCGCAGCGCGGTGCGTACGGTCGCGCTGGCCTCGTCCTCGCCCAGCGCGGTGACCAGGACCACCTCGCGCCCGCCCCGCGCCGCCAGCGCGGCCGCGAGACCCGCGCCGCCGGGCCGCCGCCGTGCGCCCGTGACGTCGACGACGGGCGCCGGCGCGTCGGGGGACATGCGGGTGGAGACGCCCTCGATGTCCTCGTCCAGCAGGGCGTCGCCCACCACCACGAGCGGCTGGTGCCCGCTCACGGCAGCCTCCGGAAGACGGGTACCGCCCCGGTCCGCTTCGTCCCCGCGGCGCGGTCGCGGCCGCGGGCCGCCGGACGGGCACCGCCGGGAGTGGCGGCGGCGGAGTCGAAGGCCTCGCACAGCAGGTGGACCGCCACGAGGTGGGTCTCCTGCACGGTGGCGGTGGCGGGCGCGTCGACGTGCAGCGCCTCGTGCGCGGCCTCGGCCAGCGGGTTGGGCCCGGGACCGGTCATCGCCCACACCTCCATGCCGGCGGTGCGGCCGGCGATGGCGGCCGAGATGAGGTTGGGGCTGCGGCCCGAGGTGGACAGCAGTACGAGGACGTCGCCCGGACGGCCGTGCGCCGCCACCTGGCGGGCGAACACCTGGTCGAACCCGTAGTCGTTGCCGATGGCGGTGACGCTGGAGGTCTCCGCGTGCAGGGCGATGGCCGAGTAGGCCGGGCGTTCCTGCCGGTAGCGCCCCACCAGTTCGGCGGTCAGGTGCTGGGCCTGGGCGGCGCTGCCCCCGTTGCCCGCGGCCAGCAGCCGCCCGCCCGCGGGCAGTACGGACGCGAGCCGGGCGCCCCAGTCTCCGAGCCGGCCGAGGCCGTGGCTGCGCAGCCGGTCCAGCGCGTCCTGGAGCGACTGGCAGTGCCGGTGCGCGCCGTCGAGTGCCAAGTGATCGGTCATGGCGGCCGGGCGCCGGCCCGGCCCGGGGGCCGCGGCCGTACCCGTCCCTCCTTCGGTAGTCGGTAGTGCGCGGTCGGGGTCCGGATGGGGTGGAGAAGCGCAGCCGAGCTGGAGCACAGGTTGCGGGTCCGCCCGAGGAACGAGGGCGGGCACGCGGCCGGAGCGGTAGCGAGGCGGAGCTCGACCGGGGAACGGGGCGTCAGAGGGCTCGGGCCACCGCCATGCGGGCGCTGAGCACCGAGCGGTAGGCCGCCTCGGTGGCCGCGGCGACGCTCGCCCAGCCGAACCGGCTCATCACCCGGCTCCGGCCCGCGGCACCGTACGCCTCCCGCAGGGCGGGATCGGCAAGCAGCTCGGCGACGGCCGCGGTCAGGGCCCGCGCGTCGCCGGGCGGCACCAGCCGGCCGGTGACGCGGTCGGCGACGGTGTCGCGCTGTCCGCCCACCTCACTGGCGACGACCGCCCGGCCGCAGGCCATGGCCTCCAACGGAACGATCCCGAACGGTTCGTAGTCCGCGGGGCAGAGCACCACGTCGGCGCTGCGCAGCAGGGCCGGCACCTCGGCGCTGGGCACCCCGCCGGTGAAGCGGACCCGGTCGCCGACCCCGGCGGTCCGCGCCAGGTCCCGCAGCCTGCGGACCTCCGGGTCCGCGTCGACCCGCTCCGGCGGAGGGCCGCCCGCGACGACGAGTTCCGCGTCCGGCAGGCCGGCCAGGGCGGTGATGGCGACGGCGGCCCCCTTGCGGGGGACCAGCCGGCCCAGCTGGAGCAGCCGGTACCGGTGGGGGCCCCGCTCGGCGACCGGGCCCTCGGGGGCGAACTCCTGCGGATCCACCCCGCAGGGCACCACGTCCACCTTCTCGGTGGGCACCCCCATGCCGGCCAGCTCCGCGACCTCGTCCCGGCAGGTGGCCACGACCCGGTCACAGCCGAGCCCCACCTGCACCTCGCAGGAGATCCGGGCCGGCGGGCTGGGGTCGGCGTGGCCCTGGTGGCGCCGCTTCACCGTGCCGAGCGCGTGGTAGGTGTGCAGCAGCGGCAGCCGCAGCTCACGCGCGACCTGGAGCGAGGCCAGCCCCGACATCCAGAAGTGGGAGTGCACCACATCGGGTCCCCGCTCCTGCCACTCCAGCGCGAGGTAGCGGGCGAACTCCAGCATGTGCGGGAGCAGTTCGTCCTTGGGCAGCTGCTCCGCCGGTCCGGCCGGCACGTGGTGGACCAGTACGCCCGGCCGCAGTGGTGTGGTGACCGGCAGGTCCCTGGAGTCCCACCGGGTGTACACGGTCACCCGGTGGCCGCGGTCGGCGAGCGCCCCCGCCAGACGGGCCACGTGCACGTTCTGGCCGCCCGCGTCGACTCCGCCCAGGGCGGCCAGGGGACTCGCGTGCTCGGAAACCAGGGCGATGGACAGACTGCCCGCGGCGGGGCGCGTGCGCGGCGTCATGAGCAGACCTCCGTGATCACGCGCTCCCAGTCGGCCAGGAAGCGCTTGAGTCCGTACCGTTCCAGGACGGCCTGGCGGGCCCGCGCGCCGTCCTCGGCGGCTGCCTGCGGGTCCTCCCGGTAGAGCCGGGCGGCCCGCGCCAGCACCTCGGGGCGGGTCGACAGCGTTCCCGTGCCGGGCGGTACGGCCTCCACCACCTCGGTCGTGGCCAGCGCGACGACGGGCATGCCCAGGTGCATGGCCTCCAGGAGCGAGAGCCCCAGCGAGGTCCAGCGCACCGGGTGGATGTACATCCGGCGCGCGGCCATCGCCTCGTGCAGGGCCTGCTGGGGGAGGTCGGCGCTGCGGCACTGGTCGGCCGGCACGCCCAGGTGGTCGGCGAGGCCCTCCGTGCGCATCCCGAAGACGTCGAGCGGCACCGCTTCGCCGAGCGCGGCCAGCAGGTCCGTACCGGTGTAGCGGCCTCTGCGCACGGGGTCGTTGACGACGACGGCGGCCCGGGGGAGGTGGCCCGAGTACAGGTGTCCCGGGTCGACGATCCCGTGTTCGACCACCTCGGTCCGGGTGGAGCCGCTGTCCCAGAACAGCCGGTTGAAGTGCGTGACGTGGACGAGGGTCAGGTCGTCGCGGTCGGCGAAGGGGTGCCGGGTGCAGGGGACCTCCCCGTCGGGCGCGTTGTGCTCCAGGTAGACGGCCGGCACGTCCCGGCCCGGGCGGCGGCCGCCCAGCCAGCGTTGGGCGAGCTCCGCCTCGTGCGGCCGCTGGAGGACGACCAGGTCCACGGGGCTGTCGCGGAGTTCCCCGGGCGTCACCTCCTTGACCGAGTCCGGCCAGGAGAAGGTGCGGGCCCGCCCCAGACCGTCCGGGTCGCGCCCCGGGGTCACGGGCACCAGATACGTGTGCGGCCCCTGGACGAAGGCGGTGGTCCAGGACCCGTGCACGTGCCACAGCAGGATGTTCATACCCTCGCTCCTCGCTCCGTTTCGGATGAGCCGCCCGGCCGGGCCGGCTGTGTCCCCTGTGCCGTTCCGCCGCCCAGCGTCGCCACCGCCGCCAGCACCTCCACGTCGCTCACACCGTCCAGGCAGGGGTGGCCCTCCACCGGACACCGGCGGGCCCGGGTCTGCGCGCAGCGGGCCCCCTGGTCGCCCAGCAGTACGTGCGGCACGCCGTACGGACGCCAGCGCTCGGCGGGAACCACCGGCGCGAACAGGCAGGCGACGGGGGTGCCCGCCGCCGCCGCGAGGTGCGCGGGACCGGTGTTGCCGGTGAGCACGACCCGGGCGCCCGCGAGGACGCCCGCCAGCTCCGCCAGATCGGCGGTGACGCCGCCGAGGTCCAGTGCGTGGCCGCCCGCCACCTTGGCGGTCAGGTCCTTCTCGGCCCGGCTGCCGGTGACCACCAGCCGGTAGCCCGCGCCGCTGAGCGCCTCGGCGGCCCGCGCCGCCCGCGGGGCGGTCCACGACCGGGCCGGGGCGGCCGCTCCGGGGTGCAGCACCACGTAGGGCTCCGGCCCGGTCAGGTGCGCGGTGTCGGGAGGGGTGCGCACGCGCAGCGCCCCGTCGTCGCCCCGCGGCAGCGCGAACCCGCAGTCCCGGGCCAGGTCCAGAGCGGCCAGCGCCTCGTGCCGGTGCGGCAGGCGCCGGTGACGCAGGTCCAGCAGGGAACCGGGGTAGTCCTCGCAGTCGGCGGCGGCCCAGGGGACGCCCGCCAGTTTCAGCAGCAGGGCCGCCGGCAGCGGGCTCTGGTGGTAGGAGACCAGGATCAGCGCCCTGTCGAACCGGCCGGCCGCGACCGCCTCCAGCAGCCCGGCGCACTCCCGGTGGCCGGCCGGGGCGGGTTCCAGCCCGACCCAGGGGGCGTCGTAGACCAGGACGTCGTCCACGCCCGGCAGGATCCGGGCGGCCGGCTCACCGAGCGGCCCGCAGAGCATCGCGGTGTAGGAGGACCCCGCCGCGACCGCCCGCACGGCCGGCCCGGCCAGCAGCACGTCGCCCGCGCTGTCCAGCCGCACGACCAGCGTGCGCGGCCCGCTCACGGGGCGCTCCCCGGGCCGGGCGCCGCCACCGCCGGGGTGCGGTCGCCCAGCACCAGCCGGACCGCCGCGAGCAGATCGGGCGCCGTCTCGCCGGCCGCCGCGACCTCCTGCGGCAGGGTCCGCCCGGTCGGTACGAGGACTCCCCGGGCCCCGGCCGCGCGCGCCGCCTCCACATCGGCCCCGATGTCACCGATGACGACGGTCCGCTCGGGGGGCACACCGAGGTACCGGCAGGCGGCGAGCACCAGGCCCGGAGCGGGCTTGCGGCAGGCGCAGGCGTCGCGCGGGCCGTGCGGGCACACCGCCCACACCGCGAACGGCCCGAACAGTCCGTCGACCCGCTCGCGCACCGCCAGCACCTGACGGCGCGTCAGCAGGCCGCGGGCCACGCCCGACTGGTTGCTGACCACACCCACCGGGATGCCGAGCGCGCGCACGGCGGCCACGGCCTCGCGGGCGGTGGGCATGGGCGCCACCCGCCCGGGGTCGCCGTTGTAGGGCACGTCGGCGACCAGGGTGCCGTCCCGGTCGAACAGCACGGCCTGAGGCAGGCCCGGATCGGCCTCGTGGCCCGCCCCGGTCCGGGGGGACGCCTCGAACAGCCAGGGGCCGGGCGGAAGCGGCCGGGTCATCGCGGCACCCGTTCCCGCAGCGGTGTGTGCGGCGCCCTGGCGGTCGCCGCCTCGGGCCGGGGCCGCCACGGCAGCGCCCCGCGGTGGCGCAACTGCCCGCGCAGCCAGTGCCAGGTCGCCACCGGCGGGATCAGCACGCTGGTCACCGCCATGGACAGCACCTCCTGCCGGGTCCGCGGTCCGGGGGCGATCCGCGCCCCCGCGAACTCGGCCGTACCCGCGAGCCACCCGGCCGCGCACGCGACGGCGGCGCCGCGTCTGCCGATGACGGCGCAGGACACGGCCCCGGCGGCGGCGCCGGTGACCAGCAGGTGGCGCGGCAGCCGCCCGCGGGGCGCGCTCGCCCGGCTCCACCAGCCGCCGCCGTGCAGCCGGTTCATCAGGACGTCGTCGGCGTTGCCCGCCTGCTGGCGCACGGAGACCCAGCGGTCGGCCGGGCGCACCGGATGGGTGGTGCGGCGCAGGCCCTCGTCCAGGCTCCAGCCGGCGTCCAGGACCCGCAGGGCCAGATCGGCGTCCTCGCGGAACGCCCGGCGGAACCGTTCGTCGAAGCCGCCGACGGCGTCCAGGACTTCGGGCCGGTAGGCCATGTCGGCGGTGATCCAGCGCGCGGTGGCCAGCCCCGCGGTGCCGCGCTCCCAGTCGGTGGGGCGCCGGTCGCCGGGCAGCGGCACCGCTATCCGGGCCGAGATCCCGCCGGTCCGCTCGGAGGCCGCCGCGAGGTCGCGGGCCAGTTCCTCGCCCCACTCGGGCCCGGGCAGCACGTCGTCGTCGAGGAAGACGATCCAGTGCGCGACATCGCCCGCCTCCCGGCGGCCCGTGTTGCGGGCGGCGGCCGGACCGCGGCCGCCGCCGGGCACGGTCACGGTGACGCCGCGCAAGGACGCCGGGACCTCGACCGGCAGGGGGGTGCCGCCGGGCCGGGGGCGGTCGTCCACGAGGACGACCCGGACCGGCTTGGGCCCGGCCGAGGCGGCCAGTGCCTCCAGGCAGCGGCTCAGGCTCGGCCGGCCCAGGGTGGGCACGACCACGGCGTACGGCGGAGCCGTCCGGGCAGGGGCGTACGCGGTCATCGGGACCAGCCTTCGTCGTCGGAGCGGTCATCGGTGCGGAAGAACGAGCCGCGCCGGATCGCGTAGGGCCCGATCGCGAGGAGGTCGACGGGGGAGGAGCCGAAGCACTCCAGCGCGTCGCGCGGATCGTCCACCATGGGCCGTCCGGCCGTGTTCAGACTGGTGTTGACCACCACGGGCAACCCCGTGAGCCGCTCGAAGTGGCCGAGCATCCGTGCCACCAGCGGTTCGTACGCCGCGTCCACGGTTTGGATGCGGGCGGTGCCGTCGACGTGCACGACGGCGGGGATCCGCTCGCGCCATTCGGGCGCCACGTCGTGCACGAACAGCATGTACGGGCTGGGGACGGGCCCGGTGAAGATCTCCGCGGCCCGCTCGGCGAGCACCATCGGCGCCACGGGCCGGAACTGCTCGCGCCCCTTCACGTCGTTGAGCCGCTCCAGGTTGCCCGCGTGTCCGGGGTGAGCGAGCAGCGAACGGTGGCCGAGGGCCCGCGGCCCGTACTCCGAACGCCCTTGGAACCAGGCGACGACGGCGTTGTCCGCGAGCGCCCGCGCGACGGTCTCGGCGATGTCCGGCGGCCGGTCGAAGGGCACCGCCGCCGTCTTGAGCCAGGCGCCGAGCTCGGCGTCGGACCAGTCGCGGCCCAGGTCGGCGCCGGCCATCGGCTCCGGCTCGTCCCCGGCGCCCGCGGCCAGCAGCAGCGCACCGCCCAGTGCGGTCCCCGCGTCACCGGCGGCGGGCTGCACCCACACCCGGTCGAAGGGGCCCTCGCGGGCGATCCGGGAGTTGGCGACGCAGTTCAGCGCCACACCGCCCGCCAGGGTCAGGACGCTGTCGCGGGTCTTGCCGTGCAGCCAGCGCGCCAGGTCCAGCAGCGTCTCCTCCAAGGCGGCCTGCGCACTGGCGGCGACGTCGGCGTGGTCGCGCGTCCACGGCTCCTCCGGCCCGCGGGGGGCGCACAGTTCGTGCCAGGGGACGCCGCTCGCGCGGAACCCGCCGTCGCCGGTCGGGTAGACGTGGCGGCGCAGTTCCGCCAGCATCCGCGGGGTGCCGTGGGAGGCGAGGGCCATCACCTTGAACTCGTCGGACGAGCGCAGGAACCCGAGGTGGGCGGTGAGTTCCTCGTAGACCAGGCCCAGGGAGTGCGGGAGTTCCTGCGAGTGCAAGGGCTCCAGCCGGTCGTGGATGCGGCGCGCCGCCAGGTGCGAGGCCCGCTCTCCGCGCCCGTCCAGGACCAGCACCGAGGAGGTCTCGGCGCCGGAGGCGGCGAACGCGGCGGAAGCGGCGTGCGCCATGTGGTGCGGCACGAACCTGACGAGGGCGGGGTCGAGCCCGGGCAGGGCGCTGCTCAAGAAGCCCGGCGCCTCGCGTGCGTAGGTCAGCCGCAGGTGGTCCCAGGGATCGTCCAGGCCCATCTCCGCGGCCGGCCGGGCGAGCGCCGGATCGAAGGAGTAGGCCACGGCGTCGAGGTCCTGGGGGCGCAGCCCGGCCCGGTGCAGGCACCAGGAAGCGGCTTGTACGGGCAGTTCCCAGGCGGAGAAGGGCACCGGGCGCTTGCCGTGCTTACGCCGGGAGAAACGTTCCTCCTCGGCGGCGGCGACGATGTGGCCGTCGATGACGAGTGCGGCGGCCGGATCGTGGAAGAGGGCGTTGATTCCGAGGATGCGCATGACGTGTCGGGCCTTTCGGCGGAGGGGCGCGGGGCACCGGACGGGAACGCGCCCCGGTGGGACGCGCCCTGCTGCTTCGGCGTCAGTGGTCCGGCTGATCGCGGAACCAGGCGATGGTCCGCCGCAGGCCGTCTTCGGCCGCCACCTTCGGCTCCCACTGGAGCTTGTCGCGGGCCAGAGTGATGTCCGGGCAGCGCACGCTCGGGTCGTCCGTGGGCCGTTCGATGAAGCGGATCTCGGAATCGGAGCCGGTGAGTTCGATGACCAGCCGGGCCAGCTCCAGCATCGTGATCTCGGTCGGATTGCCGATGTTGACGGGGCCCCGCATGCCGTGGGCGGCCATCGCGAGGATGCCCGCCACCGTGTCGTCCACGTAACACAGCGACCTGGTCTGGAGCCCGTCACCGGTGACCGTCAGCGGATCGCCCGCCAGGGCCTGGCGGATGAAGGTGGGAACGGCCCGGCCGTCGTAGCCGCGCATCCGCGGCCCGTAGGTGTTGAACAGCCGCACGATGGCGGTGTCCGTCCCGTGGAAACCGGCCTCGGCGGTCGTCAGCGCCTCGCCGAAGCGCTTCGCCTCGTCGTACACGCTGCGCGGGCCGACCGGGTTGACGTTGCCCCAGTAGCGCTCGTTCTGCGGGTGTTCCTGCGGATCGCCGTAGACCTCGGAGGTGGAGGCCAGCACGAAGCGAGCCTCGCAGCGGTGGGCGAGTTCCAGGGCGTTGCGGGTACCGAGGCTGCCGGCCTCCATGGTGTGCAGCGGCAGCCGCAGGTAGTCGGCCGGGGAGGCGGGGGAGGCCAGGTGGAGCACCAGGTCCGGCGGGCGGGGCACGGTGAACGGCTCCGAGACGTTGGCCCGGAACAGGGTGAAGCCCGGCCGGTCCGCCAGCGCCGCGACGTTCTCCGGCCGGCCGGTGCTGAAGTCGTCCACGCACGTCACCGCCGTGCCCGCGTCAAGCAGCGCGGTGCACAGGTGCGAACCCACGAAACCGGCACCACCGGTGACGACGGCGTGCTCCCAGCGTTGTGTCGAGACGGTGCTCATCGAAGGTCTCCTCTGGCAGGTGTGTCCGGCTCACCACCGGCCGGTTCCGGCAGGTGGCACTCCCTCAGCGGTCGCGGCGGGCGGCGGGCCCCTGGAGCCCCGGGAATTGACATCAGCCTCCGCCAGCCGGGAGGAACGGGCACTCGGGAGCACTGCATTCCGGTGAATCACGGAACGTGAACACGCGGGGGTCCGGCGCGGGGGTGGGGCACGGGGGTGGGGCAGCGGGTCGGTCGGGGCGCGGCGCTCCGGCGCGGCGCTCCGGCTCCCGCACCGCGCACCGCCCGGCGGCATGAATCACGCCGTACCGGTCAGACGCCCGGTGTGAAGCTCAAGAACCGGGTCGTCGTCATCACCGGGGCCTCCAGCGGCATCGGCCGCGCCACCGCCCTGGCCTGCGCACGGCGCGGCGCCCACGTCGTGCTCGCCGCCCGCAGCGCCCGGGAACTCGACCGGGTGGCGCAGCAGTGCGCGCGCCGCGGCGGTCAGGCGCTGGCCGTACCCACCGACGTGACCGACCCCGAGGCCGTGACCGCCCTCGCCGCGGCCGCCACCGCCCGTTTCGGCCGGATCGACGTCTGGGCCAACGTGGCCGGCGTGGGAATCCTGGGCCGGTTCGACCAGACGCCCCCCGGCGAACTGCGCCGGCTCCTCGACGTCAACGTCATCGGCGCCGTCAACGGGGCCCGGGCCGCCGTGCCCGTCATGCGCGGGCAGGGCGAAGGCGTCCTCATCGACGTCGCCTCCCTGCTCGGCGCGGTGGTACAGGCCCCGTACATGTCGGGTTACGCGATGTCCAAAGCAGCCCTCGTCACCTTCGGCGAAGGGCTGCGCACGGAACTCGGCCTCATGGGGGCGAGCGGCATCAGGGTGTGCACGGTGCTCCCCGCCGGTGTCGACACGCCCTTCTTCCGGCACGCCGCCAACCACACCGGCCGCGAGCTGCGCTCCCTGCCGCCCGTGGCGACACCCGAGCGGGTCGCCCGCACCCTCACCGCCGCGATGCGCCACCCCCGCCCCCGCGTGCTGGTGGGCCCCTACGCCCGGTCCCTGGCGGCCGCCCACGCCCTCGCACCGAACCTGACCCGCGCCACCCTCGCCCGGCGCACCGAGCACCGGTACCTGGACCCCGCCGCGGACACTCCCGACTCCCCGGGCAACCTGCGCGAGCCGTCCGGGCGGAGCGCGGCGGTACGCGGCGGACGCGGCAGCGGCTGGCGCACGGCGGTGCGCAGGACGGCGGCCGCCACGGCCCTGGGCTGTACGGCACTGCTCGGCGCCCGGGCCGCCACCCGCCGGCGGCCCACCTGATCGATCCGGCACCGTATGAACCCCGCCGCCCGGGGTAGGCGCCGGGCACCCGTGCCCCCGAGCCCTGGAGGAGCCATGGCAGTGCAGCACCGGCTCATACGCCGTCCACCCGCCTGGCTGTGGGACGTCCTGCGGGACGGCAGCCGGTACGCCGACTGGGTGGTCGGCACCGAGGAGTCCTGGGAGGCCGGCGGACACTGGCCGATGGAGGGCGCCACCATCGGCTACAAGGTCAAGGTCGGCCCGTTCACCTACGAGGGAAGGACCGTCGTACGCGCCTGCGAGCCGCCGGACCGGCTCGAACTGGAGGCGATGGCGGGAAAGGGCGGCAGCGCCCGCATCGCCCTGGAGATCAAACCCTGGGGCAAGGACACGCTCGTCATCATCGACGAACACCCCCTGCGCGGCCGCAACGGCTCCTTCCACAACGCCGCCATCGACCTCCTCGTCCAGCTCCGCCACCGCAGCATGCTCGGGCGCCTGGCCCGGGCCGTCGAGTCCAAGGGGGCCCGGCCCGATGGCGACTCCTGACGCGGTGGTCATCGGCGCCGGCCCCAACGGCCTGGTCGCGGCCAACGTACTGGCCGACGCGGGCTGGCGGGTCGTCGTCCTGGAGGCGGCCCCCGAACCCGGCGGGGCGGTCCGCAGCGACCGCGGCCTCGACCCGGACTACGTGCACGACCTGTTCAGCGCGTTCTACCCGCTCGCGGCAGCCTCCCCGGTGATCCGGGCCCTCCACCTGGAACGGCACGGGCTGCGCTGGAGCCGCGCCCCGGCCGTGGTCGCCCACCCCCTCGAAGACGGCCGCTGCGCCGTCCTCGGCAGCGACGTCCACGACACCGCGGCCTCGGTCGAAGCCTTCGCGCCGGGGGACGGGGCCGCCTGGGAGCGGCTCTACGCCCTCTGGCAGCGCATCGGCGACGACGTGCTGGGATGCCTGTTCACCCCTTTCCCGCCCGTCCGGGCGGGACTCAGGCTCGCGGCGCGGCTGCGCGCGGCCGAGGGGCTGCGGGTGGCGCGCACCATGCTGCTTCCCGCGCGGAGGCTCGGCGAGGAGGAGTTCGCCGGAGAAGGCGCCCGGCTGCTGATCGCCGGCAACGCGCTGCACGCCGACCTCGGACCCGAGTCCGCCCTCGGCGGCGGCTTCGGCTGGCTGATGTGCATGCTGGGCCAGACGTACGGCTTCCCCGTGCCCGTCGGCGGCGCCCGGGCCCTCACCGATGCCCTGGTGCGCCGGCTGGAGGCGCGCGGCGGGACCCTGTACTGCTCGCGGGCCGCCACCCGCGTCGTGGTCCGCGGCGGCCGCGCCGTCGCGGTGCGCACCGAGGACGGCGTCGAGATCCCCGCCCGCCGGGCCGTCCTCGCCGACGTCCCCGCCCCGCTCCTGTACGAGCGGCTGGTGGGGGAGGAGCACCTGCCCGCGCGGCTGCGCTCCGATCTGCGGCGCTTCCAGTGGGACTTCGCCACCGTCAAGGTGGACTGGGCCCTGTCCGGGCCGATCCCCTGGGCCTCGGAGGGCGCCCGGCGCGCCGGGACCGTCCACCTCGCCGAAGGCCTGGACGAACTGACCCTCTTCTCCGCGCAGATCGCCATGAGCCAGGTCCCCCGCGTGCCGTTCGTGATCCTGGGTCAGATGACCACCGCGGACCCCAGCCGCTCCCCGCGGGGCACCGAGTCCGCGTGGGCCTACACCCACGTCCCGCAGGCCATCACCGGGGACGCCGGGCAGGACGGCGCGGCCGCCATCACCGGCAAGTGGGACGAACGGGAGAAGCAGGAGATCGCCGCCCGCGTCGAAGCGCAGGTCGAGCGCTACGCCCCGGGCTTCGGCGCCACCGTCCGCGCCCGCCGCGTGCTCGCACCCCCCGACCTGGAGCGCCTCAACCCGGCCCTGATCGGCGGCGCCGTCAACCAGGGCACCACCAACCTGCACCAGCAGCTGCTCCTGCGCCCCGTCCCGGGCACCGGCCGCCCCCGCACCCCCGTCCGCGGCCTCTACCTCGCCTCGGCCACCGCCCACCCCGGCGGCGGCGTGCACGGGGCCCCCGGCGCCAACGCCGCCCGTACGGCCCTGCGCTCGCGGCGCCTGCGGGGCGCCCCCGGGTCCTGAGAGGCGACGCCCGGCCCCCTGTGCTGCACTGGGCTGTGGACGTGCGGCTTGCGAGAGAGGACTCCGTGACGATCGAGCGCGAGCGAGGCAGCCGACGCATGCTGATGGGCCTGCTCGCGGCCAGTCACCTCCTGCCGATGGAACTCGTACCGGTGAAGGCCCGCGCCCACGCGGAACACGCCGGATTCAGCGACTTGTACGTCTACGTGGCCGACGTACAGGGGCGTGTGCTGCGGCTGCTCACCGGAGAGGGAGTCGCCGGGCCCCCGCCGCCCGCCCGCGCCGCGGACACCGAGGTCCCGGTCGAAGGCACCCTCGCGGGCCGCTCCTACCAGCACGGGGAGATCGTCCCCGTGACGGGGCCGGGCGGCCTCCAGTGGTGGGTGCCCATGCTGGACGGCACCGAACGCCTGGGCCTGCTCAGGCTGACCACCCCCTACGACGACGAGATGGCCCGGCAGGACGCCGAGTCCCTCGCCTCGCTGCTCGCCCTGCTGATCGTCACCAAACGGGACCACAGCGACTCCTACGCCCGCCTCGTGCGCTCCGCGCCCATGAACGTCGCCGCGGAGATGCAGTGGCACCTGATGCCCCCGCGCACCTACGCGGACGGCCGGGTGGTGATCGCGGCCGCGATGGAGCCCGCGTACCAGGTCAGCGGCGACGCCTTCGACTACGCCATGGCCGGCCCCGTCGTCCACCTGTCGATCTTCGACGCCATGGGCCACGACACCGCCGCCGGGCTCGCGGCCAACCTCGCGGTCGGCGCCTGCCGCAACTCACGCAGGCAAGGGTCGGACCTGGTCGGCATGAGCGAACGGGTGGAGGAACTGCTGATCGAGCAGTTCAGCCACCGCTCGTACGTGACCGGCATCCTCGCCGACCTCGACACCGCCACCGGCGAGCTGACGTGGGTCAACCGGGGCCACCACCCGCCCCTCGTCATCCGGGGCGGCCGGTGGACCACCCAGCTGGCCTGTCCGCCGGCCCACCCCATGGGCACCGACCTCGGACTGCCGGTCACGCCCTGTCGCGAGCAGCTGGAGCCCGGTGACCGCCTCGTGCTGTACACCGACGGCATCACCGAGGCCCGCCGCCCCGGCTCGAACGAGTTCGGCCTGGAACGGTTCACCGACTTCCTCATCCGCCGGCACGCCGACAGACTGCCCGTGCCGGAAACCCTGCGGCGCCTCATCCAGGCGGTCATGGACCACCACGAGGGGCGCCTCAACGACGACGCGACCATCCTGCTGTGCGAATGGCTCGGGCCGACCGCCGTGCCCGCGCGGGAGGCCGCGGCACTCACCGGCCTGACCGACCAGGAGGAGTGAAGCGACACCCGCACACCCGATCCCGGCACACCCGTTCCGGGAGCCCGTCAGGAGTCGGCACGTGAACAAGAGCGCCTTGAGCCTGAACGTCCGGGAGGCGGACGGCCCCCGGCGGGTCGTCGCGCTCACCGGCGCCATGGACTGGCACACCGCCCCGCAGCTGCGCGAGGAGGGCGTGCGGCTGCTCGCCGACGGCCCGCACCTCGTCCTGGACGTCTCCGCCGTCACCTTCTGCGACTCCTCCGGGCTCAGCGTCCTCGTACAGCTGCGCCGCCGAGCCGTGGGCGCGGGCGGATCGGTGGTCCTCACGCGCGTGCCCGGACACCTCCTGCGGCTGCTGGAGATCAGCGGGCTGGGCCCGGTCTTCCTCGGCGACGGCGCCGGGCACCCCCCGGAACGGGGCGGCCCCCACGGCTCCCGGTGAGCCGTCAGCCCCGGGGCGTCAGCCGGTGCAGCCGGACCCCTGACAGCCGGCCGCCGGCGGCCACGGCCGTCATGTACGTGGGGAAGGGCTGGCGGCGCCGGTCGGTGGGGGAGCCGGGGTTCAGCAGCCGCAGGCCCCCGGGCGCGGTGGTGTCCCAGGGGATGTGGCTGTGGCCGAACACCAGGACGTCCAGATCGGGGAACCGCCGCTCGCACCGCGCCTCCCGCCCGGCGGCGGCCCCGGTCTCGTGCACCACACCGACGCGCACGCCCTCCAGTACGGCTCTCGCCACCTCGGGCAGCCGCGCGCACAGCGCCGGGCTGTCGTTGTTGCCGTGCACCCCGATCAGCTCGCGGGCATGGCCGGCGACCAGCGCGTAGGCGTCCTCGTCCACCCAGTCACCCGCATGGAGCACGACGTCCGCCCGCCCGCACTCCTCGACCAGGGCGGCCGGGAGCACCTTGGCGCGCGTCGGCAGGTGGGTGTCGGAGATCAGCAACAGGCGCATGCCGCCACGGTACGGTCATCCGCCCGACGCGGCCTGCGAGCGCAGCTGCGCCCAGGCCGTCTCCTTCAACGCGGGATCCAGCAGCACGTCCGCCGCCGTGCAGGCCAGCGCCCGCGCCGAGGCGAGCATCGCCCGTCGTCCCCGGGGGGCGGCCGCGGCGAGCGCGAAGCCCGGGGTGTGGTCGGAGCCCGGCTCGTCCATGATGGCCACGAACGGGTGGATGGCAGGAACCCGGTGGCTGACGTCACCGATGTCCGACGAGCCCAGGTACACCCCCGGCGCCGGATCCCCGACCGCGATGCCGGCCCGCCCGATGTGGTGGGTGAACCGGTCGGACAGCGCCCGGTTGTTGCGGAAGTGCCGGTAGCCCGTACCGACCGGGGTGACCTCGGCCTTGGTGCCCGTCGCCCCGGCCACACCCTGGGCGCAGGATTCGAGTTCCGCCGCCAGTTCCTCCAGCGCGCCCGTCGTCGCCCCGCGCAGCCCGAACAGACCCTCCGCGTAGGCGGGTACGACGTTGGTGGACTCGCCCCCGTCCGTCACGATGCCCTGGACGTGCGACCCGGCGGGAAGCCGCCGGCTGAGGACGGCGGTGGTGTTGAACAGCTGCACCAGGGCGGCGAGCGCGTCGATGCCCTCCGTCGGGTTGCCGGTCGGGTGGGCGGCGCGGCCGTGGAACCCGACCCGGAGCTGACGCTGCGCCGTCAGCGGCGCCCACGCCCAGCTGTGCACCCCCGGATGGAACATCAGCGCGGCGTCGACGCCGTCGAACACCCCCGCCGACACCAGCTCCACCTTGCCGCCGCCGCGCTCCTCGGCCGGCGTCCCCACGGCCAGGACCGTGCCCCCGCCGTCGCCGAGGGCCGCCCGTACCGCGGCCGCCGCGCCCAGCCCGGCGGCCGCGATCAGGTTGTGGCCGCACGCGTGCCCCAGGCCGGGCAGCGCGTCGTACTCCATCAGCAGGGCCACCCGAGGCCCTTCCCCGCCTCCGGAGCGGGCGACGAACGCGGTCGGCAGCCCGGCCGTGCCCCGTTCGACGGTGAACCCCTCCCGCTCGAACTCCGCGCTCAGCAGCGCGGACGAGCGGTGCTCCGCGTAGGCGGTCTCGGGATCCCGGTGCAGGGCGCAGCTGATGTCCCAGAGCCGGTCGGCGCGCCGGGCCACCTCCTCCTCGATCCGGTCGTACAGGGCCTCGTGGTCGTGTGACACATGTCCTCCGATGTCAGGGGAGCGGCGTTCCGCCGGTGGCGTTGAGGATCTCCGCGGTGAGGTAGCTCGCCTGCGCCGAGGCGAGGAAGACGTAGGCGGGCGCCAGTTCCGCGGGCTGGGCCGGACGGCCCAGCGGCGACTGCGCGCCGAACTCGGCGGTGTCGGGCATGGTGGCCGGGATCAGCGGGGTCCACACGGGCCCGGGCGCCACGGCGTTGACCCGGATCCCGTCGGACGCCGTCATCTGCGCCAGCCCCTGGGTGAAGGTGACGATGGCGCCCTTGGTCATCGCGTAGTCCAGCAGCGGCGGGCTCGGCTTGTAGGCCTGCACCGAGGTGGTGTTGATGATGCTCCCGCCGGACGGGATGTGGGGGAGGGCCATCTTCGACAGCCAGAACATCCCGTAGAGATTGGTGCGCACGACCCGGTCGAACTGCTCGGTGGTGATCGCGGAGATCCCCTCCGGCTGCGCCATCTGGTAGGCGGCGTTGTTCACCAGCACGTCGATCCGGCCGAACTCGGTGACCGCCCGGTCCACCAGCGCCCGGCACTGCTCCTCCTCGCGGATGTCACAGACCACGGCCACCGCCTTGCGGCCCGCCTCCTCCACCAGGCGCTCGGTCTGCCGGGCGTCTTCCTCCTCCTCGGGAAGGTAGGTGAAGAGCACGTCGGCGCCCTCGCGGGCGTAGGCGATCGCGACCGCCCGGCCGATGCCGGAGTCCCCGCCCGTGATCACGGTCTTGCGGTCCTCCAGCAGGCCGTGGCCCCGGTAGGACGTCTCGCCGTGGTCGGGCACCGGCTCCATCGGGCCGGTGCGTCCCGGGTGCTCCTGTTCCTGTTCCGGGAAATCCGGCCGGGGGTACATGGTGGTGGGGTCAGGGGCCCCGCGCTTGCGTTCCACGTGGCACAACCTCCTCGGTGAGCGCTCCACCACCCCCGCTCCGGGGGCAGGCCGAAGCGCGCGGACGCTGGCGCGCGTGCCCCGGTACGGTGCGGCTAACCGCTCGCCGCTGTCCCAAACCCGGACGAACGCTGTAAACCCGGCCGGTAGGAGTGGCTCCCGCTGGGTAGGCCGTGGGGAGGGAAGCCCCCAGCAGTGGAGTGCCGAGCAGCACGGAGGAGCGAACGGATGCCGAACGAGCGAGCGGGCCAGCAGGCGCGGGCGGAGGACCTCATCGACGTGTCCCGGCTGGTGACCGCGTACTACGCCCTGCACCCGGATCCCGCGGATCCGGACCAGCGCGTCAGCTTCGGCACCTCGGGGCACCGCGGATCGTCCCTCGCCACCGCCTTCAACGAGGACCACATCGCGGCGACGAGCCAGGCCATCTGCGAGTACCGGGCCCGGCAGGGCGTGGACGGGCCGCTGTTCCTCGGCGCCGACACGCACGCACTGTCCGAACCCGCCCGGGTCACGGCCATCGAGGTGTTCGCCGCCAACGGCGTGGCCGTGCTCCTCGACACCGCCGACGGCTACACGCCCACGCCCGCGGTCTCCCACGCCATCTTGACCCACAACCGCGGTCGCAGCGGGGCCCTCGCGGACGGGGTGGTCGTCACGCCCTCGCACAACCCGCCCGGCGACGGCGGGTTCAAGTACAACCCGCCCCACGGCGGACCCGCCGGATCGGACGCGACCGGCTGGATCCAGGAGCGGGCCAACGAGATCATCGCCGGCGGCTCGAAGGAGGTGCGCAGACTGCCGTACGCGCGGGCCCTCGCGGCCGCCACCACCGGCAGGTACGACTTCCTGGGCGCCTACGTCCGCGACCTGCCCTCCGTGCTCGACCTCGACGCCGTCCGCGCGGCGGGCGTGCGCATCGGCGCCGACCCGCTCGGGGGCGCCTCCGTCGCCTACTGGGGACGCATCGCCGAAGAACACCGGCTCGACCTGACCGTCGTCAACCCGGAAACCGACCCCACCTGGCGGTTCATGACGCTCGACTGGGACGGGAAGATCCGTATGGACTGCTCCTCCCCGTACGCGATGGCCTCCCTGATCGAGGGCCGGGACCGGTTCGACCTGACGACCGGCAACGACGCCGACGCCGACCGCCACGGCATCGTCACGCCGGACGGCGGCCTGATGAACCCCAACCACTACCTCGCCACCGCGATCGACTACCTCTACCGCCACCGCGAGGGGTGGCCGGTCTCCGCGGGCATCGGCAAGACACTCGTGTCCTCCGGGATGATCGACCGGGTGGCCGCCGACCTCGGCCGCGAGCTGGTGGAAGTTCCCGTCGGCTTCAAGTGGTTCGTGGACGGGCTGTCCGGCGCCACCCTCGGGTTCGGCGGTGAGGAGTCGGCCGGCGCCTCCTTCCTGCGCCGCGACGGCTCCGTGTGGACCACCGACAAGGACGGCATCCTCCTCGCCCTGCTCGCGTCGGAGATCCTCGCGGTGACGGGACAGAGCCCCTCCGAGCGGTACGCCGCGCTCACCGCCCGGTTCGGCGAGCCGGCGTACGCGCGCGTCGACGCCCCGGCCACCCGGGAGGAGAAGGCGGTGCTCGGCCGGCTCTCCCCGCAGCAGGTCACCGCGGACACGCTGGCGGGTGACCCGGTCACCGGGGTGCTGACCAGCGCCCCGGGCAACGGCGCGGCGTTCGGCGGGATCAAGGTGACCACCGGTCACGCCTGGTTCGCGGCCCGCCCCTCGGGCACCGAGGACGTCTACAAGATCTACGCGGAATCGTTCCGCGGCCCCGGACACCTCGCCGAAGTGCAGGAAGCGGCGCGGTCGGTGGTCGCGCAGGCGCTTTCCGCCTGAGCCGCCCGCGGCCGGGCCGGACCGGGGACTGCCGGTCCGGCCGGCCGCGCGGGAGGATGGGAGCGTGGACATGTCGCAGCGGTCGGGCCAGGGCCTGCGCCAACGGGTCGGCACCAGTCTCTTCGCCCACGTGGCGGGGCCGGGCGGCCGGCAGAACCGCGCCCGCATCCACGGCACCCCCGGCCCGCGCTGGTTCGGCCCCGAGCGGCCCATCCGCACCGTCCACGGAGACGCCTCCATGTTCGTCGGCGGCCTCAGCGCGCTCCTGCTGCAATCCCTGCACCCGCGTGCGATGGCCGCCGTCGCCGCGCACTCCGGCTTCCGGGGCGACCCCTGGGGGCGGCTCCAGCGCACCAGCACCTTCCTCGCGGTCACCACCTACGGCACCGCCGAGGACGCCCAGCGCGCCGTTGACCACGTACGCGAGGTGCACGAGCGGATACGCGGAACCACGGCCGCCGGTGAGCCCTACCACGCCGCGGACCCGCACCTGCTGTGCTGGGTGCACGTGGCGGAGGTCGACAGCTTCCTGCGTGCGCACCAGCGTTACGGTGCCCACCCCCTGGACGGCGCCGGCTGCGACGCGTACATCGCCGACACCGCCCGGGTCGCCCGCGCGCTCGGCGTACCCGACCCACCGGACGACCGCGCCTCCCTCGCGGCCCGGCTCGCCCGCTACCGGCCCGAACTGCGCGCCACCCCGGAGGCCCTGGACGCGGCCCGCTTCATCCTCCGCGAGCCGCCGCTGCCGTGGATCGCCCGCGGCCCCTACGCCCTCCTGGCGGCGAACGCGGTCCGCACGCTGCCGCCATGGGCCCGGGAGGCGCTGGGCCTGCGCGCAGCGCCGTACCTTCCGGAGGACCTCGTACTCCTGTCCGGCAGGGCGGTGACCGGGACGATCAGATGGGCGCTGGGGGCCCTTCCGCCCCGTGAGGAGCCCCCCGCGGCCCGCTGAGCCGCACGCGGAAAACCACCGGGCACCGGGCTTATCCCGGCAGCGGCGGGGAAGACGCCGCTGCGAAGGTGCTCCGGCTACCAGCACGGGGCCGACGGAGGGAGCGCGGACGGTGAACAAAGCCAAGATCGCCTACAAGCCGGTGGGACTGGCGCTCGGCGCCGGCGCCGGCATGCTGGCGGGCGTGGCGTTCAAGCAGGTCTGGAAACTGGCGGGCCACGAGGACGACGCGCCGAACGCCACGGACGAGGGCAGGGCCTGGCGCGAGATCCTGCTCGCGGCCGCCCTGCAAGGGGCGATCTTCGCCGTGGTCAAGGCCGCGGTCGAACGGGGCGGAGCCACCGCCGTACGGCGCGTCTCGGGCACCTGGCCCGCCTGACGGGCGGGCACGCAGAGAACACGCGAACACCGGGCCGAGGAGTCACCATGGCCGGCAAGGGCGGCATGGACAAGGCAAAGGGCAAGGTCAAGGAAGTCGCGGGCAAGGCCACCGGCAGCGACAAGATGGCAGCCGAGGGCAAGATGGACCAGGCCAAGGGCGAGGCGAAGAGCGCGCTGGAAGAAACCAAGGGCCGGGCCAAGGGCGCCAGAGGAAACAAGGGTTCGCTCTGACACCCTCCGGCACTGTCACCCCATCGACCCCATCGACCCCATCCACGACAGCAGACGGCTCCGCCCGGTACCCACCGGGCGGAGCCGTCCGTTCGGGCGCGACCGTCCCTTTCGTCAGGCCGTTTCGTCAGGCGCCCTGGTCGCCCCGCGCGGGCTGCTGCGGCTGCGCGTCGACGAGTGTCTCGGCGGCCTTGAGCGCATCGTGCGGGGTCCGGCGGCCCATCATCACGCACAACGTGTACACGGCGTCGTCCAGCTCGCGCTGCAGGGCGAGGTCGCCCGGGGATCCCAGCACCTCCCGGCGCAGTGCCCGGAAGCGCGCCACGTGCTCGCGCAGGACGTCCGGCCTGGGCAGCAGCCGCGCCCCGGCTCCCTGCTGCGGCCCGGACCTGGCCCGGCGCATCGCCGTGCGCAGCGCTTCCTGGACCGGGGTGGGCTCGTCCTGGCCGCCGAGCAGTGCGACGGCCGCTCCGGCGCTCTCCTGCGCCGTCGTGCCCGTTTCCTCGGCGGCCGCCGTGAGCAGTCGGCGCGCGGTTTCCGCGCTGCACGGAACCAGTGCCATGAGGATCCCCGTCGCCAGCTCGGTGCGGGCACGCGCCGCTGCCGCGGCGGCGACGGCAGGGTCGGCGGCCGCGGGCGTGCGGCGGCGCTGGGGTATCGGTGTCTCGGTCATCGTCGCCTCCGCTTCTCCTGCCGCTTCGGGCCTGAGCGTGCCCGGTATCAGGCATCCCGTATCCCGGTATGCGGTCAAATCGCGGTCAGAGGCGCGTTCCCGCCGGGGCCCGGCGGTCACTCCAGGGCCACACGTGCGTGGATGGTCTTCCCGCCGTCCGCGGTCGGCCGGATCTCGACGGATTCGGTCAGGTGGTGCACGAGGTTCCAGCCCCAGCCCCCGTGCCCCGTGTGGTCGGGCACCCGGGGCGTGGGCGGGTGCGGGCTCGTGTCCGTCACGTCGACGTCGATGGCGTTCGCGTGCAGCGTCAGGCTGAGGGTGCAGGGGCCGCCGGTATGGCGCAGCGCGTTCGTCACCAGCTCGGTGACCAGGAGGAGCAGGGTGTCGGGGGCCGGGTCCGGTACGGCACGGCCGTGCTCCCTCGCGTCGGCCAGGAACCGGTGGGCGGTATCGCGGGCGACCGCGTTGGCCCCCGGCCGCGGGGCGAGCGTGATGCGGTGCTGGACGAGTGAGGTGTCCATGGACGCTGTCTCCCTGCGCGCCTTGACGGTGACGTCTTTGCGCCTGCCCGTGGCCCGACCCGGCATGTGTCGCGAGCGCGTCGCTTTTCCCGCTGCTTCCTCCGTACAGCGCCGCACGGCGCGACGCACGGCAGCACCGCACCCCGTCAACGCACGGCGCTCCGGAGACCGGACGCCACCGGTCCCCGGAGCCGCCGTTCAAGGGGAGCGTCAGTCCTTGCCCCGTCCGCTCATCGCGTCGCGCAGCCGGTCGACCAGGCCCACCCCGGGGGCGAGCAGCTTGTTGGCCGGCGGCTTGTCGGGCGCCGACGGGTGCGGCCGGGTCGGGGCCATCTTCTTGGCCTGGCGGACCTTGTCGCCGAGCTTGTCGAGCATGTCCGGGGTGCAGGCGGCGCGCAGCTGGGGGAAGAGGTTGTTCTCCTCGTCGGCCACGTGGGCCCGGATCTCGGCCATGAGCTTGGTCATCAGGGCGTCGAAACGCGGGTCGTCCGCGGCACAGCCCTCCAGGTCCTTCATGGTGCGCTCGGCCATCGCGTGGTCCTCCAGCTCCTTGTCCGCGATGCTGTCCCCCTCGGGAAGGTGCTCGCGGACGGCCGGGTACAGGTACGACTCCTCGGCCACGGAGTGCCGGACCAGCTCCATGATCGCCTGGTCCGCGTAGTGCTTCCTGCGCGCGTCGCCCGACGGCAGTTCCTGGATGTTGGTGAAGAGCTCCTCCACCTCCTCGTGGTCCGTGGTGAGTTCCGCGATGACGTCGCCGCCGTGTCCCATGCCGCTCTCCTCTCTCGTGCCGATGGTCTGATCCAGGCCACCCAGTGAACCGCCGCGCAGCGAGCCGTCGGGGCATTGGTCCTCACGTAGCGTGTCGTGACATATCCGGTGTGTACTGCGCGCGTCGGATCGCGTTGATCTTCACGCGAAGGGGAAAGGGCGGGTCATGTCACTCTCTGCTCCACTGCGTCAGCTGGTGCGGCGGCACCGGGAGCCCGCCGTCGTCCAGACCGTCCGTTCCACCGCGGCCGCCGTGATCTCGTACGTCGTCGCCCTGCAGCTCAGCGGTGAACCCGCCCCGCTGACCGCTCCGCTCACCGCGCTGCTCGTCGTGCAGGTCACCCTCTACTCGACCCTCACCACCGGCATCCGCCGGGTCAACTCCGTGGTGGCCGGGGTGCTGCTCGCGATCGGATTCAGCGCGCTGGTCGGCCTGACCTGGTGGAGCCTCGGCCTGATCATCCTGGTGTCGCTCACCATCGGACCGCTGGTGAAGGCGGGCGAGTTCGTCCCCGAAGTCGCGATCAGCGCCATGCTGGTCCTCGGCGTCACCCGGGTGGCCGACACCGCCTGGGACCGGGTGCTGGAGACCTTGATCGGCGCCGCCGTCGGCCTGCTGTTCAACATCCTGTTCGTGCCGCCCGTATGGGTCGGACCGGCGAGCGAGGCGATCACCGACCTCGCCCGGCGGATGCGCGCCCTGATGGTGCACATCACCGACGAACTCGACGAGCACACCCCGGTGGAGAAGGCCGCCGCCCGGCTGCACGAGGCACGCCGGCTCGACAACGACATCGCCCAGGTCGACGCCGCGCTGCGGCAGGCCGAGGACAGCCTGCGGCTGAACCCGCGCGTGCGCGAAGGGCTCCTGTTCCGCCTGGTCCTGCGTACCGGACTGGACACCCTGGAGATCTGCGCGGTGGTGCTGCGCGTCTCCTGCCGCACGCTGACCGACCTGGCGCAGACGCGGCCCGAGCAACCGCTGTTCCCGGCGCACATCGCGCAGGCGCTGCGGGAGCTCTACGCGCACACGGCCATCGCCGTCGAGAGCTTCGCCCAGCTGATCACCGCCCAGGTCAGCGCGAACGCCGAGGAAGCCGAGAGCAGGCTGACCGAGGAGCTCAACACCGCCCGCCTGAGCCGGGACAAGCTGGCCGGACTGCTCCTGGAACAGGTCCGCACCGACCCCGGCCAGTGGCAGCTCTCGGGCGCCCTGCTCGCCGAGGCGGACCGGGTGCTGGACGAACTCGGCGTGGAGAAACGTTCCGAGCGGCTCATCGAGGAGCTCGACCGGCACTCGCAGCTGCGGCGCGAACGCTTCCCCCGCCTGCACCGCCTCGCAGACCAGCTGCGGCTGCGCCCCGCCGACGACCAGGGCGGCCGATCGCGCCGGTGGTGAGGCGGACCGAAGGAGTCGCGCTCCCGGTGCGACAGGGCCCGGACGGGCGAAAGCCGGCCCCCCGCCACTCGGCGGGGGGCCGGCTTCGGAACGGGGCGGCCCTCAGGTGTGCCGGCGCCCGGCGACCAGCCGGTAGACCAGCAGCACGATGACGGAACCGACGATGGCCGCGATCCACGTCGACAGGTGGAAGAAGCCGTTGATCGAGTCCACCCCGAAGATCACCTTGCCGAGCCACCCGCCGAGCAGGCCGCCCACGATGCCGATCAGCATCGTGATCAGGCATCCGCCGGGGTCCCGCCCCGGGGTGATGGCTTTGGCGATGAGCCCGGCCAGCAGGCCGATCAGGATCCAGGCGATGATGCCCATGCGCAGCGGTGTCCCCTCAGCGGTTGAACTCGGTCAGGAAGGTCTTGCAGAACACCGGCAGGTCATCAGGCTTACGGCTGGTGACGAGCGTGTTGGGGCCTGCCGTGCACACCTGCACGGCCTCGTCGACCCAGGTCCCGCCCGCGTTCTCGACGTCCGTGCGCAGACTCGGCCACGAGGTCAGCGTGCGGCCTCGGACGCGGCCGGCTTCCACCAGGGTCCAGGGGGCGTGGCAGATCGCCGCGACCGGCTTGCCGCCGTCGAAGAAGCTCTGTACGAAGGCCACCGCTTCGGCGTTCGTCCGCAGTGCGTCCGGGTTGGCGACACCACCCGGAAGGACCAGTCCGTCGAAGTCCTCCGCCGAGGCCTGCGAGACGACGAGGTCGACGGGGAAGGTGTCCGCCTTGTCGAGGTGGTTGAACGCCTGGACGCGGCCCGGCTCCGTCGAGACGAGCTGGGGGTTGCCGCCGGCGTCGATCACTGCTTGCCACGGCTGGGTGAGCTCGATCTGCTCGACGCCCTCCGTAGCCGTCAAAAACGCCACGCGCATGGGTGGGTCCTTCCTGTGCGAAGAGGGATGAGGTTCGTAAATCGTCCGTCGTCTATCGCCCCTTGCCGGTGACGAGCCATCTCAAACCAGCTCATGTCGTGCAGGGAAGCGGGTGACCCTGCCGGTGGCCACGGGTCGGGCGTGCGCGCCGGGCGGCCGGTGGGCCCGCGCGGGAGGGGGCAGCGGGGGCCGCCGGGCCGGGCCGGCGGGCGGTGCGCCCAGGAGACGTTCTTCGTACCGCCCGAGGGCCAGCATCGCGGCCAGCATGACGGGGGGAGTGAGCAGCGCGACGGCGAGCATGGGGATCCTTTGCGTCGGACGAGCGTGTCCCTGTCACGCGTGCCCCGTCGCTCCGCACGGAACCGGCCGGACCGCACGCACCGGTCCTGGGCGCGGTCCTACGAGCGGCAGCGGCGCCGGTGTGCCAGGAGGGCCGCGGCCACGGCGACGGCGCCGGCCGCAGCCGTCATCACCGTCCGGCGGCTGTCCTGGAGGGAGAGGGCGACCTGGGCCGCCTTCTCGCGGGCCGGCTGGGGCGGCACGTTCGCGTTCGGGTGTTCCACCTCGCGGGCCTCCTGCTCTTACGTGGGCCGGCCCGTCGGCCGGGAAGTCAGCGGGCGTTTTCGGTGAGGAGCCAGCGGCCGTCTCCCGGCGCCGTCAGGGGGGCGACTCCGCCCACGACTCGGGTCCGGGGCCGCGCCACTCGACGAGCTCGGGATCGGTGAGGTCCAGTTCCCCGGGATCCTCCATCCCGGCCGCGCTCAGGAAGACGAGGATGTCGGAGGGCTTGTGGGCCACACCGATGGCGACGCCGTCGTAACGCACCCGGCGCCAGCCGTTCTCGTCCGGAGGGTAGATGACCAGTCGGGCGGACATGCTCCCATCCTCGGTCGTGTCGCCGCCCGCGGCGCCCCCGGTCGCGCGTACGGGTGGACGCCCGGGCGCTGCGTCAGCGGTGCTCAGGGCGGAATGCGGCCTCCGTCGCGGCCGGGAGGCCAAGACCGCACCCCGCACGGCGGCCCCTACCCCGCGCGGTTCCCGGAAAACGAGCCGGGCGCGCCCCGCTCAGCCCGCCAGCGCGGTATCCGCCCCCAGGCAGTCCACCAGCCCCGGGCGGTGCAGGTCCGCTATCGGCGCCAGCAGGTCCGGGTGGCGCAGCAGCGCCGCCGCGTCGCGGTCGTTCGCCTCGGGATCGGTCAGGCGCCGGAAGGCCACCGGGACGGCATCGGCGTGATCGGTCCCGGCCAGCGCGCCCACCGCCGCCGAGGCCAGCGAAGGCGCGGTCAGCAGGCACGCCGCCCAGCTGGCCACGACCTCGTCGACCCAGCTGCGCCAGACGTCCTCGCGCTCCTCGTCCTCGCAGGGTGCGTCCGCCCCGGTGATCCAGTCCAGGCGGCCCGAGCCGCCCGGCCCGGTCAGCGCGACCAGCTGCGCGTCGAGGTCCGTCGGGTACCGCAGCCACGCGGCGACCGTGACGGCCTGCCGGGCCTGCGCCTCGGCCAGGCCCCGCTGGAGCGCGCCGCTGCCGGCGGGGTAGGCGCGGGTCAGCCAGTGCGTCGTCGCCGCTATGAGCGGGGACAGGGAGGTGTCTGCGGGCACTGGTGACCATCCGGGCGGATAGGAAAAAGGAGGGATCGTCACGATAACGGCCGCATCGGCCGCATGGGAATGGCCCGGCGCGGATCGTGGCGTACGACACGGCAGCCCCGTGCCCGGGTTCACACGCGCAGCCGCAGCGGGTGGTCCGCCGGCACCTCCACGACGGCGATCCGCACGCCGTCCGGGTCCTCGATCCACATCTCGATCAGCCCCCACGGCTCTTGCCGGGGCGGCCGGAGCACCGCGACCCCCCGCCCCAGCAGCTCCCGGTACGCCGCCTGCGCGTCGGCGACCTGGAGCCACAACCGCAGCCCGGGGGCGGGCGGGCTCTCCGAGCGGCCCGAGACTTCCAGGAACCCGCCGCCGAGGAAGTAGACCGTCCCCCGCTCGGGCCCCGTACCGAACTCCCGGTACACCGCGAGGCCCAGTGCCCCGCCGTAGAACGCGCGCGAACGGTCGGGGTCCGTGGGGGTCAGCAGCATCCTGCTGCCCAGTACGTGCACCATGCGGACGAATCTAGGCCGTCTCTTCCGTATCCTGCCTGACCCGCGCCGCCCGACAAGATCCGAAAGAGACGGCCTGGACGTCCCCCGGGCCACGGGGGCACAGCCGCGCTTACCGGGGAGTATCCGTGCGGGAACCGGGCAGAAGCCGGGCGTCTGCGGAGGAGGACCATGCGGCTGCGCACGAGTCGCCCCGACCGGCCCGGATACGTCCGGGTACGCCACGGCCGGGGTTTTCGCTACCTGGACCTGTCGGGAACCCCGGTCACCGACCCGTCGGAACGCGAGCGGCTGCGCGCACTGGTGATCCCGCCCGCCTGGACCGACGTGTGGATCTGCCCGTGGCCCGGAGGCCACATCCAGGCCATGGGGACCGACGAGGCGGGCCGTCGGCAGTACCTCTACCACCCGGCGTTCCGGGAGCGCCAGGAGGCCGCCAAGCACGAACACGTCCTGGACGTCGCGACCCGGCTCCCGCGCCTGCGCCAGGGCATCGAAGCGGACCTCGCGACGCGGGGCCTGGGCCGGGAGCGGGTCCTGGCCTGCTCGGCGCGCCTGCTCGACCTAGGCTTCTTCCGCGTGGGCGGAGCCGCGTACCGGCGGGACCACCAGGCTTACGGGCTGACCACGCTGCTACGGGAACACGCCGTCTGCAGCCGGGGCGAGGTCTGTTTCCGCTACCCCGGAAAATCGGGGCAGGAGCAGATGCGCGCCCTGGTCGACCCCGCCGCGTACGCCGTCGTCAGGTCACTGCTGCGCCGGTCCGAGGGGCATTCCCAGCTCTTCGTGTACCGGCAGGGCCGCGTCTGGCACGACGTGCGTGCCGGCGACGTCAACGACTACCTGCGCAGCAGGTCCGGTACGGACATCACCGCCAAGGACTTCCGGACCTGGCACGCGACGGTCCTGGCCGCCGTCGCCCTGGCCGTCTCGGCCGACGTGGCGGGCGAGTCCCGGGCCCGGCGTACGAAGGCGGTGGCCCGTGCGGTGCGCGAGGTGAGCGGCTACCTGGGCAACACGCCGGCGGTCTGCCGCTCCTCGTACATCAACCCGAGGCTCTTCGAGCTCTACGAGAGCGGTGTCACGATCAAGCCCGCGCTGGACCGGCTCGGCGCGGACGTCGTCTACGGGCACCCGGCCACCCACGGGGAGGTGGAGGCGGCCGTACTGGAACTGCTCGGTTGAACCGGCGGGCACCCGCCGGACCTCCGGTGCGGGGCCGGGTGCCGCGGTCTCAGGTGCGCAGGTGGCTGTTGGTGCCGTCGTGGCCGTCGGCCTGCTCCTCGTCGAACCAGTAGTCGCCCGCGGCGAGGTACCGGAACGTGTGCGTCTTCTTCCCGCTGAGTTCGACGGTCACGGCGCGCAGGCCGTCCTCGCGGGGAGCCAGCACGTGGGTGCCCGGCTGCCAGTCGTTGAAGTCGCCCACCACGCTGACCGGCCCGGGCGGATTGTCGGCCGGAAGGACGAAGGTGACCTCGGTCCCGTTCTTGCGCCGCTTGCGTTCGAGCACGTGAAACTCCTTTGCCGGAGGTGGGTGCGGCCACTGTGCCAGCGGGGTGACCGGAGACGGCCTGGGGCGCGTGAAACGGCGGAAGGTTTCACCCGTACGCCAAGCCGTTGAAAACGCCCGGGTTTGCCGACGGCGCCGGACGGGGGCGGCCGACGGGGCGGCGTACCTCCGGGTGGCCGCGCCGGGGTGCGCGAGCCGGCGCCGGCCCGCAGCATGGCCGTGTCCACCCCTATGCGTCACCCCGTGCGTGAGGAGAACTGCGATGCCCCGAGGATCCAGCGGTAAGCGTGAGCGCCAGTACGAGCACATCAAGGAGTCCGGCCAGGAGCGCGGCATGTCGGAGGGCCGGGCGAAGGAGATGGCGGGCCGTACGGTGAACAAGGAGCGGGCCCGCTCCGGCGAGACGAAGTCGTCGAGCCGCAGCTCGTCCGGCTCCGGCCGGAGCATGGGCTCCGGCAGCGGCTCCTCGGGGCCCACCCGCGACGCGCTGTACGAAGAGGCGAAGAAGCGGGGCATCGAGGGCCGTTCCGCGATGAACAAGGAGCAGCTCAAGAAGGCCCTCGGGCGCTGAGCGGTGGAGCGCCGCCGCCGCGGCGGACCGGCGGCCCGCCGGTCCGCCGCGCCGCGCGTGACCGCCCGCGCGGGGGCCCGAATCACCCCGAAGGACCCTGAGGAAAGGCGACGTGATGAACAGCGAAGCACGGCACGCGGACGACGCGGTGCTGGTGACGGCCACCGACTGCTCGCCCGAGTGTGCCCGTACCCTCATCGGGTTCCTGGAGCGGGCCTTCCCCGACGACGGAGGGGAGGGCGTCGAGACGCAGGCCCGGGACCACACGGGAGCGCCCACCGTCTGGAGCACGACCATCGACGCCGGCAGACCGGCGGCGCCGACGGGCCCCGTCGCCCTCGACGGCACGGTCCGGGTGGGTGTGCAGGGCGGCCCCCGCGCGGTGGACCGGGTCCTGTTCGCGCTGACGGAAGCCTTCACCGTCGAGGCGAAGGGCACCGTCGCCGGGGACCAGGAGCGCGAGGTCGAGGTGCTGTTGCGCTCCCCGTGAGAGGCGCGCCCCGCCAGCACCGGGGCCGGGCGGCCCGGTTCCGGCGCAGTGGGGTGGGGCCCCGGGGCGGGACCTTGTAGACTCCGTACCCATGTCGAAGCCTGACGACCTCCTTGTCGCCATCGCCGCCGCCGTGGAGTCGGAGCCCACCAATCAGATGGCCCTCACCGTCGTGGTGCACGGCGCCGTGATCACGGGCCGCCTCGCCCCCGAGAGCGTGTGGCGCCAGCGCGTGGCCGAGGTCCTCAAGGACTCCGACCAGCTCGGCGCCTTCGCGGACATCTTCGCGGACTCGGGGACCATGTCCCCCTCCCCGAAGGTGGCTCCGCCCGCGTACCTCCACTTCCACGTGGCCCGGATCCTGCAGGGCACCGTCGGCATCCCGGAGACCGGCGGGATGTACCGGATCGCGATCAAGGACGTCAGCGCCTGGACGATGGGCGATTTCAGCTTCTCCGAACGCTGATCCGCCCGGCGCCCGGCCCCACCGCCCGTCCGGCTACTCGGGGCCCTTGGCCGGGCTCCTCGCCCCGCGGTCCTTCGCCGGGCCGCTTGTCCCGGCGTTCTTCGCCGGGCCGCTTCCCTCGCTGCCGCGGTCCTTTCCGCCCTGCCCGGAACGCCGGTCCTGCGGCTCACCGCTCCGTGCGAGTCGTTCCTTCTCCGGATGGTCCACGTGGGGCCCGCGGCGCTTCGCCTCGTCCTCGTCATGGTGCAGTGGCACGCCGCCCGCGCCGCCCTGGTCGTCCATGGCACTCTCCCTCCGTAGGTTCCGGTTCCCGGCGGCTACCCGCCCTCCGGGCCGGCCATGCGGCCGCGTCCGCCGGCCGTGTGAGCCCCGCCGGACGGGGTAGGCGCCCGCCGAGGGCCGCCACACCAGACCCGGGGAAAGGCAACGATCATGGCCAGCGACACGCAGGGCGACGAGGTGTACCAGCCGCAGAACGGTGACCAGCGCGCCGAGTACCAGCCCGACATGGAGAACGCGCTCGACGAGCCGGACGCCGACCAGCGCCTCGACGAGGGTTACGACACCCCCGACCGGCCCCGCGCAGTCTCCCGCCACGGCACCACGGCGGCCGAGCAGCGCCAGGGCGAAACCCTGGACCAGCGCCTCGCACAGGAGACCCCCGACGTCGGGCAGAACGGCCAGGACACCGGTCCGCATCCCGAACCCCTCCCGGGCGACACCGTCGGCCGGCTCGCCCCCGTGGAGGACAACCACCCCCGGCGGGCCTTCGACGTACTGGCCCACGACGTCGGCACCGACGGGGGAGCGCAGTCCGCCGAGGAGGCCGCCATGCACGTGGTGGGCCGCAACACCGCCCACGAGTACGGCGAGGACGCCCGCGAGCCGGAAGAGTCCGGACCCTCCGGCGGCGGAACGCCATAGCGGGCCCGACTCGGGGTAGGCGCCCGCCATGGACCTACGAAGCACCGCACTCGGCACCGCAGGCAAAGGCCCCGGACCCGTCCTGACCGCGATGGAGCGGCTGGAGCAGACGCCGGTGGCGGACGGGGCCATCGAAGCCCTCCGCCGCGCCGTACGCGCCCTCCCGCTGGGAGCGGCCCGGGACGTCCTGCACGGCCGCCCCATCGGCCACCCGGCACACCCGCCGCTCGTCCAGGTGCCGCTCGGCGCCTGGTTCTCCTCCGCAGTCCTGGACCTGCTGCCCGGCCAGCGCCGGGCGGCGCACGCCCTGATCGGGGTGGGCGTGGTCACCGCCGTCCCCGCCGCCCTGGCGGGCTGGACGGACTGGGCAGAGCTGCCCCCCGAGCAGGCCCGCGTAGGGCTCGTCCACGCCCTCACCAACAGCGTCGGCCTCTGCCTCTACGCCGGCTCCTTCGCGGCCCGCGCCCGGGGCCGGACCTGGCGGGGCAGGCTGCTGTCCGCGGCGGGCCTCGCGGCAGTCTCGGCGGGCGGCGCACTGGGCGGCCACCTGGCCTACCGGCAGGCCGCGGGAGCCAATCACGCCGAAGCGGTGACGCACCTGGTGGGGGAGGGCTGGCACCGTGTCGGACCCGTCGCGGACTTCGCCGTCGACCGGCCCGTCCGTGCGCGCGTGGACGGGGTGGACGTACTCGTGGTCCGCGCCACGGGCGGCGCCGTACACGTCCTCGCGGACCGCTGCTCGCACATGGGCGGGCCGCTCTCCGAAGGCGAGATCACCGACGGATGCGTACGCTGCCCCTGGCACGGCAGTGTGTTCAGGCTCTCCGACGGCTGGAACGTCGAGGGCCCGGCCACCGCCCCGCAGCCGTCGTTCGAGACGCGCGTCGTCGACGGTCACGTCGAGGCCCGGCTGCGCCCCTTCCACACCCCACGGTCGTCGTCCCCCTGAAACCGGGGCCCCGGCCGCAGCAAGCGCTCAGGAGGTGTAGTGCATGGCCAAGAACAGGAAGTCGGGACACCCGTCACACGGTGAGGGTCCCAGTCGGCACGAAGGGACCGAGCAGCACGGATGGTCGCCCGACGTGGACGCCACCCGTCAGCAGGACAACCCGAGCGCGGAGCGCTCCTTCCACACCGACGAGTACGGGGGCGAAGGCCCCGACCGGCGCTCCGGGACCAAGGCGTCGCCGACCAAGGCCGACGAGGGCACCCCCGTCAAGACCGGCGGCCGGCGCGGGGAGCACAAGAGCAAGGGATCCGGCTCCGGCGACAAGGGCCACCACGACATGGGCGAGAAGGGAGCCTCCCGGCGCCCCAGTGGAACCAAGGACGCCTCCGCGTACACGGGAGTCGACCCCCAGGACCCGCCCGGCGGACGCCGTGGCGGCTGAACGGACAGCCGGACGGAGAGCCGGACCGGCTACGTCATGACCTACGACCACCCGAGAATCCAGGTCCTCCTCGACGAGGACGGGGTCCGGGTGGTCGTGCTGTCGGGTGAGTTCGACGTCGACAGCGTCGGGCCGCTGGCGCAGGTGCTGGCTGACGCGGCCGAGGAGGGCGTGCGCCGGGTGGTGGACATCGCCCGGGTCACCTTCGCCGACTCCTCGCTGCTGAACGCCCTTCTTGCGGGCGACCGCGAGCAGCATCTGGTCCTGGCCGGCCCCGTGCCGGAGCAGTTCGCGCAGATGCTGCGGCTCTTCGCCGCCGAATCCGAGCTGGAGATCGCCCCGACCCTCGCCGAGGCCCGCGCCCGGTCCGTTCCCCCCTCGGAGTGAGCCGTGGGAGTGGGCCCCGGGGTCCCGGCCCGCTCCCGGGGTCCCGGCCCGCTCCCGGGGTCCCGGCCGCCCCGGGGCCCCGGCCCGCTCCCGGGGTCCCGGCCCGGTCCCGCGGCCTAGCCCAGTGCGGACGCGGCCACCGAAAGGTCGCCGACCAGCCCGCGGAACGCCGCCTCCCGGTCGTCGGAGCGCAGCACCGAGGAGGGGTGTACGGTCGCCAACAGCTGCCCCGGAAACGGCTCCTGCGGGTCGTCCCCCAGGGCGGGCATCGGCCGCAGGACACCGCGCTGCTCGCCCACCTTGAAGGAACTCCCGAGCAGGGCGCGGCCCGCGGTGGCGCCGAGCACGACCACTACCTCGGGCTCCACCAGGCGCAGCTCCGCCGTCAGCCACGGCCTGCACGCCGTCATCTCCCGCAGGCTCGGGGCTTTGTGGATGCGGCGCTTGCCGCGCGCGGCGGTGGTGAACTTGAAGTGTTTGACGGCGTTGGTCACGTACGTGTCCTCGTCGCCGAGGCCCGCCTCCTCCAGCGCCCGGTGCAGCAGCCGCCCCGCGGGGCCGACGAACGGCTCTCCCTGGAGGTCCTCCTGGTCCCCGGGCTGCTCACCGACCAGCAGCAGCCGGGCGTGCGCCGATCCGGCGCCGAAGACCGTCTGCGTGGCGTGCTCGAACAGGGGGCAGCCCTGGCAGCCGGCGGCGGCCCGGCGCAGGGCGCCGAGGCCGCCGTGGCCGGGCACGTAGGGACTGGCGTCGTACTGCCGTCCGACGGAGGGCAGGGTGCCGGGGTTGGCGCTCGTGCCGTCGGCCATGGATCCCACCTCCCTGCCGTCGGCCATGGATCCCACCTCCCTGCCGTGCCGCCCTTCCAGCGGGGTCTCGTGCTCCCGTCGCGCTTGGTCCGCCCTGTGTTCGTCACCACAGGGCGGCATGCGGCTTCTGCCCGACGGCCCCGCCGTGAAACCCGTCGGGAGGGTCGGCGGCTACGGCTCGGCGACGGCTTCGGTCTGTGCGCGGACCGCGTGCATGCAGGCGGCGCAGTAGTGGTCGGCGGAGGGCTCGATCGCCGGCGGCGGCACGTGGCCGGGGTTGAGGAGGGATCCGCACAGCGTGCTGAGGGTGGTGTCCTTCGCTATCACGTGCCACAGCAGGTGGCCCCGCTCGGCGCTGGACTCGGCGCGCATCTCGTACATGGCGTACCTCTTTCATGCTCGACGCGGCAGAGGGAACGGCCTGATGTCCATGAGAGCGCCCCGTGCGCGAGGGGGCCAATGGGGGTAGACCAGGAGGAGGAAAACGAGGCGGGGGAGGTTTGACGGACGTCGGCTCCGCCGACGACATGGCACGGGAGGAGCGTGGCCTATGGCCTGGGCTTCGTGGACGACGACGGGCATCTACCCAGGGGCCGGCGGGGTCCGCACGGAGGAAGTGGGAGTGATCTCCGGCAACCTGACGCTGCACACCACCTGGACGGGAGCGGCGGCCCAGGTCGCCGTCCAGTACAGCGGCTCGTCCGACTGGTTCACCCTGTCGGGCAGCCCCGTCGAATGCGATTCGGAGCAGGACAGCCGGGACCTGCACCAAGCGGTGGTCGAGGCGCTCCGCGGCGGAGGCGGCGCCGGCGTGCCGGCCGAATGGGCCGGGCACGCCGTATGACGGCGTGGCCGCCTCCGCGCGGGCGGCCTCAGGTCACGGGGTCCGGAGCCGGCACCGGGCCGGGCAGCGGCCCGGGCGCCGGGAGCGGATCCGGACCCGGCGCGGGCTCGGGCCGCGGGTCCGGCTGGGGCTGCGGCGGCGCCGGCGGCACCGGGTCGGGGCCGCCCGGCCCCGGGACCGGCCCCGGCAGGGGTCCAGGCTGCGGTCCGGGGCCCGGACCGGGTGCGGGCGTCGGGTTGGGAGGTACGGGATCGTTCGGAGGGGTGGCCATGGCGCCCTTCTCGACTCGGGCCGGCCACGGGGGCCGGCTCTGACGGGTGAACTCTCGTCAGGCGGTTACCCGGAGCGCGCGCCCTGACACGAAGCCGGCGAGGGTGCCGGGGAGGAGGTCACGGCGTGCTGCCACGGCGTCGGCCCCGCAGGGCACGGCGCTCCGCCGGGAGGACGTGCTCCCGCGCCCTGACCGGTCTCAGTCGTCCCCGGCGGCGAGTTCGAGGGCGAGCGCCTGGAGGATCTCCTGGGCGGACATCTCCGGGTCCGCCTCGTCGTAAGCGTCCGCGACCGCTTCGAAGGCCAGCACGAAACCGGTGACCAAAGCGCTCCACGGCCCCGAAAGCTGGTCCAGCACGGCGAGTCCGATCTCCGCCGGATCGGCTTCCGCGGGGACCAGGAACTCCGCCGGCGTCACCTCGCTGAGCAGGGCGGAGACGTAGTCCGTACCGACGTCGCCGCGCACCCCGGTGAGCACCGCGATGGCCTTCAGCTTGATCTCGTTCTCGGTCATCCGGCGAGAGTAGGGGGAAACGGACGCGGCGACCCGCTGGCATGCCGGGCACGGCCCGCGGGAGGCGGGACCCGGGAGGGCGCGCGGGGGAGTGGCCGAAGGGGTGAGAATCGCCGCCGGTCGCCCGGCGGTACCGGCCGGGTACGGGCGAATGGCACATGATGACGCAGAGCGGGCCCCCGGACCCCGAGACCCGAGGGTCCGCTCCTGGGGCGAACCGGCCCCCGGCCTCCGGCCGGTGCGGGGGACCGGTCCGGTGCGCGACCGGGGGCGGAGGGGGATCAGGCCGGCACGATGTTCTCGGCCTGCGGCCCCTTCTGGCCCTGGGTGACGTCGAAGGTCACCGCTTGCCCCTCCCACAGTTCCCGAAAACCGGTAGCGTTGATCGCTGAGTAGTGGGCGAAGACATCGGGGCCGCCCCCGTCCTGCGCGATGAAGCCGAAGCCCTTCTCCGCGCTGAACCACTTCACCGTTCCGGTAGCCACACAGGTCCCTCTCCTCGACGGTCGGCCTTCCACACCATGCGGAACGCCCGAACGACGGGAAGGTACAACGCGAGCGCACCGGTTCCGAACACAAAACGACGCCACACGCGACCCCACCCGTCCGGCCTACGTCCGGCGGACGGGTTCCCCGGGCCGCTTCCCGGCGCCGTCGGCCCTCACAGGGACCGCAGCGCCCCGCGGTGCGCGGCGAGCCAGGTGGCGAAGTCCTGCAGCTCGGGGTTGAGCGCCCGGATGGCCTCCAGATCCCTCGCATGGGTGAACCGGTCCTCGCACTCGGCGTAGTACTGGAACATGTTCCCGGACTCGTCCGCCCCGGGGAACCCGAGCGCGCGGTACTCGTCCGGGTCCATCGGCGCGTAGCGCACCGGCTCGCCGATGACATCGGTCATCGCCGCCGCCATGTCCGCGATCGGCAGGTGCTCGCCGGCGATGCTGACCGTAGCGCCGATGAGGTCGGTGCCCCGCTTGAACACGGCCAGCGCCGTCTTGCCGATGTCGGCGACGGCGATGCCCGACAGCCGGCTGCCGCCCATCGGGAGGACCAGCCGCAAGGCGCCGTCCTCGCCGCGCTGCGGGGCGAACGTCGTCAGCAGGTTCTCCCAGTAGAACGTCGTGCGCAGGAAGGTGGTCGGCGCGCCGGCCTCGGGGAAGTAGTGGTCGGCCTCCGCCTTGGCGTCGAAGTGCGGCACCTTGTACGTGCCCTGGAGGGTGGGCATGCGCCCGTCGTCGAGCGGGATGCACTCGCGGGTGTCCTCCAGGGTCGACCAGACGGCGTGCTGCACCCCCGCGTGTCCGGTCGCCCGGGCGAGGGAGGCGGCCTGCCGTTTCTCCTGCTCCGCCGACATGTGCTCCCAGAAGTCGGTCACCAGGTACGCCCCGTACGAGCCTTCCAGGACGGGTCCGAGGCCGGCCTCGTCGTCCATGTCGGCCCGGACCACCTCCGCGCCGAGCCGCGCCAGTTCCCGGGCCCGGTCCGATTCCGGACGGCGGGTCACCGCGCGCGCCGAGAACTCGTGGTCGGGGTCGTCGAGGATGGCCCGTACCAGACTGCCGCCTTGCGCGCCCGTCGCGCCGAACACCGTGATGACGCGTGAACCGGCCATCGCCGACCTCCCTCTCGTAACGATCCGCGTCCGATCGGACGGATGGTCACGGACTGTATGCGCGCGGCCGGGCCGGCCGGGGAACGGGCGCGCCCGACGCACGGGACTCCACTCCATCGCACGGGTGCGCCGGGCGCCGCCGCACCGCCGAGTGGCAGCGCGCCCTGCCCGCTTTCGAGTGACGACAGCGCTCGGCCTCGCGCCGCCGCGCCCGGCGGTGGCCGAACATCGCAGGCGGCCGGACAACCCCCGGCCCACCGTGCGCGAAGGCGCCTGGCCGTCGGGAGACCGAGTGCGCATCCTGCTCGTCGCGAGCGCGTTCAACAGCCTGACGCAGCGCGTCCACGCCGAGCTGCGCGACCACGGTCACCGCGTGGCCGTCGAACTCGCCCTGCCCGGCGGCTCGCTGACCGACGTCACGCATCGCCACCGGCCCGACCTGATCATCGCGCCGATGCTCAAGACGGCCGTGCCCCGCGAGGTGTGGTCCACCCACACCTGTCTGATCGTCCACCCGGGGCCGGTCGGGGACCGCGGCCCCTCCTCGCTCGACCGGGCCGTCCAGGAGGGCGCCACGCACTGGGGCGTCACCGTGCTGCAGGCGGACGCCGAGATGGACGCCGGCGACGTCTGGGCCTTCGCCGAATGCCCCGTACCCGAGCTGGCCAAGAGCGACCTCTACCGCGGGGAGATCGCCGACGCGGCTCTGCGGGCCGTCCTGCTCGCCGTCGAACGCTTCGCCTCGGGGACGTACGTCCCCACCCCGCAGACCACCCACCACACCCGGCCCTACTTGCGTCAGGACGAGCGCCGCATCGACTGGGCGGCGGACTCCACCGACCGCGTCCTGCGCGTCCTGCGGGCCGCCGACTCCCAGCCCGGAGTACGGGACGAACTGCTCGGCGGGGTCTGGTTCCTGCACGGAGGCCACCGGGAGGACCGGCTGCGCGGCCGCCCGGGCGAACTGCTGGCCACCCGCGCGGGCGCGGTCTGCCGGGCGACCACCGACGGCGCCGTGTGGATCCCGGAGCTGCGGGCCTGCCGGGCGCCGGGGGAGCCCGTCCCGGTGAAGCTGCCCGCCACCGTGGCGCTCGGCGACCGGCTGCCCCCGCTGCCGCAGGACCCCGCGCCGCCGCACGACGGCCCCCCGCGCCGTACCTGGTCCGACATCACCTACCGTGAGGAGGGAGCGGCCGGTTTCCTGTCGTTCTCCTTCCCCGGCGGCGCGATGAGCACCGACCGGTGCCGGCGCCTGCTGGACGCCTACCGGGCCGCTTGTGAGCGCCCCACCTCCGTCCTGGTCCTCGGCGGTGGCCGCGATTTCTTCTCCAACGGCATCCACCTCGGCGTCATCGAGGCGGCCGCCGACCCGGCCGCCGAGTCCTGGGCGAACATCACGGCGATGGACGACCTCGTCGAGGCCGTCCTGACCACTACGGACCGTCTCGTCGTCGCGGCCCTCGGCGGCAACGCCGCCGCCGGAGGCGCGATGCTGGCACTGGCGGCCGACGAGGTCTGGTGCCGCTCGGGCGTCGTCCTCAACCCGCACTACCGGCTGATGGGCCTCTACGGCTCCGAGTACTGGACCTACACGCTGCCCCGCCGCGTCGGGGCAGCCGTCGCCGAGCGGCTCACCACCGACGCCCTGCCGCTGAGCGCCGCCGCCGCGGCCGCGCTGGGCCTGGTCGACCGTACGGTGCCCTGCGCGCCCGGGGAGTTCGCCGGCGAAACGGCCCGGCTGGCCGCCCTGCTGGCCGCGTCCCCCACCGCCCCGTCCCGGATCGCCGCGAAGAAGGCGCGGCGGGAGCGGGACGAGGCCGAAACCCCGCTGGCCGCCTACCGCGAGGCGGAGCTGGCCCGGATGCGGGCCACCTTCTTCGACCCGCAGGCCCCGTACCACGCCCTGCGCCGTGCCTTCGTCCGCAAGGAGCCGGCCGCCGCCACCCCGCCGCACCTGGTCCGTACGGTCCCGGCCGGCCACGGCCGTTCGCCGGACCGGGTCACCGGACTGGCCGTACAAGACAGCGCACCGCCCGCCGGCCCCTGTTACGAAGAAGGGTGAGAGCGGAGTGCCCGCCCCCGGCTCCCCCTCAGCCCACTTCCCCGATTTCTTCCTGCCCAAGGAGGCATCCCCATGGATGCACAAACGCCGAGCACGGTAGAGGACCCCCCCATCCACATCCTCTGGATCAACGCGGGGCTGAGCTGCGACGGCGACTCGGTGTCCCTGACGGCGGCGATGCAGCCGAGCATCGAAGAGATCGTGATGGGCGTACTGCCGGGTCTGCCCAAGATCGCGGTGCACTGGCCCCTGATCGACTTCGAGTGCGGTCCCGTCGGCGGCGCGGACACGTTCATCGAGTGGTTCTTCAAGGGCGAGCGCGGTGAGATCGACCCCTTCGTCCTCGTGATCGAGGGATCCATCCCCAACGAGAAGATCAAGGCCGACGGCTACTGGTGCGGCTTCGGGGACAACCCCGAGACGGGCCAGCCCATCACGACCAGCGAGTGGATCGACCGGCTGGCGCCCAAGGCCCTCGCGGTCGTCGCCATCGGCACCTGCGCCACGTACGGCGGCATCCACGCGATGGAGGGCAACCCCACCGGCGCCATGGGCGTCCCGGACTACCTGGGCTGGGACTGGAAGTCCAAGGCCGGCATCCCGATCGTGTGCGTGCCGGGCTGCCCCATCCAGCCGGACAACTTCTCCGAGACGCTCACCTACCTGCTCTACCAGGCGGCCGGCTCCGCGCCGATGATCCCGCTCGACGACAAACTGCGCCCGACCTGGCTGTTCGGCGCCACCGTCCACGAGGGCTGCGACCGGGCCGGCTACTACGAGCAGGGCCAGTTCGCGCACACCTACGACTCGCCGCAGTGCCTGGTCAAGCTGGGCTGCTGGGGCCCCGTCGTCAAGTGCAACGTGCCCAAGCGCGGCTGGATGAACGGCATCGGCGGCTGCCCGAACGTCGGCGGCATCTGCATCGCCTGCACCATGCCCGGCTTCCCGGACAAGTTCATGCCGTTCATGGACGAGCCGCCCGGCGCCAAGGTGTCCAGCAAGGCCAGCGGCGCGTACGGCGCCGTCGTCCGCAAGCTCCGCCAGATGACGGCGCACACCGTGGACCGCGAACCCAAGTGGCGGCACACCGGCGAGACGCTGACCACCGGCTACCGCCCGCCCTGGTGACCGGCGGGCCCCACGCCCCCCGTACCGCGCAACCCCCGCAGAGCCCGCTCCGAAGAAGGGTCACGGCAGACACGATGGCACCGAAGACGAAGGCGTCCGGCGACGGCTTGGTGGAGATGGCCTGGGATCCGATCACCCGGATCGTGGGCAGTCTCGGGATCCACACGAAGATCGACTTCAAGCAGAAGCGCGTGGCGGAGTGCTACAGCACCTCGTCGGTCTTCCGCGGCTACAGCGTCTTCATGCGCGGCAAGGACCCCCGCGACGCCCACTTCATCACCAGCCGCATCTGCGGGATCTGCGGCGACAACCACGCCACCTGTTCCGTCTACACGCAGAACATGGCCTACGGGGTGAAGCCGCCCCACCTCGCCGAGTGGATCATCAACCTCGGGGAGTCGGCGGAGTACATGTTCGACCACAACATCTTCCAGGAGAACCTGGTCGGGGTCGACTACTGCGAGAAGATGGTCCGCGAGACCAACCCCGGCGTCCTGGAACTGGCCGAGCGCACCGAGGCACCGCACGCCGGCGACCACGGTTACCGCACCATCGCCGACATCATGCGCTCCCTCAACCCCATCGAGGGCGAGTTCTACCGCGAGGCCCTCCAGGTCAGCCGCTACACGCGCGAGATGTTCTGCCTGATGGAGGGCCGCCACGTACACCCCTCCACCCTGTACCCGGGCGGCGTCGGCACCATCGCCTCGGTCCAGCTCTTCACGGACTACATGAGCCGCCTCATGAAGTACGTCGAGTTCATGAAGCGCGTCGTCCCGCTCCACGACGACCTCTTCGACTTCTTCTACGAGGCCCTGCCCGGCTACGAGGAGGTCGGCCGGCGCCGCGTGCTGCTCGGCTGCTGGGGCGCCCTCAACGACCCCGAGTACTGCGACTTCACCTACGCCAACATGTCCGACTGGGGCCGGAAGATGTTCGTCACCCCAGGCGTGATCGTCGACGGCAAACTCGTCACCAACGACCTCACCGAGATCAACCTGGGCATCCGCATCCTGCTGGGCAGCTCGTACTACGACGACTGGGCCGGCCAGGAGCAGTTCGTCACCCGCGACCCGCTCGGCAACCCGGTCGACCCCCGCCACCCCTGGAACCAGCACACCATCCCCGCCCCGCAGAGGCGCGACTTCGACGGCAAGTACAGCTGGGTGATGTCACCGCGCTGGTTCGACGGCAAGGACCACCTGTCCCTCGACACCGGCGGCGGCCCCATCGCCCGCCTGTGGTCCACGGCCCTGTCCGGGCTCGTCGACGTCGGCTACGTCAAGGCGACCGGTCACAGCGTCATCATCAACCTGCCCCGGACGATGACGAAGCCGGAGACCACCTTCGAGTGGAAGATCCCCAAGTGGAGCAACGCGCTGGAGCGCAACCGCGCCCGCACGTACTTCCAGGCCTACGCCGCCGCCATCGCCCTGCACTGCGCCGAGATGGGCCTGGAGGAGGTCCGCGCCGGACGCACCCAGACCTGGGAGAAGTTCGAAGTCCCCGACGAGTCCATCGGAGTCGGTTTCACCGAGGCCGTACGGGGCGTCCTCTCCCACCACATGGTGATCCGCGACGGCAAGATCGCCAACTACCACCCCTACCCGCCGACCCCGTGGAACGCCAGCACCCGCGACACCTTCGGCACACCCGGCCCCTACGAGGACGCCGTCCAGAACACGCCGATCTTCGAGGAGAACTCCCCGGAGAACTTCAAGGGCATCGACATCATGCGCGCCGTGCGCAGCTTCGACCCCTGCCTGCCCTGCGGCGTCCACATGTACGTCGGCAACGGCCAGACCGTCAAGCAGATGCACGTCCCCACCGGCCTGAGCGGACTGGGCGGATGAGCGCCCCCGCCGACTCCCTCCGGACGGGCCGCCGGGTCGAGGAGGTCCTCGGCCGGCTGGCGGACACCGGTGACCGGGAAGTCTGCGCCGCCGCCGAGGAACTGGTGCGCGTCCTGATGGACTTCTACGGCTGCGGGCTCGCCCGGATCACCTCACGGCTGGACGCCGATGCCCTCGCCCCGCTGCTGGACGACGAACTCGTCTCCAGCCTGCTGGCCCTGCACGACCTGCACCCCGAGGACGTGCACACCAGGATCGCCCGCGCCCTGGACGCCCTGGGCGAGCCGGTGGAACTCCTCGGGTTCGACGAGGCCTCCGGCACACTGCGCCTGCGGGCCACTTCCGGCGGCGGCTGCGGCTGCGGCAGCACCGGGGACGCCGTCCGGCAGGCCGCCGAGGCCGCAGTGGCCTCCTTCGCCCCCGAGGTGACCACCGTCGAACTGGAGCCGGCCGGGGCGCCGCCACAGCCGCTGCTCCAGATCGGCACCCGCCCGCAGGCCCCGGTCCGGGTGCCGTGAGCGCGCCACGCGCCTGGGCCCCGCCGTCCGCGCGGACGGCGGGCCCGTCCGGCCTGCGCCGGTTCGCCGTACCCCGGGGACCCCGGCCGCAGACCTGCGAACTGTGCGGGGTGACCGTCGCCGAGGACGGCCACCGCCACCTGGTCGAGACCGAGAAGCGGGCGCTGGTGTGCGCCTGCACGGCCTGCGCCCTGCTGTTCGACCGGCCGGGCGCCGCCACCGGCCGCTACCGCGCCGTCCCCGCCCGCTACCTCCGCGACCCCGGCCACCGACTCGACGACGGCGCCTGGGAACTCCTCCAGATCCCCGTCGGCGTCGCGTTCTTCTTCCGCAACGCGGCGCTGGACCGGCTCGTCGCGCTCTACCCGAGTCCGGCCGGAGCCACCGAGAGCGAACTCGACCCCGCCACCTGGCAGGCGGCGCTCGGCGACAGCGCCCTGGCCGCACTGCTGCAACCGGACGTCGAGGCGCTGCTGCTGCGCCGCCGCGAGGGACGCACCGACTGCTACCTCGTCCCGATCGACATCTGCTACGAACTGGTGGGACGGATGCGCCTGCTGTGGCAGGGCTTCGACGGCGGCGCCGAGGCCCGCGCCGCGCTCGACTCGTTCTTCGACGGCGTCGAACGCCGTGCCAAGGTCCCGGCGGCGGAGGCCGCGCCATGACGGAGTTCGGCTTCACCTGCACCGGCGTGCGCGCGGATCCGTACGCCGCCGGTCCCACCCTCGTCTTCCGGCTGGCCATCACCGCCTCCGGGGACACCCGGGTGCACGCACTGGCCCTGCGCTGCCAGATCCGGATCGAACCGGCCCGCCGCGGCTACGGGCAGGCGGAGGCGGACGGCCTGGCCGACCTGTTCGGCGAGCGCTCCCGCTGGGGCAACACCCTCCAGCCCGTGCAGTTCGCCCAGGTGACGCTGATGGTGCCGAGCTTCACGGGCTCCACGGAAATCGACATGGCCGTGCCCTGCACCTACGACATGGACATCGCCGCGACCCGCTACTTCACCGCCCTGGACGATGGCGAGGCACCCCTGCTCATGCTGTTCTCCGGCACCGCCTTCACCGGCGCCGGCGGCTTCCACGTCGAACCCGTCCCGTGGGACCGCGAAGCGGCGTACCGGATGCCGGTGCGGGTGTGGCAGGAGATGATCGAGCAGCACTTCCCCGGCTGCGGCTGGCTGCGGCTGCCCCGTGACGCCATGGACGAACTGCTCGCCTACCGCTCCCGGCACGCGCTGGCCTCCTGGGAGGCGACCGTACGCGCCCTGCTCGCCGAGGCCGGGGCCGCCGCCACAGCTGCCACAGCGGCCACAGCCTCCCGCCCGTCCCCGCCCTCCCCGCCCGAGCGGCTGCGCGCGGGACTGCTGCCCCGAGCCGGAGAGAGGACGGCGCCATGACGACCGCCGCGCTCGACGCGCGCTTCGAGACCGCCCGCCAAGTGGCCGACGCGGTCCTCTTCGAGGGGTACGTGCTCTACCCCTACCGGGCCTCGGCCGCCAAGAACCGGCTGCGCTGGCAGTTCGGCGTGCTCGTGCCCCCGGCCTGGGCGCCCGAGCAGGGCGAGCACTGCCTCCAGCAGACCGAGCTGCTGATGGAACCCAAGGGGGACGCCACCCTCGCCGTCGAACTCCGTTTCCTGCACGCGCAGCGGCGTACCGTCCAACAGGCGGCGCCCGACGGCACGTTCACGGACGTGGAGGAACTGCACCTGGCCGACCGCGTCCTCGTCCCCTGGGACGAGGGCACCGAGGAGCGCGTCGAGCTCACCGTCGGTGTTGCGGAACTGGAGGGCGACGGCGTGAGCCTGCCCTTCACCCGCCCCGCCGGCGAGGAGAGCGAACCCGTCCTCGACGCCGACGGCAAGGCCGTCGGACGCCTGGTGCGGCGGACCGAGGCGATCAGCGGCGTCCTGCGTCTGCGCGCGAGTGAACTCGACTGCGCCTACCGGGCCTTCAAGCTCACCGCTGTCGTGGAGAACACCAGCGGCTGGCAGCCGGGGGACGCGGGCACCGGCCGCGACGCGGCCCTGTCCCGCTCCCTGGTCGCCGCCCACCTCCTGCTCGGCCTCGACTCGGGCCGGTTCTTGTCGATGACCGACCCGCCCGAGTGGGCCAAGGGCGCCACCGCCGGCTGTGTCAACCGCCACACCTGGCCCGTCCTCGCCGCGGAACCCGGCCGCGCCGACGTGGTCCTGTCCTCCCCGATCATCCTGGAGGACCACCCCGGGATCGCCCCCGAGAGCATCGGCGCGATGTACGACGCCACCGAGATCGACGAGATCCTCGCCCTGCGCACCGCGGCCCTGACCGAGCAGGAGAAGCGGGAGGCGCGCGGTACGGACCCCCGCGCCGCCGCCGTGATCGACCTCGCCGAATCCATGCCGCCGGAAGTACTCGAACGCCTGCACGGCGCGGTGCGGGCCCTGCGGGAGATCACCGACCCCGGTGTGCCGCCGGACGCTCCCACCGGCCTGGAAGACCTCGACGGGCGGGGGGTGTTCACGCCCGGCACCCCGTGGTGGGACCCGGCGCACGGGGAAACCGCCGGGCCGGCCCCCGACCACGTCCTCGTCGACGGGGTCCCGGTGAGGGTGGGCAGCCGCGTCCTGCTGCGGCCCGGACTGCGGCGCACCGACGCCCAGGACCTGTTCGTCCAGGGTCGCGCCGCCCACGTGGAAGCCGTCCTGCACGACGTCGACGGCGGTGTGCACCTCGCGGTCACCGTCGAGGGTGACCCCGGCGCCGACATCCGGCGCGAGCAGGGCCGGTTCCTCTACTTCCAGCCCGACGAGGTCGCACCCCTGGACGCCGCCGCACCCCTGGAGGAGCGGTGAGCGGCGGGACGCTGATCGCCGGGATCGGCAACGTGTTCCTCGGCGACGACGGGTTCGGCGTCGAGACGGTACGCCGACTGGCCGCGCAGCCGCTGCCCGGGCACGTCGAGGCGGTGGACTTCGGCGTCCGCGGCGTCCACCTCGCCTACCAGCTCCTCGACGGCTACGACACCCTCGTCCTGGTCGACGCCACCGCGCGCGGCGGCGCACCCGGCACGCTCTACCTGATCGAGGTCGAAGGACCGGGTGCGATCACGGGCGGCGCCGTCCTGGACGGCCACCACATGTCCCCGGACGCCGTGCTGGCCCTGCTCGACACCCTGTGCGCCGGCACGGGCGGCACCCCGCCCCGCCGCACGCTGGTCGTCGGCTGCGAACCGCAGACCGTCGAGGAGGGCATCGGCCTGACTGATCCGGTGGCCGCGGCGGTGCCGGAGGCCGTACGGATGCTCCTGGAACTCGTGCAACACGATCCGGCCGCGGAGCCGGCCCTGACGGAGGAGACAACGCGATGAAGAAGGCCGTCCTGTGCGGCGTGACCCTCGCCGCCCTGCTGGCGGTGGCGGTGCAGATCGCCCCCGACCTCAAACGCTACCTGCGCATCCGCAGCATGTGAGAGCCGCACGTCCGCGGCACGTGACGCCCCACCCCTCCGCCCCGGCGCCCGAATGGCGTACGGGGCGGACGGGCGACGGCGTGCCCGACCGCTCCGCCGCCGCCCTGCCGCTCTAATGGGGCCCGGCAGAACGGAGCCCGATGCACGAGATGTCGATCGCCATGGCCGTGGTGAGCCAGGTGGAGGAAGCGGCCGCAGCCGCCGGCGCGCACACGGTGAGCGCCGTGCGGCTCCAGGTGGGGGAACTGGCCGGAGTGGTCCCCGACGCCCTCGCCTTCTGCTTCGAACTGGCCTGCGCCGGGACGGTTCTGGAAGGCGCCGCCCTCACGGCCGAAGCGGTCCCGGCCCGCGCCCGCTGCACCTCCTGTAGGGGTGACTGGGCCGTCGGCATGCCACCCGACCTGTGCTGTCCCGCCTGCGGCGGCGCCACCGGCACCCAACTGGTCTCGGGGCGCGAGCTGCGGATCCTCGACGTCACCTGGGACGACGAACCGCGGGACGCCCCGGGCCACGCCCCCGCGCACACCCGCCAACCGATCCCCGAGGAGCGCTGAACCATGTGCCGAGTGGTCGACCTGCAACAGGCGGTACTGGCCAAGAACGAGGCGGCCGCGCAGACCCTGCGCCTCGCACTCACCGCGCGCGGCACGACCGTCGTCAACCTGCTCTCCAGCCCCGGCAGCGGGAAGACGGCCCTGCTCGAGCGCGAGCTCGGCCTCGCCCGCGAGCGCGGCGTGAGCGTCGCCGCCCTCACCGCCGACCTCGCCACCGAGAACGACGCACTGCGCCTGGGCCGTTCCGGCGTCCCCGTGAAGCAGGTCCTCACCGACGGGCTGTGCCACCTGGAGGCCGCGATGCTGGGCCGGCACCTGGACGGGTGGCTGCCCGAGGACACCCGGCTGCTCTTCGTGGAGAACGTCGGCAACCTGGTGTGCCCGGCCTCCTACGACCTCGGGGAGTCCCTGAGGGTCGCCCTGGCCTCCGTCACCGAGGGCGAGGACAAGCCGCTCAAGTACCCGACCGCCTTCGGGCTCGCCCACCTGGTGGTGGTCACCAAGACCGACATCGCCGAGGCCGTCGGATTCGACGAGGCCGCCTTCCGGGCCAACGTCCAGCAGGTCAACCCCGGTGTGGAGGTGGTGCTCACCTCCGCCCGCACGGGTGAGGGCCTCGGCACCCTGCTGGGGCGGGCGCTCGCCGTCGCCGACGGCGACCCGGTGCACACGCCGGTGATGGCCGCACGGGACCAGGGACACCCCGGCCACGGCCACAGCCACGGCCACAGCCATGATCATGATCACGGCCACGATCACGGCCCCGGCCACGATCACGACGCCGGCCACGCCCGCGCGCACCCTCCCGTGGTGCGGGCCCGCTGATGGAGGCCGTCGAGCGCCGCCGGGTCACGGTGCGGGGCGTGGTCCAGGGCGTCGGCTTCCGCCCGTACGTCTACGGCCGCGCCACCGCGCTCGGCCTGACCGGACACGTCACCAACACCCCCGACGGCGTGGTCGCGGAGGTCGAAGGCGCCCGGGCGGCGGTCACCGAGTTCTGCGACCGCCTCGCGAGCGACGCCCCGCCCCTCGCGCTCATCGACGCCGTCGACCACTGCGAGGTCCCCCTGGCGGGCGGCGCGGGTTTCACCATCATCGCCTCGAGGAGCGGCGGGCCCGCCCGTACGCTGGTCTCCCCGGACGTCGCCACATGCGACGACTGCCTCGCCGAGCTGGCCGACCCCGCCGACCGGCGCCACCGCCACCCGTTCATCACCTGCACCCACTGCGGTCCCCGCTTCACCATCGTCACCGGGCTGCCGTACGACCGGGCCCACACCACCATGGCGTCCTTCCCGATGTGCCCGGACTGCGCGCGCGAGTACGGCGACCCCGCCGACCGCCGCTTCCACGCCCAGCCCGTGGCCTGCCCCGCCTGCGGACCCCGGCTGCGGCTGCTGGCCGGGACACCGCCGCGCGAGGTGCCGGACACGGACCCGGTGCAGGCGGCCCGCCGGCTCCTGGCCGACGGCGCGGTCCTCGCGGTCAAGGGCCTCGGCGGCTACCACCTCGCCTGCGACGCCGCCAACGAGACGGCCGTGGCCACCCTGCGCAGCCGCAAGGCCCGCGGCAACAAGCCGTTCGCCCTCATGGTCCGCGTCCTCGCCGACCTCGGGGACCTCGTCGCCACCGGCCCCGAGGAGCGCGCCCTGCTCACCGGGGCGCTGCGCCCCATCGTGCTGTTGCGCCGCCGGCCCGCGGCCGCAGGCGACCCGGTGGTCGCCGAAGGCGTCGCCCCGGGCAGCCCCGACCTCGGCGTGATGCTCCCGTACACGCCCGTGCACCACCTGCTGCTCGGCCTGCCCGGCGATCCTCCCGGCCCCTGCCTGCTCGTCATGACCAGCGGCAACCTCTCGGGCGAACCCATCGTCACCGACGACGCCGAAGCCCTGGAGCGGCTGGGTGCGCTGGCCGACGCCTGGCTCACGCACGACCGCCCGATCCACGTGCCCTGCGACGACTCCGTGGTGCGCGTCTGTGACGGTGAACCGCTGATCCTGCGGCGCTCGCGCGGCTATGCACCGCTGCCCCTCGGGCTTCCCGTGCCGGTACCGGCGACGCTGGCCGTAGGAGGGGACCTCAAGAACACCTTCTGCCTCGGTGAAGGGCGCCGGGCCTGGCCGTCCGCCCACATCGGGGACATGGACGACCTCGCCACGCAGTACGCCTTCGAGCGCGCGGCCGGACAACTGGGGGCCCTCACCGGGGTGGTCACCCCCGCCCTGCTCGCCGCCGACCGGCACCCCGGCTACCGCTCCGGACGATGGGCCGCCCGCAACGCGGGCTCCCGGCCGCTGCTCCGCGTCCAGCACCACCACGCGCACGTCGCCTCCGCGATGGCCGAACACGGCCTGACCGGAAGCAGGCGGGTCATCGGCGTGGCGTTCGACGGCACCGGCTACGGCGACGACGGCGCCGTGTGGGGCGGCGAGTTCCTCCTCGCCGACTACGCCGGCTACACGCGCTTCGCGCACCTGGCCTACGTGCCCCTGCCCGGCGGTGACGCCGCCGTACGGCGCCCGTACCGCATGGCGCTCTCCCACCTGCGCGCGGCCGGCATCGACTGGACCCGCGACCTGCCGTGCGTCGAAGCCTGCCCGGCGGACGAACTACGCTTGCTGCGGGTCCAGTTGAGCCGCGACCTCAACTGCGCCCCCACCTCCAGCATGGGCCGGCTCTTCGACGCCGTGTCCTCGCTGGCGGGCATCTGCCACCACGCGGGCTACGAGGCCCAGGCCGCGATCGAGCTGGAGGCCGCGGCGCTGACCGCCCCCGGGGCGGAGCCCGGCTACGCCTTCACCCTGGGGCCGGCGCGGCCCGCCGAGGACGCCCCGCTCCTCGCCGACCCGGCCCCCGTGCTGAGGGCCGTCGTCGCCGACCTGAGGGCGGGTACCGAACCGCGGGTGATCGCGGCCCGCTTCCACACCTCGGTCGCCTCCCTCGTCACCACGGTCTGTGCGGCAGCACGCGAACGTCACGGCCTGGACACCGTCGCCCTCACCGGAGGGGTCTTCGGCAACACCCTGCTGGCCTCGGCCTGCGCCGCAAGGCTGCGCGAGGAGGGCTTCACCGTACTGCGCCACCGCCTGGTCCCGCCGGGCGACGGGGGGCTCGCACTCGGCCAGCTCATGGTGGCCGCGGCCCGGCACCACACCACGGAACACCCACAGCGAGGAGAAGCCCATGTGCCTGGCGGTACCCGGCAGAGTGCTTGAGATCGCGGAGGAGAACGGCACCCGCATGGCCACCGTCGACTTCGGCGGCGTGGTCAAGGAGGTGTGCCTGGAGTACCTGCCGGACCTCCAGGTGGGCGAGTACGCGATCGTCCACGTCGGCTTCGCCCTCCAGCGCCTGGACGAGGAATCCGCCCGCCAGACGCTGGAGCTGTTCAACGAGCTCGGAATGCTCCAGGAGGAGTTCGGCGACCCCTGGGAGCAGGCGGCGCAGGCGGGCGGAGCCCCCTGGCCCTTCGAGGAAGCCGCCCTGACCGACGAAGGGGCCGGGGACGGGGGCCGGTCCGAGGGCCCGGCCACAGGGCACGTAGCGCAGGAGGCGCGGCAGTGAAGTACATCGAAGAGTTCCAGGACCCCGACCTCGCCCGCAGGCTCCTGGACGACATCCACGCCACGGTCACCCGGCCATGGGCGCTGATGGAGGTCTGCGGCGGCCAGACCCACACCATCATCCGGCACGGCATCGATCAACTACTGCCGGAACAAGTGGAGTTGATCCACGGCCCGGGCTGTCCGGTGTGCGTGACGCCCCTGGAGGTCATCGACAAGGCGCTGGAGATCGCCTCCCGCCCCGATGTGATCTTCTGCTCCTTCGGCGACATGCTCCGCGTCCCGGGGACGGGCCGGGACCTGTTCCAGGTCCGCAGCGAGGGCGGTGACGTACGGGTCGTCTACTCCCCGCTCGACGCCTTGAAGGTCGCGCGGCAGAACCCGGGGCGCGAGGTCGTCTTCTTCGGCATCGGCTTCGAGACCACCGCTCCGCCGAACGCGATGACGGTGTACCAGGCGAAGAGGCTCGGCATCCCCAACTTCAGCCTGCTGGTCTCCCACGTCCGGGTGCCCCCGGCGATCGAGGCGATCATGCGCTCGCCGAGCTGCCGGGTCCAGGGCTTCCTCGCCGCCGGGCACGTGTGCAGCGTGATGGGCACGGGGGAGTACCCCGAACTGGCCGCCCGCCACCGGGTGCCGATCGTGGTCACGGGCTTCGAACCGCTCGACATCCTGGAAGGCGTACGCCGCGCCGTCCGGCAGCTGGAACGCGGCGAGCACACCGTGGACAACGCCTACGCGCGTGCCGTGCGCCCGGAGGGCAACCCGGCCGCGCTCGCCATGCTGGAGGACGTCTTCGAGGTCACCGACCGGGCCTGGCGCGGGATCGGCGTCATCCCCGACAGCGGCTGGCGGCTGTCCGCGCGCTACCGGGAGTTCGACGCCGAGCACCGCTTCGCGGTCACCGGCATCACCACCCGGGAGCCGGCCGAGTGCCGTAGCGGCGAGGTCCTCCAGGGCCTCCTCAAGCCGCACGAGTGCGAGGCCTTCGGCACCACCTGCACGCCGCGCACCCCGCTCGGAGCCACCATGGTCTCCAGCGAGGGCGCCTGCGCCGCGTACTACCTCTACCGGCGCCTGGAACTCACCCCGGCCCGGACGGCGCCACCCGCGCCGGCGGGCCCGCACGCGAGCACCGCACCGCTGGAGGCGAGCCCCGTTGCCTGACACCACACTGCCCGAGAGCGCGCTGCCCGCGCAGTCGGCAACGGCCCTGGACGTCACCGGCTGGACCTGCCCGGCCCCGCTGCGGGACCGCCCCCGTGTGGTGATGGGGCACGGCGGTGGCGGGGCGCTCTCCGCCGAACTGGTCCAGCACCTCTTCGCGCCCGCCTACGGGGGCGAGGCGCTGGCCCAGCTCGGCGACTCGGCCGCGCTCTCGCTCGGCGGGGTCCGACTCGCCTTCTCCACCGACTCCTACGTCGTGCGGCCGCTGTTCTTCCCCGGCGGCAGCATCGGCGACCTCGCCGTCAACGGCACGGTCAACGACCTGGCGATGAGCGGAGCCCGCGCCGCCTACCTGTCGTGCGGGTTCATCCTCGAAGAAGGCGTCGAGATGTCGGTGGTGGCCGCGGTGGCCCGGGCCCTCGGCGACGCGGCGCGCGCGGCCGGGGTGGAGGTGGCGACCGGCGACACGAAGGTGGTCGAGGCCGGCCACGGAGACGGCATCTACGTCAACACGGCCGGGATCGGGCTGATCCCGGACGGCGTCGACCTGCGCCCGCAGCGGGTGGTCCCCGGCGACGTGGTGATCGTCAGCGGTGAGATCGGACTGCACGGCGTGGCCATCATGAGCGTGCGCGAGGGCCTGGAGTTCGGCGTGGACGTCGAGAGCGACTGCGCTCCGCTCGGCGGCCTCGTGGACGCCATGCTCGCGGTCACCCCGGACCTGCACGTCCTGCGGGACCCCACCCGCGGCGGTATGGCGGCCGCCCTGAACGAGATCGCCGCCGCCTCGGGCACGGGCGTCGTCATCCGGGAGGGCGCCGTCCCGGTCCCGGACGCGGTCGCCAACGCCTGCGCGATCCTCGGCCTCGACCCCCTGTACGTGGCCAACGAGGGCAAGCTGGTCGCGTTCGTGCCCCGCGAGCACGCCGACGCCGTGCTGGAGGCGATGCGCGCGCATCCCCTGGGCCGCCGCGCGGCGGTGATCGGCGAGGCGGTGGAGAGCCACCAGGGCCTCGTCGTCGCCCGCACGGGCCTGGGCGGCACCCGTGTGGTGGACCTGCCGATCGGCGAACAGCTGCCGCGCATCTGCTGAGCCGGAACGGCCGTCCGGGCGGCCCCGGGGAACCGGGGCCGCCCGTCGGGCTGATCAGCTGCAAGTGGTGAGGTCGGTCCCCGCGTCGCGGAGGACGCCTCGACAGGTCGTCAGCGGGCGGTCCAGCCGCCGTCGATGACCAAGGAGGTGCCCGTGATGGAGCCGGAGTGCGGCCCGCACAGCATGAGTGCCGCCGAGGCCACCTCTTCCGGCTCGATGAGCCGTTTGACGGGGGACCGGGCGAGCAGCACCTCGCTCAGCACGTCCTCGGCGCTGACCCCGTGGGCCAGTGCCTGGTCCTGGATCTGTCCTTCCACCAGGGGAGTGCGGACATAGCCCGGGCTCACGCAGTTGCTGGTGACGCCGTACGCGGCGCCCTCCAGCGCGGCGACCTTGCTCAGCCCCTCCAGAGCGTGCTTCGCGGCCACGTAGGCCGATTTGTAGGCGCTGGCGCGCAGCCCGTGCACGCTGGAGATGTTGACGACCCGGCCCCAGCCGCCCGCGTACATGTGCGGCAGTACGTGGCGCAGCAGCAGGAACGGCGCCGTCACCATGACCTGCTGGATGAGGGCGAAGCGCTCCGGGGCGAACTCCGTGATCGGGGCGACGTGCTGGAGCCCCGCACTGTTGACCAGGACGTCCACCGCGCGGGGCAGGGCGCCGATCGCCGCCGCGTCCGCGAGGTCCACGGCGTGCGCCCGGCCGCCGATCGACGCCGCCACGGTCTTCGCGGCCTCCTCGGCGATGTCCACCACGTGTACGGTCGCGCCGGCCGCGGCCAGGGCGAGGGCGCAGGCCCGCCCGATGCCGCTGCCGCCGCCGGTCACCAGGGCCACCCGCCCGCGCAGACCGGCGGCGGAGGGGGCGGGATGTGTGCTCGTCATGGCTGCACACAGTAGGCGCGGCGCCGGGCGGCGCCCATGGCGTACGGCCACACAGCCACCGGGGCCGCTGTGGCGCACACCGCCATCCGTGGCGGAAGGATCCGGACGCGTGTTTGAGGCTGCGCCGGTCGGGCTCATCCCTTCGCGGGAAAGCGGCTCCATGAGTAAAGCCGGGACCCGGCAGCAGACGAATGAAGGAGTGCGGACCTGAACCGGGCCGTGCGACGCGCACCTCGCGGGTCGCTGGATGCATCTGAAGGAGACACCTCGTGTCGCGTGTTCTGAAGAGTGTCGCGATGGCTCTTGCCGCCGGTGCCCTGGTGGTGGGCGGAGCCTCGGCGGCCTCTGCCGACGCCAATGCGGAGGGTATCGCCGTCGGTTCGCCGGGAGTGCTCTCCGGCAACGTGGTCCAGATCCCGATCCACATCCCGATCAACGTCTGCGGCAACTCGATCAACATCATCGGTGCGCTGAACCCGGCGGGCGGCACCGTCTGCGTCAACGACTGACCCTCGGCACGCCCTGACCCACGGGCCCGTCACCCCGCCGCTCCGGCGGCGGGGTGACGGGCCCGTTTGACGGTGGTCGTTTGACAGGCCCGGCGTCCCCCTCCATGATTCCATTAATCATTTAATGGAATCATGGAGGGGGAGAGGCGTGGGGGAGATGACCGTTCCCGGTTCCGCCGGCGCCCGGTGGGCGCTCGAAGCGCACGGGCTGGGGAAGAAGTACCGCCGGGGGTGGGCGCTGCGCGACTGCTCGTTCCGGATCCCCGCCGGTCGCATCTGCGCCCTCGTGGGACCCAACGGGGCGGGCAAGAGCACGCTGCTGAGCCTGGCGACCCGTCTCACCCAGCCTTCGGCCGGGGAACTGCGGATCTTCGGGGCGCCGGCCGGCGAGCCCGCCGCGATGCCCCGCTGGGCCTGCCTGGCCCAGGACAAGCCGTTGTTCAAACGCTTCACGGTCGCCCAGACGCTGCGCATGGGTGAGGAGCTCAACCCCGGCTGGGACCGGGCCGTCGCCGAACGGATCGTGCGGGCGGGACAGGTCCCGCCGGGCGCCCGCGTCGGCGAGCTGTCGGGAGGCCAGCGCACCCGCGTCGCCTTCGCGCTCGCCTTCGGCAAACGCCCCGAACTGCTCCTGCTCGACGAGCCGATGGCCGACCTGGACCCCGTCGCCCGGGACGAGATGGGCGCACTGCTGATGTCCGAGGCCGCCGAACACGGCACGACCGTCCTGATGTCCTCGCACCTCCTCGGCGAGCTGGAGCAGATGTGCGACTTCCTGCTCGTCCTCGATGCCGGACGCGTCCGCATGGCTGGTGAAACCGACGAACTCGTGCCCATGCACACGCTGGTCACCGGCCTGACCACCCCCGAGGGCGCCCTTCCCGACGCGCTCGGCGCCCACACCGTCATCGAGACCCGCACCGCCGGCCGGCAGTTCACCGCCCTCGTGCTGCGCCAAGGGCCGCTGGACGAGGAATGGCAGCTCACCGAGCCAGGTATGGAGGACGTGCTCCTCGGCTACCTCCGCTCACCCCGGGCCCCCGCGCTGATCGCCCCGACGGCGGCGCCCGCACAGCGAGAGGACCACGCGGCATGACCACGCCCACCCACACCGAGGCCGTCCGGGACAGCCGGGACGTCCGGCGCCGCGGGCCCCGCGGGCTGCTCTGGCTGATGGTGCGCCAGCACCGGACCGCCCTGCTCGCCTGCCTCGCCGTGACCGTCCTCGGCGCCGCCTGGATCCTGTACCAGCGAGGCGCGATGCTCGACACCCTGCACGGTGCCGGCTGGCCCGCCGGATCCGCCGACTCCCTCGACGGTGATCTCCTGAACCGGGTCACCAACCGCTTCGACTCCGCGGCGAGCACCCTTGCCTCGCTGCCCGCCCTGCTGGGGGCGTGCCTGGGGGCCGCGCTCATCGCCCCCGACCTGGAGCACGGCACCGCGCGTCTGGTCACCACCCAGTCCGTGCCCCGGGACAGGTGGCTCCTGGCGAAAGCCGGCTTCGCGCTGACCCTCGTCACCGTCACGACCCTGCCGCTGGGCCTGCTCTTCGGCTGGTGGCGCGACTCCATCGGCCCCTTCGCGGGTACCGACTGGCTGCACGACGCCGCTTTCGATGCTTCGGCCCCGGTCCTGGTGGCGACCGCGCTCTTCACCTCCTCCCTCGGCCTCCTCATCGGGGCGCTGACCCGCCGCGCGGTGAGCGCGATCGTCCTGACCCTCCTGGCCTCGTGGGCGGCCATGGTCGCGGGTGACGTGTTCAAGGACGACCTGGCGACGCCCCGCAGGATCTCCTTCCCGTTCGGCACCGACGTGCCGGCCGCGCTCGACCACGTGGTGCAGGTCGACCAGTGGGTGGGCACCGCTTCCGGGAAGCTCTACGGATGGGGCACCTGCGTCCACGACGCCTCCCCCGAGGCCTGCCGGGCGCGCCTGGGCATCGTCAACTCGGTCTGGGACTACTTCGGCGACGACCAGCGGATGGGCATGGAGTGGACGGCCACCGCGGTGCTGGTGGCGGCGAGCGCGGTCCTCATCGCCCTGTTCTTCTGGCGTCTGCGCCGCGCCCCGCTCACGCCATAGGCTACGAACCACCACACGGCAAGAAGGAGGCGGGCACCATGGTCGTATTCCACATCGAACGGCGCGGCGGGCTGCCCGCCTACCTGCAGATCGTCCGGCAGGTGGAACTGGCCCTGCGCATGGGAGCGTTGACCGAGGGCGACAAGCTGCCCACCGCCGCGCAGGTCGCCGCGGCCACCAAGGTCAACCCCAACACCACCCTCAAGGCCTACCGCGAACTGGAACGCGCCGGCCTGGTCGAAGTCCGCCAGGGCGCCGGCACGTTCGTCACGCACGCTCCCCGACCGGCCGCTGCGCAGCAGGAGTCACGGCTGCGCGGCGGCCTCACCACCTGGATGCGGGAAGCGCGCGAAGAGGGCCTCGGCGCGCCCGACGTGATCGCCCTGTTCGACAGCGTCCTCGCCGAGGCCTTCCCGGCGAACACCCCGTAGGACTCCTGCCCGGGCGTTTTGGTTTGGCGGACCATCCTCAATACGATCCGGCGATGATCACAAGAAAATGGGTGGCGGCCGGGGCCTGTGGCCTGCTGGCCACACTGGTCGTCGGGCTCCTCCCGGCGACCGCCTCCGCCGGCGAACCCGTATCCAAGGAACCCCCCAAGGTCGAACTGGTCCTGGACGTCAGCGGTTCCATGCGGGCCACCGACATCGACGGCCAGTCCCGGATGTCCGCGGCGAAGCAGGCGTTCAACGAGGTGCTCGACGCCGTGCCCGACGAAGTACGGCTCGGCATAAGGACCCTGGGCGCCACCTACCCGGGCGACGACCGCAACGTCGGCTGCAAGGACACCAAGGCGCTCTACCCCGTCGGCCCCCTCAACCGGACCGAGGCGAAGACGGCGGTGGCCACCCTCGCCCCCACCGGCTGGACGCCGATCGGCCCGGCCCTGCTGGGAGCAGCCGACGACCTCAAGGGCGGTGACGCCACCCGGCGGATCGTGCTCATCACCGACGGCGAGGACACCTGCGCCCCGCTCGACCCGTGCGAAGTGGCCCGGGACATCGCCGCCCAGGGCATCCACCTGACCATCGACACCCTCGGCCTCGTCCCGGACGCCAAGACGCGCGACCAGCTCGTCTGCATCGCCGAGGCCACCGGCGGCACCTACACCTCCGTACAGCACAAGGACGAACTCTCCGGTCGCGTACGGCAACTCGTGGACCGCGCGGCCGCTCCGGTCGTCACCCCGGTCGCCGCCCAAGGCGCCAAGGAGTGCCGGAACGCGCCGAAGCTGGGCGCGGGCCTCTACAGTGACCGCGAGACCTTCGGCGAGCACCGCTGGTACAAGGTCGACGTCAAGCCCGGCCAGGAACTGCGCGCCTCGGTCAGCCTCGCCGCGGACCGCGCCGTCAACAACGACTACGGCGTGATGCTGCGCGCGTCGACCGTGCACGGGCGGGAGATCGTCCGCGGCTCCGAGGCGGGCGACGGACGCACCGACCTGATCTCCACGGGCCTGCGCTACCCGAAGGCCGTCCTCGACGACGCGGACGGCAACGCCGAAACGGCGTCCGAGACCGTCTGCCTCCAGGTCAGCAACTCCTTCTCGGCTCCCGCGTCGGTGAAGACCACCCCGGGCATGCCGCTGGAGCTGACGATCGACCTGGTCGACGGCCCGGGCCACGCGTCCGACGCGGCTGCCTTCGGTCTCGGCCGGGGCTGGTGGCTGCTCGGCGTGCTGGTCCTCGCCGGCCTCGTCGCCGGTCTGGTCTGGGGCTGGATCTCCCGCTGGCGTATCTCGGTCTGGAGGACCAACTGATGCCTGCCGTACGCGTACTGGCCGCCGCCCTGCTGACCGGCGCCGCCCTGCTCGGTCCGGCGGGCACCGCCCTGGCCGACAGCCCCTCGCCCAAGCCCAGCGGTTCCGCCGCCGGACCGACCGAGGCGGGTACCGCCTTCCGTACCGCCACACCGGTCAAGCTCGGCCAGGAGGCCACCGCCGACGCCTCCACGGGTGACTACCTCTACTGGTCCTTCCCGCTCGACGCGGGGCAGCGGAGCACGGTCCGGGCCAAGGTGGCGCTGCCGCCGTCCGCCTCCCGGCACGCCACCTCCACGTGGCGGATCGACGTCTACGACGGGCTGCGCCGCCGCCAGCCCTGCATGTACGGGGTCCAGGCGGCCCCGGCACCCAAGGAGAGCGCCAGGCTGGAACTGTCCTGCACGCTGCGCCCGGTCCGTACCGGAGCCGACACGTGGTCCGACGACCCGCTGCCCGGCACGTACTACCTGCGCCTGACGGTCACCGACCTGGCGCAGGAGGACCTCGGCCAGCCCGTACGGGCGCAGGTGAAGGCCGACGCGAAGGACCTGGGCGGAGCATACGCCGTGGACGGCGCCCTGGCCGCGCCGCTGGTCCCCGGCATCACCGCGGCGCGGCCGACCGCGGCCGGCACGCAGCCGGAGGACGGCTGGGCCGGGGGCTGGTGGTCCGACCGGTGGATCTGGACCGCGGCCGGGGGACTGCTCGGCGGCCTCGCCGGCATCGCCGGGTACCGCCTCACCCGCGGCTCGGGCCGGCCCGCGCCCCGCGGCTGACGGCCGGGGCGGCCGCGGCACCATGCCGTGGCCGCCCCTCCCGCGCCCGCACGCGGCGCCGGTCGGCGCGGGGTGTACTGGAGGGGTACCGGTACCCGCCGCCTGCGAGGAGGCCCGCACATGACCACCGCAGAGACCGCCCGTGACGCCGTCCGCCGGATCCTGGGCGAGGAGGCGCACGCTGCTGTGACCACCCTTCCGGCCGGGAACCTGACCATCACGGTGACCAGCGGCGAGCACACCGCCACCATCGACGGCGACGACTCCTCCGGGTGGGGTTGGACCGTGGATCCCGGTACGGACGACGGGTTCACCGGCCACGAGCTGATCGCACCGACCCTCGAAGAGGCACTGGACGGCGTACGGGACACCATCGGCACCTGAACCGACCGGAGCACGGATCACACCTTCATTTCCAAGGGGTACGGCCGGTAATACCGGCGGAAACGCATGTTAGTGTGCCCGCTCCTGGATGTTCATCCACCGATCCGTCTCCCCTCGGACGCTCCGCGCTTCGAGGCGTTGCGAGGTGTCTTGTACGTGTACAGCACTCCGTTCTCCCCCGCCGAGGCCCGCTCCGCACGCGAACGCGTGGGCCTGACGCCCGCGCAGGTCGCCCGGTCGATGGCGGCCTGCGGCACCCCCGTCCACCCCGAACTGGTCGCCGCTTGGGAAGTCGGCTCCTACGCGCCGACCGACCAGCAGCTCTTCGCTCTCGCCAACGCCCTGTGGTGCGACACCACGACGCTGATGGGCGTCACGCCGCGCACCCTCGCCGAGTTCCGCCTCGCCCGCCAGCTGACGGTCGAACGGCTGGGCCACCGCATAGGCATGGACCCGGACGAGTACCGCGCGGCGGAGGCCGGACGGACCTGGCACGGGGACACCTGGCAGACCCGAGCGCTGGTGGAAGCGCTGGGCCTGTCACTGCGCGCGCTGACCGGGCTCATGGGCCGGGAAGGCGAACTGGCCGGTCTGCTCCGCACGGCCGTCGAGGGCCGATGGAAGGCCTACGTGGGGCCGGTGGCGGAAATCGTCGTGGTCGACGCGACGAGCGTGGGGGACGCGCTCCGCACGATGCACGCCGAGTTCTCGGACTTCGCCGAGCGGTACATGGGCCACCTCGTGGCCCGCAACGACGACGCCCGGCTCAAGGAGATCGCCGCCGAGCGGTCCGCGTACCTGCGCCGGCTCGTCGACCACTTCTGGGAGTTGCTCGGCGAGGCGGGCGAGGCGCCGCCGTTCCCGCTCGGCGGCCGCTGAGCCGCCGAGCGGGCCGGGACGGACCCACGGGTCCCTCCCGGCCCTTCGGCCGCGGGGCCCGAGGATCGCCCGGACAGGGGGTCAGCCGGCGCCCGGCGCGTAACGCGGCTGGAGCGGCACCTCGTCCTCCGCTTCGTCCCAGGCGATCTCCATCGTGGAGCGGCTGGTGAAGACGTTGAAGAGCAGGTTCAGGGAAATCGCCGTCAACGCGCCCAGCGTGATGCCGCTGTCGAGCACGGCCCTGACGTCGTCCGGCATCCGCGCGAAGAACGGCGCCACGGTGGTCGGCAGCAGCGCGGCGCCCAGACTGACCGCCAGGATCAGGGCGTTGCGCTCCTCGCGCAGGTCGACCTTTCCCAGGATCTGGATGCCGACCGCCGCCACCATGCCGAACATGGAGAGCGCGGCCCCGCCCAGAACCGGATTCGGGATCGAGGCGACCAGGCTGCCCGCCTTGGGAAGCAGCCCCAGCGCGACCATGAACACCCCGGCCGCGACGACCACGTACCGGCTCATCACCTTGGACATGCGCACCAGGCCGATGTTCTCGGCGAACGCCACGTACGGGAACGAGTTGAGGATCCCGCCGAGCAGCGTCGCGGCGCCGTCGGCCCGCAGCGCCCTGGCGACCGTGTCGGTGTCGACCCGCTTGCGGGTGATCTCGCCGATGGCGTACACGTCGCCGGTGGTCTCCACCATCGTGATCAGCATGACGACGAGCATGGCGATCATCGGCAGCGGTTCGAAGCGCGGCATGCCGTAGTGGAACGGGGTGGTGACCCCGAACCAGTCGGTGTCGCCCACCGCCGAGAAGTCGGCGTCCCCCAGCACCCAGGCGACGGCGGTACCGCCGACCAGGCCGAGCAGCACGGCGACGCTGCTCAGGAACGGCTTGCCGACCCGGGCCACGGCCAGGATGAAGAGCAGGGTGCCCAGGGCGTACGCGAGGTTCCTCGGCTCGCCGTAGGCGGGGGTGCCGATCAGGCGCGCCCCGCCGGCCGCGTCCTGGAGGGCCACCGGGATGAGGGTGATGCCGATGATCGTGAGGATCGTACCGATGACGACGGGAGGGAAGTACGGGACCAGCTTGCTGAACACGGGCGCGAACAGGAAGGTGGCGATGCCCGCGGTGATCACCGCGCCGTACACGACGAGCAGTCCGGCGGTGCCGCCGCCCGCCCCGAGGCCGATGGCGATCATGGGGGAGACGGCGGTGAAGGTGACGCCCTGGACCAGCGGCAGCCGGGCGCCTATCTTCCAGATCCCGAGCGCCTGGATGATCGTGGCGATCCCGCAGGTCAGAAGGTCCGCGTTGATGAGGTGGACGAGTTCTGGGCGGGTGAGCCCGAGGGCGCCGCCGAGGAGGACGGGAACGATGACGGCCGCCGCGTAGAAGGCGAGGACGTGCTGGAAGCCGTACAGGGCGAGTCGGGGGAACGGCAGCAACTCGTCGACGGGATGCGTCTGCTGGTGCCGGGAGGACTGTCGGGTGGCTCGTGCCATCTCTGCCTTGCCTTCGCGAGGTAGGTGAATGAGAAGACCGCCGCCCTCCAGCCCCGTGGATGTCGGGGCGAGGGCAAGCCGGCTCGTACCGGGCCGACGCCGGGCGGTGTTGCCGACACCACGTCGCTCCGCACTGGAACATGGGCCCTGGATTGGCAGGTTGCCCTTCGATCAGCGCGCGAAGACGCGCTTCTCCTTGCGATCCGAAGGAGTTTTGGACCGAGGGCGCTCACCATAGCCACATCTGGGCTTTCCTCGCGAGTAACCGGAGTGGCGCGTGCGGGGGCGGTGCGGGCGGGCCGGGCCCCGGCGGGTCGGGCCGGGTCAGGCGCGGGGGTCCGGGGCGGCCTCGATGTGGTCGGCCACGGCGACGAGCAGCACGCGCGTGCCCTGTTCGAGGGCGCGCCAGCGGTGGCGGACGCCGCCCGAGAGGTAAAGGGTGTCGCCCCGGCCCAGGTGGTGTGTGCGGCCGTCCGCCTCGACCTCCACGGAGCCGTCGGCGACGTACATCAGCTCGTCGTTGCGGTGCTCGAACGCCCGGTCCGCGTCGTGGTCCCCGGTGAACTCCAGTGCGTGCATCTGGTGGTGGCCGCGTACCAGCGGACGCACCCGGGCCGCCGGGTCCAGTCCGGGGTCGGCGTCGGCGCGCACGACGTCCACCCGGCGCGGGGCTCCGGCGGCGGCCATCAGCTGGACGGCGGTCGTCTGCAGGGCGTCCGCGATGAGCTGGAGCGAGCGCATGCTGGGGCGGGCCCGGTCGTTCTCGACCTGGCTGAGGAACGGGGAGGAGAGCCCGGTCGCGGCGGCCACCTCCGCCAGGGTGAGGTCGAGGCTCCTGCGTCGGCGGCGGATGCCCGCGCCGATCCGTGGTGCGGCCGCTGCGGGCGCTTCGTCTCTCACGTGACTCCTCGGTTCCGGTCCGCTCTGCGGATCATCCTCTCGCAAGCCCGAGGGGGCTTCGCACGGCCGTCACAGTGCCGCAACACTCCGCCGCTACCTTCTAACCCAGTTGGTGTCATCAAAGAAAGTTTCACAGGAGGACCGGCATGTCCGCAGTAGACCAGAACGCCCGCCGCCGTCGGGGCACCGGCCTGATCGCCCTCGACCCCGACGTCAGCGAAGGCGGGTACACCCTCTTCGCCCCCCTCACCGGCGACGGCGAGGTGTACCTGATCGACCCGCACGGCACGGTCGTCCACCAGTGGAAGCTCCCGTACCGCCCCGGCCGCCACGCCCGCGTCCTCGGCAACGGGAACCTCGCCTACAGCGGCGTACTCCCGGGCGAGCCGGCCCTCTTCCCCATGTGGCACAAGTACCGGGGCGGCGTCATGCTCGAAGCCGCCCCGGACGGCACGGTCCTGCGCGAATACCGGGACCCCCTCCAGCACCACGACGCGCACCACTTCGGCGACGGCCGCCTCCTGTACACCGCGCTCGAACCGCTGCGCGGCGCCGAAGCCGACGGGGTGCGCGGCGGCGTGCCCGGTTCCGAGACGGACGCCACGGTATGGGCCGACACCATCCGCGAGGTCGACGCGGACGGGACCGTGACCTGGACGTGGAGCGCCGCCGAACACCTCGACCGCGAGGAGTACGCGCTCCACCCCGCCTACTCGCGCGAGCACTGGCCCCTCATCAACAGCGTCCTGCCGCTCGCCGACGGCAACGTCCTGGCCAGCCTGCGCAGCGTTTCCGCCGTCGTCGTCATCAGCCGGGAGACCGGTGAGGTCGTGTGGCGCACCGAGCCCGGTGTCGTCTCCCAGCAGCACGCGCCGACCGAACTCCCGAGCGGGAACCTGCTCGTCTTCGACAACGGCGTCTTCCGGCCCCACTCGGACGTGCCGTACTCACGCGTCATCGAGATCGAGCGGTCGTCGGGCAAGGTCGTCTGGGAGTACCACGACCCGTCGCGCGAGGCGTTCTTCGCGCCCTTCATGGGCAGCGCACAGCGCCTCGCGGGCGGCAACACGCTCGTCACGGACTCGCCCTCCGGCAGGATCTTCGAGGTGACCCCGGACGGCTACCTGTGCTGGGAGTACGTGGTCCCGTACTTCGGGGGCTACCGCGAGTCCGAGGTACGCGGGCTCTTCCCCTCCGAGCCCAACGCCGTCTTCCGCGCCTACCGTTACTCCGCGGAGGAACTGCCGTGGCTGAACGCGCAGGGCACGGCGTGAGCGCCCCGGCCCCTCCGGCGCCCCGCCCGCCGGAGCCGGTGCGGCCCGTGGACGAGCGGGTGCCGCTGCGCCGGCTGGTACCGCTGTCCGCGCAGCACGTGCTGGCGATGATCGCAGCCCCCGTTTCGACCACCTTCCTGACGGGTCAGGCCCTCGGACTCGACGCCGCCCGCACCGCGTCCCTGCTCAGCGCCACCCTCCTGCTGTGCGGAGCGGGCGCGCTGCTCCAGTCCCTCGGGCTCTGGCGGATCGGGGCCCGGCTGCCGTTCGTCATGCTGCCCGGCGGGGCGGCGACCGCCCTCTTCCTCCAGATCGCCGGGGACCACGGTCCCGCGACGGCCACCGGGTCCGTACTCCTCGCCGCGGCGCTGCTGTTCGCCGTGCTCCCGTTCTACGCGAGGGTCGTGAGGCTCTTCCCGCCGCTGGTCATGGGCACCACGGTGCTCCTGATCGGCATCGCGATGATCCGGGTGGCCGCCCAGCTGATCACCGGCCCGCGCGGCACCCCCGGGTACGCCGCCCCCTCGGCGGTGCTCCTGGCCGCAGCCACCATCGGCTGCACCGTGCTGCTGCTCGTGGTCCTGCGCGGGGTCTGGCGGCAGACGGCGGTCTTGCTCGGCATGGGCGCGGGCACCCTGATCGCGTTCACCACCGGGCTGGGTGCGTTCGCCCCGGCCGGCGACGGGAGCCCGGGCGCTTTGGCGCTGCCGCACCTGCTGCCGTACGGGGCGCCGCACTTCGACGTGCTCGCCGCGCTGCCGCTGCTCGTGTTCGGCCTCACCACCCTGGCGGAGGTCACCGGACAGACCGTCCTCAACAGCGAGACGGTGGGCCGGGACAGCGACCCCGGCCGCGACGTGCCGCGCGTCGCCAGGGCGGACGCGCTGATCTCCGTGTTCGGCGCCCTGTTCGGCACGTCCCTGCTGGTCACCAGCGCGGAGAACATCGGCATCGGCCGCCTGACGGCTGTGCGCAGCCGGTTCGTGACGGCGGGGGCGGGCGTGCTGCTGGTCCTGGTGGGCCTGCTCGCCCCCCTCTCCCGGCTGCTCGCGGCGATCCCCGCGGCGATCGTCGGCGGATCCGCCCTCGTGATCTACGGGATCATCGCGGTCATGGGCGTCACCATGCTGGGGCGGGCGCTGCCGGGCGCGGCCGCCGGGGCGCCGGGGGAGAGCGCGTACCCGACCGTCGCGGCACTGGCCCTGACGGCCGGTCTGCTGCCGGTGGTCGCACCCGACCTCTACCAGGGGTTCCCCGGCTGGGCCCGGACGGTCCTCGGCAGCGGGGTCGTGGCGGGCACCCTCGCCGCGGTGCTGCTCCACGCGCTCCTGCACCGGTTCGCCCCGGCGCGGCGGCCCGCCTCGTAAGGGCGGCCCGCCTCGTAACGGCGCCCCGCCTCGTAACGGCGGGGCGGGCGGGCCCCGACGGGGTGGAAGCGCGGGCCCGACGGCGTGGACGGGCGCGGGCCTGACCTTCCGCTGATACTGAGGAGCGTGAGGCGTACCCGAACGGCGTTGCTCAGCGTTGCCGGAATCGTCGCCGCGATCCTCCCCACCGGCATCCCCTCCCCGGCGGCCGCCGCGAGCGCGCCGCAGGCCTGCGTCTCCTCGCCGAAGACCGGGGGCGGTCAGGCCGCCCGGGTCAGGGACGTCGTCCGGCAGGCGTCCCAGGACCTGCACCTGAACTCGGTGGTCTTCAAAGTGCTCTCGGGCGACCGGGACGTCGTCACCGGCGCCACGGGGGAGTCAATGACGGGCGTCCCCGCCGACCCCGCCATGCACTTCCGCTCCGGTTCCGTCGCCATCGAGTACATGGCCACCGTCCTGCTCCAACTCGTGGACGAAGGCAAGGTGGGTCTGGACGACCCGGTCTCGCGCTGGCTGCCCACACTGCCCCACGCCTCCGAGATCACCCTGCGCATGCTCGGCAGTTCCACCTCCGGACTCCACGACTACGTCACCGACAAGAAGTTCCTCGCCGCACTCGAAGCCGCCCCCTTCCGCCACTGGACCTTCTCCGACGTCGTCGACATCGCCACGGCCCCGCCGCTCTGGTACGAGCCGGGCACCAACTGGAGCTACTCGCACGCCAACTTCCAGATACTCGGCGTCGCCCTGGAGAAGATCACCGGCACCCGCCTGGACCGGCTGCTGGCCGAGCGGATCGCGACCCCGCTGGCACTGAACGGCACGCACAACGCGTTCACCCCCGAGATCCCGGCCCCCGCGCTGCACGCCTTCACGTCCGAACGCGGCGTCTACGAGGAGTCCACCTACTGGAACCCCTCCTGGACGACCGCGGCCGGCGCGGTGCTCACCAGCAACATCTGCGACCTGGCCCGCTCGGCCCGCGCCATCGGCAGCGGTGAACTCCTCTCCCCGCAGGGCCTCAAGACGCTGCTCGACCCCGGCACGGTCGGCCTCGGCGGCAAGACCGGCACCTGCCCCGCCGACGTCTGCCTCAAGAACACCGCCGCGCAGCACTTCGGCTTCGGCGTCCTCGTCGTCCACGACTGGATCATCCAGAACCCGTCGTTCAGCGGCTACGCGGCCGTGCAGGCCTACTTGCCGGCGCAGAAGCTGTCCATCGCCGTCACGACCACCCAAGGCCCCAAGGCCACGGAACAGAACCCCGGCCAGACGGTGGCCGCCCGCATCGCCCAGGTCCTCGCCCCCGACCACCCGCTGACCACCCACTGAACGCGCCGCCCGGTCCGGGCGTACTCCCCCGGGAGTACGCCCGCTCACCCCGTCCGGCGGACGACGGGCAGGGGCCCGGCCGTCTAGCGTGGCCGCATGGCGCAGTGGCGGCGGCGTGGGGCGGTGCGGTGGGCGGACCGGGCGGAACGGACCGGCCCCGGCGGGCTGCCGTGGCGGTCCTCGCTCCTGGTGGCCGTGATCTCCGTGACCGGCAGCGGATGGGCCGCACGCCTCCAGCCCGGCAGCGAGCCGCTCGGCGTGACGGGCCGGATCCTGCTGCTGGCCGGTCCCGCCCTTCTGGTCCTGCGCCACCGCCACCCCGTGCCCGTCCTGTGGGGCGTCTGCGCCGTCACCCTCGCCTACCTGGCCGGCGGGTACCCCTACGGCCCGGTGTTCCTCAGCCTGGCCCTGGCCTGCCTCGCCGCCGTCCTGGCCGGCCACCGGTACGCGGCCTGGACCGCCGCCGCCCTGCTGTGGACGGGGCACCTGCTCATCGGGCACTGGCTCTACCGCTGGCTCCCGCCGCCGGGCGACGGCCCCGCCGGCTGGGGGACCGAGGCCGGCGTCACCGCCTGGGTGACGGCCCTGCTCGCCGCCTGCGAGCTGATCCGCGTACGCCGTGAGCAGTGGGCCCGCGACCGCGCCGAGCGGGCGGCCGCCGAACGCCGCCGGGCCGGCGAGGAGCGGTTGCGCATCGCCCGTGAACTCCACGACGTCCTGGCCCACAGCCTCTCCGTCATCCACGTCCAGGCGGGCGTGGGCCTGGCCCTGCTCGACTCCGACCGCGAACAGGCCCGTACCGCGCTGACCACCATCAAGGCGGCGAGCAAGGAGGCACTGGGTGAGGTCCGGCAGGTCCTGGACACCCTGCGTGCACCGGGCGAGGCACCCCGCGCCCCCGCCCCCGGCCTCGGCCGGCTTCCCGAACTCGTCGCACAGGCGGCCTCGGCCGGGCTCACCGTCACCGTCGAAGGGGAACCCGGCGCCCTGCCCCCGGCCACCGACCTCGCTGCCTTCCGCATCGTCCAGGAGGCCCTGACCAACGTGGTCCGCCACTCCGCCTCCCGCACCGCCCGGGTCCGCATCGGCCGCGGACCCGGGCGGCTGGAGATCGGCGTGGACGACGACGGCCCCGCCACCGGCGACGAGGCGGGCGGCAGCGGCACCGGACTGACCGGTATGCGCGAGCGGGCCTCCGCCCAGGGCGGCACCCTGGAGGCCGGGCCGCGCCCCGACGGCGGGTTCCGGGTTCGGGCCCGGCTCCCGCTGGCCTCCGGCCCCGTATCGGGGGAGGCCGGATGATCCGCGTCCTGCTCGCCGACGACCAGCAGCTGGTCCGGGCCGGGTTCCGGGCCCTGCTCGACGCGCAGCCGGACATCGAGGTCACGGGCGAGGCCGCCGACGGGGCCGAGGCCGTGCGCCTGGTGCGCGCGCTCACGCCCGACATCGCCCTGATGGACATCCGGATGCCCGTGCTCGACGGCCTGGCCGCCACCCGTACGATCACCGCGGACCCGGCCCTGGCCTCGGTGAAGGTGGTCATGCTGACCACCTTCGACCTGGACGAGTACGTCTTCGAGGCGATCCGCTCCGGCGCGTCCGGCTTCCTCGTCAAGGACACCGAACCGGAGGAGCTCCTGCGGGCCGTCCGGGCGGTCGTGGCCGGTGACGCGCTGCTGTCGCCCGGGGTGACGCGCCGTCTGATCGCGGAGTTCGCGGCGCGGTCCAAGGCGCCCGCGCCGGCCCCGGGCGCCGCGGGGCTGGACCGGCTGACCGAGCGGGAGCGCGAGGTGATGACGCTGGTGGGGATGGGCCTGTCCAACGAGGAGATCGCCCGACGCCTGGTGGTCAGCCCGCTCACCGCGAAGACCCACGTCAGCCGGACCATGGTCAAGCTGGGCGCGCGCGACCGGGCACAGCTGGTGGTGCTCGCCTACGAATCCGGTCTGGTCAGGCCCGGCTGGCTCGGCTGAGGGCCTACTCCGCCGGGGGTACCCGTACGGCCGCCGTCCGTAGGACGACGCGGGCCGGCGGCCCCGGCAGTCTCGGAAGCGAAGCACGGACCACTTCCGAGGAGCTGAACGAGATGGACACGCTGGCATTCGACGGGCCCGGCCCGTGGATCCTCTTCTTCCCGCTGATCTGGGCGGCGGTCGTCGTCACGGTCGTCTCGGTCCTGCGCCGCACGGTGGGGCGGAGCCGGCCGTGGGCCGCGGGCCGTCCCTCCTCCGGCGGCCACGGATCCCCGGGTGAGGCGGGGCCGATCGCCGTCCTCGGACGGCGTTTCGCCTCCGGGGAGATCGACGAGGACGAGTACTGGCGACGGCTGTCGGTACTGGACGAACAGTTCGGTCCCGCCGCCGAGGAGGCCAGAGGCCGCCGCCGCTGAGGTCAGGTAGGGGCGGTGGAGCGCAGCGCCTGGCCGGCCGACCACAGGACCGAGACCAGCGGAACCGCGACCACCGCCCCCACCACCCCGGCGGCGATGGCGCCCGCGATCACCGACAGCGCCACGATCACCGGGTGCAGGCGCACGGCCCAGCTCATGACGAGGGGGTGCAGCAGATGGCCCTCGATCTGCCCGATCACCACGATCAGTACGATCACCAGCCCCGCGACCAAGGGTCCCCGGGTGGCCAGCGCGATGATGGCGGCGACGGCCAGGGCCACGGGCGAGCCGATGAGCGGGATGAACGCCGCGACGAACTCCAGCAGCGCGAGCGGCACGGCGAGCGGCACGCGCAGCACCAGCAGGGTGACGCCTACGAGGATGGCGTTGGTCCCGGCGACCAGCACGATGCCGCGGGTGTAGCCGGTGAAGGTGCTCCACGAGGCACGGCCGACCACGGCGACCCGGTGGCGCGCGCCGACCGGGAGCTGGTTGCAGAACCACTGCCAGTGCCGGTCGCCGGAGTGGATGAAGAAGACCGAGCAGAACAGGGCAAGCGCCGCGACGGTGAGCACCTCCACGAGCCGGCCCGCCCCGGTGACCGCGGTGTTCACGATGTCCGAACGGTGGCTGGAGAGGTACGCGCCGATACGGGCCTGCGCGTCGCTGAGGGCGTCCGCGTTCAGCCGCAGCGGCGGGCGCTCCAGCCACGGCTGGATCCTGGCCAGCCCGTCCCTGAACTCGGTCACCAGCGAGTCCCATTCACTGGCGACGGTCTCCCCGACGAACGCCAGGATGCCGAGGACCACGACGATGCTGCCGATCAGGGCGCAGGCGACGGCCAGCGGCCGCGGCATCCACCGGGCCAGCAGATCGGCGAGCGGCCGGAGCATCGCCGTCACCACCAGGCCGAGGAACACCGCCACGGCGACCTCGTGGAACCGCCCCAGGACGGCGAAGATGGCGTAGGCGAAGGCGGCCAGGACCAGGATCCGCCAGGCGTACCCGGCCAGCGTGACGAGCAGCGGGGCCACCGTGGGCGGGCCCGGGACGGGGTGCCGGCCGCGGGCCCGGCGGGCAGCCGTACGGATGCGGGCGCCCGTCTGCGTATCCCGGCGCGCCGGACGCGCTGCGGATCGCCTGGGCATTACGCGCCGTCGTCCAGGCCCTCGTCGGCCGCGGCGGCCACGGCCGCGTTGCGACGGGTGACGACGACGGTCGCCGCTGCCGCACTGGCGGTGAACGCCGCCAGCAGCACGGCCGGCCGGTCCAGCCGGTGACGCGTGAAGTGGTCGAGGGAGAACCGCCCCGGCCCCGCGAGGCCGAGCCCGGCCGCGACGAAGCCGAGGAACGCCGGGTACTCGAAACCGCCGCCCTGGGCGAAGAACCCGGCGGGCGCGTGCACGGAGACGGCCCCCGCCATCGCGCCGGCCGCGGCCGCGCCCGCCGCGGGGGTGGCCAGTCCCAGCACGAGCAGCGCACCGCCGCCGGCCTCACCGAGCCCGGCGGCGATGGCGCTGGGGCGCGCCGGGGCGAACCCCATGTGCTCCATGGCCTTGGTGGTGCCGTCGAGGCCCCCACCACCGAACCAGCCGAAGAGCTTCTGGGCGCCGTGCGCGAGGAGCACGCCGCCCGTACCGAGGCGCAGCGCCAGCAGTCCCAGGTCCTTGCGATGGCTGAACGGCATGGGATCAGACCTTTCCCTAGGCATGAGACCGGAAGAAGACCTGATCGCAAGCCTCACCCGGGCCCGCCGCCCGCGCGCGCCGCCGCAGCCGAATGGCCCACACGCTCAGTTGTTCTGGGTGGCGTCCGCATCAGCCTGGGCGGCCGCGTCGTCCGCGGCGTCCAGTGTGTCCTGCATTTCCTTGACCTTGGCGTCGTCCGACACCGACTGGGGCGCCTTGTGCTGGGCGCTCGCGCCCGGTCCGCAGCCGGTGAGCAGCAGGGCCGCCCCGGCGGCGAGCGCGACGAGCCCCGCGGCGGCGCGCCCGGTCACTTGGCCTTCTGGGCGGAGCACCAGGTGCTGACCGCCTTGAGGTCCGTCTGCCGCTTCTGCAGCGTGGGCAGCAGGTTCTTGCGGGCCGTCAGACGGTCGTTGAGGTACGTGTAGATCTCCGTGTGCCCCTCGGCCTTGGCGTTGTTGACGCGCTGCTCCAGCCGGGCGATCGATCCGGAGACGGTGGCGTCGCCGTTCAGCCGGGTCACCGCGGCGTTGACGCGGTCCTCGGTCTTCGGCAGGCGCTTGCAGATCGCCTTGGCGCCGTCGCCCTTCGGCGCGGACTTCGGCGAGGCGCTCGCGCCCGGGGCGCCGGCGTCGGCCTGCGCGGGGGCGGCGGCGAACAGGGCGCCGGTCAGTGCGACGGCGCCGATCGCGGCGGCGGTCCTACGGTGGTGGAGCATGGTGGTATCCCCTTCGTACGACTGGCTGGCTCTCCTTGAGCGGTCCAGCCGTGCAGGACGGTAGGGGGAGTCTTTGTGGATTTCTTGTGGGCCCCGGCCGGGGTGTGGCGATCGGGTGGACCCGGTCCGCGGAGTCCTGGTCGGGCCGCCCGGGCCGGGGGCCCGGCCCCGCCCTCAGTCACCGCGCGAGATCCAGTCCCGGCGGGAGGGGAGCGGCGGAGCCGGAGTGTCCGCAGCCGGCAACGGCAGGCGCACCTCGAAGCGGGCGCCCCCCGTACCCGGCACCGAGCCGATGGTGACCGTACCCCCGTGCAGCGCCACCTGCTGGGCGACCAGCGTCAGCCCGAGCCCGGAGCCGGGGCTGCCCGGGCGGTGGTGGAAGCGCCGGAAGACGGCCTCGCGCTCACCGGCCGGGACGCCGGGCCCCCCATCGTCCACGGTCAGCACCGCGTAGCCGCCCTCCGCCCGCAGCCGCACCGCCACCACGGGCGGCTCGCCCGGCCGGTGCCCGTGGGTCACGGCATTGCCCAGCAGGTTGTCGAGCAGGATCCGCAGCCCGGCTTCCCAGCCCCGGACCCGCAGCTCGGCGGGGAGTTCCGCGCTCAGCCGGGCCCCGGGCCGGCGCCGGCCGGTGTCGCCCACCGCCGCGTCCACCAGTTCCGCCAGGTCCAGCGGGCCGAACGCGGACGCCTCCACCAGGTCGCCACGGGCCAGCATCGCCAGCGCCGTCAGCAGCTCCAGCAGCCGGGCGTGGTCGCTCTGGAGGTCACGTACCACCTCGGCCCGTTCGCCGGGGGAGAGGTCCGGGTGGGCCGCGAGCACGTCCAGGTCCGTCCGCATGCTCATCAGCGGTGTGCGCAGCTCGTGCGAAGCGGCGGAGGAGAAGGAACGGGCGGTCTCCAGCGCCTGCGCCGTCCGCAGCGCCTGCTCGTCGTAGCGGGCCAGCAACTGGCCGATGGCGGCACTCAGCTCGTCCACCTCGGCGATGTTCGCCGGCGCGGTCGCGAAGGCCGCGGCGCCCGCCCGCGGGTCGAGCGCGGCGGCCCGGCTGCTCAACCGCCGTACGGAGGCGGTGGCGCGTCCCGCCAGGCCGTAGGCGATCAGGCCCGCTACGGGGGCCGACAGCAGCGCGACCAGCAGGACCCGGCCGCGCACGGCGACGAGCTGCGGGTCCGCGGCGGAGGCGGGGGTGACCAGCCACAGGGTGCCCGGCGCCGCCCCGGCCACCGGGACGGCCAGCACCCGCCAGGCGTGTCCCTTGGAGCGGACCGTGACGGGCCCGTCCGGCGTCTGCTCGGGCAGCCGGGCCGGATCCGCGGGCTGTGGGCCGCCCTCCAGTACGACGTGCCCGTCCGCGCCCCGCACTCTGATCCCTGCGTCGAGGGCGTCCCCGAGGACCTTGCGGTGCTGGTTCTGCTCCACCTTCGGGCGGCCCTTCAGGTCGGCCGCGAGCAGCGCCCTGACGTCGGGCAGGACGGCGGACGCCCGGTCCCGCAGCCGGGAGTCCTGCTGCTGGTGCAGATCGCGGGTGACCAGCCCGAGCAGCAGCAGCCCCGCCGCGAGCACCAGCAGGGGCACCACCACGGTCACCGAGAGCGCGATGCGGGTGGCGAGCTTCACGGCCGGCTCCGGTCGTCGGGCACGCGCAGGACGAAGCCGACACCACGCACCGTGTGGATCAGCCGGGGCCGGCCGCCCTCCTCCAGCTTGCGGCGCAGGTAGCTGACGAAGGTGTCGACGGCATCGGTGCGCACCTCGAAGTCGTAGCCCCACACCCGGTCCAGCAGCGTGTCGCGGGTGAGGACGATCCCGGTGTTGCGCACGAACTGCACGAGCAGCTCGAACTCCCGCCGTGTCAGCCGCACTTCGGCTTCGCCGTGGCGCACCTGGCGGGTGGCCTCGTCCACCACCAGGGGACCGGCCCTCAGCACGTCCGACGGGGCCTGGGCCGGCCGGCGCCGCAGCAGGGCGTGCAGCCGCAGCACCAGTTCCTCCAGTGCGAACGGTTTCACCAGGTAGTCGTCGGCCCCGGCCTGGAGCCCGGCGACCCGGTCGGCCAGCTCGTCGAGCGCCGACAGCATCAGGACGGGAGTCTCATCGCCCCGCTCCCGCAGGCCGCGGCAGACCTCGGTTCCGGTCAGGCCGGGCATCGACACGTCAAGGACCACGACGTCCGGGTTCCGGTCGGCGAGCAGCCGCAGCGCGCCCGGACCGTCCTCGGCGAGGAGCACCGTGAAGCCGCTCAGCCGCAGCCCGCGCTCCAGCGAGCGACGGATGGCGGCGTCGTCGTCCGCCACCAGGACCAGCCCTTCGGACGCCGTACCGGTCACCCTGCCCTCCTCCTGTCGGGCCCGACCCTCTCACGCCCGGTGCCGGGCCCGGCACCCGGGCCCGGGTGCGCGGCGGCCGCCCCGAGGACTCAGGGCCGGATGAGCAGCTTGCCGCGGGCGTGGCCCGACTCGCTCAACTGCTGCGCCTTCGCGGCGTCCGCAAGGGCGAACACCTCCCCGAGCCGCACCTGCAAGCTGCCCTCCGCGGCCAGGCGGGCGTGCTCGGCCAGACCGGCGCGGATCGCCGCCGGGTCCGTACCGCCGCCGCTGAACAGCACCCCGTGCTCGGCGGCATCCGGATCGGCGACGGTGACGACCCGCTCGGCGGAGCCGCCCGCCAGCTCGATCGACAGCGGCAGCACCCCCTGGCCCGCCGCGTCGAACACCGCGTCCACGCCCTGCGGCGCCACCGCGCGCACCCGCTCGGCGAGACCGTCCCCGTACGCGACCGCCACGGCACCCAGGTCGCGCAGGTAGTCGTGGTTGGGCTGGGAAGCCGTGCCGATGACGGTGACCCCCGCGGCCACCGCGAGCTGCACCGCCACCGAGCCGACCACCCCGGCCGCCCCGTGCACCAGCAGCGTCTCGCCCGCCTTCACCCGCAGCAGGTCCAGCACCCGCTGCGCGGTCTCGCCGGCCACCGGCAACGACGCGGCCCGCTCGAAGGACAGTCCGGCCGGCTTGTGGACGATGTCGTCGGCGATGGCGTACTCGGCGTACGCGCCCGTCCGGGTCCAGCCCAGGACCTCGTCCCCGACGGCGACATGGGTGGCGCCCTCGCCGACCGCGTCCACGACACCGGCGAACTCCAGCCCCGGGACCATCGGGAACACGCTCGGGTAGAACTCCTCGACCCAGCCGTAACGCCGCTTGTAGTCGAGCGGGTTGACGCCGACGGCCACCACCTTCACCCGGACCTCCCCGGCGCGCGGCTCCGGCTCGTCGATCTGCTCGTGACGCAGGACGTCCGGCCCGCCGAACTCGTCGTAGACGATCGCTTCCATGTCGCTGTCTCCCCGCTGTAGATCTTGTTCTGTGGATCTTGTTCGTTGACACCTCCAGCCTCTGGCCGGACGGCGGGGAATCCGGCCCGTCTTCGGGCCAGTCCCACCTGGCCGAAAGTCCAGTGGAGGTCAGGGTGGCGCTGGCTAGGCTGACCCCATGGAGCTGATAGCGACCGCCACGCCCCTCACCACCACGCCCCCCTCGCTCGCGGCGGGGGAGGCGACGCTCGCCGCGCTGGCCGCCGGGTACGACGTCATCCGGCAGCCGCTGGGGGAGATCCTGCCCCGGCTCTCGGCGGTCCTCTCCGGCCTCGTACCGCACCGCGCCGCCGCCGAACTGTCCACGCACTGCGCCCACTCACCGTTCAAGTCCTTCGGCGACCAGGCGTACGCGACCAGGATCAGCACGGCGGACATGGAGCCGCTGTTCCGGGCGGGCACCGCCGGACGGCCCTGGCAGGGCAGGGCGGCCATCGCCGGGGCCGACCGCCCCGTCATCGCGGTCATGACCGACGCGACCCGGCGGGGCGCGCTCCTGGTCCTCGTACGCGACGAGGACGCGGCTCCCGCCGAGGACGCGGCGCTGGCCGTGGTCCAAGCGCTGTGGACCCTCGTGGTCAGCCACTTCGACCGGCTGGCCGCGGAGGCCGCCCCCGGCGCTCTCGCCCGTTCCCGCGCCGCCGCGGACACCCGCGCCCGTGTCATCGCCGAACTGGGCGCCCGCCACACCGCCACGCTGACCGCCCTCCTCGGGGTCCTGCGCAGCCGCAACCTCCACGACGCGGCCACCCGTTCGACCGCCACCGAACTCGCCGTGTCCGCACTGGCCGAACTGCGGGCCGAGGCGGAACGGGACCAGGCCATGGCCGAGGAACGTGCCGACGAGGCCTTCGCCCGGCTCGCGGACTCGCTGCGCCCGCTGCTGCGCCACAGCCCCGTACGGCTGGAGCTGGGCGCACCCGACTCCACCCGCAGCGTGGCCGCCGACGTGGCCCACACGGCGCGGGCGATCGCCCGCGAGCTGCTGCTCGCCGTCCTGGAACAGGACCCCGTCACCCGCGTCCACGTGGGCTGGCAGATCACCGGACAGGAACTGCGCGTGACCGTACGGGACGACGGGCCGGGCGGCATGAGCTACTGCGGCCTCGGCCCCACCCGCATCGCGGACCGGCTGGAGGTCCTCGGCGGACGCCTCGACATCGACCCCGTCCCCGGCTGGGGCACCACCGTGACCGCGTTCATCCCCCTGACCACCCCCGACGCGCCCGCGACTACCGCGATCGACCCCCTGGGCACCCTGGGCGCGCGGGAACTCGAAGTCCTCACGCGGCTGGCACAAGGGCACCGCAACCGCGCCATCGCGCAGGAACTGCACATCAGCGAATCGACGGTCAAGTTCCACGTCGCCAAGATCCTGACGAAGCTCGGTGTCGCCTCCCGCGGAGAGGCGGCGGCCTTCTTCCACGCGGCAGCGTGAGGAAGTGCGGGCCCCGGCCGCCGCCCTACACTGCGGCCATGGCGCCCCTCGACACGCACGCTCTGGTGCGAACCTGGCACGTCCTGCCCTCGAGGGGGTACACCACGGCCTGGGCGGAGCTCGCCGCGGGGCGGTTGCGCGCCCGCGGCCGGGCGGTGGCGCTGGACCCGGCGCCCTACTGGCTGGCGTACGAGATGGAGACCGGACCGCAGTACGTGACCCGGCGCCTGTCCGTCACGGTCGAGACCCAGGACACGACGGCCCGCCTGGAGCTGCGCCGCGACGACGGGGGGCGGTGGACGCACAACGGCGCGCCCCGGCCCGACCTCGACGGCGCCCTCGACTGCGACCTGGGCCTGTGCCCGCTCACCAACACCATGCCGGTGCTACGGCACGGCCTCCACCAGCGGCCCGACGCCGCGCCGCGCACCTTCCTGATGGCCTGGGTTTCCGTACCGGACCTCGCGGTGAGCGCGGACCGGCAGACGTACACCCCGCTGGAGCGGGGCCCGTCCGGTTCGCGGATCCGCTACGAGTCCGGTGATTTCCGCAGTGACGTCACCTTCGACGCCGACGGCCTGGTAGTCGACTACCCGCAGCTCGCCGCCGCCGTGCCCGTTCCGGGGCCCTGACCGCCGTGCGATGGCCGCCCGCGCACCACCGGGCCACCATGGAAGTGCATCCTTCGTGCGGGGGACCACACATGGGGAGAGCGCCATGGCGCACCACGACGCGGCACACCCGGACGTCCTGGTGGCCGGGGCCGGACCGGTCGGTCTGACGGCCGCGGCCGAACTGCGCAGGCGCGCCGTATCCTGCCGCATCGTCGACCGGCTCCCGGCCCGGCTCCCCTACGCGAAGGCCGTCGGCATCCAGCCCCGCACGCTGGAGCTCTGGGACCGGATCGGCCTCGTCCAGGCCGCTCTCGACGTCGCCGTACCGCTGCGCGGGCAGTTGACGTACCTCAACGGCGCCGAGAAGGGCCGCATCGATCTGGCCCTGCCCCCCGAGGTGCCGTACGGCTTCGCCGCCCTGCCGCAGTACGAGACCGAGCGCATCCTGGAGGAGTACCTGAACCGGTTCGGGACCGTGGTCGAACGCGAGAGCGAGCTCCTCTCCTTCACCCAGGACACCACCGGCGTGAGCAGTGTGCTGCGCACCCCGCACGGCGAGGAGGAGGTACGGTCCCGCTTCCTCGTCGGCTGCGACGGCGCGCACAGCAGCGTGCGCAAGGGCCTCGGGCTGACCTTCGAAGGCGGCGCACTGCCCGACGAGTACATGCTGGCCGACGTCGAAGTCGACTGGGACGTGCCCCGCGGGTACGGCGTGCGCAGCGAACACCGCGACGCCGAAGGCGCCCTCGACGACGTGCTGGTGTGCATCCCGCTTCCCGGCGAGCACCGGTACCGCATGTCGATGCTGGTGCCGCCCGAGCTCTCCGCCGCGGCGCCCACCGGCCCCGACGAGGTGGTGCACGGCCTGGAGGGCGGCCGGGTGCCCGGCCTGACCCACGTGCAGGAGGTGCTGGACCGGCTGTCGCCGCAGCCCACGACCGCGTCCGCGCTGCGCTGGTCCTCCGTGTTCCGGATCAGCCACCGGCTGGCGGGCCGGTACGGACAGGGGCGGGTCTTCGTGGCCGGGGACGCCGCGCACATCCACCCGCCGACCGGCGCGCAGGGCATGAACACCGGCATCCAGGACGCCTGGAACCTGGCGTGGAAGCTCGCGCTGGCCGTCGCGGGGACCGCCGACCCGGACCTGCCCGCGAGTTACGACGCCGAGCGCCGCCCGGTCGGCGAGGAGGTGGTCGGACGGACCGTCCGGCACGCCACCGCGGGCATCGACGCCGACCCGGCGGACCCGATGACCCTGATGCGGCGCGAGGCGCAACTCCTGGTCGGCTACCCGGACAGCCCCCTCGTACAGCCCCCGGAGGCACAGCCCCCGGAGGCCGGGGCCGGCCCCGGCCCGCAGCCCGGCGAACGCGCGCCCGACTGCGGCGGGCTCCTCGCGGAGGTCACCGCGTACCCGCTGCGGCTGTTCGACGTACTGCGCGGCCGCGAGCACACCCTGGTGCTCTACGGGAACGGACCCGAGGTACCCCACCTCGAACAACTCGCGGAGGTCATCGACGAGTTGGCCCCGGGCCAGGTGAACATCTGCGCAGTGCTCGCCACCACCGACGCCGACAGGGCCGCACCCGTCCCCGTGTACCGGGACGCGGGCGGCGAGTTCGCCCGGATGTACGGGGTGGGGGAGGGGCCGGTCGCCTTCGTCGTGCGCCCCGACGGCTACCTGGGCGCCCGGCTGCGCCCACCGGCCGGAGCGGGCCTCGGTTCGTACCTCTCGCGCATCTTCGCCCCGTAGCCGCCGGACCGGCCGGAAGGAGGCCCCGCACATGCGCCGACGCCCCCGTGCCGCCGTGCTGGCGGCGGTCACCGCGGTGCTGACGCTCTGCGCGGGGCCGCCGGCCATCGCCCGCCTTCCGGTCACCGCCCGCCTTCCGGCTCCCGCGCCTTCCGCCGACGGCGGTGACAGCGTCCAGCACGTGGACCTCGGCGGCGGGCGCACGGTGTACCTGCACTGCCGGGGCCGCGGCGCGCCGACCGTCGTCCTGGTGGCAGGCCTGCACGAGTCGTCCGACAGCTGGACCCTCACCGACACCGAGCCGCCCGTGCCCAAGGCGCCGGCCGTCTTCCCGGGCGTGGCCGCGTTCACCAGGGTCTGCGTGTACGACCGGCCCGGCACCCTGCGCTACACCGATCCGCCGGCCCTCACCACCCGCAGCAGCCCGGTGACCGGCACCCGTGAGCTGCCCGCCGTCGTGCGGGACCTCGACCGGACCCTGACCGCGGGCAAGGTGCCGGGACCGTACGTACTGGTCGGCCACTCCTACGGCGGCCTGATCACCCTGCTGTACGCGAAGCAGCACCCGGACCGGACCCGCGGCCTCGTGCTCGTCGACGCGCTCGCGCCGGCGCTCAGGAGGGACCTCGGCGCGGCCTGGTCCCCGTACGTGGACGCGTTGCGCCACCCGGGTACCCCCTACGACGACGATCCGGCGTTCGAGCAGGCCGACATCGACGGGGCGGTGACGGCCGTCGACCGGGCGGGCCCGCTGCCGGACGTCCCGCTCGCCGTCCTCAGCAAGACGGAGCCCTTCGCGGCGCCCGCCTCGATGAGCAAGGAACTCCTGGCCCGGCTGGAGGCCGCCTGGCCCAAGGCCCAGCAGTCGCTGGTCGCACTGGCCGCGCAGACCCCGCACCTGCTCGCCACGGGCAGCGACCACTACGTCCAGCTCCACGACCCGGACCTCACGACCGCCGCCGTCCGTCTGGTCGTGGAACGCACCCCCGGCCGCTGACGGGGCCCGTCCCACGCCCCGTTCCACGCCCCGTCAGTAGTACTGGCGCATGATCTCGGTCGCCCAGTCCGGCTGGCTCGTGGCGCCCCGGGGGCCGAACTCGGCCATGTAGGGCTTGAGGTCGAGCACGGGCGTGCCGTCCACCGCATCGAGACCCTGGACGTGGACGTCGAGCCCGTCCACGCGCAACAACCGGCAGCGGGAGACCCCGATCCGGTTGGGACGGTTCTTGCCGCGCTGCGCGAAGATGCCGACCAGCGGCCAGTCGGGGTTGCCGCGCGGGTGCCGGGCCCCGGTCTCCACCTTCTCCGCCGGGACCCGGTCGAAGTGGTAGACGACCTCCAGGTGCGAGAAGGAGTCCAGTCCTGCGAGTGCCTCCGGCCCGAACCGCCCGTCCAGCCGGATCACCGCCGACACCCCTTCCCAGGCGTCGTCGTGGACCTCGGTCCGGCCACCGACGACCCGGCCGACCGGATCCGAGACCACTTCGGCCGGAGCGCTCTTCTCCGTCACGGGACAAGCCTTCCTGCAGCCGGGAACGATCACGGAACACCGTACGTCCGGCCGGGCGCGACGAGAACGGGTTTCCGGACGGTTCCACGGCCCCCGCCCCGCCCGGACCGTCAGTCCGCGCGGGCCCGTGCCAGCTCCCTGTTGAACTGGGCTCCCGCCAGCAGTGCGAGGTTGGCGAACCACAGCCACACCACGAAGACGATGACGCCGGCCAGCGAGCCGTACAGGCGGCCGTATGTGTTCAGCTGCGTGTAGAGGGTGAAGACCAGCGACGCGCCGAGCCACAGGGCCGCCGCCAGCACTCCGCCCGGCAGCCCGCGCCGGGTACCGCGGGTGCCGGCCGGTCCGGTACGGAAGAGGATCAGGATCAGCAGGGTCACGACGGCGAGCAGGACCGGCCAGCGCAGCACGGTCAGGCTGCCCACGCCCACCCCGGCGGCCGTGGCGAGCCGGTGGGCCAGCGGCCCGGACGCCACCAGCCCCACGGCGCCGGCCATGAGGAGGAGCAGGAGCAGGCAGGAGGTGATGAGCAGCATGTGCGCCGCGCGCAGCGGCGGCCGGGTGTCGGGTACCCGGTGCATGGTGTGCAGGGCCCGGCGGAACACGGCGAGGTAACTGCAGGCCGACCACAGCGCGCTGACCACACCGCCCATCGCCAGCGTCCACACCGAGGTGTGCGCCGCCGACAGGCCGTTCAGCGCGTCCTGGAGCACCTGCGCGGACTGGGGAGGCGCGTAGGAGGTGAGTTCGGCGACGAGCCGCTTGCGCGTCGGGTCCCCGAGCAGCCCCACCAGGGAGACGGCGACCACCAGCGCGGGCAGCAGCGCGAGCAGGCCGTAATAGGTCAGGGCCGCCGCCGAGTCCGCCACGTTGTCGTGCCAGAGCCGTACGGCAGTACCGCGCAACGCGCCACGGGCGCGCGCCGCGACCGCCGCGGCGGGGGCGCGCCCACGGCGCCCTTCGCTGCTCAGAGTCGATGTCACAGCGCGCTCGTGCCCCTCACGCCCGCGCGCATGCGCCCGTGCGCACCGCGTCAGGAAAGTCCCGACCACACCGCGGTGCGGCGCTTGGTGAAGTAGTCCGCGTCCTTGGGCCGGGCCGGGTCGTGGCCCAGGGGGCGGGGAGCCGGTTCCAGGTGGGGTATGTACTTCGAGCAGTGGATGTACGCCTCCTGGACCGTGAGGTGGACCCACAGCTGGGGGCCCCGACCCGGCGCGACGTCGGTGGGCAGGCCGGGATGGACCCGGCGCAGGTCCGCGTCGTCGTAGAGCCGGGCGACGCCGTTGACGTGCAGTCCCACGTGGTGGTGGGTGAAGTCCACGAAGAGCATGCCCAGGTGGGGGTTCTCGCTCATGTTGCCGGCGCTGGCGAGCACGCCGTTCCCGCGGAACTCGGGGTAGGCGAGCGTCCGGTAGTCGATGACGTGGACGAATCCCGGCGGCCCGGCGCGGAAACTGGCGTCGCATTCCCCGTGGGAGTCGGCGGTCGCCAGGAACACCATGCTCTGGTAGCCGATGAACTCCCGCATCTCGTCCGTCAGGTGGGGGCGTACCTGCTGGTCGTAGAAGCGGGCGGCGCGCTCGGCCGTACCCAGCTGCTGCTGCAACCGGTGCTCACCGGCCGAACCGGACGACGGTGGAGGGAAGATCACGGGACTGCTCCTGGGAGAGTGAACGGGGATCAGGTTCAGCGGGTGGACAGGACGGGGGTCTCGAACGGGTCGTGATGGATACGGTCGGGCAACGTACCGTGGCGGGTCAGCGTTTCGCTGGCGGATGCGACCATTGCCGCCGGTCCGCTGAGGAACGCGTCGTGCTGGTACCACGGCCCGTACTCGGCCAGCACCTGTGGCAGTGATCCCCGGATGCCGGGGATGTCTTCGTGGGAGACCGCGCCGCGCAGGGTCAGCCAGTGGTGCCGCTGGACCATCCGCAGCATGTCGTCCACCCCGTACATTTCGCCGCCGGTGCGGGCGCCGAGGAACAGGTCCACCTGGTGGCGTCCCCCGCGACGGGCGACCTCCTCGATGAGGGCGCGGATCGGGGCGAGCCCCGTACCGCCGGCGACGCAGAGCAGGTCCTTGTGCACGGCCGCGTCCAGGACCATGTCGCCCATCGGGGGGCCCAGCCGCACCACGTCGCCCACCGCTGCCCGGTGTACCAGCGCCTCGCTGACCGAGCCGCCGGGCACCGCGCGGACGTGGAAGGTCAGGGTGCCGTCGGCGCGGGGCGCGTTGGCGGGGGAGTAGTAGCGCCACAGCTTCGGCCACCACGGCGTCTCCATGCTCACGTACTGCCCGGCCTGGTGGGCGTAGGGCAGGTGGGGGCGCACGGTGATCTCGGCGATGCCGTGTCCGCGGGGGAGGTGGTGCACCACCGTGGCGGGCCAGACGGCGGGCCGCAGCGCCTCGTCCTCCTCGGCTGCGCTGATCATGACCTGGGAGACCACGCCGTACGCCTTCGTCCACGCGGCGGCGATGTCCTGCGTCCAGGCCGGGCCCGCGTAGCGGGCGAGAGAGTCCAGGAGGCACTCGCCGACCGCGGGGAAGTGCGCGGCGAGGGTGCCGAACTTGCGGTGGTCGCGGCCGAGGTGTCCGCAGAAGCGGACGAGGTTCGCGGGGTCGTCGACCACGTCCACGATGTGCAGGAGCGCGCGCAGGAGGCGACCGCGCTGGGCGTCCATCCCGGGCGGGAACAGCGGACGCACTTGCGGGTAGCGGGCGAACAGGATGGCGTAGAAGTAGACCGTCATCTCTTCGGCCACGGGGGCGACCACCGACGCCGAAGCCTTGATCAGCTGTATCTCGTACTCCGACAAGGGCGCTTCGGAGGCCGGGGGCGGCGCAGTGGCGGGGGCGCGGTGGTGCGCCGGTCCTTCCGTGGGCTGGTGGGCGGGCGGATTGCTGGGACGGCCGATCCGGAACCTCAAGAGACCAGCGCTCCCCCGCTCGTTGTCCGGACGGATCTGCCTATCGGGTCGGAAGGGGCGATGTCGTGTCGGGAGAGCATGAGTCCTCATCGGGTAGGGGCGCCTGGTCATGAAGCGGATGAAATGCTTCCGGACCGCCCATGATCCTTGAACAGGTTGTCGATTTGGGGAAGGGTCGTATCTGCTAGAACTCGTCCCCAGATCTTGTCGCATTGCCTGGGCCGGTCATGGGGTATGGGCCAGGGCTTCGGGGAAGTCGCGAGCTCAGCGGGCGCCCGCCCAAGGTTCGGGGTGCTCGGCCGTGATCTCCGGCTCCAGCCCCTGCGCGGGCGTGGTCCGGGTGCGCCCGACATCCGCCCGCCAGGCCTCGAACGCCAGGGTGGTCGCCGTGACCACGGCCAGCCCGAGCAGCCAGCCCCCCACCACGTCGCTGACCCAGTGCACGCCGAGAGCCACCCGCGTGTAGCCGACGCCGATCACGGAAACCGCCGCGAGGGTCCAGGGGAGCGGACGCCAGGCCCGCGGCACCAGCGGCAGCAGGGCCAGCAGCAGGACGGCGCAGGACGTGGTGGCCGTCATGGCGTGACCGGAGGGGAAGGAGAAGCCGGGCGCGTGCGCGACGGGATCGGGCAGATGCGGCCGGGTCCGCTCGACCACGTTCTTCACCAGCACCCCCAGCAGGCCACCGGCCGTCGCGGTGACCGCCGCCCACAGCGCCAGGCGCACCGCCCCGCGCAGCAGCAGCCACACCACCAGCGCCGCCACCAGCAGCCGCATGGTCAGCGGCCCCCACACCACCTGCGTGAGGAAGTCGAGCACCCGCACCCACGCGGGATGCTCCAGCGCGGCACGGTGGAGCCGCTCGGCCGCGCCCTGGTCGAGCCGGCGCAAGGGCCCCCACCGGGACTCCACGAGCACCAGGGCGACCGCGAAGGGCACGGACACCAGCGCGGTGGCGGTCACCGTCGTCACCAGCCGCACGCCGAACCGCGCGTCGGGTCCCGAGCGGCCGGACAGGAGCCGGGTGACGAGTCCCCGCAGGCGGGTGGAGCGTCGTGCCATGTTCCTCGTGCTTCCTTTCACAGTTGCGTCTTGACCGGCCGGGGCCCCTCAGACCCCGGGGTCCTCGGTGACCGGTTCCCTCACCCCGGCCCGCACCGCCTCCAACTGGGCGGCGAACGAGAGGCCCAGGAAGAGGGCCATGGAGGTGAGGTAGGCCCACAGCAGCAGCGACACGAACGCGCTGAGGGGCCCGTACACGGTGGCGAAGGAGCCGCTGGCCCCGACGTACAGGCTCAGGCCCCAGGTGGCGAGCAGCCACAGCACCAGGTAGACCGTGGCGCCGAACGCCAGCCAGGTGTAGCCGGGCTGCGTGCGGCGGGGGGAGAGACGGAACATGGCGCTGGTGGCGAGGATCGCCAGCAGGATGCCCAGCGGCCAGCGCAGCACGTCCCACACCCGGATCGTGTCGGGGCCGAGGTGGTAGACCTCCGCCACGGCGCGGCTCAGCTCCGCCCCGAGCACCGTGACCGCGAAGCTCAGCCCCAGCGGCAGCCCGGCCAGCAGGGACATCACCAGCCCGCGGGTGTACTTGAACAGGAACGGCCGGTCGCGTTCCGTTCCGTAGATGCGGTTGGCGCCGCGCTCGACCTGGCACAGGGCCGTGGTCACGTTCACCACTGAGAAGAGCAGGCCGAGCCAGAGGGCGACCTGGCTGCCGTCCCCGGCCCGGTGGTGGCTCTGCGCCAGAGCGTCGTCCACCACGTCCTGGCTGGGCCCGCTCGCCAGCCGGCGGATCGTCAGCTCCGCGATCCGGCCGACGTCCTCGGTGTGCAGTACACCGGACAGGCCGATGAGGGCGATGGCGAGCGGGACGATCGACAGGACCGTCTGGAGCGCCAGGGCCCTGGAGTGGCTGAAACCGTCGGCGTACCGGAACCGGATGAAGGAGTCCCGCACCAGGCTCCAGCCCCCGTACCGGCGCAGCGCGGACCAGGCCTCCTCGGCGGACAGTTCCTCGCCCTCCACCTCCAGTTCGGCCTCGACCGCCGCTACCTCGCTGCGTTGCGGTACCCGCGTCGCGGTGCCCATGTGCGTAACCCCCTGTGTGACTGGTGCGTGCGCGGCCGGAACTCAGCCGCCGACGGTGAACGGGGCCTGCTCGGCCGGGGCCGCAGACACCTCGGCGGCCCGCGGCCGGGGCGGCAGACAGATCCGCAGGGCACCGGGCTCCACCTCGGCCGTCAGCCGGGTCCCGGAGCCGACGACGTCACCGTCGAGCTCGCGCGGCTGCGGCTTCACGAAGCTGATGTCGACGCGCACGGCGCTGAAGTACTCCAACGCCCCGCCGGCCACCGCGCCCCGCGGCCCGCGCGGGCCGCCGGGAGTCCGCGTCGCCCGGCCCGGCAGCATCTGCGAGCCGAGGTGCCCCGCCGCGGCGAGCCAGCCGCGGGCGCCCCTGGGGTCCAGCAGCACCACCTCCAGGCGCCCGCTGTCGGGCCGGGCGTCGGGCAGCAGCGGCAGGCCGCCCTGTAGCGTGCCGACGTTGCCGATGACGACCATCCGGGCCCGGCGTTCGTGTACCGGGCCCCCGTCCAGGCGGACCGACAGGCGCATCCGGGGGTCCCCGAGGTGGCGGACCGCCGACAGGACGTACGCGGCCCAGCCGAGGTGCTCCTTGACCCGCTCCGACGCGTCCCCCACCATCGCGGCGTCGAAGCCCGCTCCCGCCATGACGGTGAACCGGGCCGGCTCCAGCCCGTCGCCCCGCACCCGGCCCACGTCGATCCGGGCGGTCCCGCCGGACAGGGCCGCCTCCAGGGCGGCGGCCGGATCGGAGGGGAGCCGGAGGTTGCGCGCGAGCAGGTTGCCGGTGCCGCAGGGAACGACCGCGAGGGCGATACCGGTCCCGGACACCACGTCGGCGCAGGCCCGTACGGTGCCGTCCCCGCCGCAGGCCACGACGAGCCCGGTGTCCGCCTCGGCGACCAGCGGGGCGAGGGCGCCGGCGGGCGCCTCGGCGGAGGTCGCGGTCCACACCTGATCGGCGTAACCGTGGCGGCGCAGGATGACCCGCACCCGCTCGGCCAGCTCCCCGCCGCAGCCGTGCGGGTGACGCACCACCACGACCCGCCGCCCGCGGACGGCGTCCACCGCGCCGTCCTCGTCCGTGGCGCGGGCACAGGGGAGCCGTTCCCCGTGGGTCGCGCCCACCGCCCGCGGCCGCGCCGGCAGCAGCAGCGCGTGGGTCACGACCAGCAGGGTGCACGTCCCGTTGAGCAGACCGCCCACGACGTCGGAGGGGTGGTGCATGCCCCGGTACACCCGGGAGCACGCCACGGCCACCGGGATCAGCAGCAGCACCGCGATCGTCGCGTACCGCACCCACCGCCGCGTCCCGCGCAGGCGGACGGCCACCAGGATGGCCAGGCTCCCGAACAGCGCCACCGACGCCCCGACGTGCCCGGAGGGAAAACTGGAGGTGGGCGGCGCCGCGTCCAGGTGCGGTACGTCCGGGCGGGGCCGTTCCACGACCAGGGTCACCAGCAGGAACACCGCCGACTGCGCGGCGACGGCCACGGCGGGGAAGAGGGCCTCCCGCAGCCACCGGCCCCGCGACACGGCCACGAGGGTGACGACGGCGAGCAGGGTCAGGGCGATCACGCTCTGCGTGCCGGCCAGCAGGGACAGCCACTCGGAGAGGGGCGTCGCGGGGCCACCGCGGTGCGCGGCCAGGGCGCGGTTGACGCCGTCCTCCGCCGCCAGCGGCCACAGGCCGGAGAGCGGCCCGGTGACCAGCAGCCCCACGCCCACCATCAGGGCCGCCTGCACCGGCAGCAACAGCAATACGGGCAGGCGTCCGGCGCTCACGGCTGCGCCGCGTTCAGGTCTCATTGACGCCGTGTTACCCGCGACGGCCCGCTCATGCGCGTCCGGCGGTGATCGGCCGCCCGCGACAGTAGCGTGACCACATGCGTACATGGACGGGCAAACCGTATCCCCTGGGAGCGACGTACGACGGCTCCGGAACCAACTTCGCACTGTTCTCCGAGGTCGCGGAGGGTGTGGACCTCGTCCTGCTCGACGACGCCGGGCGGGAGACCCGCGTCCCGATGACGGAGATCGACCGGTCCGCGTGGCACATCTACCTGCCCGACGTGGGCCCCGGGCAGAGGTACGGCTACCGGGTCCGCGGCCCGTTCGACCCGGCCGCCGGACACCGCTGCAATCCGGCCAAGCTCCTGCTGGACCCGTACGCCACCGCCATCGACGGGCAGCTCGACCACCACGAGTCCCTGTACGGCCACCGCTTCGCGGACGGCGCGGAACCGAACACGCTGGACAGCGCCGGCCACACCATGCTGTCGGTGGTCACCGACCGCGGCTTCGACTGGGGCGACGACACGCCCCCGGGCCACGCCTACGGCGCCAGCGTCATCTACGAAGGCCACGTACGCGGCCTCACCCGCACCCATCCGGCCCTGCCCGAAGAACTGCGCGGCACCTACGCGGGCATCGCCCACCCCGCCATCATCGGCCACCTGACCGGTCTCGGGGTGACCGCCCTGGAACTGATGCCGGTGCACCAGTTCGCCCAGGACGGCCACCTGGCCGAAAAGGGGCTCTCCAACTACTGGGGCTACAACACCATCGGATTCTTCGCCCCGCACAACGCCTACGCGGCCAGCGGCGGCCGCGGAGCGCAGGTCACCGAGTTCAAGCAGATGGTGAAGGCGCTCCACGCGGCGGGCATCGAAGTCATCCTCGACGTCGTCTACAACCACACGGCGGAGGGCAACGACAAGGGCCCCGTCCTGGCCTTCAAGGGCATCGACAACAGCGCGTACTACCGGCTGTCCGACGAGGACCGCTCCCAGTACTACGACACGACCGGCACCGGCAACAGCCTGCTGATGCGCCACCCCAACGTGCTCCAGCTCATCATGGACTCGCTGCGCTACTGGGTCCAGGAAATGCACGTCGACGGCTTCCGCTTCGACCTCGCCGCCACCCTCGCCCGCCAGTTCCACGAGGTGGACCGGCTCTCCGCCTTCTTCGACGTCATCCAGCAGGACCCCGTCATCAGCCGGGTCAAGCTCATCGCCGAACCGTGGGACCTCGGCGAAGGCGGCTACCAGGTCGGCAACTTCCCTCCCCTGTGGTCGGAGTGGAACGGACGCTACCGTGACGCCGTCCGTGACTACTGGCGCGGCCGCGAAGGCACGCTCGGCGAGTTCGCCTCCCGCATCACCGGCTCCGCGGACCTCTACGAACACGACCGGCGCCGCCCCCTCGCCAGCGTCAACTTCGTCACCGCCCACGACGGGTTCACCTTGCGCGACCTCGTCAGTTACGACCGCAAGCACAACGAAGCGAACGGCGAGGAAGGCCGGGACGGCGAGGACGACAACCGCTCCTGGAACTGCGGCGCGGAAGGCGAGACGGACGACCCCGGGGTGCTGGCCCTGCGCGAGCGCCAGCAGCGCAACCTGATGGCCACGCTGATCCTCTCCCAGGGCATCCCGATGATCAGCCACGGGGACGAACTCGGCCGCACCCAGAACGGCAACAACAACGCCTACTGCCAGGACAACCCCACCGCCTGGATCGACTGGGACCTCGACGAGAGCGCTGAACGGCTCCTCGACTTCACCTCGCGCCTGATCCGGCTCCGCCGCCGGCACCCCGTCCTGCGCCGCAGGCGCTTCTTCTCCGGACGCGCGGCCGGACACACGGGGCTGCCGGCCGACGTCGAATGGCTGCGCCCGGACGCCTCGCCGATGGAGGAAGAGGACTGGACGCTGCCGAACGCCGGCACCCTCACCATGTTCCTCAACGGCGAAGGCATCACCGAACCCGACCGCTACGGCAACCGGGTCACCGACGACTCCTTCCTGCTGCTGTTCAACAGTTCGGGCGCCGCGGTGGACTTCCGCCTCCCCGGCAGCCGCTTCGCCACCCGTTGGACGCTGCTCTTCGACACCGCGACCACGGACACCTCCGACGAGCGGGAGCTGAAACCGGGAGGCCGCCTGCGGCTGGAGCCGCAGAGCACGGTCGTGCTCCGCAGTGACCGGGAGGACGACGGCAGTGGTGACGGCGAGGACGACGGCCGCTCCAGGCCGTGACGCCGGCCACCGGCCGCGCGGGACGGCGGGGATCGCCGGCAGGACCACGAGCGCCGCGAGCGGCCGGCCGGGAAGCCACCCGACCGGGCCGGTCTGCGGCAGCGGTTCAGCGCAGGACGCTCACCGCCCTGGCGATGACCAGCAGCGAGGTGAGCAGGGCCGCCACGCTCTGGACTGCCATGAGCAGTTTGGCGCGGGCGGACAGCGGCATCGTGTCCGTCGGACTGAAAGCGGTCGAGTTGGTCACGGACACGTACAGGTAGTCGACCAGGGTGGGGACCCAGTCGGAGACCTTGCTCGCGCCGTCCGCGACTTCTTGTACGGCGTCGTCGTTCTCGTCCTGCGAGAAACGGAAGTCCGCCAGCTGGAGCTCTTCACGGGGTGCCTGGGTACGGCTGACGGGGCCGCCGCGGTCGAGCTCCCAGTAGGCGAGCCCGAAGGCGATGACATTGGTCAGCCACACCTGGAGCGCCGCCACGAGCAGCGAACGCCCGTCGTCGACTCCCGCGTAGAGCAGCTCGTGGACCAGGATGCCGAGGGCGGTCAGGTTGCTCGCCACGATGAGCAGGACCAGCGCCACCGACATGAACCGGAATGCCTTCGTCTGACGGGTCAGCCGGCGCGGGTTGATGGCGATCAGCGGCAGGAGGAGCAGCACCTCCAAGGCCGGGAGCACGTAGCGCGGAGCGATCAGCAACTGCTGGGGCAGCGCGAGGTAGAGAAAGATCGCCGTCAATGTGGCGATGACCGCGGGCATCCTTGCTTCGCCGCGCCGCTCGTGCCGCGGGTGAAGGGTGCGGGCGTCGGTTCTTTTACGGGACACGAAGGTGACCGCCTTTCCGCCTGTACGGGCTGCTCGTGACCTTGGAAAGCGGAGCATATTACTTCTTCAATTCCGTCGGGGGAAAGGCGGAACACCGCAGTGGGCCCGTACCGGAAAAGAACCGGTACGGGCCCACTGCGGTCGGTGCGCTGGTCAGCGGACTACCAGCGGTACCATCGGCCGCTACCGCCCCTCGGACGGGCAACGAATCCCAGCAGCCAGATCACCAGGACGGCGATCGCGACCCACCACAGGATTTTGACGGCGAAGCCCGCACCGAAAAGGATCAGAGCGAGCAGGAGAACGAGTAGCAGGGGAACCATAGTTATCAACCTCCAGGCAGTCATCTGCCCTACCGGGCGCTCTGCATTCGCGTCTTTTAGCAGTTTCTTATGTGCGTTCGGGGGCACATGGCTCTGCCGTCCGTCGTACGAGGGCGGGGCCGGGCGGGGGAGGGGAGCCGCCGCCCCGTCTGGGCCCGGGGGTCCCTGCGTGGCAGTGGCCGCCGGGGGATTGCCCGGGCCGCGGCGCTGCGCGGGGGCAGCGGGGCGGCGGCCGGGGGTCCGGTGCGGCGGGACGGCAGCCTCGGGTAGGGCCCGTGAGCCGCGCGCGGTGCCAGGGGGAGGCGCTCAGCGCGCGGTCACCGGTCCTCGGCGTACGGTTCGGCGCCGCTCCATCAGGCGCCCGTACACCGACACCTCCGCATGTGACCCGCCGGGCCGACTTCAAACCGTCTGCCACACAACGTTTTTGGAACGGGCGAACCGGGGCACGGGCGGAGTCGGGAGACGGACTCCCCGGTTCCGTCCGGCGGGCAGGCCCCGTCGGCGGGCGTGGAACAGGAACGTGAACAGGAAGGCGACACCATGTCGAAGGTCGAAGAGTCCATCGAGGTCGAGGTCCCCGTCCGCACCGCCTACAACCAGTGGACGCAGTTCGAGACGTTCCCCCACTTCATGGAGGGGGTCGAGCGGATCGACCAGCGCACCGACACCATGACCCACTGGGTCACCAAGGTGGGCGGCGCGCAGCGGGAGTTCGAGGCGGAGATCACCGAGCAGATCCCCGACGAACGCGTGGCGTGGACGACGCTCGGCGGCGACGTGAAGCAGGCAGGTGTGGTCACCTTCCACCGCCTGGCCGAGAGCAGGACCAAGGTCATGCTCCAGCTCGACTACGACCCGGACGGGTTCACGGAGAACGTCGGCGACAAGCTCGGCTTCGTCAAGCGGCAGATCACCGGTGACCTCAAGCGCTTCAAGGAGTACATCGAGACGCGCGGCCAGGAAACCGGATCCTGGCGCGGCCAGGTCTGAGCACCCGGCGCCGTCGCGGCTACTCCATACGAGTCCGGGCCGTACGGAGCAGGTCGGCGGCCGAGGCGACGGTGACCTGGGACCCGTCGACCCAATTGCTGTAGCCCGCGACGCGCAGGCAGTGGCCGTGGTAGGGGCCACCGACGACCACACGGCCGTTGTCGTCGACGCGGTACGCGTCGGCGTCCACCTCCGGCGCGGGCTGTGACACGGGGTCGGCGCATCCCGCGCCGCGGGTGTCCGACCTGAACGAGACCGTCCAGTAGGCCTCGGGGGACCGGGGCGGCCGGTAGAGGCACTGGTACCCGTACGGCCCTTCCGAGCCCGCGGCGACGAGCGGGATACCGACCGCCTTCTCCACCGCCGCCTTCGGCAGCATGTCGCAGGGGCGTTTCCAGGAGACGGCAGACTCGTCGCCGCCGTCACCACCGCACCCGGAGAGCACCAGCAGCGCGCCGACCGCCAAGGCTCCCACGCGCCGCCCGGTCAAGACGCCCTGCGCAGGGCACGCGGGTCCGTACCCGCGCTGCCGCAGCCGTCAACCACGGTCCCCCCGCTCCTCGTTCATGGCTTCGCGCCGATTCTCTTCGGCGCCGGCCATGCGGTCAAGATCTGGTGGGGGGTGGGCGGCGGCCGGGCGGCGGGCCGGTCCCGCGGCGCCCGGCGGCGGCAGGGCCGCCCGTGTGTGGGAACCGTCCGCCGGGGCAGGCGGGCCGTTACGAGGCTCCCGCTCCACCCGGCCGCCGACAGGCCGGCGGAGCGGAGGCCGACGAACCGAGCAAGGAGATGTTCGCATGTCTGGGAACGTATGGGGCTACCGCGAGACGTCGGGCCGGGCGCTGGGCGCCGACCTGACGGGCTACAAGGTCGAGGCCACCGACGGCAGCATCGGCAAGGTCGACAAGCACTCGGACGAGGTCGGCTCCTCCTACATCGTGGTCGACACCGGGCCGTGGATCTTCGGCCGGGAGGTCCTGCTCCCGGCCGGCACCATCACGCGCATCGACCCGGAGGAGCAGAAGATCTACGTCGACGGGACGAAGGAGCAGATCAAGAACGCTCCCGAGTTCGTACGGGACGAGCACCTCCACGACGACGACTACCGCGGTCAGGTGGGCGGCTATTACAGCGGCTTCATCGGCTGACCAACCCTCCCGATCCAGCAGGCGGGCGGCACCGGTTGATCCGGTGCCGCCCGCCCGCGTTTCGAACAGCCGCGTTTCGTGCAGCCGCGTTTCGAACACGCGCACGCACGGGGACCGCTCGGGCGCGGGAACGGGATCCGGACACTCCACGGTGACGGACGGCCACGTGCGGCGGCGGACTGCGACGACAAGTACGACATGCCGACCACGCACGGCCGGGACGCAGACCCATTACGGCCATGCGCCCCCGCGTGCCCCCGATGGTCACGTTCCGGCGGCCGGTACCTGGGCAACCGCTTGGTGCTGATGAAGCCTTGACCGCCCGTTCCTACTCCAGTCCGGAGAGTCACCATGACGAAGGTCCTCGTACTGCACAGCGTCAGCCTCGTGGGTTCCGCCCTGGCCGCCCTGCTCAGATCCGAAGGCGACTTCGACGTCACCGCCGCGGGCTGGCGGACGGCGTCGCGCCGCGCCGAGTCCTTACGACCGGACGTGGCCGTCGTCGACGTCGACTGTCCGGGGGCGACCGCCGTCCTCACCGGCCAGCAAATGGGCCCCGGACGCCTCTTGGACCCGCCCACCCCGCTGCTCGTCCTGGCGACGGCCAAGACGCCCGGCACGCTGGGCCGCGCCTTCCAGTCCAAGGCCCTCGGCTACGTCGACAAGGACGGCTCACCCGGCCGGCTCGTCCGCGCCGTCCGCAAGGTGGCCGCGGGCGAGCGGTTCATCGACGCCACGCTCGCCTCCGCCTTCATGCAGGCCGACCCCGTCCCCCTCAGCCCGCGCGAGCTGAGCGTCCTGGCCCGGGCCGCGCAGGGCGACTCGGTCGCCGAGATAGCCCGCGCCCTGCACCTGGCCAGCGGGACGGTCCGCAACTACATGGCGGCCGTGACCCGCAAGACCGGCGCGCGCAACCGCATAGACGCGATACGCATCTCCCGCAGCGCGGGGTGGGTGTAGAGGCACCCCCGGGCAGTCCCGGGCAGCTCCGGGCAGGCGGACTCAAGCGGGCGTGACCGGTTCCTTCCCGCCGCTCCACATCCCCACGAGGTCCCGGTAGAGGGCCGACCGCGCCGGAAGCTCCTCGTGCGTGCCGCACACCGCCCGGGTCCCGTCCAGTACGAGGACCCGGTCGGCGCGCGCGGCCGACGAGATCCGGTGGGCCACCACGACGAGCGTGCCGGGCCGCGCCGCCAGGGCCCGCTCGGCGTGTTCCTCGGCCTCCGGATCCAGATGGCAGGTGGCTTCGTCGAGCAGGAGCAGCGGGGCGGGGGAGAGGTAGGCCGCGCCGAGCGCCAGCAGCTGCCGCTCGCCCTGGGAGAGCCGGAGCGGGTCGAGGACCGCGTCGTAGCCGCCCAGCCGGGAGACCAGGCCCCGCAGCCGCAGGGCGGCGACCGCCGCGTCCAGCCGGTCGCCGGACACCGGCCCGTGGCAGAGGTGGCTCAGGTTGTCGCGCACGCTGGCGGTGAACACGTACGCCTGCTGCGGCAGCAGCGTCCGGCGCGGATCGGGCCCGCCGCCCCCGGCCGGGCGGGCGGGGGCCCCCGCGACCAGGACCGCGCCCCGGTCGGGGGCCAGCAGCCCGGCGAGCAGGGCGGTGAGCGTGGACTTCCCGATACCGCTCGGCCCGACCACCGCGAGGTGCTCGCCGGGCCGCACGCGCAGGTCGAGGCCTTGGAGCACGGGATGGGCGTGGGGCCCGTACGCGAAGGTGACCCCCCTCAACTCGGCGGCGCAGCCGCCCTCCTGGTACCCGGCCGGAGCGGCCGTCGCCGCCGGGGGCTGTGCCGACGGGGGTTGTGCCGCCGGGGGCTGCGGCGCCGGGGTCGTACCGAAGCGCTCCAGTACGACCAGCAGCCGCGTCCCCGCCGAACCCAGGGCGGCCATCAGCGTGTCGAGCGCGGGCAGCAGGGACTGCACCAGGTACGTCACCGCGCCGGCGAGCGCGCCCGCCGTGATCCCGCGCCCGAGCAGCCAGGGCGTGGCGGCCAGCAACGCGACGACGGGCGCCCGTCCGGCCAGGCCGAGGGCGACGGTACGGAGGGCGCCCCAGCCGGCCAGCCGGCCGGCCAGCCGTTCCTGGGCCGCGATCAGCGGCTCCACCCCGGCGGCCACGGTAGCGCCGCCACCGCAGGCCGCGATGTCGCGCAGCGCCCCCGCGGCCTCCCCCACCCGCGAGGCCAGGGCCTCCTCCGTGTCCAGCGCCTCCCGCTGTACGGCCGCCATCGGGCGCAGCGTGGCCAGGAAGGCGGCCAGCCCCAGCAGCAGGGGAGGCAGCACCACCAGCAGCAGTACGGGGGCGAGCGCCGCCATTCCGGCGACCGCGCCGACGGCGGTGAAGACGAACGAACGGGCCGTCAGGACCAGACCGGCGAAGGAGTCCCGGGCCATCTCGGTCTGCTGGGTCAGCCGGGACACCGCCCGGGCGTCGGCGGCCCGGGCGGGATCGGCGAGCGCCGCGGCCAGCGCCTGGCGCACGGCCCGGCGTACGAGCCCGTCGCGCAGCGGCTCCACGAGGTCGGCGAGCTGGGCGAACACCCCGCGCAGGGCGAAGCCGCCGAGCAGCGCCCCGGCACCGGCCGCCGCCAGCCAGGCCGCGCCCGTGGCGGCCCGGCCGGCGAGGAAGCCGTCGTCGAGCGCGCGGGCGACGCCGTAGCCGCCGAGGAAGGTGTGCGCGGACTCCAGCAGCGACCAGAGCCCGAGGACGGTCAGCGCCCGGACCCGGGACCGCAGGAAGCGCCGTGCGTCGCCCGCCACCCGCGCCCGGCCCCCGCCCCGGCTCACGAGAGCCCCCCGTCGCCGGTGCCCGGGCCGGCCGCCGCCCCCACGGCCGGCCCGGATCCCGGACGGGGCTCCGGCCCGGTCTGCGGTTCCTCCTCCCGCCCCCGTTCCGCCTCCGCGGCGAACACCGCCCGGTAGTCCGGGTCGTGCCACAGGCCGGCGTGGCTTCCGGTGGCGCGGACCCGGCCGTCCTCCAGCCATGCCACCAGGTCCGCCCGGGCGGCCGAAGAGACCCGGTGAGCCACCACGATCCGCGTCCCGCCCGGCACGCACCGCGCGAGCGCCCGTTCCACCTCGCGGGCGGTCAGCGTGTCGAGGCTGGAGGTGGCGTCGTCCAGCACCAGGAGCCGGCCCGCCCGTACGAACGACCGTGCCAGGCCCAGGCGTTGCAGCTCCCCACCCGACAGCGGGGCGTCCGCGAGGACGGTGTCGTAGCCCAGCGGCAACCGCAGCACGAACGGCTCCGCCCCCGCGGCCCGCGCCGCGGCCCGCACTTCCTCCCGCGCGGGCTGCGGATCCGCGCCGAAGGCGATGGCGTCGGCGACGCTCCGCCCGAGCAGCGCGGGCCGGTCGAAGGCGTGGCCCACCTCCCGGCGCAGCGCCGTCGCGGAGAGCTCCGCCAGCGGCACCCCGTCGAGCAGGACGCGCCCGGAGTCCGGGTCGGTGAGGCGACCGGCCACCGCCGCGAGCAGCGACTTGCCCGCGCCGGAGCGGCCCACCACGGCGAGCGTGGCGCCGCCCGGCACCACGAGGTCGATGCCGTCGAGGACGGTCCTGCCGTCGCGCACCACCCGGACCCCTTCGAGTTCCAGCCTCCCGGGCCCCCGGGGCGGCAACTCGCGGACCCCGTAACGGAGCTCCGCAAGGCCGAACACGGCCGCGGTCCGCCGGGCGGCGGCCCTGGCGCGCACGACGGCGGCGACCCGGCCGGTCACCGCGCCGATCCCGGCGGCGAGCCCGGCGTAGCGCACGGCGGCGAGCAGTTCCCCGACGCCCAGCGCCCCCGCCACCAGCCGCGTCCCGCCCACCCCGAGCACCACGTACAGCAGCAGCGGCATCAGGGCGGAGGTCCGTGCGCTCGTGCCGCCGTAGACCCGCCACATGCGCCGCCCCTGGGCGCCGAGTTCGGGCAGTCCGCGCAGGATCCGGGCGCGTTCGCGGTCGACGGTTCCGGCGGCGGCGATGGTCCGGGCCCCGGCGAGGGCCTCCACCAGACGGCCCGCCATGGCCAGCTGCACCTCCTGGTAACGGTTCACGCTGGCGCCCGAGTCGCGTGCGAAGGACCGCAACAGCCAGCCCAGCAGCGGAAGTCCGGCGAGGAAGGCGAGGGCGGTCCACGTGTCGATGAGGAACAGGGCGACGAGTCCGCCGAGCGGCGGCAGCAGCGAGGCGAGACCGGCCGCGGCGGCGGCCGGCCCCGTTCCGGCCTCCGTGGCGTGCGCGGTCAGCCGGGCCGTGAGGTCGCCGGGGGAGTGGCGGCCCGCGTGGTGCGGTGCCGCGCGCAGCAGCGCGGCCAGCCCCTTGCGGCGCAGCCAGGCGGTGCTGCGGCCGCCCACCTGCCCGGTCAGCCGGGCGGTGACGGCGTCCAGGAGCACCTCGGCCGCGATGACGGCCGCACACCACAGGGTCCAGGACGGCCCGGACGGGTCGCGGCGCAGCAGGAGGTCGAGCGCACGGCCGAGCACGGCGGGTTCGGCGAGGGCCGCGACGGCGGCGGCGGCGGAGCACACGCCCACGGCGGCGGTGCGCGCACCGCTGTGCCGGGCGGCCGCCAGCAGGGCCCGGTCGCCGCCGCGTCCGGACACCGCCCCGCCTTGAGGGCCGGGGGAGGGGCTCGGGGACGCGGGCGGGGTCATGGTCGGGGCTCCCAGGCTTGAGGAGATGGCTCCGGGCCCGGGCGGTGAACCGCCCGGGCCCGGAAGCTACCTGATCAGTGACAGGTCGTGAGGCTCAGGCTGCTGTCACCGCAGAGCAGCAGGCTCGCCTGGCTGCCACCGCCGTGCAGGGCCGCCTCGGTGGTCTCTTCCTTCACGGTCTCCATCGACTGCAGGTCAAGAAGGGTCATGTCATGTTCCTCTCGATGAGTTGGTGCGATGGGGTCACGGCCTCGCGGTGGTGCGTGGCCGGCTCTGGGACCGCCGCGGCGTGCCGCAGCGGTGGGAGGAACGGCAGCTGGGCGCGCCCGCCGGGCGTCGCGCTGCCGAGGGCGAGCAGGATGCCGGCCGTGCCCGTGGAGAGATCCATGGACAGGCGCATCAACTGTTCGCCGGGGAAGGCCAGATGGCCTTGGTAGGGGACGGCGTGCCGGGCCAGGGCCGCGATCTGGCGGTCGAGGTCGGCGCTCCGTGTGGCTTCGGGGTCGGGCGTGCTGGTCCGCGCCAGGTGCACGACCATTCCGGCCGCGCCCCGGAACAGGCCGGGCTGCGCATAGAAGTGGGACCGTGCCGCGCGTACGATCTCGCGCCGGGCCCGTGCGAAACGCGGGTCCTCGGCGTGCTCCGACCAATCGTCCAAGACCATGCCGATGCCCACGCTGCCGGCGCCGAGGTAGGGCATCGTGCGCCAGCCCTCGTCGACTTGCAGGGTACCGAACGCGCTGGTCACGCACCGGTCCAGATCGCGGTGCAGGGCTTGCCCGGCACGTACGAGGTACTCCTCGTCGCGGGTGCGTTCGTACAGGCGCAGGAAGAGCAGCGCGGGCCCGGAGTTGCCGTACAGCAGTCCCGCGCGGGTCAGCCGGGGGGCCGATCGGGCGGCGAGTTCGGCGCAGTGCACGGCGGCGGCGTGGAGTTCGCCTTCGCCGGTCGCCGTGCCCAGCGCGTCCAGGGCCAGTCCGATGCCGGCGAGTCCGCCGTACAGGTCCGGGCCGGTCTCCTGCCAGGGCTGGCGCAGCAGTTCCCCGGCCAGGGCGAGGGCCTGCTCGCGGTGCCCGAGCCGCTCCAGGGTCCAGGCGGTGCCGGCGAGGCCGTCGTAGAAGCCGAGCGGGGTCCCCGAGCCGGGATCCCCGGCCCGGGCCAGCAGCCATTCCTCGGCTTCGGGCCAGGGCTCGGCGCCGGTCTCGGCCAGCGCGTACAGCACCCCGGCGGCGCCGTAACCGAAGCCGGTGCCCCCGCCTTCGATGGTGAACTGGGCGATGTCGCCCGGGAAGAACCGGTCCTCCCGGTCCGGCGTGGCCGAGGCCCGCAGGGCCGCCGCCATGGAGCGCCGGGCCGCGGCCCCGTCCCCGGGGTGCACCGGGAGGTACGGGCCGGTGGGCACCGGCACCGGGCCGGCCGCCGCCTCGGCCGGCTCCCCCTGCGGCCCCGCGAGGATCTCCGCGACGGCCTCGTCCAGGAACCGCCGTGGTACGGGGAAGTGTTCGGCGGCGATGGCGGCCAGGTGGACGGCCTTCGCCCGGTCCAGTACGAGCAGGCTCGTCAGCGGCAGGAACAGGGCCAGGCCCAGGCAGGCGAGGGCGTAGCGGTCGACGGCGAAGCCACGGCGGTCGGGCGGGGCGACGAAGGCGGGGTTGGCCACCGTCTGCCGCAGCCCCTCGTCGACGTGCGCGGCGGCTTCGAAGTCCAGCAGTGCGACGGAGGGTTCGCCCTCCGGGTCCTCGCAGACCATGACGTTGAACAGGTGCAGGTCGTTGAAGACCACCCCACGGGCGTGGACGGCCGCCACGGCCTCGGTGACCCGCTCGTGGATCTTGAGGGCCCAGGTGGTGTAGGCGGCGAGCGCGTCCGGCGTCGGGTCCGCGTCGATCAGCGGGTGCTTGCGGGCGAAGTAGGTGTTGAGCGGCTTGCCCTCCAGGTACTGGAGCACCAGGAAGTGGTGGTCGCCGACCGTGAAGGCGTCGCGGACCGCGGGTACGCAGTCCAGACCGGCCAGCCGCTCCAGCGCCGCCCGCTCCCGGTGCAGCCGCGCCACGGCGTCCGCCCCGTCGGCTGCGAGCCCCGCGTACGGCCGTCCTTCCTTGAGGACCACCGCCTCACCGGTGCGGGTGTCGCGGCCGGCGTAGACGCCCCCGCCGTTGGAGAAGTGCAGGGCCCGCTCCACCGTGTAGGGCAGACCGGCGAGACTGACGGCGGACCGCGCTTCGAGGTGCGGTTTCAAGAAGGGCGGCAGCTCGACCCACTCCGGGGGCTGGAACACCGGCCCCCGTGGATCGGGCACCAGGCGCCCGTCGGGGGCCTCGATCGCCGGGACGACCTCGCCCTGCTCGTCGTAGCAGTGCCGCAGGGTGAAGCTTCCGTAGCGCAGGTGGACCGGGCCCGCGCCCCAGCGCAGGTCGCTGAGGATGTACGGGCCGGGCTCCCCGGACAGCAGGCCGTCCAGGTCCTCGCAGATGCGGCGGCACTCTTCGGCGTCGGCAGGGTAGACCGTGAGGAACTTGCCGCTGGCGCCGCGGTCGGCGTACTTGGCGTTGCGCAGGTGCAGCAGGTACCGGCTCGGCACGAACTTGAAGGCGATGCGTCCGTCCACGCAGTACTCGTACACGCGGGCCAGGACGGACTCGGCGTTGTCGAGGGTGGCCGAGACGTGGATCTTCCAGCCCTGGGAGGGCAGTTCGAGGCCGAGCGGCCGCAAGGCGTACCAGCTGCCGTTGCGGTGGGCGCGCCATCCCGCCGGTACGGGGGCGAGCGCGGCCGGATAGCTCTCCTCGGCCCGCCGGTACGGCGCGTCGTAGAACCAGCGGTCTGCGTCGCAGAAGGCGGCGTACCCCTTGTTCACCCGTACTCCCTCGGTCGGTTGGTGGCGGGATCAACGGTGCCAGCCGGACCGGGCACGGCGACAGTCACGGCTGTCACCGATGGGGTGTGCAGAACGCACGGGTCGCCGGCCGGTGCGGGAGGCCGCTCGGCGGCCGGGCGGGGAGGCGGCTTCTGCGGCCGGGCGGGGAGGCGCCCGAAGGGGCCGTCCGGCAGGATGGGAGGATGTACGGATGGACATCCTCCGCAGAAACAACGTAACGGTGAGCGGACGCGAGGGCGCCCCCGTGATCATGCTGGCGCACGGCTTCGGCTGCGACCAGAACATGTGGCGGCTGGTCTCGCCGGCGCTGTCGGAGGAATACCGTGTGGTGCGGTTCGACTACGTGGGCTCGGGCCGCTCCGACCTGTCCGCGTGGGACGGGGAACGCTACGCGTCACTGGACGGCTACGCCCGCGACGTCGTGGAGATCTGCGACGAGCTCGACCAGCGGGACGTGGCGTTCGTCGGCCACTCGGTGAGCGCCATGATCGGTATGCTCGCCGCCGCGGCCGCACCCTCCCGGTTCTCCTCCCTCGTCATGGTCGGTCCCTCCCCCTGCTACATCGACGGCGAGGACTACCGGGGCGGGTTCAGCGCCGACGACATCGAAGAACTGCTCGACTCCCTGGAATCGAACTACCTGGGCTGGTCCGCGGCGATGGCACCGGTCATCATGGGCAACCCCGACCGCCCCGAACTCGGCGAGGAACTCACCGCCAGCTTCTGCGCCACCGACCCGGACATCGCCCGCGTCTTCGCCCGCACCACGTTCCTCACCGACAGTCGCGACGACCTGCGCAAGGTCACCGTCCCCACGCTCGTTCTGGAGTGCTCCCAGGACGTGATCGCACCGCGCGAGGTGGGCGCCTACGTACACTCCGCCATCGCCGGCAGCCGCCTGGTCACCCTCGACGCCACCGGTCACTGCCCCCAGCTGAGCGCTCCGGAGGCCACGGCCGCCGAGATCCTGGCCTTCGTCCGGTCGTTGCGGTGATGTCCTGCACGGGGCACAGCGCCGAGCAGCCGGGAGACAGGGCTGCGACCGACGCGGTGTTCACCTCCCTGCTGGAGGACAGTGCGGAGGACCTCTACGAGTCGGCTCCTTGCGGCTACCTCTCCACCCTCCTCGACGGCACCATCGCCAAGATCAACACCACCCTGCTGAGCTGGCTCGGCCGTTCCCGCGAGGAGGTCGTGGGCCGCATGCGCTTCGCCGACCTGCTGACGGTCGGCGGGAAGCTCTACCACGAGACCCACTTCGCGCCGTTGCTGCGCATGCAGGGCCAGGTCAGCGGCATCGCCTTCGAGATCAAGGCGGCCGGCGGCAGCAGGCTGCCGGTCCTGGTCACCTCCACCGTGAAGACCGGCGGCGACGGCCAGCCCCTGCTCATCCGCACCACCGTCTTCGACGCGAGCGAGCGGCGCTCCTACGAGAGGGAGCTGCTGCGCCGGCAGAAGGCCGCGGAGGAAGCCCGCGCCGAGGCGGAAGCGGACCGCAAACGGCTCACGGAGGCACTGGCCGTCCTCCAGCAGAGCCTGCTGCCCGCCACCCTGCCGGACGTCCCGGGCATGGAGGCCGCCTCCCATTACCACACCGCCTCCCTCGACCGGCTCGGCGGTGACTTCTACGACCTGTTCCGGATCGACGGCAGACGCTGGGCGTTCTTCCTCGGAGACGTCTGCGGCAAGGGCCCCCAGGCCGCCGCCGTGACCTCCCTGACCCGGTACACCCTGCGCGCCGCCGCCCTGCACGACCCCGATCCCGTCGCCGCGCTCACCACGCTCAACGCCGTCCTCCACGAGCGGTACACCGGCGGCGATCCCCGCTACTGCACCGCCATCTTCGGGGTACTGGAACCCGTGGGCGACACCGTCACCGTGGAGCTGGCGTCCGGCGGCCATCCGCCGGCGCTCCTGATACGCGCCGACGGAAGGGCGGAGTACCTGTCCACCCCCGGCGGGCTGCTCGTCGGGGTCCTGCCCGAAGCGTCGTTCACACCCGCCCGGACCGTGCTGGAGCCGGGTGACACGCTCCTGCTGTACACCGACGGCCTGACCGAGGCCCGGATCGGAGCGACCCGCGAGCTGTACGGGGACGAGGCGCTGCGCGACTTCGCCGCCGCGCGTCCCGCCGTCGGCCCCCACGGCCTGATCGGTGCCCTGAGGGGCCTGCTCGACAGCTTCGGCGAAGGGCTGGACGACGACACCGCCCTGCTCGCCCTCGGCCTCCCGGCCTCCCCGACACCTTCCGGAGCGACTACCTGACATGAGTCCGTTGACGATCACCGTCCGAGACGCCGACACCGGTCCCGTACTGCGGGTCACCGGCGACCTCGACTTCGACACCGCGCCGCAACTGCGCCAGGCGGTCGACGCCCTCGCCCTCGCCCCCGGCGACCTCCTCGTCCTGGACCTGGGCGGCCTGGAGTTCTGCGACTCCAGCGGCATCAGCGCCCTGATCACCGCCCACAACCGGACGTCCGCCGCGGAAGCGGCCATGGCGCTCGCCGCCGTACCGGACAACATCACCCGCGTGCTCGGCATCGTCGGCCTCGACCAGGTCTTCGCCCGCCACGACCCGGCCCCGCCGAACGCCCCTTGACGCGCGGGCGGCGAAGGCGGACGCCCGGGCCGGCCGGCTGGTGCCGTCCCGGGAACAGTGCCGTTCCCCGGGGCCCGGTCAATCGATGACGAGGTCCGCCCGGCTGCGCCCCGGCGCGATCAGGCGGGCGTTCGCCTCGTCGGAGCGGGCCACCCAACGGCGGGCGTACGCCTCGTCCTTGCCGTGCCGCACGTGGCGGTCGACCAGCCGCCGGACCCGTGCCGTGTCGTCGGGGGCCAGGAACCACGCCTCGTCCAGCAGGGGGCGGACCTCGGCCCACATCCCCGCGCCGTGCAGCAGGTAGTTCCCCTCGGTGATCACCAGCGGTACGTCGGGCTCCACCCGGATGCTCCCGGCGACGGGCTCCTCCAGGGTGCGGTCGAAAGCCGGCGCGTACACGGCTTCGGCCGTCCGCTCGCGCAGCCGTCGCAGCAGGGCCACGTAGCCGGCCGCGTCGAAGGTGTCGGGCGCGCCCTTGCGTGCGGCGCGGCCCAGCCGCTCCAGCTCGGCCTGGGCGAGGTGGAACCCGTCCATCGGTACGACCACCGCCACCGCGGGACCCAGAGCCCGGGCCAGTCGCGCGGCGAGCGTGGACTTGCCCGCGCCGGGCGCTCCGGCGATGCCCAGGATCCGCCGCCCGCCGGCCGGTAGCCCGCCGGCCGGTAGCCCGCCGGCCGGTAGCCCGTCGGCCGGTAGCCCGTCGGCCGGTAGCCCGTCGGCCGGTAGCCCGCCGGCCGGTAGCCCGCCGGCCGGTAGCCCGCCGGCCGGCAGCCCGTCGGCCGGCAGCTCGCCGGCCGCCCGCCCGCCGGCCCCCCGCTCGCCCGCCGCCGCGAGGCGCCGGGCCCGGGTTTCCAGTTCTGCCGTGTCCATGCTGCCCGCCTCCCCGCGGCCGCTCAGGGCGCCGCTGCGGGCGGCGGGGCCGCGACGCGGCGTACGGACTCCACGACCGCCGCGCGGTGACGGGCCAGCCGCTCCGGTGACCAGCCGGCTTCCGAGTCGCCCGCCGCCGGGCCGCCCACCGCGCCGAACCACGACTGCGACAGTCCCATCACCAGGGTCAGCAGATCGGCGGGGTCCGGCGCGGGGTCGACCAGCCCGGCCCGCTGCGCCTGCTCCACCGCCGCGATCTTGCCCCGGTACGACTCTGCCTCGGTGTCGGCGACCCCGGGGCGCTCCAGCTGCTTCCACGCCACGAGCCGCATCAGGGAGGGCCGCTCCACCAGGTGGTCGAAGACTGCGCCCGCGTACCCGGGAAGGTCCTCGGCGTCGAACGGCACCGTCTCGGAGCCGGTCGCCAGCGCGCGCTGCAGAACGGCGTCGAAGAGCTCCTCCTTGTTGCCGAAGTAGACGTAGATGAGGCGCTTGTTCGCCTGCGCCGCTTCCGCGATCCGGTCGACGCGCGCGCCGGCGATCCCGTACGCCGCGAACTCGGCGAAGGCCGCGTCGAGGAGCCGTGCCCTGGTTGCGCTGGAGTCCCGTGCCATGGCGGCAGCCTAGCAAGTAACTATCCAGTTATTGACATCCTCGGCAGGTGTGCCACAGTATCGAACTATCCAGTTAGTTACTTACTCGGCGGAAGCAGCCGGAGCAGGAGAGAAACACCATGGAGATGCGCACACTGGGCGGCCAGGGCCTCACCGTCGGCGTCGAGGGCCTCGGGCTCATGGGCATGAGCGCGCACTACGGAGCCACCGACGACACCGAGTCCCTCGCCACCATCGACCGGGCCCTGGAGCTGGGCGTCACGCTGCTGGACACCGCTGAGGGATACGGCCCCTTCATCAACGAACAGCTGCTCGGCAAGGCGCTCACCGGTCGCCGGGACGCGGCCGTGGTCGCCACCAAGACCGGCATCGAATTCACCGACCAGGGTGAGTTCCGCGGCCACAACGGCACCCCGGAGTACATCCGCCGTGCCGCCGATCGCTCCCTGCGCCACCTCGGGACCGACCACATCGACCTGTACTACCTGCACCGCGTCGACCCGGCCGTGCCGATCGAGGAGAGCGTCGGCGCGATGGCGGAGCTGGTGGCCGCGGGCAAGGTGCGCCACATCGGCCTCTGCGAGGTGGCGCCCGCCACCATCGCCCGCGCCCACGCCGTCCACCCGCTGGCCGCCGTCCAGACCGAGTACAGCCTCTTCGAGCGCGGCATCGAGCACGACGGCGTCCTGGAGACCCTGCGCGAGCTCGGCATCGGCCTCGTCGCCTACTCCCCGCTGGGCCGGGGCTTCCTCTCCGGCGCCATCACCAGCCCGGACGACTTCGCGGCAGACGACTTCCGCCGCACCGACCCCCGCTTCCAGGGCGAGAACTTCGACCGCAACCTCGCCCTCGTGGCCCAGGTGCGCCGCCTGGCGGCGGAGAAGGGCGTCACCCCCTCGCAGCTCGCCCTGGCCTGGACGCTGCGCCAGGGCGCGGTGCCGATCCCGGGCACCAAGCGGCGCCGCTACCTCGAGGAGAACGTCGCGGCCACCGCCGTGACGATCACCGACGCCGACCTGGCCGCTCTCGACGCCGTCGCCCCGCACGGCGCCGTCTCGGGCGATCGCTACGCCCCGGAGCTGATGGCCGCGCTGAACGGCTGACCGGACAGGGACCTCGGGCGGGGCCCTACGCGGGCGGCCTCCGCCACGCGGGCCGGTCGCACCGCGCGGGCGCCGTCCAAGGGGAGCACCCCTCGCGCTGGGCGCCGCTCGCGCCGTCGGCCCCTCCGGTCACAGCGCGACGGCGGCCCGGCGGCGTCGGCTCCGCGCCCCTTCGCGAACCCCCCGGCAACCCGCGCGCCACCAGTGGGCCGACCAGGTGAGGCCGGGCGCGGCCGCCGCCGGCCGTCGTCACTTCCTGTGCAGGCCCCAGGTGAACTTATCCCCGCCCTCCCAGCGGACCACCGACGGGTCGTCGAGGTCGGCGTGGGGTATGCCGACGGCCCGGAGCAGGTGGATCACGTCGACCACGTCGTGTGCCCGGCCCGCCACCTCCCCGCAGACCTGCACGATCCGGAACGGCGGGCTTCCCGCCATGACGGGTGACACGACCACGTTCGAATACGACCCGCCGGCCGCGGATTCGGTCATCGTCAGCCTCCTCGCTCTCAGCACCCTGCCCAGCTGGCTCCATGTTCACCCCATGGGTCCCACGTGCCACCCTGGCACCCGCGTACCCCCGCCGCTCAGCGGTATTCGACGGTGAGGGTCGCCCCGGCGGCCGGGGCGAGGAAGACGTACGCGGGCGACGTCTGGTCCTGCCGGAACCGCAGCCTGACCTGCGTCGTCCCCGACCGGTCGATCGCCGACAGCCCGGCCGCCGCAAGGTCCGTGGACACCCCGTCGCCCCCGGCGAAGGCGGCGATCCGGGCCGCCTCCGCCGCCGTCGGCTCCGCCGCCCAGTCCCCGGGCTCCACCGCGCAACCGCCGAAGCACCCCCGCCGGACGTCGACGGCCATCACGTTTCCCGGCGGACTCGACCAGGGGGTTCCGGCGCCCCCGACGCGCGTCACCGTCACGTAGGCGCGGACGATCTCCTTCCCGGCCGGGATCCGCGAGGTGTCGAAGGACAGGACGGCGCGGTCGAACCTGCCGTCGGTGCCACGCCCCACCGCCAGCCCGTACGCCCCCTCCAGGGTGCCGACCGCCGCTCCCGAACCGTCGGCGGCCGCTTTGACGTAACCGTCCTGGGAGTCGGTGCTCGCGAGCACCACACTGCTCTGCCCGGGCGGGGTGGTCGGCACGGCGCCGCCGAGCGCCCTGACCATTGCCATGATCGTCTCGATCTGCTCCCCGCCGTGCCGGGCGTACGCCGTGTCTCCCAGGTAGCCCCACCAGTTCCAGCAGCCGTTGGGGTTGTCGAGGGTCGTGGTGGCAACGGCCTGCGGGTACAGCACCAGCAGGTCGTTGGTGTCCGCATACTCGTCCAGGTACGCCGTATCCATGAACCGGCTTCTGAAGCCCTGGTACGAGTAGCCCTGCTTGCAGCCGTGCAGGGCGACCACCAGCCGGCATTTCGCGCCGCCGGCACAGCTCGTCGGCACGTACAGGAAGCCCGCCTCGTCCATCGACACCCGCCGGGCCGACCCGCCCGGGGCGTACGGGTTCTGGTCGAACCGGACCAGGGAGCCGCGGGGCGCGTCACCCGGCGCGGCGACGGAACCCAGCAGATGGCCCAGCAGGTCGTGCTCGGCATCGAGACCGCAGTTGTTGACCCATGGGTTCTGCGTGACGGCGCACGGGTTCGGGCCGAGCGGGCTGATCCAGGCGTGACCGGCCGCCGTGCTCCTGTCGTAGCGCACCCGGGCGCCGAAACGGCCGTAGAAGTCCGCCAGGGCGTCCGCGACCGGCCGCTTCACCGTCGCGTCGCCCGAGCCGCTGAACACGTAGACGGGATCGCCCGCCAGCTGGGACACGGGGTCCGTCAGACCACGGGCCGACCAGTCACGGGTGGTCCGCTCCAGCGCGTCGAGCCGCAGGTCCTGCGCGGTGTCCATACAGGCTCCCAGCGCCCTGTTGAGATCGCCTTGCGCGCAGCCGTACGGACCCGAGGCGAACACCGCGGAGCCGCTGAACGTACCGGAGTACGCGACGTGCAGCTGGGTGGCCATGTAGCCGCCCGAGGAGACGCCGGCGCTGTACACCGCCCCCACGTCGTACCGGGACAGGCCACCGGGCACCGGGACGGGCGGCGCCGCCTGCGCGGGGGCGGCCAGGGACGGCACCAGCGCGGCGGCGATGAGGAGCAGGACAGCCGCGGCCTCGCGCAACCGGGCGTGGAACGAAGGACGCATGGACCCTCCAGGGCGGCTCGCTCGCATGGTTTCCCGGAGGTTAGGTGCGCGGCGCAGCTGCGGACATGTGCGCGGCAGCCACAAAGAGCGGCCCGCAGATGGAGGCGGCGGCCGGGCACCCGCAAACTTTTTTCGGAATATCCCGTCGGGGACGTCGAAATCCAGGAACCTGCTCCTACCTCACCGTGAGAGCGGCCCTCCGACGCGGCGAGGGCCGGCGCACAGGACGAAAGAGGCACGGGACCATGAAGTACATGCTGCTCATGCAGTTCAGCGAGAAGACCGTCGACTTCCCGGGGATCGACCGGTGGACTCCCGAGGAGCTCCAAGCCCACATCCGCTTCATGAAGGACACCAACCGGGAGCTGGCCGAGGCGGGTGAGCTCGTCGACGCCCAGGGCCTGGCGATGCCCGAGACCGCGCGGATCGTACGGTCGCACGAGGGCGGCGCACCCGTGATCACCGAGGGGCCGTTCCCGGAGACCAAGGAGTTCCTGGCCGGCTGGTGGATCGTGGACTGTGACGGCGACGAGCGTGCCGTCGAGATCGCCGCCCAGGTCTCCGCCGCGCCCGGACCGGGCGGGCGGCCCCTGAACATGCCGATCGAGGTGCGCCAGGTGATGTCGGCGCCGCCGACCGAGCTGTGACCGAGGGCGACCGCACCGTCGAGGACCTGCTGCGCGAACTCGCGCCGCAGGTCGTCGGCGTGCTCACCCGCCGCTACGGCGACTTCGCCACCGCCGAGGACGCGGTGCAGGAGGCTCTGCTGGACGCCGCCCGGCAATGGCCCGGGGAGGGGTTGCCGCGCAATCCGCGGGGCTGGCTGATCCAGGTCGCCGTCCGCCGGATGACCGAGTACGTGCGCAGCGAGGAGGCGCGCCGTCGCCGCGAGGACCTGGTGGCCGCCCGGACGCCGGCCGACCGGCAGGCCGCGCCGCCCGCGGACGCGGAGGACGGGGCGGCCCGCGACGACACCCTCACCCTGCTGTTCCTGTGCTGCCACCCGGCGCTCTCTCCCGCCTCGGCGATCGCGCTCACCCTCCGTTCGGTGGGCGGGCTCACGACGGGGGAGATCGCCCGTGCCTTCATGGTGCCGGAGGCGACCATGGGCCAGCGGATCAGCCGGGCCAAGCAGCGGATCAAGGCCTCCGGGGTGCCGTTCCGGATGCCCGGCGCGGACCAGTGGCCGGCCCGGCTGGACGCGGTGCTGCACGTGCTGTACCTGATCTTCAACGAGGGCTACACCAGCAGCGCCGGGCCCGACCTGCAACGCGCCCCGCTCGCCCGGGAGGCCATCCGCCTGACCCGGGCGGTCCACGCGCTGCTCCCCGACGACGGCGAGGTCACCGGGCTGCTCGCGCTGATGCTCCTCACCGACGCCCGCGGGCCGGCCCGTACGGGGCCCGGAGGCGAACTCGTCCCGCTCGCCGAACAGGACCGCGGCCGCTGGGACGCCGCCGCGATCACCGAGGGCGTCGCGCTGATCACCGCGGCCCTGCCGCGCGGCCCGGTCGGCCCCTACCAGGTGCAGGCGGCCATCGCGGCCGTCCACGACGAAGCCCCCAGCGCACAGGAGACGGACTGGCCGCAGATCCTCGCCCTGTACGGGGTCCTGGAGCGAATGTCCGACAACCCGCTGATCACCTTGAACCGGTCCGTCGCGACCGCGATGGTCGACGGTCCGCGCGCGGGGCTCGCCCTGCTCGCCGCCGCACCCGCCCTGCGGGAGCACCACCGCCTGTACGCGGTACGCGGCCACCTCCACGAGCTGGCCGGGGACCGCGAGGAAGCCGTCGCCGACTACCGGGCCGCCGCGAGGCGGACGGCGAGCCTCCCGGAACGCGACTACCTCAACCTCCGGGCGGCCCGCCTCGCGAGCACCGCGGACGGCGCCCGGCCGCCCGGCGGCGGTCTCACGGGGTCACCAGACGCTGGGCCGGATGGGACGCGGCCATCCGGACCAGATCCGCGGTGAGGAAGTCGAGCCAGGCCACCGCCGTGTAGTAGCGCGGAGGGGCGTCGAGTGAGGAATCCGAGGTCCGGGGCCCGGCGCCCGCGGGGGAACGCCCCGCAGGACCGGCCGAGCTCCGGGGCACGTCATAGCGCTCGGCGGCGGTCCGCAGCCCCTCCGCCACCCACGCCCCGTACTCCCCGACCCGCCGCTCCGCGACCGGCGCCGGCGGCCCCCCGCCCGCCGCACGGACCCGCCGGGAGCCCCACAGGACGTGGTGCCCGGCCATCAGGGCGCTCTGCCAGTCGGCGCCCGGGCCCGCCGGGCGCTGGGCCTCGCCCTGGTACTGCGCGTACGCGGACTCCGCGAGCACCAGCGCCCGCCGGACCTCGGACTCCTCGGGCTCCCCGGCCCCGGCGGGCCCGGGGCCCCCGCTACCGCGGGTGGTGGCCGCGACCTCGGCGGCGGCGGCCCGCAGCAACCGGGCAACGGCCCTGCCCAGCTCGTCATGGGCACCGCGCGGCCACGCCAGCAGACCGCAGGCCAGTCCGATGACGCTCCCGATCAGCACGTCCAGGAACCGGTACTCGGCCAGCCGCCAGTCGGAGGGCGCCAACTGGGCGAACGCCATCGCGACCACGTTCGTGAACATCGCCTGCCCCCACCCGACACCGTGCAGCGGGCCGGTGGCGAAGGCGACGAGCATCAGCGGCGGCAGGATGAACGCGTACGCGGTGCTCGCCGTGCCGGCCAGGGTCAGGACGCCGCCGGCCGCCAGCGCGCCGACGCAGGTGCCGACCAGGGCGCTGCGCACGGTGTGGCGGGTCTGCACGGCAGTGGTGCGGGTCAGGCTGAGCACCGCCAGCATCGCCCAGAAGCCGTGCGGCAGGGTGTCCAGCCCCGCGATCGTCCGGGCCACCGCGAGCGCGAGGGCGATCCGTACGGCGTTCTGGAAGTGCACGGACCTCGGGCCGGCATGGGCTGCCAGCCGGTGCCACCACAGCCGCGGCGCGGACATCCGGGCGTACCAGAAACGCCCGGAACCGCGCCCCTCGGTGGCCGCCCTGCGGCCCCGGACGCAGATGTCCGCCGCCTCGCCCAGCACCAGCGCGGCGTCGGCCACCTCCAGCACGCTCGCCTGCCGGCGCCGGTCGGCGGGTTTCGGGGGGAGGGCGACCGCGAGCTCGGCGCGCGCCCGCCGCAGGACCAGTACGGCCTCGGCGTCCTGTTCCCGGGGGCGGGCGGAGCCGGCGGGCGGGAGGTCCGCCAGGAGCGCGGCGACCTCCCGTCCCGCCCCCTCCACCGCCCGCATCAGGACCAGGCTCTCCGGCAGCGGCGGGACGCCCTCCGCCGCGGCGGGCAGGGCGTGCAGCCGGGCGAGGAGCGTGCGCGCCGCGAGGCCGGTGTGGGCCAGGGCCCGCTCCCGGAGCCCGGGGCCGGCGGGCCGCTCCGCTTCCGGGGACTTGGAGGGCCGCAGTGCCTCGCCGGCGGCCACCGCTTCCCCCGCGGCCGCCCGGGGCAGGGCGTAGGGCGGCGCCGCGAGCGCGGCGGCACACCGGGCCGCGACCCCGGCCGCCTCGGCCGCCCGGTCGCGGTAGGAGCGCACGGGCGGATCGGGCAGCACCCAGGCTTCGGCGAGGATCAGCAGGAGGATCCCGACGACGGCGCCGGCGAGGCGCTCGCCCAGGTCACCGGGGGAGTACGGGGGGAAGCAGGGCAGGATGAGCAGCAACTGCAATCCGGGCGCGGCCCCGGCCTGACGGGGACCGGCGGCCGAGGAGAAGGCCAGGCAGAAGCCGATGACGAGCATGCCGGCCACCGCGACCCAGGTCCGTACGGCCAGCAGGGTACCGAGGGTGACCAGCACGCAGGCCAAGGGCAGCACCCGTACCAGCTGCGCCGCCCGCTGGCGGCCCGTCCCGGGGATCCGGGACAGCACGGCCAGCGAGACGGCGGCGAACAGGGCGTACGTGGCCGGGACCGTGCGGTGCAGGACATAAAGGAAGGTGTAGAAGCCGACGCACGCGGCGAGGGTGACGCGCACGGCCCGGCGGGCCGCGGCCGGCGCGGCGCCGGTGCCGGTGCGCAACTGCGTCAGCGCCCGGGACGCTCCGCGCTCCGCGCCGGCACCTGCCGTATCCGTTCCGGTGTCCGGATCCGTAGGGATGCCCATCTGGTCTCCGCCCGCCGTTCGCGGTCCCCGTTTCAGGGTGCCATCCCCGGGCGCGGACGCCAGCGGGCGCGTCCTCGGGGGTCAGCCCAGGAGGTTGCCGTAGTATCCGCCGATCCGGCTGTAGTAGGCGGGGTCCTCGACGTGCTGGTCCCCGGCGAAGTCGGGGGCCGCCTTGATCTGGTCCTTCGTCCGGTCCACGTGGATCGTCCTGTCCTGCGCGTCGACGCGGGTGACCGTGCCCGCGGGGAGCAGGACCTCCCGGCCGAAGATCCACGGTCCGGTGTCCACGACGATGTACGACGAGTCGACCTCGTCGGAATGCTTGCTGACCTTGCCGATCCCGCCGTCCGCCGCCTCGACCTTGTAACCCGTCAGGTCCAGGGCATCCACCCGGCCCGATCCCTCGCGGTAACCCCACACGTTGATGCTCACGGGCAGTTCCTCTCTTCCGGTACCGGGCGGCCGTCGCCCCCTGCGCGGCTCCGGGACGGGGCGCCCCTGCCGCGACCGCCCGCCTTCCCCGAGCGGCGGCCCTCACACGTGTCCGCGATCCCCCGGCACCGCGGGCACCCGTTCGGGGAGGAAGCGGCCGTGATGCCGCCGGTCCCCGCCGGCCCCGGCCGTGGTGCATCCGGTGCCGGGTCGGCCCCGGGTGGTGCTGCGGTTCACGACGCCGGGGGGTGCCGCAGGAGGTACAGGCCCGTGGCGGTGGTCACGAGGATCGCGCACGCGCTGAACGTCAGCCCGGCGCCGACCAGGCCCAGCCACAGGGTCAGGGCGCCGACGCCCACCACGGGCAGCGAGATCCCCGTGTAGGCCACCACGAAGAACGAGGAGGTCGTCGCGCCCCGGTGCGCGGCCGGCGCCGCGTCGCCCACCGCGCTGAGCCCGGCGCGGAAGGCCACGCCCTGCCCCAGACCACCGCCCAGGGCGCCGGCCACCAGCAGGGCCAGGGACTCGGCCCAGAGCGAGGCGGCGACCAGCAGCAGACCGGCCACCAGGATGAGACAGCCCAGCGGCAGCGCCCGCGCCACCGCGATGTGGCCCGCCAGCCACTGGCCCAGCGTCGAGCCGAGGAACACCGAGAAGATCACGAGCCCCACCACCGCGTGGTTGTGTACGCCCAGCGTCTCGGCCAGGAAGCTCGGCGCCAACGAGGTGAACAGGCCCAGCAGCGCGAACCCGGCGAACGCGGCCAGCGCGCACGGGACGAACACGCCGCGGGCGGACACCGGGACCGACAGGCCCTGGGGCCGCAGCGGCGCCCACCGACGGGCGTCGTCCACCGTCTCGGGCAGCGCGAGCACCACGGCACACGCCACCGCGAGCAGGGCCAGGTGGGTGACGAAGGGCAGGGTGAGCGGCGCGGGGGCGTACTCGGCCAGTACTCCCGCGAGCAGCAGGCCACAGCCCAGCCCGCCCATGTTGGCGGCGGTCGCGACGAGACCGGCCCGCGCCTTGTGCTCCGGCGGAGCCAGCTCCAGCACCGCGACCGTACCCACCCCGCTGAGCAGCCCGGCCGAGAACCCGGACAGCACCCGGCCGGCGAACAGCAGTGGCAGGCCCCCCTCCAGCAGGAAGCAGAGCGCGCTCAGGGCCCCCAGGCCGAGCGCGTAGAGCAGGACCGGGCGGCGCCCCGCGACGTCGGAGTAGCCCCCCGCCACCAGGAGGGTGAAGATCACGCCGACCGCGTAGGCGGCGAAGACCAGCGTCACCGTCAGGTCCGAGAACCCCAGCTCCTGCCGGTACAGCCCGTACAGCGGGGTGGGCAGCGTCGTGCCGGCCATACCGATGGCGAACACCGCCCCGGCGCCCGCGTATCCGAGCCGGCTCGGGCGGCGGGTACGGGAGGGGGCGCTGGTGCGTGTCATGGACAACACCCTAGGCGCGGGGGCGCCCGCCGCCTCCCGGAGCCGCTACCGCTGACCTCGGGTGCCGGCGGGTTCGGGGAGCGCGCCGCGCAGCTCGTGGAGCAGGCGGCTGGCGTCGGTGAGGAGCGCGCCGCACAGCGTCCGTACCGGGGCGGGTACACCGGTGTCCTGCTGGGCCGCGTACTCCAGGTCCTCGTGGAGGGTCAGCCCCTCGTCGACGAGGGCGTCGAGTTCCCGCCGGTCGGTCCGGGCGGGCCGGCCGACCTCCTCCATGGCCGCGGCGACGGTGTCCAGGAGGGCGCCGTAGCCGGACAGGAACCGGGGCGGCACACGGGCGTAGTGGCCGCTGTCGACGGAGGAGGACAGGCTCCGCAGCAGCGAGTGCAGGTGCGCGGCGCTGCGGCCGGCCGCAGCGCCGGCCTCCTGGGCGCGCGGCAGGACCTCCCCGTCCCGGCCGTCGGCCCGGCGGGGATTGAGGCGGCTGTTCTCGGCTTCGGCGTCGACCGACGCCTGGACGTGCGGCGCGTCCGCCGCCACCCGGTCGCAGGCGCGCCGCCACCGCCCGACCTGCTCCCCGGTCGGGCCGTCGCCCTCCCCGGCGGCCGCCGCCAGCTCGGTGACCACGTGCCGCAGCCTCCCGTACAGGTCGGCCACCGCCTGCTGGCGGTGGCGTACGTGCCGGGCCGGCGCGAGCAGCAGGTGCGCCGACAGTCCGCAGAGCGCGCCGAGCGCGACCGAACCGGCGAGGTGGCCGATGTAGTCGATGCGGCCGTGGCCGGAGGTGAAGGCGAAGAAGCCGACGACGGCGACCTGGAGCCCCTGGGAGCCGAGATGCCGTACGCGCCCGATCACGAGCGCGAGGAGGGCGAGCAGGCCGAAGGACCAGGCGTGGATGCCCAGTTGGGCCGCGAGCCCGGCGGCCAGGGCCGCGCCGAGCACCATCGCCCCGAGGTAGCGGACGCATTCGCGCACCGAACGGTAGAGCGTGGCCTGGAGGGCGAGGATCGCGGTGAACGGCGCGAACGTCGTGACCGTCGGCGGCAGGAGGCGGTGTGCCAGCGCCCAGGCGGCCATCGCCGCCACCACCGTCTTCGCCTGCCGGATCAAGTCGTCACGTTCGGTGCCCGGCGATCCGACGCCTCTGCGCACGTACGCGGCGGCCTCGCGTGCCGCCGCGTACATCCGGCGTGCCGGACCATGGGTCACGGCCATACGGGCATCACCTCCACAGCTTCCTCGGGGCGGGACCGGCCGCTTGTGCCCGCAATGCCCCGCCGCATGCGAACGGGCACCGGGCGCCGCCAAGCGCCTTGTACCGCCGGGGACTTGAGACGCACCTGGTCACATCCGGCGGAGGTGGAGGGCAGTCCACGGGGTACACGGAAGGCATGGAGACCTCTTCGCGTACCTCCGAGCAGCCGGTCACCCCGCAGCGCCGGGGCAGGATGCCGTGGTGGGCACTGGTGGCCGGGGGACTGGCCCTGCTCGTGGCGTTGTTCGTGGTCGCGGGTCGTTTCAGCCTGCTCCCGGGCCTCGGCGGGCTGTTCGGCGAGGACACCCGGGACCGCTCCGGTCCCGCACTGCTCAAGTCGATCCAGGACATGCACCGCTACGAGGGCGCGGTCGGCAACTTCCAGGTGGTGGTCGACCTGGAGAAGGACGCGGCCTTCCTGCCGGACGCGATCCGCGGGACCCGCACGCTGTACGTCGGCGCGGGCGCGGTCAGCGGATACGTCGAACTGGGCGGCCTCGGAGAGAAGAGCGTCACGGTGAACGACGACCGGACCGAAGCCTCGATCCGGCTTCCGCACGCGACCCTCGGCCCGGCCGCCCTCGACCCCGACCGCTCCTACGCCGCGTCGAAGCAGCGCGGCCTGCTGGACCGGCTCGGCGACTTCTTCTCCGACAACCCGGCCGGTGAACAGGCCGTACAGCGCCTGGCCGTCCAGCACATCACCGAGGCGGCCCGCGACAGCGGCCTCGCCGCCCGCGCGGAGCAGAACACCACGGCGATGCTGGAGGGCCTGCTGCGCTCGCTCGGCTTCCGCAAGGTGAGCGTCAGCTACGGGTGACCCGCGGTCTCGGGCGGCGCCGTCCGGAGTGGGACCGGGCCCGCCTGGGCAGGGGGGCGGTGACGCACACGGGCGAAAGGACGGGTCATGGCGGGAGCGCTGGTCGCAGGAGGATGGGGACTGTTCGCCGGAGCCGCACTGCTGGTGGGCGCGGCGGTGGGATCACTGTTCCGGGTCCCCGCCCAGTGGATCGCGCTGATCATGGCCTTCGGCAGCGGGGTACTGATCTCCGCCGTGTCCTTCGACTTGATGGCCGAGGCGTACGAACAGGGCGGCGTCGTGCCCACGGCCTGCGGGGCCGTGGCGGGTGCGGCCGCATACTCCCTGGCCAACGTGCTGCTCGCCCGGCACGGAGCCCGGCACGCAAACGGTCGGGCGGCCGCCAGCCGTCGGAGGAGGAACAGCGGGGCTCGGGCAATGCGATCGCCCTGGGCGCGCTGCTCGACGGCATCCCGGAGTCGGTGGTGATCGGCACCAGCCTGCTCGGCGGAGGCAGCGTGGGGCTGGCCACGGTCGCGGCCGTCTTCATCAGCAACGTCCCCGAAGGCATGGCCAGCGCGGCCGGCATGAAGCGGGCGGGACGCAGCCGGACCTACGTCTTCACGCTGTGGGCGGTCATCACGGTGATCTCCGGCCTCGCGGCACTGGCCGGATACACGCTCCTCGGCGGTGCGTCCCCGAGCGTCTTGGCGGCGATCACCGCGGTGGCCGCCGGGGCCATCCTCGCCATGATCGCGGACACCATGATCCCTGAGGCGTTCGAGCAGGCGCACCTCCTCACCGGGCTCACCACGGTGCTGGGGTTCCTGATCGCCTTCGTCGTGTCCCACGCCTGAGGGCCGTCCGATGGCCGCGCGCGGCCGAACGGCCCGACCGGGGTCCGGTGCGGACGAGGGCGTGGCCCGGAGCGGACTCCGGGCCACGCACGTGCTCGGACCGTCAGCGCCAGTCGATGCCCGCCCACTCGCAGCCGCCCGCGAAGCCCGGGTTGCCGTGGTTGACGCCGCCCGCCAGGTAGCAGGCGCCGTGGTGCGCCGAACCGCCGTTGTGGTCGTCGTCTCCGTGGGCGAGCGCTGTGGCGGCGCCCCCGAGGACCATGGTGGCGGCGAGGGCGACGGTGGTGACTGCGGCGCGAATGCGCATGGCTACTCCTTGAGTAGGGAGGGGTTGGTGTGCTCATCAGAAATCACCCCTGCCGCTGCCCCGGAAACACGCCCTGCGTCGGATGGGCGAGCGGGCCACGGGGGTGGGCGCCGATCCGGTTGCGCGAGCCCGAACTGCCGTGCGCGGACCCGGCTGCCGAAGTCCCGGGCCACGGGTGTCCGTGGCCGCACGGGGCCCCGCGACCGCGGCAGCGGGAAGGGCGACATGCCGCCGTTCGGCCCAATGTCACCGACGGGCGAGCCGCTCCACCTGTTGGAGGGAGCGCCCGGCGGTTGGACGCCCGCGCGCTGGGTAGCCGCCGCATGCCGGGCTCGGGCCGAGCCGGGCGCGACGACCTGAGGAGCTGCGAATGGCGGAGCTGGACCTGGATCCGTTCACCGACGTGATCGACGGCCCCATGTACGTGGTCACGACCGCGGCGGACGAAGAGCAGGCGGGCTGCCTCGTCGGCTTCGCCTCGCAGTGCTCGATCGACCCCGCGCGCTACATGGTGTGGCTGTCCAAGGCCAACCACACCTTCGGTGTCGCCCGCCGGGCCACCCACCTCACCGTGCACGTCCTGCGGCGCGAGCAGCGCGAGCTGGCCAGGTGGTTCGGCAGTGAGACCGGCGACCGCGTGGACAAATTCGAGCGGGTCTCCTGGCGCCCGAGCGAGGCCGGCACCCCGGTGCTCGCGGAAGCCTGCGCGTGGTTCGTCGGGCGGATCGAGGAGCGCGTCCCGGGCGGTGACCACGTCGGTTTCCTCCTGGCCCCGACCGAGCAGTCCCCGCCGGTCCAGGGAGCGCCCGCGCTGCTGCGGTTCAGCGACGTGAAGGACTTCGAGCCGGGCCATCCGGCCTGATCGCAGGTTCCTCTCAGCGGCGGTCCTGCGGCGGACCGAGTACGGCCGTGCAGTCCTGCCACGCCTGCGGGCCGAGCAGCGGACGGAGCCGGGTGAAGAAGGCCAGGAGGTCGGCGCCCGACCTCTCGCGGAAGCCCGCGTCGACACGGGCGATGTCCAGCTCGTTGGCGGCCGAGAGCTCCGCGAAGTCCCGGCGCAGGCGGAGCGTGGGGACGAAGGTGCGGCCGGTGAACCGGTCCCGGAACGCCGCGTCGGCGTCGGCGAGCGCCGGGTAGGAGAAGCCGCGGTCACAGCTCGCGTAGAGGTACACGACGGACTCGGCCTCGGCGCCGATCAGTGCCGTGAGCCGGGAGCGCTCCGCGAGGGGCAGCGCAGCGGTGGCGAACGCCGTCCGTGCCGTAGAACGCGTGGCACAGCCCGGCGAGTTGCAGCGCGGGCCGGGCCCGCCAGTGTTCCAGCTGCTGCTGGACCCGTTGCAGGTGCGCGCCGAGGGTGCCGCCGGGATGAGGGGCGGCCGAGACCCCGAGGTCGTCCAGGAGGCGCAGGACGGCGCAGACGAGGGCGGCGGGAAGCGGCATCTGCACCACACCTCAGGTCATCGGGTGTCGTCGGACGGCCAGGGATCGCCCTGGACGCGTGCGTGAAGGTGCTCGTCGTGCCACCCGTCCGCGTGGAGCAGGGCGCTGCGCATCACGCCCTCCAACGGGAAACCCGCCCTCGTCGCGACCCTGCACGACGCCGGGTTGGCAACGGAATGCGTGATCCGCAGGCGGTGCAGGCCCAGTTCGTCCACGGCCCAGCGGCTGATCCGGACCGTCGCGTCGACCATGACCCCGTGTCCCCGCCCGTCCGGCAGCAGCCAGTACAGGAACTCGGCGCCACCTGCCCGCAGATCCATGTCGGCCAGCCCGATCAGCCCCACGGGCCGGCCCTCCTCGGAGCGGCAGACCGCCGAGATCGCGGCTTCTTCGGCCTGCCAGCCCTGTCGCCAGCGCGCGATCTTCCCGACCGCCGCGTCCGGCGTGAGGTCCACGGGCCGGTTCCACTGCCGGACCTCGGGGTCGCGGCAGGAGGCCACGAGGACGTCGGCGTCGGCGGGCCGCCACGGACGCAACACGAAGCCACTCGCGAGGCGGAAGGAGGGCTGCCCGCCGCCACTCATCCGGCCGGCCGGGACCACGGGGGCTATCGGAGCGATCATCAGAGCATCATGCCGAAGTGCGGCGACGGCCACCACCCCGCCGTGCGGCCAGGCAGAAGCCCCGGCCTCCTCGCGGAGGCCGGGGCGGTTCGCCGCGCGTGCCGACTGCGCGCCGGGCCGGTGGGCGCAGCAGTTGGCTGGCCGGGCCGGTCGTGGTGTTCGTGCGGACGCCCACGGCCGGCCCGCTCGCCGGTGCCAGGGGCAGGTCAGCTGTTGGCGGACAGGTTCCCGGACAGGACGGGGATGTTGTCCAGGATGTGCGACAGCGACTCGTCGCCCTTGGCCTGGGTGGAGTTCTCGGTGCACTGCTGGTTCTGCGGGTTGGACAGGACGTTGATGTCCTGGACACCGATGTTGGCGATGATCGCCACCAGGGACTGGGCGTTGAGCTTGGCCGGCAGGCCGATGCAGGGCTTGTTCAGCGTGCCCTGGACCAGGCTCAGCTGCGGGCTCATGGCGCCCTCGGTCTTCTGGTTGCCGTAGATCTGCGCGGCGCCGTTGCCGTTGACGGTGTTGACCCCGTTGTCGTTGCCGATGGCCATGGCCGGGGCGGCGACGGCAGCGCCCGCGCCGATCGCGGCGGCGGTGGCTGCTGCGGTGATCATCATGTTCTTCAGCATTCTCGCGCGTTCCTTAGCTTGAGCGGAAAAGTGCCCCCTGACGGGGAAGTCGCCCTGCCTAACGCGGGAGTGCCCGCCGATGTGGCGGCATGTCACCCGATCGCGCGTGCACCGGCTCCGCAAAAGGAGTTCGGCCCGGCACGCGCACCGGCTTAGGGTGATGTGATGGTTGAGGTTCGGGAGATGCGGGAAGCCGACGTCGACGCCGTCTCGGCGGTCCGCGTGAGGGGCTGGCAGTCCGCGTACGCCGGGATCGTCCCCCAGGGGTACCTGGACGCGATGACGGTCGAGGGCGATGCGCGACGGCGCCGGGCGTGGTTCGCCGATCCGCTGCGGAAGTCGACGGAACTCGTCGCCCTCGACGCCGACGGCGCGCTCGTGGGCTGGATCAGCTCCGGTCCGTACCGGGGGTCCGCCGAGGCCCGGACCGGGGAGGTCTACGCCCTCTACGTCCGGCCCGACCGCATCGGCAGGGGAGTCGGCCGCGCCCTGCTCGGTGTGGTCCACGCGCGTATGGCGGCGCAGCGGTTCGAGGCCCTGGCCCTGTGGGTCCTCGATGACAACCGTCAGGCCAGGGGTTTCTACGAACGTGCCGGCTACCGGCCCGACGGCGCGACCCAGGAGGACGACTACGGCGACGTCGCGCTCACCGAGCTCCGCTACCGACGTCCGCTGGACCGGTGACCTTCCGAGGACGTCCGGCGTCGTCCGAGGTGGCACACGGTGTGGTAATCCGCCCTGTTCTGTGCCGTCCACCCCCGTGCGGCGGCGTGCACCGCGGGTTGTACTGTGCGCCGGGTGGCTTTCCGATCTTCCTTCTCCGTACTGCGGCACAAGCCGTTCCGTTTATTCGTCCTGGCGCGGATCATCTCGGTGAGCGGCTCGGCCATGGCGCCCGTCGCATTGGCTTTCGCGGTGCTCGGGTTCGACGGCCGGCCGGCTTCGCTCGCGATCGTGCTGGCCGGCAATACCGTTCCACAGCTGATCATGCTGCTCCTGGGAGGCGTGATCGCCGACCGGTTGTCGAAGCGGCGCGTCATCGTGTTCGGAAACCTCCTGCCGGCCCTCACGCAGGCGGGAATTGCCCTGCTCGTGGCTTCGGGAACGGCCGATGTGACACGGGTCGCCGTGTTCGCCGCCCTCGCCGGCGGCGCCTCGGCGCTCACGCAGCCCGCGATGAACAGTCTTCTCCCCGACCTCGTCGGAGCGGGTGAGGTCCAGGAAGCGAACGCCCTCATGCGGCTTCCGGTCAATGCGGTGAAAATCGTCGCGCCGGCGCTCGGCGGCCTGCTCGTCGCCCTGGTGGGACCGGAATGGACATTGGCCTGGGACGCCGCCAGTTTCGCCATCGCGGCGGCTCTGGTGAGCCGCCTCGCCATTTCCGCACCGGAAAAGCGGCAAACCTCGGTTCTACGGGATTTCAGGCAAGGATGGAGCGAATTCTCGGGCCGGCCCTGGCTCTGGTCGTACGTCCTCTCCGGAACCGTCGTCGTCGCACTGTGGCTCGGCGGCTACCAGCTCCTGGGGCCCGTGGTGACCCATGACCGGGATCTGGGCGCGGCCACGTGGGGGACCGTCCAGGGAGCCTTCGCCGTCGGCCTGTTCGGCGGAGGGTTCATATCCCTCAAGTGGAAACCCTCCCGGATCATGGTCGCGTGCGTCTGCGCGAACCTGCCGCTGGCACTCCCGCTGCTCGCCCTCGCCGCCGATGCCCCGCTCGTCGTCCTCGCGGCCGGCGCGGCGCTGGCCGGCGCCGCCCTCGACGTCGCCGTCGTCTGCTGGCACACCGCCCTGCAGGAGCAGTTGCCCCCGCAGGTGCTGGGCCGGGTGAGTGCGCTCAGCTCGACCGGTGAACTCATGGCCGTACCGCTCGGCTACCTCGCCGTGGGCGCCACGGCCACCTCCCTCGGGCCGACGTCCGTCCTCCTCGCCAGCGCCGCCGTGATGACGCTGGCCACCGTCGTCCTCCTCCTCGCCCCGAGCATATGGGCGGTACGGCGGCGGGCCCCGCAGGTGCCCGACCCCGTGGCGGCGTGACGGCTCAGCAGGGGTTCGTCGCGAACAGCTCCAGGTGGCCGCACTTGCGGCAACGCCAGGCGTCGATCTGGCGGCGAGGGCGGCCCATCAGCTTCGCCCCGCCGAACAGCCCCCGTTCCAGTGGCCCCGCGATCCACCGGGTGTACCCGGGAGCGGACTGCCCGGCGTCCTCGGCGAACCCCGGTTCGAGGTCGTCGGCACCGCAGAAAGTGCACCGCATCTGAGTCATCAGGCGAGTGTACGGACAGCGTTGCCGGCCCCGGCCGCCGGGCGGACCGCCCGCCGCGGGGCCTTTCTTAGCGGGACGTTAGATCTGCGCGCCGTCGCTTGTCCCCGTGCACCGGCCGACGCATGCTCTGGTCACTTCCCCACCGTCGGGGTCGTTCTCCTTCGCCTTCTCCCCTCGGGGACTTCCGTCTGGAGCCGCCATGTCTTCGTCCGCCGTCCTGCCCCCGGCGCCGCCCGGGGACGTCCGCAAGAAGCGCCGCCTCGCTCTCGTCGGCGGGTCCCTCGGCAACCTCGTGGAGTGGTACGACTGGTTCGTCTACGCCAGCTTCGCCATCTACTTCGCCGACTCGTTCTTCCCCGGCGACAACCCGACCACCCAGCTGATGAACACGGCGGGGATCTTCGCGGTCGGCTTCCTGATGCGCCCCGTCGGCGGCTGGATCCTCGGCCGTGCCGCCGACCGGCACGGTCGCAAGAGCGCGCTCACCCTCACCGTCGCCATGATGTCCGGGGCCGCCCTGCTCATCGCCGTCGCCCCGACGTACGGGCAGGCCGGCTACGCGGGCGCCCTCGTCCTGCTCCTCGCCCGCCTGTTGCAGGGGATGAGCATCGGCGGGGAGTACGCGGCCAGCGCCACGTACCTCACCGAGGCGTCGGCGCGCGACCGGCGGGGCCTCGGCTCCTCCTTCCAGTACGTGTCGATGACCTGCGGCCAGCTCCTGGGCCTCGGCATCCTCATCACCCTCCAGCACACGCTCACCACCGCCCAGCTCCACGACTGGGGCTGGCGCGTCCCGTTCGTCTTCGGAGCCCTGTTCGCGGTGGTCGTCTTCTGGCTGCGCCGGAGGCTCCAGGAAACCGACGCCTTCCGGGAGGAGTCGGCGGGCGCGGACGGACACGACGACAGCGCACGCGGCACGCTCAAGGCCCTGTGGCAGTACAAACGGCAGGCCGGCCTGGTCATGGCGCTCACGCTCGGCGGAACCGTGGCCTACTACACGTACACCACCTACCTGACCAAGTACCTGGTCGGCAGCGCCGGCATGGAGAAGACGACCGCCACCCTGGTCAGCTTCACCGCCCTGGCCCTCTTCGCCGTGCTCCAGCCCTTCGCCGGGATGCTGTCCGACCGGATCGGCCGCCGCCCGCTGCTGATCACGTTCGCCGTGGGCTGCACCGTCGGCACGTACCCGATCATGACCGCCCTCGGGTCCGCGTCCTCGTACTGGTCCGCGCTCGGGCTGTCCCTGCTGGCCCTGGTCATCGTCACCGGCTACACCTCCATCAACGCGGCCGTGAAGGCGGAGCTGTTCCCGACCCGGGTGCGCGCCCTGGGCGTGGCACTGCCCTACGCGATCGCCAACGCCCTCTTCGGCGGCACGGCCGAGTACGTGGCGCTGTGGTTCAAGGACAGTGGCCACGAGAAGATGTTCTTCTGGTACGTCTCCGGCTGTGCGCTCGTCTCCCTCGTCACCTACGTCCTGATGCCCGACACCCGCAACGCCGCGCTCAGCCGCGCGGAGGTGGAGGCCGACGGCCGGGTGCGGCAGCTCACGTAAGCTGCTGCACCGGTTCAACCGGTCGGGCGCGGGCTCGACCCCCGGTCCGTGCGCGACGAGGAGGACTGCCGGTGCACGCCCTTCTCGTCGAGGACGACGACCGCATGGCCCAGGCCCTCGGCACCGCACTCGCCCAGCGGGGGCACACGGTCCGCCGGGCGGCCCGGGCCCTGGACGCGCTGCGGTACGTACACGAAGCCGACTTCGTCCTGCTCGACCTCGGCCTGCCCGACCTGGACGGCCTGGAGCTCCTGCGGCGCCTGCGAACCGTCTGCGACGCGCCGTTGATCGTCGTGACCGCGCGCTGCGACGAGCGCGACATCGTGCAAGGGCTGCGGGCCGGCGCCGACGACTACGTCGTCAAGCCGTTCCGGATGGCCGAGTTGATCGCCCGCATAGACACCGTGCGCCGCAGGACGGGTTCCCCCTCGGGCCGTTCTGCGGCTCCTTCCGGCGCAGGCGGCCGGCCGGTGCGCACCGGAGACGTCGAGGTCGACCTGGCGGGGCGCACGGTCACGGTGGCAGGCCGCCACATCAGGCTCACCCGCCGGGAGTTCGACGTTTTGGCCTTCCTGGCCGCCCGCCCGGCCGAAGTGCACTCCCGCGAGGAGATCCTCGACCGGATCTGGGGGGACGCCTTCCTCGGCGCCTCACGCTCGCTGGACGTCCACGTCGCCGGAATCCGCGCCAAGACGGGCCGCTCCGCGCTCGTGCGCACCGTCCGAGGCTTCGGCTACCAACTCGGTTCCCCCGCCGCCGGTGACGGAGGGGATGGCGGGCGATGAGACGCCGGCTCCTCGCCGTGCTGATGGTGCTCATGGGCGCCGCCGCGCTGCTGCTCTGCGTCCCGCTGGCCGACGCGTACGCGCGAGGACGGACCGAGCACCTGCTCCTGCAACGGCGCTCGGAGGCGGTGCGGTTCGCCGACCTCGCCGACCGGATGCGCACCGGCGCCGACCGGTCGGAGCTGTCCGCCGAGATCAGCCGCTACGCGCAGCTGTACGGCGCCGGGGTGGTCGTCGTGGACACGGCGGGAGGGACGCTCGCACGGTCGGGACCCGCTTCCCCGGCGTCCACCGAGACGGCGGACGCCCGCCGCCGGGCCCTCACCGGCCGTTCCACCGACCGGCTGCCCACCCTTCGCCCGTGGGGCCCGGTGCGCGTCGTCGTCGCCGAGCCGGTGGGCCGCGACGAGCGGGTCAGCGGGGCGGTCCTGCTGTCCGTACCCACCGCGGCGGCCCGCCGGGACGTGACGGTCCGCTGGTCGCTGATCGCCGCCGGGGCGCTCGCCGCCTTCGCGGCGGCCGCCCTCGTCGCGGCGGGAACCGCGCGCTGGCTGATGCGCCCCGTCCTCGACCTGGACCGGGCGGTGGAAGGGCTCACCGCCGGACGCCTCCAGGCGCGGGCCGTCTCCTACACCGGACCGCCCGAACTGCGCCGCCTGCGACAGCACTTCAACACCATGGCGCAGGCCATGGCCGACGCCATCGGCCGTCAGCGGGACTTCGTCGCCGACGCCTCCCACCAGCTGCGCAACCCGCTCGCCACGCTGGTGCTCCAACTGGAGAACGTCGAGCCGCACATCGCCCCCGGCCCGGGCCGCGCCGAACACGCCCGCGCGCTGGACGAGGCGGAACGGCTGGAGGAACTGCTCGACGGTCTGCTCGCCATGGCGCGGGTGGAGTCGGGCACCGCCGAGCTGCGCGACCAGGACGTGTCCCAGGCCGTGCGGGAGCGGGTCACGGCCTGGACCCCCGTGTTCCGCGCCGCCGGCCTGGAGCTGACCGCGTCCGGCATTGCCGGGAACCTGCGGGCCACGGCCCTGCCCGACGCTACGGGCCGCATCCTGGATGCCCTCCTCGACAACGCGGTCAAGTTCGTCCCTCCCGACGGCCGCGTGGCCGTGTGCGCCGCGCGCGACGCGGACGACGGGCAGGTCGTCGTCCGGGTCACGGACGACGGCCCGGGAGTCCCGCCCGACCAACTCGACGTGCTGCTGCGGCGCTTCGGCCGCGCGCCCGAGCACCAGAACGTCCCCGGCACCGGTCTGGGGCTGGCCATCGCCGACGAGATCGCCCGCATCAGCGGCGGCCGCCTCGCCGTCACCGCGCACACGCCCCGCGGCCTGGCCTTCGAGCTGCGGCTCCCGCCCGCGCAGGCCCCGTCCTGACCCCGCTCAGCCGTACACGGACCGGTAGTACGCGACCGCACCCCCGTGCAGCGGTACGCGGCCGGTCGAGATGGCGAACCGGGGCTCGAGCCGGGCCCCCGCCGTCACCTCCCGCAGCAGGTCACCCCACCGGTCGAACACCACCGTCAGCAGTTCGAGGGCGGCCGGCTCCGGTACGTCGGCACGGGCCAGGAGGTAGTTGGCGACCCCGAGGGTACCCACGGGCTCGGCGAGACCGTACGCCCCGGCCGGGATGGTCACCGCCGTGTACACGGGGCCGTAGCGCTCCCGGAGCGGGGCCACGTACCCGTCCAGCGGTACGAACCGCAGGCCGAGCTCGCGCGACAGCGCCGTCAGTGCCGGGGTGGGCACGCCCCCCGACCAGAACAGCGCGTCGACCCCGCCCTCGCGCAGTGCCCGCGCCGAATCGGCGAGGCCCAGCTGCCGCTCGCGTGCGGGGGAGGGGTCGTCGCCCAGCCCCGCTTCGCGCAGGACCCGGCCCGCCACGACCTGCACGCCCGAACCGGGGGCGCCCGCCGCGACCGGACGTCCCGCCAGGTCCCGCACCGACCGGACCGGCCCGTCCGCCCGGGCGAGCAGGTGGGTGTAGTTCACGTAGACACGCGCCAGCGCCGTCACCGAGGCCGGGCGGGTGAACGGCTCGCGCCCCAGCGCCGCGTCCTCGGCCACGTCCGCCATGGCCAGCGCCAGATCGACGGAGCCGGCGTCGAGCTCGTGCAGGTTGTCCACGCTCGCCGAGGTGCTCACGGGAACGATCCGCAGGCGGCTGCCGCTCGCACCGACGGCCTGCGCGAGGGCTTCGCCGAACGCGTTGTACGGACCCCCCTCGGGCCCCGTCGCGAGCAGCAGCCGCCGCGCCGGACCGGAGTCCCGGGAGCATCCCGCGCAGGCGCCCGCCACGGCGGAGGCGAGGGCGCCGAGCCCGGCTCCCCACACCTGTCGACGCTTCAACTGTGCGCTGCTCACGTCAAGAGCGTAGCCAGCGGGCGGAAGGCCGACACGCGCCGAGGACCTCGAAACACGGCTTCCAGGGGTCCAGTATCGGAAGCGGAGTCTTCCCCGACAGCCACGGAGCGAGCAATGTCCCTCTATCCCGACCAGTTGACCGAACCGGCGGTGCGGGCCTTCGTCACCGCGCTGAACGCCGGGGACCGGCAGGCGTTCGCCGAGACCCTGACCCCGGGCGCCACGATGTCGGACGACGGCAACGACCGCGAACTCGCCGACTGGACGGAGCGGGAGATCTTCTCCTCCGGAGGCCACATGGACGTCGAGACGCAGACCCATGACGGCCTCGGCCTGGTGGCGGAGTTCCGCAACGACACCTGGGGCACCATGCGCACGGCGTGGCGCTTCACCGTGGAGGGCGGCAAAGTGGCCCGCTTCGAGACCGGGCAGGCCTGACGGCTCCCCTGGAACTGCGCACGATCAGCGGCTTCCGGAGGCGAGGCCGGCCGCCACCGCAACCGGCACCGGGTCGGCCCGTGGCGAAGAGGCGACGGCCGCCAGGGTGAGGGCGGCGGCCAACGGGTACGCGCAGGCGGCGAGCGCCGCGGGCCAGGGCACGGGACGGCCCGCCGGGGCCACCGCGTGCAGCACCGGGACCAGCCAGGTCCCCGCGGCCAGCGCCCATGCCACGGCGGCCGCTCTGCTCAGACGTCGTCCGCGAAGGGGGCCGTGCCGCAGCCACACGAGCGCGGGAACCACCCACACCCAGTGGTGGCTCCAGGAGACCGGGCTCGCCAGCAGGACGAAGAACTGCGCGGCCAGCAGCATGGCCAACCGATCCCCGCGCAGTACCGCGGCGCGGAGCGCGCAGGCCGTCGCGGCGGCCGCGAGGAGCACGAGCGCCGGCCACCACAGGCCGCCGGCACCGCCGTCGTGCCCGAGGAGCCGGGCCAGGCAGCCGCGCAGCGACTGGTTCTCCACCGAGGCGAGCGGCCCGATGCGTCCGCTGTCCCCGAGCAGATGCCACCAGTACCGCCAGGATTCCGCCGGGGCCACGAGAGCGGCCAGTACGACCGTCGCCGCGAAAGTGCCGGCCGCCCACCCGGCGGCCCGGCGCCGGCCCGCCGCCAGCAGGTACAGGACGCCGCCTGCCGGGGTCAGTTTGATGCCGGCCGCGAGGCCGATGCCCGTACCGGCAGCGAGCGGGGCCGGCCGGAGCGCGGCGGCCAGCGACAGGGCGGCGAGCGGCAGACTGACCTGGCCGAGCGCGAGCCCGTGGAGTACGGGTTCCAGCCACAGCACGGCTGCCGACCACAGGAAGACGCGGGCGGGCTCGGCCGCCCGGTCCGGACGCAGCAGTGCGAACGAGCCACGGACGAGGTACGTCGTCGCGGCGAGGGACAGCAACTGCCACAGCACCTGCGTCAGCCACCACGGCACGTGGGCCAGGGGCAGGAACACCAGGGCCGCGAAGGGCGGATAGGTGAAGGGGAGCGGCAGGGCCCCCGGGTCGGAGCGGGCCAGCCGGAAATCGTAGAGGTGGCCGGTCAGTACGCCGGGCGCCCCCTCCCGGTAGACCCTGAGGTCGAACATGTCGGCCGCGAAGAAGGCGACCGTCAGGTGCGCGACCGCTGAGCACGCCACGATCAGCGTGGCGTGGCGCGTCAGCCAACTCGTCATGCCGGCCATCATCCCGCGTCCCCCGCCGGCACACCCGCACCGTGAACCACACCGGCGCGGGTGGCCGCCCGACTACCGCACGCGGGCTTTTCGGCTACCGGGCGGGCGGCGGCGGAGGAGTGTCGTCCGGACCGAGGCGCCGCTTGAGCTGTTCCTGCGCCATGTCGGTCTGCGTGCGGTACTTGCCCTGGGTCCTCCCGTCCACGTAGTCCCCGGCCTTGTCGATGCCCTGGCCGGCTTGCTTCTCGTGTCCCTTGAGCATCTGCTTGAGCTTGTCCATCATGGACATGGCTGATCTCCTTCGCTTCGTGGTCCAGCGCTCCCAGAGTGATCCCGCGCCCCGCGATCCGCATCCGGGACCGCGTGGCGAGCGCCGCCGCAGAAGCGCCTGCCCCGGCCGGTTGACCTGCCCGTTCTCCACCCGGAACGCATCGGGAGCCTCTGCTTCGCGCGACTTCGGGTATCCGGCCCCGGGCGGCTCGGCTTCCGGGTGCGGGACCGTCCTCGATCACCGGGTCACCGCGCGGGCGGAACGGGGCGGACCTACCCTTGTGCTTGCTCGGGTCCTCGTACGACTGGAGGCCAGGCCGTGAAGCCCTACCGCATTCGGTTGCGCCGGGCCTGTGTGGCCGCCGCCGCAGCAGGTCTGCTCATCGCCCCGGCCGCCGCGGCGGGTTCCGCGCACGGGGCGACCGACGCGGCGCCATCCGCCCCCGCCGCCCCTTCCCCCTCCCCGGACGGGGACTTCGCACGGCTCACCCCGGCCGTCGCGGCGAAGCTCGACGCCGCCATACGCCAGGTGCTGCGCGAGGCACGAGTGCCGGGAGTGACCGTGGGACTGTGGGCGCCCGGCAAGGGCAGCTACGTGAAGTCCTTCGGCGTGGCGGACAAGGCCACCGGCGCACCGATGACGAGCGGCCTGCGCGTACGCATCGGCAGCGAGACCAAGACGTTCACGGTCACCGCCCTCCTCCAACTCGTCGGCCGGCACGAGGTCGGCCTGGACGACCCGATCGGCAAGTACGTCGCGGGCGTTCCGAACGGGAACCGCATCACGCTGCGCGAACTCGCCGGCATGCGCAGCGGGCTGTTCAACTACAGCGAGGACGCGGACTTCGACAAGGCGCTCACCACCGACCCGGACAAGCCCTTCACACCACAGCAGTTGCTCGACTACAGCTTCAAGCACGGTGTGCAGTTCGCGCCGGACGCACAGTTCGACTACTCCAACACCAACCTGATCCTCCTCGGCCTGGTGATCGAGAAGGTCACCGGGCGGCCTCTGAACGACGTCATCACGCGGGACGTCGTCGGGCCGGCGGGGCTGCAGCACACGCTCTTCCCCACGGGCGCGCAGTTCCCGGAGCCCCACGCGCAGGGCTACACCGACCAGACGGCCTCCGGCAAGATCGAGAACGCGACCGACTGGGACCCCTCCTGGGCCTGGGCCGCCGGAGCGATGATCTCCGACCTCCAGGACCTGCGCAGTTGGGCCCACACCCTGGCCACCGGCGCACTGCTGACGCCCGAGACGCAGGCCCAGCGTCTCAAGACCAAACCGATAGGCGTGCCGGGCGCCTCCTACGGGCTGGGCATCTTCAACGTCCAGGGCTGGATCGGCCACAACGGCTCGCTGCCCGGTTACGAAGTCCTGGCCGTCTACCTGCCCCCGGCGCGGGCGACGATGGTCATCGTCCTCAACACCGACGTCCTGCACGACGGCCAGGAGCCGAGCACGCTGTTCGGCGAGGCGGTCACCCGGATCGTGACTCCCGAGCACGTCTACCCCGGCCACGAACCCTCCGCGCCCAAGGGCAGCTGACCGGCCGCAGCGGCGCGGAAGGTCCGGAAACGCCGTTGAAGCGACGTCGGCGCGCGCAGGACAATCGCCCCGCCGCCACGCGAGCGGCCGGCCGCGCGTGACACCGCAACAGCGTCGCGTCGCCGTACGTCTCGGGGTCAGCGGGGCCAGTGGTGCTGCGTATCCATTTCACCGCGGACGATCTCGTCCGCACCCGAGTGGCCACCACGATCGGGGCCGCGGCGGAGACGTACTACAGCCTGGAGATGCTGAACAGGCGCTCCCTCCCGGCGCCCTTCCACCACTGGCGCGCGAGGGTGGCCGGGCGATTGCCGCAGGCCGCCAGGCCGCTCACCGTGCTCCTGCCGGACCGGGGCCCCGGCCTCGACCTGCTGGCGCTGGCGGGGGACTCGCCCGACGTGGACCAGGCCGTCGACGCCCTGCTGCGCGCTCCGCGCGCACGCGTACGACGGGAGCTGGAGCCGGTCGCCTTCGCCCCCCTCCACACCTCCTGGGCGCGGCTCGTCGCCGACGGGGACCCCGAAGCGCGCGGCCAACTGGCGACGGCCCTCGCGGCCTGCCACGGCGTGACGGTGGGGCCGTACTGGGCGGCCGCCCGCTCACGCCTCGACGCGGTACGCGCCCAGTACGCCCGCACCTTCCTCGAGCGCGGCGTCGAAGGCCTGCTGACCTCGCTGTGCCCGCCGCTGGTGCGCTGGATCCCGCCCGTGCTGGAGGTCCGCCACCCCCGCCCGGTCGACGTCCACCTGGGCGGACGCGGGCTCGTCCTCGCGCCGACGGTGTTCTCCTGGCGCGAGCTCAGCCTCCTGTACGACCCGTACGACGACGAAGCGGTGCCCCGGCTGACCGTACCGGCGGTGACCGACCCGGCGGACGGCTCCGCCCTGTGGCACGGCGGCAACGGCACGACCGCCGACGAGGCCCTGGGCACCCTGCTCGGGCGCACCCGGGCCACCGCGCTACGCGTGGTCGCGGACGGCTGCGGCACCACCGAGCTCGCCCGGCGGCTCGGAGTCACCCCGGCCGCGGCGAGCCAGCACGCCACGGCCCTGCGGGGCGCCGGCCTCATCGCCACGAGCCGTCGGGGCGGGCGCGCGCTGCACGTGACGACCGCCCTGGGACGTGAACTGCTCGGCGGGACGTGGCAGGGCGCGGGAGACGGCGCCCCCCTTTAAGCGGTGGCTTAAGCCCGTGGCCACCGCGGCCCGGTCGTCAGCAGGATGCGTACCGGCACCGCCCGCACGCCCGGCCCGTCACCACAACCACCACACACGTGGGAGCACGCACATGACAGCCTCAACGAGTTCACCCGCCACGAAGTCCCGCCCGCGCCGCGCAGGGGAGCGCGCCGCGCTGCTCCTGGGCGCTGCGCTGATCGCCTTGGCCACCGCCCAGGCGCCCGCGTCGGCGAGTTCCGGCCAGTGCGCCGACAACCGCCTGTGCGCCTGGTCCGACGCGGACTACGGCGGCATCTTCACCGCCTACACGGCCTCCGCACCCGCCCTCGGCGGCGACAACGACCGGTTCGACTCCCTGTGGAACCGCAACAGCGTGTCTTGGTACGTCTACGTCGACGCCTACAACAGGGGCGCCAAGTACTGCGTACGGCCCGGCTATGCGGTGTCGAAACTCGGCGACTGGTTCGGCCTCCACGACCAGATCTCGTCCGTACAGAAGCTGGGCAGCTCGTCCTGCGGGACGGCCACCCCGATCGGCTCCTACAAGGGCTCCTAGAACCCGTCGTCGCGCCGTCCCACCACGCGCGACCGTTCACCCTCCTGGACGCGCCGGCACGCCCCGACCGGGCCGTGGCGACAGAATCGGAAGCCGGCGAGGTAGCGGCAACCCACCAGGAGGCCGATGACATGGCAGGACCGTGGCGGAGCTCTGGTCCTGGGCCGGGGGAGAGGCCGGCACGCGGCGGCCACCCGGCCACCGACCGGATGCTCCGCACCCTCCTGCGGCGCCGCAAGACGACGATCCGCAGCGAGGACGTGACCGTCTCCGACCGCCCGCAGGTACGGCGCGCGGTGACGGCCGCGGCCCTGGGCAACACGATGGAGTGGTTCGACTTCGGCGTGTACGCCTACCTCGCGGGAACGATGGGCAAGGTCTTCTTCCCCGCCAGCTCTCCCGGCGTGCAGGTCGTCTCCGCCTTCGCCACCTTCGCCGCGGCGTTCCTGGTCCGCCCCCTGGGCGGTCTGGTCTTCGGTCCGCTCGGCGACCGCATCGGCCGGCAGAAGGTGCTGGCCGCCACCATGATCATGATGGCGGCCAGCACCTTCGCCGTCGGCTTCCTGCCCTCGTACGACTCCATCGGCGTCGCCGCCCCGGTCCTGCTCCTCGTCTGCCGTCTCGTCCAGGGCTTCTCCACGGGCGGCGAGTACGCGGGCGCCACCACCTACATCGCCGAGTACGCCCCCGACCGCCGCCGCGGGTTCCTCGGCAGCTGGCTCGACTTCGGCACCTTCGTCGGTTACGCCCTGGGCTCCGGCCTGGTCACCGTACTGACCCTCGTCCTCGGCACCGGCGGCCTGGAGGACTGGGGCTGGCGCATCCCCTTCTACCTGGCGGGGCCCCTCGGCCTGATCGGCCTCTACATGCGCATGAAACTGGAGGAGACCCCCGCCTTCAAGAAGGAGGCCGCCTACGCGGCCTCGGAAGGGCCGCAGGGCCCGGAAGACGAGGAGGACGTCGACCCCGTCGAGGCCGCCCGCGAGTCCGGCAAGGGACGCCTCAAGGAGATCTTCACCCGGCACTGGCAGGCCGTCCTCATCTGCATGGGGCTGGTCCTGCTGTACAACGTCACCAACTACATGGTGACCTCGTACCTGCCGACCTACATGACCGTGACCCTCGGCCAGAGCGCCACCACCGCGCAGGTGCTCGTCCTCGCGACCATGCTGCTGGTGGTCCTGACCATCACCACCGTGGGCCACACCTCGGACCGCTGGGGCCGCCGGCCGGTGTTCCTCGCCGGCAGCGTCGCCCTGGTGGCGCTCTCGGTACCTGCCTTCCTGCTGATCCGCCAGGGCGGGATCCTGTGGCCCGCCCTCGGCTGCGCCGTACTCGGCCTGCTGCTGGTCTGCTTCGCCGGAACGGCCGCGTCCACGCTGCCCGCGCTGTTCCCCACCCGACTGCGGTACGGCGCGCTGTCCCTCGCCTTCAACATCTCCGTCTCGCTGTTCGGCGGGACCACGCCGCTGGTGGCCTCGGCGCTGGTGGAGGCGACCGGCGACGAGATGGTCCCGGCGTACTACCTCATGGTCGCCGGCGCCGTCGGCTTCGTCTCGACGCTCTTCCTGCACGAGACCGCGGGCAAACCGCTGCGCGGCTCGGGCCCCATGGTCGAGACGCCGGGCGAGGCGGACCGCCTGGTGGCCGGCAGCCGCTCGGCGGCCGGCCGTCACGCCAGGGACGTCTGGATCCGGTTGCGCCACCCGTGGGCCCACCGCGGACCCCACGACCGCGACCGTTGAACCGCACGGTGGGCACAGGCCGCGCGCCGGGCGCGGACCACCGGGCCGCCACGGGTCGGTAGCCGAGCCACGGGTCCCGGGGGAACGCGTCCGGGTGGCGGGCGCCCTCGGACGCGACGGGGCTACCCGTACGGGTGAGTGCCGCCCGCTTCCCGCGCTGCGCAGGCCCGTACCGCTTGAGACTTGGCAGGTCAAGCGGATCGGCAACGCGCTCATGGAGAGTGTCATGGCGAACGGTAGTGTCCTGCTGGCCCTGCGCGAGGACCCCCTGGGCGGTGGGGTCGGAGGCGACCAACTGCGCCGGATCGGGAAGGAACTGGAGAACCGGGGACTGGAGGTGCGGTGGGCCCGCACCGCCGAGGCGGCACGCGCGGTCCTGCGCACCGAGGCGGGCCTGACGGCTGCCGTCGTGGCCTGGGACCTGCCGTCCGGGACCGGCGACGACGCCGACGGCGGGGGTGCGGCGGTCCTTCGGCAGGTCTCCCGCCGGTTCAAGGACCTGCCCGTCTTCGTGGTGATGACCGAGGAGTCCGACCACGGTCTGGACCGGCTGCCCCTGTGGGTGGCAGAGACCGCGGTCGGCTACATCTGGCCCCTGGAGGACACGCCCTCCTTCATCGCCGGCCGTGTCTCCAACGCGGCGCGCGCCTACGGCGACTCCGTCCTGCCGCCGTTCTTCAAAGCGCTACGGCGTTTCGACGACGCCCACGAATACTCCTGGCACACCCCGGCCCATTCGGGCGGGGTGGCGTTCTTGAAATCGCCGGTCGGGCGGGCGTTCTTCGACTACTACGGTGAACGCCTCTTCCGCACCGACCTGTCGATCTCCGTCGAGGAACTCGGGTCCCTCTTCGAGCACAGCGGACCCATCGGGGACGCCGAACGCAACGCCGCCCGCATCTTCGGCGCCGACCGCACGTACTTCGTACTGCACGGCGATTCCACCGCGGACCGCATGGTCGGCCATTACTGCGTCACCTCCGACGAGATCGCCCTGGTGGACCGCAACTGCCACAAGTCGGTCCTGCACGGCCTGGTGATCTCCGGTGCCCGCCCGGTCTACCTCGTCCCCACCCGCAACGGCTACGGGCTGGCCGGACCGCTCCCCGCCCGCGAGACGGCGCCCGCAGCGGTGGCCGGCCGGATCGCCGCCCATCCCCTGACACCCGGCGCCGTCTCGCCCGAGGCCCAGTACGCGGTGATCACCAACTCCACCTACGACGGACTGTGTTACGACACGGTGCAGACCGCCCGCGCCCTGGCACCCAGTACCCCCCGCCTCCACTTCGACGAGGCCTGGTTCGCCTACGCCCGGTTCCACCCCCTGTACGCCGGCCGCTACGGCATGGCGGTCGGCCCGGACACCTTCGAAGGCGCGGACCGGCCCACCGTCTTCTCCACCCAGTCCACGCACAAGCTGCTGGCCGCCCTCTCACAGGCCGCCATGGTGCACGTGAAGTCCTCGCCCCGGGCTCCCGTGGAGCACCACCGGTTCAACGAGGCGTTCATGATGCACGGCACCACCTCGGCGCTGTACCCGGCCATCGCCTCGCTCGACGTGGCCGCGGCGATGATGGACGGCGCTCAGGGCGAGTGGCTGGTCAACGAGGCGGTCACCGAAGCGATCAGGTTCCGGCAGGCCGTCGTGCGCACCGGACGCCGCATCGCGGACGCCGGCGACAGGCTCCCGTGGTTCTTCGGCGTCTGGCAGCCCGACACAGTCACCGACCCGGACGGCGGGAGCCCCGTTCCCTTCGCCGACGCCTCCCCGGCGCTCCTGGCCACCGACCCGCGCTGCTGGGAGCTCGACCCCGACGCCGACTGGCACGGGTTCGCCGGCCTGAGCCGGGGCCAGTGCCTGCTGGACCCCATCAAGGTCACGCTGACCTGCCCCGGAGTAACCGCCACGGGGGAGACGGCACCGTGGGGCATCCCGGCCCGGATCCTCACCGCCTACCTGGCCGGCCGGGGCATCGTGGTGGAGAAGACCGACACCTACACCACCCTCGTGCTGTTCTCCATGGGCATCACCAAGGGCAAGTGGGGCACCCTGATGGACGCCCTCATGGACTTCAAGGCCCTCCACGACGCCGACACCCCCCTGCGGCAGGTCCTGCCCCACCTGGTCGAGCGCCACCCCCGCCGTTACGGCAGTGCCACGCTGCGCGGCCTGTGCCAGGAGATGCACGAACACCTCACCGGCGCCGAGCTGATCGACGCCCTGGACACCGCCTTCCGGCAGCTGCCCGAACCGGTCGTCCCGCCCCGGCACTGCTACCGGCAGCTGATCCGGGGCGGCACCGAACGCCTGCCCCTCGCGCACGCCGCGGGCCGGGTTGCCGCCGCGATGGTCACCGTGACCCCGCCGGGCATCCCGGTCCTGATGCCCGGTGAAGCGCTCGGCGCCCCCGACGGGCCCGTCCTGCGCTACCTCGGCGCCCTGGAGGCCTTCGACAGGGCCTTCCCGGGCTTCCACAGCGAAGCGCACGGCGTCACCATCGACCCCGACAACGGCGACTACCTCATCGAATGCGTACGCGAGGACAGCCCGCTCGGCACCTGAGAGGACGACCGGACCTCCGTCCCGGTGCGCCCATAGCGCACTTCGGTGCGGGGTACCACATCCCGACAACGGAATGCGGCCGATATCAAGCGGAATATGAGTTCGAATTCCGTCGCCCGCATGTGCGACGGAATGCCTTCGACCTCCTCTTATGGTGCCCCGCACCGTGAACGCGCCATCCCCCGAGCCGAAATCCGGCCCCGGGGATGGCGCGTAATGGGTCCTCCGGTCCGATGAACTCCAACGAAACCACCCATGCGTGGAGTTGGGCGTAGTTATGCTCCCGCCCACCGGTCAGAAGATCCCCACTTTCGATGGTTCGAGGACGCCGATGGCGCAAAAAGACATTCCACCCGAAGCCGCTCGCCCCGATGCGGGAACGAGCTGGATGATGCCCGCGATCACCGCCGTGGCCGCCGTGTGCCTCATCGGCGCGCTGATCTCCTCCTCGGAACCGGTCCGCACCGCCTGCGTGGCCTTGGGCGCCGTGTGCACCGCCGCGGCACTCGCCGAAGCGCTCCGGCGCGGCCGCGCGCTCGCCGCCGGCCGCGCCGAGGTCGCGGCCCTCCACCACGCCCTGTCCCGGCAGGAGACCGAAGCGGTGCGCCTGTCCCAGGTGGTGCTGACCGAGGCCATCGAGCGACTGCGCAAGGGCGAGTTGCCCGAGGAGGTGCTGACCGCCCTCGGCGGCCGCGGCGGGCAGGGCAACCGCTGGGGCAACGACACGGCCCTGACGCCGCGGTACAGAGCCGCCCTGCAGACCGTGCTCGCCCTCGTCATCGACACCGTCGACAACGAGGAGAACCTCCGCCACTCGGCGCAGCGGGCCTTCGTGAACATCGCCCGCCGCGTGCAGGCGATCGTCCACCAGCAGGCCCAGGAGATGCGCGAGATGGAGGACCGCCACGGCCGCGACCCGGACGTGTTCGGCGACCTCCTGCGCCTGGACCACGGCACCGCCCTCATCGGCCGGCTCGCCGACTCCATCTCCGTCCTCGGCGGGGCGCGCCCCGGCCGCCAGTGGAGCAGGGCCGTCACCCTGTACAGCGTGCTGCGCGGCGCGATGTCGCGGATCATCGACTACCAGCGGGTGGAGCTCCACTCGGTCTCCGAGGTCGCCGTCGTCGGACCGATCGTGGAGCCGCTGATCCACACCCTCGCGGAGCTGCTGGACAACGCCACCCGCTACTCGCCGCCCCACACCCGGGTCCACCTCACGGCCGCCGAGGTGCAGTCGGGCATCGCCGTGGAGATCGAGGACGGCGGCCTCAGCATGAGCGAGGAGGCCCGCAGGCGCGCCGAGCGGATGCTCGCGCAGGCCCAGTCCGGCATCGACCTCAACGACCTGGGCGAGACGCCGCGGCTCGGTCTCGCGGTGGTCGGCCGGCTGGCGCAGGCGTACGGGTTCCAGGTGTCCCTGCGCTCCTCCGCGTACGGCGGCGTGCGCGCCGTCGTCATCGTCCCGCAGCACCTGATCACCACCACGGCCGCGGCGACCGGCACCGCCCACGGCATCGGTTCCTCCTCGGGCCCCAGGGCAGTGCCCCCCGCACCGCGCGAGCACCCCGTCGAGCGCTCGTCCGCCGCCGTGGCCGCGCCCCGGCCGGCGCCGGCCTCCGTACCCCGGCCGACGCCCGCGGCCGGCGGACCCGCCACCGAACGCACGGCGACCGGCCTGCCGCAGCGGCGCCGCAAGGACCGTGCCAACTTCTACGACGCCCCGCCCGCAGCGGAGCCGCAGTCGGCGCACGACCCCGGCCCCGGCATGTGGCTGGAGGCGTTCCACAGCGGCCTGTCCGGCGGGTCCGGCCAGGACGCCCAGGCCGCCCGGGACACAGGGGACACGTCGGGCTCAGCGACCAAAGGGGCATGAACAGTGATGACTCAGCGAAGCAGTATGGACTGGATGCTCAAGGACCTGGCCGCCGGAGTGCCGCAGACGCGGCACGTGATCGTACTGTCCGCGGACGGGCTGTGCGTGGCGCAGTACGGGGCCGAGACCGACACGGCCGACCGCCTGGCGGCGGCCTGTGCCGGCCTGCAGAGCCTCGCGGGGGCGGTGGCCTCCGAACTGCCCCGCTCCGAAGGCAGAATGCGGCTGGTCGTGATCGAGATGGACGGCGGGTTCTTCTACCTGATGGCCGCGGGCGACGGCTCCTACCTGGCGGTCCTGGCCGACGAGGGCGTCGACGCGGGCCTGATGGGTGCCCAGATGCGCAACCTGGTGACCCGGATGGGGGAGCACCTGAGCAGCCCGCCCCGACATGACGGGCAGCCCGCGTGAGTGAGCCACCCTCAAGCTGGGAGGACAACACTCCCGAACGGCTCTACGTCATCACCGGCGGCCGCAGCGGACCATCCACCGCCGTCCAGCTCGACCTCGTGACCCTGGTCGTCGCCAAGGTGCCGGCCCGGCCCGAGATGCAGCCCGAGCACGCGGCGATCCTGCGGATGTGCCAGTCGCCGCTGTCGGTGGCCGAGATCGCCGCGTACGCCGGTCTGCCCGTGAGCGCCGTCATCGTGCTGGTCGGGGACCTGATGACCGCTCGGCGCGTACACGTACGCCCGCCCGTTCCCGCCGCCCAGCTACCCGACCTTGCTCTGATCGAGGCAGTGATCAATGGACTTCAAAAGCTCTGACGCGCCGCGCGGGCCGCGCCCCGGGGACATACTCCCCCAGACGGCGGCGGCTGCCGTCAAGATCGTCATCGTCGGCGGTTTCGGCGTCGGCAAGACGACGATGGTCGGCGCGGTCAGCGAGATCAGACCGCTGACCACCGAAGAGACCATGACCAAGGCGGGCATCGGTGTCGACGACACCCGGGGCGTGGCGCGCAAGACCACCACGACCGTGGCCATGGACTTCGGCCGCATCAGCATCAACGACGAACTCGTGCTCTACCTGTTCGGCACTCCCGGCCAGGAGCGGTTCTGGTTCCTGTGGCGCGGCCTCTTCGAGGGCGCCCTCGGCGCGGTCGTACTCCTCGACACCCGGCGCCTGGAGACCAGCTTCGACGTCATCGGCCGGCTGGAGGAACGGGGCGTCCCCTTCGTCGTGGCCGTCAACTCCTTCCCCGACGCCCCCGAGCATCCATTGGAAGAGCTGCGCCAAGCCCTCGACCTGCCCCGCGCCGTACCGATCCTCGTCTGCGACGCCAGACGGCGGGACTCGTCCCGCGACGTCCTGCTGACCCTCATGCGCTACCTGCACTCGCAGGCGGCGACCCAGGAGGCAATGTGAGTACCCACCCCACCCCGCCGCCCGAGTGCCCCGCCCACGTGGCGGGAGCCGGGGGCGCCCTGTACCGGCTCCACGGACCGGAGGCGCAGGCCGACCCCCTGGGGCTGTACGAGAAGCTGCGGGCCGAGTACGGCCCGGTGGCGCCCGTACTGGTCAGCGGCGACCTCCCGGCCTGGCTCGTCCTCGGCCACCGGGAGAACCTCGACGTGGCGCGCACCCCTTCGCGGTTCGCCCGCGACCCCCGGGGCTGGCGCGACATGAGAGAGGGCCGGGTACCGGCCGACACCCCGCTCGGCCCCATGGTCACCTGGGTGCCGGTGTGCAACTTCACCGACGGGCCCGTCCACGATCGGCTGCGCGGGGCCGTGGTGGATTCCCTGGAGCGCTTCGACAAGCGCGGCATCCGCCGGTACGTGACCCGCTTCGCCAACCAGCTCGTCGACCGGATCGCCGCCGACGGCCACGCCGACCTCGTGGCCTCCTTCTCCGACCAGCTCCCCATGCTGGTCATGACCCAGCTCGTGGGGGCCCCCGACGAACACGGGCCCCGGCTGGTCAAGGCGGCACGCGACATGCTCCAGGGGACCGAGACGGCCCTGCAGAGCGACCGCTACGTCACCCTGACGCTGGAACAGCTGGTCATGGACCGCAAGGCCGAGCCCGGTCACGACCTCGCCTCCTGGCTGCTGGAGCACCCCGCGGACCTCAGCGAGACCGAGGTGCTGATGCACCTGCGCGTCGTGCTGATCGCGGCGTACGAGACCACCGCCAACCTGATCGCGAACACGCTGCGGACCGTACTGACCGACCCGCGCTTCCGGGCCAGCCTGTCCGGAGGGCACATGACGCTGCCCGACGCCCTGGAGCAGGTCCTCTGGGACGACCCGCCGATCAACACGATCATCGGGCGCTGGGCCACCGGGGACACCCTGCTCGGCGGCCGGCAGGTGAAGGCCGGAGACATGCTGCTGCTGGGTCTGGCCGCGGGGAACGCCGACCCGCAGATCCGTCCCGATCCGAGCGTCTCCGTCCACGGCAACCGCTCCCACCTGGCGTTCAGCAGCGGGCCGCACGAGTGCCCCGGCCAGGACATCGGCCGCGCCATCGCGGACACCGGCATCGAAGTGCTGTTGGACCGGTTGCCCGACCTGCAGCTGGCGGTCGACGCGAGCGAGCTCCAGTGGCGCGGCACCCTCATGTCGCGCCACCTGCTGTCACTGCCCGTGCGGTTCACCCCGCGTTCCGTCGAGAACGCCGGTCCGCACACCGAGCGGCCCTCCGAGCACCCGCCGCACGTCGCCGTGATCCCGCCGCAGCCGACGGCGGCGCCCACCGCCGCCGGGCACCGGCGCGGTGTCAGCTGGTGGCGCCGGCTGTTCGGCCGCCGCTGAGCCGCGTTCCGTCCCCGCGTTCCGTACCGGCGTCCGGTACCGGCGCTCCGTACCGAGGGCCCCCGCCGCACCGGCGGGGGCCCTCGGTGCCGCTCAGTCGCGCACCCACTGCCACCAGGAGGCGAGCGCCGGCAGATCCGGCGGCTCGGTCCCGGCAGCGCTGGGCGCATCGGCGTAGCGGATCGCGAAACCCGCCTCCGCGAGGGGCAGTTCGTACCGGTTGCGCGGACTCGCGTACCGCGGCGCCCGGCTCTGCCAGGCGATGCAGCCGGCCACGTAGTGGCCCAACGCCGCCAGGTGGCGGCGCAGTTCCCGGTCGGCCCCCTCCGAGAGTTGCGCCCTCAGCGTGGTGAACAGGACCATCACCCGGTCACGCAGGGCCACCGCGAGCGGGACCGCCTCGGCGGGGGAGCAGTGCTCCTGGGCGGCGAGGACGTTGACGAGGTTCACCTCCCGCGGCTCCAGGTGGTCGTCCTTGTCGTAGGAGAACAGGTCGTTGTCGGCACTGACGATGAAACCCGCCGCGTCGGTGAGCGCCGTGACGGCGGGGGAGCACAGCACCTCTGCCGGCAGCCGGTCCCTGCGGGCGACGTCGGACCAGGTCAGCGAGAACCGCGTACCGTTCGCCAGCGGTCCCATCGCGGCGAAGTCGTTCAGCCCCGGCACACTGCCCGCCTCGGCCTGCGCGGCCCGCCAGGCCGCCCCGAGCAGCCAGTCCCGGGTGCCCTCGACGAACCTGCGCAGCTCGAACGGGCTGAGCATGGCGTGGGTGCGTCTGACCAGGTCCACCAGCGCGCGCGTCATGGGGCCGTCGGGCAGCACGGACGCGCCCGGGTTCTCGATGGTCCGCAGCAGCCGCACACCGTGTTCGACGACGGCGCCCGTCCCCACCTCCTCGGAGCCCGAGTCCTGCCAGTCGTCGACGGCATTGGCCCAGTAGTTCCACTCGGCGAACAGCAGCAGGGCCTCCACGTCCCCCTCGGGGATGATGCGGCAGGTGAAGTCGGCGCTGTGCGTGGCCAGTCCCCACGCACGCTCGACCGCGTCGGGGTAGAGGCCGAAGGCGTCCACCCACTCGACCGCACGGGCCTCCACCTCTTTGGCCTCGGGGTGGACGAGGTCGCGCTCCAGCGGGCAGTAGAACGGCGGTAGCCGGTCACCGAGACGAGAGGGACGGGGCGAGGCGGTCATCGGCCGCCGCCGATCCGGAAGCGCAGCAACCGCGTCTCCATCGCATGGTCACGCCAGAGCCGGAAGAGCTTGCTGTGCGCGATCGTCGACTGCTCCAGCCGTACGCCGCTCCATGCGGCGGGCTCACCGCCCGCACGGATCCGGTCGAGTTCGGCGGTGTTCCACGCCATCGACTGCACCCAGAACTCCACCACCGAGTCGGTCACGTCCTCGTCCTGCACCACCTCGAAGCCGGCCGCCTCGGCCGCCACCAGGTATTCGGAGTGGGTTCCCAGCCGGGTCCGGTAGTAGCCGTCGATGAATCCGAGCCACTCGGAGCGGCGTACGAAGTGCTCCTGGATGCCGAACCACCCTCCGGGTCTGAGCGCTTTGGCGACGACCTCGAAGAGGCGCTTGCGGTCGGTGTACCCGCTGCTTTCGTTGGCGTATGCGGCGTCGTACGCGCGGGTGTCGTGCAGGTCGTGCACATCGGCCACCCGGGGTTCCACCCGGCCCCCGACGCCCGCCTGACGGGCGAAGTGCCGGATGAGCGGCACGTGTTCCGCCGCGACGGTGAGGCCGGTGACCGAAGCGCCGTGCTCCTGCGCCCAGTAGAGGGAGGTGCCGCCGAGGCCGCAGCCGATGTCGAGGACCCGCGACGGCGGAGCCTCGTACGCGCCCCAGGAGCGGGCCGCGTACTCGACTATCCGCTCCTGCGCGTCGAGGAGGTGCTGCTTGAGCGCGCCCTGGGGGACGGTGGTGGGTGGCGACCCGTCGGGGAAAAGGCCCACATGGAAGTGGACGCGCGGGCCGGGTCCGTACTTCTGGAGGATGTCGTGGGTCTTGCCGCTGTAGTAGAGCCGCACCTGCTCGTCCGCGGACGCGCCGCGGCCGGTGCCTAAGGACGCTATGAGGGGGGTAACGCGCATGGGACGTCCGCCCTTTCGTGGGTAGGGCCGGTCTCCAGGGCACGCTGCCGCCGCTCCTCCCGCGCCCCGACCGCCACACTGTTGAAGCATGGATCATCGTGGCACTTCAGGGGCCGCACGTCAGCCCACTGGGCACACACATCATCTGATGTGCGTAGCCCGCCGTCCCGGCCGCCCGGAGCCGCCGGCGGCCGCCTATGCTGCCGGGATGATCAAGCCTGCCGGAGCGACCCCGCGGATGAAGCTGACCGCGATCACCTTGGACTGCGCGGATCCCGAGGCGCTGGCGGCGTTCTACCAGCGGGCCACCGGCCTCGGACTCCACGAGGAGTCCGACGCGGACTTCGCCGGCCTCACCCGCGAGGACGGGCTCTTCCTCGGTTTCCAGCGGGTCGACGGCTACGTGGCTCCGCGCTGGCCCGGCCAGGCCGTGCCTCAGCAGGTCCACCTCGACTTCGAGGTGGAAGACCTCGACGAAGCCGAGGCGCTGCTGCTGGAGTGGGGCGCGGTCAAGCCGGCGCACCAACCGGGCGGGGAGGGGTGGCGGGTCCTGCTGGACCCGGCCGGGCATCCCTTCTGCCTCACCCGCGCCTGATCGAAACCCGGGCATAAGTGCCGCTCAGGTGGGCATGCGCCCGATATGTCGATCGCCTGTTCGGCCCGAGTCGCGTGGCACGGGCCGTGTGGGCAACGGGAGTGAATGTTCATGGTGGAGGTGGCCTGGACCCCGGGCGGAAGGGCGGGCGCGGCGACGCGGCGGCCCCGAGGCGCGAGTCGAGCGGGGGGTGTCACATGTGTGGCCTGAGCGGGGAAGTGCGCTTCGACGGCAGGCGACCGGACCTCGCCGCGGTCGAACGCATGACCGACGAGATGGAGGACCGCGGACCGGACGGCAGAGGCGCCTGGTCACAGGGCTCCGTAGCCCTGGGCCACCGCCGGTTGAAGATCATCGACCTCTCGGAGAGCGGCGCCCAGCCGATGACCGACCCCCACCTGGGGATCACGGCCGTCTTCAACGGGTGCCTCTACAACTACCGTGAGCTGCGCGGACGGCTCGAAGGCCTGGGCCACCGCTTCTTCTCCGACTCCGACACGGAAGTGCTCCTCAAGGCCTACGCCCAGTGGCGGCACGAATGCGTCGAGCACCTGGTCGGCATGTTCGCCTTCGCCGTGGCCGAGCACCACACCGGCCGCGTGGTACTGGGCCGTGACCGGCTCGGGATCAAGCCGCTCTACCTCACCCAGGACGCGGACCGGCTCCGCTTCGCCTCGTCCCTGCCCGCCCTCCTCGCGGGCGGCGGCGTGGACACCTCGTTCGACCCGGTGGCGCTCCACCAGTACCTGACCTGGCACGGCACGGTCCCCGCACCGCGCACCGTGCTGGCCGGCGTGCGCAAACTGCCGCCCGCGACCGTCCGCGTGGTCGAGCCGGACGGCACCCACCGCGACCACCTCTACTGGCAGCCGTCCTACACCCGCCGCGCGGACCTCGGCAACGACCCGGCACGCTGGCAGGAGGCCGTCCACGACGCCCTGCGCACGGCGGTGCGCCGCCGCATGGTGGCCGACGTGCCGGTGGGCGTCCTGCTCTCCGGCGGGCTGGACTCCAGCCTCATCGTGGCCCTGCTGGCAGAGGAGGGCCACAGCGACCTGGCGACCTTCGCGATGGGCTTCGAGTCCGAGCGCGGACAGGAGGGCGACGAGTTCCGGTACTCGGACCTGGTCGCACGGCGGTTCTCCACGGACCACCACCAGTACATGATCCCCTCCGACCGGCTCCCGGCCGCGCTGGAAACCGCGATCGCAGCCATGAGCGAGCCCATGGTCAGCCATGACGCCGTGGCCTTCCACCTGCTGTCGGAGCAGGTCGCCAAGGAGGTGAAGGTGGTCCTGTGCGGGCAGGGCGCCGACGAGGTGTTCGCGGGCTACCACTGGTACCCGCCGATCGCCGGGGCCGCCCGCCCCGACGCGCCGGACGCGTACGCCGACGTCTACTTCGACCGCCCGCACGACGACGTCGCCGCCGTCCTGCACCCGGACGTGACCGCCGGACACGACGCCTCGCGCGAATTCGTCCACGCCCACATGGCGGCCCCCGGCGCCCAGAGCACGCTGGACGCCACCTTGCGCCTGGACGTCCACGCGCTGATGCCCGACGATCCGGTCAAACGGGTCGACAACATGACGATGGCCTGGGGCCTGGAGGCGCGCGTGCCCTTCCTCGACCACGAGCTGGTCGAACTCGCCGCGGCCTGCCCTCCCGAACTCAAGCTGGCGCAGGACGGCAAGGGCGTGCTCAAGGACCTCGGCCGGCAGATCCTGCCCCGAGAGGTGGTGGACCGCCCCAAGGGGTACTTCCCCGTTCCCGCGGTGCGGCACATGGCCGAGCCGGTGCTCAGCCGCGTGCGCGAGGCGCTGACCGCCCCGGAAGCGCGGCGGCGCGCCCTCTTCGACCAGCGACGGGTGGCCGAGCTGCTCGCGGAACCCGGCCGCCACCGCACGAAACGCGGAGCCAGCACCCTGTGGCAGGTGGCTTCGCTGGAGATCTGGTTGCAGACCCACGGCATCAACTGACACTGAACGGTGACAGCCCTTGGCAGCCCTCGAAGAGGCCCTCATGCCCCTGGACCGCTCCTCCCTCCGCCGCCGTTCCCTGCCCGCCCCCGCGCAGGCCCCCGTCCCGGTACACCTGGCTCCCGTCTTCGCGGCGGACCCGCCGACACTGCTCACCGCCCACGGGTGCTGGTACCCCTCGGTCGACCCCGGCGGCGACCAGGTGGCGTACATCTGCGACCGGGCCGGCGTGCCCCAGCTGTGGAGCGGCTCCGCCCGCGGCGGCGAGGCCCACGTCCTCGACGCCGACCCCGACCCGGTGACCGAGGTGTCCTGGTCGCCCGACGGCCGCTGGATCGCGTACACCTCCGCCCCCGGAGGCGGCGAACACACGCGCGTGCTGGTGGTGCGCCCGGACGGGACCGGCCGCCGCGTACTCGCCGGCGCCGAGCCCGGGGCCGCCGCCCACTTGGGCTGCTGGACCCGCGACGGGGCGGCGCTGGCGGTCACCGTCGCCCAGCCCTCCGCCGACGCCGGCGCCCACAGCGGAGCCGGCCACCTCCCCGAGGACGCGTCCGCGGGCCCCGCCGACGGGACCACCGGGGCGGCGTGGACGGAACGCGACGGCCACGCCACCCTGCTCGGCCCGCCGCACCGGGCGGAACCGGGCCCGTACGCAAACGGCCTGCCGCACCTGGTACCGGCGCCGCCGGCCGCCACCGCCGACGGGGCGGCGAGCGGGGGCCTGGCCGCCTACCTGCTCGACCCCGACGGCACCCGGGCACCCGTCCTGCTGTTCAGCGAGGCCGGAGCCGCCTCGCTGCGCGTCTGCGATGTCGGCGCGGAAGGCCGCTTCGTGCTGCTCCGCCGCGGGCCGCGCGGGCGCCGCGAAGCCCTCCTGCTGGACGCGGCCTCGGGACGCACCACCTTCCGGCTGCCGGTCGCCGACGGCGACCCGTGGATCGGCAGGCTCTCGGCCGACTCGCGCACCCTGTGGCTGCGCAGCGACGCCGACCGCGAGTTCGCCGCCCTGCTGCGGGCCCGGCTGGACGGGGCCGGAGCGCTCCAGGACCTGTCGGTGGCCGCCGAGCGGCACGAGACGGCCCTGGACCTGCTGAGCCTTCCCGAGCACGGCGGGTGGGCCCTGCTCGCCTGGAACGTGCACGGGGCGAGCGAGCTGGAGACCGTGGGGCTCCCCACCGCCGACCCGGACGACGGCCTCGGACCGCACCACCGGTCGGTCCTGCCGCACGAGGTGGTGACCCGCATGGCACCAGTAGGGCGCGGCGGACTGTTCGCCGCCCTGTCCGGCTCCCGGCGCAGGCCCGGCATCTGGGACCTGACCAGCGACTTCGCACCCGTCCGGACCGGCTGGTCGGCCCGTGACGAGGACGCGGCGCCGCCCGGGCGGCCCCCGGTCAGCCCCGTGCCCCTGCGGTGCCGGGCCCGGGACGGGCTGATGCTCGGCGGCTGGTACTACCGGGCGCCGGAACGCGATCCGGGGCGCCCGGCGCCGTGCGTGATCCACCTCCACGGCGGCCCCGAAGAGCAGGAGCGGCCCGTGTTCAACCCGCTCTACCACGAGCTCCTCACCCGGGGGATGGACGTGTTCGCCCCCGACGTGCGCGGCTCCTCGGGCTGGGGGCGGTCCTTCGTCGACGCGGACCTCGGCACCGGCCGGTTCGCGGCCATCGACGACGTCGCGGACTGCGCCGCCCACGTGGTCACCCACGGCTACGCCGACCCGCTGCGGCTGGCGGTGATGGGCCGTTCCTACGGCGGCTACCTCACCATGGCCTCGCTGGTCTGGCACCCCGACCTCTTCCGCACCGGCGTCGCCGTCTGCGGGATGTCGGACCTCGCCACGTTCTTCGCCGGCACCGAGCCGTGGATCGCCCAGTCGGCCGCGGCGAAGTACGGCCATCCCGAGCGGGACCGGGACCTCCTGCGCGACCTGTCCCCGATGAGCCGCATCGACCAGCTGCGCGCACCCGTGCTGGCCGTCCACGGCGAGCACGACACGAACGTGCCCCCGACGGAGTCGGAGCAGTTCGTCCGCGCGGCGCGCGAGCGCGGGGTGCCGGCCGAGCTGCTGACCCTGCGCAACGAGGGGCACGAGTTCCTGCGGGCGGACAACCGCCGCCTCTACCGGCGCGCGGCGGCGGACTGGCTGGAGCAGCACCTCGGCAGCGCCGCCCTGCCCCGGTCATGACGAGGGGCTCCCCGGCCCGCGGACTCGGGTGTGCGACGGATTCAGCGGAAACCGGTGGGGCGGCGGCGCGCCAGCCACAGGGTGACGACGGCCGTCGCCAGGATCCCGCCGGTGAGGCCGGCTGCGCCGACCGCGTTGAGGCCGTTGCGGCGGGAGGCGAGCCCGCGGCTGCCGGCGCCGGCCATGCCGGCCTCGCTGCCGAGGTGGCAAGTGCCCCCGCGCACCAGTTCCAGGTCCGCCGCCACGACGCGACGGGCCGCCCGGGCGGCGGCCGTCACGTCAGCGTCGCCGCCGGAGGAGAGGACCTTGTCGATCAGCGCCAGCGTCCTGGTGTGCGCCGCGTCCTGGTCGGCGAGCCATCGGGCGTCATAGGCGGACGTGCCGGCCGCGGACTGCACGGCGGCGAGGCCCCTGTGCTGCTCGGCGGTGGGGGAGGACGCGAGGTCGACGTCCGGATCGTCCGCCCGCATCCTGAGGTCCGCCTCGAGTGCGCCGTGGTCGCGGACCAGCAGGGCGCCGACGTCCTTCACGCACGCCGTGGCCGCGTGCCGCTGCGCGTCGTCTCCGGCGGCGATCGCCGCCACGTTGTCCTGGTGCACCCTCTGCACGAAGGCGGTGTCCCCTTCGGCTGCGGAGGCGACGCCGGGCGCCCACAGGACACTCGCGGCGGCTATGAGGGTGGCCGTGGCCACGAGCCGGTTCGACATGGGTGCAACTCCCTCTGCGCGCTCCCGCACGGACGCGCCGGCAGGCATGGAACGGGCGCCTCTTAGCACCCCGGAGTCATTCCTTCCGTAGGGACACGCCGTCGGCACGCCGACGCCCGCAAGTTCACCGCAACGGCCGGTGCGCCGGACCCGTCGCCGCGCCGGTCCGCCTCGGGTGACCGCCCCGGCGGAACCGCGGACCGGCGACGAGCGTCTGTCGCTGGCATGAACACCACTTCGGACACCACCGGCCGCGCCGGACGCCTCCTCGCCGGCATCGGCGCGGTGCTCGCGGCGCTCGTGTGGGCGCCTCGGGCCGCGTTCAGCATCGACGGTGGGTTCGAGGCCCATGCCCGTGACCTGAGCGTGCTCTTCGTCGACCTTCCGCTCATCGTGCTCGGCGGCGCACTGGTGCCGTTCCTGACCTGGTCGCTGACCGGGCGCTGGACCGGCCGGCCCTGGATCGCGGTACTCGCGGCGGTGGCCGCGTTCGCGCTCGGACTCTGGGGACTCCTGGAGTGGTGGACCCCTCGACAGCACCCGGACCCCGGTTACGGACCAGGTATCTGACGCCCTCGCGTCACCGGTCCCCGCTACTCAACTCACCGCTCTGCAGCTAGGGTGTTGAGCGGTGTCCCGCTCCCCGACGGAACCTCGCCGGGTGGCCTCACAGTCAGTCCCATCGGGTAGATTTCTGGAAAATGATTCCAATTCGGGTGGGGCTGACGACGTGTTGGAGCTGAGGGGGAGCGGGGCCGAGCCGCTGGAGGCGGAGGATCCGCGGCGGATAGGGGCGATCGTGCTGGCGGGACGGCTCGGAGCCGGCGGTATGGGGCGGGTGTACCTAGGGGTCCAGGAGGGCCGCTACGTCGCCGTCAAACAACTGCTGTCGTCGGTCGTCGGCGAGGACGAGGACTTCGTACGCCGGTTCGGGCACGAGCTCGACAACCTCTCCCGGCTGCCCGCCGAGGCCACCGCGCCGCTGATCGCCAGCGACCGCACCGCGCGGCCCCCGTGGTTCGCCACCGCCTACATCCCCGGCCTCACCCTGAGGGAGGCCCTCGAACTGCACGGCGGCCCCCTGCCCGCGCACGCCCTGTGGCTGCTGCTGCGGGAGGCGGCGTCCGGCCTGGCGTCGGTGCACGCGCTGGACATGGTGCACCGCGACATCAAGCCGTCCAACGTGATGCTGACCCTCGACGGCCTCACCCTCATCGACTTCGGCGTCGCCCGGGCCGCCGAACAGAGCCAGCTGACCAGGACGGGCATGGTCGTGGGCACGCCCGCCTACATGGCTCCCGAACAGGCCTCGGGCAAGAAGGGCTTGAGCGGCGCCACCGACGTGTTCGCACTCGGCTCGGTACTGGCCTACGCGGCGTGCGGCCGCCCTCCCTTCGGCGACGAGTCGGGGCACGGCGTGCTGTACCGCATCGTCCACGAAGAACCCGACCTGGAGTCATTGCGGGAACTGGAGCCGGACCTCGCCGAGGTGGTCGCGGCCTGTCTCGACAAGGACCCGGAGGGCCGCCCCACCGCCGCGGAACTCCTCGAACAGGCCGCGAGTCGCAGGCCGTTCGCAGCCCCGCTGTGGCCCGCCGCCATCACCGAGCGCCTGTCGGAGCGGGCCGCGTTCGCCGCGGACGTGCAGAAGATCGACGTACCGACGGTTCCGCTCGCGGGTGCCTCGGAGCCGGAACCGGCGAAGGACCCCGAACCGACCCCCGCGTCCGGGCCCGAGCGGCCCGAGCGGCGCCGCCGTACCCGCGTCCTCCTCGCCGTGGTCCCGGTCATCGTGGTGGCGGGCGGTACGACGCTCGCCATCCAGCACCTGCCGTACACCACCTCGCCCCAAGCCGAGGCGAAGGCGGATCCGGCCACCTCGAACCCGGCGTCGGCATCAGGGCCGGCCGCCTCGCAGCCGCCCCCGGCGGCGCCGGCCGGCGGTCCGTCGGGGCAGGCGTCACCAGCGCCGCCCCCCGCCCAGGGCAACGGGCAGGCCAACGGGCAGGGCGGGGCGGGCGGAATTCAGACCGGTGTAGCAGGGGGCACCGCCCCGGGCGCCGGCTCAGGCCCCGTACCCGGGTCCGGCCCCGGACCGGGCACCGGCACCGGCCGGCAGAACGGCTCGGGCACCCCGGGCGGCGGCTCCGGCACCCCGGGCGGCTCCAGCGGCACGACGTCCCCGGCAGCCCCGCAGCCCGCCCCGGCCTCCGGCACCCACCGCTACCGCAACGGCGACAACGGCCGGTGCATCACCCAGGTCTACGGTTCCTCGGACAGCGGCGACTGCTCCGACCCGACGGCCCGCTGGACCGTGAAGAGCAGGTCGGACGGCAGCTTCAAGCTCGTCAACCAGCAGACCGGCGGGTGCCTCTACTCGAACGGGCTCGGCCAGGCCGTCTTCGTGGGCGACTGCGCCCAGGACACCACCCGGCTGTGGCGCACCGGTCCCGGCGGCAGCCTCCGCAGCGACTACGGCGGCGGTTGCCTCGACCTGGCCATGAGCAGCGGCCTGGTGACGTCCTCCTGCGCCGGCGAGGCATCGCAGCGCTGGACGGTGCAGGGCTGAGGGCTTCCCGTCATCCCCGGCGGGCGCACGGCACCCCGGCTACGGCCGGCGCCGGCCGGGCTCCGTCAGGAGGCCGCGCAGGTCGGTGATCCGGTAGCCGCGTGTGCGGACGGCGTCGATGATCTGCGGCAGGGCCCGGGCGTCCAGGACCTCGCCCTGCCCGTCGAGGGAGCCGACGTGCATCTGGATGATCTCGCCGGGTGTCAGGGCCCCAAGTGCTCGCGCGACGGCCTTCTGTACGGTCATCTGGCCTGTGGTTCCCTTGTAGCCGTTGGTGTCGGTGGTCCACTCGATGTCGGCGTACCCCAGGGCATTGACCTCGGCGACGTGCGGCGCGGGTGCGTCCCCGTAGGGAAAGCGGAAGAAGGGCAGGGGTTCGAAGGCGCCGCTCGGGGTTCCGTTTCCCGCCCGCCGGATCGCCGCCTGGGCCAGGGTGATCTCCTCGGCCCGTTCGGCGACGGTGAGTGCGCCGAAGGGCGCATGGGTGTGGGAGTGGTTGCCGATTCCGTGACCCGCCGCCGCGATCGCCCGTACCCCCTGCGGATGCCGCTCGGCGAAGTGGCCGGTCACGAAGAAGGTGGCCGGAGCCCTCTGCTGCCGCAGTACCTTCAACACCGTGTCCAGACCGTCCGTGCCCCAGGCGGCGTTGAACGTCAGGGCGACCACCTTCCCGGTGGTGGGAACCGTACGGAGCGGCGCCCCGTACAGCCGCTCCACCGGCTGCGGACCGGCCGGCGGAACGTGAGGCGCGTGTCCGGCGCCGGTGACGGCGGTGAGGGTGGCGGGGGAGGCAGCGGTCGTCGCGACCGCGAGGAGACCCGCAGCCAGGACGGGCAGGAGCACCGTACGGGCACTCCGGCCCGGGCCGGAACGTCGAGGAGGGCTCATGCCCCGGGAACCTAACCGCCCCGGAGGGCGCCGCCGCCGAAGACGCGCGGGCGTCCACCGACTGCCTCAGCGGCGGCCCCGCGTACCGCGCGGCCGCTGCCCGGACGGCACCGGGGTCAAGACCCGTTGGTGTTGAGGAAGCCGATCGCGACGGCGCCCCACCAGCAGACCTGGGAGAGCAGGGCGGTGGCGCCGCCCCAGACCAGCAGACGGCGGCCGACCTTGGTGGCGGTCCTCAGGCGGTGGCCGAGCAGACCGGCCTGGAGGCCGTTGACGGTGAGTACGGACACCAGGGCGAGTTTGGTGAGCGTCAGCGGGGAGCCGAGGTCGGGGTGGAGCATCATCCCGCTCGCCACGAGTCCGCCGAGTCCGGCCCAGATCGGCACGTGCAGCCGGGAAGTGGCTGTGAGCACATCGGCGAGCGTGCAGCGGCCGACGGCCCACAGCAGGCCGTGGTAATCGGCGGAAAGCACCGCACCGAAGCCCAGTACGAGCGAGGCGAGGTGGACGAAGAGAGCAGCGGTGTGAAGGGTGGCGTCCGTGCGCACGTGGAGCGACATCCACAGCCCGAGCGCCAGTGCCAGCAGCGCCCCCAGCGCTGCGGCCGCCACCGTCCACCACGACTCGTAGAGGCGGACGGGGCGGGAAGGCGGGACGACGGCGGGGGCTGCGGACAGCATAAGAGGACTCCGGGGGACACGGGCGGACGCCGAGGCGGCCAAAGCAAGGTTAGGGTTACCTAAATCCAGCGGATCGTCAACGCGCGTCCACGGCGCCGAGACCTCCGTGTTCGATCCGTGCGACAGGCCCCGGCCACAAGTCCCGTACCACGATGCCCCTCCGGGGTTCGGACACACCTGTTCCGGCGAAATCCAGGCCCCCCGATGGCCTCCGTTCTGCTCCGGCGTCACCCCGGCCGGCACGCCACCCCTTGCCTTATGCGTCCACTGGCTGCATTGTATGCGTCCAGTGGACGCGTACGGGCGGTCCGCAGAGCGGCAAGGGTGACGGAGAGACATGGACACCAAGGGCACGGACACCAAGGGCACGGACACCAACGGCACGGACATCAACGGCACGGGCACCCGCGGCAGTGCCTTCGTCCCGCGGCAAGAGGGCCTGGAGCTCCGGCTGCCCCCGGTGCACGACGGCCCCGACGCCGAGCGCGAGCACCGCAAACAGCGACTCGTCGGCGCCTGCCGCGTCTTCGGGCGGCTCGGGTTCTCCGAGGGGGTCGCCGGCCACATCACCGTGCGCGACCCCGAGTACACCGACATGTTCTGGGTCAACCCCTTCGGCATGTCCTTCCGGCACGTCCGGGTCCGCGACCTGATCCTCGTCGACCACGAGGGCCGCGTCCGCCACGGCAGGCACCCGGTGAACCGGGCCGGATTCGTCATCCACTCCGCCATCCACGCCGCCCGCCCCGACGTCGTCGCGGCCTGCCACGCCCACGCCGTCCACGGCAAGGCCTTCTCCAGCCTGGGCCGGCTCCTCGCCCCGATCACCCAGGACGCCTGCGCCCTGTACGAACAGCACACCCTGCACAGCGACGGCGCCGGAGCCGTCGTCGTGGAGGAGGAAGCCGGCCGGCGGCTGGCCGCCGGCCTGGGCCCGCACAAGGCGGTCATCCACCAGAACCACGGCATCTTCACCGTCGGCGAGTCGGTCGACGAGGCGGCCTGGTGGTTCCTCTCCATGGAACGCAGCGCCCAGGCCCAGCTGCTGGCCGAGGCCGCCGGTACGCCGCACCTCATCAGCCCCGAAGCCGCCCGGGCCACCCGTGACCAGACCGGCTTCCCCCTCGCGGGGTGGTTCTCCTTCCAGCCCCTGTGGGATGAGATCGTGCGGACGGACCCCGACCTCTTCGAGTAGACAGGCCACACCCACCGATGACCTCCACCTCCGACCCGGCGCAGCAGCACGGCAGCGGGCCCACACCCCCCGGATCCCCCGCCTGGTGGCAAGCGCGGTACGCGGAGCGCGCGCGGCGCAGGCCGCGCGAAGGAGGGCTGACCCTGGCCCGCATCACCGCCGCCGCCCTGGAGATCGTCGACCGCGACGGAACGGACGCCCTCACCATGCGCCACCTCGGCGACCACCTCCAGGTCCGTCACACCTCCCTGTACCGCCACGTCGCCAGCAGGGAGGAGTTGCTGATCGAGACCGTCGACCACGTCCTGGGTGAGATCCGGCTGCCCGCCCTGGACGGCGACTGGCGCACCACGGTGGAGCACGGCGCCCGCGAGTTCCGTCGCGTCCTGGCCCGGCACCCCGCGATCGTGCCGCTGCTCACCGCCGGCCAGTTGCTCGGCCCCAACGCCCTGCGCGCCCGTGAGCACGCCCTCGGCCGGCTCCTCGCCCAGGGCTGGCGAGCGCGGACCGCCGTCCACGTCTACCTCACCGTCACCCACTTCGTGATCGGCGCCGCGGCCCTCGACGCCGGCGGCGCGGCGCGCACGCCGGACCAGCGCGCCGCGATGACCGACCTCTTCACCTCCCTCCCGCCCCACACCCACCCGGTCGTCCACGGGAACGCCGAACTGCTCAACTCGCTCGACAGCGACGAGGAGTTCGAGTTCGGGCTGCGCACCCTGATCCACGGCCTGAGCCTGCTGTACGCCGAGGAGGCGCGCACATGACGACAGAGCGGATACTGCCCCCGCTGCACCAGTGGACCGCCGGCGGGGCGACCGTACGGGTCGAGGGGCACGAGGTGTTCGTCCGGCAGGACGGGCCGGCCGACGGCGCCCCCGTCACCCTGATCCACGGCTTCCCCACGTCCTCCCACGACTGGGCGGCGGTGGTGCCCGCCCTGGCCGCGGCGGGCCTGCGCGTCACGACCCTGGACCTCCTCGGATTCGGGGAGAGCGACAAGCCGCGCCACCACTCGTACTCCCTCCTCGAACAGGCCTCACTGGTCGAGGCCGTCTGGCGGCACCACGGGATCGGGCGCACCGCCCTGGTGGCGCACGACTACGGAGTGAGCGTCGGTCAGGAACTGCTGGCCCGTGATCCGTCCCGCATCACGCACATGGCGTGGCTGAACGGCGGGCTCTACGCCGATCTCCACCGCCCGGTGCTGATGCAGCGGCTGCTGCACGGGCCGCTGGGACCGCTGCTCGCGCCCCTGACGACCCGGGGGCGGTTCGCCTCCGCCCTGCGCGGGGTGCTGGGGCGGCCACTGCCCGCGGCCGACCTGGACGACATGTGGTCGGCGGTCGCACGCGCCGACGGACACCGCCTGGCCCCCCGCCTGCTGCGCTACATCGACGAACGCCGTATGCACGCCGAGCGCTGGACGCGGGCCCTGGAGGACCACCCCGGCCCCACCCTCTTCGTCTGGGGCCCGGCCGACCCGATCAGCGGCGCCCACGTACTGGACCGCGTCCGCGCGCGCGTCCCCGCGGCCGCCGTGGTCGAACTCACCGGGCCGCCCCCGGTGGGCCACTACCCCCAGGTCGAGGATCCCACCGCGGTGGCCGCCGCCCTCACCTCGTTCCTGACGCCGTAGCAGTCCTGCCCGGCAGGCCCTCCCCGCCTCCCGTCCCGCCGTACCGGTCGACTACGCTCCCCTGGCCGGCGGACCGCGCCGTGACGCGGCGGCGCTGCTCGCCCTGGGACTCGCCCTTCTGGTGCACGGCGTCACCCTGGCGCTGGCCGTGGCCGGGCTGCTGTTGATCGTGCTCGGCTGGGAGACCGGGATCGAGCCGGTCGAGGGCGTCGTCCTGCTGGTGGTGGCCGCCGTCCTTCGGCCGCGGCCGGGCCGGCTGCCGCACGGCGGGCCCGTGCTCCACCGGGCCGACGCACCCCGGCTGTTCGCGCTCATCGACGAGGTCGCCGCCGTCACCGGCACCGTCGGCGTAGACGCCGTGGTCGTGACCGGCGACGTCAACGCGGCAGTGACGATCTACGGACGGCGCCGGCGCCGCGTGCTGGTCCTGGGTCTCGGCCTGTGGGAGATCCTCGGGCCGCGCGAACGCATCGCGCTCCTGGGCCACGAACTCGGACACTTCGCCAACGGCGACTTGCGGCACGGGCCGGTCCTCCACGGGGCACTGCGTTCGCTGTGGCTGTGGGTGCACGCGCTGGCCCCGAGCCGGGCGCACACGGTGTGGGACTCGCTGTTCAACGTCGTGACGTACCTGCCGCGCTGCGCGGCGTACGGCCTGCTGCTCCTCCTCGACCGTCTGACGCTGCGTGCCGCGCAGCGCGCCGAGTACCAGGCCGACCTCGACGCGGCGCGGGCCGGTTCGACCGCCGGAGCCGTGGGACTCATGGACCGACTGCTCGTCGCGCCCTCGGTGCAGGACCAGCTCCGCCGCGAGGCGGTGGCCGCGCGGATGACGGGCGGCAAGGCCGGGCGGGCCGCGCAGGAGGCCGCCGAGCGGGAACTGTGGGAGCGGATCGCGGCGCACGCCTCGACCATCCCCGGCCACGAGCACGACCGGCTGCTCCGGATCGCCGCGCGGCGCGGGCACAGCGTGGACAGTACCCACCCGCCGACGCACCTGCGACGCCAGTGCCTGGCGCTGGGGGCGCCCCGGCCGGCCCTGGTCGACCACGACGAGGAGCGCGCCGCCGCCGTGGCGGCCGAACTCGCCCGGCACCGGGCGACGGTGGCACGCCAGGTGATCCGCGACCACACGGGCTGACACCGTGCCGCGGGAATCCCCGCCGCAGCACCCGGCCCGAGGGGCGCGGGCTGAGCCGGCACCGGAGCCTCCCGGCGAGTGGCCGGGGTGCGCGGAGCCGGGGCGGCAGTTCAGCGCAGGCGCCGTCCCGGGCGGTCCAGCGGGCGTACGCGCACGGCGGACCACGTGGTGTCGAGGGCGATCAGCGTCACGCCCACGAGGCCGTAACCGAAGAGGCGTTCTTGCAGGATGTCGCGGTTGAGGTCGGTGCCGGCCTTCACACCGCCCTTGCGGTAGGCGACCCAGACCAGACCGTCGAAGGGAACCGCATCGAGCGCCTTGCCGATCGTGGCGTCGAGGCTCGCCGCGTCGGGGGTGAACAGCAGGACGAGGTCGGCACGCGCCGAAACCGGCGTCACGGTGGCGGAGGAGGGGAGGGGCCCGGGCGACCAGCCCGCCGGCGCCTGCAGCACCAGGAGGGTCGCGCCCTCCTTGACACCCAGCTTTTCCGCGGTCGTTCTGGCCATGACCGTCATCCTGCCCAGCTCGGGTGGGTCGCCCCGGGCCGTCCGGGGCGACCCCCGTGGGAGGCGGGGACGGATCCCCACCTCCCACGGCGCCCGCCGGCCACTCGGACCCGCACGAGCCGTCCCGTCAGTGCGCGGCGATCTGCTGCAGCGCCGCGCCCTGGTAGCGGGCACCGGCGTTCCACAGGATGAAGGAGTTCATCTTGTTGTCGGCCGCGGCCTTGATCTGCTCGGCCACCTCGGCCGGTCCGTACGTGCTGCCCATCGAGAAGTCCTGGAGCCACGGGATGATCTCGGTCTGGGTGCCCTTCGCCTGCCGGGCGAAGTCGGCGAGCGAACGCTGCACGATCGCGTACGGGGCGGTGTCGGGCTGCGCGACGCCGTACTCTCCCGGCCCCCAGTGGGACGGGTAGACCATCGGCGCGATGTAGTCGGTGACCTTGACCAGGGCCCCGATGTCCTGGGCGATCTCGGTGGGCCGGGTGGCCGCGATGCCGAAGACCGAGACACCGAGGTACTTGGCGTGCGGGCGCAGCGCGGTCCGCGTGTCGGCGACGAACGAGGTGATGGACTGCTCGGGCGTGGCGGTCCCGATTCCCGGGAAGCGCATGTGCGAGAGCGGGCCGTCCGGGCGGCGCACGTAGTCGTAGAGGATGTCGTCGAAGCCGAGCCGAGCCGCTTCGACGGCGAGGTCCCGGTTGTACTTGCGGACCGTGGGGTTGGCGAAGTTGGTGAAGGACAGGGCCCCGTAGTGGCCGCCGTCGTAGGGCTGTCCGCCCGGGGTCAGCACGAGCTGGTCGCTCTTGCCCGCCTTCCAGGAGGCCGAGGCGAGCTTCGGGTCGCGGAAGGCCACGATGCGGCCGATGACCTGGGCGCCGGCGGCGTGGATCTCGGCGATCGCCTTGCGGGCGTCGTAGTAGCCCTTGGCCGCGCCGATCTGACGGGCCAGCGGTACCTGGGACGCGTACCCGACTTCACCGTCCTCGTCCTTGACGTCCAGCTCCAGGGCATTGAGTTTGCCGCTGCGGACGAGGGCGAGGATGTTGGTGCGCAGCGTGTTGTCGCCCCAGCCGATGGCGGTGATGTGGGCGGCGCGGATCATGGGGCGGCGCCCCCGGGCGGACACGTCCTTGGTGGTCGTGTTTCCGGCACGGTCCACCGCGCTGACCTTCACTGCGGGTGTGCCCTTCGGCACCGTGATCTTGAACGCCCCCGTCTTGTCGACGGGGACCTTCTTGCCGTTGACCGTCACCTCGGCATCGGTCGAGGCGTGGCCCGTGATGGTGACCGGCGCGGCGACGTTCTTGACCTCGGGGTCGGCCACCTTGAGCTCGGGAGCGGTGGCGTCCACGCTGAACCCCACGACCTTGCGGTACGAGGCGAAGGGAAGGCTGCTGTCGCCCGCCACCACCAGGGTGTGCCGGCCCTCGGTGAGGTGGGGGAGGACGAGCCTGAGGCGGGTGCCCTCGGCTTTGACGGGGACTGCCGTGCCGTCGAGGGTGGCGCGCAGCCCGTCCCTGCCGCCGGCCTCATCCGCGGCGAGGTAGGCGCCGACCTGCGCGGCCTTGCGCCCGTCGAGGACGGCGCCGTCGCTCAGGCCTTGGAGGGCCGGAGCCGGTGCGAGGAACGTCCAGGCTCCGACGCCCGCTCCGGCCAGCGCGAGCGCACCGGTCGTCGCTATCAGGGCGCCCCGACGGGCCGGACGGCGGAGGCGGAGGGAGGGAAGGGACCGGGATATGCGTGTGGGGGGCATCGTGACGTCCTTCGTGCCGTGGGCCGGATGCTGCCTCCATTCATTGCCGCGCGGTGCCCCGGTCGCCTCCTTCTGACCGTATTTCACGCGAACGGCCGCATCGTGTCCCGGCGTGGCGGCTGGGCCATGCAGGGGACAGTGCGGTATGCGGCCCCCCGTCGTCGGTAGGTATGGCACGACACACTCGCCATGAAGGGCACCCCCATGCGCCATCCACTCCTCCCGCTCGCCGCCCTGGCGGGCGCCGCCCTGCTCGTCTGCGGATGCTCCGAGGGGCCGTCACCGGCCGCCGGGGAACGCCGTGCGGCCGCCTCACCGGCGGCCGTCACTCCCGTCGCCGCGAAGGCCCCCGCGGATGTCGGCGCCAACGAACTCGGCCGGGTGCCGGTGCTCATGTACCACCAGCTCACCGAGAAGCCGGCCAGCGTCTACGACCGCACCCCCGCCGATTTCCGGTCGGAGCTGGAGCGCCTCGCGCGGGAGAAGTACGTACCGGTGACCGCCAGGGACTTCCAGACCGGCCGCATCGACATCCCGGCCGGCACGCACCCGGTGGTCCTCACGTTCGACGACTCCACCAACAGCCAGGTACGCCTGAACCCGGACGGCACCCCGGCGCGGGACACCGCCGTCGCCATCTTGACGGAGACGGCGAGGAAGTACCCCTCCTTCAAGCCGGCGGCGACCTTCTTCGTCAACGCGGACGCCTTCTCGGCGACGGGTTCCAACAAGGCCCTGACCTGGTTGAAGGAGCACGGGTACGAGGTCGCGAACCACACCGACCGCCACGAGAACCTACGCTCCCTCGACGAGACGGGCGCCCGGCGGGCGATCACCGCCGGACAGCAGGCGATCGAGAAGGCGGCGCCCGGAACGCGGGTCACCTCGCTCGCCCTGCCCTTCGGTGCCATGCCCCAGCCGGCCGAGGTCGCTTCGCGGGGAACGGGCTACCGCTACGACGGGGTGTACCTCGTGGGCGCCAACCCCTCGTTCTCGCCGTTCGCCAAGGCGTTCACCCCCGGCGCGATTCCCCGGATCCGCTCGGCGGGGCCCAAGGACGAGGACGCGGAGTTCGGGTCGTCGCGCTGGCTGGACAAGCTCGCCGCCGGGAAGGACCTGTACGTCTCGGACGGGGACCCGAACAGCGTCGCCTTCCCGAGCGCCGCACGGAACGAGCTGTCACCGGCCTTCGCGAAGCTGGCCCGGCCGTACTGAGGGCCGGGCCCCCGCCCCTGCCCCGGCCGGCGCCGTTCACGTCCCCGCGGCCAGGTGGGCGTCAGCGATGGCTCAGGACGTTGACCACCCGACCGTCGGGGTCGCGGACGAAGAAGCGCCGCACGCCCCACTCCTCGTCCTGCAGGGGGTGAACGATCTCCGCGCCGCTGTCCCTGACGACGGCATAGACCGCGTCCACGTCGTCCACTTCGACACTCAGATCGGGGACGACCGGCGCGGTCTTGTCGTGCGCCATGAAGCTGACTTGTGCCGCCGGACGGGACGGGGAAGCGAGCGTCATGATCCAGCCGTGGTTCATCACCTCTTCGAAGCCGAGCAGGCCGTAGAACCCCCGGCTTTCCTCCGCGGACGCCGACTTGATGTTGGGCACGACACGGCGAACGGCCATCGGTGACTCCCCTTGAGAACGGACGTGCGCTTGCCGCACGCGCTCCTGCACTCTCGATTTTGCAGATAAAACCGACCAACACGTTTCTTAACGGGGGCCATCGCTCACGTATCGGGCAGCCCGTTCCCACGGGACGCCGCCCCGGCTCATTCAGCGTACGGGTGTCTGCCGTAAGGGTCCACCCGCGCGATTGCGCAGCAAACCAGGCCGTTGACATGGCATTTCAGGCGGGAGGCCGCGTGGGCTCGGCGGTCGTAGCGCCGACGTGACCCCTCCGAGGGGCCTGGCGGGAAGCCTACCGGGGCGTTGACAAACCGCCTATCTGGTTTGTAATTTCTTCGTGAGAGGGAGCGCCGGCCTCACCGTGGGTCGGCCCGATGCGCACGTGCCGAAACGAGGGGGAGAGGGACCACGTGGACTCAGTCGGCCGGCCCCGGTCGGGCCAAGGGGACGTTCCACTGCCTGGACCGCGAGACCGACCCCGCCACGGCCTGGCGACACCTGTGGGGGGAGACGGAAGATGACTGATCGACAGGTCGCGCGTACAGGGGTCGGAGGGCGGGTCGAACAGGGCCCTGGCCGGCTGCCCGGCCAAGAGGCCCTCGGGTCCCGGCCCCGCTACGCGCGCGCACGCCCGCTGTCCTCATCGGCTCGCCCGTCTTCCATGCGGAGCCCTCGTGGCGTGAGGAGACTGCCTGCGAGAGTGCGGCCCGCCGAACGGCCGAGGCCGTCGGCTTGCGGCTCGGCCGTACACAGACCGAACTACGGCTGACCGGTTCCGGCTCCGGGAGCACCGGGATCGACTCCCGGCCGGCCGGTGACGAGCCCACGTCCGGCGGCCCACGGCACCAGCCTCCCGGACCGCCGCCTGCGCCCGCAGGGAGGCGCCGCCCAGGCCGCCCGCCCCGGCAGTGCGCGATACCCCGGCGTCCCCCCTGCCGGGCCCGGTACGAGAGGCGGGCGTCCGTGTGGACGGAGCCCACCCACGGCAATCCCGAAGTCCCGCGTGTGCACGGTGTTACGGGCCGCGGGTCCGGACGAGCCGTACGGCAGCGCCGCCCGCCCGCCCGACCGACCGCCCTTCGTCATCGCCCCACGAGTCCCACGCCCGGGCACCGGCACACGCCCGGGCACCGGCACACGCACGAGCACAGGCACACGCACGAGCACAGGCACACCCACACGCACAGGTCACGAAAGCGCGCACCGAGCCCCCACCAGATCGACGCCGTCCCCGGCGCGGTTCCCGAGTTCCCGAAAGGCCCCATCAGTGATCGAGCTACGCAGCGACACCTTCACGCTGCCCACTCCGGACATGATCCGCGCCATGAGCGAAGCCGCCCTCGGTGACGACGTCTACGGCGAGGACCCCACGGCCAACCGGCTCGAAGCGCTCGCCGCCGCCACACTCGGCAAGGAAGCCGCCTGCTTCATGCCGAGCGGCACCATGGCGAACCTGGCAAGCCTCATGGCGCACGCGCCCCGGGGCTCCAAGGTGCTGGTCGGAGACGAGAGCGACATCTACATCTACGAGGCCGGCGGCGCCTCCGTGTGCGGCGGGATCGTCTACGAGCCGGTCCCCACCCAGCCTGACGGCCGCCTGCTCCTGCGCGACCTGGAGGCCGCGTTTCCGGACGACCCGGAGGACCCCCAGTTCGCCCTCCCCGCACTGATCTGCCTGGAGAACACGCACAACCGCTGCGGCGGCGCGATCCTCCCCCTGGACTACTTGCGCGACGTACGCCGTTTCGCCGCCGAGCGCGGGGTCCCCCTACACATGGACGGCGCCCGGATATTCAACGCCGCCGTAGGTGCGGGGGTTCCGGTGGCCGAGATCGCGCAGTTCGCGGACTCCGTCCAGTTCTGCCTCTCCAAGGGACTCTCCGCCCCCATCGGCTCCATGGTCGTGGGGAGCGCCCGGTTCATCGGCAAGGTACGCCGCCTGCGCAAGATGCTCGGCGGCGGAATGCGGCAGGTCGGAACGGTCGCCGCAGCCGGGATCCTCGCCATCGAGAACGCGGCCGCGCTCGCCGAGGACCACCGTCGAGCCGCCCTGCTCGCCGAGGGCCTGGCGGAACTGGACGGCATCGAGGTGGTCCCCCAGGACGTGCGGACGAACATCGTGATGTTCCGTGTCACGGACGAGCGGCACACCTGGCAGACCGTCGCTGCGGCGGCCCGCGAGGAGGGCCTGGCCATCGCCGAACTGGGTCACGGGCGGCTCCGCGCGGTGCTGCACCGCGGACTGGACGACAGCGACGTCAACGAAGCGGTTTCCATCATCGGGCGCGTCATGAAGAACGGCGCGCGCCCCCTCGCCGGCCACACCACGGAGGTCTGACATGCGGGCAAGCACCGGAGTCCACACCGAACCGAGGTTCCCGTCGATCCCCGCGGCACTCTCCCACTGGGCCGGCGAGCGCCCCGATGACGTGGCCTACACCTTCGTGGGAACCGGCCTGGAGGTCGAGCAGCACGTCACCTTCCGGGAGCTGGAGGACTCGTCCCTGAGGATAGCCGCGGCCCTGCAGTCCACCGCGCGACGCGGAGACCGGATCCTGCTGCTCTTCCCACCGGGTCTCGACTACCTGGTCGCCTTCCTCGGCTGCCTGTACGCGGGGGTCGTGGCGGTTCCGCTCTACCTGCCGCGCCCCGGCGCGAAGCTCGACCGCATCGAGGCCGTCATCCAGAGCTGCCGTCCCACCCACGCCCTGACCACCGCGGCACTCGCCGAACACCTCGCCGACCTGCCGAAGCCGGAGGGCTCGGAGGACCTGCGGACCCACCTCATCGAGACCCTGGCGGCCACCGACCGGGCAACGTACCGGCCCGTGGGCACCGACGGTGAGGAACTGGCCTTCCTGCAGTACACCTCCGGTTCCACCGGCGCCCCGAAGGGGGTGATGGTCAGCCACCGCAACCTGGCGGAGAACGAGGAGGCCATCGCCGACGGCTTCGGCGTCCGGTCCGGCGACGTGATCCTCAGCTGGCTTCCGCTCTACCACGACATGGGTCTGATCGGGGCGGCGCTCCTGCCGCTCTACATGGGGCTGAGGTCGGTCCTCCTCAACACCTTCGCCTTCGTCTACGATCCGATGATCTGGCCGCTGGCGATCGCCCGGTTCGGCGCCACCTGCTCCGGCGGCCCCAACTTCGCGTACCAGCTCCTGGTCGACCGGTACGACGCCGACCGCCTCGCCGGAGTCGACCTCAGCGGCTGGCGCATCGCGTTCAACGGCGCCGAACCCGTGGTGGAAAGGACCCTGCGGGACTTCTCCACCGTCTACGGCGCACACGGCTTCGACCCCGGCGCCGTCTACCCCTGCTACGGCCTGGCGGAAGCCACCCTGTTCGTCTCGGGCGCCGAGCCGACGGCCGGGTACCGTGCCCACGTCTTCGACCGCCGCACGGTGGAGCAGGGCCGGCTCGCCCCGGCTCTGGGGTCGCAGGCGGAGGACGGAGTCGGCATCGTGTCGGCGGGGCGCCCCGCCCTGCACACCGAGATCGTGATCCGCGACGCGAACGGGCGCGCCGTACAGGACGGCTGCGTCGGCGAGATCTGCGTGCGCAGCAGGGGAGTGGCCCAGGGCTACTGGGGCGCCGAAGGCCCCACGGAGGAAACGTTCCGCGCGCGGATCGAGGGACACCCCGGCCTCTTCCTCCGCACCGGTGACCTCGGAGCCTTCCACGAGGGCGAACTGTACCCCGTAGGACGCATGAAGGACCTGCTCATCGTGGCCGGTCGCAACTTCTACCCGCACGACATCGAAACCGTGGGATCGCTCGCCTCCGCCCACCTGCGCAAGGGGTGCGCCGCGGCGTTCCAGCCGGCCCCGGACGCACCTGAGGTCGTGCTGGTGGCCGAGGTGAAACGCTCCTCCGTGACGCTCCTTCGCGACGACCCGGACACCCTCGCCGCCGTCAGCAGGGAGGTGCTCCGTACGGTCGGCACCGAGTGCGACCTCCACCTGGCCGAGGTCGTCTTCGTCTACCCCGGCTCGATCCCCAAGACCTCCAGCGGAAAGATCCGCAGGGCCGAGACGCGGACGCGGTACCTCGCCGGCGGCCTGCGGGTGGTGAGCGCGACACGGGGGGACGAACACGGGCAGGCGGCCGACGTACCTGCGTCCGACACCTCCTCGCTGCACCTGCTGGACGACGTCCGGCGCCACGAGGCCGTGCGGGACGCACTCGTGGCCCAGCTGGCCGGGCGCTGGGGAGGCGCGCCGAGCGGGGAAGACCTCGCACAGCCGCTCGCCTCACTGGGCCTGGACTCCCTGAAGCTCACCGCGTTCAAGGCCGCCCTGGAGCAGCTCTTCCAGCGGAGTATCGACAGCCGGCTCTTCTACGGCGACCGCTCGCTCGACGAGGTGGCGCAGGCCATCACGGCCTTGACCGCCGAACCGCCGGCCCGCGCCGAGGCGCAGGAGCCGGCGCCGGACCGGTCGCCGGCCGAGGGCCCTGCGGCCGATGGCCAGATCCAGATGCAGTTCTACTCCGAGCTGCTCCCCGAGGACACCGCCAACAACCTGCCCATCGCGGTGCGGTTGTCGAGGGCCTACGAGCCGCACCTCCTGCGGTCCGCCGTGGCCGGGGCCGTCGAACGCCACCCGGCCCTGCGCACCGTCCTCGGCCCCCTGGGGACGGGTACCCAGCTGGTGCGTGACAGCCGCGACGTCGACTGGCAGGAACAGCGGTTCGCGGACGACGATGACCCGGCCGTCGACGCCTACCTCGACGAGGTGGCCCACCGGCCCTTCTCGCTGACCGAGGGACCGCTCGTCCGTGCCGCCGCCGCACTCACCTCGGACGCGACGGTGCTCATGCTCGTCTGCCACCACGCCGTCGTCGACCACTGGTCGCTGCGTACGGTCCTCACCGAAATCCTCAAGGAGCTGCCCGGAATCCGGCTGGAGAAGTCCCCCGCGCCCACCGGCGGGTCACCGGCGACGGCCTTGGAATGGGCCCGCGCCCGTCGTGCACCGGACGCCGCCGCCGACGAGCGGCTGCAGACCTGGGCCGACCGGTGGCGGCCCCTGCGCAACCAGCTGCTGTTCAAGCCGAGGGCGGCCGCCCCGGCCGACCGCAATCCGGCCGGCACCGTGGACTTCGAGATCGACGCGGAGACGACCCGCCGGATCTACACCCGCAGCCAGGCCCACGGACGTACGCCGTTCGTCACGCTCGCCTCCGCCTACCTGCACGCCCTGTACCTGACCGTCGGCGAGAAGCAGATCGTCATCGGAAGCCCCCACCACGGCAGGACCGACTGGCGGTTCGCGGAAACCGTGGGCTACCTGGTCAACATGATGCCCCTGCAAGGGGACTTCCGGGACGGCGAGGGCCTCGACAGCCTTGAGGACCGCACCTGGCAGGAGCTGCGGGACGCACTGGACTTCGCCGACCTGCCCTTCGCCCGGCTCGTCAAGGAGCTGAAGCCGGAACGGCACGGACAGAACCCGCTCTTCCAGGCGACGCTGACGTTCCAGCAGACCGCCGACACGCGCCTGGCGGAGGGCTTCTCCCTCCCGTCGAGCGGCTGCCGCCAGATGCTCGGCGACGTGGAGGTCCGGGCGGTCGACGTGCGGCCCCGTGACGTGGCCTTCGCCCTGAGCCTCTACGGCACCCGGCACGACGACCGGCTGGTGTTCCGGCTGGTCCACCAGAAGAACGTGGTCGACGCGTCCGTGGCCGAAGCCGTCGCCGAGGGGTTCCGGACCGCTCTGCGCGAGCTCAACGCCCATTCCCGCTGAAGAAGCAGAAGATCTGGAGTTGGAACGATGCAGGAACACGATTTTCCGACCGGAACCCTGGCGGGCGTGGGAAACCTGGTGGAGGGCTTCGCGAACTCGGTGCGTGCCTTCCCCACGCGCGACGCCGTCCGCTGCGGCGCCCGGGCCGTGACGTACCGGGAACTCGACGACCGGGTGAACGCCCTGGCGGCCGCACTGATCAGGGCCTCGGACGACCCGAGTCGCCCCGTGGGCATCCTGCTGGAGCGCTCGGTGGACATGATCGCGGCGGCCCTCGCGGCGCTGCGCACCGGATCTTCGTACGTGCCCCTGGACCCGGCGACGCCCACGGCGCGGCTCGAACTGATCCTCGACGACGCCGACCCCTCCGTGGTGGTCACCACGCGGGAGCTGGCCGGCTCGCTCGCCTCCGGCCTCCAGGTGGTGTGCGTGGATGACGAGCTGCCCGTCCCGGCGCAGGAACTGCCGCACCCCGGCATCGCAGCCGACAGCCGCGCGTACATCATCTTCACCTCGGGTACGACCGGCCGCCCCAAGGGCGTGCAGGTGTCCCACGGCAACGTGCTGCGGCTCTTCTCGGGTACGGAGGCACTCTTCGGGTTCGGCTGCGAGGACGTCTGGTCGCTGTTCCACTCCTTCGCCTTCGACTTCTCGGTCTGGGAGATGTGGGGCGCGTTGCTGTACGGCGGCTGCGTGGTCGTCGTGGAACAGGAAGTGGCGAAGGACCCGCGTACCTTCTGGGAACTGCTCCAGCGGGAACGCGTGACCATGCTCAGCCAGACCCCCACGGCGTTCAACCAGCTGACCGTCGAGGACGCCGCGCACGCGGCCCGGCTGCCGCTTCGTTGGGTGGTCTTCGGCGGCGAGGCACTGCACTTCGGCAACCTGCGGCGCTGGGTCGCCAAGTACGGGGACGACACCCCGCAGCTCATCAACATGTACGGCATCACCGAGACGACGGTGCACGCCTCCTTCCGCCGGGTGCTGGAGCAGGACCTGTCCCAGGCCGGATCCCTGATCGGCCTGCCCCTGCCCGACCTCGGCTTCGTGCTCGTCGACGACGAGCTGCGGGAGGTGCCCGCCGGCGAGGTGGGCGAGATCGTGGTCACCGGTCCCGGAGTGACCCTCGGCTACCTGGGGCGCCCCGATCTCACCCGCGAGCGCTTCGTCGAACTCCCCGGCCACAGCGGGTTGGGATACCGCTCCGGAGACCTGGCGAGGATCACCGGGACGGGCGAGTACGAGTACCAGGGCCGCGCGGACGACCAGGTCAAGATCCGCGGCTTCCGGATCGAACTCGGCGAGATCCAGGCGGTGCTGAGCGCGGTCACCGGTATCACCCAGGCCGCCGTGGTCGTCACCACACCCGAAGCCCCCTCGAACCCCGTCGTCAAGGAACGCTCGGTCTCGGCCAGGATCACCGACGTCCGCGACCTCATTCGCGGGGGATCGCGCGGCGACCACCGCTCGGCGGAGTCCGGACCGCGGATCGTGGCCTACGTCGTGCGCGGCGAGGGCTTCGACCCGGCCGAGCTCTTCTCCCGCTTGCGCGAGCGGCTTCCGCACTACATGATCCCGGCCTTCGTCGTGCCCGTGGACAGCATCCCCATGAACCACAACGGCAAGGTCGACCGCAAGGAGCTGCCGGCCGCCTCGGCCGCGAACTGCCTGCGCGAGCCCGCCGGTGAGGCATCGGGAGCACCCGCGGGGGGTTCCGAGGACGCCCGGGCCATCGTGGAGATCTTCGAGGACGTCATCGGCATCACCGGCGTGACGGAGACCGACTCGTTCTTCAGCATCGGCGGTGACTCGATCATGGCGCTGCAGCTGCGCGCCCAAGCCCTGGGGAAGGGCATCACCCTGGAGCTGCGCGACATCTACGCCCTGCAGACCCCGCTCGCCCTCGCCGAGGTGGCGGTGCGCGAACAGGCCCCGGAGACCGCGTCGCCGAGCGTGGCACCGTTCAGCCTGATCAGCGACGAGGACCGCGGCCTGATCCCCGACGGGGACGTCGTCGACGCCTACCCCGTGGGCACCCTCCAGGCGGGCCTGCTGTTCCACAGCGCCTACGAAGCCGACGTCAACATGTACTGCGACATCTTCATGTTCCGGCTCAAGGCCGCCTACGACCACCAGGCCATGGAGCGCGCAGTGGCACGGGCCGTGGACCGGCACGAGATCCTGCGCACGTCGTTCGACTTCAACGGCTACTCGGAGCCCCTCCAGCTGGTCCACGCCCACGCCGCCACCCACGTCACGGCCGAGGACCTGCGCCACCTGTCCCCCTCGGAGCAGGAGGCCGCACTCGACTCGTGGCAGCTGGCGGAGCGCGGGGTCGGTTACGACTGGACGAATCCGCCGCTCATGCGGTTCACGGTCCACGAGCTCGCCGACGACGAGTTCATGTTCTCCATGAGCTTCCACGACGCACTGCTCGACGGCTGGAGCGAGTCGTCCCTGATCACCGAGATCCTGGCCGACTACTGGGCCCTGCGCGACGGAGCGCAGAAGGAAGCGGCCGCCCGTCCCGTCCGGCGCTACGCCGACTACATCGCCCTGGAGCAGGGAGCACTTGCCGACCCCGCCATCGAGGACTTCTGGCGACAGGAACTCGAAGACACCACTCCGACGATGCTTCCGCGCCTCGTGGAGGGGCCCGAAGACCGGCACGAGGGGACGATGGGCTTCCTCAGCGTCGACATCGACCCCCAACTGTCGCACGCGCTGGACGACATCGCCCGCGAGCACAACGTGTCGCTCAAGCACGTGCTGCTCGCCGTGCACGCCAGGGTGTTGTCCTGCCTCACCGGCAGCAGCGAGGTCGTGCTCGGCGTCGAGTCCAACGGCCGCTCCGAAGAGGAGGGCGGCGCCGACGTGATGGGGGTCCACCTGAACGTCGTGCCGTACAAGCTCAACAGCCGGCAGGGCGCCTGGAACGACCTGATCGCCGCAGCCTTCGCCAAGGAGCAGCAGCTCCTTCCCGTCCGCCGGTTCCCCTACGCGCGTCTGCAGCGGCTCATCGACGTGCGGGAACTCACCGACATCAGCTTCAACTACACCCACTTCCACAGCTACGAGCAGCTCGCCTCGGCCACCGCGCTCGAAGTGCTCGACGCCAAGGCCTACATCCAGACGCACTTCACGCTGCGCACGGAGTTCAACAAGGACCCCTTCACCAAACTGCTGTCCCTCGACCTCGAAGCCAACATGCGGCGGATGACCGAGGACCAGCTGCGCCTCGTCGGCGAGGTCTACCGCAACGCACTCGACGACCTGGCCGCCGACCCCCGCTCGGTGCCGAGCCAGCGCACCCTGCTCGGCGAGGAGCGGTGGCACCGGCTGCTCGACGGGTACGGCGAGCCGGCCGAGGCGCTCCGCGCGGACGGCTTCTTCCCGGTGTTCGAGGAGAGGGCCGCCACCCACGCCGACCGCATCGCGGCCCTGTGCGGAACCGAGACCATCACCTACGAGCGGCTCGCCGAGCGGGCCGGCTCCGCCGCGACCGTGCTGCACGAGCTCGGTGCGGGACCCGGGACGGTCGTCGGCGTGGTCGCCGAGCGGAACATCGACTACCTCGTGGCGACGCTGGCCGTCATGCGGACCGGCGCGATCTACCTGCCCCTCCCCGCGGGACCCGTACAACGCGTCGCCGCCATGCTGCGGACCAGCGGCGCGGACCTCGTCCTGTGCGACGGGCAGACGCGGACCGCGGCCGAAGAGGCCACCGGCGGTTCGGTGCGCGTGGCGGAACTGGGGCCCCTGCTGGCCTCCGCCGAGGGCAGCGCACCGTACCGGGGCCGGCTGCCGGGCGGCAGGGACGACGCGTACATCATCTTCACCTCGGGCTCCACCGGCGAGCCCAAGGGAGCACTGCTGCGCCACGACGGCATGCTCAACCACATCCAGGCGAAGCTGGACGCGCTGGAGATCCGTCCCGGGGACCGGGTGTCGCAGGACGCCGCGGCGACCTTCGACATCTCCGTGTGGCAGATGCTCGCACCGCTCGCCGCCGGCGCGACCGCGGTGATCTACCCGGACGCCGTCAGCCAGGACCCCTCGCGGCTGCTGCGGGCCGTCGCCGAGGACGGCATCACGGTGCTGGAGGTTTCCCCCACCGTGCTGAGCGTGTTCGCCGCGGAACTGGCGCACTACGGCAACGACGCGTTCGGTGCCTTCGCCCTGCGCTGGGTGGTCTCCAGCGGGGAGACCCTCACCCCCAAGTGCGCCAACGCCTTCCGTGCGCAGCTTCCCGACGTGCGGCTGCTCAACATGTGGGGCGCCACCGAGGTCTCCGACGACTGCACGCATTACGAAGTGGTCGCAGTGGCCGACGAGCGGGCCGCCTCCGTGCAGGTCGGCCGGCCGATCAGGAACGCCAAGGTCTACGTCCTGGACGACAACCGCGAGCCGGTGCCGGTCGGCACCCCCGGCGAGCTCTACGTCGGCGGCCTGTGCGTCGGCGGCGGCTACGTCAACAACCCGGAGCGCACCGCCGCCGCCTTCGTGCCGGACCCGTTCGGGGAATCACCCGAGGTCCTCGCCTACCGCACCGGCGACCGGGGCCGGCAACTGGCGGACGGCGGCTTCGAGTTCCTCGGCCGGATCGACACCCAGCTCAAGATACGCGGCCACCGCATCGAACTGGGCGAGGTGGAACGGGCCCTGGCCACCGTGGAGACGTTGCAGGAGAGCGCCGTCACGGTGCGGGCCGACGGCGAACACGGCAAGCAGCTCGTCGGTTTCTACGTCCCCAAGGCCGTGCAGAACTCCGGCGCGGCCGCCGGTGACACGCTGCTGAGGCTGGAGGTCTCGCCCGTCGAACTGCGTGACCGGCTGGGCTCGCTCCTGCCGCGCTACGCCGTGCCCGACTACCTGATCGCCTTGGGCGAGCTGCCCCGTACCCCGCACGGAAAGGTCGACACCAAGGCTCTCGCGGCGTGGGACCTCACGGACCTGGACACCACCACGCAGGACGACAGTCTTCCGCCCACACCGACCGAAGCCGCGGTCATCGAGGTCTGGGCCGGTGTGCTCCGCACCGCCCGTCCGCCGGCGGCCCTGTCCAACTTCTTCGCCCTGGGCGGACACTCGCTGCACGCCGCCCAGGTCATGGCCCGCCTCAGGGACCGGTTCGGCGTGGACCTTCCGCTGCGCCTGCTCTTCGAGAACCCGACCCCGAGGGCACTGGCCCAGCAGGTCGAGGAACTCGTCGGGTCCCCGGCGGCCGGCGCCACGCCCCCCTCGCGCATCACCCCCCTCGAACGACGGCCGCGGGAGTTCCCGCTCGCCCGCAACCAGGCCAGCCTGTGGTTCCTGAACCAGGTCGACCCGCAGGACCGTTCCTACGAGAACACCACGCTGCTGCACCTGCGGGGCGACCTCGACGTCGAAGCGCTGCGCAGCGCTGTCGACACCCTGGCGGGCCGCCACGAGATCCTCTCGATGCGCTTCGGCAACCGGGAAGGCGTTCCGTACCAGACCCCGCGGGCCGGGGCGGCCGTCCGGCTCGAAGTCGTCGACGCGTCGCATGAAGAGGCGGCCGACGCCGAAGCGATGAAGGAGTACGTCCGCCGGCAGACCGGCGCTCTCCGCTTCGACCTCGAGCGCGGGCCACTCGTGGTGGCGCGTCTGTACCGGTTCACGCCCACGCAGCACGTCCTGCAGTGGAGCAGCCACCACGTGGTGTCGGACGGCTGGTCGACCGACGTCGCCATCCGCGAGATCACCGAGGCCTACCTGGCGCACCGCGAGGGCCGCACCCCACGGCTGCCCGAACTTCCCGTCCAGTACGGGGACTACGCGCTGTGGCAGCAGGAGCAGCCGTCCGGCGCGGGCTCCGCGGAGGCCGCCTTCTGGCGCACCTACCTGGACGGCTACCAGGGCGAACTCGCCCTGGTGACCGACCAGGAGCGCACCGAAGACCGCAGCCGGACCTCGGGCCACCAGGTCAAGGACTGGGAGCCCCGGATGACGCGGCGCGTCGGCGAGCTCGCCCGAGCGCGCGGGGTCACCCCGTTCATGGTGTTCCACGCGGCCACCGCGGCCGTGCTGTCGCGCTTCGCCCAGCAGTCGGACCTGGTGATCGGGTCCGCCGTGGCCGGACGCGGGCTCCCGGAAACGGCGAACCTGATCGGCTACTTCGCCGACACCCTGCCGTTCCGCTACCACGTCGAACCGCAGACGACGGGCGCGCGGCTGCTCGACTCGGTCGCCTCCAGCGCGCTGTCCGCCCTGGAACACCAGCAGATGCCCTTCCAGGAGATCGTCCGGGAAGCGGGCGGCGAACGGACGCCCGGGGTCTCCCCCCTGGTGCAGGTGCTCGTCACCGTGGACAACTTCCCCCTCGACCTGGACGCCCTTCCCGGGATCTCGGCCGCCCTGGAGCAGGTTCCGCCCGCAACGGCCCTCTTCGATCTGCTGTTCCGGTTCGTCGAGGACCCCTCCGGGCTGCACCTCACGGTCCAGTACGACGCGACCCTGTTCACCCCCGCCACCGTCGAGCGTCTCGTCGACGCCGTCGACAGGGTCCTGGAAGCCCTGCTGGAGCAGCCGGACACCGAGCTCGGCGACATCGTCCTGACCGGTGCGGAAGACCTCGCCGCCCTCCAGGCGGCCTGGCAGGCGGTCAGCCGCGAGGAAGTGGACTTCGCGCACCAGGCGGCGCGTGCCGTCGAGTCCCCGCAATGGCCGGACTTCCTCGCCCGGGTGGAGGCGGAGGGCCTCCTCTCAGCCCTGCTCCTGGCCCTCTGACATGGCAGCGAATCCGCTGGTCCAAGAAGGAAACCAACCATGACCTCAGATCGTGCAGACCTTCTCCGCCGCCGAGTGGCTCTCCGCGGCAGCTCCGGTCGGGTGAACCCGGTGCCGGCGCGCTCCCTCGCCGGTGCGAAGAGCCTGGTAGAGGCCTTCGCCGAGACGGTGACGGCCTTCCCCGAGCGTGACGCGGTGCGGTGCGGCGGCCGGTCGCTGACGTACCGGCAGCTGAACGACCGGGTCAACGTGCTCGCCTCCGCGGTGCTGGCGCGGGGCGGCGACGCCTCCCGCCCCGTGGGTGTGCTGCTCGAGCGTTCGGCGGACATGGTGGCCGCCGCGGTGGCGGTGCTGCGCACCGGCTCCTCCTACGTGCCGCTCGACCCGGCGACACCACCGGCGCGTCTCGCGCTGATCCTGGAGGACGCCGCTCCGTCCGTGGTGATCACCTCGCGGGAGCTGGCCCGGTCCGTACCCGCCGGCATCCCCGTCGTGTACGCGGACGGCGAGCTGCCCGCGCCCGGGCACCTCCCGGAAACCACCGGCATCGGACGCGACACCCGGGCCTACATCATCTTCACCTCGGGTACGACCGGCCGTCCCAAGGGCGTCCAGGTGTCACACGGCAACGTCCTGCGGCTGTTCCACGTCTCGGAAGCGCTCTACGACTTCACCGCCGACGACGTCTGGTCGCTGTTCCACACCTTCGCCTTCGACGTGTCCGTCTGGGAGATGTGGGGGGCGCTGCTGTACGGCGGCTGCGTCGTCGTGGTGGAGCAAGAGGTGGCCAAGGACCCGCGGGCGCTGTGGGAACTGCTCAAGCGGGAGCGGGTCACGATGATGAGCCAGACTCCCACCGCCTTCAACCAGCTGATCGCCGAGGACGCCGGGCGCGCGGAGCGGCTGCCGCTGCGCCGGGTCGTGCTTGCCGGCGAGGCCCTGCACTTCTCCGACCTGCGGCCGTGGGTCGCCAAGTACGGCGACGCCCAACCCCAGCTGATCAACCAGTACGGGCCCACGGAGACGACGGTGTACGCGTCGTACCGCCGGGTGCGCGAGGCGGACCTCGCACAGTCCCGGTCGCTGATCGGAGGCCCCCTTCCGGACCTGGCCTTCCTGCTGGTCGACGAGGAGATGCGTGAGGTCCCGCCGGGTGAGACCGGCGAACTCGTGGTGACCGGGCCCGGCGTCACCCAGGGCTACCTGGCGAGTCCGGAGCTGAACCGGGAACGGTTCGTGGAGCTGCCCGGCGGAGCCGGGCGCGGGTACCGCACGGGTGACCTCGTCCAGTCGGCCGGGGCGGGCGACTACGCCTACCTCGGCCGCAAGGACGACCAAGTCAAGATCCGCGGGTACCGGGTGGAGCCGGGCGAGGTGGAGGGCGCCCTGCGCGCGCTCGACTCGCTCGGCGAGGCCGCCGTCACCACGCGGGACCTCCCCGGGCTGGGCACGAGCCTGATCGCCTACGTGGTCCCCCGCGCGCCCGGCGTGACCGCGGTGTCGCTGCGGGAGCAGCTCTCGGCAGCGCTGCCCCCGTACATGCTCCCCAGCGTGTTCATCCCGCTCGACTCGCTGCCCATGACCCAGAACGGCAAGCTCGACCGCCGCGCCCTCCCGGACCCCGACCGGGCCACCGTCCTGGGCGAGGCGCAGGAGGCGGAGCCGCAGGAGTCCGCCTCCGACACCACGGCGGTGCGGATCGCCGGGATGATCGCCGAGCTCCTGAACCTGGAGCGGGCCAACCCGACGACCGGTTTCTTCCAGCTCGGAGGTCACTCGCTCGTCGCGATCACGCTGCTGGCGCGGGTCCGGCGCGAGTTCGGCGTCGACGTGCCGTTGCGCGACTTCCTCCGGGAACCGACCGCCGCCGCTCTGGCCGAGGCCGTTCGCAACGCGTCCTCCGAGGGACAGCACGGTGAAGGCGGAGTGGCGCTGGTGAAGGCGCCGGCGGGCGTCCACCCGCCGGCCACCGATCCCCAGAGGCGGCTCTACTTCCTCGCGGCGCTCGAACCCGAGAGCGCCGCCTACAACCTGCACCAGACCGTCCTGATGCGCGGGGACCTGGATGCCGCAGCGCTGGGCAGGGCCTTCGGGGCCATCGTGGACCGCCACGCACCGCTGCGCACGGTCCTGCGGCTGGAAGGCACACAGCTGGTTCAGGTCGTACGGACGCCCGGCCGGTTCACCCTGCGGACGGAAGCCCTCGGGACGGACCCCGGCGAGGACCCGATGAGCGCGGTACGGCGGCTGTCGGCGCAGGAACTCGCGCGCCCCTTCGACCTGGAGCAGGACGACCCGCTCAGGGTCCGCCTGGTCCGGATCTCCGAGGGACTGCACGCCCTCCTGATCACCGCCCACCACGTGGCCTCGGACGGTTGGTCCAACTCCGTGCTCAGCCGTGAACTGGTGGACTTCTACGCGCACTTCAAGCAGGACGCGGCCGCGACGGACCTCCCGCTCGCCCCGCTGAGCGTCGAATACGGCGACTACGCCTACAGCATGGACCGCTGGGCCGACAGCGGCGCCGCCGAGCAGGACATCGACTACTGGCAGAAGCGGCTCGAAGGACTGCCCGTCGTGCACGGGCTGCCGCTCGACAAGCCGCGCCCCCGCAACATGACCCACGCGGGCGGCATCCACGAGGAGTCACTGGCGACGCCGCTCACCGAGGAACTGCGGGCGCTGGGCCACGGCGAGAACGCCACTCCTTTCACGCTGCTGCAGGCCCTGTTCGCCGTGCTCCTGGCCCGCCGCTCGGGCGACCGCGACATCGTGGTGGGGAGCCCCGTGGCGAACCGGCGGCACGCCGAGCTGGAGGGGGTGATCGGCATGTTCGTGAATTCGGTCGTGCTGCGCACCCACGTGGACGGTGATCTCACCTTCCGCGAGCTGCTCGGGCAGGTCAGGGAACGGACCCTGCACGACTTGGAGCACCAGCACGTGCCCTTCGACCACCTGGTCAAGCGGCTCAAGCCCGAGCACAGCGCCGCGCACTCGCCCCTCTTCCAGATCATGTTCGCCTACCAGAACAACGAAGCCGCCCGGCTGGACCTGGAAGGACTGGAGGTCACCCTGGTCCACTCACCGGAGCAGGACGTACAGACCGACCTGGTCCTCGACGTGCTCGAAGCCGGAGGCGGCCTCACCCTGCGCTGGCGCTACAACACGGACCTCTTCCACAGCGGCACCGTCCGGGAGATGGCCGGGGACTTCGGCCGGCTGCTGCGAACCGTCCTGGACGACCCGGACGCCCCGGTCTCCACCCTGACCGCCGCACCGCGCGGCGCGGCCGGCGACACGGGCACGGGCACGGGCACGGGCACGGTACACGGCCTCTTCCCCCTGAGGCAGAACCCCGAGGGCGAGACGGCGGTGTTCGCGCTGCCCGGCGTACTCGGACTCGGGGCGTCCTACGTCCAGCTGTCCGCGCACTTCGGCGACCGGTCCTTCTACGCACTGTCGACGAGGGCCATCGCGCAGGCCCAGGGCGCCGCCCTGTCCATCGACTCCCTGGCGGGCGAATGCGCCCGCATCATCGACGAAGCGGCGGCCGGACGCAGGATCCACCTCGTCGGCCACTCCTACGGCGGCGCCCTGAGCCCCTACGTCGCCGACGCCCTGCGCTCCCGCGGCGTCCGAGTGGAGAGCCTGGTGGTGCTGGACGCCCTCACCCCGGCGGCGGTCCAGCGTCAACTCGCCACCTCACGCACCGAACGCCTCCAGGCGTTCCTCGGCACACTGGCCGACCTGTTCCCCAGCCTGAGCGCGTCCGCCTCGCAGGCCGATCCGGCCGCGCTGTGGACCATGCCGGAGGACGCCCTGCTGGACAAGGTGGAGGAGCTCCTCGGCCCGGACGCCCTCGAACTGCTGGGCGGGGGGCTCCACGAAGCCCTGGAGATGTTCGTCCGCATGTCCTGCCTCACGTGGCCGGCGGTACCGTCCGACGTACCGCCCGTCCTCCTGATCGAGGCTGCCCAGGACAGTGGCCGCACCGCCGAGAGCCCGCGCGAGGGCTGGGAGCGGATCACGGCCGGCGGACTGTCCTGCGCGAGCGTCGATGCGGGCCACGAGAGCATGCTGCGCCATCCGGGCGCCCGCGACACCGCCCTGCTCATGCAGCGGTTCTTCCACCGGCACGACGCCCGCCTCAGCGAAGCCGGGCAGGGGACCGCACGATGACGACGCGCACCACCACCGCTGCACCCCCATTGGCCAGGCTCCTGGTCGCCGGTTCCGGCATCATGATGCTCGCCAACTCGATCAGCATTCCCTTCCTCGCGGTGTTCCTGAGCCGGGAACTCGGCCTGGAGCCGGGCACCATCGGCTTCATCGTCGGCTCGTCGGTGTTCTTCGCGATCTTCGCGGGGCTCGTCGGGGGCTCCGTCTCCGACGTCCTCGGGCGCACCCCGCTGCTCCTGTTGTCGCTGCTCGGTGTCGTCGTGTCCTTCATCGGCTTCTACCTCAGCCACAGCCTCGTGAGCGTGTTCGTCTTCAACGCGACGCTCTCCTTGAGCAGCAGTTCGTTCGGGCCCGTGGCCAAGGCGTTGCTGAGCGATCTGCTGCCGCAGGAACGGCGCGTGAAGTGGTTCTCGTACCAGTACCTGGCCGTCAACATCGGCTTCTCGGCCGGCCCGATGATCGGCGCCTTCACGGGCCTGTCCGGTGGCCGCGAGACGTTCCTCATCGCGGCCGCCGTGTACGTGGGCTACTTCGTCCTGCTGGGCTCCGCGATCCTGTTGAGGCCCTCCGGAGCGGCCGGCCCCACCCGCCGGACGACCGAGGAGAGCAAGCTCTTCGGACAGGTCCTCGAAGGGCTGAGGGGAAGTTTCCGGGCCCTCGCGACGGACCGGACGCTGCTCTGCCTCATCATCGCCGGCCTGCTGCTGGAGGCGGTGCACAGCAAGATCTCCGGGGTCCTGGCCCAGCACCTCTCGCTCGGGTTCGAGGACGGGGTCAAGATCCTCAGCTACCTGCTGACCACGAACGCCGTGACGGTCGTGCTCTTCCAGCTGCTGGCCTCGCGCATCTCCCAGAGGCTCGAACCGGTGCGCTCCATCGTGCTGGGCGGCCTGCTGATGTTCGGCGGCATGGCGGGGTTCGGGCTGTCGGGCCAGGCATGGCAGTTCATCGTGGCGATGGTCGTCTTCTCCATCGGAGAGACCTTCATCATTCCCGCCGAGTTCGCGATCATCGACCGTATCGCTCCCGAGGACCGGCGCGGCAGCTACTTCGGTGCCCAGACCATCGCCCAGCTCGGCGGCTTCGTCGGCCCGTTCGCCGGGGGCCTCATCCTCGCCTGGTACGGCGGGACGGCCATGTTCTTCGTCCTCGGCAGCTTCGCCCTGTTCAGCGTGCTCATCTACCTGGTGGTGGGCCGGCGCATCCCCGGCCTGACCCGTCGGGAAGAGCACACCGCAAGGAAGGAGACGGTCTCCCATGAGCAGGCGTGAATCCTTCCGCGACTCCCTCCGCGGCTCCCTGCGCGACCGGGCACTCGGCATCCTCGCGGCACCGAGCCGATGGGCCCGGCCCCGCCCCGGCACTCAGCGGTACGAGGGCATCGTGTCGGGCGCGACCATCCGCCGGGACCACCGGGGCATCCCCTGGGTCGAGGCGGACAACGACGGGGACCTCTATTTCGCCGCGGGCTTCGCGCAGGCCACCGACCGCCTGTGGCAGATGGACGTACTGCGCAGGAGGGCCAAGGGGACGCTGTCCGAGATCTTCGGCGCCGTGGCACTGCCCGATGACGTACGGGCCAGGAAGCTGGCGCTCGAACGGGTGGCGCGGGCTTCGGAGGAACTTCTGGGCCCGGAACGCAGGGCCGCCCTCGAAGCCTTCAGCCGCGGCGTGAACACCGCCCTACGACGGATGCGCCGGCGCGCAGGCCTTCCGCCGGAGTTCATGCTGCTGCGTTACCGTCCCGAGCCCTGGACACCGGTCGATTCCCTCGTGATCGTCAAACACCTGGGCTTCGACCTCGGGGTGAACATCAAGAACGAGACGTTCAGAGCCCGGCTGACCCGCGAACATCCCTCGTGCGCCGCGTCCTTCCTGCACCCGAAGTACCCGGACGGCGGGGCCGTGACCATCAGGAAACCCGCCGGGCCGGGCTCGGCGGACCGTGCGGGGAGCACCGACGAGGCGGTCCTGCGCTCGGAACACGTCGACGCCCTCCCCCTCGGGTCCCGTGACTGGCTCCAGGGGCTCCTGCGCGGAGAACACCCCATCGGGTCCAACGCCTGGGCGGTGTCGGGGGAACGCTCCGCCACCGGTCATCCGCTCCTGGCCAACGACCCGCACATCCTGTTCACCCAGCCCAGCCTGTGGTACCAGATGGGGCTGAAGGTCACCGCCGACGGGGAAGACGCCGCAGACGGATACGGCGTGACCGTCCCGGGCCTCCCGGGCCTGATCGCGGGCGCCAACCGGCACCTCGCCTGGGGCATCACCAATTCCACGGTGGACACCCAGGACCTGTGCACCCTCGACTCCCTGAGCGGCGCCGAACGCACCTGGGAGATCGAGAGCACCATCTCCGTACGCGGGGGAGACGACGTGGTCGTGAGGGCGGCGGGCGGTGTCCGGCACGTGGAGATGGACCCGCCGGCCGCGGATGACGACGCGGGCAGGTACGGGCTCTTCTGGAGCGGCCTCACCCCGTCCACGGAGATAGAAGGCTGCCAGCTGATGTGGCGCGCGCGCGGTTACGAGGAGTTCCGCGATGCGCTGCGCGGCTTCGGAGTCCCGGTGCTCAACGTCATGGTGGCCTGCCGCGACGGCGACATCGCTCTCAAGACCGCGGGACTGGTCCCCGCACGCAGGCCGGCCAGCGGCCTCGCACCGGGCGCATACAGCGAAGTCGCCCGGTCCTGGGAGCGGTTCCTGGAATTCGATGAACTGCCGGAAACGGTCAACCCGGAGGAGGGGTACATCGTCTCGGCCAACCACAAGCTCGTCCCCGACGACGCTCCCGTCCAGGTAGGTATCGACTGGGTGGCTCCCTACCGGGCGGAGCGCATCGAGGAACTGATACTGGGTGCGGGGCCGGTGACCGCCGACGACTGCGCTCGATGGCAGGGCGACACCGCCAACGGTCGCGCGCGCCGTGTCCTGCCGGCCCTGCTGGAAGCGCTGGACCAGCAGCCTCCCGAGGACCGGCTCGCCAGGGCCTGCCACGAACTGCTCAAGGACTGGGACGGCCGTGACGCGGCCGACCAGGCGGCACCCCTGGTGTTCTTCCGCCTGATGCAGGTCCTGGCGGAACACTGGGTGACCAGCAGGCTCGGCGCCGATCTGGCCGGCAAGATGCCGGACATCTCCCTCCAGGTCGACCACATCCTGCTGGACGGTGAGGCCAGGGAGCGGCTCGGAGACCTGGAACCCCTTGCGGCCGTCGTGTCCCGCGCGCTGACCGAGGCAGCCGGCCGGATCTCACGGGCGCACGGCACACGGCCCGCGCTCTGGCGGTACGAGCACGTCCACGTGCTGGCGGACCGGCATCCTCTGGCGAAGGCGGTACCGGCACTGGCCGGCCTCTTCGGCGGCAGGACCACGCCCGTGGGCGGAAGCGGGCATTCGGTCTGTCTGATGACCCCCGACCGGGAAGGCGCCGTCGTGGAGGGCGCCCCTTGGCGCTTCGTGGCCGAACTGGCCGGACCCGGCCCCCACCTGAGGGACGTCCTCCGGCACGGCAGTTCCGGACACCCCCTTTCCCCCCACTACGAGGACCAGACGGACACCCATTCCGCCGGCGGGCTCTACCCCGTGGACCTCCAGGGCGCCGCCCCCCGAACCGGTCCGGGGCTCGTCCTGCGACCGCGGCGCTGACCACGACGCCACCCGTGCGGGCCGCCACCTCACCGGACGGCGGCCCGCACCGCTGCGCGCCCGGACGATCAGGCCGGCGCTCCGCTCCCGTGCGGGTGCAGGCGGTCGGTGAGGAACGCGAGGATCTCGTCGCGGGCCCGGATCGTGGGGTGACCTGCCTCGTCGACGAGGTGGGCCGTGACGACGCTGTGCGGCGTGCCGACCAGCTCGGCGAAGAAGGGCGGCGGGGCCGGGTGGGCGGCGCTGTCGGGCAGGACCCTCCCGTCGAAGGCGTCGCCGAGCAGCGCGCGGTAGGCGGCGAAGCGCTGCCCCGTGCACCAGCGGTCGCCCTCGAAGCGGTAGGCGAGGACGGTGAGTCCGTCGCGGTCGAGCCGGTCGCGTACCGCACGCGCGTCCGCCGCACCGAGTCCGACTGCGCCCGGGTCGTCGAGCGGCAGGGACGGGTGGTTGACCACCGGGGCGATCACAGCCGGTTCCAGGGCCATGGTGAGGGCGAAGTTGCCGGTGAAGCACAGCCCGATCGCGCCCACTCCGGGCCCACCGCACTCGGCGTGGGCCCGGCGCGCCAGGCCGCGCAGCCAGAGCGTCACCGGGCTGGTGCCGCCCCCGGCGAAGGCGCGGAACTCGGCGCTGACACAGGCGCGGCGGACGACCTCCCTACCGCCGTCGACCGTGGGGAAGGCGCCGTCCGTCCCGAACAGCGAGGGCACATGGACGGTGAAGCCGCAGTCGCGCACCCAGTGCGCGAGCCGCAGGACGTCGGGACTGATTCCCGGCATCTCGGGCAGCACCACGACCGCGGGACCGGCCCCGGCCACGTACACCGTCTTCTCCACCCCCTCCACGGCCACGGTCCGGCGGGTGAAGTCGGTGATCGGATCATCGTCGCTCATGGGTACCAGCCTGGTCCCGTCACCAGCCGCGGGTGAGGGGCGGGATCGCCGAGCACAGGGGTAATCTCGCCACGCGCGGTGCGGCGAGCGGCATTCGGTCGGGGAGTTCGGGGCCGGGGACACCAGGGGGTACGGGAGCGGTGGCGCGGGTGGCGCGGCAGGCGCGGGACGACGTGGGTACGGGCGCCGGTCCGGGCGCGCTGCGGGTCGGGGTCCTGGCGTACCCGGGCTGCTTCGCCTCCGAAGTGTTCGGCGTGCCCGACTTGTTGACGATGGCCGGGCACGTCGCCGGACCGGAAGCACCCGGCTGCCAGGTGTACGTCGTCTCGCCCCGCCGCCGGGTCACCGCCTCGGGCGGCGCGAGCCTGGACGTACGTCCGGTGCGCGAGGTCGACGTCCTCGTGGTCCCCGGTTTCGAACTGCACCCGGACACGGACCTCGATGCCCGGCTCGCCCGGCTCGCCCCCGAAATCGCGGCGATCCGCGCGCAGGCCGCCGCCGGAACCGCCGTCGTCTCCCTCTGTGTCGGCGCGTTCCTGCTCGCCGAGGCAGGGCTCCTCGACCGGCGCCGGGCCACCACGTCGTGGCTGTACGCCGGCGAACTGGCCAGGCGCTGCCCGGACGCCGACGTGCGGCCCGAGCAACTGGTCGTCACCGATACGGGGGTGACGACCACGGCCGCCTTCAGCGCCATGTACGACTTCGCGCTGGAGCTGATCCGCCGGCACCACGGCGCCCGGGTGGCCCGGACCACCGCCCGGATCGCGCTCGTCGACGACGCGCGGACCTCCCAGATGCCGTACGTCGACCCGCGGCTCCTCCCGCAGCCCGGCCGGGAGTTCTCCCAGCGGGTCATGCGCCGGCTCGACCAGAACCTCGCCGAACGGTACGACCTCGCCGCGCTCGCGGACGCCTTCCGGGTCAGCACGCGTACGCTGCTGCGCCGCTTCGCCCAAGAGACCGGACGCAGCCCGCTGGGTCACTTGCAGGCATCCCGCGTCCGCCGCGCCCGCCACCTCCTGGAAACCACCGACCGCACCGTCGCCGCCGTCGCCGCGGCCGTCGGCTACCAGGACCCCGGCACCTTCGCCGCCCTCTTCGCCCGCCACACGGGCCATCGCCCCAGCGCCTACCGGGCCGCCTTCCGCCGCACGGGCTCCGCGTCGCCCGGCCGGCCGGCCGCCCCTGGCCCGCCTACCGCGTGGCCCCCCGGCGACGAAAGCAGCCGTAGGGCTTCGCACCGTCAGCGCAGGAAGTCCAGCAGCTGACCGTTCAGCTGCTCGGGCGCGGTGAGTGGCAGGGAGTGGTGGGTGGCCCCGGGGAGCACTGCCACCTCGCCCCGCGCGAGCGCCCGGCGGGCCCTGCCGGCGATCCGTTCGGCGTGGTGGGCCCGGCTGTGCTCCGCGAGCAGCACCAGGACCGGCATGCGGAGGTCCGTGGGCCGGGCGCGGCCGCCGACGACGAGCTTGCGACCGGGGACGGTGGTCGCGAGCGCGTACAGGCGCTGCCAGGCCTCGTCCGGGCAGCTGCCCCCCGTCTCCCAGGCCAGGAAGGCGCGGGCGCGCGTCCGGCTCGGGCGGAGCAGGGAGGGCAGCGCGCGCAGCAGGTAGCCGGGGCGGAACCCCGCGAAGACCTGGGTGGGGTCGACCAGGGCGAGGCGCTCCACCCGCTGCGGTGCGCGGAGTGCGTACCTGACGGCCAGCCAGGCACCGTACGAGTGGCCGCACAGGTGGACGCGGGCGAGCCCGAGCCCGTCCAGCAGCGCATCCAGCCAGGCCACGAGGTCGTCGGCGCTCCTCAGCGGTGTGCCCCGGCGTTCGGTGCGGCCGGCGTCGCCGAGGAGGTCAACCGCATGGACGCGGTACCGCTCCCCGAGCGCCGGTGCGTTGGCGAACCAGACCAGGCCGGTGGCGGAGCCGCCGGGCAGCAGCACCAACGGGCTCGCGTCCGCAGGGCCGTACACGTGGACGCGGGTGCGCCCGTACGGTGTGGCGACGTCACGCTCCTCGGTGGACTCGGGCCAGCGGGCGCGGAGCTCGTCGTAGGCGAGGTCGAAAGCGGACGGGGACACGGCCATTCCTCTCGCTGAGCAATAATCTCGATCAGCGAGATATTATGCAAGGGTTCGAGGGAGCGTGCATGGACGATCAGAGCCCGGCGATGCGGTTGGTTCACCTGCTGCGCGCGGTCACCGTGGAGTTCGACCTGCTCGGCGCCGACTTCGCCGTGCGCCACGGGCTGCACCCCACCGATGTGCGCGCGCTGATCCACCTGCTGGACGCGGCACGGGCCGGTACTCGCGCCACACCGGGATGGCTCGGCGGGCAACTCTCCCTGAACTCCGCCGGAACCACCGCACTGGTGGACCGGCTGGAGCGGCTCGGCCTGGTGCGGCGCAGCAGGGACACGGCCGACCGGCGGCGGGTTCTCCTGGAGGTGGAGGAGAAGGCCACGGAGCTCGGGTGGGCCTTCTTCGGCCCGGTGATCGGCGAGGTGGTGGCGGCCGCGGAGGGCTTCGGCACGGACGAGTTGGAGACGGTGCGCCGCTTCCTGACCACGGTAGTGGAATCCACCGGCCGGGCACGTACGGTCCGATCGTGAGGGCCCCCGGTCCGGGGAAAGGGCGGGCGTGCCCCGTCAGGGGGAGCGGCGGGCGTTGAGCCGGGCGGCCTGGCGCGTCAGGTGGTCGCGCTCGGCGAGGTCGGGTGCCTTGTGGGCCGCCTCGGCGTACAGCCGCGCCGCTGTCGCCAGGTCGCCGTCGCGCTCGTGGAGGTACGCCGCCACCGCGGTGTGGCGGGGCAGGGAGGCGTCCAGCTCCGCGAGCGCCGCCAGGCCGGCGCGCGGTCCGTCGGCCTCCCCGACGGCGACCGCGCGGTTGAGCCGGACGACCGGGCTGTCGGTCAGGCGCGTGAGCTCGTCGTACCACTCGACGATCTGTACCCAGTCCGTCTCCCCGGCCGTGGGCGCGTCGGCGTGGAGTGCGGCGATGGCGGCCTGGGCCTGGAACTCGCCCAGCCGGTCGCGGGCCAGGGCCGCCTGGAGGATCCCGACGCCCTCGGCGATCAGTGCGGTGTCCCACCGGCCGCGATCCTGCTCGGCGAGCGGCACCAGGCTGCCGTCCGGCGCGGTCCGGGCGGCACGCCGGGCGTGGTGGAGCAGCATGAGGGCGAGCAGTCCGGCTCCCTCCGGGTGGTCGATCGAGGCCGTCAGCTGCCGGGTGAGCCGGATGGCCTCGGCGGCGAGGTCCACGTCGCCGGAGTAGCCCTCGTTGAAGACCAGGTAGAGGACGCGCAGGACGGTGGCCACGTCGCCCGGCTGGTCGAACCGCACGCCGGAGACGGTGCGCTTGGCGCGGCTGATGCGTTGCGCCATGGTCGCCTCGGGCACCAGGTAGGCCCGGGCGATCTGGCGGGTGGTGAGGCCGCCGACGGCGCGCAGGGTGAGCGCGACGGCGGACGACGGCGTCAGCGAGGGGTGGGCGCACAGGAAGTACAGCCGGAGCGTGTCGTCCACTGCCGGCGCGGGCCCGGGGGCCGGCTCCTCGCCGACGAGGTCCTCACGCCGGCGGCGGGCGGCATCCGAGCGGGTGGCGTCGAGGAACTTGCGCCAGGCCACGGTGACCAGCCAGCCCTTCGCATCCCGCGGAGGGTCGGCCGGCCAGACGCGGACCGCTTCGAGCAGCGCCTCCTGTACGGCGTCCTCGGCCGCAGCGAAGTCGGCTCCGCGGCGGACGAGGACGGCGAGCACGCCCGGCGTGAGGCTCCGGATCAGTGCCTCGTGCATCGATGAGTCACTCCGTGATGGTGCAGTGCGAGCCCAGGAACGGGCGCAGCTCCAGCCACTCGTGGATCGGTTCGCCGCCCGCCCCCGGGGCGGCCGACAGCTCCCCGGCCAGCTCGACGGCGCGCTCGTAGCTGTCGACGTCGATCACCATCCAGCCGGCGATCAGGTCCTTGGTCTCGGCGAACGGGCCGTCGGTGACCGGCGGGCGTCCCTCGCCGTCGTACCGGACGAACGTTCCCTCAGGGGAGAGCGCCTGGCCGTCGACGAATTCGCCGGTCTGTTCGAGGCGGGCCGCGAAGTCGTTCATGTACTGCACGTGGGCCGAGATCTCCTCCGGCGTCCACTTCTCCATCGGCACGTCGTTGGCCGGGGCCGGGGCGCCGCGGTAGTGCTTGAGCAGCAGGTACTTGGCCATCGTGTTCCTCCTCGCTGGTGCGACCCATTGTGGTCGCGTTCACAGCGGGGACGGAGCCGGCCACGGGTTCTCGACACCACCGTCCCCATCTTTTTCCGCCGTCGTGTGACGACGGCGCTCCAGGTCGTGACTCTGAGTGACGGCGGCAAGCGCCGCGGGCCGAGCGGTCACGACCGCGACGGAACCGCCGGATAGGCTGTCCGGACATTGGTCCGGGCATACGTCCGGGCATGCGGGAATCCACGGAGCGGCGGTCGTGTCGGCGGAACTGGCCTTCTCGGTGGGCGATCTGGCCCGGGTGCGCTTCGCCGTCTCCCCGATGTGGGAAGTGGGGCCCAGCCTGCGGCTGCTGTGCTCCGGCCGGGCCCGCGCCCACGCCGTGCACCGGCGGTGGGCCGAGGAGGTGGGGCCCCGGCTGGTCGCCGCCCGGCTCGACCGGGGCTGGCTCGCCGAACTGGTACCCCCCGCCGGCTACGTCCCCGACTTCCTCAACCCGGCGCCCCCCTCCGCCGCCCCCACCCTCGCGCAGGAGCTCGCCGGGATCCGGTCCGTTCCGGCCGCGCGCATACGCCGGGACCTCGACCGGCTGCGCCGCGAGCAGGTCCGGCCGGGCCCCCGGGCAGAGGCCCTGTACGCGGACCCGGAAGGCCTGATCGGCCGGGTCACGGACGAGATCGAGGCCTATTGGGAGCTGGCCCTGGCACCGTACTGGGCACGACTTCGGGCCGTGCTCGACGCCGACGTCCGCCACCGGGCCCGGCAGGCCGCCGAGCACGGCGCGGGCCGGCTCCTCAACGATCTGCACCCTGCCGTCAGTTGGGATGACCGTGCGCTCCGCCTGGACCGGCGCGGCCGCCCCCTGTCCCGTACGGAGGCGGGCGCCGGGCTGCTGCTGATCCCCTCGGTCTTCACGGGACCGGTCCCCTTCACCCGGCTGACGCCGCCGGAACCCCCGCAGCTGGCCTACCCGGCCCGCGGTACCGGCTCCCTGTGGGAGCCCCGCCCGGCTGCCGGGACGGGAGCCCTGGCCGCCGTACTCGGCCGGTCCCGCACCCTGCTGCTGACCGAACTGGACCAGCCCGCTTCCACGACCGAGCTCGCCCGCCGCTCGGGGCTCTCGGCAGCGGGGGTGTCCCAGTACCTGACCGCCCTGCGCGACGCCGGGCTGGTCAGCGCCCACCGGGCGGGCCGTTGCGTGCTGTACGCCCGGACCTCGGCCGCCGAGTCGCTGCTCGCCGCGGCCCGCGCGATGGCCGCGTCAGGGCGCGAGCGCCGGTGAGGCCGCTTCCCAGGCGAACCCGTCCGGGTCCGTGAAGGGGCCGAGGTCGGCGCCGATCGCGATCCGGTGCGAGCCGGTGCCGTCGGGAGAGACGCCGGCGTCCTTGGCGAGGGCCCGGCGCCGGTACAGGGCGAGCTTCACCGGGCCGGGACCGGACTCGAACTCCACGTACGTGCCGCCGAAGCTCTTCGCCACGGCGAAACCCTGGTCGCGGTAGAACCTCTTGCTCGCCGCCACGTCCGCGACGCCCAGCAGGAGCACCATGTCGTCGAAGCGGCGGGTGGCCGGGCCGCTGTCCTTCTTCGCCGAGGTCGCCACCTTCCAGATCGTGCCGTCCGGGGCCCGTACGACCCCGCCGTAGCCCCAGAGGGACTTCGTCACGGGCTTGAGCGCGGTGGCGCCGGCGTCGAGCGCGGCACCGACGAGGGCCTTGACGTCGGCCGGCTGGGCGACGGTGAGCGACAGCGTGAATCCGCGGAAGCCGGTCGTGGGCGCCTGCGAGGCCCGCACGTGCAGCTGCGCGTCCAGCCCGAAGGCGGTGCGGTAGAAGTCGTGGGCGGCCGCGGGGTCGGCCACGTCGAGGGTGATGCGTTCGATGTTCGCCATGTCCCTCACGCTAGGTGCGGGGCAGCGGCGGACGCTTCTCGAAAACTGCCCGATCCCCCCCGGCCCGCCCGTCGGTCCCCGCAGTGGACGGCGGCGCGGCCGGGCAAGAAGAACGCGGCCGGGCGAGAAGAACGCGGCCGGGCGAGAAGAACGCGACCGGCAAAAAGAAAAGGCGCGGAGATCGCTCTCCTCGCCATACCCAAGGTATAGCGCACTGGGGGGCTTGCGGCAAGGCCCCCGTCACGGCGCAGAATCATCGGCCTGAGCCACAACCTGCGGAAAATGGGGGCACGACAGCAGTGAACGAGCAGTATGTGCGGGATCTGGAAGAGGTCGACGAGTCGCAGGCCGGGGTCGCCGGCGGCAAGGGCGCGAACCTGGGCGCGCTGCTGCGGATCGAAGGCATCCGCGTGCCCGGTGGCTTCTGCGTGACGACGGACGCCTTCCGGCGCATGATGGCGCTGACTCCGTCGATCGAGGAGCAGCTGGATCAGCTGTCGCGCGTCGACCCGGACGACAGGCAGGCCATCCGCACGCTCAGCGCGCGGATCCGCCGGACCATCGAGGCGATCACCATCCCGGCCGAACTCGCGGCCGCGGTCAGCCGGGCACTCACCCGGCTCGGCGAGCAGGGCGCGTACGCCGTCCGTTCCAGCGCGACGGCGGAGGACCTGCCGACAGCCTCCTTCGCCGGGCAGCAGGACACGTACCTGAACGTCGTCGGGCCGACGGCGGTCCTCGAGCACGTCCGCCGGTGCTGGGCCTCGCTGTTCACCGAGCGGGCCGTGACCTACCGGCAACGGCAAGGGATCGACCACCGTACGGTCCACATGGCCGTGGTCGTGCAGCAGATGGTCTTCCCGCATGCCGCCGGCATCCTGTTCACGGCCGACCCCGTCACCGGCAACCGCAAGGTCGCCACGGTGGACGCCGGCTTCGGCCTCGGCGAGGCCCTGGTCTCCGGCCTGGTGAACCCGGACGTCTTCTCGGTGCGGGACGGCGAGGTCGTCGCCAGGACGATCGCCGCCAAGCAGCGGGCGGTGCACGCCCTGTCGGCCGGCGGCACGCACGAGGTGGCGATCGACCCGCAGCGGCAGGAGCAGCCGGCGCTGACGGATGCGCAGGTCGTGGAACTGGTGCGGCTCGGGCGGCGGATCGAAGCGCACTTCGGCCGCCCGCAGGACATCGAATGGTGCCTGGTGGACGACGGCTTCCGCATCGTTCAGAGCCGGCCCATCACGACGCTGTTCCCCGTCCCCGAAACCGGCGACGAGGAGAACCGCGTCTACGTCTCCGTCGGTCACCAGCAGATGATGACCGACCCGATGAAGCCGCTGGGCCTGTCCCTTTGGCAACTGACGGCCATGGTGCCCATGCACGAGGCCGGCGGAAGGCTGTTCGTCGACGTCACCCGGCGCCTGGGCTCGCCGACGAGCCGCACCGGCCTGCTCGACCTCGTGGGGAGGGGCGACCCTCTGGTCAGGGACGCGCTGGAGACCGTCCTCGACCGTGACGACTTCGTCCCCTCGCTCCCCGACGCGGGTCCCGGCGGCCCGCCGGCCGGCAGTGCGGCCGCGCCGATCGAGACCGACCGGGCGATCGTCACCGAACTGATCGAGCGCAGCGAGACGTCCCTCGCCGCCCTGCGCAGTGACATCCGGACGAAGACCGGACCGGCGCTGTTCGACTTCCTGCTGGAGGCATTCGAAGAGCACAAGCGGATCCTCAGTGATCCGCCGAGCCTCCAGGTGATCATGGCGGGGATGGAAGCCACCTGGTGGCTCAACGACAAGCTGTACGAGTGGCTCGGCGAGCAGAACGCGGCCGACACCCTCACGCTGTCCGCCCCTGACAACGTCACGTCGGAGATGGGACTCGCGCTGCTCGATGTGGCGGACGTGATCCGCCCGTACCCGGAAGTGGTGGCGTTCCTGCAGGGCGTCGAGGACGAGGGCTTCCTCGACGAGTTGGCGAAGCTCCCGGGCGGGCCGCAAGCGTGCGAGGCGATCGAGGCCTACCTCGTCCGGTACGGCATGCGCTGTGCAGGCGAGATCGACATCACGAGGCCCCGCTGGCGCGAGCGCCCGACCACCCTCGTGCCGGCGATCCTCGACAACGTCAGGAACTTCACGCCGGGCGCCGCCGAGCGGCGCTTCGAGGAGGGACGGGAGAAGGCGCAGAAGAAGGCGGAAGAGGTGCTGTCGCGGTTGCGGGCCCTGCCGGACGGGGACCGCAAAGCCCGTGAGGCGAAGCGGATGATCGACCGGGTCCGGACTTTCATCGGGTACCGGGAGTACCCGAAGTACGGCATCGTCAGCCGCTACTTCGTCTACAAGCAGGCGCTGATGGAAGAGGCCGGGCGCCTCGCGCGGGCCGGCGTGCTCGCGCAGGAGGAAGACGTCTTCTACCTCACGTTCCAGGAGTTCCACGAGGTCGTACGCTCACACCGGGTCGATGGCCGGCTCATCCGGCAGCGCAGAGAAGCGTTCCGCTCCTACCACGCGCTCACACCGCCGCGGGTGCTCACATCGGACGGCGAGACCTTCAACGGGGCCTACCGGCGCGACGACGTGCCGACCGGCGCCCTGGCCGGCCTGCCGGTCTCGGCCGGGACCGTCGAAGGCCGGGCCCGCGTCGTCCTCGACATGGCACGAGCCGATCTCGAAGCGGGCGACATCCTGGTCACCACGTTCACGGACCCCAGTTGGACGCCGGTCTTCGTCGGGATCGCGGGACTGGTGACGGAGGTCGGCGGCCTGATGACGCACGGCGCCGTGATCGCCCGGGAGTACGGCTTGCCGGCCGTCGTGGGTGTGGAAGGCGCCACCCGGCTGATCCGGGACGGCCAGCGGATCCGCGTGCACGGAGGGGACGGGTACGTGGAGATCCTGTCCTGAACGCCCGCACGGCGTCCGGCTCCCGGTGCTCCGTCGCCAGCGTGGGGGAAGGGGGAACTAAGAACAGGAATCCAGAAATTCGCTCTGGTTCCAACACAGTTTGATCACAGCGTGGGGCCGCTGTCCCCTCTGTCCGATTGATCGCGATCGCGCGGCGCGTGAAGGCATTAGTTTCCCCTGGTTCCACCCTTGACCAGAGGAGCTACCAGCCAGATGAGTGCACGCCCCCCTGCCACCGCAGGCCGACGCTCCAGGGCCTCGTCGCCATGGATACGCCGGGCCGCGATCGTGGTCTCCATCCTCAGCACAGTGGCGGTGCTGGACGGCCCGGCCGTCGCCGTACCGGCCGCCCGCACCGCCGCCCCCGCCCCCGCGCCCCGCAGCGGCCCCGCCGCCGCGGAAGCCCCCGACGCGCCCTCCGCGTTCCTGATGGCCCGGCTCCAGCACCGCCGCATCGAGATCACCGGTGAGCGGACCGACTCGACCACCACGTACGCCCAGCCGAACGGCACCACCTCGGTGGAGAGCTTCTCGGGCCCGGTGCGCGTGAAGGACGCCAAGGGCGCCTGGCAGTCGATCGACACGCACCTCGTCCAGTCGGGCGGCGTCATCAAGCCCAAGGCCGCCGCGGCGGACGTCGCCCTGTCCGACGGCGGCTCCGGCGAGCCGCTCGTCGAAGTCGGGCGGGGACAGCACTCGCTCGGCATCGGCTGGACGGGCACTTTGCCCAAGCCGGAGCTCAAGGGTTCCACCGCGACGTACAAGAACGCGGTCGCGGGTGGCGGCGACCTGGTGGTCACCGCATTGAAGGAAGGTTTCTCCCACTCGGTCGTCCTTCACGAGCGCCCCAAGGGCCCCGTCGAGTACCGCATACCCGTCCAGGCGAGCGGCCTGCGGCTCACGGAGACCGACGACAAGCGCCTGCGCTGGGAGGACGACAAGAGCCAGGCGAAGGCCACCGCCCCCGCGCCGGTGATGTGGGACTCCTCCTACGACCGGGCCTCGGGCGACGCGGAGCACATCGCTCCCGTCGAGGTGGACGTCGAACAGGCCAAGGACGGCAGGGGCCAGGTCATGGTCCTCAAGCCGAGCCAGGCGTTCCTCAACGACCCCAAGCTCACCTACCCGGTGACGATCGACCCCACCGACTCCCTCATGGGACCGGTCACCGACACCTGGATCCAGTACGACGACTACCTCACCTCCCAGCGCGGTTCGACCGAGCTGAAGTCGGGCACGTACAACGGCGCCGAGAAGGCCCGCTCGTTCTTGAAGTTCAACGTCGACAAGTACAAGGGCAAGCAGATCCTGGACACGGACCTGCGGCTCTACTCCACCTACTCCTCGACCTGCTCGACGGCGAACTCCGGCAACCAGGTCCGACGGATCACCGCCGACTGGGACCCCTCGGCCATCACCTGGGCGAACCAGCCGGCCACCACGGCCACCGGAGCCGTTACCTCCACCGCGGCCAAGGGCTACAACTCCTCCTGCCCCGCCGGCCTGGTCTCCTGGGACGTCGACGCGATCGTCCAGGCCTGGGCCGACGGCCAGCCCAACTACGGTGTGCGGATCGCCGCCGTGGACGAGAGCGACGCGCTGACCTGGCGCCGCTACTACTCGGCCAACCAGACCGACGGCGCGCACAACGCCGCCTACGAGCCCTCGCTCACGGTCAACTACAACACCAAGCCGGGCGCGGCCGTGCCGGTCGCACCGCTGTCGGGTACGTCGACCAACGACACCACCCCCACGCTGACCGCCAAGGCCACCGACGCCGACGGCAACACCGTCCAGCTCTCGTACGAGATCTGGACGTCCACCGGCACCACCGCCCTGCAGAGCGGCAAGTCGGCCTTCACCGCCTCCGGTACCAACGCGCCCTGGACGCCGGCCACCGCGCTGGCTCCGGGCAGCTACAAGTGGCGCGCCACCGTGTCCGACGGCACCACCGCCAACGGCACGTGGTCCGCCTGGCAGTCCTTCACGGTCGACACCACCAAGCCCGCCGGCACCACCGTGTCCTCCACGGCCTTCCCGGCCGGCCAGTGGTCGGGCACCCCGGACGCGGGCGGCGACTTCACCGGCTCGTTCACCTTCACACCGCCCACCGGCGACGTGAAGGACGTGCAGTACAAGCTCGACTCGGGCGCCTGGACCACGGCCGCCACCACCGGCACGGCCGTCACCAAGTCCCTCACCTTCAAGGCCGGGGCGCACACCGTGACCGCCCACACGCGTGACGCGGCCGGCAACGTCTCCGCGGACACGGCCTACGCCTTCAACGCCGGCAAGGGCGCGGCCCTGACCACCCCCGGCGACGGCGAGCGCCCGGCCCGCCGCACCGGCCTGATGGCCCAGGGCGACACGTCCTACACGGGGGTCCGCTACCAGTTCCGCCGCGGTGAGACCGACCAGTGGCTGGACGTGCCCCCCGCCCACGTGCGGGTCAACTCCACCGGCGCCGCGCTCTCCGCCTGGCCGGTCGTGGTCAGCGGCGGCAAGCCCGCCCCGCTGACCTGGGAGATCACCACCACCCTGCCCGAGGACGGGCCGGTGGACGTACGCGCCGTGTTCAGCGGTGCCACCACCACCGAGGCCTCCCCGCAGGTGTCCGTCACCGTCGACCGCGCGGCCGGCGCCGCGCCCTCGCTCCCCGTGGGCCCCGGCTACGTCAACAGCCTGACCGGTGACTTCACCCTCCAGGCCACGGACGCGGACGGCGCGGGCACGGCGGTGACGCGAACCGCCTACTCGCGCGACGGCCACGCCGAGGACGACGGCCAGGTGCAGATCTTCGGACCCGAGTGGGTGTCCGGCGTCTACGCCGAGATCACCGACTCCTCCTACACCGGCCTGCGCAAGACCTCCGGAACCTCCGTCGAAGTCCTGATGGAGGAGGGTGCGATCGGCTTCACCGCCACCTCCGGCGGCGGCTGGAAGCCCGAGGAGGGCGCCGAACAGCTCACCCTGACCGGACAGCTGACCGGGACCTTCACCCTGACGGACGACGACGGCGCCACCACGGTCTTCAAGAAGGTGGACCCGGCCGCCGACACCTGGCAGGTCGACTCCACGAAGCTGCCCACCGACAACACCACCACCCGCGTGGTCTCCGAAAAGGTCCCGGCGGGCATCAAGGTGCTCGCCCGGCCCAAGTACCTCATCGCTCCCAGCACCGCCGCGACCTCGGACGCCTGCGCGGCGGCGCCCGCCACCGCGGGCTGCGAGAGCCTGGAGTTCGTGTACGCCACGGCCACCACGGCGACCGGCTACACCACCGCCGCCGACTTCGGCGACTTCACCGGCCAGGTCAAGGAGATCCGCCGGTGGTCCACGGCCCCCGGTGCCACCGCGGCCACCAGCCAGGCCGTCTCGACGTACCGCTACGACAAGGACGGCCGGCTGCGCCAGCAGTGGGACCCGCGCCTGTCGCAGGCCACGCAGGTGCAGTACTCCTACGACACGGGCAACCGGGTCTACTGGATGATGCCGGGCACCGAGCTCCCGTGGACCTTCACCTACGGAAAGGCCGGTACCTCGGCGGCCGCAGGTGACGGCATGCTCCTCAAGGCGTCCCGCCCGTCGCTGGCGCAGGGCTCGAAGACGGTGACCGACGGCGGTTCCCTCACCAACTCCGTCGTCTACAACGTGCCGCTGACGGGTGCGAACGCTCCCTACAAGCTGGGCGCCGCCGACGTCGCCGCCTGGGGGCAGACCGACGCCCCCACCGACGCCACCGCGGTGTTCCCGCCCGACGCCGTGCCCGCCGGGAACGACGGCTCGGCACTGACGGCCGCCGCCTACAAGCGTGCCGCGGTCACCTACGTCAACGCCTCCGGACGCGAGGTCAACACGGCCCAGCCCGGCGGCCACATCTCCACCACCGGCTACAACGCCGACGGCGCCGTCGTGTACACGCTGTCGTCCGCCAACCGGGAACTGGCCCTCGCCACCTCCGGCCCGGCCCTCGACCGGCTCGCGGACCTCGGCATCGCCGCCGCCGGCACCGCCGAGCGTGCCGCGCTGCTCGCCGAGACCAAGGAGTACAGCGCGGACGGGCTCCGACTGCTGCACTCCTACGGTCCGCTGCACCAGGTGGAACTCGAACAGGGCGCCGCCGACCTGCCCGCAGGCAGCGAGGTCCCGGCCCGCCTGCACACCGCCACCGCCTACGACGAGGGCCGGCCCGCCGACGCCCCCGTCAGCGGCCAGCCCACGACCGTGACGACCGGTGCCTTCGTGCCCGGCCGCGCGGGCGGTGACCTCGACACCCGCACCAGTACCACGACGTACGACTGGGCCAAGGGCCTGCCCCTCAAGGCGGCCGAGGACCCGGCGGGTCTGAACCTCGTCACCACCACCGCGTACGACGCCCAGGGCCGTGTGGTCTCCACGACGCTGCCCAAGGGCGGCGCCGCGGCCACCCGGGTGACCTCGTACTACACGGCCGCCGGTACCGGCAGTTGCGGGGGCCGCCCCGAGTGGGCGGACAAGGTCTGCTCCGAGGGCCCGGCCGACCCGGCCGTCGGCACCACCTCGGTGTACGAGTACGACGCCCACGGCGAGATCTCCAAGACGACCGAGAAGGCCGGCTCGGAGGTCCGTACCACGCAGGTCACCCGCGACGACGCCGGACGCGTCACCCGGACCGCCGTCGCCGGCGGCCCCGGCACCGCCGTGCCCGAGACGGTCCGTGCGTACGACCCGGTGAACGGCAAGCTGACCAGCGTCACCGCGGGCGGCAAGACGGCCGTGTACGGCTACGACGCCCTCGGCCGCCAGGTCTCCTACGACGACGGCGCCGGCAACGTCACGACCACCGAGTACGACCCGCTGGGACGGATGGTGAAGGTCGCCGACTCCGCGCCCTCGACGGTCACGTACGCCTACGACACGGCCAAGGAGCCGCGCGGACTGCCCACCTCCCTCACCGACTCGGTGGCCGGCACCTTCGGCGCCACCTACGACGCCTCCGGTGAGGTCGCGAACGAGACCCTGCCCGGCGGCTACACCCTGAGCACGGTCACCGACGAGACCGGATTCACCACGTCCCGCGCCTACACCCGCGACACGGACGGTGCGGCGCTGCTCACCGACGTGGCCGTACCGACGGTCCACGGCCAGACCGGCTCCGGTGCCCGCAGCGCGGGCGCCAGCACCGGCCAGAGCTTCCGCTACGACCGCAGCGGCCGGCTCACCGACGTCGACGAGTCCGGCGCGTACGGGCAGCAGCACCGGACGTACGGCTTCGACGCCGACTCCAACCGCACGCGTCTGGTCTCGACCCGGGACCAGGACGGCGCGCCGGTGTCCACGACGACCGACTACACGTACGACGCCTCGGACCGGCTGACCGGCACGGGCATCTCGTACGACGCCTTCGGGCGCACCCTCACCAAGCCGGGCACGGTCTTCGCGTACTACGCCAACGACCTGGTCCGCCAGCAGACGTCGGGCGGTCACCGCCAGACGTGGAACCTCGACGCACAGGGCCGCCTGGGCTCCTGGACCGCCGAGACCCTCGACGCCCAGGGCGCCGTCACGGCGTCGGTGAACTCCGTCAACCACTACCGGGACGCGTCGGACAACCCGACCTGGACCGTGGAGGACGTCACCGCGAACCTGCGCAGCCGCAACGTCACCAGCCTCTCCGGAGAGCTGGCCGCCGTCACCGGAACCGCGGGCGACACCGTGCTCCAGTTCACCGACCTGCACGGCGACGCGGGCGTCGCGCTGCCGCTCGACCCGCAGAAGCCGCTGTCGGTGGCCGACACGGACGAGTACGGCAACGTCCGCGAGGGAAGCGCGTCGGCGCGCTACAACTGGCTCGCGGCGCAGCAGCGGGACTCGGGCACCCCGGCGGGGGTCGTCCTGATGGGCGTACGCCAGTACGACCCCTCCACCGGCCGTTTCCTGTCGGTGGACCCGGTGTACGGCGGCAACGCCAACCCGTACGAGTACTGCTCGGGTGACGGTGTCAACTGCACCGACCTGACCGGTCAGTACGGGGCCAACAGGTGGGGCTGCGGCGCCTTCGTGGACTACCCGCACCCCTCGCACACCGTCCACGGCCGCATCAACGTGCACGCCGACCTCAAGTGCAAGAAGAAGGTGCCCAGCTTCTCCATCCACATCACGCTCTACCGGTCCCGCTGGTACGGCTGGGAGAAGATGGACACCGGCTACGAGTCCGGCAGCAACAAGTACAAGGCCCGCGCGGTGGCCAACTGGGCGCCGCACGGACACTGCTACTACTACAAGGGAGTGGGCGATTTCATGATCGCGAGCGGCCCGCACGGCTCGGGGCACCGGATCTACGGCACCGTCTACAACTACGACAAGCACTACCTGCAGGGCAAGAGCGAGATGTGCGTGTGACGGACCTCCCGCGGACCGTGTGCCTGCTGCACTGGCACGGTGAGCCCCCCTACGGGCTGACCGTGCTGGGCGTGCCCGCGGACCGCCTGCACGAGGCGGAGGAGGCGGCGGGGACGGCCCTGGCCGGCCTGCACCTCCCCGCCTCGTGGCAGGACGCGGAACCGGGGCTGCGCCGGAGCGTGGTCGCCGCGTGCCGGCCGGTACCGGCCGCCCGCCTGTGGCACGTCACGGACGACCGGCCCGGCACCGGCCCGGGCCGCGCCCGGCGGGACTGCCTGCGGGCGTTCGCCGACGAGTGGCCCGGGGCCGAGCCGGTCGCGGACCAGGACCGGCTGCCGGGCCTGGACGCCCTGCTACGGCTGACGGCGCTGGTGTGCCGGATGCCGCCGGAGGTCTGGCTCGGTGCCGAGGAGGACCTGCTGGACATCTACGACACGTACACGGTGGGAGGCCTGTGAGCCGGCCGCCTGACCACGAGAGCCGCCCCCGGCCGGATCCCCGGCCGGGGGCGGCTCTCGTTGCCGGCCGCCCCACTGCCCCGCGCGGCCGGCAACGGTCTCAGGCCGCGGCCCCCGGCTTCGCGCCCGGATTCCAGTCGTGGGCGAGGAGCCCGAGCAGCACCTCGTCCAGGAACTCGCCCATCACCCAGGCCGATGAGCGCAGCACGCCCTCCCGGACGAAACCGTTGCGCTCGGCGGAGCGCAGCATCGCGGTGTTGTCCGCCAGCGTCTCGATCTGCAGCCGCTGCAGGCCGCGCACCACGAATCCGTAGTGGCACAGCACCGCCACCACGTCGGTGCCGTAGCCCTTGCCGCGGCAGGACGGCAGCAGCCCCAGCCCGATGTGCGCGGACCGGTTGTGGTTGTCGATGCCCCACAGCACCGCGGACCCGACCAGCGTCCCGGTTTCCCGCTCCACTACGGAGAACCGGACGTGCCCCTGCTCCTCGTCGTCCACGACGAGCCGCGGATCCTTCGAGCCCGGCGTGATCGGCCGCCACGGCCCGTGCTCGGACCGGGAGGAGTTGACCACGTCGTTGTAGAGCTCGGTCCGCAGGACCGGCAGGTCTTCCTCGTGCCGGGCCCTGAGCCCGACCTTGCCGCCTCTCAACATGCGGGCTTCCTATCGGGCCGGACGGGCCGGCGGCAAACCATTTACCGGGCTCGAGGGCAGTCCCGCGCTCCCCGGCTGACCCGCCGCGGCTCCGGGACAGCCCTCAACCGGCGCTGACCGCCGTCACGTGGGTCGTACCGTCGCGGAGCGAAGCGATGCGGACCTGCCCCGCGGGGAAGGAGTCACGGCCGTTCGGACCGGGGACCTGCGCGAACGGCGTCCAGGAGCCGTCCGGCCTCCTCACGTCGTGCCAGATCCGCCCGTCGAGCCCCACCGCAACGACCTGGGCGCAGCCGTCCGGGGTCCCCGCGATCGCGAGGGCGCTGGCTCCCATGGTGGGCGTGGTGACGCCCCGCGGCGGCCGGAATCCGGTCCAGGAGCCGTCGGGCCGCCGCTGCTGGTGGTACACGATCCCGTCGAGCCCGATCGCGAGGACCTGGGAGGACCCGTCGGGCATCCCCGCGATCGCCAGGGCGGGACCCGAGAACGTCGCGGCCCCGTTGTAGCCGGCCAGACGGCCCCAGGCCGTCCACGTGCCGTCCCGCCCGCGGACGCAGTGGTACATGGCTCCGTCGGTGCCGTAGCTGAGCAACTGCGCGGACCCGTCGGGCATGGCGGTGATCGACACCCTCGTCGCCCCCCACCGGCTCCCCGCGGTGAACCCGGGCACGGCCCGGAAGCCGGTCAGGGCGCCGTCGGCGCGCCGCTGCTGGTGGAAGGTGGTGCCGTCCAGGGCCGTCGCCACGATCTGGCAGGTCCCGTCGGGGAACGCGGCGATGTCCGCCTCCCGGACGGTGAAACCGCTCGCGCCGTCCGGCCCCGCGACGCGCTGCCAGGACCGGAGCGTGGCCGAACCCCGTACGACGGTCAGCCACAGGCCGTTGTCGGGCGCGATGCCGAGCACCACGACGGAGCCGTCCGCCATGCCGGCCACGGCGCTCTGCACCGCCGCGAAGGACGCGGCGCCGGCGCCGGCCCCCGGCAGCGGGCGCATGCCGCTCCACGATCCGTCGGGGCGGCGCTCGGTGTGGAACAGCGCGCGCTGTTCGACGTCGTACGGGGGCAGCTGCGCCGAGTAGAACCAGACGGGGTTGGTGAGGGCCACCAGTTGGTCCAGCGTGGTGGAGGCGGGCTTGGGCCGGCGCACCTCGGCCCGGGCGAACAGGGAGGCCTTGCCCCAGCCGCGCCAGCGCAACCGACCCGTGCCACTGGAGTCGATACAGGTGGCGGCCATGATGCCCCACTCGGTGTACAGGGTGGCGATGCTGTCCGGGGCGCCCGTCACGTCCAGGGTCACGTCGACGGTGTCGAAGAACGACAGGGGCAGTTCCTCGCCGGGTCCCGCCACCGCCGAGCCGGTGCGGGCGGTGAAGTCCACGGTGACGGCGGCGGATTCGACGGCGTACGACCTGCCCTGCCGCAGCGCGTCCAGCACGGCGGGCGTGGAAAGGCTGCTCGCGTACACCACGTTGTGCGGCCGGCCGACGGCGTCCGCGGGGCTGTGGGCGTCGCTGTTGCCCACGGCCGCGACGCGTTTGCCGAGGCAGAGCATGACGTGCCAGGCCGCGATGTTGGCCGCGTCGTCCAGCGTCCACGGCCCGTTCCACACCTCCAGCGCGTCCACGCGGTCGAGCCCGAATTCCCAGAAGGAGCCTGCTGCCGGAGTGAGCGGGTGGGCGGCGATCGTGAGTCCGCCGAGGCTGTGCACGCGCCGGGCGTGGCTCTCGAACGCCCCTTGGTCCGCCGGGCCGTAGCGCCAGTCGACCCATTCTCCCTGGGGCAGGCCGACGGCCAGCCAGTGCCCGTGGCGGGTGGTGACCTCCTCGGCGTTGACGACCAGCAGGTCCGTCGGGACGTTGCCGTGCCAACTCATGCCGGTGGAACTGGTGTTGTGGTCGGAGGTGGCGATGAAGTGCAGCCCCTCCCGGCGGGCGGCCACGACTATCTCGTCCACCGTGCGCTTCCCGTCGGAGTGCACGCTGTGCAGGTGCAGGTCGCCCCGGTACCAGCCCGGCCCGCGCCCTGCCAGCGAGGCGGGCAGGATGTCGTACGGGGCCTGGGGCAGCGGGTCCCCGAAATGCAGGGTGACGTCGACCTGCCAGGTCATGCCGCCGTCGGCGCCGACCATCGGCCCCAGGATGACCGACCAGCTGCCGGGCTCGACCGGTCCGGGCAGGTAGCCGGGGGTGGCGTCCGCCGCGGAGAGGGTGAAGCCGGCCCGCTCCCCTCCGGACCAGCCGCGGAAGCGGGACGGGCCGAAGATGCCGAGGTCCAGGATGCCGGCGGCGGCGTCGTGGGAGGTGTCGACGGAGATCCGCTGCACCCCCGCGGGGACGTCGAAGGCGACGTACGCCCACTGGTCGTTGCCCTTGGGGGAACGGCCCTGGTAGGTCGTGGTCACGGTGTCGGTCCCCCCGCCCCTGGTCGAGGCGTGCGCGATCTGTGCGGGGACCAGCGCGGCGGCCCCGCCCGCGGCCAGCAGCGCCCCCAATCGCAGCAGGGACCGGCGCTCGATGACCGGGCCGGGGCCGGTGCCGGCAGGGGGGAGGTGTTCACTCGACACGGCGGTGCTCTCCGTTCACACGAGGCGGAAAGGGAAGGCGTGCGGGTGTACGGGTGCGGGCCCGGCCGGAGCCGGGCAGGGGTGGGGGAGGGGGGACGAGCCGGCGGTCCCGCCGTGCGGGGCCGTGACCGCCGGCCTTCAACGGTGTGAGCGCTGGGCTTCGACGATCTGTCGCACGGAGCCGTCGAAGTCCACCCGGGCCTGGACCCGTTCGGCGAAACCGGGGAACTGCCCGGCGATGGCGCTCAGCAGCCGCAGCTCCAGCGGGGCCACGTTGACCTCGCACCGGTCGCGGTGGACGGCCTGTACGACGCCGTCGGCGACCTGGCCCGGCGTGACGGTCCTGAGGCCCTTGGGCGGAGCGGCGCCGGTGGCCGCGGACATCCCGGCGTCGCGGACGAATCCGGGCTGTACCAGCGACACGCCCACACCGGTGCCCCGGAGTTCCTGGCGCAGGGCGAGGGCGAATCCGCGCAGCCCGAATTTCGTCGCGTTGTACAGGGAGGTCGATTTGGTCGCCGCCTTGCCGGACATGGAACCGACCAGCACGATGTGGCCGCGGCCGCGTGCCACCATGTGCGCCGAGAGCAGCCGGGACAGCAGGACGGGTGCGCGCAGGTTGACGTCGAGTGCGCGGTCGAGCTGTTCCTCGGTGTAGTCCGCGAGGTCGCCGCTGGCGGGCAGGGCGGCGTTCGCGACGAGGACGTCCGTCCCGGCGCAGGTCTCGGCGAGGCGGACCACGTCGGACCGGACGGCCAGGTCGGCGACCGCGGTGCCGGCCCCCCAGGCATCCGCGGCGGTCTTGAGGGCCTCCCGGCGACGCCCGCTGACGGTGAGTCGGGCGCCCTGCGCCGTCAGGCGCGCGGCCAGGGCGGAACCGATACCTCCGGTGGCCCCCGTGAGCAGAACGTTCGACCCGGATATGTCCACGATCACTCCTGTGCGGCGGCCTCTACTGTTCGTTCGAACGAACAGTAGGGACTGCCCCGTCCGCTGTCCACACCCCGGACGGCCCCGACTTCCCCGCTCCGCCCGGGCGCCGGTTTCAGCCGATGGGGCAGAATGCCGTCATGCCCCATGCCTCCGACACACGCCAGCGCATCATCGACGCCGTACTACGGATCATCGGGCAGGACGGCATCGCCGCCGTCACCAACCGTCGGATCGCGAAGGAAGCCGGAGTCTCCCTCGGTTCCGTCACCTATCACTTCGCCACCCAGCACGAGCTGTTGCGCGAGAGCCTGCTGCACTTCGTGGCCGAGGAGACCCGGCACTTCACGACCCTCGCCGACGAGTGCACCGACGAGCGCTTCGACATCGGGCAGGCGGCCGGGGTGGTCGCCCAAGTCGCGGGCGGGAACGCCTTCGACAGCCGCCACATCGCGCCCTTCGAGCTGTACGTCCAGGCCGGCCGCGACGAACGGCTCCGTGCCGCCGCGGCCGAGTGCTTCGCCGCCTACGACCTGCTGGCCGCCCGGATCCTGACCCAACTCGGCGTGCCGGACCCCCAGCGCCTGGCCGGCGTGGCCGTCGCCCTGGTCTTCGGGCAGCAGCTGCGCCGCCTGGCCACCGGCGCCCCGGCCGAGGACCTCGTCGACACCCTGCTCGTCCTCATGCGGTTCGCTCCGACGCAGACCCCGTAGAGCCCTGACGGGGCCGCGTTCCGGCCGGTCCGGCTCGCGTGGTGTCGTATCAGAGCCCGGAGGAGGCTCCGGGCTGCTCGCCGATGACGACGAGGAACGCGTCCCGTTCCAGGTCCATCACCACCCGCGCCGGCTCACCCCGCGCGCACCGCTCGGCAGCGGCCTCCTCGGCGGGCCAGCTGCCCCGCGGCCCGCCTGCGGGGAAATGGTCGACCACCCTAGCGCTCGTCATGTCCAGCACCTCCAGCGTCGAAGAGCCTGTCGAGCGGGTGCCCCGACGGGGGACGGACATGCGCGTCCCGGCGGCACCCCCCGGCCGCCGGCGCGCACCCCCACCGCGGGCGGCGCATCCGCCGTTCGGACCAGGCGGGAGGTCGGCGCTGCGGATCGTCGCTAGGTTCGGACGGTATGAAGCGCGTACCGAACGACCCCGGGCCCACGCGGCGCGCCCTGCTCACCGTCGGAACCGGGGCGGTGCTGGCCGCGGGATGCGCCCCCGCCGGCGCACCCGCCGCGCCGGGCCCCAGCCCCAGCGGCCCGGCGTCACCCGGCCGGCCAACCGGCGGCCCCACCCCCGGCGTGATGACGCTCTTCCAGGACCCGGCGTACAACTTCAACGGCCTCTTGGCCCTCGGTGGTGCCGGCGCCGGCAGCAGCGAGGTGGGCGAGGTGCTCACCGCCGTGAACGCGATCAACGGGGCCGGCCTGTCCGCGCAGACGTACGTCGACACCTTCCGCAAGCTCGGCGACCAGCTCCTCAAGGCGCCCCCGGGAGCACCGGCCGACGGTCAGACCAAACGGTTCAGGGCACTGCGTGCCGCCCAGTACTACGGCCAGGCGCTGTTCTTCGTCCTCGGCTCCGACGCCCCGGGCAGCGAGGAACAGCTCTACAAGTCCGGGCGCGACGCCTGGGACACCTTCTGCGACCTGTGTGAGCCGGCCGCGGTCAAGGCGACCGTCCCCTACGGCAGCACGCCGCTGCCGGTGTGGTTCTTCCGGCCCGACGAGGCGAAGACCCCCCGTCCCACCGTCATCCTGACGAACGGCAGCGACGGCCAGAACGTGGACATGTGGACCTACGGCGTGCCGGCGGCGCTCGCACGCGGCTGGAACGCGCTCGTCTACGACGGTCCGGGCCAGGGGCAGTTGCTCTTCGTCGACCGCGTGGTGTTCACCCCCACCTGGGAGAAGGTCGTCAGCCCCCTCGTCGACTGGTTGTCGGCCCGCCCGGACGTGGACCCCCGCAAGATCGCCCTGACCGGTCTGAGCATGGCGGGTGATCTGGCCCCTCGCGCGGCGGCCTTCGAGGAGCGGATCGCGGCGCTGGTGGCCATGCCGGGCTGCATCGAGCCCTGGCTCGGCTTCCCTGCCGAGATCCGCAAGATCCTCACTCCGGGCAAGGAGCAGACGAACGACATCTGGAACAAGGAGGTCGTGCCCGAACTGCCTCCGGCCGCGGCCGCGGTCATGAAGAAGCGCTTCGAACCCTTCTCCGTGCCGGCCATGCTGGAAGCCCGTCAGGGCAAGCTGTTCACGGACTTCTACACCCCGGCCACCCGCATCCGTGCCCTGGCGATCACCGATGTCGTCGGCCGCATCAAGGCACCCACCCTCGTACTGGACTACGACGACGAGCAGTTCTACCCCGGCCAGCCGCGCCGGCTGTACGACATGCTCACCGGGCCCAAGGACTACGTGAAGCTGACGGCGGCCGAGGGCGCACAGCTCCACTGCTCCCCGATGGCTCCGCAACTGCACTGCGAAGTCGTCTTCGACTGGCTCCAGCACACCTTGTCGGGAAGCTGAACGGCCGGCGGAGACCGGCACGAGGGCGCGGCCGGGCGCTGACGAACGCTCCCGGGCGATGTCCGGGCGATGGATCGCCCGGACAGGCGCCCTAGGCCGACCTGCGGCGCAGGGCCCGGCGGACCCCGTACAGGACGACGAGCAGCACGACGACGATGACCACGACGATCAGGAGCTTCTTGAAGAGCCCGCCCTTCTTCTTCTTGCTCTTCTTGCTCTTCTTGTTCCCCGTGACGGCCTTGGCCTGGGTGGACGTCGGCGCCGCGTGGAGAGCGGTCGCCACGTTGGCGCCCGCGGGGAGGCCGCGCTGCGCGAGTGCCGCCGCGGCCGGAGCCTGCCGGGCGGTCGGCACGGCCGCCGTGGCCACTGCCGCGGGGCCCAGCAGCAGCCCTGCCACTACGAAGAGCGGTATGAGTGCCGCCGCTACGGGATGCTTGTGCCGATTGCTGTTCTTTGTCACAGTTTCCCCTGTTCGCCGACCCTGATCCGGCCCGGTGGAATCCGGACCGTCGGGCCTTGGAGCATCGTCGGCGAAGCACACCGGCTGCGCAACGCCGTCGGGCGGGCGGCTCACCCCGCGAAGGGGGGCCGGAACAGAGCGCCACCCCCGGGGGGCGGCCTGCGCCGTCAGTCCGGGCGCCGCTCAGCGTACGACGGCCATGGTGTCGGCGACCTTGTCGTGCAGGCACTGCTGGTAGGGCCTGTCCCAGCAGCACCACAGCGGGTTGAGGAATCCGAGCACGGGTACGAAGACGGCCACCAGCCAGAACGCCTCACGCCCGGCGGCGCGCCAGAACCCCACCGGGGCCGCGGTCTCCCGGCGCACGACGCGGATCCCGCAGATGCGCTTGCCCAGCGTGGACCCGAACTTCCACACCGGCAGGGCGAAGTACAGGACGAAGGAGATGGCGAGCCAGGCTATGAGCAGGGCCACGGCGGGGGCGCCGCCGTCCGCGTCGATCCACATCATCACGGGGATGGCCAGGGCGAAGTACCCGATGTACCAGAAGATCACGTCGAGCACCCGGGCACCGAACCGGGCACCGATGTGTGCCAGGCCGGCCGGCACTCCGTAGGCGGGGCCCGCGGGCACCGAGCCGGGCGCCGGATACCCGTACGCCTGGCCGTGGGACGGCTGGAACTGCGGCAGGGGGGCGGACCGGTGCGGTCCGGCGGGGGAGGGCTGGGGGTGCTGCGGGTGCTGCGGGGGGATCGACATGGTGCCTTCCTGGTGGGGAGCCGTCTGTATGGCGCATCGGTCATCCTATTGACCTCACTTGGGCCGGTTGGGGCGGCTTCGACGAGCGACCGCCGACTTACCGGAGACGGGGGCCCTTGGGCCCGCAGGGCAGAAAATTTTGTTGAATCTGGCCCAATTGGCCGGAAAACTTGGTCGATTTGGTGACAACCGCATTGATGTTTCATCATCATGACCGCACGTCAGCTTCGGGCGTGCATGCGAGAAGGCGGGGGCGCCCAAGCCCCGTTCCTCCTTCCGCTCCCGCTCCCGTCACCTAGGCAAAGGCCCATGTCCGCCCAGCAACTCCCGGACCTCATACGTTTCGCCCGTCACAACTCGCCCTATTACCGTGATCTGTACGCGTCCCTGCCGCCGCACGCCGACCGCCTCACCGACCTGCCGGTGATCGACCAGCAGGACTTCTGGGCGGCCAACACCCTGCGCGACAACCGCGTCCTGACCGGCCCGCTCAGCGAGGCCACCGTCTACAAGACCGGCGGCACCACGGGGTCCCCCAAGTTCTCCGTCTACACGCGGGACGAGTGGCGCACCTTCGTCACCTCATTCGGACAGGGGCTCGTGGACGCGGGTCTGCGCCCGGGGCACCGCGTGGCCGACCTCTTCTACGCCGGGGAGCTGTACGCCAGCTTCCTCTTCGTCCTCGACTCGCTCGCCCACGCGCCGGTGGACAACGTCCGCCTGCCCATCGGCGGCGGAGCGCCTCTGGAATCGACGATCCCCACACTGCGCGAACTCTCCGCACAGGTCCTGGCCGGCACGCCCACCACCCTGTGCCGGCTCGCCGAGCAGGTCGTCTCCGGAGGTGTCCGGCTCGACTCGGTGGAACTGCTCCTCTTCGGCGGCGAAGCCCTGTTCGAGGACCAGCGGCGCCTGCTGGCCGCCGCGTTCCCCCGTGCCGAGGCACGTTCCATCGGATACGCGAGCGTTGATGCCGGGCTGCTCGGCCGTCCGGTACCCGGCTCCGACACCCGGGTGCACCGGCCCTTCTCGCCGTACACCGTCGTGGAGATCCTGGACGACGCCACCGGCGAGCCCGTCACCGAGCCGGGCCGGCCCGGCCGGGTCGTCGTCACCAGCCTCTTCCGCCGCCTGATGCCGATCATCCGGTTCCCCGCCGGAGACCGGGCCGAATGGACGGGCACCGGCCCCGGACACTTCCGGATCCTCGGTCGTGCGGAGGAGGGCGTACGCGTCGGGCCGGTCTCCCTCTACACCCAGGACGTCCAGAACGCCGTCGCCGCCGCGGACACCGCCGGGCGCGTGGTCGGCCTGCAACTCGTGGTGCGGCGCTGGGACGGCCGTGACGGGCTCGTCCTGCGGCTGGCGACGGCACCGGGCGACGACGGCGCTTCGAGCGGCGCTTCGAGCGGGGCGTGCGGTGAGCCCGCAGACGGCCTGCGGACCCTGGCGCAAGCCGTCCTCGCCGAGCTGGAAACCGCACGACCGCTCTACCCCGACAGCGTGCGCGCCGGGTTCGTGCACCCGCCGACCGTGGAATGGGCACGCCACCGCGACCTCGCCGTGAACCCCCGCACGGGCAAGCTCGTACGGGTCCTCGACGAGAGGCCGACCGCATGACCGCCGCGCCCGCGCGCCCGCCCGCGACCGCCGGTACCGACGAGACCGGTGTCGAGGAGACCGGTACCGAGGGGGGTGCCCGGACCACCGGCCGCCGCGCCCCGCTGGTCCTGCGCAACCGCGCCTTCGCCGCCGTGTGGCTCGGGCAGGTCCTCACCCAGGCCGCCGTGCGCATGTTCCAGGTCGGTGTGTCCTGGTGGATCGTCGCCTACGCCGTCAACGACGCCCGGGGCCTTGCCTCGGGGCTGTTCATGGCGGCCTGCACACTGCCCGCCGTAGCGCTGGCGCCCGTCGTGGCCGGGGTCATCGCTCGCTTCGCCCACCGCTCGGTGCTGCGGACCGCCGCCGTCCTCGCCGGAGCCGCCTCGGGCGCCCTCGCACTGTGGGCGTACGACGGCGTCCTGCCCCTCACGGCCGTTTACGCCGCCGCCGTCGCCCTGGCCACCTGCCAGGCGTTCTTCGACCCCTGCCTGACCACCTCGGTGCCCGAACTCGTCGACGACGCCGACATCGAGGCGGCCACCGGCTTCGAGCTGTCGACCCAGTCCCTGGCCGGCCTCGGGGGAGCGCTGCTCGGCGCCCTGACCGTCGACCGGGCAGGAGTGGCCGGGCTGGCCGTGGGCTGTGCGGCTGCCTACCTCGGCGCCGCCCTGTTCGTCGCGAGCGCCCGTTTCCGCACCACGGCACCCGAGCCGTCGCCCGCCGCGGAAGGCCCGGCCGACCCGTCAGGCGCACCCCGGCGCCGCGGGCTGCTCCACATCCTGCGCGAACTGCCGTACGTGCGGCGGATCCTGGTCTGCTTCACCGCCGCGAACCTCTTCACGACCGCCGTCTTCGTCGTCATCCCCCTCTACACCCGCTCGGTCCTCTCCGGGGGCGGCGCCACCGTGGCCCTGCTGGAGGCCTCCCTCGGCACCGGCGCGCTCATCGGCGCCTTCACCGGCGCCCGGGTACCGGGACGCCCCACTGTCGCGGGCGCGTACTGCCTGGGTCTCATGGCCCTCGCCCTGGCGCTGCCCGGGCTGGTCGCCCACCGGATGGTCATCGCGGGCTGCCTGGCCGTGTCCGGCTGGTGCGCGGGGGCCGTCAGCGTCCGCTTCGTCGCCCTCTTCCAGCGTCTGGTGCCGACGGCGGACAAGCCCGGCTTCTTCGCCGTGATGCAGGCGGTCCTGGGCTCCTCACTACCGGTGGCGTCCCTGCTCTTCGGCGCCGCGGGTGACTTCCTCTCACCCCGCACCCTGTGCCTCGTGCAGGGCGCCGGCCTGCTCCCCGCCGCCCTCGCGCTGGCCCTCCTGGGCCCCCACACCCCCGCGCCGCCGCCCGGGGCGGCCGCGGACCGGGACGCGGAACCCGTGGGGGGTGAGCGGTGAACCCCGTCATCACCCCGGCCACCCGCGAGGACATCGCCGAACTGCGCCAGCTCTACTACGCCGTCTACGGGCCGCACTACCCCGTGGCCCTCGGCACCGACCCGGCCGAGATGGCCCGCCTCATCGCCGACCCGCACTCCCTCTGGCTCGTCGGCCGTTGCCCCGGCACCGGGGCCCTGACGGCGTCCGCCGTCATCCGCGGCGACGCGGGCAGCCGCATCGGCCGCCTGGAAGGCATCGCCGTCCACCCCGGGCACCGCTCGGGGGGCGTGGCCGGCGCACTGACCGGAGCCCTGTGCGGCGAGATGCTGGACACCGGGCGGCTGGACTCGGTCTACGCGACCGTGCGCACCGTCAGCGCCGGGCCGCAGCGCGTCGTCGCCCGCAACGGCTTCCGCCCGCTCGGCATCCTGCCCAACGCGGTGGACCTCAGCAGCCGCGAAAGCCTCGCACTCTACGCGCGTCATTCCGCCGGGGTGCTCGACCGCCGGATCCCGGTAGCCGAAGTCCCCGCCCCGGTCATGCCGTTGCTGCGCACCAGCGAGGACGCGCTGGGCATCACCTACCCCGGGGTCAGGGCCGTTTCCGGCCCGCTCGGGGAACCCGCTCCCCAAGGGGCCGCGGAACGGCTGGAGATGATCGAGGCACCGGCCTTCGTACGACGCCGCTTCCGCGAGCGGTTCCCCGGGGCCGAGGGCTGGTTCTACCCCCTGCACACGCCGAACGTACTGCTCACCCCCGAAGACGGCCGCTTCGAGGTGTACGCCTATCTCAACCGCGCCGGCGGGTACTGCTCGCTGCTGACCGCCCACCCCGACCCCGCGGCGGCCGCCGCCCACCTCGCACCCGTCACCCGGGCCCTGGCCAGGGCCGGAGCCGGCTACGTGGAGGCCCTGGTCCCCCTCGCACACACCGAAGCCCTCAGCGCCTTCCTGGCCCAGGGCTTCGTCGCCGGAGCCCTCTACCCGGCGATGCGCGCGGACGGCGACGGCTTCCACGACTACGCCGTCCTCTCCCGCTCCAGCGAACGGATCGACTTCCGCGGAGTCGCCGTCGAGCCGCCCCTCCAGCCGTACCTGGACTGCTACGTGTCGGCCTGGGCGTCGACGCACCTGCCCACACCATCCGAGGTTGCCCCATGAACCCCCATCTCGCGCCGGTCGCCGTACCCGACCCGGCCCTCCTGCCGCACGTGCAACAGCTGTGCGACCTGACCGACCCCTATGCCCACGGCCCCGAGCAGGACGAACTGTTCGCCGCCGCCATGGCGGAGACCAACGCCTGGCACACCGAACGCTCCCCGTTCTTCCGCTCCCTGTACGAGGCCATCCCCGAGGCGCACCCGTACCGGGCGCCGCTCGTCCACGCGAACTTCTTCAAGCGGCACGAGGTGCTCTCCATCCCGCGCGAGGAGGTCGAGCTGCACCTGACCTCCTCCGGGACCACCGGCCAGAAGTCGCAGATGTTCTTCGACCACTGGACCATCCGCTCCGCGCAGCGCATGGTCGCCCGGATCTTCGAGCGCAACGGGTGGATCACCCCGGACCAGGAGGTCAACTACCTCCTGTACAGCTACGAACCGGCCCCTTCCCTGAACCTCGGGACGGCCTTCACCGACAACTACCTGTGTGACTTCGCCCCGGCACGCAGCGTCGAGTACGCCCTGCGCAACACCGGCGGCGACCACGAGTTCGACCCCTTCGGCTGCATCGCCGCGCTGCGCCGCTTCGAGCGGGAGGACGCCCCGGTCCGCATCCTGGGCTTCCCCGCCTTCCTCTTCTTCACCCTGGAGCGGATGCGGGCCATGGGACTGCCCCCGCTGCGCCTGCCCGAGGGTTCCCTCGTCGTCCTCGGCGGCGGCTGGAAGGGACACGCCGACCGGCGCATCGGCAAGGAGGAGTTGTACGCGCGCGTCACCGAGCAGCTCGGCATCCCCGGTGAGCGCATCCGCGACACCTTCGGGTCGGTGGAGCACTGCATCCCGTACATCGAGTGCGACCACCACCGGCTGCACGCGCCCGTCTGGTCCCGGGTGACGATCCTTTCCACCCACACGCTCGAACCCGTCCCCTACGGGGAGCCGGGTTACCTGCACCTCGTGTCGCCGTACATCACCTCCGTGCCGGCCCAGAGCGTGGTCATGGGCGACCTCGCCTCCCTCCGGCCGGGGGACGCCTGCGGGTGCGAGCTGGAGACCCCCTGGTTCACCGTCCACGGCCGCGCCGGGGTGAGCCGCAACCGCAGCTGCGCGGTGGCCGCAGCAGAACTGATGAAGGGCATGGCGTGAGCGAGACCCCGACGGTGACCGACACCGCGACCGACAACGCGACAGACACCGCGACCGGCCGCCGGAGCGTGGCCGCGTCCCAGGATGAGCAGCGCGACTCCGCCGTCGCGCACCACTACTGGCAGGGCGCCTTCATCGGCGACGAGGAGGCCGGGCGCCGCCTGGTCGACCTGCCGGCCGCCGTGGAGGCGGCGCTCGCCTCTGTGCTGGAGACCGAGACGGTCCTGGCCGCCTGCGACGCCCTCGCCACCGCCCTGTGCGACCCGGCCCACCCCGTACACGCCCGGCTCGCCCCCCACCTGCCCGACGGGGAGGACCCGGCCGTCCTGGCGGAGCTCGGTGGCGCCCTCGGCCGTCGCGAGCTCACCCGCAAGCTCCGCCGGGAGCTCGGCAGCGCGACTCCCGGCCGGCTGGACCGGGCCGATCCGCGCGAAACGGTCTACGAGGCCTGGGCCCCCGTCGGCCTGGTCGCCCACATCGCGCCGGGCAACAGCGCGACGGTCGCACCGCTCAGCATCGTCGAAGGCCTGCTCGCCGGAAACGTCAACATCCTCAAGACCAGCAGCGCCGACACCCTGCTGACCCAGCACCTGATGGCCGAACTCGCCGCCCTGGACCCCAGCGGCGCACTGGCCGCGCGGATCGTCGTCCTGCGCTTCGCGTCCTCCAGGCAGGAGTGGCTGCGCCTGATGTGCGCGCCCGCGGACGCCGTGGCCGTTTGGGGCGGCGAAGGCGCCGTCGAAGGGGTGGCGGCCCATGTCCCGCCCGGCTGCCGGCTGGTGGAGTGGGGACACCGCATCTCCTTCGCCTACCTCACGGCCGACGCCTGGTCCGACGCCGACATGCTCGACGCCCTCGCGGCCGATGTGTGCCTGCACGAGCAGCAGGCGTGCTCCAGCCCCCAGGTCGTCTACCTCGACACCGAGGACGAGGCCGAGGTGTTCGCCTTCGCCGAGCGCTTCGCCCCGGTCCTCGCGTCCCGGCCGCCGGCCGCGGCCGCCGCCGGGGCGGACGGCCCGGACCCCGCCGAGGAGGCCGAGCTGACCACCACCGAACTGGTGGCCCGGCTGGAGGAGCACCTGGGGCTGACGCGGGTGTTCGCCGCGCCGGACGGCTCGTGGCGGGTGATGGCCGACACCCGCTCGCCGCTGGCCGCCTCACCCCTGCACCGCAGCGTGTGGGTCAAACCGCTGCCCCGCAAGCGGATGATCGCCACCCTGCGCCCGATGCGCCGCTACCTGCAGACGGCCGGCCTCGCGGGCAGCCCCACCGACATCGCCGAGCTCGCCCGTACTGCCCTGGCCGCCGGCGTCACCCGGGTGACGCCGGTCGGCTCCATGCTGGACAGCTACGCGGGCGAACCCCACGACGGCGTGTACGCCCTGCAGCGCTACAGCCGCCGCGTCGCGGTCCAGGCCGACCCGGCCCGCTTCGCGACCACCGCCTGTCTCGACGACCTGGCCCGCCCCGTCGTCCTGCCGCGGCCCACGGGCCCGCTCCGGGGCAAGGAGGACGTACAGGAGCAGGGCCGGCAGCTGGCGCGGGCCGACGCCGAGCTGTTCTTCCGCAGCGGCGGCAGCACCGGCGCCCCGGCGTTGTCGGTCTTCAGCTACGACGACTACGACACCCAGATGCACGCCGCCGCCCGCGGCCTGCTCGCCGCGGGCTACGACCCGGTCGGGGACCGCACCGCCAACCTCTTCTACTGCGGCGCCATGTACGGCAGCTTCATCAGCTTCTTCTCCGTACTGGAACGCCTGGGCGGAGTCCAACTGCCGCTCTCGGCCGGGCCCGACCACAGGGCCACCGCGCAGGCCGTCATCGACCACGGCGCCGACACGCTGTTCGGAATGCCCTCCTACCTCTGGCAGCTCCTGCACGCGGAGGAGGACGCGCTGCGCGCGTACGGCGGACTGCGCAAGATCTTCTACGGTGGCGAGCACTTCACGCGCGAGCAGCGCAGTGCCCTTGAGGAGAGGTTCGGCATCGAGGTCGTCCACTCGATCACCTACGGCAGCACCGACCTCGGCCCGCTCGGGTACCAGTGCACCGAGAGCTCCGGTGGCGTCCACCACCTGCATGCCGACCTGCACACGATGGAGATCGTCGACCTGACCGAGGACCGGCCGGTGGCCCCGGGCGAAACGGGCCGGCTGGTCTTCACCACGCACGCCCGGCGCGGCCAGCAACTGGGCCGGTACCTGATAGGCGACCTCGGTCGGGAGGTCCCGGGCCGGTGCGCCTGCGGGCGGCACGCACCGCGCTTCGAGTTGATGGGGCGCACCGGCGACGTGATGCGGGTGGCGACGTACTTCCTCAACCACCGCCGCATCCTGACCCTGGCCGAGGAACGGGGAGGCCACCGGGGCGAGTTGCAGATACGGCTGGAGGCGGCGGACGCGCGCGAGCGGCTCACCGTGCGGGTGGAGCGCGGCGGGACGACGGACCCGGAGCGGCTCCGGGAGGTCCTCCTGACCGGCTACCCGGAACTGCGCGCAGCGGTGACCGAACGACTGCTGGACCTGGTGGTCGAGACGGTCGACGGCGCCTCGCTGGACCGCAGCCCGACCAGCGGCAAACTCCTGGCGGTGGTGGACACCCGCCGCTAGGGCGAACAGTGCCCTCAAGCGCGGGTCGTCACGGAAGACGGGGCGCCCCGGCCGTGCACCCGCACGATGTTGGGCACTCCAAGGCTCTCCCGCAGGTGGGTGATGGTGTCGGCGGCGCCGCCGAACGGACCCGGTCCGGGTTGGACCTGGGTGCACCCCCGCCCGGGTGCCGGGTGCAGTGTCCGGGGCCGCCGTGCCCGGCATCGTCGTACCCGTCGGGAAAACGGACGGACGGACGGGCGGGACGGTCATGGCGAGGGCGCACGGCGTGGAACGGGTGGGGCGCGGCGGGACGTGGGGTGCGGCGGGGGTGTTCACCGCGGTGGCCTTCCTGGCGGCCGGGGTGCTGGGGGCGGTACAGCCGGCCACCGGCGTGCCCACCGAGGTGGTGCAGCTGACCCAGTTCGGGCCGGCCGCGGGGGTGGGCGCGATCGCCCTGTACCGGTGGAGGCGGACCCGCGAACTGCTGCGGGGCGGGGGCCGGCGCGGGGGCGGCGGGCGGGCGGTGGCACTCCTCGGGTCGGCCGCCTTGATCGTCGCGCTCACCGTGGGTGCGTACGGGACGCTCCGCGGGGGCGTCGGCTCCACTCCGCCGGGGGCCCTGCACCACCCCTTCGCCCTGATCGCGATGGCGCAACTGGCGGGGGCGTGCGGAGAGGAGATCGGCTGGCGCTGCTTCCTCCAGCCGCTGCTGCGGACCCGGTTCGGGACCCTCGCCTCGTCGGTGACGGTGGGCGTGGTGTGGGGTGCCTGGCACGTACCGGTCTTCGCCCAGGCCCCGGCCTACGCCGCGGGCTTCCTCGTCGCCACCGTGGCCATGTCGGTCGTCCTGGGCGTGGCCCTCGACCGTACGGGCGGTCCGTACCGGCTGCTGCTCGCGGGCGGCTTCCACACGCTCGTCAACCTCGGACTGCTCCTCTTCCTGGACGAGGAGTCGGGGGCGGTCACGCCGATGCTCTGCTTCGGGCTCTCCTGCCTCGTGGTGGCCCTGGCATGGGTGCGGGGGCGGCGGCGCGCGTCGGCGGTGGCCCCGGCGCCCGCGTCGGAGACCGCGCCCGCGCCGACTACCCTGCACGGGACATGAGTTCGATCGCCGCCCGCTCCCGCGCGGGGACCCTCCACGCCCTGACCGCCGTCGGCCGCTGCCACCTGGCCGGACTGCTCGGCCTGGTGGTGGCGGCCTGCGCGGGACCGGCCGTCGTCGGAGCGCTGCTGTTGCTGCCCGTCGGCATCGGCCACCGGCTGCTGCCACCCGCTGCGGCCCTGCTGCGCCGGTGCGCCGACCGGGCCCGGGAGCGGGCCGCGCGCTGGTCGGGGGTGCCGGTCAGCCCGCCCGCCCCGCTCCCGCGGACGGCGGGGGCCCGCGCGGTGCTGGCCGACGCCGGGTTCTGGCGCGACCTGGGCTGGGCCTGGCTGGAGCCCCTGGCCGGCGGCCCGCTGCTCGCCGTGCCGCCGTCGCTCCTCGTGTACGGGGCGTTCGGGGCGTTCGTCCAGCCGTTCGTGTGGCGGCTGCTGGGCGACGGCAACTGGTACGCGTTCGTCCCCGTGCGCAGCACCGCCGGCATGCTCGCGGCGCTGCTCCTGGGCGTCGCCCTCACGGCTGCCGCTCTCCTCCTGGCCCCCGCCGTGCTGCGCCTGCACGCGCGCTGGAGCCGGCTGCTCCTCGCCGCGCCCCGTACGACCGAACTCGTCCGCCGCATCGAGCAGTTGACGGACTCCCGGGCCGTCGCGCTGGACGGCCGGGCGGACGAGCTCCGGCGCATCGAACGGGACCTGCACGACGGGGCCCAGGCCCGGCTCGTCGCGCTCGGGATGCGCCTCGACGGCGCGACGCGCCTGCTGCACGATCCGCCGGCCGCCCGCGCGGCGCTGCTGGAGGCGCGCGAACTGTCCGCACGGGCCCTGGAGGACCTGCGCGACCTGGTCCGGGGCATCCAGCCGCCGGTCCTCACCGACCGGGGCCTGGGCGATGCCGTGCGCTCCCTGGCCCTCGACAGCTTCCTCGACGTGCACGTCGAGGTCCGCCTGGCGGGACGGCTGCCGGCCGCGGTCGAATCAGCCGCCTACTTCGCGGTCAACGAGCTGCTGGCCAACGCGGCGAAACACTCCGGCGGCGACCGCGTCGACATCGTCCTCGCCCACGGCGAGGGGCGGCTGCGCGTCACCGTCACCGACGACGGGCGCGGCGGGGCGGATCCCGCCCGGGGGACCGGACTGCTCGGTGTCCGGGCCCGATTGGCTACCTTCGACGGGAGCCTCGCCCTGCACAGCCCGCAGGGCGGACCGACCACAGTGACCCTGGAGATCCCGTGCGCGTCGTCCTTGCCGAAGACCTCTTCCTCCTGAGGGACGGCCTGGTCCGCACGCTCCGGGAGCACGGCTTCGACGTCGTCGCCGCCGTCGACAACGGCCCCTCGCTGCTGCGCGCCCTGCTGGAGGAGAAGCCGGACGTCGCGGTCGTCGACGTGCGCCTGCCGCCGTCCTTCACCGACGAGGGCCTCCAGGCCGCCCTCGAAGCCCGCCGCCACCATCGCGGGCTGCCCGTCCTCGTCCTGTCCCAGTACGTCGAGCAGCTCTACGCGAACGAGCTCCTGGCGAGCGACGACGGGGGCGTGGGCTACCTCCTCAAGGACCGGGTCACCGACACGGGCCAGTTCGTCGACGCCGTGCGGCGCGTCGCCGCGGGCGGCACCGTCCTGGACCCGAAGGTGATCGGCCGGCTCCTGTCGCGCGGCGACGCCCGGGGCACCATCTCCGCCCTCACCCCACGGGAACGCGACGTCCTGGAACTGATGGCGGAGGGCCGCTCGAACACCGCCGTCGCCGCGGCCCTCCACTTCAGCGAGAGCGCGGTCGCCAAGCACACCGCGAGCATCTTCGCCAAACTCGGCATCGCCCCGTCCACCGAGGACAACCGCCGGGTCCTGGCCGTCCTCGCGTACCTGCGCCGCTAGGCCGACGCCCCGTTCGTCCGCCGGAACGGCGATCCTGGGAGCATGCGTGCCGCCCGCCTGATCCGAATGGCCCTCCTGATCCAGTCGAACCCCGGCCTGACCGCCGCCGCACTCGCCCGCGAACTGGAGATATCCGAGCGGACCGTGATCCGCGATGCCCAGGCGTTGCAGGAGGCCGGGGTCCCCGTCCGGTCGGAGCGGGGCCGCGTCGGTGGCTACTTCCTGGCCCCGGGTCACCGGACCCGGCTCACCACGCTCCACCCGAGCGAGGCGGAGACCCTGTTCCTGTCGGGACTGCCGACGGCCTTGCAGGACCTGGGGCTGTCCGGTGCGGCGCACACTGCCCGGCTGAAGCTGACCGCGACCCTGCTCCCGTCGGTGCGCGAGGCAGCCGAGTCGGCGGCGCGCCGTTTCCACCTCGACGCCCCGGCCTGGTTCCGGGAGCCGTCCGCGCCCGAGCTGCTGCCGGACCTGGCCCGCGCCGTGTGGGCCGACCGGGCTGTCGAGCTGGCCTATGCGCGGCCTGGCCGGGACGGCTCACCGCCCTCCACGGCGACCCGGGTGGTGGAGCCGTACGGGCTCGTACTGAAGGCCGGCACGTGGTACGTCGTGGCCCGGGTCCGCGTCCCGGGCGGGCGGCCAGGCGAGGACGCGACCTGGCGTACCTACCGCGTCGACCGCCTCACGGCCCTCGCGCCCGCTCCCGGCGCGCAGGAACCGTTCGTGCGCGACGCGGCCTTCGACCTGGCCGCGCACTGGGAGGCCCGCTCGGCCGCCTTCGCCCGCGCGCTGCTGCGCACCACCGTCACGGTCCGGCTGACCGGGCGGGGGCTGCGCCGCCTGCCCGCGGTCGTGGACGGGGCCGCCGTCGAGGAGGCACTGGCCGCCGCGAGCGCCCCGGACTCCGACGGGCGGGTCACGCTCGGCCTGCCCGTCGAGTCCGAGGACGTCGCCTTCGACCAGCTGGCCCGGCTCGGCGCGGACGCCGAGGTACTGGCCCCGCACTCCCTGCGCACCCGCTTCCGCGCGCGTGCGGCGGCCCTGGCGGCCCTCTACCAGGCCGACCCGCCGGTGGCGGAACCCGGGGAAGCCGAGGGTCAGCGGTAGTCCTCGGGGGAGCCTTCCTTCCCGCCGTAGACGACGTCCTCGAAGTACGCCCAGGCGTCCGGCCGGCTGCCGTCCACGTCGGTCACCCCGTACACCTTGGCGAGCTCCCCGCTGGAGGTGGACTTGCCGTTCCACCGCTCGGCGCGGTCCGGGTCGGCGGCCAGCGCCGCCACCGTCCGGGCCAGGTACTGCGGGGACTCGGCGATCGCGAATGACGGCTCCTGGGCGATCGCGTCGCGCCAGTTCTCCTCGCTGACGCCGAAGAAGGTGAGCATCTGCTCCGAGCGCAGGAAGCCCGGCGAAACCGCGACCGCCGTACCCCCGTACTCCGCCAGTTCTTGGCCCAGCCCGAACGCAAGACGGATCGGAGCGTTCTTCGCCAGGTCGTAGTACATGTTCTCGCGGTACCGCCGGTTGGAGTGCGCGGTGCCGTCGGTGACCTCCACGTGCAGCGGCGCGTCCGAACGGATCAGCAGCGGCAGCAGCAGCGCAGCCGTGATCACGTGCGAGCGGGCGCCGAGTTCCAGGATGCGCAGGCCGTCGGCCAGTGGCGTCTCCCAGCTCTTCTTCCCGAACACGGAGGTGGCGAGGAGGTGCTCGCCGCCCCACAGGTCGTTGACGAGGATGTCGAGACGGCCCTGCTCCCGGTCGATCAGTTCGGCGAGGGCGCGTACCTGGGCTTCGTCGAGGTGGTCGGTGGGGACCGCGATCCCGGTTCCGCCGGCCGCGTCGACCAGCTCGGCGGTCTCCTCGATGGTCTCGGTGCTCCGGCCGACCTCGCTGGCCCGGGTCCGGGTGGTGCGGCCGGTGACGTACACGGTCGCACCGGCCCGGCCCAGCTCGACCGCCTGAGCGCGTCCGGCCCCGCGGGTGGCACCGGCCACGAGCGCGATCCGCCCGGCGAGCGGGCGCCGGGAGTCATCCTGACGGGTGTTCTCGTTGCTCATGTCCTCGTTGCTCATGTCATCCATCGTTCAGGCCAAAACTGACAGAACACGTCACCTTTTCCTTGGAGTGTCGCGCATCACGTACGGGTCGGAACGATTCCGTGCGGAGCCGCGTCCTGATGGGTGATCAATGGGATGAACTGCCCGGAACGAGACGGCAGATCGGTTTTCGGGCGGTCACACGGACAGCAGGGGAAGTGCTCATGGTTCTGCGCTCCAGTCGGCGTCGGGTTCTCGGTGCGGTTGCCGCCACCGCTATGGCTGTCGTCCTCCCCGCGGGGGGACGCGCCTTCGCGAAGGGCGCGGAGGGAGAGGGGATCACCGGCCGGCTGCGTGCGCTGGAGCGGGCGCATTCGGCACGACTGGGGGTCTTCGGGCGAGACACCGTCACCGGCAAGGCGGTGCTGTACCGCGCGGACGAGCTGTTCCCCATGTGCTCGACCTTCAAGACGCTCGCCGTGGCCGCGGTGCTCAGGGACCTCGACCGCGACGGCACGTTCCTCGCCCATCGCATCCGGTACACGAAGAAGGACGTCACGGAGTCCGGCTACGCACCGGTCACGGGCTTGCCCGAGAACCTCGCACACGGCATGACCGTCGCGGACCTGTGCGCGGCAGCCATCGACCACAGCGACAACACCGCCGGCAACCTCCTGCTGCGTGAACTCGGCGGTCCGGACGCCGTCACCCGCTTCTGCCGGTCCATCGGCGACCGAGTGACCCGGCTCGACAGGTGGGAGCCCGCGCTGAACTCCGCGGAACCGGGAAGGGCGAGCGACACCTCCAGCCCGCGCGCCCTCGGCAGCACCTATGCCCGGCTCACCGTCGGGGACGCGCTCGGCAGGCCCGACCGGGAACGGCTGACCGGGTGGCTGCAGGGCAACACCACCGGCGGCAACCGCCTGCGCGCCGGACTGCCGAAGGACTGGACGGTCGCCGAGAAGACCGGCACGGGCAGCTACGGCACCACCAACGACGTGGGCATCGCCCGGCCGCCCGGCCGAGGACCGGTCGCGGTCGCGGTCCTCTCCACCAAGCACGACCCGACGGCGCCGGCCGACGAGCCCCTGCTCGCCGCTACGGCCGCACTGGTGGCCGCGGCGCTGACGTGACCTCCTCCCCGGATGCCTGACCCACGGGTCGTCACCGGGCTCGGTCACGTCCTCGACCGGTTCTCCACCGGGGCAAGAGCCTGCTGCGCACATGCTGCAACGTCGTTGACCATTCACGCACGGCCGGCTCACCGGCCGGAGAGGAACACCGCCTTGATCACTCTGACTCCCCGCAACGGCCCGGCCCCGAGGGTCTTCGGCCCGGCCCCGCACGGCCAGGGCTCGCAGATCGCCCCGATCATGCTGCAGGAAGAGCTGTGGGAGCGGATGCGCGCACTGCCCTACGTGTACATGTCCCCCACGCTCGTCTCCGTGCCGCACGCCCGTGCCCTCTTCCTGCCCGAGGGCGTCGGCTCGGGCCCCGCCGAGGCCTTCCAGCGCGGCAGGGAATGGGCCCACATCCACCCCCACCACGACGGCTCGCTCCACCTCACGCTCCCGCCGGAGGCCGAGGAGGACGTCATCGCCGCGGGTTGGGGAGTGCACCACCCGGTCCAGGACGTGACGCTCGTCTACGGGCCCAGGACCGCGGAGGAGCTGGAGACGGTCTGGAAGATCATCCAGCTGTCGTACCGGTTCGCAATGGGCGCCAAGTGAAGCACCGCGCCGTGCACGAGAGGGCGCGAGGGATCCCCATGAGTGCCGGGCAGCCCGGACGGTAGTAGGCGGGGGAAACCCCCATGGGCCACACGGTCCCCGAGCGCGGTCACCTGGCCGAGAGCCTGAGCGGGCCGCGCCGGTGGACCGCTGTGAAGCACCACGAGCGGTCACCGCCGCGGTGCGCCGAGCGGCCGCGCGGCGGTAGCCGCGCGGCCGACTCGGTTCAGGAGCGCGGCGACACCAGCGCGACGGCCTCGATCTCCACCAACTGATCGGGGAACGCGAGGTCGGTGACACCCAGGATGGTGTCGGTGGTGCGGTGGTTGCCGACGTACTCCTTGTGCAGCCGGGCGGCCGTGTCGAAGTTCTTGCGCAGGTCCTTGGTGTAGATCTTCATGCTGACGATCTGGCTGCGCGGGATCCGGTAGTGCGCGAGCACCTTGTCCAGGTTGGCGAACGACGTGCGCACCTGCGTCTCGAAGTCGCCGACGCCCACGAGGTTCCCGGCCGCGTCGTGCGACAGCTGCCCCGAGATGTAGACCGTGTCCCCGGCTCTGACGGCCTGCGAGTACCCGTAGGACTCCTCCCACGGCACCCCGAACCCGAAGTGGTCCCAGCCGCGGCGCGCCTGGTCCTGCGCGCTGGCTCCCTGCGGTCCAGCAACGGCGATCATCACGGCCACGAACGCGGCCACCACGGCGGCGATGCCGAACCTGCGCCCTGACTTGGTCATTTCCTTCGTCCTTTCGTTCCCCAGTGGAGCCTGGCGCGACGACGTTTTCACGGGGCGAAGGAGAACTCCTCGAACGGGAACGGATCGGCGATCGAATTGCCTGCCCGGATTCCGCGACGCCCGACCCGAGCCCGTACAAGAGGACAGAAGGGGAGGCTGATCGTCGTGCCTCGCCGTCCGGTGGCGCCGACGACGGAGAATCGGAACAGAACCCAAGGAGGCGTCATGATCTTCATCACCGCAAAGTTCCCGGTCCGGCCCGAGTTCGCGGACCGCTGGCCCCAGATCGCAGCGGACTTCACCGCCGCGACCCGCGCCGAACCCGGCTGCCTGACCTTCGAGTGGTCGCGGAGCGTCGACGATCCGACCGAGTACGTCCTGGTCGAAGCGTTCCGCGACGACGATGCCGGAGCGGCCCACGTCCAGTCCGACCACTTCAAGGAGGCGCAGCGGACCCTGCCGCGCCACTTGGCCGCGACGCCCCGCATCGTGAACATGAAGCTGCCGCAGGACGACTGGTCCTTGCTGGGCGAGATGGCTGTCGAAGACAGCCCCTGACGGGATCGGCCCTCGCCACCGCCGGTCTGGCCGGCGGGCACGGGACTCGTCGTGAGGTGAGGTGAAACCGTGTTCCGGCGCGGCGATGAGTCCGCGGGCAGCCGGAGGTCTATCTCTTGACGGAGACAGCCGACCTCATCGGGAGTGAGCCATGGGCCTCGTCCACATCGCGATGTTCGCGACCCTCGACCTCGTCGGGCAGGCGCCCGGCGGCCCCGACGAGGACCCGGTGGGGTTCCCGTTCGGCGGCTGGCAGGCGCCCCTGCTGGACGAGGTTGCCGGGGCGCAGATCGGTGCCGCGTACGAAGGTACGGACGCCCTCCTGCTCGGCCGCCGGACGTACGACCTCTTCGCCGCCTACTGGCCCCGCCAGGAGGGCGGTCAGGACAACGAGATCGCCACGCTCTTCAACAGCGTCCCGAAGTACGTGGCGTCCCGCGGCCGGCCCGACCTCTCGTGGGCCGGATCCACACACCTCGGGCCGGACCTCGCCGGCGCGGTGCGCGAGCTCCGTGACCGCCACGAGCACGTGAAGGTCGTCGGGAGCCTGAACCTCGTGCAGACCCTCCTGCGCGAGAAGCTCTTCGACCGCCTCGACCTCTGGCTGCACCCCATCGTGCTCGGCGTCGGGAAGAAGGTGTTCGACGAGGGCGCGGTGCCCACCAACGTCTCGCTCCTCGCACCCCCGGCAGCCGGCCCGAAGGGCACCGTGTACCTGCGCTACGGGCTGGCCGACGGCACCCCGGCCACGGGGGACATGAGCGCACCCGACCGGGGCGCCCGCCGGGGCGACTGACGCCCCGTCGGCGTTACCTGTGCCGGGCCTTGCCCGCCCCGCTCCGGAGCACGTCATCCGCCTCCTGCGGCCTCGGCCTCCCAGCGCAGCAGGTCGCCCGGCTGGCACTCGAGTACCTCGCAGAGCGCGGCGAGCGTCGCGAAACGCACCGCCTTGGCGCGGCCGTTCTTGAGTACCGCCAGGTTCGCGGGCGTGATCCCCACGCGGTCCGCGAGGTCGCCCACGGACATCTTCCGCCTGGCGAGCATCACGTCGATGTCGACGACGATCGGCATCAGATCACCTCGTCCAACTCGGCCTGCATCTGCGCCGCTTCGACGTCGCGCGCGACGGCCTGGGCGAGCAGCATCCGCAGCACGAGCACGATGAGCGAGACCCCCAGGATGGCCAGGCCGACCCCGCCCATGATGACGGTGACGCCCGGGTCGTCCCGCTGACCCGGCGCATTGAGGGCCGTGACCGTGAACCACACGAGGGCGGCCGCCACGATCGCGCCGATCACGCCGTCCACGTACCGGAAGGCGGCGTGGGAGAACACGGTTCCGCGTCGCACCATCGTCACCAGCCGCCACACGCACACCAGGGCCACCTGGGCCGACACCATGCCCAGGATCGTGACCAAGCGCAGCGGGGTCAGCGGGAGCGACCCGTCCTCCGGGTCGGTGGCCAACGCCCACACCATCAAGGCCTGTACGAACACGGTGCCGACGAGCACCACCACGAGTACGGCGCGCAGCGCAGCCACTGTCAGCTTGCCCATGACCATCCTTCCATCGAGTAACGATGAAAATCTATCGAAAATCGATAGATGAGACAAGGCCTGCCCAGGAAGCCGCTCCCTGCGACGAGAACTGTGACCGGGAGCCCTGCCTCGTAGCCGACCCGCCGGACAGAATCCGGCCGGCCGGCGGAGCAGCGTCTGCTCAGCCGCTCGGGTGAGGGGGGATCGTTCCTGCCTCCGCCGCTCGCGATGTCCCCGCCGCCGGGGTCCCCCGTCCTTCTACGGTCGCCGGTGAAGTGACCCCCGTCCTCCGCGGCGCCGGGCGTTGCTGCCCACCACCGCCCCTGCGGGACGCGGCAGTTGTCGGCCGGCCGGTTCTTCGGCGTGGCGGCGGCCGGCGGGCCGCGGTGGGCGGCGGGTCAAAGGGGACTCGCGTACCAAGGAGGCACCTGGTGTCCGTTCCGACGACGATCGACCACAGCGTGACCAAGCACTGCCCCCAGCTGGCCTACTGGATGGTCAAGGCCGCGGCGCTGGCCTACAAGGACGAGGCGACCGTGGAGGCCACGGCCCGGGAATGGGGGTTCGACCGGGTGCGCCACCACCACACCCGGTTCACGCCGCCGTTCCCGCTGCAGGACACGCAGGCGTACACGGTCGCCAGCGACAAGATGATCATCACCGGGTTCCGGGGGACCGAGCCGGCCCAGATCCGCGACTGGCTCTCGGACGCCACGACCCCGCCCGTGCCGGGCCCGGCGGGCACCGGATTCGTGCACTACGGCTTCGGCGAGGCCCTAGACTGCGTCTTCCCCACCGTCCGGCAATCGCTGGCCGAGTTCCGCGACAACGGCCAGAGCGTCTGGTTCACCGGCCACAGCCTGGGCGGCGCCCTGGCGATGCTGGCCGGCTGCCGCATGTACCTGGAGGCGCCGCGCCTGCAGGCCGACGGCATCTACACCTACGGCCAGCCCCGCACCTGCGAACGGATCTTGGCCGCCTCCTGCAACAAGGGCTTCAAGGACCGCCTGCACCGCTACGTCAACAACAACGACATCGTCCCCCAGCTGCCGCCAGAACCGGCCTACACCCACGTCGACACCCTCCACTACATCGACTCCACGGGACGCATCCGCAGCTCGATGCCCCTGCTGAGCGCTCTCGGTGACCGGGTCAAGGGCGCGACCGCCGACCTGCTCGCACCCACCAGCGACGCCCTGCGCGACCACCCCGTCAAGCAGTACCTGAACGCGATGGAGAAGAACCTCCTCTGAAGCCCGCCGTCCCTGCGCGCGAGACGGTGTTCTGCGTCATCCGGCAGGCTGCCGCTGCAGAGGTTCCGGGTGAGGAGGGCGCCCGCGGGTGACCGGTCCGCGGGGGCCCCGTCGGAGGAGAGACCCGTGTCGGAGGCGACACGGCAGGCGGAGCGGACGATGCTGGACGGATGGACGCCAGCGAAGCCAAGGACCTGCGTCACGGGCAGAGCGACCCCTTGGCGCCGACGGTGGGGGTGGAAGAGGAGTTCTTCCTCGTCGGGGCCGGCTCCCGGATCGTGCAGCCGGCCGCGGCACGCGTAGTGGCGCGCGCCGCCGCAACACTGGGCGACGACGTCTCCGGTGAGTTCACCGATTTCCAGATCGAGACCAGGACACCGCCCTGCACGTCGGTATCGCAGCTGCACCGGGAACTGCTGCGCCTGCGTGCCGGCATTGCCCGAGCGGCCGCGGCAGAAGGGCTCAAGGTGTGCCCTTCGGGCACACCGGTGCTGCGCCCGCCCGGGCCGGCGCCGATCGGCACCCATCCGCGCTACCGGGCCGGCGCCGACCTGTTCAGGTCCATGATGGACGACTACGTCATCAACGCCCTCCACGTCCACGTCCACCTGCCCGACCGGGACCTGGCCGTGCAGGTCTCCAACCATCTGCGGCCCTGGCTGCCGCTCCTGGTGGAAATGAGTGCGAACTCGCCCTTCTGCGAGGGCCGTGATACCGGCTACGCGAGTTGGCGCTCGGTCATCAGGCTGCGGTTCCCCGCCCTCGGGCCGCCGCCCTACGCGCGATCTTTCGAGGAGTACGGCCGGCACGCCGAGGCCATGGCGGAGGCCGGCGGCATGTCGTTCGCGGACCTGCCGTTCTGGGACGTCCGCCCCCACCCGCAGCTGCCGACCGTGGAAGTGCGCTGCATGGACGTCCCGGCAGATCCCGCGGACTCCGCGGCGCTGGCCGCGATCACGCGGGCCCTGGTGGTCACCGCCGCCGACGCGGCGAGCCGCGGCGAGGGAGCCCCGCACCCGTCGGCCGAATGGCTGCGCTGCGCCTACTGGAATGCCACGCGTGACGGCTGGAGCGGCCACGGCCCCGATGCCCTGACCGGGCAGGTCCTGCCGGCACCGGTGCGCGGCGCCCGGCTGCTGGAGCACGTCCGCCCCGCGCTGGAGGAACACGGCGACACCGAGCCGGTCACGGCCCTCTTGCGCCGGCTGGAGAGCCGCGGGTCGGGGGCGCACCGCCAGCGCGCCGCGTCCCGTCTGCCGGGCGGTCTGGCCGCGGTGGTGGACGACCTGACCGCCGCGCCCCCGCAACCGCCGCCGGAAACGACACCGACCGGGCCGCGAAACCGTACGTCACCTGACCGGCGGGTGTGCGACGGCGCCGGGCCCCCGCCCGTGTCAGCCTGGGATCCCCACGACACGCCGCCACTGGTGTCCGCACGACCGGCCGGGGCCGAGCTGTGCCCCGTGGCTCAGGAGGGCCCCGTGAAGCAAGCCCCGACCCTGCACGACCGCCCGCACGCCAACGACGCTGTCACCGACGCCCTGCGCCGGGACGGCTACGCCCGCTACCGCGCCGCGGACCTGGAACCGGACACGGACGCGCGCCGTAGGGACCTGGCCGAGATCGAGAGCGTCTTCGCCACTCTTCCGCCCGACCCCTACGCCCCGCACACCAACCGGTTCCGCCGCTACTCCCACGCCGTGTACCTGCCGTGGACCGGGCAGCTGTCCTTCACACCCGGCGCCCCCGACCCCACGTACGGCATGGTGACCGAATACTGGCAGGACGACCACAACCCGGAATTCCCGGACGTACGGCGCCGTCTGCCCGACCTCCCCACCACGCTGCACGGCAACGCGCTCCTGCAGCGCCTCATCCACACCGACCTCCACCACGCCCTGTGGCTGGAGGACCTCCAGCGCACCCCCGTCTACGTCGGCGTCCACCTGCTCAAACTGGCCGTCCACGCCAGCGCCGACACCGCCGTCTCCTCACCCAACAGCCTCCACCAGGACGGCGGCTCACCGGCCACGTTCACCTTCGCCCACTTCATCGGCTCCACCAACATCCGCGGCGGCGAGAACGTCATCGCCACGCCCGAGTCCGCCGGCCGCCAGCCCGATGACCTCCCTGAGACCGCGGTGCACGCACGCTTCACCCTCAACGAACCCCTCGACGGGTACGCCGTCCACGACCACAGGGTGAGCCACTACGTCGGACCGGTGAGCCTGGGCGACGGCACCGGCCCGGGCGAGCGCCGCATCCTCATCATCGGCCTCGCCCCGTACGGGCCCCGTCTGTAAGGCGGCTCATGCACCCGGCGAGCTGCTGCCGCGAGAGACGGACGAACCGCTGGAGAACGCGTCCTCCAGTTGCGTCAGCTCTTCCGCGCTCAGCTCGAGGTCCGCGGCCCGGGCCGAGTCGGTGATGGAGGCCGGGCGGCTGGCCCCCGGTACCGGGATCACCACCGGGGAACGCGCGAGCAGCCACGCCAAGGCGATCTGCTGCGGGCTGACGCCGTGCTCGGCCGCGACGCGGTGGAAGGCAGTGCCGGCGGAGGTGCTGCCGGAGGGGCCGTCGAGGGAGCTGCGCGAGATGCCACCCAGCGGGCTCCACGGCAGGAAGGCCAGGCCCAGCCGGGTGCTCAGTCGCAGCTCCGCCTCGCTGTCGCGCACGGCGGGCGAGTACTGGTTCTGCACGGAGACGAGTCCGTCGCCGAGGATCCCGTGCGCTTCGCGGATCTGGACGGTGGTGACGTTGGATATGCCGGCGGCGCGGATCGTGCCGGCGTCCAGCAACTCCCGCAGGGCGCCGACGGACTCCGCCCAGGGCACGGACGGATCCGGCTTGTGCAACTGGTACAGGCCGATGGCCTCGACGCCCAGGCGCTTGGCGGAGGCTTCGGCGGCGCGCTTGAGATGGGCGGGGTCCGCGGTGACGGTCCAGCTGCCGTCCCCGGGGCGGCCACGGCCGCCCTTGGTGGCGACCAGGACGCCGGAGGTGTCGCCGCCGTAGCGGGCCAGGGCGCGGGCGACGAGCAGTTCGTTGTGGCCCACCTCCCCGGCGTGCCAGTGGTAGCTGTCGGCGGTGTCGATGAGCGTGACGCCCGCGTCGAGCGCGGCGTGGACGGTGGCGACGGCCCGCGTCTCGTCCGGGCGGTCCTCGATGGACAACGGCATGGCGCCCAGTCCGACGGCGCTGACGGTGGTGCCTGCGAGGGTGCGGTACTGCATGGCGGTTGTGTTCCTCAGGTGGTGGGGGACGGTTCGGTGGTGAGGGCTTCCGCGACGGCGCCTGGAAGCCAGTCACAGGTGTGGGAGAAGGAGAAACCCAGTGCCTTGGCCCTGGCGTTGCTCATGGCGTAGTGGCGGTCGACGGAGAACGGCGACGCCTCCTCGCCCGCCGGCACGCTCCGGAAGACCGGTCCCCGGCCGGCCTGCGCAGCGACGACCTCGGCGAGGCCTCGTGCGTCGAGCGGCCCGTCCGAGCAGGCGTTCACCGCACCGGTGAAGTCGGCCGCGGTCGCCCACAGCAGCAGATCCGCCAGCTCCTGGTAGTGGATGAAGACCGTGGGCAGCGCGTGCGCATGCACGGTGACCTCTTCGCCCCGGGTGATGCGTTCGACGTAATGAGCCAGCCGGCCGGTGAACTCCCGCCCACCGCCGCCGAGGACGTGGGCGCTGCGCACACTGGCGAACGCGAAGCTGCCGTCACGGGTGAAGACGGCCTCCGCCTGGCGCTTGCCCTCGGCGTAGTGCGCCTCGAGGTATGCGTCGTCCTGCCAGGGCAGGTCCACGGCCACGGGCCAGGTGGCCGGGTCCACGGTCTCCTCCGCCACCGGCGTGCCCGCCGGGACCGCCGGCAGTTCGGCGGTCCCCGGGTCGTAGACCTCGATCGTGGAGGTCATGACGTAGCGCCGGGCGCGGCCGGCGAAGGCGCGGACGGCGATCTCGGCCTGCACGGGGGTGTAGCAGACCTGGTCGACGACCACGTCGAAGGTGCGGGAGCCCAGCGCGGCGGTGAGCGCGACCTCGTCGTTGCGGTCGACGACGAGGTGCTCGACACCGGCGGGCGGCCGGCTGGAACCCCGGTTGATCACGGTGACCCGGTGGCCCGCGGCCTGCAGACGTTGTATCAGGAGCTTGCCGAAGTACCGGCTTCCGCCGATGACGCAGATCTTTTGCATGCCGCCATCCTGAACGTCTACCGTCATCAGCAGAAGTGCCGATCTACTGAGGACGCATGAAGGAAAACTGTTGATCGATGTGCAGCGGCTGCGCGTCCTGCGGGCGGTGGCCCAGCACGGTAGCTTCAACCGGGCGGCCACCGCCCTCCGTCTCACCCCCTCGGCCGTCTCCCAGCACGTTGCCGCCCTGGAGCGCAGCCTCGGCGCCCGGGTCGTCGCCCGGAGCACCCGCGGGGTCACCCTCACCCCAGCCGGCCAGATCATGGTCGGCGCCGCCGAATCGGTCGCCGCAGAGCTGGAACACGCACAACAGCGGGTCGACCAGCTCACCACCGGCCGCACCCGGCTCACCGTCGCCACTTTCACCAGCGGCGGCAGGCTCCTGCTCCCCGGCGCTCTCGCCCGGCTCACCGCAGCCCATCCCGGCGCCGTGCTCCACATAAGGGAAGGTGAGCCCGAGACCACCCTGCCGCTCGTCCGGCAGGGCGCCGTGGACCTCGCCCTCGCCTATCACTTCGACGGCCCGTTGCCCGTCGGGCCGGGTCCCAGCTCCGGCCTGGAGTGGACCCACATCGTGGAAGACCCGTTGCACGTCGTCCTGCCGCAGGAGCACCGACTCGCCGGCAGCGAGGTGCTCGACCTCGCCGAGCTGGCAGCGGAGCCCTGGGTGCTCGGCTGTCTGAAAACCGAGGCGTACCTGCGCCGTTACGCCGAGCGAGCCGGCTTCGACCCCGAGGTGCGCGGCACGACCACCGACTACTTCTTCGCCCGCACGCTGGTCGCCGCCGGCTTGGGGATCTCGCTGATCCCCTCCATCGCACTCGACCCGGAGATCCCGGGCCTGCGCACCGTTCCGGTCAAGCCGCCGGGGCCGGTCCGGCACATCGGTGTCGCCGCGATCGGCCGTGGCGACCGGCCCCACGTCACGACCCTCATCCAAGCCCTCCGTGAGGAGGCGGTGCGGCAGCATCAGGGGCGGCGGGCCGCACACCTTCCGCCGCCCGTCCCGTGATCACGTGACGGCATGAACGGCGCGGATGTTAGCTTCGTCCCCGTGGCGGAACACCGGGACGTGACCAGGGCGGCCTACGACGGGGTCGTCGACCTCTACGCGTCGCTGTTCGCCGACCGGCTGGAGACGCGGCCGTTCGCCCGGGCCATGGTGGGCACCTTCGCCGAACTGGTCCGCGGCTCGGGGAACCTGCGGACAGCCGACGTCGGGTGCGGTCCGGGACATCTGACGGCGATGCTCCACGACTTGGGGCTGGACGCCTTCGGACTCGACCTCTCCCCGGGCATGGTCGGCCACGCCCGGCGGACCCATCCGGGGCTACGGTTCGACGAGGCGCGGATGGAGGCGTTGCCGGTCGAGGACCGCACGCTCGGCGGTGTGCTGGCCCACTACTCGATGATCCACACCCCGCCCGGGGAACTGCCGGCGCTGCTCGCCGAGCAGGCGCGCGTCCTGGCACCCGGAGGACTGCTGCTGGTCTCGTTCTTCGCGACGGAAGGACCGGAGCCGGTCCGCTTCGACCACAGGGTGGCTCCCGCCTACAGCTGGCCGGTGGACCGGTTCGCCGAGTTGCTCGCCGGGGCCGGGCTCGCGACTTCCGCGCGGCTGCTCCACGACCCGGCCTCCGAACGGGGCTTCCTCGACGCCCACTTGCTGGCCCGCCTCCAGTAGGGCGTCCCCGCGTCCCCGGGTGCCCGCCGTACCGGACGCGTGGCTGCGTCACGAGCCCGCAGGCCGCACCACCGCACCGGCGGCGCCGCCGGCCGGCGGACGGTGTGGGGGAGAGGTCCCCGCGGGGTGGCGCGCGGCGCCGTGCCGGGCCAGGTCCAGGAGGGTGTCCAGGTCGCGCGTCGCCTCGAAGGCGCACAGGGCCGTCGCCAGGAGCAGTGCGACGATCGCGGCGATCAGCACGGTGCGGCCGCGCAGGGGCGGCGTCAGCAGGGCGGCGACCCGACGCGGTACCGGGCCGGGTTCAGCGGGGGTGAACCGGCCCAGGACGCCGAGCGCGGCGGCGGGGATCCAGCCGCGGGCGCGGGTGCGCTTGGCGGCCAGGGCCGCCTTGCCCACGGTGCGGGCCACCTGCCGGCGGTCGCCGACAGTGGTGGCGGCGCTCTCGTCGGCCCAGCGTTCGACCGTGTAGGACACGGTGGGGACGAGTGGCCGCAGGAAGGGGTTGGCGGCCGCCGCGAGCTGGGTGAACGCGACGAACACGTAGTGGTGGTGGGTGAGGTGAGCCCGCTCGTGGGCGAGGAGCACCTCGTGCTCGGCGGTGTCGAGGGCGTCCAGCATGCCGGTGGAGACCACGATGCGGCCAGGCATCCCGGGGAGGGCGTACGCCTCGGCCGCCGGGTCTTCGACTACCACCAGCTGGTCGTGGCCCGGCATGCAGGCGGCTTCCGCCGCGGAGGCGGCCAGCGTGCGTACCCGGCGCCAGAGCATCACGGCCGCGGCCGTGGCAGTGGCGGCCAGCACGGCGCAGGCGAGGAGACCGACGGACAGCGAAGCCGGATCGTGGCGCTGGGCCACTTGCGCCGACCAGCGCCCGTCGGCCAGCCGTGCGAGCAGGGGGAATCGGATCAGCGCGGTGATCGCGAGCACGCCGAGGGCGAGGCTGCTCGCCGCGGCCAGCACCACCGCGCCGAGCGTCAGCAGCCAGGTGGCCAGTCGGGGCGGCAGTCGCTCACCCAGTGGCCGAGCGGCCAGGGCGGCCGACACCGGGAAGAGCAGGAGCAGGTACACGGCGAGACGCATCAGGGAGCCTCAGTCACCGAGGTCCAGGAGCTTGCGCAGCAGCTGCTCGTCGTCGTCGGAGAGGTCGTCGACGAACCGGGCCAGTACGGCCTCGCGGTCCGGGCGGCCCTCCAGCACCTTGCGCATCTCGTGGGCGGCGAGGCCGGATGCGTCGGCGATGGGGGCGTACGCGAAGGCGCGCCCCCGAGGGCTGCGCCTCAGCAGTCCCTTGGCGTAGAGCCGGGACAGGGCGGTGACGACGGTGCTGTACGAGAGTTCGCCGCCGAGCGCGTCCTTGACCTCGCCCGGGCTCAGGGCCTCGGGCGCGGCGCGGTGAAGCGTGTCGAGGACTTCGGCCTCCAGCTCGCCTTTGCCCCGGCCGCGCTTGGGCGGGGTGGGTTCGTGCACGGACACGGTCTCTCCTCCTGCGCCGTCTTCTGCGTTCACGTAGATGTTCTACGTTGCCGTAGAAGCTCATCCCGGAGTCTGTCATGCCCGGCAGCCACCGTGCAGGGCCGGGTGCGGGTCCGGGACGTCCGCACACCCGGGTTTTGCGTTCCCCCGCTCATCTTCTACAGTCCTGTAGAACTTCTGCGGGTCCGGCCGAGGAACTGCTTGCCGCTACCACCACGAAAGCGATGGACCCCTATGAGTGCTATCAGCGTCGGACAGGCAGCCGTCCTCGGCGTCGTGGAGGGAGTGACCGAGTTCCTGCCCGTCTCCTCGACCGGCCACCTCAAGATCACCGAGGGGCTGATGGGCATTCCCGTCGGTGAGGCCTCCGTGGTCGGCTTCACCGCGGTGATCCAGGTCGGCGCGATCGCCGCGGTCCTCGTCTACTTCTTCAAGGACATCGTGCGGATCGTCTCCGCCTGGGGTCGCGGCCTGGTCGACCGCGAGGAGCGCTACCACCACGACTACAAGTTCGCCTGGTGGGTCATCTACGCCACCATCCCGATCGTCGTCGTCGGCCTGGCGGCCAAGCCGCTGATCGAGGGCCCCCTCGCCTCCCTGTGGGTCGTTGCCGGGTCGCTCCTCCTCGGATCCGGCCTGATGTGGGCGGCCGACCAGATGGGCCGCCACAAGCGCGGCGAGGACGACACCGGTCTCAAGGACGCCATGCTGGTCGGCTGCTCCCAGATCCTCGCCCTGCTCTTCCCGGGCTTCTCCCGTTCCGGCGCCACCATGTCCACCGCCCTCATCCTCGACCTGGACCGCGTGGCGGCCACCCGCCTCTCCTTCTTCCTCGGCATCCCGGCCCTGACCGGCGCGGGTCTGTACGAACTCAAGGACGCCGTCGGCGCCGGAGTCGATCCCCTGCCGCTCGTCGTGGGCACCGCCGTCTCCTTCGTCGTCGCGTATGCCTCGATCGCCTGGCTGCTGAAGTTCGTCGCCAGGCACTCCTTCAACGCGTTCGTGCTGTACCGGATCGTCGTCGGTGTCCTGCTGTTCGCACTCCTGGGCACCGGAGTGCTCACCGCGTGACCGCCTCCGGGTGCATGCCGTGCCCGGCCGGCCCCGGTCCGTTTCGCCATCACGGCCGGCCGGTGGCCAGCCACAGGGTCACGACCGCGGTGGCGATGAGGGCGACGTTGAGCACGACCCGGCGGTCCTCGCCGGTCAGGCGAAGTCGGTGGCGGGCCCGGTGGCATAGCGGCTCATGACCTCCATGCCGGCCCGGGGCGTCAGCGGCGTGCCGTCGGCGGTCAGGCTCTGGAGGTCACGGAAGTACTGCACGTACAGGGCCGGGGTGAACGTGCTGAGCATGACCGCGGGCTGGTCGGTCATGTTCGTGAAGGTGTGCGGGGCGCCGGGCGGGACCATCACCAGCGTGCCCGCGGTCGCGTCGTGGTCCTCACCCCCGACGGTGAACCGCACCCTGCCGGAGACGACGTAGAAACCCTCGTCGTGGAGGGCATGGCGGTGCTGCGGGGGTCCGGCGGTGTGCGGTGCGAGCACGGACTCCGTCATTCCCAGACGGTGACCGGTGTGGCTGCCGTCTTCGAGGACGCGGATGCGCGTGGTGCCCAGGACGATCATCTCGCCGTCGTCGGGGCCGACCACCGATACGGCGGGGGCGGCCTGCGGCTCACTGGTCTTCGCTTCGTCGGTCATGCTCCCAGTGCAGCGCCGCAGCCCTGCGGGTGTCCAAGACCTGTTCCGCCGAGCGGATGCCTTGACGGTATCGTCGCAGCGTGGAGCTACGTACCCTGCGCTACTTCCTGGCGGTCGCCGAGGAACTCCACTTCGGCCGGGCCGCCGCCAGGCTGCACATGAGCCAGCCGCCGCTGAGCCGGGCGATCAAGCAGTTGGAGGCCGAGACCGGCGCCCTGCTGCTCGTCCGCTCCCCGGCCGGCGTCACGCTCACGCCCGTTGGGACAGTGCTGCGCGACGAAGCGCGAGCCCTGCTCGCCCAGGCCGACCGTGTCCGCGCCCGCGTGACCGCGGCGGCCGGCGCCGCGACCCTCGCCCTCGGCATCCTGGGCGACAGCGCCGACCCCGCCCTCACCAGGCTGGCGGCCGTCTTCCGGCAACGGCACCCCGGCGTCGACATCCGCATCCGCGACGCGGACCTGACCGACCCGACCTGCGGGCTGCGCGCCGGACTGGTCGATGTCGCCCTGACCCGTGCCCCGTTCGACGACACCGCACTGACCGTGCGTCAGCTGCGCACCGACCCGGTCGGCGCGGTACTGCGCGCCGACGATCCGCTGGCCGGTCGCGACCACCTGAGCCTGGCCGACCTGGCCGGCCGCCGTTGGTTCCGGTTCCCGCAGGGGACCGACCCGGCTTGGCAGTCGTACTGGAACGGCGGCGAGCCGCGCGAGGGCCCGGTGGTGCGCGTCGTCCAGGAGTGTCTGCAAGCCGTGCTGTGGAACAGCACGGTCGGCCTGGCCCCGCTCGGGCACGGCCTGCCCGAAAACCTCGCCGTGGTTCCGTTGACCGACATGGCTCCGAGCCGCGTGGTCGCGGTGTGCAACGACGGTGACGCCAATCCGTTGCTCCACTCGTTCATCGAGATCGCGACCGCCGTGTACCGCCGTTGAGCGGCTCCGGAGCGAGCGGTCGCGCGGGCGGCGGTCGTGCCGGCCCCGGGTTCGCCCTTTCTCCGTGCCGGATGCCGGTCAGCGGGTGTCGGTGCGCTCTTCGAGGCGGGTGCCGTGGCGAAGGGTGATCGACATGAGGTCGCTCGGTGCGTCCAGTTCCAGGCGGTGCCAGCGGCCGCGGGGAACGATCACGGCCGTACCCGCGGGCAGTTGTACCGCCTCCGGGGGTTCATCGGGTCCGGCGGCACGGAGGTAGAGGCGCACGCCCCCGGTGAGGCAGCAGACTGCTTCCTCTGCCTCCGGGTGCATTTCCCAGTGGTCGGCGTGTACGTCGGCGTCGGTCTCCGCACGGAACGCTGCGACGTGCCAGGCGCCGGCGTCGCTGGCCGTCATCTGCCGTCCGGTTGCCCGGACGTGGCCGTCAGGGGAGAAGTGGAGTGCCGAGTCGAACAGGTTGACGGGTGCGGTCATCGTGACGGTGTCCCTTCCGGCTGGGTCTCTGTGGTGAGGGCGGATCGCGGAGCGGTCGTCGCCGTCCGGCGGCGGGGGAGTACGGCGAGGGCGACGGCTGCGGCGAGCAGGAAGAGCGCGGCGGCGACCGCCAGGCCCAGGGCGTAGCCGTCGCTCAGCGCGGCGGGGCTGGTGGCAGCGCCGGTGTGGTGTGCCGCGAGGGTCGCGAGGGCAGCCAGGCCGATGCAGCCGCCGAGTTGGCGGGAGCTGTTGAAGACACCGGAGGCCGTACCGGCCTCGCGGCGGGTGACGCCGGTGGTCGCGGCGGCGGCGACCGGGGCCAGGACCAGTCCGGTCCCGACGCTGGTGAGGAGGGAGGGTCCGAGCACGTCGGCGAGGAAGCTGCCGTCCGGTCTGATGGAGGCGAACCAGAAGAGTCCCGCGGCGGCCAGCAGAGCGCCGGGCACCAGGGATGCGCGCGGGGAGCGGGAGGAGGCGATCCGAGTAGCGACGACGGTGCCTGCGATCAGGCCTGCGGAGAAGGGCAGGAATGCGGCGCCGGTCGCGGCGGCGCCCAGGCCCAGGACCTGCTGCATGTACAGGGACACGAAGTAGAAGGCGGCGAACTGCCCGGCCGCCGCGAGGAACACCAGCACGTTGGCACCGGCGATCCGGTGACTGCGCAGGAGCCCGAGGCGCAGGAGCGGCGCGGAGGTCCTGGATTCGGTGATGAGGAAGGCGGTCAGCACAACGACCGCGGCGGCGAGGGTCACCAAGGTGGCCGGGGAGGCCCATCCCCGTGCCTCGCTGCGCACGACGGCGAACACCAACAGGCCGGTTCCGCCGGTGGCCAGGACCGCGCCCAGCACATCTGGCCCCTCCCGCCTGGCCGGAGGCGTTTCGGCGGCAGCGCCCGGGGGGACCAGGGCGAGGGCGGCCGCGACGACGGGCAGGTTGATGAGCATGATCCACCGCCAGCCTGCGTACTGCGTCAAGAGTCCTCCCACGAGCACGCCCAGTGCACCGCCCGCAGCGTTGACCGCGCTCCACACCCCGAGTGCGCGGGTGCGCTGGGGGCCCTCGGGGAAGGTCGTGGTCAGCATGGCCAGGGCGGCCGGAGCGGCCGTGGCGGCACCCAGGCCCTGGCCGGCGCGGGCGGCTATCAGTTGCCAGGGCGCCTGGGCCAGCCCGCCCGCCAGGGAACACAGCCCGAAGACCGCCAGTCCCAGTACGAAGAGCCGACGCCGGCCGAACAGGTCGCAGGCGCGGCCGCCCAGCAGCAGGAGTCCGCCGAACGTCAGCGCGTACACGTGCACGACCCAGGACAGGTCGAGCGGGGCGAACCCCAGCGCCACTCGGATCGCGGGCAGCGCCACGTTGACCACCGACATGTCCAGGGCCATGACGCACTGCGCGACGGCAACCGCCGCCAGCACAACCCCTGATGAGTGCCTGCCTAAGTTTCTATACATGTAAGAAAAATAGGGGAGAGGTGCCTCGCTGTCGACCCCCGGGGGATGATGGGGGCATGCCGCAACCGACCGCACCGCGCAAGACCCCCGGCCGACCTCCCCGCATCTCCCGCGAGGAGATCATCCGGACGGCCTTGCGGATCCTGGACGAGCAAGGCGTGGACCGGCTGACGATGCGGCGGTTGGCCACGGAGATCGGCAGTACACCGATGGCGCTCTACCATCACGTCCGCGACAAGGACGAACTGCTCGTCCTGCTGCTGGACGACTACGCGACGCGGACGCTGCACCGCCCCGAATTGCCCGCCCGGCCCCGCGATCGGGTCATCGTCGCCGCGGACGCGATCCACGGGGTCCTGGCCGCCTGCCCTTGGATCGTGACGGTCCTGACCGCCGACGACCTCTTCTCCAAGAGCGCTCTGTGGTTCGTCGATCAGATCGTCGACGGCCTGGTCGAGTGCGGACTGACCCTCGACCAGGCCGTGCACGGGTACCGTGCGATCTGGCACTACACAGCCGGAGAGATCATGGTCCGCGCGGCGTCCGCCCGGCGACGCGCGGAGGACGACCGCCCCACCTACAGGTCGGCGGTCTTCGCGGACCTCGTCCCGGACGAGGTTCCCCGGTTGGCTCAAGTCGCAGACCGGTGGGAGGCGTTGACCGCCCAGGACACCTACGTGGAAGGGCTCCGGGCCCTGGTGGACGGCCTCACCACCCGGTAGCGAGGACGCGCCGCCGACACGCCGGCCCCTGCCCACGCGGCCGCCGGCAGGCCGCCGTGGTCACAACGAGCCGAGGAATCCTCGGACCGCCGAGGCGAAGCCGGCCGGGTCGGTTTCGTGCACGGTGTGTCCTGTGGGAAGGTCAGCCCGGTGAGTGCCGGGGCGTCGCGCCGCCATGCTCCGTGCGTGCCCGGCGCTGAGGACCCGGCTGCGGCTGCCGCGGACGAGCAGCGCGGGGCAGCTGCCGGCGAGCCAGTCGTGCCAGTGGTCACCGTTGAGCTGCCGCTGGGAGGCGTTCATGCCCTGCGGGTCGAAGGCGAGGCCCCACCCGTCGGGGTACTCGCGGACGGAGTCGGTGAGGTAGCCGGCCGAGGGGCCGAGTGCTTCCAACAGCGCGGTCCGGGTCGGCGCCCGGTCCGGCCAGGGCAGGCAGAAGGACAGGTCGCCCTCGACCTCGGCGCCGATGTCTTCGATGACCAGGGCGCGGACGAGTCGGGGATGCCGGGCGGCGAGCTGGTAGGCATTGACGCCTCCGAGCGAGTGTCCGAGCACGACGGCATTGCTGATGCCCAGGTTCTCCAGGGTGCTCGCCGCGTCCTGGACGTAGCCGTTGCGGGAGTAGTCGGCGGGGTGGTCGGAGTATCCGTGCCCTCGCTGGTCGAGAGCGATGATGCGCCAGTGGTCGCCCAGTTCGTGGGCCAGCCGCGTGAAGGTGCGGCCCTCTGCGAAGTGCCCGTGCAAGGCGAGCAGGGGCTGTCCCGGGCCGCCGAAATCGAGGAAGGACAGGCGACGCCCGGCCACGGTCGTCGCTGCACGCCTCGGCTCGGGCCCGGTCGTCGAAGTCATGGGCGTAGCTTGCCATTCGCCGGGATGCCGCTGCGCCTCCGCAGAGCCCTTGCTGACGGCGGACGTCCCGGCCGGCCCGAGCCGGGGCCACCCGCAGGCCGCCCGTCCTCGACCCGGCACTCCCGGCGGTCTGACCGCCCGCAGATCAGCTCCGGCGCAAGCCCCGGCGGGCGCGCGGCCAGCGCGGCCGCCGCCGGGACGCGCGGGAGGGACGTCCGGCCGGGGCCGAGGGGGCCAGCGCGAACGTCACGGCGATGTGCGCGCCTCCCAGCCCACCGCGGGAGATGTGCATCGAGCCGCCCGTGACGGTTGCGGCCCGCTGCGCGATGTCGAGTCCCAGTCCGCTGGAACCGCTGCTGCTCCCGCGGGCCAGGGCGCGGTCCGGTTCCGGTATGCCCGGTCCGCCGTCCTCCACGACCAGGCGCACGGCATGGACCGTGCGTACGACGTGGACGGCGAACGGCGTGCCCGGGGCCGTGTGGCGGAAGACGTTCCCGATGAGCGCGTCCACGACGGCGGCGAGGTCGTCGTCGGACAGGCTGACGGCCGTGGGTTCCTGGGTCACGTCCAGGGAGCAGGACCGGTTCTGCTGCTCTGCCAGGACGGACCAGAAGGCAGTGCGCCGGCGCACCACTTCGGCCGCCTCGCAGCGGGGACCGGACACGCCGGCGGCCGCGGGGGAGGCGGAGGGCGGATCCCCCGCGAGCATGCCCTGGCCCATCGGTCCCACGGCGAGCGGGGTGCGCGCAGCGGCGATGATGGCCTGGAGTTCGGTCTCCAGCTCGCCGACCGCCGCCTCGACCCTCGCCGACTCCGGCGAGCCGACCATGCGTTCCGACGCCAGGTGCAGGGCGGTCAGCGGGGTGCGCAGCCGGTGGGACAGGTCGGCGACGAGTTCGCGTTCCACAGCGAGCAGTTCGGTCATGCGGTGGGCCATCGCGTTGAAGGCGACGCCTGCGTCGCGCAGCTCCGCGGGGCCCATCGGCTCCACCCGGCTGTCCAGGTCGCCCTGGCCGAGTGCGCGCGACGCCTGCGCGAGCCGCTTCGACGAGGTGACGACCTTCGCGCCGAGGCGGTCGGCGACCAGCACGGAACCGCCGATCAGTCCCACGGCCAGGAACAGCATGACCGCCCAGGACTCCTTGACCCCGTGGGTCAGTTCCGCCTCGGGTACGAAGTTCTCGACCACGGCGACCTGGTCGCCGGGCAGCACCACGGGCTGCAGGCATATCCAGCCGCCCGGGATCTCCTGGGAGATGGACTCCCGCCCGCGCTGGGCCCGTTCGAGCAGGGCCCTGGGGGCCCTCGAGCTGCCGAGGGGACCGGAACCCGGCAGATGGACGACGAGGCGGTCCGCGGCGTCCAGGCTTGCGGTGGACTCCCGCAGCGCGGTCGGGTCCGAGGTCAGGGTCAGGACCGGCGCCAGGGCGGCGGCGCGCTGTTCGGCCGCGGTGACGGCCTGTTCCTTGACCAGTGACAGCACCAGGGCGGCAAGCGGTATGAGGAAGGAGAGGGCGACCATGGAGGTCACCGCGAGCGCCACTCCGGCCAGTGAGCGTCTCACCGCGGTGCCACCAGTTTGATGCCGACACCGCGGACGGTCAGCAGGTAGCGCGGAGCCACCGCGCGCTCGCCCAGCTTGCGCCGCAAGGACGACAGGTGCACGTCGACCGTCTGGTCGTCCACGTACGGCTCGCGCCAGACCTCGTTCAGCAGCCGGCGTTTGGAGACGACCTGACCGCGGTGGTGGGCGAGGAACGCCAGCAGGTCGAACTCCCGGCGGGTGAGGCGCAGCTCCCGGCCGGCCAGGTGCGCGGTGCGGGCGCCCGGGTCCACCGCCAGCTCGCCCACGAGGACGGGGCCCAGCGGACCGGCCGCGGGGGCCACGGGGGCGCCCGCCGCACCGGCGGCGGCGGGAAGCTGCCCGGTCCGCCGCAGCACGGCGGACAGGCGTGCGATGAGCTGCCCCCCGGAGAAGGGCTTGACGAGGTAGTCGTCGGCGCCCGCGTTGAGGAGGGCGATGATCTCGGTCTCGTCGTCCCGGGCGGTGGCCACCAGCACGGGGACGGAGGATATGCCCCGGATCATGCGCAGCGCGTCCGCCCCGTCCAGATCGGGCAGGCCCAGGTCGAGCACCACGGCGTCGACGCGCGACTGGGTGACCTCCCGCAGGGCGCCGAACCCGTCGGCCGTGCTGCGGACGGCGTACCCGTGCTCCGCCAGGACCTCGATGAGTGACTGGCGGATGCTGGGGTCGTCTTCCACGACCAGGACGCTCGGCATGGGGACACCTTAGGGGCTCGGTCGGAAGGCCCCGCGGGCGGCGGACCCGGAAGCCGGTGCGCCGTCACGCCCGCAGGCTAGGAGGCGTCGAAGACCGCACCGTCGCCGGTGACGTGCAGGCGTACGGGACGGTCGGAGACGGGGATGGTGCAGCCCTCCTGCGTGCTGCAGCTGGCGTAGCCGAGCAGTACCGTCGCGGAGCCGTCTCCAGCGGCGCGCACGGGCAGCGCGGTCGTGACGGGGCCGTCCGGGTAGACCGGCACCGCGGCGTCGACCCCGGCCACGGCGATCGACCGTACCTGCGCGGCGGCCGTCAGCCTGCCCGTCGCCACCAGGGCCCCGGAGACGGCCACCGAGGTCGGTCTGCCCACCCCCTCCACGCCGGTGGGCGGCAGGTCGGTGCTGTAGAGGTGGAAGCCCTTGCCTTCGGGGGCGAACACCGCGGTGAGGGTGCCCGACGAGGCGTGCCACTCGGACACCGTGAGGGTGACGGTGACCCCGTTCTCGGTGAACCGCGCCGTGGGGGCGGGGGCACCGGAGGTTCCCGCGGGCTGGGGTCCGCATGCCGCGAGGGCGGCCAGGCACACGAGCGCCGCGACGGTTCGAACCGTCCGGGCGCGCCTCGGGTCCGCGGAAGGGTTCGGCGCATGCGACTGCAGCCGGTACCCCAGGTCCCGCCACACACCGGCGGCCAGGAGCACACCGGCGAGTACGAGCAGCCCACCACCGGCCCGCAGCAGCGCGCCGGCCGCCGTCCGGCCCCGGTGCCCGCCGCGGGCCCGCGCCAGTACGGCGGCGCTCGCCCACTGCGCGGCCGTCGTCATGCCGCCTCCCGGGCCAGGCGCGCGAGCAGCGGCCGCAGCTGGTCATCGGTGACGGCGCCCCCGATGGCGACGGCGACACGTCCGCGCCGGTCGATCACGAGCGTCGAGGGAACGGACTGCGGGTCGAGCAGCGCCGGAGGGAAGCGCAGCAGCAACTGCCCGTCGGGGTCGTGGATGCTCGGGAAGTCCAGCGCGTGTTCACGGACGAAGGACCGGGCGGCCGCCCTGTCCCGGTCCCGGACGTCGATGCCGAGGAACCGCACTCCCGCGGAACGGGTCTCGACGCCGAGCCGCGCCAGCTCGTCGGCCTCCGCGCGGCAGGGACCGCACCAGGAGCCCCAGACGTTGAGCACGACGACCTGACCCCGCAGCCCGGCCAGGCTCACCGGCTGCCCGTCCAGGTCGTCACCGGCCAGCTCGGGTGCGTCGGGGCGGATGCCGGGGTCCAGGGCCTCGGCCCCGGCCCCGGCCGCGGTCCGGACGACGGCGGTGCCGCCTTGCGCAGAACCGGTGCCGGGATCCTCACGCGGGGCCCCCACCGGCGGCGATGAGGCAGCCGGCCACGGCCACCGCCCCGGCGCCGGCCAGGGCGACGGCGTACGCCCACGTAGCGGCAGGCCGCCCCGGCGCCGGTGGTCTCACGGCGCCCACTTGCGCAGGAAGGAGTTGATGCCGTCGGAGGTGAGGGACGGATTGCCCGTGACGTGGGTGTCGGTGCGCACCGTGCCGGAGGGGGAGACGACGACCAGCACGGGCATGGTGTACGTGCCGCCCGAGGGGCTGTACTTGCGCAGCAGCGCGGAGTTGGCCGAGCTGTTGCCGCCGATGTCGACCTTGACCAGGTGGTACGAGGCCCCGAGGATCGCGGCGGTCTGCGACTGGCCGAACACCTTGTCGGCGGCCTTGCAGTTGCCGCACCAGTTCGCGCCGAAGTCGAGCAGCACCGTCCGGCCGTCGGCCTTGGCCGCGCGCAGCGCCGCGTCGATCTGCTTCTGCGCGTCGGCCGAACTGTCGTAGCCCGGACCGGGTACGGGGGCGGCCGGAGCCGCCGGGGCGGCCGCAGTGGCGTCGCGGGACGGCTTGGCGGACGCCGCGCCGCCGGCGGCGGCGGCGGACCCGGCCCTGGCCGTCGGTGAAGCGGCCCGGACGGTGGCGGAGGCCGAGGGGGACGCCGACGCGGTCGGCGACGCCTCGGGGGACGCGGTGGCGGAGGCCGTCGCGGAGGGCGGGGACTGCACGGACGATGCGGCGGTGGACGGGGCGCCGGCTCCGACGGGCGGCGTGGCGGGTCCGCAGGCGGCGGTCAGCCCGGCCGCGACCACCGCCGCGGCGACCAGCGGCAGCCGCGTTCCGGCGGGCGCGGCGGAGCGGGACGCTGCCGTACGGCGTTCGGTGCGGACGGGTCGGAGCATGCGAGAACTCATGGCGAAGACACCCCAAGGCATGGTTCGGTCTGTGGAGCGGCGAAGACGTCGCCCGGCACGGTGGGAACCGGCGGCGGGGCGGTTCGCCGGGGATGTCGCACCCCGGCGCCGTGGCCGCTCGGTGACGCGAGCATAGGGCGGCGCGGGGCCGAGGGAACGGCCTCGGCGTGATCTTGAGGTTGCCCTAAGGAACAGCTCACCTTCCGCTTCGCCGGAACCCGGTCCACGGGGGGACAGAGGGCGGTGAACCCGGCGGAAGGGGCTGATGGGTGAGAGAGCGGCACGAACCGGCCGACGTCGGGCGGCTCTTGCGGACTTCGAGACCTCGACCCGTGGAGATCTCGGGGTTCGCGCCCTCGGCACCTCGGTCATCGCGACCTATGGGTCTCAGAACGACGTTTCGCGGACGCCGGCCTTCGCCGCAGGCTCGATGGTCGCGGTGATGACCGAGCGGTGGTCGTCGCTGGTGAACGTGACCGTGAGGGTGTCGTCCGATGTCTGCGAGGTGGTGGCACGGAAACCGCGGCTCGGGATCGCGGAGATCAGGCACACGCCCCGACTGCCGTACCGGACCGTGGCCTTGCCGCCCTGCGAGGGGACGGTGTGCAGGCCCGCTCCGCCGTCCTCGCAGTCCACGGAGGTCTTGGATGCCGCGGTCCGGGGCAACGCCGAGGAGCTCTTGGCCGGGGTAGGAGCCGCCGGGGAGGACGGCTGCGCCGACACCGTGGGCGGGGCCACGGCGGACGGGGACGGCGACGGCTCGCTCGGTGCGGGGCTCGTGCCGGCCTGCCACGCGGGCGGCGTCTCGATGACCACCGGGGCGGACCGGGCCACCGGGGGTGTGTGGCGGGTCGTGCCGACCACGAACCGGACCGTGCCGAGCACGGCGGCCACGCTGGCGGCCGTGCACGACAGCCATATGAGCAGGTAACGCGGAATCCGGGGCACGGCCCCATAGTGAACGACGCGCGGGCCGCGCCGTCATCGAGGGCCGGTGAACGCCGACGTCCCCGACCCGCGGACGGGCCGCAGGACAGGGCCGTACCGGGATCGGGGGGCCGAGGGCCGCCTACCTCGGGGTGCCGAAGTCCTGCGTCCACCACGGACCGCCGTCGCCCTTGTGGACGCCTATACCGATCTCGGTGAAGGCGCAGTTGAGGATGTTGGCCCGGTGCCCGGGGCTGTTCATCCAGGCGTTCATGACCGCGTCGGCGTCGGCTTGGCCGCGGGCTATGTTCTCGCCGAGCCGGGACCAGCCGTACCCGGCGGCCTCCACCCGGCTGGTCATGGTCGACCCGTCGGGACCGGTGTGGGACATGACGCCGCTGCGGGCCATCGTGTCGCTGTACGCCCGCGCGGCGGCGGTCAGGGCGGAGTCCGTGGCGAGCGGGCCGCATCCGGCGGCGGCCCGCTCCTTGTTGACGAGGGCCAGGACCGCGGATTCGGTGCCCTTGTCGGCGGTGCCGGAGCCCCCGGACCCGCCCGATCCGCCCGATCCGCCCGATCCACCAGTTCCGCCGGACCCGCTGCCCGTGGTCCGGGCAGGCTTGGGCTTGGGTGTGGGCGTGGCCTTCTCGGGCTCGGGGGTCTGCGACTCGGCGGGGGCGCTGCTCTGCGCGGCCGACGGCGTCGCGGGAGTGGGGGATCCCGTGGCCGAGGTCGAGGGGCTGGGGGAGGCCGGGGCAGGAGTCTGCGTGGCCGCGGGGGCGCCGGTGCCCGCTCCCGCCGTCTTCGACACCGCGCCCGCGGCTCCGTCGGCCCGCGCGTCCGGGTGGCCAGCACCGTCGGAGTCGGCCACCGCGACCCCGACCGCCACCGCAGCGGCCGCGGCGGTGACCGACAGCACGATGCGCGTACGCACGGTCTTCCTCCGCCGTGACTCGACGCGGGACGGGACGACGGGAGTTCGGCTACGGCTCATGCCGGTCACACCTCACAAGGCTGGGAAAGCAGGGGAGTTCACCCGAGCCTAGGCCCGTGACCAGCGCAGACCGCGCCGTGGAGGCGTTCTTCAGACTCCCTTAAGGAAGCCCGCAGGCCCACCTCAGGGACGAGCCGGACCATCCCCGGGACGCCGTACCGTCCGCACGTCATCCGTCCCTCGCGGTCCGGGCGCGCCGACACGTGCCTGCCGATGGTGCTCTTCAGGTGGTCCGGGCCTAGAAGGCGGAGTGGGTGAACCAGTGGGCGAGCAGGTCCGGGTCGCCGAGCAGGTGGAAGGCGTCGTCCTGGCGGTCCAGGCGGCCGTAGAGGAGCAGCAGCAGGTCGGCGGCCGTTCCCTGGACCGCGGCGTCCGCAGTGCCGGGCCCGTCGCCTTCGGCCACCAGGGCGAAGCCGTCGGGGCGCAGGCCGACCAGCCAGTCGCCGTCGCCGTCCGTGCAGGTGAAGCGAACCGCCCGGTGAGGGGCGCGGAGTTGGGCGGTCAGCGGCGCGAAAGGAGACGCGAACGGCAGGTTGGTGAGGAACTCGTCGATGCCGTCGACCGCCAGCGCACGGTCGATGTGCGGGGAGAGTCCGAGTGCGAGCTGGGCGTCGGCTCGGTGGACCAGGGTCTCGAACAGCATGCGCCGCACCCAGAACCGGGCGTGCTGGTCGACTCCCCAGGCCCACATCGGTGCGTCAAGGTCGGTGGCGGCGAACACCTCGGCGGCCTCGCGCGCACTCGCGGCCAGCCAGCCGGGGAGGCCGTCCGGTTGCTCCGGCAGGCGGAGGTCCACTTCGCGGCTGGTCGGCGGCTGCTGGACGCGGCGGCGGAGCAGCTCGGTGAACCAGCGGTGCACGCTGCCGACGTGTTGCGTGAGGTCCCCGACGGTCCAGCCGGGGCAGGTCGGCACAGGGGTGGAGAGGTCGGCCGCGGTGACCGTGGCGACGAACTCGGCGGTCTCGGCCGCGACGGCCGCTGCGTGCTGGGCGGGGTTCATGTGCGCCTTCCTCTGGTGGTGCTGCCCCGGCGGGCGTCAATGCTTAATGATATGGATAGTTTATGTCATTAAGCAATGTGAAGCCAGTCGGGTGAGCGCCGGCCATCGGTGCGCTTCGGGGGGAGGGGCGCGGGCAGCGGAAGGGCAAGGGCCGTCCGAGCGAGCCGTTTCAGCGGCCACTGGACGTTCCGGGGCAGCGGCGGGGGAGAACGACGGCCGTCGGCCGTTCCCGTCGCCGCGGTGATCCACGGCACTGCCGGGGCGGGCCGTTCGGATCGGGGCCGGGCCGGTTCAGTGGTCCTTGAGGAGTGCGCAGGCGAAGTCCTCCTGGACCGTGCGGAGTCGGGCGAGCAGTGCGGGCTTGTTGCTCTTGCTGGTCTGGGTGTTGATGGAGAACGTGAGGGAGCGGGTGCCGTCCGGGGTGGTGGCCGCGAGCTGGGTGTAGCCGGGGAAGTTGCCGGTGTGACCGTAGAGGACGCCGCAGCGGGTGGTGTACTGGTAGATCGCGAGCCCTGCGGCGTTGGTGCCGGGACCCGCCGGTTCCGAGGAGTCGCCCGGGCGGAAGGTGAGCTGCTCCTTGCGGGTCTTCTCCGACAGCAGGGCGGGGCCCCCGTACGCGCGGATGAAGACGCCCAGTTCCCTCGGGGTGGAGACGATGCCGCCGGAGGCCCATACCCCGGAGGCGCTGAGGGCCTCGCTGACGTCCTCGGGTGCGGCGCCCGGGGTGACGTCGTAGCCGTGCAGGTACGGCCGGGGGAGCCGGTAGCCCAGGGGCAGGCTGGTCTGCCGCAGGCCGAGGGGGCGGTACACGAGGTCCTTGAGCAGGTCCTCGTAGCGACGGCCGGTGGCCGCCTCGGCCATGAGCGCCACGGCGATGTTGTCGGAGTTGGAGTACTCGTACAGGGTGCCCGGTCGGAACTGCAGCGGCTCGTCCGCGACGAAGTCGAGGAGGGTGCGCGGGTCGAACAGGTGGCGGGGGTCGGCCTGGAGGATGCTCAGGAACTCGGGGTCGGTCGTGTAGTCGGGCAGGCCGCTGGTGTGCTGGAGGAGCTGGCGCAGGGTCACCGCGTGCCAGTCGGCGGGCAGAGCGGGCAGCCGCTCCCCGATGGTGTCGTCGAGGGAGAGGACGTTCTCGTCGACGAGCCGGAGGGCCACGGCCCCGCTGAGCGCCTTCGCGATGCTGGCGATGCGCATGTGGTCGTCGAGGTCCGGCCGCCGTCCCGTGGCGACGTCCCCGACACCGGCGGTGTACACCTGCGTCCGGCCGCTCCTGGTGAGTACGGCGATCGCCCCGGGCGGGCCGTCGTCCTGGGCGACGAGCCGTTCGAGTCGCTGCTGGAGGCGCTCGTCGTGGTCCGGGCGTCCTCCTGCGGCGCCCGGACCCGCGCTCGCCGCCTGCGCGGGCGGGAGGAGCGCGCCGAGCGCGGCGGCGGTGAGGGCGGCGGCGGACAGGCCGGTGCGGAAGCGGCGAACGCGGGTGGGCACGGGTGTCTCCCGGTGTGGAGCGGTGTCGGCCGGCGGGTGGTGCGGGCCTTGCGGTACCGCGTGCTTAGCAGCCGTGCGTGCGTGCCGGACACGCGCCGCGCGCGGCCGGGTCCGGTCGGCGGACACGCACGTCCCCCAGGCGTGGCGTGTCGCACCTCGGTGCCGCACCGGGGGCGTCACAGCCCCTCCTGCGTCGGGTCTGCCGCTTCTTCCGGATCACGTCGCCGGCGGACCGCCGTAGCACGGAGCGCCCCGTCACGGACGACTCGGCCCGCCGCTCTCCGGTACCGTGCGGGCGGCCTCGTCCCGTGGGTCGGCGGTGGTCCACTGCCGCACGCACGCGGCGTCCAATCCGGTCTCCGCAGTGATCAGCTCAGCGGGGACACCGGCGCGGTGGGCTGCTCGCGCGGCCCGCTGCAGGTCGGCGATCCGGCCCGCCAGCCCGTGCTCACGCGCCACCTCGGGAGCCGTGACCAGCATGCAGGCTTCGGCGGCCAGGTGTCGCATCGTGGACCGCAGCCGTTCGCGGGCCAGCGTCGGGTCGAGGGCGGACCGGTCTTCCTGCGGCCCGTCGGTCTCGCCGGAGCCGGATACCGGGTTGGGAGCGGACGCCGCGTCCGACGGTGGCGGATCGGTCAGCGGCTGCCGGTCCGCCTCGGCGCTGAACCTCACCGCCACCGTCTGCTCCGGTCGGCGTTCCTCCATCTTCGCCAACAGGACGAACGCGGCTTTGTCCTGCGCGGTGAAGGGGGGCTGGGTCATCGAGCGCGGCCACAAGCGGTAGCGCAGGACCACGTTGATCTCCGCTGCGAGCAGCGTCAGCCGGGCACCGATGTACAGCCAGGACAGCAACCCGATCAGGATCGCGAAGAAACCGTAGATGTCGCTGGCGTGGGATATGGCATGGCGGACGTAGAACGTGCCCGCTGCCTGTAGCACCTGCCAGAAGGCGGTGGCGAGCGCCGCGCCCACCAGGACGTCGCGTACGCGCACCGTGGCCGCGGTCAGAACGGTGAAGGCGACGAGGAAGACCCCGAAGTTGACCAGTGCCGCCACCGCCCACGTCCACGGCCCGGCGAGCGCTCCGAGCCCGGAACCGAGGCCGGCCAGTGTGGTGGACATCAAGATCGCCAGTCCCAGCAGCACCAGGACCGTGAAGCCCCGCAGCTGCCGGCCGACGTACCCCGGCCAAAGCTTGAACGGAACGTTCCATATGGTGTTCATCGCGTTCAGGGACGCCTGACCGAGCCCCTGGGTGCCGTACACCGCGCCGAGCAGACCCAGTACCAGCGCCAGGCCGCTGCCGCGCAGGGGGTGTGCGGAGCTGCGCAACTGGCTGCCGAGGACGGGAAAGTTGGCCAGCGCCGAGGTCACCAGCCGATGCTCGAGAGCAGGGTGCCCACCGAGCACGAAGCCGAGGATCGTCGAGAACAGCAGCAGCAGAGGAAAGATCGCGAACATCCCGTACCAGGCGATGAGCGTGGCCTTGCCGCCGGCCTGGTCATTGCCGAACTTCTGCATGACCGCGAACGGCAGCCCCAGCACGGCGTGGCGCTGTTGGAACTGATCGACGCGCCGTACCACAACCTCCGCGCGGTTCATCACGCCACCTCCGGGCAAACCTGCAGACGAGGGCCTCCCTCCCATCGTGCTCCTGATCGACCTCGCGCAGCCAGGCAGGAGCCGATCATGGGGGGAGGCCGCGTGCGTGTCCGCTCGTCGGCGTCATTGCTCTACGCATGTGCAAAGTCACTGCGCCTTCGTGAGCGCCGACGGCCCTGGGGGCGGTCCGGTCGGCCCCGTGCGTACCTCCTCGGCCGCCGGCCGCCCGAGGATGACGTACGGATCTCCCTCCTGCTCTCGTGGCTGCGCACCCGGACGGTACGACCCGCCGACGCCGAGCCGTGAGCTCCTCGGGCACGGACGCCGTTGGTCGACAAGGCCGGCCGTGCGGGCCGGGTGGTGACGCGGTGGCCCGGCGAGGCGGGTGCCCTTGCGGCCGGGCGGCCGGTGGGCCCGTCGGCGTGGCGATTCCGCGTTGCCGGCGGGTGGCGGGGACATGATGGGGCCTCAGGACGCGTGCTGCTGCGGATGCGGAGGGCGAATAGGGTGTACCGACCCGACGGCTGGGACACGCGGGTGCGGATCGGAGTGCTGACCCCGCATGCCGATGTAGGGCCGGAGTCGGAACTGCGGGCCATGACACCCGGCGACATCGGCATCCACGCGGCCAGGGTCCCCTTCGGCGCGATGCGATCAGGCGGCGCCATGGATCCCACGATCGCGCTCGCTCCCGTACGGGCCTTCGCCGAACCTCCGCATGTCGACGCCGCGGCGGAGCTGCTGGCGGCAGCGCCCGTCGACGTGCTCGCGTTCGCCTTCACCAGCTCGGCGTACGTGATCGGGGCCGCAGCCGACGCGGCGATGCTGGACCGGCTGTCCGCTCGGGCGCACGGCCTGCCGGTCGTCGGTACCTGCTCCGCGACGACCCTGGCGCTGCGGGCCGTGGGGGCGGACCGCATCGCCCTGGTCGACCCGCCGTGGTTCAGCGGAGAACTGAACCGTCTCGGCCGGGCCTACTACGAAGCCGCGGGCTTCGGTGTGGCGTACGCCGCTCCCTGCTCGCTCCCCAGCGGGCAGCAACTGATCCGGCCCGCCGACCTGCACGACTGGGTCGTGGCCCACGTACCGGCCGAAGCCGAGGCCGTGGTCATCGGCGGCAACGGATTCCGCGCCGTCGGAGCGGTGGAGAGCCTGGAACGGACGCTGGGACGACCTGTGCTGACGGCCAACCAGGTACTGCTGTGGGCCGCGCTCCGCGCAGCCGGAACCTCAGCCGCCGCCATCGACGGGTACGGGCAACTGTTCTCGCGCGCTGCCGACCGGTGATGCCACCGCTTACACCGAACCAGCCGGCGCAGCGCCGGCTGGTTCGGTGAAGGCGCTGCGCCGGAGAACCGGGCGCCGGGCCGCGGCGAGCCGGGCCCATCCGGTGCGGCGCCCGTCGGACGTCACCGGCGTGTCCGCCGGCCGGTCTTCTCCCGGGCGAGCAGGGCGAGCGCCAGGCGGCGGGGCAGGAGCCGGGCGGCCAGGGCGAAGAGGCGGTTGGCCGCGCCCGGGACGACCGTTGGTCCGGTGCCCGCCCGCAAGGCGTGCAGTGCGGCCGCGACGACCTGGTCGGGTGTCCGGACGAACGCGGTGGGCACGTCTTCGTGCCGCTGGGACTCGGTCACCGTCATCCCGGGGCAGAGCGCCAGCACGCGGACCCCGCTGTGGCGGTGTGCCGCCCAGAGCGCCTCGGTGAGGCTGGTGGTGAACGCCTTGGTGGCGCTGTAGACGGCGAGGTCCTGCTTCGGCGTCCGGCCGAGGGTGGAGGACACGTTCAGCAGCGCGTCCCCGGGACGGGCCCGGGCCAGGAAGGCGTGCGTCAGGACGGTCACGGCACGGCAGTTCAGGCGCAGCATCTCCTCCGCCCGCTCCAGCGGCGTGGCGGCGAACGGGCCGGCCGTTGCCGTCCCGGCGTTGTTGACCAGCAGGCGGGGGCGGCTGTCGGCGATCAGTTCGGCGGTGCGGCGCAGTCCGTCGTCGGCGGCGAGGTCGGCGGCGAGCCACTCGTGCCCGGGGCCGAGTCGTGTCGTGAGCGCGCGCAGCCGGTCGGCGTCGCGGGCGACGGCGATCACGCGGTAGCCGTCCGCGGCCAGCCGGTGGGCGAACGCCCGTCCTATGCCGGCGCTCGCCCCGGTGACCAGCGCCGTCGGCCGGGCACTGACGGGCGGGTGCGGGTCGGGGTGCGGGTGGGCGGCGGTGGTGTCCGGCACGGGGTCAGCCCGCAGCGGGACGGGTCGCGGGCTGGGCGCGGAAGGAGAAGGCCTCCATCAGTGGTCGGCGGGCGGTCTTCTGCACGGCCGCGACCCGCCACCGCCCGGCCGCCCCGCGGACGATGACGTACGTGGCGACCTTGCCGAGCCGGCCCGGCTTCGCCGCCTGCTTGCGCACCGCGCCGCGCGTCACCGCCACGGCGGTGTGCGGGCCGTGGAACCGCAGGTCGACGACGTCGAGGTCGAGCCGGGTGCCCTTGAGGAAGCTGTCGAACAGCGCCTGGTGCGCGCGGCCGATCTCGGCGCCGCCGCGGTACAGGGTGCCCACGTAGGTGACGTCGGTGGCGTCCTCGGTGAAGCAGTCCCCGTACGCGGCTCCATCACCGGCTGCCCAGGCTGCGGCGCTGCGGCGCAGCAGGGCGTGGACCGCGTGAGTCTCCTCGGGGCGGGCGGGCTGCTGGATCGTCATGCCGGTTTCCTCCGAAGGGTGAGTGCGAGTAGCGGGTGCCGACGGCGGAGGTGTGGGCGCGTCCGGTATGGAGGTGTTGGTGCGCACGCTCTCCCCTCCGTGGTAGCTTCCCAGAAGAAGATGATTCAGTTAAGCATCTTCTTCTCAGGGGATTTCTCTTCTCTGAGGAAGGGATTAGGGAGTGGGGACGCCCGTGTCAACGCACGCCATGCCGCCCGGGGCGAGTGAGACCTACCGCCGGTACCTGAGCGCCGTCATGCTGCACGGCCACGCCAGCGCCAAGGCGTGCGAGCTCGGCGCCACCGACCTGTACGCGCTGAACATCCTGGGGCTCACGGGTCCCATGACCCCCGGCGAGCTCGGGACGCGCACTGGTCTGACCACCGGCCCCACCACCCGGCTGATCGACCGGCTGGAGTCCGCCGGGTACGTGCGCCGCGCGCCGTCCCCCGACGACCGGCGCAAGGTGATCGTCGAACCGGTCGGCAAACCCGCCGGGCTCGACGAGGCGATGGCCCCCGCCCGGCAGCGGATCGGTGAACTCCTCTCCGGCTACACCCCCGAGCAACTCGCCGTGCTGTTCGACTACTTCGCCCGCGCCGCCGACGCCTACCAGGACGCCGCCGAGCAACTGCGCGACAGCGAGTTCCACTGACACCCCGGCAGTTGCACCCTCCTAACAGGCCCCTGACCGGTTCGCGGATGCGGTGAGCGTGGCACCGCAGTGTCCTCGCGCCGCCGGCCACGACCTGGCCCACCACCACGGCTTGGAACTGGTCTTCGGTGACCCGGTGATGGTCAGTTGCCCGTCCGCGTTCCACGATCCCGCCTTCCGCGCCCCGACGCCCGACGAGCCCCTGCGGGTCGCCCGTCAGCTCGGAGGGACGACGCCCGTCGTGGTCGCCTTCGAGGCGGACGCCGGTGGGCAGGAGCCGGTCTCGTGCCTGATCGCCGCGGAGCGACTCGACATCGTCCGGGAAACGGTCCTGCGCTACTGGCGCGAGGATGCCGCCCCCGGTCAGCGCTTCGCCCCCTGGGTGCGGCCCCCGGACCAGTAGGCGGCCCCTGGTTGTCGCGCGTCGTCAGGGCGGGGCGCGCGGGTCGGCCCCAAGTCGGTTCCCTCTGCCCCGGGCGCTGCGGCAGCCGGTGGAACCCGGCAGGAAATGGGGGGCCCTTCGGCCGCCCCTGGACGTAGCATCGCCCGATGCGGAAGATCAACACGCTGATACCGGAGCGGGGGCGGCCCGACAGCGCCGCCCTGCACGCCCACGACCCCGATGCCCTCGCCCGCTACGTCCTGGACACCGGCAACGTCTGGTGGCGCCGCCGGACGTGCGCGGGTGCGCTCGCCGGCCGGGTCCCGGAGACCCGGGTCGCGGGCCTCATCGACCGGATCCGGGACGAGGACGAGACGGCCGAGGTGCGCATCGCGCTCCTCGACCTCCTCGCGGGCCGCACCGAGCTCCTGCCCTGGCTGCGCGGCGAGGAACAGCGGGGCGACGGTTCGTACGGCGTCGCCGAGGCCGTACTGAAGGCGCGTGGTCTGCTCGGCGACCGAACCGCCGCCGCTGCCCTGTCCACGCTCGCGGCTTCGCCCTGGCAGCGGTGGCGGGAGATCGGGGAGGCCGGTCTCGACGGTCTGGTGGAGTGTCACGGCGTCGACGAAGTCCTCGCCGAGCTCGGAGAGGACCGGCCTGAGGACCGCCGCTTCGCGCTCCGGACGCGGCACCGCGCGGGGCGGGACGTGACGCCGTACCTGGCCGACCCGGACCGCGGCGTCGCGCATCTCGCCCAGTCGCTCGTCGCGGACCCGGACCGGCTGCGCTCCTTCCTGGACGGGGCGCCCGCCCCCGAGGCCGCCGTGCGGGCCGCGTGCGCCCTCCACCAGCTCACCGAGGACGCTGCGCAGACCCGTCGGATCGACGAGCGGCTGGGCAGCCCGCGGACCGAGGTCGACCGCCTGGACGAGGAACTGCGCCGGGCGATCGTCCACGAGTACGCACCCTGGTGCGAGCGGCAGAGCGACCCCCGATGGCGCCTGGAAGCCCTGTGCACCGACCCGCCCGCCCACCCGGACCCGCCCACTCAACTCGCGCGTGCGACCGCCGCGATGACTGCGGCCGGGCTCGCCCCTGGACCGGCGGTCTCCGCCGGCGACCACCACCGGCAGGGCGACGGCACCTATCACGTGATCCCGTGCGGCGACGAGGAGATCCACGTCAGCACCCTCGGACGTTTCGTGACGGGCCACGACGACCGGCATCCCGCCCGACAAGCCCTGGAGGAGGCCGGTTTCCGCTGGATCGACGGGACGACCGGCGGCATCCGGGTCACCGGTCTGTGCGTGTACCACTTCGGCGCACGCGAGCCCCTCGACGTCGACACCCTGCTGTTCTACTGGCAGGACTGAGCCGGCAGGCCCGGGCCGGGAGGACCGGGAAGGTCCCGCACACCAGGTCCACCGGTCCGGCGGCGCGCCGCCGCGCGGCCGCGCCTCTTCATGATGTGGCCCAGCTCACGCCGACCCCATGTCACGAACGGAAGGGCAGCTTGCGTCTGGTGGTCGTCCGCACGGCGGGAACCACCGACACGAGAAGAGACAGCAGAGCGATGGACACGACGACAGCGCAGCAGCACGAGGTCCTGGTCCTGGGCGCCGGTTACGCCGGGCTCTCCGCCGCGATCCAGCTCGCGGCCCGCACCCGCAAGCGCGGGAACCTGCGAGTGACGCTGGTCAACCCCTACGACACGTTCACCGAGCGGCTCCGACTGCACATGACCGCCACCGGCCAGGAGACGGCCGAGATGACCATCCCGGAGTTGCTGGCCGGCACCGGCGCCGAGTTCGTCCGCGGCTGGGTCACCGCTGTGGACACGGCGGCCAAAACCGTCCGGATCGACGACGACCGGCTCCTGCACTACGACACCCTGGTCTACGGGCTGGGCAGCGTCGCGGACACCGTCACCGTCCCCGGGGTGGACGACCACGCCTACACCCTCAACAGCCCGGAGGACGCCGCGCTCCTCGCCGACAGGCTGACCCGGCTCGACGGGGGGACCGTCGTCGTCGGCGGCAGCGGCCTCACCGGCGTCGAGGCCGCCGCGGAGATCGCCGAGCAGCACCCGGAGCTCCAGGTGGTACTGCTGGGCCGGGGGGAGCCGGGCGCGAGCATGCACCCGAAGGCCAAGGCCCACCTGGACGCGGCGCTCGCCCGGCTCGGCGTGCGGGTCCGCAGCGGCGTCGAGGTGGCCAAGGTGCTGCCGGACGGCGTCGAGCTCGCGGACGGCACCGGCATCCCGGCGGCCGCGGTGCTGTGGACCAGCGGCACCCGCATCTCACCGCTGGCCGGCGCCGCCGGCCTGACCGTGGACGAGCGCGGCCGCGTGGTCACCGACAGCGCACTGCGCTCGGTCTCCCACCCGGACGTCTACGCCGTGGGCGACGCGGCGGCGATCCGTCAGGGCTACGGCGTGATGCACGGGACCTGCCAGGGCGGCATGCCCACCGGCGTGCACGCGGCCCTGTCGATCCTGCGGGTGCTGGCCGGCAAGGAGCCCAAGCCCTTCCGCTTCGGCTACTACCACACACCTGTCAGCCTGGGCAGGAACGACGCCGTCGTACAGTTCACCCGCCCCGACGACAGCCCGCGCCGGATCGTGCTGACCGGCAAGCGGGCCGCGAAGTACAAGGAGACGGTCACCGCCGCGCCGTGGGCGACCTTCGCCCGCATGAAGAAGATGCCCGCCTCGGGCGCCCTCTGGCCGCATGGCGGCCGCTACACCCGGATCAGGAGCGCCAAGTGACCCAGCCGCAGCAGACCGGCCCCGACGAGCTCGCCTTCCAGCAGTACCGCACCCTGCTCTTCTCCGTCGGCTACCGCATCCTCGGTACGGCGGCCGACGCCGAGGACGTCGTCCAGGACGCCTGGCTCAAGTGGTCGGCGGCCGACCGCTCCCAGGTCGCCGACCCCAAGGCCTACCTGACCCGGATCATCTCCAACCTGGCGATGGAGCGGCTGCGTTCGACCCGCCACCAGCGCGAGACCTACGTGGGACCGTGGCTGCCCGAGCCGATCCTCACCGGTCCGGACACCGCCGACGGCGTCGCCGCGGCGGACTCCGTCTCCATGGCCCTGCTGGTCGTCCTGGAGACGCTGAGCCCGCTGGAGCGGGCGGTGTTCGTCCTGAAGGAGGCTTTCGCCTTCAGTTATGCGGAGATCGCGGAGGCGGTGGAACGCTCCGAGCCGGCGGTCCGGCAGGCCGCGCACCGCGCCCGCGAGCACGTGCAGGCCCGTCGGCCCCGCTTCCCGGCGGACCGCGCCAGCCAACGCGCGGCCAGCGAGCGTTTCTTCGCGGCGGCGACGGGCGGTGACATCAACACCCTCATGGAGGTGCTCTCCCCGGACGTGACGCTGTGGACCGACGGCGGTGGCAAGGTCCGCCAGGCACTCAAGCCGGTCGTCGGCCTGGAGACGGTGGCCCGTTGGTTCGCCGCGCTCGGCACGGTGGCCTACCAGGGCGTCGAGCCCGGTCAGATGCGGGCGGAGCTGACCTGGATCAACGGCGGCCCGGGGGTGGTCTTCCGCGGCCCGGACCGCGTGATCGCGACGCTGACCTTCGACTTCGACGCGGAGGGCCGCATCTCGGCCATCCACAACGTGGCAAACCCCGACAAGCTGCACGCCGTCGCGGGCGGCACGCGGCACGAACTCTCCTGAAGGGCGCGGCCGTTGTCCTGATCGCGGCGTGGTGGCGCGCTCGTTTGGTGAGAAGGTATCACGCAGTCTATTGCCTCTCACGAAGTCGCGTTATACCTTCTCATCATCGCTTGAGCCTCTGCCCCGCGCCGCACGCCGCACGTCCGTGCCCCGGCGAACGCCGAAGGAGTGTTCCATGACCGGCATCCGCCGCACCGGCATCCGCACCGCCCTGTTCACCATCCCGCTCGTCGTCGGCCTCCTCGGCACCACCGCGGTACCCGCCGGCGCAGCCGTCCCCCACGGCCCCCACCCCGCCCCGTCCCTCACCTGCCGCGGGGCCGGTGTCGACCCGGCCGCCGGCGTCCGGCACCGGGCCGAGATCCTCATCGACGCCCCGCTGCGCACGGTCTGGGAACTGCAGACCGACATCGAGCGCTGGCCGTCCTGGCAGGCTCCCGTGACGACCGCGGAACGCCTCGACCACGGCCCCCTCCGCCGGGATTCGGCCTTCCGGTGGACAACTCCGGTGCCCCCCAATCCGACTCCGGCCACAAGTCTGGAGATCACCTCGACCGTCGCACAGCTCGGGCACCACTCCTGCATCCGCTGGACGGGCCCGGCGATCGGCGAGGGACTGCACATCGACGGCGTCCACGTGTGGAACTTCACCGAGACCCGGGGAGGTGTCAGGGTGAGCACGGAGGAGACCCACACCGGCCCCCAGGTCGACGCCGACGTCCCCACCGCGACCGCCATCCTGCGCCGGGGACTCGAAGGTTGGCTCAACGACCTGAAGGCCGCCGCCGAGGCCCGAGCACACCACCGGCCGCGGTGACGCGGTCCCGGTGGGGCCGGTGCCGCCCGTGCCCGCCGGGCTAGGGAAGCCGGTCCCCGTCGGGCTCCGCAGGTGCGCAAGCGGCGAGCGCCCGCTCGGCCGGCCCGGTCAGCGGTTTGACGGCCAGCACCTGCGGCATCGCCTCGGTGCCGCGCAGCAGCTTCGCCTCGTCCGCGCTGATCCCGTACTCCATCGTCGTCAGGCCCGGTTCGTCGCAGGCGTACGCGATGGGAAGGTGGTACCCGACCACCGCGTACCCGGGCAGGCCCACGCCGACCTCGTAGTCGAAACCCGCGTGGAAGCCGTAGAGCCGCTCCTCGTGGCGCAGCCACATCGACATGGCGAACGGCCGGCCCCCCAGCGCTGCGGTGAACACGGTCGCGTCGGTGTTCACCGCGATCGCGGCGAACCACTGCGTCAACTGCTCCTGTGAGGAGACCTGTTCGTACTTCTGCTCCAGGCCGTGCGCCAGGGCCGCGATCCGCTCCACGTTGGACCCGTCGAGCGGTGAGTGCGCAGTGACCACCCCGGCCTCGGCGAACCGCCGCAGCTCCTTGCGCAGCCGGACCTTGCGCCGCGAGGGCAGGGTCTCCACGTAGGCGGCGTGCCCGGGAAAGCCGCAGTCGAAGACGTGCCGGGCCGGAGCCGGGAACTCCGTGAACCCCGCCGCACGCAGATCGCAGCGCAGCCCTCGGTCGGCCGCGTCCACGTAGGGGAGGAAGACGGCCGGGCAGTCCCAGGACCTCGCGGTGCTGATCGCGGCGCGGATCAGGGAGCGGCGTGCCGGCCGGCGCTGCCGCTCCGGCATGCCGGGGGCGGTCAGCACCCGGGAGTTGAACCATCCGCCGCACATCAGGGACGGCTGCAGCACGCCGGCCAGTTCCCGCGCGCTCGTGCCCGCCCCGGGGGCCAGCATCTTGTCGAGCCGGACCGTGTCGTCGTCGACGGACCGGTCGAAGCGCTGCACCGTGATCCCCGCCAGCAGCCGCTCGCCGTCCACGGCGGCCACGGGGGCAGCCCCGGACGCGGGTGCCGGAACGGTCAGGCACCGGGCCGCCGTCGGCACCCAGGGACCGACGGCCGCCTGCTCCACGGCCAGCCACCGCGGGGTGCAGAACAGGTCCGCGGAGCCGCACAGGGCGGCCCAGGGGGCGAGTTTCCCGGCCTGGACGAGCGAGAGCGTGCGGACCTCGGGCTCGCGGGCGTCAGACATCCGAACCGCCCTCTGCGTCGGCGACGGGCGCGGGCTCCATCTCCAGGGCCGCCGAGAACCACTGCCCGACCTCGGCCAGCCGTTCCCGTACCACCGCTTCGGCGGGCGCTCGTACCAAGGCCTTCGCCACCAGTAGGTGGGAGCCCTCGCGCATGTCCCCGATCCGGTCGCCCTCCTTGGCCCAGAGCTGCGCCTGGACCACCCCCGGCCGGTTCTCCATGGACGTCTGCGAAGGCAGGAGCCGGATCCGGCCCGGTGGCGCGGCCAGATTGACCCATCCGAAGGAGTCCTTCTCCGGCTCCGGACCGGTACCGGGCGCGCCGCCGCCCGCCGCCGGGGAGGGCAGGCCGAGGGCCGCCGCGGCCCATTCCCGGTAGAGGTCCACTCCGTACTTCCCTCGTACCGCCTCCAGGATCATGCCGCCGCCGATGCGCCCGGCGCACTCGCCGAAGACGAGGGCGCCGTCGTCATGGAACGCCTCCAGGTGGAACACCCCGTCGGCGTGTCCGATCGCGCGCAGCGCACGTTCGGTCAAAGCGGCCACCGCATCCGACAAGGCATGGTCGGAGCAGGCGTCCAGGGTGGCGGAGGCGACGAGCCGGCCCCGGTGCACCTCGACCACGTTGTGCAGGTACCGGCTCACCGACACGACCACCGTCCGGCCGTCGCGGACGGCTCCGTCGACGTGCAGTTCCTCGCCGGGGACGAACGACTCGACCAGCCAGGGCCCGGGGGCGTCCCCCACGTCCCGGGCGAAGGCGGCGAGTCCCGCCGGGTCGTGGACGACCCGGGTGTGGACCGAGCCGGCACCGGCCGGCGGCTTCACCACGAGGGGGAGTGCGACCGAACCGCTCTCCACGGCCCCGGCCAGTGCGTCCAGGCCGCAAAAGCGCATGCTGTCCGCCACCGGCAGCCCGGCGTCCCGTACCCGCTGCTTCTGCAGGCCCTTGTCGCGCAGGGCCAGCGCGACGGCGGGGGTGAGGAAGGCTTGCGGGCAGCCGAGCTCCGCGAGAACGGAGGCTGTCACGATCGCGAACTCGTCCTCGGTGCACACGGTCAGGAAGGCGGACGGCGCAAGACGCAGATCGGCCAGGGCGCCGAGCACCTCCTCCACCGACGTGTGGTCGCGGGCGACCGCGACCACACCCGTGAATCCTTCCTCGGATGGCTTGAAGCGGTCAGGGAAAGAGACCACGCAGGTCACATCGGCCCCGAGATCCCGAAGCGCTTCGACGGCCTCGCGCTGCCATCCGAGATAGAGGACGTCGAGATCACGGCGATCCGGCGGTACTGGTCCGGGTGTGGTCACAGGGGTCTTCTCCTCGTGCGTTCCAGGGGTGTAAAGACGGCCGGAACCAGGTCGGCCACAAGTCGACGACAAAAAGATCGCCACCGGGTCGGATTCCCATTCCATCCATGCGTGATTTCCGGCCACTTCGGACTTGTTCACGGATATCGGTGATCTCCGGGAGACTTCCACAGGGCGTCCGCGCGTGGCAACATGTCAGGCTGTCCGGGACCTTTTCATTTCACCTTCGCCCTCAGGAGATGAGCAGCAGGTGATCGCGACACCATGACCCCACGCCCCAGCGAGTTACAGGAAGCGGGCATTCCATCGGTCACGTACCGCGAGGTGCTGACGAGCCGTAACGTTCCCCAATTGCTGCTGGCCGCCTGCCTGTCCCGGCTCGCGCACGGCATGCTGCTCTTCGTCGTCGTGCTCTACGCGATCGCCGAGTTCGGCTCGGCCGAGGTCGCCGGTCTCAGCAGCGCGTTCCTGACGCTTCCCGGGTTCCTCGTGAGCCCGATCGCCGGCGCCGTGCTCGACCGCTTCGGGGCCTTGCGGGCCGTGGCGATGGACACCACGGCCAGCGCCGTGCTCGTCGGCGGGATAGCCGTCTTCTCCGTCCTCGACCGGCTCACCCCGGCCGTCCTCTATGTCATGCTGGGCCTTTTCTCGATCACCAGTCCGCTCACCGACGGCGGTATCCGCACCCTCTTCCCCCAGTTCGTCCCCGATGCGGCCTACGACCGGGCCAACGCGCTGGACCTGAGCACGTATTCGGTGATCGAAGTCGGCGGGCCGCTCGTGGCGGGCGCCCTCTTCGCGCTGTCCGGGGCCAATCCGGCGCTGCTCACGGTCGCCGCCATGTACGCTCTCGCGGCGCTGAGCCTCTCGCTGTTGCGCGGCGGCACGGCCAAGGCCGGCGCTGACCGGGGCGTGGCACGGGATCCGGAGGAGCCCGAGCAGCACCTGCTGCGCTCGGCCTGGGAAGGCATCACCTACCTGCTGCGCAATCCGACGCTGCGCGGCCTCGCGGCCTCGTACGCCGTCTTCCAGGTGGCGTACGGGATGCTCGTGATCATCGTCCCGGTCGCGGTGGGCGGCCACGTGGCCGACGAGGCGTCCTCCAGCCGCTACGTCGGCGTGATCTGGGCCGTACTGGGCCTGGCGGGCGGTACGGGCGCGCTGCTGGCGGGCAAGTACGTGCGCGCCGGGCTGGAGCGCCGCTTCATGGTCGGCGCCCTCGTCCTGTCCGCCCTCGCCGTCTATCCCGTCAGCGCCCTCGGCTCGCTCGTGGCGCTGGGTACGGGCCTCGCCCTGTTCGGGGTGATGGAGGGCACGGTCAACGTCAGTCTGATGTCGCTGCGGCTGCGGCGCACCGAACCGGAGCGCCTGGGCCGGGTGATGACGGTGTCGATCAGTGTGAACCTGATCGGCTTCCCCGTGGGCACCTCCCTCGGCGGCGTCGTGGTCGACAACGGCTCCCCGGCCCGTGCCCTGGCCATCGCGGCGGCGCTGGCGCTGGCGGCTGCGGTCTGCGCCCGGCTGCTCGTCCCGAAGGAGGGCTGATGGCCCCCGCGCCGCCCGCCGTCGTACCGCTCGCCACGACCTGGCGCGGCAGCGGCCCGCTGGTCGTGTGCCACCCGGGAGGGCCCGGCATGGATCCCCGGTACCTCGAACCGCTGGACGGCCTCGCGGACAGCCGCACGGTGGCGATCGTCCACCCGAGGGGAGCCGGGTCCAGCCCGCGCCCCGCGGACGGGGACTACGCGCTGGAGTCCTACGCCGCCGACCTCGCGGCCTGGATCCGGCGCGAGGCGGGCGGCGGCCCGGTGGACCTGCTCGGCCACTCCCATGGCGGCGCGGTGGCCTCGCTGACCGCCGCCCGGTACCCGGACCTCGTGCGCAGACTCGTGCTGCTGGGCACTCCGGCGTACGGAGGGGACCGGGCGGAGGCGCAAGCGGACGCGTTTCACCGGGCCCGGCATTCGGAAGCCGCCGTCGCGCGGGCCCTCGCCGCGCTGGAGGCGCAGGGCGACGCCTATCCCGCGGACGACGCGGGCCTCGGCCGGCTCATCGCCGAGGTGATCCCCTTGTGGGTCGGGCCGATGACGGACCGCCTCGCCGCCTGGCAGGCGAGACTGGCCGGGTGGTCCGCCAACGTGGACGCCCTGCGTTACTTCAACGAAATCGTCTTTCCCGTCCTCCACCGGGAGATGGAGCACCTTCCCGCCGTCAGGTGCCCGACCCTGGCTCTCGCCGGGGACCTGGACGGATGGGCAGGTCCGGAGCACGTCGCCCTGCTGACCGAATCGGTCGTGCTCGGCACCGGCGAAGTCATCGCGGGGGCCGGCCACATGTGCCATGCGGACGCAACGGAACACGTTCTGAGATCCGTACGGCAATTCCTCTACGGATCCTAAGAGTCGGATATAGTCATACCGGCGTGTGGGGATTTCTTCCGCCACGGTGGTACCTGCACAGTCGTCGGGCTCCGACGATGTGACGATTTTTCATTTTCCATTCACGGTGCGTGCGCTTTCGCGCGCCATTCTGCCGGCTTCGCTGTCGCGAGATGAACGGGAAAGGAACCACATGAGCGTGCAAGAGGACTGGGAAGAGACCGATTCGCGTGAGTTCATCGAGCTGGGTGAATACTTCGTTCCGGAGCGCGGCGTCCAGATGGACGTCGTGGCCTCGCTGATCCCACCGATCGGCGAACCGGCCGAGATCCTCGACCTGTGCTGCGGCCAGGGCCGGCTGAGCGACACGCTGCTCCGGGCGTTCCCGCTGGCCACCGTCGTCGGGATGGACCTCAGCTCCACGATGCTGGACGCGGCCGCCAAGGAACTCGCCGGACACGGCCCCCGGTTCCGCACCGAGCAGTTCGATCTCCCGGACCGGTCATGGCGACGACGCGCCGTGGCGCCGGCCGCCGTCGTCTCCTCGCTGGCCGTCCACCACCTCGACGGTCCCGGCAAACAGGAGCTCTTCCGCGACGTGCACGCCCTCCTGCGGCCCGGCGGGGCCCTGGTCATCGCCGACCTCGTCCAGCCCACCGGCGACCGGGGCCTGGCACTGGCCCGCCGCATGTGGAACGAGTCCGTACGCGACCAGGCGCTCGCCGCAACGGGCGGCACCGCCCCCTACGAGAAGTTCCACGCCCTCGAGTGGAGCTGCTTCGAGTACCCGGACGAACTCGACAAGCCGTCCCCGCTTTCCCAGCAGCTCCAGTGGCTGAGCGCGGCGGGCTTCCGGGAAGTCGACGTGTACTGGATGAAGGCCGGCCACGCCGTCTACGGCGGCGTCAAGGCGGGGGAGTGAGGGACATGGACACCACACCTACCACCGGCAGCGCGGGTACCGCCGTGCCGAGCACCGCCTCGCGGCGCGACTACCCCCTGCTCGTGTTCGGCAACTTCGTCAACGAGCTGATGGTCACCGTCCCCGTGCACCGGCACGCCGATGCCCTCGTCGCCGTGTCCCCGCGCAAGATCTGGCTCACCCGCCCCGGCGACGTACTCGTCACCCCGCGCGCGATGTCGAAGCCCCTGTGCGACTACGCCTGCGAACTGCTCGGCTTCGCCCCCTCGGACGTGACCCTGCTCGACGCGCCCACCGAGGGTCTCGCCACCCTCACCGCCGCCGTCCGCGCGAACGGACTCGTGGGCCGGTTGCGCGAGGAGGCCCGGAACCGGCCCGGCATCCGCTTCCAGGCATTCGCCCAGGACCGCCCGGCCCTCGACCTGGCGGCCGAACTGGGCGTCCCCGTCGAGGGCTACGGGGATTCCGGCGTCCCGGACGGCGCTGTCGAGGCCGTGTACGCGATCAACACCAAGAGCGGTTTCCGGCGGACAGCCACCGAGCTCGGTATCCGCGTCGCCGAAGGCCACACCTGTGCCGGGCCCCAGGACCTCGCGGCCGCCCTGCGCAAGGTGCTCGACGCCAAGGGCGCCGCCGTCGTCAAGCCGGTCCGCGGCTCCAACGGCTACGGGGTCCGCTTCTGGGAAGCCGCCGACCTGCCCCGTCTCGATGCCGAGCTCGCCGTCTACCTCGACTCGGTCGCCGAACAGCCGCCCGGCTGGGTCGTCGAGGAGCGACTCGACTTCGCCCGAGTGGTCACCGTCGAGATGGAGGTGTACGCCGCCGGTCCGCAGGTCCTGCACGTCGGCGAGATGCGCACACCGAACGGCAGCTTCAGCGGCCAGGTCACCCCTCTCGTGGCGAGTTCCGGCGCGACCGACGAACTGGTGAGGGGCGGCCTCGCCCTCGGCCGCCGTCTCCACGAGGCGGGATACCGCGGCCCGTTCGACATCGACGGCGGCATCACCGCCGACGACACCCTCCATGCCACGGAGAGCAACGTCCGCAAGACCGGGTGCACCTACCTGGACCTGCTCGTACGCCGACTGCTCGGCGAGGAGCGCGCAGCCGCCTCGGTATGGATCGCCGACTCGCGGCCCGGCGGGGTCGAAGCCGAGTTCGCGGCCGGGCTGGCCCGGGTGCGGGCCGCCGGACTGGACTTCACCCCCGGAGCCGACGAGGGCGTCGTCCTCACCGCCGACACGCTGGCCTTCGACGGCAAGTGGCGCTACCTGGTCCTCGGCCGGACGCGGGAGCGCACCGAGGAGTTGGAGGCCCGGCTCGCCGACACCCTGAAACTGGCGTGATCACGTGCTGACCAGTGGAATCGACATCCGCGCCAGCCGCACCCACAACGTGGGGCTGTTCGCCACCCGGCCGATCCCGGCCGGCACGGCGGTGTGGTGCCCCTGCACCACGTGCTCCCGCTGGACCAGGGAACAGGTCGCCGCCCTGCCCCCGGACCGCTTCGAACGGCTCGACACCTACGGCCACCTGCTCGCCGACGGGAGTCTGCTGCTGCCCTGCCTCGACGCGTACCTGATGAACCACTCCTGCGAGGCCAACGTCCTCGATCTCGGACTGGACTTCGGCGTGGCAGTACGGGACATCGCGCCGGGGGAGGAGGTGACCTGCGACTACGCCACCTTCACGGAGGACACCGGCTGGAGCATGGAGTGCCGGTGCGCGTCCCCCGGCTGCCGGGGGACCGTGACCACCGCCCAGGGCGCCGACGCAGCGATCCGCGAGCGGTGGCGCACCCAGGTGGAGGCGGCGCTCGCTCGGCTACCGAGGGTGCGACAGCCGCTGGACGACGTGCTGACGGAGCTGAGCGAGCCCTACCGGCGGGCCCTGGGCGGCGCGCACACCCTGGCGCAGGCTTCGACCGGATCCACCGTCTGCGCTCCGGACTTCGCCCTCATCGGCCCCGGCGGCGGCAAGGCCTGACCGCGCCCCGCACCCCACGGCGGTGGCGGCTGATCGCCGCCACCGTGCCCCCACAGCACAGCGCGTCCTGCCTCCCGCACCGCGCGGGACCGATGGAGAGGACCCCGCCATGCTCGACGGACTGCCGCAGCCGTACGCCTATGCCTACAGCCCGGCCCTGGAGCCGGACCACCGTCGATTACCCGGCTGGCGTGATGTCACGCAGGAGGAGTGGGGCTCCGCCCAGTGGCAACGGGCCCACTGCGTCAAGAACCTCCGCCAGCTCCGCGAGGTGACCGGACCGGCGCTCGGCGACCGCTTCCTGGCCGACCTGGACCGCGACCAGTGCGAGCGGGCCACGATGTCCATGCTCGTCACCCCGTACATGATCAACACCATTGCCCCGCACGTCGCGGCTACCGGCCCCGACAGCCTCACCGACGCCTACTACGCCGATCCGGTACGCCGCTACATGCTCCCGGTGTTCTCCGACCGCCGGACCGACTACCCCTCCCACCCCAAGGCCGAGCGGGACTCCCTGCACGAGCGCGACATGTGGGCCACGGAGGGGCTGACGCACCGCTACCCCACCAAGGTCCTCGCCGAACTGGTCGCCACCTGCCCGCAGTACTGTGGCCACTGCACCCGCATGGACCTCGTCGGCAACTCCACCGCCCAGATCACCAAGGCGAGTTTCGCCCTCAAACCCGGCGCCCGGCTCCAAGCGATGATCGACTACCTGCGCAAGACCCCGGCCGTCCGTGACGTGGTCGTCTCCGGCGGCGACGTCGCGAACGTCCCCTGGCCGCGCGTGGAATCCTTCGTCGAGTCCCTGCTCGACATCGAGTCGGTCCGGGACGTGCGGCTCGCCAGCAAGGCTCTCATCGGACTGCCACAGCACTGGACGGCCGAACCCGTGCTCGCCGGCATCTCGCGGCTCACCGCGACCGCGCGGGCCCGCGGGGTGCAGATCGCGCTGCACACCCACGCCAACGCCGCCCAGCAGATTACCAGCGGCGTCGCGGAGGCCGCGCGGCTGCTGCTCGACGCGGGACTGCGCGACATCCGCAACCAGGCCGTGCTCCTGCGCACCGTCAACGACACTCCGAGGGCCCTGCTGGACCTGTGCTTCGCGCTGCTCGACCGGGCCGGGATCATGCCCTACTACTTCTACATGTGCGACATGATCCCGTTCAGTGAACACTGGCGGACCTCGGTCGCCGAGGCCCAGCGCCTCCAGCACGCGATCATGGGCTATCTGCCCGGCTTCGCCACCCCGCGGATCGTGTGCGACGTACCGTTCGTCGGCAAACGATGGGTGCACCAGCCGACGCACTACGACGGGGTACGCGGAATCTCGTACTGGTCGAAGAGCTACCGCACCGCCGTGGACAGCGGGAACGAGGACGACCTCGACCGGCTCCACGAGTACTACGACCCGCTGTACACCCTGCCCGAAGAGGGCCGCGCCTGGTGGCGTGCGCAGGGCGCCGGAGCGCCGGACGGCGGCACCCCCTTCCCGGCCGCTCGCTGACCTGCCCCGCGCGGTACCCCGAGCGGCCCGCGCCCCTCGCCCCGGACGGGGCGGTCCTGAGGGCGCAGCAAGCGGATCCGCCCCCGCCGAGCACGTCGAGGAGGCCTTCGATGCCCGATGCACTGCCGGCTGCACTGCGCGATGCCGCCCGCCCTCTCCCGGCCGGCCCCGGGCGCACCGTGCACTGGATCGGTACCGGCCTGTCCGTCGGCCGCAGCGGACTCGGCCTGCTGTGCGAGCAGGCCGGACGGGTCTTCGTACGGGGCCGTACGCGGTCCAAGGCCGTGGCGCTGCTCGACCGGCTCGGGCTGACCGGCCGAGCCGAAGCGGGCCGCTGCGGGCTCGTCGGCCAGACCGAAGCGGGACTCGACCCCGGCATCGACCACCTCCTCGCGCACGAACTGGTGTACGTCGCCCGAAAGGCCGTCGGGGACAGTGCCGGGCCCGTCGACCTGACCTCGTACTGCGGCGGGCTGCCGGCCGCACCGAACGCGTTCGCGTACCCGAACCGCGACAACAGCGTGCCCTTCAGCGCGCAGTACCGGATCCCGGACGGCCGGCGGCTGCGCCCCTTCATCCGCGGCACGCTGCGCAGCAGCGGCCGGAAGGCGGCCTGGCAGCCGGTCTTCCGCACGGTGGAGACCGGGGACCCCGACCGGAGCCGCGCCCTCGCCCAGGACCTTGCCCAGCGCTACCCGGCCACGGGGGAGGACCGCGACCGGGTCGTCCTCGCCGTCTCCGTGACCCTCGGTACCGAGCGGGGCGGGCCCGGCCGGCGGGGCGAATGCCTGCTCGCTCTCACGGGCACCGCCCGGGAGAGCGCGATGGCGCTCTGCGTCCCGTTGCCGCTCGCCCTCGGCGTGACCCGGGTGCTGGACGGCGCGCTGCCGGCCGGCCTGCAGCGCGCGGCGCAGGGCCCGGAAGCGGCCCGCCGGCTGAGCTTCCTGCGGGAGCACGGCGTGGCAGCGCGCTTGCGGGAGCTGTCCGTGTGAGGGCCGCGCAGCACGCGCGATCTTCTGACCCACTCACCTGCCAAGGAAGGACACCGATATGGGGAACGAGAGCCGCGGCCACCCACCCGTGCACTACCGGTGCGTCGGTGTCGGCGTGGGACCGGCGAACCTCAGCCTCGCGTCACTGCTCCACGACCACGCCGACGTGCCCAACCTCTTCCTCGACCGGAAAGAGGAGTTCGCCTGGCACGACGGCCAGCAGATGCCCGGAAGTACCCTCCAGGTCTCCCTCTTCAAGGACCTCGTGAGCCTCGCCGATCCGACGAATCGATTCTCCTTCCTCTCGTACCTCCATGAGCAAGGCCGCGTCTACCACTTCCTGAACGCCCAGTTCTCCGCCGTCCCACGCCAGGAGTTCCGCAACTACCTGGCCTGGGCCGCCGAACGCAATCCGTACGTGGTCTTCGGCGAGGAGGTCCACGAGGTCACTTTCGACCGGGTCTTCCGGGTCCGCACGAGCCGGCGCACGATCACCGCCGACCACATCGTGGTCGGTGTCGGCAGCAGCCCGTACGTCCCGCCGCAGGCCCGCGAACTGCTCGGTCCCACCCAGTTCCACGTCAGCGAGTTCATCACGAAGGCCGTGCACCTGGCCGGCAAGCGGGTCATGGTCGTCGGCGGCGGCCAGTCGGGCGCAGAGGCGTTCCTCGACCTCATTACCCGACCCGCGGCGGACCGGCCACGGCGGATCTCATGGCTCTCCCGGCGCCGGACCTACCTTCCGATCGACGATTCGCCGTTCACCAATGACTTCTACACGCCGTCCTTCTCGGACCACTTCTACCGTCTGCCCGCCGACGCCCGGCGCGCGGTCAACCAGGACACCCTGCTCAGCAGCGACGGGATCTCCGAGGACACGCTGCGCGCCATCTACCAGCAGCTGTACGTCCACCGGTTCGTCGAGGGGCTGCCCGACCTGGTCGGGCTCTACCCGAACCGTGAGGTCACCACCGTCACCCGGGGCGTCCGGGGCAACTGGGAGGTCGCCGCCCGGCACAACGACGAACCGGACGCCGCCGAACAGCACGAAGCCGACCTCATCGTCTGGGCCACCGGCTTCCGGCCCGCGCCCACCCCGTTCCTGGCCCCCATCGCGGGGCGCCTGGAGCGCGAGGGCGACGAATTCCGCGTGGACGAGGACTTCGCGGTCCGCTGGGACGGCCCGCCGCAGCACGCCGTCTTCCTGCAGAACGCGGTCCGCGCCCAGCGCGGGCTCGCCGACGTGAACCTGAGCCTGAACGCATGGCGCAGCCGCCGGATAGCGGACCGGCTGCGCGGGGTACGCGGCGACGATCAGCTGGCCTCCTTCATCGACTGGTCCTCGAAACCGGACTCCAAACAGACGTGGAACGACCGGTGAACGCCCGCGCGGGCTCCGCACCCTCCGGCCTCGCCGCGCCTGGAGCCGCCGGGCCGGCCCACGGGACGAGCACCTACGTCGACGTGGCAGTCGTCGGCGCCGGGGTCGTCGGCTGCATGACCGCCCGGGAGGTCCTGCACCGCAGCCCCGGCACCAGCGTCATGGTCCTCGACCGCGACACCGTCGGCTCCGGCGCCACCCGCCGCTCAGCCGGACTGCACTTCCCCCGCGGCGCCACCGAGCACGTCCGACGGATGACCGCGTACAGCCAGGACTGGTACGAGAAGCTGCGCGCGGCCCAGCCCGACGTACCCGTCCACCCACTCGGGATGACGGTGATCGCCGACGCGGACGCGCAGGCCGCACTCCACACCGCCTACCTTCCCGCCGCCCGGCTGCGCCCCGCCCCGAGCCCGGTCGCCGCACGCCGGGTCACCGTGCCCGACGGCAAGGCGGCGTGGACGGCCGACGGCTGCCAGTACGCCGACGTGGCCGCCCTCACCGCCGGGTTGGCCCGCGCCATGCGCCCGTACGCCGCCTTCCGGGAGGGCGTACGGGTGACCGCCGCGCGACCCGGCCCTGACGACGTCACCGCTCCGCCTCGGCACGGGCGACGAGGTCACCGCCGGCCGGGTGGTCCTGGCCCCGGGCCCTGGCTCGACGACCCGGCGTGGGCGAAGGCACTCGCACCGCTCGGGCTGCGCGTGAAGAAGATCGTGGCCCTGCACGTGGACATCCCGACCTCCACGGGGGACGGCGCGGTCGTCTTCCACGACGAGGACGCCTTCCTCCTGCCCCTGCACGAGCGCGGTCACTGGCTGTTCAGCTACACCTGCCGGGAGTGGGACGTCACCCCGGACGGCCTGAGCGGCGGCGTGTCGCCGCAGAACCTGCACGAGGCACGGGAGCTCCTGGCCGGGTACGCGCCGGAGTTCGCCGCACGCTGCGCCTCGGGACGGGTCTTCTGCGACGCCTACCACCCCCGCGGCTCCGGCCCCGTCGTCACGGCACTCGACGCCGCGGGCCGCCTGGTCTTCGCCGGTGCGGCCGGCGGCTCCGGCTACCGGCTCGCCCCCGCACTCGCGGCGGATGCCGCCGGCCTCCTGCACCTGCGGGACTCCGCAGCAGACGAGACGAGGGACATCAAATGATCATCAACAGGTACGACCCGCATGCGCTCAGCGAGGCGTTCGGCATCGACATGAGCGCGATGGACGGCCTCGGAGTCGGTGCGGGCTGGGGCCGGGTGGCCCCCGGCGTCCGCTCCACCGGCCACCACCACGACGAGACCGAGTGCTTCGTGATCGTCGCGGGCCGCGGCGAGTTCGACGTCGACGGGGCGCGTCACCCCGTGGAGCCCGGCACCGTCGTCCTCTTCGAACCCTTCGAGTCGCACGTCCTGGAGAACACGGGGGACAACGACCTGGTCTTCGTCACCCAGTACTGGCGCGACCCCGGCCGGGCCCTCGCATCGGCCGCCGACATCCGGCGCGCCTCCTTCGGCGACCGCCCGGTCTTCGTCTTCTCCACCCCACCCACCCCCAACGGTGACCTGCACCTGGGCCACCTCTGCGGCCCCTACCTGGGCGCCGACGCGTACGTCCGCTTCCAGCGGATGACCGGCGCCGAGGCCTACCACCTCACCGGCAGCGACGACTACCAGAGCTACGTTCCCGCCGCCGGCCTGAGGGACGGACGCACTCCCGCCGAGACCGCCGCACACTTCAGCGCAGAGATCGCCCAGACCCTGCGCCTGATGGACATCACCGTCGACCAGTACACGGTGACCAGCACCGATCCCGAGTACGCGGACGGGCTGCGGGACTTCTTCGCCCACGTCACCGCCTCCGGCGCCGTCCGCGTGACCGAATCCGACGCCCTCGTCGACGCGGAGAACGGCCATTACCTGTACGAGGCCGACGTGAGCGGCGGCTGCCCGCACTGCCCCGCGGCCACCGGCGGCAACATCTGCGAGGAGTGCGGCGAGCCGAACCTGGTGCACGACCTCACCGCCGCCATGTCCGCGCGGTCCTCCGCCGCGCCCCGCCGGGAGCGGATCAGCCGCTACTCCCTGCCCGTGCACGCCTTCCGCGACACCGTCCGCGAGCACCACCGGCTCGGCCGGGTCCCGGCCCGTCTCGCCGACCTCGCCCGGCGCGTCTTCGACCGCCCACGATTCGACCTGCCCCTCACCCACCCCTCCGCCTGGGGCGTCACCCCGGCCGGCGGAGAGGTACCCGGCCAGGTCATCTGGGTGTGGCCGGAGATGAGCTACGGCTTCCTGCACGGCATCGAGTCGCTCGGCACCCGCCTCGGCCGTGACTGGCGGGCCGCGGAACCCCGGCGGGAATGGAAGATCGTCCACTTCTTCGGCTACGACAACAGCTTCTACCACTCACTGCTCTACCCCATCCTCTACGAGCTGGCCCACCCGGACTGGGAACCCGATATCGACTACCACGTCAACGAGTTCTACTTGTTGGAGGGCAGCAAGTTCTCCACCAGCCGCCGCCACGCCGTCTGGGGCAAGGACATCCTGAGTCCCGACACCGTCGACTCGGTCCGTTACTTCCTCGCCTCCACCCGCCCCGAGGGCGTCCGCACCGACTTCCGGCGATCCGCGTACGACACCACGCTGGCCGACACCCTCATCGGGACCTGGCAGTCCTGGCTGAACGACCTCGGCGCCCGCGTCGCCATGCACCACGGCGGCCGCGCACCCGACGCCGGGAACTGGACCCCCGAACACTCCGCCTTCCTCGCCCGGCTCGGCACCCGCCTCACCGCCGCCACCGGAGCGCTCGGCCCCGAGGGCTTCTCCCTGCGGGACGCCGCGGCCGAACTCACCGGGCTGGTCGAGGACACCGTGCGCTTCTCCGCCGCGCAGCGGCTGCACGCCGACGACCCGGCCTGGGCGGACGAGACCCGTACGGCCGTCGCGCTGGAGCTGGCCGCGGCCCGCCTGCTGACCGCCGTCGCGGCGCCCGTCGTCCCCCGCTTCGCTGCGCGCCTTGCCCGCTGCCTGGAGCTTCCGGATCCGTCGGTCTGGCCCGACAACGTCGAACTGGTGCGCCCCGGCAGCCGGATCGCTCTGGCGGCGGCAGTGTTCTTCCGCCAACCGCCCCGCCGTGATCGGCTCCGCTCCTTCACCAGCGAACGGCGCTGAGGTCGACCGGCCGGGGCTGCAGCTGCCGCGTGCGCACGGACAGCGTGGTCAGCCGCCGGGACATCTCGTCGGCGGGCAGCCGGCGGCGGTCACCGTGGCCTGGCAGGACCCATTCGAACCGGAGGCGTCCGGCCGTTCTGGCCAGTGAGGCAGCCAACTCCTCGACGGAGTACCAGATCACGCTTTCCGCGACTTCCAGATCGCCGGTGGTGCGTGACCAGTAGAAGCTGTCCCCGCTGAAGCAGTACCGGTCGTCGGCGAGGTAGAGCACGCTGCCCGGAGTGTGGCCGGGCAGCGGGTGCGCGGTGACCCCCTCACCGATTTCAACAGGCTCAAGGCCCCGGATCACCTGGTCCGCGTCCGGCGCCGCATCGAGGTCGCCCTCGTGGATCCACAGCCGGGCACCGAAGTGGTCCGCGTAGCGGCGGCCGTGTGCAGCGTGGTCCCGGTGGGTGAGCAGCACATCGGTGACCGGGCCCAAGGCTGAGTACCGCGCGGCGAGTTCACTGCTCCAGCGGGGAGTGTCGATCATCATGACCGTGAGGGAGGGCCGCAGGAGCAAGTAGGAATTGGCTCCGGCAGTGCGCTGTGAGTTGTGCCCGCACAACAGTACGGCGCTGTCCAGGGCCATGGGAAAGGGATCGAGCCGCCGGTCCGGTTGTCCGGAGGTGGGGCGGATGGAGCGGGTGGGGCAGGCGAAGGCGGCTGCGTGTAAGCGCCGCGTCTCCGCTTCATCGCGCGGCGGCCGCAGGATCTCGGACCTTCCGTCAACCTCGCCGATCAGCCCGGGCGCGAGCTGCCGCGCGACATCGCAGTTGAAGCAACGGTCGTCCACGTACCAGCCGTTCACGGCAGGCCTCCTTGGGCGGGGGAAACGACCCCTGAGCAGGGCCGTCCTCCAGGGATACCCCACACGCAAAACGAATTGGTAGGACCTGTCCCTCTTGTGCTTCCGGACCCGACGCTCTCTCCACGACCAGAACACCAGGCCGGCGAGAGCCCGCCGGCAGAACGGCGCCGCGTCGGTCCCGCCCGGGCCGGGCGCGCCGTTCAGCGGTGGTCGGCGCCGAGGGTTTCGCTCTCGCGCAGCACCGCCAGCGCGAAGGCGAGGCGTTTGTCCAGCCAGCCGTCCCGCTCGACGAAGTACCAGCGCTTGCCCTCGGTGCTGCGCGGGAAGGTCAGCACGGCTTGCCCGTACTCCCCGGCCGCCCCTTCCCCCTCGGTGCCTTCCGCGCCCGCCACCCAGACCACCGGCTTGAGGTCGGCACCGGAGCCCGCTTCGTCGGACCCGAAGGACAGCAAGGAGTCGACGACCCCGCCGAGGACACGGCCCACCCCGCGCCCGAGGGCCGCCCCCGGGCCGCCCCTCGCCCAGTTGCGGGGCGCCACGATGGCGGGATGACCGGGCTGTTCCATCCACAGGCTCTGCTGGGTGAGTCGCTTCGCGGTCGGAGTGCGATGGACCGAGCCGAGCTCCCGGCCGGTGGCGTCCGTCACCCGGAAGCGGTCGGAGCGGTCCGGGAGCACCGTACAGAGCAACTGCCGTCCGCCCTCGTCCTCGAAGAGCCGGAAGCCACCCTTCGCGAGCGGTCCGGACGGTTCCGCGGGGACTATGTAGACGCCGGGGACCATGTACTCGTCGCCCCCGCGCGCCCTCATGAACCGGACCGCGTGCGGGCCCTCGCCCCGCTTCGACTTGCGGACCGTGCGCCGCATCATCCTGCCCACCGTGAACTGGGTGATCTCGTCCCAGTGCACCGCCTCGAAGGGCGCGTCCTGCCTGTTCTTTCCGAATGCCATCAGCTTCCCCTTGCGGCCGCCGGATTCCTCTCCGGCGTCACGAGAATACGAAACCGACTGCCCGCGGCCGCGACCGGAGGCCCGAGTCCGGCCCCTACGGAGAATCGGCGACGGTCGAAGCGACTCGTGCCCTGGGTCGCGGGCGGATCGTTCACCCGGTGTGAACGCATTCCATGACCTCGATGATCGGCAGTGGGCGGCTGTCTGCGGCTTGCTCCCGCGGTGCGGACCGGGCGGCCCGGACTACCGGAGCATTGTCAACGGCATCCTGTGGCAGCAGGACGGCGGTCGCCGCTGGCACGACCTGCCGCCGCGCTACGGACCCTGGCACCGCTGCGCGGAGCGCCTGCGCCTGTGGAGTATCGACGGGACCTGGCAGAACATCCTCACCACCCTCGCCGAGAGCGGGTACGTCGGCGAAAGCACTGCAACCGACGAAGCGGCGGAGTCCGGGGCGACGGTGACGGAAGCCGCCAGGAACCAGAACACGGCGGAGTACTGGAACCGTCCCTGGCTCGGGTAGCCCATCGAACCTCAGACGAGGGGCACCGGACCTGACGGTCGTGGTGCAGCGGTCTGGGCGTCCCGTCCCAGACCGCTGCCGTGCATCCCGAACAGACCGCCGGCGCCGACCCGCCTCCTAAATAATAGCCATGGACATAGTAGTCATGTACTCTATTTGCCATGAGCAAGGCTTCACCGGGCCCCACGCCCGGCTTCCTGGTATGGCGGCTCGCCGGCAAATGGCGCGTCGCGGTCGATCGCGCGCTGGCTCCGCTGGGCCTCACCCACGCGCAGTACGTACTGGTCGCGTCGCTGCACGGCATGCAGCGCACCGGCGAGCGGCCCAGCCAGCGCCGACTCGCCGACCACACCGGCCTGGAGGCGCTGTACGTCTCGAAGCTGGCGCGCGCCCTGGAGTCGGCCGGTCTCATCGAGCGCACACGAGACCCCCGCGACCCGCGCGCCGTGCAACTCGCCCTCACCGGGCAGGGTCAGGCCGTCACGCGGCAGGCCATCGCGGCGGTCCAGGAACTGCTTCAGCAGTTGCTGGAGCCTCTCGGCGGCCCCGACGCCCCGCGGACGCGCGCGTTCACCGACGAGCTGACGACCCTGCTCGACGCACCTCTCACCCCATCCGTGCCGATCGACGAGAGACCTCAGGGGACAACACCATGACCACCAGTGCATCCACCACCACCGCACCCGTCGCCGGCGCACGGGACCTCGCCCTGGCCCACTACGCCGCCCGCGGCGTCCTGGAGCACGTGCTGGCCCGGCACGGCATCACGTTCCAGCAGCAGGTCGCCCTCCGCGCCGCCCTCATCGCCGACGCCCCGCAGACACCGGACGATCTCGTCACCCAGGTCCAGGGCTCCCTCAAGACCGACCCGGCCGACATCCGCGCCACCCTCGACGAACTGCTGGCCAAGCAGCTGCTCGTCGCGAAGGGCGCGCACCTTTGCCCCACGGACGCGGGCAGCGAGCTCATGGCCGCCGTCGGGGCGGAGACCGCCCCCATCTCCGCCCGCATCTGGGGCGCGATACCCGCCGAGGACCTGGCCGCCGCCGCCCGGGTCCTCGCCCACGTCACCGAGCGTGCCAACGCGGAGCTGGCGGCGCTGACCGCTGACCGCCACGCCCTTCGACACGCATGACACTGCACGCACCCATCGAGCACACCGGGGACGTGGCATAGCCGTGGGCCGATTTACGGACAAGTACCTCGGCACTCGGTACCCCGACGAAAACGTCACACCGAGGCCCGCCCAAGAGCTGCGCGCGGCGCTCCTCGCGCTCAACGGACCTGACGTTCCCTTCGTCGTGCGCCACGGCACTGTGAAGGAGGGTGATCTGGTCGCGGAGTGCCGGGTGCCCGGGCTGCGCGTACGACTGTGGACCCGGATGCGCCTGGACCCGGTGAAGAGGGAGGTGAGGGCCCTCGACGAGCAAAGGGAGGGCTCGTTCGCCGAGCACACCCGCGGTCAGCGCTCCAGCGGCCCTGCCCACGCGGTGTACTGGGTCTACGAGAAACAGAAGAGCCCCGACGGACGGGAACACAGAGTCCGGACCGTCCGCTTCGCGACCAGCCAGATCAAGGACCCGCTCCGTCAGACCGTCCTCGACGCGGGCTGGACCTGGAGCGGAGTGCTCTTCCGCCTCTGACCGGCCTCCGCCGCCCCTCCGCGGCACCCTCCGCCCATGTCCGGGTGGTGTGGGGGCGGCCCGGGAGCCCCGGGCCGCCCACCGCCCCGTCAGGCCGCCAGCGCCTGACGGAGCGTTGAAGGTTTGAGGCCGAAGGTGTCGCGGATATCGCTGTCGTCCACGATGAACGGACGCTCGGACATGTAGCTCATCTCGGCGAACTCACGCCACAGTGGATCGGCGAAGGACAGCAGTGCCAAGTCCCGTTCGGTGAGTGGCTCCAACCGCGGTTCGGGCGCTCCGTGGAGTGCGGCGAGGTCAGTTGCGGCATGACGCACGGTCGTGGTGATGACCGGGGCGTGCCAGGCGCGTCCCCATGCCCGCTCATCCCGGCTGACCGCCACCAGCGCCGCTGCGACGTCCTCGGTGTAGGAAAACGAATGCGCCGCATCGGGGTTGCCGTGGACGAGAGCCAGTTCACCCTCGCGGACCCGGGGAGCGACCAGCAGGGTGAACGCGGAGACTGCGCCTGAGCCCAGGTACTGGCCGGCTCGCACTTCGGCGACCCTCAGCCGCCCTTCGTCGTTCGCCGTCTTGGCCCGCTGCCACAGTTCGGCCCTCACCCGGCCCTTTCGGGTGTGCGGGGCCATCGGGGTGCGCTCGGTGACCGGCCCGTTGGTCTGCTGGTAGCCGTAGTGATTGCCGAGCATCACGTAGTCGGCCCCGGCCCGCTCGGTCGCGTCGAGAATCGAGGCGAACAACGGTGGCATGGTCTCCGGCCAGCTCTGATACGCGGTCATGGCGGCGTTGAAGACCGTGGCCGCTCCGGCCAGAGCCTCGGCCAGCTCATCAGTGCGCCCCGCGTCCAGGGCGACCCGTTCGATGGCGGGGTGGTCAGGACCGCTGCCGCTGCGGGTGATGAGGCGGACCCGCTCACCGCTTTCTGCCAGCTGCCTGGCGGTCGCGACCCCGGTCGCGCCAGCCCCGATGACGACTGATCCACCCACGACTGATCCACCCATGGTCTCGTCTCCGTTCACCTTCAAAAGTGGAACGCTTCCCCGAAGGGGAAACGCGGTTAACGGAGGGCCCGTCCGCACGCCCCACTCTGCCGCGCGGACGCGGGGTAGGTTACTGGCCCGAAAGCCACGACCCCCAAGGATCCAGCCATGCATCGTGTCGCCGTCCTGGCCGTTCCGGCGGTCAAACCCTTCGACCTGTCCATGCCGTCCACGCTGCTCGGCTCCGTCGAAGTCGACGGACGCCCCGGCTACGAGGTGACGGTGTGCACCGCCACGCCCGGCGTGATCGCCGCCTCCGGCGGCATCGAGGTGGTGGTACGGCACGGCCTCGGGGCGGTCGCGGCAGCGGACACGGTGATCGTCCCCTCGACCGCCAGCCGGCACGACGCCGAGCCGGCCGCACTGGACGCCTTGCGGGAGGCGGCCGCCGCGGGCAAGCGCGTTGCCTCGATCTGCAGCGGCGCCTTCGTCCTCGCCCAAGCCGGACTCCTCCACGGCCGTGTCGCCACCACCCACTGGGTCCTGGCCGAGGAAATGCAGCGCACCTTCCCGTCCGTGCGCCTGGACGCCGACCGGCTGTTCGCCGAGGACGGAGCGGTCATCACCGGTGCGGGCTCGGCCGCCGGAATCGACCTGTGCCTGCACCTGATCCGGTCCGACTACGGCGCGGCCGTGGCCAACGCGGCGGCCCGCGCCGCCGTCGTCACCCCCGTGCGTCACGGCGGGCAGGCACAGTTCGTACAGACCCCGCTCCCGGCCCAGACCGACTCCTCCTTGGACGCGGCCCGCATCTGGGCACTACAGCACCTGGACCAGCCGATCCCCCTGCGCGACCTGGCCGCTCAAGCCAAGGTCAGTATGCGGACCCTGACCCGCCGCTTCACCGCCGAGACGGGTGTGACCCCGTTCCAATGGCTGCTCCAGCAGAGGCTCCTGCGGGCCCGCGAACTGCTGGAGACCACCGATCTCACCGTCGACCAGGTGGCCGGCCGCAGTGGCCTCGGCTCCGGCGAGTCGCTCCGCCAGCACCTGAGCCGCCAGATCGGCATGACCCCGGCCGTCTACCGCAACGCCTTCCACGCCCGAGAGTGAAGACGAGGCTCGTCCGCCGAGCCGGGAAACCCGTTGGACCCCGCTGATGGGGGCGCGTCGTAGGGTTCGCGACGCGGAGACACGCTCGGCGGAGAGGGACGGTGGATGGCGGGACCGTACGAGATCTGGCAGCGGGCAGAGGGATCGCGCAGGATCGACGTCTTGTCGGGCTTCATCGCGATGTGCCCAGCGTGGGACAACGACGCTCGACGCCATCTCGCACAACTCCGCCTTCGGCCATAGCCCCGGTGGGGAAGTGCTGAACGACTTGCAGCTCGGGCAGCCGGTTCCTAAGTGCTTGCGGCACCTCTCGTGCGATTGTTCGTGACCGCCCTGTTCGGGCCGGGGCGTCGGGGTAGCCAGTGAGCCTCCGTCAACATGACCTTGCCGGTCAAAGGGCTGGTGTGACCGGTTCTCGGGGTGTTCGGCCTGGGCGTGGGCAAGGGTCCGCGGAGAAATTCCTCTGTCAGCCAGGCGCTTGTCCAAGCCGAGCGGCGCGCCCCTGCACCGCGCGGGCGGATCCCGTCGCCGAGGGGGCCTCGGCCGTAAATGCCGAGGCCCGTGTGGGAATCGTGCTCACCTGTCGACGGCGTCGGTCACGCGATTCCAGTCGTCCAAGTCTGCGGTGCGGGCCTCCAGGGCGGTGCGCATGCCGGTGGCGCTGGAGGTGCCGAGGGCCAGGCGCAGCGGGGGGTTGGGGCTGTCGACCGCAGTGCGGATGCCTTCGGCGATCCGGGCCGCGCAGGAGAACGCCGAGGCGGGCATCTCTCCGATGCCCTTCTGGACCTCGCGGACGGTCAGGTCGTAGTCGTCGAGGCCGGCTGCGACGTCGAGGTTGGACAGGAAGGGGGTGGCGGTCATTCCGGGCTGGATGATCGTGACTTTGATGCCGAGCGGTGCGACCTCGGCCACCAGGGCGTCCGACAGTCCCTCGACCGCGTACTTGGTCGCGGCCAGCAGTCCCACGCCGGGGTGGGCGGACTGCCCGTAGACCGACGAGCCCTGGAGGATGTGTCCGGACCGCTGGGAGCGGAGTACCGGCAGCGTCGCGCGCAGCACGTTGAGCACGCCGAAGACGTTGGTGTCGAACACGGCGCGGACTTGCGTGTCGGAGGCCTCCTCGACGGCTCCGAAGAGTCCGTAGCCGGCGTTGTTGGCCACCACGTCGATGCGGCCGAACCGCGAGAGCGTACGTTCCACCGCTTCCTGCACGGCTTGCTCGTCACGTACGTCTGCCCGGATGAGGAGCAGGCTGTCGCCGTGCGCTTCGGTCAGTTCGTCCAGTGAAGCGGTGTCGCGGGCGAGGGCGGAGACGACGTCGCCGTTCTCCAGTGCCTGGAGGGTCAGTTCGCGGCCGATGCCGGACGTCGCGCCGGTGATGAGCCATGTGCGGGGGCTGGTCTGCTGGTTCGGTGATCCGTTCATGTTGCGACCGTAAACTGTTAGCTCATAACGCGTCAAGCGGGTCGATGCTGCATGTTGTGTGTGAGGCGACTTAGCGCCTCTTCTCGCTCAGGTACGATGGGCGGATGAGCAGTGCTGCAGCCGGATCTGCGAAACCCAGCCCGCGCGCCGTCATGCCGGTGGTGGAGACCGTCCTCGCGTTCGTGAACACGCGCGCGAACGGTGGCGGCCAGCGGGAGCTGTTCGCGGACGGGCCCTCCTTCGCGGCGTGGCTCGCGGAGCACGACGAATTCGGCGGCGATGCCATGGCGACCGATGCCGATGCCGCAGCCGCACGGGAGCTGCGTGACGCCCTGGTGACCCTGCTGCTCGCGCACTCGGGCGATGAGGAGAGCCTGGGCGAGCCGCTCCGGCACGCCGAGCAACACCTGCGGCGCGCAGGTGCGCTCTACCCGCTGGCGACGGTGGTCACAGCCAGTGGTGTCGAGCTGGCGTCGCCGCAGACAGGGGTGCCGCGTGTGCTCGGGACCGTACTGGCCGCAGTGACGACCTTCGCGCAGACCGGCGAGTGGGGACGCGTGAAGGCGTGCCGCAACCCTCCGTGCCATTTCGGGTTCTTCGACCGCACGCGCAACGGCTCAGGGCTTTACTGCAGTACCGGCTGCGGCTCCCAGGTATCCATGCGCAACTACCGCCAACGGCAGCGCCGGGGGAGCGAGGCCCCTCCCGAGGCGTGAGCCCGCGGCTCCGCGGCCGGCCCCCTCCCCTGCACACCGCGACACCCGGCTCCGACACCGACGGATCACGCATGTCGGTGCCGACGGGTGGAAGACTCGAAGAGAGACCGCCGCCGCTTGCTGTGCCGCCCGTGCACTGATCGTGCGGGTGAGGGGAGAAGAGGCCATGAGCGACCATTCCGGAGTTTGGCTGGGGGCCGCGGAGAGGGCGTTGCGGGCGGCGCCCCCTACCGCTCTGCCGGCTGCGGCGGAGGAACTGCTCATCCGGTACATGGGTGCGAGGGCCGTCACGTTGCTGCTGGCCGACTACAGCCTCACCGCGTTGCAGCCCGTCACCCGACTCCCTCATACCGGAGAAGCGGTCCTGGTGCGCGACGGACTGCCGGCGGCCCGGGCCTTCGCCGCCGGCGCGCCCGTCGTCGAGGTCGTCGACGAGCCGGGCCTGGTCGTGGTCCACCTCCCGGTCACCGTACGCGGTGACCGTATCGGGGTGCTGTCGGTACGGCTGCCCGAGCCGGGGCAGGGGGCGTCGGCGGTGTTGGAGATGGCCGACTTCGCCACAGCCCTCGGACACGAACTGGTCGTGGCCGACCGCAACACCGACCTCTACCTGCAGGGGCGACGCCGCAGACGGCTGACCCTGGCAGCGGAAATGCAGTGGCAGCTGCTGCCCGGGAGGGGTTTCGAGGTGGCCGAATACACGCTGGGCGGCCACTTGGAGCCCGCCTACGCGATCGGTGGTGACAACTTCGACTGGAGCGCCACCGACGACACCCTAAACATCACGGTCACGGACGGACAGGGTCACGGGATCGACGCGGCCCTGCTGACCAACCTCACGATCAACGCGCTGCGCAACGCACGACGCGCCGAGATCTCGCTGGAAGACCAGGCGTGCCTGGCCGACCAGGCGGTCTACGCGGAATACGGCGGCAAGCGTTACGCGCCGTCCCTGCTGCTGCACTTCGATCTGGAAACCGGCCGGGCGCACGGCATCGATGCCGGCTCGCCCCAGCTCTTCCGGTTGCGCGACGACATCGTGGAACGGGTGGAGTTCCAGCCCGAGGCCCCGCTGGGCATGTTCGAGGAGACCGATTACCACCAGCAGCCGTTCCAGGTACTGCCCGGTGACAGGCTGGTCGTCGTCAGCAGCGGGGTACACGGTTCGTCCGCACAAGGGGCGGGGAGTCACGCCTTCGGTGAGCACGCCCTGCGCGAGACCATCGCCGCCACCCGTACGGCCTCCCCGCACGAGACGGCGCGGGCCGTCGTCGACGGCCTCGTTCAGCACCGCCACGGTGCCGAGCTGTCGCAGGACGCGGCCGTGGTGTGTCTGGACTGGCGGGGCCGCACGCGTACCCTGCCGTGACGGCGCTGGGCCTGCTCACCCGGGGGCAGGGTGTCCGGTCAGCGGTCGGCCGTGTCGCCGTCCGGAGGGTGGGCGGCGCGGGTGTAGGCGCGCAGGCCGGCGAGAAGCGCTTCCCGTTCCTCGTTCGACATGCGCTGCAGAACAGCACGCAGATCCGCTGCCCGCAGTTCGGACAGCAGGTGCAAGGAGTCCCCACCGTCGCGGGTGAGGAACAGGCCGATCTCCCTGCGGTCGGTGGCGGCACGCTCCCGGCGGAGAAAACCCGCGGCTTCGAGCCGGTCACACAACCTGCTCCCGGCCGGGACCGAGACACCGACCATGTCCGCGAGCCGGGAGAGGTTCACCCCCGGGCAGCGCCGTACGGCCAGCAGGGCGCGTACCTGCAAGGCCGAAAGGCGGGGAGGAGTGTTCTGACCTGCGCGGGTCCAGCAGTCCACCAACGCCTCGGCGGCGTCGGCGACCTCACGGGATGCCTCGTGCAGAGGATCGTCGGACGATCCCGCGCGGTCCATCGTGGCGGTCACTCTCCATGAGCAGGTGCAATGGCCCCCAAAGGTGCCGCCAAGCGCGGCTCCTCTGCGCGGGATGTTCCGCGTCTGCCCTCTCTGACGAGAATATCCCCGCCCGGACGGACGTCTTCGCTCCGTCGCCACGGTGATCCAGCCGGACGGACCAGGCAGATGGGCTAACCGGTCATGCCGGCGCCACCCGTCGTCGTGGTCGTCAGGCGAGCGCGGACCGGCCGAACCAGTCCATGCACATCACCAGCGCGTCGTCGTCCGCGTCCGCGTCGCGGTACGCCGCCAGCTCCTGCAGGATGCCGCTGGGGACCGCGGCGGCCGGCAGCAGACCGGTGGCCTGGATGGCCCGCGCGAGCGCCCGCTCGCTGTATGCCTCGCCGGCCGCGGAGGCGGTCGCGTACACGCCGTCGCTGACGAAGACCAGTCGGTCGCCGGGGAGCGCATGGAAATCCTGGGCGACGTAGGGCGTCTCCTCGAACATGCCGAGCGGGAACTGCGACTCGAACTCGACGCGCTCGACCGTTCGGTCCCGGTAGCGCCACAACTGGGGCGAGCCCGCATCGACCACGTGCCCCCGTCCGGTGGCCACATCGAGCGAGATCAGGAGGGTGGAGACGTACTCCCTCCCCTGGTAGCGGCTGTAGATCGCCTGATCCGCGAGCGCCGCCTGGTCGGCGATGTCGATCCCCGCACGGCGCGCGTTGCGCAGGGCGTTGACCGCCAGATTGGTCAGCAGTGCGGCATCGATACCCTCGCCCATCCCATTGGTGACGGTAAGCGTGAGGGTCTCCGCCGTGGAGGACCAGTCGAAGTTGTCGCCGTGGATGTCGTAGGCGGGTTCCAGCTGCGCGCCGATCGCGAACTCGGGGCGGGCGCAGGAGCGGGCGGGCAGCAGTTGCCACTGCATCTCCGCCGCCAAGGTCAGGCGGTTTGCGCGCCGGGCCTGCAGGTAGACGTCCGTATCGCGCTCGGCGACGACGATCTCGTGGCCGAGCAGCTCCGCGACGTCCCGCAGCTGTGCCACGGTTTCCGGGGTGCAGGCGGCCTCGGGAAGGCGCACGGTCAAGATCCCGAGGCGGTCGCCCCTCACCGTGACGGGCAGGTGCAGATCCACGGCGCCGTCCTGCACGGCGTACTGCCCGTACGGTTCCTGGCTGCCGAAGGCCCGCCCCTCCGGGGTCGTGCGGACGGACAGCGGCGTCGCGGTGTGCGGGAGGGACGTCACCGGCTGCAGGACCGTCAGGCCGTAGTCGGCCATCAGCAGCTCGACTCCCCGCGCGCCGAAGTGCTCCACCAGCGCCGCACGGAGTCTGTGCAAGAGGTCATGGGGTGCCGCGGTGCGCAGCGCGCGCTCCACAGCCGGCAGATTCGTCATGACAGGACATCCTTCAATGCAAAACGGACCGATCGAACGGGGCCGCAGTGACGCCTCGGGTGCAGCGCCGCATCGAAGGGCCCGGCGTTCGGAGTGACGCCGAGCCGCCCCGAAGCCCGCTTGCGGCAAGCCGGTACTCAGATGCCTAAAAGGTTGTCATGCGACAACTATCCACTCTACCTCTCCGAAGCAGGAAAAGTTCCCCGCCCGAAAACAGGGGCAACGCAACCCGTTGGCCGTCCGCCCCAATGCCGGCTGTGTTTTTTGGAGCCCGGCACGACCTCTTGGCGAGACCTGCGGACAAGGATCGGCGGCGAACCCCGAACCGAACCCCGAAAGGTCGTGGCCCATGCAAGCCCTCGGACATCGACCGACGGGCGCCGAGGGCGCCCGGTCGTACGGTCTCGTCCTGCCATGCGAGGGAGCCCGGCGATGAGACGGCCCCGGCCGCGCCCCTCGCTCGGCATCCTGGGCGGCATGGGGCCTTCGGCGACCGCTGACTTCTACCGCCGGTTCGTGGAGCGCACGCCGGCCGGCTCCGACCAGGCGCATCTGCCCGTCGTCATGTGGGCCGATACCGCCGTCCCCGACCGGACCGAGGCGCTGCTCGGAGGACAGGGGCCGTCCCCCCTCCCGGCCCTCGTGGAAGGCGCCCGCTGGCTCCAGCGTGCGGGAGTGAGCTGCATAGCCGTTCCCTGCAACACCGCGCACGCCTACGTCGAGCAGCTGTCGAAGGCGACCGGTACCGAGGTCCTCGACATGATCGGGGCCGCGCTCGAGGTGGCGGCGCGCCGAACGCCGGGGCTGGAGCGGGTGGGCGTCCTGGCGACGCGGGGTACGCGGCTGACCGGGCTGTACGAGCGGGCCGGCGTTCGGCTGGGGCTCGACGTGGTGCAGGTGACCGACGGCGTGCAGGAGAGGTACGTGGACGCGGCGATCCGCGCGGTCAAGGGCGGCGCGGACCCCGCCGCGCCCGAGCGCTGGATCGCCACGGCCGCCGAGAGCCTCAAGGAGCAGGGCGCGCAGGCCGCGATCGCCGCGTGTACGGAGATTCCTCTGATCAGCGGGGCGGCCGCTCGTGTGCTCCCGCTGGTCGACTCGACCGACGCCCTCGCCGAAGCCGCCGTTGCCCGTCTGTGGCAACCCGCCCAAGTCGTTCGTGCCCGGGGACGAAGAGGCTGACGTACCCTCGTCCCACCCAATCTGCCTGGACGAGTCCATCGAGTCCGCCGCCGACGCCGCCGCGGCCATCTCGCTGGGCGCCTGCTCGGTCATCAACATCAAGCCGGCCCGGGTCGGCGGCTATCTCGAAGCGCGCCGCATCCACGACATCGCTCGCGCCCACGGCGTCCCCGTCTGGTGCGGCGGCATGCTCGAGACGGGTATCGGCCGCGCCGCCAACGTCGCGCTCGCCTCCCTGCCCGGCTTCACCCTGCCGGGCGACACGTCCGGCTCCCACCGCTACTTCGCGACGGACGTCACCGAGCCGTTCGTCCTCGCCGACGGGCACCTCGACGTACCCACCGGCCCCGGCCTCGGCGTCGAACCCTTGCCCCACGTCCTCGAAGAAGTCACCACTTCCACCGAATGGATAGCGCTGTAGGCGCCGCCGCAGCGACACGGACCGGGGCTCCCCGGAGAGCAGGACACGAGGGAGCCCAGGCGCGCGCACGCTCGACGCCGACCCGGCCGCTCACCGGTTCGTTGACCGGTTCGTTGACCGGTTCGTTGACCGGACGTGCAGCCCGAAGCCCGTGCGGCCGGCGGGCTCGAGGCCCTCCTTCAGGTGGAGGGAGGGGATTTCGTAGTCACCGAAGTTCTGCGGGCGGAACGCGATCGGTTCGGTCGACTCCAGGCTGAGCAAACGCTGCTTCCAGGCCTTGGCGATGTCCGGGTACTGCTCGTCGGTGATCCGGTCGGTGCCGTACAGGACGAACGGGGGCAGGACCTCGATGCCGGGGTAGTAGAGGATGCCGTGGTGGATCGGGAACAGCAGGTCGTCAATGGGCCCGTTGATCCCGCGGGCGGAGTAGTGGGACTGCGGGCCGCCGGCCGTCACCGACAGCAGGGCCCTACGGCCGGCGAGGGTTCCCTCGCCGAAGCGCTCGCCGTACTTGGTGTCGCTGTGCTCGCCGACGCCGTACGCGAAATGGAACGTGAACACCCGGTCCACCCAGCCCTTGAGGATCGCGGGCATCGTGTACCACCACAGCGGGAACTGGAAGATGATCGTGTCGGCCCAGAGCAGCTTCTCCTGTTCGGCACGGACGTCCGGGGTGAGCGTCCCGGCGTCGAAGGCGTGGCCCGAATCCCGTGCGACGCGAAGCGGATTCGAGGCGTGGGGACCGTAGTCCGAGGCGTCCACGACCGCCTTCCAGTTCATCGCGTACAGGTCACTCACCCGCACCTCGTGCCCGGCGTTCTCCAGTGTGGAGACCGCGAGGTCCTTCAGCGAATTGTTGAGCGACTGCGGCTCGGGGTGGGCGTAGACGATCAGCGTCTTCATGGGAACTCCTTCGAATCGGGTGCCTTCACCGGACGGCTTCGCGCTGGATGGCTTCGCGTCGGATGGCTTCGATTCTGGGGAGCGCGGCGTGCGGTGTTCAGGGGCGCCGTATCCGTCGGACCGGACTTCCTGGTAACGGCAGTACCACCTTCCCGGGCGGCGCCGAGGCCATACTGGGGGCATGGACGATCTTGCGGGCTTCCTGCGGACCCGGCGTTCCCGGGTCGAACCGGCGGACGTCGGCATCCCCACCGACAGCCGACGACGGGTGGCGGGGCTGCGCCGCGAGGAGGTCGCGCACCTCTCCGGAGTCAGCGTGGACTACTACGTGCGCCTGGAGCAGGGCCGCGCGACCCAGCCCTCCGAGCAGGTCCTCGACGCGCTCGCCCGCGTCCTCGGCCTCGACGAGACCGAGCGCGGGCACCTGACGCGGCTCGCCCGGCAGCGGCGCCGACGCGCGAAGGCGCCGGGCGGGCGGGTCCGGCCGGAACTGCTGCGCGTGCTCGAACTGGTCGTCGACGCACCCGCGCTGATCGTGGACCACCGCCTGGACGTGGTCGCCGGGAACCGCCTCGCCCAGCTCCTCTACGGCCGGCCGCTGCCCGGCCTGAACACCGCCCGCCACATCTTCCTCGAAGAGGCCGAGCGAGGCCTCTACGCGGAGTGGGAGAAATGCACCCTCGACGTGGTCGGGCACCTGCGCCTGGCCGCCGGGAAGTACCCCGACGATCCCCGCCTGGCCTCGCTCATCGGTGAGCTGGCGATGGGCTGCGAACGGTTCCGTCGCCTGTGGGCGCGTGCGGACGTGCGGGCCCGTACGCACGGGTGCAAGGCCTACCGGCACCCGCTGGTGGGCCTGCTGGAACTGCACCAGGAGAACTTCGCGCTGCCGGACGAGTCGGGAATGGAGCTGATAGTGCTCTCCGCGGCGGCCGGCAGCCCCGCTGAGGACGGCCTGCGGCTGCTCGCAGGACTGGGCGCGGGGGACAACGCGGACGTGCCTCCGGTGGCCAAGGCTCGCCTCGGCGGGTAGCGAGCGAGCCTAGGCCCGATTTCGGTTGCGCGCCTTTTGGCGCCCCGCCGTAGTGGAGAACAGCACCGTGTCTCCGTCCCGCGCGATCCAGACCACCGAGGTCTGCGGCCCGCCGTCCCTATTCAGCGTCGCGACGGTGGCGAAGTTCCTTCCTGGGGCGGTCGACGCCGAACCAGCAGGCCAGCACGTCGTGAGTGGCACCGTCGCCGGGGGATCCGCTGCACCATCCCGGACAAAACCGACCAAGCGTGTCACCGCAAGCAGCGTGGCTCTCGCGGTGGTCGGCCGTCGAAGTTCGACCTGGTCGACTACCGCGAGCGCCACGCGGTCGAGTGCGGGGTCAACCGCCTCAAGAGGCACCGTGCCGTCGCCACGCGACACCACAAACCAGCGGTCCGCTATGAGGAGACCGTCCCCATAGCGGCTATCGACGGGCTGTGACCAGCGCACATGGGGCGCGTCCAGAAGGAACCCGGAGCGTGGAGATCTGTCACTCCACGGCGTCATCGAGGAGAATCTGTGCCAGCTCGCGCGGCTGGGAGAACATCGGCCAATGCCCGGTGTCCATCTTGATCAGCCGCCAGTGCTCGCTGTCCAATAGCTCGGCTACGTCTTTGTCGGGCTCGGCATCCTCGGGCTCGGCCCCCGGGAGCACGCACAGGATGTAAGTCGCCGGAAGTTCACTGAGCGGCCTCGCCAGCACGGCGGGCTCGGTCAGCGTGGCGCCTGGGTGAGGCGTCGAGCCGCGGACGAGGCGTGCGATCTGCTCATCAGTGAGACCCTCGCCATCGTAGTGAGAAGCTGGCGCGAGCGGCCAGAACCCTCCGTTTTCGGCGATCGACGCCTTTACCGCCGCTCCGCCGTCCGGCCAGGCGGAGACGAACGACTCGCCGTCAGTTGGAACATTGGAGTCCACGAATACCGCGCGGGCCAGCCGGTCCCCGATCCGCTCCGCGGCCTGACCGACCGGAATGCCCGAGTAGCTGTGACCCACCAGGACTACGTCACGCAGGCCCTGGCGTTCCACCTCGGCAACGATGTCCTGGACGTGAGTCGCTTGCCCCGCCGGGACATCCTGCTTGTCAGCAAGGCCGGACAGTGTCAACGGGTAAACGCCGTGGCCAGCCGCACGCAGATACGGCGCCACCTCGTCCCACGCCCACGCCCCGAGCCGTGCACCTGCAACCAGCACGAAATTCACCATGCTCGTACCGTAGCCGAGCGATACGCGCCCTACTTCGCGGGCGTGGGGTGAGGGCTGGGTTGGGTGGCGTAGCGGTGTGAGGTACGGAAGTAGGCGAGGTTCCCGGCCATGCACTCGGCAAGGCCGCGTGCCCAGCGACGTTCCAGGGCGGCTTGTGCCGGCAGTGCCCGGCAGGCGTCCGTGAAGGCTTGCAGGTGTTGGTGGACGCGCACGGCGGTGACGTCGGCGGCTTCTTGCCAGGTCATGCCGTAGTGGTGGCGCAGGACCGTGGGCAGGTTGTGCAGCTCGCCGCGAGCGTGTTCCTTGTGGGCCGAGTAAAGGTCATTGGTGAAAGTGGTGGCGTCGGTGATCGACTCCATCAGCGACCGGTATACCGGGGTGCCGATGAAGGACGGAGGGAGTTCCTCCTCGTTGGCGTACTCGATGAGGTCGTAGAACCACACCAAGGCGGAGGTGAGACGCCGCAACGGCACGTACTCGGCTTCGGTGGGAACGGCGCCCGCTTGGCGGTGGCGGGCTACATCGTGGTTGGAGGCGGTCCAGTCCTTCAGATTGCGGATAAAGCGTTCGCCCCAGGCGGGGGACATGTCGGCAGTGATGCGTTCGAGGAAGTCGGGTGCGGGAATGGGGGCGGTGGCCTCGACACGGGCGGCATGGTCATCGCGGTCGTCAGCCAGGAACATCCATGCGAAGAGGGCCGCGAGGTTGACCAGACGCGGCAGGGACGCGCGGGGGTAAACCCAGGCCGAAGCGCGCAACAGATCGTCCACCGTGGTGCGCTGCTCCTCCTCGGCAGTGAGGAAGGTGCCATGGGCGGCGCACAGGGCGTGGGCCGCGGCGATGGACGCATCGGCGTGAGGGTTGGGCCTGGGCTCGATCGGCGCCCGGATGGCGGGAACCGCGAACAACGGTACGGGTTCGGGCAACGGTACGGGTTCGGTTTCACCGCGGGCCACCGGGCGATCCGCCTGGACGGCCGGCTCACCGGCTCCGTGCGGGACCGCGACTGTTGACTCGGCGGCGGAGGCGTCCGGGGGCTGTTTCTGCATTCTTCACCAGGCTCTCTGTGTGGAGCAGCACGCTGTGCGACACGACGACGCACACCTGCCCCGGCGGCGGGGACCTTGATGCCCGCCAACCAGAGGGCTGCCACATCGAATCAACCCGCCTGGTACCGGGGGTGCCAGGCGCGAAGAGGGCGCACAAGGATCAAGGCGAAGCACGGGCAGCACGGATGGCAGAACCCCGTGCCACCTGCACTGCACTGCACTGCACCGCATCCGTGCAGCCGACTGTGCCCGCGTCGTCCGGTGCCGTTCGCCGCGCGGAGTCCCGGGCCGGGCCCGGCTACCGGGGGTTCGGGAGCTCCAGGTCCCTGATCCTCCACGGCGGGAGTCCGGCACCGATCAGAGCCTGGGCCTCTTCGGCGTTACGGACGAAGATCCGTTGGAACGCGAGCTGCGGCGAGAGAACGGCGAGAGCCGGGCACGGACGAACGATGCCGTACAGCCCGCCGCCGTGCATGGGCACGCCGTACGCGAAGGCCGGCACCCCGGCACGGGCACGGGGGTTACTCAGCGGCACGCCGTCCTCCTCGGCCTCCTCGATGACCGCGGCGAACAACTCCTCGACCTGAGCGGGTGAGAGGCGGACCCACCAGGCAGCCGCGATCCCCTCCGCGTTCCGTCCCAACTCAGCCCGGCGAGCCTGCTCGGCCTCGTCGCGGGCGCGCCGCTGTTCCTCCGCCGCGCGGCGCAGCCGCGCAGCCTCCTGCCGCAGCACCCTGGCACACTCTGCCTGGCCCTCGCGAGCCCGCCGCCCTCGTTCGACCACCTCAGCCCGGCGGCGCCGGTTGTCAGCCGCGCGCTCCTCCCGCTTGCGCGCCGCTTCCGCTGCCCGCTTCTGCCGCTCCGCTTCGCGGGCCTGTGCCTCTGCCTCGCGCTGGAGCCGCATCTGCTCGTGTTCCACCTGCGCCTGCGCCGACTTCCGGGAGGTCCACCACAGGTCTCGGACGTAGGTCTGGTACTCGTCCTCCACGGTCCGTGACACCCTGCGGTAGGCGGGCAGGGTTCGGCGCGTGATGACGGAGCCCCGGAGCACCCACGCCACGAAGTGGGGGAGCGGCTCCTCTCGGAACTCCCACCGGCCGGCGGCCGCATTGAATCCGGCGAGCCCGTCGTCCACGGTCCAGGGGTCCGGACCGAGCGGCGGGCGAACGCGTATGGACGGGACCTCGCCCATCCACACGGGCGTGCGCGCGTGAGGCGAGACCCAGCAGACGTCGATGCCGTGGGCGCGGTAGCGATCCGTTCGCGCCCGGATGTCGTCTACGGTGATCGGGGAAAGCTGAGCTTCCCACGCCATGCGTCGTGCGCCGTCCGGGGAAGTCGCCATCACGTCCGCGCGCCACGTCCTGTCTTGCGCCGGCACTTCGAGTTCGGCGTGCCAGCCGGCGGCGCGGATCGCTGCGGCCATCTCCAATTTCAGCATGTGGTGTTCCCACGACTCCTCGGCCATCGTGCATTCCGGCGGCCGGCCCGCGTCGTGGGCGAAGATGCGCAAGCGTCGGGGGCGCGGGGTGTGTTTGGCGTGGACGCCCCACCCACACTCGGGACAGGTCAAGCCGGGGCGCGGTCGGGCGCGGTAGATGTCGGACCAGGCCAGGCCGCCACCGAGGTCGGGCTGTGAGGCGTCAAGGCGCCCCGCCTCGGGGTGCAGCGCTGTGAAAGCCATGCAAGCTCCAAGAGATCCCGCGATCGCGTGATGCTTTCGATCGTTTCAAGCCTTATGCAGTGAGTATTGAGCCACAACCCCTCGCATTTGATGGGTAGATGAGTCGATATTATGGATTGTCCGGGCCTCAGGATCCGATGCTGCATCCCTCACAGCTCTCCAGCGGATCGCTCTCCCGGACTACCCCATGTGGACGGGCAGTGACGAGTCCCCGGTCCGCTGGTTCTCCGCGCCAGGACTTCTCTTGCGGCAGGACGGGCTGACGGCCGAGAGCTGGCTGCACGTCCGAGGGAAGACGCCGGCCCACCTCTCGGCTGCCTGCACCGCCGTCCCGGGACGGTGGGCCCAGTGGCAGGGAACCGAACCGAACAGGGTCGGCCGACTTCCCTTCTGAGCGGCGTTTCGCCGTTTTCGGCTGTCAGTTGAAGGCGTCGAGGGCGTCCAGCCAGGAGCCTGCGTCGTCAGCGGGGCGGGCCCGCATCGGGCGCGGGTCGGGGTAGGTCTCCGCTGCGGACCTCGCGCGGACGATGTCGGGCCCGCCGCACGCCGCGACCGCGAAGGCGCCGAAGACCTTGGCGAACGCGGCCGGGTCACGGAACTCCACGCCGAACGCCCGGCCGTCCTGCAGCGGCACCCACACCACCCGGTCGAGCCGCATCCACTCCGACACCGGCTGGTCGTCCGCGGTCGACCGCCCCTCCAGCCACAGCCGCGCCACGTGCAGCAGGTTCACCTCTTTCATCGGCAGCCGCTTGCGCCGCACCCGCAGTTCACGCGCCGTCAGCTCGACGCGCTGGTCCTTCTTCGGGTGCCAGGCGACCCGATCCCGAACGGCACCCACAGCAGGATCCCGGTCATCGTCATGCCCCCACGCTATCCGCCGCCCCGCAGCTCACCGTAGGCGCCGTCTTCTCCGGGACGCACCCGTTACTGACCCGCAGACACCCCACGACCCGGGTCGGTACGCCTACTCCGCGGAGGCCGCGGTCAAGTCCTCCGGAAGCCGGGGCGGGGTGCCCTGGGTCCACACCACTCGCAGTGCCGAGGCGGAGATCCGCCAGCCGTCGGCGGTCCTGGCCAGTTCCGTCTCGGTATGACCGGCGGAGACGAAGACACCGCCGGGGTCATCGGCCAGGACGTGGGTGCTCAACTGGGCGCCGCGGACGGTCGCCCGGTCACCGTCCACCTCGACGACGTTGTTGCTGCCCATGTGAACGGTCCGGTCGAACAGTGCCATTCCCCGCCGGATATGGGTCAGCAGGGCAGCGCGACCATGGACGGTGCCGATGAACATATCCGCGGTGACGTCCTCGGTGTGGAAGGCGCGCGCCCACGCTTCGTCGAAGACCCTGTCGTCCAGCGAACGCAGGTAGCGGTCCATCAGATCGGTGATCTCCGCGCGGTCGGTCAGGGCCCGCAGTTGCCGCTGCATTTCGTTGGTATCCATGCCGGAAGTCTCCTACCTCAAGCGAACTTGAGGTCAAGGTGTGCCCGCCGCGCCCGGCGCCGCCCTGCCCGGCGCCGGGCGAAGGCCGCTCCGGGGGTGGTACCGGGTGCCCGTCGTGGTCCGGTCGGTATCGGGAACCACGTCGCAGTCCACGGCTCGGGGGCCGGGTCGGGCAGAGAAGGAACCGCAGCAGCGCGAATCGCCGCAGGCCTGCCACCGGCCGGAGACCGGGCACGCAGCCGCTCCTCGTTTCCACTCCTGCTCGGCCATACCGGTAGCTCTCCGCATGCAACGGGGCCTCGCGGGCACCGGGTGAGGCGGTCGAGCGAGAGGAGGCCGGCGGTGGGGCAAGAGGCCGTATTCGACGAAGGTCGGGTCGCCGCGCGGCTGCGGGTGTCGAGGGCGGCGTTCCGGTGGGCGGTCCACATCGGGGCGGTGCCTCCGGCCGATGCAGGGCCCGTGGTGTGGTCGCGGGCCTCGGTGGAGTCGATGGACGGCGAAGCGATCCGCGGTCGGCTGCCGTACGCGTTGTCCGGGGCGGAAGCCGCCGACCGGCTCGCCCAGGCCTTGGGTACGCCGAACCCGCCTGAGGGGCCGGCCAGGGTGAGCGTGGCGACCGTGCGGGAGATGGCGGCGGCCGGGTACCTAGCCGATCTGTCCGACGATCCGAACCGGCCGCTGTTGCACCCCGATCAGGTGAGGGACCTGGCCCGGCGCCCCGACCTGGACCGCCTGATCTCCGAATCCACCCCACTGGGCCCGGACCAGTGCGCCGCCCGCCTCCGGGTGCGCCGAACGGACTTCGACCACCTGGTACGGCTCGGCTGGATCACCTGCGCACAGGAGGTGAAGGTGAAGTTCGGCGCGGCCCGAGGCGGCACCGTACGGGTTCGGCTCTACCGTGGCGCGGACGTCGACCGTATTCCGGCCGAACACCCGGAGGTGGACTGGCCGGCCGTACGCGCTCTCGGCAAGGGCCAACGCTCCCCGCTGGCCGGACCGACTCCGGGCAGGTCACCCGGCTGACCGGCGTCGGCACGTCCGCCGTACCTCTGCGGTGGTCCTGCCTAGACCGCACCCCGTCAGTCCGTGCCCAGGGAGCGATGACGGCTGGGGCAATCCGGCTGTCGTCGGCACCCCGCCTGCGCGACACGGACAGGGCCCTGAGCGCCAGGAGCTCGATGGACCGCTCTTCCGCTTCCCTCCGCGGTTGACGGTCGCAGGCGGAGGCCGGAAAGGTTGCCGGTGTCTGCTCCGTTCGCACCAGCCCGGTGGCGATGACCCGCCCGGTGAATGACGGTGGCCAGGGCGCCGGCCGCTTCGCCGGTGTTTCTTCCGCATGGGCAAGGGAGCCGTTCATGTCCGATCGTCACACGATGCTGCGCAGCCTCCACGACGTGGGTCTCGCCGTCTGGTTCGGGGGATCGCTGATGGGTGCGGTGGGCCTGAACGGCGCCGCGCGCGAAGAGGGCGGCACCTGGGCCACTTCGGCGAGGATCGCAAGCGCCGGTTGGGCGAAGTGGACGCCCGTAAACGCCGCCGCGATCGCCGCGCACCTGTTCGGCTCGGGCGGCCTGCTCGCCGCGAACGCGCCGCGAGTCGCGACCCAGCAGGGGGTCGCCGCGTCGACGCTCGCCAAGACCGTCCTGACGGGCGCCGCCCTCGTGGCAACCGCCCACAGCCGCATCCTGGGCAAGAAGATCGAACTGGCCGGGTCCACCAATTCGCAGGACGCCGAAAAGGCGGCCAAGCACCCCATCGACACCGACAGGGCGCAGCGGCACCTGGCGTGCCTGCAGTGGGTCGTACCCGCCCTGACGGGCGGCCTGGTCATCCTCAACGCCCTGCACGGCGAGCAGCAGCGTCCCACCGAGCAGCTCCACGGCATGTGGCAGCGCGCGCGCACCCTCGCGCCGCACGTGCCCGCCGCAGCCAACTGGCACCTCACGCACTGACCTCCGGCCGCGACGAGCCACACCACGTCCCATTACCGCACGTCCCACCACCGCACGTCCCACCAGCGCGCGCCCCACCAGGCCTCGCCCCGCCGGGACTCGCCCCGCCCCGTCTCGTACCGCCCCGTCGCCCCCGGCGGGGGCGACGACGGCCGGGCGGTACGCGCGCCACACCCGGGGACAACTCGTCGGCCCCCTCGGGCCTGTCTCACGGACCGGCCCGCACGGGAGACGGCATAGTGATGGGGTGACCGCCGAACGTGATGACGCGCGCGACGACCGCCCCTCCGAGGGCAACAGCCTTGCACCGCAGGATGACGGCGTAGGTGACGAGGAGGCGCAGGTCATCGTGGTGGGTGCCGGACCGGCCGGTTCCGCCGCCGCCCTCCACTTGGCCCGCGCCGGCGTAGACGTACTCCTGCTGGAGAAGGGGGCTTTTCCTCGGGAGAAGGTGTGCGGCGACGGACTGACGCCGCGCGGAGTGGCCCAGCTGGTGAGGATGGGTGTCGACATCGACGCACCGGGCTGGATGCGCAACCGCGGAATGCGGTGGGTCTGCGAAGGACACCAGGCCGACCTGGACTGGCCGCGGCTCGGTAGCCTCCCCGACTTCGGGCTCACCCGTAGCCGACACGACTTCGACGACCTGCTCGCCGCGCACGCCCGTACCGCCGGAGCGCGCCTGCGCACCCGGGTGAAGGTCACGGCACCGCTGACCGACCGGGCGGGAAACGTCACGGGAGTGACCGCGACCCGCGGGCCGGACCGCGAGCCGGTCCGTTACCGGGCGCCGATCGTCGTGGCGGCCGACGGCGCGTCGGCGAGGACCGCGCTGGCCCTCGGGCTCGAACGTGACACGAGCCGGCCGGTCGCCGCAGCGGCCCGCCGCTACTACCGCAGCCCGGCCCGGACCAACGATCCGTATCTGGAGCTGTGGGCCGACCTGCGTTGTCCGCGCACCGGGCTGGACCTGCCCGGATACGGCTGGGTGTTCCCGCTCGGCGACGGGCGCGTCAACGTCGGCCTCGGCGCATTGCCGCAGCGACGGCGCCGTCCGGTGGAACTGAGGGCGGCCCTGGACAACTGGCTACCGCGCCTGCCCGCCGAGTGGGGGGTGCGGGAGGAGAACGCGGAATCGCCCCTGCGCAGCGCCCCCCTGCCGATGGGGTTGAACCGGCGCCCCCAATACCGTCGGGGACTGCTCCTGGTCGGAGACAGCGCGGGCATGATCAGCCCGTGGAGTGGCGAGGGGATCGCCCAGGCGATGGAGGCCGCGGAGGTTGCCGCCGAAACCATCGCCTTGGCGCTGGCCAGACCGGAGGGGCCGCGTCGTGAACACGCGCTGGGGCAATACCCCGCCGAGATCCACCGCCGCTGGGGGCGGTACTACCGGCTGGGCAACCTCGCCGGTGATCTCCTCTTCGCCCGGTACGGCTACCGGCCGCTCCTGCACCCCCGCGTCATGGCCTCGCCCCCGCTGTTGCGCTACCTGGCCCGCCTCCTCACCCACGTCACCGACGAACCGGCCCACGACAGCGTCGACGCCGTCCTCCACACCCTGTTGCGCCTCGTACCGTCCGTACGACGGTGAGACCGGCGGGGTCGGGCAGACCGTCGAGGGGGCGGCCCGCGCGGTGAACGACCTGTCCGCGCGGGGCACGGACCGTCATCCGCGCCCCGCGCGGTGAACGACCTGTCCGCGCGGGGCGCGGATGACGGTCCGTGCCCGGAGACCACCCCGCGCCCCATCGCGCGTACGGCAGGGCGCCCGATCCGGCCCGATCCGGCCGATCCGGCCCACCCCGGCCCACCCCGGCCCGGATCGGCCGATCCGGCCCACCCCGGCCCACCCCGGCCCGGATCGGCCGATCCGGCCGATCCGGCCGATCCGGCCGATCCGGCCGATCCGGCCGATCCGGCCGATCCGGCCGATCCGGGCCGGGGTGGGCCGGGGTGGGCCGGTTGCCGGGGACACGCCAGGCGTATCGACCTCGGGCGGGTGGTGTCGCCGAAGGGTGGAGGGGCGGGCACGCCGGGCGGGGGAGGGATGGCTCGCGCCCGCCGGCCACCGTCGGCGGTGCCCCCAGTCGTGGAAGGACTTCTCCGATGTCGCAGGTGAAGGAAACGATCGAGGTTGGCGTGCCGGTGACGACGGCCTACAACCAGTGGACGCAGTTCGAGTCGTTCCCGCAGTTCATGGACGGCGTGGAGCGGATCGAGCAGCGCACGCAGACGCTCACGCACTGGGTGACGAAGGTCGCGGGAGTGAAACGCGAGTTCGATGCGGAGATCACGGAGCAGGTTCCGGACCAGAAGGTCGCCTGGGTGACCGTGGGCGGCGAGACCGAGCAGTCGGGGCTGGTCACCTTCCGCCCGATCGACCCGGCCCATACCGAGGTGACCCTGATGATGGACTTCGACCCCGACGGCATGGCGGAGAGCATCGGCGACAAGCTGGGCTTCGTCGACCGGCAGGTCAAGGGCGACCTGAAGCGCTTCAAGCACTTCATCGAGGACCGGGGCACCGAGACCGGCGCCTGGCGCGGCGGAGTCTGACCAACCTGCCCCCATCCCCGCCGTGCCCGGTGCCGTGCGTGAGCCCGGGCATGGCGTTGGTGAGGTAGGCGCGCCCCTCAGGCGCCGCGCCCCTCAGGGTTTCGGCATATCGGCCCGAGGCGGTCGCGCCGGCCCGCTGTCGGCGTACCGGACATCAGCGGTGCGACACTGGCGGAGTGACGGACAGCGACCGGCAGACCGACCGACGCCTGGAACGGGTCATCCTGCAGCTGCTGGATCGTCGCGGTCCGACCGCGACGATCTGTCCCTCCGACGCCGCGCGGGCGGTGTACGACGGGGACGACGACGGCTGGCGCGCCCTCATGGAACCGGTCCGACGTGCCGCCCGGCGGCTCGTGGAGTCGGGTGAGGTGGAGATCACCCAGGGCGGCCGCCCGGTGGAGCCGACGAAGACCCGCGGTCCGATCCGTATCCGCCGCGCCCGCTGACACGGCAACGGCACCGCGACGTCCGCACAGTCCGCGGCCCATTTCCCGAGCGCGGGGCGATGCGCGCGTCCGAGGAGTGAGCACGGCCGGACGAAGACAGCCGCCGACCGCGCATTTCAAAGCAGGGCCGCCCACCACCCCGAACGGGCACCACGTCGTCCTCGATGACCGCCACTGGCGTACCACCGATCCTCCCGGTCTCCGACCTCCGCTTCATCTGGCCGAGGTGTTCGGACTACACGAGACGCCGAGCAGCAGCGCCATCGCAAGAGATGTCGTCAGCGCGGCCTGTGACGCTCTCGTTGCGGGAATTGATAGCCCGGGACTTCGGGTGTTGGCAGTCGGACACGCGCCGAAGCGGACTACGACGTGTACGACTTGCTCCCCGTGGCGCTCGATGAACTCGACCTCATCGTCCATACGGTTGCCAGCGAGGCGCTCCACGAAGCCGCCGCACGAGTGCTGGCCCGCCGTATGCTGGCCGGTGAGCTGGCACCTTGGGAGCTGACTTTCCGAATTCACCAGCTCCACGGACATGAACTGCCCCTGACCAAACGGCTTGCCGAGCTGGACGCCGAATACGCCATCCTCGAAGACGACGACAGAGCAGTAGCTCAGGTCAATGCCAAGGTCATGAATGAGGCCCGCCGCCTCGCTGGCCGCCCCCACACTTCAACCGAACCCACGGACACCGAACTGATACCTATATCGTCTGGGCCCCAAGCGTGAACAGCACCTGGTCCCTCATGGCCGGGCCGGGTCAACCGGCCGCTGCTGCCACACTTCTGGGGAGAGGGGCTGCTGGAGCGGGCGTTCGTCTCGGGCGCGCCGGAGCTGTGCCTGCTGCGACTGTGAGCAGGGCGAGGCGAGGGCCTGACGTAGGGCGTCTCCGGTTGAGTGGAACAGGTGGCGGTCGGTGTCCCGCTCAACCGGAGACAGTGCTTTGGTTCACCCGCGGAGCCAATCCAGCAGGCGTCGTGGAGCCGGTAGCAAGTACTGACCCTCATGGGTGGTGGAGCAGACTCGGCTCTCCTGACTTGCTGAGCGAGACGGTATTCGTCCGCCTCGCGGATGAGTTGATAAGAGCGGATATGGTGCAACTCGAAGTGCATGCCGCTCGCTCCTACTGCTGGATCTCCATGACGTCGGCGACCACGCAGCTGACGTTGTCAGGGCCGCCAGAGTCATTGGCAATGGCGATGAGTTCGTGGACAGCCTGCTCCGGCTCACTGGTCTGGGAGATCACGCGATGGATCTCGTCGATCGGTACGACGGTCGACAGACCGTCGGAGCAGAGCAGGTAGCGGTCTCCCTTCTGAGCGTCGTGCAGGCGCACATCGGGGGTGCTGTCGGCTCCATGGCCGAGAGCACGTACCAGCAGTGACCGCTGGGGGTGGGAGGCGGCTTCTTCCAGGCTGAGGCGTCCCTCGTCGACCATCGACTGCACCATGGTGTGGTCGTGCGTGATCTGGAACAGCTCTCCGTCACGCAGCAGGTAGACGCGGGAATCGCCGATGTGCACAAGGGCCAACTGCGAGCCGGTCCAGAGCATCGCGGTGAGCGTGGTCCCGGCCTCATCGGCGGAAAAGCCGGCCCCCGAGACACCGTGCACCGCCAGTTTGGCCCGTCCTATCGCGTCGTCGAGGACATTGAGGAGACTGCCAGCCGGGATGCTGTGGGTTTCGAGGTGCTTGAGCGCGTCGATGGCGGCCGCGCTGGCGGGGGCTCCTTGGCCGCCGAAGCCGTCGGCGACGGCGAGGAGACGGGACCCCGCGTAGGCGGTGTCCTGGTTTCTCTCGCGAACCAGGCCGGTGTCGGAAAGAGCGGCGTAGCGGATACTCAAGGGCTTGGCGGTCGGGGGCATGTCAGGGTCCTTCCAGGAGAGGTGGTCGATGAGGAAGGTGGCCAGGTTCCGCCGTGCGGCGGTATCGGCTTCGACCTGGGACCAGAACACGCGGATCTCTTCGGCTGCCGGCCCTGCCTCCATCGTGCAGACCTGCTGAATGCGGGCGAGAGGCATTCCCAGCCGTCGGAGCCAGGCGACCAGCCGGGCTTGATCCAGTTGCTCCGGTGCGTAGAGGCGGTAGCCGGTCACCGGATCGACGCGCGCAGGAGTCAGCAGGCCGAGCTCGTCGTAAAGACGCAGCGCCTTCGGTGACAGCCGGGACGCCTTCGCGAACGTCCCGATGGTCAGCAACTCCATGCTCGTTCCTCCTCAAGCCAGGCACGTCGCCTGGCTCCCCTGATGCTGTGGGCTCCCCCAGGGTGAAGGTCAACCAGGGCTTCTCCCGGCCCGTCCGATGGTCTCCGATTCGTACGCCGGCAACTCAGCGATACGCGATCAAGATCCGCAAGGTAGCTCCCGCAACGGCGCTGCCGTCGAACACGGTTGGCCAAGCTGCTGCGGCCTGGCGGAAGGCCAAGTGGTGACCTCGCTTAAGGACCTTCCCCATGCCGGTAGCTGTCTGGCGGTCCGGCGGCCCGGTTCAGGAGGTGAGGTGGCAGGATGAGCGGTGTCCGACTCTCCGCATGAATCGTGGTTGCGCGGCATCGCCTTCAATCCGGCGGCGCCCTCCGACGTACTGATACGCCTCGTGGATCAAGCAGCCCGGTAAGGCGGGTCTGCTGGTGTGCGAGGGTCGTGACCTACCCGACGCCGTCATCGACGCAGCCCTCCACCACCCGGCCAGAGCGATCCGCCGCGCGCTCGCGGGCAACAGGCACATCGACCCCGCACGACTCGCCCCCTTGGCAACCGACCCGTCGGGGATCGTCCGCGGACGGCTCGCCGCCGGTCCCTCTCCCCGTCCCCGATGGGTCCGACCAATGCCGGACGACATCCTCGTCACCCTCATGACGGCCGAGGACGGGGGTGAGGCCGCGGTCGCCTGCGCGCTTGTGCGGGTCTGGAGTTCGTCCGAGCGCTACTGATCGACATGTTTATGATGCGGGTCGGGGGCGGAGGCGGCAGAGCTCGGGGAGGACGACTTGGCGAGTGGCCGAGGAGTTGACTCGGTGGGCCGGGGTGTGACTCCACCGTGGTGAATCCACAGGAGGGCTCCGGCGAGCAGCACAGTACCTCCCAGCAGCCAGGGCAGCGGGCCTGGCCGAAGTACGCCGATGATCAAGCCGCTGAGGGCTCCCGTCAGTTGCAGGGCCAAGGACTGGACGGACAGTGCGGTGGCCCGGACCGAACGGGTGACACGGCGGTGCAGGATGTCGTTCTCGGTCGGTCCTGCCGAGCCGAGCCCGAGGTAGACCAGGCCGTAGCCGGTGGCCGCGAGGACCATGGAGCCCGCTCCCGTGGAACCTGCGGTGGCGCCGAGCAGAAGCAGGCCGCCGGCGCTCGTACCCAGACTCGCCATGACTGCGCGCTCGCCGCTGCCCGCGAGTCGGGCGGCCAGCGGTGCGAAGTGGCTTCCGATGCCGGAGCAGATGAATCCGGCACAGGCGAGTGCCGCGAAGATCACCGCGCCCGACTCCGATGCACCGGTGAGGGCTGCGGACCGGCCCGGTGTGAGCAATTCGATCGCGGCCAGAGCGCTGCCGGCTGCCCCTGCGCTGAGGAGGATCCGACGGACCAGTGCGTCGCGGCCGCCCAGGCGCAGTCCATCCCCTACGGTCGCCGGGATGCCTCGGAGCACGTCATGCAGGGTGACCCTCGGCCTGGGCGGTTCCCGCAGGGCGGTCAGGACGTACATAACGAAGGCGACCTCGACCGCTGCGCCCAGGAGCAGCGGAGTGGAAAGGGGTACTACGAGTCCGGAGGTTGCCCCGCTCAGTCGGGCGCCGAGATCGGGGCCGAGTGCCAGCAGCCAGGGAAGGACACCGCCGAGCAGGGTGCCGGTGGCGAGTGCGGCGGATGTTGCGGCGGAGCCGCGGGCCAGTCCGGTGTGTAATTCGGCGCCGGGCCCGGAGTGCGTGTGGAGGGTGTCGACGTACCAGGCTTCGGCCGGTCCGCTGGACAGCGCGCGACCCGCGCCCATCAGGGCCATGCCGAGTCCGAGCAGCCAGCCGGCGGTGCCCAGGCCCAGAAGGGTGAGGGCGGTCAGGTTCAGCAGGCCGGCGGTCGCCAGGACCGCGCGGCGTCCCAGGACGTCGGAGAGTCCTCCGGTGGGCAGTTCCAGCGCGGCGGCGGCAAGGGAGTGTGCGGCGAAGTAGCCTGCGATGGCTTCCATGGCCATGCCGCGCTCGGTGAACAGCAGGATCAGGGGAGCGATGGTCAGTCCCAGCGGCAGCCAGAACAGAACGCAGACCGTGACGTACCGGCGGCGTGCCGTGCGAACGTCCAGCAGCCCGGTCATGAGGCGTCCTCGGTCTGTGCACCCGCCGGGGAAGAAGCGGCCGGTTCCGCCCCGGGGTCACGTGGAGCCAGGGGAAGTCCGGCGGTGAGGAGCACGACCTGCGCGGAGCGCGGATCCTCCGCATCGCGGGTGGTCAGTTCCGTCAGTTTGTGGTGGAAGACCTCCCAGAGTTCGGTGAGCGACTCGGGGGTCAGGCGGGGCAGTAGGTCGCTGATGCCGGAGGGCTCCACCCACTCCGGGCCCAGTCGGCCGTCGGCGATGTCTGCCTCGTGCCGGACGAGAGAAGCCTCCAGGTGCTGGATCTGGGCCCTGCGCGACAAGCTGACGTAGGCGCGGCTGCCGGTCGTGGCTTCCATCGCCTTGCTGCTCCAGGAGGTCACGGCGTGCACCGCCTGCCAGCGGCGCTCCCGCCCGTCGCGGTGCTCGGCCTCGGCGACGAAGGCGTACTTCGCCAAGACGCGCAGGTGGTAACTAGTGGAGGCGGATGACTCCCCGGTCCTCACCGCGAGCTCACTCGCGGTGGCCGGGCCGTCCTGTCGCAGCATCCCGAGCAGCCGGATACGCAGAGGGTGGGTGAGGGCCTTCAGGGCTGCTGCGTCCTGCTCCGGATCGAGTACGCGCTTCTGCTCATCACTGATCATGACGGGAGACTAGGGTGCCCGAAGGGGTTTCCAAAAGTATTTTTGCAGAAAATATTCTGGAGAGTTGGCCGGCCTCCTGCGTCACCGCTGTCGCGTCGGTGAGGGGCTAAGTGCCTGCACGCTTCGGGGTGTTGCTTGGCTGACCCCTCCGCGCTCGCCGGCGAGCGCACCGAGCAGAGGCGACCGGTCCGGGATGGTGCGACGGCTGAATTGCACCCACCAGGGCGGAAGTCCCCCGCAGGGTGCGCAGGCTGTAGCGCCGGCGGTCCCTTACGGGGAAGCCCCGGCCTTTCCCGGATCGGCCGCATTTCGCCTCCACTCTGGGCCTTGGGTGCCGCACCATGGCGATTCCCGGGGTGACCGGGGCGAAGGGCTTGGGGGAGCCGTGACACAGACGCACAGTGAGCAGGAACCGGTGCCGGAGCCCGGAAGCGAGCAGGGCGAGGAGCTCGACGCCGACTCGGAACCGGATCCCGGGCCGGAAGCCGAGGCCACGCCGGACGCCGGGCGCGACGCGGAGGCCGGGGAAGAGCCCGGAGCCGAGGCCGCCGCCCCGCACGAAGAGCCGGAGCCGGGGCCGGAGTCGCAGTCGGAGTCGGAGCCGGAGCCAGCGCCGGAGCCGGAAGGCGGCCCGGCCGGAAGGTGGCTGCCCAGGCGGTTGCGGACAGTGGGGCTCGCGGCCGCGGGGGTGGTGCTCAGCGCCGTCGTCGCCGCGGTCGTCTCGGCGTACCTCGACATCTGGTCGGTACGGGAACCGCCGCCCGGCGCACCGCGGATCACGGCCGGCTCCGAGGTCTGGTGGGATCTGATGCAAGACCGGCACCTGGTGCGGTCCGCGCCCGGCTCGGCGTACGACAGGGAGCCGGTGCCCCTGGGCGACGCCCAGGAGACCCTCGTCCGCATGGTCACCGAGGGCGGGACCGACGCGGGCATGATGCGGGTCCGTCTGATCGTCACGAACTTCACCCGGACACCCGCCACCATCACCTCCGTCCGGGCCCGCATCGAGCGCACGCGCCCCGCGCCCACCGGCCCGCTCTTCTACTGCGGCGGATCCCAGGGAAGTTCCGAGGTCAGCCGGGTGCTCCTCGACCTGTCCACCCCTTGGCGGCCGGCCATGGAGCAGGACGCCGAACGCCGCCTGACGGCGCAGTACCCGAGTACCAAGGTCCAGGTAGCGGCACAGGGGGACCCGGCCTACTTCGACATCGAGGTCAGAACGGGCAACGCGACGGGCGCGTCCTCCGTCGCCTACGAGTTCGTGCTCGACGTCACCTACACGCAAGGGGACAAGCAGCAGCACCTGCTCGTGGACAGGGCCGGGCGCCCGTTCGTCCTCGCCCAGGGGACCGACAACTGGACTCAGGGGTTCCACTGCGTCGGCTACAAGTGGATCGCGGCATGACGCCGGACAAGTCGGGAGCCCGACGCCGTTCCGTCCTCGCCACGGCCACCGCCGCACTCGTCCTCACCCTGTGCTCCGCCCTGACCGTTACGCTGCTGCGTTCACCGTCCCGCGCCCCGGACGGCGCCGATCGGCCGGACGCGGGGATGTACGCGACCGGTGCCCCGCTGCTGGGGAACGAGGACACCTGGGCCGCCACCCTCCCGGAGCCCGGCCGGCAGCCTCCGGCCGAGCTGATGCGCAACGCGCTGGGCTGCGTCCCCCTCTTCCAGTGGGCCACCGAAGCCCGTGCCGTGCCCCGCGGGCAGGTGACCCTCGCGTACTCCGTCGGGGCGTCCCCGTCCCGCGCGGCCCTGGTCCGGGGGATCCGCGTGGTCAGAGGGCCGGACGTCCCCGTGCCCCGCGGTGACGACGTCGCCTGCGCGGGACAGGTGAAGGACGAACGGCTGGCCGCCGTGAGCGTGGCCCGCGGCAAGCCGGTACGTCCCGTCCGCCTCTCCCTGGACGATGCCGGATCCCGTCAGGAGGCCCCGCTCGCGGTTCGGGCGGGCGGCACGGCCACGGGGCTGGTCACCGTCACGACGGCGGCCTGCTCCTGCGCCTGGTGGCTCGAACTGGACGTGGAGGAGAACGGCGAGCAGGTCACCGTACGGGTGGACGACGACGGCCGGCCGTTCACCCTCGCACCGCCGGTGCCCCCCCTCGCCACCTCCGCCGACCAAGAGTCGGTAGTGCAACGGCCGCTGTCCCGTGGCGCCGGCGACCCGCAACCGCCTCAGGCCGGGGTCTCCGCGGTAGCCGCGCTGCTCCCGACGTCCGAGAGCTGGCAGGCGGAGTCCGACCGACCGCTGGACCCCGCGGCCGCCGTCGGAGGCGAAGCACGCCTCGGTGGGATGGGCTGTCACCGCATGTACGACTCCGTGGTCCGAGCCGGGGGCGTTCCGGCCGGTGATCACGAACTCCAACTCGTGATCACGGGCCCCGCCGGCGTGGAGGGGGCCGTGCTGAACGCACGAGTACGGCTCGAAACGGTCCGTCTCGACGCCGAGCAGCGCTACCGCTACGCGTGCGCGCGCTCCGGCGTGAACCCGCATGCCCACGCCAATAGCCTCAGCACCACACCGGATCTGCTTCCCCACACCCTCATGCGTGGACATCCCGGACTGGGTGTCGGCCTCTCGATGCCGCTCGCCACGGACGAGACGTTCTCCTTCAGCCGGACCGGCCTGGACGGCCGGACCCGCCCGGACGGCCGAGGTGCATACGGCATCGGCCGCGTCATCGTGCCCCAGGAAGCCACCTACGGCATGACGGTGGAAGTGACCGTCACCATGCCGAGCGGCGAACGTGCCGATTTCACCCTGACCGACCACGGCAAGCCGTTCCTGCTGGGGCCCTGCACCGACATGCTGACCCCGGCCCACCAAGAGAACTATGAAGAGCCGAACTCGGGCCCGCGCTTCCATTACGACGAGGAACGCCTCTAGCGGTGTTGTGTCGCCGACGTCCCCAAGTACGATTCCGGTCTCATCCCGTCCTGCATCAACTACACGCTCGTGCCGGTGCCGTGACCGACAACTCCGGAAACTCGATGAAGCCTCTCGACGGCAACGTCGGGGAAGCCGCACTGGTGCGGCTCCTCGACGACGTCTACACCTTCGCGATGGCAGGGCCCCGCCTGCACGAGGACTGGACTCAGGACGTCCTCGCCGTCCTGGAGCGTCGCGTCACCGACCCGCGGGGTTGGCGCGTGATGGAATGGCAATGCGACCGGGCGGTTCGCGTGGCAGGGCATCCCTCGTACCCCTTCGGGACACTCGTGGCGCAGGACATCCGTGCGGGTGTCCACCCGATCACGGAAGGAGCGGCCGTCGAGCTGCTCGCCTCGCTGACCCAGGAGTGGTCCTTCGAGGCATACCCTCTCCGGTCCCGGGCCGACCGCGACGACGTGTTGACCGACGCCCGCACCGTACTCGCCCGGTTCGGCCCCGGCGCGGGCTACTGGTCTTCCTCCGACCTGGCCCGGACGTCAACGTCTCCCGACTTCCTGGTGGGCCGTCTGGAAGGTGGTCGGTCCTTCACCGAGCACGTCATGGACGTGGGTCTGATCGCGGTGTCCTCGGACGAGGTCGGCGTCTTCTGGTCGTTCGACGCGAATTGAGACAGTGAGGTGGTGCTGACGAGATCTGCCACTTCCCCCGACACGGGAGACCGGCCGATGGACCACGAAATGCCTGCCAGTCCGTACGGGTTGTCATCCAGACCACCTTCCCCGAGGCGCCCGACGCTCCCGCTGACACCGTGCCCTGGATCGCTCTGCGTCCGGCCTGATCCACCGGCCCGGTTCCGGTCAGGGGTCGTTCCTCCGGCCGTGGGCCTGGGTGTCGGCCAGGCCGCCGGCGCCGAGCAACCCGGTCGGGGGCAGGGAGCCGTGGCGTGTGACGCGGGGCAGTGTTCTCGCCGAGGCCATCGCCACAAGAAGGGGCAGCACCGGGCGGACGGGCTGCGCGAGCCGGAGCCAGGGCGGCGCGTACACGGTCGCCGCCCGGTGGTGCACCGCCTTGACCAGCCACCCGGCCACCTGCTCGACCGAATACACCTTCCGTGCCGGAGCGGGCATGTGCGAACGCAGTTCGCGCAGGACATCGTGGGCGTCGACGTCGCGAACCATGTCGGTGTCCGTCCAGTGCAGATAGGCGATGCCCACGCCCACTCCCTGGTACCCGAGTTCGGCACGCAGCGACTGGGCGAAGGACTCCACTCCCGCTTTCGAGGCGCAGTAGGCGCTCATCATGGGAGCCGCCCCGAAGGCGGCTGTCGAGGCCACCTGGAGGAAATAGCCTCGCGACCTCAGGAGCGCGGGAAGGAATACCCGTGCCGTCACGGCGCTGCCGACGAGATTGACCTCGATGACACGACGCCACGTCTTCGGATCCGACGTCGCGAACGGTCCGCCTTCCGCGACTCCCGCGTTCGCGATGACGACCGCCGGGTCTCCCATGTCGCGGGAGACACGCAGGGCGGTGCGGCCCATCACCTCGTCATCCGTGACGTCCGCCTCGTAGCAGCGGGACTCCACCGGCAGCGAGCGCGCCACCCGTTCGAGCGTTTCGGCCTCACGCCCGAGCAAGGCGATCCGCATGCCCCGCTTCGCCAATTGCCTGCACAGCCCCTCTCCCAGCCCGCGCGCAGCGCCCGTGACAACGGCTGTGCGGCCCGCCAAGGGATTGCGCTGCGGCATGCTTTCCTCCAAGAGGTGGCGCCCGGGTCCGCGGCCTAGCGGGGCGCGGAGCCCGAGGGGGAGACACCTCATGGCACCACACGGGGAAGGGCGCCGCCCGGGCTGACACACCGAGCGCCAGGACAGTCCGTCCACGCGGCGAGGAAGCGGACCGCTCCGGCCGTGGACGGAGCCTCACAGCCCACGCCGTCCGGTCGCTCCGCCCTCGTGTGACCTGCCTGTTCGGTGATCTTCCTGCGTCGTCGGCCGTCGGCTCGTAGCGTCTGGGTGTGGAGCGGTTGTTCGAGCCGCCGTCGAAGGAGCGCAAGAGGGGAGCCGACCATGTCGGAAGTGATCGAGAGCCTGGCACACGAGGGTGGCACCGTGCTCGTCACCGCGTTGGCCACCGGGCTGGTGGGCGCCGCGCGCAGGCTCCCGCAGCTTTGGCGCCGTGAGGGCGCCGAGGAACGGATGGCGGCGGAGTTGGAGCGTTCGGCCCGGGAGCTCGCCGACTCGCCGCCCGAGACCCCCGATGCCGGGGCGCGCGTGGCGGTGGTGTGGGAGACCCGGTTGCGCGACCTGCTGCTGACCGATCCGGCGGCCCGCGGCGAACTGGAGCAGCTCCTGGCCGATATGCGGCGCGAACACCCGCAGGCGACGACGACCACCACCCAGCACATCACGGCGAGCGCCCCGAACTCGACGGCGCAGGGCGTGATCGGAGGCAGCATCCACAACCACGCTCCTGCCGCCCCGCCCGGTCTCGGCGCGCTCCCGTCGTCGGAGACCGGGGCATGACGGTGCCCCGGTCGCCCGGTGGAGAGGAGCCCGCAGAGGCATTCCGGGGCGGCGGCGCCGAGGGCGCCAGGATCGTCCAGAACGTCTACGCCTTCGACGGCTTCGCGTACGGGGCGATCAACGCGGACGTCCACATCCACGGTGACGGCCGGCCCGTGTACGTACTCGCCGAGCACGAGCCGCCGGACGGCGATCCCGACCCGGCCTGGATCGAGCAGCCCAGCCGACTGCTCAACGCGGGCAACGCGGTCGTGCCGTTCACCGGACGCGGGGGCGAAGTGGACGAGTTGATCCGGTGGCGCGGCCCGGGCGCGGGCAGCCACAGCGCTACCGGAGCCCGTAGCACCGGGCACGGCGGCCGCGCCCTGGCCGTCCGTTGGCTGCACGGCCCGGGCGGCCGGGGCAAGACCCGGCTGGCCGATCACTTCGCCGCGCGGTCCGTCCGCCAGGGTTGGAAGACGATCGTCGTCCGGCACGGCGGTACGGTCCTGCCCGAGTCCGCGGGCAGCCACGACGCCCGCGCCGGCCACCTCCGCGGGCTGCTCGTCCTGGTGGACTACGCCGACCGGTGGCCCCTGCGGGACCTGGCCTGGCTGTTCGCCAACAGCATGTTCGACGGTGGCCCGCGCGGCGGCGACCAAGGGGAGCGGGTTCCGGTACGGGTCCTGCTGATGGCCCGTACGCCGCACGCGTGGCCGGCGGTGAAGTCCATGATCGGTGGACGGGCGGATGCCTCCGAGTACGAGCTGGCGCCACTGGCGGTGGAACCGGGAGACCGGGAGCGCATGTTCGCGACCGCGCGCACCGAGTTCGCGGAACTGTACGGGCGACCAGACGCGGCATCGGCCCCCTCCACGGTGTCGCTGGCGGACCCCGCATTCGGACTCACGCTCACCGTGCACATGGCAGCCCTCGTCACCGTGGACGCTCACGTCCACGGGCGAACGGCCCCTCGCGACCCGGCCGGGATGTCGGCCTACCTGTTGGAGCGGGAGCACGAGAACTGGCGGAGGCTGTACGAGAACGGCGCGGCGGGCCTGGACTTCCGGACCTCACCGGACGACATGGCGAGCGTCGCGTTCGTCGCCACCCTGACCGGAGCCTCCACCTGGGAGGCGGCCGCGACGGCGCTGGAACGAGCGGGCGTGGCCGACGTACCCGGGACCCTGCGGACCCTCCTGCGCGACCACGCCCGCGTCTACCCGCCGCTGGACCCGCGCACCGTACTCGAACCGCTCTACCCCGACCGGCTGGCCGAGGACTTCCTGGCACTGACCGTGCCCGGGCACACGGTCACCGGCTACCGCGCCGACGCGTGGGCGACGGGGGTCCCGAAGGCACTGCTGACGGCGCCCGGCGCCGCCGCCGTCGCCCCGCGCGCCGTGACCCTCCTGGCGTCGGCGGCCGATCGGTGGCCGCACCTCGCCGAACAGGTCCTGCACCCCCTGCTGCGGGACCACCCCGACGTCGCGCTCGACGCGGGCAGCGCCGCCCTGGTGGCCATCAGCGCCATCGACGGGACCGACAGGGAAGTCCTCGAAGCCGTCGAACGGGCCGCGTTCCGGAGGCTGGGCGGCATGCCGCACGTGGACCTCGACACCGGCCTGGCCGCCGTCGCCGTACGCTTGGCCGCCCTCGTCGAACCCGGCGCCTCCGATGCCGGACGGGCCGGGCTGTACCGGCACCTCGTACTGCGCCTGGGCCGCGCGGGGCGGTGGTCGGAGGCCCTCACGTACGCGCGGCGGACCGTGGACCTCCACAGTCACCCTGCCGCCCCGGCACGGGACCGGGCCGGGGCGTTGTCCGCGCTGGCGGTCGCCCTGGCGCACGCCGGGAAGCACGAGGAGGCCATGGAGAGGTCCCGGCAGGCCGTGGACCTCTACGAGACCCTGGTGCGGGCCGACCCCGACGCCCACACGGTGCTGCTCGCGGAGGCACTGGGCAACCACGCCAACCGGCTGGCGAAGGCCGGACGGCGGCGCGAGGCCCTGGAGTGTTCCGCCCGCTCCGTCGAGTTGATCGGATCGTCGCTGCCCGAATCCATTCCGTTCCCCCGCGTCCAGTCGCTCTCCACGGGCATGACGTTGGCCAACCACGCCACCCTGCTGTCCGAGGAGGGGCGGTACGAGGAGGCGCGCAACTACTACCGCCGTGCCACGGAGCAGTTCCGTGGCCTGGGCGAGGTCGACCACGCCGTCACCCGCCCCATGGAGGCACGTCTGTCGCTGAACCAGTCGCTCCTGGATGCCGCAGCGGGCGACTTGGTGGAGGCGGTGGCCCGTTCCGCGGTGGCGGTCGAGCACTTGACGGAACTGGCTGAGACCAATCCGGGAAGCCATCTGCCGGACCTAGCCAGTGCCCTGGCCACGCACACCGGACACCTGTGGACGTTCGGGCTCCGCGAAGAAGCCCTGGAGCGGTCCCGGCAGGCGATCGCGGCCTGGGACAAACTGGCCGACCAGAACCCCGGCGGGTACCGGGCGGGCCTGGTCTCGGCGTTGCGCAACCACGCCGGGTTCCTCGCGCAGGCCGACCGGCGCGAGGACGCCCTGGACTACTCGCGCTGGGCCCTGGAGCTGGCAGAGGAGCTGAGCGGGGAATCGGGCGGGGGGCCGAGCGGGAAGGAATCGGGCGGCCAGTCGAACGCAGCCGAACCCGGATCCCACCTCCCGGAGCTGGCGCGCGCCCAGTGGGCGTACGCGTTCGTCAGGTCCGTCCTGGACACCGATCTCCGTGACGGACTCGTCGCGGCGGCCGGGGCCGTCCTCGTTTTTCGTGATCTGGCGAAAGGGAACCCGCAGGAGTACACCGCCGACCTCCTGGGCGGATACGCACTCCTCGCCGACCTGCTGGAACGCCTCGGCCGGGGCGATGAGGCCGCAGACGTGCGCATCATGGCCGCCCGGCGGCGCGCGGAGACGGCCACCGACGGACGTGCCGGACGCGAAGGATTTGATCCCGGCGGACCCGGCGGACCCGGCGGACCCGACGCGAAGGACCACCTCGAACGTGCCTACCGGGCGGAAGCCGAGGCGGGCCACGTACCCGCGATGATCCACCTCGGGCGTCTGCTGGAGCAGGCGGACCGGATGGATGAGGCCGAACCATGGCTGCGGCGCGCCGCCGAGACCGGCCAGCCCACGGCCATCGTGCTCCTGGCCGGCGCCCTGCTCAGCCGGGGGCGGGCCGACGAGGCCGAACCCTGGCTGGAGCGGTCCGCCCGCACCGGCGACGTCACCGCCATGAGCCTGCTCGGCGAGCAGCTGATCAGGACGGGCCGCGGATCCCAGGCGGAGCCGTGGCTGCGCAAGGCCGCCGAGGCGGGCGACAGCACCGCCCTCTACGAATTCGGGGTCCTCCTGGAGAACACCGGGCGGGCGGAGGAAGCCGAACTCCGGCTACGCCAGGCCGTACGGGCGGGCCACCCACGGGCCGCCGGCACCCTCGGCGTCCTCCTATACGACAGCGGCCGGGCACAGGAAGCAGAACCGTTCCTGCGGCAGGCGGCCGACGCCGGTAGCGCGAGCGCGATGAGCAACCTCGGAACGCTCCTCTACACCGCGGGCCGGACGCGGGAGGCGGAGGACGCCTACCGGCGCGCGGTGGACGCCGGATTCGACCGCGCCCAGTACGACCTCGGCGTACTCATGGAGAACACCGGGCGGCCCGCAGAGGCCGAGCAGTGGTACCGCCGGGCCGCCGAATCCGGACACCTGCTTGCCGTTTCCGCCCTGGCCAGCAAGTTGTGCGAGGCCGGGAGGCTGCGCGAGGCCGAACCATGGCTGCGGCGCGCGAGCGACGCGGGAGACCCGGGCTCGATGGTCAACCTCGGGCTCCTGCTCGGGCGCACCGGCCGGGTCCCGGAGGCCGAACAGTGGCTGCGGCGGGCCGCCGAGGGCGGGGAGGTCGGGGCCATGGGACCGCTCGGGGGCCTGCTCTGCGAGCTCGCCAGGTGGCGCGAGGCCGAGCCGTGGCTGCGGCGCGCGGGTGACGCCGGTGATGTCACCTCCATGGTCAACATGGGGTACCTGCTCTTCCACAGCGGGCACAAGGCGGAGGCCGAACAGTGGTACAGGCGGGCCGCAGCGGCGGGCGACGCGACGGCCGCGAAGCTGCTGAGCGGCCGACTGTTCAGGGCAACCAAGGAGAAGCCTCGGCGCCGCTGGGGCCTCCGCGCACCCGACTGACCCTCCGACACCGCCGCCCCCGCGCCCGGGCGGCCTCCCCACGAGTCGGGGTGGGTCTCGTCAGGCCCGCGCCTGACCGCCTCGCCCCGGGCTTCGTGGGATGGTGGCGTCCCGCCCGCCGGGTCCACGGGACTGCCCGCTCCGGCGCTGCGAACCCGGCACCTCCGGAGTGGGCACACGACCGGTCTGACTGGGCAACGCGCAGCAGGCGCCGCGCGCCCCGCGCCTGAGCGTCCTCGCCGAGGCCGAACCGGGCCTGTTCATCCACCGCCGCCCGTAGCAGCTCTCCGTTCCAGGTCACCCGTCTGTCACGGCTGCCGCACTCGCCATCCGGCTCACGACATTACTGACTTCGGCTTCTCAGGGTGCGGTTGGTGTGTCGAAGGTCAGGCCGGTGCCGGCTATGAAGCCGTCGAGAGTGTGGGGCCGGTATTGAAGGCGTTTGAGGCGGTTGCGGACGAGGGTTTCGAGTTGGTCGAGGGCCATGACTGCGAGGTTGGCGAGGCTGCGTTTGACGTGTGCCCATACCCACTCGACGGGATTCAGGTCGGGTGAGTAGGCGGGCAGCAGGAACACGGTCAGCCATTCACGGTCGGCCACGAATTCCCGCATCCTGCGGGAGACGTGGGTGTTCAGGCGGTCCCAGACCAGCACGATCGGTGCCCTGACGAGCTGGTGGACACCATCTACCAGCGCGATGAAGTCCCGCTCGCCCATGCTGCGACGTGCGCCTTTGTTCGCGGTGTGGGTTCGCAGGCGGTGACACAGCCGGGTCCGGGAACCCGGACGCATCGCGATCAGCCCGGCCACCGACAGCCGTCCGGAACGCCGGCCGCTGATGGTGACGACCGGAGTCACTCCGCGCCGGCCCCAGGTCCGTCCCCGGGGCGGCCTACGGGTGAACCCGGCTTCGTCCTCGAAGCAGACGTAGCCTCCGCAGGCCGCCCGGGCCCTTTTACCTCCGCCCAGGTCACCTCCCGCCACGCAGTGACGGACTGCTCGTCGCGTTCGGCGACCCGCCGGGCGGGGACCTGCGGGCTGAAGCCGAGCCGGTGCATCAACCGGGTGGCGCCGGAGACGCTGTAGGAGACGTGGAACTTCCGGCCGATGAGCGTGGCCACCCTCGATGCGGTCCACACCTGGTCCTCGACCCAGCCGTGAGCGGCCGGGCCCTGCTCCAGATATGCGGCCAGCTTCTCCAGACACCGCGGGGACAGCCGGCACCGTGACCCACTCGGACCGCGGGAAGCGAGAGCATCGACACCGCCGTCCCGCCACAACTGGTGCCATTGATAAGCCGACTTCACGCTCACCCGCAGTCGCCGTGCGACTTCAGACGGCTTGATCTCCTGCTCGAACAGCGCAGCCGCCTGCATCCGTACCGTCTCCCGGCGCCGACGTCCCGTAGGAGTCAGCCCGCCCCCATCCGCATATCTCACACATCACGGATACAGCCACCCATCCACACCCATCAGCGACTTCGCACAAGATTCACCCCAACGAGCTGAAGTCAGTAGTGACCCGTCATGCGGAGCCACTGCATCGTTGTGACGAGCTCTTCGCCGAAGTCCTCACAGAGCGCGAGCAACTCGCGGCCCTTGGGAGAGTCGAGCAGCCCTGCGGTATCGGGGAGAACCTCAAGAGCACCGTGGCAGGCGGTCTGGCCGTCCCTGGCCGCGATCGGCGAGCTGCTCGAAGTACCGGTTGACGATGCCTTGGTTGCTCATCGCCTGTGGGACGCCCATGAAGAGCGCCTCGATGCGGGTCCCCGTGCGGCGGTGGGCCAGCATCTTGCCTTCCACGGCCCGTGCGTTCTGCGAGGTCTCCTGGATGATCGCGTGCAGCTTGTGGGAGCGGACGTACTCCTCGGCCAGTGCCATCCACGCGCGTCCGTGGGCCCGGGTGAAGGCAGCCATCAGGGTGTCGTCCTGCGTCATCAGCGCGCTGTAGGCCGGGTGGCAGGGCTTGTAGAGGTCGCTGTCGATGTCCACGAACCCGCCGTGCTGGTTTCCTCGGGCGGTTGCCGACCCGTCTGCCCGAGGTCACTCGATGGAGGGCATGGGCGCGCGCCCCGGCCCGCCCGTCGGCGCCTACTCGCCACAGTGGGCGGATGCGCCGAACCGTCCTCACGCTCACGCTCGCTGCCCTCCTCACCGCATCCGGATGCGTCACTGTGAACGGCACCGCCCCCCAGCCCGCCGCGCCCGCTGCTCCCAGCGAACCCGCGGCCCGCACCGGCGCCCATGCGGTGAGCCGGGGGATCCAGTACGGCGCGCCGCTCACCCGGCTCCCCGAAGACCCCGTCCCCGCCGACCCTGCGCCCGGGCCAGTCCCCGAGCCGGCGGAGGCCGAGGCGAGCCCGGCGCCACTGGGGAATCACAGCCGCCGCACCGAGGGCAGCGCCGCCGACCACCCGTCGGCTCCGCACTCCAGGCCCCGCCGCCTGCCAGCTCCCGCACCCCGCCGGTTCCGCCCGGCACCCGCTCCCCGCAACCACCCCGCCGCACCCGCAGCCGGCCGGCGCGAGATGGCTCAGCTCTGCGCAGCCTCACACGGGATCACCACCCCCACCGTCACACAGCTCTGTACCGGCACGTATGGGCGCTGACCCGGCATCCATGCGGTGCCGGGCATTCCACGCAGTAAGGGCGTTCGTCGCCGACGGACCGCTTCCGGGCTGGGATGCGAACGGGGAAGAGATCGATCGGCGTGAACGCCGGCTGACGGCGATCTCCCGCCCTGTGACGCCCGAAGAGGCCGCCGCCCTGGCCACCTGCTTCGGCTCCGACGACGGAAGAGTTCCGGGGGTCCGGGGCCGGCGGGGCGTCACCGTCGGGCATAGCCGGTGAGTATGGGCAGTGGAGGCCGACCGTCTACTACGGACCGTCGAAGTCGGTGACCGTACGTCGTCGCCGCCAGTGAGGGGTGCTGGGTATGGCGCACTCGAACGATCTGGTCGTCTCCCTTGAGTGGCTGGAGCGGCTGACCAGGTCCGTCCGCTTCAACGACGTCGGTTCATCGTGGCAACGCCGCCCGGTGAGGGACGTGCTGCGGCGGGGGATGTCGGGGCAGGAAGGCGCGTACGGTTTTGCCGCCGTTCGGGGTGGCGGTGACGCGGGTGGCGTGGGCGAGACGGTTGACCATGGGCCAGCCGAAGCCTCCGGTGCCGGCGAGCAGGTCGGGGGTGCGCATGCGCGGCGGCTGCGGGCTGGGGTCGTGGACGGCCACCTCGATGCTGGCGGGGCGGGCGGTCAGGCCCAGGGTGCAGGTGCCGCCGGCGTGGCGCAGAGCGTTGGTGACGAGTTCCGAGACGACCAGGACCACCGTTTCGGCAGCCTCGGCCCTGACAGGGCATACGAGGCCATCGAGGAAGGCCCGGGCGCGTTCGCGGGCGTCGGCGATGGAGGCGCTGGAGCGGGCGGCTGCGACATCGACGCTCACTGTGTCCATCAGATTCACCTTGGTCTCTGGTTCGCCCCTGCCCGCTCCTGTCCGCCCGCGCTTGTACCCGCGCCAGTGGCGAGCAACCCGGGTGGGACACCTCGTACCTCTTGGCGACGCTGTTCGAGGTCGACTACCTCCTCTTCGAACACTCGGAAATCTATGGTGGCCGGAGTAGACATCGGGCTGGGGTGTGGCTATGGTTTCTCTCGTAGCCCGAAGAGATCGAAGAGCCCGGCAGAGACGAACTGCCGGGCAGCAAGACCGCAGCACCCGCAGTTGCAGTGCGAAGGACGGTGCGGTGACGGAGTTCCGAAGCCAGGTTGGTTGCAGGACGGCGACGGGACTGGTGACCGGACCGGGTGGCCCGCAGTGATCAGGGGCCGCCGTGAGCAGTACCGCAGTGGCAGTACCCGTAGTAGGTGCAGTTGGCAGTACCCAGCAGTGAAGTCAGTGAGCAGTACCTCGGTGAAGGCGTCGGCTGCGGGCGCGCGCACCGGGAGGTTCGGCAGTGGGGTTCTAAGCCAGAGCAGACGCAGGATGGGCGACGGGGCTGGCTGCCGAAGTGGCGCTGTGAGAGGCCACCAGCAGTACGCAACACACCAGCAGTACGCAGTACCCGTTTGGTAAGTGATTGATCCAGAGGGAAGAACGGAGGAGCCGAGCGCCATCAGGATCGCCCGGGCGAGCAGTGCGCAGCCCGGGTACCGCAGGACATCGATAGTGAGGTGGTCTCCGGTCACGCATCCGCGATCCCCGCAAACCCGGCGAAGCTCAGACCGGGTGGGCGGAAACAGAAGGCCGGCGCACGACCAGGGCCGGCAGATGGTGTAACAAGTTCCTTCGGGGCCCTGGTGCCGTACGGCACCAGGGCCCCTCGACGCGTTCCACAGAGAGGTGACATGACAGCAGACGACTCGTTCGGCCGTCTCGACGACGACGATTACCCCGCCTTCACGATGGGCCGGGCCGCCGAGATGCTCGGCACTACCCAGGGCTTCCTGCGCGCCATCGGCGAAGCCCGCCTCATCACCCCGCTGCGCTCCGCCGGCGGACACCGCCGCTACTCCCGCTATCAGCTGCGGATCGCCGCCCGTGCCCGCGAACTCGTCGATCAAGGCACCCCCATCGAGGCCGCCTGCCGCATCATCATCCTCGAAGACCAGCTCGAAGAAGCCCAGCGCATCAACGCCGAATACCGCCGCGCTGCCGAATCGGCGAATCCCACGGCTGCGGCGTGAGCCCGGGCGCGCCCGCCGCTTCGGCGGGTCTGCGCGAAGCAAGCCATGACGTTGTGCTCGCTGCCTGGCGTGACAGCATGTGCGGCCGCGTACCGCCTGGGTCAGCTGTCGTGGTTCGGAGGTTCCACTTGGCCGCACGTGGTGCGAGGCGTTCCTCGACCGGATCCCGGCTGTTGAGACGCACGTCGAGGGCGCCGGGGGGCGTGCGGTGCGCGGTCCCGTGCGGAGTGAGGGATATCAGGCAATGACCGGGGTCAGGGACGCGTTCCGACGTTAGTGTTACCGGATGCCAGAGTTGATCGCGTCCACTGTCCGCCTGCACGTCCCCTGGCTTGAGGCCCGCGCTGAGTGGGGTCCTGGTCAACACGAGGACGGCTTCGGGCTGGGTCCGTCCGACGATGTGGACTCGGCCGCAGGATTTGCGGCCTGGGTGCGCCGGCTGACGGAGCAGTCGGACGCTGCGAAAGCGGCCGATGCCATGCGGTGCATCCATCGATGGGTCGTAGAAGGTGATCGGGTGCTCGGCGGAATCGCACTGCGATATGGCGGCGACGACTACGTGTCGTGGGCTGGAAACATCGGGTATGGGATCAGGCCGTCCGCGCGGCGGCGCGGTTTGGCCAGTTGGGCGGTGGAGCAGCTGCTCGACGAGGCGCGGGCGCTCGGCCTGGATCGGGTGTTGGCCGTCTGCGCGGTCGACAATGTCGCTTCGGTGAAGACCATCGAGCGCTGCGGCGGCGTCTTCGAGGGCATCCGGGACACCGAGTTCGGTCCCGCGCGGCGTTATTGGATCAAGATCTAGCGGTTCTCGTTTGCGGATCATCCGGCGGAGGCTGGTGCGGGCGGCGCTGAGGTCGTCCTGAGCTCGTTGACGCGGTAGACGAGGCCGTGGCTGCCGAGCTGTTCGACCTGCTGCCCGAGGTGAACGCGGGCCTTGTTGCCGCAGCCGGCCGTTCTCGGTCCGGAGTCGCTTGATAGCTGGCTGTCTCGGATCGCCCGGGGAGGATGACCCGCCGCGACCCGGGGGTCGGCATGCCGGCCCCCCTTGCGGGGGCTTCGACAGGGGCGCCGTACGGATGAGAGTCGCCGTACGTTTCCCGCCTGTACTGGAGCAGAGCCACGATCGGCCGGTGTGCCTGGGCGGCGAGTCCGCGTTCGACCGGCCGCGATCGACGGCCGCGACCGGGTCGCTGCGTCGCAGAGTCGTCCGTCTTCCGATGTCGTAAGAGACAGTGACGCAGCCCGGCGTGATCCACCCCCACCTCCGCCGGCGAGAGCGGGCGGTGTCCACCGCGGCCGTCTTCGCTTTCAGTCTCTTGCACGCATGCGCGAGTAGAGATTCCCTTCTCCCGGAATGATTCACAGTCACATGCCTTATACGCTGGGCTATTTCCGCTATTTGACGGTGCGTCTAATGAAGGTGATCGACCGTCAAGTTTGAGCAAAGTCCACGCGTCAGCGACCCACCGGGATGGCCTGGACCAATGGTAGCGCGGCAATCAAGTAGACGGCGCAGTAAACAAATTGACGAACCGTCATAGTCGTGTCCAGTAGTTGAACTGGCGACATCTTTGCGCGTAGAGCAACGGCGTTTAAATCTCTCCTTATCCGTCTGGCAGGATTCCCGCACCCAATCCAATCGAGGAAGCGGTGCGGTTATGCCTGCCCGTAGAAGCGTGTCAAGCCGCGGCACAACACCCGTGTGCCGTCGGGTGCAACCGCCTTCACCGACGAACGAGGCGCTGCGTCGGCTCACGTCTCTGCGGGCGACGCCGCATCGGCGTCCGAGCCCAAGCGGGGCGGGCTGCCCCTAGCGGCGGCCCCGATACCTGGTTCTGCCCGCCGGCATGCTCTCCGCCGGGCGGCGGGCGGATCCGGGGGAGTGCCGCGCCGGCCTCCCGAGTGCAGGCCACGGCTACGGCACCCACGGCCCGGACGCGCCGCGCCCCCAGCCCGGAAGGCCGGGTCAGGGTGCCGAGCGAGCGAGTCCGGAATTTTCCGAATCAAGGAGCATGATGCACAAACGTCGCACGTCCCGCCGGAAGAAGGCGCTGATAGCCGCCTTCACCGCCGTACTCTCCGGCGGTCTGTTGTTCGGCTTCGGTGCCCTCGCCCAGGCCGATGCGGTCAGCGGCACGGTCATCGGCGGGCAGGGCAACTACAGCACCGTCAACCACCGCGCCAAGCCGTCCCTCTCGGCCCAGGTCAACGGCTCCTCCAGGGTCGGTGACAGGATCCAGATGTCCTGCCGTACCACCGGCGACACGGTGGAGAACAACCCGCGGTGGATCTACACCGGCTCGTACTACATCGCGGACGCGTTCATCCGGGAGAACACCACCGTCCTGCCGGTCTGCGGCTCGAACCCGAAGCCGACTCCCACGACCGCGAGGACGCTCCAGATCGACATGCAGAAGCAGGTCAGGACCCAGTGGTGCTGGGACGCCTCCGGCGTGACCATCGCCAAATACTGGGGCCGCACCGTCAGTCAGGAGCGGTTCTGCCAACTCGCCGCCCAGGGGAGCTGGGTGGACTGCAACAACCAGCCCGCGACGCTGGAAGACATGGCCAACGGCCTGGCCAGGGTGGGACTCGGCAACAGTGGCCGCAGCCTGTACCGCAACGCCTCGTTCAGCGAGTCGACCAGCGAGATCGCCGCGGGCCGGCCGTTCGCCGTACGGATCGGCTGGCGCAGCGGCGGCGGCCACATGAACGTCATCTACGGCTACGACAGCGCCAGCAACATGATCGCGGTGGGCGACCCGTGGCAGACCACGCAGACCTATACCTGGTGGAACTACTCCACCTACGCGAACAACAACTCGTTCCAGTGGACGCACTCCCGCGTCGGCATCCAGGGCTGAGGAGAAGACCGACCATGCAGAGCATGCGACGCACCAGGCGCGCGGCAGTCCGGGCCGCCGTCCTCGCCACGACCGCTCTCGCCGCCACCCTGTGCGGAAACGTTTCCGCGCAGGGTGCGGACGGCGACGGCATCGCGGGCTACCAGTCTGCCCAGCAGACCCTCCGCAGCGACCAGCTCCGCGGCACCGTCTCCCGCTTCCTGGTCTCGGCCCGGACGCCCGGCAGTGCCGCCGCCGCGGACGGCGGCGCCGTCGGCACTCCCCGGAACGCCCCCTCGGCAGTCGCCGCGCCGCCCAGGTTCGAGCTCAAGGACCCGGTGCCGATGTTCGAGGTCAGCCCCGAGTTGGTGGCCGGCAAGACACAGGCGACCCCCCAGAACGCGCTGCGGCTCTCCTATCTGGCCTCACGGGTGACCGCCTCCGACGGCCACCGGGCTGCCGTCCTGCTCTCGCCCCAGGGAAACCCGGCTGCACCGGCAAGCGGCGGGCAGGCCGTCGGCGCCGAGGGCTGGCAGCTGGCCGGCATCCGGGACGGGGACACCGAGCTCAGCCTTGCCGAACGCGGCACCCCGCAGGCCCGCACCTTCACCGAGCCGCAGATCCACGCCTGGTACCGGCTCACCGCCGAAGGCCTGGTCGAACCCCTCAACGAGGAGGCGACCGCCGGCCTCGGTGGAAAGCGCTCCCTCACCCTCGCTGCCTACCAGAAGCTGGTCACCGCCCGATACGGTGACAAGCTGCCCGGCTCGGAGTACGACCGGAAGGGCCTCGCCGGCGGGTACGACGGTCTGGGGGAGGACCAACCGGCCGAGTCCGTAGCCGCGTTCACGCGACCGGCGGCCGGCGCGTCCTGGCAGTCGGCTGCCGCAACCGGGGCCGCGGCCCTGGCGGCGGCCGGCGGTGCGGTGGTGTACGCGCGCCGCCGACGGAGAGACGCCGCGCGCTGACCTGCGCGGGTCCACCACCGGCGCCGTACGAAGGAGAGGAACCCCCAGTCGGCGCATGGCTGGGGGTTCCTCCGGGCGGTATCAGTCGGGAGGTGGAGTTGCCCGTGCGGTGGACCGCCCGTCTCCGCGCCGGCAGGTCCTCCGCACCGGCATCACCCGAATACCCGGCAGGTCAGCGCTGCAGGGTGAGGACACCCGGCCGGTACGGCAGTTGGTCGTAGGGGCCGCTCGCGGTGGGGGACTTGCCCTGGTAGAGGAACTGCAGGTTGCAGGGATCGATGGTCATGGTCTGGTCGGGGTTGTTGCGGACGAGGTCACCGTGGCTGATGTCATTGGTCCATGTGGCACCGCTGTTGGCCTTGCCCGCGAAGGGGTTGCTCTCACTGGCGGCCTGCGGGGTCCACGAACCGTTCAGGCTGGAGGCCGTGAACGAGCGGAAGTAGCGCTGCTCGTTGGCACCCCGGGCCTCGACGATCATGAGGTACTGGTTCTGGTCCTTGACCTTGTACACCTGCGGGGCCTCGAACAGGTTCTTCACCGTGTCGCTCATGACCGTCGTGTACGAGGAGCCGAAGCTGCCCGGGAAGTTCCCGATCGGCACGCTCGCCCGGTAGATCTTGCCGTTGTCACCGGCGAAGAACAGGTACATGTTCTGGTCGTCGGCGATCAGGGTCTGGTCTATCGGGGCGGCGCCCGGGATGCTGCCGGTGAACAGCGGCTGGGGCGCGGACCAGCCGTTGGGGTTGGTGGGGTCGCTCGACGTGCGGTAGATGAACGGCCACGGACCCCACTGGTACGCCAGCACCCAGATCTTCTTGGGCGCGAAGTAGAACAGTGTGGGCGCCACCGCGGTCTGGCTCATCCCGGTCTGACCGGCCGACGCCATGTCCGGCCAGCTCGTGAAGGGACTGAACATCATCGAGCCGTACGAGGATCCCGAGGTGTTCGAGGCGTAGACCAGGTGCTTGCCGTTGTACACCACGTCCGTGAAGTCCTTCAGCGAGCCCCACCCGTTCGCCGGCTGCGCCAGCGCACCCGTGGACGTCCACCGGTACGTGGAGGGAAGAGCACACGCGTTGCCGGTCGGCGTCGGCGTCGTCGGGGTCGAGGTCCCGGACGGGCCGGTCCACTTCTGGTTGGTACCGGACCAGCAGGAGTACAGCTGGATCCTGGTGGCCTTGGCGGTGGCCGCGCCTACGGCGTCGAGGCACAGCCCGGACTGGACGCCGGAGATCGTGCCGTTGCTGTTGAGGTTCCACTGCTGGCCGGCGCTGCCGTCGCAGTCCCCGATGACCACCGCGGTGCCGTTGGTGGTGCCCTTGGCCAGGGCGCCCAGGCACTTGTTGCCGTAGATCATCAGCTGCTTGTCGGAGGTGTAGGTCCAGCGCTGGTTGGCCTGGCCGTTGCAGTCCCACAGCTGCGCCTGGGTGCCGTTGGCGGTGGCGGAACCGTTGATGTCGATGCAGCGACCGGAGGGGACGCCCTTGATGGCACCGGTACCGGACCCACCGGTGGTACCGGGGGAGGCCTTGAGGGCGTTCACGACGGCGGTGTAGGCGGCCTTGGGGTTGCCGTTGTTGTCGAACAGCAAGGGGTTCTCGCCCCGGCGCCAGGAGTCGCTGTCGCGGATGCCCCATACCGTGATGCCGCTGCACCGGGCCACGGACAGGCAGGCCTTGACCGTGTTGGCGTAGTGGGTGGGGGAGGCCCCGGCGATGTCCAGCTCGGTGATCTGGACGTCAACGCCCAGGGCGGCGAAGTTGGACAAGGTGGTCTGGAAACTGGACGGGGGGCCGCCGGTGCCGAAGTGGCTCTGGAAGCCGACGCAGTCGACGGGCACGCCGCGGGACTTGAAGTCCCTGACCATGTTGTAGACGCCCTGGGTCTTCGCGTCCGACCAGTTCTCGATGTTGTAGTCGTTGTAGCAGAGCTTGGCCGAGGGGTCGGCCGCCCGGGCGGTGCGGAAGGCTTCCTCGATGAAACCGTTGCCCAGCACGTTCTGGAAGACCGAGCTGCGGTGTTGGGTGGAGCCGTCGGCGAACGCCTCGTTGACCACGTCCCAGGCGTAGATCCTGCCCTTGAAGTGGGTCATCTCGGTGGTGATGTGATTGTTCATCACGTTGCGCAGCGTGTTCGCGTCGCCGATGGAGCCGACCCACGACGGGAGCTGCGAGTGCCACACCGTGGTGTGGCCGCGCACGCGCTGGCCGTGTGCCGTGGCATGGTTGACGACCTGGTCGGCGGGGCCGAAGTTGAAATGGCCGCGTGACGGTTCGATGGCGTCCCACTTCATCTCGTTCTCCGGGGTGATCATGTTGAACTCCCGGTCCGAGATCGTGGCGTACGTCGAGTCGCCGAGCCTCCCGGCGGCCACAGCGGTGCCGAAGTACCTGCCGGATGGGGCTGCCTGCGTACCCAAGTTCGCGGCTCCGGCGGAGCTGGGGAGGAGCGTCACGACGCCGGCCACCAATGCCGCGGCTGACAGCCCGATCGTCACTGTCCGGCGACTCCGGCCGAGTCGGTGCATGCCCTTCATGATTCTCCTCGGGGGCCGTGGGTCGCCCTGGGCGCCGTGCTCGTGCGCGGATCGGCCGGCACGTCCTGATCCGCCACGGGATGGGCGCGGTGCGGGACGTGGGGCCGTTCCCGCATGCCGGTCGCCCGGGGTTCGTGGGTGTGTCGTGTCATCGGAAGGCTTTCGTCAGGAGAAACGTCAACGGGGGGAAGCCGGGGAACCCCTGCCGCGCCGGTGCGTCATATGAGCGGCGGGAAGGGCACCCCATGAAGTGGAGGCTTGCGAACCCGCGGTCTCGTAACAAAAACTGCGCGCAGTCCGGGCGATTGCCCGGTGATGCATCTCGCAGGCAAAAAACGTTACGACAAGCCCTGCGGGCTGGTCGTCCCGTGGAAAGGGGGTCCCACATGCTCAACGAGCGTGGACCCAGGGCCTGCGCACGATGAAGGAGGACTGACCGGCGAAAGCCCGAGTGCCGTCGGAGCCGTCGAGCCAGATGCCACCGTCGCGGTGGCGGAGGACCGATCCGGGATAGTTGTGCGCGTGCAGGGTCACCGATCCGGCGACCGCCCCCGGGCGCGGACAGAAGGTGGCGTCTTCACGGAACAGTTCGCTGCCGTCGTCGGTGCTCAGCCGCAGCCGCAGGTCCTGATGGCGCAGATAGCGGCCGTCGACTGCGCGGAGGGTGACGCACCGCGTGTCGGCCAGCCCCCGGACGACCGTGAACGTGACCCGCTGCCGTGTCTGCGCGCTGCTGGACGCCGAGACGCGGGCGAGCGTCGCGAAGTGCTCGGCATACCCGAGGTACAGGGCGGGGTCGTCCACGGACTCCATCGACTGTGCGCCCAGCGGGACAGTGCCTGCGACGGCGGACGGACTCACCGGTGACGGTCCGGCCGACGTGGTGGTGCTCGACGGAATCGGCGTGGGGTTGCCGACCGTGGGAGCGGCGTTGGCGCCCGGCTCCCGGTGCGCCGGTTCGGGCCAGGTCGCGTAGGTGGCGGTCCCGGCGATGAGTACCGCGCCGGCGGCGAGGCCCACCAGCGGATGAGCGGTCGCCGCGGCGTGGAGTTTGCCGATCAGCGAGCTGTGCAGACTGCTTCCACCCGTGGCCGTGCCGAAGGCGACGGGTGCCGTGGCCAGTGCGGCGGCGCTCGCGGCCGTACCCGACAGCAGGCCCTTTGCCGCCAGTGCGGTGATGAGCCCGGCCGGGACCGCCAGCGGCGCGAGGTCCATGAGCAGAAGTTCGGCCGGAACCCGTGGGGTCGTCGTCCCCCCGCAGACCGGGCAGCCGCGGGTGTGCCGCGCGATCCGCTTGCGCCACACCGATGCGGGGAGACCGTCCCAGCCGGCGACGGTCTCGTCCAACTGCGGACAGCGCGGGTCGGTCTGCAGCGCGGCGACGATCGTCCGGCTCAGTTCCAGCTGCTCGCGCATGCGTTGGAGGCGTACTCCGACGTGGGCGACACTGAGCTCCGTCGCGGCGGCGATGTCATCACGGCTCAGCGAGCCGGCGCGTTCCTGCCACCACAACGACAGCAGCACCCGATGGTCCGGATCGAGCCACCGGCCGGCCTCGACGAGCTGACGGCGCTCGTCCGACACGTGCAGCCGCAGGATCGTCACGTCCTCAGGTGCGGCGCCGGCGTCCGGTACCTGGAGTACCTCGTCGATGACCGTGGTCCGGCCGGCGAAGGCGCGTTGCCGGTGCCAGTAGGAATTGACCTGGCGGAGCGTGATCGACACCAGCCAGGACCGGAAGCTTTCCGGTGCGCGCAGGGCGGGCAGGTCGCGCACCACGCGCAGCAGGGTTTCCTGGACGACGTCGTCGACGTCGGCATGCCCGCTCAGCGCTCGCCCGACGATGTTGTAGAGCAACGGCAGGTACGCGGCGATCAGTTTCTCGCGCGCCCGATCGTCACCGGCCTGCGCGGCGACGACCAACCTCACGTGGTCCGCATCCATGAGCCCCATTCCCACCTCCCTCGGGGGAGCGGTCCGCCGAGTACGGCGCCGCACCTTCACCCCGGATACGCAACTGGGCCTGACAGTCTGACACCAAGTCAGGAGCAGGTACCTCTGAGCTGCGCGGATTCGAGTGTCCAGCTCGGATCCGCCGCAAGAACAGGTGCACCTTCGCGGTGAGCGAGCGTACAGGGTGAACCCGGCGGCCTCTGCTGCCGCCGGGAGCAGCCGGCATTCATGTCTTGCGTCTTGTACGCAGCCGCACTGCCACCATGGTGTTGTACCGCTCGCGGCACGCGCGTCGCCGCGATGTGCGCGCGCCGGGCCGGGCCGTCAGTGCTCGAAGAAGAACTTCGACAGGCGGCAACCTTTTGGCGGTCGGTGGCGACTGACGGGTGACACGAAGACGATCACACCCACGGATCGTCGACCACACCGCGGCGTGCCGCTGCGCACCGCTGACCGGGCGGGTGCCCGCAGGCAGGGCCGGAGCAAGGAGCCCCACATGAACGAGACGGATCCCACTGCGCACGGACGCGGTCGGCGCACGCGCGCGGCCGGTGGCGAGCGGCGTACGCGTGGACGCCATCGCCGGCGTTGGACGGGGTGGGTCCTGGCGCTGGGCGTGCCCGGTGTGCTCGGCCCGTACCTGCTGTTCGTGCAGGCCGACTCGGAGGCCGCGACGCCGGATGCCGACGCCTACTACGAGTTGGTGTCCGTGCGCAGCGACAAGGTGCTGGACGTGCCCGGGGCGGACACGTCGGACGGTGCCTGGACACGGCAGCAGAGCCGCGTGGCCGGTGCCGCGAGCCAGCAGTGGCGGCTGAGACCGACGGGGGACGGCTACTACGCGCTGGAGAACCGCGGCAGCAAGAAGGTCCTCGGAGTGCGGGATGCTTCCAGGCAGCCGGCGGCCGCCATCGAGCAGCAGTCCGACCACGGTGCCGCCGCCCAGCAGTGGAAGATCGAGGACGTCGGCGGCACGGCGGTGAAGATCGTCAGCCGGAGCAGCGGCATGGTGCTGGACGTGTGGGGCGGCTCGACCGCCGAAGGGGTGCCGCTCATCCAGTACGCCGACAGGGGCAGCACCAACCAGCAGTGGAAGCTGGTGAAGGTGGCCGGCTCGGGGGCGTACACCTGGCACAACGCGCAGATCGTCGGTGGTGGGTTCGTCACCGGGCTGGTCTTCAACCCCACCCGCAAGGACCTGCTGTACGCACGGACCGACATCGGCGGCGCCTACCGGTGGGACGCGACCGCAGCCCGGTGGACCTCCTTGACCGACTGGATCGGCGGAGCCGACTGGAACCTGCTGGGGATCGAGAGCCTGGCGACCGACCCGGTCGACCCGAACCGCCTGTACCTCGCGAGCGGCACCTACACCAACGACTGGGCGGGCAACGGCGCGATCCTCCGCTCCACCGACCAGGGCAGGACGTTCCAGCGCACCGACCTGCCGTTCAAACTGGGCGGCAACGAGGACGGCCGGTCCATGGGCGAGCGGCTGGTGGTGGACCCGTCCGACCACGGCACGCTCTACCTGGGTACCCGCAAGAACGGGCTCTGGCGCAGCACCGACTACGGCGTGACCTGGAACCAGGTCACCAGCTTCCCCGTGAAGGACGGTGCGAGCAGCGGGGTCGGCCTTTCCTTCGTGACCTTCGGCCCGTCCGGCAGCCGGACGATCTATGCCGGGGTGGCGGACAAGACCACCTCGCTGTACCGCTCCACCGGCGGCGGCAGCACCTGGCAGGCCGTGCCCGGCCAGCCGAAGGGGCAGCTGCCACAGCACGGTGTGCTGTCCGGCGACGGCTCGCTCTACCTGACGTACACCAACGCGCCGGGCCCGAACGGAGTGACGGCCGGTTCGGTGTGGAAGTACACGCCGACCACCGGGGGCTGGAAGGACATCTCGCCGTCCAGCAGCGGGTTCGGCTTCGCCGGCCTGGCGGTCGATCCGCAGCACCCGTCCACGGTCATGGTCACCACGCTGGACCGCTGGTGGCCCTCGGACGAGATCTACCGGTCGGCCGACGGCGGCGCCTCCTGGAAGGCACTCGGCGCGACTTCGGTGCGGGACGCCTCCGCAGCCCCCTACGTGGGCACCGGCATCGGGCACTGGATGGGCGCTCTGGCCATCGACCCCTTCGATTCCGGGCACGTGCTGTACGGCACGGGATCGGGGATGTGGGGCAGCCGCGACGTGACGGCGGCGGACAGCGGGCGGGCGACGCACTGGACGATCCCGGCCAAGGGCCTGGAGGAGACCGCGACTCTCGGACTGATCAAGCCCCCCGGTCTTCCGCTGATCAGTGCGCTCGGCGATGTCAGCGGGTTCCGGCACGAGGACCTGACCAAGGTGCCCTCCAAGGCGCTCTCCGGACCCTTGTTCACCAACACCACGGGTATCGACTTCGCACAGTCGAAGCCGCAGTTCATCGTGCGGGTCGGTCTCGGCGGCGCGCAGCACGGCGCCTATTCGACCGACGGCGGAGTCGCCTGGGCGCCCTTCGCCGCGGCGCCGGTGCGCGACGCGGGCGGCGGTTCCGCGGCAGTCTCGGCGGACGGCGCCACCGTGGTGTGGACCCCCGCGGGCCAGGTCCCGTTCTACTCGACCGACCGCGGCTCGGCCTGGGCGGCGGCCTCGGGTCTGCCCAAGGACACGGCCGTGGTGGCCGACCGGTCGGCGGCGAACACCTTCTACGCCCTCAGCGGCGGCACCCTGTACGCCAGCACCGACGGCGGGAAGCACTTCGGCGCCCGGGCCACCGGCCTGCCCGACGGGCAGCTCAAGGCGGTTCCGGGCGTCGCCGGTGACCTGTGGATCGCCGGCGGGGGCAACGGACTCCTGCACTCCACCAACGGGGGGAAGAGCTTCGGCAAGCCCGGCGACGTGGAGCGGGCGACCGCCGTCGGATTCGGCAAGCCGGCCCCGGGTGCCGGGTACCAGGCGCTCTACCTCAGCGGGCAGGTGAAGGGCGTCGCCGGGCTGTTCCGTTCCACTGACGGCGGCTCGACCTGGGTCCGGATCAACGACGACCAGCACCAGTTCGGTGGCAGCGCGATCAACGTCATCACTGGCGACCCCGACGCCTACGGGCGGGTCTACCTGGGTGGCTACGGCCGCGGCGTGGTGTACGGGGACCCGTCCTGATCGCCTCGGCCCGTGGGCGTGCGGCGGTCAGCGCCGTTCCACCCACGGGCCGGGGAGCGGGACCGCACGGCGTTCGGCGAGGGTGGGGCAGGCGGCGCACAGGTGCACGGGCGGCTTCGACCCGGCTACGGGCACGGCCTCATCGTGCCGGGGTGAAGCCGCCCCCAACCGAGAGGGCGCCGCGGGGACCGTTGGCGTCGATGCGGTAGCCGTCGTGCCCGGCCTCGCGCTCGCCGGCGGCATGGTCGTACTGGCCGGCGAAGACGTGCTGCCCGGTCGGGACCGTACGGCCCGGCTTGAGGGTCCAGCGGTAGACCACGGCCGCGCCCTCGTCACGAATGGTGAGGGTGAAGTCGTCCGCGGGCAGCGTCCGCCAGCTGCCGGTGCTCCGCACTCCGCCGCTCTGCGCGATGCGCAGTTCCACGGTGAGTGCGGTGAGCGGCTGGGTGGTCTTGACGGTGATGTCGCTCTGCGCCCAGAAGGTGTTGCTCCCCGGGTCCACGGAGCCGGCCGACGACAGGGGGCCGTCCTGAACGTGCGCGCCGCCGGGCCGGGCCGAACCGGCGCCGCCTGACGCAGTCGGGCCGGGGCCCGTCGAGGACGAACGGTCCGGTGTGGCCGGGTCGCCGGTGGCGGCCACCGACGGCGTCGGGCGGGGAGTCCCGGATGCGGACGGTGCGGACGGTGCGGACGAGGCGGACGCCGCAGTCGGCGCGGACGCGGAGGACGGCGCGGCGGGGGTGGTCGAGACGTGCGGCCGGGCCGGCGGTGACTGGACGAGGGCGGCGCCGGCGAAGCCACCGACCGCCAGAGCGCCGACCGCGAGGGAGGCGAGCGCGACCCTGGGCCAGGGCCTCGCGCCGGACGGCTCGCGGTGGCTCGCGGTGGCGCCGGACATGCCGCGTTCCAGGCGGGCCAGCATCCGGGCGTGGTCGGGCTGGTGGGCCCCGGCGGCTGCGCGCAGCCGCTCGGTGAGCTCCTCGTTCAACGACTCCACCTCCCCGCCGGCAGTTCCCCGGCCGATCCCGTGGCGTCCAGCATCCGTTCCAGTTCGGCCATCCCCTTCGAGGTCTGGCTCTTCACCGTACCGACCGAGATGCCGAGCGCCAGCGCGGTGTCCTTCTCCGACAGGTCGAAGGCGTAACGCAGGACCACGCACGTCCGCTTCCGGAACGGCAACCGGGCCAGAGCGGTCCGCACGTCCACCACGGCGGCCACGTCCGGACCGCGCGACGGCTCCGCACCGCGGGACCAGAACAGGGCGGTCCGGCGGCGCTCGCGCACCGCGCTGCGGATCCGTGACCGCGCCAGGTTGGCGACCACGCCACGGGCGTAGGCGAGCGGGTACTCGGCCTGGCGCAGCCGGTCCCAGCGCTGCCACAGTGCGATCAAGGCGTCCGCGGCCAGATCGTCGGCGCCGTCCGTCTCGCCCGTCAGGAGATGGGCGAGACGGGCGAGTTCGGCGTAGTGGCGTTCGAAGAAGTCGTGGAACTCCGCGGACGCGTCATCGAGGACCATGTCCGGGCGTCGTCCCTTCCGCCAATGTTTGCGCTAACAATCGGGTGGCAGCGTATCAGCGCCCGGCGCGGCCCAGGACGCTCCGATCCGCCGGACCGGAGCGGCCCCCCGGCCGCCGTGTGGATTCAGTGCGGGGCGAACTGGACCCGGGTCGGTTGTGCGACGTCCGGGAGCAGCGCGGTGCCCTCGACCGTCAGCTGCTCTCCGTAGACGTCGGTGATCCTCACCGCGCCGCCGCACCCGCCGCCGTCGGCGGAGAGGAAGTAGTTGTAGTCGGTACGGGGCAGTCTCCGCCAGCCCGCGGCGGTGCGTACCTCCAGCCGCGCGACCGGATTGCGGTGGTCGATCACCTGGATGCCGCACCAGTAGGGGCTGGACCCGGTCTTGTAACGGAGGGAGATCGCGCCGGATGTGTGGGGGCTCAGCAGGCTCCAGGTGATCGGGATGCGGCCGAGCTCGGGGTCGGCCAGTTTCGCGAAGGCCTGTTGGCTGAGGTCCAGTTGTCCGGGGGCGCAGGGCAGCGGGCATTCGTTGGTGATCCGGACCGTGATCGAAGCGCCGTTCCCGGCGCGTACGCGCACGTACGCGCCGCAGGCCCTGGACGACTCGTAGTCGGTGGTGTTCATCGCCGCGATCATGAGGTCGTCGCTCGGGCCGAACAGGCAGGCGCCGTTGCCGTCGCCGGCGGCGTAGGCGGTGGCCAAGCCCTTGTAGGTGGTCCAGGGCTGGATGCGCCCTGCGGCCGGAGCCGGGGTGGCCGCCAACGGTGGGGTTTCCTTCGCCGAAGGCCGTGGCGTCTGCGCGGTGGCCGTCGCACCGGCCGCACCCGGGGTTGGCGCGGCGGGGGAGCTGTCCGCCGGCGACGGACTCGTCGGGGCCGGGGGCGTGGCTCCCGTCAGGGTGGCGGCGGGGGCGGCCACGTCGGCCGGGGCGCCGGCCCCGGCTTTGGCGCCGGGGAGCATGGCCGGTACCAGGCAGGAGAGGACGCCGGCGGCGGTCAGTATCACTGCCGTCGCCAGCATCAGCCTGTGTCTACGCCTGCGCTGCCGCGCGGCCTGCCGTGCAGTCTGCATGTCCGTCCGTTCGAAGATCCGGGTCAAGGTGCACTGCCTGGTCGCCGCAGGACGCGAAAAGGTTGCCGGCGATATGGGGAGCGGGCGGGTCCTCGGGGCGACCGGGCGGCGTTGTCCCGTACGCCACGGCGGCCGTGACCGCCGGATGAGCGACCTGTGTGTTCCGCGCCCTCGCGGGGCGATGCGGGCGACCCGCAGCGGGGCGGGCAGCCCGTGCCGGGCCTTCGGCCAGGCCGCCAGTGCTTGCTGCAACTGGGCGCTCGGCCGCCGAGTTCGGAGTTCGTCTTCGCGCAGATCGTCGAAGTCCGGCCGGAGCAGCGGGAGTCGGGGCCCCGACAAAAGGGCGCCCCCTCCTCGGGCGAGCGGCGGCGGCGCCGGGCCGAGGAGGGGGGCAGGGTGGGGGCAGGGGCGAGGTCAGGATCCGGCCTTGCGCTTGTTGTAGACGTCGAAGCCGACGGCCGCCAGCAGTACCAGGCCCTTGATCACCTGCTGGTAGTCGGTACCCACGCCGACCAGCGACATGCCGTTGTTCAGCACGCCCAGCACCAGACCGCCGGTGAGCGCACCGAGGACGGTTCCCACACCGCCGCTCGCGGAGGCGCCGCCGATGAAGGCGGCGGCGATCGCCTCCAACTCGAAGTTGACGCCGGCCTGGGGCGTACCGGCGTTGAGTCGCGCGGCGAAGACCATGCCGGCCAGGGCCGCGAGGACGCCCATGTTCACGAAGGCCAGGAAGACGACCCGCTTGCTCTTCACCCCGGACAGCCGCGCCGCCGCCTCGTTGCCGCCGATGGCGTAGGTGTGCCGGCCGAGGATCGAGTTGCGCATCAGGTATCCGAAGCCGACCAGCAGGACGCCGAGGATCAGCAGGACGATCGGCACCCCGTGGTAGCTGGCCAGCAGCAGGGTGAAGGCCACCACGGCCGCGGTGATCGCGCCGAGCTTCACCAGGAACAGCCCGGCCGGGAGCGGTTCCATGCCGTACGAGGCGGTCCGCCGCCGCCCGCGCACCTCCTGCAGGACCGTGACGGCCAGCACCGAGAGGCCCAGTAGCAGGGTGAGGTTGTGGTAGTTGGTGTGGGGGCCTACCTCGGGGAGGAAGCCGCTGCTGATGCTCTGGAAGCCCTTGGGGAACGGCGCCACCGATTGGCCCTGCAGGAGGATCTGGGTGCCCCCGCGGAAGAGCAGCATGCCAGCCAGCGTGACGATGAACGAGGGGATCCCGAGGTAGGCGATCCAGAACCCCTGCCAGGCTCCGGCGAGAGCCCCGATCAGCAGTGCGGCCACCAGCGCCACGGGCCACGGCGCGTGGTGTTCGACCATCATCACCGCCGCGGCCGCCCCGACGAAGGCGGCGAGCGACCCGACCGACAGGTCGATGTGCCCGGCGATGATGACGATCATCATGCCGATGGCCAGGATGAGGATGTAGCCGTTCTGCTGGATCAGATTGGTGACGTTGAGCGGCTGGAGCAGGATGCCGTCCGTCCAGAACTGGAACAGCAGCACGATCAGTGCCAGCGCGAGCAGCATCCCGTACTGGCGCAGGTTGCCGCGCAGCGCTCGGGCCAGTACGGCACCGGCCGACGCGCGTCGACCGGTCTGCGGTGTGCGGGGCGTGGTGTCGGGGGTGGTCTTGGTCTGGGCCATGCCTCACACCTGCTTGTCGGGGTATGCCGCGCTCATGGTCATGAGCCGCATGAGGGATTCCTGGGTGGCTTCCGCGCGGTCGACCTCACCGGTGATCCGGCCTTCGGCCATGGTGTAGATCCGGTCGCACAGGCCCAGGAGTTCGGGGAGTTCGGAGGAGATGACGAGTACGGTCTTGCCCTGGGCGGCGAGTGCGGCGATGACGGCGTAGATCTCCGCCTTGGCGCCGACGTCGATGCCCCGGGTGGGTTCGTCGAGGATCAGCACCTCCGGCTCGGCGAAGACCCACTTGCTGAGGACGACCTTCTGCTGGTTGCCGCCGCTGAGCTTGCCGGTCTGCGCGAACACCGAGGGGGCCTTGATGTTCATGGTCTGCCGGAACGATTCGGCGATCCGCGCCTCCTCGTGCCGGTCGACCCAGCCCCGCCGGGCGACCTTGCCGAGGGCGCTCAGCGAGATGTTCCGGCTGATGTCGTCGCCCAGGTTGAGGCCGAGCTGCTTGCGGTCCTCGGTGACGTAGGCGATGCCGTGCCCGATCGCCTCCGGGACCGTCCGGGTTCGGATCTCCCGTCCGTCCAGCCGCACCCGGCCGCCGGTCCACCGTCCGTACGAGCGGCCGAAGACGCTCATGGCCAGTTCGGTGCGGCCGGCACCCATGAGGCCGGCGATGCCGACGATCTCGCCGCGACGGACGTTGAGCGAGACGCCGTCGACCACCTTGCGACGGTGGTCGATCGGGTGTTGGACGCTCCAGTCCTCGATCTCGAAGGCGACCTCGCCGATCTCCGGGGTGCGCTCGGGGTAGCGGTGTTCCAGGTCGCGGCCGACCATGCCGCGGATGATCCGCTCCTCGGAGATGCCCTCGGGACCGATCGCGAGGGTCTCGATGGTCCGCCCGTCGCGCAGGATGGTGACGGCGTCGGCGACCCGGGCGATCTCGTTCAGCTTGTGTGAGATGAGGATGCAGGAGATGCCCTGGGCCTTGAGTTCGATGATCAGGTCGAGCAGCTTGCGGCTGTCCTCGTCGTTCAGGGCGGCCGTCGGCTCGTCCAGGATGAGCAGCTTGACCTCCTTGGCGAGCGCCTTGGCGATCTCGACCAACTGCTGCTTGCCCACGCCGAGATCGGCGACCCTGGTGTGCGGGCTCTCGTCGAGTCCGACCCGCCGGATCAGCGCCGCGGCGTGGGTCAGCGTCCGGTGCCAGCTGATGACGCCCCGGGTGGCGTGCTCGTTGCCGAGGAAGATGTTCTCGGCGATGGACAGGTAGGGCACCAGCGCGAGTTCCTGATGGATGATCACGATGCCCCGCTGCTCGCTGGCCCGGATGTCCCGGAACCGGCAGGGCTCGCCCTCGAAGTAGATCTCGCCCTGGTAGTCGCCGTGGGGGTGGACCCCGCTGAGCACCTTCATCAGGGTGGACTTGCCCGCGCCGTTCTCGCCGCAGACGGCGTGCACCTCACCTGGGGCGACGGTCAGGGTGACCTCGGAGAGGGCCTTGACGCCGGGAAAGGTCTTGCTGATCGACCGCATCTCGAGAACGTGTCGGGCCATGGTTGTGCATCCGTATCGTCGGGGCGGTGCGGTGCCGGGCGGTCTCCCGGGCGTCGCACCGCCGTTTTCGTCGTCGCCGGACCCGCCGGTCCGGTTCCGTGTGCTACTTGAGCTGGTCCGCGGTGTACTGGCCGCCGTCCACCAGGACCTTCTGGTAGTTCTCCTTGTCGACGCTGACCGGCTGGAGCAGCTGCGCGGGTACGGTCTTGACGCCGTTGTCGTACTGGCTGGTGTCGTTGACCTCGGGCTTGCCGCCGGTCAGCAGAGCGTCGCCCATCTGGACGGCGGCCTTGGCCAATTGGCGGGTGTCCTTGTAGACGGTCTGGGTCTGCTCGCCCGCGATGATCGACTTCACCGAGGCCAGTTCGCCGTCCTGGCCCGTGACGACGGGCAGTGGCCGGCCGACGCCGTAGCCGACGCCCTTGAGCGAGGAGATGATGCCGATCGAGATGCCGTCGTACGGCGAGAGCACGGCGTCGACGCGGGCGCCGGTGTACGACTTGCTCAGCAGGTTGTCCATCCGGGACTGGGCGAGACCGCCGTCCCAGCGCAGCGTGGCGATCTGGTTGAGAGAGGTCTGGCCGCTCTGCACGACCAGCTTCTTGTCGTCGATGTACGGCTTGAGGACGCTCATCGCGCCGTTGTAGAAGAACGCGGCGTTGTTGTCGTCCGGCGAGCCGGCGAACAGCTCGATGTTGAAGGGGCCCTTGCCGTTCTTGACGCCGAGCTTGTCGACGATGTAACTGCCCTGGAGGACGCCGACCTTGTAATTGTCGAAGGTCGCGTAGTAGTCGACGTTCCCGGTGCCGCGGATCAGCCTGTCGTAGGAGATGACGCGGACGTGGGCGTCGGCGGCCTTCTGCAGCACGTTGGTGAGCGAGGAACCGTCGATGGCGGCGATCACCAGCAGCTTGGCCCCCTTGGTGATCATGTTCTCCACCTGGGAGACCTGGTTCTCCACGACGTTGTCGCCGTACTGGAGGTCGGTCTTGTAACCCTTGGCCTGGAACTCCTTGACCATGTTGTTGCCGTCGTTGATCCAGCGCTCCGACGACTTGGTCGGCATCGCGATGCCGACGAGGCCGCCTTTTGCGTCCCCGCCGCCCCCGCCGTCGCCTGCTCCGTTGGCGCTCTGGCCGCAGGCCGCCAGCGACAGCGTCAGGCCCAGGGTGACAAGGCCCGCTGAAAGCTTCCGCACAGTTCCTCCAGTGATGTTCCGCGACCGGCACGGTGCGACCCGGCTGGGAGAACCGGAAGCGGTCGAGCGGGGCAGGCCAGGAGTCAATTCCTCGCGCTGCGCGAAGTCCGGGTGTGCAGCGGCTCCGGCCTGGCGATACCTGAGTGTTAACGCTCACAAGAGTGCCGTCAAGGGTCTGTTCGGATCACTGTCGGGCCAACAACGGCGCAGGCGAACTACCGCCTCTCCGAAGCTCGTAGGCTTCGGCGACATCCTGGGTCCGCCTGCTTCGCCCCGCCCCGGGCTGCCGTGCGGAAAAATTGTGGCCGCTCACATGTGGCCCGCCCTTCACGCCACCACCGGATCCGGTCCCGGGCGGACATCGCCCTGGCCGGCCCGACAGCCCCGCGTACGACGAGGCCGGCAGCCCGCGAGGGCCTGCCCGGCTCCTACGCGTCCACCCGTCGCAGCTCTCCCGGACGCCCGGGCCGCGTCGGTATCGATGACGTGGCGTCGCCCCGGGCTTCGAGCGGTTCACAGTCCCAGTGCCAGCCGGTAATACGCCTGGTTCCAGCGCAGATCGCGCCGGAACTGCCTCGTGGTGGTGGTCTTGTCGATGAGGGCGAGTTCCAGGCGGAGCATCTCCGCGAGGTCGTCGAGGTGGTCGGAGGTGAGAGCGGTACTCAGGACGGTGTGGTGCGGTCCTCCGGCCGTCAGCCAGGATTCGGTGGAGGTCCGCAGGTCGGGGTGGGGCCGCCAGAGCGCGCGGGCAACGGGCAGCGCGGGCAGCGGGTGGGGGGGTGCCACCACGTCGATGTCGTTGGCGACCAGGCGGAAGCGGTCGCCGAGGTCGGCGAGCCCGACCACCACGGCCGGGCCGGGGGCGGCGTCGAACACCAGGCGCACCGGGTCCTCCCGCCCGCCGATGCCGAGGGGATGGATCTCACAGCCGGGTCTGGCGGCCGTGATGGTGGGGCAGACTTCCAGCATGTGTGCGCCGAGGATGAGCTCGTTGCCGGGTGTCAGGTCGTAGGTGTAGTCCTCCATGAAGGAGGTGCCGCCGGGGAGGCCGGCGGCAGCCACCTTGAGGGCGCGCAGCAGGACGGCGGTCTTCCAGTCGCCCTCTCCTCCGAAGCCGTACCCCTGGGCCATGAGTCGTTGGACCGCGAGGCCGGGCAGCTGGCGCAGTCCGCCCAGGTCCTCGAAGTTGGTGGTGAAGGCCCCGAAGCCGCCCGTTTCGAGGAAGGTGCGCAGGCCTGCTTCGATGCGGGCCGCGTAACGCAGGGAGTCGTACCGTTCGCCGCCCGGTCGCAGCTCCGGCGCCAGGTCGTACAGGTCGGCGTATTCCTCGACGAGGGAAGCCACCTCGGTCTCGTCCGCGCTGTCGACGACCTCCACCAGGTCGTTGACGCCGTAGGTGTTGACGGACACGCCGAGGCGCAGCTGGGCCTCGACCTTGTCGCCTTCGGTGACGGCCACGTCGCGCATGTTGTCGCCGAAGCGGGCGACCTTGAGGGTGGCCAGTTCGGACCGTGCGGCTGCCGCCCGCGCCCAGATCGCGATGCGTGTGGTCGTCACCGGATCGGTGACGTGGCCGGCCACCGTCTTGCGGGGTACGCCGAGACGGGTCTGGATGTGCCCGAATTCGCGGTCGCCGTGGGCGGCTTGGTTGAGGTTCATGAAGTCCATGTCGATGGTGTCCCAGGGCAGGGCCACGTTCGACTGGGTGTGGAGGTGCAGCAACGGCTTGCGCAGCGCGTCCAGTCCGGCGATCCACATCTTGGCCGGCGAGAAAGTGTGCATCCAGGCGATGAGCCCGATGCACCGGTCGTCGGCGTTCGCGTCGAGGCACACCCGGCGGACGGGGTCGGCGCCGGTCAGTACCGGCTTCCACAGGACACGTACGGGAATGCCGGAGACGTCCGCCAGGGCGGTGGCGATCCGCCGCGACTGTTCGGCGACCTGCTTCAGCGTCTCCTCCCCGTACAAGCCTTGGCTGCCCGTGAGGAACCAGATGTCCTGGGCGGGGGATGTTCGGCTGGGCACATGGACTCCTGGGGGTGACGTCCCGCACCAGTGGTGAGGGCGGCGGGCGGGTGGGGGAGTGGTGACGAACGGTGGGGCGGGATCAGTCCGCGGTGTGGGTGGTGTCGCGGATCTTCCTCAGGCGGTGCAGCAGGCCGCCGGTGCCGAAGTGGTCGTGCAGGAGGCGGTATTCGGCGAAAAGGGCGTCGTAGGCGTCGGCCCGGGAGGCGTCGGGCGTGTAGACGGCGGGCAGGCGGCGGCCCATGACGGCGGTGGCCGCTCGCACGTCGGCGTGCGCGCCGGCCGCCACGGCGGCATGGATGGCAGACCCGAGGGCGGGGGCCTGGTCTGAGGCGGCGAGGGAGACGGGGCGGCGCAGCACGTCGGAGTAGATCTGCATCAGCAGTGCGTTCTTGGCCAGTCCGCCGGCGACGATGAACTCGTGCACCGGCACGCCGCCTGCTTCCAGGGCCTCCACGATGACGCGGGTGCCGAACGCGGTGGCTTCGAGCAGCGCGCGGTAGACGTCCTCGGGGCGGGTCGCGAGGGTGAGACCCACGATGACTCCGGAGAGGTGGTGGTCGACGAGGACCGAACGGTTGCCGTTCAGCCAGTCGAGAGCGATCAGTCCGTGTCCGCCGACCGGCTGTCGGGCGGCTTTCCTGGTCAGCAGGGCGTGCAGGTCCTCGCCGCGGTCGGCGGCCTCGGCGAGGTAGTCCGACGGGACGCCTTGGTCCAGTACCCAGGCGAAGATGTCGCCGACCGCGCTCTGCCCGGCCTCGTAGCCGTAGGTCCCCTCGACGATCCCACCGGCCACGACACCGCAGATGCCGGGTACGTCGGCGAGGACGGGGGCGTTCACGACGTGGCAGGTGGAGGTGCCCATGATGGCGAGCAGCGAGCCGTCCTCGACGGCCCGGGCCGCCGCTGCGGTGACATGGGCGTCGACGTTGCCCGCGGCCACGGCGATGCCGGGGCGCAGCCCCGTCCACGCCGCCGCCTCCGCACTCAGCGAGCCCACGCGTGAGCCCAGCGCGGAGAGGGGGAACGCGAGGCGGGTACGTGCGAAGTCGGCGAACCGGGGGTTCAGCGCGGCCAGGTACTCCTCGCTGGGGTACGCGCCGTCCTGGTGGATGCCCTTGTACCCGGCGGTGCAGGCGTTGCGGGACTCGGCTCCGGCGAGTTGCCACACGATCCAGTCGGCGGCCTCGATCCACCGCGCGCAGGTTTCGTAGACGAGGGGATCCTCCTCCAGGACCTGGAGGGCCTTCGCGAACTGCCATTCGGCGGAGATCCGGCCGCCGTAGCGGGCGATCCATTTCTCCCCCCGGGCGTGGGCGAGTGCGTTGATGCGGTCGGCATGCGACTGGGCCGCGTGGTGTTTCCACAGCTTGGGCCACGCGTGCGGCCGGGCGGCGAGCTCGGTCTCGCAGAGGGGGGTCCCGTCGGCCAGCGTGGGCAGGACGGTGCAGGCGGTGAAGTCGGTGGCGATACCGATCACTGCGGTGGGATCGATCCCGGCCGCCGTCACGGCCTCCGGGACGGCGTGACGCAGTACGTCCCGCCAGTCCTGGGGGTGTTGCAGGGCCCAGTCCGGAGGCAGTTGCGCACCGTCGTGCGGCAGGTGGCGGTCGATGACGCCGTGCCGGTAGGCGTGGACCGCCGTGGCCAGCTCCTGGCCGTCGCGAACCCGCACCACCACGGCGCGGCCCGACAGCGTGCCGAAGTCGACGCCGACCGTGTACTGCTCCGATGCCTCGGAAGGCGGGGTGGGCGTGAGGGGGTGCGGTGACGTCAACAGAGTGCCTTTCGAAGGAGCCTGGGGCGGCGAGCGGTGCGGCCCGGCAGCCGGAGATGCCGTCCCGACCATCCTGGCGGTCGGCGGAGGTCCGATGTCATGCAGTGTGAGCGCTAACAATGTCGCTAGGCAAGAGGGTTGCGCGGATCATGCGAGGGGCTGCTGCGGTGCAGCAGCCTCCCAATGTCAGGGGCTCGACTCGATCTGCTGGTGAGGCGGGGCGGGTTGAGGCCTCCTGATCCGGTTGGCGGCGTCGAGGATCGCGCGAAGGGACGGGGGTTTCCTTCGCGCCTCATGCGTTGGTAACGGACAGGTAACGCACGCAAGGGGGTTGAGAACCACGCTTGTTAGCGCTCACAATGCGACGGCGCCGCCTTCTCAAGGGCATCCCCTCCTGTCGATTCCGGCTCCGACCCCGGCCCCACCCCGCCCCGCCCCTGCCCCCGCGCACAGCCCGGCCCCGGTCGTGCAGAGCCCCTTCCGCACACCCCGAAAGGACACCCGTCATGCCTCGCAGAGCAGCTCTCGTCCTCACCGCCATCCTTCTGGCCTCCTCGGCGTTGACCGCCTGCTCGACCTCGGGCCCCGCTTCCGGGCCGGCCTCCGGAGCCAAGGCGCACTCCGGCGGCGCCATCACCATGGGCTTCGCCCAGGTCGGCGCCGAGAGCGGCTGGCGAACCGCCAACACCAAGTCCGTCCAGGAGGCGGCGAAGAAGGCCGGGATCGACCTCAAGTTCTCCGACGCGCAGCAGAAGCAGGAGAACCAGATCAAGGCGATCCGTACCTTCATCCAGCAGAAGGTCGATGTGATCGCCTTCTCGCCGGTCGTGGAGTCCGGTTGGGACACGGTGCTGAAGGAGGCCAAGGACGCGGGTATCCCGGTCATCCTCACCGACCGCGCCGTGGACACCAAGGACACCTCCCTCTACAAGGCCTTCCTGGGCTCGGACTTCGTCAAGGAAGGCAAGTCCGCGGGCGAGTGGCTGACCAGCGCGTACGCGAACGAACAGGGCACGGTCAACATCGTCGAGCTCCAGGGCACCACGGGCTCCGCACCCGCCAACGACCGCAGGGCCGGCTTCGCCGACGTCATCCGCGCCGACGGCAAGTTCAAGATCGTTGCCTCGCAGTCGGGCGACTTCACCCGCGCCAAGGGCAAGGAAGTCATGCAAGCGTTCCTGAAGTCGCAGAAGGACATCGACGTCCTCTACGCCCACAACGACGACATGGCCCTCGGCGCCATCCAGGCCATCGAGGAGTCCGGCAAGAAGCCCGGTACGGACATCAAGGTGATCTCGGTGGACGGGATCAAGGACGCCTTCGTCGCCATGACCGAGGGCAAGATCAACGTCGTGGTGGAGTGCAACCCGCTGCTCGGCGACCAGTTGATGGAGCTGGCCAAGAAGGTCGTCGCAGGGGAGAGCGTGCCGACCCGGGTCGAGACCCAGGAGGGGGTCTTCCCGCAGGACAAGGCCGCGGCCGCGCTGCCGTCCCGGAACTACTGAAACAGCAGGTTCCGGTGTCGCGCGGGGCCCGGCCCCGGTGTCCACTTCGCCATCCGGAGCCCACTCCACCACCCCACACATGAGAGGAGGGCGGATGGCATTTCCGACCACCCCGCCGTCCACGGGCGGCGGCGGCCCGCGGCCGGTCGTTGAAGCGCACGGCATCCGCAAGCAGTTCCCGGGCGTGCTCGCCCTCGACGGAGTCGCCCTGCGGCTGTTCCCCGGTGAGGTGCACGCCCTGATGGGCGAGAACGGCGCCGGGAAGTCCACCTTGATCAAGGTGCTCACCGGTGTCCACCCCGCCGACGGCGGCACCATCGTCGTCGACGGCCGGGCCCACGCGTTCGCGGACCCCCTCCAGGCGCAGCAGGCCGGCATCAGCACCGTCTACCAGGAGGTCAACCTCTGCCCGAACATCTCGGTCGCCGAGAACATCCTCATCGGGCGCGCACCGCGCCGGTTCGGTCTCCTCCACTGGTCCGCGATGCGGCAGCGGGCGGCCGAGCTGCTGACGGAACTGGACCTCGACCTGGACGTCACCAGTCTGCTCGGTTCGCATTCCCTGGCGGTCCAGCAACTGGTCGCCATCGTGAGGGCCGTGGACGTCTCGGCGAAGGTGCTCGTGCTGGACGAACCCACCTCCAGCCTGGACCGCGAAGAGGTCGCCCAGCTCTTCACCCTGGTGCGGCGCCTGCGGGACCGCGGTGTGGCCATCCTGTTCGTCACGCACTTCCTCGACCAGGTATTCGACCTCTGCGACCGCGTCACCATCCTGCGCAACGGCAGGCTGGAGGGCGAGTACCCGATCGGCGAACTCACTGCGGTGACGCTGGTCCAGCGCATGATCGGCGGAGAACTGGCCACCCTCGACCAGTTGTCGGGCCGTGCCCACGAGGAAGCGGCCGAACGGGCGACCACCGGAGAGCCGTTCCTCCGTGCGCGACGACTGACCCGCGCGGGCTCGATCGAACCGTACGACCTCGACGTCCACGCCGGCGAGGTCGTCGGACTCGCCGGCCTCCTGGGTTCGGGCCGCACCGAGGTGGCGCGCCTGCTGTTCGGCGCCGACAGCGCGGACGCCGGAGAGGTGAGGATCGAGGGCGAGAAGGTGGTCCTGCGCACCCCCCGGCACGCCATCGCCCGGGGCATCGCGTTCTGCTCCGAGAACCGCAAGTCGGAGGGACTCGTGGGCGAGCTCACGGTCCGCGAGAACATCATCCTCGCGTTGCAGGCCGCTCGCGGCTGGACCAGGCCGGTGGCCCGTGCGCAACAGGACGAACTGGCTCGGCAATGGATCGAAGCCCTGGACATCCGCCCCGCCGATCCCGAAGCGCAGGTACGCCACCTCAGCGGAGGCAACCAGCAAAAGGTGCTGCTCGCGCGCTGGCTGCTGACCGCCCCCCGGCTCCTGATCCTCGACGAACCCACCCGGGGCATCGACATCGGGGCCAAGGCGGAGATCCAGAAACTCGTGGCCCGCCTGGCGGGCGAAGGCACCTCCGTGCTGTTCATCTCGGCGGAACTCGAAGAGGTCCTGCGCCTGAGCCACCGCATCGCCGTGCTCCGCGACCACCGCATGGTGGCCACCCTCGCGAACGACGACACCGTCACGCCCGAACGCCTCCTCACGACCATCGCCACCGGAACGGACTCATGACCACCCAGCCCGCCACGTCCGAGGCGGCCGGCGGAATCGGAAGACGACTGGCCGGCCACCGCCTGCTGTGGCCCGCGCTCGTCCTGCTCGCCCTGCTCCTCGGCAACCTCGCGTTCCACCACGACTTCTTCTCCGTCCGCATGCGCGAGGGCCACCTCTACGGCAGCCTCATCGACGTCCTCCAGTTCGGTGCGCCCCTCATCCTGGTGGCGCTCGGCATGACCCTGGTCATCGCCACCCGCGGGATCGACCTCTCGGTGGGTTCCACCGTCGCCATCGCCGGCGCCCTCGCCTGTGGGCACCTCTCCACCGCCGCAGATCCGGGAAGTGTCGCCACCACGCTCACGGCCGTCGCCCTCGCGCTCGGCTTCGCCCTCGTGCTGGGCCTGGCCAACGGCTTCCTGGTGTCCGGGCTGGGGGTGCAGCCCATCGTGGCCACCTTGATCCTCATGGTCGCGGGCCGCGGCGTCGCCCAGCTGATCACCGGCGGTCAGATCATCACGGTGACCAGTGCCCCCTACAAGATGATCGGAGGAGGCTACTGGCTGACCTTCCCGTTCGCCGTCCTCCTGGCAGCCGCCCTCGTCGCGCTCACCGCCTTCGTCACCCGTCGCAGCGCACTCGGCATGCTGATCGAGTCGGTCGGCGGCAACCCCGCCGCCAGCCGCCTGGTCGGCATCCGGGCCGGCGGTCTGCTCGCCCTGGTCTACGTCTCCAGCGCGCTGTGCGCGGCCGTCGCCGGGCTGATGATCAGCTCCAACGTCTCCAGCGCCGACGGGAACAACGCCGGCCTGTGGATCGAACTCGACGCGATCCTCGCCGTCGTCATCGGAGGCACCGCCCTGACCGGAGGACGCTTCTCCCTCGGCGGCACCGTCCTGGGCGCCCTGACCATCCAGACCCTGTCCACCACCGTCTACACCCTCGGCGTCCCACCCGAGACCACCCTCGTCTTCAAGGCCTTCGTCGTCATCGTCGTCTGCCTCGTGCAGTCCCCGGCCTTCCGGGCCAAGGTCCTGCGCCGCCGCAGGAGGACCGCTCCCCGATCCCACGCCACAGCGGGCGCCGCCCCGCGGCAGCAGGAGGCAGGCGCATGAGTACCGGCATCGCGAGCGCCGCGGCGCGACTCACCCGTCCCTTCGCGACCGTGCCGCCGCGCACGCGTACCCGTATCCCGCTGATCGTCACGGCCGTCCTGCTGGTCGTCCTGTTCGGTGTCGGGTCGGTGCGCTACGAGGGCTTCCTCTCCGCGCAAGTCGTGCTGAACCTGCTGATCGACAACGGATTCCTGCTGGTCGTCGCGGTCGGGGCGACCTTCGTCATCCTCACCGGCGGCATCGATCTGTCCGTCGGCTCCGTGGTGGCCCTGTCGACCATGCTCACCGCCTGGCTGGTCGAGTCGCACGGCTGGCCCCTGGCCGCCGTCATCCCCCTCGTCCTGCTGGTCGGCGCCGCGAGCGGGACGCTCATGGGCTGGCTCATCCACACCTTCGAGATCCAGCCGTTCATCGTCACCCTGGCGGGCATGTTCCTCGCCCGCGGGCTCTGCTACACGATCAGCACCGAATCCATCACGGTCAACGACCCCGCCACGGCGAAAATAGCGCAGACCCGGCTGTACGGTCCGGGGGGACTGTTCGTCTCGATCCCGGTGCTCATCGCCCTGGCCGTGCTGGTGATCGCCTTCGTCGTACTGCACCACACGCGCTTCGGCCGCAACGTGTACGCGCTGGGCGGCAACGAGTCCTCCGCCCGCCTGATGGGCCTTCCGGTGGGCTCCACCGAGATCGCCGTGTACGCCGTCAGCGGCTTGTGTTCCGCACTCGGCGGCCTGCTGCTGACCTTCTACATGCTTTCCGGCTACGCCCTCCACGCCATGGGCATGGAGCTCGACGCGATCGCCGCCACCGTGATCGGCGGCACGCTGCTGACCGGAGGTTCCGGCTTCGTCCTGGGCACCGCCCTCGGCGTGCTCGTCCTCGGCCTGATCCAGACGGTCGTCAACTTCCAGGGCACGCTCAGCTCCTGGTGGACCCGGATCGTCATCGGCGCCCTGCTGCTCGTGTTCATCGTGCTGCAGCGTCTGATGAGCGGCCGCGGCACCGCCACCGACTGACTCCATCAGCCCGTGCCACCGCGTTCGCGCCGCGACCACGGCTCGTTTCCCGGCGCGCCCTCCGGTGGACCGACTTCCAGGAAAGAGCCGCCATGGACCACGCATACGAATCCGTCCGCCAGGACGCCGAGGGCGCCGAGCCCAGGCCGACCGTCGGCTGTCCGCCGACGGTCCACCCCCTGCGCCTGGACGATGAAGGACCGGGGGAGAGGTGGCGGCTCGGCTTCCCCGGACGGGCCTGCGCGGAGGTCCACACACGCGGCGCCCGCCTCCATTCCCTGACCCTGCCGGACCGCTGGGGCCACATCGCCGACGTGGTGCTCGCCGCCCGCGACCCCGGTGCCCGCGCGGGCTCCGCACGCTACTTCGGTGCGACGGTGGGCCGTTGCGCCAACCGGATCGCGCGCGGCCGGCTCGTCGTCGACGGCGTCACGCACCGGCTCGCCACCCAGGAGACCGGGCACACGCTGCACGGGGGTCCCGACGGCTTCGACCAGCGCGTGTGGCGGTGCGAACCCTTCCACTCCGCGCACCGCACCGGTCTCCGCCTGTTCCTGCACAGCCCCGACGGAGACCAGGGATTCCCCGGCGCCCTCGACGTCCGCGTCACCTACACGCTGGACCGGGGCGACAACCTGACCCTGTCGTACCAGGCGGTCGCCGACGCGCCGACGATCGTCAACCTCACCAACCACGCCTACTGGAACCTCGAAGGGGAGGGGTGCGGCGACGTCCTGGCCCATCACCTCCAGGTCGAGGCCCCCCTGTACACCCCCGTCGACGCCGAGCTGATCCCCGACGGCCCGCACCGCTCGGTCAGGGGCACCCCGTTCGACCTTCGCCGGCCCCGGCGGCTCTCCGACGTCCTGACCCATGCCGATGAGCAACTGGCCCTCGCCGGTGGCGGCTTCGACCACAACTGGGTCCTCGGCGGCGCCCGGCGACTCCGTCCTCGGAAGGCCGCCGTGTTGTACGCCCCCGCATCCGGCCGCCGCATGGACGTGCGCACCACGGAACCGGGCCTCCAGGTCCACACCGCCCAAGGCCTGACCGGTGACATCACGGGCAAGGGGGCAAGCCCTACCAGGCCTACGCGGGGGTCGCGCTGGAAACCCAGCACTTCCCCAACTCGCCGAACCGCCCCGACTACCCGACGGTCCTCCTGCGCCCGGGCGAGCCGTACCGGTCCAGCACGATCCACAGTTTCACAACCGTCATCGCCTGAGAGGGGCGGCGCCGGCCCTGTCCGCACCGACAACACGTCGGTGCCCGGGCCACCTACCCCCGGGGAAGGGGCAATCCCTGGGCGATGGGGGTCATGAGCTGGGGGGACCGATCCTGCGGGCCGTACTGGCGCGCACGATGAGCTCGGGCGCCACCACCAGGTGTGTCGACTCGTCGGTCCGGCCTTCGATGTGGTCCAGGAGCAGGCCGATGCTGTCGCGGCCGAGCGAGGCGAAGTCCTGACGGATGGTCGTCAGCGGGGGTGGGAAGAACTCCGCCTCGGGGATGTCGTCGAAGCCGGCGACCGCCACGTCCTCCGGCGTGCGCAGGCCCGCTTCCCGCAAGGCCCGTAGGACACCGAGGGCCATCTGGTCGTTGGCGACGAACACCGCGGTGAGGCCCGCTCCCTGTCCCCGTGACGCCCGGACCCGGCCCGCGAGCTGCTGGCCGGCCTGGTATCCCGACAGCGGACTCCAGTCGCCGCGCAGCACGGGCGGCACCTCGGCGCCGGCATCTCGTAGCGCGTCCTCCCACCCCTGCGTGCGGGCCTCGCTTTCGAGCCAGTCGGCGGGGCCTGCGACGTGCCAGACGGTGGCGTGGCCCGACGCGAGGAGATGTTCGGTGATCATGCGAGCCCCGAGGCTCTGGTCCAGCGACACCCCTGGCAGGTCGAGGGTGTGACCGCCTTCCACGGTGACCACCGGGCACGGGGCCTCCAATGCAGCCAGGGCCCTCACCGCGGCGCGTTGGGGAGTGACGGCGACGATCCCCTCGACGCCCCACCCGGCGAGGTGCTGCATGGCTTCGGCGAGGGCCGTCTGCGTGGCGGTCCGCAGTGTGACGGCGGACGTCAGATAGCCGCGGTCGCGAGCCGCCTCCTGAACTCCCGCCACGGTGCTGGCGGGCCCGTGCAAAGTGGTGTTCACCGCGATGACGCCCAGCGTGTGGGTCCGGCGAGTGGCCAGGGCCCGTGCTGCCGAGTTGCGGCGGTACCCCAGCTGCTCGATGACCTGCGTCACGGCGGCCCGGGTCTTGGCGCTGACGTTCGGGTGGTCGCTGAGCACGCGTGAAACGGTCTGGTGGGACACGCCGGCGACGCGCGCGACGTCCGTCATGGTGGGCGCTCGCGAGACGTCTGGGAGCTGGGTCAACTCTCTTCCTTTCCTCATCGAGCGGCCTTCCCTCACGGTACCGAACCAGCCGCGGCCCGCACACATCTCGGGCCGACCGGGAGATCGGCGGCCAGGCAGCGATGTTCGCGTTCACATTATGCAGCGTTGGCCCCATGGCGTGGGCAGGAATCTGCTCGTAGCTCTTGAGATTGCTGCTTGTTAGCGCTCACAATTCGATCGGGGTAGCTGGGGAAGGCGGGACGGCTGCGGTAGCGCGCCGCCGTGCCTGGTGCGGCCCCCGATCAGTCCAGCCCACTCATGCGCGACTGCGGGGCCCGCCGGCAGCCGGTTCCGGGGAAACCGCCGCGCATGTCAGACAGACGGTGAGAGCGTAGTGAGCGAGAACCATCTCAAGGACCTCCGTCGCGAGGTCCTCGCAGCCAACCTGCGCATCCCGGAGGCCGGTCTGGCCACCCTCACCTGGGGAAACGTCAGCGGAGTGGATCGAGACGCCGGCGTCTTCGTCATCAAGCCGTCCGGGGTCTCCTACGCCGACCTCACCGAGGACGACCTGGTGGCGGTGGCGCTGGAGGACGGGCGGGTCGTCGACGGGCACCTCAGGCCGTCCACCGACACCGAGACCCATCGGTGCCTCTACCGGGCCTTCCCCTCCATCGGCGGCGTCACCCACACGCACTCGACGCACGCCGTCGCCTTCGCCCAGGCGCGCCGCCCGATCCCCGTGCTCGGCACGACACATGCCGACACCTTCAACGGGCCCGTTCCCGTGACGGCGGATCTCACTGCCGAGCAGTGCGCGCAGGACTACGAGTACAACACCGGACAAGTGATCGTCGCCCGGCTCGACGGCGACCCCCGGCGGGCCGAAGAGGTCCCCGGAGCGCTCGTCTCACGGCACGGCCCCTTCACCTGGGGCGCCACCGCGAAGGCTGCGCTGGAGAACGCCATCGTCTGCGAGGCCGTGGCGGAGATGGCGCTGCACACGCTGGCGCTGGGGTCCCACCTGGGGGACGCCTCCGCACCGCCGAGGCATCTGCTGGAGAGGCACTTCACCCGTAAGCACGGTCCGGACGCCTATTACGGCAACACCCCTCCCGTCCCGGGCATCTGAGGCCGCGCACCGCCACGCGCGCGTGATCCTGCCCGACCGTCCGACAGATGCGGCCCGAAAGCCAGCGGGACCTCCCGCGGGCGTCCGGCGTCACGGTTCACGCGCTTGACGCGATCGGCCGGGGGAGGGAGGCGTCAGGGGTGGGTGCGGTCCGGCCCCGCTTGACCTCGCGGAGCCGGAGCCGGAGCAGCGGCCGACCGATCCGAATGGGCCGCACGCGTGCAGCCGGCATCGCCCGTCGGCTTCCGAGTGCGGTGATGACCTCATCACGCAGACGAGGCACCTCGCCGGGTGCTTCCCACGTTGCCCTGGGGTTGCTCCGGGCCGGTGTACATCGGAAATCTGGGGTTGTGCCCCGAAGAGGGGTGTTCGCCGCGAAGTCCTGGTCGGCGCCCAGCTCGCGGGCGGCCGCGACGGTGGTGTGTTGTGCAGGTCGCTTGCGTGCCGTCCGGGTCTCGGCCGGGAGGTGGGTGGGGAAGCGGGCGGCCTCGCACACGACCGGGCAGGGCCGTCGGCGCCACCCTGGCAGCCGGTGCCGATGCCGACCAGGAGCACCAGCTCGTCGGCCGCACACGTCGTGTGGCCGTCCGCCCGTGGGCAATGCGGGCCGTGCGCGGCCGCAGACTGACAGGCGGTCCCCTTCGGGTCGGGCGGGCGGCACGCTTGCCGGGGCGTCGGATGGCCTCGTCCCCAAGGCACGGGAAGGGCGGCCGGCAGGGCGGCAGGCGGCTGGTGCGCCTCGCCGCCCGGGTCCTGGAGACGGGTGGCAGAAGCGCGTTGACCTGGGCGTGGTCACGGGCGCGCGCTTCCGCCGCCCGCAGGACGAGTGCGCCCACTGGGCGGGCGGCCTCACCATCGCCGACGCCATGGTGCTGGTCGTGTCGACCACCTGCACTTCGGCCGCCGGCCCGCGCTCACCATCTGCCGCAGCGGCGCGTGCCGGATCGCCCGCGTCGACACCGTGCCGGGGTGCGAGCTTCGCTGGGACATGGGGCGTATGGGTCTCCGTCACGGGCTGGCGCTGCCGCCGGTCATCGATTTCGCGCCCCCGACATCCGTCCGTCCAAGTCATGGCGGTAGTCGGCCTGCTTCGGACGGAGAGCAGGCCAACAACCGGTACGGCCAGCAGAATTGACCGGCCATCCGCTGGCTGGCACGGCTCCGACGGACCGCATCCCACTGTCCAAGAACACCGGCCCACCGTCCTGAACCACCCATGGAGCCGAACCTGGTGGCCTACGGGCGCCGGCGGCTGGACCCGCGGCCGGAAACACCCCGTCCCGTCCGTCGACGGGCGGGACCCGCTTCTCAGGCGGCGCCGACCTTCGCGGACTCCGCTACGTCGGTCGTCTTGGCGGCGGCCGGTCGCGGTGTGCGGACCAGCGGTACCGACGCGCACGCGGCGAGCAGGGACGCCGCGGCGACCGCGTACCAGCCGTGCCGGAACGCGGCGACAGCGTGTCCGGGGGCCGGGGTGCCGAGGATGCCGACCAGGATCGCGACGCCGAGGACCGCGCCGAGCTGGCGGCCCATCGAGGTGATGGCCGAGCCGGTGGCGAAGCGGCCCGGCGGCAGGGCGGCCGCCGATGCCCCGGTCAGGACCGGGAGCGTCATGCCGACGCCGAGGCCGGTCAGTACCATGCCGGGCAGGAGCGAGGTCGCGTAGGCGGAGCCGGTGTCGAGCGTCGCGGCCCACCACAGAATGCCGGTCGCGAACAGGACGGTTCCCGCCAGCGCGATGCGGCCCGCACCGAATCTGGCGACGGCGGGCCCGATCAGCAAGGCGACCGGCGGCACCAGCAATGGCCCCGGCGCGATGGCGAAGCCGGTGCGCAGAGCCGAGTAGCCCCAGACGCCCTGGCACCACAGCACCGTGCCGAGCAGCATTCCGGCGAAGGCGACGGTGAAGAGCGTCAGGGCGGCCGCCGCGGAGGCGAACGACGGAACCCGGAGCAGCGGCAGCTCGACGATGGGCGCGGGGTGGCGGGCCGAGCGCACGACGAACCAGACGCCGAGCAGCACCGCGGCAGCCAGGCCGCCGAGGGTGCCGGCGCTCATCCAGCCCCAGTCGGGCGCCTTGACCAGGCCGAGCGCGAGCGTTGCGATGGATCCGGTGAGCAGGGCGGCGCCGAACAGGTCGGGCAGCGGACTCTTCTCCGCCCCGGCGCGTCCGGGCGACGGCAGCACCTTGACGCCGAGCGCGAACGCCGCGACCCCCACCGGCACGTTGACGAGGAACACCCAGCGCCATCCGGCCTCGACCAGCAGCCCTCCGACCACCGGCCCGAGTCCGGCGGCGATCCCGCCGATCGACGCCCAGGCCCGCACCGCCCCGGCGCGCTTCTCGGGCGCCGTCGTATCGAGCAGCAGCGCGAGCGACGTCGGCATCAGCAGCGCAGCGCCCGCGGCCTGCACGAGCCGTGCCGCGACCAGCGTCCCGACGTGGGGAGCGAGGGCGCAGCCGGCCGAGGCGAGGGTGAACACCGCCAATCCGGTCAGGAAGACCGGCTTGTGGCCGGAGCGGTCGGCGACGCGGCCGGCGACCACGAGGAGTGCCGCGAAGACGATCGCGTAGCCGTTGAGGACCCAGGAGAGGGAGCCGAGGCCGCTGCCGCCGAACGAGTGGCCGATCGCCGGGAGGGCCACGTTGACGATGAAGAGGTCGAGGTTCGACATGAAGACCGCGGCCGTGACCGTCGCGAGCACGGCTCGGGACGCCGCGCGTGAGTTTGAAAATCCAACTGTCATGGACCGGAGGCTAGCGGTGTGAGTTTGAGAACGCAACGGACTCGGGGGATGATGGGGAGGTGACCTCGAACGTGAAGCAGGGCGAGAACTCGGTTCCGCACCCCGAAGTGCCCGGCCGGCCGTGCTCCGTGGCCGCCGCGCTGCAACTCGTCGGCGAACGCTGGGCCCTCCTGGCGATCCGCGAGATCTTCTACGGCAATCGGCGCTTCGACCAGATCGTCCGCAACACCGGCGCCCCCCGCGACCGTCTCGCCGCCAGGCTGCGCGCACTGGAGGAGGCGGGCGTGGTCGAGCGCCGCGCCTACAGCGAGCGCCCGTTGCGCTTCGAGTACCACCTCACGGAGGCCGGCCGGGATCTCGCGCCGGTGATGCGCGCGCTGCTGGCCTGGGGTGATCGCTGGGCGGTGGACACCCCGCCGGTCGCGTTCCGGCATCGGGGCGGGCCCGGCTCCGAGCACGACGCCGAGCACGACCTCGATCTGACGTCGACGTGCCGTACCTGCGGTGAGGAGGTCGGGTCGGGAGGTCTCACGATCGACGTGCGGGCGCCCGGATGGGATCGGGCCGGGCCGGTCGAAGCCTCCTGAACTCGACAGCGACCAGGTGTGGGCTGGAGAAGGGCTCGCCCGTTCCGTAAGCGGGGTGGTGGCGGCTCAGTGCCCCAAGCAGGCCTTCACCGTCTCATTCCGACGGCGCCTTCTCCTTCTCCCTGCCCTTTTCCTTTTCCTTCTTCCCGTTGCTTCCCTTGTTTCCGGCCTGCTGCTCCTTCTCCTTGGGCGCCGGCCCGTGGCCCGTTTGACGGGGGTCGACACGGGGGTCGACGGAGGTCGAGGCAGCAGTACCGGCAGTGGATGTCCGGTTACGGGCCCCGGCAGCCTGGGCCCCGGCAACCTGGGTCGCGGTGCCCGGGGTGGTGGCGTCCGAGCTCGTGGCCCCGGGCGCGGAGGGAGCGGGCGCCGCGGGCGTCGTGGGTGTGAGCGACGGACGCGCGACCGCCTGGGGCGTCGTCGGCCGGCTGCCGGAGGGCGCGTGGGAGGAGTCGGTCGCCCCTACCAGGAGCACGGACGCGCCGACCACGCTCGCGGCCAGCGTGACGACTCCCGCGGTACGGCGGGACGGGCGGCGCGGGCGCTTCTGCGGACCGGAAACATGCGGGAGGTGGCCGAGCGGGCTGGGTGCGCGGTGCGTGTCCGATACCGGCTCCGCCGGAACGGCGGTGGGAACCGGACGCACCGGCATGCCCCGGGGTGGCTTTCGCACCGCCCCGAGGCTTTGCAGGGTCAGGTGTACGCGGGCGGCGTCGGGGCGTGCCTGCGGGTCCGGATCCGTCATCGCCCTCAGCAACCTGCCCAGGCCGCCGGGTATCCGCTCGGGCACCTCAGGAGGACGCAACAGCGGGGCGACACCGATCTCGGCGGGCGTGCCCACGTACTCGCGGACGCCGGTGAGCGCTTCCAGCAGTGTCAAGCCCAAGGCGTAGACGTCGCTCGCCATGCCCGCCCCCTGGCCGCGCAGCTGCTCGGGAGCCATGTAGGCGAGCGTTCCGACGAGCGTTTCCGGTTCGCTGCGGGAGTGGTCGTCGACGGCACGGGCGAGCCCGAAGTCGGCCAGGAAGGGGGAGCCGTCGTCGCTGAGCAGGACGTTGGACGGCTTGATGTCGTGGTGGATGATGCCGTGCGCATGGACGTGGTCAAGGGCCGACGCGATCTCGGTACCGAGCCGGATGACGTGTACGGGGCTCAGGGGACCGGCATCTATACGGGTGCGCAGGGTGATGCCGGGTATCAACTCCGTCACCATGTAGGCCCCTTGTCCGTGGCGGCCGATGTCGTACACGGTGACCAGGGCGCGGTGGGAGAGCCGGGCCAGGGTCTGCGCCTCGTCACAGAAGTGGTCGGCGGTGACGGTGTCGGCTCCGGGGCGGAAGAGTTTGACCGCCACCTCTCGTTCCAGGACCTGGTCGACACCGCGGAACACGTCCGCCGTCCCGCCGGAACCGATGAGGGCTCGAAGCCGGTAGCGGCCTCCGAGCAGGGAGCCGAGCGGGGTCTGCACTGCGTGGGCCGAACTCGGGCGCGCCGACATGCGGGACCTCCTCTACTCGCCGGCATTACGCCGCGCTTACCCCACGGACGGCGGGCTACGCAGTCCGGCGATACCGGTGGGCGCCGGCTCGGCGCCGGCGCCTCACGGAGGGTTCACCGCCGGGATTCGGGGCTGATGCGGGTGCTGAGAGGCGTGTGGGTGTTCGGGGAGACGCACGTCAGGGTGGTGGGTGGGGCGGGATGGCGAGTGGCGGCGTTGTAGGGGTGATGTGGTTTCTCTAGTGAGACGGGGAGTCTCCTGTGCCCTCTGCGGTGTCAACTGAAGTCGAGACCCTGTTAAGGCGGACGCTCGGAGAGCGGCGGATCGGGCTGGTGGCCTGGCGGTTGCTCGTGTTGCAGATCGCGCATCCTGTCGTCGCGGCCGGAATGGCCCGGTACTCCACCTACCGCGCGCACCCGTGGCGGCGGATCGAGCACACCATGGAGAGCGGGAGTCGGCTGTTCTTCGCCGGGCCCGAGGAGCGGCTGCTGGAAGTGGCGCGGCTGGCCCGGACGCACCGCCGGATCCAGGGGACGGACGCGGCCGGACGGGCGTACTCCGCCGAGGATCCCGAGGTGCGCGGCTGGGTGATGGTGACGCTGTACGAGGCGATGACCACCATGCGCGAGCTGGGTGGCGATCCGCTGTCGGCGCGTGAGCTCGACGTCCTGTACGGCGAGTTCCTGGAGGTGTGCGGGGCGCTGGGGATTCCCGGTGAGGCGGTCCCGGCGAGCGCCGCGGAGGTGGCCGCGTACGTCGACCGGCATGTGCGGGAGGTGCTGGAGTACGGCGACGAGGTCCGCCACATGCTCTACGAGATGCTGCGCGAGGCCCCCGTACCGCGGCGGCTGGCCGGGCTGGGGCCCGCGTGGCCGGTGGTGCGGGCGGTGATCGCATGGACTCTGACCACCCTGACCGTCAGCGATCTGCCGCCGGCCTGGCACGAGCGGTTCGGGACGTCCCGCGGGCGTGTGGGCGCCGCACTGTCGTGGAGCCTGCACCGCGGACTGCGGCACGCCATGAACCTCGCGCCGGACCGCGTGCGCTACCGCCACCGGTCCGAGGCCGGCGGCGCACCGCCCGCGCGCGTGCCGCGGCCGAGGGGCGTCGACTCCCGTCCGGCCCGGCTGGAGACCTTCTTCCGTCAGGTGCTGGACCAGACCGGAAACGGCCGCGTCGACTCCGCCGACCTCCAGGCCATGGTCCACACCATGTGCTGGCGGCTCGAACTGCCCGTGGAGCGGGAGGACACCGTGTACGCCGCGTTCGAGGGCTGGTGGCAGCAGTTGCGCCAGAGCTCTGACGCCGACGGGGACGGCGCTGTGACGTGCGCGGAGTTCGTCGGCGCGATGCTGGCCGGGGTGGACGAGGACCCTGAGTACCTGGAGAAGGGGTTGGTACCCGCGGTGCGGGCACTGTTCCGGGCTGCCGACAGCGACGGGAGCGGGTACCTGGGCCCGGACGAGTACCGGGTGCTGTTCGGCGGCACCCGAGTGCACCCGGCCGAACTCAACGACGGCTTCCGGGAACTGGACGCCGATGGAGACGGGCGGATCGACGAGGAGGAGTTCGTCGCCGCGTTCGCCCAGTTCTTCACCGCGCGGAGCGAGGCCGTCGCCGGCACGGCGCTGCTGGGACGAGCCTGAGCGTGGGAGTCGGGCGGCGGGCTTACGGGCCCGCCGCACCGCCCCGGAGGGTGAATGCCGAGGGCGTCGCCAGGCAGGGAGGTCCTCCCGCCCCGCAGGGTGTGGCATCAGGGGGATCGGGTGGAGTGTGAGAGCGGTGCTCGGGGGCGGAGCTGTCAGCCTGGGAGGATGAGCGAATCGGGTGAGGCATCCTCCGCGCAGTCGGACGAACAAGTCGTCGAACGGCTCGTGCCGGTCTGGCTGCGTGAGGCGGCGGTGCATGGTTCCCCCACGGCCGACGAAGCCGGGAAGGACTGGGAGCACCGGCGTCTGTCGGGCGAGGCCGCGCGCGAGTTGGCCGACTGGGTGACGGCTCGTGTCACCGATACGGCGTTCAATGAGGAGGAGGGGCCGACTCAGACGGGACCCACCCGCATCAGCGTCTCCGACAAGTCGGCCGTCCACCGTTGGCTCGCCGCCCAGGGGCATCGCCTCTGAAATCGCCTCGGAAGTGGGGCCGCTGCCCGTGAGGCCGTCCACCGGGCTCCGTCGTGTTCGCCCCCCTCTGGCGCGCCCGTACGGACCTGATCGCTGCGGGGCTGCCGCGTCGCCCGCATGGGGCCGCAATGTGCGGGCAGACGCGCCCCACCTTCTGGAAGGAGCAGTGATGCTTGGTATCGCAGCCGCGGTCTTGTTCTTCATCAGCTTCCTGATCAACGCGGCGGAGATCTCGACGAACCACGTGTTCTCGTCCGGCAATTTCATGGTCCTGGGCCTGATGCTGCTCGCCCTCCACGTGGCAGGCGTAGGCAGCGCTTGGACCGCGACCACCCGTCGCCGTCGCCGCTGAACCTCGCAGGCGTCGTCCAAATCGGTGACGTGGCTTCCGCACCGTGCCGAACAGCCGGCGACGCGCGGGATCGGTCGTGCCCCCGGCTGCGGCGGCACGGCCGATCAGCGGTTGCTGCCCGGGCGGTAGACGCTGAGGTCGCCGTAGGCCGACAGGGCGCCGGACAGGTCACCGGGGTCGTGCCGCAAGGTGGTGTTCAGGAAGGCGAGGGTGGTTGCGGCGACGACGCGCGGGCTCTCGGTGCGGCCCAGTGAGCCGACGATCGAGGGCACCGGCGGCAGGTACAGGGGGGCGTCCGTGAAAGTGAGGTGCGCGGCGCCGGGGAGGGTGAGCCGGTAGCTCGTCGCGGTGCTGCGCTGGAGGACCTCGGTGAGGCGGGGTATGTAGCGCGGGTCGGTTTGCGGGCCGATGGCTTGGGTGAGCGCGAGCGCCGGCTGGTGGAAGGGACGCGGATCGGGGTCGCGGGGGTAGCCGTCCATATTGATGACGGCGGCGAACCGGCTGTCCTGGCGGGCTGCTTGGAGGGCTGCGCCGCCACCGAGGGAGTGGCCGGTCGCCGCGGCCCGGCCGGTGTCCAGGTGTCCGGTCAGCGGGCCGGCGATCTCACCTCGGTCCAGCCGCTCCAGCTGGGTGAGGACGAAGCTGAGGTCTGCGGCCCGTATGCGCGTGGTTTCGGCGGCTCGTTTGTCGTCTTCGTCGTCGTCGCCGGTGGAGGCGATCTCGGTGTTGATCGTCCGGCCGTCGGTCAGGACGACGGCGGCGGAGTCGTAGGGGTGGTCGAGGGCGGCGACCACGTAGCCGTTGCCGGCCAGTTCCTCCGCCCAGGCGGTGTTCTGTGTGCGCACTCCGCCCAGCCCGGGGGAGAACAACACGACGGGGAACCGTCCCGCGCCGTCGGCCACCGGGGCGTCGAAGACCGCATGGGTGTGGGCGCGCGGAACACCGTCGACCAGGAAGCCCGGGAGGCCGGCGTAGCGCGCCAGGGCGTCGGAGACGGTGCGTGCCTCCTGCTGTGTGCGGCCCAGGTACTGGGCCGGCTGCGTACCTGCGGGGCTCTTCCGTGCGGGGTACCAGAGCTGGACGACGACCGTGCGCCGGTCGTCGGGCGTGGCGGTGGCCGTCTCGGGGCGGTTCGGGTCGGTCCACTGCACCACGCGGGTGCCGACCGCGAAGTTGCCCGTCGGTTCGGGGAACACGGGTACGGGACAGGCCCAGGCGGCTACAGGCCCTGCGGCGATCAGGCCGACGCAGACCACCGCCCCCGGCAACGCCAGCCACCACCGGGCCCGCCCCACCGGCCGGCCGGGACGGCGACGCAGCAGAGGAGGTACGGCGAACGGCAACGTGAGGGCGCCGCCTGCCAGTACCGGCAGCATCTGCCAGCGGAGCCCCACCACGCTCAGCACGAGCACGGACAGTACGAAACCCGATCCCGCCGCGATCGTCACGCGTGGGCGGGCGGCGGGAGGCAGCCAGCGCGCCACCACCAGCGCAACGGCACCCAGCAAGGCAAGGATTTCCAGGGGGGACATGTGCAGTCCCGTGATGATCTCGGTCACCCGCCCATCCTTGGTGCGGGGCAGCCCCACCACATCGCTCCCGGGTCGCCGTCAGGTGCAACCGAAGTCGCAGTCCGAGGCACGCCCTCTGCGACCAAAGTCGCATCCAGGCACCGACCCGGTCGGGGGCGCCGGCAGCGTCTCGCTCAACGTAGGCATCCGGCGGAAGGCCGCGGGGTCCGGAGATCGGTGACCGGTATGCTCCGGGACATGGGGCTGGACATCAACGTGCTGATCGCGGACTGGTCCTGGCTCGGCGAAGCCCCTGAAAACGGCAGGCTGTCGAAACTGAGGAACGCCTGGTACGCCGAGGAGACCGGGCTGTGGGACGACGACGCGCCGGTGGTGGAGGGTGACTGGCACTGGCCCCGAGGTCCGCACCGCGCCGCGTTCTCCGTCTACGAGTTCCGGAACACCCTCGGTTCGTTCAAGGCGCACTTCTGGGCCGGGGAGCGGTGGGAGTCCGCACGCGATCACACCGACCGGCCGATGCGTGCCGAGTTGGACGCCTTGCTGCGCGGGCTGATCTGGGGAGGGATGGACGGCGAGGCCGAGCACGTCGATCCGGGCTTCTTCTGCCCCGACCCCGCCGTCAACTACGGCGTGTTGCTGGCGCGTTCGCCGGACAGCGTGCGCGAATTGGCCGCGACATCGGAGCGGCTGCGCCCCCGGCTGGGCGACCTGCGTCCGGCCTTCGACCGGTACGCCGCCACCCCGGGGGCATGGGTCTGCGACTTCGACGAGTTCGCCGACCTGCTGGAGGACTGGGACCGCGTCCTGTCCGAGGCGGCGCGGCGGGGCTGGGGAGTCGTGGGGCTGAGCCAGTAGGGACGTCGGGCGCGGGCGGCCCCGGGGGTGAGGCGTGTCTCATCGGTCCGGTGGTGCTTGTCCATGCAACGAGTTGCATATAAAGATCGGGGTATGGCGCTAGAGCACGCGATCCTCGTCTCCCTGCTGGAGCAGCCGGGCTCCGGCTATGAGCTGGCCCGGCGGTTCGACCGGTCCATCGGCTACTTTTGGACCGCGACCCATCAGCAGATCTACCGTGTGCTCAAGCGCATGGAGAACGACGGCTGGATCGAGGTCCGCGCTGTTCAGCAGCAGGCCAGGCCGGACAAGAAGGAACACTCCGTCACCCCGGCCGGCCGCGCCGCCCTCTCGGCCTGGCTCCGCGACCCCGTCCAACCCGACAGCGTCCGTCACGAGATCGCCGTCAAGATCCGTGGCGCGGCCTTCGACGACCCGGCCGCGCTGATCAGCGAGGTCGAGCGGCACCACCAGGCGCACGCCGACCGGCTGACCCACTACCTCGCGGGGGAGCTGCGGGACTTCACCGGCCCGGAGGCTCCCGCCGCGCCGGACACCGGTGAGGAGCTGCAACACGTGGTGTTGCGCGGTGGTATCGCCTACGAGCGGATGATGCTCGCCTGGCTCGAGGACGTCCTTGCCACGCTCCGCCGGATCGCCTAGACCGCCGGCCGGGCGCGCGAACGGTCCGGCCCACCCGGCCGCTCCGGCAGCCCGTCGTCGGGCGTGCACCACCTCGCCACCGTCCGTCCCCGCCACGCCGCAACCGCCCGACGAGCCCCCCCCGACGCTTCCCCGTCCCCCCGACGCTTCCCCATCCCCGTGTCCCCAGCCCCCGACAGAGCCCGGACCGCACCCGGGCCCGAAAGGCGAACCCTCATGACCGACACGCTGCTGTTCAACCCGCACACCTATGACCCCGCCCACTTCGACCCCGAGACCCGCAGGCTGCTCCGCGCCACCGTCGACTGGTTCGAGGCCCGCGGCAAGCGCAAGCTGATCGAGGACTACCGCTCGCGGGCCTGGCTGGCGGACTTCCTCGCGTTCTCCGCGAAGGAGGGCCTCTTCGCGACCTTCCTGACCCCGGCGCCCGAGGCCGGCGACGACGAGCCGGACAAGCGCTGGGACACCGCGCGGATCGCCGCCCTCAACGAGATCTTCGGCTTCTACGGCCTCGACTACTGGTACGCCTGGCAGGTCACGATCCTCGGTCTCGGCCCGGTCTGGCAGAGCGACAACGCCGCCGCCCGCTCCCGCGCCGCGCAACTCCTCGGCGAGGGCGAAGTGTTCGCGTTCGGCTTGTCCGAGAAGACGCACGGCGCCGACATCTACTCCACCGACATGCTCCTGGAGCCCGACGGCGAAGGCGGCTTCCGCGCCCGCGGGTCCAAGTACTACATCGGCAACGGCAACGCCGCCGGCCTCGTGTCCGTCTTCGGACGCCGCACCGACGTCGAGGGGCCCGAGGGGTACGTCTTCTTCGCCGCCGACAGCCGTCACCCGGCCTACCACCTGGTGAAGAACGTCGTCGACTCGTCCAAGTACGTCAGCGAGTTCCGCCTCGACGACTACCCCGTCCGGGCCGAGGACGTCCTGCACACCGGCCGCGCCGCCTTCGACGCCGCGCTCAACACCGTCAACGTCGGCAAGTTCAACCTCTGCACCGCCTCCATCGGCATCTGCGAGCACGCGATGTACGAGGCCGTCACCCATGCGCACAACCGGATCCTCTACGGCCGCCCCGTCACCGCCTTCCCGCACGTGCGCCGCGAGCTGGCCGATGCCTATGTCCGACTCGTCGGCATGAAGCTGTTCAGCGACCGTGCCGTCGACTACTTCCGCTCCGCCGGTCCCGACGACCGCCGTTACCTGCTCTTCAACCCGATGACCAAGATGAAGGTGACCACGGAGGGCGAGAAGGTCATCGACCTCATGTGGGACGTCATCGCAGCCAAGGGCTTCGAGAAGGACGCCTACTTCGCCCAGGCGGCCGTGGAGATCCGCAGCCTGCCGAAGCTGGAGGGCACGGTCCACGTCAACCTCGCGCTGATCCTCAAGTTCATGCGCAACCACCTGCTGGAGTCCGCCGACTACGCGCCCGTGCCGACCCGCCTCGACGCGGCCGACGACGCGTTCCTCTTCCGCCAGGGGCCCGCGCGCGGCCTGGGCTCCGTACGTTTCCACGACTGGCGGCCGGCCTTCGACGCGTACGCCTCCCTGCCCAACGTCGGCCGTTTCCGCGAGCAGGCCGACGCCCTGTGCGAGTTCGTCAAGACCGCCGCCCCCGACGAGGAGCAGAGCCGTGACCTCGACCTCCTCCTGGCCGTGGGCCAGCTCTTCGCCCTGGTCGTCCACGGCCAGCTGATCCTGGAGCAGGCACGCCTGTCGGGCCTGGACGAGGACGTGCTCGACGAACTGTTCGCCGTCCTCGTGCGGGACTTCTCCGCCCACGCGGTGGAGCTGTACGGCAAGGACTCCGCGACGGCGGACCAGCAGAGCTGGGCGCTCGGGGCGGTTCGGCGCCCGGTCGTCGACGCCGACCGCGCGGCGCGCGTCTGGGCGCGCGTGGAGGCACTGGCCGGGGCGTACGAGATGGCGCCCTGACGAGACGAGACGAGACGGGGCCCGGCGCGACGCGGGGCGGCCCCGCGTCGCGCCGGCCCGGCGCCGGCGGCCTTGAGTTCCCCTCAAGGCCGCCGTGCCGGCCCCTCCGATCGGGCGTCCAGCGGGACGTCCAGTCGCTCGGCCACCGTGGTGAGCGTGGCCCCCAAGGGCAGCGCGACCCGGGTGACGGCGTGCCGGTCGCCCCGGGTCGGATCCCGGTTGACGATCAGGACGGGCTTCCCGGCCCGGGCCGCCTGGCGGACGAACCGCAGCCCTGACATCACCGTCAGCGAGGAGCCCAGGACCAGCAGCGACGTGGCCGCCTCGACCAGGCCGCGGCAGTGCTCGACCCGAGGCGGCGGAACGCTCTCGCCGAAGAACACCACGTCCGGCTTGAGGACGCCCCCGCACTCGTGGCAGGGCGCCACGCAGAAGTCCCCGACCTGCTCGTCGGTGAGGTCGGCGTCGCCGTCCGGGTTGAGTGCCGCCGCCACCGGCGCGAAGCCCGCGTTGGCCTCCTCCAGCCGGTGGGCGAGCTCACGGCGCGAGGTGAGGGCGCCGCAGGAAAGGCAGATCACGCGCTCCAGGCTGCCGTGGAGTTCCACCACGCCCTCGCTCCCGGCGGCCTGGTGCAGCCCGTCGACGTTCTGGGTGATCACACCCGAGAGCAGGCCCTGCCGCCCGAACGCCGCCACCGCCCGGTGCCCGGCGTTGGGCAGGGCGCGACCGAACGTGCGCCAGCCGAGGTGGCTGCGTGCCCAGTACCGGCGCCGGGCACGGGCACTGGCGGTGAATTCCTGGTAGGTCATCGGGGTGTGCCGACTCAGGCTCCCGCCCTCTCCCCGATAGTCGGGGATGCCCGACTCCGTGGAGATGCCCGCCCCGCTGAGCACCAGCACACCACCGCTCCTCAGCGCGTCGACGACCGGCGCCGGCTCCGTGGTGCCGGGGGGCGGGTCCTCGGTGGGCGTCCAGCTCAGAGTGGGGCGCGTGCGCATGCTGCCAGCGTACGGAACGGGTAGGACAACGGCGCGGGAGCCGGACGGCGGGGCGGTGACGGTCGCGGGCGGGCGGTACGGCGTCCCTCGCGGCGGGGGAGGCCTCAGGAGCGGGTGCGTCCCCATGTCTGCAGGCTGTAGGGCCGTCCCTTCTCCTCACCGGTGATCAGCGGCACGTCGAGCAGGCGAAAGCCCGCCTTGGTGGCCACGGCGACGCTGGCGGCGTTCTCCGCCTCCAGTTCCACGATCACCTGCTCCGCGCCCAGTTGCTCGAAGGCGTAGGCGGACATGATCCGGACGGCTCGGGCCGCCAGGCCTCGGCCGCGGTGCGCCGGGCCGACCGCGTAACCGATCTCGGTTCCCTCCGGAGCGCACCGCAGCATCACCTCGCCGAGCGGTGCTCCGCCGTCGACGGTGATGGCGAGGAGGATGGTCGTGCCTTCCGCCCGCAGCTTGCGGTCCCGGTCCAGGCGCGCGCGGGCGGCCGCGGCGTCGAAGGGGGAGACGATCGGTGTCCAGTAGGCGATGTCGGGGTGATCGAAGAGTCCCGGCATCGCGGCCAGGTCCGCCTCCGTCCAGTCCCGTAGGACGAGGCCTTCTCCCTTGAGCTCGATCCGCTCCGGAAACGACGGGTTCGTGCTGGTCATGATGGGGTTCCTCCGCGGCCTGGTCCGACGAAGCAGGGTAACCGCGGACAGGTGGCGGGGGCACACGGATTCCGGCACTCCCGGAGTCCGGCCGGCCGGCGCGGCAACAGCTTCGACTGCGCGGCGTGACCGGCCGGGCACCATTGGTCGCCGCCACCTGGCTCGCCGCCTACGGCATCCAGGTCGAACGAGTCCTGACGGAAGGGCTGCGGGTGCGGGGAGGCGTGCGGCGGTGCGGTCAGGTCGTGGCGGCGCCGAACCATGCGGGGAGGTGGGCGAGGAGATCCTGCTGGTCCTCGCCGACCCAGGCGACGTGGCCGTCCGGTCGCAGCAGTACCGCGGGCGCGTCGAGTTCCTTGCTGACGTCGACGACGTGGTCGACGCGGTCCGCCCAGCCCGCCACCGAGAGGCGGCCGGTCTGGTCGAGGAGCAGGCCGCGTCCCTCGTGCGTCAGGTCGTACAGGCGGCCCCGCTCCAGCCGCACGTCCCGCAGCCGGCGGCCGAGGAGGTCGTGGCCCGGGCCGAAGTCGTAGCGGATCGCGATCGCGGTGATCTTCTCGATGAGGTACCGGTTCACCTCCTCGAACTCCACCAGTTCCGCCATCAGCCGGCGCACCGCCTGCGCACCCGGCTCGGACGACATCAGCTGGATCTGCGCGCGCGTGTTGTCCAGTACGTCGGCCGCCACCGGGTGCCGTTCGGCGTGGTAGCTGTCGAGCAGGCCTTCCGGTGCCCAGCCGGAAACCTCCGCGGCCAGCTTCCAACCCAGGTTGAACGCGTCCTGGATACCGAGGTTGAGGCCCTGGCCGCCGGTCGGCGGGTGGATGTGCGCCGCGTCGCCGGCCAGCAGCACCCGGCCGACCCGGTACTGCTCGGCCTGCCGGGTCGCGTCGCCGAAGCGGGAGAGCCAGCGCGGCGAGTGGGCGCCGAAGTCGGTGCCGCCGTACGCCCGCAGCTGCTGCTTGAACTCCTCCAGGGTCGGCGCGGCGGCACGGTCCTCTGCCACCCCCTCCGCGGGCACGATGACCCGGTATTCCCCGTCCTCCATGGGCATGGCACCGAACCGCACCTGGGTCTTGCGCACTTCGGCCGTCACTGCGGCCAGGGTCTGCGGCTCCACATCGAGCTTCATGACGCCCAGCAGCGTCTCGACCCGGGACGGTTCGCCGGGGAAGGCGACACCGAGCAGCTTGCGCACCGTGCTGCGGCCACCGTCGCAGCCGACGACGTAGCGCGAGCGCAGCCACGTACCGTCGGCCAGCTCGACGCTCACACCCTGGTCGTCCTGGTCCAGCCCGGTCACCTCGCAGCCGCGCCGGATCTCGGCGCCGGCCTCGACGGCGTGCTCGGTCAGCAGCCGCTCGGTGGTGGTCTGCGGGATGTGCAGGACGTAGGGGTGCGCCGTGTCCATGTGCTCCGGCCAGGACTTGGCGAGCCCGGCGAAGAAACCGCCGACCATGTACTGCTTGCCGAGCGCGAGGAACCGGTCCAGAAGACCGCGCTGTGCCATGACCTCGATGCTGCGGGCGTGCAGCCCCTGGGCACGGGACTGCCGGGTCGGCTCCGTCTCCTTCTCCAGTACGAGCACCCGTACGCCGTGAAGGCGTAGCTCGCAGGCCAGCATCAGGCCGGTCGGGCCTCCACCGGCCACGATCACGTCTGCGTCCAGGTCTGTGTCCACGTCTGCGTTCACGGCCATGTCTGTGTGCGTCATGAGAAGCCCCCATCGAGCGTGTTGCCAACGCCCGGCTGCTGTGTGCCCGCCGACCGCCTTGTAGGCCATCGAGCGCGTGCGTACGTCGTCAGTCCCCGATGTGCGGCAATTTCCGGGTCGGTCGGAGATTCTGCAACATCATCGGGGCCTTGCCGCAAGGCCCCCTGTGCGCTATATCTTGATAGTGGCAAGGAGTGGGCAACGACCTCCTTGCCTTTCTCATGCGTGCTGTGGGCTGCGTCCTAGGAGCCGCCGGCATCCCCGGCGATGGCCAGGGGCAAGGCGCCGAGGGGAGGCGTGCACCCCGGTCACCGCGAAGCCGAAGTGCACCTGCAAGTGCTGCCGGGCGCCGAGCGGCATGTGTGAAACTTCCTCCGAATGATCACTCGGGGGGAGTTCCGCGTTGAACGCGCTGTTGAAGAGGGTGTGGATCGGGCTGGCCGCGACCTTGATCGTGAGCCTGGCCGCCGTGGCCCTGCCGGACCACATCCAGATAAACGACGACGGGCGCATTCACCTGGGCGCGCCCGCGTCCACGCCGTCCCCGTACACGGCGCCGCCCACACCGGAGTCCACGTCACCGCCCCTCACACGGGAGGCCGTGGACGAGGTGATCCGGACCGCGGTCAGCGCGGCGGGCCTCGACCCGGCGCAGGGCCGTCCGACCGTCCCGGCCGGCGCCGACTCGAACAGGACGGGCTGGATGGCCGTCCGCGAGAAGACCGCCGCAAAGTCGGAGATGCACGCGATCTGCGCCGACCTGGAGCGCCAGGGCTGGGTGCTGAACCCGAACGGCGACAGCGCCGAAGCCTCACGCAGCTACAAGCACGGGGGCTGGCACCTACTGGTGAGCACCCGCGGGAAGACCCAGGCACCGTCCAACACCCTCAGTGACTCCCAGACCTACCTGACCATGACCGGGCTCCAGCTCAACCTGTCCGACATACCGCTCCCCGAGATCACCGTCAGCATGCGCTGACCACGCACAGCAGCCCACCCCGTCTTCGCCTTGCCTTGCACATGCCAGTTTGGAGCGGGCCCGTACGACGCTGTCGGAACGGGCTGAACGTCTGCGGGGGCCGGCGTCTCCCCCGAGGGATACGCCGGCCCCCGCCGCGGGCAGGTCAGCCGTTCAGGCTGCTGTCCCAGTACCGCCGGGGTGCGCCGAACTCTGCACCCCGGCTGGTGAACGCCCACAGGCGCGTCTGGTTCCGGCCGTTGGACGCGTTGCCGCTGTCGTACAGGACACCGAGGTCGACCCGGCCGTCGCCGTTGAAGTCGCCGGCCGCCGGGCTGCTCGCCGCCCAACTCCAGCTGTCACCGCCGTCGGCGCTGTCCCACACCTTGCGCGGACCTCCGAAGCCGTTCCCCGTGGCGGAGAAGGTCCACAGTCCGGTGCGGTTGCGGTCGCCGGTCCGGCCGTAGTCGTAGAGGACGCCGAGGTCGGCCCTGCCGTCGCCGTCGAAGTCCCCGGCGACCGGCTTGCTCGCCGCCCAGTTCCAACTGTCCGTGCTGCTGTCCCAGACCTGCCGGGGACCGGCGAAGCCGTTCCCGGTGGCGGTGAACGTCCACAGTCCGGTGCGGTTGCGGTCGCCGGTCCGGCCGTAGTCGTAGAGGACGCCGAGGTCGGCTCTGCCGTCCCCGTCGAAGTCCCCGGCGACCGGCTTGCTCGCCGCCCAGTTCCAGCTCTTGACGGGATCGGTCCGGCTGTCCCAGAGCTGCCGCGGGTTCTTGAACCCGGTGCCGGTGCCGGTGAAGACCCGCAGCCCCGTACGGTTGCTGCCGCCGGAGGAGCCGTAGTCGTACAGGACGCCTACGTCGGCCTTGCCGTCGCCGTCGAAGTCCGCGGCCACCGGCTTGGAGGCGTTCCAGTTCCAGTCGGGGTTCGCGGGGTCGTCCTGGCTGTCCCAGGCCTTGCGCGGGGCCTCCACCCCCTGTGCCGTGCCCTTGAACGTCCACAGTCCGGTGCGGTTGCGGTCGCCGCTCCGGCCGTAGTCGTAGAGGACGCCGAGGTCGGCCTTGCCGTCGCCGTCGAAGTCGCCGGCGGTCAGGGTGCTGGCCGCCCAGTTCCAGCTGTCGGTACCGCTGTCCCAGACCCGGCGCGGCGCTGCGAACCCCGTGGCGGTTCCGGAGAACATCCACAGACTCGTCTGGTTGCGCCCGTCCGCCGACTTGCCCTGGCCGCTCAGCACGGCGAGGTCGGCCCGCCCGTCGCCGTTGAAGTCGCCGGCGACTTCGGTGTGCTTCACGGGCCGGAGGTGGCCGATGACCGGGGCGTGGTCGGAATAGCCGTTGGGAGGACCGCTGTTGCTCCGGTTCTCGGTGGTGTCCATCAGGGAGCGGTCGACGTCGCAGGCCGTGAAGGGGCTGCCCGACTCGCTCCGGGAGGCGAAGATGTGGTCGCGCTTGCGCAGTTGGTGGCCGCCCTGCGCGCTCCAGGAGTGGTGGGTCACCTCGTTCACCTCGTCCCCGTCGCCGTAGGCCCTGCGGTCGCACTCGTCGAAGGCCTCGGAGATCGGCTGGAGGTCGGGGCTGCCGGGGAACATGTTGAAGTCGCCACCGAGGACGATCTGGTTGCGGTCCGGCCAGATCGCGCTCTTCACGTTCTGGATCTGTCCCGACCGGCGCGGGTCGGCACCATCGGCGAGGATGTGGGTCGTGCAGGCACGGGGCGACCACCCTTCGACGCGTACGCACAGGATCGGCAGCGTCTGCAGGTCTCCGCCCGAGGGCACGGTGTTGACCGCGGTGACCTCGCTCACCCGCCCCTTCACCGCGATGCCCACGCCCAGCTCTCCGCCGAGCCCGCCCCGGCAGTACGTCGTCCCGTCCGGCCGGGCTCCTTTCGCGTGCTCGATGGACCATCCGGTGCCCAGGGCCGCGCGCAGCCGCTCCATGTGGCTGCCGGGTGCTTCGCCGCAGACCTCCTGGAGCATGATCACGTTGGCGTCGTGTTCCGCTGCGACCCGGGCGATCTGGTCGACTTTCTGCTGCGGTTCGTTGCGGTAGGCGCAGAACCCGTCCTCGCCGCGGACGCCGCCGGCCTCACCGCAGATGTTCCAGGACACCACGCGCAGTGCCGGCTCGGCCAGCAGTGCCGGCGCGGCCGCGGCCGTGCCGGGGGCCGGTGCCTGTGGTGACCGGGCGGACTGCGCGTCCTGCGGGACGGCCGCCGTCAGCGTCGCCGTCGCGGGCGTCGCAGTGGTGAGCGTTCCGGCGTACAGGGCGCACAGAGCCGAGGCGGCCAGGGCCGCCCCCCGACCCTTCAGCGTTCCTCTTCCTCGTCCGCTTTCTTTCGTTTTCACGGTAACCACGGTCTCCTTCCGTGAGGGTTCACGATCGCCGTGAGCCAGGGCCGGCTCAGCCAGCCTTGGACGCGCCCCACCGCCAGCTCTTGACGGCGTCGTCCTTGCTGTCCCAGAGCTGCTTCGGGCCCGCCAGACCGCGTCCTGCGCTGGGGAACGTCCACAGCCCCGTACGGTTGGCGCCGTCGGTGACGCCGTAGTCGTACAGCACGCCCACCTCGGGCAGTCCGATGCCGGTGAAGTCCCCGACCACCGGCTTGCTCGCGGACCAGTTCCAGCTGCGGAGGGGATCGTCCTGGCTGTCCCAGGCCTTGAACGGGGCTTCGTAGCCACGGCCGTTGCCCAGGAAGAGGAACAGCTTGGTGCGGTTGCGGCCGTCCTCGGTGCGGCCCATGTCGTACATCACGGCGATGTCGGTCGTGCCGTCGTTGTCGAAGTCGTCGGAGACGGGCTTGCTCGCACTCCAGCTCCAGCTCTCACGACCGCTCGTCCAGAGCTGCTTCGGGCTGTCGAAGCCGCTGCCGTTGCCGGTGAAGGCCCACAGCGCCGTGTGGCTCACGCCGTCGGTCCTGCCGTTGTCGTACAGGACGCCGATGTCGGGCTGTGCGTCGAGGTTGAAGTCCCCGACCGTCAGCTTGCTGCCGGTCCAGGACCAGCTCTTCACGGCGTCCGTCGCGCTGTCCCACACGAGGCGGGGGCTGTTGAAGCCGCTGCCGTTGCTGCTGAAGGTCCACAGCCCGGTCCGGTTCACCTCGCCGGTCCGGCCGTAGTCGTAGAGGACCGCGAGGTCGGCCTTGCCGTCGTGATTGAAGTCGCCGGTGACCGGCTTGCTCGCGGACCAGTTCCAGCTCCGGACGGGGTCGTCCTGGCTGTCCCACACCTTGACGGGGGCGTTGAAGCCGTGGCCGTTGCTCGTGAAGGTGAAGAGCTTGGTGCGGTTGCGGCCTCCCTCGGCGGTGCCCATGTCGTAGAGCACGCCGATGTCGGCCTTGCCGTCGCCGTTGAAGTCACCGACGGTCAGCTTGCTGGACGCCCAGTTCCAGCTGTCGGAGCCGCTGTCCCAGACCTTCTTGGGGCTGGTCAGGCCCGTGCGGGAACCGCTGAAGATCCAAAGCCCGGTGCGGCTCACACCCCCCTCGCGGCCGTAGTCGTACAGGACCGCGACATCGTCCCGGCCGTCGCCGTCGAAGTCCCCCTCGGTCCGGTCGGCGGAATCCTCCTGGCCCGCGGAGACGTCGGGGAAGGGCGGCTGGTGGTCGTCGGCCAGGCCCGCCTTCCACCAGCAGTTCGGCCAGGCGTTCAGGCCCTGGCCGGCCAGCACCTTCTCGCCGATCCTGATCTGCTGTTCCTTGGTGGCCTGGTACGCGTACGGCGCGTACTCGGTACCCCCGTACTCCACCCAGGTGTTCGGATCGAACTGCAGACCGCCGTGGTAGCGGCCCTGGTACGCCCAGTTCCCGCTGCTCTCGCACTGGGCCAGCTTCTCCCAGGTGGTCACGGAGGCTGCATGCGCCTGGGTGGGGGAGACGAGGGCCAGGGCCAGCCCTGACACGGCCGCGGCCACGGCGCCGGCGTGCCTTCTGTTCCTGCTCGGGGAAAACCTCACGTTCTGCCTCTCTCGGGTGGTCGGATGGGGTGGGTCAGGCGGTCTTGCTGGCGGCCCAGCTCCAGCTCTTCACGGCGTCCGACTGGCTGTCCCAGCCGAGGCGGGGGCTGCTGAACCCGCTGCCGGTGCTGGTGAACGTCCACAGCCCGCTGCGGTTGACGTCGTGCGTCCTGCCGTAGTCGTAGAGGACGCCGATGTCGGCCTTGCCGTCGCCGTTGAAGTCGCCGGTGACCGGCTTGCTCGCGTCCCAGTTCCAGCTCTTGACCGGGTCGTCGTTGCTGTCCCACAGCTTCTTGGGGCTGTTGAAGCCGCTGCCGGTGCTGGTGAACGTCCACAGCCCGGTGTGGTTGCCGGTTTCGGCGGGTCCGTAGTCGTAGAGGACGCCGATGTCGGCCTTGCCGTCACCGTTGAAGTCGCCGGTGACCGGCTTGCTCACGTCCCAGTTCCAGCTCTTGACCGGGTCACCCTCGCTGTCCCACACCTTCTTGGGGCTGTTGAAGCCGACGCCCGTGCTGGTGAACGTCCACAGCCCCGTGCGGTTCCCCTTGTCGGTCTGGTCGTAGTCGTAGAGGACGCCGACGTCGGCCTTGCCGTCACCGTTGAAGTCGCCCACGCTGAGCTTGCTGGCCGACCAGTTCCAGCTCTTGACCGGGTCGTCGTTGCTGTCCCACAGCTTCTTGGGGCCGACGAAGCCGCTGCCGGTGCTCGTGAACGTCCACAGCCCGGTGCGGTTGCCGCCTTCGGTGGAGCCGTAGTCGTAGAGGACGCCTACGTCGGCCTTGCCGTCACCGTTGAAGTCGCCCACGCCGAGCTTGCTGGCCGACCAGTTCCAGCTCTTGACCGCTGCGTCCTCCTGGCTGTCCCACACCTTCTCGGGGGCGCTGAACCCGTTGCCGTTGTTGGTGAAGGTGAAGAGCTTGGTGCGGTTGCGGCCGTCCTCGGAGCGGCCCATGTCGTACAGGGCGGCGATGTCCGCCCTGCCATCGCCGTTGAAGTCGCCGACGGTCAGCTTGCTCGACGCCCAGTTCCAGCTGTCGGAGCCGCTGTCCCAGGCCTTCTTCGGGCTGTTGAAGCCGCTGCCGTTGCTGCTGAACGTCCACAGTCCGGAGTGGCTCCGCCCGCCCTCGCGGCCGTAGTCGTAGAGCACCGCGACGTCATCGCGGCCGTCACCGTCGAAATCGCCCTTCACCCTGGAACCGTCCTCGGCCGCCGGGGTCTGTTCGTCGTCCACGATGTTGTCGAGCCGGATCGGCTGGTACTCCGAGGAGCGGGAGAAGTAGGCGTAGGGGATCACGCGATGGTGGACACCGGTCCCGCTGAATTCATATCCCCAGTAAGCGGACTTGGAGGCGTCGGTCCACTTCTCGAAGAGCACGATGTGGCCGTACTTATCGGGATGGTCGTTGTTGAGCGCGTCGCCCGGCTTCAATTCGTCCTTGGTGATCGCGTGGGCGACGCCGGACGGGAGGAATTCGGGGGTGGCTCTCCCGGGGCCGGGCAGCCCCCAGGCCATCGAGACGTAGCCGGAGCAGTCGGTGCGCCATCCTTGGTAGGAGCCCCCCATGTTGTACGGCAGACCCAGGCCGACCCAGGTGGCGGCCCGCTTGAGGACCTCGCTGCGGGTGATGGGCTGAGCTGCGGCGATGGACGCCGCCAGGCTCCCGTCTCCGGACCCGGAAGTGGTGGGGCCCTGACCCGGACTGGGGTAGTCGTCCGCGGCCGAAGCGGCGCCGGCCGCGCCGGGGGAGGGGGAGTCGGCGTTCGCGAGGGGGGCCGTCAGGCCGACCAGTCCCAAGGCCAATGCGGTGGTCAGCACCGCGGCGGTGTTCGTCGTACGTGAAATTCCAGACGTCTTCATGTCGGCTCTCTGTTTTCGGGCAGCCCTCGGCGCACCTGAGTGCCCTGGGTTTCTGCCGTCGCGTCACGGTTCGTCGACGGCAACTGCCGTCATCGCACTGACGCGTGTGGTCCCAAAGATGTGACAGGAACACGAAAAAAGTTCGCCGGACGCCGCCATCACCGTCCGGTCGACGTACAGCCGGGCCGGCATCAGCAGGTCCTCCCGACCCCAACCCTCACCCAGCGCGTCGGCCCGGCCCGAGACGTGAGGCCACTTGTTCGGCGAACGCGTCGAGCTGCGCGGCCACCGCTTCACGCACCCTGCGCACTCCGCCGTGCTCCGGGGGGTAGGCGGGGACCAGCTAGGCCAACTGCACAGCGGTGCCGTGGCGTTGTTCCGCCTCGCCAGGCGGCGGTGAGGGTTGAGCGCGTGGTGCCGTGCAGGTTCTGCAGCGCCTCGTCCACGAGCGCCCAGTGACGCGTGCCAGCAGCACGGGCCAGCCCTACGTCCTGCGGTTCGGCATCTGGTGGCGCCGCGGCCGGCGGGGAGAACGGAGAGGTGCTGGACTCAGCGAGAAGCCCGAGCACGGCGGCTGCGGCCATAGGCCGTCTCTTCCGGATCAAGCCCTGACCCGCGGCGCCGGCGATCGCCATCAAGGCTGCACGGGGAATAGCGCGTGGACCAGGTGTGGAGCATGCGTTGGTAGTGCCCGGGGGCCGGCTGCGGTGTTCCGATGCTGACGCGGCGGTAGTCTTCGCGGGGGAGGGCGGGGCCGTAACCGATCTCGCCGTATGCAGCTTGTCAGAGGCTGCTGGCAGTATCGCCGTCGTGAACGTCATCCGTACCACTCCACCACGGCCCCTCGACGTGGCGGCGGTCTTCCCACAACTGGCCCCGCTGGCACGCACGACAACCCGGCTGCATCCCCGGCCCGGTTCCCCGTCGCCGTACGACAGCTCGATCGGCGGGCCGCTGCTGTGGCCCGCCGGCCAGCCATGGCTGTACTGCGACAAGTGGCACGAGGGTCCGGTCTCCCCCCTTCTGCCAGTGGCCCAGCTGTACGCGCGCGACGTGCCCCTGCTGCGGACACCCGGACGGACTGATCTGCTCCAGGTGCTGTGGTGTCCCTCGGAGCACCCACCGGAGCACAAGCCGACGACCGAGCTGTTCTGGCGAACCGCCGCCGACGTCACCCACGTCCTCGACTCGCCGCCCGAACCGACCGAGGCGCAGTACGGCTACACGCCGGAGCCGTGCGTGCTCGCACCGGAGCAAGTCACCGAGTACCCCGACTTCTTGGAGCTGGACGAGGAGTTGCAGCAGCAGCTGAGAGACCGGAGCGCGTGGCAGGCGGCCGGCGTCGCGATGGATGATTCCTATGAGGCGGCTCCGGAGGAGTTCTATTCCGACGAGCTGTCCGTCGCCCCCGGATGGAAGGTCGGTGGCTGGCCGCCGTGGGGACTCACCGATCCCATCGCCCGATTCTGCATCAACTGTGGCGTCGGGATGCATCCGTTGCTGACCATAGCCTCGGAAGAATGCCGCGACTACAGAAGGGGTTGGGTCCCGTACGAGGACCAAGCCATCGCCGTGCTCGACAACGACAACGTGTCGAACCCGCCCGGTCTCCAAGTCTCCGACGCGAATCATCTGCAGCTCTACGTCTGCCTGACGTGCTACACGCATACCGACCTGATCCAATAGGCCATGGCTGGAGTCCCCGCGATCCCGGGGTGGGCGCAGATCGCCCCACGCCTTTCAGACGGGGCCCACGACAACGGTGTGCACCGAGTTGCGGGGAGCCGAGCCGACCCTGACAGGGGAGGACGTGTCGTCCGTATGGTGCAGGAGCACGTCGTTTCGCAGGCAAGGGGCGTGACGCCCGTGAGGGCCTGCTCTATTAGCTCTGGCTCACATTCCGTGGAGGGCGCACTGGCTGTGATGTCATGTGCTTGCGACGCTGGCTGGTACGGCCAGCAGGAAGGGGCTGCGTTGAGCCAGTACTACGACATGGGCGACCAGACCCTGTGGAACCCGTCCAACGGAGCCTCGCGGCTGTTCATGAGCCAGGTGAGTGTCTACCAAGCCGAGCTGGGTCTGCCGTCCGGCATCGGTCCCATGCAGGCTGACGAGTGTCAGATCGACCCCATCGTGTTCAAGACGTTCGTCGATGCCCTGATCACGTGGCACCGGCGAACGAGTCACGCCGTCATGACTGCCCTGTCCGAGGGCTTCGTCGCCACGGTGTTGGTCTTGGCGGAGAGGGCAGGCGTCGAGGTGAACTGGCTGCCGACGGGTTCCGGCGAGGGCGGCGGCCACAAGGATGTTCAGGTGCCGACGGCCCCGATTGCCGCTGAGAAGGCGTGGACAACCGCCCTCCAGGACAAGTCGCGCGAATTGGGCCGCTTCATGACGGCGTGAGTCCGGTCCGCCCCCGGTGTGCTCGGAAGGCAATGCCCTATCAGTAGTGCAGGACGCGCTTGCGGAGCCGCTGCGGCAGCCGTTCGCCCCGGCGCTCCGTGAGCGTCTGGCCGGTGGGACCGTACCGTTGCTGCTTGCTGCAGCGATTGCCGCGGAAGCTGACAACGCCAGTGGCGGCCAGAACTGTTGTCCTAAGAACCACGGCGACGTTCTTGCCGATGCTCATGAGCGGTGACGAGACGAGGGCGGCCACGACACGCGGCAGCGAACGAGAGTTGCGCGCCGGCCACGTCGGGGCGAGGAGCACGCCCGTCTGGCCTGCGTGACCTGACGGGCGTGCTCGGCTAGGCCGTCTGAAGCGCTCAGGCGGTGAGGAAGAAGCCGGTCACGTCGGCGAGGAGGCCGTCGCGGTGCACCGCGCTGCTCACACCCGTCATGAAGGCCTTGCCGTCCGGGCCGACCTGGGTCCATCGGGCCAGCGACCGGCCGTGGTGGTCGTAGACCTCCTCGATACGGAAGCGGTGCCCGGGGAACGCTCCGGCGAACCCGTCCATGTATGCGTCCAGTGCAGCCAGACCGGCCACCTCGGTTCCCGGGTCCCGGTAGGAAACGTCGTCCACCGCGACCGAGCCGAGTGCGGCGAGTCGTATGGCGGGGTCGGCCGACCAGCACGCGGCATAGTCGTTCCAGAGCTGCTGTTGGTCACTCATCGCTGTTCCTCATTCTTGGCTTGCTTGAAGGTTTCGGCTTGCCTGGCCCCGATCGAGGCCATGGCTCCGTCGGTGATGGCGTGCAGTTTCGTGGCGGCCGTACCGGATCGGACGAGGACCAGGAGGCCTTGGTAGAGGGTCAGGAGCTGTGTGGCCGACATCTCGACGTCGATGTCCGAGGGCAACAGCTGCTGGGCGCGGGCGCGTGTCAGTGCGTCGGCGAAGCCCGACTCGATCGTCTCCAGCCCCCGGCGAACGCCGGCTGTGGCCTGCGGAACGGTGAACGACTCCACCGCGGTGTTGGTGAGCAGGCACCCGGGATCGGGTTCCGGGCCGGGGTTCGCGTCGAACGCCGAGGTGAAGAACGCACGGATGCCGGCCACCGGGTCCTGCGTCTCGCGTAGGTGGACGCGGACCCTGCTGTCGACCACCAGCTCGTTATAGGCGTCCAGTGCCGCGCTGAACAGGCGCTCCTTGCTGTGGAACGCCCGGTACAGGCTGCCCGGGTGCATTCCGGTTGCTTCCTCGAGGTCGCGCAGCGATGCGCCGAGGTATCCGCGACGACGGAACAGCCCCATGGCGGAGGCCAGTACCTCTTCCTGGTCCCAGACCTGTTTACGACCCACCGGCGCTCCTCGTAGTTGAACGATCGCTCACAAAGTAGCACGTGCGAGGGCTCGTCCGACGCCACACGCTCCGTCAGTTGCCGTAGCCAGAACGGAAAGCACGGTCCCAGCATGGGAAACGGCCGCTGTCGCTCTTCGCCTCACGAGCACGCGCGGGGTCTAGTCGACCCTCAGGTCGGCGAGGCTCGGCGATCGTGGACCTCAGCTGGTGGTGGGTTGATCAGCTCACACCTCGAACTCGGCGCGTCCTGAGGCGATTCGGGTCCCCACCAGGGCTGCGGGGGGAGTCGTGGGCGTTCTGGCGTTGCGGCCGGGCCTGTGGTTGTCTCAGGGTCCGATCGGCTAGGGGGGCACATGGATGTGGCAGGGAGCATGGCGTTATCCGCCGTGCAGATACTGACCGGCCTGGCGACAGGGGTGGCTACGGCGGTGGGGAGCGAGGCCGGGCGGGCGGTGGGTGAGCTGGTGCGGGCGCGGCTGGGTACTACCGAGGACGGTCGCGCCGCTCTGGACGGGGTCAGCGCCGACCCGGCGGATCCGTCGGCGGTCCAGGATTTGCAGGAGGCGATCAGGGAGGCGCTGGCTGCCGATCCCGATTTCCGCGCCCGTATGGCTGTGGCGCTTGCCGGGCCGCCGCCGGCCGCGCCGCCCGCACAGACCGTCAGTCCCCAGTACACCGGCAGCATCATCATCGGAAGCGGCAGCAAGGTACGGAGCAGCCAGATCTCGCTGGGGCCGCTGACCATCAACAACACCCGGGCCGGCCGCGCTTCCCTCGCCGGGATCGCGGCACTGCTGGTCGCATTACTGGCCCTGGGCCTCTATCGGGGAGTGCAGCTGATCATCGGCGACGGTTCCTCCGGCCGGGCGGCCGGCGAGTCGTCCGGCCCGAAGGCCCCCACGGCTACGCCATCCAAGTCTGCCCCCGCTGCGTCGGACGCTCCTGGTCCGGTGGTGCGTGACGAGGCGAGGGCCGCGCAGATCCTCCCGGACGCAGCGAGCCTGCCACAGGGCTGGGCCGTCGCAAGCGGTTCGCCGACGACGGAACAGTGTCGCCGTGGCCGAGTCGGCATCTCGAAGGACAGGGAGTCCCACTACGTCTGCAAGACGGGACCGGTTCTCGACCTGCAGTCGGGATATGTCCCGGGGCCCGAGGTCAGCTACAACAAGGTGTACGTCGAGGTTCTCGCGTACCCGTCGGTGGCCGCGGCAGCCGAGGGCTACGTGGGAGTGGAGGCGGAAAACGCTGACAGCAACGAGGCGAAGCAGGTGACGCAAGTCGCGCTGCCGTCCTACGGTGACGAGTCGTCGGCTGTCACCATGATGGGCACCGTGCCGGGCAGCGGCTCGCACCTATCGGAGGGACTTGCGGTAGCCCGCTGCGGGAGCCTCGTGGTGCGGGTCATCGTCTCCGACGACGATGGCAGCACGGTCGACCTCGATGCGCTCAATGCTTTCACCCGGACTGTGGCCACCCGGGCGCAGCAGGCGCTGGACGGCAAGACGCCCACCGCCGCCGTCGAACTGTAGAGATTCCCTGCGGGATACCGTCCCCGCGCTCCGCTCGCCCACCGCCTCGGACCCGGCCTTGCGGAAGCGGCCGCCACCGTCGGGGCAGAGGCGGTGGCGCGGGTGGATGCGGGACGGCCGCGATGAGGCGGGAGAGGCGCCCACGGTCGCGGTCGGACGCCGAAGGGGCGGAGGTCGCCGCCGCCATGGTGCAGGCCGCAGGCGTCCACTGGAAGAAGATCTGGTCGACCAATCCGCTGGAGCGGCTGAACCGGGAGATCAAACGCAGGGCAGACGTCGTGCAGGTCTTCCCCCGCCAAAACCGAAGCAGCTCGGCCAGTGACTACCCCACTTCGCGGGGGCACGATCGGATCCGGTACAGCACACACTGGCGAAGCGGCCCCTCGGGCACGCTCGGATCCTCGAAGTCGTCGGCCAGATCCCGGGTCATGCCGATGCGGCGCATCACTGCCTGGGAACGAAGGTTGTGGACGGTCGTCGACGCCACCACTTCCGGCAGCCCGAGGGCCTCGAAGCCGAAAGCCAGGGCGGCCAGGGCGGCCTCGGTGGCGTAACCGCGACCCCATGCCGAACGCATCAAGCGCCAACCGATATCCACTCCCGCGAACGGCATATCCCCGCCCACCTCGTCCAAGCCTGCACGGCCGATGAACTCGCCAGTCTCCCGTGATTCGAGCGCCCACCACCCAAAACCTCGCTCGTCAAACTCGGCCTGCATGACCGCCACCGCGGCATCGCTTTGCTCCCGCGTCAGCAGTTCCCCCAGGTGTTCCCGGACATCAGGATCGGCGTTCATAGCCGCCCACGGTTCGAGGTCGGACTCCCGCCACCGGCGGAGCAGAAGACGATCGGTTCGCAGCTCTGGCATGCCACACAGCCAACCCGATCAAGACCACAGTGTCGATCAGTTATGTCGAACCGCACGGTGCTCATCCATGCCAGATCCACTGCGCAGATCCTCACGGCCTCCACCACCCGGCGGGACACCATCCTCGACCAGCCACCCGGGCAGCTGCGCCGGCGGACGGCGGCGCGCGTCGGCCTCCTCGGCTTCCGCGGCCGCGTTCGGTGCCCGCACTGCGCCCCAGCTCTCCGCGCAGGTAGGTGACGAACGTCCGCAGACGTGGCAGATCAGGCGGCGGGACGGACACCGCTCACCCTCCGTACTGCGCCCGCCGCAGCATCCACAGCGGGCTCGTTCATGTCGTCGTCTCCCGTTCCACCGGTGCGGGGGTGTGGCCGCGGGCTGCGCGGCGCAGCTCGACGCCACCTGCCGGCCACCCGGCGGGGGTCGTCCAGTAGGGGTGGGTGTGCAGGAGCCCGGACAGGGCGATCAGCCGGCGCCGCAGCACGGTCGAACCGGAGGCGGGCGGGGCCTCGGCGAGATCGGTGTAAGTACGCAGCCAGGCCTCCTGGAGGGCGAGCAGGTCATCGGGGAAACGGAACGGTGGCCTCACCCTTCTATTGCAACACATGTTCGAATATCTTCGCGAAAAACGGTGAGGCCCGACGTGCGACTGCACGCCGGGCCTCACCACCCACGTCCGTGCTGATGCGTCCCGTGGGGGGGCGCCGGCGCACCTCATGTACGGACGGTTTCCGCAGGTTGGAAGGGTGGGGGGCAGACGATCAGGCCGCAACGTCGACTTTGACTCGCAGGCGACCCGGTCGAGTGCCGGGTTGACCCGGCAGGTCGGCCCACCGGGCGTCCACGGTCAGCGCCGGCCGCCCAGGATGATCTTCCAGACGCGCGTTGCCACCTGGAGATTGAGCCGGGTGTCCACATCCGCCAGGTCGCGGTCGCTGATCTCACGGATGCGCTGCAGCCGGTAGCGCAGGGTGCTGCGGTGGACTGTCAGTGCGGCGGCCGCATCGTCGTAGTTGCCTCCGCAGTCGAAGTAGTGCGAGAGCGTCTCGACCAACTCCGTGTCGTGCCGTGCGTCGTAGTCGATCAGCCGGCCGAGCCACTCTCGCACGAAGTCCTCGAGCTCCCGGAGATCGTTTCCGGGCCCCAGGATCCGGTACAGCCCGAGGTCGTCGAAGAACGTCGTCCCGCTGCGCTGGCGGGAGTTCTGCCGCACCTCCAGGGCCCGCAGTGCCTCCTGATAACAGCGGGGAATGCCCTCCGGGGAGTCGCAGCGGGTGCTCACCCCGATCGCTCCGTCGGGCGTTCCCAGCTCATGGGCCAGCGCCGCGTACACGGCATCGTCGTCGGGCCTCGCTTCGGTCAGCAGGACCACCCGGTCGCCGCGACGGGTGATCAGCGGACGGATCGCCGAGGTGGCCGTCGCCTGCTCGACGGCACGGGTGAAGGAACCGTTCGCGGCGTTGCCCGGCCAGTGCACCACGACTACGTAATGGGTACTTTGCAGATCATGGCCGATGGCCTCGGCTCGGGCGTAGGCGTTCGTCTCGTCCGTGCCCTCCAGCAGATCGTCCATCAGCTGACGGTGCAGCCGCAGTTCGACCTCGCTGAGTTCGCGCATGTGCATCAGTTCCTGGGCGAGCGACCGCTGAGCGTGGTCCAACGCGAACACTGTGTACTCGTCGGCCGTCGCTTCGGGGTCCTCGAGGGTGAGCACGCCGAGGAGGTCGCCGCGGGGCCGGGCCAGGGCGATCAGCCGGCCCTTGACTTTGACCGGACCCGCCTCGCGCCCGACCTGCCGCAACATCTCTTCCTGGTCGGTCGAGGACCGCACCGGATAGGGGTCGGGCCGGTCGGGACCGGCCCAGGACCTCAGGTTTCCGAACCGGTCCTCGATGAGCGCCGACAGCCCGGTGAGCTCGTACAGCGCTTGGGTGAGGGCGTCCTCACCGCCGCCCCGGGCAGTGACACGGGCGAGGGTCTCGTGCACGGTCTTCTGGAGGTGCAGCTCGGAGCGCGCGGTGTCCAGCTGCTGCAGTGCGTCGTCGCGTTCGGTGCGCAGGCGGCTCAGTTCGCCGGCGTTGTCGTGCTGCGCGGTGCGTGTCGCCGTCAGTGACAGGGCCGCCGATGTGAGCCCCACGAGGGTCGACAGGAGGAAGTGCCCCTGCTCGTCGGGCTCGGAATGGGAGGAGACCAGGATGTAGCCGAGCAGACCACCGGCCCCGCGCATGCCGAACGCCCAGGTCCACGACCGCTCCGGAAGGGATACGGAGCCGTCTGCCCCGCCGAAATCGTTCATCAGCGCGTCGTCGACCGTTGGCGCTCCCGCGTCGTGGCCGGGGACGCGGGACAAGCCGTCCACCGTCGCGAGGTATCCGGCCTCGGCGTGGTAGGGGCCGAGGGCACTGACGTGCTGCATGGCCAACCGCACGATCTCACCCTGCTGCACACAGGTGAAAAGGGTGTGGGACAGCACCAGCAGCCCGTACGGGTCCAGCGCCGCGAGCGGACGGGGGCCGGGCCGTTCGGTGCCCGCAGTGTCACTCGGACGGCGGGTCACCTCCTGGTCGGAGACGTGGGGGGACAGCCTCCGTGACGGACGGCCGGCCATAGATCACTCCGTTTCTCCTCCGGTCAGCGGGGGCGATCGGGCGATTCTCGGGCTCCACGTCTGGGCGAACCGTGTGCACCCAGCCTAGGTCGAACCGTCCCGCTTGTCCGAATGCGCGTCTTGCTCTCTCAGGCCGACCGACTCCCGCGATTTCTGACCTGCCGGGCGCAGGCGGAGCGCGCTGCTCTCTTGCCACTCTGGGCGCGTCAGGGTCGCCGGGCGCACCGGTGGCCGTGGAAGGAGTGGCTGATGAACGAGCAGGCCCGCAGGACCATCGCCTCGTACGCGACCTACCAAGAGGCGGAACGCGCCGTCGATCACCTTTCCGATCAGGGCTTTCCCGTAGAAAGGGTGGCCATCATCGGGCAGGACCTGCGCCTGGTCGAGCAGGTGACCGGCCGCATGGGCAATGGCGGGGCCGCGCTGCACGGCGCGGCGAGCGGCGCCCTGCCCGGCGCACTGATCGGGTGGATCTTCGGGGTGCTGAACTGGCTGAACCCGGTCGTGTCGGGACTGCTCCTCGCCTTGTACGGGCTGATTTTCGGAGCACTCGTCGGTGCGCTGCTCGGTCTGCTGGTGCACGCGGCCCAGCGTGGTCGCCGGGATTTCGCCTCGGTGAGCTCCATGCAGCCCAGCCGGTACGAAGTCGTCGCCGACGAAGCGGTCGCCGACGAGGCGGTGCGGCTGCTGGCCGCGCTGTCCAGCGGGACCGGCACCAGCACGAGCAGCGGAGCTTCGAAGAGCAGCGTCCCACGGAGCGGTCCCACCGCCACCTGAGCGAGTGCGGAAGACCGGGCGCGACTCCGAGGCGAACGGGGCCGCCCGTCGCGGAAGGAGTTCCTCATGGCCAAGGCAGTAGGCATCGACCTGGGCACCACCAACTCGGTGATCGCCGTCTGGGAGGGCGGCGAGCCGGCGGTCGTACCCAATAGCGAGGGCAACCGCACGACGCCGTCCGTGGTGGCCTTCACCGACACCGGCGAGCGCCTGGTGGGCCAGCTGGCCCGCCGCCAGGCGATCCTCAACCCCAAGGGCACCATCTACTCGGCCAAGCGGTTCATCGGCCGGCATTTCGACGAGATCTCCGAAGAGGCCAAGGCCGTCGCGTACGACGTGGTCGAGGGAGAGGGCGGCGCCGCCCGCATCAAGGTGCGCGACAAGCTCTACGCTCCCGAGGAGATCAGCGCGCAGGTGCTGCGCAAGCTCGCCGACGATGCCTCCAAGCAGCTCGGCGAGCGGGTCACGGAGGCGGTCATCACGGTGCCGGCCTACTTCAACGACGCCCAGCGCACCGCCACCAAGGACGCCGGACGGATCGCCGGCCTGGAAGTACTGCGGATCATCAACGAGCCGACCGCGGCCGCCCTCGCCTACGGCATGGACAAGAAGCAGCACGAGACGGTGCTCGTCTTCGACCTGGGCGGCGGCACCTTCGACGTCAGCATCCTCGACGTCGGCGACGGCGTGGTGGAGGTACGGTCCACGGCGGGCGACAGCCATCTGGGCGGCGACGACTTCGACCGCCGGCTGGTCGACCAGCTCGCCGACGGGTTCCAGAAGGAGAACGGGATCGACCTGCGGCAGGACCCCCAGGCGCTGCAACGCCTGTTCGAGGCTGCCGAAAAGGCCAAGACCGAGCTCAGCTCGGTGACCCAGACGCAGGTCAGCCTGCCGTTCATCACGGCCGACGCCTCCGGGCCCAAGCATCTGACCACGACGATCATGCGATCCACGTTCGAACAGATCACCGGCGACCTGGTGGAGCGCTGCCTCGACCCGGTCCGGCAGGCGATGGACGACGCCAAGGTCAGTGACAACGACATCGACGAGGTCATCCTCGTCGGCGGCTCCACCCGCATCCCCGCCGTCCAGGCCCTGGTGCGCAGGCTGACCGGCGGCAAGGACCCCAACATGAGCGTCAACCCCGACGAGGTCGTGGCGAAGGGCGCCGCGATCCAGGCCGGGGTCCTCAAGGGCGAGGTCAAGGACGTCCTGCTGCTCGACGTCACCCCGTTGTCGCTGGGCGTGGAGACACGCGGCGGCGTGATGACGAAGATCATCGAGCGGAACACCACCATTCCGGTGCGCCGCACCGAGACCTTCACCACCGCCGTGGACGACCAGCCCGCCGTCGACGTCGTCGTCCTGCAGGGCGAGCGTGAGCTGGCTGCCGACAACCGGGTCCTGGGCCGCTTCCAGCTCACCGACATCCGCCCCGCGCCGCGCGGCGAGCCGCAGATCGAAGTCATCTTCGACGTCGACGCCAACGGCATCCTCAGCGTCACCGCGCGGGACAAGGACACCGGAAAGGAACAGGGCATCACCATCAGCGAGAGCTCCAACCTCGACAGCAGCGAAGTCGAGCGGATGCTCCAGGAGGCCGAACGCAACCGCGGCCAGGACCAGGCCCTGCGCGAGGCGGTCGACGCGCGCAACGAACTGGACGCCATCGCCTACCAGGTCGAAAAGCGCCTCGGCGAGCTCGGCGACGCCGCGCCCGCACACGAGAAGGCCCGCGCCGAGATGCTGGTGGCGCAGGCCCGCGAGGCCGTCAAGAACGAGGCCGGGGTGGACGAGGTCCGGCCGCTGACGTCCGAACTCCAGCAGGTCTTCGCGGGGCTCGCGGCCCACCAGGCGGGAGCCGCCGCAGGCGGTCCGGCGGGCACCGGCTCACCGGACGGATCCGGTCCCGGCGGGGCCGCGCCGGGCGGCGCCGGGGGCGACGACGATGTGATCGACGCCGAGTTCGACAAGGGCTGAGGTGCCCGCCATGCCCATCCCACCCCGGGGCCCAGAGCCCGACCCGCCGCCGGAAGGCGCCGTAGAGCCGTCGCGCGGGGACCTCATGCAGCCTGGACCGCCGACCGAGGAGGCGGAGCCCGGGCCCGACGCCTCAACCGGCACCGCCGCACCCAATGACGAAGACGCGGCCGCGCTGCGAGAGGCGAAGGACCGCTGGCGGCGCGCCCTGGCCGACCTCGACAACCAGCGCAAACGCCATGCCAGGGAGGTGGAGCGGGTGGCCGGGGCCGAACGCGCCCGTACGGCAGCGGCCTTCCTGCCCGTCATCGACAACCTGGAACTTGCCCTGAGCCACGCGGGGGCCGCCGACCCCGGTGCGATCGTCGAAGGTGTCCGGGCCGTGCGTGACCGGGCCGTGAACGTCCTGGAGCGGCTGGGCTACCCGCGCCACGCGGAGACGGGCGTGGCGTTCGACCCGGCCCGGCACGAGGTGGTCGCAGTGGTCCAGGATCCCGACGCCGATCCGAACACCGTGGTCCAGGTGCTGCGACCCGGTTACGGGGAGGCCGAGCGGCAGCTGCGGCCTGCCGCCGTGACCGTCGCCAAGCGGGAGTGACCGTCCATGGCACGCGACTTCTACGAGGTGCTCGGCGTTCCGCGCACCGCCGACCGGGACGAGATCCAGCGGGCCTACCGCACCCTGGCCCGCAGGCACCACCCCGACGTCAACAAGGACCCACAGGCGGAGGAACGGTTCAAGGAGATCAACGAGGCCTTCAGCGTGCTGTCCGATCCGGAGCAGCGAGCCCGGTACGACCGCTTCGGCGAGGACTTCCGGAAGGTCCCGGAGGACTGGGAGGAGCGGGTCGCCGCCGGCGCCGGCAGTGGCCCCCGGTGGACCACCGGCGGCGGTCCCCGGGTGCGGTACTCCACGGCGGGCTTCGGGGGTGAGGGGGTCGACGTCGAGGATCTGTTCGGCTCGCTGTTCGGCGGCGGCGGGCGGACACGCGTGCCCGGCGCCGACCAGGAGGCCGAACTGCCGCTCACCGTCGAGGAGGCATACCGGGGCGGCCGCCGTACGGTCACCCTCGCCGGGCCGGCCGGGGAGCGGCGATACCAGGTCGACGTGCCGCCCGGCACCACCGACGGGCAGCGCATCCGGCTGGCCGGCGAGGGCGGGCGCGGGAGCGGCGACGGTGCTCCCGCCGGGGACCTGTACCTGAGGGTGCGGATCGAGCCGCACCCCGAGTTCCGCCTCGAGGGCCGGAACGTCCACGTGATTCTTCCGGTCACACCGTGGGAGGCGGCGCTGGGCGCCACCGTGCCGGTGCGCACGCCGAGCGGTGCCACCGCGAAGGTGACCGTGCCCGCCGGGTCCTCCAGCGGACGGCGCCTACGGCTGCGCGGCGAGGGCATGCCGAGCCCGCGCGGCGCGAACGGAGACCTGTATGCGGAGCTGCGGATCATGGTGCCGCCCCGGCTGAACGACCGGGAGCGCGAGCTGCTGGAGGAACTCGCCGCCGTCTCCTCCTTCGACCCCAGGAGGACCTGATGACCGACCGACCGCCCGAGGCCCGCCCGTCCCACGCACGGACGACCGAGGTGGGCGTGCAGTACGCGATCGTGCACGTGCCCGGGCTCTCCCTGGAGACCGTGGCCCGGCGCGCAGGCCTCCATCCCGACCTGGTCCGTCGGTTCGTCGCCCTCGGACTGGTGGACGCCGGCCGTGACGCCTCCGGACGGCTGGTGTTCGCCCCCACGGCCCCGGCCGCCCTCGCCCGCGTTCAGCGGCTGCGCACCGGGCTGTGCCTGAACTACGCCTCCCTCGCGCTGGTGCTCGACCTGCTCGACCGCATCAGCTTGCTCGAAGCCGCGCTGCGGCGTGCAGGCATGAGGAGTGATCTACCACCATGGACATGAACCGCCTGACCCAGAAGTCACAGGAAGCCCTGCAGGAGGCCCAGAGCGCCGCCGGCCGCCTGGGCCACACCGAGGTCGACGGCGAACATCTGCTGCTCGCCCTCCTCGACCAGGAGGAGGGCCTGATCCCGCGGCTGCTGCAGCAGGCGGGCACCGACCCGGAGGAGTTGCGCGCGGCCGTACGCAAGGAGATCTCCCGCCGGCCCAAGGTGACCGGCCCGGGCGCGGCGCCGGGCCAGGTCTTCGTCACCCAGCGCCTGGCCAGGCTGCTGGACGAGGCGGAGCGGGAGGCCAAACGCCTCAAGGACGAGTACGTGTCCGTGGAACACCTGCTGCTGGCGCTGGCCGAGGAGGGCTCGGCGACCGCCGCCGGGCGCCTGCTGAAGGAGCACGGCGTGACCCGGGACTCCTTCCTCGGCGCGCTCACCCACATCCGCGGCAACCAGCGCGTGACCTCCGCCAACCCCGAGGTGGCCTACGAGGCCCTGGAGAAGTACGGCCGTGACCTGGTCGCCGAGGCCAAGGCCGGTCGGCTCGACCCCGTCATCGGCCGGGACGCCGAGATCCGCCGCGTCACCCAGATCCTCAGCCGCAAGTCCAAGAACAACCCCGTCCTGATCGGCGACCCGGGCGTCGGCAAGACCGCCATCATCGAGGGTCTCGCCCAGCGCATCGTCCGCGGCGACGTGCCCGAAGGACTGCGTGACAGGATCGTGTTCGCCCTCGACATGGGTTCCCTGGTCGCCGGCGCGAAGTACCGCGGCGAGTTCGAGGAACGGCTCAAGGCCGTGCTCAGCGAGGTCAAGGCCGCCCAGGGGCGGATCCTGCTCTTCGTCGACGAGCTGCACACCGTCGTAGGGGCGGGCGCCGCCGAGGGTGCCATGGACGCGGGCAACATGCTCAAGCCCATGCTGGCACGCGGCGAACTCCACATGATCGGCGCCACCACCCTGGACGAATACCGCAAGCACATCGAGAAGGACGCCGCCCTCGAACGCCGCTTCCAGCAGGTCCTGGTCGACGAGCCGAGCGTGGAGGACACCATCTCGATCCTGCGCGGACTGCGCGAACGCCTGGAGGTCTTCCACGGCGTGAAGATCCAGGACACCTCGCTGGTCTCCGCGGCCACCCTCAGCCACCGCTACATCACCGACCGGTTCCTGCCCGACAAGGCCATCGACCTCGTCGACGAAGCCTGCGCCCGGCTGCGAACCGAGATCGACTCGATGCCCGCCGAACTCGACGAGATCACCCGCCGGGTGACCCGCCTGGAGATCGAGGAAGCCGCCCTGTCCAAGGAGACCGACCCCGCCAGCAAAGCCCGCCTGGAGGAACTGCGCAAGGAACTGGCCGACCTGCGCGGCGAGGCCGACGCCAAACACGCCCAGTGGGAGGCCGAACGGCAGGCGATCCGCCGCGTCCAGGAACTGCGCCAGGAACTGGAGCAGGTCCGCCACGAGGCGGAGGAGGCCGAACGCGCCTACGACCTCAACCGCGCCGCCGAACTCCGCTACGGCCGCCTCCGGGACCTGGAGCGCCGGCTCGCCGCAGAGGAGGAGCAACTGGCCTCCAAGCAAGGGCAGAACCGGCTGCTGCGCGAAGTCGTCACCGAGGAGGAGATCGCCGAGATCGTCGCCGCCTGGACCGGCATCCCCGTCTCCCGCCTCCAGGAGGGCGAACGCGAGAAGCTGCTGCGCCTCGACGACATCCTGCGCGAGCGCGTCATCGGCCAGGACGAGGCGGTCAAGCTGGTGGCCGACGCCATCATCCGCGCCCGCTCCGGCATCCGCGACCCTCGCCGCCCGATCGGCTCGTTCATCTTCCTCGGCCCCACCGGCGTCGGGAAGACCGAGCTGGCCAAGACCCTTGCCCGGGCTCTGTTCGACTCCGAGGAGAACATGGTCCGCCTCGACATGAGCGAGTACCAGGAGCGGCACACCGTCAGCCGGCTCATGGGCGCACCGCCCGGATACGTCGGCTATGAGGAGGGCGGCCAGCTCACCGAGGCCGTGCGCCGCAAGCCGTACTCGGTCGTGCTGTTCGACGAGGTCGAGAAGGCGCACACGGATGTCTTCAACACCCTGCTGCAGGTCCTCGACGACGGCCGCATCACCGATGCCCAGGGCCGCACGGTCGACTTCCGCAACACCGTGATCATCATGACGTCCAACATCGGGTCCGAGCACCTCCTCGACGGAGCCACCGCCGAGGGGGAGATCAAGCCGGATGCCCGGGCGCTGGTGATGGGCGAGTTGCGCGGGCACTTCCGGCCGGAGTTCCTCAACCGCGTCGACGACATCGTGCTGTTCAAGCCGCTCGGTGAGCGGCAGATCGAGCGCATCGTGGAGCTGCAGTTCGACGAGCTGCGGCAGCGGCTCGCCGAACGCCGCATCAGCGTCGAGCTCACGCCCTCGGCCTTGGAGTTGATCGCGCATCAGGGCTACGACCCGGTGTACGGGGCGCGGCCGCTGCGGCGTTACATCTCCCACGAGGTCGAGACGATGGTCGGGCGCGCCCTGCTGCGCGGTGACGTCCAAGACGGCGCGACGGTCCGCGTCGACGCCCAACACGGAGAGCTGGTCGTCGCCTACGACCAGCAGGAGGACGCCCGGGAAGCGAGGGCGGCGTGAACACCACCCGGACCACGACGGTGACCTGCCCGAACTGCGGGCGCGGCAACCGGATTCCTGTGGCCGCCGAGGGACGCCCCCGATGCGGCCACTGCAAGCAGGCCCTGCCCTGGATCGTCGACGCGGGCGACGACGACTTCGCCGAGATCGCCGAACGCGCCACCCAGCCCGTCGTCGTCGACCTCTGGGCCACCTGGTGCGGCCCCTGCCGCATGGTCAGCCCCGCTCTCGAACAAGTCGCCCGCGACCTGGCCGGACGGATCAAACTCGTCAAGGTCGACGTCGACAAGAACCCGCGGCTCAGCGGGCGGTTCCAGGTGCAGGCGGTGCCGACCCTGCTCGTCCTGGACCGCGGCGAGACGGTCGCCCGGCAGGCCGGCGCGGCGCCCGCGCACGTCCTGCGCTCCTGGGTCGAGCAGGCGATGGCGGGCCGGCAAACCGCTGCGGGAGGCTGAACACGATGGGCCGGCCACCACCGCTCACCCACGAAACCGGCCCCGACGCAGCTGCGCCGCCGGATGAGGGGACCGGCGCGGGCTGCGGCCGAACAGTCCCCGGCACGCAAGGAGAGTTCTCATGGCAACGATTCCTGACCCGCACCTGGCGCTGGTCCGCCCGGTGACGCCGCGAACCCCCCAGGGCTGTGAGGAGTGCCTGAGGGTGGGTTCCCCGTGGGTGCACCTGCGGCTCTGCCTCACCTGTGGGCACGTCGGCTGCTGCGACTCCTCGCCGCTCAAGCACGCGAGGCGGCACGCCGGCAGCGTCGGTCACCCGATCGTGCAGTCCTTCCAGCCCGGAGAGGACTGGCGCTGGTGCTACGTCGACGAGGCCCCGGTCTGATGAGCGCCGCCGAGCACGTGCAGGGAGCGGTCCACGAGACCCCGGACCTGCACGGGGCGTTCCCCCGCCTGACACCGGCGCAGCTCCAGGACCTGGCCGCGCACGGTGAGCGCCGCGAGACCACCCCGGGCGAGGTGCTGTACCGCGAGGGCGAGCCGTTCCGGGAGTTCCTCGCGATCCTCAGCGGGACCGTCGAGATCCTCCAGGACCACGGCGGGCCCGAGGAGCGCACGGTAGCGGTACACGGACCCGGCAGGTTCCTGGGTGAGCTCGCGCTGCTGGAGGGCGAGGCGGCGTTCGACACCGCCGTGGTGCGCGAGGCGGGCGAGATCCTCGCCGTACCGGTGGAACGGCAGCGCGCCCTGGTCGGCCGCGACCCCGTCCTCGGCGACCTGATCCTCCGCGCCTACCTGGGGCGCAGGTACCTGCTCATCGGTCTCGGCGCCGGCTTCCGGATCCTGGGCTCGTGCTACTCGCCGGACACCCTGCGGCTGCGTGAGTTCGCCGCCCGCAACCGGCTGCCCCACCGCTGGGTGGACCTGGAGCAGGACAAGGAGGCGGAAGCGCTCCTGCGTCGGTTCGCCATCCGTCCCGAGGAGACTCCGGTGGTCATCTGGAAGGGCGAGCGGGTGCTGCGCAATCCGAGCAACGCCGAACTCGCCCGGCTCATCGGGCTGCCCGCCCCCTCGCCGGAGGCCGGCCGATGCGACGTGCTGGTGGTGGGCGCGGGCCCCGCGGGGCTCGCCGCCGCCGTGTACGGTGCCTCCGACGGCCTCACCGCGATCACCGTCGAGGCCGTGGCCACCGGAGGCCAGGCCGGTACTTCGTCCCGCATCGAGAACTACCTCGGCTTCCCCTCGGGCATCTCCGGGGGCGAACTCATCGAACGCGCGGTGCTCCAGGCCCACAAGTTCGGTGCCCGACTCATGGTGCCGGCCCAGGTCAGCGGGCTCACCCCGCAGGACGACGAGTACGTCGTCACCTTCGCGGACGGGTCCACGACCCGGGCGGGCGCCGTGGTGCTCGCCTCGGGCGTGTGGTACCGCCGGCTGGAGGTGCCCGGCATCGACCGTCTGGAGGGCATCAGCGTCTACTACGCGGCGACCGTCCACGAGGCCAGTCTCTGCCAGGCGGATCCGGTCGCCGTGGTCGGCGGCGGGAACTCTGCCGGGCAGGCGGCGCTGTTCCTCGCGAACCACGCGTCCAGGGTCCACCTCCTGGTGCGGGGTGGTGACCTCAACGCCGACATGTCGCGCTACCTGGTGGACCAGGTGGAACGGCATCCGAAGATCGAGGTGCTGCTCCGCACCGAAGTCAGGGGCGTCAGCGGGGAGCAGAGGCTGGAGTCGCTGATCGTGGAGGACAACGCGAGCAGTGAGCGCCGGGAGCTGCGGGCGGCGGCCCTGTTCGTGTTCATCGGAGCCCGGCCGCGCACCGATTGGCTCGAGGGCGTGGTGGCCCTGGACGAGAAGGGCTTCGTCCTCACTGGCGCCGACGCCCAGGCTGCGGCTGACGCGACCCGGTGGGACTCGCTCGGCCGTGGTCCGTTGCTCCTGGAGACCACCCTTCCCGGAGTCTTCGCCGCCGGCGACGTCAGGAGCGGCTCGGTCAAACGGGTGGCCTCGGCGGCCGGTGAGGGTGCCATGGCGATCCGCCTCGTACACGAGCACCGGGAAAAGGCGGGCAACCTCGTCCGCACCGCGGGACCCGAGGGGCCTCGGCCGGTGGCGGGCCGGCCCGTGTCCCGGAGCTGACGGGCCCGGTCATGCGGATGTCGCCCCAGGACACTACGGTCGTGGCTCTCCTGGCGGATCCGGACGCGCCCACGGAAATCGCACAGCGCATGGCCTGGATGCTCCCCACGCGGCTCGCAGACAAGTCAGGGCCGGGGCGACGGTTCGAGATCGAGGTGGTCAGTGAACCCTTCACCGCGGAAACGGAGGACGTGCCGACTTTGATGCGCCGGATCACGGACCGCGGGAGAGCGGAGAACTGGGACGTCGTCGTGGCCCTCACCGACCTTCCGCTGCACTCACACGGACGCAAGATCGTTGTGGATCTGAGCCACGAACACGGCTTGGCGCTGCTGTCCCTTCCCGCGCTGGGGGGCTTGCGTCTGCAGACGAGGACCCAACGCGTGGTGGAAGAAGTCGTACTCGGCCTGGCGGGTTCGCAGATCACCGGGGCCGAAGGGGCTCCGCGAAGTCAGCCCGCTATGGGGCCCTTCGTCAGTCGTCTCGCGCCCATCCATCCTGGCCCGATCGGTGAACAAGAGACCGTCGACCTCCGGTACGTCGTCAGCGGGCCGCGCGGTTACCTGCGGGTACTCGTCGGAATGGTCCGCGCCAACCGGCCGTGGCGGTTGGTGCCGGGCCTGTCGAAGGCCCTGGCGGCCGCACTCGCCACGGGAGCAGTCGCCACCGTGAACTCCACCGTCTGGAACCTGGCCGTCAGCCTGAGCGTGCCACGCCTCGTCATCGCCACGGTCGGATCTGTCGCGCTCATGATCGGCTGGCTGATCGTGGACGCGGAGCTGTGGCACCGGTCAGCAGCGAGCTCGCCGGAGGCGAGGCAGAGGACGCGGCTCTACAACGCCTCGACGGTAGTGACCGTGGGTATCGGGGTGCTCGTCTGCTACGTGGGTTTGATGGTCGTCAACTGGGTGTGGGCGCTGTTCATCCTCAACGGCCAGGCGTTCGCTTCCGTGACACGCACCCCACTGCACGCCCAGGAGTACCTGACGCTGTCCTGGTTCGTCGCTTCGGTCGCCACCGTGGGCGGGGCGCTGGGGTCGGGCTTGGAAAGCGACGATGCGATCCGGGCAGCCGCCTACTCCAAGCGCGAACAGGAACGACGTCTCACGCTCCGGAACGACCACGACCACGACCACGACCGCGACCGCGGCGATGACGGGACGGGTGATGCCCGGTGAACCTCGGTCCGGGGCGCCCGTCCGAGCGCGGCGCCGTCAGGAGGGCGGCGGGGCGGCCGACGCGCCCCGGCAGGCAGAGCGTTCCGGCTGGGCTCGCACCCATGAGGTGGCTACGGGCCCTCGGGGAGGTCGTGCGCTCCGGGCTCACGATCGAGGAGACGCGGCTGGAGCCCTTGCTCGCGCTCCGCACGGCTGCCGGGGTGGCGATCGTCATCGGGCCGGCGCTGTGGCTGGTTTCCCCTGAGTACGCCGCGTCCGCCGCCCTCGGTGCCTACTCCGCGGGTGGGGCCACCTTCCAGCGCACCTGGCGTCCGCGCAAGGTGATCGCGCTCGGCGCGGGCGCGGGGCTGGCGCTCAGCACCTTCGTGGGCTACCTGGCGGCGGGGCGACTCGTGACGTTCCTCCCGCTGCTGGCCGTATGGGCGTTCGCCGCGGGAATGGCATGGGCCCTCGGGTCGACCGCCGGGATCGTCGCAGCGACGACGGTCGGCACCCTGCTGGTGACCGTCACCCTGCCGACCAGCGTCGGGCGGGCCCTGGAACACGCCGGGGCCATCGCGCTCGGAGGCGTGGCGCAGGCCCTGCTGATCTTGCTGTTCCCGATCCGCCGTTGGGGGGCGCACCGCGACGCGCTCGCCGACGCCCTGGCCGCCGTGGCGGACTACGCCCGCCGGCTGCGGCACGACCCGACCGCCCCGTTCGACCCCGTGCCTTTGATGACGGCCCGGGACGCGGCCGCCGTGACGCCGTCGCAGGCCCGCACCCGTCCCCCCGTCCTCCACGGCCCCCGGGGCCTCGCCGAGCGCATTCTGCCGGTCGCCGCCGCGCTCGCCGACCCGGACGTCGGCGCCCCGGCGGAGGGACCCGGGCGGGACCGCGCACGGGAGCTGCTCAACGCGGCCGCCGACGTCCTGGACGCGGCGGCCCGTTCGATCCGCCGCGGCACTCCCGCCGAGGTGCCGCCCGGGAGCGCGGACGTCCTGCGGGTCGACGAAGAACACGAGGTGCTGGAGGGGCCCGCCCGGCAGGCCGCCGAGCGGCTCGTGGAACTCCTCGCCGAAGCGTTGGAGATCGCAGGGAGCGGCGGCGCGCGCGACAAGGCACCCACGCCGTCCGGCCCCGCGAGCGCCCAGTTCCTGGTGCGCCCGACGATGTTCCGGCTGCTCCCGGTCGTCGTCCGGGCGGTCCGCCGTGAGCTCCGCCGGGACTCGCCCGTGTTCCGGCACGCCGTCCGCCTGGCGGCGGTGGCCACGCTCGGCTATCTCATCGCCTCCCGGCTACCCGTGGGCCACGGCTATTGGGCGCCCATCGCCTCGGTGATGGTGATGCGGCCCGACTTCCACCGGACGTACGCGCGTGCGGTGGGCCGTCTCGCCGGGACCCTGGCGGGGGTCGCGCTCGCCACCGGGATGGTGCGGGCGCTGGGCCCGGACGCCCACGTGTTCGGCGCGCTGACGGTGGTCTCGGCGGCCCTGTCGTACACGCTGATCCGCACCGGCTACGCCTACTCCCAGTGCTTCACTGCCGCGTACGTCGTCTTCCTGCTCGGCATGGGCGGCCAGGCGTGGGAGCAGACGGTCCCGGAGCGGGTGGTGCTCACCCTGCTCGGCGGGGCCCTGGCAATGCTGGCGTACGTGGTGTTCCCCGCATGGGAGACCCCCCGGCTGCCGGGCCGGCTTGCGGACTGGCTCGCCGCCGACGGCCGCTACGCGGCCGCGGTGCTCCGCAGCTACGCCGAACCGACCCGGGAACACCGCGCCGACACGCGCAGGGCCCTGCTGGCGAGCAGGGAGGCACGTACCGCCTGGCAGGATGCCTACGACCAGGCACGTCAGGAACCGGTCCGCCCCAGAGGTCTGACATCGCGCGAGGCGGAAGAGGCGCAGGAGGCGCTGAAGCGGTTCGACCGGGCGGCGATGCTCATGGAGAGCCATGTCCCGTGGGCCGACAGCCGTTTCGCCCCCGAGGCGGAGCGGCTCGCCGAGGCCCTGGAGGCGGATACCGCGCAGGCGGCAGTCGACGTGCGCGGGCACAGGAATCCGGAGTGGGGGCGCGTGGAGGAGGCGCTCCACGCATGGGAGGGCACTGCCGCCGGGGACCGGAACCCGGTGGTGCGGCGCGAGGCGGAACTACAGAAGCGGGCCTTGGAGGATTTCGCGACGGCCGTGAGCCGCACACCCCTGGAACGGGACGTCGGCTCCGCCCGCGAGGAGCAGCGGGTGCGGGCGGCCGCGGCTGCGGAAGGTGACGGATCAGGGCCGGCGCACCGGGATGGGTGACGGCGCGCCGGCCGCAGGGAACGCAACGCCTCCCGGAGCGGGAAGTGGTCTCCCTGCCGCGTCGAGCGCCGCCACCCACATGTACGGGGCCCGTTGCTGCCTGGTGGGCGCACCGTGCCGGGGACGCAAGAGCACTGGAGGTGTGTGATGAGTGCCGACCGCTCCGACGAGAGCCTTGGTGGTCACGTACTGGTCCTCGATGCCGGCTCATCGAGCCTTCACATCGCTCTGTTCGCGGCGGACGGTGAACGCGTGGCAGAGCGGAACGCCTCGGAGCCCCCGGGACCCGCTGCGGCGGCGGAACTGCGGAACTTCCTCAGCGAGGTACCCGCTCCCGCGGCGGTCGGTCACCGCATCGTCCACAGCGGTCCGCACCTGACTGGTCATACGCTGATCGACGCACGCGTACGGGCTCTGCTGGCGGACGTCGCCGATCTCGCGCCGATGCACGTGACCCCTGCCCTGCCTGTGGTCGATGCGGCACGAGAACTCCTGCCCGACGTTCCCCACGTCGCCTGCTTCGACACTGTCTTTCACAAGGACCTGCCGGCACAGGCGCGCACGTACGCAGTGCCGGAGCGATGGCGCGCCGACTACGGGCTGCGCCGGTACGGCTTCCACGGGCTCTCCTACTCGTGGGCACTGCAGAGGACGGCGCAGGCCCTGGGCCGACCCGTCGACGACCTCCAGGTCGTGCTCGTGCACCTGGGCGGCGGCTGCTCGGCCTGCGCCGTCCGCAACGGACGCAGCGTGGACACCACCATGGGCCTCACTCCGCTGGAAGGCCTGGTGATGAGCCGGCGCAGCGGCAGCCTCGACCCCGGCGCGCTGCTGTGGCTGCAGCGGCGGCACGGTCGGAGCACGGACGAATTGGATGACACGCTCCACCGGCATTCCGGTCTGCTCGGCCTCTCCGGTACTTCGGGAGACACCCGGGACCTGGTGCGCGCCCGCGCGGAGGGAGATGCCGCGGCCGCGCTGGCTCTGGCGACGTTCACGCTCAGCTGCCGCAGGGGCATCGCCTCGATGGCCGCCTCGCTGGACCGGCTGGACGCGCTGGTCTTCACCGGGGAGATCGGCGAAGACCAACCGGAGGTACGCGAGGAGATCTGCTCGGCCCTGACCGTTCTCGGTGTACGAGGCGGGCTGCTCGTCCCCGAACTGGGGGACTTGATGCGGGAGGGCCTCCGGCGCATCGATCGGGCGGGGAGAGGTGTCCCGGTCCTCGTGGTCGCAACCGGCGAGACGCAGCAGATCGCCGTCGAGACCAGACGGGTGCTCGGCATGTGACAGGCCAAGGCAACTGCCGGCACATCCACACGTGCCTGGCCTGCGCAAAGAACCGGCCTCCTGTACCAGGACAGGACGGGGGAGTGGCGACGTCCGGTCCTGTACGCCGCCCCCGTCTGGTCACGGGGCTCGAGGGCCAGTGGCCCGCACCAGAGCTCCGTACCGCCCTTCGACTCACCACGGCCACGGCCGTGACCGCGACACCCCGGCGGCGGGATGTGTGCTCGCGGTTCAACGGAAGGCGTTGACGTTCTCCGAAGCCCACTGCTGGAACGGGCGGGCGGGCCTTCCAGTGATCCTTGCAACCGTGTCGCGCACCATCAGCAGTTCATCGTTCACGTCGCCGCCCGTGACGTCGAGCACCGCGTCCGCGGCCTCCGCCCCGAAGACCGCAGCCATCTGTGCGTGGGCCTGCCGGCGGCTGATCTCCGCGAAGGGAACCTCCCGCCCCAGTGCTGCCGCGAAGGGCTTCGACCTGTTGTCGGGCGGTCACCGGCGCTGGACCGGTCAAGGCGTACGTGTGCCCGTGGTGGCCGGGCTCGGTCAGTGCCACCCGTGCCACCGCCGCGACGTCCGCGGGATGGATGGTCGGCAGCGCGGTGTCGACGTACGGCGCGCGGACGGTCTCGTGGCCACGGATGGAAGCCGCCCACATCAAGGCGTTCGAGGCGAACTGCGTCGGCCGCAAGATCGTCCAGGCCATGCCGCTTGCCTTGAGTAGACGCTCCACCGCCAGGTTCTCGTCGGCGGGGCCGAGGTGCGGGTGGGTCTGGACGGTGATGGACGACACCAGCACGACATGCTCCACGCCCGCGTGCCGGGCGGCTTCGATTATGTCGGCGTCCGGTCCCAGGCGCGATACGAGAAACAGTGAACGCACCCCACGAAGCGCGGGCTTCAACGACGCAGGCTCTACGAAGTCGCCCTCCACGGCCCCGACTCCATCGGGGAAGACTGCCCGTGAGGCATCACGGGTCAGCCCCCTCAGCGGGCCGACACCACGCGCGTGCAGCTCCTTCAGCAGGGCACTGCCTGAGTTTCCGGTGGCTCCGGTCACGAGGATCATGGGTGTGTCTTCCCGTCATCAGATGATCAAGTAGGCGACACGCTAAAACCTCAATCTCGCTTCAGGTCAAGGAGTGCCTGGCCACCAGCGCGACGGGGCGGCACATCGGTACGCGTCCGACCACGTTCATGCGTACGCCGACACGAGTGCGGTGTCGGGGCGGCACTGGAGCGCAGGCGGCCACGCCTGGGCGAGCAGTTTGCGGATCTGGTCGGCGGTGGCGGGGGCGCAGCGTTTGCCGGTGTCGCGGCACGTCGCGACGTGGACGCGGCCCGGAGGCCGGACGGCGCCTATCTGACCCTCGACCGGCCACGCGAACGGCTCCGCCGGCGGACGGCGGCGCGCGGCGGCTTCCTCGACAGCGAACAGTGCCCCCTCTACGCCCTCAAGCTAGCTGCGCAGGTAGGTGCCTCTTGCTCGGCTGGAAGTGGTGGAACACTCCAAGACCGGCTCATGATCGTTGTTCCCGGTGGGGCCACCACGTCTGGGGAAGCTATCGCAGACTTGCAGGGCGTGGCCGGCCTGGCTGGTCACCGCGTCCGTGTCCCGGCCGACCCAAGGACTGTCATCGTGAGCGAGCGTGTTCTCACCCCCCGCAACCGGGGCTTCCTCTTCCTCGACTCCCACCCGGCGGGCTGCCGGCAACTGGTGGCCGACATGTGGCAGGCGTGCCCCGCCCCCGTCGGCGTGCCGGAAGGCAACGGGCCGGTCGCGCTGGTCATCGGCTCCTCCGCCGGATACGGTCTCGCGGCCACACTTGCCGGACTCAAGCGCGCTGGTATCCGCGGCATCGCGGTGTCCTTCGAGAAAGCCCCCACCGAGCGGCGTACGGCGACGGCCGGCTGGTATCGCACCGCGGCCACCGCCGACATCGCCCGCAGCGCCGGTCGGGACGTGGTCTTCCTCAACGGCGATGCCTTCTCCGACTCGATGAAGAATCAGGTCGCCGACCTCGTCGAGCAGCGTTTCGGCGGTCGGCTGGACTACCTGATCTACTCGGTGGCCGCGCCCCGGCGGACCGACCCCGACACCGGTACCGCCTACGCCTCGGTCCTCAAGCCGATCGGCCAGGCGAACCGCACCAAGACCCTCGCTTTCGATGACGAGGGTGTTCCGGAGGTCCGCGAGGTGGAGACCGGACCGGCCGAGGGCGACGACGTGGAGCACACCGTGGCCGTGATGGGCGGAACGGACTGGGAACGCTGGATCGACCACCTTGCCGCACGCGGACTGCTTGCCGACAGGTTCGCCACCGCCGCGTTGTCCTACATCGGCTCGCCGCTGACGGCGGCGATCTACCGGCAGGGCACCATCGGCGCGGCCAAGGCCCATTTGGAGGCCACGGCACGCACGCTGAACGAGCGGCTCGACAAGACAGTCGGCGGGCGGGCCGTCACCTCCGTCAACGGCGCCGCCGTCACCCAGTCCTCCACCGCGATTCCTGGTATCGCCCTGTACACCGGCCTGTTGCGCGGCGTCCTCGGCGAGGACCTCGTCCCACCGATCCTCCAACTCGCCGCCTTGTGGGACCAACTCACCGGCGCTGCCCCGCTCGCCCTGGACGCCGAGGGGCGTATCCGCCTGGACACCTTCGAACTGACCGACGCTGTCCAGGCGGCTGTCGCGGAACGCTGGGAGGCTGCCACCACGGCGACCATCGCCGACCTGGCCGATCTCGACTGGTTTCGCGCTGAGGTCCGACGCCTCTACGGGTTCTCCGTGCCTGGCATCGACTACACAGTGCCAGTCGCCACTGACGTCCCCTGGCCCGACCACACCCCCTAGACGGCGACTCGAAGGCCCTCGGAACCGCCGAGGTTTCCAGTACACGCCCACACCCGCCACCACCCGACAGGCGCGTGGCCGCTACCGAGAACGACATTACGGTGCGAGACATCTGGGACTACCTCGTCAACGACGAGTGGGAGATCGCCCTGGGCCTGCTGGAGGAGCTGGGAAACGGCCATCCCCCTCCTCTCGCATTCTGGGTTGAGCTCGCCGACGCGGCGGAACAGCTCCGCCTTGAGCGGAGCTCGGCCTGGTGCCATTGGCGGTGTTCCGAGATCCGCAACGGCGTGATCCGAGCTGACCTGACGCTCCGGCCTGCCGCCGAGGCGCGACGCACAATGCCAATCGCTGCTCACGGTGTTCTGCGGCCCATGTGGGACATCGGACATCTCTCACCCGCCGGTGAACGAGCGGTCAGCATTGCCCGGCTCTGGGTAGAGGACATGCCTTCTCTGGAGCCCGGCGGACGAGCCACGGTTCGCCTGGTGCCCTTCACCCCCTCGCAGTGGAAGCACGTCCAGCCCGGCCAGCTGATCACCATGCACGAGGACCGATCCGTGGCCGGTACCCCAGTCATCCTGGAGGTTCACCGCCCTGCCACCACTATGCCCGCGGGATGACCTCGACCTCTGGTTCGTCCGTGAACCCGAACCCGAGGACGCGGGGTGACCGCGCGGATTGCATCGGTCGCTAGGGTGCGTGGCCTCAGCAGGTCCGAGTAGCGGAGCGGCCCGCTGTTCGGACGCGAACCGGACCACCTGGCCGGCTGCGTCCGACCGCGCTCGCCCGGCCCTTCACCTCTGGTCGAGCGTGGCGTCGGCCGGGAACGGTACCAGAAGGGGCAGAAGCGCAGTAGATCGCCCGTGACACCATGGCCCAAGCTGCACGAAGAGCTGCTCAAGTGGGGAAGCTGTCATGAGTACGGGTAAGTGGCTGTGGACCTCCCTGCGGCGCTACGTCCTGACCATCGTGCTTGCCTGGGTGGCCGCGGCCTCGGTGCTGCCCGCTCTCGGTGACGAGCCCTTCATCGAGGAGTTCGCGCTCGAGGTGCGGGTCGGCCTCGTGGGCGTCCCCCTCCTGACGGTCGCGACCATGTTCGTACTCGTCCTGTTGGCCGGCCGTCGGTTCGAACCGCCGACCGGTGGCGCCCAGCGGATCCGGGGCGGTTGGATGGTCATCCTGCCGTTGTTGCTGTTGCTGCCGGTGGGAATGCTCATCCCACTCCAGTACCTGATCATGCTGGGCGCGCAGCTGGCCTACGTGGTCTGGGTACTGCCCTGCGAGGACGCACGTGACACGGCGAACGTCCTGGGCTCGCTCGTCGACCCGGCCGTCCCTGCGGAGCTGCGGGCCCGGACGGCACGGGCGGTCGCAGGACTCCGGACCAGTCCGGTCGTGGAAGCCCTGGTGCTCGCCGCGGCGGACGAGGAGCCGGAGGTCGCCGAAGCGGCAATGGAGAGCCTCTGCACCATCTGGCGCCACGTTGGGGTCGTCGGCGAAAACCAGTTGGCGAGGCTTGCGCCGAAGGACCAGGACCGAGTCCGGGCGCTGGGCATCAGGGTCCGCAGCCCCTGGTGACAGGCGGGGCATTCCGCTAGGGGCAATCAGGGCCTGGCCCTCCCGAACCTCGGTAGGGCCAGGCCATTCACGTGCCCTGCGGTATGCCGTCCGTGCCCTCAGACGCCCCGAGCCCGGGGCCGAAGATCCCGTCAACGGTCAAGGGGTGGCCGGGATAGTTGAGTTCGGGCTTCGGGTTCGTGACGGCGCCCGATGGTCAGCTCTCGCACGCGGGTAGTCAAAACGTCGTGGTATTCGGCGGCCAGCTTGGTCCCGTCCGTGGCCCAGGGCGGGGCCGGTGAACTCTGCGCTCACTCTCCAGGTCCGAGCGAAGACGTTCGCTGGTGGATCCGGGAGGCCTCTTCCAGGAGGTCCTTGACCTTGTCTGATCGGGCGCAGTCGGCGGCCAGCGATGTCGCAGGTGTCGGCGATCCTCGCCCGCCAGTTGGCCTCGAAGTCGGCCAGCAGCTGCGGCGCGTGCGCGGCGATCGCGGCGCACAGAGCCGGAAGGCCGCGCTCGGCCACCGGGGTCTCGTAGGGGCCTCGTCCAGGGTCCGGCGGGCGAAGAGATGGCCGTCCTTCAACGGCTGGAGCGGGCCGGCCCGGCGCTCAACCGGCGCGGTGCCCTGCCTTCCACAGGGAGCAATCAGGAGCCTTCTCCCCGCCTCGGAAGCCGTCGTGGCCCTCGTTGTTGACGTTGACCGAATCGACCTTCTCCTGGACCACGTTCTCCGGCCAGCACGTACGCGCGTCAACGGTCGCCCCGTGGAAGGTGGTGCCCTCGCTGTCGATCACCGCGTGGGTCAGGTTGGCGCTTTGGAGGAGGGCGTCGTCGAGGTGAGCACCCGTCAGGTTGGTCTCGTAGAGGTTGGCCCCGATCAGGTTCGCGCCTTGCAGCTTGGCTCCTGTCAGGTCGGCCCCTGTCAGGTCCGTGTCCCGGAGCTGGGCGTTTCGCAGGTCGGCTCCCTTGAGGTCGGCATTGTGCAGGGCCTTGCCGCTGAAATTGATCGCCTTGATGTCGCGGCCTGCAGGACTGAACCCCGGGATGGAGGCGGCGATTTCGACATTGGCGCGCCACGCCGCGTACTTCTGGCTCTCCTCAAGTGCCTGCTGCAGATAAAGGACCGACACGCCCACGGCAATGCCGGTAATGAGTGCGCCCCCGATGCCGACGAGCACTTCGATCTTCGGTTCGCGCTCCGTCTCTTTGGAAGCCATCCGCCACGCGAAGCACGCCCCCACCGCGCCGAGCACACCGAGGAATATCAACAACCCCAGCAGAGCCCATCCTGTGTCAGGCACGGGGACCATCCCCAATACTCAAGGACCGAGTGGAATGTGCCCTATTTCCTCTCTACGCCCGCCTCCACGTGATCGCAAGTGCTCGTGGCGAGTGGAGTCGAGGCGGCCCGGCACGGTTACCTGGCCCTCCACGAAGTACCAGTCTCCGCAGCCGGGCTTCGTTTACCGGGGTCCGACCTGCAGAACGTCGGGACGCTTCACGATAGCCATGATTGACGCGCCGGTCCGCGCTTGGATGAGGGCGCCGCAGCGGCCCGCACCGCTCACCGACTCCGGTCGGCAGTGCCGGCCGTCGGCCCTGCTACCGGTCTTTGCGCCGAGGCGGGAGCAAACCGTCGTCTCCGGTGTGCACTCCGCCGCCGATTCGGCCGTCAGGTCGCTGGCGTCGCGCAAAGGTTGTCGTCGTCCGTCGCCTTTCCCGAGTGCCGGTTCTCCAGCCGGTGCCCGAGTCCGGTAGCCGAACTGCATGCCACTGGGCTTATGGGAATGTGGCCGCGGAAGTCCAGCGTCGACTGGGGTCCTTCGATGCTGGGTCACCCACGCAGAGATACGTCTACCTGCCGGCGTTCGCCGCGATCACGAGGGGCTGTGTTGTATCGCTGAGCCATATGGAATGACGGAGACCATACGCGTGGGTGACGGGGTGTCAGGCCGATGCAGTTCGGATTGCCTCGGTGATCGGGTGCTCTCCCTGCCTCAGTAGCCGCGGACGAGGAGTTTGACTCTGGTCTGGGGCCAGGTGGTGTGCAGGTAGTAGTCCTCGGCGGCGCGCCAACGCGTGATCCATTCGTCCGGATGTTCGCCGCGTGCTCGCACTCGTTGCAGGCAGAGGTCTCGCGGAGCGTCCACGTAGGCAGTGAAGTGGTAATAGGGCGCAAGCTCCGGGCGGGTGGAGTAGACCCCTTCGACGATCACCACGGTGCCGGGGGCGATCTCGTGCCAGCCTCCGAGTCGTCCGGTGGCCCAGTCGTAGATCTGGTATCGGGCGGCCTGGTTGGCCCGCAGCGGGACCAGGACCTGGTCCCGGAGACGTTCCCAGTCGAAGTAGCGGTGGTAGCCCTGTTCTGCGTCGAGCCGCTCTCGCTCCTGGTCGGGTAGGGGGCGGTAGAAGTCGTCGACGTGGACGGTGACTGAATCGTCGAGTTGTCCGGACACCGCGGCGGCCAACGTTGTCTTGCCCGACCCTCCGGGGCCGTCGATGGCGACGATCCTGGTGCTCCCCGGGGCGTGGGCCAAGCGAAGGAAGCCGTCGGCTACGTCCTTCGCTCTTTCGATCATGTCCACGCGTTGCTGAGGTGTCTGCAGCCCAGTGATCCGCGCGGCGCTCGACAGCACGGCACTCTTGGCTTCCCCGAAGGCCCCGGGTCCGGCTCCGAGCAGTTCCCGCGTGACAAGGATCGAGTCCATGGCTCCGGTTCCGAGGTCTCGAAGCAGCCGCTGGACTTGTTCCATGTCCTGGTTCTGCTCCAGCAACGGCTTGCACTGCTCGACCAGGGAGGCGAGCCGGGCAGAACGTTCCGGTGCGAGGCCCTGGACGTTTGCGGACATGAGAGCTCCTTGTGGGCGATGTGCAGGGCCGGGACAAGCTACTTTCTGGCTGCTCCCCGAGGCCACTTCTTTCGAGGCCCCCGTGAGGTAGGCCGGTTTTCGGACCGCGAGTCAGCTGCACGATCCTTCCGACCGCCCGCAGCACTTCGATCGGAGCCGGCAGGGTGTGGGTCGCACGCAGGAAGGAAGCGGCTCGTCCTGTTGGTCGGCCCGCTGTCAGAGCGGGTTGGCAAGATCGTCGCCATGAATGGCACACGTACCACCCCGCCGCGGCCGGTCGACGTCGCCGCGGTCTTCCCCGCGCTGGCTCCGCTGGCGCGCCAAGCAGTCCGGTTGCACCCGCGTCCCGGCTCTCCCACGGTGCACGACAGCTCGATCGGGGGGCCCCTGCTGTGGCCCGCACAGGAACCCTGGCTGTACTGCCGCATCGAGCATGAAGGCCTCCATCCCCTGGTGCCCGTGGCCCAGTTGTACGCGCGGGACATACCCCTGCTGCGGCCGCCCGGGCGGAGCGACCTGCTGCAGGTCCTGTGGTGTCCTTCGGAGCACGCACCGGACTCGAGCATTCCGATCGCGTTGTCCTGGCGGACCGCCGCGGATGTCACCGACGTGTTGGCCGCGCCGCCCGAACCGTTCGACGCGGACGAGTACCTCTACGTGCCCGAGCCGTGCGTGCTCGCGCCGGAGCAGGTCACCGAGTACCCCGATTCCCTGGAACTCCCCGAGGAGTTGAAGCAGCAGATCACGGACCCCGCGGCCTGGCGGGCGGCGGGCATCGTGGTCGACGATGCCGACTCGCGGGAGCTCTATGACAACGCGCTGTCCCACGCCCCCGGCTGGAAGATCGGCGGCTGGGCCTCCTGGGGACTCACCGACCCCGTGCCGCGGTTCTGTGTGGCCTGCGGTACCGCGATGACGCCGCTGCTGACCATCGCCTCATCCGAATGGCACCCAACAGCACGAGTTGGATCCCTCACGAGGACCGGGTCCCCGGCGCATCCCACGACAGTTGGTCCAATCCGCCCGGGATCACGGTGCTGGACGCCAATCACCTCCAGCTGTACGCCTGCCCGGCGAGCGGAGGCCACCCGCACACCGACCTGGTCCAGTGAGGGGCTGCGGAGGGCCCGAAACCGGGTAACGGGAGTCCCTGCTCCGCAACAACGGCGTCCGTACGGGATGACGGAGGGATCCGGCCTCTCCCTCGGCCGGATCCGGCCAGGCTGGTTCTGCAACGGCCGGCGCGCCTGGCCGCCGCGGCGCTCCGCCTGACCTGAGCGTCGCGGGAGCCGCCGGCCGGGCAGGGCCGGTCCGGTGTCTCCGGCGGATCACTATGCCCTGGGCGAAGCAGGGGGCGCAGGCTCACGGGCCGTGTTTGAGTGGGCCGATGAACATCTTGGTGTTGGGTGGAACGGCATGGGTTGGCCGCGAGGTCTCGCGGCAGGCACTGGACCGTGGGCATCAGGTGACTTGCCTGGCCCGCGGGGAGAGTGGCGCCGTGGCCGAGGGTGCGGTGCTGGTCGCCGCGGACAGGCGTGACCCGTCGGCGTACGAAGGCCTGGCGGACCGGGACTGGGACGCCGTGGTCGAGGTCTCCTGGCAGCCGGGTTTCGTCCGCGGAGCGCTGGCGGCGCTCGGGGCGAGGGCGGCCCACTGGGCGTACGTGTCGTCGGTCAGCGCGTACGCCTCGCACGCGCAGGTGGACGCGGACGAGTCGGCGTTCCTGCTCCCGGCGGCCAAGGGGGATGAGGCCGACCGTGAGGAGTACGGGGAGGCCAAGGCGGCGTGTGAGGAGGCTTCGACGGCTGCGGTGGGCGATCGGCTCCTCATCGCGCGGGCCGGACTGATCGGCGGCCCCGGTGACCACAGCGGCCGCACCGGGTACTGGGTGGGCCGCGCGGCGCGCGAGCCGCTGGCACCACTGCTGGTACCCGCATCGCCCGACGTCGCGACGCAGGCGGTGGACGCGCGAGACCTCGCGGCGTGGTTGCTCGACTGTGCGGAGAAGGGGACGACCGGAACGTACGACGCGGTCGGGCCGATCGTGCCGTTCAGCGAGTGGGTCGCACTGTCCCGGGAGGTCGGCGGGCACACCGGGCCGGTGGTGAAGGCCGGTGCCGACTGGCTGCTCGAGCAGGAGGTGGGGCAGTTCATGGGCCCGGAATCGCTCGCGATGTGGATGGCCGACCCGGACTGGGTCGGCTTCAGCGCCCGCAACGGTTCCGCGGCCGGCGCGGCGGGCCTTCGGCACCGGCCCCGAGCGGAGCTGCTGGCGGACACCTTGCGCTGGGAGCGGGAGCAAGGTCTGGACCGGCCCCGCCGGGCCGGTCTCAGTGGCGAGCGCGAGCGGGAACTGCTGGAGGCATGGAGCAGGACGGTGCGGGAGTAGGCGCGCGCCGACCACGAGGTGGCTGCTGCCGAGGCGGAGTGCCGGCTGTATCTGCGGCCACCAAGGCGCGTGCTACCGGAGTCGGCCCGGGGCACCCGGAGCGGGGCGGCGGCCTGCTCGGGCCCGAGCGGAGCGTCGGCGGCGACCAGGCGCGCGAGGCCCCCGCCCGCGAAGCGGGTCCTCCTCCTGAAGCGGTCCGAAGGCGGAGCAGGGACCGCGTGGACCGGACAGGCGCAATTGAGCCTGGAGGCGAGAGTGAAGGGGTGCGCGGTGGTGGTGCGCGACGCCGACGGCAACGACTTCCGGGCCCGTCAGGTGTGCCGCCCCTCCCTGGCGAAGCGCAGCAGGAGCAGGGCGATGTCGTCGGTACGGGCAGTGCCGCCGCGGGCTTGGCCGATGAGGTCGTCCGCCAGCGTGCGCACCGGGTGGCCTTCGTGGGTCGCGGTGATGCGGGCGGCGACGGCCGCGATGCCGTCCTCCAGGTCCTCGCCGGGAACCTCGACCAGCCCGTCGGTGTACAGGGTGAGCAGAGTGCCCGGCTCGAACGGGATCTCGACGGCGGTGTACGAGGCGTCCGGGTCGATGCCGAGGAGCAGCCCGGGCGGCAGGTTCAGCATCTTCGCCGGGCCGCCGGCATGGCGCAGCAGCGGGGGCGGATGGCCGGCGGAGGCCAGGCGGACGGTGTGGCCGGCGAGGTCGATATGGGCGTACACGCAGCTGGTGAACAGCCCGGGTTCGAGGTCGGTCAGGAGCCGGTTGGTGCGGGCGAGGACCTCTTCGGGGGGTGCGCCGGCGCCCGCGTGGACGGCTGTGCGGACCTGGCCCATGAGGGCGGCGGCGTTCACGTTGTGGCCCTGGACGTCGCCGATGGCGGCCGCGGCGGTGGTGTCGTCGATCCGGATGAGGTCGTAGAAGTCGCCACCGATGTCGAGCCCGTGCGCCGCCGGCAGGTAGCTGGCGGCCACTTCGAGGTGCGGGACGTGGGGCAGGGCGCGCGGCAGCAGGCCGGTCTGCAGACTGTGGGCCAGCTGGTGGGTGGCGTCATAGAGGCGGGCGCGGTCGAGGGCCTGCGCGATGAGTCCGGCGAGGGAGGTCAGGACCGCCCGTTCACCGGGCGCGAACGTATGGGGACGCGCGTAGGCCAGGATGAGGGTGCCGATGGGCCGGCCGGACGCGATCAGGGGCAGGAAGGTCCACGCCGCCATGCCGTCTCCGATCACGACGGCCGGGAAGGCGGCCGCGAGCTCGTCGGCGCTCGCGAAGAACAGCGGTTTGCCCGTACGCAGGCCATGGGTGCTGGCTGTATGGATGCCGAGAGGGATGCCGTCGTAGCGAGCCATGAGCTCGGCTGTGTAACCACGGAAGCCGACGATGCGCAGACGCTGCTCCTCGGCCACCAAGAGGGCCAGGGCCTGGGCGCCGAGGGCGGGGACGAGCAGGTCGGCGGCCTGGTCGACGACGTCGCGGGCGTGGACGGCCTCCGTGAGGGCGGCCGCCAGGTGCATGAGCTGGTAGAGGGCGGTGGCCCGGCTGGGCGAGGGCTCCGCGGGAGTGGCCGTCGGCGCGGCGGGCGGCGGGACGGGCTCGTCGGCGGTGACCGGGGTGATGCGGACGCTGATCCCGGTGTTGTCCGGGTAGAGGTCGAAGCGCAGATAGCGGCCGATCGGGGGAGCGGCGGTGAAGCTGCGCGGCACTCGGCTGATCACTGCGGCCCGGTAGTGGTCCTCGATGACGGGGGTGTCCATCCAGGGCAAGGCTTCCCACGGTAGGGCTCCGCGGAGCCGGGAGACGGGTGCGCCCAGCAGCTCGGCCGCCTCGGCGGTGATGAAGGTGATCGTGCCGTTCAGATCGAGTGCGCAGTTGCCTCCGGGCAGCCGGCGGATGAAGGCCATGGCGGCGGCCGCCTCGGCCGGTCCGGGCGTGGGAGGGGGAGGCGGTCGCAGCATGACCGGCTGCGCCGGGGGACGGACGGGGTGTCCGGCTTCGGCGGCCCGGCGCAGGTGGTTCGCGAGACGGCCGCAGGCCGAGTCCACGGCGACGCGTTCCTTGTCGGTCAGGTAGGGCGCGTGGGAGCCGGGCCACAGGAGTACGAGACCGGCCCCGGTGGGCTCCGCCCCGGACACCGGGTCGGGGACGAGCGGGGCGGCGGCGAGGGCGAAGTCGTACGGCAGGACGAGGCCGAGGCGCGGGTAGCGCCGGGCCGTCTCCTCCCGGCCGCCCAGCCAGACGAACCGCCCGTCGCGAACTGCGTCGGCCACCGGGATGGCATCGTCGATGGGGACCCGGGACCAGGGCAGCGCGAGTTCTCGGGCCAGGCCGAGGGTCATCGCCAGATGCAGGACGCGCCGGGTGGGATCGGGCAAGTAGAGCATGCCGATGGACGCCCCTGTGGCCGCGCAGACTTCGAGCAGGGCCGCGCCGAGCGCCCGCTGATCGGCCCCCTCGACGCCCTCGGCGGGGTCGGCGGGCTCGGGCTGCTCGGCCCCCTGGTCACGCCCTGGAACGTTTCGCACCTGTCCATGGTCGCCCCACACACCGCCCGCGCTCCGTCACCGGCCCGCTCCGGCGAGCCCACGCGTCGGCCGAGCGCGGGACCGGGACGCCAGTGCGGCGGTCGAACGCAGGCGCGAGACGTCTGCAACGGCGTCGTCCGGCTCCCTCAGCTCCCGCCGGAGCTGCGGCCGAATCGTCGGGCGGCGGCTGACGCACCGGGTGCGCGGGGGAGTGGTTCGACCTGACACCTCTCGAAGATCCCGCCACGGCCGTCATCGGGGCAGGCGTACCCGCTGGCGTTCTTCGAGGAGCACTTGCCGGAACCCCAACCGGCCGCGGTTCCCCGTAAGGAACTGCGGCCGGGCACGGTGTACCGCTCGGAGACGGTGTGTGGATTCGGCGTCCGCGGCTGCTGACCGCGCACGCCCCCGTCTTACTACCGGTCGTCGGAGAGCACCGGGTCTTGCGCCTTGCGGCGGCGTCCCCAGCGCTTGTTGCCCATCTGGAGGTCGGCCTGCGCCGATGACGACTCGTCCAAGGGAGTGAGCGGGATGACCTCCATCTTCGCGGCCGGCTCCGGGGAAGAGGAGGCAGCGGTGGTCGTTGACGCCGATACGGCCGAGGATCCCGAGGGGATGTCCACGATGAGCGGTACCAGACGTTCGCCGCGAATCTTGACGTCGCTACTGGCATCGCCCTTGCCGTCGCTCTGGCCCTTGGCCTCGCTCTGGCTCTTGCCCTTGCGTACCCGCCACAGCCCGCGGGACTGGAGGGCGGTGCCGAGGTTGTTCAGGACCCTGCCCTCGTCGTCGCTCATCTCGGCGAACCGGGCGGCGGCCTGCTGGTGTGCGTCGATGGCCTCGTCGAACCGGCGCACCTGCTGCAGAGCCATGCCCAGGTTGTTCAGGGCCCGGCCCTCGCCCTCGTGGTCGCCGAGTTCCATGAACCGGGCGGCGGCCTGTTGGTGTGCGTCGATGGCTTCCTCGAACCGGCGCACCTGCTGCAGAGCCGTACCCAGGTTGTTCAGGGCCCGGCCCTCACCGTCGTGGTCGCCCAGCTCGGCGAACCGGGCGGCGGCCTGCTGGTGTGCGTCGATGGCTTCCTCGAACCGGCGCACCTGCTGCAGAGCCGTACCCAGGTTGTTCAGGGCCCGGCCCTCACCGTCGTGGTCGCCCAGCTCGGCGAACCGGGCGGCGGCCTGCTGGTGTGCGTCGATGGCCTCGTCGAACCGCCGTACCTGCTGCGAGGCCGTACCCAGGTTGTTCAGGGCCTGCCCCTCGCGGTGGTGGTCGCCGAGTGCGGTGAACCGGGCGGCGGCCTGCTGGTGTGCCTCGATGGCTTCCTCGAACCGCCGTACCTGCTGCGAAGCCGTACCCAGGTTGTTCAGGGCCTGTCCCTCACGGTGGTGGTCGCCCAGCTCGGTGAACCGGGCGGCGGCCTGCTGGTGTGCGTCGATGGCCTCGTCGAACCGCTGCACCTGCTGCAGAGCCGTGCCGAGATTGTTCAGGGCCTGCCCTTCGGCATGGCGTTCGCCCAGCTCGCGGCATGTGACGAGGTCCTGCTGATGGGCCTCGATGGCCTCGTCGAACCGCTGCACCTGCTGCAGGGCGACGCCGAGGCTGTTCAGCGCCCGGCTCTCGCCATGGCGTTCGCCCAATTCGCGGCAAATTATCAGATCCTGCTGGTAGCTCATGGTGCCTCCCAGGAGTCGCGCCGTTCTTGACGACACTCTCAGCAACCAGCCAAACGCGGACGGCCGCAACCGGTTCGGGGCCGGTGGCACCCAACCGAATGGCGCTTTCGCCTGTCTGGCGGAGGCGGCCTGCCACCACTGCCCGGTCGGCTCCTTGCCGGCGCCGCGTCCCGGACGAGGGCGATCACGGCGCGCCGGGTGGGCAGCCCACCGCGCCGTCCGCGCAGTCGCCACCCTGCACGACCTCGCCACGGACGGGTGAAACCGCAGGTCAGCCAGCATGCGACGCTGCCCGCACCCACCCTTCTGCCGCACCTTTCAGGACGGGAGCATCGTCGTCATCGGTGACTGCGGCGGCGTCAGACCCGGCAGTAGCCAGGGCTGGAAGGGGGCCACGACGGCAAGGACGACGAAAGCCAACCCGACAGCGGCGGAGAAGGCCGGGCCCAGGCGCCACAGCTTCTCGATGAAGATCACCACGGCCACCGCCGCCATCGCCAGGACGTTCATCACGCCCAGCGGGACGAGAACGATCATCAGTCCCCAGCAGCAGCCGACGCAGTACGTCCCGTGGTGGGCCCCGACCCGAAGGTCGCGGGCCCCGGGCCGGAAGCCGGCGTAGCGCACGAGCTGTCCCATGGGACTGCGGCAGTGGCGCAGGCAAAGGCTCTTGAGCGGGGTGAACTGGTACAGCCCGGCGAGTAGGAAGGCGCCCGCGCCGATCCAGCGCCCCACGGCGGGGTGCTCGTCCACCAAGGCCCCGGTCGCCGCGAGGAGCCCGTATGCGATCAGGCCGAAGACCGTCCAGGCCAGGAGGTAGCCGCCCACGAACTGGGTGGTACGGGCCACCCGGACGGCTCCGGCGGACTGCCGGCCGATGGCCCTGGTCCAGGTGATGGCGACGGGGGCCACGGACGGGAACATCATGGCGATCATCATCGTCAGCCAGAACAGCAGGAACAGCGGGATGCCCATGCCCATGGTCCCCGGTTCGACCCCCATGTCACGGGCCTGGCTGACGACCAGCACCCAGGCGAGCAGGGCGATCAGGGTCATCAGGGACCAGGCGAGTGCCAGCTGCCGGGCAGACAGCAGGTTTGCCGGACGCAGGGGTGGTGCCATGGCCTTCCGGTCGAAGCGCACACTTCCAGCACATCACAGTGGACCTGTACGTGCCCGTGCGGATCCGGGGCCTCTCGGCGGCCAGAGGAGGATACTCTGGAGGGAGACCCTGTACGACCCGGGCGTGGGCCGGCGACGGATCCCGGGGGTTCTGCCATCCGCCCGAGACCGACGTCCGGTACGCGGTCACGAGGAGGCAGGGAGATGTCCGAGACCACGGCGACCGTTCCGAAGTGGCACGCGGCAGGCGACTGGTTCGACACCTGCAAGTGCAACGTGCCCTGCCCCTGCTCCTTCGCGCAGCTGCCCACCGACGGCGATTGCGAAGGCATCCTGGCGTGGCACATCCGCGAGGGTCAATACGGGGACACACGGCTGGACGGCCTCAATGTGCTGATGCTGGGCTCGTTCGTCGGCAACCTCTGGGCCGAGCACTCCGACGCCTTCGCGGCGGTCTTCGTGGACGAGCGCGCCGACGACGCGCAGCGCGAAGCACTCCAGATGATTTTCGGTGGCCAGGCGGGCAGTTGGCCCGCCGAGATGATGAACATGATGGGCGCAGAAGTGCGCGGCATGGAATTCGCCCCCATCGAGTTCGAGGTCGCCGACGACCTCGGGAGCTGGCGGGCCGTCGTCCCCGGCCGGGTCGAGGCAAGCGCGGCAGCACTCACCGGACCGAACACGCCGGAGGGCGCCCGCGTCCAGTCCACCAACCTGCCCGGCGCGGAGACCGGACCGGGCCAGGTCGCGACCTGGGGCCGTTCGACAGCGGACCGCGCGGACGCGTACGGATTCCAGTGGAGCAGGGAAGGCCAGTCCAGCAAGCACATCACCTTCGACTGGAGCGGGCCCGACAGGTGAAGGCTCGGTGACCGCCGGGCCCAGATCGTGCGCCCGCCGGCCGCACGGGCCCTTGAGGGAATCGGGGGTCAAGGTCTGTCTGCACGCACAGGTACCCGTACGTGTGGCTACGGCAGAACGTGCCGTAGCCGTCGTGCGGCAAACCTGCCCAAGTCCCCAGCCACGCACGAGTGTCGGTCCGGGGCGCGCGCTCGACACGATCGTGCCTCGGACCGACGGCAGGGCTGACATCGTGGACCTCAGCGGACTGCCGGGATGGGCAGCGGGGCGGCGGGGCTGACGGGCGCGGTCAGGCGGTCCGCGCCGGAAGGGGCCGGGACGGCGGCGAAGACGGCGTCCTGCTGCGCTTGGAGCTCCTTCTTGCGGTCAGGGCTCGTCGAGGGAAGGCGCTGTTCCTCGTACAGCAGGTGGGTCACTTCCTGGGCGTGCTTGCTCGCGGGGGTGTGGAACTGGACCTCGAAGAGCTGGCCGGAGCCGGGTGCGCGCCAACCTGTGTTGAGGCCCTTGTAGCCGGCGGTGCGGCCCCAGGTGTTGGACCACTTGGTGGAGTTGTTGCCCCAGGCGGACAGGAGGGTCGAGGCCGTGGTGACCCCTTGGGTGTAGGTGCCGTCGGGCCATTGCAGGGTGTAGCGGACGGCGTCGCTCAAGCGGGCGAGGACGTCGTCGACGTCTTGCTGGGGCTGTTCCTTGAGGGAGGTGGCGACCTTGCGCTTGAGGGAGTCGGGGGATTTCAGGCGGTGGTCGAACCCGATGAGTTCCGCTCCCGTGGCCAGGGCGGCGGTGTGCACATCCGTACTGATCGTCCGCTCGGCTTCCCGCGCCCGGTCGAGGTAGGCGTCGACCTTGGTGTTGTCGGCCGCGTCCAGGGTGAGCCCGCCCTCCCCCTTCCAGCCCCCGTCACCGGGCCCGGCCGCGATCGCCGGCTGGACCCCGGTGGTGAACACCGCAGCCAGCGCTGCCGTCAGCAGTGCGTGGGTGAGCGTGGGTGCGGTGACCTTGTTCGTCGTCATGCAGTCGCCTTCGTAGGGGATGGAATGGCCTGCCGGCAGCGACAACCGGAGGAAAGGCGTCCAGGTAACGGTGAGGCGGTGGGGGCGGAAGCCCCGCGGTCGGCCCTGCCCTCGGTACGGGAGGGGGTGACGGGCTCCCACGGGGAACTGCTTGGTTGCAGACCGGCCGGAGACGCACCGCTACCACCAGCGGTTCCAGGAGACGCGGCTTCGCCTGGACACCCCGGTCGCCGGCCCGGCCGAGTCAGGGAAAAACCGTTTGGCGGACGAAGGTCGGCCACTGCTACATTTCCGGAGGCCGTGCGAGAGAACGAGGAGGTGGTACCCGTGAACGCAGTATCGACATGGGTGCTCCCCTCCGGGGTCACGGTCGGGCGATAGACAGGTCGTCCGGGAGCGCCGTTCCAGTGCACTCCCGAAAGGCACGACCATGCATTTCACTTCCGAGCAACGCCTCGACGACGGCGTCCTCGAACGCGAATTCACCCTCGGTGAGATCCCCGGCATCCTGTGGACGCCCGAAGCCGCATCCGCTTCCGCACCAGTGCCACTGATCCTGCTCGGCCACCCTCCGCTCGGGCTGCGCAAGATGTACCCCCGGCTGGTCGCCCGGGCCCAAGACGCAGCTGCGGATGGCTTCGCGGCGGCCACCATCGAGCTCCCCGGAAGCGGCGACCGGCCCGCTTGGCCCGCCCTCGATCAGGCCCGCGCCGATCTGCGCCGGGCGATGCGGGCCGGCGAGCCGGTCAGCGACGGGGTGGTCGACGCCCTCGTCCTGCCCCTGGTCGACAAGGCGGTCCCGGAGTGGCAGGACGCGCTGGACGCCTTCCTCTCGCTGCCGGAGATCGGCGGTCCGGTCGGGTATTCGGGGGGCGTGATCTCCATCGGCATCCGGCTCGCGGTGGTCGAGCCGCGCATCGAGGCCGCCGTTCTGTTCGCGGGGAGTCTCGTACCGCGCGTCATGTTCGAGGAGGCCCGGCAGGTCACCATTCCGCTGCACGTCCTGCTGCAGTGGGACGACGAAGGGAACGACCGTCAGGCGGCCCTGGACCTGTTCGACGCCTTCGGTTCCAAGGAGAAGACGCTGCACGCCAACATGGGCGGGCACACCGGCGTCCCGCAGTTCGCGGGGGACGCCGCGGCCCGGTTCTTCACCCGGCACCTGAGGTGAGGTCGGGCCGTCAGGCCCGCAGTAGGCGGTACTGATCTCGGCGGCTCGCCGCTCACCGAGGAGGGTCCCGGCCCTCCGTAACGGTCTGAACCGTGGGCCCCTGCCGAACTCCCGGCAGGGGCCCACGCTCCGGATGTGATGAACAGGACTCACCATGACGGTGCCGGGGGGCAGGCGAGAGGGACAACCAGCGCTCTGGCCAGCACGACGCAAATGGTCATTTAAGATTCAAGGCGGCCGCGGGGCCACGGCTCAGGCCGGCCGATCGATGAGATCGGACGGGGTCGGGGCCTTGGTCCGGGTGAGGACCACATAACGCTGATCATGAAGAAACCCGGGGAATCGCGTGACCGCCGGCGGGCCACTCAGTGGTGTGGGGTGCCCAGCCCACCCATGCAGGAACAGATGATCCCCAGGGAGAAGTGAGGTATGCCAGTGATCTGCGTCGGAGGCATGATCGGGATCGGCAAGACGAGTGTGGCCGAGCTGCTCGCCAAGGAGCTGGGCAGCGAAGTCTTCTACGAGAGCGTGGACGACAATCCGATCCTTCCGCTGTTCTACACGGCGAGCCCGGAGGAGATCCAGGCCAAGCGCTACCCCTTCCTGCTGCAGCTCTACTTCCTGCAGACGCGGTTCGCCGCGATCAAGGAGGCGTACAAGCAGGGCGACAACGTCCTGGACCGGTCCATCTACGAGGACTGGTACTTCGCCAAGGTCAATCACGACCTGGGCCGGATCAGCTCCCTTGAGATGCAGGTGTACGAGGGGCTGCTGGGCGAGATGATGCGCGAGATCGACGGTCTGCCGTACCGCAAGGCGCCCGACCTCATGGTCTACCTCAAGGCGGATTTCGAGACGGTGCTGCACCGCATCGGGCTGCGCGGCCGCGGTTTCGAACAGGACGAGAGCCTCGTCGAGTACTACCGGACGCTGTGGTCGGGCTACGACGACTGGGTGCACAAGCACTACTCGGCCAGCGACGTCCTCGTCGTGGACATGAACCACACGGACGTGGTGAACAACCCCGAGGACGCGGCCCGCGTGGTGCGGGAGGTCAAGGAGGCCCTGGCGGCAGTCTCACACCGAGCCTGAGCTCGGACCGGGCCGTATCGGCGGGAGCCCCACCGTCCGGGCACAGACCCCCGGGCGGCGGCCTCCGGGCGCGAGCGCTCCCAGCTTTCTCACTGGCCCACCGCTACCGCGGATGGATGCCGGCGTCCCTCTCTCCGGACTCGCGGCGCACATCCGCTTCGCACGCCACCGGGTCGGCTTGCTGCGACTCGTCACCGATCCGCTCGCATCCGTTCGCCGGCTGCCCGCTTTCACGCGGCTCCCCATGGCCGTCCATGCAGGGCGCGACATGGCGCGGACGAAGCCGTCCCCGCGCCGGCGTCGGCGAAGCAGCCGGCGTTGTGGCCGGCTGAGAACCGAGGCTCTGAAGCCGTCTGCCACGGCGTGCGGGTGGTGGGGAAGCGGAGACGGCCCTGCGTCCGGGCGAGTTCAGGGCCGTCACGCGCGGGCCGCCCGGGAAGACGGGACGGGGTGTTCACGCCTTACCGCTCAACGCGGTCCCAGCGGCCGGCCATCGGCGTGGCCGTCGGGTGCCACTCGCGGCGGAGGAGGCCGAAGACCCAGGAGTCGGAGACGTCGCCGTTGACGACGCAGTCCTCGCGGAGGGTGCCTTCGTGGACGAAGCCGAGCTTCTCCAGGACCCGGGCGGACGCCAGGTTGCGGGTGTCGGTCTCGGCTTGGACGCGATTCAGGTCGAGGGTATCGAACGCCCACCGCAGGACGGCGTGCGCGGTCTCCGTGGCATAGCCGTGGCCCCAGGCGGCGGCATCGAAGACGTAGCCCAGGGACGCGCTGCGGAAGTCCGGGTTCCAGCTGGTCAGGCCGCACCAACCGATAAAGGCGCCGTCGCGGACGCGGTCGACGGCCACCCGCGCTCCCGTGCCTTCCTCCTCGATCGTCCGGCAGGTCGTGATGAAGCGCTGGGCGCGGGCCGGTTCGGTCCACGGTGGGGAGTCCCAGTAGCGCAGCACGTTGGCGCTGCTGTGCAGCGCGTAGAGCGGCGCCGCGTCGGCGTCGGTGAACGGCCGCAGTCGCAGGCGGGCGGTGTGCAGCTCGGGGGTGGGCAAGGTCATGTGGAGCATCCTGCCGCGTCAGGATCGCCCGCGCCCATCCGTTTTATCCGGACGGCCGGGGGCGCGTACGTCCCGGTGACGCCGGACACGCCGTACGGGCTGTGAGCCCGCAGTACCGTGCCGGCATGGCGAGCGAACGGCGGCCGTACCGGCGCACCTTCGGGATGCCGACCAGCCTCGGCGGCCGGGGCTGAACTCGCCTCAACCGCCCTGGCGGCAGCTTCCATCCCAGCACTTCGCCTTCCTCCTGGACTGCACATGGACTCGTTGCCCGCCTTGCGCGGCATGGACGTGGCGGTGGCGCGTGACTCTCCGCAATCGCACCCCAAGATCCGTGCCGGAACCGGAAACTCGTGAACAATCCGGCCTGTCTGCGCCCGTCACCGCCTCGTCATCTGCCCACTGTCATCTGGTGAGAGATGCGCAGGTCGCGCGTTGTCGTGACCAGTGGGAGCTGGTCGTCCTCGGCCCGTCGAGCGGCGTCCGCACGGCGTCTGGGCGTAAGGCATCGCCGTTCGCGGAGACCGAGTCGATGACCGGGTTGGTCTTGAGGGCCGTCGATGCGAGGCACTGGCCTACGAGGCCGGCCCGGCCGGTCTCAGCGAGATGGCCCCGCTCCAGCTGGTCGAGCCCGTCGAACCACGCCTGCCGGCACCTCCTGCCCTGACCCCACGCCGACGTCCCCGCTGTCGCCCCGCTGCCCGTACGGGGGCAACGTGTGCTCGGTTGCCCGGCGTTCCGGGGGACGGCCCTGGCTACGGGTTTGGTGATCAACGGCTGATGATGTTGGGTGATCATGAAAATTTCTGGGTTGTGACCCGGTCGCGACGACCGGCGGAGGAGTTCTTGTGAAGGCTGTTGCACGGGGGACCGCAGTCGCGGTGGCGCTGACGCTGTCGCTGACGGCGTGCGAGGGCGGGAGCGCCCAGACGGGGAAGGCGGCAACGAGCGGCGCCGTTACGGGCGGTTCCGCGTCTGGCGGTGCGGCGAAGGGCAGCGCGACCGCGGGTGCCCCGACCACGGGGAAGAAGGCGTCGGACTCGCCCGCCGAGGGCGGTGAGCGGTCCTCCGCCCCCGCCGCGACCCAGCAGCCCATCACACCGAGGATGCCCCCGGTCTGGGTGGATGCGACGGGGCTGTACTACGCGCTCCCGACCGAGAGGAACATCGGCGACGTCTTCGTCGACGGTGATCCCGTCCTGGTCCAGGACGGGGCAGCGCGCAGCGCCTGCTCCGAGGAGACGAAGACGCAGTGTGCCGGGGTCCAGGCCGCCGGTAAGAAGGAGATGGAGGCCCGGGGCAACGCGGACAAAACGCGATATGAGTTCACCCTCTTCACCTTCGAGACGGAGGCGCAGGCGGGTACGGCGATGAAGGGCCTCGCGGAGCAGCGGCGGAAGTCGAGCGCGGAGGACGGCGTACCGGCGAAGCCGCTGACGGTGGACTCCGGCGCCGACGCGACCGAAGCGTTCCGGGACGGCGACGTCAACCACGTCGTCATGCGCATCGGCACCGTCGTCGCCGACGTCCTCGTCCATATCCACGCGGACGACATCGCGCGCAGCAACGTGGAGCACGCAGCGGTGGTCCAGGTCGCCCGCGTGAAGTCCGTGTCGTCGGGCATCGACCCGGACCGCTGAGCCGTCGGGACTCCGGAGCGATCCGATGCTGAGCCGCCCGACGGGTCCTGCTCCGCATGCGGTCTGCGCATGGACGATCGGATGCGTGGAACCCGAGCCCCGGCGCCCCCTGCCCGGACCGGCACCCGGGACGGCGCCGGACCTCTCGGCGGACCTGGAGCTGTTGGAGCGGACCCTGCGCGAGCGGTTGCCCGGTGCCATGGGTGCGACAGAGGAAGAGATCGCCGCTACCGAGGCACGTCGGCGTGCAGTGCACGAAGGGTGTCGCGGTCCTCGGCTGTGAACGGGCGGGAGCGCTGGTTTCCTCCCCTCCCGCTCACCGCCTCGTACATGGGTCAGGGACAAGTCTCTTCGGTCTTGGCCACGGTGAAGCTGACGGGCTGCCCGGACAGCGCGGTCCCGGCGGACGGAGCCTGTGTGCACACCTTCCAGTTCGACTCCTGGAGCACCATGCGGCCCTGCAAGGCGTCCTTGACGGTGATGGAGGCGTTCGACGGGAGCGCCCCGCGTACGGCCTTCATGCCCTGCCCGACGAAGTTCGGCATCGTGCTGCCGGCCGGCTTGGGCGCAGCGACGTCGCCGGCAGGACAGGTCTCTTCGAGCTTCACGGCGCCCAGATCGATGGTGGTGCTGGTCTCCATGGCCACGCCACCGGCCGGGGATTGGCTGCACACCTTCCAGTCGCGGTCGAGGACCTGCATTCGGTCCCGGCCGAGGCTGTCGTGGGATTTGAGGGCGTAGAACCCGCTGGCCTGCGCCTCGTCTTGTGCGGTCTGGAGGCCCTTACCGACGAGGTTGGGGAGGGTGGCGGTCTTGCCCTTCGCCGGGGGCGCGGCCGCCGGGGCTGACGCAGCCGGCGTGGTCGCTGTGGGCGCCGCCGAGGTGGGGGCAATGCTGGGAAGGTCGCCTTGGCATGCGGTGAGGGTGAGGGCTGCGGCCGCGGTGAGCAGGGCGATGGCGTGGTGTGTGCGCATCCGGTCATGCTCGCGGGGCGTGTGCGGCTGTGAGGTGACTGTGACCGGTCTGTGACGTGTGAGAGCCCTACGCGTGAGCGGGACTTCGGTGTCCGGGGACGCTGGAGAGGGCCGCAGGGTGGGGCACGCGAGCCGCTTTTGCAACCAGAGCCTGGCTCTTGGAAGTGCTCTGCGCACGGTGCTGCATGCGGATCGAATCGTACGGCAGCAGCGCTGCTGCCTGGCTTCAACCGGGCCTCCCCCTGCCGGGATGACGATGATCGATCCGCTCCACGGCTGAATCCACGGGGGACGTGGCCCGGGCGGCGGGCGTGGCGTCGGGATCTGTGCGGGTTGTGGGGTGATGATGCCGCAGTGCGACTTGATCACGTGTCCTATGCGGTGGCCCGCGACAGCTTCGTCTCGACCGTCCAGTGGATCGGATCGGCCCTCGGCGCCGGGTTCGTCGACGGGGGCGTGCATCCGCGATTCGGCACCCGCAATTTCATTCTCCCGCTGAGCGGCGGCACCTACGTCGAGGTCGTCACCACACTCGACCACCCCGCCGCCGACCGCGCACCCTTCGGCCGGGCGGTCGCGCGCCGCGCCGCCGAGGGCGGCGGCTGGCTCGGTTGGGTGGTCTCCGTCGACGACATCGCCCCAGTCGAGGCCCGCCTTGGCCGCACCTCGGCCGAGGGACACCGTGTCCGCCCCGACGGCTTCGACCTGCGGTGGAAGCAGATCGGCCTGCTGGAACTGCTGGAGGACCCGCAACTGCCCTATTTCCTTCAATGGTTGGTCCCCGTCGAGGAACGCCCGAGCGCTGACCCGCGCACCTCCACCACCATCCACGGGGTCTCCATCGCCGGCGACGCCGCCTCCATCGCCGAATTCCTCGGCGAACCGGCCGACCACCCCCTCGACCAGATCGACGTCACCTGGGTCGAGGATGAGGAGCCGGGCCTGGTCTCGGTCGAGTTCGCCACCGCCCACGGTCCGGTCACGATCTGACCAGGGCCCGACTGCGCGATGGGCCGAGCACCGCCGCACTCTTGAGGCCGTCGCGTGGAAGTACCGCACCAGCTCGCCCTGGCGGCGGACGTCGACGACGACATCGACTGGACGGTCTCGGTGGACTCCGCGGTCATCCGGGCAGCTGGCGGTCCATTTCCGCGAGCCCGCCGATCGCGGGCTCGGATGCTCCGGCGGCGGGCTGAGCACCAAGGCCAACTTGGCGCAGACGGCCGCGCACGTCCTCTGGCCTTCACTGTCACCACAGGCCAAGCAGGTCATGTACCCGCCTTCGAGACGGTGATGTCCCGCATTCGCGTGCCTCGAAGCGGGCCGGGCAGGCCACGGACCCTCTCTGTCCTGGCCGACCGCGCGTATTCTTCCCGCGCCATCCGCAACCACCTGCGCCGTCGGGGCATCCGTGCGGTCATCCCGCAGCCCTCCGGCCAAGGCGGCCACCGCCTGCGGCGAGGCCGGCTCGGCGGCCGTCCGCCCCCGCCTTCGACGCGGAGGCCTACAAGCAGCGGAACGCCGTCGATCGCGCATCAACCGCCTCAAACAGTGGCGCGGCCTGGCCACACGAACCGACAAGCTCGCGACCGCTTACTAGGCCGCACTCCACCTCGCGGGCATCCTCAGACGCGGCGCTGACCAAGAAGACAGAACCGAGTCGCGAAAGAGCGCATGGCTGCAACCGCGATGTGGGCGAGGCGTTCGCGGCGATAACCCGGAGCGGGCGACACTGGTTCCCCCCTGGCCGACCGAGGCCTGGCCGTCCTGTCCGGAAGCGGTGCGTCGCCCGATACAGCGGCGAGCGGCTCGGGGTTCACGCGCCCGCATGAAGATAGGCGGCCCAGAGCAGGGGCGCTCCTCTCCGGTCGAAGGGCGGCGGCAGGTCGTGACCGTCGCGTACCCGGCGTACGGCCTCGTGAAGGGCGCGCGCTGCGCGTTCGGGGTCCATGCGTCCGGAACCGACCCGCAGGCTGGTATAGAAGTCATCAGCGATGGTGACAGCCACCTGGTCGTCGATTTCCCAAAGCGTTCCGATGACATGGGGAAAGCCGGCGAGCTGGAACGCGGAGGTGAGATGGATGGCCTCATCGAGGAGCTGGAGGTGGTCGACGGCCGCGGTGCGGCAGGCGGACAAGTAGGCCAGTCCGGCCCGATCGAGCACGGTTGCGGCCAGAGTGGCCACGGTGAGCGGGGCTTCCCGGTGGTCGTGGAGCAGGAGCAGGCTCTTCGACGGGTCGACCGAGTCGCTGTCACCATGGCATGCGAAATGAGCGAACGTACAGTCCGGAAGGCACGTAAGCACGTTGACGCTGGTGGGGATGAGCGGCGTTGGCTCGGCGGTTCCCTCGGTGGTCCCAGGCTCCTTCAGGAGTAGAGGATGCGGTAAGTGAGGCCAGACTTTGGTCACTTCCTTCGCGACGAAATCAAGGCGCCCTTCGTCCGGAAGACCTGGCGTGGTCGGCATCGCCACGATCAAGCTGCGTGTGGCCTGTGCCGATTGGGCGGCACGGGCGTGCGCACGTTCACGGGCGTATCGCAGAGTGCGCACGCTCGGCGTGTAAGAGGAGACGACCCGGTCCATGACGGTACGCATTGGTGCGCCCTCGGCAGGGTCGGTGTGATAGCCGGCGGCGTGGAGGGGCAGCTGTCCCAACAGGCCGCCGGGGATCCACCACACCCGCGGCCACTCCTCGTCCTGGCCCTCCCGCCGACGACTTGTTGAAGGGGAGTCGGCATATCCCAAGGCTTCCAACACCGGCCCGGCGGCCACATCCCACAGCCACTGGAGCATGTCGACGAGGTGTGCCTGAGCCTGCTCTCGTTCCGTCTGGTCCGACCCGGCCGACGCTGCCTGCCGGGTTCGCTGCAAGCCGGTGATCTGATCGAAGAGCTTGTCCTCAGTGAGGAGCGGTAGTTCCACACTGGTGATGCCCGCACTGGTGAGCAGCAGGGCGTCACTGCGGAAGGCACTGACGTTGAAAATCACCACCGGACCATGGGAGGCCTCGGAAAGGAGCTCTTCGATGGTGGGTGGTGACGCGAAGGAAGAGAAGCCCTTCAGACTGCGTATTTCAGCCAGGAGAGAGGCGAACTCGTCCACGAGCCGACGACGGTGCCGTGCCTCAGGGTCGTGCTGGACCGCAGGGCCACCGCCCCCCTCGACGAAAGTCATGGAATCCGTGGGAGCATCAAGCCGCTCGCGCAACAGCGTGAACCGGCGTGCCAGCTCCGGGTGGTGCTGGCGCAGATCGGTGAGATCACTCCTGGTGTCCAGCGCTTGGCCGATCAGTACCGCCCTGCCCGCCTCAAGCAACCGTAGAGCCCGCCCAGCCCGCCCGGAAGCGGTTCCACCCGGGGCGGTAAGCGCCAACGCGGCGGCCGTGGTCGCCAGTCCGGCGAAGGCGCCGATCGCGTACTGCTGGTCACTGCGCTCGAGGCGACGAGGGGTCACTTGCGAGAGCAACAGCACGGCTTCTTCCGCTGCCTCCGCAGCCCGCGTCACATCACCGGACTCAAACAGCAGCGCAGCCGCCGTCCACGCTGCTCGGACGCGGACCGAAGGAGCTGCCGATTCTGCGGCCGCCGCCTCCAGTTGGCACCGCACTGCCTCGTCCAGATCCGCGGCAGCGCTCCCGCGTATGAATCTCTCGCCGAGCGCGACTGCGAGATTGCATAGAAAGCTCGCGCGCTCGGGCCGACTGTCGGGAACGGCTGATACCGCCTGGCGGAAGCCCAGAATGGCGGCATCCAGGTCCGCCCGGTCTTTGGTTCGCCGGAACCGACTGAACAGGGCGAGTGCGAGGTTGGACAGCGTCCTTCCGCGTTCTGGGTGATCGAGTGGTGCTGTCGCCACCGCCTTCCGGCCGACCGCGACGGCCGCTTCCAAGTCCGCCTCGGCACCAGTCCGCTCGGATCGGCTTCGTAGTGCGGTCCCCAGGTTGGACAGCCACCTCGCGTAGTCGTCATGGTCGTGCAGGGTCTCGTCCACGGCTCTGCTGAAGTGGTCGATCACGAGGTCCAAGTCCCTCAGAGATCCGTTTCGCTCGTACCTCCTCAACAGCGCACCCCCGAGGTTGGCCAGCGCCCTCCCCCGAGCCGCGTTATGGAGGGGTAGCCCGTCCACCGCCTGCTGACCTGCGTCGATGGCGGCCTCCAGGTCGGCCTCGGCTCCGGTCCGGTCGAACCGGTGCCGCAGCGCCGCGGCCAGGTTGGACGACCACGAGGCACGGTCTGGGTGGTCGGCCGGGGTCGCGGCCACTGCCTGACGTCCAAATGCGATGGCGTCGTCCAGGTCCTCGAGCGCACCGGTCAGTTCGAACCGGTCACCCAGAGCGCCGCCGAGGATGGACAACCATCCTGCCCGGTGGCGATAGCCCGGAGGTACGGTCTCCACCGCTTCCTTGATGTGATCGATGGCGGTATTGAGGTCCTCCGGCCCACCCTTGCGGTGAAACCGCTGCAGGAGTGCGCAACCGAGGTTAAGCACCATGCCGGCGTGATCGAAAGGAGCGTCGACCGGAATGCTGTACGCCTCGTGGAAGTGATCGATGGCAGTGTTCAGGTCCTCCAGCGCGCCCGTCCGTGCGAACCGGATCATCAACGCTGTCCCGAGGTTCGACAGCCGCCCTGCCCGGTCGGCATGGCGGGGCTGGCTGGCGGCAACCGCCTCATGGCCCAAGGCGATAGCTTCGTTCAGATCTTTTGGCGCACTGGTCCGTTCGTATCTCCTCACCAGCGCGCCCGCCAGATTGGACAAGGTTCCCGAGCGGTCCGAGAAGTCGGCGGGGAAGGCACGTAACGCCTTCCGAAAGTGGCCGATGGCAGAATTCAGGTCGTCCGGGTCACCGGTTCGCTCGGACCGCAGGAACAGCCCCAGGCCGAGATGCGACAGTATCCCCGCGTACTGAGGGTCGTGCGGTTGGGCGGTGGCCACCGCTTCCTGCAGCACGGTGACGGCGTCATTCAGGTCTTCCAAACTGCCGGTCAGGTCGAACAGGACAGCCTTCGCCGTCCCCAGTCGGGCCAACCGACTGGCCCGCTCGGGGTGCTCGGCCGGAGTAGCTCCCAGGATGCGCTGCCACAGATCCACCGTGGTCGCAAGCCTGCCGGAGTCCGGGTGGGCCAGTGCGTGCTCCAACATGGCGGTCGCGGTGCGGTCGGCCTCATCGGCGAGAAGGGGAAGCAATACTTCGGGCAGACCGGAGACGGCAGCCCTAAAGCACGCACCGAACGCGTCGAGTGCAGACTTCATCGCGAAGATGCCGTGGACGCTGTCCGGTAGCGCCTGTGCGCGGTACAGGTGGAACCAGCCGAGAAGGCGGAGGACTTCCAGATCGCCCCGCTCGCCGTAGGGCTCCAGGCTGCGCGCCTGGCGGACCGCTTCGGGGTCCAGCACCACGGCCAGATCACGTCGGCCGTTGATCCGGCGCAGCCGCGCCCGCAGCGCAGCCAGCTGTTCATCGCGCACCTTACCCCCCGATGCTGAGTGACACTGAGTTATTAACACATTCCCGTACGTGAGGGGGTCGTGTTGTATAACCTCGTATTCGGACGGGCAAGAGTGCGGGGACTTGTCGGACCGGGGGGGCTCATGACTCAGCATGACGAAGCTGCACACAGGCTGGCGATCGTGTGTGCGAATGCCGAAGGCATCAGTGCCCGGCTGCGCAACAGCCGCGCCGGAAGTGACACGGTCGTCCAGGATCTGCTGACCGCGGCACGCCGCGGCGACGACGTCTCGGACGCAGTCGACGTGCTCCATGCAGTCTTGCAGGCTCTCGGGGACGTCCAGGGCCTTTATGCCTACGGTGACAACGGGCGTACAGCAGATCGAGGCGTCCGTGCGGTGGGCATCGACCGTGAGTGCTCGCCCGAGCCGATCTATCTGTGTCCGACCGCACGGTGTACACGGTATTGGTGGCCCCAGGGGCCTGCTCCCGTGCCCCACTGTGCCGTCAGCGATGCAACCTTGCGCCGGGAGCTGAGGTAACCGATGGGTGGCTTGCTGGAGGAGCTCGGCAAGAAACTGGCCGAACGCTGGGTCTCGCTGCTCGTGCTCCCCGGGGCCCTGTACATGGCTCTTGCCACGGTCGCCACCACTCTCGGTCACAGGCACCCTTTCGGCCTGAGCCGGTTGACCAGCCAAATCACCGAATGGGCTGACGCACCGACTGCCCGGACCGCCGGTGGCCAAGTAGTACTCCTGGCCGCTGTGCTGACGGGCGCCGCAACCGTCGGACTGGTCGCGCAAGCGATCGGCTCAGTGGTCGAAACCCTTCACCTTGCCTCCGACTGGCACACCTGGCCCCGCCCGATCCGTCGCCTCGTGCAGCGGATCACCGAACATCGACATCAGCGCTGGATCCCACTCGCCGAGGCCTGGCACCGACACATGGATGAGGCCGTCGCCGGCCGCGTCGATCCCGCCGCCCGGCATGCCGCGCGGGTGGCGATGACCCGTATCTCCCCGGAACCCCCTCGCCGTCCGACCTGGAGCGGAGACCGCGTCCATGCCGTTGCTGTCCGTGTGCAGCGTGACTACCACCTTGATCTGGCAACGCTGTGGCCGCATTTGTGGCTGACCGCACCCGAGACGGTCCGAACGGAGATCTCAGACGCCCGTCAGGCACTGAGCCGCGCGAGCACCTTGTCCGCATGGTCCCTGCTGTACCTGCTCCTTGCCGTGTGGTGGTGGCCCGCCACTGCCATCTCGGCCGTTCTGGCCATTGCGGGCTGGCACCGTACCCGTGTAGCAGCCGACACGTACGCCACACTGCTGGAGGCCACCGTTCGCCTCTGCGCCCGCGATCTCGCTGGCCAGCTGGGTTTGGAACCCACCGGGCCCCTCCTGCGGGAGTCCGGCGCCGCCCTCGCGCACCATGTGAAACCCAGCCCGCCCCCGCGTCCCTCGTCGTCCAGCTCTCCGGTCCGGTGACCACGCGGGCGATCGAGGTGGAGCGCGGCAGGATCGCCTTGCCCGCTCAAGGGTGAGGGCGGTCAGTCGGGCGCTCTGGAGGCAGGCGGTCCAGGCGTCCGGGTTCCCGGCGACGGTGGGTAATTCTGGCCCATCACCTCGGGCGTCTTCGGATAGGGGATAGGGCGCCGTCCTGCGCGGGGCAGGGCCACTCGTTTCGGGTTACGGGGAAGTCAACGGTAGGCGCCCGCGTGTCCGTCACCTGCTGGCCGCCGGGGCAACGGGGGTCTTGAGCACAGCCACTACGGCTCACCTGGCGGACCTGCCGCGCCGCCAGGGCTCCCCAAGCCGCGCACCCGGATACGACACAATGCGTTGTGCCGTTTTCGCCCCGTTTTACTCCTATAGGAGAAACCCGTGTCCGTGTCCGTGACCAGGTTCGCCGCGCCGACAGCGAGTGTGAACAGCTGGCTGGTGGCCGATGACACCAGCCTCATCGTCATCGACGTCCTGCGCAGCAGCGCGGAAGCCGCCGAGCTGGCCGACGAGGTGGCCGCCTCCGGTAAGCAGCTCCTCGCGGTGGTCGTCACCCACGGCCACCCCGACCACTACATCGGACTCCGCACCTTCGCCGAACGCTTCCCGGACACGCCTCTACTCGTTGCGTCCCGGGAGATCGCCGACGACATCACCGGCTTCACCGCCTGGATGGAGTCCGTCGGCTGGCTGGACGCCGAACCCACCATGAAGGCGCGCAGCACCGCCAATCCCGACGGCTTCGACTACGGCATCATTCAGGTCGCGGACCGCACGGAACTGACACTCGCCCAGGGAGCGGTCGTACGTCTGGATACCGACTGGCCCGCTGCGGAAGCCGACCACACCACCGTGGTGCACGTCCCCAGTGCCAACGCGGTATTCACGAGCGACCTGGTCTACTCGGGCGTTCACGCATGGGAGGGACCCCAGGTCACCAGGGACAAGATCCAGTCCTGGCTGGCGGCGCTGGACACCCTACTGGAGCGCTACGGCACCCACGTGATCGTCCACCCGGGCCACGGCCCGCAAGGCGGCACGGCCCGCTACGAGGAGATCCGCCGCTACCTGCGCGACTTCCTCAATGTCACCGAAGCCGCCACTGGCCGGGAAGAGGCCACGGCCGAAATGATCCGCCGCTACCCCGACCACGAGCAGGCAGATTTCCTGCTTCCCCTCAGCATCGACTTCCACGTCCACGCCTGACGAGCCGCCGCGGGCCCGGGCAGGTGAGCCGGCACCTCCCCGGGCACGCGGCGAATCGATCAGTCGCAAGAGGCGTCGGCTGGGGCTGGATCGGCAAGGGTGATGGTTCGGCCGAGCTGAACCAGACCCACACGTCCTCTCGGTGCGCATGGGGAGGAGCGGATAGTGATTCACGGCGTGTGCGGTGCAGCGCAGCGCATGGCCCCCGGCCCATGTGCCGAACGGCGTACGCGTCGACGGTGATGGCGTCCGACGGCCGGCAGGGGGTCGCGATCACCTCGGCGGTGCCCCGACCGTGGTGTGAAGTTCGGGCCGTGGAGGAGTAGGACGTCGTCGACATCTGGCCCGGTTTCGGACCCACGTCGGCGGACCCCTTTGTGTACGCATCCTGCGCTGTCCGGTGGTCAAGCGCGACCGCCGCGCCCGAGTGCTGGCAGTTCGAGCGGCCTGACGGCTCCGCCGTACCGCTGCCCCGTCCCCACCAGCCTCGTCCCGTTACGGCTCAGGTGGATCTTGCGGTGGCCGTGGTCGTGGCCGTGGGTGAGGGAGGCGTTCGGTGCGGCTCGCCGCTCGTGGGGTCCAGGGTGAATGCATGTCCATCATGACAGGTCAGGGCCGTTTTTCGTAGGACGGAACGCACAGTTCGCGAGGCTTGTCCGGTCCGTTACCTGTCTCTCAGAATCTCCTTCGTGCGTTGTCCGGAGACAGGGGGAATGGTGACGATCGATCACGACGCGGTGCTTCGGGCCCGGGTGCTGCTGCTGGGGTCCGGCCGGCCGAGTCGGGCCGAACTGGTCGGCGCGTACCGGGTTCTGGCCGAAGTGAGTCCGAAGGCTTACCTGCCGAAGTTGGTCGATGCCCTGCTCGCGCTGCGCTATGAGAGCCGGGATCCGAAAGTGAACGTCGCGCTGACCGCGGAGGCCTCCCGCGCCGCTCGCAGGGTAGAGGTCGGGACCCCGAAGCGGGAGGAGCGGTTGCGCCGGGCCTTGGACGCCTACCAGGCTTCCTTGTTCGTCCTCGGGCGCCGGGCGGAAGGACGCGCGATCTGTGAGGAGCTCGCCGAGGCCGGTCAACGTGAGCCTCTGGTGAGAGTTCTGGCGGAGGAGGGAAGCTTCTGGGAGGCCGCGAAGCTCGACGAGGAGGCCGCCCGGGACGGGATCCCAGGGCGCTCCTTCTGGACCGCAGTGCGGTGGGCGGCGAACCTGGAGGGCGCCGGGCTGCACGACGCCGCATCGGCCGTCTTCCGTGAGCTCCTTGAGGAGACCCGGCGGGAGGTAGCCGAACAGAGCACTGCTCTGGCGATACTCACCTGGGAGTTGGTGCACTTCTCCCGGATGCGGGAGAGCGTCGGGGATCGGGCGGGTGCTGCGGCCGCCCGGCGAGAGGCGCAGAGCGTGCTGGAGGAGCTCGCGACCACGGTGAGCCGATGAATTGGAGTGGCATCCTCGAGTGGTGGAGGACGCTCTTCGTCCTGTCCGGGCGGGCAGCCGAACCCGCCGCGAGCCCCGAGTCCCCGATGCCGCCGTTCGGCACGCAGCTCGGATGGTCGCGCGGCGTGTGGGACGGTTTCCTCGGCATGCTGCCGGGCCTCGAAGCGGAGGCGGCGAGGCTGCGCGAGGCCGACCTACTGCCCGAGCTGGCCGACGTCCAACGCCGGATCGCCATACGCGCGGCAGTCCGAGAAGGCGACCACCCCCTACCTGTTCGAAGAGAAGTTCACGCCTTACTTCGACGGCGGTGTGACGCTCGCCCGCCGCCTGCCCGACAACCCCGCACGCCTCGCCCGCGCCCTGATCGACCGGTCGATGTTCCTCGTCGCGGCACGATCCTTCGAACTCGCGCATGCCGATTTCGCCGAAGCCGCCGCCCTTCTCCACGATCGCTGGTCGCGGCCCCGGCTTGCCGCGTCCCCGTGCTGCGCACGAGGACGCGGGCCAGGCCGTCGCCGTGCCACCCGCAGTGGAGCGTGCAAGCTGTCTCTATCGGGCGCGATGCGCTGGTTCGATGTCAGCGGGTGTGGGTGGTGACGGGTTGTCAGTGGGATGTGTTGGTGCTGGTCAGTTCCCCGGAGGCTTGGCCGTAGGCGGTGGTCGGTGGGGGTGTGGTGCTATGGCGGAGCTGGCAAGCCGATTTAGACCGTTTCATTTGGCTCACGCCCAGCAGGGGTTGTCAGCGGGGTGTGCAAGTCTCCGGGCATGAGTTACGACCTGGCTGTCTGGGAAGGTGAGAGACCGGCGGATGACATGACCGCCGGCCGGATCTTCAACGAGCTGTACGACCTCTACATCGACGCTGAGTTGGACGAGCCCCCGTCCGAACGCATTGCTGCCTACGTCGCCGCGCTGCTTGAGCGGTGGTGTGACATCACGGAGGACGATGAGGACACGTCGCCCTGGTCGACCGGCCCGCTGATCGGCGAAGCCAGAGGTCCGTTGATCTACTTCCCCATGCGGTGGAGCATGGCCGAGAAAGCGTCGGCCTACGCGGCGGCTGTGGCTGACTCCATGGGGCTGGTGTGCTTCGACGTGCAGCAGGATCGGCTCAGGCCTTGAGTTGGGTCGCCAATCGGCGGTAGTCGACGAGCGTTGCGGCTCTACCGACAAAGGCGAGGGCGTGTTCGGCCATGCGCTCGTAGCGGTGGTCTGCCCTACAACTGCTTCCGGAACTGCGCCCCCGAGACCGCCCGCCACCTGTCAGCCGAACCGCCACTTCATTTACGAGGAGAAATGAGTGCCCGCAAACGAGGACAATCTCATCAAGCTCATTCGGAGCAGTGGCCTCGAGGTGGACGCCGTCCAGGGCAACAATCCCGGTCCATCGGTCGACACCGCATGGCGCGCGATGGCAGGCTTCGGCGTGGAGCCCAGTGCAACCCTTCCCTTGAATGGGGAGCTCGGAGGGGCCCACCAGTTGTGGCTCGACCACGCCCGTCCAGGCGGTGTCATCGGCGAAGACGGGACGTTCCTCCTCACGGCGGTAGTGACCGGCAGTGCCGCGGTCGGCTGGGTCCGTGTGCGCTTGACCGGCACGGCCGACGTATCCCGCCTCCTCGATGACCAGGGGCGAATCGAATTCATCGCCCGCTCCTTGCCCGGCGGCCACATCTGCGGCGTCACCGCCGAGGAGTACGACTACTGGGTTGTCAGCCTGGCCCTCTGACGGGGACAGGTCGAGGGCCTACCGCTTGGGTCTGCCGGCTCGGGCGGGGTGACCGTACCCAGCCTGCCGGTTCGGCCCGCTTGACCACCCAGGCCAGCAGTGCCGGCAGCTCGGGCATCCGGTCGCCCAAGGTCAGCAGGGCGGCTCCCACATGCGGGCCGGGTCACGACCACCCACCGCTTCCTTCCAGTGGCACTGTCCGATCCTGCCACCGGTCGCCGTGGTCCGGACCCCCATCACGACGTGGTTCGTGTCCGCGTAGACCCGGCTCCCACGCCCCGCACGACGGGCGCATCACGGTGCATCCCACCTCGGGCGGCTGACTTCGCCCTCGCACTCGCCTACGACATCCTCGCCTCTCTCGCGGCACCCGCCCGGGCCCAAACTCAGGGGCGAACCGCGCGGACGTGCTCGGCTGAGAGATGGAGTTCGTACGGCAGGCAGCAGTCGGAGCAGAGGGTCGCGACGAGGGTTCCGCAGGCGCACAGCTGGTTCATTCCGCCGTCTGGGGTCGCTCCGCAGCAGGCGGGAGATGCATGCTGCAGCTCCAGGCCGCGGGCGTCGTCCGGGTTGATGACGATGTTGCCTCGTGGGCCCTGCGACACCAAGGGTTTCCCCTCCACGTTCCAGTGGCCTCCGTGGCGTGGCATCACCGGCCCGGGCGCCTGAGCGACCACCAAGGGCCCACCGTACGGCTCCGTCTCGACCGCGTAGCAGCCTGACGGCACGGTCGCCGGCGACGGACCCGGCTCATCGGCGTCCCACCACGCGTAGTAGGGAGCCTCGGGCACTTCGGGCAGCCGTGTGAGGGGCCCCGTCAGGGGGACGCTGCATGTGGCGCACACGAACACCACCGCTTCAGCCCCTGCGGCCGCGTCGGTGATCTCAGCGGGCAGCGTGGCCTGCCGGTGCTCTGGCGTGCCGACATCTTGATCTTGGTTTCGCTGATCACGCATTCGCTGACCGTACGCGGCACACTGCCAGGCGCGGAGTCCACGCCCGGCAGACCGGCACACGACGGTCTGCCGCATCAAGCAGGCAGGTGATGCCGAAGCCCGGCACCCGGGCCTCTGGCATGATCGTCGGTCATGGACGACTGGGATCTGCAGACAGGCTATGGGGTTCGATTTGAGTGGGGTCCCACAGGCGCGGACCGGCTGGCAGCAGATGCCGCCTGCATCGTAGTCGTCGATGTGCTGTCATTCACCACCTCTGTGACGGTAGCGGCGGAGTCCGGGACACGCGTATTCCCCTATCGCTGGCGTGATGCGACTGCTTCCGCGTTCGCCGACCAAAAAGACGCGGCCCTGGCAGTCGGACGCCGGATGGCCACCACGTCATCACCCTGGTCGCTGTCTCCTGCGGCACTACGACGTGCCCCCTTCACCCCCCGCTTGGTCCTTCCCTCACCCAACGGCTCCGCCATCGCTGCCTCGGCCGGCGAGGCACGTGTGGTCGCCGGGGCTCTTCGCAACGCGACGGCTGTGGGCCACTGGCTCGTCCGCCAGGGCTACGGGACCGCCGACCGACCCGTCGCGGTGATCGCCTCTGGCGAGCGGTGGCCCGACGGGACTCTGCGGCCCGCCATGGAGGACCTGCTCGGCGCGGGCGCCATCATCGCGACACTGGATGAACAGCTCAGCGGCATGCTCTCACCGGAAGCCGCGCTGGCAGCGGCCGGCTTCCGGGCGACACTGGACATCAGTGCCGCAGTGGCCGCCAGTTCATCCGGGCGGGAGCTCATCGGCGGGGGATTTGCCGAGGACGTCGTTGTCGCCACCGAACTGGACGCCTGCACCGCAGTTCCCGTCCTCACCGAAGGGGCGTTCACCGTCGCCCAGTGACAACGGGCTCGCACCGCCGCCTCGTGTGACCTGGTGGTGACCCGGCTGCGGGACGCCAACCGGAAGCTGAACGAGGAGAACGAACGGCTCCCCAACGCATACGCCCACGACTCGTGGCCCGCTGCCACCTCTCGAGCCGTTCCACCGCGAACAGTGTGAAGTGCCTGGACGAGGCAGCTTTCGTCCTGCGGTGGGAGAAGTCGAGGCAATGTCCCCTGCTCGGTTGGGCAGGTTGACTTTGCCGTTGCGTCAACTTCTACGGTCATGTGTGGCCGGAGGGTCCGGTCGGGATGGGAGTCGGTGATGGCCTGGTCGATCGCGGAAGTGGCCCGGATGTCGGGTGTGACGTCGCGGACGCTGCGCCATTACGACGAGGTGGGCCTGTTGCCTCCGGCATGGGTGGGGAGCAACGGCTACCGCTACTACGAGGAAGGCGAGTTGCTGCGGTTGCAGCAGATCCTCGTGATGCGGGAGCTGGGCCTGGGGCTGGTGGAGATCGGGGCGGTGCTGGCCGAGCAGGTCGACCGGGTGGAGGCGCTGCGGGCGCACCACCTGCGGCTCATCGTCGAACGGGACCGCTTGGACACACTGGTCCGCACCGTCGGCCGCACCATCGCCGAGCTTGAGGAAACAAGGAGCAAAAGCGGCATGACGAAGATCAACAGGCCGGAGAACCTGTTCGAAGGCTTCGACGGCACACGCCAGTCGGACGAGGCGCGCGAGCGGTGGCCGCAGGCGTGGGAGCAGTCCCGGCAGGTCATCGAGACGCTGACCGCCGAGGACATGGAGCAGTGGCAGCGTGAGGTGACGGCGCAGATGGTCCGCATCGCGGAGTTCATGGCGGCCGGAACACCGGTGGCCGATCCCGCGGTGCAGGCGGAGATCGACGCCCACTACCAGGGCGTGTGCCGGTTCTGGACTCCGAACGCGACGGCTTACAAGGGACTGGCTCAGACGTACGTCGACGACCCGCAGTTCCGCCAGAACTTCGACAAGATCGCCGAGGGCCTGGCCGCCTACCAGCGCGACGCGATGGTCGCCTACGCCGACACCCGCCTGAGCTGATGTGCGAGCTTCGTCAGGAGGCTGCAGACTCCTGACGCGGCACTCGTTGGTTCCTGGGCGCGGTGTTCAGCGCGGATTCTTCATGTTCCAGAGGGCATGGCAGTCGTCGTTGACGACCACACCCACGTTCGCTTGACAGGCGGGAGGCTGCGGCAGCGCAGGGGACCGCCGCAACCTCCCGCTGTCGGCGACGGACATGCCGGGGTGGAGGAGGTAGGAGATGCCGGGCGCGTAGGGGCGTGGCCCGCCGCGCTTGCCCGGGTTGGCTTACGGTCAGGTCTGCCAGGTCTGCCAGGTCTGCCAGGTCCGCCGGAACCAGCCGCCCTCGGCGTGCGGCTCCAGTCCGAGGTGCTGCACCAGGGGAGGAGGAGAGGTCGCACCCATAGGTGGATCTTGGTCCAGGACGGCGTCCGTAGGGTGACGGCGACGCCGGAAGAGCGGATCTCGTCGGCGCGCTTCACGGCGGCCTCCAGTCCGGGGCGCTTCGTGGCGCGGGTGGAGATCTTCTCCGAGAAGACTCGGGTGACCCGGGCCACGCCGAGTGAGTCGAGTGGTGCGTCGAGGGACTGCCAGATGGTCGAACGAGCGACCACCAATGAAACACCCTCGGTCGGGTAGAGGGGGCGTCGCGTGGTGGTGCTCCGGCTCTGGGCGGTGTTGGTCAGCGGCTCTGGGTCATGTGGGCGAGGGTCTGGTTGGCGCTGTCGGGGGCGAAGGCGCTGTCGATGCCTTCGGCCGCTCCTTGGGCGGCTTCGATGGACCGGGGCAGGAGGATGTCCTCGTAGGCGGTGATCGCGTCGTCGATGGTGGGGTGCTCGATGAGGGCAGAGGCGAGGTCGGCGCCGTCGCGCATGGCGAGGTTGGCGCCCATGCCGGAGAACGGGGACATCAGATGGGCGGCGTCGCCGACGAGGGTTATGCCCGGGGTGGGGGTCCAGGTGTGCGGGACGGGCAGGGCGTACAGGGGCCGGTTGATGTAGCCGGTGTCGGTGTCGGTGATGAAGCCGAGCAGATCGTCGCTCCAGCCGGCGAATTCCTTTAGCAACGCTTCGCGGACGGCATGGCCGTCGTCCAGGTCGAGGCCGCGCCGCTGGTGCCAGTCCTCGTCGGTACGCAGGCCGACGTAGGTACGGATGTGGCCGCTGCTGTTGCGCTGGGCGACGAAGCCCTGGTTGTTGTCGAGGGCCATCATGGTGCCGTTGCCGGTGAGGGCGGCGAGCTCCGGGTGGCGGCGGTCGGCGTCGTCGAAGCCGGTCTCGACGAAGGTGACGCCGGTGTAGTGGGGCGTCGCGTCGGACAGCAGGCGGCGGGTTCTGGACCAGGCGCCGTCTGCGCCCACGACGAGATCGGTGTCGACGGTGGAGCCGTCGGCGAAGTGCAGGCGGTGGGTGCCGTCGCTGAGCGGCTCGGCATGGGTGAGCTTGCGGCCCCAGCGCACGGTGCCGGGGGTGAGGGAGTCCAGGAGGAGGTCGCGGAGCTGTCCGCGGTCGATCTCGGGATTGCCTTGGCCGTCCTGGGGCGGTGCGGCGTCGAAGACGGTCTGACCGTTGCGGCTGACCAGACGCATCTGCTCGCCTTCTGGGCGCGAGAGCGCGGTGAAGGCGTCCCACAGTCCGGCCCTGTGCAGGGCGTGCTGGCCGGTGTCGGAGTGCATGTCGAGGGTGCCGCCCTGGTTGCGTGCGGTGCGGGAGGCGTCGAGTTCGTGGACGGTGGCCGGGATGCCGTGCTGCTGGAGGATGCGGGCGCAGGTCAGTCCGCCGGGGCCGGCTCCGATGATGGCGATGCGGGGGGCGGGAGCGTTCATGGTCGTTCTCCTTGGGTCAGGGCCGGGCGTTGCCTCGTCGGTCTGCAGAACTAAAAAAAACACACTCATGCAAAAAGTGCAACGACATAACTTTCTTGGTTGTATCTGGTTCTGTATGATGCGGGTATGAGTGCACCCGTTGGACGCCGTGAACGGAAGAAGGCCGCAACCCGCCAGGCGCTGGCCGACACCGCCCTGACCCTGTTTCTCGAGCACGGCTACGACGACGTCACCATCCGCGACATCGCGGACGCCGTGGACGTGTCGACCACCACGCTGCTCAAGTACTTCCCCACCAAAGAAGCCCTGGTCTTCGACGAGGACACCGAGCAGGAGGCCGCCCTCGTCGCCGCCGTCCGCGACCGGCCGGAAGGGCGCAGCATCCCCCAGGCGCTGTGCGCGCACATCAAGCAGGTCCGCATCGGTACCGGCGACCCCGACACACGGTTCGCCGCCTTCGTCCGCCTCGTGGCCGACACGCCCGCCCTGAGTCAGTACGCGCACCGCATGTGGATGCGCCACCAAGACGCACTCGCCCGCGCCATCGCCGAGGCCGCCGGCAGCAGCCCCAACGACTTCCGGTGCGCCGCCCTCGCCCACTTCGCCCTGGAAACCTCGGCGTTCGCCCATCGCACCGACAACGCCGAGTACGCCGTGGACACCGCGTTCACTCTCCTCGAGCACGGCTGGGACGCCCCATAGCGGAGCACTTCGGGCAGGGGCTCAGCGCCCTCGCGCGGCTGCGGCTGCCTTCGCAACAGTGTCCGCCGGGGTGCGGGGGCGGGGCACGGCGGCGGCCGGCCCCAGGTCGAGGCGCTTGTCCATGTCCGGGCGGAAGGTGCCGTTCGGGTCCCTGGCGGAGGTCGCCGCCGAGGTCGAAAAGGTTGCGCTGGTCCTTGACCAACCGCCTGCCGGCTGTCGTTGAGGGGCAGGCGTTCCCGCCCGCAGCCCGTCCACGGGACGGCTCCCCGTAGGCCGGAGCGCGCGCCGGCCTCCCCGCACGCCTGCCGCACGTCACACAGCCCCCTCCGCATCACCGTGGAACCGTCGATCCGCAGACGAATGCCGGTGAGCTCGGGCAAGCCAGGGCAGCCTGCGCTGGCTCCGGGTGCTGGGCCGTTGGCCGGTACCGCCGGTCGTCGCCGTGCGCAGCTCCCCGCGACTGCCTGCACTGCGACAAAACCGTCACCATCGTGGCGCTTCTCGCCACCCCCGAGGCCGCGCGGCCCGCCATCCCCGCAGCAAGTCCCGACGTCATCCCCATGTGTCGCAGCTGAGCGACCACACGTCACTGGCCTTGGCGCCCGCAGGCGAGGACAGGGTCAGTCAGCGTTCTCGAGCGAGGCCCCGATGTTGTTCCACATGAAGGTGTCCTTCCAGTCCGGGCGCCCCTTGGCCCAGCCGTTCAGGGCAACGATCACCTTTTCCTGGGAGATCGTCCGCGTCTGGTAGTGCTCTGCCGCCGTCCCCTCACGGAACTCCAGCTGATAGGTGTTGTCATCCCTCAGGCACACCTGCACATACCAATCGCCGGACACCTCAGCATCGAGTCGCTCGACCATCATGAAGGCGTTGCCCCGCCTGAGGTTCGCCACCATCCGGCTCAAGGCCGTGGGCCCCGGATTCCTCACCTGATGACCGTGCTCGTCTCTCGCTCGCAGCATGGCCCGATCATCCCCCACGGCTCTGACACCCGTCGAAGAGCAACCACGCCGCCGGCCTCTCTCGCTCCCCGCGTTACCCAGTTGGTTCACTCCGTGAACGGGCGAAGAGTAGCTCTGAGGAAGATTCGGGATCGGCATCAACGACAAGCGCTGGCATTGCCGGAGGCGGGAGCGGGCGGGGCGCGAAGCGCCTACCGGCCGTCTTGGTGAATCAGGGGGTCTGCCGACTGGCTGGTGCGCTGCGCCCGGGAAGGATCGACGTCGACAAACGTTGTCTGATGGTCGAAGGAGCAAGTCGTGATCATCCGTGTTCGTGTTCTGTCTGCTGTCGCGTCAGTCGCTCTGGCCATGGGTGGCGTTGCTCTGACCGCCCCTGCCGCCCACGCCAATGAGCTTGCTTGCCTGCGGGTGCTGGAGGCAAGCGGTGAGAGCGGCGATGCGAGTGAGGGCTTGATCATCTGTGGTGCCACAGGAGAGGGGAGCTTCACTCAGGAGGAGTGCGTGCAAGAGATGCAGGGCAACGGCTTCTCCGAGGCCGTTGCGCAGAAGGCATGCACGGCCGCGAAAGAGAATCGCCGCTGACCCGTCACCACCCGAGGCAAGGCGACAGCGACTCGCTGGAGGACCGGTTGTCCGGTTGGTCCAACGAGGCGGACGCCGACGAGCTGGTCGCCCTGACGGAGGGGGAGTCCGGGGAGTCGGCGGGCCGGCTGAGCGCGCCGGGGACGGCGCCGTTGGTGGTGCTCGGCCAGGTGCGGGTGATCGAGCGGTTCCGGTCGGTGTCGGGCGGGCTGGGGGCGACGCCGGCCCGGCCTGCCGGTCTGCGGGGCGCGCCCCCGCGTCAGGGCCGGCGGGCGGGGTGGTCCGCCACGCCATGGCCTACGCCCGACCGGGGGAGTGGGGACAGCTGAGGACTGGAGCGCCGTGCGTTCTGCTCCCGTACAGCCTTCTGGGCCGGCCGGCGCCGCCGGCGCGCACCAGACGACGGCGGTCTCCCAGGGCTGGCACGATGTCCGCCATGGCCAGAGCGGTGACGGCAAAGCAAGACCTCGCATCCCGCCGTCGGTATGCGGCTCTCCATCGGGAGTCCTTCGACGGCGATGATCTCGTATCGGTGAACTTGCAGCAGTTGTGGTTCACGCGGTGCTCGTTTCGCGGGGCTGATCTGCGGCAAGCCACCCTGGACGGCTGCCGCTTCAAGCTGTGCGATCTTCGCCGGATTAACCTGAGCGGCGCCTCCCTGCGAGGAGTCTCCTGGGCGGGGTGTGATCTGACCGGCGCTGATCTCCGGGCGGCCGACCTGACCGGCGCGCGATTGGGTCAGGTCCTCACCGGCAACCCGCCTCAGGGGCTGACCAATGCGACCGGCATCAAACTGGACAACGCCGTGCTCCGCGACCTTCAGCTTGACCAGGTCATCGGCTGGCCCATCACGGGGTAACCGGCCGATGCCCGAGGCACATGGACCCGCCTCGCCACATCAGGCGGCCCCTTGGATCGAGCATCTAGGGATCAGCAGTGATCATCGCCGCGCTACCGCCGCTTCACGGAGAAGTAGAGGTGGCGTCGCCGGTCGAGAACGATGTCATTGCCTCGCCCATGATTCCCATGAGTGTTTCGTCGTCACCCTCTTGAAGTGGTCCATCACCGGTAGGCGGTCGTAGACCATGGCTGCAGTGATTTCGTTCGGGAATTCAATTCCTTCGAGGCCGTGCGGGACGACGGGTTTCACTTTCTGCGCCGGGTGGAAGTTCTTGCGCCAGCAAAGGGTTTCCGTGACGAGCGAGCCGCGGTGGACTGAGCTTGTTCGTTCGCATGGCCAGAACCGCGCCACTGTTTGGACTTATTAATGCATCGTTCGACCGTGTTGCACTGTTTGTACGCCTCGGCGTTAAAGGCCGGTCGGCAGCCTCCGGCGCGGCCTCGCCCGGCCGGTGAACGACCTGGCCGGATTGCCGGGGTACGACAGCCCGGATCCCGCGTCGGCGGAGATGCATCCGGACCGCGCTGGATGAATACGCGCGGTCCGCCAGGACCGCATCTGGCCGGACCCGTGTGGACGAGCCGGGTTTGAAGCGGTCATCGCTGCTGAGCGGCTCTGCGTACCGCGCGCCTGGTCTGGCACAGGAGATCCCAGGCCAACGTGACGGCGGCGATGAACATACAGCTGCTGGCTGCCATCGAGGACCCTATGCCGATCCCTCGTGCGCAGAAGGCGACCCAGGGGGCCGCGCTGCCGAGGTCCCACACGGGCCGTTGCGGCCAGTGAGCAGAGACCATGTCGCTCATGAACCAGCCTGTCAGGGCGAGCAGCGTCAGCCAGAACCCCGCGAGTACCAGCTTCCGCGCAGCCGGCCGCCGCTCCCACACTCCACCCATGGCCCCCCCGTTGTCGGACTGGCCACTATAGGGGCCTTCCGGTGTGGGAACCCTCCCGCCTACGTCGTCTCTACCGGCGAGTAGCGTCGCGGGCATGGAATCGCTGATGGGCCTCGTCGTGTTGACCTTGTTCGCGCTCTCCGCGTTCTTCGCCGGCTGGGGCACGGTACGGCTTCTGCGCCGCGCGCGCCTCGGCTGGTACGTGGGCGTACCGCTGCTCGTCACCGTGGGCTCCGGCTACGGTGTGGCCTGGTTGCTGTGGCCGTCTTACTACATCGGTCCGGCTGTCCTGGTGTGGTGGGGCTGCGCATTCTTCGGAAACATCTCAGGCTGGTTCTGCCCAGCCCGAGGACTCCACGCTTAGGCCGTCTCTCTTTGATCCATTCGTCAGTTAGTCGGATGTGTCTGTCCGGTTAGCAATCACCGGTGTGATGTGGGCTCGGACCGAGCCGTTAATGCCGGCAGATCCGGCCCGTGGACGCCGGTGGGCCGACCACCGCCGCACTCTTGAGGTCATCGCATGGAAGTACCGCACCTGTTTGCCTCTTGCGACCTCCCCTGAAGAACTGGGTTCGTTCCAGACAGCCCACAAAGGCCTGCTCCGGTGGGCAGTCGACGGCACGTGGCAACGGATCTTCAGAGCGGTCCTCTCTGCGGCGGATGCCGGCGACGACACCGGCTGGACCGTATCGGTGGACTCCACTGTGTGCCTGGCTCACCAGCACGCAGGAGGTGCGGGGAAAAAGGGGCGGCCGGCCGGGCCGAGTCCGCAGACGACGCGCTCGGACGCTCCCGTGGCGGCCTGAGCACGAAAGTCCACCTGGCCAGCGGCGACCGAGCCCGGCCCCTCGCCCTCTTCGTGACAGCAGGCCAGGCCGGGGATGCACCCGCCTTCGAAGCCGCCATTGGCCCGAATCCGGGTCCCTCGGTCTGTCGCGGAAGGCCCAGAACGCGACCCACGGCAGTCCTCGCGGACCGGGCCTGCTACTCCCGCGCGATCCGCGGGTATCTCCGCCTTCGCGGCATCCGGGCAGTCATCCCGCAGCATGCTGACCAGATCGGTCACCGCGTGCGGCGCGGGCAGCGCGGTGGCCGACCGCCGGCCTTCGACGCGGAGACCTACAAGCAGCGGAACACCGTCGAGCGGTGCATCAACCGCTTCAAGCAGCGACGCGGCCTGGCCATGCGAACTGACAAGCTTGCCATTGCCTTCCAGGCCGCACTCCACCTCGCCGCCATCCTCATCCGGACCGCAGCTGACCAACGGCAACGAAGTAGCTAGGAGCTCCCATCTCCCTCGACGTTGGCAATCATCGTGCGCAGCACCTTGAGCGCGGACACGTACTCCTCGTCACTGATGCCCTTATGGACCTCGGCACGCAGCTCCGTGGCCAGCTCACGCAGCCGAACCCTGGCAGCCTCACCGGAATCGGTGAGGTGCAGGTCCTGTCCGGCGTCGATGCTCAGCCAACCACGGTGCAGCAGCTGGTCGATGACCCGAGGGATCTCGTGCTGCCCGCCCGCAAGGGGGGTCAGCTGGGCGACCACCTCTTCACGGCTGGGTGCCGTGGGGCCGCCGACTACTCGGTTGAGTACCCAGTACTGCGGCTGGGTTACATCGATCCTGGCCATGGCATCACGCAAACGCCGCGTCACAGCCTCGTTGACGAGGCCGGCCCAATAGCCGATGGGCTGGCTGGCCAACATGTCGTCTGTGGCGGCGGGATCAGCCGGCGCCTGGTCAGTGGTGCTGCCGCTTAACGGTTTCATGATCGCGACGCTACACCCCCGTCGTGCAGGTGGACACTGTCGAACGCTGGATCTCCGCCTCAGCACTTCGCGGCCTGGCCGAGCGCACCGGAGGGTTCGCCATCGCTACCAATTGACCCCGTCTCGCCCGTAGTTCGGATCGCCTCAGTGCCGACCAAAGAGACAGGCCCCTCGGCCGTGTATCGAAAGTGGATCTTGGGTTGTGGATGATCACGGTTCATGCGTCGGGGAGATCTCACGGATGAACAGTTGGCGCTGTTGGCGCCGTTGGCGCCGTTGTCGCCGAAGGGGATGAAGGCGGGGCGGCCGCCCGTCTGGCCCCGGCGGCAGCTGATCGGCGGCATAAGGTTTCGGGTCCGTACCGGCGTGCCGTGGCGGGACGTGCCAGTCGAGTACGGGCCGTGGGGCCGGATCTACGACCTCTTCCGCCGATGGCAGCGGGATGGCAGCTGGCACCGGGTCCTTACCCGGCTCCGGTCCCTGGCCGACGCGAAGGGTGCGATCACTTGGGACCTGAGCGTCGACTCCACGGTGTGCCGCGCTCACCAGCATGCGGCCGCTGCCCGCAAGTGGGGTGACCTGTAGAGGAACCACCGGGAGGTGTCTTCACCGAGCCCGGAGATCATGGGCTGGGACGCTCCCGCGGCGGGTGCACAACTTAGTTGCACGTGGCCGTCGAACAGGCCGGAGGCCCATGTCGATCGTGATCACGGCTGGGCAGCGCGGTGACTCGCCGCAGTCGAACGTGTGCTGGAGAAGGTCCGCGTGCCCCGCATCGGACCCGGCCGGCCACCTGTCCTCCCCAATCGCGTGAGGGCTGACAAGGCGTACGCCTCCCGCAGGAACCGCGCCTACCTGCGCCGACGCGGCTTCCGTTGCACCATCCCAGACAAGGCCGACCAGGCACGTAACCGCAAGAAGCTGGGCGCTCTCGGTGGCCGGCCGCCCAGATTCGACTACGAGGACTACGAGGACTACGAGGACTACGAGGACTACGAGGCTCGGCATGCGGTCGAGTGTGGAATCAACCGACTCAAAAGGCACCGAGCTGTGGCCACCCGCTTCGACAAACTCGCGGTCCGCTACGAGGCGACCGTCCTCGTAGCGGCCATCAACGAGTGGTTGTGACGTACTGGTCCCACGACAACTCGAACACCCGTACTCGCCGACCACCGGCGGGATTAACGGTCTCACGGACCGGATGCATCCCCAGTTTGGTCATGATCCGTTCGGAGGCGTCGTTGCCCACTTGAGCGATGCTGACGATCCGCTCCAGCTCTCGCTCTTCGAACCCGAACCGTACAGCGGCCGCAGCGGCCTCGGTGGCCAAGCCCTGCCCCCAGTGGGAACGTCCCAGCCGCCAGCCGACCTCAACCGCCGGCAGTACCTCCGGCAAGTAATGGGGCACCGAAAGGCCGGTGAACCCGGCCAGCTCGCCAGTGGACCGGATCTCCACGGCGAACAGGCCGAAGCCCTGCGACTCCCACTCGCTCTCCCACGCCTGGACCCGGCCGCGAGTCTGCTGTTCGTCAAGGACGCCGCCGTCACGTATCCACCGCATGACCTCGGGGTCGGCATTGACGGCAGCCATGGGCGCAACGTCTTCCTCGCGCCAGCGACGCAGGATCAAACGGGGAGTCTCAAGCATGACCATCCAATCATTCTTGATCACAAATGGGCTCTCCGTCATCCTCACCAGGCACTTTCAATAGGGAGAGGTGCGCGACCCACTTCGCCGGGTCCAGGGTCTCGTAGGCGAACGGGCTCTTGGTGTCCCCTGACCCTTCGAAGGTGGCCTCCATCGATTGGTTCCAGCTCGCGATGATCCCACCGGGGCCGATCCTGAGGATGCTGAAAGGTCCGACATCAATGTGCGGCTGGCGCAGGGTGACCTTCCCGAACCACGGGTGGGCCGCCTCCCTCGTGAGATGGGGTGTCTGCGGTCGTACGAAGTCCGCACCGCCGGTCAGAACCTTCACGCGCATGGAGCCGATGAAGTCCAGTGTGGGCAGCGGTGGTGGGAGGTTCACGGCCGGCGTGGCGCCGAAGGCGTTCGGGCTGAGGCTGATGGTCTGCCCGATGGGTGGGAGCGAGGCAGGTGAGTGCGAGGCGGCGAAGGCGCGGCCGAAGGGTGATACCAGCCGCCGAGTGGCTCCGACAACGCCTTCGGTCAGGAAGTGCCGATCAGCTGCTGATCCGCTCCGGGTTGGCAGCCGGGCCGGTTCTGCCGCGACCGTGACCACTCAGAGCTCCTGACATCGGTCAACGTTCGGTGACCGGCAGGACAGGGGTAGAGCGCGGTGACGGCGCGACTGTCACGCCCCGCGCCGCGCGGCACAGCTCCGCCACGTCCGCATTCCCCGCCGCAGGCCGCACTGGGCGCCCGTCTCGCCTGTACAGGTCCGGGCCCACGGCCTCTGGGGGCGTGGGCCCGGACCTGTCGGTTGAGGTGTCAGGTGCGGTCGTCCATTTCGTCCTGAACGTCGTCAAAACTCCGCTGGCCCTGCTGCCGGGCCTGGTCGGTGCGCTGCCTCAGGCGCTCCTGCTCCGACTGGCCCTTCTGCTTCGCTTCGTCCTGCTCGCCTTGCAGCTTCTTCTTGGCCTGCTGAGCCTTCGCCTGCATCTCGTCTTTGATGCCCATGAGGGTGCTCCGCTCGTGTGGGGGGAGGGACTCGTCGAGCCTGGCACGGAGGACGGAGGGGCGCCTGATCTCGCTGCCCTGTTCGGGTGAGGCGTAGCGCTAGGGGTCAAGTTCACTCCGGTAGATCTGGCCGGAAGGATGCCGCTGACAGCCGTGAAGAGCTTCGGAATGGACCCTGTTTCAGGGGCAGCCGGTGCCGGAAGGCTGGGATCAGACGCGCAGGGAGTCCGGGGCGTCGGTGGGCCGGCCGGCGCCGCCGGGAAAGCTGCCATTGGCGGTGCTGGGGGAGGCGCAGGTGATTGAACGGTTCCGTTCGCAGGCCGGCACCGCCAGCCTGACAGGCGGCGGCCACGGCCAGCAGCATTCTCAGGGACAGCAGCAGCACCCCGGTGCCTGCGACCAGCACGAAGTAGGCGGCGCAGCCGCCGAGGAGCAGGACCACCCCGCCCACCAGCGTCGTCACGTTAACCAGCGCCGGCACGCCCGTCGGCGCCGAGGAGCCCGCGAAGCACCAGCTCCGCCGCACCCGGCGTTCCTCCGCACGACCATCACCCCCGCGGGGGAGGACCGTCGGCCGACCCCTCCCCGGTTGCCCGGGTCAGAGGCGCTTGGCGCTGCGCAGGGTGGCGGCGTAGTAGCCGTTGCCGTCGAGGCGCGACGCGCCGCCCTTGTCGCCGATGGTGGGGCCGTTGGCCTCCTCGCGGCTCGATATGAAGATCTTGTGGCCGTCGGTGTCGTTGCCCAGGTACATGCCGGTGTGGTCCAGCCGCTCGCCGGTGCGCGCGTCGAGTTTGAAGAACACCAGGTCGCCCGGCTGGAGGACGTCGATGGAGGCGGGCCGGTCCTTCGCGGCGACGCCCTTGAGCGGAAGCACGTCCACGCCGATCTTCGAGCGGGCCATGCCGTTGGCGCTACGGGGCAGCCCGGTGCCGCCCGAGTCGGTGGCCATCAGCGGGAAGCGGCTGCGGTAGCCGAAGACGGTGCGCATGAAGCCGGAACAGTCCATGTCCCGGAACTTGGCCTTCTCGGGCTGCTCCGTCGTGCCGTCGCGGAAGGTGTACGGGATGCCGAGGTAGTCGTAGAAGTCGGACTGCTCCAGGCGCAGGTCGTTTCCCTCGGAGCCGCTCGGGTTGATCGGCCCGAACGCCGCGTCGCCCGCGTACTGGACGCCCGCCGCGTCCTTCTTCACCGGGGCTTTGTCGCCGTACTGGAAGGCGATCGCGAAGATGTCGTCCTCCTCGCTGCCGTAGTACTTCTTGAACCAGTCCTGGAACCACTGTTCGCGTTCCGCGCCGGCCCGCCAGGGTTCGGGCAGGAGGCGGACCCAGGTGTCGGTGACGACCCGGGTCTGTGTGGTGGCCGGCTCGGTGAAGGTGCGGCTCTTGCCGGTCAGCGTCGCGGTCCGGGCTCCGTCCGTGAACGTCGCGAGGACCGCACCGTCGCCGCTGCGCAGCACCGAGCGCTGCGGGTTCTGCAGCCGCTCCCACTTCTGGGTGCCGTCCTGTCCGCCCTTGGCGCCGCCCTTCGCCGCCTGGTCGGTCACGCGCACGGCGGCGGGCGCCTGGGCCTGCTCCTCCTTGCGCAACTCGTAGGTGAGGTAGGCGCTGGCGGCCAGCAGGCTCGTCACCACGAAGGCGTGCAGGACGGGACGGGCGCGACGGGCGGGTTTGACGGTCATCGTTGCTCCGGGCGGTACGGCGGACGGCGTTGCGGGTGGTCGGGCGCGGCGTCGGTCAGGCGTGCGGCAGGAAGCCCAGCAGGATGCCCGACGTCAGGACCACGTACGTCATGAGGGTCGCGGACCCGGTCGCGAGGAGCGTGGCGCCCTTGGGCTGGCGGACCAGCTGGTAGGCGATGAGTCCCGGGACGATGAAACCGAGGGTCTGGTTGGCGTACAGCAGGGGGAACTTCATCTGCAGCACGATGACCACCGTGGCCTGCAGGAGCACGCCGATGAGGACGACGGCGGCGAACAGCCGCTTGCCGTAGAGGATCACGAACTTCTGCGTGACGAGAGTCAGCACGTACGTCAGTACGGTGATGCCCACGACGAGGGCCGCCCGCTGCAGGTCCTCGATGAGGGTGAGGGCGAGCCATCCCGGGGTGATCATGCCGCCGGGGGAGAGGTTCGTGGTCAGGTAGCACAGCAGGGAGAAGAGCAGGCCCAGTGCGATGCCGATCGCGGCGATCTCGGGGGTGAGGACTGCGGGGATCAACGGGGCTCTCCTGGATAGTGCTGCTGCGGGTCGTACCACTGCGGGTCTTGCGACTGCGGGTCGTGTGAATGTGGTGGGTACGGCTGCGGGTCGTGCGGCTGCGGGTGACCGGGCCACGGCTGTTCGAGCGGCGGCTGCTGCCGGGCGGGCCCGGGGTACGGCGTCTGGTGGTACTCGGCCTGCGGGTACTGCGGCTGGTGGTGGGCCGGCTGCGGGTACTGCGCCGCGCCCCCGTCGGGCTGCTGCCGGACGTACTGCCTCGGCACGGGCGGTTGCGCGTACCGCGCCTCCTGAGCGGCGGTGAGGTCCGCGTACGGGTCCAGGTGCGGGGCGTACTGGGGCTGTTGCGCTCGGGCCTGTCGGACCGGCTCGGGGGCGGGCTCGTCCTCGAAGCCGGGGAGTTCCGCGAGGTGCTCCAGGAGGATCTCCCCCTGACCGTGGATGTTGCCGATGGCGACCAGCGAGGACTGCTCGCCCAGGTGGCCGAGCAGCTCGTGCATGAACTCCTCGCCGTCGCGCTGGTCGCCCCCGAGGTCGACGGCGCGCGAACGCCACTCGGCGGGGATCGCGTCGATGGCGCTCTTGGCGGGGTGCCCGATCACGAAGACCTTCTCGGGCATCAGGTCGGGCACGATCTGCCCCATCTGACCGTTGCGCTCGACCCGGTCCGGCCGGCAGTTGATCACCACGTTCAACGGGCGGTCGACGGCCCCGAGGTCGAGGAGCTGGTTGATGTTCATCAGCGTGGACTCGGGGTCGTTCGCGGCGAAGACGTTGGCGAAGCGCACCCGCTTGCCGCCGGGCGCGACGTACCGTTCCACGGACAGCACGCCCGGGTCCGGCGGGGCGTCGTACATCCCCTGGAGGGCGGTCTCCCGGTCGACGCCGAGCAGTTCGGCGACGGTCAGCGCGATGGCGACGTTCTCCTTGAAGGTGAACCAGCTGAACCCGCGCAACTCCTCGTCGCTGACGGTGTCGGGGTCGGCGTAGACGAGCTTGCAGTCACGCGCGTCCGCCTCCTCCTGGAGGACGTGGAAGCGCTCCTTCTCCGCGGTGACGCAGATCCCGCCGTGCGGCATCGACCGCGACAGGGAGCGCCCGATGTCGTCGAGCGTGGGGCCCATCTCGGCGACGTGGTCCTCGCGGACGTTGCACAGCACGCCGATGGTCGACTGGATCAGCTTGGACTGGTTGATCTCCTGGAGTGCCGGCATGACCGCCATGCATTCCATGACCAGCGCGTCCGGCCGGTAGGCGGCGGCGCGCCGGACGATGCCGATCTGTTCGACGACGTTGGCGATGCCGAACTTGCGGTAGACGGGCTCCTCGGTGGCGTCCGGGTGGATGAAGCGGGCCGCGGTGCCGGTGGTCTTGGCGACCGTGCGCAGCCCGCCGCCGCGCAGCGCCCCGGCGCAGAGCCGGGTGATGGAACTCTTGCCGCGGATGCCGTTGACGAGGACCCGGTGGGGTATCCGGTCGAGGTTGGCGTAGTGCCGCCGCTGCTCGATGATGCCCGCGACCAGCATGACCAGGCAGCTGACGAGCAGCACGCAGTAGAGGAAGAGCACGGCGGATCAGTTCCTTCCGGCCGGGGCGGCGCCGGTCCGGCCGGCGCCGCCGCCGGCGTCCCGCTTGCGCTGCTCCTGCAGCTGCTGACGGATGACTTCGAGGCTGCGGGTGACGGCTCCGACCTCGTCGTGGTGTGTGGGGTAGAGGACGGTGCGGCGGTCGCCGTCGGCGAGGGCCTCCGCCCGCTCGGCGAGGGAGCGCAGCGGTCGCACCACGATGATGTGCAGCCAGCCGAGGCAGGCCGCCGCGCCGGTGAGGCCGAGCAGTCCGGCCAGCACGGTGCGGTTCTGCGCGGTGTAGGGGGCGATCTCCAGGCCCTTGGCCTGTTGCAGGCTGACGACCGTCCATCCGAGCGGCTGGGCCACGCCCCCGCCCGTCAGCGGTGCGGCGGCGGCGATGGAGGTCCCTCCGTCGCGGATGACGCCGGCGCGGGCGCCGGGACCCTTGCCCGTCTTCTGGTTCGCGCTCGTCACCAGCGCGTCGAGCCGGTCGTTCGGCAGTCGCGCGAAGGCGAGGTAACCGCTGTTCCCGCCGACCACGCGGTGCTTGCCGTCGACCACGCGGACCTCGCCCAGGCCCGGACGCTTGAGCAGTGCGTTGATGAAGTCGATGCGCAGCTCGCCGACCACCGCCGCGCCGCCCAGGGCGGGCGCCTCGGCGTACTCGGTGATCACCGGCTCGTGGCCGCTGTCGATCACGGTCACCGGTTCGCGGGAGGGTCCCTTGCCGCCGAGGTGGTGGGGCGCGGCGCCGGCCCGGGCCATGACGGTGCCGTCGGACCTCAGCACGTAGAGCGACGCATAGCGCGCGTGTTGGGTGCGGGTGCGTTCCAGTAGGTCCGTCACCTCGGCGGGGGTGGTCTTGGCGCCGAGGACGGAGGCCACGGAGGTAAGGTCGGCGTGGCCTTCGTTGAGGGCGCGGCGCACCCGGTCGGCGAGGGTGTCGGTGCGCTCGCGCTGGTCGTCGACGATCGTCTGGGGCACCTTGACGGAGGTTCCCGCGCGGTTGAGCGTCAGCAGGAGCGGCGCGGACCATGCCAGCAGGAGGAGGGCGCACACCGCGATCAGGGCGCGCGTTCCGATCCGGCCGCGGCGGCCCGGGCGAGGGCCGTCGGCGGAGGCGCCCGGCTCGCCGAGCGCCTGGCGGCGCAGTCGGTCGAGGGCGGCGCCGATACGGGCCGCCTCGCCGTACTTGGGGAGGGTGACCGGCCGGTTCAGGTCACCGCGGCCGATCCGGCGGCTTTCGAGGAACAGTTGGAGCAGCGGGCGCTGCACGGTGACGACGAGCAGGGCCACGGCGATCGCGCCGAGGACCAGCAGGGCGCCGGCGGCGGCGAGCCAGAAGAAGGAGTCGCCGACGGCGGAGCCCTGTTCGGTGACGCCGACGAACGAGACGACGGTGAGCCCGAGGGCGGTGGCATCGGTGCCCTCGCCGGGCGCCGGTCCGGCGAGCTTGGCGTAGCCGGCCACGGAGCGGTGACCTGACGCGGCGTCTCCCAGCAGACTGCCGCTGACGCCGGGGAAGCCGCCGGAGCCCGGCTCCTTGGACTGGAGCGGGTGCTGCTTCGCCTTCTGCGCCGTCGTCTTCGCGAACGCGTCGAGCTGCTTGCGCTCGCGTCCCGCGTCGGCGACGCCGCTGCTGTCCAGGACTTGTCCGGAGGCGTCGAGGACGGCGATGGCGCGGCCCTTGCCCAGGCTGACGCCCGGCACCCGCAGGCTGTTGGAGGCGACCAGGAGCTGTTGCGGGCGACCCTGCCAGGAGAGCAGGGCCAGGGTCAGGAGGCGGGTCTCGCCGTTTTCGAGCCGCACCATGCGGGGGGCGAGGCCGTTCGGGGCGTTGAGGGTCGTCAGGTCGAGGGCGGTCAGGGGCAGGTTCTCGCCGCGCTGCGCTTCGAGCCGTCCCGACTTGATCTCGATCACGGCCGTGCCGCGCCACTTCTGGTAGACGTTGCCGAGCTTGTCGAGCACCGAGTCCGGTGAGACGGGCTCGCCCGCGCTGAACAGCGAAGCGGTCCGGCCGATGTCGGTGACGCTCTCGTCGAGCGAGGCGCGCAGGGCGATGGCGCCGTCCTCGGCGAAATGCTGCTGGGAAGTGAGGACGGCAGGCGGTACTGTGCCCTTGCCCACGTGGCCGAGTTGGAACGCGGTGAGGGCGGCGAGGGTCAGCAACAAGGCGGACAGGGCTGCGATGGGCGGGCGGATGCCACCCAGCAGGGACATGTCCGCCCTACGGCGGGTCCGGCGCCGCCGCCTCGATCGCGACGCGGCCAACAGAGGCTCCTCTTCGTTCTGTCCTGGAGCCGGTGTGGCCGAGGGATTGCATGGTCTGGTTACGGGGCGGTCCGGAGAAGCTCGGGTTGTCGTGCCGCCGGGTAAACGGAGTACGCCACTCCGCTATTTTTATATGACTATGAGCGCACAGTCGACCAGGCGAGTAACAATTGCGGCACTGTGCGCAGCGTTTGCTCTGCTATGTACCGGTTTGACGCTTTTCCTGGTGCGGCCGGACGCGACGCCGCCCCCTCGGCAGGCCGCGTCGGCGCCACAGCCCTCCCCCGACAACGACCTCGTGCGGCGGATCGCCCTCTTCACCGCGGGCTTCGGCGAGCGCGGGGGTTACCGCGTCCCCACGAGCGAGGAACGATCGACGCTCACTCGGGGCGTCGCCCTCCTGCTCGACGGTGACCCGCAGGCCGCGCGGGCACGGCTCGAGACCGTCGGCTTCACCCTGCACACCCTGACGGACGGCGTCAGTGGCCGACGGTACGCGGAGGTCGCGGACGGGGCGGGGGAATCGGGCCGCGGCAGCCGCGGCTGGGGCCGGGTGTACGTGGACCTCGACCACCCACCGCGCTGGTCGGTACAGGTCCCCCACCCCATCGCCGACGCCCGCACCGAGCTCCTCGGCGCCCGCGTGCTGCGCGGGGCGCCCGGCGGGGTGATGGTGATCGCCGGGGCCCACCGCAACGCGGCCAAGGACGGGTCGGCCGACATGGCCCACCGCACGGACTCCGTCTTCCACGGTGTGATCGACGAGCTGATGCGCCGCGAACTCCCGGGCATCCAGTTGCACGGCTTCGCCAACGAGTCCTTCCCCGGCCGCGACGCGGTGGTCTCCACGGGCGCCGGCGACAAGGCCGTGGCGGACGCCGCCCGGTTGACCGCGGCCCTGCGGGGCGACGGCCGCCAGGTATGTACGGCGTACTCCGGCCGGTGCCGGCTCTCGGGGACGGAGAACGAACAGGGCCAGGTCGCTGCCGGGGAGAACGTACGGTTCCTGCACCTGGAGCTGAACAGGACGGTCCGCGGGGACGACGAGGGACTCGACCGGACGGCGGCAGCGATCGCGACCCTCACGAACAGCTGGGCCGCGGGCTGACGACGGCGACCGGGGTACGCCCGTACGGCGCCGGCGGCGCCGCCCCCTTCGGCGTCTCGCCGCCCCGCCCGGGCGGCGCCGCCGCTCTCAGCGTTTCGCGGTCGCCTCGATCCGGTCGGCCGCCCACCGCGCCCAGTCGCGGCGCATGGCGTTGAAGCGCAGGCCGTACTCCAGGGCGATCCGGCCGTAGAGCGAAAGGTCGTCATCGCCCCATTCGATGCTGTCGGCCAGCCGGCGCAGTTCCTCGCCGCCCTGTTCCGACATCTCGATCAGGTCCGCCAGGTACGCCTGCGCCTCGGCCGGCTCCAGCACCCCGAGGAAGAACACCCTCAGCAGGACATCGCTGCGGGTGTTGCGCTGGGGCTTGGTCCCGGTCAGCCAGTGCCGCAGTTCGGCGAGCCCCTCGTCGGTGAGGGTGTACTCCTTGCGACCGCGGGGCCCCTCGGCCGCCACCGCGATCCAGCCGACGCCCGCCAGCTTGGTCAGCTCCGTGTAGATCTGGCTCTGCGTGGCCGGCCAGACGTCGGCCAAGGAGGTCTCGAACCGCTTCAGCAGGTCGTAGCCGCTGGCGGGACGCTCCGACAAAAGGCCCAGAAGGGCGTGCTTGAGGCTCATGGACCCAGTCTACCTTCCACAGTTGACAGGTCACATCCGACCTTCTACTTTTGACATGTCAGAGCAGAACGGACCAAGCGTCATCACGAAAACGGGGAATCATGACCTACCTGCGCACCTTCCTGCCGTGGATCGTCTTCGCCGTCCTGCCGTCGGGGAGCTGGCAGTGGGCGGCACTGGCCGCCCTGGCGGTCGCGGTGACGGTCATCGCCCAGCAGGTGCGGGCCGGCGCCGGATTCGACGCGCTGATCATGGAACTGGGCTCGGCCGTCTTCTTCGCCGTGCTGGCCGCGATCGCCTTCGCCGATCCCCGCTCCGGTGTCCACGACTACTCGGCCGCACTTTCCTCCGCCACCCTCGCGGTCATCGCCGGCGTCTCGCTGGCCATCCGCAAGCCCTTCACCCTGGGCATCGCCAAGCGCACCACTCCGCGCGAGGTGTGGGGCCTGCGGCCCTTCGTCCGCACGAACGTCGTCATCACCGCCGTATGGACCGCCGCCTTCGCGCTGACCGCCTCGGTCCTGGCCTTCGTGGCCCACGCCGGGAACGCCCACTCGACCGCCGCCACCGTCATCCAGGTCGCCGGGTTCGCCATCCCGATGATCTTCACCGCCCGCTACGTCGCCCACGTCCAGGCGAAGGCCGGGCTCGCGGGGCGCTGAGTCCGCTCCCTCATTCGGCGTCCGCGGGCGGTGAGGACCGGTCAGACCGGGCGAGCGAAAGGGACTCGGGGCGTTCGAGGCGTTCGCGAGTCTCCGCGTCCAGCGGGACGCAGGTCACCAGGCGCGGGCCCGCGGCGGGTCCCAGCCACAGGTCGGTGTGCTCCAGGTGCAGCAGACCCACATGGCGGTTGCGGATGCACGTCGACTTCCCGCCCTGACCGACCACCTCGTGACGCGCCCTCGCCGTGGGCGGTACCGGCGGGGCGCCGACGATCTCGTGGAGGTAGCCCTCGGAGGCCGAGTGGCCCTCCGGGACGTTCAGTTCGCCGCCCTCCTCATGTTGACGACGAGGCTCACGGTGACCCAGGCGCCGCTGTGCCGGGCGGAGTGGCGGCGGCTGAGCGCCGTAGCCGACGAGGTCGCGCTGGTGCTCGGACAGGGCGGTGCTCGGACAGGGCGGCACCCTGCCGGCGGGTGTGCCGTCCACCGCGGTGGTGGGGCCGGGGCGGAACTCGGGCTTCCGCATCCCGTCGTCAAATTTACTGTTCAACTAAACATCCCGATGCAAAGATGATCTTCATGACGACGACGCGTGTGATCACCCAGCGGGGCATCGGCGGCTCCGACGTGCTGGAACTCGCCGAGACACCCCTCCCTGTGCCCGGCCCGGGCGAGGTGTTGGTCCGGGTGCGGGCCACCGGCATGAACCCGGCCGACTGGAAGGTCCGGGTCGGCAAGGTGGACTTCTTCGGGCCGCCGCCCTACGTCCTCGGCCACGAGTTCAGCGGCACCGTGGAACGGCTCGGCGAGGGCGTGGACCGCTTCGCGGAGGGCGAGGAGGTGTACGGCTGGACCGTGCCGCCGCACGGCAGCCACGCCGACCACGTCGTCGTACCCCAGGACCGGATCGCCCCCAAGCCCCGCACCCTCGACCACGTCGGCGCCGCGGCCCTGCCCATCTCGGGCTTCACCGCCTACCAGGCCCTGATCACCCTCGCGGACGTGGGGCCCGGCCACCGGGTGCTGATCCACGGTGCGGCCGGCGGCGTCGGCCACCTCGCCGTCCAGATCGCCAAGGCCCGGGGTGCGTACGTCATCGGCACGGCGAGCGCCGCCAAGCACGCGTACCTGCGGGACCTCGGCGTCGACGAGCTGATCGACTACACGGTGGCGGACTTCGGCGCGCTCCGCGACATCGACGCCGTACTGGACACCATCAGCCACGACTACGGGCCGCGCTCCCTCGGCACGCTCAAGCCGGGCGGCATCCTGGTGGACGTGGTCGGGGTCGGCGTCGACCGCACCGAGGTCACCGCCCGCGCCGCCGAACTGGACGTGCGATTCGTGGAGTTCTTCCTCGAGCCGACCCCTGCCGTACTGACCGACTTCGCCGCGCTGATCGACGGCCACGGCATCCGGCCCACCATCTCCGAGACCCTCCCGCTCACCGAGGCGGCGAAGGCGCACGAGCTCAGTGAGACCGGGCGGGTCCGGGGCAAGATCGTGCTGGTTCCGTAGGGTTCGTGCGGCCGGCGGCCGGCGGCCGGCGGTCGGGGGCGCGCGTCCGGCTTCGGTCGTACGGGGCTACCGGGCGCGGACGCCGCCCGGGAAGCCGCCGACTGCCGCTGTGAGCAGGCCGTACACGTGATCGGCCTACGGCTTCGGCAGGGCCTCGATCTCGTCGTCCGGCCGCCCGGCCAGGGTCGGGTCCTGGATCCGCCGGAACATCAGCCGGTTCGCCGCCGAACTCAGTGCCGCTGCGGCGCGCGGGGCGATGCGGGGTGCCCGGTCCGCCCCGGTGCGTGCTCGGGTCCGGCCGTCCCGGCCAGGGCGCGCGCAACGCCTCCTCGCGCTGCTCGTGCAGTTCGCGCAGCTGGCCACTGAACGGACAGGCCGAGACCGCCCTGATCGGGAGGTGCTGCGCTGGGCGTTCAGCAGATGGGCAGTTGGCGTTGCGACACCGCGGGTGATCGTCACTGAGTCGCAGCGGTAGGTGTCTTCGCGCTTCGGCGTTGGGGAGCCCCGGCAACTGCCGGGGCTTCCGCGATGCGGCAGGCAGATTTCATCCGCTGCGTGTTTGTCCGTCGGTCAAGACGCTTCCCGCAGGAACAGGGCTCCGCAGCTGTGACAGACCGGCACCCCGCCGGCTCCGAAGTCGTCAGCGGATCGTGTCGCCGCTTCCGGCAACAGCTCCCGACCGCACATGCCTGTCATGTCGTCCTCGCGCACGAAGTGCCAAGTCTTGACCTCGGCATCCGCATCTCGGGGCGCGGTGCCGTCGACGTATTCCGCTCGAAGTTCGTGCTCCACGGAAGGCTTTCCAATCGCTCGTCATCGGGTGGTCGAACCTGCCTCTGGTCAAAAGAGGCAAGATCACAGACTCTAGGGACCGCGGAGCCTCCGCAGGTGCATAGGCGCATATTCCCCTCGTCAGGGGCAACGGCTGGTCACCTCGCTTGCTCAGGGGCCTGGGCAGTGTGACTTGATGCAGAGAAGGACCCAGATCCGGAGACGGGACACCACCGAGGCGATCACCGGCGCCGTCACCGGCACCCTGACCCGTCCCGGACTGCTCGTGCTGGGCCGCTACGACGCGGCGGGCCGGCTTCGCGCCGACACTCGCGCGCCAGTGCCCCCGTTTCCAACTTGATCAAGACGACCGGGTGCTGCAATGCCCCCGAGGGGTTCCTGGAAGCCAAGCCGGTCCGCCATTATTCGCCGGCCAGTCGGCCTGCCCATCCGAGGGAAGTGCCTGTGTGCCGATGTGTCCGGACCGGATTTACCGGCTGATGAACCGGAGCGGCTGGGACGCGGATGGGGTCCTGCGCGACGTGCGCCACCTCTTCGAGGTGAGCGGAGTCCCGTTCGCTGTTCGTGGGCCCGGGTTGCCGGCCTGGTCCGGTGCCGTACGGGTTCAGGGAAGCCAGGGGGTGTTCCAGTCGTCGGCGCTACGGTTTTCCGCGTTCTGGGGGTGTCCGGTGTCACGGGGGAGAGGGCGGCTGTCACCGAGCTGACGGTGGGTGGCCAGGAGGGTGAGGACTTGCTGCCAGGTGCCGTCGGTGGTCCACAGGCGCAGGCGTTCGGCGCAGCGGTGCCAGGGTCCGTAGCGGGTGGGCAGGTCGTGCCAGCGGCGGCCTCCGGTCTGCTGCCACAGGATGCCGTTGACGATGGCCCGGTAGTCGGCGCTGCCAGGCATGCGGCGGGGCAGGAGGCTGCGGATGGCGTCCCATTCCTGGTCGTTGAGGTCGTCAGATTCGTCGTTCATGCCGCTTTAACGGTTTTTCTGTCTCCTGGGCACGTTCCTGGCTGGATCAACGCGACTGCCGGTGGACAGGTGGTGCGGTTCCGGTTCTGCTGCGGCTCGTTGCAGCGGCTGGGACACATTGCCCTGGACACCCCGAGCTTCCAGGGTGGGGGCCCGGGATCCTGACGCCTACGTGTTCCGTCCCTTCCAGGGCTGGCATGGGGGTCGGCGGCTGGAGGCCGAAATCCCCGTCGATTCCGGAGGAACCGATGTCGAAGCCGGATCTCCTGGACACGGAGGCCTTGGTCGCCGATGTCGCTGTAGGTGGGGGACTTGTTGTATCCGCAGTAGGAGCCGATGCGCTGTCCCGGCCGCAGGCCTGGCCGTGACTGCCGGGCGGGACCGGGAGCGTCCAAGGGCTCCTGTGTCGGACTGAGCGGACAGTGAAACAGTCGAAGATGGACAGGGCAGACATTGCCGGGATGCTGAGAGGTCAGACCAGGGCCCGCGAACCCGCCGGGGCGGCGCTTCTCGACGGCATCACGACCCGATGGACGTGACAACAACTGTTGTATTCCAACCTGCGAAGACACCGCGGTGGGACATCGATGCTGCTAACTCGTGTCGGAGACTTGGCCATCACCGCACTTGTGGGCCTGGCCGTCACCGTGGGGGCATCGACTCCCGCGGCCGCCTCAGGCCAGTTGCCCGCGGGGTTTATCCGAGGCGATCTCGTCGCGGAGCACGCTATAACGCACGACGTCCCGCCACTGCCCGTCCCGGAACACGACGCTGCGCAGCACGCCCTCACGGGCGAAGCCGGATTTCTCCAGTGCGCGCTGCTCGGCGATGTTCTCCGTCTCGGTGTCCGCCTCGAGTCTGACCACAGGAGTGTGCGCGAACAGATAACGCACCAGCAACCGCTGCGCCTGCGTGCCGACACCACGTCCGCGGCCGTCCGGCAGCAACTGGGCCCCGATATTCCAGCAGTACGAGCTGCGCGAGGTCACGACCTTCCGCCATGCCACGAAACCGAGCCGGTCGTTGCCGGTCACCACCATCAGCTGGCCGTCGTCATCGCCCAGCAGCCCATCCTGCGCCCAGCGGCGTCGCCAGCGCCCCGGATCTGACCAGCCCAGCCATTGGAACGGCCCAGTCGCCTCCGGATCTGTCAGGAACCGCTCGAGCACCGAAAGGTCGTCCTCGACCACGGGACGTAATCTCACGGGATCGTCGCTCATCCCATCACCGTAGATCCTGTCAGCAGTCCGGATGACAACAATCCTGCCGCTGCGCCAACTATCGCGCTTCGGCACGGCCGGGGCCGCTGGCCGGGCACCGGTGTGCGCCCGGCCGTCGCTCGTGCGGCGGTGAAGGGGCCGCGGATGGTGCGGTGCCTGATTGAGAGCCTTTGCAAGGAGAAGCGCATATGCGTCTCATTCGGCCAGGTGTGATCAGTTTTGGCCTGGTCGTTTTCCGAACTAGCGCTGGGGACCCGCACGCGGCAGGTGGCGCGCGGCGATGCCCTCCTGCGCTGCGCAGGTTTGATGGGGCGTGTCGGCGGTCACGGAATTCCCCATCTTCGACCGTTACCGCGTCACGGAATTGCCCACCCTCGTGGTCACGATTCCCTGGGGCAGTGATCGCAGACCGGTGTGCCATACAGGTCGTGGCGGTAGGTATGGATCGCCCCGGTTGGTACGCGGGCGGTGTTCTCACGGGTGCTGTGGCGTGGTGTGCAGTCCTTCGAGGAGTGTGGCCAGATAGCGATGTGCGGTGTCGATCCGTTCGGCGGGTGTGCCGCCGTGGACGTTGACGGCGTGGGCGATGCCGCACATGAGCGGGAGGAGGTCGGCGGCGGCTAGGTCCCGTCGGACCGCTCCGGCATCGCGAGCCCGGCCGAGGAGTGCGGTGCCGACCGCTCGAAGCGTCTCTTTGAGTTCCGTGGTGCGCGGCAGGGTGTCGGTGGCTGCCGCGGTGACCGGGGCGAGGGACGCGTCGGTGACCTGCGCTTCGACGGTGCGGAACAGGAAGCCTTCGAGCGCGCGCCAGGGGTCGGTGCCGGTCAGAGCCTGCTGGCCGTGGCCGGCCAGGGCTTCCAGGCAGGGAGTGGCGACGGTCTCCAGTAGCGCTTCGGGGGTGGCGAAGTGCCGGTAGACGGTGCCGACTCCGAGTCCGGCGCGGCTGGCGACGTCGTTCAGCTGCAGGGGTGTGCCCTGGTCGACCAGCGCGCGGGCGACCGCGACGATCCGGTCCCAGTTGCGGGCCGCATCCTTGCGCAGGGGCATCGTCATGGGGGACATGCTAACCGGATTCTCCATCCGGATGACGCCGCCGACAGCTCCGCACCGCCTGGCGGGTCAGGTGAGGGTGAGTGGTGCGTACCGTTCACTGAGCCGGCGCACGTCCTGGGCGATGCGGGGGTCGGTCGCTGCGCGCAGTGGCGTCACCGGGTGTGCCTGGGTCCCGATGACGATGCCGGTCCGGCCCGCGAGGGCTTCGTCAGTGGCGGCGACGATCGAGGGCCGGGCGGCCACGGACGCCGGACCCGAGGTGGAGCGTTCGAACTTGCGGTGCACCACGGCCACAGCAGTCGCAGGGCCGGTGCGACGATCCTCGGGTCGGACATGGTGCCGTTGGTCATGTCGGTCGCGGCGCCTCCCGGGTCGGCGGCGAAGACGGAGGCGGCCGTGCCCTTCAGCCGGTTCGCCAGGTCGAGCGTATAGGCGAGGTTGGCGAGCTTGGCGCGGCCGTACCAGTGGAAGCCGTAGTAGCCGCCGGGCGGCTCGACGGCGTCGAAGGTTCTCTTCGCGAGCCCGACCGCGCCCGAGGTCACGTTCACGATCCTGCTCGGCGCCCCGCTTGTCAGCGTGGGCAGCAGCAGTTCCGTCAGCAGGTACGGCGAGAGGTGGTTGACGACGAACGACGCTTCGATGCCGTCCAGGGTCTGTCGCTGCCGGAACATCGCCCCGACGTTGTTGACCAGCACGGTCAGCGGGTCGCCGGAGGCGGTGTGCTCAGCGGCGATCCGGTCGGCGAGCGCGCGCACCTGGCCGAGCGAGCCGAGGTCGGCGGCCAGGAAACGTCCGGGATGCGCCGGGTTCGTTGCGTTGATCCGGTCGACCGCCCGGGCACCGCGGTCGGCATTGCGTCCCACCACGGTGACCGAGAACCCGGCGTCGGCCAGTCCCATGGCCGTCTCCAGTCCGATGCCGGCCGTCCCTCCTGTGACCACAGCTGTCTTCGTCATGTGCCCTCCACCCAGATATTCGGATAGTTCATCCGCTTGCCGGGACGGTAGCACACAATCGGATGAACTATCCGCTTAGAGGTGTCGGACGTCGGGACGTGCGAAATGAGTCGTGCCGCTCCGAGCACGCCGGACGGCCCGGCGCCCATCGGCCACTGCCCCCGGACTCCTGGGGAATTGCATGACGTTTGCCCGGGGGATTTACGCGACCGTCGACAGTGCGGGGCTGGCACGGGCGAGGCCCGGCCCCCGGCAAGGTGCTCACTGCCCGGGATGTCTGTCCGGATACGGACCTGTCACGGCTCTCCTACGGCCAGGCCCTCCCGCTGCTCGACCAGCCCGCCGCCCTGACCGGGCCGGGCACCGGCTGGGAGCCACAGCACCAGCAGCGGTCCCTGGAACAGAAGTTCCTCGAGCGGGGCGGGGGCGATCAGCTGGACCAGTGACCACATGGATGCGCTGCTACTGGGACGAGGAAGACATCTGGTTCTACTTCGAGGTTGACGCCGAAGGCTGGGTGGCCCGGCAGGTCGAACTCCAAGGGCCGGAGCTGACGCCGATCGCAGCCGCGTCGCTCGACCAATAACAGCAGGGCCACGACACTGGCCGCCTCGATGAGTGCGACAGCAGGTCCGGGATCACAGCCGAGCTGCCCATCTCGGGCTGGGATCTTCGATGCATGATGCCCAGAGCTCGGCAGAAGTCGACGACGAATGACGGCGCTGGGGCCACCGGATCGGGCTGGTCAGCGTCCTCACCGACGAGCAGCGCATGCTCACCGACGACGTCCTCGACACCGTGCGGCGATTTGCCGCCGCGCCGGTGGGGATGACTCTGCTCAGCCGTGGTCCCGGCACAGCGGTGCGCTCTGCTGTCTTTGGCGGCTCCGCCGATCACCCGTCCCTCCAGCTCACGGATCTTCCGGCCGGCCGGCGCCGCCGCGGCGGTGACCGAACGCCATACCGGCAAGGCCTCCGCGACGGCCGAGGATTTTGCGGCCGGTCGTCATCCTGTTCGTGGAGGAGCGGTCCCTGCCCCCTTACGACGATCCGGCCGCCCACCTGCGCCCCGTTGAAAACCATCGCCCGCGTAGCGCTCCAGGCCGAGCGTCTGGCGTGGGAGATCGCGGCGGGTGATCCGCACGCGGTGGACGGCGTGCGGGGTGACACGCCCGACGCGCCGCTTATGGACCGGCTCGGCAGCCCACGGGAGTCGGGCCGAGCAGTCAAAGTGGCGCTGAGCGCGAGGCGGAGGGTTGCGGCACGGCGTCTCCGGCCGCGGGAGCGTGTCCCGGCCGCCACTTCCCTTGCGCCCTGGAGCCGCACTGACGGCAGGATGCGCCCATGCGATTGCGGCCCATGAGGGCCAAGCGGGTCGAGGGACCCACCGGGAGGCTCACGCGAGGGTTACCCGAGGTGCTGGTGGGCCCGCGCGACGAGGTGCGCCGGTGCCGTGATGCCCTCGTCAAGCAAGGGGTCGGGGTCCAAGGCGCCCCACACGGTGTGCAGGGGGATGACGCCTGCCCAGATTCCCAGTTCGGCGTCAGGCCCGTCGCCGTCCTCCGGCGGACCGGTACGCACCTTCACCGATGCCTCGTCCAGGGACAGCGCGAGCAACGCGGTCGCGGCGAGCTCCTTGCGGTTGGGTCGGCGCGCATAGTCCCACTGACCAGGCGCGGTGTGCTCGGTGAGCAGCCGCAGGCCCTCGAGTTTCTCCTCGGGATCGGTGACCGTCCGGGGCACTCCATACACCATGGCGCTGCGGTAGTTGACTCCGTGTTCGAATACCGACCGGGACAGGACCAGGCCGTCGACGTGGGTCACCGTCAGGCAGATCGTGGCCCGCGGCGATGCGATCAGGCTTCGGCTGGCGACCGAGCCGTGGAAGTACAGAGTGTTCTCGTCAGCGCCGTACACGGTCGGAACCACCATGGGGGTGCCGTCGACGACCACACCGAGGTGGCACAGGAAGCCGGCCTTCAGGATGGCGTCGAGATCGGCCCGGCTCACACTGCCCTGCTCTCGCAAGCGGCGATGGCGGGTGCGTTCCGTCTCTTGCAGGTCAGAGCTCGGCGTCTGCTCGGTCATATCGGTCTTTCCGTCGAGACTGTCAGGGCCGCTCATCGCTGTGCCGCGAGTGCCAGGAGTGCCGCGTGCGGCGTTTCGCAGGGGTCGGCGGCCCGTCCGGCAGGCCCGGAGCGGTCCGGTCTCCGCGCAGGAGGGCACGGAACAGGTGCGGGACATACGCCGGGCAACAGCCGTACCTGAGCAAGTCGTTGGAGAAGGGTCGGACCAGAGACTAGCGAAATGGTAACTAGATGACCAGACATGCCACTAAATTCGTTGTCAAAGTCCCATGGCGCAACGGATTACTTGCCAAGCGGCTGCACGCGCGCCAGTGTGCTGGAGCAAGGGCCGTTGATCGACGGCCTGCCGCCAACGCTAGACCGGCCCAAACGAAGCCGTTCGGCGTGGACGCCTGAGCGGGCGCCATGCGCCTTACGGGTCGGCCCTGGCAACGAACAGGCCACTGCCGGTTGATCCGGCGCGGCACACACTCGGGACGGCGCCATCCTTGCAGCTGCGGTGGCCACCTTTGCCTGGCGGCCACCGCGGGAGGTTACGCGGGGCCGTGTCCTGGCTGCGGGTGTGCGCGACAAGGGCGTGGGCCGCGATGGGGTGGGCGAGCAACAGGGCGCTCAGGCCAGTTAGGGGGGTTTGCCCCACCTGGGGTGGGTGGGTAGCGGGATGCCGTGGGTGGGCGTGGGCGGGGGATGGTGCGTGGAGCACGGTGTTCCTGCGATTGCTGGGGGTTGGCCCATGGGTGTGGTGGCGAGGCGGATGGTGGCCGCGGTGGCGGTCGGGGTGGTGGCGTTGGGGGTGGTCGGGCAGCCGGTGGCGATTGCTGCTGGTCGGCCCGACGGGGTGCAGCGGGGGCTGGACGGGCTGGTGCGGGAGGGTGGGGTGCCGGGGGCGTTGGCGTCCGTGTCGGATGGGGAGGGGCGTACGCGGACGTATACCGCTGGGGTCGGTGATCTGGCTTCGGGGGCGGCGGTGCCTCGGGATGGGCAGGTGCGGATCGGGAGCAATACGAAGGTGTTCACCGCTGTGGTGGTGTTGCAGTTGGTGGGTGAGGGGCGGCTGGGGCTGGATGACACGGTGGAGGAGTATCTGCCGGGTGTGGTGCGGGGGGACGGGTTCGACGGGCGGACCGTCACGGTGCGGCAGCTGCTCCAGCACACGAGTGGGATTCCGGACTACGAGGCGGAGGTGGAGGAGGCGATCACGCAGGGGCGGTACATGGAGCCGCGGGAGTTGCTGGAGATCGCGTTCAAGCATGGGGCCACGTCCCGGGACGGGAAGACGTTCCACTACAGCAATACGAATTACGTGCTGGCCGGGCTGATCGTCGAGAAGGTGGCGCGGCGGCCGTTGGCGGAGGAGATCGGCCGGCGGGTGGTGCAGCGGCTCGGGTTGCGGCACACGTATTTTCCGGCGCCGCGTGACCGCACCATCCGTGAGGCGCATCCGCGCGCTTATCACCAGGAGGGGGCCGGTGGCCGGCTGCGGGATGTGACGGAGATCGATCCGTCGGCGGCATGGGCTGCGGGTCAGATGGTGTCGACGAACTCGGACATGAACCGGTTCTTCACCGCCTTGCTGGAGGGGCGGCTGCTGCGGGCGGCGCAGCAGGAGGCAATGTTGACGACCGTGCCGATCGGTGATTCGGGGGCGGGGTACGGGTTGGGGCTGATGAGGCGGCCGTTGTCGTGCGGTGGGGTGTATTGGGGGCACGGCGGTGACATCACGGGGTTCGAGACGCGGGGTGGGGTGACGTCGGAGGGTCGTGCGGTGAGTATCGCGGTGACGACGGATCCGGCGGATTACGCGGTGACGCAGCAGTTGGAGGGGTTGGTGGATCAGGTGTTGTGCCGGTGAGTTGTTGAGGGGTGGATGTGCGTACGCCGCCGGGGCTTGGCTCCGGCGGCGTGCTCGTGTGGGTGGTGGGTGTCAGTGGACGGGGTCGCCGATGTGTCGCGCCTCTTGTATGCCTCGACGTCAAAGCCGGGCGGGCGGCCTCCGGCGCGGCCTCGCCGCAAACGGTGACGCGGACCGGCCGGGCGCCCCCCGTCGCCGGCCAGGCCGGCTGCGTTGTCAAGGGTGTGCCCGCAATGCCCTCGTATTCTCCAGCCACGCAGCGGGTTTCTCCGACTCGAGGACTATTCATGCGGCGTGATGTGACGGTGTGTCCGCATCTCCGGCACCGGCCTGTTGTGGCTTGATCGTCGGGCGGTCCCAGGCAGCACCGGAACATCCAACCCAATCGGCATCCCTGGTCGAGGAGTCCCGAGCGTGAGACTGACCATGCACAATGCAGTATCCCCACGACGTGGCGCCGAACGGCTGCGGCCTCCGGTCCGGCGCAGCGCCCTCCTGCTCGCCATGGTGGCGCTGCCGGCGGCGTTGGGGGTGCCCCTGGCCACACCCGCCGCGGCGGCGCCCGTGAGTGTCACCTTCACCCCCGGCGCCAACCAGCCCTTCACCGTCCCGTCTGGCATCACCCAACTGACCATCACCGCCACCGGCGCCGCAGGGCAGAACGGGACCGACGGAGGAGTGGGCGGTGACGGCTCCACCGTCACCGGCACCGTCAACGTGCCGTCGGGCACCACCACCCTCTACGTCAACGTCGACACAGGCGGAGGCGCCGCAGGCGGCTCGTTCGAAGAGGGCGGCGCCGGCGGCGGGGCCAGCGATGTGCGCACCTGCGACTCCACCAGCGCCAGCTGCTTCCTCACCGGCAACACCGCCACCGACCCCCGGCTGATCGTCGCGGGCGGCGGCGGAGGCGGAGGAGCCGGCTTCGACCCGTACCCGAACCCCGAGGCCATCGGAGGAGACGCCGGAGTCACCGGTCAGACCGGCGGCAGCAGGCCCAACAGCGGCGGCGGAGGCGGAGGGGGAACTCAGACGACCCCCGGCGCCGGTGGGGCCGCATGCCCTGCCACCGGCGGCCCCGTACCCGCCACGCCGGGCAGCCCCGGTAGCGGCGGTACCGGCGGCAAGGGCGGCGGTCCTTTCTCCGGCGGAGGCGGCGGTGCCGGCTGGTTCGGCGGAGGCGGAGGCGGCGGCTGCGACTCCATCTCCGCTGGGACGTATGGGCCCGGTGGCGGCGGTGGCGGGTCCAACCGCGTCCCGGCGGGAGGTACCTCCGGAACCGCCACCGGACCGGCCTCTGTGACCATCACCTACGAACAGACCGGCGGGAACAACGGGGGAGGCAACGGCGGAGGCACCGGGTCAATCCTGCCCATCAACCTCAGCGGCATCCTCACGGCGTTCAACAACATCAGCACCAACAACAACATCAAGAGTCCCGGCGCTGCCAACACCACCACACAGAATCTAGGCCTGAACAAGCCCTGATCCACGCCACTCAGGAGCGTGCGGAGTATCGCGGACGCTGCTGGGAGGCCGCCGGCTGGTCACCACACGTCGACGGACCAGACGTCGCCCCTTTGATGTCCGTCTGGATCTGGGTCGCCTGACCCGTACGGGGCAGGGTCAGCGACGACGTGAATACGGGCGGCGGACGCGGATACGCGGAAGCAGTCCACGTCACGCGACGTGTGGTGCTTGTCGAGTTCGATCGTGTGGCCCAGGGCCAGGATGGCGGTCTGCAATTCCTCGAAGGGGACTCTGGGTGCGAATTCCCCGTATTCCCGCGAGAGCGGGGACGGCACGGTGCTCGGGGACTGGTCGTAGAGCAGTCGTTGGACCTTCACGCCGAAGCCGAAGCACGACATCTGCCCTTGCCGCCCTGGCTGGTCCGGCGAGAAGTTGATTTCCACGAGCCCGTAGTCCCGCCGCAGTAGGCCACCACCGGGCACATCGAGGCATGTCGCCCCCAGAGCGGCTTCCCAGGCTTCCGGGTCGGCGCCAACGCCAACTCCCAGAACCTCACCGCGAACGGCGACGTGAGCGTAGAAGTCCAAAGCGGACACCCGCCGCCTCCTTCAACTGTCCGGACAGGGCACCACTTGCTGATCTCCGCACAGGACAGGCTGACCAGCGCCCAGTATGCGGTGATCGTACAGAGCAACCTGTCAGGGCAGTCGCCGGGTGCGTTGGTCACCGTCGTCGAAGTCCCAGGCGGGATGCCTCTTTCAGATCAGCCGTGGTCTTCCCAATCCTCCTGGCAGAACTTGCAGCAGGAGGGCGAGGAAACTGCTCCACCTGCCGTATGCGGAGCGCCGCCTGGAGGCCCTGCTTACCGACCACGCCCTGACAGCCCCCTGGACTTTGTGCCCGATGACGACGGATGCGGCCGCGGAAGCCGGGATGCCAGGGACAAAGGCGCTGGCTACGGAGTCAGGTGATCGGTGGTGCAGCTCCGCCGCCGTCTCGCGGGCCCCGTGTGGAGCACTGCCTCCCGTTCTCGTGAACATCGACATCCAGCCTTGGCGGGTGCCTCCCGAAGGCACGGCTTCACAACCCATGAACAAAGCCAGTGGCGATCTGGGCGCGGACCATGCGATAGGTGACAGGAGCCGTGCAGTGCAGCGCTGCCGCTGAGGACGGCCCGGGGAGCAGTGCATCTGCCGGGCAGCGAGCCGGGCCGCCCTCTGAGGTGAGCGCCCTACTTGCGGGTATGGGTCCGTGGCCCCGGAGCTTCTGGTAGAGGTGGTCTCGATCGGGTGCGCGAGAGGTGCGGAAGGGAGCGGATCGGGTGGATGGTCTTCGGCCTCAGGCGGTGGTGTGTTCCTTCTGCGAGGCGGGTCCTGCCGATGACATGGTCCGTTCGCTCGCGGTCTGGGGAGGGCGCCTGACGGTCACCTGGCACGACAGGACGTGTCCGCACTATCTCGCCGACCGGGTGCTGGCCGGCAGGGAGTCCTGACCACGACTGCTTCGCACCTGTCCCGGCGTCTTGGGGTGCCGCCCGAGCCGCTGGGTGGTTTTCCCGCAGGGCGGGGGTGGGACCAGGTGGTGCGGGAGATGGTGCCGGCTCGTAGGCTGCCGTCCATGAACGAGATCAAGACTCCGACGCCCCGTGAAGCCTTCGGCCTGTTGATATCCGGTAATCAACGGTTCGTGGCGGGCACACCTCAGCACCCGAACCAGGACGCCGTGCGCCGTACGGAGACCGCGCCGTCCCAGCGGCCGTTCGCTGTGATGTTCGGCTGCTCCGACTCCCGCCTGGCCGCCGAGATCATCTTCGACCGCGGTCTGGGCGACCTGTTCGTGGTACGCACCGCCGGACATGTCGCCGGTACCGAGGTCCTGGGGTCCATCGAGTTCGGCGTGAGTGTTCTGAACGCGCCACTGGTCGTCGTCCTGGGCCACGACTCGTGCGGCGCGGTCGCCGCGGCCTGCTCCGCCCTCCAGGACGGCCAGACGCCGGGCGGCTTCGTCCGAGACGTGGTCGAACGGGTGACCCCGAGCGTGCTGGCCGCCCGCGCCGCCGGACGCGAGAGCGCCGAGGAGATCCTGGCCGAGCACATCGAGCACACCGTGGACCTGCTGCTGGAACGTTCCCGGATCCTGGCCGAGGCCGTCGCCGCCGGCCGCCTCGGCGTCGTGGGGATGTCCTACCGCCTGGCCGACGGCAGCGCTCAGCTCGTCACCACCCGCGGCCTGGACGCCGAGGCCCTCGCCGCGTCCTGACCGCCCCGGCGGCGTCCCGGCACCACGGCCGGCTCACACGGCGCCCGGGCCGCTTCACACGGCCCCGGGGGGCGATTCGACGGCGGGGCGTGGGCCGGCGGCGCGGCGGAGCCGGTTGGCGATGGCGAGCCCAAGCCCTTCCTCTGCGGGTAGGGACGCGACGATGAGGTCGCAGCCCCGCTGGTCGAGCTCGCGCAGGTACCCGTACAGCCCCTGGGCGTAGACGTCCACCGCGCCCGGCAGGGGCACCACGGCGTGCGCCTTCACCTTGTTGCCGGACGAAGACGGCGGTAGGAAGACGCCGACCCGGTGCCCCTGCTCCTGGGCGAGCTCGGCTTCGGCGACGACCTGCTCCGGCTCGACGAGGACCACCCGAGCGTGCGGCGCGTAGTGGGAGGGGTGCTGGCCCGGCACCCGGACGCCGCTGGAGGCGGGAACCTGGACCGGGATACCCAGTACCGCCTGGAGGTCCTCGCGGGTGACCCCGCCGGGCCGCAGGATCGCAGGAATCTCCGCCGTGACGTCGATGATGGTCGACTCGACGCCGACTTCGCAGGACCCGCCGTCCAAGATGAAGTCGACCGCGTCTCCGAGCTCGGCACGGACGTGCCCGGCGGTGGTGGGGCTGACGGAGCCGAAGCGGTTGGCGGACGGAGCCGTGACGCCGCCGCCGAACGCCGCCAGCAGCGCGAGCGCCACGGGATGGTCGGGCACGCGCACCGCCACCGTTTCAAGCCCGCCCGTCGCCTCCAGCGGCACCCGGCGACCACGCCGCAGCACCAGCGTCAGCGGCCCGGGCCAGAAATGCTCGGCCAGCAGGCGCGCCGTCGCGGGCACCTCATCCACCCAGTCGTCCAGCTGCTGCGCGCCGCCGATGTGAACGATCAGCGGATGCGTGGGCGGACGCCCTTTGACCTGGAAGATCTGCGCGATGGCGGAGGGATCCTCGGCGTTGGCGCCCAGACCGTAAACGGTCTCGGTGGGCAGCGCCACCAGGCCCCCGGCGCGCAGCACGCCGGCCGCCTTCTCGATATCACTGGTTGTTGCCGTCACACGGCAATCCTCCCACCGCCCGCTGCCCTGTCAGCCCCCGGCTGAACTCTGGGGCATCGCCGGTCAGGGTCGCGTCGCAGCCCCCCAGTACATCTAGCTGGACTCCGCCCACTCCACCCCGAGGGCGGCCCGGGCGGCGAGTTGGTCCTGGCCGCGCCGCTCGCGCCGCTGCTTCTGGTTGACGATCCACACCCCGGTGCGGTGGGCGGTTCCGTCCGGGAGGTGTTCGACGTGGGGCCGGGCCTGTGAGGTGCCCCTTCGACGCGTATCCCGGCCCCAGCTGAGGGCACCCCTGTACGGGCCGGCCGATCAGCGGTTCCTCCTCGGGCTATCGGACGAGAGGAATCCGCCGGCAGAGCGACCGCACAACCGGGCGGCCGTCCGGCGCACCGCTGACGAACGTCCGGTACACACCAGCTGACCTGCACGGACAGCGGCGCGGACAGGGCCGGACAGTCCCGGACAGCGGGTTCTCTTGGCTGCGCCGGCTGCCCCGTCGAGAGTTCTGCCATCCCAGCGAACTGCCGTGCGAACCACGGCTCTCGACCATGGAGTCAGCCATGCGCAAGCTCACCTCCCTCGCGGCCAACGGCGCCGTAGTCACCCTGCTCGCCGGAACCGCGTTATCGGTCAAGGGCGTCGGCAACGCCCAGGCCGCCTCACTGGGGGCGAACATCGCCGCCACCGCCAAGGGACAGATAGGCGCCGGCCCCTGCGGCCTCAACAACAAGGGCAGCTACTGGGGCCGGGGCACCAAGCAGACGGGCAGCTGCGGCCCCCACCACACCGAAGCGCACGCCTGGTGCGCCGACTTCGTTGGCTGGGTGTGGTGGAAGAACGGCGTCGGCGGCAGGATGAACGAGCTCACCGACGGCGCCGCCAGCTTCACCGACTACGGCTCCCTGCACGGGACCCCGAAGGTCGGCGACGCGATCCTCTACAACCTGGGCGACGGCAGGTTCGAGAACGACCACGTGGCCATCGTGGTGGCCATCTCCGGCCAGAAGATCACCGTGGTGGGCGGCAACCAGGGCAAGCCGGGCAGTGTGAGCGCCCACCACTGGCCGTCCTACAAGGTGGGCACCGTGGTCAACGGCACCCAGAAGATCAGCGGTTACGTCACCCCGGTGGCCCGCTGACCCCACGCCGGTGGCCCGCTGCCCTACCAGGGCAGCGGGCCACCGGCCTGACGCTCCAACAGCAAACGGGTGCTGTCACGACGTCAGGGACAGGAGGTCCACCAGGAAGCGCTGGGCGGGCAGATCGCCGCACGCCTGGGGGACGACCTCGGCTCCGGCGACCGTCTCACTGTCGAGGACGCCCAGGCACAGTGCGGTGCGGGCGCTCCTCAGCCGGTAGCCCTCCGCCGTTGCGCCGAAGCGTTCGATCCGGAAGAGCTGCGCGTCCCTGCCGTCACCGCAGTCGTCCTGCGGCTCCACCAACCCTTTGGCCGGACCGCTGTCGAGGATGGTCAGGCAGCCCATCACCTTGCTCGTGGGATGTTCCCACTTGATGAAGGCCAGGTCGTCTCCGACAGGCTGCAGGAACGTGCGCGGGCCGGGCTCCGCACAGGGGCGCTGGACCGCGATCTCGGATCCGTACCGCCCGGAGCGCTCCTTGCCCGCCGAGAGGCACAGCTCCGGAGTCCGCGCGGGGCGGATGCGGCCCCAGCTCCCGGCAGAGGGTACGGAGAGGAGCCCGGGAAGGCGGCTTCCAGTGGCACCCGTCGCGGGCGGCCCAGGGGCGGCCTGATCCCGGTTCAGTAGAACGCCCGCCGCGACGGCTCCCGCCAGCCCCACGGCGGCCACCACCAGCACGGCTCTCCCCCGGATCCCGGCTCCCGCAGGCCGCGTCTGCTCCTCGGCGCCGCCCCCGTCGCCGCCGGCGTCCGCGGCGGGGTCCGCTCTCGCCAGGCGCTCCCAGGCCTGCAACCACTCCGCCGATCCGGCCTCTTCCCCGCATGCGCGGACGAAGGCGGAGACCGTCTCACGGCGGGGCAGGGTACTCCTGCGCAGCAGGTCGGCGACGGTGCTGCGGGGCAGCACGTCCCCCTGGGCCTTGGCCCGGCTCTCCAACTGTCGCAGGGTCAAGCCGGAACGGGCTTTGAGCGCCCGCAGGGCTGCGATGAAGGCGTCGACGCTGTGTATGCCGGAGGGCTGTAACGCGGTCTCGTCCATCCGACCAGGAATAGTGCACCGAGACGGTGTCGGGCAACGGTTCGTCGGCCCGTCGGAGCAATTCCCGGGATGGCAGCGGAACTCGGCGTCCCGGTGCCGGCGGCCCCATGGACCCTGTCCGCTTATTCGGGTTGAACTCGCCTTGTCGTAGGTCCTGGGGACCTTGATCCCTGGGGTATGACATCGGGGTGCGATAAGCGCAGGGTGCCGCTGGCCGCGCTCTCCCAGAAGCTCTGGGACCCCTGCCCGCCGCAGGCCGCCTGGCCGCAGTTCCAGGCCCTCGCCGGCCGCCTGGCCCCCTGCCCCCGACCGGTGGGCGGTCACGGGCGTCCGCGGGGCCGGGGCGGAGGTCCGCACTCCGCAATCGCCGTGCCGGCCCCCTCGATGACCGGCGCGGCGCCCGAGCCCTCGGCGACCGCCACCCCGGCGGGGAAGAATCCACCCGCCCCGGCCCCGCCCCCCGCGCCGACCTGCGGCGCCGACCACAGGATGCCGGTCTCGCCCGACACGATCGCCGTGCACCGCTACACGCCCGAGGGCGGTATGACCAGTCTCATCGTCCAGCACGGCACGTACGGCTGCCCCGGGCGCTTCGAACCGTCGGGCCCGTGGACGTACCTCCCGATCGCGGAGACGGCAAAGATCACCGCGACGGCGCCGATCCTCGGGCCCTCCACGGTGACGGGCAAGCCGATCTCCACCAGCGAGCTGACCGGGTGGCTGGACACCCACCCGGACAAGGGGCCCCGCTTCCATTACCACCTGAACGCGGCGGGGGTCATCGACACCCTCGACGAGATCTACGTCAAGTAGCACGCCGAGCGCCCCCGGGCTGCTACCAGATGGAGTCGACCCCCTCCGGGTGGTCGATGAACGGGTTGCGGTTGTGCCGGTAGATGTCGAATATGACCTGGTTGCGGCGCTGCTCGAAGGCGAACACTTCCCGCCCGCCCCATGTGGGCGCCCCCGACTCCCTACCCTCGCCAGGGTACGAGCCCCCACCGCAGGGTGTGCCGGGCCCCCGGTTCGAGGCGCACCTGGGCCGGGTCGCGGCGGAAGGCGTCGGGTCCGCAGCTCATCGGCTCCACGGCGACGCTCCGGCGCCGGTGGGGCTCGGCCAGCGTGTCCCCGGTGTACACCTGTACGAAGTCGGCACCTTGGCCGAGCCACAGATCGGTACCGTACGCACCGGACGGCTCGGACAGACGTACGACGGCGCGCCCGTCGGCGGACCGTCGCAGGTCGGTGAAGGCCGTGTCCAGCTGCTGCGGGCCGATGGGCCGGGGCGCGCCGAAGTCGTTGGAGGTCTGCGAGACCGCCTCGGTCGCGACGGGCAGGCCGCGGTCGTCGGTGCGCAGCCAGGTCCGGGCGGGAACGGTCAGCAGGGTGTCGTCGACCGTGCCGGGTCCCACGGCGAGATACGGGTGCTGGCCCACTCCGTACGGCGCGGGGGCGTCGCCGACGTTCCGCGCGGTCAGCGCGACCGTCAGGCCCTGGCGGTCGAGGGCGTACTCCGCCCGGGCCACCAGGTGGAACGGGTACCCCGGTTGGGGCCAGAGCGTGGTCGTCAGCACCACGCGGCCGTCCGTCTGTTCCACAGGCTGCCACGACGTCCAGCGCAGCAGGCCGTGGATGGCGTTGGCGTGCTCGACCTCGTTCAAGGGCAATTGGAGTTCCCGCCCGCGCCAGCGGTACCGGCCGTCCCCGATCCGGTTGGGCCACGGCATGAGGAGTTGACCGCGTCCGCCCTCGATCGGGTCGTCGGCGTCGAAGCCGTCGACGATCGGGCGCTCGGCGACCGCGTAATGGCGCAGGGCGCCGCCCAACTCCACGACCACGACGGTCTGTGGACCACAGGTCAGCCTGAACTGGGCACCCGTCCGATGCATCTTCGCCGTCCTCGCCGGTGGCGGTCGGGATGCGGGGCAACAGCACGTGGAGCCCGCACACCGGGTGGTTCCATTGCAGCACCGGCCGGATCGCGGCGCACCCCGGCCGGGGCGGCCCCGCCGTGGGCGCGTTCGCCGGCGGGGCTCCCGAGCCGCCGTTGAGCCGTTCGGCTGGGGGGAGCACTCCATAGGGGCAGACGCAGTCGTGCCACCGGGCCGGGGCAGAGCTGCGATGCTCTGGTGGTGTCGCGGATTGCATGTCCCCGTCGGCACTCAGGGAGAGATTCAGTGGAAGCCAGCGGCAGTGACGGTCCAACGCTCCTTGTTCCCCAGATCCTCAAGGGGCAGAAGGCGCTGGTGACGGGAGCGAACTCCGGCATCGGCAAGGCCACCGCGATCGGCCTCGGGCGGGCGGGCGCCGACGTGGTCGTGAACTACGTCGCCGGGAAGGACGCCGCCGAGGAGGTGGTCCGGGAGATCGAGGGCTTCGGGGTCCGCGCCTACGCGCACGAGGCCGACGTGTCGCAGGAGGACCAGGTCGTCGACATGGTCGCCCGGATGGTGGAGGAGTTCGGGACCATCGACGTCATGGTGGCCAACGCCGGTCTCCAGAGGGACGCCGCGTTCACCGACATGACCATGGACCAGTGGCGCAAGGTGCTGGAGGTCAACCTCACCGGTCAGTTCCTGTGCGCCCGCGAGGCGACCAAGGAGTTCCTGCGCCGCGGCGTCGTCCCGGAAGTGTCCCGCTCCGCCGGGAAGATCATTTGCATGAGTTCGGTGCACCAGGTCATCCCCTGGGCCGGGCACGTGAACTACGCCTCGTCCAAGGGCGGCGTGCAGATGCTCATGGAGACGCTCGCGCAGGAACTCGCCCCGCAGCGGATCCGGGTGAACGCCGTCGCTCCGGGCGCGATCCGCACCCCCATCAACCGCAGCGCCTGGGACACCCCCGAAGCCGAGGCCGACCTGCTGCGGCTCATCCCGTACCGCCGCGTGGGCGACCCCGAGGACATCGCGAACGCGGTGACCCTCCTCGCCTCCGACCTGCTCGACTACGTCGTGGGGACGACGATCTTCGTGGACGGGGGAATGACGCTGTTCCCCGGCTTCGCCACCGGCGGCTGAGCCCGCAGTCCGCCCGCCGTCCGACACGAAACCGCCAAGGCCCACATGAACAGCGCGATCGCGATCATGGCGGACACCCCGCCGCAGCTGCTCCCCGCCCGTGAGCTCATGGCCTTCACCCTGGCCTCCCACATCCTGCTCGTGCCCTTCGGCGTGGCCCTGCCGGCCATCACCCTCCTGATGCACTACCGCGGGCTGCGCAAGAGCGACGCGGTCGCCCTGCTGCTCGCCCGCCGCTGGTCGGCGGTCATGGCCGTGCAGTTCGCCATCGGCATCGTCACCGGTACCGTGCTCTCCTTCGAGTTCGGCCTGCTGTGGCCGGGACTGATGGGCCGCTGGGGTGATGTCTTCGGCCTCGGATTCGGGGTCGAGGCGTGGGCCTTCTTCCTGGAAGCCGTCCTCATCGCGATCTACCTCTACGGCTGGCGCAGGCTCAAGCCGTGGACGCACTTCTGGCTGGGTCTGCCCCTGCCGCTGACCGCGCTGATGGGGGCGTTCGGCATCATCGCCGCGAACTCCTGGATGAACACGCCGCGGGGCTTCACGCTGGACGCGGCCGGCAACCCCGTGGACGTCGACGTGCGTAGGGCTATCTTCACGCCGATGTTCGGGCCCGAGTACTGGCACTTCGTGGCGGGGGTCGTCCTCACGGCCGGGTACGTCGTCGCGGGGGTGTACGCGGTCGGCTGGCTGCGCGGCTGGCGAGACCGCTACCACCGGCTCGGCTTCACCGTGCCGTTCACCGTCGCCGCGATCCTCACCCCCGTTCAGTTCGTGCTCGGGGACTCCATCGCCCGCTCCGTCTTCCACAAGCAGCCGGTGAAGTTCGCGGCCACCGAGATCGTCTGGGAGACCGGTACCCACGTACCGGAGTACATGTTCGGCCGCCTGCATTCGGACGGGTCGATCTCCGGCGGGATCAAGATCCCGCAACTGGACTCGATCCTCGCCGGTTTCAGCCCGGACACCCGGGTGACGGGACTGACGGCGGTGCCCGCGAGCGACCGCCCGACGGCGACCCAGGCCACGATCGCCCACTGGGCGTTCGACATCATGGTGACGATCGGGAGCCTGCTCGTCCTGCTCGCGCTCTGGTACGGCTGGTGCTGGTTGCGCCGCCGTGAACTGCCGCGCTCACCCTGGTTCTTCCGGTGTGCCGCGGTGGCCGGAGCGGCCTGCCTGGTGACGGTGGAATGCGGCTGGATCACCACCGAAGTCGGCCGCCAGCCCTGGATCGTCTACCAGAACATGCGGGTGTCCGAAGCCGTCACGGACACCCGGGCCGCGTCGTTGTGGGCGATGCTCGCGATCGTCGTCGTGGTCTACACACTGATCCTCGGCACCTTCCTGGCCGTCCTGCTCACGATGCGCACCCGGTGGCGGGCCGCCGACGAACAACTGGTCGGCTCCCACCCCGACGGCTCCCCGGAGGGCGACACGCCCTACGGTCCGCGCCGGTCGGCCGCCGCGGCGGCACAAGACCACGGCACCGCGCACGATGACGGAGGAGGGCCATGATCGAGGACGTCGTCGCATGGGTGCTGCTGGCGGCGGTGGCCGCCTACGCCTGCGCCGGCGGGACCGACTACGGCGCGGGCTTCTGGGACCTGTTCGCGGGCGGCCCCGAACGGGGCAAGCGTCCCCGGTGGTTGATCGACCACGCCATGGAGCCGGTCTGGGAGACGAACAACGTCTGGCTCATCTTCGTCCTGGTGATCATGTGGACGGGGTTTCCGGTCCTGTTCCAGACCGTCTTCACGGCGATGTGGCTGCCCCTGGCGCTCGCGGCCGTCGGGCTCGTCCTGCGCGGTGCGGGCTTCGCCCTGCGCAAGCCCATGACACGCCTCTCGCGGCGCAGGATCTACGGCGCCGCCTTCGCCGTCTCCTCACTGCTCACGCCCTTCTTCCTCGGAGCAGTGGTCGGCGGCCTGGCCACGGGCCGGGTCGCTCCGGGAACGAAGGCCTCCGCCGACGCGTGGTCCAACGGGACCTCCGTGCTCGCCGGGCTGCTCACCGTCGCGGCGACGGCCTTCCTGGGCGCGGTGTTCCTGACCGCCGACGCCCGCCGCTTCGACGCCCCCGACCTCGTCCGCTACTTCCGGCTGCGGGCCTGGTGCAGCCTCGCGGTCATCGCCGTTCTCGCCGTGGTCGGCCTCGCCGTCACCCGGCACGATGCGCGCTACGTCTACGACGGCCTCACCGGCGGCATCGGCCTGGCCCTGGTGGTCGCGGCCGCGGTCAGCGCGGTGGCCACCGCCGGACTGCTGTACCGCACCGCGACCGGCTGGGCGAGGCTGACGGCGGTCGGCAGTGTCGCCCTCGTCGTGGTCGCCTGGGGGCTGGCCCAACGGCCGTATCTCATCCCCACCTCGCTGACCGTGGACCAGGCGGCCGGAGCGTCGACGACACTGCGCTGGCTGCTCCTCGTCACGGCCATCGCGGTGGTGCTCGTCGGACCGCCCCTGGTCCTGCTCTACCGGCTGGACACCGGGGGCGCCCTGCAACCCCTCGCCGAGAACGACCTGCGGCGCACGGCCGCCGACCGGGGTGGGTCCGGCACCCCACCGTCGTGACCGGGCCTCGGCGGACAGCCGTCGGGGCCGATGCGGACAGAGCGGGTGACGCGTGACGGGGCCCGGGCGCGAACCGGTGATCGTGGTGGTGCTGGGCGCCTCCGGCGCCGGGAAGAGCACCGTCGGCAAAGCCCTGGCAGAGGCCCTCGGGGTGCCGTTCCTGGAGGGTGACGACGTACATCCCGGCGCGAACATCGCCAAGATGGCCGCCGGCCGCTCCCTGGACGACACGGACCGCGCCCCCTGGCTCGGCGTGCTCAGGGAGCGGATTCGGCAGTCCTCCCGGGCGGGCCGGGGGCTGGTGGTCTCCTGCTCGGCGCTCAAGCGCGCGTATCGCGACGAACTCCGCGGAGCCGCCCCGAACGTCTGGTTCCTCTACCTGGCGCTGGACCGCGAGACCGCCCGGGCGCGGGTCTCCCGGCGTCCAGGCCATTTCATGCCCGCCCTGCTGGTCGACTCCCAATTCGAGGCGCTCGACCCGCTGGAACCGGACGAGCCCGGCGCGACCGTCGACGCCACGGCGGCCCTGGAGGACACCGTGGCCCGGGCGCGCGGCGCCGTCGCCCGCCTCGGTGGGGGGCCGCAGCGGTGAGGAACCGGTTCTTCCCGGCCGGGGTCAGCCGCCCAGGAGTACGGCGATGTCGCCCGAGCGCGGCGTCGGAGCTCCGGAGCGGGTCACGGGCAGCAGTGTGCCGTCCGGGCGCACCAGGAACAGCAGGTGGTGTCCGGCGGGGACCGGACCGTCGAGGCGACGCGTGACGAGGCGGGCGCCCAGGTCGTAGCGGCGGGCCAGCTCGGCTCCGGTCAGCGGGGCGTCGAAGAGCACCTGGCCACCGGTGTACGGGGCGACGACCCCCTGGGTGTCGGCGGCGGGCCCGAGGCGGTACACGGCTCCCTCGACACCGCCCTGGAGGCTGACGGAAGCCAGGGCGTTGAAGTCGGGCTCGTCGGTCAGGAGCAGGACGCCGGTGAGGCCCTCCAATTCGGCGCCCGAGCCGGTGGCCGCGGCGAACAGCTCCCCGGGGGCGAGTTCCAGCCCGGCGGCGGCGATCCGCTCCCGCTGCGCGTCGTGCCCCGCCCACATGACGACCTCCAGCCCGGCCGACCGCAGGGCCACTCCCAGATCGACCACCCACGGATCATCGCCCACGAGCAGCGGCCTGGAGCGCGACGGGCGTACGACCCCCCATCGTTTCGCCACCGGCGCGGCGGTCAGCCCGTACAGCGTGACGGTCGTCACGATGACCAGGAACGTGGCGGGAAGGATCTTCGAGGCGCCGCCCACGCCCTTGTCGGCCAGGGTGGCGGAGAACGTCGAGGCGGTGGCCGCGGCCACGATGCCGCGCGGCGCCATCCACCCGAGGAACCGCCGCTCCCCGCGGGTCAGATCCGTGCCGAGGGACGCGACGGCCGCCACGAGCGGCCGGACCACCAGGACCAGGACCGCGACGAGGCCGAGGGTCGGCAGCACCACGTGCCGCAGCGACTGCGGGCTGACGGTGGCCGAGATGGAGATGAACAGCAGGCCGATGATCAGATGGACCAGGGTCTCGAAGAAGGGATCCCGGGCGGCGACAACGGAGCCGGGCAGGTTCGCCACCGCCAGCCCCATCAGGACGGCGGCGATCAGGCCCGTGTCGTCCCGGATCACACCGCAGACCGCCGTCACACCGATCACCGCGGCCAACTGGACGGTGGTACCCAGCACCGCCCCGGGGCGCAGCCTGCGCAGGAGCGTCACCAGCACCGCGGTCCCCACGACGCCGCCGGCCAGGCCCACCGCGGCACTGACGGCGAACTCCGCCAGCTCGCTCCCCAGGCCCTTGCGCTTTCCCGCCACCACACCGTGGAAGACCAGGGCGCCCAAGACGGCCCCCACGGGGTCGATGAGCGTCCCCTCCCAGATGAGGACGTGCTGGAGCCGGTCCGTGGGACGGACGAAGTGGAGCAACGGTCCGACGACCGTGGGTCCGGACACGATCAGGATGGTCCCGAGCATCACGGACGCACCGACGGACATCCCCAGCAGGGCCCGGGCGAGCAGGGCCGCCGACACCGCGGTGAGCAGCCCGCCGCACCAGATCAGCCGCACCACCACCGTGCGGGTGTGCGCTCTGAACCGCTTCAGGTCCAGGCCCAGCCCGGCGTCGTAGAGGATCACCGCGACGGCCAGCGAGACCCACTGGGAGAAGCCGGCACCCAGCAGCTCCTCGGGGTTCACGTCATCGGTCAGCGCGCCGGCGGTGAACCCGACGGGCAGCAGGATGATCAGCGCGGGGACGCGCAGCCGGCTCGCCAGCAGCTGGGAGCCCACGGCCAGCACGACGATCAGGCCGAGTCCCAGGAGCACCTGGTCGTCCGAAAGGGCGGAGGCGGCGCTCACGGCCCGGCCCACCGACAGGCGCGTGCCCCCGTTCCGACCGGCATCAGCACGGCGGTGTCCGGCGGCGACGGGAACGAACCTGCAGCATGTCCAAGCGGATCTCCGCATGTGAGAGGCAGGCGCACGGGTGCGCGGGGCCCGGACGCGGGCCGCTCGTCCATTAACCCGGCGCCCCCGGGGCTCGGCAATTCGGGTTCGGCCGGTTCGCCGTTCGGCGCGCGCGAACCGCCGGTGTGCACGATGGTGGGGGCATGGGTGCGCCCCACCAGATGAGCGAGGCCGCATTCCGGTCGCTCTATCGCGAACTGCGCGACAAGGCGCCCGGCGGCCGGGCGCCCCGGGGAGCCCTGGTCACCCTCACCCCCGAACGGACCCTGGCAGCCGTCCGCGAGGTCCGCTCCGGCCGTACGGTCTCGCTCGCCGCGCCCCTGGACACCCGCGAGGGACCCGACAACCCCGAACCGGCCGTGCACCGGCTCACCGCCCCCGCCGGCGGCGTCCCGGACCCGCACGGCCTCCAGTTCGCCCGGGACCGCGTCGCCCTGAACATCCACGGCGACGCCGACAGCCACATCGACGCGCTCTGCCACGTCATCTACGACGGCACCCTGCACGGCCGCGTGCCCGCGGCCGACGTCCTGTCCCCGGACGGATCGGGGGCCCTGACCATCGACCTGGCCCGCGACGGGATCGTGGGCCGGGGCGTGCTCCTGGACATCCCGCGTCTGCACGGCACCGAGTGGCTCGAGCCGGGATCGCACGTCACCGCCGGGGACCTCGCCGCCGCCGAGGCGCGACAGGGAGTACGGGTCGGCGCGGGCGACATCCTCCTCGTACGCATCGGGCACCGCCGCAGGCGCGAGGAACTCGGTGCCTGGGACGCGACCGCCGCGCGGGCCGGGCTCCATCCGACGGCTCTGCGTCATGCGGCCGACCGCCGGGTCGCCGTCCTCGGCAGCGACGGCAACAACGACACGGCCCCCAGCGCCGTGCGGGGCGTCGCGTACCCGGTGCACGTACTGGCCATCCACGCCATGGGACTGCACCTGCTCGACTACCTGCGGTTCGAGGAACTGGCGCGCCTCTGCGCGGACGAGGGGCGCTGGTCGTTCCTCTGCGTGATCGCGCCGCTACGACTGCCGGCGGCGACCGGTTCCCCCGTCAATCCGCTGGCGGTCCTGTGACCGGCCCGGGGGAGCGGAGCCCCGGCCGAGCCGACTCGCCGGGCCACACGTGCGGGGCTACGTTGTAGATGCGAGCGCAGTGGATGCGAGCGGACCCAACTCACCTGACAGGAGCACACCGTGCTCCGGAGACGGTGGCGGCATGACCGAGGCGCGGCAGTACGACGTCATCATCATCGGGACGGGTGCCGGCGGCGGCACGCTCGCCCACCGCCTGGCACCCACCGGAAAACGGATCCTCCTCCTCGAACGCGGCGACTACCTGCCGCGCGAACGGGACAACTGGGACTCCACCCAGGTCTTCGTCAAGGCGAAGTACCGCGCACCGGAGTTCTGGTACGACCGGCACGGAAAGCGGTTCCCGCCCGAGGTGAACTACTACGTCGGCGGCAACACCAAGTTCTACGGCGCCGCGCTGTTCCGCCTGCGCCCCGAGGACTTCGGCGAGATCCGCCACCATGACGGCATCTCGCCCGCCTGGCCACTGGACTACGGCGACCTGGAGCCGTACTACACGCAGGCCGAGCACCTCTACCTCGTCCACGGCAGGCACGGCGAGGACCCCACCGAAGGGCCGGCCAGTGCCCCGTACGCGTACCCGCCCGTGCGACACGAGCCGCGCATCCAGCAGTTGAGCGACGACCTGGAGAAGCGGGGCCTGCACCCCTTTCATCTCCCGATCGGGGTGAATCTGCTGCAGGACGAGCAAGGGCGGGCGGCGCACGGCAGCGCCTGCATCCGCTGCGACCGTGTGGACGGCTTCCCCTGCCTGATGGGAGCGAAGTCGGACGCCCAGGTCATCTGTGTGGACCCGGCCCTGGAACACGCCAACGTCGAACTGCTCACCCGCGCCGATGTGCGGCGGCTCGAAACGGACGCCAACGGGCGCAGCGTCACCACGGTCGTCGCGGAACTGGGGGACGGTTCGACCGTCCGGTTCGCCGCCGACATCGTGGTCGTGGCCTGTGGGGCGGTCAACTCCGCCGCCCTGCTGCTGCGTTCGGCAGACGACCGGCACCCTCGCGGCCTGGCCAACAGCTCGGACGTGGTCGGTCGGCACTACATGCGGCACAACAACCTGGCCCTGATGGCGGTCTCCAAGGAACCGAACCCCACCAGGTTCCAGAAGACCCTGGCGCTGCACGACTGGTACCTGGGATCCGACGACTGGGACTACCCCCTCGGCGGCATCCAGATGCTCGGCAAATCCGACTCCGAGCAGATCCACGGCGAGGCACCCCGCTGGGCCGGCGCCGTCACCCCGGACATGCCCTTCGAAGTGCTCGCACACCACGCCGTCGACTTCTGGCTGTGCGGTGAGGACCTGCCGACGCCGGACAACCGGGTCACCCTCGACGGGGACGGCGGCATCCACCTCGCCCTCGACGAGAAGAACAACATCGCCGGCCTGGACCGGCTGCGGGGCAAACTGCAGCACATGCTCGGTCATCTGGGCATGCACGAACACCATCTGTTGTCACACAGCATCTACCTGCACAAGGGCATGCCCATCGGCGCCACGGCCCATCAGGCCGGCACCGTCCGCTTCGGCCACGACCCGCAGAGCTCCGCCCTGGACGTCGACTGCAAGGCCCACGACCTCGACAACCTCTACGTCGTTGACACGAGCTTCTTCCCGAGCATCGGCGCGGTCAACCCCTCGCTGACGGCGATCGCCAACGCCCTGCGCGTGGGGGACCACCTCGCGGAGCGACTGCGATGACCGGGCGCCGCCGAGCCGCGACGGCCGGGCACGACTGAGGCGTCCGGAGGAGGAGAGACATGGACCGTTACCCGCCCATCGCCGAGCACGGACTCGTGGGGGATCTGCAGACCGCCGCCCTGGTGTCGTCCAAGGGAGTCGTCGACTGGTTCGCGGCACCACGATTCGATTCCCCCAGCATCTTCGCCTCGCTGCTCGACCACGACGGGGGCGGCTACTTCCTGCTCGCACCGGAACAGGGCGACGGCACGTGGAAACAGCTCTACTACCCGGACACGGCGGTCGTGGTGACCCGCTTCATGTCACCCGACGGGGTCGGGGAGACCATCGACTACATGCCGGTCCACCGGGGTCTCACCGCGTCCGACCGGCACACCCTGGTGCGTGCGATCCGCACGGTACGCGGCACCGTGAACTTCACCCTCGAATGCCGCCCCCGGTTCGACTACGCGCGGGCGACCCACCGACTCGACGTGGCGGGGAACACGGCGACCTTCCGGGCCCCCGGGGTCACCGCGTTCCTGCAGAGCACCTTCCCGCTCGAACGCGACGGCCGGGACGTCCGGGCGTCGATCACGCTCCACGCGGGTGAGGTGGCGGCGGCGGTGTTCACCACCGACGCCGAGGACGGAGCGGCGCCGCAGCCCCCGGACGGCGACCGGATCACCGAGGAGATCTGGGAACAGATCGACTACTGGCAGAAGTGGGTGCGCACTTCGCGCTATCACGGCCGCTGGGCGGAGATGGTGTACCGCTCGGCCATCACGCTCAAGCTCCTCACCTACGCCCCCTCGGGCGCGCCGGTCGCGGCCGCCACCATGGGCCTTCCCGAGCAGGTCGGCGGCGAGCGCAACTGGGACTACCGCTTCACCTGGGTACGGGACGGGTCCCTGTCCGTGCGTGCCCTGCTCGACCTCGGCTTCGTGGAGGAGGCGACCCGCTTCACCCACTGGCTCGGCGACCGCCTGAGCGCCCATGAGGGTCGCGACGGGGAGCCGCTCCAGATCATGTACCGGGTCGACGGTGACCCTCACCTGACCGAGGAGATCCTCGAACACTTCGAGGGCTACCAGGGCTCGTACCCCGTCCGGGCCGGAAACGCGGCCATGGACCAGTTGCAACTCGACATCTACGGCGAGGCGCTGTACGCCCTGTCACAGGGCCGCGAGGTCGCCGGACAAGCCGACTACCAGGGCTGGAAGGCGCTCGCCCGGACCCTGGACTGGCTCGCCGACTCCTGGGACCGGCCCGACGAGGGCATCTGGGAGACCCGGGGCGGCCGCAAGGACTTCACCTACAGCCGCGTGATGTGCTGGGCCGCCTTCGACCGCGGAATCAAGATCGCCGCCGACTTCAGCAGGCCGGCGGACACCGCCCTGTGGACCAAGGCCCGCGACGACATCCTCGAACAGGTCATGGAACGCGGCTGGAGCGACAAGGAACGGTCCCTGGTCCAGCATTACGGCAGCCACGTCCTCGACGCCTCGCTGTTGCTGGTTCCCCGGGTCGGGTTCCTCGCGCCGAGGAGCGCGAGCTGGCTGTCCACGCTCGACGCCATGGACCGCGTCCTGGTCTCCGACAGCCTGGTCTACCGGTACGACCCCCAGGCCTCTCCCGACGGTCTGCGCGGCTCGGAAGGGACCTTCAGCCTCTGCACGTTCCTCTACGTCGACGCCCTCGCCCGCGCCGGACGGCTGCCGCAGGCCCGCTACACCTTCGAGAAGATGCACACGTACGCCAACCACGTCGGTCTCTTCGCGGAGGAGATCGGCCCCAGCGGCGAGCAACTCGGCAACTTCCCCCAGGCTTTCACCCACCTGTCGCTCATCATGGCGGCGACCACTCTGAACGAGGCACTCGATGCCCTCCACCGCTGAACACGGCTTCCCGGACGGGGCCGCCGATCCGCGGGTCCCCGCGTGACCGGGGAGCGCTTCGGGACCCGCCCGGGCAGAGGTCGTTCAGCCGTCGTTCATCCGGGGCCACGACCGGACGTGGGCGCGACTTTCCGGCCCCGGGGCGAACGTGCGGTGGACCCACCCTGCCGACCGGCAGACCGGGACGACCGAAGGCGCGCCGTGGCCGGCGCCGACGCCTTCAGGGGCGGTCTGGCCGCCGGCGATTCGGGGCTGACCGGTCTGGTCCAGGCGCCGGTCACCGACAAGACCTGCTGTACTTGCACAAGCAGCCGCAGAACGCCGATTACCAGGACTACCTGGCCCACGCCCGGGACCTCGCCGCGGTCCTAGGCTGATCGTTACCACCAGCCCATCGGCCTGAGGGCTGTCCCGCAAACGCTGGGCGGGTTGCACCCAGGCGAGCCCCGGGATGCCCGCGAGCCTGCAACAGGACATCTGTGGCAGCCTGCCGACATGCCATGGGAACTCAAGGAACACGCAGGTCGCCACTACGCCGTCCTGTTCCACTACGCCTTGCCCGACGACGCCTGGTCCGTGGAACTGAGCGAAGCCAAGCCGGCATCGGCCGAGGGGGCCGCGACCCCCGACGCCGCGGTGGCCCACTTGCCCGGCCCTGCCTTCTTGGTGACACACGTCCCGGACGAGGATCCGAACCTGCAACCGACTGTCCGCTTCTGGAGCCCTGACGGTCGCGTCGTCCCCTACGAGGTGATGCGCTGGTACATGGAGCACGTGGCCGATCAGGTAGAACGCTGCCGCGTCGCATTCGAGCAGGGGGAACCCGAAGCAGTGGAATGAGCACCCCAGCCATGCGAGATCGTCTCACGCTCGGCCTGCGGTTACGTGACGACTCTCAACCGATCCCGGTAGCCGTCGAGGCCAGCGACAGCAGTAGGGCTCCGAGTGCACCCGCAGCGCCGTAGAGTCGCAGCTTGTACCGATCATCGCGTTGGCGGGCATGCAGCGCGGTGGCCCCGGCGAAGGCCAGCCCGCCGATGATGAACCACGGCCCCCACAGGTAGAGGTACCAATCGGTCAGCGGAGCCAGATCTGGCGCAACCGAGACTGCCCCGGCCTTGACCAGCACACCGTGGACGACGAAGAGGCCGCCATGCCACATGAGCAGGGTCGCCGCGCCACCACCGCAGAACACGATGAGCCGGCTGATCCGCAAGCCCCGCGGTCGCGTCAGGCCGAGGCCGACCAGCGCGCCGAAGAGCTTCAGGAAGCCGGTTACCACCAGGACGGCCACGAACCACGGCACGCCGTCGCGAGCGAGCTTCACCAAGGACGGCGCCACCGTCGACTGCGCGCCGAAGGCATTGCCCGTCGCCCAGACGAAACTGGGTACCGCGAACAAGATCCCCCATGCCGCAGCGGCGTAGCCAGGCCAATTGCTCAGGTGGAGTCGAATTGTCCGGTGGGGGAGGGGACGCATCGCGTCGTCCGGGGAAGGCATGAGTGACATGACTCGATCATGGTTCGCACCGCGATGACCGTACGTCATCCGCAGGGAGGATCCGCCTCCCCCATGAGAGCTACCTCTCGGCACCCGAGCTACGACCGACCACTGGCACCTCGCCCAGGCCGGCGAGTGACGCGTCGCACGCCAAGCAGCAGGTCGCCGGCCGCGTGCGTCGAGTCGGCCGGCGCCGAGCCTGTGGGCCGGCCGTGGCACGCTCGCCGGTTCCGTGCTATCAGGCGGCGGGGCGCTGGCGGGTGCCGGTGGCGACTTGGTGGTGGGCGGTCGGCTCGGGGCTGGTGGGGCTGCCCTGCTGGTACCTGGGCGGGGCGGTGGAGTTCCCCGATGTGCACCCGGACCAGGTGGCCATCCTGGCCCGTCGCCGGGACCTGGCCGCGCTTTTGGACCGGCACGTGCCCCGGGGCCGGACCAGGCCGCCCGCCGCCTCGGCGTCAGCCGCGCCGACTTCGACTCCCGGCGCCAAAAGGGACCGGGGAGCACCGGATGCGGCTGTTGCCGGGCGAGCGGGACCCGGGGCCGAGCCCGGGGCCTGGCCGCAGAGGCCGGCGGAGGTGCCTCCCGTTCGCGCGAACACAGGCCCCGGTCCAGGCGGAGCACTTCCCCAGGTCCTGAGAGCGATACCACCGCCCCGCTTGTGGTGTCGCTCCGTTACTCGCCGCGCTGCTGCTCGGTGTCGAGTTGTTGTCGGGCGGCGGCGATGCGTCGGTTTGCGGTGTAGGGGCTGATGTTGTCGCGGGCGGCGAGCTCGGTGGTGGTCGGCACGCGGGTGCCGGTGGCGATCGGTCAGGGCTTGGATGGAGGTGGCCGTTGCGGCGGCGCGGTGGTCGCCGGCGTGGCGGCGGCTGGTGTTCTCTTGGCGGGGCCACCAGCGGAGGCCGTAGAGCTCGACGCCGGGGGAGAGGTACCCCGTCGCGGCGTGCGCGCGGACCGTGCCCGCGGTGACGCCGAGGACGGCGCCCGCCTCGGTGTCGGTGAGGAGGTCGTCGGGGTGCTCGACGGGCTCCGGGAGGGGGGCAGGGGGGCGGCCGCCGAGTTGAAGGCCGCGGGCGCGCAACTGGAGGAGAGCTGCGGCGCGGGCTGGGGGCGAGGGGAGGTCCAGTGGAGCAGGCGGCGTGCGCTGCACACGGTCGCACAGAGCCTCGTATCGCGCGTGGACCACCTGCTCGGCTTCGTGCAGGCCAACCCCCAGCGGTCGCAGCGCCTCACAGACGGACTTGACCGCCAGCAGTCGGCGGTCGCGCAGCACGTCGGCATCGACCTCTCGGCAGGCCCGTTCCTCCAGGTAGGCCCACCAGTCGCTCACTGGGCCACGAGCCGGGATCTCAGGGTGCGCGTCACAGGTTCGAACGTACGTCAGGACTCGGTGCCCACCCCGGCCGTCCCTTGCTGGTGCTCTCGAATCTCGTGGACAAAACCACCGCAGGGGATGGCTCGCGGTCTGGGCGGCGTCGACCGCTGCAGGAGGGCCGGGGCCCGGCGTTGTCGCAGCGGAGACTCACGCAGATGTCGTTTGTACGGCATTCTCGATGGTGGGCTGGAAGGTGAAAATGCTCTCCAGTCCGATGATGCGGAAGATGCGTCGCAGGTTGTCGTTCACGCCTACGAGGGTGAGCGGACAATTCGCGCTTTGCGCATGCTGGTAGGCCGTAATGAGTACGGTCACTCCGGTGGAGTCGCAATATTCCAAACCGGTCAGGTCCATCACCAGGTGGTCATCCGGTGCGAGCCGTATAGCACCCAGGGGACCGGAAAGCTGGGGTGCGGTGTGGTGATCGAGGTCCCCGGTCACCGTCAGCACGGTGGCGCCGGAAGAGTGGGTGTTTCGGGTGACGGCAAGGGTTCCTTCGGTCACCGGTTTCTCCTATGCAGAGGTTGTCGTGCAGTGGTGACGGGCGGGGTCGGGCACACGCCGGCGTCGCCCACCCCGAGTCGCTCCCCTGCCATGCAACCAGTGCGGCTGTGAGCTTCGGCGGTACTCGCCGTGCCACCGCCCATCCGTCTGCCCGCGCGCCGGGAGGCAGACGTGGTCTGCATATCCTACACAGCGCGCCCACGGGGATGCTGCCGTTTCGAAACGGCAGGAACGGGGACGAGCGGCTACGTGCACATGGGGAGCTGCGGCGTGCCGCGGTTGGCGCCGGCCTGCGGATGCAGCCCGGGTGAAAGGGTGGCAGTGGTGGGGTGCGAAGGCACTGAGCGCGGTCCGGCGTCGGCGGCTCTGGACGAAGTGTTCGCCTGCGATGCGGAAGTGGGCCGGGACCTCGCCGCGGTGAACTGGGCTGCTACCCCGTTGGGCGAGCCGGGGGGCTGGCCGCAGAGTCTGCGTACCGCGGTGAGCATCCTGCTTTCTTCGCGGTTTCCCATGTGGATGGCCTGGGGACCGCACCTTACGTTCTTCTGCAACGCGGCCTACCGGCGCGACACTTTGGGTCGCAAATACCCTTGGGCGTTGGGAAGGCGGGCAAGCGAGGTCTGGGCCGAGATCTGGAACGACATCGGTCCTCGCATCGACAACGTCCTCAGCAGGGGCGAGGCCACGTGGGACCAGGCGCTGCTGTTGTTTCTGGAACGCTCCGGCTTCACCGAGGAGACGTACCACACCTTCTCGTACAGCCCGCTGCGCGACGACGACGGCACGATCGTCGGGATGCTGTGCGTGGTCAGCGAGGAGACGGAGCGGGTGATCGGTGAGCGGCGGATGGCCACGTTGCGGGACCTCGGCTCCGATCCCAGCGCGGTACTCACCGAGCAGGAGATGCTCGCCTTCGCAGGCCGGCAGATGCGGCACAACGCCCGTGATCTGCCTTTCACGCTGACCTATCTGTTCGAGGACGCGGACACGGCGCGGTTGGCGGCGACCACCGGCATCGATGCCGGGCACGCGGCGGCGCCGCTGGTGCTCTCGGCCGACGACGCGTCCGCGCGGTGGCCGCTCCGGGCGGCAGCCTTGGGGGAGACGACGGTGACGACACTGCAGGACGCGGCATCGACCGATCTCCCGAGTGGTCCGTGGCCCGAGCCTCCCACGCGCGCGCTTGTCGTGCCGCTGCTCGGGAAAGGCAGTGCCCCGTATGGCTTCCTCGTGGCCGGCGTGAACCGGTACCGGCCCTTGGACGACGGCTACCGTGGCTTTGTGGAACTGGTTGCCGGTCATCTCGCCGCCGGTATCGCGAGCGCCCGCAGCTACCAGGCCCAGCAGAAGCGGGCCGAGGAACTCGCCGAATTGGACCGCGCCAAAACGACGTTCTTCTCCAACATCAGCCACGAGTTCCGCACCCCTCTCACACTGATCATGGGCCCCCTGGAAGAGCTCCGCAGCCGTCTGATCGACGACCCCCAGTCCTATGAAGATGTGGAGATCATCCACCGCAACGGACTACGGCTCGGCAAGCTCGTCAACGCCCTCCTCGACTTCTCCCGTATCGAGGCCGGCCGCATGCAGGCAAGTTGTGAGCCCGTGGACCTCGCCACGTTCACGGCCGAGTTGGCAGGCGTGTTCCGATCAGCCATCGACAAGGCCGGTCTGAGGTACGACGTCGACTGCCCGCCCCTGGGGCAAGAGGTGTACATCGACCGCCAGATGTGGGAAAAGGTCGTCCTCAACCTCCTCAGCAACGCACTGAAGTTCACCTTCGACGGGTCGATCGGCGTCAGCGTGAGAAAGGAGGCAACCGAGGTCGTCGTCACCGTCTCGGACACCGGTATCGGTGTGGCCGCCGAAGAGATGCCGCGCCTCTTCGAGCGCTTCCACCGCATCGAAAGCGCCCGCTCCCGCTCCAACGAAGGCAGTGGCATCGGTTTGGCCCTCGTCCAAGAACTGGTGGGCCTGCACGGCGGCACCATCACAGCCGACAGCACCGAGGGAGTCGGCACCTCCTTCACCATCCGCTTGCCCTTCGGCACCGCGCACCTGCCCCCTGACTCAGCCGTGCGCGAGGGCGCGACCGCCGCGGCCGGCCCCCGTGCTTCCAGCGCCTACACGGCAGAGGCGCTGCGCTGGTTGCCCAGCGACCGCACCGCGCCGGCGCAGAAGGAGACCACCGAAACAGACGAGGTTTCGGCCGCTGACACCGGGGCGGTGCCCACGCGCGTACTCATCGCCGACGACAACGCCGACATGCGCGAGTACCTCGCCCGTCTGCTGACCGGCGCCGGCTACGAAGTCCAGGGCGTCACCGACGGGATGGAAGCCCTCGACGCCATCCGCACGCACATGCCCGACCTCGTCGTCAGCGACGTGATGATGCCCCGTCTCGACGGCCTCGCCCTCGTCGCAGCGCTGCGCACCGACCCTCGTACCGCGGCCGTACCCGTCCTGCTGCTATCGGCCAGGGCCGGGCAGGAAGCCTCCATCGAAGGCCTTCAGGCCGGCGCCGACGACTACCTGGTCAAACCCTTCGCAGCCGCCGAACTCCTCGCCCGAATCCGCGCGAACGTCGAACTCGCGCGGCTGCGCAACCACCACGCCCGCTGGCGTACCGCTCTGGTGGACTCCCTACAAGAGGCGTTCTTCGTCTGTGACGAGACCGGCGCCATCACCGAAATCAACTCCACCTTCACCGACATCCTCGGGTACGGCACCGAGGGCCTGCCCTACACACCCATCCACCCATGGTGGCCGGACGCAAGCATCGACCCCGACGCACATCGGCAGGTGGAGAAGGCCTTCGCCCAATTGCTGGGGCACCAGAGGGGCTCCTACTCCATCCCCGTCACCCACCGGGACGGACACCGGGTGTGGGTCCGTGCGACCTTCGCCCAAGCCAAAGACCCCGCCACCGGCCGCAACATCATCGTCGGCACCTTCCGCGACATCACCGCCGAGCACTACGCCATCCAGCGCGAAACCGCGCTCGCAGCCCTCAGCACTCGACTGTCCAAAGCCGGCAGCCTGACCGAAGCACTCACCGGCGCCCTCAGCGAACTCAAAGCCCTGTGGCGGGCTGAACACGTCCTGGCGGCCGTTTTCCCACGCCATAACGAACCGATCGTGACGTCCACCGCAGGACCGACCCACTGGCAGCAACTGTCCCCCGAACACCGCCACCTGCTGACGGACCAGCGCCGGCAATCCACCCTCACCGCAGCAGCGCGCGGCAGCGGAGCCGGCGTCACCCTCGAACACCCCGACGGCCCCCTTGCGCTGTGGATCGACCTCGGCGACAGCCGCCCGTTCACCGGCGAAGACGAACTCCTGCTGTCACTCCTGGCAGGTCACCTCACACAGGGACTGGCCCGCGCCCACCACAACGACCAGCAGCGCGAAACAGCCCTTGCCCTCCAGCGGGCCATCCTCGGCCCCTCCGAGCTACCCGCAGGCTTCGCCGTACGCTACGAGCCCGCCACCCCGCCCCTCGAAGTGGGTGGGGACTGGTACGACACCGTCACCCTGCCCGACGGACGCATCGGCATCGTCGTCGGCGACTGCGTCGGCCGAGGCCTGAAAGCAGCCGCTGTCATGGGCCAACTGCGCAGCGCCTGCCGTGCACTCCTCCTGCAGAACCCCCGCCCCGCCCAGGTCCTCACGGCGCTGGACCACTTCGCCGCCGGCATCCCCGGAGCCCTGTGCACCACAGTCTTCTGCGGCATCCTCGACCCGGAAAGCGGCCACCTCATCTACTCCAGCGCCGGACACCCGCCCGGCATCCTCGCCCGCCCCGACGGCGCGACCTGCCTCCTCGAAGACGGCCGCTCCACCCCCCTGGCCATCACCCCGGGCGCGGCACGCCCCGAAGGCACATGCACCATGGCCGCCCGCGACACCCTGCTGCTCTACACCGACGGACTGGTCGAACGCCGCCGCCGCCCACTGACCGACGGCATCCACCAAGCCGGTCGAGCACTCCAGGAAGGACGCGACACCCCCATCGACGACCTCGCCGGCGACGTCATGACCAGCCTGGCGCCAGCCGACGGCTACGACGACGACGTCGCACTCCTGCTATACCGATACCCCGCCCCCCTGGACATCAGCTTCCCCGCCGAATCCGCCCAGCTGGCCCCGGTCCGCCAAGCCCTACGCGGGTGGCTCGACCGGTGCGCCCTGCCCCCGCACACCGTCCAGAACGCCTTGGTCGCCGCCGGGGAAGCATGTGCCAATGCCATCGAACACGGCCACCGCCACACCCCCGGCGACACCGTCCGCCTACGAGCAGAAACCCTCACCGACGCACTCCACCTCACCGTCACAGACACCGGCCGCTGGAAAACACCACAACCCGAGGCCAACCCCCACCGGGGCCGCGGCGTCACCCTCATGCGCGCCTTGATGCAGACCGTCCACATCACATCCGACCAAGCCGGTACCACCGTCGACATGCACACGAGGATCACCTGATGACCACCCCTCTCGCCCTCACCACCGCGCGCCGACCGGATGACACGACAGTCCTCAAGGCCGTCGGGGAAATCGACATGAGTAACACCGACACGCTCACCTCAGCTCTCGATTCCCTTCCAGGCAAACTGCTCGTTGACCTCACCGAAGTCGAATACCTCGACAGCGCCGGCGTGAGCGTCCTGTTCACTCATGCCGGCCGAATCGAAATCATCGCCACCCCGCTGCTGATTCCCGTACTGACGATCTCCGGTCTCGCCGACCTCGCCACCGTCCACGAACGCGGAGCGTGATGCGAGCCAGACCCGGCTCCCCACTCCACGAGCCCCTACCTCCCCGACCTCGCTCTACGACGACCGCCGACTGCTCGTAGAAGCCTCCTCCTCAGACCGACAGTGCTACGCCGATGGCGAGGGATTCGATGACGCTGGCGATGCCGGTGGCATGGCGGGCGGCAGCTGTCCGCCAGCGTTCGAGGCCGGTGGTTTACGGCAGGCCGGACTTCCAGATGCTCACGCAGTTCCGGATACCGGTCGGGGTCGTCGAGCAGCAGCACGGCGCTCAGCCGTGTCTCTGCTCGCACGGCATTGCTGATCCGACCGGCGAGGCTGCAATCGGGCGACCCTCGGCGCGCAGAGCGAGAGTGGCGCGGTCCAGGGCTGCCGGCCCTCGATGGTGTCTCGGCAGAAGGTGCAGCAGGTGGTGTGCGGGTCGATTGCGAGGGTGGCGGGGTCGCGGGCCTGTTCCCAGACACGGGCAAGGGGCCCCGGACCGGGGCGGGGCGTCCGCCCCACACACCCGACAGCGTGGGCGCCGACAAGACGTACAGCAACCGGGCCGCCCATGCCTACCTGCGCCGGCGCGCATCCGACGCGTGATTCGCTGTCGGTAACAACCTTGCGGACCACGTCTTCGGCCAGAGCGACCACCAGGCCGCGAACAAGGGCCCCCGACCTCGGTGGAGGTGGCCGCTGGGGCGAGCCCGCGGCGCGGCTGCGAATCCGCTGAGGCGTCAGCCCTCCGCGCTCTCAGGCGTGACCGCGTAGGTGCGGACCGGGTCGAGGTGCAGTTCGTAGGGCCCAAAGCAGTCCGCGGCAAGTGTGGCGCACCGTGCTCCACAGGGGCAGGCCCGGTTGGGGCCCTCGGTTCCGTTCGGCCCGCAGCATCCGGTGACTCGTCAGGCGTGCATGCGGCCTGGCGGAGCGTACGCACCGCCGCTTGAGGCAGTAGATACAGATTCCAACAGGTCACCCGCATTGGTCCGGACGGGGGCAGATTTAGAAACGTCCGCCATGAAGGCGAACCCGCTCGCCCTTGATGGCGCTGGGACATGGAGTCCCCGGGCCGTGCGTAAGCTGTCCGGAGATCGCACAGAGGCCGGTATTCAGTCTTGAGGCTGCCCTCATTTCTGCTCTTGCCATCCGTCGTCCTGCTTCCATAACTCACCCTTTCGAGCGGAAGGTTCAGCAATGACCACGATTACCACCGCCGACGGCACAGAGATCTTCTACAAGGACTGGGGGCCGCGTGACGGCCAGCCGGTGGTTTTCCACCACGGATGGCCGCTGAGTGCGGATGACTGGGACAACCAGATGCTGTTCTTCCTGTCGCACGGCTACCGTGTGATCGCGCACGATCGCCGGGGTCACGGCCGTTCCACCCAGACCTCGACCGGCCACGACATGGACACCTATGCGGCCGATGTCGTCACGCTGACCGATGCTCTCGACCTCCGAAACGCCTTCCATATCGGCCACTCGACCGGCGGCGGCGAGGTGGCACGGTACGCAGCGCGCGCCAAGGCCGGACGAGTGGCCAAGGCGGTGCTGGTCGGCGCGGTGCCGCCGATCATGGTCAAGTCTGACAAGAATCCTGGCGGCACGCCGATCGACGTCTTCGACGGGTTCCGCGCAGCACTCACCGCCAATCGGGCGCAGTTCTACATCGATGTCCCTACGGGCCCGTTCTACGGCTTCAACAGGCCGGGCGCGGAGGTCTCGCAGGGCCTGATCGACAACTGGTGGCGCCAGGGCATGATGGGCGCGGCCAACGCCCATTACGAGTGCATCAAAGCCTTCTCCGAGACGGACTTCACCGAGGACCTCAAGAAGATCGACATCCCCGTTCTGGTCTGCCATGGCACAGGAGATCAGATCGTCCCCTACGAGGACTCCGGACCGCTTACCGCGAAACTCCTCAAGAACGGAACCCTCAAGAGCTACGAGGGCTACCCGCATGGGATGCTGCAGGTCCACCCGGACGTCCTAAACCCCGACATCCTCGCCTTCCTGAAGTCCTGACGGTGCTTTTCGCCTGAACCACTATCGGGGAGCGCATCGAGTCGTGATCGATCGGCGCTTCGGGAGAAATCTTTGATCCAGATCATCGACGCACGCAGGTGGAGGCCGGCGAGGTAGCTTTCGGGGGTCTTGTCGGACCGTGGCGGCGACGCCTCGCCAGGCCTTGAGCTTGTTGATCAGGCGCTCGACGGTGTTCCTCTCTGAGTAGAGGTCGGCGTCGTGGCTGACGGGCCGGCCGCCTCGGAGCCCTTCTTCTTGCGGTTGGCGGCCCCGCGCAGCAGCTCGTTGACCTTCGCCCCGGTACAGCAGGGCTCGCCGCCGACGCCGCGGCCGCCGCCTGGAGGTCGAGCTGCGCGAAGCCGTCCGGATCGCGGCCCGCGCCAACCACGTCCAGGTGCCGCGAGACCTCGGCGGCTTGGACCAGGCCGCGGCCGAAAGGGGACGAAGCCGTACGCGACGAGCTCCGCGCGGGTGGGTACGTCCAGGCCGACGTCGACCCCTGGCTCGCCCACGCCCTGGCCGCGCACCACGGGCACTGCCGCGACCCGGCCGCTCGCGAGGCCGCTGCAGGTCTTCTGACCCGCCTAAACTCGCCGGCCGGCGGCGCTCAGGTTGAGCCGGCCGGCGGCGATGGCCAGTCCTGCGAAAAGCACCGCTGCCGAACCGATCAGGGCGATCCCCTCGGCCAGGCCTGCATGGTCCACGTCCGGCGTTCGCGGAGGTACCCAGCCGGACGGATCTACCAGGAGGTCCTGGGTCCGGCCAACGTCGGAGGGGCCGAAGCAGCCCGCATGTCCTTCGAGCGTGGCGTGCGGCAGGGGCAGGCCGTCCGTGCGGCGCAGGTCGCATTTCCAACTCACGCGCCCGGACTTGTCCCTGGAGCTGTGGGCGTCGGTCACGACCACCGGGGTACGCACTCCGCGCAGGACCAGCACCCCGGTCCCAACCACCGGCCTGGATGCCACCAGCAGCCCGATCTCCAGTACGAGGGCCGGACCGATCAGCCACCAAGTGGGCCGCAGCCCGGCCACCACGCCGAGACCGGCGACGAGCACCACGAACCCCGTGATCATGCCGAGCGCGCCGTAGTCCGGATTGTTCGCGACAATCGCCAGGCTGATCAGGGCGCACGGCGTGGCGATCGCGGCCGTCATGCTGAGGCGCGTCACCCTCCGGGAGGACATCCCGGCGGTGCGCCGTTTGCCGCGCCTCTTCCCGCCGGTTGCCCGACGGCCCGACTTCGCGGGAACCTGACCCCCGCCGCGCCCGTCACTCATCCCCTGCCCCCCCGCCAACGAGCGGGACAGTCTGGCGGAACAGCGAGGCGCGGGAAAGGCCGTAGCCCCCCGAAACCGACGTCGCTCCGCCGGCGCGACGAGAAGCGGCCGGCCTACGTGCGGTGCTCCTCCTCCCGTGCGCTTCCTCGCGATCGGAGCCGGGCTCTTTCGATCACCATCGGCCGGCGCACGGCCGAGGACTGACGCGGTGTCTCGGCAGGCGCGCGGCTGCGTCCGGCCACGACAAGGCACTCGCAGGGCCGTTGGGGTGACAGCCGTGCGGCGCCCGACGTAGGACCCGTCACAGGGCTGCCCGAGCGGGCAGGGATGATGCGCTCTTCCCGTCCGGTCCCAGCAGCGAAATGGAGCATTCCGTGAGTGCAGACATGTGGAGCCACAACCCCGAGTCGAACTACACGCCGGGCACCCGCCTGATCGGTTTCAAGGTCGAATCCAGTGACGGCCACATCGGCAAGGTCGACGAGCACACCGAGGACGTCGACGCGTCGTACATCGTCGTGGACACCGGACCGTGGATCTTCGGCAAGCACGTCCTGATCCCTGCCGGCACCATCGTCCGCGTCGACATGAACGACGAGAAGGTCCACATCAACCTCACCAAGGACCAGATCAAGAATTCGCCCGAATACGACAAGGAGAAGCACCGCGGCGACGCGGCTTACCGCGGCCGGCTCGACCAGTACTACGGCCACGACCACAGCTGACCCCGGCCACCGGCTGCCGCTGCGGCTCCCACCAGGAGAGCCGTAGCACCCGAGCCGGCGTGGGGCCGTGTTGCGTAGAACATGAGCGGGCAGGCGGCCGGGACCGCGCCTTCAGGACACCGACCGTAGGCCTGGCGGCGGGCAGCGCGCGGCCACCCGGGTGCTTGTGTCAGCGCGCCACCGACCACGGCTGCGGCGTCGTCGTGCTGGATGCCTCCGTGATCAGCTTCGCCGGCTCCTGGTGAGGTGCCACTGCCTTGCCGCGCCAGGCGGCCGTGAGCCGGTCGGCGATCCGGCCGATCGGCTCCTCCCACCTTCGGATATGCCACGGACCCGGGGGCGGGCTGCGGGTGCTCGGAGTCATGTGCGCTGGGCGCCGTCGCAGTCGCTCAGTTTCCGCATGGGCTCCGTTCCCGGCTCCTGCGCGGCAGGGCGGTCAGGACAGGCGGATCCAGCCCTGGGCGTTCGCATGGCTCGGCTGGGCGAGGACAGGGGAGTCCTTGTCGATGCCAGTGGTGGTGAATACCAGTCCGGTCTGTGGGTTGATGAACCGGAAGGTGCCGTTCTTCCGGGTGAGGGTCCACTTCTGAGAGGCGTCGGCCGGATTGAAGGGCTTGGCGGTCACCGCGCCGTAGGCAATGGTCGGGGCCGTGAGGGTCAAGGGCTGGGCGCACCTATCGGACACCTTCACGGTGCCGTCCCCGTTCGCTTCGATCTCCACAGCGACGAGTTGAACGCCGTGCCGAACTGGCTGACGCGTACGCTCGCCGGGGCGGTTGCCGTGCAGCCGCCGGCGCGGTCCAGCCCCCACCGTCCGCCGTTGCTGAGACCGTGTGTCTTGCCGTCGCCGACCATGCGGTGGTCGACAGCGGAGGGTTCGCGTTGGGGCGGGTGGTGTCGAAGTACTGCGTCGGGTGGGATAAAGCCTGTTCGTTCGCCGTTCGAGCTGCGGCTTTCCGCCGCCGGCTGACCGGAACGGAGCGCCGGAGGGCCCAAGAATTGGTTTGCCGACCCGGTGGCTGTGTGTCACCGTTCGGCGGGGACCGGCAGTTGATCATCGACGGCCGGTCAATGTCGACATGTCGGCGGCCTCTTGGGGATTCACCGGAGAGGTGACGAAACGATGGGAACCGGTGCCGTGGGGAACAGTTACGAGGACGAGTGTCGCCGGTCGTTGGCCGAGGAGCAGGCGAAGAGCCTTGCCGCGACCAACGGCTGGGAACATGTGGACAGGGAGCGGGTCCACCAGGACTGGGACGTCCTGTACCGGGAGATCACGGCTTTCCTGGACGGCGGCGCCCTGCCCGCAGACCAGCAGATCCAGGAGCTCGTCCGCAGGCACTTCGACATCGTCTGCCGGTTCTACACCCCCTCCAGGGACGCTTACGTCGGCATGTCGCTCTTCTACGCCGAGGACGGGGCCATGAGGGCGTTCCACGATTCTTACCACCCCGCGATGGTGGAGTTCATGGGCGCCGCGATCAAGGTGTTCGCCGAGCAGGGGAGCGGGTTCGCCCCCAGCGCAGGGGCCTCGGCGTAGTCGGGCGACACGGGCCAGGCCATGCACGGGCGGGTGCGCACGGACCGGGGCCCGGGCGCACCCCCCAAGGGGTAGGGCGGGGTTCAGGCCGAGGGGCTGCGGCAGCCCCTGGCGTGCTCTTTGACCGCCGCGACGGGGTCGCGGGGTGGTCGACTTCTTGCTCCGGGACGTGGTGGGGCCCGTCTTGCGGGGTGTGGGGAAGTGCCGGCAGGTGACGGCTCGACGCCCCCGGCTCCCGGACCGCTCAGCCGGCCCGGGAGCCCGCGGGCACAGCTAGGGCCTGTTGTGAAAGTGGGTGCTGGGGCCGTACTGGCTCATGGCGTCGGTTGTTGTGCTCCTGCTGCTCGGAGGACTTCGGCGGTGGGGTGGGGTCCGTCACCCGCGCATTCCAGTGGGGTCCTGCCTGTGCCGAGGTCTTCGCTGAGGTGGGGATCGGCGCCATGTGCCAACAGTTGCTGGACCGTTTCGGTGTGCCCCCAGCACGCGGCTGCACACAGTGGTGTGCCCTCCGGGCCGGGACCGGCGCTTTCCGCGTCAGGGGAAGCGCCGGCTTCCATGAGCAGGCGGTTAATTTCGGTCTCACCCTGGACAGATGCCAGATACAGCGGTGTCGTGCCGTCGCTGTTTCTTCCCTCCGGACACGCTCCACTGCGCAACTGAGCACGGTGGGTGGGTGGGGCCCAGATGGTCAGCTTTAACGTTCTGCGGCCGACACTGGCCAGAAGCGGCTCGGCAGCATCATCGTCATCGCGGTGTGCTCCGGAGCGATGAGCAAGGGGAAGAGCGACTCACTCAACGCCCGGCCGGGAAGGTGCCTGCGGGCGACGATGATGTCGGTGCAGTAGACGGCGGCACTGCCGGTGAGCCGCCGCGGGACCTCCAACCGCATCTCCCGGTCCATCTCGCTGGCAAGCATGCGCGAGAACGCGTCAAGATCCGGATCTCGCTGCCGGGTCCCTTCAACTGGTACAGCTTCCGTGCGATGTCGAGGAGCAGGTCCGGGCTGTCGTCAAACACCGAGGTGTCTGGGCTGTAGATCACGGCAGCCGGTAGGTCGTGCCAGCCGCGTACGAACAGATCACTGTTCGCTTGCACGAGGGCGCCCCAGACCAGGCGGCCCTCGGCCAGTAGCAGGTCCTGGGCCTTCAAGATCTCCGCCAGCGGGTCCTCGCGCTCCACCCAGTCGGACCTGGGTATGCGCAGGTATCTGAACTTGTCGAACCAGGAGAAGCTACGCGGTGCCTCTCCGAGTGAGGCCCTGCACTGGGCGATGGCTGTTGTTGATCTCGTCACGCCGCAGAGCGTAGCCACCAATCTCAGCACCCTGAGCCCGGGCCCCGCGTCCCGGCGAGCTCCGCGACACCCAGTGTCTCGGTTCTGAACATCAACGGTGCGCGTGCTGAGCCTGGCGGGCTGCCTGGCCCACGCCCCCTAAATTTCCCATCCCTCCGTGCAGAACGTGGGCTGACTACTGACCTTGAAGTCGTCTTGTCGTAGGGGCTGACGTTTGATGATCGTCGCGGTATGCCGGATGTATGAGGTATCCGCAGGGTGGGGGTCTGACCGCGGAGAGGCAAGCGTTCCGTGAGCGGGTCCGGATGGAAGCGGTCGGGATGTTCGCCGAGGGGCGGGGCAGCACGGAGATCGCGAAGGAGTTACGGGTCAGCGTCCGATCCGTGCAGCGATGGCGCCGGGCCTGGCGGGAGGCCGGCCGGGACGGAATCCGTTCCCTCGGCCCGGCGTCCCGGCCGAAGCTGAGCGTGATGCTGTTCGCCGTGCTCGAGGAGGAGCTGGCCAAGGGCCCGATCGCGCACGGCTGGCCTGATCAGCGGTGGACGTTGTCCAGGATCAAAACGCTGATCGGCAGGCGGTTCCACAAGAGCATGACGTTATCGGGGATCTCGCAGATGCTGCGGCGCCATGGCTGGAGCCATCAGGTTCCGGCCCGTCGTGCCCTCGAGCGCGATGAGGCAGCCGTGGCCGGCTGGGTGAAGGACGTGTGGCCGCACCTGGAACCACCGCGGCGGCGCTCGGGGCCTGGCTCGTCTTCGAGGATGAGGCAGGATTCTCGATGACGCCGCCGACCTCACGCACCTGGGGCAAACGCGGGACCACCCCGGTCATCCGGGTCCGGGGGCGTTCCCAGCGCCGTTTCTCCATCGCAGCCCTGTGCTGCTACAAACCCGGTGAACGCTCCCGCCTGATCTACCGGCCCAAACGGCACACCGATCACAAGAACGGGGGCCGCAAGAGCTTTGCGTGGGCCGAGTACCGCGACCTCCTCATCGCAGCCCACCAGCAGCTCGGAGGGCCGATCGTCCTCGTCTGGGACAATTTGAACGTCCACAAGGACCGGCGGATGCGCGAGTTCATCGACACCCACGACTGGGTCGTGGCCTACCACCTGCCGCCCTACGCACCTGATCTCAACCCGGTTGAGGGCATCTGGTCAGTGCTCCGCCGGACCAGCCAGGCCAACACCGCCTTCGCCGACCCCGACGACCTCATCCGCCGACTACGACTCGGTCTCCGCCAGATCCAGTATCGAAGCGACGTCATCGACGGCTGCCTCGCCGCAACCGGCCTCACACTCACGACATCACGCCTACAACCTCAGTAACGGCGGCGTCCCCGGCTCTCGTCGTGTTCAGGACCAGCTGGAGCCCGTCCCAGACGGCCGCTGCGCTGGGGCAGAAGCGCAGCCCCAGGTCGTGGTCCTCGATGTGCTGGATGATGGCCGCATCGAGGGCGGAGGGGCTCACGCCGACGAGCGGGATACCGGCGTGGAGGACCTGGGGTCCAGTGCGGCCGTAGGAAGTCACAGCGCCCAGGCGGGGAACGCCATCAGGATGCCGCCAGTAGTGTGCGCTCACCCCAGCCTTTTCGAACCGGTCCTCACTGAGATGCCACTGCCCGGGCCGGCCGAGCGACCAGTGAGGAAAGTGGCCGAGCCGGGCTGCCGGCGTCTCGCCGTCCAGGGCGGCCGGCACCTCGCCCGGGCTCATCCCGAACTGGAGCGGGCCGACCCTCTCCAGCGGTACCCACTCCCAGAGCGGGCGCTCATGGCCGGGTACCACCGGCCAGGCCCCCGGGTTCCTTGCCCGTTCACGGACGTTACGCCAATGAGTGACGGGGGCGGTCGCGTAGGGGTCGTGGGCCAAGCCGGGGCCGACGAGCAGGGCAGAGGTCACCATCGTGTCCTTCTGCTCCAGCCAGCCCTCGGCCGACAGCCCCAGTTCCTGCCCCGTTCCCAGGGACAACCCCCACGCAGGTATCTCCGGGTCACCGCTCCAGTTCACCCGCACCACGGCGTCCTGAGACCGGGCAAGGTCATGGATATCAGCGCGGAGCTCGGAGGGGACCCGGCCGATCAGCTCCACCTCGCCAACCCTGACCAGAGGGCCTTCCAGGGCATGGACCGCCACGGCGACGAGGATCTTCCCGCGGTCGAAGATGCAGGTCAGTCCCGTCCTTTGATAGTCCTGCCAGAAGATTCCGTCGGCTGCGATCTGCCCGTTGCCGGCAAGCGGTCCGCCCAAGGCGGCCTTCACCTCGTCGGAGTCCATCCCGAACCGCAGCGGACCCACCCCCACCAACGGATCCAACACCCACCGCGGACGGTCCTCCGTCTTTCTGCGCAACCAGCTCACTCCAGCCCCTCCCCAAAGCGGACACACCACCTGCTGATCATGAACTGAGACTAAAAGACCCCTCTGACAGGCCCGACCACCCGTCTGGGCTCGATCCCGATACGCCGGTAGTGGCAGCCCACCGCAGCCTCATCAAGCGGGGCTGGTCCTGAGCATCGAAGTTGTCCATTCGGGCCACCTACCGTGCCCGGTCACACCGGCCTGAGGCGGTGAGCTGGGAGTCCGACACGAGGGAAAGGCTGTGGTGGTCGTGGTGCGACCGGTGTGGGCCGGAGAACCACGGCTACCGGCGCTCCTGTTCACCCCGTTTCAAGAAGCTACAACGGCGCCGCCGCTCGCGGCTGTGCTGCGCGCGAGCTCACAGCGTCCCTGGGAAGCCCCCGACATGACGGACGACCGCCGTGGATTCCACGAACGGCTCGCTGTCTGTCGACGGTCCCCGACGATTGAGATTCGTTCGTATGCACGCAGTCAAACCTGGAGCTCGCACATGAGTGGAATACCGGTCTGCTCGGGCTCGTTCATGCCGTCTCCCGTTCCACCGCTGCCGGGGCGTGGCTGCGGGCGGCGCGGGCGCAGCTCGGCCCCGCCGGCCCGCCAACCGGCGGGGGCCGCCCAGTGCAGATGCGTGTACAGGCGCGCAGACGGAGCGATCATCCGGCGCCGCAGCACGGTCGAACCGGAGGCGGATCGGCCAGTGGGTGTTCGACCGCGGCCGCCAGGCTGGCGGCCACATCGTCGGCCTCTACCAGTCACCGCTCGTGGCGCGCCTGGCGGATACGGCCGGATTCCGGTGGATCGCCCACACCGTCGTCTGCGAGCCGGCCGCACTGCCACCGGCCGCATCGGCCGCCGACGAGGCCCGGGTCGGGGTGCGGGTCCCGGCGGGGCGGATGCCGGCGGATGTGCCGTCCTCCGAACTGCGCGTCGGGGCCAGGTCCTGACCGGCGGCGGCCTGGTCGCCATCACCGATCTGCGCTACCCCCATGGCGGCACCCCGCACCATGACCCTGGCCAACAGGCGCCTGGCCGTCGCGGAGCGCACGGTGCGCGTCTACCGCCCCCGCAGAGGCCGACCCTGGCCCTTCGCGCGGTGGTGGAGTCGCCGGTCGCGGAGGAAATCCGTACCCCCGACGGGGATCTGTCTGGGCTACGGCGGGCGGGTCAGTCGGGCTAGGAGGGCGCGACGGCCCGGCGCCAGACGGTGGCGTCGAGGGTGACGTGGAAGGCGGGGTCGGTGTTGGCCGTCTGCCCCCGGAAGGTGATCAGACCGATGTGACCCGCCTTGGTGAGGACGCAGAACTGGGCGCCCGGGGACAACTTGTCCAGGGGGATGTAGTCGGCGAAGCGCGTCTCGTCGCGGCAGGTCTCCAGGGATCCGGCCTGCTCCGGGTCGAGCAGCACGAGGTGGTTGCCCGCCTGGGTGAGCACGCGGTACGGGAGCGAGTGCCCGCCGAACTCCAGGTCGCCGGCGGAGCCGCCCGACTCCTGCGGCCGCAGCTCACCGTCGCCGAACCTCAGGGTGTAGTTTTCCGGCAGGTTGATGCCCGTGCGGGTGACCGGCTCCGGCGCCTTGGTCGCGCCGGCCGGCGACTGCGAGGCGTTCGGGGTGGACGAGGCCCCCTTCCCCTTCCCGGCGGCCTGTTCTTCCGTGCCGGAGTTGCGGCTCACGAGGTACACGCCGCCGCCGGCGAGCAGCGCCAGGGCGAGCCCGAACGCCACCGCCATGCCCGGCCGCCGGGTCGGGCGGCCCGGCGCGGACGGCTGGGGCGGGTAGCCCGGTGGCATCGAAGGCTGGGCATAGGGGCCCGGAGGGGGAGGCGTCGGCGGTCCGTACGCGCCCTGGACGGCGGGCGGCGCGGCGGGCGCGGCGGTCACCGTCGGCTCGTGGCCGGGCGGCGCCGGTGCCGGGGCCGCGGGAACCCGGGTCACCTCGGGCGGTGCGGGCGCCGCCGTGCGCAGCGTGATGTCGGCGGCGACCGCGCCGGGCAGCCAGGCCTCGGGGCGGCGCAGTGGCGCGTCACCGTTGGCGGCCCGGCACAGCGCGAGAACCTCGTCGACCGAGGGCCTGGCCGCCGGCTCCTTGGCGAGGCAGTGGGCCACCAACTCCTGGAGCTGGGGCGGGAGTCGGGTGAGGTCGGGCTGCTCGTGCACGATGCGGTAGAGCACCCCGTGCGAGGTGCCCTCGCCGAACGCGGGCAGGCCGGTCGCCGCGTACGCTGCGACCTGGCCGAGCGCGAAGATGTCGGTGGCCGGGGTGACCGCATCGCCCGCAGCCTGTTCGGGTGCCATGAAGGCCGGGGTGCCGATGGTGACGCCGCTGCCGGTGAGGGCGGTCGCGTCGGCGGCCCGTGCGATGCCGAAGTCGATGACGCGGGGCCCGTCGCCCGCGAGCAGCACGTTGGACGGCTTGAGGTCGCGGTGGACGATGCCGGCCCCATGGATGACCTGCAGGGCCTCGGCGACGCCCGCGACCAGGAGCAGCACGGTGGGCACGGGCAGTCCGCCGTGCCGCTGCACGGCGTCGGCCAGGGAGGGCCCGGGGACGTAGGCCGTGGCAAGCCAGGGGTGGCGGCCCTCGGTGTCGGAGTCGATCACGGGCGCGGTGTACAGCCCCTGCACGCGCTCGGCGGCCCGCACCTCCTGCTGGAAGCGGCGGCGGAACTCGGCGTCTTCGCCGAACTCCGGCCGGATCACCTTGATCGCGACGGGCCGTCCGCCCGGAGTGTACGAGAGGTACACCTTGCCCATGCCGCCTGCGCCGAGCCTGGCCACGATGCGGTATCCGGCCACGGACCGCGGGTCGTCGCCCTCCAGCGGATGAAAGACGGTGTCCAACTCGATTCCCCCACAGTCGTTTTCGGCCCGCGCGGCGGTACCTGCCCGACGCACGCGGAACTTTACCGAACACAAGATCAGATCATGAAGCGGCGCTGTCGCAGCTGCCGCCGTCGCAACGCCCCTGTCCCCGCCCGCGCACTGAGTGCCTGCGATCACTGACGAAGACTTCGGACCGACCCGTCAGGTCTTCGTTGGGGCGATCGACAGCGACAGCCCGTCGGTGAGCCATCGATGTGCCACGGTCATGTTCAGGACGCGCCCGGCCGTTGCGGTGCTGACCAGGGCCCAATACCGCTGCAGTCGGGGATCGAAGCCGGATGACCGCGACACCACCCGGTGCAGGTGTGCGCGGAAGGCGGGGGTGTCCGACTCTCGTCGGGCTCGCGCATGGGCGGAGACGAACGCGTTCACCGCGTCGCCACCGGGCGGCAGGCCTTGGGCCAGAGCGGCAGCCGTCAGCGCGGCGGCTTCGTCGATCTCCGCGTAGAAGGCCGGGCCGTCCCGCATCTCCTCGTCGTGGTCCTGGGTCCAGCGGGTGAAACCGGGCGTGGAAGTGAGCAGGTGCAGCTCGGCGTAGGCCAGGGCCGTGGCGGGGACGGGATCGTGCGGTGGGGCGGGAGCCAGCATGGCGACCATGATGTCGAGCCGGTGCTTGGGCATGGTCGCCGACAGCTGGCGGTACCAATGATCAGTGAGCGTGCGGTGGGCCTCGGGGAGGCGCTGCACGCGGGAGAGTATCTCCAGACGCCGGAGCCGTTCCTCGCCGGGGCAGTCGTCCAGTGACCTCAGCGTGGCCTCGCGCCACCGCAGTTCGGTCAGTCGTTCCTGCACCGCTTCGAGCTCGGTCGTCACCAGTTCCCCGAGCGTGCGCTCCCCCGTGACGACCTGCGTGATCGTCGCGATCGGGGTGTCCAGCGCCCGCAGACGTCTGATGAGCTGGATCCGCTCCCACGCCTCGGGGCCGTAGCGCCGATGACCACCGGTGCTACGAGAGGCCACCGGCAGCAGACCGCTGTCGGAGTAGTAGCGGAGTGTCTTGACGGGCAAGCCCGTTCCGGCCGCGAGTTCACCGATGCTCCACGTGTCGTGCGTCACAGTCCCTTGAACCTCCAGTGCACGGGAGGTCCTAGCGTATTGACCGCTGACGGGTCGGTTTCGCGCCGTTCCCACACCTCAGAGCTCGTTCAGCACGGCCCGGACTGGTGGCGGCCGCTTACTACCGCGAGCCATCGAGCCATCGAGTCCCGTGCTGTGCCGTCCCGATTCAAGAACGGTGGTACGTATGCCCACGACCATGACAGCACCGCGTCCGCACGGGAAAGCCGGACTCCGCGCGGCGCTCCTCACCTCGCTGTGCACCGTGGTACTGCTGTCGGTCACTGCCGTGCCCGCGGCCGGCGCAGGCCCCGGGTCCCCGGACTCCGAGCAGAAGGGCCGCACCGTCGTACGGACAGAGCAGGGCCTGGTACGCGGCATGGCCCACGACTCGTACACCGCATTCGACGGCATCGCCTACGCCGCGCCGCCGGTCGGACCGCTGCGCTGGCGCGTCCCCGCGCCTGCCCCCGCGTGGCAGGGTGTTCGGGACGCAACGAGGCCCGGTCAGCGCTGTGTGCAGATGCCCGCACCAGGTGCGGGCGCGGTCATCGGCTCGGAGGACTGCCTCTACCTCAACGTCACGGTACCGGCGGCGAAGCCGACAGCGAAGAGGCGGCCCGTCCTGGTGTGGATGCACGGCGGTGCGTTCCTGGGCGGTTCTGGCAGTGACTACAGTGCTGAACGGCTGGCGGTCCAGGGTGACGCCATCGTCGTCACGGTCAACTACCGGTTGGGGATCTTCGGATACTTCGGCCACTCCGGCTTGGACGCCGCCCCGCCGTTCGGCCTGGCGGACCAGCAAGCCGCTCTCCGTTGGGTTCGGGCGAACGCCGCGCGTTTCGGCGGAGATCCGGGCAGTGTCACGCTGTTCGGTGAGTCCGCAGGCGCCCTCAGCATCTGTGCCCACCTCACCTCGCCGACGGCCGCCGGACTCTTCCAACGGGCCGTCCTGCAAAGCGGTTCCTGCCTCACCTCCTTCCCGCGCGGCGCGCTCGCCCCGGGAACACCGGCGTACGAACCGTTCGCCTCACAGGCCGAGGTCCAGTCGGCCGGTGCGGAAGCCGCCCGGCAACTGGGCTGTACAGAGGGCGGCGGGGACGAAGTTCTGGCGTGTCTGCGCGGGCAGAGCACGGATCGTCTCGCCACCGCGCAACTGATGCAGTCCTTCAACCGGCCCGCCTTCGGCAACGGACTGCTGCCCATGGCACCTGCTCAGGCGTTGGCATCGGGACGCTTCCACCGCGTGCCGGTCATCCTGGGCACCAACCACGATGAGATGCGCATGTTCGTCGGCCTGTCGCTCGCCGCCTTCCCGATCCGCACCGAGGGCGACTACCGAGCCCGCCTGGCGGAGGCCTTCGGGGCCGCGGCCCCTGCCGTCGAAGCGCGCTATCCGGCAGCACACCATCCCTCTCCGGCGCTGGCCTGGGCGGCGGTGCTGTCCGATCGGTCCTTCACGTGCACCACGCTGGCAGCCGGCCGGGCCATCGCGGCGCACGCCCCTGGTGTCCCCCTCTACGGCTACGAGTTCAACGATCAGAACGCTCCCGTGCTCGCCGGCCTGCCGGCGGACCCGGGCTTTCCCTACGGTGCGGCGCACGGCTTCGAGATGCCCTACCTGTTCACCTCGCTCCCCACCGAACGACCGCTGAACGACGGCCAGCGCGCCCTGTCAGACCAAATGGTCGGCTACTGGACGAACTTCGCGCGCACCGGTAACCCGAACACCGCCGCCGCGTTCTGGCCAGCCCTCCGTGTCTCGCTCGCTCACGCGGCACCGGTGCAGTCGCTGGCTCCGGGACCGGGCGGGATCCACCCCGCCGACGCCTATTCCGCACACGGATGCTCATTCTGGGACCGCTTGTCCCAGTGAGACGCGAGTGAGCGGCTCGCCGGGGAGCGGGCTGCGGCCGCACTGACGCCGAAGGCTCTGCCGTCGGACTACCCGCACATTCTCGCCGCCGTACGGCAGGACGCCGGAGGCGAAGCGTGGCACGCGGAGGAAACGGCTCGTCGCGCGTACCGCGCCCTCGCAGCTCCTCCGGGTGCGCCTTGCCGGCGGGCGCCCGATCCGGTGATGGCCGTTCCCCCGGCCCGGGCCGGCCCGTTCCGGACCTCCGGAGCGGCGGATACGCGGCCGGGCCTGCTGGTTGTACGGGCAGTTGTCTCGATTACGGGCATGTGCGGTTTCGACAGGATCACGATGCGTGCGGCAGACCGGCTCAGCGCAGGTCAGGGGCCCTGGGTCCCGTACGGTGTGGATCACCGCAGCCGCCGACCGCCCGCCCGATGGGGCGCGTGGCGTGCCGCTGTTCCATCGCTCCTTTCTCCTGGGGGAAACACCGTGCGCAGCACGCTCGTCCGTCGTACCGTCCTGACCGCCTCCGCCGTGTCGCTGGCCCTGCTCACCTCCGCCTGCGGCTCCGGTGGCAGCGACGACAAGGCCGGGGACAAGCCGTCCGCGAGCGCTGCCGCGACGTCCGCCGCCCCGGCCGCCAAGGGCAAGTCGGACGCGGAGACGGCAGCGCTGCTCGTCACCCAGGCCGATGTCAAGGACCAGATCGTGTCGGCCGAGGGAGCGGCCGGCGCCGCCGCGGTCCCGGCCGAGGTCGACAACGCCGCCTGCAAGCCGCTCGCCCAGGTGCAGACGGCGCAGAAGGTCGGTGCGCCCACCGGCTTCGGCCGCACCTCGGCCAAGGCCAAGCCGCAGGAACTCCCCGCGGGAGCCTCCGCCGAGGACAAGCTCAAGGCCGGCCTGCTGGCGCTCGGCGGGGACCAGACCCTGATTACCGTCGCCTCGTACGACGGCAAGGGCGCCGAGGACGCCTTCGCGTCCGTCAAGGCCGCAGGCGCTGCGTGTTCCGGCGGGTACACGGTGACCTACCAGGGTGACAAGACCAAGCTCGACAGCGTCACCCCGGGCCCCGTCCAGGCCCGTGACGAGGCGGTGCACTACACCGTGGTCATGGATCTGGGCGACGGCGAGAAGTCGACCGGCCACTTGGTGGCCGTACGCAAGGGCAACGCGCTGGCCACCTTCTACACGTTCGGCACCGCCGCGAAGTTCCCCGGCGACCTCATGGACATCCAGCTCACGAAGCTGGGCTGACCCGGTCCGTCGTTTCCCCGGGGGGCCGGCCTCGGCCGTACGGCGCCTTCCCGGGGATCCGGCTCGGGACGCGACGGACAGCGGTGGCTGCTTCACGGTGACGGTGTGGCGCACTGATGGCGGGTTCTCGCAGGACACGGCGCTGTTCCGCGTCGCCACACACGTGCTGGCGACGATCCCGGGCCGGCCGACGGTGCGGAATAGCCTGCAGGGGGCGGTGGTTGGCAGCGCTGATCGTCACTGGACCGACCTTGGAGCGCCCGTGTCCCGTTCTTTCCTCTTCCTCCTCGCTAGCGCCCGCCCGGATGGTAATTCCGAGCTGCTGGCGCGGGCCGCGGCGCAACAGTTGGGAGCGGGCACGGAGCAGACGTGGCTGGACCTGACGCAGCTTTCCCTGACCGACTACGTGGACGAGCGGCATGCGCCGGGCGGGGCCACGGATGGGGACGAGGTCGAGGCGGCGCTGCACCGGGCCACCCTCGACGCCTCGGACATCGTCATCGTCTCGCCGCTCTACTGGTATTCGGTGTCCTCATACGCCAAGCGCTACCTGGACTACTGGTCCAAGTGGCTCGCCACACCGGACCCCGGCTTCAAGGCGAAGATGGCCGGTAGGACGCTTTGGGGCGTGACGGCCATGGCGCACCAGCAGGAGGTGGTCGCGGAGCCGCTGCGGCTCACCCTTCACCACACGGCGGCGTACATGGGCATGCGGTTCGGCGGGGTGCTGCTCGGGAACGGTACCCGGCCGGGACACGTGCTCGCCGACGAGCGGGCGGCGGAACGGGCCAAAGCGTTCTTCGCCCGCGAGGCCCCGCTCGCCCATTTCCCTTACGAGGCGTAGCGCCGGGCCCCGGCGCTACACCCCACCGAAGTAGTCGTGGGCCGATTCGGTGAGCTGAACGTCTTCGCCTGCCCCTTCGACCCGACCATCCGCACCGCTGGAGCATCCAGTAGCGGGCGGCGCCCCCACGCCTGGTTCGGCGCTCCGATCATCGGCGAACGCCGTGCTGTCGCTTCTCAGGCTCTGGCACAGCTTCTGTGGTGCCGGATGGGTGTGAGGGTGCGCCTGCCACACTCGGACGGTGCGCCCCGCGACCGGCGGTGCGGGAGAGAACGGATCTCAGCTTGTCCAGATGGACTGTGCTTGCCATACCCGTCGACGGTGTCAGCGAGACGGATCGAAACGCACGAACGCTCGCAGAATTCGACGGCAGTACGGAGGAAGCCGAATCGGCCCTGCTGGAGGCGGCGAACACCTACGAGCACAAGCTCTGGAAGGTGAACCGACGAGAGATCTTCAAGTGCTCCAGCAGGTCCTACTTCCTCCGTATCCACGGCCGAATGGCTACGTACGGGCTTTTGCTCCAGCTCGCCGAGCTGATCCACGACACCGCGGAGCCCACGAGCAAGTATCCCTGGTGAAAGCGGCCCACCACAAAAGCTGTGCCAGAGCCATCTCGGGCTATGGCACTTTCCGTGATGCGGCCCCGCCCGTGGTTGTGGAGGGCCCCGGTTGCGGAACTCGCTGGTTGCACCGGTAGCCGAGGCCCCGGGCGGGGCTCCGCTGCGTGCTTCGTCAGTGGTCGGGTGGCAGCGCGGCACTTGAGTGGTCGATGACGTTGCGGTTGGAGCAGTTGTTCTTGCGGTCGTCAGTCCAATCGCTCAGGGCGGCCACTACGGCGAGTTCCTGGAGACACACCTCAGCGGCGGTGAAGTTCCAGTAGCTCGCTGCGTTTGCCCCGTTACCGACGTTGCTGTCGTGGTCGGCGAAAGGGAGGCGTGGCGGCGGAAAGGGCCGCTGCGGCCAGCAGGCTGCAAGCAGGGAGAGCGGACGCGCACAATGTCCAACCTGCGCGGAAGCCGCGATGCCGGGGTCTTCGACGGATCCCTGCTGCTCTTCGCGGCCACTACGCCGGGACGCAACCATCGCCCGCGTGGTGGCCCGCCACCTCGCCTGCCCCGTCCGGCCGCCGCCCCCTCCACCACAGCGGAAGGGGCGGCGGCCATAGACCCGTGCGCCCTTGGCCACGACGGGGACCAGGCGGCGGGCGGATCCTGCGGGGAGAGGCCGAAGGCCTTGACCGCCTGGTAGTGGGTCCAGGCGGTGCTGCTACAAGAGCCCTTCTCGCCACCCGAGTACGCCGGCACACCGGGACAAATCGCCGACGCACCCTCGCACCTGCTTCCGGGACGGAGCCCCGGCTGTCCTCGCAACCCTCTGGGCCTCGCCGATCGCGACAAGCCTTTGCTGGTCAGGCGTGTTTGTCCGATGGCTGCTGGGCAGGCTGGACCGACCAGGGTGGTGGCGCGTCGTTGCCCGAGTCCTCGTCGCGCTCCGCGTCGACGGATGTCGCATGGATCTTGCCCGACGCGTGGTGGACCGGCGCGTATACGGCATAGAGCTGCAGGGTCTCGTCACCAATGTTGGTGACGTTATGCCACGTGCCGGCGGGTACGAAGATCGCCCAGCCATCTTCGACCTCCCGGTCGAAGTCGAGTCGATCCTTAGTGCGGCCCATCTGGACGCGGCCCCGGCCCGCGTCGAGTCGTAGGAATTGGTCAGTTTCCGGGTGGGCCTCCAAGCCGATGTCCTCACCCACCGGGATAGACATGAGAGTCAACTGGAGGTACTTACCGGACCAGGCGACCGCACGATAGTTCGTGTTCTCGAGCGTCGCCTTCTCGAGGTCGAAGCTTTGAGGTTCCGGCCCGATGTCCTTGATGGTCATATTTCTCTCCCGGTCAACGAAGGCGGTACGCGGCGTTCTTGCGCCCGCCCACGTCAGCGCTCTCTGAGCCCTGGGCTCTTTCGGCCCACGAGCACGTGAGCCGCAACCGCACGAGCGGCCACGACCCTTTGCCACATTCCTCCGTGCGTCCGGTCGTGTAGCCGACCGGGTTCGTGCAGTCGATGACAGTCTCGCCCGCCAAGCGTCGGCGCGACACCTCCAGCCCGTGTAGCGCGTCACTTCCGTCAGACAATTCACGCTTTCGGTGATTGTGGCGTTGATTCCGCAGTCCAGGCCGGCAGGCATCGTGGCATCGTGCATGCTGGCAGGCTGGGGCTGCAGAGGTGCTGCACAGCTGGTACCCACGGCCCAGGTCACCCGACCAGCCGTCCCATGAGGGAGCGAGCCCGGTCCGTCTGCGACCCGCAGGGATAGCCGCAGACGGAGCCAGGATGCCGGTCAGGGGGCGGGCTCGTAGGCGACGGTTGTGGTGGGGCAGTCCTCCACCGCCACCAGCAGGACGGCCGTCTCCGCGGAGCCGCGCCTGGTCAGGTGCTCCAGGAGGTGGTGGGAGAGCTGGGAGACCGCGAAGACGAAGACGAGGTCGTAGAACAGCTCCAACGGAGACACTTCCCGCCGCAGTCTCAACGACTCGGGCACGCTGCTCATGGTCGGAATCTCCTCAACCAAGGTGGCGGGCTGGGCGCCCGCCGAATCGGGCTGGCCAGGTGTCGCGCGGCGGCGGCCCGACATGGATGCCCGGCCGCCGCCGTCATGTAACGGGCGGATGTCAGCCCTCGTCGGCCGGCTTGGCCGCGAGGTGCTCGTTGTAGAACGGGACGGCCGCGGCGATGGCCTGGTCGACGTACTTGGGGACGTCGTAGAAGTCCATGTGCGTGCCGCCCTCGACGATGCGGAACTTCTTGGGGGTGCGGGCGCGGCGGTGGAGTTCGGTGGACAACCACAGCGATCCGGCCTCGCTGCCGACGACGACGAGCAGGGGGGTCGAGGACCTCCTCACCCAGGCGGGCCGGAATCGTTCCCCACCGGGTTACGTGTTTCGGGATGCCGGACTTCACGGGACATGACCTCGGCAGCGACTCATGCTGCAGAAGGTGAGGAGAGGCAGTGCAGACGTTCCTTCCGTTCGCGTGTTTCCAGGCTTCCGCCACCGTGCTTGACGGGCGGCGGCTCGGAAAGCAACGGGTCGAGGCCCTGCAGGTGCTGCGAGGACTGATCGTTCCCGGTTACGGCTGGCGCAGACATCCCGCTGTGCGGATGTGGTCGGGTTACGAGGAGGCCCTCGTGCGCTACGGACTGGACGTCTGTGCGGTCTGGACGGCCGAAGGGCGCGAAGACACATGCGCCGTCACCCTGCTACAGGACTTCCGGCCATGGCTGCCGGGCGGACAGCCGAGGACGCAGGAACAACTCGCTGCCCAGGGGAACCTGCCGCCGTGGTTGGGAGACCCGGATTTCCACCGCAGCCACCAGTCGGCGCTGGTACGCAAGGATGCTGACTTCTACCGCCGACACTTCCCCGACGTCCCGGATGACCTGCCGTACATCTGGCCCCCCTCCGACCGCGACACCGGCCCCAAGCCCCTCTGACCGACGCCCGCCGCCAGGCCCTCCTGCTCACATGGGCTTGTGCACGGCGGACGCGCCCCGCCGTCTCTCCCTCCTCCTGCGGCTGCCGGTCGGAGGCGTCGACGGCGCGGCGCGAGGTCGGCGTGCCGTCCATGTCCTTTCCCCACCGTCCTGGCGCCCGTACCGCCGTCCGGCGGCACGCCGCGTCCCAGCCTCCACACGGACGACGCACGGGTTCGTCCTCTGGCTCGCCTACAGTGGAAGTTCCACGTGGGGCAATGTCGCAGGAGACGTACACAGGAGACGTACACAGGAGACGTATACAGGAGACGCACATGGGCGACCAGCCGCACCCAGGCCGACCGGACGACCCCACGGACGCCCTGTTCGGTATGGAGGACATCGACACCGGGCAAAAGCACCACTTCCCGGCCGTCGTCGGCCCACTGTTCCGCGACTCCCCGACCGCACGTCGACTGCTGTCCGTACGGGCGATCCACGCGGAACCCGCGGCCGCGGCCTCCCCGCGCGGCCGGCAGATCATCGCCCGCTTTCCCGACGCCGACATCATTACCGTGGACTCGCACTGGAAGATCCCCGCCCTCCACGGCAACGAGGGGAACATCGACCGCTGGGTCCGGATCAAGAGGGAAGTTCTGGTCCTGGGGGAGAAGAAGACGCTCACCACCCGCCCCAACGGCCGCTCCGCGGACTGGATCGCCCCTGGCCCCGCCAATGGCTGTGCCATGGCCTGCGCCTACTGCTACGTCCCGCGCCGCAAGGGCTACGCCAACCCGATCACCGTCTTCACCAACATCGAGCGCATCATCGCCCACCTCTCGCGGCAACTCGCGCGCCTCGGCCCCAAGGCAGAGCCGAACCAGTGCGACCCCACTGCGTGGGTCTACGACATCGGAGAGAACAGCGACTGCTCCGTCGATGCCCTGATCAGTGACAACGTCGCCGACCTTGTCCGTTCCTTCTCCCGGTGGCCTTCCGCCAAGGCCTCTTTCGCCACCAAGTTCGTCAACCCGGACCTCCTCCTGCTGGATCCGCGTGGTCGTACCCGAGTGCGGTTCTCCGTCATGCCGCAGGAGGACTCCAAGCTGCTGGACATCCGTACCAGCCCGGTGGAGAGCCGCATCGCCGCCGCTGGGGACTTCCTGGAAGCGGGGTACGAGGTCCACTTCAACCTCTCACCCGTCGTTCTGCGCCCGGGCTGGGAACGCGACTGGTGCCTCCTGCTGCGGCACATGGACGATGTCCTGCCCCGTCCGGTGAAGGACCAGGCGGCCGCAGAGGTGATCATGCTGACGCACAACGAGGACCTGCACGACCTCAACCTCGGCTGGCACCCGCGTGCGGAGGACGTCCTGTGGCGGCCGGACCTCCAGCAGCCCAAGCGTTCCGAGAACGGCAGCTGGAACGTCCGCTACCGCAACGCAGTGAAGGCGGAGGCCGTCGAACGGATGCGCACGCTCGTGACCGCCCACGCCCCTTGGCTCCGGATCCGATACGCCTTATGAACCCCTGGAGGCAGACCTCTCACTGGCGGTTGTCGTCACGAAGGCGTGATGGTGGCCATGTGGCGGTTGGTTGTCAGCGGGTGACCGTGCCGGTCTTTGACCAGCGGGTCGCCAGGAGTACCCGAGGCCGCTGTCCGTACCCCGCTATGCCCACCGCATCCCATGGCGGAGAGCTGCTCGATGCGCTCAGGGGTCGTGTCGTGGCCCGAGCGGCGACGGCGGTGCTCTCGGCGTACGCCTATCTGTTGGTCGCGGCACTGGGGTCGTCGGCACCTCGTGGAGAAGTCGGACCGACCAGGGAATCACGCTCATGGTGAGGGAGCCAGCCGGTCGCCGACGAAGCCGAGTTCGAACCAGGCAGGGCGGGTTTGGTCCTCGGCCAGGGGCCACTCCCAGGGGCCGGTGAAGTGGGCGCGTGCGTGGTCGGGGCCGGCCACGGATTCCTCGTAGCCGGCGCCCGCGGAGCACCCCAGAGGCCGGCGGCCGCTCGTGGCGATCGTTTTTGGCGTGGGTCGCTAGCTGACATGTGCACCCGCAGCGCCCACCCGCTCGACGCGGCTGCTCGAGGCGGTGCCGATCCCGTGGACCGACCTCACCTGAACTGCTCGCGACGCGGCCTGCCGCACCGGCTGCTGAGCTACCTCAATGTTCCTCAGAAGGAGCGGTCTCGCCTTCCCGGCCTGTGGATCTTGCGCGTACCGTCTAGTGACCTGAGTCAGAGATTCGGTGGCAGTAGGCGGCGACTTTGTCGAGGATTAGGCAGCTGGGTTTCTGCAGTACCTGATCGCTTGATTCGGACAGCTGTCGTGTGCCGGTCTGCCCGGAGTGGACTCCGCGCCTCGCAGCGTGCCGAGGGTCAGCACATGCGTGATCAGCGAGATGAGGATCAAGGCGTCCGCACGTCGGAACACCCAGGCGGCACTGTCTGCTGACCTCACAGACGGGGCCGCAGGGGCCGACGCGGTGGTGTTCGTGTGCGCTACATGCGGCGTCCCCTGAAGGTGCCGCTCACCCGGCTGCCCGAAGTACCCGAGGTTCCCTCCTACGCGTGGTGGCACGCCGATGAGCCGGGCCCGTCACCGGCGACCGTGCCGCCAGGCTGCTACGCAAGCGAGACGGAGCCGTACGGTGGGGCCCTCGGTCGTCGCCCAGGTGCACGGGCCGGACGGGCCGGTGCTACCGCGCCACGGAGGCCATGTGAACGTGGATGGGTAGCCCTTGGTGTCGCCCTCCGGCTGCGACGCAGTGCCCCACACACCTTGGGGGAGCTCACCGTGTACCGGACATGACCAGTGAGGCCCCAACTGCTGCAGAAGATCACAGCAGCCCCGCGGGCCCGCAGCGGCCTCGGCCGCCCGACGGCACGGCTACGCCCAGGTCTCACGTGCATTGCCGAGCACGGATGGCCTGGGCGCGCCCCCTCGTGCGGGCGCAGCCCGCGTATGCGCGGGGGAGCCGCTGGATCTCACCGAAACCGGCGGTGCCGCCGGTACGGCTGAAAGATCTGAACCAATACCGCGAATCAGGCCGCGACGAGCTCCTGCTCGCGGACCGGCGTCTTGACCTTGGGCTTCCTGTTCGGCAGCGAGAGCCGGAAGACCTTGTGCCAGGCGGAGAACACCTGCTTGGGCAGCGGCCCGGTGACGTACTCCAGCTGGTACTTCTCGAACAGCGCGCGCACCTTCACCGCGACCTCGGCGTACCGGTTGCTCGGCAGGTCCGGGAACAGGTGGTGCTCGATCTGGTGCGACAGGTTGCCGGTCATGAAGTGCATGGCCTTGCTGCCGCTGATGTTCGCCGAGCCCATCATCTGCCGGAGGTACCACTGGCCGCGCGTCTCGCCCTTGATCGACCGGCGCTCGAAGACCTGCACGCCCTCGGGGAAGTGCCCGCACATGATCACCGAGTGGGTCCAGATGTTGCGGACCAGGTTGGCGGTGGACGTGGCGGCGAGTGTGGGGAGGAACGACGGGCCCGACAGCAGCGGGTGGATCACGTAGTCCTTGAGCACTTGTTTGCGGATCTTGCGGCCCACGGCCTTGGCCCGCGCGCGGAACTCCGGGTTCTTGCGGCGGCGCTTGTTCAGGTTCTTGCCGAGCTCCAGGTCGTACGCTGCGATGCCGTACTCGAAGAAGCAGGCGTTGATGAAGTTCCACAGCGGCTGGCCGAGGTGGAGCGGGTGCCACTTCTGGTCCTCGTCGACGCGCATGATGCCGTAGCCGAGGTCGTTGTCCTTGCCGATCACGTTGGTGTACGTGTGGTGCAGCTCGTTGTGCGAGTGCTTCCACTGATCGGCCGGCGAGACGTGGTCCCAGTCCCAGGTGGTGGAGTGGATCTTCGGGTCCCGCATCCAGTCCCACTGGCCGTGCAGGATGTTGTGGCCGATCTCCATGTTGTCCATGATCTTCGCCACGGACAGACCGGCGGTGCCGATCAGCCACGCGGGCGGGAAGATCGAGAACAGCAGCACGCCCCTGCTGACCAGCTCCAGCTTGCGCTGCGCCGCGATGACCTTGCGGATGTAGGCCGCGTCCTTCTCGCCGCGGCTGGCGATCACCTCGTCGCGGATTGCGTCCAGCTCACGGCCGAGCTCCTCGATCTGCTCCGCGGTCAAGTGGGCGGTGGGGTCAATGGCGGTCAAGGTGCTCCTACCGTTCGATGTCGCAGGCGCCCGCGGCGGCGGACACGCAGGTCTGGATGAGGACGCCCGGCTCGGCTTCGGTGATCTCACCGGTGCGCAGGTCGCGGACGGCGCCGGCTTTGAGCGGCGTGACGCAGCCGAAGCAGATGCCCATGCGGCACCCGGACGGCATGAGCACGCCGGCCTCCTCGCCGACGTCCAGCAACGGCGTGGCGCCGTCCGCGTCGACGGTCTTGCCGGTGGTGCTGAACGTGACCTCGCCACCGTCGCCGGTGACGACGATGCCGGGGCGGAAGCGTTCGGTGTGCAGGCGCTCCCGGACGCCGTGCTCGGTCCAGTGGTCCTCGGCGGCGTCCAGCAGGCCCGCGGGCCCGCAAGCCCAGGTCTCGCGCTCGGCCCAGTCGGGGACGAGTTCGTCGAGACGGGCGATGTCGAGCGGACCGTCCGTGTCGGTGTGCAGCTCGGTGAGACGCAGCTTCTCGTCCGCGACCAGGTCGTGCAGATCGTTGCGGAAGATCACGTCCTGCGGCCGTGGCGCGGAGTGGACCATGACGACGTCGTCGAGCTCGATGTCGCGCAGCATGCCCATCACTGGCGTGATGCCGCTGCCGGCCGTCAGGTAGAGCACCTTGGCTGGCTTGGCCTGCGGCACCACGAAATCACCGCTCGCCTGGTCGAGCTGGACCAACGTTCCCGGTTTAGCCCTGCGGACCAGGTAATTGCTGACCTTGCCGTCCGGAATCGCCTTCACCGTAATCGTGACGCGGCCGTCCCGGCGGTTCGTCGGCGAGGTGAGCGAGTAGGCACGCCACAGGCGCACCCCGTCGACGTCGACCCCGATCCGCACGTACTGACCGGCTGTGTGACCGCGCCAGCCCCGTCCCGGCCTGATCACGACGGTCGCGGCGTCATCCGTCTCGGGGTGCACGGCCTCGATGCGCCCCCGCAGGTCGGCGCCCGCACGCAGCGGGCTGACCAGGTCCAGGTAGTCCGACGGCAGCAGCGGCGTCGTGACCATCTCCAGCAGTTTCCACGCCCTACTGCGGAGGGCTGCACTCGTCATGACTCCAGCTTGGTGCGCCTCAGGGCGTAAAGTCCTGTCCGCAGGACGTGAAACTGATCGGCTGGATTGTTCGCAGGGAACAAAAGATGAGCCATGCAACCCGGAGGGCCACCGAGCTGGCCCTGGACGAGACGACGGTCACCGCACTGCGGGCCACGCTGAAGACCACCGCCGACGAGGTCGTCCAGGCGATCATCGACGAGGTCCCTCCCTACGCCAACGCCCTCTCGGGCCGCATGGGCGCCACCATCCGCCGAGCCGTCCGCACCGCCCTGGGGCACTACCTGAACCTCGCGAGCGGAAACGCCACGGGCGGCGACGCCGGTGACGCAGCCTACGAGCTGGGTCGCGGCGAGGTGCGCGACGGCCGTTCGATGGACGCCCTGCTCAGCGCCTACCGCGTCGGCGCCCGCGTGGCCTGGCGATGCCTGGCCGCGGGTGCCGTACCGGCAGGTCTGCCCGCCGCCGACGTCGCGAAGTTCGCCGAGCTGACCTTCGCCTACATCGACGAGCTCTCCGCCGCGAGCGCCGCAGGCCACGCCGACGAACTGGCCGCCCAGGGCCGGGCTCATGAGCGCCACCTGGAACAACTGGTCCGTGACCTCCTCGCCGGCGCGAACCCGGACGTGCTCCTTGCCGCTGCTCAACGGGCCGGGTGGCAGACTCCGGTTTCACTGACCGCGGTCCTGCTGCCCGCCGCCCAGGCCCGGCCTGCCTACCGCGCGCTCGACCCGAGCACCCTCGTCCTCGACGATCTGCCGGACGCCTCCGGCGTGTTGCTCGTCCCCGATGCCGACCGATCACATCTCTTGAGGCAACTGACCGACCGCACCGCCGTGGTCGGCCCGCCCCGCCCGTGGACTCGTGCGTCCGCCTCGTACGCACGAGCCGTCCGCGCGCGCTCCCTCTCCTCTGATATTCGCGACACCGAGGACCACCTGCCCGAGCTGGTGCTGAGCGCCGACGTGGACGCCTTCGCAGACCTGCGTGCCCGAGCCCTCGCACCGTTGCAGACCTTGCCTGTCGCGACCTCGCGGCGGCTGGAGGAGACGTTGCGGGCGTGGCTTCTGCACCATGGCCGGCGGAACGAGATGGCGACGGCGTTGTTCGTCCATCCCCAGACCGTCCGGTACCGGATGTCGCAGCTGCGGGAGCTGTATCCGGATCTCAGGTCGCCGCACCGGGTCCTTGAACTGACGCTGGCGGTCGGTCTTCGGGTCAGCTGACGCCTTCTTCGACCGTCCACGACCGTGCACCGACCGGACCCCGCCCCACCGGAGTCCCTCGAAGGCTATGTCCGCACCGCGTTCAAGCCCTGGAACGTCGGCGCGATCGTGGACGACGGCTTCACATCTCTTACCTGGTTAGCCCTCGCAAGGGTTCGCGGTGGTGATGGCCTGCACAACTGCCTGAATGTGGTTCTGCTGTGAGGGCTTGAGGGGAGGAGGCTGTCAGTGCGCGACGCTGATCAGTCCTGGTGCCAGCACGTTTGCCTGGGTCATGCCCCCAGGTCCTCCGTCACCGGCAGGCACTCGGCGAGTAGATCGACGACGTCGCGCCAGGCTCGCTGGGCGTGCGGGGGGTGGTAGCCGACACCGGGGACCACGGGGTGGTCGACCGATGGGTGGTGGAAGGCGTGCAGGGCGCCGCCATAGACCGTGAGGCGCCAGTCGACGTCCGCGGCCTGCATCTCAGCGGTGAACGCGTTTCGTTGGGCGGGCGGCATGATCGGGTCTTCCGATCCGACCCCGGCCCACACCGGGCAGCGGATGCGCGCTGCCTCGCCCGGTCGGCCCGTGGTGGTTGCGTTGACTGTCCCGATCGCGCGCAGGTCGACGCCGTCGCGCCCGAGTTCCAGCGCGATGGCGCCCCCGGTGCCGTAGCCGATGGCGGCGATCCGGTCGGGGTCGGTCCGGGGCTCGGTGCGCAACTCGTCGAGTGCCGCGTGGCCGATGCGCCGCATCCGGTCGGGATCAGCGAGCAGTGGCAGGCAACGGGCCAGCATCTCCTCGGGGTCACCCAAGTAGCGCCCGCCGTGAAGGTCGAAGGCCAGAGCTACATATCCCAGCTCGGCGAGAGCGTCGGCCCGGCGGCGCTCGACGTCGCTGAGCCCCATGCCCTCTGGTCCGAGCAGCACCGCGGGCCGGCGGTCGACACCGGCCGGGAGCGCGAGGTGCCCGACCATCGTCAAACCGTCGGCCGGGTACTCGACCGTACGCGTCGTAATCGTCGTCATGAGACTGGACTGTAGTGATCGTCGAGCCTGGTCCGGCCGGTGTTCTGCCGCGGGCAGAACAGCGTAGGTGTCCCTCTGAAATACGGAACGGGCCCGGCGCTCAGGGCTTCAAACCCATCCCGTCCCGCCTTTGGCGCGCATCTCGGTCACACCCCTGGATGGCTTGATCAGCACTTGGCCTACGATGCGACGGGGGGTCTCTGCGAGCGAAGATCCTTCTTGAAGATCCCCCAAGCCCTGTTACTGCTCCCGCGTTGGCGAGCCGACCGGGAGTTAGAAGCCGTTGTCTTTCCGGTCATGACTTTTGAGTTTCCGCTGGTCAGGAGTGGATTCGGGCGCGGTGAGGGAGTGTTGTGGCGTCGGGTTGCTTCTTGATCGGTAGGGGTGGCTGGTGGCGTCGGTGCTCGGTTTGTTGGAGGCGAAGGAGTCGGCCGCGCGGGAGGCGGTTGAGCGGGCGCGGGAGGAAACGGTCCGGGCCGCGGCCGTGCTGGAGGAGGCCGAGCGGGTGCTGGAGCGGTTGGTCATCGCCCGGGAAGCGGTGGTGGAGGTGCTGGCCGAGCCGGCCGGCCGTGCCGTGGTCGCGGTGGAGGGCGCCGCTGTGGCCGCGGCGGTGGCGGGATCGCCGGTTCCCCACCAAAGTGGGCGGCTGGCCAGGGCGGTCCTCGCGCCGGACTATCAGCGGATCATCTCGGTGCTGGAGAGCGAGGCGGCTGCGGGCCGGAACAAGGTGCGGGCCAAGGATCTCGCGGTGGCATTGGGCCTGGACGTGGTGCCGGCGAAGATCGAAGGAGTGCGTTCGCAGGCGAAACGCCTGGCCGAGCGCGGGTGGATCACCCGGCACCAGTCCGGGGAGTTCGGCATCCTGACGGCGTGACGGCGTGACGGCGTGACGGCGTGACGGCGTGGTTCAGGCTGCCAGGGACATCGCCGTGCCCGGTGTGCGGGTGCGGCGGGCGAGGCGGCGGCTCATGAGCATGGTCATCGACCACAGGATCATGGACTGGCTGGTGGCGGGCAGCGTCTCGTAGTCACGGACCAGACGGCGTGAGCGCATCAGCCAGCTCAGCGTCCTCTCCACCACCCACCGCCTGGGCAGCACCACGAATCGCGGTTCGTCACTGCGCTTGACGATCTCCAGGGTGAGGTGGAGTTTCTCCCTGGCCCAGTCGACGAGCATGCCGGTGTAACCGCCGTCCGCCCAGACCATACGGAGCGAGCGATGTGCGCCCCTGACCCCTTCCAGGAGGGGCACGGCGGCCTCGCGGTCGCCCACGTTCGCCGCCGTGACCGCGACGACCAGCAGCAGGCCGAGACAGTCCGTGATCACGTGCCGCTTGCGGCCCGGAACCTTCTTCCCGCCGTCGTAACCGCGCGTGGCGGCCGGCACCGAGCTGGCGGCCCGAACCGACTGCGAGTCGATGATGCCGGCGGTCGGCTCGGCCGCCCGCCCCTCGCTGACGCGGACATTTCCCCGCAGCCGGTCGTGGAACTCCGCGTCCAGGCCCTGGCGGCGCCAGCGGCGGAAGAAGGCGTAGACGCGGTCCCAGGGTGGGAAGTCGGCAGGCACCGAGCGCCACTTGACGCCGTTGTCGACGACGTAGCGCACTGCGTCGAGTATCTGGCGGTGGCAGTAGCCCTCCGGGCGGCCGCCCCTGCCCTCCAGCCAGGCCGGCACCGGCAGCAGGGGCCGCACCACCGCCCACTCCGGGTCCGTCATGTCCGACGGATAGCGCCGCACCCGCTCCGGCTGGTCCGCCGCGTTCCCGAACTTGTGCGCGAGGCAATCGCACGACACGACGAACGAGTTGAACTCCGGGACCTCAACCGCGTACAACTGCGACAAGCAGGGCCTCCTGGCGCTCGGTGAGACTTCAACACCTTCCGAATCGCCACGAGGCCCTGTCCTCATGCTTGGACCCCTCCGAGATCATCCGATCAGGATCCCTGTTCGATCCCCACACTCGATGACCGGTATGAATACGGCTTCTTAGGCCACTCCCTGCTTGACGTGCTGCCAGAGGGCTTCGACCGGCTTGAGGACATCGCCGGCGAGGCTCTGCCCACCTTTACGCGCTGGGCACTGATACAGATTCCGTTGAGTTCCCTTCCTACGAAGTAGCAGCAGTTTCAGGTACCGCTCCGCGGCGTCAAGCCTGGGCGTGACCGCCAGTGGCTACCAGAGACCTATCGGCGCCAGGTGCCCCCGGCTTCGGGGGCCAGCTCGGAGACGGCACAGACTCTCGCCGCGCCGCGGCGCCCGCTGATCTGGTCGACGCATTCGGGGATGGTCCAGGCGATGCCGCGTCTGCGGAGGTAGGCGCGGATCTTGTGCGAGCTGTAGTCCTTCTCGCCGACCACCCGGGCCGGACGGGTGCGGGGCCGGCGGGTCCGCACCGTTTGATGCAAGTGCGGGAACTGTTTCCCAGGCGTTTTCCCAGAGCCGCAGGATCGCCGGGTGCTTCTTTCCCCTGGCGTCGGCCGATGGACGGCGTCGAGGGGCCGGTCCTGAGGCTTCTGGACGGGAGCTGAGGCGGTGGCCTCCCCCTGGTTGTGGGTGAAGTGGGCTGGCGGCAGATGTCTTGACGGTGTGGACTGTGGAAAGGGGAGGCCCGTCATAGCGTGGTCTGTCACCCGCTCCGGTCGGGGCCAATTGCCAGGGCGAAGCAGCGTACCCAAAAGCAGAGGGCCGCGAGAGTCGTGGTCACGGTGGTGACGATGAGGCCGTTTGGTGCACTGCTGTAAGGCGATGGGTCGGCGGTTGCGTTCAGCGATGCCGAGGACGGCCACGTTGGCGGAGGTGCTGAGGGTGTGGCGTCGCCGCAGTGACATCATCGGACGCCGAGCCGGGATAGCCGACTGCGCCTGGGGCGAGAGGTGCCGGAAACCCGGGGAGACGGGTACACCCGAAGAGAGGGCAGTAGGGGCACCGGTCGGCGCCCCCTGTGGAATCGGGACGAGCACGGGCGCCCCGGTCCGCGCTTTGAGACGGCGGCCCGGGGACACACCACGCAGGCCTGCCGCAAACCCTCGCGGACGCGGTAGTCCTCCAACCGGCGCCTACCTGCGGAACAGCGCCCAAGGAGTCGCCTTAGTTGCCGATACCCGCGCTGCCGACTCCGGCGTTGCCGATTCCAGCACTACCGATCCCGGAGTTGGCGATGCCGGCATTGCCCAGCCCCCCGTTCACCTCGCCGGCATTGCCCACACCCCAGTTGCCGATACCCGCATTGCCTACGCCGGAGTTACCGATACCCGCATTGCCGACACCCCCGTCGGCGCTTGCCACGGCGGCGCCGCCGAGGGTCATGACAGCGGCGGCACCGACGACAGCCGCCATGCGGAGAAGATGAGCACGCATCACTAGATACCTCCTGTTTTCCGACGATGTCTCTATATCTCTAACATGCTGATCCCTCGAAGGCCGGACACAATCAACTGCGCACACCCAAGTGGCTCACGGTAGGTGTCCGTGGGAGTCGCTGAACCGGCCGGTGGCCGTCGCCCTCGGCACGTGCAGTGGTCCACGTACGACGGACAGCCCTACCGAGCTGCCGGCCTGTCACCTTTTTGGCACTTGTGGGGTGCCCTCTCCTGTGAGTGTGCGGGGTGGTGGCAGGCGGTCGATGGCGCTCATCTCCATCGGCATACGGACCCGGCCGATGGTGGTGTGCAGGGCGACGGTGGTGTGCCAGTCGCCTTGTTCGCGTCGGCGTCGGTAGTGGGCTCCGGCACCTGGCGAGTGGCGAAGCGCGGAGAAGGCCCATAGGTAGCCGGCGTGGTTGCGTCTGTCGTTCGTCACCCACCGTCTGGTGATGGCGGACTTCTTGCCCGAGGCGCGGGTGACGGGTGAGGAGCCGGCGTAGGCCTTGAGACCGCGGGCGTCAGCGAAGTGCGTGCGGTCGTCCCCAACCTGGGACAGAACACGGGCGGCGAGCTGGACACCAAGACCGGTGAAGCTCAGCAGCACCTCTGCGTCCGGGTGCTGGCGGAAGGCCTCCTCCACCGCCTCGGCGAGGCTGTCGGCAGCGGTGCAAGCCGGAATCTACCGGCCTGCATGGTGCCCGCCGCATCGCGGTGTAGCTACCGCTCCCTCTCGAAGGAGACGAAAGCTATGCCCGCGAATCGAATTGTCGCGGTCATGGCGGGCCCGCTTGCCGCAGCAGCACTAACGTTTTCGCCGGTGCTGATGACGCAGGTGGCAGCGCCGTCTTCTACCCCATCCGCAGCCCCCCGTGCCCCACGGGCATCGACCGCCTCCACAACCTCACGTGCGCCACCATCCCGCACCCCGAGAAGCGGGAAATGTGGCAGTCCAGACGAAAACGCCTCTGAGGAGTCGTTTCTCTACCGATCGCGGTGGGCGTGAGTTCGAGTGTGACTGCCTGGCGGGTGATCTTTCGGCGGTTTGGGTATCAAGCCAAGGGTGACCGGCGAGCGAGGGGGCGGACTTCGAATGGGGGCAGCGGACGAGCCCGACCTTGAGGAGGGGGAAGGCTGGCTGACGAAGGCCGAAGTCCAAAAGGCCTGGCCGCAGATCAGGCCGATCAGTATCACGGCCGTGGCGCTGGCCAACAGCGTACGTACCTCGGCTGCGCCCTCCCCGGACCTTACCCGCGAGCCGACCTACCACGCGGCCGACGTGCGCCAAGTCGCCGTTCGGATCGCCCGGGGTGAGGCCGATGTCGCGCCCCGGCAGCGCGCCGACTCCGACGCTGCACACGACGACGCCACACCCGGCGCACCGGTTTGGCAGCCCGTCAGTTGGGGGTCCGAGAACGTGCCGGGGCTGGTCCTGCTGGCGATCATCGTGGGGCTGTTCCTCTGGGGCCTGACCCACAACCACGGCACAGTGACGAACTTCGTGCGCTGAGTGCAGTAGAAGCTCCGTGAGGGTCTGCTCGTACAGGGGGCTGGCCCGGCCCGGATCCCCCGCCGACCGGTATGCGGCGGCGAGGTTGTTGCGGGAGGCCGTGTTGGGGTGGCTTGCCCAGCACCCGCGGCGCGCGAAGTGATTCCCTGGCGACATCGAGGTGGCGCAGTGCGGTCCGCGCTTGTGCGATCAGGTCATCGGATAGCGGGTACCCCGCCGTCCACGCAGTCGGCAATGGTGTGGGTCGCCCCCGAGAGAGCCTCCCCGAGGGTGGTCACGTCGCATCACGGGCGGACTGGCCACGCTCGGTGCGGGGGTCGATCACCGCCTCGAAAACAGCGCCGAGCCCGCCCTGAGTTCCGGACCGGCCCCGGCTCCAAGCGAGTCCTGGAACGCGCGGTATTCCGGCTCGAAGGACACGACATCTAAGACGATCTGATCCGCGGCGAATGGACCGACACCCACTCCTGCGGAGTTCTCGCCCGCCACCCGGACCGAGCACGGCATGCCCCACGCAGGGAGGTGGCGTCATGAGGGACGCCACCCCATCCGCCCGCCAGTGAACACCGGTACCCAGTTGCGGGCGCGGGTGGTGGAGACCGCCGTCCCGGAGGCGATGGGGCTCGGACGACAGCACGCGGCTCCGTGCTCGGCGCCCGGCAGGGAAGCCGGACTCGGTCTCGCAACGCCCTTGTCAAGGCGCAGGTGATGGCAGCGACGGCCAGCCGGACGGCGCCGCTCGCCGGGGGAGAGGGGGCGGGGGTGTGCGGGAACGAGGCCACGCGCTCCAGGCGGTCGTGGCGGTTCACCCGGACGGTCCGCTGATCTACCGAGGGAGTTCGCCCTGCGCGACTTCGATGCTTGTGTGCAGATCGTCGGCGGCCTCCACGGCCGATGTCGCCGACAGCGCCAGACAAGCCAGCAGGGCGGCGGCGATGGCGATCCGGGTGTCGCGCCGAGTGCGCGCGGTCCCGGAGTGCTGGTCGAGCAGGGCCGCGACCCGGCGGGGCACGGGGCCCGCCGTCGCGGCCAGCGCGATGCCGGGCCGTCGTCGCGCGGCGGCCGGACAGGCGGCGCGGGCCGCGCGGACGGCCAGGGCGGCCTTGCCGATGGCCTGCGCCGTGAGGCGCCGGTCGCCGACGGCGTGGGCGGCGTGCTCGTCGGCGCTGCGCTCCAGGGCGTATACGAGCGGTTCCCGCAGGGCCCGCAGTGCGGGGTGGCACAGCGCGGCCAGCTCCACCACGGCGGTGAAGCGGTGGTGCCGGCCCGTGAGGTGGGCACGCTCGTGGGCGAGCAGAGCCTCGCGCTCGGCGGGCGACAGGGCCCGGAGCATGCCGGAGGTCGCCACGATTCGGCCCGGGCGGCCGGGCAGCGCGTAGGCGTCTGGAAAGTCGTCGGCTAGCACGACGAGCTCGCTGCCGGCCCGGGCGGCCAGCCGCCTCGCCTCGCGCAGCTGCACCAGGCGCCGGTACAGCCCGCGTACCAGCACGAAGGCGCACCACGCCAGCAGGCCCGAAGCTGCGAGGGCGACGGCCACGACGGAGTCGGGGGAGCCCGTGGCGAGCGGGGTGAGCAGCCTGCCCAGCGTCGCCACCGCGTGCAGGCGGGTGGCGCCGGGGATGACGAGCAGCGCAAGCGCGGTGGTGCTGCCGAGGGCAAGGCCCGCTGCGGTGATCGTCAACAGCCACGCCGCCTGGGCCGGGGGCAGGCAGGCGACCAGCCGCCGGCCGGCCGGGCCGGCCAGGAAGGGGACGAGCAGCGGCAGCCACACCATGTAGATCATGTCGCGCCTCCTTCAAGGAGGGCCCGCAGGAGCCGCTCGTCCTCGTCGTTGAGCTGCGAGACGAACCGGGACAGCACGGCGCCCCGGTCCTCGGTCTTCTCCAGTTCCGAGTGCATCCGCCGGGCGGTCAGGCCCGACGCGTCCTCGGTCGGGACGTACGCGAACCCGCGGCCCGAACGGGAACGGGTGACCGTCCCCTTCTCGTACAGGCGGGACAGGATCGTCGTCACGGTCGTCCGCGCGAGCGAGGAACCCAGCAGCCGCTGCACCTGAGCCGGGGTCTGCGGACCATCGGCGGCCCACAGGGCGGCGAGCACGCTCGCCTCCAGCTCGCCCGACGGCCTCCGCTCCCCGTTCGTATCACCCATGGAAAGACCCTCCACACAATTACGTCTACAGTAATGTAGACCGTCTACTTCACTGTAGACGCCGGAGTTCCGGTCCGGCCTGGCCCACTCACATTATGGGAGCAGCACATCATGGCCCTATCAGCCCTGACGGCAGCGCCGCAGGCCGTGAACCTCCTCGACGCGGGCTCGCTGCTCTCGGCGTTCGGCGCCCTCGGCATCGCGGCGGTGATGTTCGCCGAGACGGGCCTGCTGGTCGGCTTCTTCCTGCCGGGCGATTCGCTGCTCTTCACCGCCGGACTGCTGTGCGTGCCCGGCAACCACGGACCCGTGCACCTCTCCCTCCCGCAAGTGCTGGCCGCCGCGGTCGCCGGAGCCCTGCTGGGCGCCCAGGCCGGCTACCTGATCGGCCGGCGCGGCGGCCGGGCGCTGCTGTCCCGCAGCCACAGCCGCAAGCTCCACGAGGGCGCCGAGCGCGCCGAGGAGCTGCTGGAGCGCTACGGGCACGCCAAGGCCATCGTGCTGGCCCGCTTCGTCCCCATCGTGCGCACCGTGCTCAACCCGCTGGCCGGCGCGCTGAACGTGCCCGCACCCCTCTTCACCCTCTGGCAGATCGTCGGCGGCCTCCTCTGGACCGTCCTCCTCGTCTTCGCCGGATACGGGCTCGGTTCCTCCGTGCCGAATGTGGACCGCTACCTACTGCCCATCGTGGCCCTCGTGGTGCTCGTCTCCCTCACCCCGCTGGCCCTGGAGATGCTCCGCGCGCGCACCCGCAAGACGTCGAACGGAGGCTCGCAGTGAGCCTGACCGCCCTGGACGGCCCGTCCGTCGACGGCCCCCTCTACACCCGCGTCACCGATCTCGCCCACCGCGCGCCGGGCTGGCTGGACTCTCTGATGTCGGCGTGGTCGACGTACGGCTTGGCGCTCTTCGCACTGCTCATGCTGGCGGCCTGGTGGCGAGCCCGGCCGACAGACGCGGGGCGGATCGCCATGGCGTTGGCCGCGCCGCTCACCGTGGTGCTGGCCTTCACCGCCGACACCCTGCTCAAGTCGGTGATCCGAGAGCAGCGGCCCTGCCAGACCCTGCACACCGTCACGCTGGAGGCGTGCCCCCCTCTGGGCGACTGGTCCTTTCCGAGCAACCACGCCGCCATCGCCGCGGCCGCCGCGATCGCCATCTGGCTCACCGACCGCCGCCTCGGCGCCGTCGCCGCCGCCGCGGCGCTCCTGATGGCCTTCTCCCGCGTCTGGGTCGGCGCCCACTACCCGCACGACGTCGCCCTCGGCCTGGTCGTCGGGGCCGCTCTGGGCTGGCTCCTGACCCGCACCGCCCGGCGCGGCGCCCCACTCGTCGAGCGGGCGCGCAATACTCGGCTGCGCCCACTGGTGGCCCCGAGATGAACCAGGACGCCGCGCCGGCGGACCGCGGCCGCCGCGGCACCGGGGCGGCGCTGGGCGTGGCGGCGCTGTGTGGCGCTCTCTTCGTCCTGCTGGCCGCGCTCGTCGCGAGCCGGCACGGCGTTCCCTACCCGGTGGACCGGAGCATGCACCTTTGGTCCGCACGCCACCGGCCGGACGCCGTCGTCACGCTCGCGCGCACCGTCACCGCGACCGCGACCGGGCCCTTCCCCTACCTGTGCGCTGTCGCCGCCGGACTCCTCGTCGGCCGCGACACACGCGGGCGGCTGCTGGCCGCAGCTGCCGCGCTGCTCTTCCTCGGCATCGCCCAGGCGGCCCGATACGGCGTGCTCCACCTGCTCCACCGGGCCCGCCCCGACACCGTGGACTGGCTCACCCAGGCCTCCGGCTACTCCTTCCCCTCCGGTCACACCAGCACTTCCGCGCTCATGGCCGGGCTACTGGCCTGGGCCCTGTTCCAGCGCACCCGCCCCATCCTCGCCAGGACCGGCTGCGCACTCATGGCCTGCTGGGCCGTCGTCGTCGGACTCAGCCGGATCTACCTCGGCGTGCACTGGCCCAGCGACGTCCTCGGCGGCTGGCTGTACGCCCTGGTCTGGCTCGGCGTCGGCTACGCCCTCGCCCCCGCGGTCATGCGCAGGGTCGTGCGGGTGTCCGGGAGCGCGGTCTGACCCGCGTCCCGTGTGGTGGCGCACCGTGGTGCCATGGACCTTCACACATGCGGAGCGGCCCCACCCGGATCGGGTGGGACCTCTCCGCATGTGTTCCGTATGTGTTCCGGCCGGATGCCGGTGCCGCTACCGTCCCGGCATGCAGACGCCGTTCGTGACGGACCCGGACCACCCCGCGTGCGCGACCTGCCCCGCGCTACGGCTACCGCGTGCCGCGTTCGTCGTCTACGACCGGCCCTCCCGGGAGTGCCCCTTCGACCCGGCCGACGGCTACCGGTACACCGCCGACGGCATCCCGGCGTGCGTTCACCCCCACAAGCTCGGCGTGGAGGCGGACCGGATCGCACCACCCTCCCTCCCCACCCCGGCCGCCGGGCCGCAGGAGCCGCGCCGGTGGTGGCGCCGACGCTGAGGTCGAGCACCTCGCCGGCGCGGGTGCCGCGTCATCACCTTCCGCGGTGGGTGAGGTCAGATCTCCTGGAGCGGCTTGTCGAGTTCACCGGCTGCCGGCCGGTCTCACCGAACGGCGGGGTCCCGGGCCGAACTTGTCGACCGGTAGAAGGCACGGGATGAAGCAGACACTCAACTGGCGGTGCTGGAGTGGGTCGGAAAGGGATGTTCCGAAGGGACCGCCACCACGTACAAGACGAGCTGCCAGGCCCTGCAGAACCGTGGACTGGTCAAGGTATCCAGGCGTAGTGGGGTGTGGACGGCGGCCCTGACCGACGCTGGGCGCCATTACCTGGCCCATGGCACCTACCCCGCACCGAAATCCCCGACGCGAGCGCTTCCCATCCCCCGGCTGCCCAAGGTCACCACGCCATCTTCGCCACCCGGTGTTCCGCAGCAGCCCCGTAAGACGTTCACCGATCAGCTCTTGGAGGAGCTGCAGGCAGCCGGCGGCAGGATCCTGAGGTCGGGCCCCGACGCCGACGCCTGGTTGAGCCGTGCCGCGTCGGCGAGCCGATCCGGACGGATCCAGGAGACCAAAGAGCTGCAGTACTGGAAGTGCCCTGAGGGTGTCGAGATCAAGCTCGTGGACATTCCCGCGTGGCGCCTGACGGTTCTGGAACCGGTAGTGGTGCCGGTACGGCTGACCCGTCCGCATGCCGTCGTCCAGGCGATGCGGAAGGCAAAGCAACCGCTCGGGCTGACACGGCCAGTCCAGCAACGCGCTCTGCGGATCGTGCACGCGCTCCTCACCGCGGTCGAACGCAACGGCCACACCTGTGCTGCCGGCACTGTGGGCGCGGGACCGCGGCATAACCGCCGCCTTCCGCATGATCCACACTTCACGATCAAAGCCCAGGGGGAGACGGTCGAGTTCCGAGTGGTCCAGGAGAAGGACCGCAGCGAGCACGTTCCGACGGACGAGGAACTCGAAGAAGCCAAGAGGTACTCCTGGGTCATGATCCCCCGTTACGACTACACACCCTCCAATCGGCTGCGGTTCGACCTTCGAGGCGGCCATGCCCGCCATGGGTCCGAGTGGGCGGACAACTCCGAGCGTCTCCTGGAGGAGCAGCTCTCAGAGATCGTCCACGAGATCGGATTGCGTGGTGAGGCGGCCGAGCGTAAGCGCTTGGCCGATCTTGAGCAGGCACTCCAGAAGCACTTGCGTTGGGAAGCCGCGATGGCCGAGGTCCGCGACCAGTACGCCGAGGACTACCGTGTCCGACAGCTGGACTTGCCAGAGGCTGCTTGGCGCCGCGCGACACGCCTGGGCGAGTATCTGGAAGCCGCCCGCGCGCACGTGGCGACGTTGCCACCTGGACCGGAACGAACGGCGGCTGAGGAGTGGATGCAGTGGGCCACGGAACACGTGGCCCGCGCCCATCCGAGGTTTCAGCAGCTTCGGCTCCCACGGATCCCCGAACCCCGCGCCGACGATCTGAAGCCGTTCCTCCGCGGCTGGAGCCCGTACGGCGCCTACTGACTCGGATCGACGTCTTGAGGCTGCGGGAGTGCCTGAGGTCTCAGAAGCTGCGGGGCCGGCGCGGGTTACGTTGCCATCCGGCGGTCCTGGCCGGACCGGACGGCACCGATTCCGGCCCTGACCTACAGCGGGAGTACCTCGCTTTGCTCGCGGTGTCGATGACCGGCCGTACCGATCTGCCGGTGATCGCCGCGCCCGGCCCGCAGGGACGGATGGGCTGGGCGGTGGTCGAGCACCGCGTCATCGTCGCCGTCTACCCCTCCCCGCTGTTGCTGCGCCTGGTGGACGCGTCGGGGGTCCAGCGGATCGCCCGCACCACCGCGTGCGAGGAACTCGGGTGCGCAGCCGAGTGCCCGCATCCCGGCGGGACGCGTCCCGGTGGACGTCCCGCCCACAGAACTGCGGGTGGGTGACCAGGTCCTGACCGGCGGCCGTCTGTCCGCCCTCACCGACCTGCGCTACCGCCACAACGCCACCCACACCATGATCCCGGACAACGGCCGGGTCGCCGTCGCACACCGCACGGTGCGCGTCTACCGGCCCCGAACCGACTGCCCCCCACGCAGCCGGATCACGGGCCGGCTGAGTGCCTGTGTCTGAACCCGGGGCACGCATTTGGCCGGGTCGGGAATCGAACACGTGCGGGCTGCCCGATTTATTAGAGTGAGCTGTCACCGTGCTTGCGACTCCTGAGGAGTACAGGGAGGCGGAGGATGCCGTCCGTCGTCTCCAAGAGGTTCTTGCGCTGATCGCCGAGGCAGACGGCCCCGGCGGTGTTTGCCCGGGTCAGGAACCGAACGGTGTTTGCCCGGGTCAGGAACCGAACGGTGTTTGTCCGGGTCAGGAACCGAACGGGGCCTGAGCAGGCAGGTGGTCGCCCAGGTCACCACGGGACGTTGCCCGCCATACGAACCGGCCGATGTCGCCGGCGCCCCGCTCTCCTTTGGCCGGCTCATGCAGGCGGCGCCTACCGGCGGGCCGTGTGTGGTGTCGCTCTGTTTCTCGCCGCGCTGCTGCTTGGTGTCGGGTTGTTGTCGGGCGGCGGTGATGCGGCGGTGCGTGGTGCGGGTGCTGATGGTGTCGCGGGTGGCGAGTTCGGCGGCGGTCGGTGGGCAGGTGCTGCTGCACATCGGAGACGACGCCGTACTCCGCCTCACGGGACTCCGCGACCCCCGCGGGCACCCGTCCCGGCGATGGCCCCCTCAAGAGTCCTTCCTGCGGCTCCTCGCGATCACCGGAACCGACACCGTTTTCGACGTGCGCCCCAGCGTCGAGGACGCGGTAAGGCCCTGCCCGAAGGCAGCTTCCTCCGACGGGGCCGGGGCTCCTTCTTGGGGTCAGAGCAGGTATCCCGCGGGGTGTCCGTTCGGGTCGTCGGCCAGGGTGATGGTGGCCCGGATGAGTTTGCCGACCGGCTGGCGTCGTACTTCGAAGCTGTGGCAGACGCTCATCACGATTTCCAGGCCGTGTTGTCCGATCCTGCCGGGGTCTGTCTCCCTGGCTGCCGGCATCGTCGGGTCGGTGTCCCACACGCTGACGACCACGGCGCCTTCGTTCGTCGCCATTTCCAGCAGGCAGGGCCCCGGGGCGTATTTGCGGCTGTTGGTCACCAGCTCGCTGACGACCAACTGCACCATGTCCATCACCCGCTCCGATACGGGGATGCCGTGGACGCCTTGCACCTGGGACAAGTAGTCGCGGGCGGCTGCCCGGGCCTCGGCCAGCGGCTGTGACCCGCAGAAGGCAACCGTCGTGCTTATGGAGCGGCCTGCAGTCGACGGCCCCGCGTTCTCGCTCACCACAAGCCTGTCCACCGTTCCCGCCTGACTGATCGAGCCAACCGCTTCCCCTTTGCCCCCCAAACGAGAACGTATGCAGGTGGTGTTGAAACAAGCACTGCCGCGTCGCCTGTCTCGTACTCGACGCCGCGATGGACGCGGCCGCGGCGGACGGTTCGGGGTTCCGCTTCGCTCCACCCCGAACGGCCTGCTCTGCAGGCCCGTGGCAACCAGCAGCACCCGGTCCTCCAGGCACAGCCGCTACGGCCGGCCGAGCTGGACGTTACCGCCACGACTTTCGGACCCAGCCCGACCAGCTTGCGGAACTGCGACTCGCTCAACCCCGAGAACGGCTCGATTGACAGTGGGACTCACTCTGCACCGGAGCTTCGGCAGCATCGAAGGCGTCGTGAACCGCATCAAGAAGATCAAGAGGCAGCTCTTCGGGCGAGCCGGGTTCGCACTCCTACGCAAGATGATCCTGCTCCAGTAACGCTCCGCTACCACTCCTCAGAACCGGTTATCGAGAGCGCCGGGGGAGAGGAGTGCGCCAGGCGGCTTTGTCTGCCGGTCATCGGTCCGACCAGTGCCCGACGGGGCGGTGGGGACAGGTGCGGCACTCGAATACGTAGACGTTGACGCCGCAGGTGTCCAGAAGAGTGGGGTTGAACGCTTCGGATTCCCATAGCCGGCGGGTCTCGGTGTTCTCGGCCGTCCGGTCTTCCTCGGGAAGCCAGGTGCGCCAGGACTCACTGTCGAATTCCCTCTCGGCCACGGTCAGCAGGTGCTCCATCCGGCCACCGCACGTTTCGCAGTCCGGCCAGCGGGGCTCCTGGCTCCAGCCCGGATAGCCACCCAGCTTGATTCCCGGTGCGTCGGCAAGATGCGACGAGTACCACAGGCCGGTCTCTGCCAGCAGCGCCTCGACACGGACTTCGAGTGCGTCGCGCAGATCCCAGGGACGGTCATTCCTCGGGTACTCGGCCACCTGCTCGGGGTGAACGACGCAGGGCGCCGGGTACCAGCCGTCGGGAAGCCCGGCCGCCGACGGTGCAGGTGCCGCCCCCACATCTCCGATGGCAAGGGAGTCTCGCCAATACACCTGGGGCAGCGGGTGACAGTAGGTGCCGTGCGCGTAAGGACACCACAGGACCTGGAGGAGGTCCGTTCCCTCTGGAAAGGGCAGGCTGGGTACGTCGGAGCGGTGGATCTGCACGATGGGGGCCATCGGTGCGGCAGGTTCGAGGCGGCTCGTGGTGTCCGGGTCGTAGTGCTCGGCTTCGCACACCGGCCATTGCTCGTCGGCGGGCCACAGCAGCGGGCCGCCGACAGAGCTGTCCTGGCACGTCGGAGAACCGGGGCGCGGGTGCAGGCGGACGGACTCACGACGGAAGGGAAGCAGCTCGGGGAAGAGGCTCTCCACGTCGACCGGGCGGTCGGGTGTGTGACGGGACATGTGCCGAACTCTAGAACCGGGGTCCGACACCAGCCTCACCGGCCTCGCCGTGCTCTGGAGCAGGGCACTGGATTCCCAAAGAAGAGAGCCAGCTCTAATGGCCGAGCCGGATTTTCGCGACCTACGAGTACTTCTTGGAACCCGAGGCCGACTGACTCGGACCCGAGCTGAATGACAGGAGCCGTGCAGCGTCACGCCGCCCGCGGGGCGGGAGCCGGAGCGATGGACGCTTGACGGAACTCGTCTCTTTGCTCGCCCACTCGGCGGGTCCGGCCGCATGAGGCGGCCGGACGCCGTCTCGCGGGTCGTCAGAAAGCGATTGTGCAGGCGATGATGACGACGAGCACGATGACCGCGGTCAGAGTGAAGCTAAAAGGACGCTTTGTCCCGTCGAGGGTATTTGGCGGTAGTACGGATGGCTGTCCTGGCGGGGGCGTCTGAGCTTTCCGACATTCCGGGGCTTTGTGGGCGGTCGAGCCATCTGCAGGGAGAGGGGTGTCCACCGGGGGCCGACCTTTTGACCCGACAGACTGGGCGGAGCCCTCCCCCCCGCGTTCGCCTGGTCCAAGGGCCTGGGGTGCACCCCCGGAGGGCGTACACGCGCGCGAGAGGGGCGGCAAGCGAGTCCGGGGTGCGGGAGCCGGTCGGAAAGCTTTGAACCTGATCGACGCCCGCCAGAGCGCCCACGCGGTCCCGGCCGGGCTGAGCGGCGAGGCACCCCCCTGGTGCGCGTTCTGTTCAGCTGTGCGTGCTGCTGGCGGCGGCGGTCCCCGCGGCGGCCGGCGGGCCGTGCGCGTCGGGCTCTGCCGGATGGGAATGCCGGGTGGGGGCTCCCGCCCTACGCTGGCCGTATGTCCGATTTCATTGCCTCCGGCGCCTCGGCCGACGACCTGCCCGCACCGGCCGAGGGTCTGCTGCTGACGCACTTTCTCACGGTCGGTGACGTGCCTCGCTCGCGGGCGTTCTATGCCGATGTGCTGGGCGGGCAGGTGGTGCTGGAGGAGAACCCCTGCATCATCAAGGTCGCCAACAGCTGGATCATCATGAACCCCGGCGGCGGTCCCACGGAGGACAAACCCGACGTCACACTGCGCCCACCGGAGGACCGCCACACCGCCTCCAGCTTCCTGAACGTACGGGTGGCGGACATCCGCGGCTTCTACGCGGCGGCCCGCGCCAAGGGAGCCGAGTTCCTCACCCCGCCCATCGACCGGCGCGCGGAGCTGCGCTGCTACATGCGCGACCCGGATGGCTACCTCATCGAGGTCGGCCAGTCCACGGGCCTGCTCAAGGGCATGCTGGCGCGCACTGATACCGAAGCCTGACCACTGCACCGCGCTGCACTGCTGACCGAATTCGTCAGATGCGACGGACCGGGTCCGTGATTCCGCCGGGGCACGCAAGCGCCGCGATGTCCCATCCGGCGCGTTGGGCCCCGGCCTGGTAGGCGCTTTCGTAGAAGGCGAGCACGGCGGCACGTGGATCGGCCTCGGCGCGGGCCGCTTCGTAGCGCAGCACGGCCAGGTGGCTGTCGCCGCGCGCGACCCACTGCGCGGACGCCGGGCTGAGTGGCGCTTCGGTCAGACCGGCGGGCTCGGGGGCGGTGTACGAGTAGAACGCGGGCTCGGCAAAAGTGTCGTCGCCGAACCAGAAGCCGGAGCTGATCACTTCCGAGGAGTACGCCTCCCGGGTGACGGGGTCGGCCTGCCTGGGCTGGTCGACCCGGCGCCCGGAGAACCGGCTGTGGGCGATGTCGAAGGTGTGCCAGAAGTGGTGCACCGGGCTGGCCTTTCCCGAGAAGCCCGCCGCGAACTCCTCCAGCACGGACGCCACCTGGCTCAGCACCCGCCAGTAGCGGTTTGCGGCTACCGGGTCGTAGGTCGCGTGCTCGGTGTCCTCGGCGAACGGCCGGTCGGCGTCGGGTAGATCGAAGGGCCTGGGAACAGCGATGTTCACCCGGACGCCCAGCGCGGCCAGAGCAGCCAGGCTCTGATCGTAGAAGGACGCGACGGACTGGCCCGGAAGCGGAAAGGACCGCTCTTCGCCGTCCAGCGTCATGACGGCGAGCCGGTGGTCGACGAAGTCGAAGTCGACCGTGAAGATCGGATTCCCGTCGACCTGACCCATCGGACGGGTGGTGATGCCGCGCCCAGTGACATGGAACGGGACGTTCCACCAGTGGTTGCGCCGAGCGCTCGCGGCCAAGCGGGTCTTGCCGACAATCTGCTCGAAGCGGTGCAGCGTCTCCTTCGTGTCACGCCACTCCCGCAGCGGCGCCGGCGGAAACAGCTCCATCGCCTGCTCCTTCCCGCCCGGCGCTCCCGCGGCGGCCGGGCCGTCTCATCATGACCCCGCCGGGGGCATCCCGCACGCCGCCGAGGGAGCGGTCCAGCCCAGCCGCCGCACGGCCCGCCGCCCAAGTCCCGCCGCCCTCCGGTCAAGGCGGGAAACCGGCGGGCCACGTCATAGACAGCCACGGGCTCATCCAACCCGACGCCAGTGCAATCCAGCTCCCCCGAAGCCAAGAACCCTGGTTCCAACATGCGTGGCCAGGTCCCACCTATCGTGTCCCGGCTCAACGGGCACAGCCGTCGCCCACACAGCCGCACCTGCGACAGTGGCCACAACAGCTGTCGGCCGTGGCAATTGACCTGCTGACGCCCGTCGACTGGGTCGGCCCCGGCTCGGAGGGCCTCGATATGGGGCTGCTGGCCCCCGGCGACGTCCCGGCGCTGACTGGGAGGGGACGCCCGCCGCGATGAGGATGAGGCTCGGGTGCCGGCCCGGGGGTGACCTGGCACCCGGCCGGGTCAGAGGGCCTTCGCGTGGCCAACTAGGGCTGACACTGTGACCAGGTACGACCGACAGGGGCCCGGCCAACTATCAGTGACGGTCATACGTGCCACGGGGCGGGTCTTCGCGCTGCTGCTGTGCTTCCTGCTGCGAGACCGCCGTAAGGGGTGGAGAGGGACCGCAGTGGCTCTGACGAGATGAAGCGCATCACCCGCTGGTACACCCCGCTCACCACGGAGGCCCGGGCGAAGCGGTTCGCCAGCTCCGAGCAGCCGGGCACCGTCGTCACCGTCCCGCAGCCCGGCGGTCGCGCGGAGCGGTTCCGGCTGACGGACATGCCGCTGTACGGCCCCCACCGCGGCACCTTCGCGGCGGACCGGATCGACTACCTGTAGGCCGTCCGGGGGAGTGGCGGAGGCTGCCTCGGCGGCCCTCGTGGACGGCGAAGCGGCGGGAGGCGTACGCGGATTTCGGTGTCCTGGATGCGGGGCGTGTCCTTTTGCCCGCCGTACGGGATAAGAAACACATAAAATTCGCACGCATGGGTGGAGGGGGTCCGGGCAGTAGGCGGTTCGGAGGTTGATAACTATGGTTCCCCTGCTTCTCGTTCTTCTGCTCGCTCTGATTCTGTTCGGTGCCGGTTTCGCGGTGAAGATCCTCTGGTGGGTCGCCATCGCGGTGCTGGTCCTGTGGCTGATCGGTTTCGTCGCCCGTCCCAAGGGTGGCAGCGGCCGCTGGTACCGCTGGTAGCCGCCCACGAGACCAGCCCGGAGCTGACACCGCACGGCTGTGGCCTGCACCCTTCACAGGGTGCAGGCCACTGTCATGTCCGACGCTCCGGGGGGCAGAACCCGATGTTGGGTGAAAGGGGACGACGGGGGTATCCGAGGGGACGGCCGGGGCGGTCGCCGTGACGCAGCAGGGAACCTGCTCACCTCCAACGATCGACGGCCGTCCCGGCCCCGGCGGGGCGCGTCCCAGTGGACGCGCCCCCGCACGGAACTTCGGATGGGGGACCAGGTCCTGACCGCCAGCTGTCAACCATCACCAACCTGCGCTACCGCCACGGCGCCACCCGCACCATGATCCTGGACAATTGTGCGGCGGTGGGCGGTGCGGGTGCTGATGCCGACGCGGGCGGCGACCTGTCCGGCGTGCGGGCCGACCACCGCCTCTCCCGGGTCCACGGCACTCCTGCGCAGCGCTCAAGTGTGGTCCTGAGCCGCACGCCCGGGCCCCGCCCCATGCCCTCAGGACCGGTGCGGTCCGGCGGCGCCCCGTTCGAAGCAGTGCGAGTGGCCGATGACGGAGAAGCCGCGGCGCTCGTACCAGTGTCGTGGCCAGTCCGTCGCATCAGCGGTGAGGAACCGGGTACCGCAGTCCTTGTCGGCGGCCAGGCGCAGGGCGGTGGTCAGGACGGCGTCGGCGTAACCGCGCCTGAGGTGGGCCTCCGAGGTGATCAGGTCCTCGACCTGGGCTGTGCCGGTTGCCGGGTCCAGATAGAGGTCGGCCCATGAGGCGACCTCGCCCTCCTCCGTGCGGGCACCGAGGAAGTGCACGATGTCGGCCCCGCGGCGGCGAGCCTCGCGTCGGTCGACGAGATGGCGTATGACCTCGTCGTCGACGTCCGGGAGAAGGCTCCGCCAGCGCCTGGTGAGTGGGATACGTATCGCGTCGAGGTCCGCCTCCTCCGCGGACCCGCTGGCCGGCACCGGGCCCGTATGCAGCATGACCAGATAGGTGGAGTGGGTGTATCCATCCCGGATCAGCGGCTCTGCGCACGCCATTCCGACTTCGTCGTCAAGGAAGGAGATCATTCGGTGCGGCAGATGCCCCAGTGTCTCCTCCGCGATGGCGGGCACCGCCTCGGAGTCAACGATGCCGTCGATGATGATCTGGTTATTCGCACGGGAATGCGCGAAGGCGTCGTCGTATACGGCGAACCCGCCGGGGAGTTCGACGATGCGCGCGGCCTGGCGTCGGGCGAAGGCCGACAGGAAGGAGTTGATCCGCTGCAGTTCTGAGTTGGGCATGGCGGGAGCGTAAGCAGCCGTGGACCATGACCGCCTACGAATTCCCCCGGAGAACCCCGGAGTGCAGCCCAGGCGATCGGAGAGACGTATGCACACTGGGCCTCAGCGTGCCACGGACGCGGTCCGGATCGGTGTCTTCCGCCATCGCCCGCACCCGGCAACGCCCCTGCGCCCTCCGCCTCGTCCGGGCCGAGGTAGCCGCCCTCACCGGCCCCCCGGGCGGGCGCCGCGGGAGGCGGCCCGGTCCTGGAGGGTGCGCAGCAGGTCGAAGCCCGGGGCGTCGACGGGGCGCTGGGTGTTGCTCAGGACGATCGCGGCCGTGCCGGTCTCGGGATCGAAGCCGACGAAGGACGCGAAGCCTCCGGTTCCGCCGTTGTGCCAGATCTGCACGTGGGCGCCCTGGCGGGGGTGCAGGCGGTGGGCCCGCCAGCCGAGGTGCATCCAGGAGAAGCGGTTGTCGCGGTGCTCGACCTGCCGGGTGAGGCGGACCGCCTCCGCCAGCTCGGTGGGGCCGCCGCAGTCCAACTGGGCCCGTACGTAGGACACGAGCTCGGTCGCGGACGACCGCAGGCCTCCCGCCCCGGCCAGATCGGCCAGGTTCCACGGCGGGGTGGGGCGGCGCCTGCTGTCGTGGCCCTGGGCGAGTCGGCCGGGCCGGGTGGCGTCAGCCGCCACCCCGGTCGCGGACATGCCGAGCGGCGCGCACACCTGGGTGGTGACCAGTTGCCCATAGGTGCTGCCCGCGCGGCGGGCGAGGGCCAGTCCGAGGAGACCGGCACCGAGGTTGGAGTAGCGCCCCCGTCCGCCCGGGGCGGTGCCGAGGCGGGTGCGGGCCAGTCCGGACAGCAGCACGTCCGCGGTGCAGCCTGCGTACGGATCGGGGGTGCGGGGGCGCAGCAGGGCCCGCAACATCATGCCCTTGGGCAGCCGGGGCAGACCGGAGGTGTGGGTGGCCAGGTGCCGCAGGGTGATCTCCTGACCGTCCCGCGAGGGTACGGCCGTGCCCTCGGGCAGGAGCCGGGCCAGCGGCTCGTCGAGCTCCACCGTGCCGGCGACCGCCATCCGTGCCAGGCACAGCGTGGTGAAGGTCTTCGTCACCGAGCCGATCTCGAAGAGCGTGTCGGCGCCCGGTGTCCCGCCGTCGACCCTTCCGGTGGTTCCCGCCGCCGCGTGTGCGACCTGTCCGTCGGCTACGACGGCGACGGCGACGCCGACGTGCCCTCGGGCGAGCCGCTCCGCGGTCGCCAGGGCGAGCGTGTCGAGGTCTTGAGCTTTGTCCATGTCCGGATCATGCGGGTGGGAGCACATCCGCCGACAGCGCCCGAAGACTGATTTGCGGACCGTCGCCATCCGCCCTGAGGAGGAGAACGTCATGGACCTGATCACGGCACCGCCCGCCAGGTGACCCCCGCTGCTCTGCAAGGCGCAAGCGGAAGCCGGTCGGTCTTCGAGCTCGTCCTCGGCGCTGGTCCCCGGAAGCAAGAGCAGCCCGGGGCCGGCACTACGGGGCGGCTACTTCCGCCAGAACAGGTGGTGCGTCACTCCGCTCGGGCTGGGGACGGCCTCCATGTGGAACCGGTCGAGCAGCTCGTCGGGGGACTCCCAGAGCCGTAGTCCCGACCCGAGCTTCATCGGCGAGACCACCACGTGCATGGTGTCGACCAGGTCGGCGTCGAGGAACTCCCGGATGGTGGAAACCCCGCCGCCGAGCCGCACGTCCTTGCCCTGCGCCGCCTCCCGGGCCTGCTCCAGGACGGTGGCGGGGCTGCCGTCGACGAAGTGGAACGTGGTGTCGGACAGCGTGAACGAAGGACGCTTGTGATGGGTCAGGACGAACACCGGGGTGTGGAACGGGGGCTCGTCGCCCCACCAGCCCTGCCACTCGTGGTTGAGCCAGGGCCCGCGCTGGGGCCCGAACTTGTTGCGGCCCATGATCTCGGCGCCGATGTTGCGGGCGTAGTCCCGCGTGAAGTAGTCGTCCAGGCCGCGGCTCCCGCCGGGGTCGGTGCGCATGGGCCAGCTCGCCGTGGCGCCGGCCCAGGAGAACAGCCTCCCGGGATCGACATGACCGAACGGCCTCTCGAGGGTCTGGTCCTCACCGGCACCGATCCCGTCACTCGAGACGTTGAAGTTCTGGACTCTCAGCAGCTGAGCCACTTGCTCCTCCTGTGTTGTCGACAGCAGTGGTGTGACTTGCCGGGACGGGAAAACTCATCGCTGCGTCCGGGATCGGTCGAAAACCGGGCGGCCCGGTATCTCGACCTGTGAGTCTGGCAGAGCCTTCCCCCAGTTGCCCGGTCATCCGGGGGGCGCGTTGCGGGCGTCCTCGGCGCTGCGTGCGGTGTTCCGCCCCGCGTATGGAGCTCGTGCCGTGGCCCGCGCAGTGCCTCCTCCGGGACCGCCGTCGCGGCGGCGGTGCCGTTGCTCGAAGCGGAGCTTCAGGCCTCGGCGCGCCCGCGCCGGGCTCCAGGTTCAGGCGTTCGGTCACGTCGGTCTGGAGCCAGGCCACGGACACCGAGCTGATCGGCGCTCCTGTCCCACCGTACCGGGTGACGACGGCGGCGACCGGGCCGTCGTCACCCGGTACGGCGAGGTCCACTTCCGGGGCGAAGCGGTGCCGGGGCACGGTCCTCAGCGCCTCCTGGACCGGCTCGGAGGGGGCCCGGCAGGCCGCGCACCGCGCCCGTGAGCACGTACGGGCCCGTCGGCCCCGCTTCCCGGCGGACCGCGCCAGCCAACGCGCGGCCAGCGAGCGTTTCTTCGCGGCGGCGACGGGCGGTGACATCAACACCCTCATGGAGGTGCTCTCCCCGGATGTGACGCTGTGGACCGACGGCGGTGGCAAGGTCCGCCAGGCACTCAAGCCGGTCGTCGGCCTGGAGACGGTGGCCCGTTGGTTCGCCGCGCTCGGCACGGTGGCCTACCAGGGCGTCGAGCCCGGTCAGATGCGGGCGGAGCTGACCTGGATCAACGGCGGCCCAGGGGTGGTCTTCCGCGGCCCGGACCGCGTGATCGCGACGCTGACGTTCGACTTCGACCCGGAGGGCCGCATCTCGTCCATCCACAACGTGGCCAACCCCGACAAGCTCCACGCCGTCGCCGACGGCACCAGGCACGAACTCTCCTGAGCCGCCCGATCGATATCGACGCCCGTCGGAATCACCGTAGCGCCCGGGCCCGCAGCCCAAGCCCGGCCCCGCCCGGACCGTCGTCTAACCGGGGGGACAACATCGCCCGCAACTACCGATCCGCATCCAGATCCAGGTCCCGCCGTCCCGATCGACTGCTCCGGTGCCAACTGCGCGGTCTCGATCGCCGCCGACGGCAAGTCCGCGACCGCCACGATCACCGCCAACACCCCGATGACCTCCGGCCGCCCCATCGCCATCTCCATACAGGCGGACGCCACCGCGCCCTTCGCCGGCAGGCAGTAAGGGGTGGCTCGCCCTGCGGTCGTAGCTCAGGGCGAAGGGGCCACGGTGGTGCCTTTGCTAGGTCGGCCGGCGCGCCCGGCCCCCGGCCCGGGGGAGTGGGTCGGGGGCTGCACCGTGCGAAGGACGTGCGTCCGCGCTCAGTGGCGGAAGGCGTCCTTGGTCTTCTCCTTGGCCTGGCGGGCATCGCCCTTGGCCTGGTCGGCGCGGCCTTCGGCGGTCATCCGCTCGTTGCCTGTCATGCGGCCGAGGGCTTCCTTCGCCTTGCCCTTGGCCTGCTCGGCATTGGCCTTGGTCTTCTCGGTGCCCGACATGGGGACCTCCTCGTTGTCGTACCGGCTCGGTCGTGACCGCTCTCTTGCTCACGTCTGCCGCTCGTAAACAGCCACTCGTGAATGCCGGGCTCCGCCAGGCCGTCGGGCGTCGAGGCCGGACTCCTGGTGGCCGGGCTCGGGCGCGAGCGCATGCGCGGCCCGGCGGCGGTGTGGCCACAGCGCACGAGAACAGCCCGGCGGTCCCGCCTCCTGGCCCTCTTCTGCTGCTGGGCTGGCGCGGACCCCGATGATCGATCGTGCGTGGCGTTTCGCGTCCCGGCCGTCGGGTACGCGGACGAGAGCGGCCGGAACGCAGGGCTCCGCCTGGCGGGCCGGCGGCACCACCGTTGCGCCCGACCGGGTGAACGGGCCACAGGGGCGTGCCGAGTCAGTGACCCCGTTGCAGTACTTCCCGGAGCCAGGCTCTGTGCGCCGTCCCCCTCACCGCCGTGCTGCGGTCATGCCGCTGTTGCGGAACCGAAGGAACTTCTCATGAAGGCAGCGGTATACGAAGGACCGCGAACGGTCACGGTGAAGGACGTACCGGACGCGAAGATCGAACACCCCTGCGACATCATCGTCAAGATAACGACCACCAACATCTGCGGCTCGGACCTGCACATGTACGAGGGCCGCACCTCGTTCGAGTCCGGCCGCACCCTGGGCCACGAGAACCTGGGCCAGGTCGTGGAGGTCGGCTCGGCCGTCAGCAAGGTCCAGGTCGGCGACTACGTGGTCCTGCCCTTCAACATCGCCTGCGGCTTCTGCAAGCAGTGCGAGCAGGGCTTGACCAACTACTGCCTGACCATGCAGCCGGAACCCGCCCTCGCGGGAGCCGCCTACGGATTCGCCGACATGGGCCCCTACCAGGGCGGCCAGGCAGAACTGCTGCGCGTGCCCTACGGCGACTTCAACGCGCTGCGTCTGGGCGAGGACGCCGCCGAGCGGCAGACCGACTACGTGATGCTCGCCGACATCTTCCCCACCGGGTACCACGCCACCGAGATGGCCCACGTCAAACCGGGTGATCAGACCATTGTCTTCGGGGCCGGTCCGGTCGGGCTGATGGCGACCTACTCCGCCCTCCTCAAGGGCGCCGACCGCGTCTGGACGGCCGACCACCAGCCCGACCGGCTGCGCATGGCGGAGGAAATCGGTGCCGTACCGATCAACACCGCCGAACAGAACCCGGCGGAGGTCGTCAAGGAGGCCACCCTCGGTCTGGGCGCCGACAACGGCTGTGAATGCGTCGGCTACCAGGCTCACGACCCCAGGGACACGAGGACGCCAGCCTCACGCTCAACGGCCTGATCGACTCGGTCAGGTTCACGGGCGACATCGGCGTGGTGGGCGTGTTCCTCCCCCAGGATCCCGGCGGCGCCAAGGCCCAGGGGAAGCTGGAGGCGCAGGGCAAGGTGCCGATCGACTTCGGCATGATGTGGTTCAAGGGCCAGCGCATGGGCACCGGGCAGGCGCCCGTAAAGGGGTACAACCGGGCGCTGCGCGACCTCATCGCCGGCGGGAAGGCAAAGCCGAGCTTCCTCGTCTCCCACGAGCTCAGCCTGGACGAGGCCCCCGACGCCTACGAGCACTTCGACGCCCGTGACGACGGCTGGACAAAGGTCGTCCTGCATCCCAACGGCCACAAGGGCTGAACGCGCTCGTACGGGCGGGCAGTGTCACGTACTTCGGCGATGCTCTTCTCGTACTCGCACAGGACGTCGGAGCGTCGCCGAGCCGGCCTGGTCCTCGATGGCGAACTCCTCGTCCGCCACAGCGAGGCCCCTATCGGCAGGGGTCGCAGGTGTTGGCGGCCTCGCCCGGTGAGACGAGTCCTGTCTCGTAGGCGAGGACGACGGCTTGGGCTCGGTCGCGCAGGGTCAGCTTGGCGAAGATCCGGGCCACGTGGGTCTTCACCGTCGCCTCACTGAGCGTCAGTTCCCGCGCCAGTTCGGAATTGGGAAGACCACGCGCCGCAGCTGGCCGCGATGCTCCTGGCGGGCATGGCGATCGCAGTCCTCGGCGCCCTGGTCCGGCCCGTTCGGCGGCCCGGATGACCATCGCCCCGGCGCTGCACACCGAGTAGATCACCCTGCAGCACCAACCCCTGGAACCAGCCCGAGCCGGCCGACGGCGTCAGCCGTCGGCCGGCTGCCGGCTCCACGGATACGCCCGTGTGCTGCTGAGCGTCGCGGTCGGCGGCTGATCCAGCCGTCGTGGGCGCTGCAACAGGCCGTGCCACCGTGGTGCGGGCTGGTGGGGCTCGGTGCGCGCTTCGATCAGGGGTGGTCGCCGGTGCCGCCCTCCGTCGGGGCTGAGGTGCGCTGGTGCCCGCCGGGGCGGGGGGTCTGGGTGGTGTCGTGGAGGCTGTCGCGGGCGGCTGCGGCGACCGCTTCGGGAGTGATGCCGAACTCGGTGTAGAGGCGCTGGTAGTCGGCGGAGGCGCCGTAGTGTTCCAGGCTGACGATGCGTCCGTCGTCGCCGACGATGTCGCGCCAGCCTTGGCCGACCGCGGCCTCGACGCTGACTCGGGCGCGCACGGCCGGTGGCAGGACCTCGTCCTGGTAGTGCTGGGGTTGGGCGGCGAACCATTCGCGGCACGGCATCGATACCACCCGCACCGCAAGGCCTTGGGCGGTCAGCAGGTCGCGTGCGTCCAGGGCGATGTGCACTTCCGAGCCGGTGGCGACCAGGATCACCTCGGGCGCCGTGCCGTCGTGTGCGTCGGCGAGGACGTAGGCGCCGCGGGCCGCTCCCCGGGCCGGGGCGTAGGTGCCGCGGTCGAGGACGGGCAGGTTCTGGCGGGAGAGGATCAGGCCGGCGGGCCGGTCGGTGTGTTCGAGGATGGTCTGCCAGCAGGCGGTGGTTTCGTTCGCGTCGGCGGGGCGTACGACGTCCAGGCCGGGGATGGCGCGCAGTGCGGCGAGGTGTTCGACGGGTTGGTGGGTGGGGCCGTCCTCGCCGAGGCCGATGGAGTCGTGGGTCCAGATGTAGGTGGCGGGTAGTTGCATGAGGGCGGCGAGGCGGACGGCGGGGCGCATGTAGTCGGAGAAGGTGAGGAAGGTGCCGCCGTAGGGGCGGGTGAGGCTTTGCAGGGCGATGCCGTTGAGGACGGCGCCCATGGCGTGCTCGCGGATCCCGAAGTGCAGGGTGCGTCCGTAGGGTCCGCCCTTCCAGTCCTTGGTCTGCCGGTCGGCCGGGACGAATGACGGTTCGCCGTCCATGGTGGTGTTGTTGCTCCCGGCGAGGTCGGCCGAGCCGCCCCACAGCTCCGGCAGTACCGGGGCCAGCGCGGTGAGCACCTCACCGGAGGCGGCGCGCGTCGCCATCCCCTTGGCATCGGCGGGGAAGGCGGGCAGGGCGTCGGTCCAGCCGTCCGGCAGCCGCTGGGCCTGGAGCCGGTCCAGCAGCGCAGCACGATCGGGATGCGCGGTGCGCCAGGCCGCGAACGCCTCATCCCATGCGGAGTGTGCCCTGCGGCCGCGCTCCGCCGCCCTGCGGGTGCGGGCCAAGACCTCATCCTCGACGACGAAGTGCGCCGTGGGGTCGAAGCCGAGGAGTTGCTTGGTGGCGGCGATCTCGTCCTCGCCCAGTGCCGAGCCGTGGGCCTTACCGGTGTTCTGCTTGGTCGGGGCGGGCCAGCCGATCAGGGTCCGCAGCATGATCAGCGAGGGGCGCCCGGTCTCGGCCCGGGCGGCTCGGATCGCGGTGAGCAGGGCATCGACGTCCTCGACGTACTCGCCCGTGGCGGTCCAGTCGACGCTCTGCACGTGCCAGCCGTAGGAGGCGAAGCGGGCGGGCACGTCCTCACTGAAGGAGATGTCGGTATCGTCCTCGATCGAGATGTGGTTCGAGTCGTAGAACACGGTCAGATCGCCCAGTTCCTGGTGTCCGGCCAGGGAGGCGGCCTCCGCGGTGACTCCTTCCATCAGGTCGCCGTCTGAGGCGATGACGTAGACGTGGCGGTCGAAGGGGCTGCTGCCCGGCTCCGCGTCCGGGTCCAGCAGACCGCGTTCGCGGCGCGCGGCCATGGCCATGCCGACCGCACTGGCCAAACCCTGCCCCAGCGGCCCGGTGGTGATCTCCACCCCACGGGTGTGACGGTGCTCGGGATGGCCCGGGGTCGCCGAGCCCCAGGTCCGGTACGCCTCCAGATCCGGCAGCTCCAGGCCGTAGCCGGCCAGGTACAGCTGGATGTAGAGGGTGAGGCTGGAGTGCCCGCAGGACAGGACGAACCGGTCCCTGCCCAGCCAGCGGTCGTCGGCGGGGTCATGCTTCATGACGTTCTGGAACAGCAGGTACGCCAGCGGGGCCAGGCTCATCGCCGTCCCGGGATGCCCGTTGCCGACCTTCTGGACCGCGTCGGCCGCCAGCAGCCGCACGGTATCCACCGCGCGTACGTCCACTCCGTCCCAGCCGCAACGCTCGGCCACCGGACTCGTCACGGACCTGTCGCCCCTTGCTGCACCGGGCTGCTCGCTCATCATGCTGTCCTTTCGTCAAGCGGACCGGCCCGCCCAGCGGGCCGCCTGCCGGTGGATGCGCTGTCGCGGCCGTGCTGTCCGGCATCTGCGGTGCCCTTGGTGCCGTCATCGGACGGCCGGCGGCGGGGATCCCAGCGTTCGGGCTGCCGCGGCGGAGCGCACCTCCTCCAGCGTGGTGCTCTGCTGCGCGGCGCGTTCCAGCAGTACGTCGAGGTCGTCGGCGTGGAGGCGGCTGTCGGTCTGGGCCAGGGCGCGTAGGGTGCGCCAGCAGGCTGCCTTGCCCTGGACTCCCGTCAGCATCGCTTCTGCCTCCAGGACGTCGCTGAGCGGGGAGCGGGAGAACAGGTGTCCGTTGGTCTTGAGGCGCCCCGCCTTTTCCGCCAGCCAGCCCGCGGCCGTCTTGGACTGGCTGGTCGACACGCCCAGGTCCGTCATGATCCGGGCCAGCGCGGTGCGGTCCTCGTCGATCTGGTCCGCGAGCTCGGCGAGCGTGTGGCCGTCCTGTTCGCCCTTGCGGGCGTCCGCGGCCCGCCTGAACAGTTCCAGGCCGCCGGTGGCGGCGGCGTAGTGGTCGCCCAGGTAGATCGCCAGGAGCTCGGCGCTCTCGGAGTCGCCGTCCGCTGTGGCGGGCTTCGCGTGCATTTCGCGGGCGACCGACTCCCCGAGCTCGCTCCAGCTGTCCTCGAACTTCCTCAGCCCCTCGCGCTCCAGCGTGTCGGTGACGTCGGTGAAGTCGATGCCGACCCGTTCCAGCGCGGCGAAGTGGGCCTTGGCTGCCGTGAAGTCGTCCACGGTGGGCGCGTGCGCGGGGAGGGTGCCGTGGTCAGCGAACGCGGCCAGCGTGCCGCCGGGCATGGTGTTGACCGTGCCGGCGATCACGAGCTCCCTGACGTACATCGTGTCGGGAAGGTTCGGGTCCTTGACGCCCGTGGAGGCCCACAGCGGGCGCTGCGTGCGGGCTCCCGCCGCGGCGAGTCGCTGCCACCGCGGGTCGACGAGTAGTTGTTCGTAGGCCTGGAAGGCGAGGCGGGCGTTGGCGATCGCGGTCGTGCCCTTGAGTGCCAGGGCCTCCGCGGTGCCGATGGCGTCGAGGCGGCGGTCGACCTCGACGTCGACGCGGGAGACGAAGAAGGAGGCCACCGAGTGGATGCCCGCCAGGTCGTGTCCCGCGGCCTGAGCCTGTTCCAGCCCCCGCAGGTAGGCGTGCATCACATCGCGGTAGCGGTCCCGGGAGAAGATGAGCGTGACGTTGACACTGATGCCTTCGGCGGTGACAGCGGTGATCGCTTCCAGCCCCGCCCGGGTGGCCGGGATCTTGATGAACAGGTTCGGTCGGTCGACCGTCTGCCAGAGCTTGCGGGCCATCGCGGCGGTGGAGCCCGCGTCCTGCGCCAGCCGCGGGTCGACCTCGATGGACACGCGACCGTCGATCCCCGCGCTCCGCTCGTACACGGGACGCAGGACGTCACAGGCCTGGCGCACATCATCGGTGGTCAGGGCGAAGACCGCGTCGTCGACGCTGCTTCCCCCCTCGCCCAGGCGCCGCAACTGCTCGTTGTAGCGGTCCCCCTTCGACAGGGCCGAAGCGAAGATCGTGGGATTCGTGGTGACTCCCACGACATGCTTGTCCGCGATGAGCTTCTCCAGTTCTCCGCCCGCGAGAAGTTCCCGGGACAGATCGTCGAGCCAGACCGATACACCGGCCGCGGACAGGTCGGAGAGCGGGCTGGATTCAGCGGAGACGGACATACGAGACCTCCAGAGCGGTACGGCGCCGCGCACACTGAGGATGTTCCCGCCCGGAGGGCGACGGCCGGCGGCGACACTCGCACGGTGGTTCCCTCCCCACCTGCCCGGATCACCCCACAACAAGCGGAATACCCCGAACAACTCGTGGCCGAGGGGGCCCGGCAAGGCAGCCGCCCCTGATCACGTGCAGGAACGCGAGGCCGAAGCGGTCGACCTGCCCGCCCTCCTGCGCAAGACCGCCGCCGAGCACCCCGGGAGGTCGTACGCACACCCTGGTCGACGCGGTCGCCGACGCCTGCGACGGCCGCCCGCCCCGCGACGACGCCACCGTCCCGATCGGCGCCGGGGTGATCATCGAGGGCTCGGGCGGCATCGAAATCGGGCCTCAGGCGGACCTCGACGTGCTGGTCGTATCCAGCGGCCACGACCTGAGCCGCCGCTCCCTGCCGTGGCGGGACGGCTCGTCGACCTGGCCGCGGTCGATCCGATCTTCTTCGACAAGACGTACTACCTCGGCCCCGGCGCAGAGAGTCCGGCAACGTCTACGCGCTGCTGCTGACAGCCATCGCCGAAGCCAACCGGGCTGGCGTCGCCACCTTCGTCATGCGCGGCCACGAGTACCTCGTCGCAGCTCCAGGCGGACGAGGCGCTCGGCATCCTGACCCTCCACATCCTTCACTGGGCGGACGAGATCCGAGACCCCCGCCAAGAGATCCCGGACCTGCCCGGCGCAGTGAAGGTTTCCGAGAAGGAGATGAAGATGGCCGAGCAACTGATCAACGCCCTGGCCATCGACTGGGGACCCCGACTCCTTCAGCGACACCTTCCAGGAGAAGGTCGCCGCCCTCATCGACGCGAAGAAGACCGGTGAGAACGTCGAGAAGTCCGAGCCCCCCGGCGAAGGCACAGGCGCCGTTGACCTCATGGAAGCCCTGCGCGCCGGCGTCGAACGGGCCCGCAGCCCCAATGACACCCGCGAGAAGGCCACCACGAGCCGCCGCCAGAAGGAGACGGCCGAGCCGGCGAAGAAGCGGGTCACCTCAAACGCCGAGTCCCTCCAGTCCCTGACGAAGGCAGAGCTTTACAAGAAGGCGCGGCCGCGCACGTCCCCGGCCGCTCCACCATGACCCACGACCAACTCGTAAAGGCCCTGACGGGCGGCGCCCGGGGCGGGAACGGTCCTGACCGGACGCACCTGTGAGGTTCGACGGCCAAGTCATCTCGGCCAGGTGAACGGCTCGCCTTCACCTACGTGAAGCCGGTGGCTTCTGTCGGGCGCGGCGGTGTCGACCAGCTCGCGGTCCTAGTTGGTCGGGGCCATCGTTCGTCCAGGGTCAGTTGCCGGCGCGCAGGTGTTTCTGCCGGGACTGGTCGAGGCCGCGGCACTCAGAGCGGACGTCGTCATCGCTCCTGGTCCAGCAGGTGGTCCACGTCTCCGGCAGGGGCAGGGCGCCCACGAAGTGAGCGATGTCGGTGAAGTAGGCGAAGTCGCCGGTGGCGGTCAGCGCGCAGCCGGTCGATGGTGGCTGCGAGGTGCTGGTCCTTGCCGCGGACGGCGTTGTGGAAGGCGAGGGCGAGTTCCACGAACCGGTGGAGGAAGGGAAGCCCTGCGGCCTCGCTCTCGGCGTTCAGGCTCTGGGCGCGGTCGGTGACGTCGCTGGTTCCGGCGTCCTTGATCAGGGCGACGACCTGGGCAAGGAGTGTGTTGGAGCGCTGGTCTAGGCCGTCTAGGAGCTGGTGGGCGAGGGCGAGCTCGTCGTCGGCGCGGTCGGGGTCGGCGAAGGAGACGGCGAGGGCGAGGCGGACCTGCATGATGGCGCGTTCGCCGGCAGCGCCGTGCTGCTCGGCTTCCGCGCGGCAGGCTTCGAAGGCGGCGACGGCGGCCGTGGTGTCGGCGTGGGACCAGCGGATGTCGCCGAGGGCGCGGTGGTAGCGGTTCTTCCAGCCCAGGGTGGGGACGGCGGCCAAGGCGGTGGGGAAGTTGCCGGCCCGGGCCAGGTTGGCCAGGTACGGCGGCCCTTGGGCGCGATGCGGCCGTTTGCGTCGGCGACCTGCTGCATCCCGGCGCGGGCGGTGGCGCTCTCGCTGAGGTCCTTGCGGGCCTTGGCCCGGCAGTACAGGGCCATCTCGGTCAGCTCGGCGGGCAGCACGCCGGTGTCCAGAACGGTGATGAGAGGGTCGGGAGCGCGCCGGTGATGTTCGCGCTGGCGGCGGTGATTGCGCGGATCAGCCGGCGACTGCTCTTCTCTTCTCCTGAAGGCCGCGCGGCCGGTGGAAGGCCCGGACACCGCGCTTGAGGAAGGGAGAGGCTCACAGCAGACTGCCTGAAGTTCATCGGCTTCCTGTGACGCTTGTGGCTACGTCACCGTGATGTCCTGCCTCCGCGCAGTCCGTGGTTACGGGCGTGCGGTGGATGTGGCGGGCGAGCAGAAGACCCAGGGCGGTGGCGGCCAGCGTCCAGAGGGCCAAGACGGCGAGCAATGAGCTTCTTCGAGTTGGCCACCGATCGGGTGGTGGTCGTGAAGCGCAACGAACGAGGCCCCCGAGCTGTTGATCGAGATGTCTGACGTCTCAATCACGTTGCTCGGGAGCCTCGTTGGTCATCCATCCTGCCGCACTTGACCTGCCTCATGCGCTCGTGGAGTGGGTCAGTTCCATGCTGGTTGTCACTCGTGAGGGCGACCGGCGCTGCAAGCTCCGTCCGTCCCAGCGGGCGATGGTGGCACTGGTGTACCTGCGAAGCCACACCACTCTGGCGAAGATCGCCGCCGGGTTCGGGATCAGCGAGTCCACCGCCCACGCCTACACCCGCGCGGTCGTCGACCTGCTCGCCGAACGAGCACCGGGCCTGCTCAAGACGCTGCGCGAGCGCGATCCCGACTTCATCCTGCTCGACGCACCCTCGCCGAGTGCGACCGGGTCGGCGACGGCCGGGCCAACTACTCCCACAAACACCGGCGCCACGGAGTGAACGTGCAGGTCGCGGGTTCGGGGGTTCAGACTGCCGGGTCGGACCGGTGTGTGCGCCAGAACGATCTCAGGGCTTCGAGTTCGGTGCGGGGGAAGTGTTCGCCCCACTTGCCGTGGTATCCGCTCTCACCGTACTTCTTGGCGAGTTCGTCGAAGCAGCGGATCACTGCTCCCGCCACAGCGTCGACGCTTTGCTGGGTCGACCAGATCTCGGTCCCGGCGTTGTCGTGTTTGGCGCCGTCCGGTAGCTGAAGGAGGCGGATCCACACGTCGTTGCCCGCACGGTAGAAGATCCACCGGAAAGCGGTGGGCTCTGCCTCAAACTGGGCACGCGTCTGGGCCTCACCACCAATCAGCCGGGCGATCGCCGTCAGGAGGTCCTCGGGGGCGCTGGTGATGTACGAGGCTGTGACTTCGGTGTCGGTTTGCCCGTCATCGATGCTGCAGTCGGCCCACCCGTGTCCCTTGAGAGTCCAGACGAGTTGAAGGTCAGCGACGGCTGCCGTCCTGCTGTGTGAGGAAGCGTCGGACATCGACCGCGAGTGCAGACATCTGCTCGCCAGCGTCGAGCCACGTCGTGACGGATGCCTCCCAGCCGCCGGCTGCACTTCTCCATGGGCGAAGAGTCCAGGTCAGCCTGACGTGACCGCCGGAGCGGAAGACCGCGCTGATGGTGAGATCGTGGTCGTTGGTCTGCCAGTCCCGCTGCCCGTCCCAACCGCGGAAGTCGGCCGCCAGCCCCTCCAGGAAGGGCGCCAGGTCGGTGCCCCAGTTCCAGGCGACCACCGGGTCAACGCGAGCGGTCAGCCCTGGCGCGGACGCCTCGACGGCGTATTGCACGCGGTCCCCGTCAGGCCGGGAAGGGTCGCGGAGCCTCACGCTGACGGAGTGGTTGTTCCGGCAGCGGACGGTCACGACGGTCGGCGTGTCGAGGTCGGAGTCGTGGGTGCGCATCGGTTGAACGGTAGATCACGGAAGAGCCACCCGTCGCGGAGATTACGCCTCGGGGAGGCGTCCTACATCGACATGGTCGGCGAGGTAGATCATGACGCCTTCGGGGTCCATGCCGAGGGCTGCGGCGACGAGCCTGGGATCGGCTGGTGCCGCAGGCCCCGTACGGCTGGAACGCGAGGCCCACAAGGTGCTGGCGACGAACAGGTCGCTGCCGTTGATCCGACGCGGCACACACTCGGGACGGTGCCCGCGGGAGGTTACGCGGGGGACGTGTCCTGGCTGCGGGTGTGCGCGACAAGGGCGTGGGCCGCGGTGGGGTGGGCGGGCAGCAAGGCGCTCAGGCCGGTGAGGTCCAGTAGCCGCTCAAGGCGGTCGGGGACGGCGGCAAGAACCAGGGTGCCCTCGGCTGCCTTGGCGCAGCGATAGATGCCGACCAGCGCGTTGAAGCCGGAGGAGTCGCAGAAGGTGACGGCTTCGAGGTCCAGGATCAGGTGCTGGTGGCCTTGTTCGATCAGAGCCAGTGCCTGGGCGCGCAGGCGGGGGGCAGTGGCCATGTCGAGTTCCCCGGCGACGTGGGCCAGGGCGAGGTCGCCTTCGGTGTGCTGTGCGGTGAGGGTGAAATCGGTCACGGTCGGCTCTCCGACGTCTCGCCGGCAGGGGCGACGGTGTGGGCGGTAGCGGTCGCGGTGAGGCCGTCCGCGGCGTCGGCGAGGGGGACGGACAGGGCCAGCAGGGCGACGTCGTCACCGGCACCATGGGGCATGGCGTCGATGAGGTCGACGGTGTCCCCTATGACCGCCGCCGCACTGACAGGCCCGGTGCGCGCGGCGAGGAAACGGGTCAGCCCCTCTTCTCCGACCATGTCTCCCCCCAGGGTGCGGGCCTCGGTCAGCCCGTCGGTGTAGAGGAGCAGTCCTTCGCCCGGGGCGAGGTGAACGGTGAGGGAGGCGAAGTGCGCGCCAGCGAGCGCGCCGATGAGCATGCCTCCCTTGGGCTGCACCGCTTCTACCGCTCCGGAGGCGCGCAGGTGGTAGGCCGGGGGGTGCCCACCGGTGGCCACCGTGACCGTGAACCCTTCCCTCTCGTGCGGTTCGAGGACGCCGAAGACGGCGGTGCAAAACCGGGTGCCGACAGCCGGGTCGAGGAGCAGCGCCGTGTTCAGCGAGGTGAGGACGACATCGGGGTCGGGGTCGATCAGGGCTGCGGCGCGCAGGGTGTAGCGGGTCAGGGAGGTCAGGGCGGCGGCTTCTGGGCCCTTGCCGCACACGTCTCCGAGGAAGAACGCCCACCTCTTCCCGCCGAGGGGGAAGACGTCGTAGAAGTCGCCGCCCACGTTCTGCGGGGAGGCGGTGGCGTAGTGGCAGGCCAGCTCCAGGCCCGGTACCACCGGCAGTGCCGGCGGCAGCAGGGTGCGCTGGAGGGTGGAGGCGAACGCCTGGATGGCGTTCTTGTCCTGGTCCGCGCGCTGCCGGGCCTCCTCCTGCTCGATGCGCCGCTCCTGCTCGGCGCGCAGGGCGTTCAGCGCCGCCAGGCGCATCTCCAGCTCGTCGAGCACGATCGCGGCCAGGTCCGCGAGGGTGGCGGTGTCGTCCTCGGTGATAAGGCGGGGCTTGGTGTCGAGGATGTTGACGGTGCCCAGCCGGTGTCCGTCGCCGGTGATGATCGGCGCGGCGGCGTAGAAGCGGACGCCCATCGGCCCGGTGACCAGGCCGTTGTCGAAGGCGACGGGGTCGGTGAGTGTGTCCGGGATCACCAGTGTGTCGTCGGCGAGGATCGCCGAGCCGCACAGGCCCGGCTCCCGGCTGATCTCGCTGACGCCTTCCAAGCCGTGGGCGGCCTTGAACCAGATCCGGTCCTCGTCCACGATCGTCACGCTCGCCACCGGCACTTTGAACAGCCGGGCCGCCATCGCCGCGACGCGGTCGAACGCGCCGTCCGGAGGGGTGTCGAGGATGTCGTACCGGCGCACCGCGTCCATCCGGGCCGCTTCTTCCACGGCGCTGAGCGTCTGCCGGTCCGGCTTGCCCGCCGGGCTGGTCGCGTGTTCCGCTTGCGGCATCGTCTGTCTCTCCTGGCCGCGCCGGCCTCGGTGGACGACGACCTCGGCAGCCTAGACCAGCCTCCCAACGTCACGAAAACCGATTGCGAGTAACCGTGCCTGCATGTCCGGCGGGTAGACGACCCGCTTGGCGGACATGTGCCAGCCCTCGCTCCGTCCCCGCACGCGGCACCAGGAACGGCTGATGGCCGGGAGCCGCTCGTACGGCCAAGGGCGGCCCTTGCGCCCCCCTCAGGCACAGTTGGGTGGCGCCCTAGGAGGGCCCGCCGGCCAGAGGTCGATCCGGATCTCCTGGACGTCGGTGAACTCCACCTTCAGGCCGCGGGCGAGGCGGCCGCCGTCGCGGAAGTACACCCCCCAGGCGTCGGCGGCGATCGGTGGACGGGCTGCGGTTCGTGGTCCCCAAGCGGCCATCAGCGCCAACCCGTCGACGAAGTACTACCACTTCAAAAAGGGCATTACATGGATAAATGCCGCAAATAGCCAGCTCGCGGGCATCGGGCAGATGGTCGTGCCGGGTGCCCCGCGCGACTCGCTGTTCATCCTGGACACCCTGCTGAACCTGGACGGCGGGGTGAAGCCGGAGATGGCCGCCACCGGCCACCCCGACCGGGCACCGCCCCCTCCCCACCCGACCATTCGCCCGCACGCCAAGAAGGGCAACACAGGGCCGGATCCAGACCCTCAGGGCCTGGCGGTGCGGGCGGAGTGGTAGCCGGTGAGGGGTCAAGCCCCTTCGCGTTCGGCCGAAGCGGGGCGCGAAGGGGCTCATCGCCTGCACGTCGTCGCCGGAACAACCTTGATCGGCACCCGCGACCGCCACCCGCCCGCGGCAAGGTCGGTGGTCGGCCCACCGCCAGCGCGGTGCAGGGCCAGATGCTGCACGCGCCACAGGATGTCGGACAGGGTCAGCAGGGGGGCGAGAAGTCATGGCCGAGCATCGAGAGCAGGCCGAACACCATGTCGGAGAAACCGCACAGGATAGTGACCACGGCCGGCATTCGCGGGTGGAGATCAGCCGGGTGCAGGCCGACAGCAGTACGCCAGGTCTGCTGGAAGTTCGCGGCGTCGGCCCGGACAGCGCCGCTGCCCTGCTCGTCGCGGCCGGCGACAACCCTGAGCGACTCGCCAGCTAGGCCTCCTTCGCGGCCCTATGCGGCACCAGCCCGGTCGAAGCGTCTTCCCGGAAGACACAGCGCCGCCGGCTGAACCGCGGGGCGAGAGTCAGGCAAACGTCACCCTCTACCGAATCACCCTCAGCCGCCTGCGCTGGGACGATCGCACCCGCGCCTACCTGCAACGACGTCTGGCCGAGGGCAAGACACGCCGGGAGATCATCAGTTGTCTCAAGCGCTACGCCGCACGAGAGATCTACCGACTGATCGTCCCGGCAATCCCTCCGGCGGGCCAGACCGGAGCCGCGGGATCCCTCTGTTGACATCCATAGGGGCATCAACATCGCCGTCCGCTACGAGGCGACCGTGCTGGTCGCGGCCATCAATGGCTGTGACCAGCACGGTTGGAACACGCCCTCACGACGATTGCCGCGCGATAGTCCGAGGATGCGTTCGTGGCTCCGGCCGCGAAGCTGAGAGCCTGCGTGGGCACGTAGACAGCCTCAAGTTCGGACAGATCTGGGCAGTCGGTCTTCCATGTTTTCTCAGCCGACGTGGAGGATACGAAAACGATCGGGTTCCGCCGGGTCCCGGTCAACGACTTGGATTGGTGTCCAAGCCCATTGCCACACGCTGATGCCCGGCGTGCGGGAGAACCGGACCGGCCCGCGGGTACCCTCGACCACCACGCGCGGCCACGACGCGGCGATGGCCGCCCGGTCCGTGCCGTGGGAACGCAACACCTCGGCGAGGACGGCGACGGTGTCCCAGCCCTCGAAGGCGACGAAGGAGGGCGCTTCGCCCAGGCGCTCGCGGAGCTCGTTCCCGACGCGTTGCCCGAGCGGACCGAGGCGCTCGGGCAGGTAGCGCAGGAACGGGATCCCGGCGCCGTCCTCGCCCAGCAACACGGCCCATTCGGCGAACTCCGGTTGTCCGGCCGGAGCGCCGATCAGGATCTCCGCGAGCCGCCGGTCGCCCCGGACGGCCCTGACGATCGGCACCGCCGGTTCCGGATGGCCCACCAGCAGAAGGAGCGCCGTCGCGCCGTGGCCGACGAGTACATCGCACAGGGCCTCGGGGGTGAGCGCGGTCGTGTCGAGCTCGACGACGGTGCCGCCGCGCGCAACGAGGTGGTCCCGCAGGACGCGGGTCCCTGAGGCCCAGTAAACGCTCGGCTGGGTCGCCACGGCGATCCGACGCCGGCCCGCGCCGAGGAGGAAGTCCGCGTAGATCTCCCAGCCGTGGGACTGGGCCGGGGCCAGGCGCGCGACCCACTCCGTCGGCTCCTCGGTGAGCGCGTCGAGCACCGCGGACGAGCAGAGGAACGGCACGCCGAGGGCGTCGGCGCGGGCGGCGGCTGCGCGGGCGACGACGCTGTGGTACTCGCCCGCCACAGCGGCCACGCCCAGGCCGGCCAATTCCTCCACGGCCGCCGCGGCCCGCTCCGGATCCGCCGCGGTATCCCGGACCACCAACTCCAGTGGTCTGCCGTCGATCCCGCCAGCATCGTTGACCTCACGAGCGGCCAGCTCGAGTCCTGCGAGCAGGTGTCGGCCCGCCTCGACCCAGCCGGGCCGCGTCAGCGGTACGAGAGCGCCCAGGCCGACGGAGGACCCGTCTGTGTGCTCCGCTCCGGACGGCGATGGTGGCGTATTCATCGGCTGGCGTCTCCCTGGGGACGATGCGGTCACGGTCCGCCCGGATCGCGCGCCGGTCGGGGCCGGCGGTTCGCGTTCGTCACGTCTCGCCGGGTCGGGCGCGTCCCGGGTGCTCACGCCGGCCATTTGATCCACCACCATCGCCGATATGCAACCGACTTTCCGCGAGCCTGGGCAGCTTCTTCGGGTTGACCTGCAGCATGGGGCATCGGATGCAGGCGTGTTCGTGCTGGCAGGGCGATCCGTATGGCCCGCCGCAGTTCCCGAGTTCGACCTTGTGCTTGTCGAAGTGCTCCTCGAACTGCGCCCATTCCTTCGGCGTGACATCGAAGTATTCGCCCTCTGGGCGCTGGCTTCGTCGGTGGTTCAGGAACTGCTGGTAGTGCTGGACGATGTCTTCGGCGAAGACCGCTAATGGTGTGCTCGGGTATTGGAACTCTATGAATGCCTCCCGCCCCCGCAGTTTCCCGCCCCCGCAGTTTCGCTCGGGTCGCCGGCGTGCTGCGGTCCTGTATCAGGTCAGGTCGGTGCGAGGGTCGATAGCCCAGTGGTTGGTTTGCAGGACTCGACCGGCGAAGGGCACGTCTTGCTTGCCCAGGAATTGGAAGCCGAGCGTGCGGCAGATGCCGTTGGACGGGGCGTTGGTTGTTGCGGGGAATGCGTGTATCAACCCCCACCGGCCGTCGTCGCGGGCCAGCTCAAGCAGCTTGCGGACGCCCTGCTTTCCGAGTCCCTGTCCCTGGTACTCCGGCAGCACCATCCAGCCGATCTCGGAGATGCGCTCGCCGTCTGCGTCGTGGGGCCACAAGGTCACGGTTCCCGCGACCACGTCCAGCTCGGCCTCATCGGGCACGATCATCTTTGTCCAGTCGGTGTCCGCTGCCACTCGTTGAACATCACGTTGGACCTTCGCCTCCATGCCTTCGCGAGGCAGCGGGCCGCCCAGCTCGGCCATCATGACCGGGTCGCATCGCATCCGGACGTAGGCGTCGACGTCACCGTACTCAACATCACGTAGCAGCATCTGTATTGCTCCCTTGTCCTTGGATCCAGACGTCATAGTGGCGGCGCCAGACTCCTGCTGCCGTCGTACTCCGCGAAGTCGAGAGCGTCGTAGTCGTGACCGGTCGTCGTGTTGAAGGCCGTGATCGCCTCGCCCGCCGCCTCCGGGCGGGCATCCAGCAGGTCAGCGATCCGCTCCACCTCGCCGCACAGCTCGTCCACCGCTGCCGACTCACGGACGGGGGCGTCAACTCCGGTCTCAGGTTCACAGCAGAAGTATGGCCATCGGTGCCGACACGCCAGAGCCGAGCCTTCTGCGGTGCTGCCACTTCTCGTCAACATTTCTGGACATCTCGATCAAGAACCGATGCCAGGCCCCATCAACATTCGCTCTCCGTACTCACCTACGAAGCCACGAGCCGCCCGGGCGGGGCCGAACGGCATCGCAGCCAATGACGTGCACGCGGGTGAGGGACGGTTGCGCCTGGGCTACAGCCTTGTCCCACCACGAGCCGGCGGGGATCATGACCAAGTGCAACACCGAGAGGAACTCAACGAACTGCTCCCATGCGCCGGACTCACGGTTGTCGAGGACGTGCGCCCAGGCAGTCTGTTCCCGCCGGAGGCCGGCTGGCGGATCGCGCGGGGAATCGCAGCGCCGGACGGCACGGTCCGGGAAGCGCTCGACACCGAGTGGTGGCGCCGCCTTGCAGGTGCCGACGGGGAGTTCCTGGTGGCCGTCCTCGGACATCGGATCGGCGGCAACGACTCCTGGTGGACCCGGGTCCGCTACGCCGGCGGCGGTGTGCCGGGGCTGACAGGCGACCCCGGGTTCGTGGCGCTCTCCCTCGACGGGCAGGTGCTGCTGGCGGAGGTGCCCGGCGCGGACGGGCCTCGGGTGACGGCCCTCGACCGACTGCCGGAGCGGCTGGAGGAGGCCGCCGCAGCTGCCGGGCTAGAGACGGAGGTCGAGCGCGCCGAGGTGTGGTCGGCGGTGCCCGGCCAGCCCACATGGCCTTTGCACTGGGCCGAGGGGATCGGGTCCAATCCGGCCGCGCCGGACGAGCTGCTGATCCGGCTGCTGGATGTGGAGGCGGGCTTCCTGCACGGCTGCGACCGGACCGCCGTACTCGACGCCGCCGTGGCGCATCCCGATCCGCAGGTGCGCTCGAGGCCCGCGGACACCTTCCGGCCCAAGCTCACGTCCGATCAGTGGGTACGCCTGGTCCGCGCCGAACCGTCGCCGAGCCGACGAGTGCTCTGGGCCGAGCACGCCTGCGCCTGGGGCGTCGAACTCCCCGGCGACCTGTACGACGACCTCCTCGCCGGCCCGTCCCGCGCTCAGGCCGCCGAACTCCCGGGGCTCCCCGCACACCACCTCCCCAGCCTCGCGGCCGACGCCGATCCCCGGGTGCGGGCGACTGCCTGCGCCCGGTGGGAAGACCTCGCAGCGCCGCTGCGGGCGCGACTGCTGGCCGATACCGACGACACGGTGCGTACGGCGGCGCTGCTCGCCCACCACACCAGCGTCCCCATGCCTCGCAAAGTCTTTGCCACGCTGCCCGAGCCCCGGCGCGCCCTCGAACAGTGCCGTCTCTCGCCCGAGCTGGAGGCGGAGCTGGTCCGGGACGGGGACCCGAAGGTACGCCGAGCACTGGCCGCCAACCCGGCGCTCAGTGCCCACCGCGTCGCCGTCCTGGCAGAGGACCCACACGACGACATCCGCTCGGCGGTGGCACTGCGGCCCGACCTCAACGAGGAGCAGCGTGCCGCGGTGCGCTACGACTTCGACCCGACGTCGATGTCGCGCACTCTGCCCTGGATCGAGGGCCTGCACGGTGACGCCGACGCGATGCGCCGCCTCGCCGTGTCGTCCCATCCGCTCATCCGCCGAAGCGTGGCCCGCGCCCGGCATCTTCCACCGGACGTCGTGGAGCGTCTGGCCCGGGACGAGGACCGGACGGTCCGCCTGTTCCTCGCCGAATCCTGCGATGACGCCCCGGCCGAGATGCTGCTAGAGGTCTGGCGCTGGTGGGACGGCAGCTTCACTCACCCCGACCGCCCCCGCAGCCACCCCAACTTCCCCCGTACGGGGCTGCTGCGCTTTGCCGGCGACCCCGATGGGCGGATGCGCCGCCTGGCCCTGGACGATCCAGAGTCCATGCCTGCGGACGTCGCACGCCTCGCCCGCGACCCAGAAGCCGAGGTGCGCCGCCGCGCGGCCGAGGACACCCGGCTGTCACCGGCCGACGCGGTGCGGCTGCTGAACGACCCAGCAGCCCACGTCCGCGGGACCGCGATGCGCAATCCGCGGCTGCCAGCCCGCGTCCTTGCCGGACTGCTGCACGACCGCGACACGGCATGCGAGGCGATCACCAATCCGGCGATCCCGGTCCCCGTCCTGCACCGCATCCTGGCCGCGACCGCGGCAGCCGTGGCAGCCCGGCGCTGAACACCGCCACCCCGCCGGGCGGCCGTGGCGGTCTGACTCTGAACTCCGGCGCACCTCCGCCCGGGCGGCTCGAGCTGGCCCCCTCTGCGCTGGAGGTGCGGCTGGTGGACGCCTCCGGGTTCCAGTGGATCGCCCGCACCGTCGACTGCGAGCAGCTCGACGCCCGGCCGGCCGGACCCGAATAGCGGACGCGTGCCGGGCGGGTGCCGGTGGACATGCCGCCCACCGAACTACGGTTGGCGGACCGGGTCCTGACCAGTGGTCGTCTGGTCGCGATCACCGATCTGCGCTACCGCTACGGCGCCACCCGCACGATGATCCTGGACAACGGCCGTGTTGCCGTCGCGGAACGCGCAGTGCGTGTCTACTACCCCGGCCCCTGATCCCGGCCGCCCTCGCGGGCGGGCCGGCCGCCCCGAGCGTCACCCGTGCGAAGGGGGCCGGCTAATTCACCGAAGATGGACAGGTGCTGGTCCGTCCCATCGCTGGTCCGTCTCATCGAAGGTGAACAGCAGGCGCGCGACCAGATCGAAAACGGAGGGGCAAAGTGCCCTCGATCTAGGGCGTGGCTTTGTTGGTCGGTAGCGAGAGCGTTTGTTGCCCGGGGGCGAGAACGCCCCCGGGCACGAGGAAGACGATGTAGCCGAGTTTCAGCAACACCCGATCGCTTGACTTCGCCGCCTGGACCGAAGCCCACAGACGAACCCGCCAAGGGGCGCCGACGACGTTCTCACCACGTGGCCCGATCCGGGCGCGGCGAGGTGGCAGGATGACGCGGTGTCCGACTCTCTCCGTGAACCGTGGCTGCGCGGCGTCGCCTTCAACCCGGCGGCGCCCTCCGACGTACTGATACGCCTGATGGATCGAGCCGCCGGTGAGGTGGGCCCGCTGATGTGCGAGGGCCGCGACCTGCCCGACGCCGTTGTCGACGCAGCGCTCCGCCACCCAGCCGGCAAGATCCGCGGCGCGCTCGCCCTCAACCGGCACGTCGACCCCGCGCGACTCGCCCCCTTGGCCACGGATCCGTCCGGGATCGTCCGCTATCGGCTCGCCGTCGGCTCGGCCCCCGCCCCCGGCCCCGACGGGTCCGACCACTGCCGGACGGCATCCTCGTCACCCTCCTGACCGCCCAGGACGGGGGCGAGGACGGCATGCTCACCGAGAACGAAATCATCCAGGAGCTCAGCTCCTCCCGGCAGATCCCGCTGTCATTCCACCGCTCCATGGCCGGGCACGAGCACCCCGAGCTCCGCGTACGCGCCACCTGGAGCTGGCAGTCGCTCACCCCCGAGCAGCGGAAGGCCCTGCTCGACGACCCGGATCCCGCGGTACGGGAAGCGGCGCAGGGGAGCCGTTGGGAGCTGGACCCGGAGGCGGTGGAGGCCACGCTGCCGTCCATCGGCTCGCACGGCAAGCCGTTCGTGCTCGGCACGTGCGCCCTGTCCCCCGCGCTCGTCGAGGAGTGCTTCGCCGAGGACAAGGCGTACCCCCTGGCCTGGAACCGCCACACCCCGGCCTATGCCGTCGCCCGGCTCGCCCGCCACCCCGAGGCGGAGGTCCGCGCGTTGGTCGCCGCCCGGCCCGACCTGGGACCGGACCTGGTGGCGGAGCTGAGGGAGGACCCGGACGAGGACGTGCGGATGCGCGCGCGCCTCCACCCCTTCCCCCGCACCTGGGCCGAGTACTGGGCCATCCACGCGGTCATCGGGCACGGCCCGGACTGCACCTGCCCGATCACCGAGCCGGCCGACGAGCCGTCGCCCGACTGGTTCGCCGCCTGCGCGGCGTCCGAGGAACCGGTACTCCGCCAGGTTGCGGCGAGCTGGCCCAGCCTGCCCGCGGAACTTGTCGAAACTCTCGCGCGGGACAAGACGAGGAGGTACGGATCCGGCTGGCCTGCCGCCACCCCCTGGCTCCGCCACACCTCCTTCTGGACGTCTTCGTTACCCGCCCGGCCCACCGACCGCACCTGCTGACCCTGTCCGCGTTCCCCCGCACCGGCCTGACCCACCTCATCGACCACCCGGAACCCGAGGTACGCGCCCTGGCCGCAGCCGACCCCGGCCTGTCCGAACCCCCGTTGGAAGACCCTGATGAGTCGGTGTGCCGGGCAGCCGCCGCCAACCCGAGCCTGGCACCGGAGACCCTGGGGACCCTCCTCGCCGACCCCCGCACCGCGGAGGGCGCTGCCGCCAACCCATCGCTGCCCGTCCCCCGCATGCACGCGCTCCTCGACCACTGCCTGAACAGCGCCGCCACCCCAGCGACGACAGCCGGACACCGAGGACCGACGTCCACGTAGCGTCACAGCTGTCGCAACCTCTGTCGCCCAACTGCAGAGGCCGCCGCACCGGCAGGCGTTTCCAGGTCTCACGTTCTGGCTCACTTTCCGTGGAGCGGTCGAAGTGACATGCGAGCTATGGGTGGCGTGCGAAGAACTGCGCAGAACGGTTGTTACCCGATCAACTACTCCGGGTGGGTGAGAGGGGTCAGGGATGCGCCTGGTGGTACGCCGGAGCGCGTTGTCGCTGGGTGCCGTTTGTGGGGCGGGTGAGCGTGGGGGCAGCGCATGTCAGGGCCACGCTGAACAGGTGTGTATGGGGTATGTAGGAGTAGGTGACGGGATTGTCTGTGTCCGGTAACCGCCTTCACGGCGTGCTGCGCCTGGGCGGGTGCGGGGTCGCGAGTGTGGCTCCCGGCTCACTCCGGGCCGGGAGTCCGCACCGGTGTCTGCCGCCTGCTTCGGTAGGTGGGGCACTGTCGTTGAGGGAGCGTCACCCATGTCTTCTGCTTCTTCCTCCGTCCGTCGTATCGCCGCGACCGTTCTGGCCGCCGGGGCCTTGGTGGGGGCTGCCGCGCTGCCGGCGACCGCTCAGGACCGTGATCACGGCCGGCATTCGCGGGTGGAGATCAGCCGGGTCCAGGCCGACAGCCCCGGACGCGACGACCGCTCCAACCGGTCCCTCAACGCGGAGTGGGTGGAGATCACCAACACCACCCGCGACGCCGTCAACCTCCGCGGCTGGACCCTGCGCGATGAGGACGGCAACCGCTACCGCTTCGACAACGTCCGCATCAACGGCCGCGCCACCATCCATATCCACACCGGCACCGGCCACGACACCCGCACCGACCTGTTCCAAAACCGCCGCGACTACATCTGGGACAACCACGGCGACACCGCCACGCTGCGCGATGACCGCGGCCGCACGGTCGACACCGAGTCCTGGGGCCGACGCCACCAGTGACCGGTGTCCGGGTGTGGGCGGCCGTGAAGCCCGTCCGGACGGCCAGGGAGGCGAATCGCCCCCAGGGCCCGATGATCACCGGGTCGGTGAGGTCGATGCCGGTACGGGCCTGTCCGCTCCTGTAGCAGTCCAGGCAGGGGCCCTGACCGTGTTGGAGGGCGAACGGCCATGGACGTGTTTCCCCTGCGCCTGCGCGGCCGCGTCATCGGCACTCTCGCCATCTTCCAGGAACGTCCCGGCCGCCTCACTGGAGCGGATCTCACCGTGGCGCAGGCCTTGGCGGGCGCTCGCCTCTGGCGGGCTGCGGGAGTTCGGTGGCCGGGCCCGGGCTGGTGAGGACCAGCCCGGGCGCGGGGGGTGTCACCAGGTGATGACGACTGCTCCGTCACCGCCCTTGGCGCCTGCGCCGCCCTTGGTGCCCGTGAGTCCGGTCCTTCCGTCCAGGCCGATCCACTTCTCGCCCTTGGCGTTGCCGACGTTGGGATCCCATTCGCCTCCCTGGCCGCCGTCACCGCCCTCGTGTCCGTACGCGCCTGCGCCGCCGTTCCCGCCGGCGCCGTAGGACATGCCCCCTGCCTCGGCCGGGGCGCCGCCTGGGCCGAGGGCGCCGAAGTGACCGCCCTGTCCGTGCTTTCCGGGCCGGCTGACGCCTCCCTTCTCGTTGTGGGCACCGTCGGTCCCGCTGCTGCCGGGCAGGCCGGCGGCGCCGGGCTGCCCGGGCTTGCCGTCGACTGCTGTGATCTTCTTGCCGTACTTGCCGCAGGGCTCTACCGAGGGTGGGTTGCCTCCGACGCCGGTTCCGCCGGCGCCGCCTTCCTTGCCGCCGGCTCCACCCTTGCCACCGGCCCCGCCGGCGACGGTGCCGTTGTAGCCGCCCCCACCGCCCGAGCCGGGGCTGCCGGGCCGCCCCGCCTCACCGCCGATCCCTCCGGGCGCGCCCGCGACCGACTCCAGGAACTTGTTGCTCGCGTCACGGACGTCGATGCCCGAGCCCGAGGCGCGGCCTCCTGCCTGTCCCGGGCCGCCTGCCGTGCCACCAGTGCCGTCGGTTCCACCGCCGAACGTGCTGTTCCCACCCTTTCCGTACGTACCCTCCGCCCCGCCGGATCCGCCCGCACCGCTTGCCCCGCCGCCCCCGACGAAGATCCGCAGCTTCTCCCCCGGCGACACAGACAGCCGGCACTGGACGAAGGAGCCGCTGCTCGCGCCGGCGCCTCCGCCGCCACCCGCACTGCCGCCGCCGCCCCCGCCACCACCGCCGGCCGTCCCCACGGCGTTCGAGCTTCCCCCGTTCCCGCCTCCGCCGCCACCGCCCGCACCTCCTGTTCCACCGCCACCGCCGCCGCCCCCGCCGGCGCCCCAGGAATACACAGTGATCTCACGGACTCCCTGCGGCACCACCCAGTCCCACTGTCCGGGCTGCTCCCACCGCTTGGTGTGCTGCACGCTGTGGACGTCCACGGGTTGAGCCTGAACGGCCTGAGTACCGCTCACCGCGGCCGCGCTTACGAGGACAGCCGCTCCGAGCATATTTTTGATCATGACTGCACAACGACCCGGGACCTCTCACGTCACCTCAGCGCCCGACGGAACTCCCATCCCTGGTGAAGTCATACGGCCGGCTCCGCCCCGTCGGCCACACCATCCCGCTGCGCCCCGCGCCGCGCCGCGCGCGAGCTGAGCACCCCACCCCGGCCGGCCCCGGCCATCCACGGACCGGTGCGAAGCACTCCTCGGCATGGGGCACCCGCGATGTCCTCGACCACCACCCTCGTCCGGCCCGACCTCGTCGCGGAAATCAGCGCCGACACCTCCATCGACCGCGGCGGCGTCTACCGGCATCCGATTCGGTACGTGCGCCTCCGCCTCACTTCTGGAACGCCCCGCCGCCCGCCCGGACCCGCGACGGCCTTCGTACCAACTTCGACTCGATGGCTGTGAGCAGTTCAGTTGGGCCGCCAGTGCTCGGCCCGATTGCTTCTCACCCATATGGCGATCGTCCTGCGGGATCTGCCGATGTTCGCTCTTAGCGACAACTGCGTTTGCACTCCACGCTTGCGCACCAAGATCAGTCTGACGGCACGAGGCCGTCAAGATTCCCCTGGGGTGGACATGAGCGAGCGGCAGACCGGAACCGTGAAGTGGTTCAACGACGAGAAGGGCTTCGGCTTCATCACGCCGCAGAGTGGCGATGACCTCTTCGTGCACTTCAAGGCCATCCAGTCGGACGGATTCAAGTCCCTGAAGGAGGGCCAGCAGGTCTCCTTCATCGCTACCCGCGGGCAGAAGGGCATGCAGGCGGAGGAGGTGCAGGTCATCTAAAGACCCCGCCTGAACCGCGCCCTGTGATCCGGTTACCCGACCACACCTGCGGTGAGTGTCCCGTCGCACCAAAGGTGGCGCGTTTTCACCGGAGACTGGTCGGCCCGGATCGAAGCTGCCTACGTCCTGGAGGATCGATCCTTCGCCCACGGCTGGGGGATCGGGCTGACTAATCCGGTTCCGTCCGCATTTCATACGTTCAGGTGTCGTATGGACTTGACTTCTTACGTTATGTAGCCGGAGTCGCTACCACTGGTGACTGTCAGTTCGTTCTGCTTCCTGGAGGCACCGTGAAGTTCCCCCGCCTGACAGCGACCACGACCACCTTCGTGGCTGCGGGTCTGCTCGCCTTCGTGCAGGCTCCCACCGCGTTCGGCGCCACGTTCACCGCCCAGCTGGTGGCCCGCAACAGCCAGAAGTGCGTATCGGTAGCGGGTGCCGGCACCGCCAATGGCGCGGCCGCGGTGCAGTGGGACTGCCTGGACGCTCCGAATCAGCAGTGGAAGCTGGTGGCTACCACTGCCGGCTACTACACGGTGGCCGCCGTGAACAGCGGCAAGTGCCTGTCGGTCAGCGGCGCGAGCGTCCAGAACAACGCCACGGTGGTTCAGTGGGACTGCGTGAACGCCACGAATCAGGAGTGGCGGCTGGTCCAGAAGGACAGCGGCTACTTCTCCATCGAGGCCCGGCACAGCGGCAAATGCCTGTCCGTGGCCGGCGTGAGCACACAGAACGACGCCGCGCTCGTCCAGTGGGACTGCGTCGAAGGAGCCAACCAGCACTTCCGCCTCGGCTGACGCAACCCCCAGGGGAGCCCAGGGCATTCCCCGGGCTCCCCGGCCCCGCCTGCCACTCACACGGCCAGTGAGAAGGCTCGATCACCGGCACCCTCACCCACCCCCCAACTCCTCATCCTCGGCCCGTCACGACCTGACCGGCCGCCTCCGCCCCGTCGGCCGCACGGTCCCGCTGCGGCCCGGTGCCGCCCTCCAGCTCGCCGAGCACCTGACCCCGGCCGGCCCCGGCCATGCCTGGACCGGCACGAGGTTCACCTCGGCGTGGGGCACCCGCGCCTCGACACCACCCGCGTTCAGCCAGATCTCGTCGCGGAGATCATGTTGTACACATCCGTTGAGCGGGGCGGCGTCTACCGGCATCCGATCCGGTACGTGCGCCTGCGTCTGGACGCGGCCGTGGCACCCAGGAGCATCATGACCGCTCTGGCCTCGTCCTCGGTGAGCAGCTTGAGCCGGGTCTCGCCCGCGCCATCGACGAAGTCTTCGTCCATGCCACAACAACGCCCCACTGCCTTCGCCGTCACAGCCGTGCGCGGGCGGCCGGCTGCAGGGGGCGGCGTTGGATGTCGGTGTGCGCCCGGCCGGCCCTCCTGGGGCGGTGGAGAGGCCGCTGGGGGTGCGAGGCTGGATTGAGAGCTTTTGTGGGGAGAAGCGCAAATGCGGCCTGTTTGGACCCGCAGGGTCCGCTCTGGAACCGCACCGGTGTTCCAGCCTCGGCGGCCTCGTCGGCAATTCTGGCCGCGCCGCCTACCACGCCACCAAGCACGGCGTCATCGGTCTGACCAAGAGCGCCGCCCTCGAATACGGCTCCCGCGGCGTCCGATTCAACGCCGTCTGCCCCGGCACCACCCCGATGGTCGATGGCGGAGAACCCGACCGCAGCCAGGCCGAAGCCGGCCAGGCCATCGACCGGCTGGGCACCGCCGACGAGATCGCCCAAGCCGTCCTGTGGCTGTGCAGCGACGGCGCCAGCTACATCACCGGCATCGCCCTCCCCGTCGACGGCGGCTACACCGCCGCGTAACAGCCCACACGTGCCATCGCCCGCACAGCAGTTCCCGCTGACGCCCGGGAAGCATTGCAGTTGTCGTGCGCCGCCAGCATCGCGCTCAGTCACACCGGGTTCGATAGCACCTCAGGGTCATTCTGAGCGTCACAGCTGGCCATAGCGCCGGGGCTCAACAGACCCGCATGCCGCCGCCAAGACCCCACGCGGAGGGCCAGGCGATGCCGGAGTCATCCCGGGCTACCGGGCGCAGGCTGGTGCCCGACATCGGTCGGATCGAACCCCGCCAGTATTTGCTCCAGTGCCGCCTGGTCCGGCCCCACGAACGCCGATTCCCCGGCTGCAGAGCCCAGCGTGTCGATCATCGACCTGGTGATCCCCGGGGCCGGCGGTAGATGTGCGGAAAGGACGAGCTCAGGGTCCCTGTCCCGCAGCGACCGGAAGGTGGCGAGGAACTTGTGGACATCCACGTTGTGCACCCACGGACTGTCGACCGTGGCCCACAGCAACTGCGCGGCCCGCAACTCCTCCACGCCGACCGCACCGACGTCATCGGCGTATGCCAGTTCGACACTGGACATCGGCCCACCGAAGCAGTCAGAGCTGAAGCAGACCCCTGACCGGTCGTCGAAGAGGCCGACTGTGGCCGGGTTGTCGAACAGTGGCGGCCTGAACCCCGTGAGGGTACGGTCGCCGACATCCAGTGTCTGGCCCGGATTGAGCAGATACAGACGATCGAGCGGCAGCGGCCGCTCACAGGACAGAAACCCGGCAGACAGGAACGTGGTCACGACACGCGCCTCGGGCGCCGCGGCCAGCAGGTCGAAGATCCCACCCGTGTGATCACGATCCGGGTGCGTCAGCCAGATCCATCGCACATCGGCCGGATCCAGCACGGAACCGACCACCTCCAAGAAATTCCGGTCCGGCAGCCCGAGTCCGGTGTCGATGACGACCGGCTGCGAGGCGAGCAGTACGAAGGCGTTCACCGGGAGGTACCCGATCCCCGGCACTTCAATGCTGTCGTTCAGGACGCTGATGTCCGGGCGGACCTTGTGCACCGGCATGTCACATCTCCATGTCCCCCCAGGACGGTGATTGTGTCGCGGCCTACCCCTCCATCATCGGTCCGTCCCCGCTGGCACCGCATCCGGCCACGGCACCAGGGCCAGAACGACCGCCGAGAGAACGAAACTGCCCTGTGGCCAACTGTGACGCGCAGGGTGGCCAACCGGAGGCAGGCAGTCACGCCGGGGCGAGTGACAGGGCATCGGGTGTGCGCCGGCCGGCCCTCCTGGGGCGGTGGAGGGGTCGGTCATGGTGCGAGGCCTTATTGAGCGTTTTCAGCGATGCCGCTCCAGGGTGAGTACGGCTTTGGCGATGAGGTCATGCGGTTGGGGCTGATGCGGGATCTACGGAAGATCTGCCAGGATTTCAGTCGTGCCATGCCTCGTTCGACCGGTGCCCGGGACCGGGAACCCTCGTTCGACCGCCAAGCGAACCTCACAATGCGGCAACGGCTACTGAACGCCAAGCTCAGGCCAGAGGGGTCGTGGCCATTTGGCCTGGCACGATGATCGAGGCCACGGTGCCGGTCCGAGTACGCCCGATCCGGACCGGGGCCCCTCCTTCGGGGACGTCGAACGCGATGAGGTCGGCCTTGAACCCCTCGTTGCTGCTCTTCTCGAACCAGCCGTCGCAAAGGCTGTCGGTGTCTCGGTCCGGGGCGGGCATCGTTCCCCACGAGGCTGTGGCACGTCGGAAGTGGTGGAATGGCTCTGTCAGCGCTTCCCAAGCCTCGGCGTCGGCTGCACGCAGCCCTCCGCTTCGGGCGGAACACGATGATGCGCCCACCAGGCCTCCGGGGAGGATCGGAACGACCAGTAGCGGGAGCGGTCAGATAGCGGTGAGCTGTCCCGGGATGCGGCCGGCGCGGAGTCCTCGGATGTGGTTGTAGAGGGTGTCGGGACTGCCGCCAAAGGGCCTCGCAGCGCCTGAGAGACCCTGTTGTTCGCCTTCCTCGTGGACGAGCTCGGTGCCGAATGGGCGCTGGGGCTGACCAGTGGCTGGGTGTCGCGGTGCGCCGGCACGGGCTGCTGCTGGTATTCGGGGCGGCCGCGTGGGTTCTGGCCATCGCCGCGGCGGGCTGGTCCGGGAACGGTTGGCTGGTGTGGTGTGCCTGGCGGCGGCGGGCGCGGGCGACATGCTGATCGCCCTGGGCCGCTCGACGATCGCCGGCAGGTCAGCTCCTGCGTTCGGCGTTGACCAGACCCGACTCGTACGCCGCGATGACCGCCTGCGCCCGGTCGCGGACGCGCAGCTTGCCGAAGACGCCAGTGATGTGGTTCTTGACGGTGGAGACGCTGATGTCCAGTTCCGCGGCGATCTCGGTGTTGTCGAGTCCGGAGGCGAGCAGCCGCCAGATCTCCAGCTCGCGCGGGGTGAGTCCGGCGGGGCGGCGGGGGCGGGCCGGGGTTCGCGCGCCGCGGTCCGTACGTAGGTGGAGATCAGCCGGGTCAGGAGCCTCGGGGCGACGGCGGCCTCCCCGGTGCGGTGTGGACGGTGCGGACGGCGGCGATCAGCTCCTCGGGCGAGACGTCCTTGGACAGGAAGCCGTAGGCGCCGGCGCGCAGGGCGGCGACCACGTATTCGTCCATGTCGAAGGTGCTCAACGCCAGGACGCGGCAGCCGGGCCGGACGAGAGCCAGTTCACCGGTGGCGCGGACCCCGTCCATGACCGGCATGCGGATGTCCATGGCCACCACGTCGGGGTGGAGCTCCTGGGCCAGCGTCACCGCCTCGGCTCCGTCGCCGGCCTCGCCGACGACCTCGATGTCCGGGTGGGGCGCCAGGATCAGGCTCAGGCCGCGCCGCACCAGGGGCTGGTCGTCGGCGATCAGTACGCGGATCATCGGTGATGGTCCTCTCCTCGTGTCCCGTCCGGGGCTCCGGCGGCGGCCGGGAGGCGGGCCGCGACGCGGAAGCCGCCGCCCTTGCGTGGGGCGGCTTCCAGGGTGCCGCCATGCAGGGCGACGTGTTCGCGCATCCCGATCAGACCGTACCCGCCGCGACCCGGGTGCCATGCGGTCGAGCGACGCGGCGGCCCGTCGCCGGGGCCGTCGTCGCACACCTCGACGGCGACCTCCTGCGGAAGGTACGTCAGCCGGACCCGGGCGCCGGCGTTCCCGGCGTGCTTGCGGGCGTTGGTCAGGGACTCCTGCACCACCCGGAACACCGTCAGCGCGACGGTGGGCGGGAGCGGGCGGGCGGCGCCGTGCACGGTGAACTCGGTGTCCATGCCGGCCAGCCGGGACTCGGTGACGATCCGGTGGAGGTCGGCGGTCCCGGGCTGCGGGGCGGGCGGCCCCGTTTCCGTCTCCTCGCCGGCCCGCAGGACGTCGAGGAGCTGGCGCATTCCGCCGAGGGCCATCCGGCCGGAGTCCTCCAGGATGACCAGGGCCTCGCGGGCCGCGTCGGGGTCGTGCGCCAAGTTGGCGCGGGCGCCGCCGGCCATCAGCTGCATGGTGGTGATGTGGTGGGCGACGATGTCGTGGAGCTCTCGGGCTATCCGGCGCCGCTCCTGGGCCACCGCCCGGTCGGCCAGTGGCAGCCGGTTGGCGTCCACCTCGCGCTGTCAGCGGTTGATGACGATCGCGGCGCCGACGACCAGGGCGCATGCGACCGCGTTGGCGGCCAGGTTCCGGGTAGTGGGGAGCAGGACGCCGCCCAGGCCCACGGCGACCAGCGGCACGGTGGCCAGGGACGCGACGGCGACCACGGCGGGCCGACAGCGGCGGGCCACGGTGTAGAGGGCGACGGTCAGGGCGAGGCCGAAGTGCGGCGAGGCCGGGGTGATCACGTTCGCCACCAGGCCAAGGGCGAGCACGGCGGTGAGCACCAGGACCGGGTGGCGGCGGCGGAAGAGCAGGGTCAGCGCGGCGAGGACCAGCGGGAGTGCGGTGACGACCGTGAAGGGGGTAGCGTCCGCCTGGGCGCTGAGGGAGAAGCCGGTGAGGTCACTGGCCGCCGCTCCCACCGCAACCAGTGCGTCGTTGCGCGTCCAGTCCAGGCGCTCGACGCGCGTGCCCATCGTTCCCGCTTTCTGCGCGGGCCGCCCCGCCCGGCCGGTCCGGGGGGTGCGCGACCGTGGCGGGGTCGCTGTTCGCGGTCTGTTCCCGCAGTGCGGGCGTTCGTGGCCGGATCACCGCAGCCTTGCTCTCCAGCTCCCCGCCCCCTTTCTGCGCCTCAGGGGAGGGTGACGGAGGGGTAGTCCTCGGTGTACGAGTCGCCGTTGGCGCCGTAGTAGGTGCAGGTGCGGGTAGCAGTGTCGACGTCATACCAGACGATCCCCGCATTCCAGCAGCCGCGGACGAACTCGTGGAACGTCGTCTCACCGGCTTGATCCGCACGCAGCGCTGCGATTACGGCCGCCTCATCGAACTGCGGTGCGAGCGTGAAGCCGGTGACCAGCGGCTCGCCCTGGACCACGATGTCGCCGTGCCGGGTCAGGTACAGGAAGGCGTTGGACGGGACGGCCATGCGGCAATGGGTCACGCCGGCCTGGCGCAGGCTTTCGGCGAGATAGGGAAAGCCGCCGACCTTGGGGCGGGCGGCCGCCCCGCGTTCCATGGCGGCGTGCAGGCGGCTGATCGCATCGCTGGTCATGGTGTCTCCCTGATGGTTTCGGTGAGGAGTGCGTACTCCTTGGAGGTGACCCACTGAATATGACATCATGATGCTGAATTGACAACACGTTGTCGGATGGGAGGTGGAACCAAGGCATGGCGGAGGAACTCGCACTCCTCGTGGCCGACGTCTATGAGGCCGCAGGTGCACTGCGCCGAGCGGGGGAGGCCCTGGCGGGAACAGAGGGTCAGACACAGGCCCGCTGGCAGTTGATGAGCGTGGTCAGCGAGGAACCCCTGCCGGTGGCGCGAGCCGCGCGCCGTCTCGGGGTCGCCCGCCAGGGCGTGCAGCGCATCGCCAACGAGCTCGTCCGCGATGGTCTCGCGCAGTTCCGGGACAACCCGGATCACCGCACCTCACCTTTGCTCGCCCTGACAGGCGCCGGGCAGCGGGTGCTGAACGCCATCACCGCCCGGGCAGCCACCGCACACCAGGCGGTGGGCGAGGGTCTGACGGAGTGCGACCTGGCAGCCGTACGCGCCCTGCTGCGACGGCTGACCCGGCAGACCGACGCCTGGACGGATGCCGCGAGCGTGCACGAGGACGACGCGTGAAAGTGGACGACACCGCATCGGGCAGCCCGTCCTGGTGGACCAGGAACCGGCGGCGGGGCTACGTGACCGCGGTAGCCCTGCCCGATCGGCGGGACGGGTTGTCGCCGCGACACCCTTTCACACCGAGCAGGCCGAACATCACCTCGCCCGCGCCCCGTGCGATGCGTTGCGCCCTGCCGAAGTCAGCGGGGGGACGGTGCACCTCGGCGGCCAGGTGGGAGCTGCGCCGGGCCGTGCGTCGATGGCGACCGTGAGCGCGTCGAGCCGAGGCGCCGCCTCTGCCACCGGGCCACCGGCCGCGGTGCACATCCGTCCGTCCAAGCACCTCCGTTGAGTTGCCGAGGCGATGAACCTCATCACTTCCGCTGCGCTGCCGCTCGTCCGCATGCTCGGCCGTCGGCGTGGTAGCCGCACGGCATGGCAACAACGCGCAAGAGGTACACGGTCGCCGCCACGGGCCAGTGGATCGAGGACGAAGGGCAAGGCCGACGCAGGCTTCCCGCCGGCGAGGTCCACGCATGGGAGCCGGGCCGCAACGAGACGGTGTGCGGCCTTTCCCTCAGCCGCTCCCAGCTGACTCGCTTCTCTCACGTCTCCTGGACGGATGCGATCCCCGAATCCGGAGGCTCGGCTGACCAGGTTCGACGGCTGTGCCGCCGTTGCGCGGTGGTCGCCGGACGCCGTGGGGCGGACTCGCGCCCCCGATGGCAGCGCACCGATCCTCGCCCGTGATCGGGCTCGAACTTCGGTGTGCTGAAGACCGTGAAGGCGGGAAAGGCGCATACCGCGCTGTTAGGTAGAAATCATTCATGACGGGTAGCGAGGGGAGTCCAGTGAGTGACGACAGATGGCAGATTCTCCCAGAACCGGACGATCGCCGGATATTTCTTGCCCCAGGCGTCGGCAAACTCGGCAAATCGCCCGAAGGCGGCCTCTTCGATCGCCGCGGTGTAGACGGGCTTAAGAGCTCGTAACACGATCATGAGTCGCGCTTGTTGAGGCGTCGCCAGCAGATGAGGCTGCAGGCGAGGGAGACGAAGGCGTCGTGCAGTTCCGTGCGGCGTTCCCAGCGGACGGCAAGTCGTTTGAAGTGGTGGAGCAGGGCGAAGGTCTGCTCGACGACATAGCGGAGCTTGCCCATGCCTTTGTTGTTCGGGGATCCCTTGCGGGAGATGACGGGCAGGATCCGGCGTTTGCGCAGTTCATCGCGGTTGGGGTTGGAGTCGTATCCCTTGTCGCCGAGCAGGGCCTCGGGACGTCTACGGGGACGGCCTGGCCGGCCCGCCACGGGAGGGATGCCGTCGACCAGGGCGAGGGTCTGGGTGACGTCGTTGACGTTCGCCGCGGTCGTGATGACCTTCGGCGGGGTACCACGGCCGTCGCAGATCAGGTGGTGTTTGCTGCCCGTCTTCCGCCGGTCGACCGGCGACGGACCGGTGTCGGCGCCCCCTTTTTCGCGCGGATGTGGGAGCCGTCCACGCAGGCCCTGGACCAGTCGAGGCGGCCGGCCGCGTTCAGCTCGGCGAGCAGGATGCGGTGCAGCTGGTCGAAGACCCCGGCTTGCTGCCACCGCTCCAGTCTGCGCCAACAGGTCTGCCCTGATCCGAATCCGAGCTCGGGAGGCAGGAGTTGCCAGGCGATGTCGTTACAGAGCACGTACAGGATGCCTTGCAGACACAGACGGTCAGCTACCGGCCGCGGCCCTGGTGACCTCTCCAGCCAGGACGGCAGCAGCCGCTCGATCAATGCCCACAAGTCGTCGTCCACGATCCACGGCCGAGTACTCACACACTCACGAACGGCCGAATCGTCACACCGGTCACGGCCGACCAGCCCATCTCATCAAGATCCTGTTACGAGCTCTAAGAATCTTCGCGATCTTGTCCCAGTCCTGGCGGGCGGCATAGCGAAAGGAGTTCCGCCGCAGGTGAACCACGCAGGTCTGGACGATCGTCCTGGGCCAGACGGTCTCGACCGCGTCGGGCAGGCCCTTGAGGCCGTCACAAACCAGCATGAGGGCGTCGTTCACGCCGCGGTTCTTGATCTCGGTGAGGATCTGCTTCCAGTGCTTGGCACCCTCGCTGCCGTCGCCGGCCCAGAGCCCGAGGATGTCGCGGCGGCCCTCCGTAGGGACGGCCAAGGCCACGTAGATGGGCCGGTTCGCCACCGCGCCGTCGCGGATCTTCACGTGGATCGCATCGATGAAGACCACCGGATCGAGGGGCCGGTTCTGCCATTCGGCCATCCCGTCCATGACCTTGTCGGTGATCGTGGTCCTCAACTGCTGCAGCAGCCCGCCCTCGCCGGTCAGCTGTAGGTCCTGGGCCTGAGAAGCCGTTGTCTTTCCGGTCATGACTTTTGAGTTTCCGCTGGTCAGGAGTGGATTCGGGCGCGGTGAGGGAGTGTTGTGGCGTCGGGTTGCTTCTTGATCGGTAGGGGTGGCTGGTGGCGTCGGTGCTCGGTTTGTTGGAGGCGAAGGAGTCGGCCGCGCGGGAGGCGGTTGAGCGGGCGCGGGAGGAAACGGTCCGGGCCGCGGCCGTGCTGGAGGAGGCCGAGCGGGTGCTGGAGCGGTTGGTCATCGCCCGGGAAGCGGTGGTGGAGGTGCTGGCCGAGCCGGCCGGCCGTGCCGTGGTCGCGGTGGAGGGCGCCGCTGTGGCCGCGGCGGTGGCGGGATCGCCGGTTCCCCACCAAAGTGGGCGGCTGGCCAGGGCGGTCCTCGCGCCGGACTATCAGCGGATCATCTCGGTGCTGGAGAGCGAGGCGGCTGCGGGCCGGAACAAGGTGCGGGCCAAGGATCTCGCGGTGGCATTGGGCCTGGACGTGGTGCCGGCGAAGATCGAAGGAGTGCGTTCGCAGGCGAAACGCCTGGCCGAGCGCGGGTGGATCACCCGGCACCAGTCCGGGGAGTTCGGCATCCTGACGGCGTGACGGCGTGACGGCGTGACGGCGTGACGGCGTGGTTCAGGCTGCCAGGGACATCGCCGTGCCCGGTGTGCGGGTGCGGCGGGCGAGGCGGCGGCTCATGAGCATGGTCATCGACCACAGGATCATGGACTGGCTGGTGGCGGGCAGCGTCTCGTAGTCACGGACCAGACGGCGTGAGCGCATCAGCCAGCTCAGCGTCCTCTCCACCACCCACCGCCTGGGCAGCACCACGAATCGCGGTTCGTCACTGCGCTTGACGATCTCCAGGGTGAGGTGGAGTTTCTCCCTGGCCCAGTCGACGAGCATGCCGGTGTAACCGCCGTCCGCCCAGACCATACGGAGCGAGCGATGTGCGCCCCTGACCCCTTCCAGGAGGGGCACGGCGGCCTCGCGGTCGCCCACGTTCGCCGCCGTGACCGCGACGACCAGCAGCAGGCCGAGACAGTCCGTGATCACGTGCCGCTTGCGGCCCGGAACCTTCTTCCCGCCGTCGTAACCGCGCGTGGCGGCCGGCACCGAGCTGGCGGCCCGAACCGACTGCGAGTCGATGATGCCGGCGGTCGGCTCGGCCGCCCGCCCCTCGCTGACGCGGACATTTCCCCGCAGCCGGTCGTGGAACTCCGCGTCCAGGCCCTGGCGGCGCCAGCGGCGGAAGAAGGCGTAGACGCGGTCCCAGGGTGGGAAGTCGGCAGGCACCGAGCGCCACTTGACGCCGTTGTCGACGACGTAGCGCACTGCGTCGAGTATCTGGCGGTGGCAGTAGCCCTCCGGGCGGCCGCCCCTGCCCTCCAGCCAGGCCGGCACCGGCAGCAGGGGCCGCACCACCGCCCACTCCGGGTCCGTCATGTCCGACGGATAGCGCCGCACCCGCTCCGGCTGGTCCGCCGCGTTCCCGAACTTGTGCGCGAGGCAATCGCACGACACGACGAACGAGTTGAACTCCGGGACCTCAACCGCGTACAACTGCGACAAGCAGGGCCTCCTGGCGCTCGGTGAGACTTCAACACCTTCCGAATCGCCACGAGGCCCTGTCCTCATGCTTGGACCCCTCCGAGATCATCCGATCAGGATCCCTGTTCGATCCCCACACTCGATGACCGGTATGAATACGGCTTCTGAGCCCGGCCCACCCAACTCGTCGATCAGCTGGTCATCCACCGCCTTCGCCGGCTGCGGCTCAGACGCCTGGGCGGATTCGGCCTCGGTCACGTTGTCACGGGTCATCGATGCATCTTCCTTGGTCAGCAGTTACACGGAACGATTTACAGTCCCGACCGTTGCAGTACTGGTAGTGCCTTGTTAGCTGGTCTTGTGACGGCTTGTGATCGGTAGTTCGCTGGTTGTATGAGGGCTGGGGAACTTGCTGCGGTGCGGGTCCGGTTGGGAGGAGTTCGTCTCGGAGGTGTTCGCGCCGTTAGTGCGGCGGGATTACCGGTTGCGGCGAGTTCGTCGAGCATGTCCAGGGCGAGCTGCCACTTCGGCCGGTGGTGTTCGGTCTCGGGGATCGGCAGGCCCGTCGGCGGGCCTCGGCGTCGGACCCGTCCCAGGCGGCGGGCAGGAACAAACGCCAGGCCAGCGGGCATGAGGCGGTGTCGGAGGCGGCGTGGACGCTGACACCGATCTGGCAGTTGCCGACCTTCCCCAGTCCCGGAATACTGCCGGGTCACCCCCGCGGACGCCTTGCCGTCCTTGGGGAAGCCGGTGTCGTCCACCACCCACAGCTGCGGCCGCACCGCCCGCACGGCCCGCCACGCCAGCCGGGCCCGCACCTCCCGAACGGGCCAGGTCGAGGACGTCATGAACTGCTGCAACTGCTGATGGTCGATCCCGAGGCGCTCGGCCATCGGCTGCATCGACTTCCGCCGGCCGTCCAGCAACAAGCCCCGCAGATACAGGCCGCCCTTGACCCGCTGATCCCGCCGCACCAACGGCGCGAACACCTCCGAGACGAACTCCTCCAACCGGACCCGACACGCTGTAAGTTCCCCAGCCCTCATACAACCAGCGAACTACCGAACACCGACCGTGACAAGACCAGCTGACAAAGCACTACTAGGCCGTCGGCCCCCGGTCGGGCTGTGCGCGAACGAGAGTGAGCTTCGGAGGCATGCGGGATACCGGACATAGGGATGACAGCAAACAGCGAGTCACCACTGGAGCGTGTGACCGGTGAGAAAGACGTCACTCCGGAGGAGGAGCGCAGCGGTCGGACGCCATAAGGCGGGCACGGTCGGAGTTCCGGACACACGGGCGGGGGGATGAAGGGAACGCAGGGTGAGGAGGCGCAGGCACCGGGCCAATCGGAAGACGCCTGACCCGATGTCGCAGTCAGGAAGGCGGGCGCCGGTGTGGGGAGGTGAAGCGCGCCCCCATGGCGCCCGTCGCCGGTGTGGGCGTCCGGCCACGGCGGGCACAGCAGCGGCGGCGCCGACGGTGGGGGGCCGGGCCGGGCCGCGGATGAGAACGCCGGCGTGGGGGTAGGCGCAGCGCACGGACCTACGTCGAAACCGGTAGGAGGAGGAAACGATGGCGAACCCACAGCAACCGGAGATGCGGCGCAGCGGCAAGGGCGGTTCGACGCCCGAGAACGCTGGATCACTCAAGGCATCGCAAGTGCCGAAGAAGGGAACCAAGGGTGCCCGCCCGCATGGCACGGACAAGGGAGCCAAGGGTGGCGGCGCGGGTGGCGCCGTACCGCCTGAGCAGCAGCCCGACCACCCGTAGTACGTCACGCGTACACCTAAGGGCGCCGCTGGACGACGCCATGGTGCGCTCATGTTGATGCCCGAACGCTCCGATCCCGTCCCGCTCATGCTGCGGGGCGGGATCTTGGTTGGTGGTCGGCGCCGGGCACGCGCTCCACACCTGCGATGTGGCCTTCCGCACGCCGAGCGCCGGGACCGAACCGCGTGGTTACCGCCGCCTCGGTCAGTCGCTGTTTGCCGGCCGTCGGCGCAGGACAGGCGACGTAGGCTCCACGCGTTCGACGGGTTCCGCGAGGTTTGCGTGAGTGAGGACTTTCTGTTTTCTGTCCGACCTCGATGATGTCGTCCCGCCCCTATGCGGCTCGGATGTCCGTCCCTGGCTGTTGCACAGGAGTGAGTGCGACCGTGGCCCGGACAACGACCGTAGGTGGGCGCGGTACAGCCGCCGCGCGAATCGACAAGAAGGTGATCGATCAGGCGGTCCGGAGCCCGAGGAACACCATGCGAGTGGGGCCGGTGCGGCGCACCCCCTGACGAGGCACGGCGGAGTCGGACGGGTGGCCAGTCCCAGGGCGTGATCAGCCAGGCGCAGGAGCTGATCTTCTTGGTCCGACGCCGGTTGGCGGTGCGCGAACGGTAGCGTCTCCCACGGCAGAGCGGCGACGGGGGAGTGCGGCGAACGTCCGTCCAGGACACGTTCAGCCGCCGCCTCGATCACTGTCTTCTCCTCGCCCGCCCGGTCCCTCCAGGGCGCGAGGGCGACCCGAAGACGGTCGGCGACCTCCCGGTGTGACGCCAGTCCGGCCAGGTGCTCCAACTCGTGCGATTCGCTGATCTGGAAGAACACCTCGCCCGGGCGGTCCGCCTCGGAGCCGCCCCCGACCAGGGGCAGTAGCGACCGGCCCTGCATGGACGCGGGCACACTCAGACCCGCCGCCTCGATCAGGGTGGGTGCCAGGTCCACGGTGCTCACCGGCCGGTGCACCCGCCCACCGCCCGTGAAACCGGGCCCGATCATGGCCAGGGGCACTCGCACGGACGCGTCGTGCGCCGACCGTTTGTACTCCTGGTTGCGGGGTCCGGAAATGTGAGCCGTGGTCGGCAGTCCAGGCCAACACCGTGCGATCCTCGGTACCCAGGCCGCGAAGCGCGTCCCGCAAGCGCCCCACCCCCTCGTCTACGCGTTTGATCTGCCCGAGGTAGCCCCCTGGTACCGGTGTGCCCCACCGTTCGGAGCGGCGGGGGACAGAGCCGCGAGGTCGGGTGGCAGCCATCGTCCCTCATACCGTTCCCGGTATCCGGCGGGGGCCGGTCGTCGGTGCCATTCCGGTGATGTTGCTCCAGGAGTGACACGAACAAGAGGAATCGGTGGTCGCAGTGATCGGCGACGAACCGGACCGCAGCGTCCATCAGCGCGTCGGACCGGTAACCGATCAGCCGCACGGGTTGCCCTGACTCGTCCCACAGCACCGTCCGGTAGGCATCCGACGTGAATTCGAGCAGATCGCTCGCCAACCACCGCCGGTATCCACCCCGCCGGCCGGGTGGTACCGGTCCTGCCTCGGCGGCATCCACCCCACCGAGGTGCCACTTGCCGATGTACCCCGTGACATATCCGGCTTCCTTGAACACCGATGCCAGCGTGGACACACCGGCCGGCAGGGCGATCCCGTTGCGGAACACCCCCGTCATGGTGGGCCAACACCCGGTTTGCAGAGCCGCCCGAGCCGGGGCGCACACCGGTTGGGGCGTGAACGCCAATGAGAAATGGGTCCCGGCACGGGCGATCCCGTCGAACTCGGGCGTCACGTCCGCCGGATTGCCGTGGACCCTTGTGGTGTCCCAGCGCTGCTGATCGGTCAGGATGACAATGACACTGGGCGGCCACGCCACGTGGTTCCCCTCTCCTCGGCACCGGCACTTCCTCCGGACCGTCACTTGGCGGGGTCATGCCCACGTTTGTGCGCCGGCACGCCGGGCGCGAGCGCGGGGGTCACCAGCCGGTACAGGCCGACAGCCCCTCCCACCGGCGCGGCACGTACCCGCCCGGTTGTCCGGCGCTCGTACGGGTGAACAGCACGCCGGCTGCGCGCGTGCCGGAATACGGGCTGCTCGCGCTGGTCCACGATGGTGCCTCGTACCTACCGGTCGGAACCAAGCCGTGGCCACCGCCGACCGCCGGCCTCGCCTCGGGCAGGCTGCCGAGGTTCGCTGAAGGAGCCGCCGTGCGCGATGTGGAAGCTGCGAGTGCTGATCCGCGCACCACTGTCGTCCTGATCACCCACAACCGCCGGGAACAACTGCTGCACTCACTTGACCGGCTGGCCGCGCTTCCCGAGGCACCACCGGTGATCGTCGTCGACAACGCCTCGACCGACGGCACCCTGCGGGCAGTGGCCGAGCGCCATCCGCAGGCGACTGTCCTCACGCCCGGCCGCAACCTCGCCGCGGCTGGCCGCAACCTGGGCGTACGCCGGGCCCGGACCCGGTACGTGGCCTTCAGCGACGACGACTCCTGGTGGGCGCCGGGCTCACTGCGCCGGGCGGCGGACCTCCTGGACCGGCACGACCGGCTCGGACTGCTCGCGGCCAGCGTCCTTGTCGGCCCGGAGGGCGAGCCGGACCCGCTGAACGGCAGGCTCGCCGCATCCCCCCTCGGACTCGCCGCCGACCTCCCGGGGCCACAAGTGCTCGGGTTCTTGGCCTGTGCCGCCGTGGCACGGCGGGACGCCTATCTCGAAGCGGGCGGATACCATCCGATCCTCTTTGTGGGTGGCGAGGAGACGCTGCTGGCCTACGACTTGGCCTCGCGAGGATGGGGAGTGTGCCACTGCCCCGACGTCATCGCCGTCCACTGCCCGACCGGTGGGGTCCGGGCGGGGCGGCCCGCCGTGCAGCGCCGCAATGCCGCCCTGACGGCTTGGCTGCGCCGTCCGCTGCCCGTCGCGCTCCGCCATACGCGCAAGCTTGCCGTGGAGGCCCGGCGGAATCCCGAGGCCCGCACCGCGTTGCGCGAACTGTTCAAGCGGCTCCCGGCAGCCCTGCGGGAACGTCGCCCGCTCCCTGCGGCCGTCGAAGCCGCCGCCCGCCGCCTTGAGGCGGAAGCGGCACAACTCTGAGCTGGGCGCCGGGCGCTCACGGCATGCCCTCCCGCGGGCGCGGCCACTTCTCTCTCGTGGCCGCACGGTGCGCTCAGCCGAGGGGTAGTCCCGCCGCAGCATCGACCGAGTGAGCCCGTGGCTCAGATCAATCACCCGCGCATACGCCTCCATGCCCACGCCTCACCCCCTCTGGCAAGGAAGCGACCGCCGGCTTCCCCCTGCCCTGCGAGGATTCCCCGACGGTCACACGCGTCGACGGACCGCGCCGAAGACCGGACGGGTACGGCGATATGCGCCCGTTCGCGGCCGGCATCTACTTCCTCCTGCACCCCGGCGAGGTTTCACGCTGGCACCGGGTGCGTGCCGACGAGTTGTGGCTGTGGCACTGCGGCGGACCGCTGACGATCCGGCTCGGCGGGAGCGGGAACGCGTCGGCGGAAACGACCGCATCGGTCCTCGGACCCGATGTCCGGCTCGGGGAGCGACCGCAGGTCCTTGTGCCGGCCGGCGTCTGGCAGACCGCCGAGCCGGCCTGCGACGAGCCTGTCCTGATGTCGTGCGTCGTCGCTCCGGGCTTCGACTTCGAGGATTTCGAGATGCTCTGAGCACGGGCCCCGGCCGGGCGGCCCCCGCCCCGCTACCGCGAGCGGCGACGCAGCCGGCTCCCCGTCGCCTCCCGGTGGTTCGCCATGGGGACGGCATGGACGTTAGGCAGTGCGTGCGTCCGCATCCGACGCCGGGCGGTGAGAGACATCAGGTCGCCCGTGCAAGGGCACGCAGCTGTACTCCGGCCTGCGCCGCCCCGACGCCGGCATGCGCACGCTTGTCGAGGCCGTGATGCGAACCTGGAGCCAGGGCCGCCGCCATCCTTACCTGCTCAACGGGTCGGTTTGGCGTTGGCGCTGGTGATGCCCGGTGCCCTGTCGTGGCAGACGGTTCCCCGGGCCGGCAGGACGCCGCCCAGCAGGTAGTCGTCCACGACCTTCTTGGTGCAGGGGCCAGCGCGTCGCAAAGAGGTGCCCGGGGCGCGTTGGAAGGCGTACTGGTGCAGTAGCACTCATTGTGCGATGTACGCAACGGCGGAACGCCCCCGCACACCCGTCACTCTACAGATTTGATCCTGTTCTCAGGGTAGTCAAGAGGGTGACCTGCCGGGCTCACAAGGAAGGGATGACCTGTGCGTCACCTTGCCACCGCCGCTGTCGGCCTCGTCTCGGCTTTCGCTCTGACGGGTATCGCGCCGACCGCCGTCGCCTCCACTACCAGCACATCCTCCGTCCGGGCCGCGTCAACCGGAGCAGGCATCGACGAGTGCCCCGAAAACTTCTACTGCCTCTACGACAACCGCGGATTCAACATCCGCCACTCCGACGCCCAGATCTGGATCTTCAAATCCTCCGTCAACGACCTCGGTACGCAGGGCGCGGGCGACCGCGCGGGCTCCGTCGTCAACAACCTCGACGTTCCGATCCACCTCCACCGGCACTACCCCAGCTGGGCCGACTCGGGAACCTGTCTGGAAGTCAGGCCACACACCTCCGTCTACGACCTCGGCCTGTACACACTGGACAACGAGGTCTCCTCCGTGACACTCGGCGAATTCCCCTGCTACTGACAGCCTCGCGGCGCTGCGGTTGAAGGGAGCACAGCGCACGACCCCCGCCTGCAGCCACTGCGAAAGCCGGCGAGCAGGACAACCGGCGTGAAGCGATCTTCGCCAGGGGCCCAGCCGGTCGGCAGGCGGCCAGGACCACTGCCTCCTGCCGACACCCGCCCCTACAGCCGGAACCCCGACGCCGTCCACGGACGTTGCGGCTGCGCGCACCGGTGCCGCCCGGGCCCGTGCGCTGCCTGCTGACCCCGGGCCGGCCGCCTTCCGAGAGCCGGCGTGGCCCTCGGAGACCAGTACCCTGCTTGCAGCCCTTCACCAGCTGCGGCTCAGCCGACGCGACAGACGCGGCGGCTGACAGGTTGTCACTAGGCATCGGTACGGTACTGCTGCGCCCGTCCAGGACACTTCCCGGGGCGGGCGCTGCGCGTCGGGCTCCTTCCCGGACGGCCGGCCAGCCTGACGGCCGGTCCTGGGTGTGCCTCTCGGGTGCTGGGCCACTCCCGGACGACTGCGGGTCTTGCCACCGCGCCCCAGACTTCCCCTCTGCCGAAGTCAAGAATCCCTACCTGGGCTCACCCGATTCTGCGGCCCGCGTGCCCCGTAGGGGTGAATCGGCGGTCTGGCCGCTCCCATAGAGCGGTAGGGAGTTGGGCTGGACGGATAGCCGTGATCGTTCTTCGGACATCTCTTGCTCATTCCTGTGCCACGTGCTTGAGGAGAGGCCCCTTGGCCGCCGCTGATCTTCCCGGTCCTGATTCGCTCCTGAGCCGCACGCTGGGGGAGTGGGGGATCGGATTGATCGCTTGGCGGCTCCTGGTGCTGCAAACCGCGGATCCGGCGGTCGCCGCCGGCATGGCCGCCTTCTCCACGCGCTTCGACATGCTCCGGGCTTTCGCCAGCTCGAGCGCGATGGAGACGGCCGCATCGCCGAAGACGAGTTCGTCCAGGCATTCACTGACTACTTCACCGCCCGCACCGACACGACGGCCGGCATCCAAGTCCTGGGACGCCCGTAGCAGCCGATGCGGGCGAAGTGCAGGGGCGGCCACAGAGCGCCCTGCGGGCGCCGGGGGAGGAGCGGAGCATTCGCGCCGCATTCAGTCGAGAAGGGGCAGCCCACTCCCGCCGAGGGCCGGCAGGGCGCCACCTGACGGAGGCTGCCCGCCGACCACCGCCGCCGCCGGCAACATCATGCCGAGGGCGCGGGGACGATTTGACCGGTCGGCACTGAGGGGTTGTTCGGGGCCGGCGGCCTGCGTCCGGGCACATGGAGATGGCGGGCACGGAGGTGACGACGTCCCTCGTGAGGAGGACTTCGCCGGTATTCATCCAGATTGCCGCGGCGGATGCCGATATCGCGATCAAGAACTCTGTATCCGACGTAAGGAACCAACATGCTCTCGACCGTTCTGCGCGCCGCGGCCGGCACCGTGATCGCCGCCGGACTCATCACATGGGGCGCCACGCCGACACCCGCTACCGGGCTCGTCACCTCATCTTCCAAGCGATCGTCCACGCCGGTACGCACGGCAAGCCGCGGGGAGTGCCTGTATCTGCCCCACACCGAACAGGGGGCCAAGAACGTGGGCACGCCGCCAACCAAGCCCGCCTACGGCAGGACCGTGCGCGCCACGCTCAAGACGAATCTGGGGGACATCGCCATGTCCCTGGACGGCAAGAAGGCGCCATGCACAGTCAACTCCTTCACCTACCTGGCCGGGAAGAACTTCTTCGACAAGACCAACTGCCACCGCCTCACCACCGGGAACCTGAAGGTCCTGCAATGCGGCGACCCGACCGCCAGCGGCTCCGGCGGGCCGGCCTACAAGTACCAAGACGAGAACCTCCCCAAGGCAGCTGTCGGCAAGCAAACCGCCGAGTACGCCAAGGGCACGCTCGCCATGGCCAACGCCGGTGCGGGGACCAACGGAAGTCAGTTCTTCATGGTCTACGGCGACAGCGAGCTGCCCCCCAGCTACACCGTCTTCGGCAAGGTCACCAGCGGCATGGATCTACTGGAGCAAGTCGCGAAGGCCGGGTCGGACAACGCCAACGGCGAAGGCGATGGAGCGCCCAAGAAGAAGGTCACCATCCAGGACGTGACCATTGCCCAGCCATAGGTGAAGTCCGGGCCGCTGGTCCGCAAGCGTGCCGCTTCCAGGCCGCAGGGCGCCAACATCATAGAGACCCGAGCCCGTTCGGGTTCACCCCTGCCCACTCGTCTCCGGGGTGAAAGAACGGGCCGGCCGTGCGGGCATGACCGCCGAGGGACGGTCGCCTGAAGCCCGCGTACGTCTACAACTGAGGGCTGATCACCAACTTGCCGTGCCGCGGCTGCCCTCGTTTCCGTGTTACCGGGCGAGGGGAAGCTGTCGGTTTTGCGGGTCGACACCGGGCAGTAGGCGTTGCTCGGCAGTACACCGGACGGCGTCTGCCTGCCTGTCCGTCCACGGTGGCGCGCGGCAGGCGACCAACGACACGAAAACCCACGCCATCGTGTACACGCACAGCAGCATGGCCTTCCCCGGCTTTCCTCGGGTCACGGCAGTCGGGAGCCGCGGACGGAGTTCCGCAGGCAGCTCCTCACGGAATGGGAAGTCGCTCACCTGCTCAGTGAGTACGACTGCGTCGCACGCGGGGGGAGCGAGTTTGGGAAGCGCGGCGAGTATCGCTTCGGCCGTCGGCTGGGCGGGAAGATCATAGTGTCTTCCGGTCAACTGGTCGTAGATCGCTCTTTCCTCTTGGACGCCTGGGTAGAGTCCTGGATCTGGTCCGGTGACCGCATCCGTGCGAACGATCGCAAGTCCACAACATGCAGCAGGCCCAGCTGGAAGGCCATGATCAGGCTCTCAGGCGCGGAGGGCGGTATCGTAGGTCACAGGCAGAGCGACGGGTCCCCGGATCAGGACGTCGGTCTGCCACTGCACTTGCTCCGCTGGAACGGCCAGCCGTAGCCCCGGCAAACCGGCTGATCAAAGTGGATAGGAGAACCTCCGATTCCATGCGTGCCAGCTGCGGCCCCACGCAGTAATGCGGGCCGTGTCCGAACGCCAGATGCGGCGGCCCCTGGCGCTCGAAGTCGATCCGGCCAGGGTCGGGATAAACCTGCGGGTCCCAGTTGGCGGCAACGTACGAGACGTAGACGAACTCGCCTACACGGATCATGACCCCGCCGACCTCCACATCCTCGGTGGCGATCCTGGGCTGGCCGACGCCGTGTTTGTGCGGGATCCAGGGCAGCAACTCCTCCACAGCCTTCGGTACCAGACCGGGCTGCAACCGCAGCCGGTGCATCAACCGGTCCTGTGAGAGCAAGGCGTACACCATATTCGACGTGTTGTTGCAGACCGCGTGCCAGCCGTTGAACTGCATGAGCGTGGTGAGAGCCAGGAGCTCCTCCTGGCTGATGAGGCCCTTGTCGAGGGCGGCCACCATCACGCTCATCAGATCGTCCTGAGGCGCGGCCCGACGTTGTGCGGCCAGTTCACAGAAGTAGACGTCGGCGGCCTCCTTGACCTGCCGGGCCCGCTTGGCCGCTACATCGTCGGACGCCTTTGTCAGCAGGGATTGTGCCCAGTCACGCATCTGGGACCGGTCTGCAGGCGGCACGCCGATCAGCTCGCTGACCACTGTCAGGGGGAACGGTGAGGTGACATCCCGCACGAGGTCGGCCGGCGGCCCGGCCGCCACCAATCGGTGCACCAGCGGGTCGAGGATGGCCTGCGTGCGGGCACGCAGCCGATCCATGCTGCGCTGGGTGAACGCCGGGGCCACCACCGCGCGTACCCGGACATGACCGGGCGGGTCCACAAAGCTGACCGCTCAGTCCATCGGGATGAAGTGCTTGGTCATCTTCGGGATGGGGCGGCCAGTGATGTCCCGGCTGAACCGTGGGTCTGAGGTGACCAGCCTGACGTCGTCGTACCGGGTCACCAGCCAGCAATCGCCTTCGCCGTGCGGCAACCGGATCGGGGAGACCGGCCTGCCCCGCAGCGACGTTCTCAGGAACGGGTCAAAGTCGAGCGCATGTACATCTTCCACGGACCAATAACGCAGAAGGCAGTCGCCTGCCACCGATTCAGTCGATTCCACCAGCTGCCACCCCGCCTGGGAACGGTCCTCTTCCGGGAGGAACTGCCCGAGAAGGCACTTTTGTATCCAGCATCAGCGGGACGTCACCCATCCGAACCAATGCGACGGACAGCCGGTCGTGGTCCTGGCGGCCGACGATGCCGAAGGCTGCAAAACGGCCCCCACCTGCGACCACCGGGTTTTCACAACCAAGAAGGTCATCGCCCGGACCATGGTCCTGTGGGCCAGGCCGGCCCTCTCTTCTTCACCTGGGTCGGTCACCGCGGATTCCGCCTGCGGCCGCAACTCCCGCTTCCACCGCCTCCCGGAAGACGCCGCCCTTCCGCCCCAGGCTTGGACGCGCCAGGCCTGAGGCGACGGTGTCAGGGGCCCACGGCTCTACGACCGGGCCGCCGCCGGTTGCCAGCGGTATGGCAGTTCGACGGCGACGAACCCACACGGCAGCGCTGGATGCTGAGCCGCCGCAGCATCGTCAAGCCTGATGACTCGCCCCAGTTCGTCCCCCAGCACCCCCTGCACGCCATCGTCGCCGACCTCGCAGTCATCGCCGGTTGCCGCTGGAAGAGGAGGGCTTGTCCCGCGTGAAGGCGGCCCCGGCCGACAGGGTCCGAGGCCTGGCAGGTCGCCGTCGCGGGACCGCCCGAAAGCCGGTAACAGCTGTTACCATGCGTGTATGGTCAAAACGCAACTGGGTGCACGGGTCGATCAGGATGTCGCGGAGCTTGCCAAGAAGCGTGCCGCAGACCTGGGGCTGAGTATCGGCGACTACCTCGCCCGCCTTGTTCAAGACGACGCGAGCGGTCTGCGAGCGCGCGCTGTGGACGCCGCCTCCCGGTTCCTTTCGGAGCACCAGGACGTCTTCGACGAGGCCGAGGACGCACAAGAAACCCGGCGGGGAGAACGCGCCGCCTGATGGAACCGCACATCGATGTTCCCTGGATCCTGGAGGTCGCCCAGGCCGCCGGCGCGAACGATCCCGCTCCCGACGATTACGGCGTCCCCGTCTCGGCAGTCGCCCGTCACAGGACGGAGCTCTTCGAGCAGCCGGTCTACAGCGGCCCGTACGCCAAGGCGGCCGCCTTGGTACACACCCTGGGGCGGTGCCGCTGGCTGGAGCGCTCCAACCTCGCCGTCGCCGCCGCGACCGGCGTCATGTACCTCGAAGCCACCGGAATCGCGGTCAAGCCCACCCGCGACGACGCCGTCGCCCTGAGGGATCTCCTTCTGGACCCGACCTGCACCGCCGCGAAGATCGCCACGCTGCTGCGCTCCTGGCCCACTGCCAGCTGACGAGCGCGGGCTACGCGCCCTCCCATGAGCGGGTTTCGCCTGTAAGCCGGCGCAGCACCGCGTACGCGGTGTGCACGAACCGGCCTTTCGGCTCAGGGCCGGTGTTGGCCATGGCTGCCACGGCGACACCGGCGTGCGGCGCGAAGCCAGTGAAACAGGTGAAGCCGCGGGTGGCGCCGGAGTGGAAGAGGAGCGGGCCGTCGTCGAGGTGTCTCCTGTTCGAGATCAGGCAGAGTTCGTCGGTCGAGCGGGGTATGCGCAGGCGTGGCTTTTGCACCTCGCGCAAGGCCGCCGCCAGTGGTTCACCGGCCGGTTGCAGGTGGGCGCCGAGGTAGCGCAGGAGGTCGTTGCCGGTGGAGCGCAGCGCACCGGCGGCGGGTAGTCCGGGCATGTGCCACGGCGGCAGGGGCCGTCCGTGGCGGTGGCCGACGGCCTGGGCCACCGGTTGCGGGCCGCAGCCGGTTCCCGTGAGCCCGAGTGGTCGGCACACCCGTTCGGCCAGCACCTGCGGGTAGTCGGCTCCGGCGGTCTGGGCGAGGAGCCGGCCGAGCAGCGCCAGCCCGTAGTTGGAGTAAAGCAGCCGGCTGCCGGGGCGATCGCGGACGCGTGTGCGGGGCAGTGCGTGGAGCAGCTTGTCGTCGTCGTAGGCCGCGTACGGGTTGCTGAACCACCTGGGCAGCGCTTGAGCGAGCAGGCCGGGAGGCAGCCGTGGCAATCCGGAGGTGTGCGTGGCGAGGTGCAGCAGCGTGACGGCCGACGCGTTGCGGCCGCGTAGTCGGTGTCTGCCGGGGAGGTGGGCGTAGATCGGGTCGAGCAGAGCTGCCTCGCCGCGGGCCGTCATTTCGGCGAGGAGCAGAGCGGTGAAGGTCTTGGTCGCCGAGCCGATCTCGTAGGCGGTCTCCGGCGTGGTGGGCGGCCCTCCGCGCGACTCCACGCCGTGGCACCACACCTCCCGCTGCCCGTTGTGGAGGACGGCGAGGGTCACCGCCGTGGCGCCCGGCGCCGCCTGCACCACCTCGGCGAAGTAAGGCGGGGTCATGCGGGCCCGAGGGCCGCGCCGAGCAACCGGCCGAGGGTGACGGTGCCCGCGACGACGGCGACAGCGGCGGTGTGCTCATGATCCTTGAAAGCCTGCGCCGGGTCTTCGTCGACCGGGTCGCCATCCCGCGGTGTCAGCCCGTCGGGGTGCTGGGCGGCGATGAGCCGCTCCCACGGTGCGGTGCTGCAGACCGGCTCGCCGATGCAGGAGTCAACGATCAGTAGTTCGCCCACCAGGTCCCACTGGCCGACCTCAAGCCAGATGTCGACCCATACCGGCAGCCAGTCACGCAGGTAGGCGCGCATCGGCGCGGGAAGACCTTCGGGGCGCTCGCCCCAGTCCGTCAGATGGAAGACGGTGTGCGTGACGGCGTATCCGGTACTCCAGTCGATCGCCCACGGCTCGGGAAGGGCTCCGAGCCATGTGTCCGCGGCCAGCACGCTCCAGTCGGGCTCCGGGCCAACGCGCACCACGCGGCGCGCGTTGGCCACCGCCAGTCGGCGGTTCGGGACCAGTTCGGCGGCGTGCGGAGCACGCAGGCCGGTGAAGGAGTCGAGCAGTTCGTCGAGGCGGGCGTGACGGTATCCCGCACGCGCGAAAGGCGCGTACGTCTCCACGGGGTCCGTGAGCATCATGTGCCGCAGCTGCCGCTCGTAGAGCAGATTGCCCTCCTGCAGCTGAGCCCAGCAGAAGTCGAGCATCTCCCGGGCTGTCGCGCTCTCGCAGGAGCCGGCGACACCGTCGCGCAGGACGAGGGAGGCGGCGAGAGCGGCCTCTGCGATCGGCTTGTAGCCGTTGTTCGGATCGCTCAGATCCACGGTGACGTCCGCGGGCAGGCGGCCGTGTCCCTGCCGGTGAGCCGTACGCAGCCAGTGCAGGGCTCGCGACGACCACTGCTGGACGGCGGCGAGGAGCTCCGTGTCGGTCATCGCTCCCCCCTCGCCAGCAGGCGTTCGGCGAGCGTCAGGTCGAGGGTGGTACGAGCACCTGGGCCACCGACCTGCCGCAGACGCACCAGGAGGGAACCCGTCTCGACGGGAACCGGCACCCCGGCGCCGTGCAGCCAGGCCAGCCAGCGGGCAAGCTTGGCGGCCGTGCGGTAGTCCCGGCGCAGCATGGCGCGCACGGCGGCGCGGGCCAGGGACAATGGTTCCCGTCGGACCATCTCGTGGAGGGAGCCGTCGAGACTGGGGAGCGCGAGCGGGGCGAGCCTGGCCATGGCCGGCGACCACTGCTTCCATGCCTCGAGGGTCGGCGGGCCCTCCGGAATCGGCAAGGTGAGGGCGATCCCGGCTCGGGCCGCCAGCTGCCCGGTGGCCCAGTCGTGCCAGCCGGCCACCACGTCACCGCCGCCCTCCGGTGGGAACGCCTGCCACGACTGCGCCACCGCGAGCGCCGGCCCGGGCCCGAGCGCTGCGTCGCCCAAGGGCGGCACGGCGAAGAGTGCGGGGGCGAAGAGGTCCGGGCCCAGCACCCGTACGGCGGCGAGCTCGGCCCTGGAGAGAGGGTCGGGGAACGCGACCGTGCCCCCGCCGCCCGCAAGGACGTCGAGGGCACGACCCGCCATCTGCTCGGCTGCGGCGGCGTACTCGTCGCGCAGTGAGTCAAGGGTGACTGGCATCGCTGGTGAAGTCTCCTATGACGGGCAAAATTCGGACCACTGGCCTCAGCGGCCCTACTTTTCCTTCGGCTCCTTGGGGCCGAGGAGGATGAGGAAGGAAGTCGCCGAGGCTGGGGTGAACAGTGGTGCGTCGCTGAGGGGCGTCTCGCCCTCGGAGATCAGGGAGGCCACCGCCGCCCCTTCGGCCAGTGACGCGAGCGGTACGACGGTCGGGTTCAACTGGGTAAGCATCAGGATCTCCTCGTCGATCGGGCAACGCCCGAGGCGCCACCGTGCGGTCAGAGTGGTGAATGCCGAAAGTCTTCGCAATCAGGCCATTTCGATGCCCGGCTTCTCCACAGGACGCGCCGATACTGCCCCGCAAGGGCGAATACCCGGCCTCACGGCCGCGACCTTGCCCGTTCGAGGGAATCGACTGCCCGCCCACTTCGGCCGGTGCGCTGGGCCGGATTGCATCCTGGCCTTGGTTCGCCGCGGATTGACGATCCCCGAGCTCGGGATCGTTGGGGCCGGACCGGCGAAGGCGACCGGGTGGACCGCGGATGGGAACGAACTGCCGTCGCCGACTTCGATGAGGCTCCTGGCTCCGGTCCTGATGCCGATCCCCGGCATGGACGTCAGGACCTTGGGAAGGCCGGGCGCTGGATGCGCGGGCCGAGGATTCGTTCCAGGGTGGGTCTGCGTCGTGAGGCCGCGCGGGTGGTTGCTGATGCGGGTGGCCTTGCCGGCCAGGTCGTCGTCGAATCCGACGATCATCTCCAGTTCGACGATGGCCTCGTCTCCGAGGCGGACCGAGCGGAGTGTGTGCGGCATGACGCGGACCGCGTCGGCGATGAAGAAGGCTTCGTGGGCATCGGTGTGGGCCTCACCGGGCAGAGGCCGGCGCTCGTCAGCCCCGGGGCAGGTAGGGGACCGGGCTGCCCATGTCACGGGCCACCGCCGGCAGTAGGGCGCCGATGGATGCGGGCTGGTCGACGACCACGGGCACGGTCCCGTGCTTGGCCTGCAGATTGGTGAACGCCTCGCGGAGCTTGGGTTCGCTGTCGGGCAGCAGCCGCGCGTCGATTGTCCTCCTCCCGGCCGGGGTGATGGCGGTGGCGTGGTGTATCTCGCGCTCGCGGCGCGCGCCGGGCTGCTATTTCCGACGTCTGGGCACTGTGCCTGGGAGGGTGTTCAGGCACCTATGCCGCAGCCGCATAATCCAGAAATCGATCAAGAAAGCTGCGTAAGACGAGGGACCGCTGCATTCATTCGACCGCGTCGGCCCAGCCGATGGAACGTGCCTTCGCCACGGCTCGACAGACGATACGGGCAGCCTCGGCCAGAGAGGTGCGGAGCGTGATGGGAAGCTCTTCACCGGACACCTCCTTGCCCGTCCTGGCATCGAGTGCGACGAGGATGCCCAACAAGTCCAGGGAATCCAGGCCCATCTCCGCCAGTGTGTCGTCGGGTCGGAGGCGGTCCGGGCTGATGTCGAACTCCTCGACCAGCATCTGCATGAGGCAGTCCTCGGTGAACGGAATCTCCGACGTCGTCACGGCGCTCCTTTCACAGCTGCACCCAGGTGGGCGTCGTTTTGCAGAGGAGGGGGGGTCTGCAGGCTGACGCGAAGACTTTCGACAGTGCGCGCGATGCGGCTGGCGCTGTAAGTCACCTCCTTGTCGAGGGCCTGCGGGCGGTGACGGATGACCGCAGTCAGGGCGAGAGTGGCTTCCAGGCGGGCGAGAGCCGCGCCGAGACAGAAGTGTGCGCCGAGACCGAAGGCGAGATGCCGCGGTCGGCGTGTGAGATCAAGCCGGTGGGGATCGGGGAAAACCATCGGGTCCCGGTTGGCTGCCCCAAGCATGACCAGGACGATCGTGCCGGGCTCGATCGGGACACCTCCGATGTCGGCGGAGACGAGTGCGCTGCGGGGGGCCACCTGAATAGGGGGATCGATGCGCAGCAACTCCTCCACTGCCTTCTCCACTGCCTGCTCCGAAGGACCGGTAGCGGCAAGCTGGTCGAGCTCGCGTGGATGTGACAGAAGCGCGTGCAGGCCGTTGCCGATGAGGCCGACACTGGTTTCATACCCTGCGGCGATGAGTTGGGCGCAGGTGGCGATGGTTTCGGCGCGGGATGTTTTGTCCGGTCCGGCTTCCGTCAGCACGGTCAGGAGGTCGGGCGTGTGGCCAGTGTGGTGGCGCAGTATGCCTGCGATGTCCTGGGCGAGTGCGAAGCGTGCGCGGGCGATGGCTTGGCGGGTGGGGGCGTCGATGAGGCCGGGGGGGTCCATGCCGCGGACCAGGAGTTGTGCGCTGTGCTCGAAGCGGGGACGCAGTCGTTCCGGCACCCCGATCAGTTCGGCCATGACTTCCGAGGCCAGGGGGCGGGCGATGTCGGCGATGACATCGGCGTGGCCGGAGCGGGCAGCGTCGGCGACCAGGGAGTCGACCGTGGCAGCGATTCGGGCGCGCAGCCGCTCGACATGCCGGGCGGTGAAGGGGTGGCGCGCGCGTTCGCGCTGAACGCTGTGGCCGGGAGGATCGGTCAGCAGGAACGAGCGTGCGGGGACACCGTAGTTGGTGGATGCCCCGGCTTTTTGAGCACCATGGCCGAATCGTTCGTCGCGTAGTACCGAGGCGGCCTCGTGATATCCCAGGACCAATACGCTTCCTGACGGTGTTCGGTGGATCGGGCCGCTTTGCGTGCGGATTTTTTCGTAAAAGTAGTAAGGGTCGCGCAGGCACGCCTCACTGCTCGCGTCGAACGGCAGGTCTGTTACCAGCAGGTCGGCAAGGGACCCGGTGCTGCTGACGGTGTTGCCGGGATTCGTCATATCGGACTCACATGCGACAGGAGTAGAAGTTCCGCGGTGGCGAGTGAAAGAACCGGAATGGGTGATGGTAGCGGGCGCCGGTGCCATTCGGTGGGACGCCGGGGTTCCTGCGCTTCGGTGGAAATTCTGGTAGGACGAGGGAATGGCCGAAGTTATGGATACGCCCCCGAATTTCGTTCGTGCCGGTTCTTCCTCTCCGACTCGACGTTGGGTGAGTGCGGCCACCGTCTGCTCGGGACTGTTCCTTCTGGGCATGGACCTGACCATTCTCAACGTCGCCGTACCGGATCTCCGCAATGCGCTGAGCTCTTCCATGGGCCAGACACAGTGGATCGTTGACGCGTACGCCCTGGTGCTGGGCGGCACGGTGCTGACGTCGGGGAGCCTGACCGACCGGATCGGTCGCCGCCGCGCCTTCACGCTCGGCTTGGCTGTGTGTGGCTTGGCTTCGCTGGCCGGCGCGTTGTCCGCGACGCCACAGCAGGTGATCGCCGCTCGCGCGGGCATGGGTGCGGGCGCGTCACTGCTGATGCCTGCCACGTTGTCCCTGATCTGCGCACTGTTCCCCGAAGAAGCGCTGCGGAACCGGGCGATCGCACTGTGGGCGGCCGTGGGAGGCTTGGGTGGCGCGTGCGGCCCGGTCCTGGGTGGCTGGTTGGTGAGCGAGTACTCCTGGCGTGCCGTCTTCTGGCTCAACGTTCCCTTCGCCGCCGCAGTGACCACCCTCGCCGTCCTTGTGATCCCGGCCTGCCGTGCGAAGACCACCTCCAGGATCGACCTTCCGGGTACCGTGTGCTCAGCACTTGGACTGCTTGTCCTGGTGTGGTCGGTCATTGAGGCACCCACCCGCGGCTGGGGCAGCCTTGCCGTCTTGGCCGGCTTCGCCACCGCAGGACTGCTCCTCGCAGCGTTCGTCGTCTGGCTGCGCCGTGCGCCGACGCGGATGATCGCACGGACGGCGCTGCGTCGCCCGGTCGCCGTGGCCGCGGGCGCCCTGGCCATGATGTCCTTCGGTATGTTCGGCGCTCTTTTTGTCATCTCCCTGTACTTGCAGGGCGTCATGGGCTGTGACCCATGGCAGGCGGGAGTACGGACTCTGCCGTTGCCCGGTGCGCTGATCGCGGGCGCCGGACTGGCCGCGGCCGTCGCTGTCCGGTGGAGCCAGAAGTCGGTGATGCTGTTGGGGCTCGCCCTGGTCGCCTTCTCGTTCATTGTCCTCGCATCCACCGGCACCAGCTCGGGTTACGGGCATCTCGTGGCCGTCCAGGTCATCGCCGGCATCGGAGCAGGGCTGACCGCAGCAGCGGGGACAGGATTCGTCATGGCTCTGATGACGGAGGAGCATGCCGGTTTGGGCTCGGCCATCAACGACGCGACGCGTCAGGTCGGAGCGACGCTCGGAGTGGCGATCCAGGGTTCGGTGCTCGCTACGGCCTACACCCATCGCATGACCGAGGAGGTGAACCGGCTTGGAACGCCCGACCTGTTAGGACCGGCCGTCGACAACGTCATCGCTGCGGCTCAAGCGAGCAGAAATCTTCCGCCTGAGATCCGGTCCCGGCTCCTCGGTATCGCGGAAGACGCGTTCGTCACGGGCTTGTCCCGCGCGGCGTGGGTGGCGGGAGTGGTCGTCGTGGCCGCTCTGCTGGCCGTGTGGCGCTGGTTGCCGTCGGGTGCGGACGAGGCCTCCTGACGTCGCCGGCCTCCGGCCCGGACAATCCTCTCTACACCGAGGGCGGTTGCGGCTGCTGTGTCGTCTTCGGCAGCGCAACCGCCGATGGGCTGACGAGCGCGTCGATGTCTCGCACCAGCTGGTCGACGAGGTCGCCCGGCCGCTCCCGCAGATACGCGTGGCCACCTGGGAACAGACGGAGGTCGGCAGGGCTGGTCACCAGCGCGTTCCAAGCGCGCACGGCCTCGGTAGGCGCAAACGTGTCATCGGCGCCACCGTACAGAGCCAGCGGTACATCCAACGGCGACTCCTCACGGTGGCGGTACTGCACTTCCAGCAGACAGTCGGCCAAAAGTGGTGCCATGGCAGCGGCGCCCAGACGCGGAGATCGGATCAGTCTCTTCGGCACCGGCCCGAAGAGGTCGGACAGGCCCTCCCGGCCGGCTGCCAAGACGTGATACACCGCTGCCGGATAGGCACCGAGGTGAGCGGCCGGCATGCCTGACAGAGCCAACATTTTCGGCAGCCGCTGCCCCTCCCTCCGCAGGGCACGCGTCACCTCGTACGCCAACAGCGCGCCGACACTGTGGCCGAACAGGACCATCGAGCGGCTATCGGATTGATCACTCACCGCCTCCGCGATCCCGGAAACCACCACACCCATGTCGGTGCACGACGGGCGCCCCGCCCGCGTACCGCGCCCAGGCAGCTCCACCGAGCACAACTCGACGGTGTCCGGCAAGTAGCGCGTCCACGACTGGTAGAACACCGGACCTGCTCCCGCCGGCGGCAGACAACACAGCCGTAAAGCCGCCGCGGGACGAGGTGCCAGTGCCACGAACTTGCAACCTGCCGAGAGCGTTGCGGCCACAGTCCCGCCTTTCCGGTCTCCTCATCAGATCGTCTCCCGCCAGCACGTGTATACCCCTGGCACAAGACACGCCCCGTGATCGCCATCGCTCCCCATAACAGAATGACGAGGAGTCAACGCGGTAACCACACGGATGGGGGTGTCTTCACATCCGCCATGCACGGACCGGGTCAGCCACAGTGGAGGGCGTGGAACGCAGCAGACCCTCCGGCACCGGTGCAGCGAGTGTCGACCGCAGCTTTTCGCGTACGCACATGCGGCGCACAACCGTAGAACTGGGCGACCGTCCCACTCCCTGGCGCCGCCAAGCCGACTGCGCACCCCCACCGCAGCGCGCCCTCTCCGGGCAGAGGCATCAGAGGTGCCCGTGGGCTATGCACCCGGACCCCTGTCCCGCCCAAACAGGATCACGGTCCGGTCGACTGGCCCACAGCCCGACCGACCGGTTCGTGGTGCGCTCAAACAGCACCATCCGCACACGAACACTTAGGAGTGACCACATGACAAGCAGCATGGAACTGATCACTAATGCCCTCACCGAGACCTTCGGCCACGAAGTGGAGGGCATCGCACCGGATCGCACTCTTCAGGACCTGGAGCTGGACTCGCTGGCCAGCGTCGAAATGGCTCTCATGCTGCAGGAGCAGACCGGTATCCCCTTGGACGACCTCACCCCCGAAACGACGATCGGCGAGCTGGCCGATCGCATCGATGCCGCCCGCGCCGGCGGGGCTGTGGTGGCCTCGGTCGACCGCAGCGCCTGATGCACCAGCCGTCAACTGACATCGCGATCACCGGCTTGAGCGTTGTCAGCCCGGCCGGTATCGGCGCATCCGCCACGTGGAAAGGCATGCTCGCCGGGCGCTCCACCGCCACGCGCGACCCGCAGCTCGCGGGACTGCCGGTGGACATCTCCTGCCGGGTTCCCGACTTCGATACCCGCATGGTGGGACGCAAACACGCGTGGCGCCTGGACCGGTTCGCCGCCATGGCCGTCCTCGCCGCCCGGGAAGCCGTCACCGACGCCCGCCTCAACCCTGCGGACTGGGACCGCACCCGCGTCGGTGTGGTCATCGGCACCGGCACCGCCAGCATGGAACGTTACTTCGGCGAGTTCGCCAAGCTCGCCGATCAGCGTCCGCTGGAGATTTCCGCCCTGGCCATCACCCGCAGCGTGCCCAACATGGCCGCCGCCGAGATCGCCCTCGACCTGGCCGCCACGGGACCCAACTTCGCCGTCTCCACCGCCTGCGCCTCCGGCACCACCGCCCTGGGCGTCGCACGTGACCTCCTGCGCGCAGGCAGTTGCGACATTGTTCTGGCTGGCGGCGCGGAGTCCGTGTGCAACCCCGTCCCGGCAGCTTGTTTCCACCGCATGGGCGCACTGTCTCAACGCACCGGCGACCCTGAACGCGCTTGCCGCCCCTTCGATTCGGCCCGCGACGGCTTCGTCCTGGCCGAAGGAGCGGCCGTCCTCGTCCTGGAACGGCCCGAGCACGCCCAGGCCCGTGGCGCTCGCCCCCGCGCCTACCTGGCCGGCTACGGGGCTTCCTGCGACGCCTACCACTTCGCCGCCCCCGACCCCAACGGGAACGGGGCCACCGCCGCCATCACCGCCGCCATCACCGACGCCGGCCTGCTTCCCGGCGACATCGACCACGTCAACACCCACGGCACCGGAACCCGACTGAACGACCTCATGGAGGCCAAGGCACTCCGCGCGGTGTTCTCCCAGCCCCCGGCGGCCACCTCACTCAAGGGAACCATCGGTCACGCCATCGGCGCCGCCGGCGCCATCGAAGCGGCCGTCACCGTCATGAGCTTGCAGCACGGCCTCATCCCGCCCACCGCCAACCACGAGGACACCGACATCGACATCGACCTGGACATCGTCGCCAAGGTGCCTCGCGAGGTCACCATGACGGCCGCCCTCAGTACTTCCTTCGGCTTCGGCGGCCAAAACGCCGCCCTTGTTTTCCGCGCCGCCTGAGCCGCCCGACCACCTGCCGTCACAGGACCCGGACGGCAGCCCGGGCACAGTTGCCCGTACACCCATCTGTCGGCTCCCGGCCTCCAAACCCTTGACAGGAGGGACTCGACCTCACAGTTTCCGAGGCTCGGGCGTCCCACCCACCCAAACCCTCGGCCCAGACGACAGGTTCCATGACCACAACTGCCGATGACACCGATGCGATCACGTTGACGGAGCTACAGCCGACCGTTGCCCGACTGCTCGACCGGCACCTCGCCGCCTCCCGCGAGTGGATGCCCCACATGTACGTCCCGTGCAGCTCGGCCAGTGACTACGACGGGCCTCTGGACGGCCTGCCATGGCGAGCCGAGCAGTCCACACTGCCCGAACCCGTCGGGGACGCGCTGATCGTCAATCTCCTCACCGAGGACAATCTCCCCAGTTACCACTTCGAACTCGCCACACGCGTCGGTCGTGACGGCGCATGGGGAACCTGGCTCCACCGTTGGACCGCCGAGGAAGGCCGCCACGGCGACGCACTGCGCGCATAATGCATGCCTCCCGCGCCGTCGACCCCGTCATGCTTGAACGCGACCGTATGCTGCACGTGGGCAGCGGCTACAGCAACAACCAGCCCTCTCTCCTGCACGGCCTGGCCTACGTCACCCTGCAGGAGATGGCCACCCGCCAAGCACACCGCAACACCGGCAGAGCATGTGGCGATCGCCTGGGACAACTGCTCACCACACGCATCGCCGCCGACGAGAACCTGCACGTGCTTCTACCGCGACCTGTACGCCCAGGCTTTGGGACTGGCGCCGGACACTGCCGTAGCCGCGCTCGCCGACGTGATCTGCCTGCTCCCGCTGCTACGCGCACTGAACGTCATGACCCGCACCGGCCCATTGGGGGAAGAAGCCCGCGACCGTATCGGTCGACACGTCGACCGGCTTGAGGCCGACGCCGAGCGCCACCGCCTGCTGTACGCGCGCATGGCCGAACGCAACATTGCGAGGGCATGATGAGGTCTCCAACCGGGACTGTGAATCGTTCGGCCCTGTCTCACATTCGATGGTGACTCGACGGCGTGTGGCAGTCCCACGCCACTCGCTTCTCCGCTGTCGAACTCGTGGACGACACCGACCGCCCTGCACCAGCGCAACAGGTCAAGGATGAGCCGGCCGCTGCTGAGGAACCCTCGGCCACGACCCCGGCGACGGCGCCTTTGACACCGCTCCCGTGCCGCCCGAACTGGCGGTGGAGCGCGACGAGGACGGAGTGCCGGTGAAACCAGCATGGCTGGGACGTACTGACCTTCCGTGAACAAAGTGGCTCCCCGGCCGCGGGCCGGGGCCGTGACGGGCAAATGTGGCAATGGCCCTGTGGTGCTCCGGGTCCGGGGGCGCAGCCAGGAGTGGGAATCGGCTGGTTCAGCGCCACTTTTCCGCCTGTCGATCGTTGGGCCGATCATGAAAATGACTCGGTTCCTGAGTGCTGCCGGCGTTGCCGCGGTAGCGACCACTGCCCTGGCGGCGCCTGCCTTCGCTGCTTCAACCGCTGCGCCCTTGTCGGGCTCCGTCCCGCCTCCGTTGCCCACGTTGAACTTCATCGGCAGCATCGTGGTCAAGGTCCTCCTCGGGGGTGCCGACCTCGTCGTCCCGGGCGCCCACTTCGCCGGGTAGATGGTAGCGGGCCGGCCCCCTCTCCCACCACGAACCGTCGGCGCGGTGTCGTGCTTGGCTCGGGGTAGTGCCTGCGGGGCGGCAGAGCGTAACTCACCGGGGGGCCTGACCGGCTGTTACGGGCGGCGGAGAGGGCTGGAAGCGCTGGAGAAGCCGAACGAGGCCAAGGCCGCAGGCACCCGCCCCGAGCCGGTCGAGACATCGATCCCGGCCTCGGTGGCGGCGGTGGACCTGATGGCGATGCTGCAGAAGTCCGTCAGCAGCTCCAGCGCGGCACCGGCGACGCGTCCGCTACAAAGAGGTCAACGAACGCACTGGCGACGAAGTCGACAACAACGATCACTCCTGCCGCCAGGAGATTCCGTGCGGAACAATCAGCAAGGTCATGGGCGCGCCCCGGGTGGCCTACCAGCGTCGCTGGAACGGGACCTCCCTGCCCTCACCGCCGGCCTTACGCTGCCCTGGAGCTCCGGCGTCGTCGCTGGCAGGCGCTCGAGGCGGGCGGCGGAGAACCACCGGGCCGCCGAGAAGAAGGACGTCAGCATCTGTGGCTGACCAGTACTCGCGTGTGGCCTGCCGACATCGCTTCGCCCTGGTGGGACGCGCATCTGATTCTGTCGCTTGATATGGGCAGTTGACGCAGCAAGCAGTGCCAGGCTTCGTCAGTTTCCAGGCTCCGGACGGCTGGCCCGCCGCCGGGCCATTCGATCAGCAGCGGATCCGTCCAGGCGGACAGACGGACGTCGTCGGAGCCCAAGCCGGCCCGCGGCAGGAATTCGAGGACGTCGGCGGGGCCGAGGGCGCGGCCGAGGACCTCACCGTCGCCGCGGACGCGGCGTCCGCCTTCGGCGTCCCGCGGCTAGACGATGACGCGCAGTCACGGCAGCAAGGCGGCGCCGGTGGGTGTAGCGGATTCTCGCTCACGGTCCAGTTCTGTTGAGCGATTGCCACTTCCCGCTCCTCACGCATCGCTTCACCGGGCCGGTCTCTGCGGCCGGCCGGGCCACGCCGATTTGTGATGAAGGCATCGCTCATAGCACATCCGCAGGAGCGCAGCCGTATTGCTCTGGCCTTGAATATGTCGACCGTCCGGGCTGTGGAGGGCGCGCCGCCGGTGTCGCTGAAGCGGTGCCTTGCACGCATTCCGACACCCCGAACCCTGTCTGTGAGGTCAGGGAGGTGCTGGGGTACTGCTGTGCGTCTGCGTGGCAGGGGTGTCAGGCCGTTTGGTGGCTGTTCCAGTGTGTGTGCATGTCGCGGAGCAGAGGGAGGTCGGTGGCGTTCCGGGTGAGGGTGACCGTGCCCGGCCGGCCCAGGGCGGAGGGGCGTTCGCTCGACGCGACGCTCTCCCACGGGACCCACAGGGCGTGGCGGGTGGCTCGGCGGGCGAGCAACGTGAGTGGCCACGGGGCGGCGACGGGCCGGTGGTCGTAGGCCAGGATGCGGCTGCGGCGCCGGGGTGCGATGACGACGCCTTCGATTCGTAGCCGCGTCGAATCGTTGCCGGGGCTGGGGCCGGGCGATTCGATGAGGCGGACGTCGCTGACGTGACCGAGGTTGCTGCCGGTGGCGTCCAGGACGCGCGCGCCCATGAGGTCAGCCAGGCGCATGGCCGGAGCCGGGAAGGGGGGCGATGACGTGGTCACGGATCCAGTCCTCCAGCGGGTGTACGGCTTCTTCGTCAGTCGAGATGGTTGCCGTCAGGGCGGCGCCGATGCGGATGATGCGGGACATGTCGATGCGGGCGTGGCCGTGTGCGTCGCCGGTCGTGAGTCGGCGTGCTATGGCGTCGAGAAGGCGGGCCGGCCGGCCGGACAGGCGGGGGGCGAGGGCAGTGGGCCCGATGAGGATCGCGCTCACGTAAAGGTATCCATGGTCGTCCTCGGACACTTCCAGGTCGTCGACTTTGGCGAGCGGGGCCCCCTCCTCGCTGAGGATCTGGCGGTCCAGGAGGTGGAAGCGGGCGCTGTAGGCGCGGCCCGGACCGCGTTCGTCCTCGGCACGCGGCGGTGGGTGCTGGGGCATCACAGGCCTGCTTTCGTCGCGAACATCAGGGGAAGGGCGGCGAGGGAGGCGACCAGGACGATCAGCAGGTAGATCACGCCGAGGGTGTTGGCCAGGCCGCCGTTGACCGCTGCGCCCATGTATTCCTGGTCGTTGGCCACGACCAGGATCGGCAAGTACGTCAACGGCAGTGCGACGGCCGCAAAGACGAGGGAGTACTCGGTGACCTTGATCGGGTCGATGCCGGTCAGTACGAGCATCGCGCCCACGATCATCGAGACGATGACCACCGTGTGGAAGCGGGAAGCGGTCCTCGGAGCCTTCGTCTTGCCCCACGTCCAGCCGAAGTACTGGGCGACCGTGTAGCCGCACGACAGGGCCGTCTCCAGTGCCGCACCGAACGTTGCGGCGAACACGCCCAGCAGGACGAAGGCGAAACCCACCTTGCCCAGGGACAGCACCACAGGAAGCGTGACTTGGGAGAGATGGTCAACTGCGATGCCCGCGGGGTGCAGGACCAGCGCGGCGGCGGTCATGATGGACAGCGCGAGCAGACCTCCCAGCGGGAAGCCGATGAAGACGTTCACGCGTGAGACGACCAGGTCTTTGCGGCTCCAATGCTCTTCGATACCACCAGAGGAGAAGAAGAACACCTCGTAGGGGGTCATGGCGCTGGCGAACAGGGCGATGCCGTAGTACAGGTACGTCGGAAGGCCCTCACCGGCCGGCACCTGAGGGTGGCTGACCTGCTGCCACACGTGTCCCCACCGCGGGTCCAGGTGGAGCACCGCGACGATGAAGACGACCAGCGCCAGACCGGCCAGGCCGAAGACCCGCTCCATCCTCTCGAACTTGGTCCGCCAGATCACCATCCACACCGCGAAGGTCACCGCCGGGATCCACAACAGGTAGGACACCGATGTCAGCAGCTCCAGGGCCAGCGCCACGCCGGCGAGCTCGGCGGCCAAGGTGAGCGCGGTGACCAGGAACGAGCCGGTGAGGTTGGCGAACGCGACGCGCGGCCCGAGCCGCTCACGGACGATGTCGAAGGTCGGGCGCCCGGACACCGCGGCGACACGCCCGGCCATCTCGGCGTACACGCAGATCCCGACGACACCCAGTAGCAGCATCCACACCAGGGCGAACCCGAAGCGGGCACCCACCAGGGAAGATGCGACGAGATCACCGATATCGACGAAGCCACCGATGGCGGTCAGGATGCCTAGGGTCACGGCCAGAAAGCGCTTCACGACAGCTGCTCCTCCAATCGGTCCAGCCGCTCCCTCACCTTCGTCAGCTCTCCCGCCTGCGTGCCGAGCTCGGTGATCTGACCTCGGCGTGCGGCGATCCGGGCCTTCGCCAAGGCATCGCCGGCGTCAGCCAAAACCTCCTCCACCTGATCGCGTACCCGGTCCGCGGCCTCGCCGGGCGGCTGACGGGAGGTGAATGCCTGTTCGACGCCGCTCAGATCCTTCTCGGCCTCGCCGAGCACCACCGAAAGGTACGGGCCGGTGGCCATACCGTGCCCCGCAGCCCCTACGGCGAGGCGCGCGGTAGCGACTGCCGAGGCAGCGGCTTCGGCGGTGTTCGCTGCCTTGAGCCGGTAATCAGCCTCCGTACGCGAGGAACTGGCGCAGCCGGAGGCCGACAGGAACAGGGCGACCGACAGAAGTCCGGCGGCCAGGCGCGACGAAAAGGGGCCGGACATCAACGGCCCCGCAGGACAAAGTACGCGGCAACTGCCAAAAGCAGGGCCAGCTGGCCCCAACTCGCCAAAAGCACCAATCCGTCATCCATCCATTGCCTCCCGTCTATCCCTGCCGACCGGACCTGCGTCTACCCCGAGAAACGCGCGACTCACACCGCGTGAAAGCGCAAAGCCCGCAAGTCGGCGATACGCCTACCGCCTCATCAGAGCCCTGCCATCGGCACGAAGGAGGTCCCGCTCTGCGGTTGGACGTCACGGCGGAGTACCTGACTCAGGATGATGAAGGGGCCGTCACGAGCGATCCCGTCTACTGATTCCCAATGAAGTTGTCAAGGTGGGCTGGTGACTCGTTGTGAGCGCGTCAGCCCGGTGGGGTGGGGCTGGGGGTCGGCGCGGTGATCTCAAAGGTTCGGCCGTCGCGTATGAGTGCCCAGAGAACGTTCAGGCGGCGGCGTGCGAGGGCGATGACGGCTTGTTTGTGGGTCTTGCCTTCGGCTCTCTTGCGTTCGTAGAACGACTTGGAAACGGGGCAGCATCGGGCAGCGACCTGCGCGGACATGTAGAAAACCCGCAGCAGGCGGCGGCAGTAGCGGCGCGGTCGGCGCATGTTCCCGCTGACCCGTCCGGAGTCCTTGGGGACAGGCGCCAGGCCCGCGACGCCGGCGAGGCGGTCGGAGCTGCCGTAGACGCTCATGTCACCGCCGGTGTGAGCGATGAACTCGGCGCCCAGGACGGGGCCGATGCCGGGCATGCTCAGGATGCTCGCGGCGTGCGGGTGGTCGCGAAACCGGCCCTCGATCAGCAGGTCGGTCTCGGCGATCTCCTCATCGAGGGCCATCACCTCCCTCGCGAGCCTAGCCGTCATGGTGGCGGCCAATTTCTACCCGGGAACGGCGGTGTGCTGGGCCTCGGCGGCCTCGAGGGCGGTGGCCGCGACGACGTTGGAGTTGCGGACCTTGCGGTTCTTCAGCCAGACCGCGAGACGGTTTTTGCCGATCCTTCGCAGGGCGGCCGGGGTCTGGTAGCCGGTGAGTAGCACCAGGGCCGCCTTCGAGGTGCTGTAGTCGAAGGCCCGTTCCAGGGCGGGGAAGTACCCCAGCATCTGGGCCCGCAGCCGGTTGATCGCCCTCGTGCGGTCGGCCGCCAGGTCAAGGCGGCGCGAGGTGAGGATCCGTAGGTCCACGGCAATGTCGTCGCCGCGGTGCATCGGCTGGAGGTCACGACGCATGCGGGCCTGGTCCGCAATGACGAAGGCGTCCTTCGCGTCGGTCTTCCCGTCGCCCCGGTAGGAGCCGGAGGCGTGGTGAACAGTGCGGCCGGGGATGTAGAGAACGTGCTGGCCGTTGTCGGTCAGCAGCGCGATCATCAAAGCGGCTCCGCCGGCATTGAGATCGATCGCCCAGGTCACGGGCTCGCCCTCGCTCAGTGCAAGGACATCGGTGATCAATTCGAGCAGGGCGGTCTCGTCATTGGCCACCCGCCGTGAGAGTTTGCGCCTGCCGTCGGTGTCGATCACCGTGCAGTGGTGCTCGGCCTTGCCCGCATCTGTTCCGGCCCACAGCTCGGGCACGGTCACCTCCGAGATCGTTCCTGTAGTTGTCCCAGCAGACGACCTCGCCAGCGTGTCCTTACCAAGCGATCTCTTCGCGCGCATCCCAATCAGTGGCCGAGTCGTCGCGGGGCACCGGGCGGCCAATCAGTAGAAGCCACATACGCAGCATGAGGTTGTCAGCCACACCCAATGCCCCTGGGTCTCCCGATCCTACGAGTGACCGGAATCAACCCGTCAACAACGTAAGGAGCTTGTAGGCGTGTTGTCGTGAAGGTGAGGCCGGTTGCGGTGAGGCATCCGTCGATGATGTCGTTGCGGTACTGGATCTGGCGGAGGCCGTGTCGTAGCCCGCGGATGAGGTGGTCGGGGTCGGTGAAGTCGGTGTTGGCCTGGCTGGTCCGGCGGAGAACCGACCAGATGCCTTCGACGGGGTTGAGGTCGGGTGCGTAGGGCGGCAGGTGGTAGGCGGTGATCCACTCGTGTGCGTCGATGAAGGCCCGCATGCGGCGGTCTTTGTGGACGTTGAGGTTGTCCCATATGAGGAGGATCGGGCCGCCGAGCTGCTGGTGGGCGGCGATGAGGAGGTCGCGGTACTCGGTCCAGGCGAAACTCTTGCGCCCGCCGCTCTTGTGGTCGGTATGCCGTTTGGGCCGGTAGATCAGGCGGGGGCGTTCGCCGGGTTTGTAGCAGCACAAAGCTGCGATGGAGAAGCGGCGCTGGGAACGGCCGCGGACCCGGATGACAGGAGTAGTTCCGCGTCGGCTCCAGGTGCGGGAGGTCGGCGGCGTCATCGAGAACCCGGCCTCGTCTTCGAAGACGGTCCAGGCCCCGAGCGCCGCCGCGGTGGTTCCACGTGTGGCCACACGTCCTTCACCCAGCCGGCGACCGCCGCCTCGTCACGCTCGACGGCACGACGGGCCGGCACTTGGTGGCTCCAGCCGTGCCGCCGCAGCATCTGGGAGATACCCGACAGCGTCATGCTCTTGTGGAACCGCCGCCCGATCAGCGTTTTGATCCTGGCCAGCGTCCATCGCTGATCAGGCCACCCGTGAGCGGCCGGCCCCTTGGCCAGCTCCTCCTCGAGCACGGCGAACAGCACATCGTTCAGCTTCGGACGGGACGCCGGACCACGGGAACGGACCGCGTCCTGACCCGCCTCCCGCCAGGCCTGACGCCACCGCTGAACCGACCGGACGCTGACCCGTAACTCCTTCGCGATCTCCGTACTGCCCCGCCCTGCGGCGAACATCCCGACCGCTTCCATCCGGACCCGCTCACGGAACGCTTGCCTCTCCGCGGTCAGACCCCCACCCTGCGGATACCTCATACCTACGGCATACCGCGACGATCACGAACCGTCAGCCCCTACGACACGACGACTTCAAGGTCAGTAACCACACGCCGACGGCAGCAGCAATCTTCGAGACCACCAAGGGGACACGGCTCACCGGCAGGGCCCGGATGGATCCAGCCCCGGTCTGTTCACGACGGCACGGAGCGTTTCATCGGGCAGCAAGAAGACCGTCACGATCGGTGTGACGAGCCTTGTCTTCCCTTGGATTTTGCCGCGAAGCTGCCCCGCCATAGGAAGAGAACGGTGGGCCGGGCTCCTGGTTCGTTCCCGTCCCGTCTCGCACAGCCTCATCTGCTGGACCAGAGCGACGTCCGTCACCTCGTGCTGGGATCTTCCCCGTATCGACTGCTACGGGATATCGACCCCTTGGGGACACGGAGTAGTCCGCCATCCCTGCTGGCCCGAACGGCCCGCCAACGGGGAGGTGACGGAGCGGCCCGGCCAGCGTAGGCGCACCGCACCGCTCCTGCCGGGCCCTGACGCCGCCGTCCGCAGAAAGGCCGCTCCGGCGCGTTGGCCCCGTAGCCCCGTGGGCGGGTCAGTTGACGGAGAGTGCTTCGAGGAGGTCGCCGACTTGCGGGTCGGGCAGGGCGCGGGCGACATCGGCCTGGGCGACGATGCCGACCAGGCGGTGGCCGTCGATGACTGGCAGGCGCCGTACCTGGTGCTCGCTCATGGTGCGCAGGATCTCGGCGGCGTCATCGTCGGCGCCGATGGTGACAGCCTCGCCCTGAGCCAGCTCGCCGGCCTTGCACTGGGCGGGGTCCTTACCCGCTCCGAGGACCTTCACCACGATGTCGCGGTCAGTCAGCATGCCCTTGAGCTTGTCGTCCTCGCCGCAGATCGGCAGCGCACCGACTCCGAACTGGGTCATTTTCTTCGCGGCCTCCAGGACCGTCTCCTGCGCGCCGATGCACTCGGCGCCTTCCGTCATGATTTCGCGGGCTGTGGTCATCAGGCGGTGCTCCTTCGTTGTTGGGGTGCGTGCGGGTCGCGTTCCCTGGCGGTCGTTCCGCATGCGGGCGGGATCGATCCCGGTCTGGTGGGTCAGGTGTGCAGGCGGCTGTTGACGCCGTCGTGGCCATCCGCGTGGTCTTCGTCGAACCAGACGTCGCCTGTGGCGAGGTAGCGGAAGGAATGGACGCTCTTGCCCGGTAGAGCGACGGTGACGGTGCGCATGCCGTCCTTGCGGAGCTCAAGGGTGTGGGTGCCGGGCTGCCAGTCGTTGAAGTCGCCGACGACGCTGACCGGGCCGGGAGGGGTCTCGGCGGGCAGGACGAAGGTGACCTGGGTGTGGTCCTTGAGCTGCTTGCGTTCCAGCATGAGGGAGGGCTCCTGGTGCGGGGAGGGCGTTGCGGCTCATCCTCGGTCTGTCATTCAGGGCGGTCTTTCGGACACGACGGGGGCGGTGTTCCTCTTCACCCGCGTGGCACGGTGTGATCAGGTGATGCGGAAGGAATCCGCCCGCGCCAGCGTGGGACCGGTCAGATTCCCGTTATGAGGGGACACCGTCATGGGTGGTACACAGGACGTCCACCAGCAGCCGGACCACCCGAGCGAGCACCCAGCAGAGAGCGGGCCAAGGGCACCAGTACCTTCTGTATCCGTCGCAGCGCCCTCAGCCAGCCGAATGGTCAGCGAGGACGACGTCGAAGGCGACGAGCTGTCTTCCCCGCCAGGGCCGGGCCGGGCATCGCCACCTCACGGGACGCGTACTCGCGGGACCGCGCCGTCCTTCGCGCACACTTGAGGAAACGACGACTCCTGGTTGAGCTGGGAAGCGGCGGTCTCCGGCCTGGGCGCCTGAAGACCGCCGTCCGGCTCACCCCCGACCCGGAGGCTGAGTCTCACCGTGCACCGGGGCTGTCTCTGGCAGATGGCGCGTAAGGCACCCACCATCGCCACGAACGAGGCACGAGGAGTGGACGGCCGATGCGCCGGGGATCGGGCATACTGCGGTTGCTGCGGTTGTACGTATCCGGACGCCCCCTTTCTTTGGGCGCCGCTGCGAGCAGACAGGCAGGCGCCGTCAAGAGCCGCTGCCGAAGACCGCTTTCTGAACGTCGTCGGGACCGTCGTACCTCTTGGATCCGGAGCTTTGGAGCTTCTCGACAACGGCGTCGTCGGCTCCGTTGCTCTTGGCCAGCGAGGCGAGGTCGTCAGCGCTGGCGGGGTACTGAGCGCCCTTGAGGGCCTTCTGCACGTCGATGGGGCTGACCTCGGCCATGGTGGTCTCCTTCCTTGGATCACTACGTGTTCTTGCCTTCCGCTACCTTTTCCGCTCTCTGCTGCTTCCCGGAATCAGACGTGCGATTCCACGGTAGGGGTCCCTCTCAGGCTTGGCCACGGAAGAGCCGCTGCGAGCGGGAGGCGAGGGGCCATCGTTCACCCTTGTCCGCGCCGGCCGGCTCTGGCGATGGCCTCCGGCCTGTTCGGCTGGGAGGTACTGCAGCCAGGGTGGCCTTCTCTTGTGCTCATTTGGCAGTGTGGGCCCGCTCGATGCCGGCACGCAGGGCTTCCATGAGCTCGACGCGCCGGTGGGCTCGGCGGCTGGCTCGGCCTTCTCCACCGTTTCGCCGCCCGCTTCGCCTCGATCACGGCCGCGAATCCCAGACCAGGAGCGTCACGGAGGCGACGAGGAGCACAGTTCCTGATCTCATCAGTCCAGCGAAGTGAAAGGTCAGGAGGCCGTCCTTACCCTTCGTGCGCCAAGGCACTCGTGTAGATCTGTCGAAGAAGACGGACTCCACCTGGCCCAGGTCGACGAACCCGGCGATCTTTAGGAAGTGTGAGCGGCCGGCGGCGATCTCGTCGAGTTCCTTCTGGAGGACGTACTCGCCGCCGGTGTCGTAGCCCTTGACGATGTCGTCGAGCTCTACCTCCTTGCCGGTGCGCTCGTTCACGCGCCGCTTGGCGGTCGGAGATGCCAAGCTGGAGCTGGTGGAAAGGGGCCGTTTGACTGTCCGTGGCCGTGTACAGCTGACCGGCAGGCTGATCAGCCTAAACGGCAGGTTCCCAGCCCGTACGGGGCCACCACGACCATCACGCTTGCCCCTGACCCAGCTCACTGCCTCTTCTCATGATCGCGCTCCGGACACAGCGAGCTGGCCGGCGATCAGGTCCGGGAGGCTGTGGGAGGCGTGGGAGCTTGCGGACGGCAACGAACGGCGTGACGATCGGTTCGGGTCAGGAAACCGGCTGGTGTGCATCACGCCGGCCGATCGCGGCGAGGTGAGCCGACATGGATCACGACTTCCGCGTGATGATGAGGCGGTACGGCTCGACGGTGCACCTCACTCTTGCCGGAGAGCTCGACCTCGAGGGCAGGTCCGTCCTCGACGAGGTGCAGGTCGGCCTCGACGGCGCCGCCGTAGTGGCCTGCGACATGCAGCACCTGACGTTCCTCGACGTCGTCGGCCTGCGAGACCTGACTGCCTTCGTCCGTCGCTTTGACGGACGGGGCATCGCCTTCTTCGCCTACAACTGGCAGCCTCAGCCGCGCCGCCTCCTGGATCTTGTCGACGGCCTGTACCCGACCGCCGGGAACCGCGCACCCGCCCGGCTGCTACGCCGCTCCCTACGCGATGCCACCGCGCCGCTAGACGCGCGGCAGCCACCCGGCCCGGAAAGTCGCGAGGTCCCATACAGGAAGCGCCCGGTCCTCGATGACCGGGCGGAAGCCCGCCACCGCGCACCTTGAGGCCGGCCCCGGGATTCCAACGACCTGAGCCATGAGATGCAGCGGCTTGCGTTCTTACGTGGCTGGACAACGGCGGCATTCTCGACTTGAAGACAGCCGCATCCTGCAGAGCTGCATCGAGGGCTTGGACGAGCCATCGCGGAGATCATTGAACCTTCGACGACGACTTGGCCGACGGAGCCACTCGCATCAGCAGGAGCCCAGTACTGCCCGCCCTGCGCGCCAGGATCCTCGACAGCCCCGGTGCCCCGACACCTCGTTTGCCGGTCAGGTATCTTCCTCCATGCCGATCACCGGGCGCAGCTGTTTGTGTGCTTTGCTCTTGTTGCCGCCTTGTTGTTGGAGGAGGGCTGTGGCGATCGCGCCGAGTTTGCGTTTGATGGCGTGTTCCGCGCGGCGTTCGCTGTTCTTGAGCAGGCCAGGAGCAGCAGGACGACGGCGGTCATGAGGTCGCCGATGAAGAGCTGCCAGGTCAGTGGCAGGCCGGCGGCTGGGCCGTGAAGAAGGCGGCTATCAGGGCGAGGCAGAAGACGTGGAACGGGACGGACGGGTGACTTCGGAAGCCTCCACGGCCAGCTTCTCGAACCAGGCCGGCTCATCACCCGCGGACCGTCCACCATGGTTCTTCACCGCTCAGGATGCCTTGCAGACACAGCCGGTCAGGGCTACGACTCCAACCCCAACCGCCATGAACTGCGTAAACGGCGGCCTGCCCGTCATCTCGCGCAAGGGATTCCCGAACATCAAGGGCATGGGCAAGCTCCGCTACGTCGTCGAGCAGACCTTCGCCCTCCTCCACCACTTCAAACGACTCGCCGTCCGCTGGGAACGCCGCATCGAACTCCACGACGCCTTCGTCTCCCTCGCCTGCAGCCTCATCTGCTGGCGACGCCTCAACCGACCCGACTCATGATCGTGTTACGAGCTCTTATTAGCGATTGGCGGTAGCGGAGACCCCGCTTCTGGGTCGAGGTGATGCCGGGCGCAGCGATGGTGCGGGCCCGGCCGTTCGCGCCCCTCGGGAAGTGGGCACCTCCAGGAGAGCCCCAGGCCACAGGCCGTGTCCACATGGCTTGGCGGGCTGTTTCCGTTCCTGCTCACGCCATGCCAATGATCAGGTTCTGAGTCGGCAGTACGGCATGATCTTGCTGGCGGCGGCTGTCTCGCGTCGTGCCAGATAAGCCTCGGGAGGCGCGCATGGAAACTGGAGGTGCCCTGGATCGGCCACCGCTCCGACCAGGCCCTCGAACGCGACATCCGGACCTGGCTCGCCCACTGGAACGAGCAGCCCAGGCCCTTCGTCTGGAGAAAGACCGCCAACGAGATCCTCGACAAAGTCGCCGCGTACTGCCATCGAATCTCTGACTCAGGTCACCTCCACCCCGTTGACGACCGAAGTCAGGACCGTGTCGTTCCTGACGGCGTCTCTACAGGGCTGTTGACCAGGGGAGCGAAGGTCCGCGCCGGTCCGATGAGGCGGCTTAAACCCTGCGGTCGTGCGGAGTGTCGGGGCGTGGGGGATGTGCATTCTGGCGGCGTGTGCTCTGGCATCCCGAGGCGCGGGTCGGATGGGCGTGGCCCGGGGAGCCTTGGCTCCCGGGCCCACTTCGTGCTTGTCGTTCGTGTCGGGTGCTTCGGCTCTGGGCGGAGTGGGCACCCGGCGCGCGGCACGATGGCCACCGACGTGCTGGCAGCCAGCTTGCGGCCTATGCCACCCGCTTCGACGTGGGCAAGACCGTCAGGCGGCTCGCGTACGGCGGGTCACTGTCCGTCGGTGATGTAGTAGTCGTTCTTGAGGTACTCCATGCTGTAGCTGCCGAGGTCGCTCTCGGTGAAGGTGGCGGATGACCTGACCGCTTCGAGCGGCATCTCGATCTTGTCGAGGGTGCGCACGGCGACGCGCTGCGGATCGACCGTCGCGGTTTGCAGGGCCTTCTTCTGCTCGGGTGAGATCATCTGGAACACGACGACGTACGTCGACGTGCACGGACCGAATCCCTGGTTCTGTGCCTTCTTCGCGCCCGGCCCGGCCACTTCGCAGACCGTGTCGATGTCCTCACGCCCAAGGCCGTGGAGGTACTGCTCGTACCGTCGGATCGCCCGCTCTTTCGTCATGGGTGCGGGCTGGTTGCTGGTAGGGGCGGTCGACGGCTTCTCGGTGCCAGCGGCCGCGGACTGCTGCGAAGGCTTCGCGTCCGCGTCCTCCTTCGCTTTCTCCGGACCGCACGCGCACGCCACCAGCACCACGGAGGCCGACACCGCCGCGCTCACCATCGTCCGCGTCATCAGATCCCCTCCACCAGCCGGCTACACCATCAAGAATGCACGCAGGATCCGGGCGAACGGTTCCCGAGCCGGTCCAGGAGCCCGTGACCGGTGCCTCGCTCGCCGTCGTACCGCCAACCTGCGGGAGTCGACCGCGCAGAGGCGCGACGTTCCCCGACAACACTTGCGCGGCATGTACCTGAGGTGCTGGAGGCAGTCGGGTTGCTGAGGCGCCCTTCGATCGCGCAGGAGATCACCACGCGGGTGGAGGTGGTGCTCGGCCTGCCGCGCGACAGGTTCGCAGGGATGACTTACAAACCCGCATCATGGGACAACGCCCGCCCCATACGCAACAGACTTTACGACCCGATTACACGACAAGTAATCAGTGCGGGTGGAATCAATGCACAGTCCCTATGACTTCGACATGCTGCGCTGTCATATTCTTGCCAGATTGCCCCGCTCATCTCGTTCTACCCAGCAGGGGAAGGCAGAACATGGGCAAATGCAAGTACGGAACAACGGCCTCCACCATCGTGCTGGCCGCCTTGGGATTGCTCGCGGCCGCGGGAGGCACGGCTCACGCGGAAGCGGGTCAGGACACCATCAGCATGCTGAAGCAGGAGAAGACGCAGTGGTGCTGGGTTGCCTCCGGGCTGACCATCGCCAAGTTCCAGGGCTTCGGCTCCACACAGGCGGACTTCTGCAACCGGGCTCAGCCCTCTTACGGCTGCAACAACCAGCCCGCCACGCTCGACGACATGGCCAGGGGCTGGAGCAGCCTGGGCATGGCCCACACCGGCTCGGGCCTGAGCAGCGCGGCCACGTTCAGCCAGGTGTACGCCGATGTCAAGGCGGCCCGGCCGATCGGTGCCCGCATCGGGTGGACGTCCGGTGGCGGCCACATGAACGTGGTCTACGGCTTCGACACGTCGAACAACACGATCGCCGTGGCCGACCCGTGGCCTGACACCACCACGTACACCTGGTGGAACTACAACGACTACGTGAGCAACAGCTCATCCAAGTGGACCCATTCCCGCATCGGTATCTCCCGCTAAGGCAGGCGACATGCGCGACACCAAGATGTCCGGCAAGCGGGCGGACACTCGCCTCTCCCGGCTTCCCATCGTCATCGCACTCAGCGCGTCCGCACTGCTGACCGCTGTCGGTCCGGCCCATGCCGCCCGGACGAAAGACCCTCTCCCGGCCGATATTCCCGCCTATCAAGCCGCCCTCGACGCAGTGGCGTCCACCGACGTCCGCAACGCCGTCTGCCGCTTCCTGCGCACTCCGGTGCCCGTCGGCGGCGCCGGCGGGCAGGTGATGACGATCCCCGAAACGGCCGAGCCGTGCCAGGGCCTCCCGGTCTTCACCATCAAGGATCCGGTGGCACGGAACGAGATCACCCCCGGATTCGTCGCAGGCACCGCCAAGCCACTGCCCAACGAGGCGATCAAGCTGACGCAGCTGGTCGCCTCGCTGAGCACCACCGTCAACAGCCGCAACGTAACCGTCATGCTCGCCCCCACTCAGGGCGGCGGCTGGCATCTGGCGGCTATCCGCGACGGCGACAGCGACGCCACATTCGCCGGCAAGGCCACCCTGGGCACACTCGTTTTCACCGAGCCGCAGATCCGCGGCTGGTACCGGCTCAAGCTCACCGCCGTCGAACCGCTCAATGAGGAAGCCCGACAAGGTCTCGGCGGCCAGGCGTCGGTGTCGCTCAGCGACTACCAGAAACTGGTCAAGGCCCGCTACGCCGACAAGCTGCCCGGCTCGGAATACGACGCCAATGGCTACTCCAGCGGCTACAGCTCCCAGCGCAAGGCCGACGACGCCTCGTCCTCCACCCTGCTACTTGCCAGCGGTTCCAGCGCGGCGCTCGCCTTGGCGGGCGGGGCCGCCGTCCTCCGTCGGCGCCGACGCGCAAGCACTGGCTGAACTCGACTCGACCGTATGCACCTCTTTTAGCCGCTCGCCGAGTTCCGTGGCGGCCCGGACGCCACCGTAACGCCAAGGCGACGTCGTCGACGCCAGGGCGACGTCGTCGACAACCATGGTCGGTGCGGGTGCCAGACGAGGTGCACTCACCGGGACAGCACCGCGGCGCATCGCTTCGCCCACGTCCTGGCACTTTCCAGTGTTGTAGTCGGGGGCGACGACGAACAAGCCGCCCGGGGCAACGCTGTGTGGGTTGTCAGAAGCGGCGGCGATCACCATCACATCTCTGGTCGGCACTCCTTCGAGCGCCCCGGAGACCAGCCATGAGATCTCTTTGAGCATCATCGGAATCAACGATCTGCCTCCCTGCGCCAGCGACATTGCATGATTCTTCCTGCCCGAGCAGGTCCAAGGCGATCTGCACGATCTCCAGCCAGATCCGGTTCTGCGCCGCGCGGTGCAGGGGGAGGTTGCGCAGGTCGGTGTCGCGGGCGGCGCGGATGCGGGCCTCTGCCCGGGCCCGCTGGCGGTGCCGCAGCTCCAGCTGGCGATCGGCGGGGTTGGCCGTGTTGGTGGCGAAGCAGGTCAGGCGCATCCCGTCGGCGTCGGTGAGCCGCAACTGCGCGCCTGGATGCGGCCGCTTCCTTGCGCATGATCAGCCGCATGCCCTTCGGCCAGCCCTTGAGGCGTCACCGGCGAGCTCTGCGACCCAGGCGCCATCGCGAACTTCGCCGCGGGGCTCGACGGCCGGGTCCAGGGCGAGGCCGGAACCAGGAGTACGGCCTGGTGGACCGCCTCGGTGATGGTCATGCCGACCGAGTACGACAGCCGGCGGCCGCGGGCGGCAAGCCAGTTCACGAACTCGTGAGTGCCGCCGCCGCGGTGCGGATCAGAGTCCGGCGCCCGCGCCGATACCTGGGCGGGAGCTGGGCCAGCGCGATCCGGGCTGCGGTGATGCGCCCAGCGCGGTCGCCAGAGCCATGCCCCGGCCTGCCCGGCGGTAAGTGGCCGACACCTGCGGTCCGCGACGAAATGAATCTTGCTCGTCAGTCCGCCCCGGGACCTGCCGAGCGGGCTTGTTTCAGGCGGAGTTTGCGCCTGCGCCGGATGCGCCGACGCTCGGCCCGACAGTTCTGTTCCCCGGCTCGCCCCCTTTTGTCGGGCTGTTTCCTGCTCCTGTGCGGCTTCTTTCAGGGCTTTCATGAGGCGCTCGCTGACGCGCATCCCTGCGGCGTCGTGGTGGGCGCGGACCGTGGTGGAGTCCGGGCTGATCAGCGACAAGTCTGTTCTCCTCGTGCCGGCGACCTCGGCGATCAGGCCTTCCAGCAGGGCGGACAAGACACCGGCGTCCCGCCAGACGCGAAAGCGTCTGTAAACGGTGGTTTAGGGACCGGACTCGGCAGGCATCTACCGTCGCTGGGCACTGGACCGGAACCGCCAGATCACCGGCCCGGGTGCGGTAGCCGTTGGATCCGCCGGCGTCAGCGGTGATCAGCAGCCGTGTCGCCCCCGGGTAGGCAGCCCGGCCCCGGCCGAGCCACCAGTGGCGGATCGATTCCACCGCGAACGCGGCGGTGTCGTGATCGGCGCCGACGTTGACCCAGCCGGTGTTCGCCGCCAGGTCGTAGATCCCGTAGGGGACGGCTTTGCCCAACTGCGGGTCGGCGAAGTCGTGGACGCTGACAGGGACAGGCTCACCGGCGGGACGCCACTGGCGGCCGCTGTTTTTGAAGTCGCCGACGATTTCTTTCTTCTTGGTGTCCACGCTGATCGCTCAGGCTGAAGCCTTCCTCCCGCAGCAGGTCGCCCACGGTATCGGCGCTGATCCGGTGCCCGACGCGGGCCAGCTCCGCCGCGAGCGTACGGGTCGATTTCACAGTCCACCGCAGCGGTGACATCGGATCACCCCTCTCATCAGGCTCGACCAGAGCCAGCAGTGCCGGCCGCAGCCGCGGATCCAGATCGGCGACCCGTTTGCGTCCTCCGCCGGGACGCCGGATCCGTCCCAACGGCTCCTCGCCGGATTCCAGGACCGTCTTGGCGCGGGCGCCGTTGCGGCTGTTGCCGCCGTTCTTCCCGGCCGGATCGTGCTGGTCATAGCCGAGGTGGTCAGTGATCTCACCTCGAGGGCGGACTCCAGCAGCCGCTTCGTCAACTGCTGCAACAGCCCGCCCTCGCCGGTCAGCTGCAGGCCCTGGGCCTGAGCCCGGCCCACCAGCTCGTCGATCAACTGGTCATCCACCGCCTTCGCCGGCTGCGGCTCAGACGCCTGGGCGGACTCGGCCTCGCTCACGTCGTCGCGGGACATCGATGCGTCCCGACGCCAACGGCCCGCGCACGTTCACGCGCAGCGTCTGCCGGCCCGGCTGCTCGGCCATCGGGGTGAGCCGCTTCAGGACCCTGGCGGGCACGTGCGAGTCGGGCCGGCCCGTCATCGCCTGCTCGACCTTTTCACCGAGCGTCATGACGATGCCGCCTGCCGTGCCCGCCACCACGCCTTGCCACAGCGCACGTTCCATCATGCCGGGCGGCTACCCCCGTGGCGGGCCGCTATCCGTGAAAACCGGTGTACGGGGCTGCGCCGCGCCGGGTCACCGCCCCGCCATGGGGGGCAGGTAGGCGCGGTAGCGCGGCAGGCTGGGGAGGCCGGTCAGCGGGCGCGGGCGCTAGATGTGCGCCCGGCGCGGCGGCGCGTCCTCTGCCGAGAGGCGCAGTGCGATGGGCGGGTCCGGGCCAGGCTCGTCAGCTTCGGAGCGCTGATGCTCCCGTCGTGGCCGCCGTACACCTGCCGAGGCGGCGCATCCGATGTTGAACGCGGCCCGGACGGCTTCCATGCAGTGAGGACGCATGGGGCCGCACGCCCAGACGCCGCAGTTCGCCGGCGACGGCGGTGCACGCCGCCCGGTCGGCGCGGCCGCGGACGTCCTGTTGCCTCGTCGGCCTGCGCAGGTCACGGACCAGCAATCCCGGTGGGCGTGGGTGGCTGGTGGCCGTGCCATTCGCAGAGCAGGACGGTGGCGTCGTCACCGAGCTGCCCATCGTGGTGTTGGAGGACGGCGTGGACCAGACGGCGCAGGGTTTCGGGGACGGGCAGGGCGTCGGCCTGAGCCCGGATGATGAAGTCGACGAAGTGGGCCAGACCGAATTCCCGGCCCGTGTGATCACGGGCTTCGGTGATGCCGTCGGTGTACAGCACGAGGCGGTCGCCCGGCTCCAGCTGCTCGCGGTGCACGTGGGCGGGCAGACCGAGGTCGGTTCCCAGTGGGTGGGTGGGAGTGCGTTCGAGGGTGGTGATCCAGCGGCCGTCGCGGATGAGGATGGGCGGCGGGTGGCCGCAGTTGATCCACGACAGCAGTCCGCTGTCCAGATCGAGGTCGGCGAGGATCGCGGTGGCGTACCGGTCCAGGGTGAATTGCTCGATCAGCATCGCTTCGATGCCATCACGCGCCTCATTGAGGCTCGCCCCTTGGCGGCGCTGGTTGCGGCAGGTGGCCATGGCGAGGTTCGCGGTCAGACCGGCGGCCGTGTCGTGGCCCATGGCGTCGAAGACAGCCAGATGGGCCACATCCGCTGCCAGGGCATAGTCGAAGGCGTCCCCGGCCGTGGCGTAGGCCGGCTCCATCGCGGCCGCGATCGTCACCCGCGGCCCGGCGAAGGTCCGCGGTGGCATCAGCGTCCACTGCATCTCCGCCGACACCGACATCGGCTCCAACCGGATCAGACGCGCGTAGGAGTCACTGTGCGCCCGCGCCGCCACCAACATCATCCCGACCAACGACGCCAGATCCCCCATGGCCTGCCGCGCCTCGGCATCCGGCTCTCCCTCCGTGGCGATGACCATGACGCCTAGACGCTCGGTACCATCCAAAAGCGGCAGCCAGTGGAACCGGTGCCCCTCCAACTCCGCGGACACCACCCGCATGCTCTGAAAGGCACGCCCGGCCAAGGTGGCGTCGACCCGTAGCTGCTCACCGCCGCGCCCGGCGTCGAGTCCCTCACCGGTCACCTGGCGCAGCATGTCTTCCCGCAGGTCGCATACGTAGACGCGGATCGGGCTGAAGCCGGCCCGCGAGGCGTGCTCCGCCACGACGGCGGGCAACTGCTCGAACGTGGTGACATGGCTCGCCCGGAGCAGGCCCGTGAGCATGTTGCTATAGGAATCGGGCACTGAAGATCCTCCGGCCTGTAGTGGGGCAAGCCTGTCTCCCTCATGGTCACCCTTGCCGACCGAGATCACCGGCAGCTTGGGCTGCCGGTGATCGCCCGTTGCCGCCCAGAAGGTCGGACCGGCCTCGCCATGCCCCCTGGCATGGCGAGAAACTACCAGCCGATCCGACCCGGGATGCGGGCGCCGCGGACGCTTATGGCCCTAAGAGGGCATCTGATCAGCGTTCACGCAAATCGGAGTTCTCTGAGCCGGCCGCGGTCGTGAGCTTTCCCCGTGCGCTGCGCGTCCCGACGGCGCCTCTGCTGCGTTCATGGCGCCCGGCCACCCACAGCAGCAGCCCTCCCGCGAGGGCAAGCACCAGCAGGACGCTGCCGAGAACGACGTCGTAGACACGGTTGCTGTCAAAGAAGGACGTCTTTTGCAAGCCCAGCAGGAAGGGGGAAGCGATCAGCCATGCCCTGCACAGGCCGACGATCGGCGATCAGCACGATGGTTCCGACGATGACTTCATTGATCTGGGCGTCTTTGGCGCCGTCCTGCTGAGTCATCGGGACCATACACAGGACCAAGGCCGCCACGAGCATCAGCAGCCCGACGATCTGGTCGGGCTGGGCCCTTGAGGAGGCTCTGCTGTCGGCCTCCCTGGCGTGAAATGGGGTGATGACTGTGCACAGCCATGCCGTTCTCCTCTAAGATCTGCCGTGTAGGTTCGCTGCGCTGTCACGCTCGATCAGAAGCCCGTACGGCCACAGCGTCAGGTAATGAATCCACCTCCGATCAGAGTGGCTCGTAGCGTCCGGGACAGGAGCGTTCCGTCGCGAGGCCGGCGCTTGTGATGGTCTTTCACTGGACGGCTACCTGACGGGCAGGTGTTAATCCCCTCCGCGGCCCCAGATGAGCGCCCCTGCGGTCGGCGGTTCTCGTAGAGATCCGTTGCTGTTCATCGACGGACGGACCGGCTTGACCTACCGGGCTGAGCGAACCTGCGAGGTGAGCCGACCGGGGCGCGGCCAGTGGCGTAATGGAGCAACGGTCAACCGGGGACTGATCACCGGCCTTCGACCTGCACCACTTCGAGATCTCGGAACTGGAGCGCGTCGAGAACGAGGGCCAGCGCGACGTGGTCGACCAGGACAGGGCCGTCTCCCCGCCCCGCGACGACTCCGCCGGGCCGACGGCCGGATAGCAGGACGGCGGCGAGCGGCGATGGACGAGAAGACGCCGCCGCCATGCTGGACGAAGGGTTGTCGTCGTCGGCGACGATGTTGACCGATGACGGGGGCGGAGAATTGATCGCCGCTGACGCCGGTAGCGCTATGGCTCCGGAGATGGCGACGGCCGAGGCGATGGGCATCGAAAGGGGACTGCTGCATGATCGGGTGACAGCGGGGTTTATGCAGCCAGAGCTGCGGGTGGGGTGCTGTGCTGGTGCTTCCGCAGCGACTGCATCCTTTCACCTACTGTGTGTTCGGCCCTGAGGAGGACGATCCTGCGGCACCACCGTGAGAGGGTTGTTCCATGCGAACAACCATCGGATACACCATGGAAAGCATCGGCTACGTTGTAGGGGCCCAGGGGCTTGTCAGCTTCGTTTCGCAGGCCTTCTTCGGCACCGAGTGGGGCTGGATGCACAAGGTCGCCGACCTTCCGTCTACCGCTTACCTCGGCATCGTCGTCGTGGGGCTGGCGCTCATCGTCGCCGGAGTGAAGACGCGGAAGGCGCCCGAGCGCCAGGGGGTCGCCTGACCAACGGGCCTTTCTATGTTGAAGGACCATAGCGACGTGAACGGGCGGCTGCGGTCCGTAGCGGGTGGGCCAGCGGCGGCCGCCTCTTTGTTGCCACAGGATGCCGTTGACGATGGCCCGGTAGTCGGACCCGCCGGGCGCGGCGGGGCAGAAGGGCGCGGACCGCGTCCCATTCCTGGTCGGTGAGGTCGTCGGATTGGTTCATACCGCTTTAACGGCTTTCCTTCCCACCGGGCACGTCCGCCGGCCCGACGCACGGCCGGATGGGTGCCGAACCGGTTCACCTGCGACTCGTTGCAGAGGCTGTGATGCAGGCCCCCGCCCCGGGTACACCGAGCTCCCGGCCCGGGCGCGCCTCTGTTTCTGACACCTGGCATGATCCGCCCCTCAACAGGCCGGCGGTTGCACCGTGAGCGGCGGTGTACGGCGTCCAGGCGTCAGGACTGGCCACGCCGCCCGCGGGCCGTCGTCGCTGTCACGGGCCGCCGCTTGCATTGCCCTCACTCGATCTTCCGCCGCGCTCATCACGCTCGTGAAATCGGTAGCACAACCCGGTGAGGACAACACTCGGTGGGTCGCAGCGGTCTTCAACGGCAGCACAGAGCCCGTGGACGTCACGACGCAGGCCTTCTGCGCCAACGTGGGCACCTGACGAATCCGTCTTCCTCATGACGGCCTCGGCCGTAACCCGAATTGCCCAACCGGCGGCTCCAGTCAGGCGAAAGCACCGCCCCACCAGGATTCGGCCCATAACCGGGCGGCGGGGACGGCGTTGGAGCGGTCATGGCTCGCCTCGCTCTTTCCAGCATCGTGTCCGCGGCAGCCCTGAGCGCCATCGGGATCGCCTGCGCCTCGACCGCCCAAGCCGCCGCCCCTACCGCAGCGCGCCCGACCCCCAGCACCCAGGCTGGCCCCCTCAGCCTCGACTACCTGCTCTCGCTCCGCTTCCTCACACCGACCGTGCGGGACGCAAAGCGTCAGCTCACCGGCGCCGTCACGGGGCTGTCGCCAGCGCCCGCGTATGTCGCCGGTCTCGGCAGCCTGCTCAAGTAGACGACGAAAAAGACGTGACGTCCCGCCCCTGCTGACCACCGCCCCCGCCTCCACGCCGTTGGCCTCCTCGGCCGCGCCAGCCTGCGGAGGCTGGGCGGTGATTCCAGGCGCAGTATCAGGGGGCCAGGAGCAGCGAAGGTAGATCGATGAAGGCATAGGTGCCGCCGATGCCGCTGGGCGGGTTGTCTCTTGCCAGCAGGACGGTGATGTCGTGGGACTGGTGGGCCCATACGTCGAAGGAGACGCAAGCGAGTTGACCGAGCTGGTGATGATGAAGATGCAGGGGATGCACGGTGCGATTACCGCCCGCCTGGACGCGTCGGCGACGTCAAGGCGCGGGCTCAGCAGGAGGTTCCCAGGCTGTCCACAGTCCTGCGACGGTGAAGGTGGCACCGGTCATCAGCCAGTGGGGCAGGTGCGGTACGAGGGACCGGCAGATGACGAAGCTGGAGAGGAACAGCGTCGCGTGACCGGCGGGGACGGATCCGGGGAGATTTCCCCGCCGGTACCAACCCCGGACTATGGGTCGCCATTAATTCCACAATGTCTACGGGGTGAAGACCCTGCGGGCGTTGACGGACAGGAACAGCTCGCGGGCCTCCTCGTCGAACTCGCCCACCGCTCTTCCTGGGCCGCGGCCGACGGCATGCTCCCGACCGTCGAGGGAACGGTGATCCGCCTGGACATCCACCATGAAGCCGGTCTGGTTGTGGCGGTCGGGCACCGCCGCCACTGAGGCGGACACCGACCGTCCGTGGCAGGCCTACCTGCGGCGTTTCGACATCGAGCACACTTCCGCCTGGTCAAACAGACTGTCGGCTGGACCTGCCCGCAGGTCCGCACACCCCAGGCGGCGGACCGCTGGACATGGCTGATCCCCGCGGCCTACGCGTAACTGCGACTGGCCCGGCCACTGGCGGTCGACAGACATCTTCCCTGGGAGAAACCCACCTCGTCCGACCGCCTCACTCCGGCTCGAGTCGGTCGCGACTTTCGGCACATCCGCCCCCACACCGCCTGCCCAGCCCAAGCACCGAAACCCACCCGCCTACGATCTGGACGTCCATCAGGACGCAAGAACACGCGGTCCACTCCACGTCATGACGTCCCAACACCCCGCACAACGGGCACTGCGGCGTCCAGGAAGGCGGAGCCGACGACCGCACGACCCCGCCGCACAGGTGTAAAATCAAGAAACTACCCCTCGCCCCACTTTGTTCGGGTTGCCAACGGACTGGGGAAGTGAGCGAGCGCAGGCGGCCGCCAGGCCGGGGCCCTGCTCTTGTGGGGATGCAGCAGTAGACGCCGGGATTACCGCGTTGGAACGGTCATCTTCGGGACTGAGGCTCCTCGTCCGGTCTGCCCCTTTGGGCTAGTCCGAACGGCCTGCCTCCCGGCGCGAGCGTAGGTGGTGCCATGAGCTGGGTCCCCAGGACGGGCGCGGGCCGCGACCACCAGCCGTTGAGGGCGGGACCGGATGATGTCCAGGCCAGGGTCGGCAAGCGCCTGGACGACGTCGCCAAGATCCTGGCCGGTGCACTGGTCGCCGTCGCGGGCATCATGACCGCCCTCGGCCTTACTAGCGATGTGGTCTTCGTCGCCCTCAACAACGAGTCCTGGCCCATCTACGTCGCCTCCCTGTGCGCCATTCTGGCTGTTGCTTGCAGCGTTGTGGCCCTGCTCCTCCACCCCACACGCCGGGGCAACGGCTCGAAGACCCTGGTCCTGGTGCTGGGAGTGATCTTCTACATGTCGGCATTGAGCGTGGCCGTCGTCGGCGCCGCCGAGGCGGCAGGCGGCAACGGTCGCCCCACCGTTACTCGGTTGATCATCGAAGGGCACCGACCCGAGCTGAAGCTGAACTTCGACGTCCACGCAGACGGTGTCGACAGGTGGGCCACCATCAACGTGTTCGTGGCTGGCGTTAACAAGAGCGGAGACCCTGTCGTCGCGGAGGAAAGCCTTTATGAGAGCACCCTTCGCCCCAATGACAAGGGCGAGGTCGACCAGCGCGTCAGCGTGCCCATCACGGTCTCGCAGAACGCCTGGGGCATCCAGATCACCGCAGTCACCGCGGGCGGCGAGGTGGACTGTGATGTCCTTTCATCAAGTGGCCCCACCTGCGCGACCCTTCAACTGCCTTAGCCAGCCAAGGCTCGTCCGTGCACGGTCGGACCCGGTACGGGAGGGGCCTGTTTGGCGCGGATAACTCCCAGGCCAGGCGACTCTCGTCGGCAGCCCGACCTGGCTGGTTATCGGGCGGCCCATCCTGCTGGCGCCGACCGAAGTCGGGCGCCTTGCTTGGGGAGATCCACTGAGCAGGTCTGGGGCCGCCCCAAGCAGGTGGTGGGGAAGTCCAAATCTCCCCATCACTGAGCTTGTAGGCGTGTTGTCGTGAAGGTGAGGCCGGTGGGGCGTGCCTTGTGGGCGGCGTTCGTGACGGCGGTGTCGCCGACCAGGAAGCCGCCCACACCAAGACCCTCACCTTGATCGACAAGCAGATCAAGACGGGCACGGGTCCGGGCTTTGACAGCACGCGTAGAGGCCGCGTCCATCCCCCGGCCTCTACCCCCTTCACGCCTGCCAAACGAGCGGCGGGTGGCATCCGCCGCGAGATATGGACGGCCGGAGACCAAACGTGAGGCAACCACAAGCAGCGTCAGCGCACAGGTGTCAGTCGCCCGGCGAGGGCATGTAGGGAGACAGGGTGCGGTAGCGCTGCCACATGCCGTGGGCCTGCTCGGCGGGCCGCTGCTGCTCGCCATGGAGGGCGTTGAGGATGAGCAGGCCGCCGGCGAGGGCGGGCACGATCCACTGGACGCGGGCGAGGTGGTATTCGGCCTTCTTGGTGTCGAAGGCGTGCCGCTCGGCTTTCTCCGCGTCGTGGGGGTCGCCGGAAGAGGCGAACTCGATCTTCTTGCCGAGCATGCGGGCGTACGCGGTCGCGGCGAGGGCGGCGCCGGTGAGGACGGTCTTGCCAGGGTGGAGGCGGCGACACCCTGCTGGCTGGTGACACGGCGCTGTTGGCGGCGAGGATGCCGCTCGCGCCGACCAGATGCACGCCGATCACCGCGGCGTTGACCGGCGTCCACTTCGCCCAGCCGGAACTCGCGATCCGAGCCCCCTGCCTGCTTGCGCCCTGGTCCTTCCCGGCGCTGTTGAGGCCGACCGCTCCCATCAGGGAGCCGCCGAACCAGGCGGCCAGACCCCATCGTGCATGCTGCGCAGGGCGGTCTTGCGTTCGGACAGCGGATGGCTCCTCGCGGGCGCGGTGCGGAGCGTCGGCAGGCCCCGCCGGCGCTGCGGCCACTGTCACCCGACGCAGAGCAGTCCGCCATCCCGGCTGGTCAGAACGGCCCGCCGCGGGGAGTGGGCGCCGAAGCGGGACGGGGGAGTTGTCCCGCTCCGGCCAAGTCCCAACACCGCCGTTGGCAGGGAGGCCACTCCCGCGCGGCTTGGCCCCGCAGCCCCGTTGGCGGCCGGGTCCGCTTCGCGGAGCGCGACCAGCGGGGCGAGGAGGTGGGCGTTGAGCAGCCCCGCGGTGAGGCAGTAGACGATGAAAAACGGTTTGAACAGGGCTCCTGGTGTGTCTGCGCGGCGCGATGAAGGGTACCCGCCACATTTAGAACACAGCGGTTGAATATGCGGTCGGCGCATAGGCGCCACCGCAGTCGGGAGAACGGCGTGGAGGCTTCGGTGGACCGGATCGCACAACCCTGGGGTTCCCGTACGCCCTATCGGCGCCACGAAGCGTGGCCGGCCCGTGTGGACACCTACCTGGCCGACGGCGTCGCGGAAGACGAGGTGCAGCAGTGGGTCCAGGCGGCCTCGATCCTGCACTCCGACGGCGATGCCATGGATATCGCCGTGCTCGACGGCCGGATGGTCGGGGTACGGGGGCGGGCGGGCGACCGGGTCAATCACGGCCGGCTCGGGCCGAAGGACCTGTTCGGCTGGCAGGCCAACTCCTCAGGCGACCGGCTGACCCGTCCGCTGATGCGCGAGGGCGGACGCCTCGTGGAAACCGACTGGGCGACCGCGATGGGCCGGATCGTTGCCCGCTCCCAAGAACTTCTCCACGAGCGAGGGCCGGGCTCGATCGGCTTCTACACCACCGGACAGCTGTTCCTGGAGGAGTACTACACGCTCGCCGTCCTTGCCCGGGCCGGGATCGGGACAAACCACCTGGACGGCAACACCCGATTGTGCACCTCGACCGCGGCGGAGGCACTCAAGGAGTCGTTCGGCTGCGACGGCCAGCCGGGAAGTTACGACGACATCGACCACGCCGACGTGATCGCCTTGTTCGGGCACAACATCGCAGAGACGCAGCCGGTGCAGTGGATGCGGATCCTGGACCGGCTCGAAGGCGGCGATCCGCCCCGTCTGGTCTGCGTCGATCCGCGCCCCACACAGGTCGCGCGCAAGGCCGCGGTGCACCTGGCCCCGCGTGGCGGTACCAACGTGGCGCTGCTGAACGCGCTCCTGCACGAGATCATCCGCACCGACCGCACCGACCAGGCCTACATCGCAGCGCACACCGTCGGCTTCGAAGAGCTACAAGCACAGGTCAAGGACTGCACACCAAAGTGGGTCGCGCAGATCTGCGATGTCCCGGCCTCCCGCATCGGCGAAGCGGCAGAAGTCCTCGGGACAGCCGACCGGCTGCTCTCCACCGTCCTCCAAGGCGTCTACCAGTCCCACCAGGCAACCGCCGCCGCAGTCCAGATCAACAATCTGCACCTGATCCGCGGCATGCTCGGCCGGCCGGGAGCCGGCGTCCTGCAGATGAACGGCCAGCCCACCGCGCAGAACACCCGCGAGTGCGGGGCCAACGGAGACCTGCCGGGCTTTAGGAACTGGCAGAACGACCAGCACGTCGCCGACCTGGCCCGGGTGTGGAACGTCGAACCGCAGCAGATTCCGCACTACGCACCGCCGACCCACGCCATGCAGATGTTCCGCTACGCCGAACAGGGCTCCATCCGCATGCTGTGGATCAGCGGCACCAACCCGGCCGTCTCGCTTCCGGAGCTCTCTCGCGTCCGCTCGATCCTCTCCCAGGAGCGCCTGTTCACCGTCGTCCAGGACCTGTTCCTCACGGAGACCGCCCAGCTGGCCGACGTCGTACTGCCCGCCGCGACCTGGGGCGAGAAGACAGGCACCTTCACCAACGCAGACCGCACCGTCCACCTGTCGGACAAGGCCGTCGACCCACCCGGCGAGGCCAAGCCTGACCTGGACATCTTCCTCGACTACGCCAACCGCATGGACTTCCGCGACAAAGACGGCGGCCCCCTGATCCACTGGCACGACCCGCAGTCGGCGTTCGAGGCGTGGAAGCAGTGCAGCGCCGGCCGCCCCTGCGACTACACCGGCCTCACCTACGACAAGCTGCGCGGCGCGAGCGGTATCCAGTGGCCCTGCAACGAGGAAGCCCCGGAGGGCACCGAGCGCCTCTACACCGACGGCATCGCCTGGGCCCACCCCGACACCTGTGAGACGTACGGCAAGGACCTGGAGACCGGCGCCGCCGACAGCGTCGTCGAATACCGCTCACTCAACCCCGACGGCAAGGCGATGATCAAAGCCGCCGCCTACCAGCCGCCCCACGAGGAGCCGAGCGAGGACTACCCCTTCCAGCTCACCACCGGGCGCACCATCTACCACTTCCACACACGCACCAAGACCGGCCGCGCCCCCCAGCTGAACGCAGCCGCCCCCGACGTATGGGTGGAGGTGTCCGCGGCCGATGCGGCTGACCGTGAGCTGAACGAGGGAGACCTGGTGAAGGTCTCCTCGCCGCGCGGCGCCCTGCAGGGGCGGGTACGGGTCACCGACATCCGCCGGGGTCTGCTGTTCGTGCCGTTCCACTACGGCTACTGGGACACCCCCGCCGGACACGGCCCAGACGCGACCACCCCGGGACGGGCAGCCAACGAAACGACCATCACCGACTGGGATCCCGCCTCCAAACAGCCGCTGTTCAAAACCGCCGCGGCGGCGCTCACCCTCGTCGCCCGCGGGGACGGACAGCCCGCGCCGGCGCCGACCACCACAGCGTCCGCCCCCATCCAGCAGGACAGCGTGCCACCCACAACGGGCGGCCCCGCCGCCCATGCCTCTCACTCCGAGGACGACGCGTGGGCCGACCGAAAGGAAAGCAGCCAGTGAACGGCATCACCCTCGCCCTACGCGCACTCCACCACGGAGAAAGACACCTTGCCGAGGAACTCCTCGCGGTCGCCGAACGGCATCGGGCCGAGCACGAGATCTACCACGTGGCCACCGACCTGGCCCGCTGGTCCAGCGAGCACGTCCAGGGCCTGGCCGATACAGGCCGCCACTACGACATGGACCTGAGCCAGGCGCCGGATCCCGCCCACTCAGGTCTACTCTCAACGCTTCGGGAGAAGACAGCCGAGGCCCTCGGCCGCCGTCCGGAACCGGGACTTCTCCTCCTGCGCGACCTGCGCGAACTGCACCTCGCCGCGACGGAAAACTCCCTGCACTGGGAAATGCTGGCCCAAACGGCCCAGGCCACCAAGGACGAACGGCTTCTCACCCTTGCCTCGTCCTGCCACCCGCAGACGTTGCGGCAGATGCGCTGGACCAACACCATGATCAAAAACTTGTGCCCGCAGGTACTGACCAGCCTCTGAACTCGCGCTTGAGGTCGGGCACGCATTTGAACGCGACGGAGCATCCCCCGCGACTGCAGACCATCTCCAGCAACGGACACACACCGTGACGGTCGAGGCCGCCGGATGTCAACTTTCTTGACATTCGTCCCCGGGCGCAGGGCACATTGGCTATATGGAAGAAGTCGCTGCGCGGATCGATTCGCTGAAGACGGACGTGGCACATGTGTGCGCTGGGCTGGACAGTCTCCCGCCCGAGGGACGGCTCCACGCGGCAGCCGAGCTGCGAGAGCCCTGGAATCTCTGACCGGTCAGGCCCTGGACGGCTCGATGGCCGCAGCCCGGGCCGAGGGCTGGGGTCTGCGCCGCATCGCAGATGCGGCCGGCCTGTCGCACGAGACGGTTCGAGGCCGGCTGGCCAGGGCCGACGAGCGTGGACGCGAGCCGTGAGACCCGACGAGTTCCGGGCCGTCACCCGCACCATCGGCGAACGGGCGGTCGTCACCGTCTCCGGAGAAATCGACATCGCCACCGGGCCGCTGGCTGCAAGACGCCCTCGACGAGGCCCTGGCCGCAGGCGTGCCCTGCATCGACGTCGACTTCAGCCATGTGACGTTCTGTGACTGCGCCGGTCTGACCGTTCTGCTGCGCGCTCGCGCCGACGCCCGCCAGCGCGGCATCTGTTTCGGCGTGTGCAAGGTGCGTACAACGCAAGTGAAGAGCCTGTTTACCACGACCGGTACGGATACCCTCGTCGCTGGCCCGTGAGTGTGCACACCCCCGACGCTGCCAGAGCTTTGCACAGCCGGACCACGACGAGGGCGACATCCTGACCGCCGAGGTCCGCGAGATTCACGACCGGCTCGCTGTGGTCACGGGGACCCTGCCGTGCCTGGACCAGGCGTCCGGCCGCCAGCTGCGAGGTGCCGTCGCCTACTGCCCGCGACGAGGGCGACCCTGCGCCGCCCGCTGGCCGTGCGGGCGCGAGCCCCTCCCGGTCCGTAGTGCGGCCGTCCGCCGGCGGCTCGCAGGTGGATCCGGTCGCCTGAGATTGCGTGCGGTGTCAATAGAGCGTTGCCCCTGGCGGGCCGGTTGCCGGGAACACGCAAGGGGTGGGCCCTCGGGTGGGTGGTATATCGCCGTGGTGTGGAGGAGCAGGTGTGTCGGTGGGGGAGGGATGTCTGTGCCCGGCCGGCGGCCGTCGGCGGGGATCCGAGTCGTGGAGGTTGGTCTTCGATGTCTCAGGTGAGGGAATCGATCGAGGTTGGTGTGCCGGTGACGACGGCTTACAACCAGTGGACGCAGTTCGAGTCGTTCCCGCAGTTCATGGATGGCGTGGAGCGGATTGAGCAGCGCACGGACACGCTCACGCACTGGGTGACGAAGATTGGTGGCGTGGAGCGGGAGTTCGATGCGGAGATCACGGAGCAGGTTCCGGATCAGAAGGTCGCGTGGGTGACGGTGGGTGGGGAGACGGAACAGTCGGGGCTGGTCACCTTCCGGCCGATCGACCCGGCCCACACCGAGGTGACCTTGATGATGGACTTCGACCCGGACGGGATGGCGGAGGCCATCGCCGACAAGATGGGCTTCGTCGACCGGCAGGTCAAGGGTGACCTGAAGCGGTTCAAGCACTTCATCGAGGAACGTGGCACCGAGACGGGTTCCTGGCGCGGCAGCGTCTGACCGGGCCCCTTGTACGCCCGCTGTGCGGGAGCTCATGGGTTCCCGAGCACAGCGACGTGAAGACGGCGTGTCGAGGGGCTTTTGGTCGGGCGCGGCTGCTACACAGTCTCCACCCCTGGATCGGCCCCCACCCGGGGGCCTTTCGTCGGAAGGTGTGTGGTGAGCAGCTCGGATTCCAGCCGATCAGGACCGACGCCGTCGTCCGACGACCGGCAGGACCGGCCCGCGGTCGCGCGCACCGTCGAGTCTGCGGGGGTGGGCCGGGCTCTGGGTGTCCTGATGGCGTTGGTTCCGTGTGACAGCCGTACCGCCCGCCGGATCCTGACCGACGCGGCCACAACGCTGGACGTCACTGTGGAGGAGATCGCCGGCGCCGCGGCCGCCCTCCTGCGCGGTGACACTCCACCCCAGCCACCGACCGCCGTCGTCGAGTCGGCGGTACGGGTTGCGATCGACCGCTCCCTGACCGTCGCCGGCACGACGTCCTCGCCACTGCTGCCGAACCCGCGGGTACTGCGCGAACATCTGGCCCGATTTCGAGACCTGCGACGGCACACGTTCAGCGCTCCGGACGATCCGGCCCTGCGCGCCTGTTACGACGACGCCGCCTACACTCTGTGTGTCCTGCTCGGCCGGCGCCACCTCCACCAGGCGTTGACCGCCGCAGAGCAGTTGATCGCAGCCCACCGGCTCACCGGCCCCCGCCCCACGGCCGTCCCCCAGGCCTGAGGCACACCGGCGCCCACACCTACACCTTTCCCCGTGGAGGTGCAGGTCTGGGGAGCGCCCGCGCTGAATCGTTTCCGCCGATGTCAAGGAGACATTCCCTTGGTGCCGCCGTTCAAGATCACCACCCCTACGCTTGCCCCCTTTCGATCCCTTCCCGCTTCGTGCAGGCAGGCGTGATGGGACGATCCTTCTACTGGTGCCGAACATGCCTTCGGCCCTTGTACGCCGCGAGTTCGGCCGTGACCCCGGCCGACCCGGACTGAGATCGACCACCAACAACCCGGCTACTGCCCAACCCGGCACATGCTGCCCCTGACCGGAACGGCCACACCCCCGAAGACCTGCCCCACGCACCCCTGCGCCCCTTCGGACCATGACCCCCACCACCCGCCCGACCCGTGTCTTCCTGACCGCCCGCAGCCTCCAGGAGCACCTGGCGGAGCGTTGGGTCTCGGCGTACGAACGAGCCGTGGCGTCGCGGGTCACCGCTCCTGCGACGAGGCTCGATCTGGAGGCGCCCTGGCCATCTTCCTGCGAAACGAACGAGCGGGCGCCCTGAGCACGCATCGGCCGATCAACCGGGACGGCAAGATTCTGGTGAGTCGTCTGCCGAGCGGACCGTCCGCGTCGGCAGGGAGTTCGTGGAACGTTGCAGCCCCCCGGAGCCGATCTCGCCGGTGGCCTGCAAGGGCGTAGTGCCCGCGCAGGCCCCGGCGCCGATGGAGCGCGCGCCGGGCCTTGCGGCCGATCGCCGCCTGGTCGACGAAGGTCTGCCTCCCGGTCCGGGTCGTTGAGCGCTGCGTCGGGACGGCTTCGCGGCCGCGCAAACTCCGGCGGCTTGGGCTGCTGCTCGAACAGGTGGGCTCCCTGCAGTCGCACTGTCTGCCGGCGCTGGCGTTTCGCAGGGGGGCAGGCCGCCCCATCCGATGAGGAGCCGCAGTCAGTAACGGCGGGCGCACGTCCACGCGTCCATGCCCTGCATCCGGGCCAGTTTCTTGGCAACGGTGATCTGCTGCGGCTTCGTCGCGAGGTCTGCTCTGGCCGCGTATCTGTGGCCGCCTGCGGCCTTCCAGCTCGACCGGGTGAACTGCAGACCTCCGTAGTGTCCGTTGCCGGTGTTGGCCCGCCAGTTGCCACCGGACTCGCACCGGGCGATCGCATCCCAGTCGACGCGAGGTTTCGCCGCGACGGCGGCATCGGCGCGGAACAGTATCGACTGGCACAGGAGCACTGCTCCCAGAAGAGTCACGAGGGTGGCTGCGGTTCGTCGGCTGTGCTGGGAACGAGACATACGTCCTCCGTGTCGTCCGGGAGACCGGCCGGGGAATCCGGGCCGGTCTTGTCGGGGCTTCGTGGCCTTGTACGCAGCACACCACGCCTCCCCACCACTCCCGGTCCTTCTCGCCGGGGCGAACGGGCGACGCCACCCGTGCAGAGTCCAGCTCGCCCCCCACGGACGGACGGCCGGCCGACCACCGACCACCCCGCCCGACCGTCCGCCAGGGCCGTCCCCGATCCGCCGTCCGGCCTGCCCTGGCCCCACCCAGGACCGGGTGTGGCCCCCGCATAGCGCCTCTGATGGGCGTCGGGTGAAGGCGTCGGCATTCGCGCTGATGATCGCGGTGACGGGCTGGCGGCTCCTGCCGGTCCTGAACGACCGAGCGTTGAACCGGCCGACGGCACGGGGACTGGATCTAGCTGATCGTTCCGATGGGTGAATTCGACGTGAGGTTCGCGGACTCCTCCTTCCTCCACGCTCTCTTGGACGCCCGCGCAGGCCGGCGGTTGATACTGGCAAGCCCACCACAACTGGCCCAGGTCATGACTGTGACCTGCATGGCGGTCTTTCAGTCTTGCTCCAGACGGCTACGGCGCGCCCGCGCATAATCCGCGGGCCCGTCGGCAGGCGGTAATTGTCGAGTGATGCTGTTGATTGGTGGGCAGCTGCGAGTACGGATAGCGGCTTTCCCTTCCCTTCGGTTTCGTGGGGCCGGGGCCCGGATGGCAGGAGGGGACGTGGACATGGCTGATCACGGTGCCGGTATGCGGCGGATGCTGACTGCTCTGCTGAGCGGCAGCCACCTGATCTCGTTTGCGGAGATTCCCGATGAGGTGGGCCGTCAGGCCGCGGGGGCGGGGTTGGATGAGGTGCTGATCTATCTGGCTGACCTGCAGCAGTATGTGCTGCGGCTGGTCACCGGCCGGGGCATGGATGCCCGCGAGGGCGCGCCGGAGGGTCTGGCGGAGCTGAACATCGAGGGCACGGTGGCCGGGCGTGCCTTCCAGTACACCCAGACGTTGCAGCATGGTGTGGCCGGGGACGGTGGGGTGTGGTGGGTTCCGGTGCTGGACGGCACCGAGCGGCTGGGTGTGCTGCGGGTGTCCACCGCACGTGCGGACGACCTTCTGCGGGAGGACTTGGAGCTGCTGGCGTCGGTGGTGGCGATGCTGGTGGTCGGCAAACGCGACTCCAGTGACGCCCATGCCCGTCTGGTGCGGACCGAGAGGATGAATGTGGCCGCGGAGATGCAGTGGCATCTGACACCGCCCATGGCGTACGCGGACGCTTCGGTGGTCATCGGTGCGGCGCTGGAGCCGGCCTACCAGGTCGGAGGGGACGCCTTCGACTACGCGCGCGCCGGGGACGTCCTGCATCTGGCGGTGTTCGATTCCATGGGCCACGACACCTCGGCCGGGGTATCGGCCAACCTGGCGGTGGCTGCTTGCCGCAATGAGCGACGCCACGGGACGGGCCTCGTCGAGGCGAGCGTGGCCATCGAGCACAGGCTCACGGAGGAGTTCGGTCGGGGCCGCTATGTCACCGGCATTCTGGCCGACTTGGATGTCACGACCGGCGTGCTGTCCTGGGTCAACCGCGGGCATGTGCCCCCGCTGGTCATCCGGGACGGCCGCTGGATCACCCAGCTGCGGTGCCCGCCGTCCCATCCGATGGGCACCGACCTGGGACTGGAGATCACCGTGTGCAGGGAGCAGCTGGAGCCCGGCGATCACCTCGTCCTGTACACCGACGGGATCACCGAGGCCCGCAACGAAGCCGGCCATGAGTTCGGCCTGGACGGATTCACCGACTTCCTCATCCGCCACCACGCCGACGGCCTGTCCCTCCCGGAAACACTGCGCCGTCTGGTCCACGGCATCCTGGAACACCACCGCGGCCGGCTCTCCGACGACGCCACCGTGCTCCTGACCCAGTGGCTCGGCCCCGGCAACCACCGCAAGGATGCCGAAACCATCGCCGGACTCTCACACTGATGCGTGCGCCCGGCAGACGGTTTTCAGAAAGCACGCCGCCGCGGCGGACCTGCAGTCGGTAGCGAAGTGAGCCGATGCCCTCCGCCCATCACGCCCGCGCGACAGGCACAGCAAGCCCAAACCGGCCGGACCCCGCGGGCGATCTTCACCGTGGCCGCTGGCCGCCCGACCGGGGCGAGCCCCTGCCCTGCGCGTGTCATGGCGGGCACCGCTTACTCCAGGCCGCCCGCTCAAGCGCTGACGAGTCGTTAAGAAAATCGGCGACAAGGGCGTGAATGTCTCCCACCGAGTCGGGCGCGCGAAGTGTCGCAAGGAACCACCGACTACGAAAGTGAAGGAGTAGTAAGGCATGACTGCGTCCAACAACTCCGGTAACTTCGCCAACGGTCCCGAGCGGGCCTCGGAAGCAGGCCGCAAGGGCGGCCAGGCTAGCGGCGGCGGTAACCAGTAGCCGACGCCACACCGGCCCTTTCACCATGAAGGCCGGTTCGCTCGCCCGGGGACCGGGCCCCTGGCGTGCCCGGCAGCAGCCCACCCGTATGTCTCGGCCAAACCGACTGGCAAGCCTGTCGGAAAACGACACACAGCCGGAGGATGTGGGCGTCATCGCGGAGGTCCCGGCTGTACGCGGTGGCAATGCCCCCGGCCGAGGGCCGGGGTCGTGCACTGGTCATCGCAGAGTTTGGCCTCCGACCGCGAATCCCATCGGCGCCACGGCGCGTGGCGGAGAGGGGTGATCGCCTCTCGGGCATTGGCTGGGCTGCGTAGGGTGGGCGTGGACGGTCAGGCGCGGGAAGGCTGGGAGTCATGATCGAGAGTCCTTTAGGCGGCCCGACGGCGGTGACGGGATGGACGTCCTGGGCATATACCTGGAGATGGCGCGGGCCCGTCTTGCCCCGCCGCGGTTCGAGGCGGTGATCCGGGCGGCACAGGCCACATGCGCTCTCCTGGCGGAGGGGCACGAAGCATTGGTGGCGGCGCCGGAGGGGGAAAGTTTCACCAAGGATCTGCAGTGCGAATATCTCGGCCTGCTGGCGGTGATGATCACCGGCAGCCTCGACCATCGAGTCATCGCGGTTCCCGGACCGGCCGGGAGCAGACCTCGCGCTCGATCGGTTCCCGTGAGGCGATGGGCTGGACGACGCCCAGCCGGTGAAGGCCGCCGTATTCGGTTCGGCGGCGACCTCGATCAGTCGTTCCACAGAGGTGCGGGGCAGGACTCGGCAGGCGAGATCCGCCAGGCTGGCGCCCTGCACCAGGGCCGCCTTGTCGTTCAGACCATGCTGGACCAGCTGCTCGACATACCAGCGATTGTGACTGTCCTGCACCGCCGCACGCTGGGCATGATCCAACGACAGTGGCAGGCCGGTATCAATGAGGGACAAGCGAACGCGGCACTCGCTCGTCAAAGGTGAAGCATCAGCAGAAATGGTCCTTCTCCGTTCGGGGCGCCCTCGGACAGCGATGTCACACTGCTAACCTCCCGCACCCGGTCCGGTTACTCCGCGGCGGACCATCGCCCCTTGCCCGGCAGCCTGTCGCTGGCGCCACTTGTTATGACTTGGCCTCGCGGTAGGCATTCTGCGCGCTCCGGTCCACTTCGGCGATCAGAGCCTGCCGAGTGGACTCGTCAGTATTTCGTGCCTGGGTCCATGTGCGGGCGATTTCGACTCCTTGGGCGCGGAGGCGGTTGACCAGTTCCGCCTCCGGCGTGTTCCTGAGGCCTTGAAGCCATGTCACGGTGAAGTAGGCGGCGGGGTCCTCCTGGTAGGTGTCCTGGGCGGCCGGCTCGCGCAGCAAGCGGTCGCGCATGGCGGTCCGCCATGCTCGGTCACGGGTGTACGTGTCGGAAAGGCCGTCCAGAATGCCGAGCGCGCGGGCGTTCTTCGTCGGCGGGAGGGAGAAGGCGGTGCCCGTCGCGTCGCCGGGGACGGTGGCCAGCTGCTGCGCCGCGTACCGGGTCTCTGCCAGGCGCAGGATCGCGTATGCCTGGGGATCCTGGGAGATGGCGCGCACGACGTTGCGGAAGACGAGAGGGTCTACAGCAAGGTGATGCGTGCCGGAGGCCTCCCAGGGAACGTCGTCCGGGTCCCCCTTCATGACGTACTGGGAATCGAGACCCGCGAGCAGCTCATGCGTATCGGCGGCGAAGTCCGCGAGCACCGTTGCCAGTGGCACCCGCAGCGCGGCATCGATCCGGAGATTCTTGGTGTAGTCGAGTCCCGGGGAGAACAGCACGTCCTTCACGGCCTGCGCCTGTTCCTGTGAATGCCTGCCCTGCTCGGCGGCCGTGGCCTTCACGAGGGCCTGACCGAGCGCGGCACAGCTCATCCCGGGATGCACAGCTGCCCCAACGGACTTCTGCACACGCCCGTCCTCGGGCGGCCCGTTGCAGGGTGGGGACGTCTCGCGCCCGAGGATGAACCAGGCCCCGAATGCGCCGAGCAGGGCCAGGCATATTCCCGCCCCGGCCCACGCTTTGACTGGAACGGCTCGGCGTCCCGTGCTCCCCGTCATCGACGTCCCCACTTCGCTCTCTCGCTGCCCGATCAGTTGGTCGTGTCGGTCAGGTATTTGTGTGCTGTCTCCGTACCGCGGACCCGGCCTTCGAGGACGTCGCGGGTGTAGTCCTGGATGTCGCTCTCCGAGATGTCCGCCCGGTCGTTGGCCCATTCGCGGATCAGGATCGGCGCCTGGGTGTTCACCGAAAGGTACTCATCCGCGATCTGAGGGTTGACCTTGGCGTCGATCTCACCCTTCATCCGGTTGCCCCACTCCCATGCCCAGGTGTCGACGCCGCGCTGGATGGAGTCGCCGAAGGCGATGGAGACACCGCCGGCCGTGGTGAAGTACATGGGGGTCACCGCGCCTCCGATGACGTGATAGGCCAGCTTCGACTTCCAGTCGGCCTCGCTGTAGCCGGCCATCCGGCCGTCGTTGATCACGTCTTCCCGGATGGAGCTCATGACGCCCAGAGCGGTGCCGGCCTTGTTGATCGGGTTGGTGAGCTCGGAGCCGTGCGCCCCCTTGGGTATCTGTTCGAGGGAGAGGTCGATGTAGCGGGACTCCGCCTTGTGGAGGGTTCCGTAGGCTTCCGGGTCCTCGGAGAGGCCTCGCATGAACTGCACGAGGTCCTTCTGGCTTACCGCCATGTGGGTCTTGTCGCCGTCGTGGAAGTACCCGGTCCCGGCAGCGGAGATGTACTTGGAGTCCAGGCCCCCGAGGATTTCGTGGGTGTCGGCGGTGTAGGTGGCCAGCGCGCGGGCCAGGGGCTCGCGCATGTTCTCGTGCACGCTCTGGTCGGGGCCGAGCCCGCCGATCACGTCGTGCATGATGCGGGCCTGTCCCTCGGTGTGAGGGGTAGCCGGCCAGGGGTCCTGGTTCGGGCCGAGCGGCGTGTGGCCGGTGGTGCCGGATTCAAGGAGCAGCCCCAGACCGGTGCGGGCGTCCTTGCCCTCACTCTCGGTGTCGCTGTGCGTCTCGATGTTTCCGTGCCAGACGGGAGTGTCGTCGAACTTCCAGTCGCGTTCCTTCAGCAGGTACTGGAGGTTGTCGTTCTTGTGGTCTGCACCGGGGTCGAGGTAGGAGGTGGCAGCGGCCGGGTCCTTGGACATGATGCCGAGCAGGCCGTCGAGCGGGTCGTTGGCGAACCATCCCCCGTTCTTGCCGCTGAAGTCGCCCTGCAGGTCCCAGATGTTCGGGTTGCCACCGCGCTTCTTGTCCTCCGCCGAGCGGATGTCGTCGGCCAGGTCGTGCATGAACGGCGCCGAGTAGCCGTCGCCGCTCTGCATGAGAGTGATCAGGCTCTGATAGCCCCGGACCTGCTGCCCACGCCCGCGGCTGATCGTGTTGGGGCCCTCGGCGGCTTCCTTGAGGTCGAACTTATCGACGCCGGCCTTCCTCAGCTGCTCCCGGAAGTCCTTGTAGAACTTCGACTTCGGGTCTTGCATCGCGTTGGACAGGGAGTTGGCGAGACCCTTTTCCAGGTTCAGGTAGGTCTGCTTGCCCTTTTTGTCGTCCTGGTAGGCGAGGTCGTTGAGCCGATTGGTGAACTTGAGGGTGTTCTGGGCGCCCATCCCGTTGAGGAAGGTCTGGTTGAACTCGGTGCTCTTGGCGTTGTCGCGGAAGGAGCGGTCCAGCTCGGCGTAGTCGGCTGCCGACACCTTGTCGCCGCTGTTGATGCGGGTAGCGATGTCCTCGGCATTGCGGGCTTCGTAGACCTCGATGTCGCCCTGTGCGTCGGCGTTGAAGCCATTGTAAGTTTCGTCGTTGCCCTTGCCGAAGGCGTCCTTGTTGCTGTCCACCACGACAGCCTCCAGGGCGATTTTGACGCCCTGGTCGGCTTCGGAAACGGCTTTGACCTGGTCGTTGATGTGCTGCTGCCACTTGTTGACCGCGTCACGAATGGTGGTCTGGCCGTCGGGGTCGTGGTGGTAGGCGCTGCGCTCGGCGGGAGTCAGCTTGGCGTAGTCGAACGCGACCGTGCCTTGCTCCGAGACGGTCATCCCCGCCTTGATCGCGTCGTCACGCGCGGACTCGACGCGCTTTTTCAGGTCGGTGAACTGGGTATGGGCATCGCGCAGCAGACTCGCGACCGCCCTGGCCTGGATCTGGGCGAGTACTCGTACCTGGTGGCGGCAAAGTTCGAGTGGGCCACGCCTACGCTGACGCCGCTCCAGTCGGGTCCCATGGTGATCTTCTGGACACTGTCGCCGTAACGGGTCTCGACTTTCTTCAGCTCGCCCGCCATCTCGTCCCACTTGCCCGCTGCCGTCGTCAGCAGACCCAGGTCGGCCGACATTACTTCGTGGTACGTCAACATGTACTGCTCCCCCTTACAGACCGTTGAGCTTCGACCGAGTGCCCAGGGGGCGGAAGCCGTCCCCCGTGCCGAGGTCGTTCCGTACGAACAGGCCCGAAGCGCCGCGCAGCGAGCCCTTTTCCGAACCGAGCCGCCCCATCAGGACCTTCACCTGCTGGTCCCACGTGTCCGCAACCTTCTTCAGGCCCATGGCCGCGTCCCAGCCCTCGAAGCCCTTGACTGCGGTGTTGGTGCTCTCGTCCGCGGTCCGTGGCCTTCTTGGTGTTCGGCTCCAGCTCGGTCTCGATGGTGTTCGCGGCAGACCTCTTCTGCGTCGGCGTCGACGCGAAAATCCCCCCGCCGCCACTGCCGTCAGCTGCCGGAACACCGTTGAGCCGCATCGCTGCAGGATCGGCGGCCCTGGCGTTCTCGCTGCCCCACTCCCGCGTGAAGTCCCCCGACACGACCGCCCCCGTTCAACTCAAAAAGCGTTGTCGCCTGCAGACCGTCAAACGGCCCATGCTCGCAGACAGACCACAGGCCGACGATCGTCCGGGGAGCTACGGGTGGACGCTGGTCAATGCCCGCCACGTCCAGCACTGTCGCGCGGCGAGTGACCCCCGGTACCGGGCACGCACAGCTCTCCTCGACACAGGCGTTCCTTGATCCTCTCCGCCGCTTCGCGACAGCGCACTGCCGTCGACCGGCAGTCTTTACCCACCATTCGCTGCCGATGAAGGGCACTTTGCTTCCTATGACACCCTGATTGGGCGTCAACGAATACGGCGACGCGACGAGAACGGGGGAGTACGTGACGGAGCGCGAAACACCGCAAGACCAGCTGACCGGGTATGCCGAGTGCCTGCGCGACACCTGCGCCACCGGGCGCCGGATGACGCGCTCCGAGCTGGAGGCACGCCGCACCGACGGGGAGCGGGCCGCGGAGACCGGCCTCACCCTGCGCGCGATGATCCGCGCGCACCTGGCCGTGTCCCAGGAAGTCCTCACACATGTGCCGATCCAGCACGCAGGCTCCCTGCTTGCCGTGACCGAACAGGCAGTAGACGCCTTCGTCGAAGGCTACGAGCGCGCCCAGCACCAGGCCGTGCGCCAGGAGGAAGCCGCGCGACGCGAATTCATCGACGACCTCCTCTACGGGCGCAGCGATCTCGGGAGGCTGGCGGAGCGCGCCGAAAGGTTCGGGCTGCGCCTCTCCCAGGCCCACGCGGTGGCTGTGGCGAGCGGACCTGAGCCGTACGGCGACGGCTACCCGGTGGCCCGCGGCATCGAATCGGCGGTGCTGACCCGGTTCGCAGGCCGGCAGATCCTGCTCACCACCAAGGACGGACGTCTGATCTGTGTGGCCCCCGGGGACCAGCCGGACGTTCTGGCGTTCTTCGCCAAGCAGGCCTATGCCGCAACCGATGGCGGCAAGGTGGCCATAGGCCGCTCCCATCCCGGCGCCGGCGGCGTGGTGCACTCCTACGAGGAGGCGCTCAACGCGCTCGATCTCGCCGAGCGGATGGGCTTGGTCGGGCCGGTCCTGCACGCGGCGGATCTGCTGGTCTACCCGGTCCTGACCAGGGACCGGCAGGCGATGGCCGACCTGGTGGAAAACGTGCTAGGCCCGCTTCGTAACGGGCGCGGCGGTGCACAGACCTTCATCGACACCCTCACCGCCTACTTCGACAGCGGCTGCGTGGCGACCGAGGCCGCGCGCCGGCTGTCGCTGAGCGTACGGGCGCTGACCTACCGGCTGGAGCGGATCCACAGCCTGACCGGCGCCGACCCGGCCGACCCGGTCAACCGCTACACCCTCCAGACCGCGGTGATCGGCGCCCGCCTGCTCGACTGGCCCGACACCGAGGCGTAAGCCCGCGCGTCAGCACGTGCGGTTCCTGCGGGCCGCCCCGTGCGCCCGGATGCGGCAGCGCAGCCAGCGGGCCACTTCGCCGAGGCTGATCAAAACGGCGGCGCACGCCCCACACGCCACCAGCGAGCCAGGCCCGTCCCTAAACGGTGTGCACTTCACCGTCGCTGTAGCTGCTGACGTAGACAGCGGCGCCCACCGCGCCCTGCAGGGTGGCGAGCGTCTTCTGTAGGGCGCTGCGCCGTGGCTGCCGTCTGTAGTGCCGTTTCGGGCGGCAGCGGCGCCGTCGTCCTACCGCCCACCGCGTCGGGACGGGCCGACAATCGGCCTGCGGCGGGTGTCGAAGGCTCCTACCCGCATCGAAGCTGGGGCAAAGACTGCCGATCAACGGCAATGTGTCGAGCTGCGCGGGTGGAGAGGATCAAGGCGGGAGAGAGCCGCCTGGGCGTCATGCCGATTAGAGATCGCCGCGGGGTGCGGGTGGACCCTGGCCGGTTCGGCCGCAGGAGTCGCATCGAGGGAGAGATATGAGTGCCGCAGCCATCCCTGTTCCTGTTTGGTGGGGCATCGTCACAGCGGGCACAGCGGTTTTCCTGGCAACGCTTGTCTCCTGGATGCCGACGAGAGGCCTCAGGGCGCGAATGCTTCTGGCACCGGTCTTCATTGCGGCGTTTGCCGCTGTCCGGTACTACGCCGAAGACATGCGGGCTGATCAGGTCCTGTCCATGTATGCCCTGGTCGTTTTGGCCTTCCCGCTGGGGTTGCTGGGCCGTCGCCGGGAACTGGCCCGTATCGCCACCGCCGGGGAACGTGGCGCGGTGGGCCAGGAGCAGCAATGGTCTGCGACCATGGCGGCCCAGTTCCTTATCGTGCTTTCGGCCGCCATGGGCTTGTGGCTCTGGCTCGTGTGGTGAACCGCCCGGCCGGGCTGCCCCCTCGGTCTGCGCCGAAGGCCCGCAGGGCTGGCATGGAGTGTCGTGTGTGGGCTTGCGGGTCTCGCGGTCCCGGTATGGCTTCGGCACCGCTGTCCCAGGACCCGGCCCTAATCGAGACCATCCGTAAGTCCCAAGGATGCACCGGTCACGGGTGCGACGCCATCTCACACATTGTCCCACCGCACAGGCAAGGCCACCTACTTCGCCATGGAGCCCGGCCCCCGGTAGACCGAATCCCTCGCAACCAGCGCACCCTCCCCGAAGGGCCTCTTCAACGATTTCACAAAGGGGACAACGGCCAGCTTAGGTTGCCCCACACCGTAAATACCGCCCAAGGAAGCCGGACCGGCTCTGAAGCCTGCTGCCGAAGCGGGACCGAACAGGGAGGGGAGGCGGCCATGACGAGGTGGGGACTCAACGGTCGGCTTGGGGGAGCGCAAACACACCGAGGCGTACGTCATGGCACACGTGGAAGGCGGCCGTGAGCCGGCTATGGCGGAACTGGAGCGGCGAGCGCGTGCTTACACGCCGGAGCACCCCCGGAGCCCGAAGCGTCGCCGGCTCTTCCGCGACGGTGATGGATTTCTGCTGGTGGTCGACGGCGCGTGGCAGTCCCACGCCACCCGCTTCTCCATTGCCGAACTCCTGGACGACACCGACCGTCCAGCACCGGCGGTAGGGGTCGGTGATGAGCCAACGGCGGCTGAGGAACCGCCGGCCATGACACCGGTCGGTCACATGAGCCTCTCCCTCCGTCGTCGCCCGCGCCGCCGATGGAGCGCGATGCGGACGGCGTGCCGGTGAAACCGGCATGGCTGGGACGTGCCGACCTGCCGTGATGCTGCGGACCAGAGGATGCAAGGAGCCGGCCCCGGCGCGCCCCTGACCATGCGGAGGTGGAGCACCGGTTTTCCGGCCGGGCCACCGACTCGGACGCGGACGAGCTGGACGCCCCGACGGCGGGGGCAGTCGGGGCGTCGTTGGGCCGGCTGACCGCGCCGGCGTCGGCGGCCGGGGTGGTCCGCCACGCGATGTCGCACGCCCGATCGGGAGAGGAGTGCACCCTGCAACGCGGTTCGACTGCTGCGGGGTGGTCCCGGTGCCGGAGCACGGCGCCGCAGCCGGCTCGGCCACTGCTACGCGCGGCTGACCGGCCCCCTCCCGGAGGGCTGCACAGCGTCGAGTTCTTGTGGCCGGGGGCGTGGTGGGTGGTCGCCCTGCACGCCGTGGCTCCCCAACACCGGCGCCCGGACCTTGCGACTGCCCTCGCGGGCGGCAGCGGGCAGCAGCCCGGACTGGTATGGCGGCTGCACCCCGGCTACGTCCTGCGCCCCGAGGACCGTGTCGTCCTGGCCGCCACCCGGCGGGGTCTGGCGGAACTGCTTGGGCGCGGGCATGCCCGTACACCCGGGGTCTGATTCCGGGAGCGGTAGCCGTCGGCGGCAAGGAGCGCGGGCCGCGCAGAGGTGGGACCTGTACCGCGCTCCGGGGTCGTGAGAGCCTGGGCCACTACCCTCCCTGCCAGGAGCCCCTTCCATGCGTCGACCTTCCCGGTCCGGTCCCGCGTCCCCTCTTTTCGCCTTCGGCGTCGTCATGACGGCGGCCGGCGCGGTGATGTACGTGCTGCCAGACAGCCCCGGCCTGCCGTTGCTGGCCCTTGGCGCGCTGGTTCTGGCCACCGCCGCCGCGGTGTGGACTGCCGCCCGGCGCTAAGGCCGTAAGGGAACCGTCATCTGCCAGGTCTGGCCGACCTCTGCGCCCACCTCGTTGAATTACGGGCGAGAAGACCTTTGTGTGACGGTGAGGGAGCGGTAGTGCAGGATAGGAAGCGGCGCACAGGGCTGGTCGTCGGCGGACTGGTCACGACCCTGGCAGCCTTGGCCGCCGGGCTGTATTGGTTCCAGCCGTGGAAGCTCTGGCAGGATGCCACGGTCAACGACGCGCTGCCGACCGCCGCTGCCCCGGGTCCCACCTCCTCGCCCACGGCTGCCGCCACCGCAACGCCTTCCGCTCCTGGCGGACCGCAGGTACTCGCCCAGGGATTGCTGATCAGCCACGAGCACGCCACCACTGGCGCGGTGAAGCTGATCCGGCTCCCCGATGGCTCGCGTACGCTCCGGCTGGAGAACCTCGAGACCAGCAATGGCCCGGACCTTCGGGTATGGCTCACCGATGCCCCCGTGAAGGAGGGCACGGCGGGCTGGGGCGTCTTCGACGACGGCAAGTACGTCAGCCTCGGCAAGCTCAAGGGCAACAAGGGCGACCAGAACTACGAGATCCCGGCCGAGGTGAACCTCGCCGACTACACCAGCGTCACCATCTGGTGCGACCGCTTCAACGTGTCCTTCGGAGCGGCGGCTCTCCAGGCAGTGTGACCCTCGCCGGGCCGTGGCCGTGGTCACCCTTGTGCCCGTGCAACCCTGGGCGTCGGGTTCAAGGACGCGTGAATGATCATGTGTATCGGTATCGGGGAAGATGTGGCGGACCGGGAGATACCGGGGAGTCATCTGGCGGTTACGCCGGGATTCTGCGCGACGCGTGTGCCACGGGATGCCGGTTCACCTGTGCCGAGCTGGAGGCCCGTCGGGCCGACGGCGAGCGGGCGGCGGAAGCGGGATGGCCGCTGCGGGCGCTGATCCGGGACCACTTGGCCGCTGCCCGGTGGGTGGAGTCGGCACCGGCTTCCACAGCCTGACCGGCGCCGACCCGGCCGACCCGGTCAACCGCTACACCCTGCAGACTGCGGTGATCGGCACCCGCCTGCTCGACTGGCCCGACACCGAGGCGTAAGCCCGCGCGTCAGCGCGTGCGGTTCCTGCGGGCCGCCCAATGCGCCCGATGCAGCGCAGACGGCGGGCCACTTCGCCGAGGCTGATCAAAACGGCGGCGCTTGCCGCACACGCCACCAGCGGGGCAGGTGCGTCGCGGAGCTTCCCTCCGCCCCACAAGACAACGGTGAGCGCCCCCCACCACAGGGCAAGGGAGGCGGCTTCTGTTCGTCGGCTGCGGTTCATGCAAGGGTTTCGTTCTCCCCTCCCCGAGAGGGGAGGGACTGGCCGGTTCTTATGCCAGGGCGAAGTAGCGCAGCCACAGGTAGAGGGCGGAGATGGCGATGGTGACGGTGGTGACGACGAGTCCGTATTTGGTGAACTGCCAGAAGGTGATGGGGTGGCGGTTGCGTTCGGCGATGCCGAGGACGACGACGTTGGCGGAGGCACCGATGGCGGTGGCGTTGCCGCCGAGGTCGGCACCGAGGGCGAGGGCCCACCACATGACGTGGTCGGGGTCGCCGCCCATGTCGGTGACGAGCTTGCTGGCGATGGGGGCCATGGTCGCGACGTAGGGGATGTTATCGACGATCGCCGACAGCACGGCGGAGCCGCCCAGCAGCAGCATGGAGCCGCCCAGTTCCGCTCCGCCGATGACCTCTGCGAGGGAGCTTGCGAGTTCGCCGATGACGCCCATCTCGATGAGGGCGCCCACCATGACGAACAGGCCCGCGAAGAACGCCAGGGTGGGCCACTCGACCTCCCCGAGCACCTCGCCGGTCTCGACTTTGGAGATCGCGATCAGCAGGCCGGCGCCGAGGAGGGCGACGACGCTGGGCGCGTAGTGCAGGACGGGGTGCAGGACGAATCCGGCGACGACCAGCGCGAGGACGCTCAGGCCCTGGATCAGCAGGCGGGGCTCCTTGATGGCCTCGCGTTCGCGCAGCTCCATGATTTCGGCGGCGCGCTTCTCGTCGTACACGAAGTGCTTGGCGAACATCACCCGGCACAGCAAAACCAGGACGACGGTCAGGACCGCGGCGAGCGGGGCGAGGTGGACGAGGAAGTCGTTGAAGGTCAGGCCGGCCCGACTGGCGATGATGATGTTGGGCGGATCGCCGACGAGGGTGGCGGTGCCGCCGATGTTTGAGGCGAACACCTCGGCGAGCAGGAACGGCACCGGTGACAGCTTCATGCGGTCGCAGACCAGGAGCGTCACCGGGGCGACGAGCAGCACGGTGGTGACGTTGTCCAGCAGGGCCGAGGCCACGGCTGTGATGACGATCAGCATGGCCATCACCCGGAACGGTCTGGCCTTGGCCTTCTTCACCGACCAGATCGCCAGGAACTCGAAGAGGCCGGTCCGCTTGAGGACTCCGACGATCATCATCATGCCGAGCAGCAGGAAGATGACGTTCCAGTCGATGCCCGTCTTGTCCGAGTAGAAGGCCGAGAGGTCGTCGGTGGCGCCGAGGGCCAGCATCAGCGCCGCGCCCCCCAGCGCGGCGGCAACACGGTGGACCCACTCGGTGATGATCAGCAAGTAGACGCCCGCGAAAACCGCGACCGCCGCCCAGCTCTGCCAGCCGCTCACGCCTGCCCTCCCACATCGAGGAGATGGCGCATCAAAGAAGCGCCCGAGACCACCCCGAGAAGTCGGCGTCCTTCGTTGTCGCGGTCGATGACGGCCACCAGCGGTACGTGGGTACGGGCCATGAGCGCCGCGATCTGCAGGATTCCTGCCTCGGGGCCGACGAACGCCGGCTTGAAGGAACGCCCCGGGATCCACTGGGCGACGGTCTTGCCAACCAGCTCGTCGGCGAGGGCGTCAGCGTGCCGGTCGTCGATGACCGCGGCCAGCAGCGGGTCCTCCATGACGTATTCGGGCACCAGCTGGCGTACCAGCTGGGAGCCGGGGACGACCGCGTACGGGGTCCCGTCCGCGTCCAGGACCAGCAGGGCGGGCAGGTTCTGCTCGGCCACCAGACGGACCGCGTCCACGGCGGCGTCGTTGGTCATCACGTGCGGGTAGGGCTCGGCTAGGTCACGGGCGATCATGGGGCTTCTCCTGGTCGAGTCCACGGTTCGAGGTGGGAGTGTCATCGGTCGACTGCGGGGTGGGAGCGCCGTGGTCGTCGTCGCCGGGGATACCGGCGAGGTCTTCCACGTCGAAGAGGCGGGCGATCGGCACGTCGGTGCTGGAGTGGGCGATGATCGAGAAGGCGATGCAGACGGCGATCAGCGTGTACGCCTCCTCACCCTCGGGGATGCTGGCCTGGAGAACGAGCAGGCCGTAGACGACGGACGCGAAGCCCTTCGGACCAAACCAGGCGGCTACCAGCTTCTCCCGCCGCCCGATCCGCGCCCCCAGCAGCGACACCCACAGCGAAGCCGGGCGGATCAGGACGATCGCCAGCACCACGGCCACGTACCCGCCCACCGACAGATCACCGAGCAGGGCCGGGGTCAGCAGCGCGCCGAAGACCAGAAGCGCGGCGAACTTCGCCAGCTCCGCGAGCATCTCGCCGAGCGGCTCGAAGACCGACTTCGCGTCGGGCGAGACGGAGGCCAGGACGGCGCCGGCGGAGAACGCGGCAAGGTAGGGGTTGGCGTGGGTGAGGTGGCACAGCCCGTACAGAATGACCCCAGTCGCCAGCGGCAGCGACGGCTGCAGCTTCGGCTCCGCCCCCAGCAGCCGCAGCCGAACCAGACCCGCCACCACCAGCGGCAGCACCACCCCGAAGACCAGACCGAGACCGAGTTCCAGAGCGATCTCCCCGACGGAGGCATCCGCCTGACCGGAGGTGGGGCCGGCCGCGGCGATGAGAAGCAGGACGACGGGTAGCGCGAGCCCGTCGTTGATGCCGCTCTCCACGTTCAACAACTGCCTGAGTTTGGCCGGCACTTCCTTGCGGCCCACGATCGCCGACGCGAACACCGGATCGGTCGGCGCGAGCACCGCGCCGACGAGGAACGACGTCGTCCAGTCCAGCCCGACCAGGTAGTGGGTGATCAGCGCCATCCCGGCCATGGCCAGCGGCATGCCCAGCCCCAACGCGCGGGCCGGCTTCTTCCAGTTCTCCCGCAGCTTGGGAAACGAAACGTGCATCCCGTCGGTGAACAACACCGCGAACAGGGCCAGATCAGCGGTCACCGAGACGATCTCACTGTCGGCCGTGATGTGGATCAGCCCGAGGAACCCGTCACTGACCAGCGCTCCGCCCAGCAGGAACAGCAGAGAGGTGGACAACACGGTCCTGGCCGCGAGGCCGGACAGCAGCACCGCGACCAGCAGCGCCACACCGAAAACAGCGACGAGCACCATGACGTCAGACCCCGATCCGCGAAGAGAGCTCTCCCTATCGCCGACCAGGCTTCCCGGCACACCACGGCGGACTTTACACGTTCCATACGCCGTGTTGACGGCTCCCTCACAGCAGTTGAGCGAACCGAACCTTGCCGGACTCCAGCATGAACATGCCACCGAAACGCCGCCTATCGTGGGCGTTCGATCCAGGAAGGTCCGATGAACGGCAACCCCACCTACCACGCGATTGCCCTCGCGGTCGGCACGCTGCTCGTGCTGCCCATCCCCGTGGGGGTCCTCGCCGGCTGGACGCCACGCCGCTTCCGGGGACGGTGGTCGGCTGCCCGCCTCCACGCCCGGGCAGTCCTCTGCCTCTACACCCTCATGCCGATCAACGCCGTCCCCCGAATGCTGGACGCGTCCGCGGACACCGTGACGGCCTGCACCTTGCTCGGGTTCGTCTCCCTCGCGGCTTCTGCCGTCTTCTTCATCCGCGCCGAACGCGCCGTAGGCCGTACCCCCACCCGAGTGAGCTGACCAGTGGACAAGCGAGTCAGGGCCTGGACGCGCCGCAATCTCACGGAGTCCCGTCTGGCCGTAGGCCTGGTAGTGGTGGGCGCGCCCACCGCCTTGGCAGGCGCCGCTCTATTCGTCCTTCCCGGCCCCGGCTCCCCCCTGGTGGTCATCGGTCTTTCCCTCCTCATCACCGGTCTGGCCATGCTGGGTTCCACCGCCCGACGCCATTAGCGGACCGCTGGTGGACAGCATGGCCGCACCGGTCCCCGGTCTTAGGCGTAACGCAGTCGTGTGGTCTGGCCGGTGTGCCCAGGTCCAAGCCGTTGACCCCCATCAGCACGGGCCGTCCGGGGCCAGTTCCGATGCCGAGGCGGCCGCAGCTGCCCTGCCGCCCATACGGCCTCGACCACCGGTGCGGACGGCGAAACCCCAAGGAGGAAATCGCCGTGCCGTCGGCACGCCCCACCCCGCAAGCATCGAGCTCGCCTCTTTGAGGACGTACGGTCTGCGTGCGACGGCACCTGGCCGGACACACGACCGGTAGATCGCGCCCCGACACCATGTTGCTGCGGAGCCCGGTACCCTCCCCGCCACGCCGTCCGGCCAGGGGACACGCGGTTCAAAGTGCAGAGGCCGACCGCGACCGAGAGCAGGATGGGAAACCGGCCGAGCAGTGGACCACAGTTCATTGCCACTCGAGTCAGTCCTGCGCCTCAGCGAGAGCGCTGCACTGTCTGCCGGGCGCAGCAGAGAGGTATCGATGGATCTGAACCTGGTCTACCAGGCCACCGCCCTTGTGGCGGCCACCCTCCTCATCCTTCCCTTCCCCGTGGCCATTCTCGCCGGCTGGGCCCCGCCGGGCCTGCCCGTCCGCTCCGCCGCCATCCCGTACGCCTGGGCCATGTTCTGCTTGTACGCCGCCGCGCCCCTCAACACTCTTCCCCGCTTGCTGCACGCGCCCGCCGCTGTCTTGACCGGATGCACGGCGGCAGGGGCCGCTTTCGGTGCGGCAACCATCGTCTGCCTTATCCGAGCCGCTCAACTCGCCCGACGTCCGGCGCCCCCAGAATGCCTAGCCCGCGGTTCGCAGCGCCGCTGAGGAGCACCCGGCACGTGAGGTGCGACGCCCCGCATGGTCTGTCACCACAGGAAGACTTCGGACTCTGTCACGAGCCGTAGCTTCAGCGCCGCCGCGGTCTGCGGTATGCGAAGGGCAGGCTGGCAGGACGAATCCCGGAGTCAGGAGCCACTCGGGACGCTGGTTGGGCCACAACCGACACCGCCTCTGCCAGTCCAGGCGACGGCGTCGTGTGCGCGCGTTGGCGGCCGGCCGGGTTGCCGGTTCTGCGCTAAAGCCCCGTGAAGATTGCCGAAGGTAGGCAATGTGCGGCAACCGCCCGCTCCGGCACGATGCCGTTGTCCGGCGCGAACGCGTGCCAAGCAGGGAGGTGCTCATGGGCTTATTTCTGGGTCTCGGCATCGGGGGAATCGCCCTGCTGGCCTGTTCGCTGGTGTTCGACGGGGTGCTGGAGGGGATCTTCGACGGCGCCCTGGACGGACTGTTCGACGGATGGCTGTCGCTGCCGGTGGTCGCGGGCTTCACTTCGATGCTCGGTTTCACAGGGGCGATCGTGCTCGGGGCCACAGGCTTCGGGCCGGGAGCGGCAGCCGCCGCGGGAGCCGTGGCCGGTGCGGGGGCCGGCTGGCTGACGTACCGGTTCAGCCGCGCCCTCGCCCGCGCCGGCAGCGGGGCCGCCCCGCGCGCCGCCGAACTCCTCGGCTCCGCCGGGATCGTGCTCACCGCCATCCCGGCGGGCGGCTACGGCGAGGTCCTGCTGCGCCATGGTGGCCAACCGGCCAAGTACGCGGCAACCGCCGAGAGGCCACTGGCCCGGGGCGCGGAGATCTGGGTGACGGCGACGCCGTCGTCCTCCTCGGTCAGCGTCCGCGCCGTCGAGCACTGACCAGCTGTTTCACTCTCTCATCCACCACCGATCTGTCCCCTCGACCGAGAGCGGGCAGGGGGGATCAACCATGAGTTCAGTCGTCATCGCGGTCGTGGGAGTGCTCGTACTCCTCGTCCTGCTCGCCCTGGTCGTCGTCACCCGCTACAAGGTCGCAGGCCCCAGCGAGGCATTCATCATCACCGGCCGCCGGGGAAAGAAGTCCACCGACCCCGACACCGGGCAGATATCCACCGACAACAGCGGCCAAAAGGTCGTCGTCGGCGGCGGCGTCTTCGTCGTCCCGTTCGTGCAGCAGCGCTACTCCCTCGACCTCTCCAGCCGCCACATCCCGATCGCCGTCCGGGGCGCCGTCACGCTACGCGGAATCAAGGCCAACCTCGAAGGCGTCGCGATCGTCAAGGTCGGCGGCAACGAAGACGCCATCCGCGCCGCCGCCCAGCGCTTCCTCCAGCAGCAGGACGGCATCGTCGGATTCACCCAGGAAGTGCTCTCCGGAGCCCTGCGCGCGATCGTGGGCCGCATGTCGGTCGAGGACATCATCCGCGACCGCGCCGCGTTCGCCGGACAGGTCGCCGAGGAGGCCGAGGCCAGCCTGTCCGGCCAAGGCCTGGTGCTGGACGCCTTCCAGATCCAGGACATCACCACCGAAGGCTCCTACCTCGAAGACCTCGGCCGGCCCGAAGCCGCACGCGCCAAGCAGGAAGCCGACATCGCCGAGGCCAACTCCCGCCAAGCCGCCGAACAGGCCCGCCTCAAGGCGGAGGAGGAGATCGCCGTCGCCCAGCGCACCCTGTACCTGCGCCAGGCGGAGATCAAGGCGGAGACCGACGCGGCCACCGCCCAGGCCAACGCCGCCGGCCCGCTGGCGGATGCCGACCGGCAGCAGCAGATCCTCACCGAGCAAGAGAAGGTCGCCGAACGCCAAGCGGCCCTGACCGACCGCCAGCTCGACACCCAGGTCCGCAAGCCCGCCGACGCCCGCCGCTACCAAGCCGAACAGGAAGCCGAAGCCCTTCGCGTCGCCCGCGTCAAGCAGGCCGAAGCCGAGCGCCTGGCGGCCATCGCCGCCGCCCAGGCCGAGGCCGAGCGCGCCCGGCTGACCGGTGAGGGTGAGAAGCAGCGCCGCTCCGCGCTTGCCGAGGCCGAGGCCATCGAGGGCGCCAAGCGAGGCGAGGCCGAACTCGCCCGCCGCGCCGCCATCGCCGACGCCGTACGCCTGGAGGGCACCGCCGAAGCCTCCGCCATCTTGGCCAAGGGATCAGCCGAGGCCGAGGCCATGCAGAAGAAAGCCGAAGCCTTCGAAAGCTACGGCGACGCCGCGAAGATCCAGATGCTGGTCGAGGTCCTCCCGCAGGTCGTCGCCAAGGCCGCCGAACCACTTTCCGCCATCGACAAGATGACCGTCATCTCCACCGACGGCGCGAGCAAACTCTCCCGCACGGTCACCGACAACGTCGCCCAGGGCATGGAACTCCTCTCCTCCACCACCGGCGTCGACCTCGCCGGGCTCCTGGGCAACCTCACCACCGCCAAACCCGAGACGAGCACGCCCAACGGCAAGATCGAAATCGCCGGATAGCTATCCACGAGCTGTCGGGGCGCCCGCCCTGGGGAGCGGGCCTTCAAGCCGTGAGCAGGGCAAGACTCAGACGTGAAACGGGGAAGAGCAAGTGGACCACGACCGTGAGCCGGTGTTCAGACGAAGCCAATGGGGCACCCAGAGGTACTACTACAACCCGCGCAATCCCATCGGCCTCACTTTGATCATCGTCTCCCTCCTCTTCGCAGGGACCATGATGCTCCTCATGGCGAATCGGACAGGCCCCTTCGCGCCCGAGCCCGCGCCCACATGGAGTGTGCCACCGGACGAATATGCCTGGCCGCCAGTGTCGGGCAACCCCGCGCCTTGGACGTCCGCGCCGGCCACCAGCACGACAGAACGCTGAGAACCGCGCCCTCGGCGCTTACGGATAAGCGAAGTTCTGAGCCCCGGGCGGAAGGAGGCGGCCATGACGACGTGGGGACTGATCCTGGCGACAACGGAGCGTAGACGCACCGAGGTGTACGTGATGGCGCACGTCGAAGGTGAGCGTCAGACGGCTCTGGCGGAGCTGGAGAGGAGGGCGCGCGACTATACGCCGGAGCACCCCTGGAGCCCCAAGCGCCGGCGCCTCTTCCGCGACGGCGACGGATTTCTGCTGATTATCGACGGCGTGTGGCAATCCCACGCCACCCGCTTCTCCGCTATCGAACTCCTGGACGACACAGACCGCCCTGCAGCAGCGCAACAGGTCAAGGATGAGCCGGCCGCTGCTGAGGAAGCCTCGGCCACGACCCCGGCGACGGCGCCTTTGACACCGGCTCCCGTACCGCTCGAACTGGCGGTAGAGCGCGACGAGGACGGAGTGCCGGTGAAACCAGCATGGCTGGGACGCACTGACCTTCCGTGACCAAAGCGGCTCCCCGGCCGTGGCCGTGACAGGCAGGCGTGGCAATGGCCCGGTGGTGCTCCGGGTCCGGGGCGCAGCCGAAATGTGAGCAAGTGGTCGTTGTTCGTAGAGATCGGGGGAAACGAAGGGCAGCCGATGAAACGGCTCAAGAAGTAACCGGTTCTGCAGAAGCCGCACCCGCGAATTCGAGGAAGGCCGGTCAGGACGCGCGCCGGATCGAGGCTTGGTCGCTGGCGTGGATGCTTCTGGCTTTGGTGATCTGGGGATGGTTCCTATTCCTGATGCTCGCCGACTACGGCCCTGAAATGCCTTCGTACGCGGGGGGCCGCGCCGTGTGTCGGGGTCCGTTCGTCGAACCCTCGCCGCAGAACAGGGTCTGCCGACCGATGAGCTACGCCAGTGGCCCGTACTGCTGGGCGTCGTTGCACTGGGGGCTGTAGTGACCGTTACCGCTGCGGCGACGATGGTGTCCGCGAAGGTCCTGGGCCGTCTGGCTCACCACGACGGCGCGGCCACTGGGCTGAGGGTTGCGGGCAGGGAGCGGCCGACTCAGGTTCAACAGGCCGAGACGGTGCACCCGTGGTTTCGCCGGGCTTTCCAGCGCTTGGCGGCCCGCGGCACTGCCATGCCTGCCAGCCGCCGGCACGACGAGAGCGGCGCCGAGGGCCACGTCGTAGATCCGATTGCTCTCACCCCACGGCCGTCGTCTGTAATCCCATGACGATTGGGGAGGCGACCAGCCACATCCCGCAGAGCAGGATGAGTACGTCGGAGCCCATCTCCGCCCCGCCGTGGGGACGTGAGGCGGCCGCGGACAAGGGCGTGCGCCCGGCCACTATGTCCCTTCGGACACCGGCCGGAAACGGAACACGATCGTGCCGCCGATGAGCTCGTTGTCTGCGCGTCTTCGGGGCCGTTCTGTTGGGCCATCGGCGCGCCAGGCACAGCACCAGGGCCACGAGCAGCATCAGCAGGCGGAGAATCACCGTGCTGACTCCTGCGCAGGCTCTTAACGCCACTGACCTGCGCAACACTGTGATGACTGTGCACCGTCATGACAGCCTCCTCCCGTGTGTTCTTTTCGGGTGCGGGTGGTGAGAGGGTTTCGCAGAGAGAGAAGACGGTTACACGACGTGGTTGGGAGCGCACCACTGCGGGCTGCCGTTTCGCCGTTCGTGGCGCAGTCGCGACCGTGTCCAGTTTCAACAGGAAGAGACGCGTATGACGGCGGTCGACGAGGGCGCGGAATCGCCCGAGAAGGTACGCAAGGGTGTGACCTCAGGGCAGGTGTTGGTGCGATGGGTGACGACCACGGATCACAAGGTCATCGCCCACATGTACCTGATCACCGCGTTCGGCTTTTTCCTCTTGGCCGGGGTGCTGGCCATGGTGATGCGCGCAGAGCTGGCCCGGCCGGGTCTCCAGATCGTTTCCCGATATCAATACAATCAGCTGTTCACCGTTCACGGCACCGTCATGATGCTGCTTTTCGCCACGCCCGCGTTCGTCGGGTTCGCGAACGCCGTCATGCCGCTGCAGATCGGCGCCCCGGACGTGGCGTTCCCGCGATTGAACGCTTACACCTACTGGGTGTACTTGCTGGGCGGCCTGATGGTGGTGTCCGGTTTCCTGACCAGTACGGGGGCGGCGCCGTTCGGATGGTTCGCCTACGCGCCGCTCAACGGGCAGAGTTACAGTCCCGGCCATGGCGGCGACCTATGGGTCATGGGGCTGGTCGTATCCGGACTGAGCACGATCTTGAGTGCGGTGAACTTCATCGCGACCATCGTCTGTCTGCGGGCTCCCGGTATGACCATTTTCCGGATGCCGATCTTCACCTGGAACGTGCTGTTCACCTCAATCTTGGTGCTGCTCGCCTTCCCGGTGCTCACAGCGGCCCTGCTGGCACTCATGGCCGACCGAAAGTTCGGGGCCCACGTTTTCGATGCTGCCAACGGAGGATCGCTGCTGTGGCAGCACCTCTTCTGGTTCTTCGGTCATCCCGAGGTCTACATCGTGGCCCTGCCGTTCTTCGGCATCATTACCGAGGTGATTCCGGTGTTCAGCCGGAAACCGATTTTCGGATATTTCGGGCTTATCGGGGCCACCATCGCCATCACGGGATTGTCGGCCATCGTCTGGGCGCATCACATGTTCGCCACCGGCGCCGTGCTGTTGCCGTTCTTCTCCCTCGCGTCGTTCCTGATCGCCGTCCCCACAGGGGTGAAGTTTTTCAACTGGATCGGCACCATGTGGCACGGGTCACTCTCATTCGAAACGCCGATGCTGTGGGCGTTGGGGTTCCTCGTCACGTTCCTATTCGGCGGTCTCACGGGTGTCATTCTCGCTTCGCCGCCGATGGACTTCCACACAACGGACTCCTATTTCGTTGTCGGGCACATGCACTACGTGCTGTTCGGGACTGTCGTCTTCGCGATGTTCTCCGGCTTCTATTTCTGGTGGCCGAAATTTACCGGCCACATGCTCGACGAGCGCCTCGGGAAGATCCATTTCTGGACGCTGTTCACGGGTTTCCACCTCACCTTCCTGGTTCAACACTGGCTCGGCGTGCAAGGGATGCCCCGGCGATACGCCGACTACCTGGCCGCAGACGGTTTCACCACCCTGAATACCATCTCCTCAATCGGCTCCTTCCTCTTGGGTGCTTCCACACTGCCGTTCTTCTACAACGTCTGGAAGACCGCCCGCTACGGAGAGAAGGTCACGGTGGACGACCCGTGGGGCTTCGGGCGCTCATTGGAGTGGGCGACTTCGTGCCCGCCTCCGCGGCACAACTTCGTAACTCTTCCGCGAGTGCGTTCCGAGTCACCTGCGTTCGACCTGCATCACCCCGAATACGCCGAGAAGGCGCACCCCCACTCGCCGACAGGTGGCGGCGGCAGCGAGGGGGCGCGACAGCGGTGAAGGACAAGCAGCTACCGCAACGAACGGCACGAAGGAGGGCGGAGCATGAAGGATGAGACCTTTCTCTTCGGCGGAATCAGTCTCTTCTTCGCGATGTGCGCCGCGACCTATTGGTGGTTTTCCACCGAACCGGCCGGAACTGCCGCGCTCGTGATCGCGTGTCTGATGTCGGCGCTGGTGTCGTTCTTCTTCTGGCGACAGCATCACAAATCGGGGTCTTTCCCGCAGGAGGAAAAGGAGGCGGAGGTTCGCCACACCGCAGGGCTCGTCGCCTTCTTCCCCCCGCGCAGTGCCTATCCCGTGCTCGCCGCGTTCGGGACGGCGTTGCTGGGACTGGGCGCGGTGTACGGTCTCTGGCTCTTCCTCATCGGCGCCGGAGCGCTTGCCCCAGGGATTTGGGGGTTCGTGTTCCAGTACACGGACCGAAGGACATGAGCGATCGCCTGAGGAACGAGGAGCGAGGATGACGTTCAACGGTATGCGGCAGACGGTCGTGGTGACAGGGGCCAGCGCCGGTGTGGGACGGGCGACAGCCGTCATGTTCGGCGCCCGCGGCGCCCGGGTGGCGCTCCTCGCCCGAGGGAGGTCGGGTCTGGAGGGCGCCGCGGACGAGGTACGTGAAGCGGGCGGGCAGGCGCTGCCCATCCTCACCGACATGGCGGAACCGGACCAGGTGCAAGAGGCGGCCCACCGCGTGGAGGAGGAACTGGGCCCCATCGACGTGTGGGTGAACAACGCCTTCACCTCGGTCTTCGGCTCGTTCATGGACGTGTCGCCGGAGGAGTTCTCCCAAGCGACGCGCTCGACGTACCTGGGCTACGTCAACGGCACCCGGGCCGCCCTGAGCCGGATGCTGCCGCGTGACCGGGGCACCGTCGTACAGGTGGGCTCTGCCCTTGCCTACCGCGGCATTCCGCTTCAAAGCGCCTACTGCGGTGCCAAGCACGCCATCCAGGGCTTCACCGAATCGGTGCGCTGTGAATTGCTGCACGAGAAGTCGGCGGTGCACATCACCATGGTGCAGATGCCGGCGTTGAACACCCCCCAGTTCAGCTGGCTGCGCAGCCACCTGTCCCAGCACGCTCAGCCCGTGCCGCCGATCTACCAACCAGAAGTCGCGGCTCAAGCGGTAGTACGTGCCGCCGACCGCCCGCAGCGGCGGGAGTACTGGGTCGGTTCCTCTACGGTCGTCACTCTGTTGGCGAACGCCGTGGTTCCGGGCCTGCTGGACCGCTACCTCGCGCGCACGGGGTTCGGTTCACAGCAGACGGATTCCATGCCTCCGCCGCAGGGAGGGGGCAACCTCTGGGAACCGGCGGACGAGAGGCGGGACCACGGGACGCACGGCGTGTTCGACGAGCAGGCGCACGCCTTCAGTCTCCAGCTGTGGGCAAGCCGCCACTACGTCGGCCAGGCCCTTGCGGCCGCAGGGCTGGCGGGAGCCGGCTACGCGGTTCTGCGCCGAATCAGGAACTGAGGCGATCAGGAGCGCAGTTGGTCTTCCCGCGGCCTTCTCCCCCCTGACGCGGCACTTTCGTCCTCGCCCGGAAACGGCACCCGGTCGAGGCAGAACCATTTGCTCAGCCTGAGCTTGACTCTGTCACGCCGCCCGGCCGGCGCCCCATCAGCCGGCGGCGGCAGCGGCCGAGACAGATCACGGCACATCAACGTGTACCGCTCGGTGTCGGCGACGGGATAGTGGTCCTCCCGGTAGGTGCCCTCCACGGACTGTGTGATGTGCCCGCTCTCGTCGCCTTCCAGCAGCCGTTCCCTGTCGTGGTTCTGCAGGGCCAGGCACGCACGCCGGGTGAGCCAGAACGCGATCGAAGGGGCTGCGACGGCGGCCGCCCGCAGAGCCCAGGTGAGCCCGTTGAGAGAAACGTCGAAGACCCGGGCTAGCACGTCCTGGCCCCCGGCCATCAGCAGCACTCCGTAGAAGGTGATGCCGGTGACGCCCAGGGCGGTACGCACGGGCTTGTCGCGGGGCCGGTCGCACAGGTGCTTCTCGCCCTTGTCGGCGGTGATCCACCGCTCCGCGAACGGGTACAGGTAGAGGGCGAGGAAGAAGACGAAGGGGAAGACGACGGCCGGCAAGAAAGGATTCCAAGAGATCGTATGACCCCACAACCGGGTTTCGAAGCCCGGCAGGAGACGCATCGCCCCCTCGATGAAGCCGAGGTACCAGTCGGGCTGGGCGCCTGTGGATACGTGGTCCGGCCGGTAGGGCCCGTAAGCCCATACGGGGTTGATCTGTGCGATGGCCCCGATCAGCGCCAGAACGCCGAAGACCATGGCCATGAGGCCGAGGGAGCGGACGGTGAACTGCGGGAACAGCGGATTGCCCACGACGTTCCGATTGCCGCGGCCCGGCCCCGCCCATTGCGTGTGCTTGAGATAGAAGACCAGGGTCAGATGCAGGACCACACCGGCAAGCAGCGCCCCGGGCAGGAGCAGGATGTGACCGGCGTACAGACGCGGGATGATGTCGTGCCCGGGGAACTCCCCGCCGAAGAGAAACATGCTCAGGTAAGTGCCGACGACGGGAATGGACAGGACGAAGCCCTGCGCGGTTCGCAGCCCCGTGCCCGACAGCAGGTCGTCGGGCAGAGAGTACCCGGCGAACCCCTCCAGCATCGTCAACACCAGCAGGGTCATTCCGATCACCCAGTTGGCCTCGCGAGGGCGACGGAACGCGCCTGTGAAGAAGATGCGCAACATGTGTACCCCGATGGCGGAGGCCATCAGCAGGGCGGCCCAGTGATGGACCTGACGGATCAAGAGCCCCGCGCGTACGTCGAAGCTGATGTGAAGCGTGGAGGCGAACGCCTCACTCACCCGGATGCCCCGCAGTGGCGCGTACGGCCCTTGGTACACCACCTCGGTCATGCTCGGCTGGAAGAACAGGGTCAGGTAGACCCCTGTCAGGAGGAGAATCACGAAGCTGTACAGGGCCAGCTCGCCCAAGAGGAACGACCAATGGTCGGGGAACGCCTTGCGCAGCAACGACTTGCCGACATCGAGCACAGGCAGACGCCGATCGAGGTACACGACGGTGTCCTCGGCCATCCGGTCGGCCTTCTGCTTCATCCGTGCCCTGCTTCGAGACAGCAGCACGCGCACACCCTTCCGCTCCATGTGGGCGTTGTCTTCGGGAACAGGCATACCCCGTACACGAGCCTGTATGGGAGTGATTCTTGGGGCGGATGGCAGTGAGCGCCCTTCCCTGTGGGCCGAATGCGGTGGTTCCCGGTTTGCGTGCCTGGGGCCGGGGATAAACGGTCAAGGGGCATGCCAGCCGGCATCTCCCCGGGCTTCCCGTCACACATGACGAGTTCGACGCCGGCGCAGTTGTCCTCTACGTGCAGCCAGTTCCGCACGTGCTGCCCCTGGCCGTGCAGGGTCACTTTTTCGCCGCGCAGGAGCCGGGTCGTGAAGAAAGGAATGACCTTCTCGGGGAACTGGTGGGGGCCGTAGTTGTTCGAGCTGCGCGTCACGCAGACCGGCAGGCCGTAGGTCTGGAAGTGACTCAGCGCCACCAGATCGCTGGCGGCTTTCGAGGCCGCGTACGGGACACCGGGCCGTACCGGGTCGTCCTCGCTCGCCGAGCCCTCGGTGAGCGATCCGTACACCTCGTCCGTCGAGACGTGCACGAACTGCTCGATCCTGTGGCGGCCGGCGCAGGCGGCGAGGGTCTGGGTCCCCAGGACGTTCGTCGCGAGGAAGTTGTCGGCCATGACGAGGGAACGGTCGACGTGGGATTCGGCGGCGAAGTGGACGACGGCCGTGTGCCGGGCCATGAGCGCATCCACCAGCGGGCCGTCGAGGATGTTGCCGTGGACGAACGACAGCCTCGGGTCGAGGAAGGCCTCCCCCAGGTTCTCGGGGTGGCCCGCGTAGGTGAGTGCGTCCAGCACGGTCACCCGGGAGACGTCGTCCCGACGCAGAATCCGCCGGACGAAATGCGAACCGATGAAGCCGGCACCGCCGGTGACGAGAACTTTGTACATCTGACACCCACCTTGGTCGTGGACCGGGAAGGGACGGCGAACCCCCGCAGCTCCGTGGTGCGGGCCATTGGCGAGCCACCGCCTGACTCCAGACAACCGCCGAAACCGATCCGCGCGGGAGGCGAACCAGGGGGGCGAACAACGCACATCCCGTTCCACGAGTCACCGCCGCGTCCTAGGCTCAGATCCCGCGCCCGCGGCACCCACGTCGCGGGCCACCGGCCGGCATGAGGGGGCTCGATGTCGCCCAAGAAGGAACGCCAGGGCAATCCCAACGAGGATCTGGCCCGGCTCATCAAGCAGGCCAGCGCGAGCCACAAATCTCTGGCCGCGCAGATCAACAGGCTCGGGGCTGCAGCGGGTGTGCTACTGCGTTACGAGCACACGAGTGTCGCCAGATGGGTGAATCTGGGGATGATCCCGCGCGGCCGCGCCCCCGAGTTCCTGGCCGCTGCACTGGGCGAACGCCTCGGCAGAGCGGTAAGTGTGGACGAAATCGGCATGTTCAGCAGGTCCGGCGGAAACCCTGACATGGGGTTGGATTTCGCCCGCGACCCCGTCGATGCCATCCGTGTCGCCGCCACCTACTGGAGAACCGTGGACCGCTCCCGCCGCCAGCTCATCAGCAACGGCTTCGCCATCGCCGCCTTCGCCACCCCCGTCACCCGATGGCTGGCCAAGCCCACCGACCCCCCGACCGCGCACCAAGGCGGCCGACAGGTCGGCCGCAGCGACCTCGACGAACTATGGAAAGCCGCCGACGAAGCCCGACTGTGGGACTCCCGCTTCGGCGGCGGGAACTGGAAGGCCAGCTCCGTCACCGAATGCCTGCGCCTGAACGCCGCGCCACTGCTGACCGGCACCTACACCGAAACCATCGGCCGCGAACTCTTCGCGGCAACAGCCGAACTCTCCCGGGTCGTGGGCTGGTCAGCGGTCGACACCGGCCACCACGACGTCGCTCAACGCCACTTCGTCCAAGCCCTGCGCCTGGCACGCGCCGCAGGAAACGTAGAGAGCGGCTGCTACGTCCTGGCCACCATGGCCCTCCAAGCCTTCCTGCGCGGCTACCCCGAACAAGCCGCCGACATGGCCGAAGGCGCCTACGAGCGCGGTCTCGGACATGCCGCACCACGAGTGCTGGCCTTCGCGAAACTTGCCGAGGCTCGAGCCCACGGGCGCACCGGAAACGCCAAAGCAGCCCAAGCCGCGCTCGGCCGCACCGAAGAACTGCTCGACGCGATCCGCCCGGGGAGCCACGACCCGAAACACCTCGCGTACATGACCTACGCACGGCTCGCCGCCGACGCGACCGAAGTACACCGCGACCTCACCGATCCCAGGGGCGCCTTCACCTGGAACGAGCTGGCCGAGCCCATGCCAGCCGACCGCTTCACCCGCGCCACCGGCATCCGCATGGCCGTTCTGGCCACCAGCCACCTCCAAAACCGCGAGCTCGAACCGGGCCTGGCCGCGGCGAACACCTCGCTGAGCATCCTCAGCAACGTCCACTCCAGCCGTGCGCACAACTATCTCCATGACGTCACACGCGCCCTCGGACCCTGGAAAGGGCACCCCGAGGTCGCCGATCTCATCCAACGCACCCGCACTGAGCTACCCGCCGTAGCCTGAGTAGGAGCCGACCGCCAGGGTCACACCTCAAGGCGAATATCCGTGACCTCGTGAGGCGCCTGCCTTGGCCTCCAAGGAGTAGAAAGCGGCGCGTTTGACGTTTAGGCAGTGAAGGGGGTTCGGCTTACGTCAACCCCAAGCCCAACGGCGGAGGCCCGGTGACCACTGCGACACCGCCCACTCATCCCTGAACGGCTGGCCCCACGGGCAGACCCTGTTCGCGCGGCTGGCTCGGAACCGGTGACCAAGGCCGTCCTCGTCACACTGGTGGTCCCCGCCAGCCCGTAGAAGAAGGCCCTCCCCAGCGAGGCTCGTCCGCCCCGTCCGACTGGCAGGGCCCTCCTCGGTACCAAGGGGCTGATGTCGCCGCCCACCCTGAGCTCCTCCCGGACCTCATCAGCCAGAACGCGCACGCCCGGGCGTGGGCTGATGTCACACCCGCCTCATAGCGTCAAAGGCGAGGGTCCGGACCAGGACCGCTGAGGACGTGAGGAGCAGTCCATGGGTGAGATCAGTGTCGGCAGGCAGCACCTTGACCGGTTGCTGGCCGACAGCGCGAGCACGTACGAAGCCCCCTATCAGCGGGCCTTCGCCGAGCTAGGCCGTTTCTCTCGGATCATCTGATCGTTGGTTGATGTGTGTCGTTGACTGACGCCCAGTGGGCCCGCATTGAGCCGTTGCTGCCGGACCGGACACCGAAGCGGGGTGGGCGTTGGCGTGATCACCGGCAGGTGATCGATGCGATCGCCTTCAAGTACCGCACGGGCACGCCGTGGATGGACCTGCCCGAGCGGTTCGGCTCATGGAAGGGCGCCTACAGCAGGTTGCGGACGTGGGCGATCGACGGCACGTGGGACCGCGTCTTCGCCGCCCTGCTCGCCCAGGCGGACGCCGAAGGCGACCTGGACTGGGTCGTCGCCGTCGACTCCACGATCGTCCGTGCCCATCAGCACGCTGCCGGGGCCCGTCAAAAGGGGCCCCGGCCGGCGAGCCGCACGACCATGCCCTCGGACGGTCCCGCGGTGGGCTGACCACGAAGATCCACCTTGCCGCCGACGGTCATTGCCGGCCGCTGGCCTTCGCCGTCACACCCGGCCAGGCTGGTGACGCACCCGCGTTCACCCAGGTCATGGCCGCCATCCGCGTGGCCAGGCCCAAGGGCAGGCCCAGGACCAGGCCCGCGGTCGTGCTGGCCGACAAGGCCTACTCGTCCCGCGCGATCCGTGAGCACCTGCGCAAGCGCAGGATCCGGGCGGTGATCCCGCAGCCAGCCGACCAGATCGCCAACCGCAAACGCCTCGGCAGCAAGGGCGGGCGGCCTCCCGCCTTCGACAAGACCACCTACAAGCAGCGGAACACCGTCGAGCGGTGCATCAACAAGCTCAAGCAGTGGCGGGGACTGGCCACCCGCTACGACAAGACGGCAACGATCTACCGGGCGGCCCTGCACCTCGCGGCCATCCACATCTGGACCGCGAGGTGATCCCTAAGAAACGGCCTAGCCGAAGGGCGTCGCGGCCGGTCCGTCGCCGAGATTCTTCCGCTGCTGCGGCGGGCAGCCGACGAGGCGCTGCTCGGTTTCACGGATGCGGACCTGCGCGAACAGGCGGAGGCGGTCAGCGCGGGGGAGCCGTATGTCCTGCGCGTCACGGTGGCCTGACCACGTCATCGGTCAGGGCGCGGTGGGTGTCCCCGGCCCCGTTAGCTTCCCGGGTATTGCTTCGCGCGGGGTTCTCGACGCTTCACGGTCGGGGTCAGGTCTCCTCGCCGCGATCTTTCGTCCACCTATTCACCACGATGAGCTGCCCGCCGGCAATTTCCGCCATCAGCTCGATGCGCACGTCTGCCTCCTGGCTCGCGTACCTGCCCACGAAGCCGCGGAACTTCCCGTCGGCGACGGCCCCGGGCCGCTCCACCGTGCCCTGCGCAGCGTCGCCCGCCAGACCTACGCCACTTCGAGGTCATCGTCGTCCGCGACGGCGGCCACGCCGTCGAGCCGGTCATCGCCCGGTGGCAGCACGAGATGCCCGTCACGCTCCTCGAATCCGACACCCCGCACGGCGTCTCCCACGCCCGCAATCGCGCCATCGCCGCAGCGCAGGGCGACTACATCGCCCTCCTCGACGACGACGTCTTCCTGCCCCACCACCTTCAGGCCGCGGCCGACGCCCTACGCTCGCGCCGGGCCGACACCGTCTACGGCCAGGCACTCGTCAGCCCCACCTGGATCGAAGACCTGCCGCGCGCCCGGGGCCACCTGCCATGCAAGGACTACGCGTTCGACCCTGCCTTCCTCTCCGTCGCCAACACCATCCACACCGGCGCCGTCGTCACCCGCAACCCGGCCGGCGGCCCGGTCCGCTTCGACGAGATGCTGCACCACTGCGAGGACTGGGACTTCCTCCTCGCCCTCCACGCCGCCGGGCACCGCTTCGCCCGCCTGGACACCATCACCAGCCTCTACCACCAGGTCCCCCGCCCCGGCGCGGTCCACAGCGCCTACCAGTGCGCTCCCACCCCGTTCACCCGGGCACGTGCCCTCCTCTACGACCGCTGGCCGGCCGCCACCGGCTGCGCCGAGGAGTACCGGGAGTGGTTCCGGCGCTTCGACCAGTGCCTCGACGCCCTCATCGCCCACGGCCGAAGCGTCCCACTCCACGTCTACGAACACGCGGTCCGCTCACTGCACGCCACGTTCACCGACCGCCGCTCCCCGGACCGCGGCCTCCTCAACTGCCTGTTCCCCCTCGCGCCGACCGCCTCCGCCGGGCAGCACACCGGCGCCTTCGCCCTGCGATCGGAAGTGACGCATGCGGCCCGGTGACGCGCCGTACGACGGCTTCGCCGAGACCTTCGCCCGCGAGGCCGCCGTCAGCGCCTACAACGCCCACTACGACCGCCCCACCGTCCTGGGCCTCCTCGGCGACGTGAACGGCCGCGACATCCTGGACGCCGGCTGCGGACCTGGCCTGTACCTGTCCGAGCTCGCCGCCCGCGGGGCCCGGGTCGTGGGCATCGACCAGAGCACCGACATGGTCCGCCTCGCCAGTGCGCGCCTCGGCCCGCACGCAGAAGTCCGCCAGCACGACCTCACCCAGCCCCTCACCTGGGCTGACGATGCGAGCTTCGACATCGTCCTGCTCGTCCTGGTCCTGCACTACCTCCCCGACCGGATTCGCACCCTGCGCGAACTCGCCCGCGTCCTTCGGCCTGGCGGACAGATCATCATCTCCACCAGCCACCCCACAGCCGACTGGCTCGCCAGCGGCGGCAGCTACTTCACCTGCGGCTCCATCGAAGAGATCTGGACGAACGGCATGACCCACCGCTACTGGCACCAGCCCCTCCAAGCCTGGCTCGACGAATTCACCGCCGCCGGACTCACCCTCGACCGCCTCGTCGAACACCAGCCAGTTCCCTCGATGGCCCACCACCACCCAGCCGAACACGAGAAACTGACCCACCAGCCTGGCTTCATGGCCATCCGGCTCCGCAAACGGCAACCTGCAATCTAGGGCCCGCGCCAGCTGCCCCGACGAACTCGGAGTCACCCATGCACCTCCGCCCGACGCTGGCCGTTGTCAGCGGCCCGCCCGCGACCGGCAAGACCACCCTCGCCCGTGCGCTCGCCCAGCACCTGGGCTGCCCCGCGATCCTGCGCGACGAGATCAAACAGGGCATGGTCATGAACTTCCCCGGTCACGACGCCGACGGCGACGACCCACTCAACATCCCCGCCCTTGGAAGCATTCTTCGCGACGATCGCCGTACTCCTCCGGGCGGGCACAACCGTCGTCGCCGAAGCCGCCTTCCAAGACCGCCTCTGGCGCCCCGGCCTGGAGCCGCTCACCGAGTTCGCCGACCTACGGATCATCCGGTGCACCACCCCCGCCCCGACAATCACCAAACGCATCACCGACCGCGCCCACACCGACAGCCACCGGGGCGCCCATGGTGACAAGACCTTGCTCGCCGACATGGAGGCCGGCATCTACGACCCCGACCAGTTCGTCCCCATCAGCCTGACCGCCCCGAACCTGCTGGTGGACACCTCCGACGGCTACGCCCCCGGCATGGAAGGGATCCGGAGATTCGTGCTGCATCCGGACCACGAAGGGGACGCCGGGTGAGCTTGCCGCTTAACCTCGCCGCGAGATGAGTCGGGCGAGCGATTCTGTGGGCCAGCAGAGCCATGCGAGAAGAGGGCTGGTGACCACGAACCAGTGGACACTGATTCGGCCCCGCTGCTTGTCCAGGATCGGTGGGACGTCATCCCGGTAGACGTAGCGGAGGTATCGGCGACGGACCGGACCACCAGCAATCAACAGCACTGGTGAGGCGACAAGAAGGGCCACGGGGACCAGGGCTCTCGTTGCGGTGAGCTTCACCTTCTCCTCGTATCGCATGTGCTCAGTGTGCTGATGCCCGATGTCGCTTGTCAGCTTGTCCGTCGGGGTTTGATGCCGACGTTGTGGTGTGCGGGTCGAGTGTAGGACTCGCCGGTAGCTAGGACTCGTCCGACCGAGGCCAGCGAAGGCGACCAGGGCACGCTGGCACTGACCTACCACGGCGATGTTCCCTTGCTCACCCTCACTGGCGGGTCAGCCCTTCCGTCCGCCTTGACCGTCGTTGATGGCAACGGAGCAGTCGTAGCCACCTACGTTGCGAGTGCGCCGCCCCAGACGCAGACCAGGGCCGGGCGGTTCATCAACCCGGAGGGGGACGTGATCCTCAACTGGATCAACAAGTGAAGAGTCCGCCCGGACGACTCTCACGCCGGTGAGACCGCCGCCGCACTGACCACCGCGTGTCCGGGCCAGCCGCGGAGTCGGGTGTGATCTCGCGGCGCCACTTCGCGTCGGCCTCGCCGACGGTAGCGTGAAGACCTCTTGCTGTCGGCGTACATGTGAACGTGCAGAGTCACGTACGGCTGAACGTACAGAGTTCCTGCTGTGCCGGGTGTCGGTGACCGGCACGCTGCTGCCTGTTGTGTCCGAGGCGGTAGAGAGGGGCGGCTGTGGTTCTGGACCCGCAGCGGTGGCTGGAGCTCCGGCGTTTTCGCGGTCTGGTGGAGTCCGGCGCGATGAGCGTGTCGGAGGTCGCCAGGGAGACCGGGCTGAACTGGCGGACGGTCAGTAAATATCTGTCGGCTGATGGGCCGGCGGGGCCGCCGCGGCGATCGGCGAACGGCCACACACACAAGCGGGTGGTCGACGAGGTGGCGCCCCTGATCGATGCGATGCTGAAGGCCGAGGTCTTGATGAAGGCCGCGGTGATCCACGAGCGGCTGGCCAGGGAATACGGGTTCACCGGCAACTATCAGAGGGTCAAGCTCTACGTTCAGGAAGCCCGTCCGAGGATCGCCGGGGAACTGGGCATCACACCGCGGGAGCTGGCGGGGATGCACCGCCGGTTCGAGGTGATCCCGGGCGCCCAGGCTCAAGTGGACTGGGGCGACGAGGGCAAGATCCTCGCTCACATGGGCATCGAGAAGGTCTACTCCTTCCACATGGTCCTGTCGTACTCCCGCGACCCGTTCTGCTGCTTCACCACCAGCCAGGACCTCCAGACCTTCTTCGACTGCCACCGCCGGGCGTTCGCCCACTTCGGCGGGGCACCGATGACGATCGTCTACGACCGCACCAAGACCGTCGTCCGCCGCCATGTCGCCCCAGGTGAAGCCGTTCCGCTGCATCCGGAGGCAGTCGGCTTCGCCGGCCACTACGACTTCGACATCGACGTGCTGGCCGCCTACCGGCCCACCGGCAAAGGCCGCGTCGAACGCCAGGTGCTGATCGTCCGCGACCATGTCCTGTCCGGCCGGGCCTTCTCCTCCCTCGAGGAGTTGGACGCCGCGTTCACCGCCTGGGTGCCCCACCGGCGGGCCCAGATCCACCAGACGCACCGGGACGTCATCGGCGAGCGGGCGGCCCGCGACCATGCGGCCCTCCGGCCGCTGCCGCCCACCCCTTATCTGGTGGCCGAACGGCACCTGCGGCCGGTCGGCAAGGACTGCCTGGTCGCCTTCGGCGGCAACCTCTACTCCGTGCCGGCCCGCAAGGTCCGCCCCCGGCAGCTGGTAGAGATCCGGGCCACGAAGTCGCAGGTCATGCTGCACTCGACAACCCCCGACAATGGCGGCGGGACGCTGCTGGCCATCCACTCCCGGGCAGTCGGCCGCGGAGTCCGCGTCGTCGACGAGACGCATTGGAGCGGCCTGCCCACCGGCAAGGGACGGCGGACCACCACCGGCGACGTCCCCTCCCAGCCCCGCCCCAAGCGTCCCGGCGGTGGGGAACCCGGCTCGCTGCAAGCCCTGCTGAACCGGGCCGCGGCCACCCGCATCGAGGTCGGCCGCCGACCGCTATCGGTCTATGACGAACTGACCGGCACCCGCCCCTTCACCACCCGCACCGAAAACAGGGAAATGCCTTGAGCGAGCTGACCGGCAACCGCATCCGCAGCACGGCCGCCAAGCTCGGCCTGCCTCACCTGGCCGAAGCCGTCAACGAGTACTCCCGGCGGGCCGACGAGGCCAAGATGGGCTACCTCGACTTCCTCGACCTGGTGCTCTCCGAAGAGCTCGCGGTCCGCGACGACCGCCGCTTCCGCCAAGGCCTGCGGCTCTCCCGGCTGCCGCACCACAAAACGATCGACGAGTACGACTTCTCATTCCAGCCCGAACTCGACCCGCGCAAGATCAAGGACCTCGCGACGCTCTCGTTCGTCGAGGCCAAGGCGAACGCGGCCCTGCTCGGGCCGCCCGGAGTCGGCAAGACCCACATCGCGGTCGCCCTCGCGGTCGCGGCCTGCCGGGCCGGCTACTCGATCTACTTCACCAGCCTCGACGACATGGTCCGCAACCTCAAGACCGCGGAAGCCGCCGGCCGGCTGACCAGCAAACTCGGCACCTACCTGCGGCCGAGCGTCCTCGTGGTCGACGAAGTCGGCTACCAGCCCCTCGAACGCGCGGAGGCGAACCTGGTCTTCCAGGTGATCTCCAAGCGATACGAAAAGGGCTCGATCATCCTGACCTCGAACAAGACCTTCAGCGAATGGGGCCAGGTCTTCGGCGACGAAGTCCTCGCCACCGCCATCCTCGACCGCCTCTTGCACCACTGCGAAGTCGTCGCTATCAACGGCCCAAGCTACCGGCTGAAGAACCGCCTCAAAGCCATCGCGCGCGAGACCGAAGTCGCCTGAAGACTCAGACCTACCCCAGTTCCTCGCCCGGCGGGATGAACACGTCGGCGCTGTCGGCATCGTCAACATGCCCGTGAGCGTCCATCGTGATGGCCGTTGCCCGGCCCTGCGAGGTGATCAGCCACGCGAGCACCTGTTCCGTCAGCGGGGTCTTCCCGGGACCCTCGTCCTTCCAATGCGCCCGCCAGCCGCCACCAGGCACTGCGGCTACAACCTGGTCGGCCTTCTCGAGATGGGAAAAGTCCTCGTAGTCCGTGACGGGACGCATGGCTCCTCGCTTGGGGTCGACAACAAGGGCCGTCCCTGTTGCCGGGTCCCAGGCCTCCACCCGCACCATGCGGCCGATCTCGGTTTCGGTGCCACTGAAGATGGCGGTCCAGCCGGTCTGATTGAAGTAGCGAAGATCCACCACCTCATCATCTCGCACAGCAATGCCTACGAATCAGTGGCGACTTGCTCTGCACGTTCAGCCGTACCCACCTCTGCACATACGCGAGTACGCCGACATCTTGCAGATCGACGGGCAGGAGCTGCTGCACCTGCCGTATGTGGAGCGTCGCGCCCGCCTGGAGGCCCTGTTCGCCGAGCACGCCCTGACAGCCCCGTGGACCCTGTGTCCGATGACGACGGACGCGGCCAAGGCCCGGGAATGGCTGGAGTCGTGGACGGACGTGTCCGGCGTAGAGGGCATCCTCTGCAAGCCCCTGACCAGCCGCTACACGCCCGGTCACAGGGGGGCGTGGACCAAGGTTCGTCGCCGGGACACCACCGAGGCGATCATCGGCGCCACCACCGGCACCCTCACCCGCCCGCAGCTCCTCGTCCTGGGCCGCCACGACTACGACGGCAGGCTGCGCGCGGTCGGCCGCACCGTGCCGCTGCGCACGGAGGCGGCCCGCCTGGTGGCGGAGCATCTGACGGCCGCCGACCCGGGACACCCGTGGGAGGGCGTCACGTTCGCAGGGACGTGGGGGTCCGGTGACGTCCTGGACGTGCGGCTGGTCCGCCCCGACCTGGTGGCCGAGATCAGCGCCGACCGCTCGATCGACCGGGGCGGCGTGTGGCGCCACCCGCTCCGCTTCCGGCGGCTGCGCATGGACGTGACCGTGGACGACGTCCCGCGGTTCGGGGAGGGTCCGGCCGCTGCGGCCGGCTGAGAGGGCGCCTCTGACGAACCCGGCGCGGGCCGCCACCACCCGGTGGCGGCCCGCGCTGTCGTGTGTCGGGGGCCGGCCCCGGTCTCCCCCGCAGGGGTGAATTTTGCCCTCGCATACGCGTAGGCGGCTTGTGCGGTGTGCTCCCAACTCGCCCCGGAATCGGGTCTATTGATAACAAACGGGATCTTTCGGCATGTTTCCGGCGCGGCCCGATCGTCGGGCCGTCTGATGTGCGATCGGAGTGCGATTCATGGGGCGTTCGGTGCGTGAGAGCTACGACGAGTACGCGGCTGCGGGCCGGTTGCGGGTTCCGGTGGCCGCGTGGCGGTGGGCTACCGGCTGCGGTCTGGTCCCGCCGGCGGACGCGGGCCCCGGCCTGTGGTCGCGGGCGGTGGTGGAGGCCGCCGACCCCGAGGTGGTGCGTGCGGCGCTGCGCGGCCCGATCGGTGCCGGGGTGGCGGCGGACCGGCTGACGGAGGCGTTGGGGGTGCCGCTCCCGATTCTCCGGCCGAGGGTGACCGCTTCGGCGGTCGGCCGCCTCGTGAAGGCCGGCCTGCTGGTCTACCTCGGCGGCGTCGAGTTCCCCGACGTCCACCCGGACCAAGTGGCCGTCCTCGCACGCCGCCGGGACCTGCCCGCCCTGCTCGACCGGCACGTGCCGCTGGGCCCGGACCAGGCCGCGGTACGCCTCGGCGTCCGCCGAACGGACTTCGACCAGGTGGTGAGGCTCGGGTGGTTGGCCCCGGTCGCCTCGGTGGACATCGACGACAAGCACCACGGGCGGGGTGACCACGGCCCCCCTGTACTCCGCCGAGGACATCGCGCTCCTGGAGGTGGTCCGCCCCTCCGTGGACTGGCGGGCGGTGCGCACCGTCACGCCGGGCCGGCGTTCCCCGCTCGCGGCCCTTGACCCGATTGCCGAGGGCAGTGATCGGGTGTTCCTGGCGCAGGTGGCGCAGGTGGCGCGGATCGCCCGGGTGGGCCGCGCGGCGGTGGTCTGGCGCCGCCGGAGCCCGGACTTTCCCGACCCGGTGGCGGGCACGGACGTGCACCCGCAGTTCGACCGCCACGCCGTGGTCGCATGGCTCCTCACGCACGACAAGATCGGAATCCCCACGGGGCCGACGGTCGCCTCACTGGTGCTGGCCGGCCCCAACGGCGCCACGCGCCGGTTCCGGCTCGATGACCCGTGGCTGACCCTGGCCGACGATCCGGCCGGGGAGGACGTGTTGTCCGGCTGGTCCACCGACACGGACGCCGACACGGTGGCCGAGCTGGCGGCCGGCGGGTTCGGGGCGTCGCTGCGCCGGCTGAACGCGCCCGGTAGCGGCCCGTTGGCGGTGCTGGGGGAGGTGCGGGTGATCGACCGGTTCCGGTCCGGGGCGGGTGGCCTGCGCCTCACCCTGGCCTGGCCGGCCGGCCTGCGGGGCGCCGCCTCGGTGGGGTCGGTCGGTGTGGAGCGCCACGCGGTCGCGTACGCGGGCCCGGGAGAGAGCTGCGTGTGCAAGCGGCACGACTGTGGCGGCGTCGTCCCCGTGGGCTGGTGCCGGGAGCACGGGACGGAGGCCTCGCCGGTGGTGGAGTGGCATCCCGGAGGCGGAATCCGCTGCACGCTCCTGGCCGGGAGGAGCGCCGTAACGACGGGCCGTTGACCCGCCGGCGTGTGGGTGTGGGGGACGGCCTCGGTGACCGCCCCCGTGGTTCAGGCCTGGAATTCGGCGAGGAGCATGCGCAGTGTGAGGCTGTGCTTTTCCGGGGGGAGGGCGTTCATGGCGGCGGTGGCGTGGGCGATGCCGCCGGCCCGGTCGCCGGAGCGGGCGAGCATCAGCCCCTGGTGGAGCTCCAGATGTGTCGCGAAGCGCGGCAGGCTCGGGGGGAGTTCGGCGAAGGCCTGGTCCTGCGCCTCGGTCGCGGCGCGTTCGTCGCCGAGGCGGGCGAGGAGCAGGGAGCGGAAGACGTTGAGTCGCCACGGCTCTCGCAATCGGTTCCGTCAAGGCGGCCGCCTCGTACGGGGCGGCCGTCTTGACGGCGTCCTTCCTGCTCTGCGTGAGATCGCTGTGAGACCGGGCCCTATGGCTGGGTCGTTTCGACGGCGCGGAGGTTTCGCAGTGCGCCGTCACCGGCCTCGAACTGGGACGGGTAGAGCAGTTGCACGTGCACAGTGAGACCTGCACCGGGCTCGACGGTGTAGGAGTCGTCCGCCGTGCGGATGACAACGGATCCGTCAGTGCCGTCCTTGATCACCGTGTACCACGGACTCTCTTGTGGATTGAGGCGGGTTCTCCCTGGTGTGGTGAAGGGTGGCACGTCGAAGCTGATCTCCCACCACACCACCCGCTCTTCACGGGCGGCCAGCTGGAGGTCGTAGCTAATGATCCACCCCTTCGCCTCCTCGGGCCACGTCTGGTGCCACCCCGGGCCGATCCTAGGAATGATGCTGACCGGGGGCAGTTCGACGTCGGTGGTCGCTGAGCCGGAGTGCTGCTCGGCCGTATTGGCGTGTGAGGGTGACCTGATCAGGCTGGTGCACGTGAGAGGGCCCTCGAATTCCGGGTCGATGGTGCCTGTCAGGTTGATCACCGCCTCGCTACCCTTGCGCAGGTCGATCGGCAGGTGCAGGCCATCCCGGACCGAAGGGTGACCGCAGATGGCCCCGTTCTCGCCTTGGCAGGTCAGCTCCAGATCGGTGAGCTCCGCCGGGATGGCGCACTCTACGACGGCGTCAGGGGCATCGTTGGGGCCGAGATTAGCCACGCTGATGCTGTAGGAGACTCGTTCTCCCGGCTTGGCCGCCTGCGGGCCGCTCATCTCCAGCGGCATGTTCACGGGCAGGGTCATCGTGAGGCTCCTGATCCGGTGAGCCTCGTACGTTGGCCCTCTCCGAGCGCCGCTCGCCGATTCCTTAGGAGGTCCCAACACTGGTCCAGCACTACTTCGAGGTCCGCGAGTCTGGCCCGCTCAGCCTCTGGATTCAGCTCACCGGCTTCAGCTTTGGCCTTCAGTTGATGCTCTTGCCCCGTTACAGTAACCCCTTGATCTTGCCAAGCGGGTCGGCTTCCTCGGCCATCGCGGCCTCCTCACTGGCGATTGCGCGATCTTGCTCCTTCCCAGGGAGCCTAACTCTCACGCGACGCGCCTACCCAGGTACTCCGAACGATTGATGGTCGCAGGGAGCCATCACGCGGGCCGCTTCGGCCCGTATGCGATGCGCCGCTTCCATGTCAGTGGGTGGTGTCAGTGACGTTGCGTCAGGTACTGCCGTTTGTGCTGGTGGAGGCGGTACTCGGATTCGGCTCACTGACATGGGACGGTGCTTGGGGGTGGGGGTGCTGACATGGGGCGGTAGATGCTCAGGTCGTGCACTGACACGAAACCGGCAGATCGCAGACATGGAAACGGTGCAGCGCAGGTGTTGGAGGCCCGCCGCGGGTCGCTGTGCAGGGTCGTTTCCCGGATCCGGTGGCCGCAGTGGAGCAGCAGTTGCCGGGCGGCCTAATCCTGGTTGACGGGCTGCTGGTGTGGGGCGACCGAGGCGAGATCCTGCTCAGCGCGGCCCGGCTGAAGGACATCGGCTCCGGGAAGCTGTACCGGGTCGGCGGCCGGTCGCGCGACCGGTGGCCGCAATTGGGCCCAGCGCTCTTCACCGACGCGGACCGGCGGGCACTGTTCCGGCTGCGGACATGGACGGCCGACTCGGCCTGGATCTCACGATGGCGACGGTTCCGGGGCGGCGCGTCGCATGGCGAGGCGGCTGAGGGTGGCTTCAAACGGCATCCCGCAGTCACGTTCTGTAGTGTAAATGTCACGCTAAGTGTTAGTCTGTGTTCATGAAGCAGCTCCAGCTCAACAACCCGTATGTAGGCACGGGCACAGGCAGCAGTAACGGAAAGTGGTACAAGGGGTCGCTCCACGCGCACAGCGATCAGGCGGAGATGTACCCGGGCTCCACCTTCCACGACGAGGACTCGCCGCGGGATAGGGGGCAAGTTCTGGCGGACTACGAGGGGGCCGGGTATGAGTTCGTCATGCTCGCCGAGCAGAACAAGTACACCACCTCGCAAGAGGCGAAGGGGCTCAGCACATCCAAGCTGACCGTGATTCCCGGGGCGGAGCTCGACGGGCGCCGCGTCGACACCGAACAGCATCTCAGTCACGTGAACCCGTCGGATCCCGCATTCCATGTGGAGCTGGATCCGAAAAAGCCGAAGGTGTCACTGCAGGAGATCTTCGACCTTGCTAAGGACGACCCCGTACCCCCGTTGGTTGTGCAGGTTCATCCACAATTCCCGAGGATGGGCGACGGGCGGGAGAAGGACATCCTGGGTAGTTATGGAGTGGACGCGCTGGAAGTCGTGAACAGCTGGTGGATGCAGCGTCCCCACGCCTTCGAAGATTCCGGGGGCAAGTACAGTCCGTTCGCGTTCCACCTCTGGGACCGCCTGCTCAAGGAAAGTCTCACGAAAGCCGGCAAGCCGGTGTGGGGTGTGGCCGGCTGCTGCAGCGTGAAGCCTGGCGACGTGGGCAAATCCTGGATCAGGGTGTGGCTGGACAACAACCAGTCCCCGACCCCGGATTCACTGGTGAAGGCCATCAGAAAGGGTAGGTTCTACGTCTCCAGCGTGTCCGCCGAAGCCGACCCACAGGGCCCGGCCGGCAGGAAGAACCCGACGGTGTCCCCTGGTGTGACGATCGAGAAGATCGAAACCAACGGGAAGGGGGTGACAATCGAAACCGATGCCGAACGCGTCTACGCCATCGTCGACGGCGGGCCCCGCCTAACGGTCGAGACCCGCGGGAAGTCCCCCACGAACCCCGCTCCGGGGAAGACTGCGATCTTCGAAACCTTCACCTTCCCTGACGCCGTGCGGTTCCCCGACGCCAAGTCCATCCGCTTCGAATGCGTCGCAGCCGACAAAAAGCACGATAACTGGGACCAGAGCTACGAGTGGGACAACAGTCAGAAACTCAACCGTTCCTGGACTCAGCCCCTCTGGGTCCCCAAAGTCACCACCCAAGGCTCCTGACACTGCAGCAGACGGCAGGCCCCAGGCAGGCGCCACCGCGCCGCACTGGCCACGATCTGCGGCGCCCCGTGCCCCGCGGCGCCGACTGCCCGCCTTTTGAACGTCCTGGTAGGCAGCGGGTTTCCGGACCGGCCGGTCAGCCGTAGGCATGGTGACACAGCGTCGCGATGGTGACGCCGTGGGCTGCCTGGCACAGCTCCGTCATGTCCGCAGTCCCCGCCCCCGGGGCTCGCACCGGACGGTGCGGGGCGTTGCTACGGTTCGGCCGCTTCACCCTTCCTGGGTTTGGGTTTGGCGGCGGGGCGTACGGCAGGCCGGGGCGGGGCCGTGCGGCGCGGCCGTACCGGGCTCTCAGCCTTGCGGTCGGGAGCCCGCCGGGCGGGCTGAGTTCCGCCGGACGCCTTGCGGGCCGCGGGGGGCGGGACGGGCTGGCACAGGCGCCATGCCGGCCGCAGGATCAGCCGCCGACCACCTCGCCACGGCCTGGCAGGCGGCGTACGCGCGCAGCCCGGATCCGGTGCGCGCGTACAGCGAGGCCATCAAGGCGGCCGAGGCCGCAGCGCACGCCGTCATCGAGGCGAACAACGTCAAGGCCACGCTGGGCACCATGCTCGGCGAGATCAGGAACGCCCGGCGCAAGTTCGGCACCGTGATGTCCACACCTGCCGGCGGCGACCCCATCGCGCCGATTAGGTCGATGATGCGGGCGTTGTGGGAGGGGCAGACCTCGCGGCACGGCGGTCAGGCGCCCACCCGGCCGGAGACTCCTGATCGTCGAGTACCGCAATGACACCTGGGGTGAGATGCGCACCGCCTGGCGCTTCGAGGTGACCGACGGGCACGTCAGCCGCTTCGAGACCGGCCAGGCCTGAGCAACCCCTCGGGCCAGCGCGTCGGACCGATGACCGGCGTGCGTGCCGGGCACTGTTCCATAATCTGGAACAGTGCCCGCCCGCTACCGGGCCCAGTCCACGCCGAGTTCGGCGAGTGCTGCGAGTTGCGCCGGGTGGAGTCGGTCGCGCCGGGTCTTCTGGTTCATGATCCAGATTCCGGTGCGGTGTGTGGTGCCGTCGGGGAGTGTTTCGGTGTGCGTTCGGGGGACCGTAGTGGTGCCTTCGCGGGCGACGTACCGGGCGAGCGCTTGCAGGCCCTTGTGGAACGCTTCAGCGCCCTGCCCGGACTTGGATGTCGTGCTCGCTCGCCGGTGATGGAGTGGCATCCCGGAGGCGGAATCCGCTGCACACTCCTGGCCGGGGGCAGGGTGGTAACGACGGGCCGTTGACCCGCCGGCGTGGTGGGGGACGGTCACGGTGACCGTCCCCCGGTAGTTCAGTCCTGGATCTCCGCGAGGAGCATGCGCAGGGTCAAGCTGTGCTTTTCCGGTGGGTGGCTTTGTTCACGAGACTCGTGAACAAAGCCAGGGGTTCATCTCCCCATGGGGTGGCGTAGGCGCAGACGGGTGACAGGACGAGTGTTGTGGGAGAAGGCCGGGAAGTTCTGCGAGGGAATCGACTGCACTACAGGAAAGGCCGCCATGCGTCGTCTCGCTGCTGTCGTCCTCGGAACTCTCGCGATCTTTGGTGCTCTCGCCGTACCGGCCAGCGCTGACACGGGTCTGGGCGTCGGCCCGATCTCATTGGGCCTGCCGGGTGCTCACGCCCCACAATTTGCGCAGCTCCAGGGCATGAACATCAACGTGGGCAGGCTTTTGGGGTAGGCGCTGGTGTGGTTCGGGCTCGACAGGGCGGTGCCGGTGAGCTGGACGTGACCTCGGTGGGTCAAGATTGTTGGCGGGGTGTGAACAACACCAAACGAGCACTTGTGGCCCTGGTTGTGTGCGGGGCAGCCCTGAGAGGGCGGTTCGTGAGTTGATGTCTGTTTCCGGGTGAGGCTGGGACAGGGCTGCTGGTCACGGTGCTCGGCCGGCTACTGCTTCCTGGTGAAGGTGCCGGTGTCGGCTTCGGTGAGGATGCCCAGCTTGACCAGCCGTTTCAGTTTGGCGCGGGTGCCCTCGATGTTCTTCGGCAGCAGTTCGTGGTTGAGGGCTTCGCAGACGTCCCGGGCCCGCAGCGGGCTGGTCGCGTCGTTGAAGACGGCGAGGATGCGGGGGTAGTCCGGGTGCTCGGGCAGGTCCGGCGGGGCGGCCGGGAGCCGGTCGGCGAGTCCGGTGACGGTCTTCCGTGTGATCGCGAGGTGTTCGAGGTGGGTCTCGGCCTCCCGCAGCCGGGCCTGCAGGTCGCCGATCCGGGTGCGGAGGTCGTCGGCCAGGCCCCGGGCGGCTTCCTCCTGGATGCCGAGCGCGTCGAGCAGGGGCTGGAGGTTCATGCGCTCACCTTCTGCGGTTCGCGCCAGGTGGGGGTGTTCTCGCCGGTGAGGCGGCGGGCCATGACCTGGGTCATGGCCCAGTAGACGCGGGAGGCGGACGAGGCCGTGTGGTGCTCGTAATCGCGGACCAGACGCCGGTGCAGTATCAGGATCCCGTAGGTCTGCTCGACCCTCCACCGCTTCGGCTGCGGAACGAACCCCCGCTCCTGCGGGTTGCGCGCGACGATCTCGACGTCGATGCCCAGGCCGGCTCCATGCGCGACGACCTGGTTCTTGAATCCTTGATCGACAAGGGCCTTCTCGACGGCACCGCCGGTGTGTTCGGCGACCTGGTCCAGCAGGGCGACGCCCGCGGTGTTGTCGTGCGCGTTCGCGGCGAGGACGGCAACCGCGATGACCAGGCCAAGGACGTCCACGGCCAGGCCCCGCTTGCGGCCCGGGACCCGCTTTGCCGGATCCCGGCCGGTCGTGGAGGCGGGGACCCCGGCGGCCGCGTGGACACTCTGGGTGTCCAGGACCACCAGGGTCGGGTCCTCTAATCGGCGGGCCTTCTCACGGACCTGGCAGCGCAGGAGTTCGTGGATGACCTGGTCAGTGCCGTCGTCCCGCCAGGCCGCGAAGTAGTAGTACGTCGCGCTCTTCTGTGGCAGGTCGTGCGGGAGGTAGGCCCACTGGCATCCGGTCCGGCCCTGGTAGAGGATCGCGTTCACGATCTCCCGCATCGCGTAGGCGCCCTGGTGGCCGCTGACCGAGCGGTGCCGGTCCTTCCACGCCGTGATCACCGGCTCGATCAACGCCCACTGCCCGTCCGATAAGTCACTCGGGTACGGCTTGCGTTCAGTCACGTCGTCACATCAGCAGACAAGCGACCGGGAACCGGCGGATTTAGACCACACCCACACCATCAGGCGACGCCAGAACCACCCGAAGACTCACGAACCGGCCTCTGACAATGTCGGGCGTGGCCAACGCAACAGATGAACCCACGGCCACCCCCGAGGGTGACCAGCCGGGCTACGTCTGCATCAGGGTGCCCAATGGCAACGGCGGCTCCTACAGGGTGTGCGGTCCCCGGGACAACCTCGGGGAATACCTGACTCCCGGGAATGACCGGGAGGGCTAGAAAGGCGTCCCAGCGGCCTGTCTTGAGGTGGTGGCACGGACGGCAGAGCGGTGAACGTTCCCGTCCGTGTCCGTCCCGCCGGGCGCGAGCGGTTGTGCCGGCGCCGGCCGTTCCACGTGACGGGTCAGGCGACAAGCTGACGGGAACGCGATGAGGCCCGGAACTGGCGGAGATCAGCGCCGACGCCGCCATCGACCGGGGCGGCGTCTTCCGCCACCCGCTGCGCTTGAAGCGACTGCGCCCTGGAGGTGACGGTGGGGGACGTTGCCCGGGTTCGAGGAGGGGAGGGTCGCGGCCGCGGGTTGAGGGGCCGGCGGTGGTGGGGGTTGCGGTGTCGTTTCTGCGGTGAATCAGGCCGTCCGCCCGGGTGAGTTGAGGGTCTGGGGCCTATCGGTGTGGGTGGCGGGCGCGCTACACCCCCTCATGTGATCAAGAACCTGATGCGGCGCGGGCTGCCCGCGCTCGCTCTCGCCGTCCTGCCCCTGCTGTCCACCGCCCCCGCCTCCCACGCCGCCGGCTTTCCGGCCGCGGCGGCCGGCGGCGCCTTCGCCCCGGGAGCGCCTGGTGTGTCCGGCGCGGCGGGTGTGCGGGCGCCGTTGTCGTTGTTCGAGGCGATCGACCGGCTTCCGGTCGCGGAGGAGCACCGGGAGGGCTACAAGCGAGACCTCTGAACCGCGGCCTCAGCGCGAGCGACGGTTGCGACACCCGCAAAGAGGCGATCTTGTCTGAGGCGGTCGAGGCGCCGCAGGTCGCGACGGGCTGCAAGCTGTCGGGCGGGTCGTGGCGCAGCGCGTACGACGACCTGGTCGTCACCGACGCCGCGCGCCTCGACGTCGACCATTTCGTCCCGCTCGCAGAAGTTTTCGACTCTGAGCGGACGCCGTGGAGTGCGGCGCGGCGCGAGGCGTACGCGAACGACCAGGGATCTCCGGACACGTTGATCGCAGTCTCGGCTGCTTCGAACAGGTCGAAGGCGGACAAGGACCCGGAGGAATGGCTGCCTTCGGACGGCTCGTACCACTGCACCTACGCCGCGACGTGGGTGGGCACGAAGCTGCGCTGGGACCTGGCGGTGGACGAGGCCGAGCGCCAGGCGCTCCTCGGCCTTGCAGAGGACTGCCCGACGACCACGGTCGTCTACGAACCCGCGTCCTGACATCCACCTTCCGTGGGCGGCGCCGGATGTGCCGTTGCCGCCCGCTGCGCACCGCAAGCAAGTTGGTTCGCCGGGAGGAATTCGCAGACATGAGAAGGATTCATGAAGACACGTAAGCGTTCTGCTGCCCCACTGGGCTCGACACTGGCACTGACAATGCTGGCGTTTTGTGCCCCCGTGTGCGCGGCCGCCCAGCTCGTGCGGGCCGCGCACGTCGTGCTCACCAACGCGGACAACGGCCGGACCGTGTCCGCGCATGCCGGGGACGAGGTCAAGGTCGACCTCACCGGCTATCGCGGAAACGGACTCACCTACAGCTGGAGTATTCCGGTGTCCGGCGACTCCACCGTCCTTCGGCGGACCGGAGGCCGTACGACCCCGACGGGCTCCGCCACGGCCCGTTTCCATGCCGAGAAGGACGGCACTGCCACCCTCAGCGCCCAGCGGCACTGCCGCCCCGGCCCGGGCCGCATCTGCCCTCTCGTGGTCACGCCGTGGAAGGCCACGGTGGAGGTGAGGTAACCAGCGCTGCAGTCCCTGTTGGTGAGGCAGGGAGTCGGACCGCTCTGGCCTCGTCCTCGGTCAGCAGCTTGAGTCGGGTCTCGGTCACGGCATCGACGAGCGCTCCGAGGAAGTCTTCGTCCATGCCAGAGCAACGCCCCAGGGCCTTGGCCGTCACGTGGCTGGCTGTGGGATCTCGCCGCTCGTGTCCTACGGCGACCCTGTGACCTGGGACTTCTTGCGGTGTCTCACGCCGTGTCCAACCGCTCAGTCTCACGATCGTGTCCAATCCTCGGAACGGCCGCGAACTGCAATCCGCTGACCTGCGGAGTCTCACGAGCGGACACCGGTAGGACATTGGCGGTGAGACTAGGACACGGTTCGTAAGACCCGACACAGCTTGTAGGGTCTCGCGGCTCGTGTCGGACATCGGTCCCGCAAGCAGCGGGTCTGTCCGCTGTCTCACGTCGTGTCGGACGCTCGGTGTCTCGGCTTCGTATCGTTTCCTCGGCGCCTTGTGGCGACCACCGCGTCATAGGCCAATAACGAGTTCGAGCAGTTCTCGTCGCTTACCGCGGCGACGCCAACTTCGTACCTCGCCGTGGTAAGCGACACCGTCTCACACCCGCGGCCGCGGCCCATCGGAACCCGGGTGACCGCTTGCAGACGGGCAGGTGACCTTCCACGCCGCCTCGATCATTTGGAAGATCTCGTCCAGGGCGGCCTGCGGGTCGGCCGCTTCGCGGGCCAGCGAGTAGGCGTCGATCACGAACCTCGCGATGGTGCGGGCGGCGGTTTCGCTCCGGGTCAGGTCAGGATCGGCGGCGATGGCCGTGGCCAGGGCGTCCGCGTGGCGTAGGCGGAGCGACTCGTCGTACTTCCGCAGGGCGGGAGACTCGTCGATCATGCGCCAGATCGGGGCGGCGCTGTCCGCGGTGCAGTGCCGCACCAGGGCCAGGATTTCGCGGCGCAGGGCGGGGATGAGCGGCTCGTGCGGCGCCCGGCCGGTGACCGCCTGCGTGAGGCGCTGCTCGAAGTCCTCGTCCTGCTCGAACACCAGGGCCTCTTTCGAGGCGAAGTGGGAGAAGAGCGTGGTGACGGCCACGTCGGCCTCGGCGGCCACGTCACGGATGCCCACCGCGTCGTAACCGCGTTTCAGGAAGAGCCGCAGCGCGGTGTCGGCGATCTTCTGGCGGGTCGCGGCCTTCTTGCGCTCACGGCGTCCGGACTGCACGGTCATGGCCGTAGGCTAGCAGGTATGAAAGAGTAACCGTTATGAAAAGCTATCGGTTAGTGTTACGTTCGGCGGCATGAAGAAAGTGAGCTTCGCCGAGTTCGGCGGTCCGGACGTTCTGCAACTCGTTGATGCCGAGGAGCCCCACGCGGGCTCCGGCCGGATACGCATCGCCGTGCGGGCGGCGGGCGTGAATCCCGTCGACTGGAGGATTCGTGAAGGCCAGGTCCTGGGGGCCCATCCGATCGAGTTGCCCTCCGGGGTCGGGCTGGACGCCGCCGGGGTGGTGGACGAGGTAGGCGAGGGAGTCGTAGGGGTCGAGGTCGGTGATCGGGTGTTCGGCGAGGGCTCCAGCACTTACGCCGAGTTCGCCGTACTGTCGGCCTGGGCCCGGATGCCCGAGGGGCTGACGTTCGAGGAGGCGGCCGGGTACCCCTCCGTGGTGGAGACCGCGCTGCGCGTCATCCACGAGGTCGGTGTGCGGCCCGGGCAGACGCTCCTGGTCAGCGGCGCGTCCGGGGGAGTCGGATCGGCGGTGCTGCAGATCGCCCGCGACCGCGGCATCACGGTGATCGGCACGGCCGGTGCCGCGAACCAGGAGTATCTGGGCAGGCTTGGTGCCGTCGCCACGACGTACGGCGATGGCTGGGGCGAGCGGGTTCGGCGGCTCGGCGACGTCGACGCGGCTCTCGATCTGGCTGGTTCGGGCGTGATCCGCGAGCTGGTCGAGCTGACCGGGAGTCCGGAGAAGGTCGTCTCCATCGCCGATCTCGGTGCGCCGGAGTTCGGTGTCCGGTTCTCGGGCGTGGCCGGAAGCGTGTCGGCGGCGCTCGCCGAGGCCGTCGACCTGATCTCGCGGGGCCAGCTCCACATCCCGGTCGAGAAGTCATACTCGCTAGCCGAGGCCGCGGCGGCCCACATCGACAGCCACGCCGGTCACACGCGCGGGCGCCGAGTCTTGGTCATCTGAGCCGCTTCCGGCGCCGTCACACGGCATGGCAAGTCGAATTCCTTGCAGCACTCTTCTGTCGGGGTCCACCCGGAAGCTGCGCACCACACAAGGGCCTCATGTCGACCTGCGAATCTCACGACGGATGTCGGATCCGAACTAGATCCGGCATCGGCCGTGAGATTCCGACACGAGAAGTGAGAACCTACACAGCTCATGTGGGATCTCAGAACGCGCGTCACATGCCGACGCTGTGGCCTGCCGCTCTCTGCTCATTCTCACGCCGATGGCCATGCTTCTGTCTCAGGAGCGTGGCCATTTCCGGCCTCGGGGAGCAATGGAACAGTGGTTGGCGTTAAGCATTGACCGACGTCATGGACGCCGTTGACGGCGGGCGTTCCCGCCGGTTACCCGTGCTTGTCCGGTTCGGTGTCGGCGAAGGCGCGGTATCCGCCGAGATCTCGGGCTGGGCGAGGACGTCGCCGCGGTGTACGACTCGGACCGGACCCGGGGCCATCATCGGATGCTGATCCGCCGGCGTAGCGAGGTCGTGTCGGACATTCAGCAAGACCGCCGTCGTCATCACCGCGAAGTCCGCCGGGCGCAAGGTCTTCGGCCTCGACACCGCAGGCGCCTGTCTCGCTTGACCTCTTGCGCGTCAGTCCGGCAGCCAGTGCAGCTCGTGCGCCAGGGTTTTGGCGACGGCACGGATGCGGCGGTGTAGCGGCGACTGCTCGCGTGGGAGGACCAGGTGGATCGTCAGGCTGGGCGCGCCTCGCAGCGGTCGCCAGGTGAGACCGGCCGGTTGTGCCGTGGCCGCGGCTTCTCCGGCCGGGGCGAGGGTGACCCCGTCGCGCAGGTCGCGCTGAGACATGTCGAAAGAGACTGCGGGCGTGTGGAATCGGGGGTGTGGTCGGGTGTCTCGGAACAGTGCGGACAGCTGATCGTGGATCACGGGGTTGGCCGCACGGTCCGGGAGTCGCAGCGGATACGCGGCCGCGTCGGCGATCTCGATCTCCAGGTGTTCGGCCAGCGGATGGTGCTGCGCCAGCTGGACCCCGATGCGCGCACGCCGCAGCAGGAACCGGCGCACGCCACGGCCCGGCTGTTCACCGCGGGTGATCCCGGCATCGATGCGGCCGTCGGCGACTGCGGGGGAGATCTCCGGTGTCGCCATCGGGACCGCGCCGACCTTGAGTCCGCTGTTGCCGCGAATCAGCCTGTCCACCAGGGCCGGTGCCGTCTCGGCCCCGGCGCTGAGGCTGTATCCGATGCGCAGCGTGCCCAGTTCACCGGCCGCCGCGCTCCGGGCGGTGTCCCATGCCCGGTCCAGCGCCGCCAGCGCGGGCGGCGCGGACTCCGCCAAAGCCGCACCGGCCGTGGTCAATACGACGCTACGCGTGTTGCGGACCAGCAGGGCCGTACCGAGTTCCGCCTCCAATCGGCGCATCCGGGCGCTGAGTGCGGGCTGTGCGATACCGATCCGTGCGGCCGCGCGGGTGAAGTTCAACTCCTGTGCCAGCACCAGGAAGTACCGCAGGCTCACCGTGTCCGGCGCCACGTGCCCTCCCTGCCGATTGATAACGATCCGTTCTGAGTCTATCCCGTACCGGTCTTTCCCTCGACCGCACATCAAGCCCTAACCTGCGCATATGACGATTCAACTGACCGCAGTACCCGTCGCCGGGATCGATCGATCTGAGTGTCAATTCGAAGTCGGACGTGTTCGGCCGAACACAGGAGGTTTCCATGGCTAAGGGCTACTGGGTCAGTGTCTACCCCGCCATTTCCGACCCTGAGAGGCCGACTGCCTACGACAAGCTGGCCCGTCCGGCTGTCCAGGCTGGGGGCGGGCGCCTCCTGTCCCGTGGCGGTCGAGTCGTCGCCCACGAGGCCGGAATCACGCAACGCGTCGTTCTGATCGAGTTCGACAGCTTTGAACAGGCCGTCGCGGCATACGAGAGCGAGGCATACCAGAAGGCGCTGGTGGCCCTCCCCGATGGCGTCGAGCGCGACTTCCGCATCATCGAAGGCATCGACTGACCGGTGGGCCCAGCCATCGCTGAGCATCCGTCACCGCACCGCCATCGAGGCCCACCGCGACCCCCGCATCCATCAGCAGACCCTCGCCCGCGAGGAAGCCGAACGAGCCGCCGTCCGCGAGCGTCTGACCGACACCAATTCACCGCCGGCCGAGTGACCCCGACCGCAGAGACGTGCACCCTGTTGCATCGGCTACGGTCACCTCGACTGCTTCTGGGCTGCGTGAACTCGAACCGCACGCTCGCGGCGCCCCGGAGAAACATCGGTGACTTCGACTGCTCGGGTGAGGACATCGAGCGGGACTGGGTGGAGCGGACGGGCTGCTGGAGCTCGGTGACCCGGGTGCTGCTCACCTACGAGCAGGTGCGCGCGTACGGGCTCCTGGCGACCGAGGGCAAGAGCGGCGACCCGAGGTGGCCGGCCTCCGCCCGCCGCTACGGCTTCGACTCCCGCCGCCCGGTTCAGTGGGAGGTCGAAGCCCTGGAGCCGGACGAACTCCAGCGCCTGGTCCTTATGACCGGCCATTGATGTAGTACTCGTGCTCGGCTTCTGATCTGGGTGTGTTCAGGTTGGTTGGCTGGTGTGGGGCTTGGTAGCCGTCTGCTGTGGTTGTCGGGGCTGGCCGATGGAGGACCTGCCTGCTGCTGGGCGGGGGTGTTGGCCTGGTGTTTTCTCAGGTTGGCTGGGTTTTCCAGATGGGTGCAGGTGTCCTGGATTTTTGTGCAGGTGTAAGAAGCCGTATTCATACCGGTCATCGAGTGTGGGGATCGAACAGGGATCCTGATCGGATGATCTCGGAGGGGTCCAAGCATGAGGACAGGGCCTCGTGGCGATTCGGAAGGTGTTGAAGTCTCACCGAGCGCCAGGAGGCCCTGCTTGTCGCAGTTGTACGCGGTTGAGGTCCCGGAGTTCAACTCGTTCGTCGTGTCGTGCGATTGCCTCGCGCACAAGTTCGGGAACGCGGCGGACCAGCCGGAGCGGGTGCGGCGCTATCCGTCGGACATGACGGACCCGGAGTGGGCGGTGGTGCGGCCCCTGCTGCCGGTGCCGGCCTGGCTGGAGGGCAGGGGCGGCCGCCCGGAGGGCTACTGCCACCGCCAGATACTCGACGCAGTGCGCTACGTCGTCGACAACGGCGTCAAGTGGCGCTCGGTGCCTGCCGACTTCCCACCCTGGGACCGCGTCTACGCCTTCTTCCGCCGCTGGCGCCGCCAGGGCCTGGACGCGGAGTTCCACGACCGGCTGCGGGGAAATGTCCGCGTCAGCGAGGGGCGGGCGGCCGAGCCGACCGCCGGCATCATCGACTCGCAGTCGGTTCGGGCCGCCAGCTCGGTGCCGGCCGCCACGCGCGGTTACGACGGCGGGAAGAAGGTTCCGGGCCGCAAGCGGCACGTGATCACGGACTGTCTCGGCCTGCTGCTGGTCGTCGCGGTCACGGCGGCGAACGTGGGCGACCGCGAGGCCGCCGTGCCCCTCCTGGAAGGGGTCAGGGGCGCACATCGCTCGCTCCGTATGGTCTGGGCGGACGGCGGTTACACCGGCATGCTCGTCGACTGGGCCAGGGAGAAACTCCACCTCACCCTGGAGATCGTCAAGCGCAGTGACGAACCGCGATTCGTGGTGCTGCCCAGGCGGTGGGTGGTGGAGAGGACGCTGAGCTGGCTGATGCGCTCACGCCGTCTGGTCCGTGACTACGAGACGCTGCCCGCCACCAGCCAGTCCATGATCCTGTGGTCGATGACCATGCTCATGAGCCGCCGCCTCGCCCGCCGCACCCGCACACCGGGCACGGCGATGTCCCTGGCAGCCTGAACCACGCCGTCACGCCGTCACGCCGTCACGCCGTCACGCCGTCAGGATGCCGAACTCCCCGGACTGGTGCCGGGTGATCCACCCGCGCTCGGCCAGGCGTTTCGCCTGCGAACGCACTCCTTCGATCTTCGCCGGCACCACGTCCAGGCCCAATGCCACCGCGAGATCCTTGGCCCGCACCTTGTTCCGGCCCGCAGCCGCCTCGCTCTCCAGCACCGAGATGATCCGCTGATAGTCCGGCGCGAGGACCGCCCTGGCCAGCCGCCCACTTTGGTGGGGAACCGGCGATCCCGCCACCGCCGCGGCCACAGCGGCGCCCTCCACCGCGACCACGGCACGGCCGGCCGGCTCGGCCAGCACCTCCACCACCGCTTCCCGGGCGATGACCAACCGCTCCAGCACCCGCTCGGCCTCCTCCAGCACGGCCGCGGCCCGGACCGTTTCCTCCCGCGCCCGCTCAACCGCCTCCCGCGCGGCCGACTCCTTCGCCTCCAACAAACCGAGCACCGACGCCACCAGCCACCCCTACCGATCAAGAAGCAACCCGACGCCACAACACTCCCTCACCGCGCCCGAATCCACTCCTGACCAGCGGAAACTCAAAAGTCATGACCGGAAAGACAACGGCTTCTCAGGTAGACGTCCCGTATCCGGACCGCTGTCTGAGCCTGTGCCTGAGCAAGCTCGGGTCGGTTTCCTCGGCCCGACGTGCCCCGGAGTTCTCAGGAGCGTGTGGTCCAGTCGATCGAGGAGGGGCCGTGGGTGTCGATAGCTTTGCAGATGCCCTTGACCATGACGCGTGGGTTCACTGACCTGAGCGCTGTGAACTCGGTCCACTCCAGTGCGTAGATGAAAAGATCCTGGAGATGGTCTGCGCCCGCCGGCCGGTCCTGTGCCGCGGTGGTGAAGAGGTCGGTGAACATGGCTCGGTCCTCTGAGGACCAGGCTGACATGAGCCGTAGGGTCAGAGCGCGTGCTGGCGGTACCCGGTCGTCCAGACTGCGCGGCTCCTCGCCAGGTGCCTGTGCGCTGGCCCACTCGTGGCCATTGACGAGCGTGAACCGGTCCAGGTAGGCGGCCACGACCTTGGCCAGGGGGAGAAGCTCTTGGGCGGCCAGCGCGCAGATCCGGGGAACCCGCTCCTTCGCCAGATCGAATTCGCCGGCAGCCGCCTCGGCAACGGCGGCCTGCAGCAGCACTAACGCCTGCTGTGCAGGTTTGGCCGCACTCTCGTGGTCTCCCATGAGACCAACGCTAGTGCGAGGCTGCCGCCGCCCGCAGGACCTTTTGGAACACTCCACGGGCATCCGGAAGCGGCAGGCATGACCGTCCTCGCCCCTTGAAGAGCGTTGCAGGGGTCAGGAGAGTGAGGTGGGTTTGCGGGGTGGGGGGACGGCTCGTAGGAGTTCCCAGAGGGGGCGGGAGCCGGCGGCCCATTGGGCGAGGAGGTGGCGGTCGACCAGGTGCAGGTGCTGGGACTTGGCGAAGTCGGCGGCGTTGGTGGTGATGCGGCCGTTGGTGAGCATGACCAGGACGTCGCCGCCGTGGATCTGGCGGCCGGTGCCGTTGAGGACGTATAGGTCGGGGGTGCCGACGGGTTTGCCGGCCCAGCCGGCCTTGCGGTGTTTGCACTGGATGACCCAGCGTCGGCCGTAGGGGTCGGTCGCTTTCACGTCGGCTCCGTTGTCTCCGCGGCCGCCGACCTGCTGGGCGTCGGTGCAGCCGTCGCGGTGCATCAGGTCCCGTACCGCGAACTCGAACTGGCGGTGGTGGAGACGGTCGAGTTGCTCGACTGCGTAGAGCAGGCCCTGGGCGCGGACTCGTCCCCACTGTGCGGCTTCCTTTCGCCGCCACACCCACACGCCGCTGGCGACCGCGGCTGCCAGGAGCGCGAGCACCACCACCCAGGGATGCTCGGCCAGCCACCGCAGCACCCCCACCACAAGGCTCAGGCCCACGACGCCCACCAGAGCGATCAGCCCCAACTTCTCCATGTCCGAGTTCTTGCGCCTGCGAGGGCGGCGGCCGCGGCCGGAACGCCGTGCGGGCGGTCGCCGGCTCACTGGCCGCTGGCTGGGCTGGGGAAGACGATCGGGTAGGAGACCGTCGGCGTCGGCGCCACGACCGGCTTGTCCCACCCTGGCCACTTGATGGGGTAGACCACCGTCGCCTGGGGCTGCGGTAACCGGTTTGGATCCGACTCGCCGCCCGCGGTTACTGGCCCACTCCCGAAGAGCCACACCCCGACCACGATCATGAACAACAGTCCGGTCTCCTTGCGGGCACCCGCCGGAAGCCGGAAGTACCTCCTGACCTTGGTGCCGTCCGCCCTCACATACCCCTCGACCATCGGCACAGCTGGATCCCCCTCGCAGGTCGTGTGCGCCCCCGGCTCAACCGACCCATGAAAACACCTGCCACTGACACCGCGTCACCCGTTCGCCGCGACTGGTGCAGCGGTTCACAGCCCCGGGTTGCAGAGGAACGTGCATTATTCGAAGGTCCAGGGCGCCTTCCCGGACCTCGTGGCGGCTGCCGAGGCGCAGCTCCCCGCCGGCCTGGTCCTGGACGGCGAACTCCTCGCGTGGGACGTGGAGGCCGGCGCCCTTTCGTTCGAGGGGTTGCAGCGTCGGGCCGCCGCCCACCCACGTGGCGCTCCCGCGCTGGCCAAGAGGCTGCCGGCCTTTTTCGTGGCGTTCGGCGTCTTGCAGCTCGACGGCCGGGAGCTACTCGACCTGCCCTACGTCTAGCGCCGCGCCCGCCTGGAGGCCCTTTTCGCCGACCACGCCCTGACGGCCCCGTGGACGCTGTGTCCGATGACCACGGACCCGGCCCAGGCCCGGGAGTGGCTTCAGTCGTTGACGGACGTGTCCGGCGTCGAAGGAATCGTGGTCAAACCCCAGACCAGCCGCTACATGCCGGGCCACAGAGAAGCGTGGACCAAGGTCAGACGCCGGGACACCACCGAGGCGATCATCGGCGCCACCACCGGCACCCTCACCCGCCCACAGCTCCTCGTCCTCGGCCGCCACGACCACGACGGCCGGCTCCGCGCGGTCGGCCGCACCGTCCCGCTGCGCACGGAGGCGGCCCGCCTGGTCGCCGAGCACCTGACGGCCGCCGGCCCCGGCCACCCGTGGGAGGGCGTCACGTTCGCCGCGACGTGGGGGAGCCGCGACGTCCTGGACGTCTCCCTGGTCCGCCCCGAGCTGGTGGCCGAGATCAGCGCCGACCGCGCCGTGGACCGGGGCGGCGTATGGCGCCACCCGCTCCGCTTCCGGCGCCTGCGCCTGGACGTGGGCATCGGGGACGTTCCTCGGTTCGCGGCGGACCCGGGCACAACCGCAGGCTGAGACAGCAGACCGGTCATGGTCTCCACGCACAGCATCCGGCGCCTGTCGTTCAGGACGGCACGGGACCGTAGGAGCGCCGGGGTGCCCAGGCGTGATCCGAGGCGGGATCGCATCTCGCCGGCCCGATGATCCTCCTCCGAGCGACTCTCGCGCTCAAGGGCGCCCAGGAGCATCGTGACCGCTCTGGCCTCGTCCTCGGTCAGCAGCTTGAGCCGAGTCTCGCCCGCGGCATCAGGGAGCGTATCGAGGAAGTCTTCGTCCATGCCACAACTTCCCGACGAGTAGCTGGGGCAGCGCACGCAACAACGGCTGACGCCCCTCCGTCCGGGTGGGCCCCGCACCCTCTTCAGCGCGCCACCAGCAGGCCCCGCGCGCAAGAGCGGTGCAATAGCTGCCGCGGGGAGCTGCACAGGAAGGACCGCTCCCCACCCCGTGGCGCTGCCGGCTGCGGGCAGGTCCGGCAGCCGTCACACGTCGCTGGTCACATCCCCGGCCGGCAGCATCCAGTCCCATCCCCGACCGGTGATGGGAATCCTTGGAAAGCCCAATTACATGGGTCACGTTCAGGTGCGTGTCCGGCAGACCCCGGGCACGGTCTGCTGCGAGGATCGTGGGGCAGGAGTCCGGGGAATCGGCTGGCGAAGCGCCAGTCCTTGAGGCTCTGCCCGCAGCCCCCGACCGGCATCCCCCCGCCGGCCGGGGCCGCCCCGGCCGGCCCACCCCCCCCGGGTCGGCCGGGGCCCAGCCTCTACCCATCACTTCCAATGGCGTACCGGCTGCCAGCGCGGAATCGAGGCCGAGACCGTGCGGCTCCAGCAGATCTTCCGAGCGGAGTCAGTCCATCATCCGAGGCTTGTGGAGAAGGCCCTGGGCCGACAGATGCTCGCGTTGCTCGTCCAGCTCGCAGCCAGCGAGATACGGACTGGCCGAACGCGCGGATCCGGCGGGCGGTCAAGGCCCGCGGGCACTTCCCGAGCGAGACCGCCGCACTGGAGTGCGTCTACATGGCGATCATGTCGCTCGACCCCCCCCGGCAAGGGCCAGGCCCGCTGGACCATGCGCTGGAAGACCGCACTGAACGCCTTCGACATGCTCGTAGCGGATGACCTCGCCCAACTGCTCGCCGGTCGGTGGGTCGAGGTCCCGGAGCCGGTTGAGTCCTCGCCTTACCAGCATGCGGTGGACGGTCGCGGGCGCGAGTGTGACGTCGTGCAGCCGCTGTAGGTCGGCGGCGAGCCGGGCTGGCCCGTGCTTGGTCTGCCGCCGCAGCGCCTCCACCAGGTCGGCGATGTCATCGGGGGTGCGGGCGGGGCTGTGGCGGGGCGGGAGGAGTGGTCGAGTAGTCCGTCCTCGCCGTGCGCGCGCCAGCGGGCGTACCACTTGGCCCGGCAGCGGCGGGAGATTCGGGCTCCGCAGTGCGCGATCGGACGTCCGGCGTCGATCCGCAGGCACAAGCGCAGGCGTCCTTCGGGGGTCAGCGGTGCGTTCCGGTGTCCCCTGCTGGTGGCGCTCCTGGACTCGGCGGCCGCGTTCATCGGGAGCCCTGGGATCTCAGGGCTCCCGCGTGAGCGGCCTTGCGTGGCGTCAGCGTGCGAACTTTTCGATGGCCGCTGGGGTGACGGGGGTGAAGAAGTTGACGAGGTTGCCGTCGGGGTCACGGAACAGCAGCGACCGGTTGCCCCAGGGCATCGTGGTGGGCTCGGTGACGAAGTCGGTGACGAAGCCGGTCAGGTTCTGGTGAACGCGGTCCACGTCGTCGACGAGGAACTCGGTGATCACGCTGTGGTTGTCCCCCGGGCGGGCAGAGCCCGGGGCGAACAGCGGGACGGTGCGGGTGCCGGCGATCGCGAGGGTGGCGCCCGCCGTGTTGAGTTCAGCGAAGTCTTCGGTGGCCCACGTCGCCCGCACCCCTGTGGCTCGCTCATAGAACTCGACGAGGCGCGCTACGTCGCTGGTGATGATGCGGATCGAGACGAAGTCCATGGGGATCTCCTTGGCTGTGCTGGAGGCGTGCACTGCGCAGGCTAGGAGAAATAGTGGACAGAATCGGTCCTGTATTCGAGTTAAGTTGTGCACATGCCCCGACCCACTGCCCGCGTGCTGACACTCCTGGAGCTGCTGCAGTCGGGCGGCACCCGGACGGTGGCCGAACTGGCCGACCGGCTCGGCGTCGAAGGGCGCACCGTGCGGCGGTATGTGGACCAGCTGATCGAGCTGGATGTGCCCGTGGAGTCGGTGCGCGGCCGCTACGGCGGGTACCGGCTGGCTCCGGGGTACCGCTTGCCTCCGCTCATGCTCAGCGATGACGAGGCGCTGGCCGTGCTGCTCGGCCTGGTCGCCGGCCGCCGGGCAGGGCTGACGACGACGGAGCGCACGGCAAGCGAGACGGCATCGGCGAAGATCCGGCGGGTGCTGCCCAAGCACATCGCCCGTCGGCTCGACACACTTCTGGAGGCTCTCGCCTTCACGGACCAGCCCGGCGAGTTCGACACCCCGGACGCTGGGGTCCTGCTCACCATCGCCGATGCGGTGCGCCACCGCCGACCGGTCTCGATCCGCTACACCGACCGCGACGGACGGCGCAGCGAACGCACGCTGCATGCGTACGGGATCGTCGCCCATGCGGGCCGGTGGTACGTCACGGGCAAGGACACCCAGATCGGCGAGGACCGAACCTTCCGGCTCGATCGCATCGCAGACGCGCGGACCCTGCCCGGCTCATTCGAAGCGCCCGTGGGTCCCGGCCCGGCACAGCGCGTGTTGTCGGCGTTCGCCACGGCCGAGTACCGGCATGAGGTGACCTTGCGGATCCACGGGACAGTTGAGCAGATCCGCGCCCACCTTCCCGCCAGCGTCGCGAGCCTGGAGGAGCACGAGCCCGCGGCAGGCCAGGACCGGATGACCGAGCGCTGGCTGCGCATCGAGCTGCGGGCGGAGCGGCTCGACTGGTTGCCTCCAGTACTCGCCTCACTCGACCGGCCGTTCGTCATCGAGCGCCCCCATGAACTGCGCGACCTCGTCACCGCGCTCGCCGATCGCCTTGCGTCCTACGCGCGCCAAGCCTGACCGCGAGGAACCAATGTCATGAGATGGCACAACTAACCCGGCTCGCCGTCAGTAGACGACGACGCAGGGGCCGACCGATCGCCCCAGGGGGTTCGCGTCCTGAGCCGGGTACGGCACCAGGCGTCCGCGCCTTGGTCATCGGGTCAGGTGGGCGCTGATGGTTTTGCCGCCGGTGGGCGGGTGGGTGACGTGGGTGGTGTGGGCGAGGCGGTTGACCACGGGCCAGCCGAAACCTCCGGTGCCGCCGTTCAAATCCGGGGTGCGCATGCGAGGCGGCTGCGTGCTGGCGTCGTGGACGGCGACCTCGACGCTGTCCAGGCCGGCGGTCAGGTCCACGGTGCAGGTGCCGCCGGCGTGGCGCAGCGCGTTGGTGACGAGCTCGGAGACGACCAGCACCACGGCTTCCGCGGCCGCCTCCGCCACCGGAGGGTCGAGACCTGAAAGGAAGGCCAGGGCGCTCTTGCGCGCGTCGGCGACGGACGTCGTCGCGTCCCCGATCGAGACATCAACGCTCATCGTCTCCATGCAGGACCCCCGTGGTCTGTGGATCTTTCAGTGCCCGGCCCTCGCGGCCTGACGCTTGTGCCCGCTCTGGGGCCGTCTACCCGGCTCCTGCCGTGTGCGCGTCTGCTTCCCGTGACTGTTCGAGTCCGATTACCTCTTCGTCGAACACACAGAAATCTGTCTTGGTCGGAGTAGACATTGGTTGGTGGTGTGGTTATGGTTTCTCTCGTAACCAGGAAGGCCGAAGGGCCTGGCAGAGACGAACTGCCGGGCAGCAGTACGCAGTACCCGTAGGTGCAGTACCGAGGGCGGTGCGGCGGCGGAGTTCTGAAGCCAGGTGTGTTGTAGGACGGCGACGGGACTGGCGGCCGGACCGGGTGGCCCGCAGTGATCAGGGGCCGCCATGAGCAGGACCCGCAGTGCAGTACCGCAAGTGCAGTACCGCAGTACCGCAGTGAAGTGCAGTATCGGCAACACCCTCGGTGAAGGCGTCGCTGCGGGCGCGCGCACCGGGAAGTCCGGCAGTGGGGTTCTAAGCCAGAGCAGACGCAGGATGGGCGACGGGGCTGGCTGCCGGAGGAGTGGCGCTGTCACAGGCCGCCGAGTAGTTCGCAGTAGAGCAGTACCGCATCACCAGCAGTACCGCATCACCGCAGTTGAGCAGTACCAGTAGTACGCAGTCCCTGTAAGTAGCAGTTGATCAAGAGGGAAGAGCGGAGGAACGAACGCCATCAGGATCGCCCGGGCGAAGTTGTACCCGGGTACCGCAGGACATCGATAGTGAGGTGGTCTCCGGTCAGGCAACAGCGATCCCTGCACCCCCGACAGCGACATCATCGGGCGTGTGGAAACAGGAAGCCGGTGCAGTTCCAGGGCCGGCAGATGGTGTAGCAGTTCCTTCGGGGCCCTGGTGCCGTACGGCACCAGGGCCCCTCCGCGCGTTCCACACCAGGACCTATCCACGCATTCCACCAGGCATGTCATACAGAAGGTGAAAGTGACAGCAGACGCCTCGTTCGACCGGCTCGAAGACGACGACTACCCCGCCTACACCATGGGCCGCGCCGCCGAAATCCTCGGCACCACCCAAGGCTTCCTCCGCGCCATCGGCGACGCCCGCCTCATCACCCCCCTCCGCTCCCCGGGCGGACACCGCCGCTACTCCCGCTACCAGCTGCGCATCGCGGCCCGCGCCCGCGAACTCGTCGACCGCGGCACCCCCATCGAGGCCGCCTGCCGCATCGTCATCCTCGAAGACCAGCTCGAAGAAGCCCAGCGCATCAACGCCGAGTACCGCCGCGCCGCCGGTTCGGCGAATCCGGCGGCCGCGGCCTGAGACCGCACCCACGCCCACCGGGACCGCACCCACGCCCACCGGACACCGGCGGGCGGCGGGCTGGCCCGCGCCCGGGTGTACCGACTCGTCTCCTCTGGTGACAGGGTGTGCGGGCGTGTACCGTCTGGGTCAGCTGTCGTGGTTCGGAAGTTCCCTTTGCCCACGCCTTCGGCGTGGGTGTTTTGCTGTGCTGTGCCGCAGGAACCAGGGCGATCACCTCCGCCTTCCGCACATCGTGGGAGGCGTTCATCGACTGGAAGGCAAAAGACATGGCTACGGGAACTGTGAAGTGGTTCAACGCGGAGAAGGGCTTCGGCTTCATCGCCCAGGACGGCGGCGGCCCGGACGTATTCGCCCACTACTCGGCGATCAACTCCACGGGCTTTCGTGAGCTGCAGGAGGGCCAGATGGTGACGTTCGACGTCACCCAGGGCCAGAAGGGCCCCCAGGCGGAGAACATCACCCTCGCCTGATCCGTCACCCTCCCGTCGGCGGAACCGGGGCACCGGACTTAAGGCGCGCCGCTGCTCCGCGCGCCTCGACTTGAGTGTCCCCGGAACGCCGGCAGACCTGTGGCCGGCTCTCTCCGGGTGGATGATGTGTAGGTGAAAAGCCTGGCAGGTGGCGCTCACCCTGGCGGATCGCCGCGTCGGCGCGGGAGGGGCTCGTCGAAGGGACCGTGGCCGTGAGTGACGGGCAGAGTGAGCTTCCTCGGCTTCTGACCGCAGCGGAGACGGCCGCGCCGGTGGAGGCCGTCGACGTCGTCGCGCGGGATCTGCGACGGCGGTTCGAGGCCGTCGAGGTCTCCTTCCTCATCGTGGACCTGACGGGGAAGGCGGTGGCCCGGCTGTCCACCACCGGAGTGGGGGAGAGCGGCCAGGAAGCGGAACGGATTCCATTGCTCGGCAGCGTGTACGAACATGTGATCCGTACCCAGCGGCTGTACCAGGAGGCGACCCATCGCGGACACCGCGTGATCGCGCCCGTCACCAACCGGGGGGACGCGATCGGGCTCCTGGAACTCCTTCTGCCGGCCGGACCCGGCAAGGACACCCTCACCGAGGTCGGGGAGGCCGCGCACGTCCTGGCCTACGTGGTGATCGCCAACGGCCGCTTCACCGATCTCTATACCTGGGGCAAGCGTTCCAGACCGCCCACCCTGGCCGCGGAGATCCAGTACCAGCTGCTTCCCCCGTCCCTGTCGTGCGAGGCGGCCCAGTTCACCCTGTGCGGGAGCCTCGAGCCCTCCGAAGACCTCAGCGGCGACACCTTCGACTACATCCTGGACCGCGACACCCTGCACGTGTCGGTGACCGACCCCATGGGACACGACATCGATGCGGCCCTGGCCGCCACCGTGCTGGTCGGCGCCTTGCGCGGCGCCCGTCGCGCAGGGGCCGGCCTGGTGGAGCAGGCTCATCTGGCAGACCAGGCCCTGGCCGACCACGGCCAGGGCCACGCCACCGGGCAGCTGTTGCGCATCAACCTCCACACCGGGCGGGCCCAGCTCGTCAACGCCGGCCACCCCTGGCCACTGCGACTGCGCCATGGAGTCGCGAAGGCGATCACCTGCGAGGTGGACCATCCCTTCGGACTGTCCGTGCCCATGCCCCACCCCTACCGCGCCCAGGACGTCGACCTGCGCCCCGGCGACCGACTGCTCATGTTCACCGACGGCATGCTCGAACGCCACGGAGAGAAAGTCGATCTCCTCGACCTTCTGGAACGCACCCGGAACCTGCACCCCCGCGAGACCGCTCTGGCAATGACTTCAGCGGTACGGGACGCAGCCGGCGGCCGACTTGAGGACGATGCCACCGTGATGTGCCTGGACTGGCACGGTCCGCAGGAGACCCAACGGCACGTCAGCTCCGGGGCGGACACCCACCAAGCCTCGGCCGACCGCCCGAAGCCGTAGGTTCGGCCGTACCGGCCGCGAAAGCGAAGGCCGCAGAGCAGCGTGGTTGCCTTCGGCCGACGCGGTCGGCCGGCCTGCGGGGTCTTCTCCCGGATGTAGCCGCGCTTGATCCGCCCGGCACCACGGCGAGCACGGCGAAAGTATGGCGTCGATGCCGTTGGAGTCGTAAAGCCGGTGAGCGGGCCTGTGATGATGGGGCTCGACGAATCTCCTCACCCCGCGCTCGGGGGTGGGTCAGACCTGCTCACCCAAGTTCCCCACCCCCTGGGAGCTGACCTGTGGTCGGGCGCCACAGCGGAGGGGCCGCCCGATAGCCAGCCAGGTCCAGGGGCGGGGCGAGCTGTCCAGGGTGGGCGCAGCCCAGCGCGTAGCGCCACCGCAGGCGCCCTTGACCGGTCAGCACGGCCCGCACACTGCACGGTCGGGCGGCCCCGATCCCCGTTGCCAGCAGCAACCGACTGGGGAACGAAGAGCGGCCCTGGGGAAAATTCGGGATCCGCATCAGTGAGGAGTCCGAGCCGGATACCCGTCGGCCTGGAGCTCGGCAGACATGCTCGACGCGATGAAACGAAGGATCGCAACGGCGATGCCGACGGCGGAGATCAAGGTGAAGCAGCCGCGCGAGCCCGCCGGCATCGCCGGCCTCGCGGAGATGGCCGTCTACGGCGACGCTGGCCGCGCCCTCATCCACGTCGCCATCGACGCCCTGGAGTGAACTGGCGCAATTCTCCGCAACTTTGTTGAGAGCGCGGACCACAGGTGCGTAGCGTCGACGGCATCGACGGACCACCAGCCGGAGAGGCGGGGCCCCCTTGCGCGCACACGCCGACTCCACCGCCCCGGCCCGGGAGGGCCGCGGCCTCCAGTCGCCTCCCTACGGCGTTCCCTCCCCGGCCCTGCTGGCCCGTGCGGACCGCGGCTTCGCCCGGTTCCTCGGCCGGCACGGCGAGGACCAGGACGACGGGGCCGACGGCAGCGAGGACCCCCAGCGGTGACCGCCGGCCACCCGCGCGACGACGCTCCCGGCAGCGAGGCCCGCCATGCACACCAGCACGCACACGGTCCTGTACGACCCCGATGGCCTGATCCAAGCCGGGCTCCCGCTCGACCACGAACCGTACGAAAGCCTCGTCAAGGCCGTCCTCGCCTGGACCGGCGAGGACACCCTCACCGCCCGCGACCTGGAGCAGATCGCCCTTCAGCTCACCGGCCACGCCCGCGCGCTCGTCACCGACGTCCGCCGCCGCGCCGACCAGCTGCCGAAGAACAGCGGACCCAGAGCGCTCGCCGACGTCGTCCTGCGCGGCGGAAGGCCGGCTGTCCACGACGATCGAGGGCACCGTGCGCTGCGTCCAGAACCGCGCCCGCCTCGTTCGCGCTCTCCACGAACGGCTGGACCGCCTGGAGGCCGCGCTCGCCCCGGAGAGGGTTGTACCGAGCGGGGGCTGAACCGTGGGCTGGACGGTTGCTTCCAGCTACTTCGTCAGCGTGTCGAGTGCCTTCCTCGCCTCACCCAACAAGTCGCTGACCTGGCGCAGAGCATCTTCCTGGGCGTCTGCGGGCTTCCTGACCGTTCCAGCGGAGGAGGCCTGGCCCGGCTCCCGCCTCGGATACCGTGTTGCTCTATGGGGTGCCATAACGGATGTGACGCCCCCCACCGGAGGTAGTCAGCGTATGAGTTCAAAGCGCAGCAAGAATCCAGCCCTGCCCGTGCTTGACGACGCATTCCGACTCGCGTCGGTCAAGGACGCCGAAGAGTCCACCCGTGACTTGGCCGCGCGGCTGGCCACCACCGAGCTGCGCCGCGTTTCCCACCCGGGCCGGGTCACCTGGGAGCCCACCGATCAGGCCGAGCCCGTACCGGTCCCGCCGACTGTGGTCGACGGTGACGGGGACCTGTGGCTGCGGGACCGGGGCACTGGCACCTGGACCATGCCCGAGTTTAACCCGAAGGAGTTCCCGGCCCGCTGTGGCGAGGTTCTGACGTGGAACCAGCTTGCCCGCGAGTTCGGCCCGCTTACCGCACTGGCCGACGACCGCCGCATCGGCGGCGGCCGGCGTCGCTGACCGCGCAGCCTTCTGGGATGACCGCGCCCATGAGGCGCCCGTTACGGGTAGCTGGGAGCTCCAGCTCACCGCCGAGGGACCAGCCTGGTAGCGGTCGGCCTTCAGCTGCCGTGGTGAGCGCGCGGCCCAGCTCGCCGATCGACTGGTGCCAGTCGGCCAACTGCCCGAGCAGGCCGCGCACCAGCGTCGAAAGCGGCCAGGGCGACACGTCCAGTGCAACACCGCCGCGCATCGCGCTCTGACCTGCGGTGATGCCTCGGATAGAGGTTCGTGGAATCGGTGTTGCACCTCGCGTTGCAGGCCCGCGCCATGTCCGGGCGGAGCAGCCGGCCGCCGACAGCACGAGGCCCCGGGCGATGACGCCCGGGGCCTCTCTGTGCACTTCGCTCGACCGTCCTGTTCAACGACCAGCCGCAGCCGGTGTCACGCCCAGTCCACGCCCAGCTTCGCGAGGGCGGCGAGCTGGTCAGCGGTGAGCTTCTCGCGTCTCGCACGTGTGTTCGAAATCCGTACGCCCAGCTTCACGATCACCGGCTCTGCCTCACAGTCGACCGCGATCGGCTCACCGTGGCCACGTGGAACCGCCCGTTCGGCGCCTTCCCGTTCGACCCACTGCGTGAGGGCTGCCAGGCCACGCTGGAACGCCTGCTGCGTCTTGCTCGGCCCCTTCGCCGGCCCGCCCGCCGCCGGTGCCGGTGCCGGAGGGGGAAGGGGAGGCGGTGCCTGGATGCCAAGGGCAGTCAGCCGCTCGTGCTGTTCGGTCGACAGCAGCTTCCAGGTGGCGGGCTTTTTCTGCCGCTGGAGCCATCGCCCGATGTCGTCGCCGTCCATGAGCACGCCGGGGGCGATGGCGGGCAGCTTGCCGTCTGCGTCGACCAGGTCGGCGAGGACGCGGTAGTGGCGTTGCCAGTCGAGCGGCCACGGGCAGTTCCAGTCCTGGTCGATCCCGGTCAGCTGCGCCGCGCGTTCCTCCGCCCGGTCCGGGTCTTTGCCGAGGCCGTTCTTCGTGCCCTTGCGGCGGAGGTTGGCCATGTGCTGCCCGATGGGCACCATCTCGTCGTCTTCGCCCCACATGGCGTCCTGCTGGGGCGCGAGGTGCCCGGTGGCCCGTCGGTACGACCGGAGAGCGGCGAGCTTGGTCTCCCATGCCTCCTCGCCCGGCTCCCAGACCATCCCGGCCTCGGGCGCGTCCAGCAGCGTCTTGCGCCGCTCCTCCAGCTCCCCGGCCCGCAGCGCCTTCCGCTGCTGGTGGACCCACCGCCCCAGCGGGAACCCTTCGTAACTCCGACCTCGGTCTCGGTGTCGTAGGGGACGGCGTAGGGGCCGGCGATGCCGTTCTCGGCCCGTCACCGCAGTAGGGCCTGGTAGCCCTCCAGCCACACCAGGGACTCCGGCCGGTAGACGCGGGGGCGCAGGAACGCGGCGATGGTGGCGGCGTCCCGCGGGTTGGAGAAGTGGAGCAGGGCCGACGGGGCTGCGGCGTCGGCGCCAGCCTCCTGGTCCTCGCCCTCGCCGCCGGCGTCGACGATCCGCCCGTCCTTGTCGTGCCGGAGGTGGACTTTGCGCTGGCGGGTGAGGGCGCGGGAGGCGAGCTGCTCGACCAGGCGCTCATCATGAGAACGCAGGCCCTGGAGGATCCGACAAGCGGCTTGTAGCTGGCGGAGGCGACCATGTCGGTGGGGTCTTCGCCGGGTTCCAGGAAGACGGGCACGAGGATGCGGGCGATCTTCGTGGTGCCGTCGCGGTTGAGGCGGAGTGCGCGGCCGATGTTCTGGACGATTTCGACTTGGGAGCCGCGGGTGTCGGCGAAGCAGATCACCTCGACCCCCCATCTTGAGCCGCCCGTCAGGGCCAGCAGGATCCCGCGGGCCAGGGGCACCCACAGCGTCTCGGGCAGGGCGACGACCAGCCGGCCGGTACGCCCGGTTCCTGCGTACGGGCCCGTTCCGCCGAGGGTCTGACCGGAAGTCTGGGTGTTACTGACCTTGTAGTCGTGGTGTCGTCAGTGTGAGTCCGGTTCCGGTGAGGCATCCGTCGATGATGTCGCTGCGGTATTGGATCTGGCGGAGGCCTTGTCTGAGCCGGTGCATGAGGTGGTCGGGGTCGGTGAAGGCGGTGTTCGCCTGGCTGGTCCGGCGGAGGATGGACCAGATGCCTTCCACCGGGTTGAGGTCGGGTGCGTAGGGCGGCAGATGGTAGGCGGTGATCCAGTCGTGTGCGTCGATGAAGGCCCGCATGCGGCGGTCCTTGTGGACGTTGAGGTTGTCCCATACGAGGACGATCGGTCCGCCGAGCTGCTGGTGGGCGGCGATGAGGAGGTCGCGGTACTCGGTCCAGGCGAAGCTCTTGCGGCCGCCACTCTTGTGGTCGGTATGCCGTTTGGGCCGGTAGACGAGGCGGGAGCGTTCGCCGGGCTTGTAGCAGCACATTGCCGCGATGGAGAAACGGCGCTGGGAGCGTCCGCGGACCCGGATGACCGGTGTGGTTCCGCGTCTGGCCCAGGTGCGGGAGGTCGGCGGCGTCATCGAGAATCCGGCTTCGTCCTCGAAGACGATCCAGGCCCCGAGCGCCGCCGCGGTGGTTCCACGTGCGACCACACGTCCTTCACCCAGCCGGCCACCGCCGCCTCATCGCGCTCGACGGCACGACGGGCCGGAACCTGATGGCTCCAGCCGTGCCGACGCAGCATCTGGGAGATGCCTGACAGCGTCATGGACTTGTGGAACCGCCGGCCGATCAACGTCTTGATCCGGGACAGCGTCCATCTCTGATCAGACCAGCCATGCGCGACCGGACCCTTCGCCAACTCCTCCTCGAGCACGCCGAACAATGCGTCACTCAGCTTCGGACGGGACGCCGGGCCTTGAGAACGGACCCCGTCCTGGCCGGCCTCGCGCCAAGCACGACGCCACCGCTGAACCGATCGGACGCTGACCCGTAACTCCTTCGCGATCTCCGTGCTGCCCCGACCTTCGGCGAACATCGCGACCGCTTCCATCCGGACCCGCTCACGGAACGCTTGCCTCTCCGCGGTCAGACCCCCACCCTGCGGATACCTCATACACCCGGCATACCGCGACGATCACCGATCGTCAGCCCCTACGACAAGACAACTTCAAGGTCAGTAGTGGGGACGGGCTCCCACTTCTTCAGCAGTCCGCGGTGCTCCAGTTCGGCCCGCAGCTCCGGAGCCGGCGCGGGGGCGCGTGTGGGCCGGTGCAGCCCGGGCTCCCGGTGTGCGTGGTGCCCGGCGCAGATCCGGGTCTGGGTATCGCCGTGGTGCGCCCCGTAGCCGGGCCGTTCTTCCCGTACGGCCTCCTGGCCAGCCGCCGATCCCCGGCGTTCTGGTGGCCTTGCAGGAGGGCGTCGAGGCCCTCCAGGTCAGCGGGGTGGACGGCGAGGGGCATGGTGTGAGGCGCCCGCCCATCATCCCCGGCCTGGCAACGCCCCTCGGGGCCTGCCGCGTCCGCCGCGGTGGTCGTGGAGGGAGCGCGGGCCCGGTCAGAACACGTCGGTGGTCCAAAGGTGGTGCATATCCCATGCGATGTCCAGGGCTTCCTCTGCTCCCTGATGCCATGCGAGTTGTGCGGTGTCGTCCGGCACGGTGTGAAGGGCCGCGAGCACGTCGGCTGGCATCCATGCTCCTCCCCAGTCGCCCAGCCAGGTGTGCAGCGTCTTGGCGGGTTGCGGGGTCCACGGGACGTCGTAGCCCTTGCTCCGGAGAATCTCCAGAGCGGTATCGCGCTGACGCCTCATCAGGTGTTGTGGGGAGAAGATCCCATAGGCATCCCGATGGATTCTGTTCCCGTGCAGGTAGGCCTCCCATGCCGCCTCCGCTGTGGATTGGTTGCGCCAATCGACCACAGGTATCTCCATGGAGGGCCGCGCAGCCCACGGGTCGGCGGTCCTCGCGCGTGCCTCCTGCGGTGCGGATCCCACCACGGTGAATGCGAGCTGGTGGCCCGGGACAGGGAGCTCGAGGGTCTGTCCCGTCCCGCTCGTCCAGCTGGTCGTCATTCCCGTCGCGATCCGGACGGTGTATTCGCCATCGTCAAGCCCCTGATGCGCATCGAAGTGAGCATCGTGCGGCAGCTCGGCCGGCACGCCGTCGCTCCCGAAGAACTTCCGGATCGGAGGGCACCCCGTCGCGGAAAGAATCTCGATGTCGTAGCTGCCCCAACTGCCCAGATCGCGCCCGAGTTTGTAGGACAAGTCGCGACAGGCAACACCGTCCCTCACCACGTACGTCCTCCGGGTCAGCGCGCAGGTGACGAACTTGCGACCCTCAGACGCAGGAACCCGCACCTCCAAGCGCGTCTCCATTAGGTGCATGCCGTCCTGAGACACCGTCTCCACCCACTCGGTGCGGATCCACCCGTTGGCCATGCTGCTCCCCCCTGTCCCGCCGCAAACGCGAGGTGGCCAGGATAGAACGCTCGTTGAGGTGCTCCGGTCGGCGATACCGGAGGCCAGGCCGTTGTCCAGCTCGCCGGCCTACCGCGTACCGGTAGTCCCATGGGTCGGTCCCCGCCCCGCCTCCGGGCCCCTTCCGCCCTGGGTACGTCCTGCTTGCTTTGTGGGTTCATCCCGGCCTATTCTCGTCACCATGACGATAATCGCCCAGCGACCCCCGCTCCCTGCAGGCGTCGACTTCACAGGCTGCGGGTCCCTCGGATTCAACGCGCACAAGTACGTGGCCAGCAATCCCGCCATTCGCCTCGATGTGCTGCCCGCGGCTGTTCCGGGCGCTTGGGCCCACGGCCGCGGTGGTATCGACGATGACCTCAGGGCGGAGAAGTGAGCATGTTCGAAATACCGGTAAATCCCTTTGAGCTCTCTGAAGAAACGTTGAGCCGAATATCTGCCGATGACTCATGGGCCCCGATCGAGTCGGAGCTCCCAAACGTCGATGCCAGGGTGATTAGCAACTTCCTCACTCCGGCTGAAGTGGAAGTATTCGCGACCGAACTGGCTGCCCAGCGCTTTGTGCCGGTGGGTCGAGACGGCATTGCCGCCAACTATACAGAGGGAGATCCGGTCGGCCATCTCCGTGCCACGGCCGAATCCAGAACTCTGGCGGCAGAGTTCTACCGCAGGCTGCGGACGTTTCTCTCGTTTGAAGTGAGATCGGTTGATCCGACAGATTCAGACGGCAGGCCCTGGAAGCCGGTGGCCGTCAATCCGCGTATGCGCTTCATCACGTACAAACACGGAGGACTTCTTGTCCCGCATTACGATTCGCCCTATTTTGCCCCTGACGGAAGGCGAACTCTCCTGACGGTCGTCGTCTACCTGTCGTATGAGGCAGTGGGCGGAGAAACGCGGTTCATCGCCGACAAGCAGAACGAGCTTCCCTTTGCGCAACGCGACTTCTCGGACTGGCCCCGGCCCGCAAAACCTGAGGAAATACTGAGCACCCACCGCCCCGAACCGGGCGATGCGCTCCTCTTCTGGCATCGGACGCTTCACGACTCGTCCCCGATTCTTGAGGGCACGAAAACAATTCTCAGAACCGACGTGCTCTACGAGCCCATAGACGTGCCGTGAGCAACAGCAAGCCAACCGCCGCGCAAGAGGGCCCACGAGGTACTCGCATCATCCATGGCCGTGTCGGCGAAAGGGGGCAGCGCATGCCGTAACCCCTTTTGAGACCGTGTCCTGTGCGGTGAAGCGGGCGAGTCGCTTGTAGCAGCAGAGGGGCTGCGGCGATCCCTCACCCGCCCGCAGCTCCTCGTCCTCGGCCGCCACGACCAGGACGGCCGGCTCCGGGCGGTCGGCCGCACCGTACCGCTGCGCACGGAGGCGGCCCGCCTGGTCGGCGAGCACTTGACGGCCGCCGACCCGGGACACCCCTGGGAGGGCGTCACGTTCGCCGCGACCTGGGGGAGCCGTGACGTGCTGGACGTCTCTCTGGTCCGCCCCGACCTGGTGGCCGAGATCAGCGCCGACCGCTCGATCGACCGGGGCGGCGTGTGGCGCCACCCGCTCCGCTTCAAACGGCTGCGCCTGGACGTCGTTGCCGGGGACGTGCCCGGGTTCGGGGAGGGCAGGGCCGCGGGTTGAGGCGCCGGTCGCGATGGTGGGCGTTGCGGGGCTGCGGCACGGACGCGGTTCGATTGCCTCGACCAGCCTAATCACGCCCGATGGCGAACCACCGCAGCTCGGAAACGTAGCGTTCTTTCAGGCCAGTGGCTGGTAGTAGGCGATGTCGTGGTCGGTGGTGTCGGGTGGTGTGTCGGTGAGGGCTGGTTCGCTGTTCTTGTAGGTGTTGATGAGGAGAGCTGTGATGGTGCCGAGGAGGGTGGTCAGCCCGCTGCCGAGGAACCACCAGCCTGCGGTGGTCGGCTCCGACGTCGCGATCGGGCCGGGGGTGTGGTTGAACAACGCGAGGATGACGAGTGTCAGACCGGTGGCGACACCGCCCGCTGTGGACAGCCACGCCCAGTCGGGGCCGGCAGGTGAGGGCTGCGGGGCCGCGCTTCGGCCGTCTGCCGGCGCCGTGCCAGGGTCCTCGTCCCGGCCGGGAACATCTGCTGTGCTGTGGCCGCCGTCGGAGGTCCTGCCGGCTTGTTGATGCGTCGTGCCCGGGCCGCCGGCCTGCGTTGACACCCCGGAAATGCCTGCGGCCTGCTCCTCGATGAGCCGGCGGTTCTGTGCGCGCAGCACCGCGGCTTCCTGCTGGAGCAGGCGGGCCTGTTCACGCTGTCCGGCGAGTTCCGCCTCGATCTGGTGGATGTAGTCCTGGGCATGGCGCAGACTCTCGTCCTGTTCCTGGCCGCGGACCGTGAGGAGTTCGGCCGCGCCCTCGGCCGTGCGAGCGCGTTCGAGGGCTGCTTCCAGCTGTGAGGCGAGCCGGTCGGCCATCTCCTCCAGTGACACCAGACGTGCGTCGGACACCTGTTGGGCCTGCTGGTGCTGCGCCCGCAGGCGCCGCATGTCTTCCTCCAGCTGGGCGAGTTTGACGGCGGGGGCGCCGCTGGCGGCATGGGCCTGCCCGCACAGCCTGTCGAGCTCCGCATACACGTCGGGAGACAGGGGCGTGCCCTCCTCGGCGAGGAAGACCTGCAAGGCGCGCAGCGACTCCCGGGGCATGACCCGTTCGCCCTTCAAGTAGCGCGAGAGGGAGGATGCGGAGCAGTGCAGCGCCTCGGCGACCTGTGCCTGTGTCCCGTTCGTGAGGAATTCGCTGACCGCTTCGCGTAGCGCGGCCGCGTACGCGGCTCCTGGCGCGAGCGCGTCTGGGGACTCTTCCATGCCCGCCTCCCTTCGGACGTCAAAGACCGGCGCCCGATGGGCGCATTGACTGATTGTCACGCAGCCGTGACAGGCCGGGAATGTCTTTGGCGGAGAAGGCAGGGGAGGGGCGGATGTTGCCAGCTTGCCGGGAACGCATCCTTCCCACTCCCGCACGGTCTGCCCTGGTTGAAGGCTGAGTTCAGCGACCGCGAGAGGCGGATCGCACATGTGAGCGAAGTGAGGTCTGACGATGGCTGTGTCCTCCAACCTGGTCCCCGCCTCGGTCGCGGCGGCCAGTGGCCTGGCCGCGACGATGGCCGGCGTCCCCTGGTGGGGTGTCGTGCTCTGCCTGATCCTGGTTCTTGCCGCGACGTCCCTGCAGAGCGTCTTCCCTCAGGACTCCTCGGACCGGCTTACCTGGTGGACGAACCTACGTGATCACCGCACGCGCCGCCGTGACAGTGAATGAAGGCGGGCGCAGTGCCGTTCGGGCACCATCCGGACGGGTTGGGGGGCTTGCAGGGCGAGCAAGCCAATAGCGTGGCTGGTGTCCGTGGGGGCTGAGCGAATCCCGCATGGCCGGATGCCGAGCGCGGCTCTCGTATGGGCGCATGGCTGGCGATCCGCCATTCCCGAGCCGCTGTTCGGCCGTGATGTCGCTGGGATGTTCGGCGACGGGTCACGAAGCGTGAACTGGGTGGCAGATGGCCTGCTACGGCGTCTCGATCAGCCTGTGGAAGAGGGCTTGGTCCGCGTCGTGGTGCCCGCGGGCCCTAGCTGCGGCGACCCTCCGGTGCCGCCGCGTGATGCGACAGCCGCCGATGCGCCCCACACCGCCAGCTCCCTATCGGGCCCAGTGGATGCCGAGGGCGGTCAGGCGGTCGCGTTGTTCGGGGGTGAGCCCGTCGCGGCGGGTGCGGGTGTTGGACAGCCAAAGACGTCCTTGTAGCGGTGCCACGGCCCGTCCGGGGCCTCCCGCAGCCCGCGGGGCTTGCCGGTCAGCAGCACGAGCTTGTCGGCCAGCTGGTTGACGACCGGGTTCAGCAGCGGCTGGGAGGGGGTGAAGCCGGGCAGCTCGAACGCGGTGATGGGCCGCTGGGCCGTGTCGGGGCCGCCGGTGACCGCGACCGAGAAGGGCTTCGAGCAAGCACCGGCGCGTTTCCAGAACTCGGCAACACGTCTCCAGTGGCCGACAGACCGTTCCCACGTGCCACCAAAAACCTTGCTGGCTCTCGGCGACAAGGTGTACTGAGCTCGTCGAGGTGCTCGCTTGCGATGGGGAAACGACAGGTGGCACTGAGCAACCACATCTGGGCCGAGCTGAGCTGCGGGACTCACCAAAGTGCCAGCAGGGGCGAGACGGATCCCATCTTCCTCTCTGGTTTCTCCTCCCTTCGAGCCAATCATGGGCGCGTAAGCACTCGTACGCACCCTGCCTCGACCACCATGAGCGGGGTGAAGCAGCTGAGCGGTGGGCACGAACCTGCTCCAACGTTCGACGAGATCCAGGCTGGGGTCGGAAAGCGCCTGGACGACGTTGCCAAGATCCTCGCCGGTGCCCTGGTCACGGTGGCCGGGGTTATGACCACGCTGGGGCTGACGAGTGATGTCGTATTCGTCGCGCTTAACAATGAATCGTGGCCCATCTACGTGGCCTCGCTCTGCGCCATCCTCGCCATCGTGTGCAGCATCGTGGCCCTGCTCATCCACCCGACCCGGCGGGGCAACCTGTGGGAGACCGTCGTACTGGTGCTCGGAGTGATCTTCTACATGGTCGCGTTGAGCGTGGCGGTCGTCGGCGCGTCCAAAGCGGCAGGTGGGAACGGGCGACCGACGATCACTGACGTCACACTTGCAGGGCCGAGGTCCGACATGAGGCTGAGCTTCGACGTGCTCGCCGACGGTGTCGACACGTGGGCGAGCATCAACGTGTACGCGAACGCCGTGACCGCGGACGGGGACACCATCGAAGCGCGCGACTTCTACAACAGCACCCTCAGGCCCAACGACAGGGGCGAAATCAAACAGCACATTAGCGTGCCGTTCTCGGCCCCACAGGGCGCATGGGGCATCCAAATCAGCGCAGTCACCGCAGGCGGGGCCGCAGAGTGCGAGTCGCGATCAACGCGCGGTCCTACGTGTGCGGTGATCGAACTTCCCAGACGACCCTAAAGTTTAGGTACTGATGATCTGTGGGGTTTTGTCGGTGTTGGTTCGGCGGTGTGATGTCTGTGTGGTGGTTGTTGGGTAGGTGCTGTTCGGGTGGGGCTTGTTGAGGCTTTCTGTGCTGATATGGATGCCGATCTGGTGCTGTCGTTTTTGGTGGTTGGCCTGGTCGGTTTGTTGCCGGTTGGTATGACGGTGTGGGGTTGTTGCTGGTCAGGGGCTGTTCAGGTGGTAGTGGATCGCTGTTGCGGTGTGGCGGAGTTGTTTGCTGTTGTGGCTGTTGATCAGGGGCAGGAGTGGGTTGTCGGGGGCGCGGTCCTGTAGTCGGCCGTGGGTTTTCGCTGCGGTGAGCAGGGGGCGGGCCCAGCCGGGTACGGGGTGGATCCGGCAGTGGCGGTGAGCGCGGCTGTCGTGGGTCTTGAGGATGCGCGGGGAGTCGTCGATGTCGGTACCGCGTATCGGGGCCAGTTGGTCGGTGCTTGTCCCGGTGATGGCGTGGATGGTGAGGGCTGCCGCGTGGAGTGGGTGGGCGATCTGGTGGAGGCGCTTGGCCAGGACCGCTTCGTGGGGCTCGGCGGGGACCGACTGACAGCACCCACCGCCATCCGCTACAGCCAAGGGAGCCGGCGCGTGCGACGCCGCATGTGGTTGTCCATGAGGCCGCATGGGCTGTCCGGTTCCTCGATCGCTCGTTCTGTGCTGGTCACGAGGTGGTGGGAGGCCTTTGGGGGCGGGCTGGTGCGGTGGAGTTGGTGTCATCAGAATGAGTTGACCCGGACGGCGAGGTGCGGTGTAGCAGGTGTGGAAGGGTGATTTGGCCATTGATATTCGGCGTTGGTTCTTCAGTGTTCGGCGTTTTTTCTTCAGTGGGTTTTGAGTGCTGTGACGTGCGGGTTTGTGGTGGTGCGGCTCCTGTTCTGAAGGTTCGGTGCTGATTTTTTGCTGAAGGGTGCCGCCGATCCTGTGGGTGGAGCTGTCGCCGAGTCTGTGGGTGTTGGACCGGTATGCGCGGTTAGGTGAGGTCTCGTGTTGCCCAGCCGGGTGGGAGCTTGGGGAGTCCGATGAGGGCGTCGATGTCGAGGTATTCGAGGAGGAGTGCCTTGAGGTGTCGGCCATCGATGAGTTCCAGTCGGTGGCGCGGAGCGAAGTCGTGACTGGCTTTCCCGAACCAGGCGGTGGTCACGACGATGCCTTTGGAAGCGATTTTGTCGTTGACCATGGCGGCGTGGGCGCGGACGGTCTCTGCTGGTACGACGTTCTTGGTGCGTTTGGCTTGGATGATGCAGAGGCCGCCGACCAGGGGTTCCTCGCTGATGGCGACTGCGTCGATCCCGTCGTCGCGTGAGGCCTGGGTGACCCAGGACTTGAGTCCCCTCGCCTCGAACAGGCGCCGGATGAGATGTTCGAATTCGATGGGGTCGAGTGCGAGTAGGTCGGGCCGACTGTCCAGGCCGGCGACCACGTCGTGTTCGGGTGCGAGTTTGAATTTGGCTAGGTCGAACGTGACCACTGGCCGGACGGGTTCCAGGTCGTAGGGGTGTTGGGAGACGATGGCGTTGAGGTAGTGCAGGGTCTGTACAGGGTCGAGTTCTGGTTCGTCTAGGACGAGTTCCTCAAAGGTGTTCCGCTCCGCACGCAGGCTGACCAGGCAGGGTCGAATTGCTCTTCCTGTGGCCCGGTCCTTGGCGGCGACATGCCCGTTGAAGGCCACGACGTCGACCAGCGCGGGTGGTGTCACGGCGAGCGCTTCGTCGATGGCGCGGAGTGGGAGTCTGGCGACGAGGTCCCTGTACATGGCCTTGGTTTCGGCGTCTTTCCGAGGCTGGGGGACGACCGCGGGCGGAGTGGAAGCCTTGTACCGGTACTGCATGGCCATCGGTACCGCCACCTGGCTGGGGAGTTCGACGTCCAGCACGAGCTCTCGTGATTCGGGTGTGAACGCCGTACGCCATGTACCGCGAAGTCCGTTGAGGTAGCTGACCTGGCCGAGTACGGCCTCGACGTGGCCAGTCATCGCGTCGATCCCCTTCCTGAGGAAGGCCTGTTCTACCGGCAGGCGGTAAGCGTGCAGTCCTGTCGCTCTGTCAGTGAGCACGGAGTTCAGGCGCTCGACCTGCTCCTCGACGTCGGCGGTCTTATCTGCGGCTTCACGGCGCAGGTCCTCGCGCATCTGCTGGCTTGCCCGCCGGTCGGACTCGGTCTTCTCACGCGCCGCGGCCTTCTTCTTCTGCTCGGCCGCCTTCGTCCGGGCCGTTTCACGTTTCTCCAGGTCCCGGACGATCTGATCGGCCTTGCGTGCCTCCTCGGTACGCGCCCTCTCGTTCTGCTTCTTGGCCCGTACCCAAGCCTGCGCCTGCTCTCGCTCTCTGCGGGCGTCCTCCCTGGCTTGCCGGGCCGCTTCCCGTTCCTCGGCGCGCGCCTGGCGTAGCCGCTCTGCTTCTGCCTGCTTCGCTGCTGCTGCCTTGGCCTTTTGGGCGTCGCGGTATGCCTGCATGAGCTGAGACGCCAGCGACTTCCTTCGCGCCATGGTTCCCCTTCGTAGCCCCGTCTGCAGGCAAGAGCTGCCCCATGGGCTGCTGCGTCAATCTGCGCGGTCCGCCTGAGCCGGGCACCTCCGTTCGGGTGATGCTGCGCGGCGTGTCTGTATGAGGTGGGCGGGGGCGGACAAGCGTCTTCGCGGGAGTGTGTCTGGGGGGTGGTGGGCATGGCCGGGGAGGGGCTCGACGCCGGGGACGCGGTGATGCCGCTTGCTGTGGGACGTGAGGCGGCTGTTGCCCGTCTGTTGTCGTTGGATTCCCGGGGCGAGTTGTCCTCGGCTCGTGTGCGGTTGGTGGCGTCGTCGTCGGGGGTGTCGGAGCGGACGGTGTGGAGCTGGCTGGCGGCCGCTCGGTCCGGGGGACGGACCGGCCGTAAGGCGCGTTCGCGCTTTACGGTGACCGACGAGATGCGCCGTTCGCTGGCGTTGTGGGGCGGGAACGTCTCCGCGGTGCATCGCGAGCTCGTGGCCCGTGCCGCGCGGGATCCGTTGGCGGGTCCGGTGCCGTCGCTGTCGGTGTTCCACAGGGCTGTGGTGCGGGACTTGTCGCCAGGGGAGCGGGCGGGGTTGCGTGTGGGTGAGGCGGCGCGTCGTCGGTATGACGTGTACGGCAAGCGCCCGCCGACGCATCGCAACGCGTGCTGGGAGGGGGATCACAAGCGGGTCCCGGTCCGGGTGAGCCTGGACGGGGTGGGGGTGTGTCCGTGGGTGACGTGGTTCATCGATGTGGCGTCGAAGGTGGTCGTGGGGGTGGCGGTCACCCCGCATCAGCCGGCCCGGGATGCGGTGCTGGCCGCGCTGCGCACGGGGATCAGCCGGGTCGACCCCTACGGTCCGTTCGGGGGTCTGCCGGGGCGGGTGCGGGTGGACCGGGGCAAGGACTTCCTCTCGAAGGCGGTGTCGCGCGCTCTGGGCGCTTTCGCTGTCCCGGTCGATGACCTGCCGGCGTACAAGCCCTACCGCAAGGGCACCGTCGAGGCGCTGAACGGCGCGGTCGAGGAGATGCTGCTCGTCTCCCTCCCCGGGTACACCCGCCGGGCCCGGCCTGCGGAGGCGTACCGGACCGATCCGGTGGAGGGCCTGCTGCCCTACCCGGACTTCGTGAAGGTGCTGTTGGACTGGGTGGTCTGGTGGAACACCGAGCACCGTCCGGCGGGCCTCACAGGCGGTCGCACGCCCGCGCAGGCATGGGAGTCGGACCCGACACCGGTCGAGGATGTCCCGGAGGAGCGGTTGGTGTTTTTCGCGCTGGAGGATGACGGGCGGGTCCGGAAGATCACGACGAACGGGGTCTCCTGGCGGCGCCGTGCCTATATCGCGCCGTGGATGGCTGGGCACGTCGGTATGCGGGTGCGGCTGAGGTATCTGCCGCACTACGACGGGCGGATTGAGGTGTTCTCTACCGAGGAGTGGGGCCGTCACCTGGGCAGCGCCTATCTGGCCCAGGCGGCGACGGTGGAGCAGCGTCGTGCGCTGAGTTCGGTCAGGGAGAAGAAGGCCCGGCAGTTGAAAGCGGATCTGAAGGCGGCGGAGAAGCTGCGCAAGGCCCGCTACACGGCAACGACTACGGCTGCCGTGCCCCGTCCGCGGCGCTCGGTCACTTCCTCTCAGGCCGAGGCGGAGATCTCCCGGGCCAGGGGAGTGGATCTGGCGGCGCGGGCGCTTCCGGACCTGATCCCTCCCCGTGAACCCCCGGCTTCCTGGGCCCGGCCGGTTGTCCGCCCTCGCCGCGCGGCCGGCCCGCAGACGGATGCCGGGCAGGCAGGGGCAGCCGATGGCGGGCCGCCGGGAGCGGCTGGTGTAGGTGACGACAGCGGGGAGCGTTGAGCGATGGTGACTGCCGAACGCAAGGGCCGGCTGCCTCGTGAGCGGGAGGACCACTTCATGCGTCTGCCGGGCGCGCAGGTGGTTTCCACGCGTGCCCTACTGATGGTGCGGGAGAACATCCGTGCCGCGATCGAGGCCAGGGCGATGATCTGTATCTACGGCCAGGCGGGTCGGGGCAAGTCGTTGGCGGTGAACACCTCGCTGCGTGAGCTCGCGCCGAAGCTGACGCGCCGGATCCAGTTCCGCTCCCGCCCCTCGACCCGGGACCTGCGCCACGAGCTGTTCCACGCTCTCAGCCTGCAGGGCCGTCCGCCGGGGCAGCCGATCGAGTTCGACCGGATGCTGCGCGGCGCCCTTGAGGAGACGCATGTCCTGGTCTGCGATGAGGCGCAGTGGCTGTCGAAGTTGTGTTTCGAGTACCTGCGCTATTTGTGGGATGACATCGGCTCGGACCTGACGATCGTGTTCACGGGCGGGGACGGCTGTTTCGAGATGCTGCAGAGCGAGCCGATGCTGGAGTCCCGGGTGTACGCGTGGCAGGAGATCGAGCCGATGCCGCTGGAGGAGGTCCTCACCGTCATCCCGGCCTTCCATCCTGTGTGGGCGGACGCGGACCCGGACCTGATCGCGATGTGCGATGACGAGGCCGCGCACGGCAACTTCCGGGCCTGGGCGAAGATCACCCATCACCTGACCGCGGGGATGAAGGAGTCCGGGCGGATCCTGGACGAGGACCTGCTGCGCTGGTCCTACAGCAAGCTGCGCCAGCGCCCGGTGGTGGCCTGAGGTGCTGGACTGCCCGAAACCTCCGCCGGTCACGGTGGTCTTGGACCCGTACGACGACGTCGTCCACACCCGGGCGGCGCTGGCCTCCCACGCCCCGCAGCACGGGCGCCTCACCGTTCATCCGACCCCGGGGACCGACGCCGCGATCGCGCTCGCCTACGACATCCTCGCGGCCTTGGGCAAGCCCGTCCCTCTGGGCGGCTACCGCCACCTCGACCCGGCCCCGGCCTGGTCGATCGCGGCCGCCTGGATCCTGGCCACCCCCATCACGCATCTAACCCTGCTGCGCGCCCACCTGCTCACTCCGCACCGCTTCAGAGGTCTCCTGGCCCTGCGCCGACGCACGGGGGTCCGCCTGGTTCTGGTCTGCCACCACCGGGCCATGCGGGCATTTCTGGAACGCGAACTGTGCCAGGTGGACCACCTCGTCGCTGAGGCCTCCGCCCTGCTGCCCGAGGCAGAGCCGGGCATCTTGGACCGCCAGGTCCCCCATGCAGCGCGGCCGTTGGCGAACCGCTGGATCGGCCTGCCTGCACTGACCACCCTCAAGGCCTTCGACGACGCGACCGGCCGGTGCCGGTGTACCGCGCCCCTGGCGGCGGACCGGGACTTCTTCCCGCCGGTCATGCCGCCCGTTACCGAGGCGGAGGTGGCGTGGCGGCTCCACCGAGCGACGGCGCACCCCTACTTGGCGGCCCAGCTCGCCACGGCAGCGTTCACCGCAGCTTCCACCACCCAGCTCGCCACCGCGCAGGTCCGTGACCTCGGCGTGGACGGCAGGACCATCACCCTGCACGACCAGGGGCTGCGCCAGGGCTGCATGACGCACCTCGTGCCGGAGTGGGCCCGCCCGCTGCTGAGGGCGGCCGCTCTCCTCTGGCGGATCGGGGCCGGTACCAGCGGCCCACTCTTCGCCGATCCGCTGGGAGGTGAGGGGCTGCCGTCCCTGACGTCATTCGCCGAGGGCTGCAGGCTGCGCCCGCCCCAGCCGCCGCGCCCCAAGCCGTCCCGGAGCCGGCGAAGAACGGAGCCAGCTCAGAGCCCGCGAAGACCATCTGGCCGGTGTGTACTGCGCATTACGGGCTTACGTGGGCCAGTGATGAACCCGATCTGATGCAGGGATGCCCGTACCCACCTCCGCACACGCGGAAGACCATCGAGCGTCGGAAGAAGGGGTGGTTGCCACCGGACTATGGGCTGCGTGAGCTTCGCCATTTGCGCTGACGAGCCCGACATGGGGCTGGTGACAGACCTGTCGTCGGTCAGTGGATCTGGTACGGGATGATCTTTCCAGAGCCTATCCCTTGCTCAGATTGAAGCAGCTTCATTGGTGGTCTGGTTCGATGAGGTCTCCTCAAGGCTTCGTGATCATGTTTTCATCTCTGGCTATCTGGGGAGGATCGGCGTGTGGCACTGCTGCTGGTCCAGCCCCCATGAGGCCGAATCGGCTCCACGTTGCTCGTCACCCGGCTGACAGGAATCGGCATACAGATGACAGTGGACTTCGTCATCCGCTACAGCAGCACGGGTGAGCCGCGGGCTGCGTTCAGCCCCGTTCTGGCCAGCCCCGGGAACTCCGCAGGCCAAGAGCCGCCCGTGCTCACCTGCTGCCAGCCGCCCGCGAAGCGGGCTGGTCCTGGAGGCGAAGCCGGAAGGACCGGGTGGGGGAGCGGAGCGGACCCGCCCAACGGGCCGTAGGCCCGGACACCGTGAAACGGGGTCACCCAGGCCTGCGGAGCAGGCCGTTCGGGGTGGAGCGAAGCGGAACCCCGAACTAGTCCGGAGCGAAGCGCAGGACTCCGGCCCGAAGGGCCGGCTAGGACCGCGAAGCGGCCCGCCGCCGAGCGCAGCGCGGCGGTTCTCTCCTGAGCGCGCAGCGCTCAGGAACC
>NZ_CP109023.1:0-442038 GCF_036226825.1 Streptomyces sp. NBC_00667
GGTTCCTGAGCGCTGCGCGCTCAGGAGAGAACCGCCTCGCTGCGCTCGGCGGCGGACCGCTTCGCGGTCCTAGCCGGCCCTTCGGGCCGGAGTCCTGCGCTTCGCTCCGGACTAGTCGGGGTTTCGCTTCGCTCCACCCCGAACGGCCTGCTCCGCAGGCCTGGGTGACCCCGTTTCACGGGGTCCGGACCTACGGCCCGTTGGGCGGGTCCGCTCCGCTCCCCCACCCGGTCCTTCCGGCTCCGCCTCCAGGACCAGCCCGCTTCGCGGGCGGCTGGCAGCAAACGCAGCCCGCGGCTCACCCGTGCTGCTGTAGCGGATGACGAAGTCCACTGTCATCTGTATGCCGATTCCTGTCAGCCGGGTGACGAGCAACGTGGAGCCGACTCGGCCTCATGGGGGCTGGACCGGCAGCAGTGCCGCACGCCGATCCTCCCCAGATAGCCAGAGATGAAAACATGATCACGAAGCCTTGAGGAGACCTCATCGAACCAGACCACCAATGAAGCTGCTTCAATCTGAGTAAGGGATTGACTCTGGAAAGATCATCCCGTACCAGATCCACTGACCGACGACAGGTCTGTCACCACCCATGTCGGGCTCGTCAGCGCAAATGGCGAAGCTCACGCAGCCCATAGTCCGGTGGCAACCACCCCTTCTTCCGACGCTCGATGGTCTTCCGCGTGTGCGGAGGTGGGTACGGGCATCCCTGCATCAGATCGGGTTCATCACTGGCCCACGTAAGCCCGTAATGCGCAGTACACACCGGCCAGATGGTCTTCGCGAACTCTTTCTGAGCTGGCTCCGTCCTTCGCCGGCTCCGGGACGGCTTGGGGCGCGGCGGCTGGGGCGGGCGCAGCCTGCAGCCCTCGGCGAATGACGTCAGGGACGGCAGTCCCTCACCTCCCAGCGGATCGGCGAAGAGTGGGCCGCTGGTACCACTTCCGACCGGCTGACGCCCGCCCTCGGCACTGCGGCCCCCTGCATGGCGTCCGGCCGGGAAGGTGGCTCTTCGGGCGTCAGACGCGGTGCGGCCACGGAGTTCCGTCAACACCTGAGTACTTGCTTCGAGGCCTTGGCTGTCGTGAAAGTCTCGCTGCTCAGCCGCTCGCAGGCGACACTCAGGCATGCAGGTGATGGCTCTGCGTGGCGACATGGGCTAGCGCAGAAGATCGCAAATGCTTTCTGATGTGATGTCCTCAGAGCCTTCGGAAGACCGTACGAGTCAGAGTAATCTGGTGCGGCTGTATCGGTGGGCGGCCACCCACTTCAAGAAGCTGCTCGGCGTTTTCATTGTGGCAGTAGTCGGTGTGATGGTTCAGCAAGTTGCCGCTAGCTGCACCGCCGAGCAACCCTCCTTGGGGCCTACCCAAGTGCATTACGTGCATCTTGCCGCTGACTCCGGTGAATTGATCCCCCCGTTCAAGGAGACTCAACGTATCACCGGAGGCAACTGCTGGACTGGGGCGCATGGAACCTTCGATCCAAGCGCTTGGCGCTGCGGCACTCCGGACTCATACATTCGCGATCCCTGCTGGTTCATGCCCTGGTCGGCACCAAATCACGACGATGCGGCGTGCGTTGACTCGCCCTGGGACCACTCGGTAATGATCTTGGTGGCTCCAAAACGGGGCAGTCTGGAAGATAAGGGCACGCCGGCTCCGCGCGCGAGAATCAACCCCTGGGCACTGGAGCTACGCAACCCCGTGAAACACGACCAAGTACTGCAATGTGTATATGTACAGGGAAATGCGGTCCAAGAGATCCACGAGATGCGTCAAAACTGGTGGTGTTACGACAAGGGGCACGCGGGGGAAGAGGAGCACCTTGTCGCATATGCGTGGGGAGATGTCGATACGTCACATCAACCTAATACGGTGGCCTTTACGGAGACCCGGGACAGCGAGGTACGCCAAGCAAGCGTGACTGATGTGTGGCCCTGAGATCCTCCTCACGACACCATGGGGGGTTCCCCCGGCCCATTTGGGCGTGTAGGCGGAGGCTACGCCGGTCGTCCTTGATGTCCTCGCCGGTTTTGAGCGCATGGCACAGCTCGCGTTAGTGCCTGTGTCTGAACCCGCCTGTGCAGCTCACGAACCTGTCTTGGGGAACTCAATGTCGTACATGTTGCGGGCGAGAGCCAGAAACTGAAGTCGAGGGGCTGGCGCCCCTCGAAGGTAGGCACCGAGAACGTTCTGCACCTCAACACACATGCGAACCATCAGCACCGAGGTGGAATTCAGACCGCTCGCCTCCAGAAGGTGGTATCGACCGAAGCCGAATGCACAAGCCGCAAGGATGTTCCTACGCAGGTCTTCGTTCGGGATCCGGAGCGAGCCGAGACGGATCCCAATGATGGTCTCGTCGAGCGCTTCCCTCCACAGGCGAGCCTCTTCCGAGTCGTCCGAAAGATCCTTGCCGTGTCCAGCCATGACAAGCTTTCGCACGGTCTCCACATCTGCCAGGAGGCTGTCTGTAGCGGCCTCGGCCCGCTCGTCGCGCCGTCGCTCTCGCGCATGCTCTGCCTGCTTGCCTTGCTGATAGACAACGCCCCCGAACGCGGCAATAGCACCAATCAAGGTGCCTCCGAGGCCGACAATTCCGACGATAATCTCAGGCTCCACCAGAATCACGATGGTGCAAGGGGATCGGATCCACGCCAGCGGCACGCCCCGCGCAGTGCAATATCGCCTCGTGGCAGTACCCCGGCAAGGCCACCTGGGCCACGCCATGCCGCCGCTGCGGTTTCTCGCTACCTGGGGACCACGGGCAGTCTGGGCCACGTTCGCGGCCGTCAACGGCACACCGCAGTTAGGTTCACCGGGTGAGTCCGGCCTCTGGTCTCTCTCACTCACCAGCCCCAGTAGTTCCGTTCGCGGAACCGTCACCGTGACCGTTCTGCGAACGGCGACTCTCACCTGCACTTCCACGTCATCCCGCTGACCTGCGCGGGCGGGATCAGAAACAGGCACTTAGGGACAACCCGCCGCAACGGCCCCCACGCAGCCGCGCGGCCTAACCGGCCACGAGTGGCCAGCGGACCGGCCCTTACGCCCCGAACACACCTCCAACCACACCCATCAACCCTCACCTGACATGCAGTCAGACGGAATCGGGGAAATCAGACGTCGCATAATTCACCACGCCTCATGCTCCTCAGGGCGGGGTGTGAGTCTATGAGTGCCTGTTTTAAGCGCATCCGCGATCTCGGTGACACGCGCTTGTCTGGCCTTCCGCCCCCACCCCTCATACTCTCCAAAGTGGATTGAGAAAACAGCCTTTTGTGGCGGGCTGCCAAGCACGAAGTAATTACGGAAAGACCTCTGGAACGCTTGACTAATTCGATTGTCGACCCAGCTGACCCATGGGGACTCATTCTTGCCGACAAGGACAGAGGCAATCGCCGCCACGATAGCTCCACTAGCGGCTGTGATGATGCCCTTCTCCTCCGGCGTTGCCTTTTCTCCTGGTGCAAACTTGGCGGCAATCAAGATGATTGCTCCGGCCCCGATGACGGCAAGGAAAAAGGGCCCAAGAAGCCCCATTCCATCAGGCGTATGGAACCCTCAGGGCGTGTGCCTACCATGCGTTTTCCGACCAGGAACAGCGCTTGCCCAGCACTGGCTACGGCTACCGGGATGGCAACGAGACCCCAGAGCGCCTTGTAGAGCACGAAGGCCCACCCCGCACCCAAGAGCGCGATCCCAAGCGTCGTGAGCGCGTTCAGGAACGTTGCCTTCATCGTTCTGCCCAGCCGATGCGGTAGCAGTGCTCCTGTCTGTGAGTGCAACAATAAAGCAAGTAACCGTCCCTGCCGATCGGCCCCCAGAAGGGCTTGGGGGGTTCCTCGGCTTGACACTCCCCATCTTGAACGAGGGCTGCAACGGTATACGCTCCCGGAATAGGGTTAGGCGGGACGCCATGCTGTCGAGTCAGCTCCCATAGCCGGTTCAGCTCCATATGAGCCTGGAGCCCCTGCTTGCCGCGCAGCTTCCTTAGATGGCCTTGTCTTGCCATCACTGCGTGGTACCGGCTTCGGCGCTGCTTAACACTCATTGTGTCTTCCTCCAAAAACAAGCGGCGCTTTTGCGGAGAAGTCTCACTTCACCATTTTTCCACCGGTGCACCTTCCTGGCATCTCGACGGCCATGTGCCAGAGCATCATTCGACGTTGAGAAATAAACTTCCCGGCAGTGGGGGGTGAGTCATGCCCGACCCCGTACCCAACTGTGAAACCGACCCGGCTCGCCCGCGCGAACGCAAGGGCAGTGAGGTCCAGTCGGTGACGCGAGGATTGGCCGTCCCGCTCCAGCCGCGGAGCCGGGAAACTGAGTACGTGATCGAACGCCGCGCCTTGGGCACCGGCCCGCGCCCCGCAGCGGGCCGGTCACCCGGCCCGCCCGGCACGGCCCAGTCAGCCCACGTGCGCGCCCTCCGCACGGCGGCGGTGCAGCGCCGCGCAGCGGATGCCGCCGCCGAGGTGCCACTCCAGCACCGGGCCGACAGCCCGGCCGTGCTCGGCGCACGAGTCACCAGGACCAGGCCGCCGCAGTCGTGCCGGCGGCACACGCACTCCTCGCCCAGGCCGACGTACGGCACCTCGTGCCGGACCACCCCGCCCCCCGACCCGTCCGCGGCGGCTCCCCGCAGGCCGGCCGGCCAGGCCAGCGTCACCCGCAGGCCACCCGACCCCGACCGGAACCGCTCGATCACCCGCACCTCCCCCAGCACGGCCAACGGCACCGTTCCCGGCGCAGTCAGCCGGCCCACCGATGTCCCGAACTCCCCCGCCGCCAGGGCGGCCAGCTCGTCGGCGTCCGCATCGGTTGACCAGCCGGACAACTGATCCTCTCCTTCGGCATCGTCGGCCAGGTCCAGCCACGGACCATCGAGCCGGAACCGGAACGTACGGCCTCCGGCGCCGACCACGACCAGCGAGGCCGACGGCATGGCCACGGGCACCTCGATCTTGTCGTGGGCAAGCAGCCAGGCGACCACCGCCGCCCGGTCGAACTGCGGGTGCACATCGGTGCCGTCCACCGGGGCGGGGAAGTCGGGGTGCCAGCGGCACCAATTCACCACCGCGGCCCGGCCCACCCGAGCCATCCGCGCCACCTCTGCCAACAACACCCGCTCCCACACCGGGGCCGGCTCAAGCCCAGCGAGCGGCGAGCGGCGCCCCGCAGGGACGGCGTACACCACCCGCCAGTCCACCGTGGGCCGGACGACGGGGAGCAGCGCGACGTCCTCGGCGGAGTACAACGGGACCGTGGTCACGCCGCCCTGCCGCTTGTAGTCGATCTGCACCGAGCCGACCGGTGCGACCCAACCGAGGCGTACGACCTGGTCGAAGTCGACCCTTCGGACGCCGAGGCGGCGGGCGGCCTGGTCCGGGCCGAGGGGGACGTGCCGGTCGAGCAGGGCCGGCAGGTCCCTGCGCCGGGCGAGGGCGGCCACCTGGTCCGGGTGGACGTCGGGGCACTCGGCGTCCCCGCCGAGGCGGACCAGCAGACCCGCGCGGGCGAGGTGGCCGACCGCCCACCGCCACGCCGCCAGAGGCACCCGCAGCCGGCCCGCCGCCTGGTTCTCGTCGTAGCTCTCCCGTACCGAACGCACCATCTGAATCGCACTCCGATCGCACTTCGATCGGCCCGACGATCGGGCCGCGCCGGAAACATGCCGAAAGATCCGGTTTATTTTCAATAGCCCTGATTCTGGGGCAAGTTGGGAGCACACCGCATAAGCCGCCTACGCGTACGCGAGGGTCCTGATTCACCCGGGCGGGGGGCGGCAGCGGCCACCGAGGGGCCGCGCTCGACCGAAGTCGGGCGCGCGGTCACCGCGCCGCGGACACCGCGCGCCGCAGAGCGCCGACGACGATGAGGGCCCGGCGGCGGAACGGCTCGACCGGCCCGGCCCGGAACGAGCAGGTGCCAAGTTTCCGGCGATGCACTGCGTTCATGCAGGTCAGAGAGCTGCGGAGAGTTTCAGACTCGGAAATTTCAAAAAAATTTAGATCACGTGTGACATTCACGGGTTTCCGCGGCACATCAGCCCGTACAACCAGGCGACTGCTCCTGAAATCGCGCGCGCGCAGTTGAACATCGTCGCGACTCAGAGCAGCGCAAGACCGGGGAGGGTTTTATGCATACGGATGACCAGATCGCGCAGGCCGTCGACAAGGGACTGCCCGACGACCAGGCGGCCCGGATCCAGGCGGACATCGCCCGCGTCCAGGAGCTGGCCTACTACGGCTTCAAGGGCCGGGTGTACGAGGTATTCCAGGACGAGCTGCTGTTGGAGACCGAGTCGATCCTGAAGGGCATGATCCGCGACGGCTCGCTCGGCCGGCTCGCGATGGAGCGCTTCAACGAGCGGGGCATCACGTTCTGGATCCACCCCGAGGACCTGGCCGCCCTGCGGGCCGACGCCGCCGCCCGCGACGAAATCCTCATCGACATGCAGGTCAGCGCCCTCAAGAAGTTCCGCACCAACGCGCTCATCAACAAGGAGTGGAACCCGAACCACAAGGGTCCCCGCGGGGCCAGCTGCCTGCGGTCGTACTTCATCGGCACGTGCATCTGGGAGTTCCGTCGCGCGTACCTGAGCTGGGCGCAGGCACGGGTCAAGTGGGCCGAGCTGCACGCACTCCGCGACTTCGCCGAGGAGGCGCCCGGCGGAGGCGGAGGGATCCTCAGCCTGCTCCAGGCGCCCGGCTACCTCGCCGAGCCCGAGGCCATCGTCCTCACGAACAACTTCGAGGACATCCTGGCCGAGCAGACCCCCCAGACGCAGGCCGTCATCAGCCTGACCGTCCACGGCCTGACGGACACCGAGATCGCGGACACCATGAAGATCACCAACGGCGCGGTCCGCACTTGTAAGACGCGCTTCCGCAAGACCCTCTACCAGGCGGCCCGCGAGCGGCGGATCTGGATCCCCGCCCAGCTCCACACGACGGCCAAGACCCCCCACGACAAGCAGCAAGCAGGTGCCGCGTGACCACCCCGACGACCCCGCCCAACCCGCTGGCCTCGCCCTCGGGACCGCCGGCCAGCACCCCGCCCGAGGTGCCCGCCACTGGTAAGAAGGCCATGGCGATTTCGCTCTGTGTGGTCGGCGCGGCCTTCGCCGCGCTGGTCGCGTTCACGGTCTCGCGTCACCTCGGAGCGGAGGCGCTCGCCTCGCTCGGCTGGGCCGGCGGCACGTTCGTCGGCGCGTACCACGTGGTGCAGAACATCTTGGAGAAGTGCGGACAGCTGTGAGGGCCCCGGCGCCGCCCCATCGGGGCGGCGCCCCCGGCCCTAAGCGCGCCAGGGTGTCTGGGCCGGGGCCCGCATCATTTCGGTGACGCGTTGTCGCCGGGGTTCCTCTCGGCTCTGTCCGGCGGCCGGTCAGAGGGCTTGAAGGCGTGCGCCTTTGCGGCGGCGAGCGGCAAGGCTGATCACGGGGGCCGTACGGCGCGGAGCCGGGTCGGCGGCGACGTCCGGTGCGAGGGAACGCATGAGGACGGGGTGCAGACCGAAGTCTTCGGCGGCCTGGAGCAGTGACGGCGGCTCGCCGTACTTGCGGCCGAGCATGGCGCGGAGGAGGGTGGGCTGCTCAGGATGCACGGCGACGGGCTCGTTGGTCCGCCAGCCCCGGGCGGCGAGCTGCTTGTAGAGGCTCTCGCGGCGGGTTTGGTCGATGTGACCGAGGTCGTGAGCACGGTTGATCAGAGCCTGGATGGAGATGCCCCAGCGCTGCTTGAGGACGGCGAACTCGCGGAGCATCAGCGGGCCGCTGAATGCTTCCTCCGCGCGTTCCTTCGGTAGCAGGAAGGCGCCCGCGAAGCGGTGTGCCTCAGTTTCGGCTTGCTTGGGGTCCAGGCCGGCGCGGCGGTGGGGGTGGAGGACGAGGTGTCCCAGTTCGTGGGCGGTGGTGAATCGCTGCCTGTCTCCGCTTCCGGCGGAGAAGTAGCTGATCATGGACGGACCTGTGGTGCCCTTCCAGCAGGAGACGCCGGAGTGCCCAACCACGGCTTCCTCGCCGGCGCCGTCGGCATCGAGGAGCATGAGCGGGACCACGGGGATACCGGCCCGTTCGCAGGCGCGGATGACGTGTCCGATCACTCCGTCCGAGGCGATGCCCAGGGCGGCGCGGGTCTGGCTGGCCAGGTCTTCGATTTCGTCAGGGGTGAGGGTGCCTTCGGCCACCGGCAGGGTGGTGCGGCGGACCTTGGTCTCGGCCATGAGGCGTACGGCGACCCGGTACGCCTCCCTGACCGTTGCCTCCACCCGCGCGACTTCCTTGGCCGAGGCGCTGGCCTTCTTGCGGAAGGCCAGTGTGTCGGCGGGGAGGTCGGAGGGGTCCACGTCGAAGAACGAAATGGGTGTGCCGGTCGCGGCGGCGATGCGCGCGAGGACGTCGTCGCTGACCGGCTTGATGCCTTTTTGGATCTGTGAGATCAGTGGCTGCGAGACGCCGGCGGCCTGCGCGAGCTCCCCCTGGGTGAGGCCCATCAGGGACCTCAGGGTCCGGATGCGCTCCGCTGGATCACGCACTACTTCCTTCACCCTCTTCGCGCACGTCCTCGTCGAACTCGAAGGGCAGTGTGAAGCCCTCGTCGTCCGGGATGAACTCCCAGCCGGTAAACGACTCAGTGTTGCGGGGGAGCTCGTAGTACAGGTCGAACTTCGCGGCCCGTCCCGGCTTCCATTCACCTATCGGGCGAACGATGCGGACCGAGATCTCCCCGCCCTCCTCGGGTGGCGAGAGCCAGACTGCGATGAGGTTGCTGCCCGCCACGCCGAACAGGTCAAGCGTTCGATTCTCATAGTAGGTGATCCGGGCCCGGTTCTTCCCGGGGGCCGGAACCATCTCGTACGGGGTGGCGTGCAGGACGCGGACGGTCATCATCCCTTGGCGCAGGTGCAGGCGCCCACTGGAGGTCTGGATGGGCTCCCAGCCGCCGAGGTCGAGCCCGTCGGCGTGACGGCGTTCGATGAAGCGGCGCGTGTGGTCGCGGACGAGATCGGTCCGGCCCTTGGTGTAGCCGTTGCCAGTCATGCCCGAGTCGTTGTAGTGGCCGTGGGCAGCGATGTAACCGTAGTCCAGTGCTTCGTAGAGGGGCGCGGACAGACCTTCCGTGGCCCGCGTGATGTGTGACGCATCCTCAGGTGTGAGCATGGCGGTTATTTTATAACCGTGAATTCCACATCCACAACGAGTTCGGCGAAGTAAGAAGGGCCGCCAACCTGACGGATGACGACCCTTCACAGACGGACTCGGCACTACGGGGCGGGGGTGAACTCCACGTCGGTGCCGCCGCAGCCGGCCGCGATGTCCAGCAGCCGCTCCCGCTCCGCCCCATCCACCGCCAGGCCCCAGCGGAGCTTGGTCGCGGTCCACTCCGCGCCGTACCGACACAGCGCATCCGGCGACGGCGGCAGCCACTGCGCCGGGTCCTGGTCCGCCTTGCTCCGGTTCGAACGGGCCGTCACCGCCACCAGCGAGGACAGCTGGCCCTGGTCGTTCGCGTACACCTCACGCCGCGCCGGCGTCCACGCCGACGCCCCGCTGTCCCACGCCTCCGCGAGCGGGACCATGTGGTCGATGTCCAGCTTGGACGCCTCCGTGACGGTGGTGTCGTCGTAGTACGACCACCACAACCCACCGGTCAGCGCACAGCCCGGCCCGATCTCCGGGAACTCCACCGCCTCGGACAGCAGAACCTCCGCCCTCGTGTTGCAGCCGTCCGCCGGGATGTCGCCGGCGTTCCAGTGCTTGAAGGAGGTGCGCTGGTAGCCGGTACGCTCCTCCGCCTGGACGGGCAGGGCGGACACCGCGACGCCCATCGGGAGGACCTGCGGTACGGCGTGCTGCACGGTGGTGTCAGCGGTCGCGGTAGCGGCGGGCAGGGACAGGGCGAGGACAGCGGCGGCCGCGGTCGCTGCCCGCATCGTCAAGATCATCACGACGGTGGTTCTACCGGCCCCCGTGGCACCGGCAACAGGGCGCGGAGCGGCAGTTCACCCGCCCGGGGGCGCCGGATTCACCGGCGAAACGCCACTGCACCTACGCATGCGCCAAGGAACAGAGGATTCCATGGATTCGGCCCGCACCCGCCCCACAGCCGGCGCTGGGCCCGGGGCCGGCGGCGGCCAGGTGCTGCGCCACAAGGCGGGCTGCCTCCGGGCGCAGTGGGACGGTGCGGCCGACCGCGCGGAGCCGGCCGTCGTGGTCGTGGCGGCCGAGGACGAGCAGGCCGAGACGGGTGAGGGTGCCGGTGACGGCGCCGATGATCGCCTCGGTGGTGTCCCGGCGTCTGACCTTGATCCACACCTCCCTGTGGCCCGGCATGTAGCGGCTGGTCAGGGGCTTGACCACGATGCCCTCGACACCCGATGCGTCCGTCCAGGACTCCAGCCACTCCCGCGCCGTGGCCGCGTCCGTCGCCATCGGACACAGCGTCCACGGGGCCGTCAAAGCGTGCTCGGCGAACAGGGCCTCCAGGCGGGCGCGGCGCTCCACATACGGCAGGTCGAGCAACTCCCGGCCGCCTTACAGCCCCGGCCACCTCCGGGAGCCGGAGCCGGCCGGGGTTCGGCCTCACGGCGCGGGAGGGGTGTTCTGGAAGAGGCGGAGCAGGGCCTTGATGCCAGTGGTGGCGAGGGTGGGGCCATAGCGGAGGCTGAGGATGAAGAGGGCGGTGATCACGAGGATGGTGATGAGGGTGTCTGTGGGCAGATAGGCGCTGACTCCGGGCGGCTGGGTGTCGTACTGCGGAGTGGGGAGGGGCGGCGAGGCTGGCTGCTGCGCGGCTGGCACGGTCGGTGCGGGGGCGGCGGGGGCGGCGGGGGGTGCGGGGGCGGCGGGGGCGGCGGGGGCGGCGGTCTGCTGGCTGGCGACCGGGGGGTCTGCGGGGTTGGGGGCGGCGTGGATCGGGGCGGCCAGCATGATCACAGCTGCCCATGCTGCGGCAGAGCCGGAGAGGGAGCGTCGTGCTCGCATGGCAGGTCGGTTCGTACTGTTCGAGTGACCTGTACGGGTGCGGTCCAGCATGATTGTCTCCGTGTTCCTCAACTGGCTTTCATGGGCGCCGTGTTCGGCGATGAAGGCAACTTTTGAGGACGAATGTTTGTACCACTACAGGGAAAAGCACTGGTCACGGCACGAATCAAAGAAGTGGCCGGCGCAGGGGGGCGCGATGGTCCCGAAGGATGATGGCGGGAGTGTTCCCGAGGCTGGTCACCCGCAGCGCAGACAGGGCCGGCAGCCGAAGGACCTGTCGGACGTCAGCGAGTCGCGGCGCGAGTTTGCGGAGGTCATGCGCGGGGAGTTCTTCGACCGGCTCGCCGCTTTGGGGGTAACCACGGCGCAGATTTCCGCCGGGATGGGCAAGGGCTTCAGCGGTGCGCAGTTGTCCCGCTTCCGTTCCGGTGAGCAGTTGCCGGGAGACCGCGATCAGGTGCTGCGGCTGCTTGCGTACGCGGAAGAGGTGGTGGGTCAGCCGCTTCCTGACGGAGTGCGCGAGTACGTGCTGGAGAAGTACTACAAGGTATTGGAGCACAGCAACGGGAAACTGCACGACCTTTACCGGTTGATGGACATGCGCGACCGGGTGGTCGGCGAGCGCGACGAGGCCCTCGAGAAGCACCGGCTCGACCAAATCGAATTGGTGAAGTGTCAGGAGAGCCTGCGGGAGGCGCGGGCTGTGGTGGCACGTCTGGAGTTTGAAGCCGGAAAGGCTGAACGCGAGGAAGCCCAGCGTCAGCAACGCGAGGAGGCTTCGGAGAACGAGGTGAGGCGGCTGCAGGATCAGCAGGATCAGCTGACGCGTGCCGCCCGGGGCGCCAGGTCGGAGCAGCAGGCCGCGCACAAAGAGATTCGTCGCCTTCAGGACCTGCTGGTGCAGCAGCGCGCCGAATCGGCCCGTTCCGAGAAGCTTTTGAAGGGCGAGAACACCGCGCTGGCGGAGCAGATGTCGCAGTTCCGTGACCGGGTGGCAGACCTGGAGCGGGCTGAGCAGTCCCTTCGTACCGAGCTCGATCAGGTTGCGGCCGCACTGGCACAGGCCGAAGCCCGTAGTAGCGAGCTGGGCTCCCGGCACGAGGTCGTCCTCCATTCGCGCGCGGTGATCGGTGAGCGGTTGTCCGCGGCGCGCCGGCACCGTCGCGATCTGGCGGACAAGCTCACCGCATGCAGGGAGCGGGAGACGGCCGCGATGCGGAAGCTGACCGACGCCCAGAAGCACATTGCGGATCTTGAGAGCCGGCTGGTGGCAGCCTTCCGCTCGCGGGACGCCCTGCTTGAGCACCCCAGTGCACCGGGCGAGGCTGTCGCGGAAGCCGAGGAGACGGTGGACGCGGCCTGGCGCTCGGTGGAGAAGACCGTCCTCCTTATCGAAGCGCAGGCTGTGGTTGTTCCTGACCGTGGAACAACGCCCGCCGGCGCCGCCCCAGCCGAAGAGCCCGCTGGTGACGACAGTGACGGCCCGGATGGAGGCGAGGGCACACCCGTACCCGTGCCCGAGCCCGTGTCCCCAGCCGCGTCACGGCCACCGGAGAAGCCGCCCGCCCGCGCCGCCGGTGGCCTTCGGGGCAGATTGCGGTGGCCTTGGGACGACCCGGGCCTCGATAAAGATCCGAGGATCCTGATTCGGCTCTACGCGGTGATCGCCCTGCTCATGTTGGCCACGGCGATCGCCGGCTTGCTGTGGGGGCAGCGCGGCGATGGTGGGGACAAGAACTCGCCCGATGACTCAGTCACCGATGAGCCGGCGGCGCAGGGGCCCACGCCGCAGTGGGCTCTGGCGCTCCCACAGCCCTTGGATGGCCGGCCCGTGCTGGACGGCGCGGTAGTGGTCGCCGCGGCCTGGAGCGGCGAGGTCTACGGGGTCAACGCGCAGACGGGCAAGCAGTTGTGGACCGTGCCGACCAAGGGCCGCAACGGACGCCCGGTGACGTCAGGCGGACTCACTCATATCTACTCCGACGGCGAACTCAAGACGATCGACACCCGGACCGGGGAGGTGAAATGGACGAAGTCGGACTTCCTCGACTCCATCGCCGCCGCTGAGGGCTCCCTCGTGGAAGTCCACAGATCCAAGGTGGTCTCCGTGAGTCCGGGTGACGGCAACGACCGGTGGTCCGTGCCGGTGGACGAGCCGATCGTCGGACGTCCGGCGCTGACGAAGGACAAGGTCTACCTCAGCAACGAAAAGGGTGAAGTGAGCGCCCTGGACCTCAAGACCGGGACGGTCAGATGGAGCAAGGCGCTTGAGAGCATCGACAAGGACCAAGATCCCATCATGGCCGGCACCGCGCTGATCGTCGCCACCAGCAAGCAGATCGTCGCTCTCGACTCCAGCAATGGCAACGAACTGTGGCACCGGGATTACACGGTGTACAGCAGAGACATGCTGGCGGCCTCCGGACTGCTGATCTTCACAGCTCCACTCAATGACGGCGTAGCGCTCATCGCCCTTGACCAGACGAGCGGGGCAATGAAGTGGTCATTCGCCAAGACAGCAGAGGAGGCACAGGTCTACGGCTACCTGTCAGCCTCTACTGATCGCGTCTACGCCGCGTATGACAATGAGCAGCTCTGCGCCTACCAGATCACCGACGGCACCCGCACGGACTGCTTCGCCAACGTCAACTCCATCCCGGGCACGGCAGCCACATCCGACGGCGTGTACGCCAACAGCCACAACCAGCGCCTGTACTTCTTCCGTAAGGATGCTCTGGGATGAGCACCATGCCAAGGACACTGGTACGCGGTCTCCTGGCCCTGACGGCGTTCATGCTGCCGCTGTCGGGCTGCGACAAAGCCCCCCCGAAGGAAACGGAAAAGCCGCCGCAGAGCCCGGTCCACGACGTCTCCAACTCCCCCGTGTGGACGACGCCCGTCACCGGAAAACGGTACTGCCCCCTGTACAGCGAGAAGCACAAGGTCCTTCTCGATTCCGGTGCTGACGACGTGACGATGCGTGATGCGGTCACCGGCCAAACCAAGTGGGTATACCGGGAAAGCAAAATTTCGTGCCCGCTGCCCGCAGAAGACGCCGTGTACGTATCCGCCTACGGGGGAAAGATCATTGCGCTGGACTGGTCCACCGGTAAAGAAAAAGCGACATATTTCTCCCCCGTCATCGGCAACCCCCGCAATTCCCCCGAGGTTACTTCCTCAGGCGTCCATGCGGAAATCGGCGGGAAAATTCTGACAGCAGACCGAACTCTCGGACACGACCTCTGGAAATACGAAGAGACCGCAGACATGTGGATCGACGACATCGAGGCATCCGGCGACACTCTCGTATTGTCCACTCACAACGGAAAAGTCAAAGCATTGTCAGGCAAAGACGGAAAAATTCTTTGGACCTACACGACACCGTCGTTCGGCCTGCTCGAAGGAAACATGGCCATCGAAGAGGGGGTCGTCTACATCGCGTCAAAAGACGGGTCCGTGTACGCCCTCGATCTGGCCACAGGAAAAAACCTGTGGGCTACAAAGCTTGACGATGGAACGGCATGGTCACCCCAACTGACCGGCAGCATGCTGATCACGGCCGATAAAAGCCACATCCACGGCATCGACAAGAAGACCGGCAAGAAACTCTGGAAAAAGCATGACGTGACCCATCAGAGGATACTCGCGATTGCAGGGCAGGCTATATTCGCGAGCGGCACACCCACAGAAGGGTGGGTGCAAGCACATGACGCCGCAACCGGTGAAATCGACTGGATCTTTTCCGGGAAACTCGACAGAAGCTTCCTCGCCGCCAGCCCCACCCACGTCTACGTACGGACGGACAACGAAATCCAGGCATACGAACTGACCACGAAGACAGCCCACTAAAGGACCACCGGGTGCATCCGTTGATCGGCCGGCACGGCGTCTTCAGCCTGCTTGCCTTCCGACAGGTCGGCCTCGACACCTTCCAGACCCGGGCCGAGGAGGAGAAGCCCAGGGCCCCGGCGAAGTGGGGACCTGGCCGGATTGTCCCATCATGTCGCTGCCTGACCTGCGCCCGCGAGCTGGGACCACTACGGAAGAGACAGGCCGCGACCGACTCACGAGCGGCTTTGCCGAGGCCCTGAACAAGTCCAATTGGCCCAAGCACGGCACCAACCTCCGACCTACAGCCGGGAAGATGATCACCCAAGGTTACAGCGCAGTGACGTGATGTCAGTCCCAAGTGCTTTGATATGGCCGTTGTGCGGGGAGCACAGCCTGACTGGGAGGGGAGCCCTGTATGCCGTCTGTCCGGGAGCACTTACGCAACGGTTCGATCGTCCGGGCGCACTGGCGGAACCCGGCCGGTTCGAGCAAGCAGGTCGGTCTGCTCATCATGTTCGGGCTGGCGATCTTCGTCTTCGGCAGCAAGCCGATGGGCGGTGCTGCGCCGGTGGAGCAGGTGCCGGGGCCGCAGTCGACGGTGTATCCGATCAAGTGGCCCGGCTGGGACAAACCGGTCGTGGTACCGACGCCGACGGTCTCCTATCCGATCGTCTTCCCCAGCCCGAGCAGCGGCCAGTGACCCGGCGCCCGCCCGCGCGGCGAGCCGGCGGCGGCCGCCGTCCCCGCAGGCGCAAAAACTCCGACATCGAGAAGCTGGGGCTGATCGCTCTGGTAGGCGCCGTGGGCCTGAGCCTTGTGGTGGGGGTGCTGCGGTGGCTGGCCGAGCACCCGGGGGTGGTGGTGGTCGCGCTCCTGGTAGCCGCGGTCGCCGGCGCAGCGTGGGTGTGGCGGCGGAAAGAGGCCGCGCAATGGGAGCAGGTCCGCTCACAAGGATTGCGCTACGCGGTCGAGCAGCTCGACCGTCTCCACCACCGGCAGTTCGAGTTCGCGGTGCGGGACCTGATGCACCGCGACGGCTGCACCGACGCCCAGCAAGTCGGCGGCCGCGGCGACAACGGAGCCGACGTGAAAGCCACCGACCCCTACGGCCGGCGCTGGGTCATCCATTGCAAACACCGCAAGGCCGGCTGGTCCGGCAAACCCGTCGGGACCCCCGACCTCCACGTCCTCAACGGCACCGGCCGCCAGATCCACGGCGGCGACGTCCTGGTCATGCTCACCAACGGCCGCATCACCGCCAACGCCGCCGACTTCGCCAAGTCCCAGCACCTGCATCTGGTCGACCGCCACCTCCTCGCCCAATGGGCCGCCGGGTCACGGCCCCTGTGGGAACTCCCACGAGCCATCCCCCCACCCCGCAAACCCACCACCCTGTCCTGACCCGGCCCGCCAGCTCGTCCGCTGTCCGGTACATCGGGATGCGCGACACTGCCGCACTGCCCCCTCCAGCTGCGGGGGCGTCCCGGCTCTCTGCGGGCGGCGATGGCTCCCGCATCAACTTCTGATTTCCCACACAAATGCTTTGACAGATCGGGCCGCGGCGGGGCCCGAGGGGTGGAGAACCCCTTCCCATCCCTCAAAGGAGTCCCATGACACCGTCCAATTGGGCCCAGGCCCTGGCCAGATTCGCCACGTTCGGAAACGGCTTGTGGACCCTCGTCGAACTGGAGCTGGAGCTCGACCGACCCTTGCTCGTCTTGGGTCTCGGGGCCACCACGCACGGGTACTGGCGTCCTCGACCAAGAATCCGGCGCAGCGGCTACGTAGACCTGTTCCGCGAGAAGTACGAGCGTCCATGGCTCACCCTCGTAGCTGCGGACCTACCCGAACCTGACGCTACCAGTGTCATTGCAGCCGATCTGGGCCAGGAAGATCTCGTCCCACTCGTGGCCGCCCGGGCGCGCAGCAGGCGCCTTGCAGGAAACTCCCTCGCGGTGACGATTGGGCGCACGCTGCTCCACTTCGCCCGCCTGAGCCTGTCCAGTCCCGACGCCCTCACCCGCACACGAGCCAGGCACACGATCGCTGCAGCTCTCAATGCACGGCGAACCATCCTGGAGAGCACGGGCCTGAATGACTGGAAGCCGACCGTGGCCGCCTTCGGGCGGCGCCATCTGGGCCTGACGAGCTCTGATGCCACGTGGCTGGAGGCCGTTTCGACCGCGTTGCTCGGCGACTGGCTCGATGAACTCACTACCGAGCCACCCAAGGTGGACGACGCGCTCAGCTACCTCCGTCGCGAGGCGTCTGTCGTGCACCGGCAGCTCATGCCGCTGTGGCAGCGCAAGAGTGGGCCTGGACGAGTGTGGATGCTGGACTACCGGCTGCCATCCGGTGAGACCCTCCACGAGCTCGTGGCCGGCTCACACCGGATCGAGAACGAGGTCATGCCCTGGTACCCCGAACGCCGAGATGCTGGAACGGTCTTCGACCGGCTCCAGGAGGACGAGCAGCGGGTGGCTCGGGCCTTCGCCGTAGGCGGAGGAACCTGGGCCGAGGCAGCTACGGACGCCGGCCTGCCAGAGAACATGGGGCAGCGCGTTATGCGCAAGCTCCGGCGACTCGGGGTGGAGCGCGAGGAACGATACGCTGCCTCAAGCCGCCCGTCGGCCAGGGCCGCCTCGTGAACGCAACCACTGCCCTGCTGCGCGACGCCCTTCCCGAGTTTTTCGGAAGCCTTGGCGCCACATTCATCGTCGCCACTGTGACGGCTGGGCTTCACCGGTACCGCCGTCGACATGCTCGCGCGGCTAAACCGGCCCAGCCTGGCCTCGGTCCGGCCGACACCGTATAGACGATGTCCCCCGGCGGCCGGCGGTAATGTCGAGGCGCCAGTCACACCGGGACCCCTCGACCTCCGCCGGCTGCGTCGTCCAGAGCCTCCACGGAGATTCCGTACAACCCTTCGACAACGACAACGGTCGGACTTTCCGCCTCTATCAACAGCGTCGAGAGGGTCCCCATGTCCGTTCCGCCTCCATACGGCGACCCTCAGCCCGGGGCACCTGAGATTGCTCCTGGTACAGCTGAGCTGCTGCAGGGGATGAGCGAAGATCAGGCGGCTCTGACCCTGGGCCTGGGCCTGCTCGTACAGCGCGCCGCCGAGGTCGAGTACGTGCTGCACGGCCTCTACGCCCATCTCGGCGCCGCAGAGCGGCCCTACACGGACAAACCGAACGCCCCCGTCTCGCACTTCATCAACGAGGCCAAAACTCGGCTAGCCGCAGTCCCCGAAGATCGGGTCTCCGTCCAAGCCCGGTCCGCGCTGCTGCATGACCTTGATCTATGCGCGATCAGCTTCGAGGAACGCAACCGCTACATCCACAGTTGCTGGGTGCGCGACGACGACGCCTACGGTTGGCGCATCGTCAAAGGAACGAAGGGTCTCAGCCGTCCAGACATAGACCTGGTATCCAGCGAGGACGTGTGGGATCTGACCAGTGAGTTCACTCGTCTGCGAGACAAACTGATCGCGTGGGACGCCCACTATTTCGGAACGCCCGGTATCCCCGACCTGGGTGTGCCACCCGCCTCCTCAAAGCGTCTGTGAGGTCAGGCACGCGACCAGCGCCGCCGCCGCCCGCTCACGCGTGGTCTTCGAAGGCGCCGCCATCACCCACCAGCGAGGTCACCGCGGCCTTCCCGGTCCCGCCTTGACCCCACCGCACCCAGCTGGCACCACCGCCGCACCGACCGCCCGCAAACCCGCGCACCCGTGCCTCCCGACCCGCCAGTGATCACACTCCCACAGCGACACACTCAGCACGCCACAGGACCTTCGGACACTCCGCCCGATACGGGCCAGCGCAGCACCTTCCTACCCCTCCACACATATAAGTCCGGCTACTCACCAGCGGGGAAAGGTGGGTTGACCAGGCAAAATGCAGACCCGCCGGAAATATGCCTTCCCCCTAGGCTTCCCCCTCCAGGTTCCCCCGAGGCTTCCCCCCAGGCTTCCCCCTTGGCTTCCCCCCCGGTTGACGGGGGCGGACCGGGCGCCGGGAGACTGGCTGCATGACCGAGCGCCGCCCACTGGGCACCGGCCCCCGCCCCGCCACACCTGCCGCCGAGCCCCACGGCGGGCGCCGGGCCCGACTCGCCGCCGAAGGCACCGACATGGCCCCGCCCGCCCAGGCCGTCACCGACGACCACCAGACCGTCCCCGGCCGGCGACCCCTCGGCCCCCGCACCACGCGGGACCGCGACCGCGACTGACCCCAGCGCAGCAGTGCGCGCCGAACACCCCGCCCTCCGCCAGGCCACAACCGGCTGCGCGACGGCGCACACCGCCGTGCACGGCGCGCGTAACGGGCGTCACCGGCCGGCTTCGGCTACTCACCGAAAAGCTCACTGCCGGCAGTCACCACTCACTCACCAGTAGCAGTCACCAGCACCAGGGAGCATGCTGCTGCTCCTTGATGTGGAGGGGTGTGGTGGCCCCGAAGCCACAAGGGCGGCCACACCGTGTTGGGGGTGCCCGGCTTGAAGTCCGAGTCGTGCAAGGCACGTGGCCGACCTCAGTACGGGCGGCCCCCGCCGTGAGGACGGGGCCGCGAGGTGTGGCGGGGGTTAGTGGATCATGGAGCGGAGTTCCTTGATCGTGTACTCGCCCTGGTGGCTGATCTCATCGTTGCGGGCCCAGGCGGCGAGTGCCCCGTTGGGTTTGTCGCGCCAGCGGACGGGGGTGGAGTTGGCGCCGTCCGATTCGACCAGCTGCTCGATCATCTGGCAGAGGGCGTAGGGGCCCCCTCCGCCGTAGCCGATGCCGTAGCCGGAGGAGTCGGTGTGGGGCAGGAAGTGGAGCTCGGACTCGTCGTCCCTCATCCAGAACTCGCGCTTGTCGACGATCAGGCTGCGGACAATCCTTCCCTCGGGCAAGCCGCGGCTGGTGATTGTCTTGTAGGTCCAGCTCTCGATGTTGCCGCTGCGGGTGCGGTAGTGCTCGCGGACGACGGGCAGGCCGGTGATTGGGTCGGTCATGGACTTTCGGCACAGGCAACCGCTGCCACCGATTGCGGACGGGCTGTCCTTGTCGTCGTAGACGCACGGCTGGAACAGGGCCGGGATCTTCTCGTCCTCCACGAGGAACGTGTGCAGCGCGATGGGCTTGCAGTCCTGAAGCCGGTCGATCCAGGTGTCGGCGTAGCGGCTGTCACCCTGCTTCACGGAGATATGACCGGTGCGGTGGAGAGTGGCGACGTTGAGGCCCGGCTCGTAGTAGATGTCCAGGCTCATCCAGCCCCTGGAATGGTCAAACACGTAGCTCTCGTACGGGTCGCTCATCTGGTGCGTGGCCCCTTTCAGAGTGCCGTGCGGCAGGCGGTTGGTCGGGTGGGGGGTCCTCTCATGGTGGCGGGCGGGTGCGGTACAGGAGGGCTGGTGGCTGGTTCTGCGGGGGGGGCCGAAGCCATGGCAGGAAGCAGGACAGCGCGCCGAAAACCTGGCTCAGTCCAACTGAGCACCTCGGGTACGTCTTTGGATGCCGCCATCCTTCTCCCTGTCTCGCCGTTCACGAAGAGGGCGTCTGCTGCACGCAGATTCGGATGCGGCAGATTCTGGGCTCCAGGCTCGGGTTTTTCCCGTGGGGTCTAACGGGGCTTTCTGGCTTTGCGTTGTTCCCGGCAGGGCCTGCAGAGGGGGTTACCGCGGTCCCCGTACTTGCAGGTCAGCTCGTAGCTTCTCTGCACCACGGCACCAGGAAGTGCGGCTCGTCTCGTGAGGTGGGCGTAGCAGCAGGGCGCTGAGCCTCGACAATGAATGTCGTATAGGACATCGAGGGGGCGAGTCGGAGAGTGGCTCGTTCACCGGGCTCCAGGGCCGGCGCAAATTTTATCCCTCGGAGCAGCGCCTCGCCGGCGTGCGGGCCGGCACGAACGCGAGCCCCGTGGTGGGCTCTTGTCCTGAACCGCAGGTCCCCCGGACTCCCCCATGCGACAGTGTCCGGGCAGGGTCCACTGGGTAGCGCCCCTGCACGTAGGTGGGAGATCAGCGCGGGCGTGTCAGCGACGGACGGGTCTTCATGGGGGCAGGGTGAGCGTGCGCAGACTGCTGTCGTTCTCGGACGCATTGGTGCTGCTCGGCGGCGATCCGCCCGCCGTCGCCGCACTGGACCGGGCTTTGGGTGGAGCGCTGAACGCGGCAACGGGCGGTATCGGGGACGGGGTGCTGCGAATCGCCGACGCCCGGGGCCGCATCGTCGGCCTGGGACGTGACGCAGTACGGAATCTGGGGCGGCGCCTGGGTCGGTCGGAAGGGCGCTCCGAGCGCACGGAGCTGTTGCAGGCCGCCCATACCGTGATCGTCGTCGTCGCATGGTTCCAAGCGCTCGGTGAGTCGGACCTGCCTTTCGGCGTCGATGATCTGGAGCTCACCCGAAGCGAACAACTCGCCCTCGCGGGCGCCCCGGATCCGCCGGGCGGTGCGGCGTTCGCGCAGTCGCTGGCTGCGGTCGACGCGCCCCAGCCCGCACCCCACCGCCCATTCGAGGACGTGACGGCGGCGATGCGGCGCTGGTACGGGGGACTGTCGGAGCGATTTCTCGGCTTCGTCGAAGGGCTACAGGTCTGGGGCGACCTGACGGAGTTTGACCGGACCTCGGCACGGCGGGTGCTGGCCACCGAGCTGCCCCGCAGGGCGGTCCAGCAATACGAGGGTTTCTACGCGCAGCTGGCCCAGCAGGCACCCGAGTTCGGATTCTGGGTGGCACAGGTTGAGCACCAGGCCACCCGAGAGCGGGTACGGCTCGCGCTGGTCGGCGTGGAGGAGCTGCTGTCCGAAGTGGCTCGGGCGATACGTCCGCCGACGGACGTCGCGGCCGCCCTCTCCCTCGCCCATGAGGCAGCGCTCACCCGGCCCGTGCTGGAAACCTCAACCGCGCCCGACGGCATCAGCGTGCCTGCCCTGCAGGACATGTACCTGGATCCGGACTTTCGAGTGCGTGCAGTGGCCAGCACCGGTGCCCCGTCGAGCGAGGCCTGGTGGGAGGAGATGCCCGTACGCCGCGACCTGACGGGCTACCTCGCAGGGGCCCTCACCTCCCCCGCCGGAGTCGGCTCCCCGCTGCTTGTGCTGGGCCAGCCCGGCGCCGGCAAGTCCGTCCTGACCCGGGTCCTCGCTGCCCGGCTCCCGTCTGCCGGATTCCTTCCCGTTCGGGTGCCGCTGCGCGACGTACGCGCCGAGGACGACCTGCAGGAGCAACTCGAGCAGGCGGTACGGGCGGCCACGGGGGAGCGGGTGTCCTGGCCGGAGCTGGTCCGCTCGGCAGGCGGTGCGGTACCGGTGCTGCTCTTGGACGGTTTCGACGAGCTGCTGCAGACCACCGGCGTCCACCACAGCGACTTCCTCGTCCGCGTCGCCCGTTTCCAGCAGCGCGAAGCGGAGCACGGCCGGCCAGTGCGAGCGCTGGTCACCAGCCGTACGGCCGTCGCCGACCGCACCCGGTACCCGGAGGGACTCGTCGCCCTGCGCCTGGAGCCATTCCGTCCCGCCCAGGTGCGCCGTTGGCTGGAGCTGTGGAACGAGGCCAACGCAAGCAACCTCGCGGCCCGGGGGCTGCAACCGCTGCCCTGGGATGCCATCGCCCGGCACGAGTCGCTGGCCGCGCAGCCGCTACTGCTGCTGCTGATGGCGCTGTACGACGCCACGGACAACGGCCTACGACGCGACAGGCGCGAAGGACGCGATGGCCACGAAGGGGACGCCCCGCTCGACGAGGCCGAGCTGTACGAGGAACTGCTCACCTCCTTCGCCCACCGGGAGGTGGACAAGACCGCGCTCGGGGCCATACCGGAGGACCGACTGGCAGAGCGCGTCGAGCAGGAGCTCCAGCGCCTTTCCCTGGTCGCGTTCGCCCAGCTCAACCGGCGTCGACAGTGGGTTTCGGCGGCGGAGCTCGACGAGGACCTCACGGCACTGCTGGGCCGCCCCCCCACGAGCACCTCAGGGTTCCGTGCCCCACTTGGTGCGGCCGAGGTGGCGCTGGGCCGGTTCTTCTTCGTCCAACGCGCCCAGTCCATCCGTGACGGTCGCGTGCTGTCCACGTACGAGTTCCTGCACGCCACCTTCGGCGAGTACCTGGTCGTACGGCTGGCGCTGCACGTCCTGACCGGGCTGCTCACCGACCGGCCGGCCCTGTCCCTCGGCACGAGCCGCGTCAACGACGACCTGGCCTACGCGCTGCTGTCGTATGCCCCGCTCTCCTCACGGCAGATCTTGCGGTTCGGGGAGTCGATGGTGCGTCGGTTGCCGGACAGCGAACGCGAGCGGCTGAGTCAGCTGCTCGTACGCGTCTTCCGGCAGCACACGACGCGGACGGACGACCCCCACCCTGCGTATCGTCCCGCAGAGAACCGCACGTCGGCACGGCACGGCGTCTACGGTGCCAACCTCATCCTGATGGTGCTGCTGCTATCGGAGAGCATCACCGCGGAGAGGCTGTTCCCGGACTCATCGGACTCCGGCGATGCATGGCACCGGCACGCGCTGCTCTGGCGGTCGTCGTTCGACGAGCAGCAGTGGGCGGACTTCGCACTGTCGGTCTCGGTTCACCGTAGCCGTGCAGAGGGCGGCCGACGACTGGAGATCCGCCTGCGCAGGGGGGAACTGTCCCCGCCGGACCCTTTGGACATGTACTGGCTGTACCGCCTCCCCCGGCGCGACATCGCGCACTGGTCCCGACCCTACTGGGAGACGGTGTGGCACAAGATGGACGTGTCCGGAGGCACAAACGATTTGGTGGTACGGCATGCGATGGATCCGGTCATGGAGTGGCTGGGGCCAGCCGTGACCGCCTTTACCTCCCTCGGTGAGGGACAGCAGGCAACCTCACTGGCCCACGATGTGCTGCGGCTGCTGATCGGCGGCAGCGTCGGACTTGCAGGCGATGAGCTGGCAGCGCTGTACCTCAGGGTGGATCACGCTGTGGCGCTCCTGCCCGACGACTCACCCGCCCGGGAACCGGTGACCCGGCTGCTCGCCGACATGCTCGGCAGGGACGGCTCGACCCTCCCTGGCGACACGGTCCTCGCCCTCGCCCGCGGCTCACTGGCGCGGCCCCACCTCCGCGTGCGGCTCCGGCGGGCAGTCCAGGCCCATCATCCGGATCTGGGTCTCAGGCCAGACCTCTGATCGCACTGTCCTCTTACTGATCGTTCCAGAGGGTTACGACTGGACGACTACGGCAGAGTGGAAGGTGCCGGACCCTGACCCGATTACCGAGTTGGTGCAGTCAACTGACCACTTGGCGCAGGGGCCGATCTGGTCCGGCCTGCAGCCCAGCTCTGCGGCCCGGGCGCCGCGGTCTGGCCTCGGTAGAGCGGAAGGGCTCGTGGCGGGCTGCGGGGATGTGGGCTTCGCTGGGGTCGGTACGGAGGGCTTGGCCGGCCAGGGTGCTTGGGGTGCCTGCCGTGGAGATCCGGGCGACCCCCATGGAGGTGTGCCAGGCGGGGCCGGTGGAGCGGGCGCCGGGACCCGTTGCTGCGGGATTGTCGTGAGCGGACCGGTACGGTGCTGGGCGGCGACGTGGGTGAGGAACGTGGTGGGCTGGGGCTGCGGTGAGGGCGGGGTGTCCTTGGCGGGGATGGTGCCGGTGGCGACGGGCTCGCCTGTATCGCGGGGGGTGCTGCCGCGCCGTTTCTTCTCCTGCAGGCGCTGTTCGTAAGAGCACTCGTGACTCAGGGGGAGGTTCTCCGGGGCGCCGGGCTCGACGTCGTCGACCTTGCCGGGCTGGGGCGCCGCTTCGGCTTCTCCGGTTGCGTCGAGGTACTGCTCGCGGTCCTTAGTACTTGTTTCCGATCCCCTGATTTGGCCGCCCCGGCGGCCTAATCTGGTGGGGTGTCTGCTGGCGCTGGGCGGGGTGGTGAGCGTCGGTGCCGGGGATGTGATGAGGCTTTGGCGCCCGGTGCCGGCCCGGGTGCGGTGTTCTGCTCGTCGGCTTGTCGTTCCAGGTCATGGCGTCATCAGCAGAGGTTGCGCAAGCGGCTGGCGGCGGTGCGGGACGGGGCCGGCGTGGTGGAGTGCACCGTCTGTGGGACGCGGTGGATCGCCGGGTTGGACCGGCGGTCGAACGCCCTGTATTGCTCGGGGCGGTGCAAGGTGAGGGCCTGGCGGGCTCGGAACGACTCGTTCGGCGAGCGGTCACGGTAACCGCAGGGCGAACGCCCATCCGGTCACGCTATGTCCAATTCCGTTCATTTCCACGAGGTTTGTTGCGATCAGAGGTTTTCTGGTCTGACGCTGTGAGGGCAGCGGACCGCGTTCTGTCACGGTCTTGAGAGCCGTGCCCCGGTCCGCCCTGGGTGGTGAAAGCCAATGCCCGAAAATCACATCGAGGTCGGAAGCGTCAGCAAGCAGCGATACGAGCAGATCGTGGCTGAGCTGCGTGAAGTGGTCGAGCAGCAGTCCCGCGCGTCGTTCGTCATCGGGGACCGTGCCCTGGAGATCGAGCCGCTGCGTGAGGTCGGCGGACGGACCGCAGGCGAGCGGATTCCGGTCGTCCGCGTCTCGCTGACCAGGCTCGCGGAGGACATCGGGTTGTCCTTCAGCGCGGTCAAGGCGGCCCGGTTCACCGCCTCGCGGTGGCCGAAGGAGCGCCGCAGGCCGGACGTTTCATTCAAGGTCCACCGCATCCTGGCGGGTATCGAGGACGAGGAAGAGCGGTTCGCCGCGATCTGTACTCCGCCCAAGGGCAAGACCCGCTGGTCGGTCGACGACGCCAGCCGGCGGGTCGGCAATCAGGTGGAGACTCCCATCTCACCTGAGGAGAAGGTCAGCGCGATTCATGCCCTGGCCCGGGACGAGCAGGTGGCCGCGGCTGTGACCACCGAGCTCCTGCGCCGACCGACCGTGGCCGCGCAGGTCAGCGCCGAGGACAAGGTCCGGGTCGTGGAGGAACTGACCCGCGACGAAGGCGTCGCCGCTGCGGTGACCACCGGCCTCCTGAAGCGCCCGGCGGTCACCGCCCAGGTCAGCCGGGAGGACAAGGTCCGAGTCGTGGAAGAGCTGACCCGTGACGAGTCCGTCGCCACCGAGGTCACCACGGGTCTCCTGCGCAGGCCGGATGTCGCGTTCAAGGCGATGTCCGATGACCGGGCCCGGCACGAGGTCAATCACGCCCAGGTCGAGCGGGGCCGCCAGGCCCGCGAGCACTTCGAGCACACGAGTCCGGTCGCGCCGGCGGTCCGCAGGATCGAGCGGACCATGGAGTTCATGGACCTGGTCACGGCCTGCCACTCCTTCGTCGCCTCCGCCGGCCGTACCGTTCCGGGGCTGCGGGACCGCCAGCTCGGCGAGGACGAAAAGGCGATCGTCCACGAGAACGTGGCCCGCGTGAGGGCCACGCTGGACTGGATCGAGACCGCGGTCGACACCGGCAAGGTCGACGTCGACGGCGAACTCGCCCGTCTCCTGAGCGGCCAGTAACCATGCCCCGCGCGTCACGGCGCCGGGGCCAGGCCGCAGAGCGGCACGCCGACACCCTCCGCTTCATCCTCTTCGAGGCCCGCCCCGCGGGCCTCCTCTTCCACCAGATCGTTGCGGCCAGCGAACTCTCACCCAGCCAAGTACGGGCAGGACTGGCCTGCCTGCGCGACATCATCGCCGCCAACAACTGGCCGCCACTGATCTGGACCAGGGCCGACGGCTACCAGCTCGGAGCCGAACGAGCCGCCCTGGAAGCCTACGAACGGCAGGTGATCAACGAGAAGCTCACCGCGTTCCGCCGGTTCATCACCGGCACCGTCGCACCCCACGCCGCCGCCCACCCGGGCGACAAGTGGGTCAAGCACATCGTCGCCCAGCTCAACTCCATCGAATCCACCCTCGACCTCATCGCGACCGCCTGATCAACCCACGCGGGGGCGGCGGGCCCGGCCAAGCCGGGCCCGCCGCCCCCGTTTTCGAGGTCACCCGGGAGCCCCTGATGCGCATCCGCCGATATCCCTCGGATACCACCGACGCCGAGTGGGCCCTACTCGAACCGCTCCTGCCCGTCCCGGCCTGCGAAACCAAGGCTGGCGGGGCCCCCGAGAAGCACCCCAGACGGGAGATCGTCGACGCCATCCGCTACGTCGTCGACACGGGATGCAAGTGGCGAGCCCTCCCGGCCGACTACCCGCCATGGCGCACGGTCTGGGGCTTCATGGCGAGATGGACGGCGGCCGGCGTCATCGGCCAAATTCGCGACCACCTGCGCGGACGCATCCGCCGCGACATGGGCAAAGGCCCCCGAGCCGTCGCCACCGTGATCGACTCCCAGAGCGTCAAGGCCGCCGAGACCGTCGGCAAGGAGTCACGCGGTTACGACGCGGCGAAGAAGATCAACGGCCGCAAACGGCACATCGTTGTTGATACCCGAGGTCTCCCGCTGCTGGTCATGGTCACCCCCGCCGACATGACCGACCGCGACGCCGCCAAGGAAGTCCTCTTCCGACTCCGCCTCATGCACCCCGAGATCACCATCGTCTGGGCCGACTCCGCCTACGCCGGCCAGCTCGTCACCTGGGCCAAACAGCACCTACGGCTCACTATCAAGACTGTCAGCCGGCCCAAAGACGCCACCGGATTCGTCGTCCTGCCCCGCCGGTGGGTCGTCGAGCGCACGCTGGCCTGGCTGATGCACGCCCGCCGACACGCACGCGACTACGAGAGGCCAGCACAGCGAAGCCCTCATCACCTGGGCTGCCATCACCCTCATGACCCGGCGTATCACCCAGAAGAAGAAGCTCACCGGCCCGGCCCTCACTCCGCCCGACCTGACACAAGCCGCCTGAACAGCACGAACGCGACGGAACAAGGCCAAGGACACCTTGGGACGTCAATGCTCACGCATGGCGTGACTCAGCGGCCTGAAGCAGCGGGCGCAGTTCCTCGGGCAGGTCAGGCGAGTTCCGCCACACCGTCGCGATCGTAAGAATCACTGCCCATGCAGCGTCAGCCGAGGGTCCGGGCTGGCCCCCTTCCAGCTCGGCATACAGCTCCATGCTCAAGCGGCGCACCACGTCATAGACGGCCTGAGAAACCCGGGGCACCTCCGCTATCGCAGAACCCGCCGGATGAGCAGGCTCCCCGCGGAACCGGATAGCGATGGAACTGGCGTGGTATGCCCGGCCGTGGATGAAGTCCCGTAGAGCACACAGCTGGTCAATGGTCGGCTGGCTTTGTCCACGAGAACGGGCTCTGGCTCAACTTCTGTGACACGGCCACTCTCCGTGACTGCTGGGCCTCTTCGAGCTGTGGGTGAAGTCGCCTGAAAATGATCCCTGGGCAACACAGTTGGGCTGAATGTTCAGGGCCGTGGAAGAGGTCCTGCTCCGGCTCAAGGAGTTGCTGTTCCCGTCGATCGCAGCCGTCGCGGTGCTGTCGGTAGACGTGAACGTCGCGATAGTGCGCGTTGACGCCCAATGCACCGCCGACGGCGCCGCGTGCCCGGTCTGTGGCACCTGGTCGAACCGGGTTCACGGTTCCTACCTGCGGTTTCCTGATGATGTTCCCAGCGGAGGCCGACGGGTTGTCCTTCAAGTGAAGGTCCGACGGTTCACCTGTGGAAACTCGGACTGCGCACGCCGTACCTTCGTCGAGCAGATACCGGGCCTGACGCGCCGGCACAGTCAGCGGACCGAACGGTTGCGCTCGACCCTGGCGTCGGTCGGCTTGGCGCTCGCGGGCCGGGCCGGGGCCCGCATCGCCGGCGTTCTCGGCGTTTCCGTCAGCCGCAGCACGGTGCTTCGTCTGGTGGACGCGCTTCCCGAGCCCGAGGTGGCCGCACCACGGGTTGTCGGCGTTGACGAGTACGCGACCCGGAAGGGCCGCCACTACGGCACCGTCCTCATCGACATCGAGACCCGCCGCCCCATCGACCTGCTGCCCGACCGGGAGGCGTCCAGCCTGGCGGCCTGGCTCGCCGCGCGGCCGGGCGTTGAGGTGATCTGCCGTGACCGGGCGCCGTTCTTCGCCGAAGGTGCCACCGTCGGCGCTCCACAGGCGGTCCAGGTCGCGGACCGCTGGCACCTCTGGCACAACGTGAGCGAGGCTGCCGAACGGGCCGTCGCTCAGCACCGCCGCTGCCTCCGCGCCCTTGTTACGGCCGCCCCCGATCCCGATCCCGATCCCGATCCGGAGCCTGCGCCGGAGAAGGATTCCTCTGGCTCGCCATGGCCGACCGGCCATCGTTTCGCCGACCGCACCAGGGCTCGGCACGCCGACGTCCACGCACTGCTGGAAGCCGGGCACTGTCGTCGCTCGGTCCAGCGGCAGCTCGGCATGACCTGGCGGACCGTCAAGCAGCTCGCCGAGGCCAAGGCTCCGGAGGAGCTGTTCACCGGCCAGTGGCAGAACCGGCCCTCGGTCCTCGATGACTACAAGCCCTACCTGGACGACCGGTGGAACGAGGGCTGCACCAACGCCTGGAAGCTGTGGGAAGAGATCGTGCCGCTCGGCTACAAGGGCAGCTACCAGCGCGTCCGCGCCTACCTGCACAAGAAGCGCACTTCCCCACGACCGGTAGTCGCCCGGCCGCCCTCACCCCGAACGGTCGCCGGATGGATTCTCCGGCGACCGGAAACCCTTCCCGAGCCCGAACAACTGCTGCTCAAAACCGTGCGCACCCACTGCCCCGAGATCGACGCGCTCACCCGAGACGTCCGCGCCTTCGCCGTCATGCTGACCGAGCGCCAGGGCGAGCGTCTCCCGGACTGGCTCGTCGCCGTCCGGCAGGACGATCTGCCCAGTCTCCATACCCTTGCCGCCGGCATCGACCGCGACCGCGATGCCGTCATCGCCGGTCTCACCCTGCCCTGGAGCTCGGGCGCAGTCGAAGGCCATGTCAACCGCATCAAAATGATCAAGCGGCAGATGTATGGACGCGCTGGCTTCAACCTCCTGCGCAAGCGGGTGCTGCTTGCCTCCTGAGCGCACTGTCAGTGGCCAGTGCGACGATCCCCAGACGACCGCACGAGGAGAGACATGGGCACCTGGGACATCGGCCCCTTCGACAACGACACCGCCGCCGACTTCGCCGGTGACCTGGACGAGGCAGCACTGGAAGAGCGCGAAGCCATGATCCGGGGCGTGCTCAAGCGTGCCGCCGGGCCCGCGGACTTCCTGGGTATCTACGACGGCGAGCGAGCCGTGGGCGCGGCGGCTCTGGTCGTTGCCCAGCATTCTGACTGCGATCGGCCGTGCTCGAACTATGGCCCTTCAGAGCCGCTACCGGAGTTGCCCGCAGACCTTCGAATGCTCGCCGTCGACGCCCTGGATCAAGTGGTCTCCAACCAGTCTGAACTCGCCGAGCTGTGGGCCGAAGCCGCGAACTGGTCGAAGTGGCGCCAGGACATCACCCGCCTCCGCGACGTCCTTGACCCTCCGATCCCGCCACAAGAGGAAGCCCTGTTCGAGATCTAATCGGTGACCCACAGTCACGGACCACAGAACCTGAGCCAGAACCCGTTCTCATGAACAAAGCCAGTCGGCAGGCACGGCTGGCCAGGGTCATGAGCAGTCACGACATCGACCCTACTCACAAGCAGGTAGCGCGGCGGGTGGGCAACTCGCCCTGCAGGCTTCGGCAGGCCACGGCCCCTTGCACGGGGCTGCGTCGATGGGCGCCGCCCCCCGCGTGATGGTGCGGTCGCACCAGTCGCACAGCACTGTCGCGTGGGCGCCAGCGTTCTCAAGGACCCTGGCCGCCTCTTCTGCGACTTCGAGCCAGTTGGGTTCGGTGACCGCTACGGGCGCACTGTCGAGGAGAAGTTTGCTGTTCCAGAGACTGAGACCGGTGACCGTACGCATCGCACGGACCGCCTCGACCTTCCGGTCACCTGCCTCTGTCAGCAGTACACGGAAACCTGGCTCTTCCACACACCCTCCCCGTCCCCGGCCACCCGAAGCTATCCCTGGCAAGTGAACCATTCACCGACGCAGCTGCTTGTCATGGTCGCCTCACAAACAGGTACTGACGCTCTGCGCGTCCACCACGGCCGCGGACGGCTCCACCGTTCGGGCGTTGACCCGGCGGGTTTTGTCCCGCAACAGATCGTGGACCTGGACCTGCTCGGTGGTTCCGTCCGCCTCCCACTTGGCGTAGTAGTCATAGACGGTTTTGCACGGCGGGGAAGTCGTGCGGCAGGTACTCCCAAGGAATCCCCGTGCGGTTGACGTAGAGGATCGCGTTCACGATCTCTCTCAGATCATGCACGCGCGCTGCGGTCCCGGGTCCTGAGCGGGCGGCTCGCCAGGCAGCGAACACCGGCTCGATCAAGGCCCACCGGGCGTCCGAGACGTCACTGCGATAGGCACGCCGGGCTGTCATACCCCTGACAACGATCATCGACGCGCGCAGTCACAAGAACATCCCAAAACACCAACTACCTAGATCAGATGCTCTCTTACTCCGGTTCGAACGGGCCGTCACCGCCACCAGAGAGGCCGCCTGGCCCTGGTCGTTCGCATACGCCTCCCGCCGCTTCGCCGTCCACCCACTGGCCCCCGAATCCCACGCCTCCGCGAGCGGGACCATGTGGTCAATGTCCAGCTTGGACGCCTCGGTAACAGTGGTGTCGTCGTAGTACGACCACCACACCCCACCGGTCAGCGCACAGCCCGGTCCGACCTCCGGAGACTCCACCGCCTCGGACAGCAGAAGCTCCGCCCGGGTGTTGCAGCCGTCCGCGGGGATGTCGCCAGCGTTCCAGTGCTTGAAGAAGGAGGTGCGCTGGTAGCCGGTACGGTCCTCCGTCTGGACGGGCAGGGCGGACACCGCGACGCCCATCGGGAGGACCTGCGGTACGGCGTGCTGTGCGGTGGTGTCCGCGGTCGCGGTGTCGGGGGAGGGACAGGGCGAGGGCAGCGGCGGCCGCGGTCGCGGCCCGCATGATGATCATCACGACGGTGGTTGTACCGGCCCCGACCCGTGCTCCGAAAGGCCCCGAGCAGGCGGTTCACCCGCCCGGGGCGCCGGATTCACCGGCGAAACGCCACTTCGGCCGCACGAAGAAGACCTCCGACCCCGCGAGTATGAATACCGACTTCCGGATATCACCGCGTGGGACGCCCGCAGGGCGAGGTCGCCGCGCGCTGCCGCCGGTCGGGGCTTGTCGTTTCGAGGGCAGTGGGCACCGAGCCGTTCAGACCCGCGCCCTCCCGTCAAGACACGTCCTCCAGGGGCATGACGTTGGCTCCCACCGACGCGCCTACTTGAAGCGTGGTCACGCCGCGAAGACAGCGAGACCAGCCAGGAGAACGGCGGCCTGTCAAGGTCCCCGCTTCAACCAGCCGCCGGTCGCTCGGGCGCAGATCGCCCGGCAGTTTCGGCGGCCACTACCCGCAAGGAGTACTCATGTCGTATGACCGCCCCAGCCCGACCGCCGCAACGTCCAAGCGCCGGATCCCGCGTTCCATGATCGTCTTCGCCTCGGCCGCTATCATCACCGCAGGCGTCGCGCTGCCCGCCACTGCGGCGATCGCGCCCCAGACTCAGACCTCCGTGAAGAGTCTTCCGTCCGACGGCAGTAACCCTAACCGGCAGCCCGGTGGAGGGGCCTACGGGCCGGACACGTGCAAGCCCGGCTACGTCTGGCGTGACAGTTTTGACGGCGACACCCTGTGCGTCACACCGGCAGCGCGACAGAAGGCCCACAACCAGAATCCCCACCGACAGCCCGGTGGAGGCGCCTACGGGCCGAGCACCTGCATGCCCGGCTACGTCTGGCGCGAGAAGTTCAAGGGCGACACCCTATGCGTCACACCGGCAGAACGACAGAAGGCCAAGAGTCATGGCACGGTGATCGACTACGGCACGCACCTCGTTCCCGTGGACGAATAGCCCCCCGCGCTTCGACGGTAAAGCCCAGGTCGAACGTCAAGATCAACCGCCGCAAGGGGCACCTGCTGGGCCGCGGCAGCAAGACAAATAAGGCCGGCGTCATGGACGCCGGCCCAAGCCTCGTGAATGTCGTAGCCACCACCGGGGCCAGGGTGGCCGCCGCCCTGAGTGCTGGCGCGCCGAAGACGACCCACCGGCGCGGCGCACCGGTCAGGCGGGCGGGACCGGGTCGGAGTGTCCGGCCGCCTCCCGCCCCTGCCCGAACCGGGAAACGTCCTCGACACCCAAATCCAGGCGCAGCCGCTTGAAGCGCAGCGGGTGGCGCCACACGCCGCCCCGGTCGATCGAGCGGTCGGCGCTGACCTCGGCCACCAGGTCGGGGCGGACCAGGCGCACATCCAGGACGTCACGGGTTCCCCAGGTCGCGGCGAACGTGACGCCCTCCCACGGGTGACCGGGGCCGGCGGCCGTCAGGTGCTCCGCCACCAGACGGGCCGCCTCCGTGCGCAGCGGGACAGTGCGGCCGACCGCACGCAGCCGGCCCGTGTGGTCGTGGCGGCCGAGGATCAGGAGCTGCGGGCGGGTGAGAGTGCCGGTGACGGCGCCGATGATCGCCTCGGTGGTGTCCCGGCGTCTGACCTTGATCCACGCCCCCCTGTGGCCCGGCATGTAGCGGCTGGTCTGGGGCTTGACCACGATGCCCTCGACGCCGGACACCTCCGTCCAGGATTCCAGCCACTCCCGCGCCTTCGCCGGATCTGTCGTCATCGGACACAGCGTCCACGGGGCCGTCAGGGCGTAATCGGTGAACAGTGCCTCCAGGCGGGCGCGGCGCTCCACATACGGCAGGTCGAGCAGCTCCCGGCCGCCTTGCTGCAAGACGTCGAACGCCACGAAAAAGGCCGGCAGCTTCGCGGCCAGTGCGTGGGCGCCGCCGGCGCGGGCGGCGGCGCGACGCTGCAAACCCTCGAACGACAGGGCGCCGGACCCGGCGTCCCACACGAGCAATTCGCCATCGAGGACCAGGCCGGCGGGCAGCTGCTCGGCGGCCGCGACGAGATCCGGAAACGCGCCCTGGACCAGGGAACCGCGGCGGGTCTGGAGCAGCACCCGCCCACCCGGGGCGGCCGGGGTGAACACCAGCGCCCGGTACCCGTCGAACTTCTGCTCATACGCAACCTTCGAGGCGAGCGGACGCACCGGCGGGACCACCTCGGCGGCCTGCGCCAACATCGGCTCCACCGGCGGACGCAGCATGACCGGCCTCCTCGCCCTCGCACGGCACCCAGGACCAGCCTCACCCGGACCGGGCACGGCGGCCCGGCGGCGGGGCCGCCGCGCCCGCTGCCGGGCTGCGCGACGGGTACGGCGTGACCGCCCCGCGATCACCGCCTTGCCCCCGCCGGGAGCCGCCGACCACACATCCGCGTCGTGACCCGGTGGCGACACTCGCGCAGATATTCGAACACGTGTTGCAATAGAGAGGTGAGGCCACCGTTCCGTTTCCCCGATGACCTGCTCGCCCTCCAAAGGGCGTGGCTACGTGCTTACACCGATCTCGCCGAGGCCCCGCCCGCCTCCGGTTCGACCGCGCTGCGGCGCCGATTGATCACCCTCTCCGGGCGCCTGTACACCCACCCCTACTGGACGGCCCCCGCCGGCTGGCGGGCCGGCGGCGTCGAGCTGCGCCGCGCAGCCCGCAGCCACACTCCGACACCCGCGGAACGGGAGACGGCATGAACGAGCCCGAGCACACCCCCAAGCCCCGCCCGCAGCTCGTCACGTGGGCGCCGAGCCAGACCGGACCATGCGCCCGGTGCCACGCCCCCACATGCAGGTACGGGACGGGCGGGAACCCGCTGTGCACGGCCTGCAGGGCGCTGCGGCAGGCGCAGTACGGAGGCTGAACCATGTCCGTCCTGCCTCCGGATATGCCGCGTCTGCGAACGCTGGTCACCTACCTGCGCGGCGAGCTCGGCCGCGCCGAGCGGGCACTGAACGCCGCCGAGGCCGCCGAGGAGGCCGCCGCGCGCCGACGCCCGCCGAAGGAGCCGCCCGCGTGGTTGGTCGAGCGCGAGATCGGCGCCGGCCGACCCCCGGGCCGCGTCCACGTCGGAACGTGCTGGGACACGGGCAAACGCTGCGCCCCCGCCACCGCCGACCAGATCCGCGACCTACTCGCCCAAGGCCCAAGGCGTCCCCGCCTGCCCCCAATGCCGCCCCGACACCGCACTCGGAGTGCTGGAATGACCACCTCGCAGCAGGGTGGAGGGATGAGTCCCGCCCCGCGCATCATCGTCTACCCGCCCGACGCCCAGGGCGGACGCCGGGTCCGCTGCGACGGCGAAATCCTCGGCCGCGCCCTCGGCCCCGCCGACCTATTCGAGTTCCTTCGCCGCGCCGGCCTCGACCCCGACAACGTCGACCTGGACGACACGCGATTGATCGAGTGGCGCGGCGGCGGCCCAACCGTGTGGAGTCCCGAACCTGGCGAGGAGTGAGCTGCTGCCCTCTACGCCGGTCAGTAGGTAACAGACGATCCAGTACCGATCAGGCACCGCCTGTGCCCCAAATCTGCCGGCAGGCTGGACAGGTAGACAGCCCTTAGACAGCGTTTCTTATGGCTTGATCGTTCGTTGAACCGTGCATGGCGGATCTGGTTGAGCGGCTGGTGCCGGATGAGTTGTGGGTGTTGTTCCGGCGGGTGGTGCCTCCGACAGAGGTGATACGTCCGCAGGGCGGCGGCCGGCGCCGGGCGGGTGACCGCGAGGCCCTGGCCGCGATCGTCTTCGTGGCGACCTCAGGATGCACGTGGCGGCAACTGCCGCCGGTGTTCGGCCCGAGCTGGCAGACCGTCTACCGACGCTTCGCCCAGTGGAGCCGGGCCCGTGTCTGGGCCCGGCTCCACCGCGTCATCCTCGACGAACTCGGTGCCCGCGGGGAACTGGACTGGTCGCGGTGTGCGATCGACTCCGTCAGCCTGCGGGCGGCAAAAGGGGGCCACTGACGGGACCGAATCCGACCGACCGCGGCAAGTTGGGATCGAAGATCCACCTGATCACCGACCGGAACGGACTGCCTCTCTCGCTGGGCATCTCCGGCGCGAACATGCACGACAGCCTGGGCCTTGAACCGCTCGTGCGCGGGATCCCACCGATCCGGTCCCGGCGAGGACCGCGTCGACGGCGACCCGGCAAGCTCCATGCAGACAAGGGCTACGACTACGACCACCTGCGGCGATGGCTCCGCAAACGCGGCATCCGCCACCGCATCGCCCGCAAGGGCACCGAGTCCTCAAAGCGGCTCGGCCGCCACCGCTGGGTCGTCGAGAGGACCGTGTCCTGGCTCGCCGGCTGCCGCCGGCTCCACCGCCGCTACGAACGCAAGGCAGAACACTTCCTCGCCTTCGCTGGCATAGCCGCCGCCCTCATCTGCCACCGCCGCCTCACCAAATGAAACGACGTCTTAGGCACTGGACCGGAACCGCTCGGAGTACGGGCCGTACCTACCGATCGGCAGGTACGGCGCGACGAGCTACCGCTGGACATTGCTGAGTTGCATGCCTGTCACGACCACAGTCCTACCGGCAGAACTTTTGCACTGCGTCACTTGCGCCGGCCGCGAAGCCTTTGTTGAACTGCTCGGTGTTCGCAACGTCGCCCTGCAGCGGCGTCGTCTTGCAGGTGGCCTTGCCCCTCTTGAATCCCGCCTGCCAGCCCTCGTCAAACGAGGCCCTACTTTCGGACGCCTCCTGCTCCTCGACCGATCCGCATTTGACTGCAGCTCCATTGACCTGCTGTGCGGTGACCGTGCCTGTTGCGCCGGGCAACAGCAGTGTGAATGCGCCGTTGACGTTCGCTTTGATAGTGGCGTCCGCGCCGCCGGAGTCGACGATCACGGTCTTGTTCGGCACGAAATTCTTGCCGGTGACCGTGATCGTAGTTCCCGCTGCGCCCTGGGCCATCGCGCAGGACGAGCTGGCCGATTGTGCCGGTGTCGCGAAGAACGTCACCGAACCGAGTGCCAGTGCCGAAATCGAGAGGGGAGACATTACAGCTATTCGCATACGCCTGTTCATCGATGCACCTTCTTTTTAGGGAAATCGTGGGCACTTGGTATGCGGTACCAGGCTGAGTAGCCCGTATTGGCGCCCGAGAGGCCACCGCGGTCGAAGAACGTCTGCATTGCAGGGCCGACCGCGGCTCCAGAGATCCGGGGACGCCGTTCCATCGTCTCGCCGGATGCACGGCATGTCGAGTCGGGGGAACGGTGAGAGGGTTTGCGTGTAACCGCCCGTACGGCGGATGGAGTAGGCGACTCAAGCAGGCCGAGCAGGCGAAACCGATGAGGAATTCGAGCGCCGCGCGCTGGTAGTGAACCAAAAGAGAGCGTGACGTTGAGGGTGACGCCGTTTCCACGTCACGGGCTCCAATGACACTGCTAGGTTCCATCGCGCGACCTTTAACGGCACCGCCTGGTTCGAGCACGCGCTCTTCATGGACGCCGCCCGGTTCGACGGCGCGACCTTCACCGGCGAGGCGCCATTCGGCGCGACCTTCACCAAAGCCCCCCGCTTCGACGAGGCGGGGGCGCGTCTCACGCCAGAAGGCACTTCGCTGGCCCACTACTGGCCGACAAAAATGGGGACGGTGCTGCCGCCAGCCGCAGCGAGCAGCATCATCGCTCGTCGAATCCGCGCCGAGGTTCGCACTCTCCCCCGCATGAACATCACCAGGTACGGCGAGCCCTGCCCCCTCTGCAACGATCCGCTGCTCTTGGCAGTGCTCCAAGGGCACTCTGCGCAGTCCGACTTCCCCATCGCCGAGCGCATCACAGGGCGCCGATGCTCCGGCTGCCAGGCGGACCGGCCCGAGTGGTTGGAGGTGATGTGGGAGCACTACGGCGACAGCTGATGGTGCCGTGCGAATGCTGCGCCCCACCCCCACGAGCCCCGCCCGCCCCGGAGTTCCACTGCGCTCTATCCTCGCGCTTTCATGAAGCTGGCTGTCCGACGGGTGGTCAGGTAAGCGAAAAGTGCCTCTGACCAGCAAGAATAAGGACTATCGAGGTCCTTGTCCCTGCCGCCGTCGAAGGCACTTCCCAGGTGAAGAAGCGCGCGCGGACGCCGGACGCTGATCCGTTCACGAGGAGACCAGCTTCTTCCTGTGGAAAATCGCATAAGCGATCCGGAACAGAGCAAGGGCAAGAGCACTGACGGTGAGGACAGCGAGAACGACGACCGTGGGGTTCACCCATGCGGGCACGAGACTGATGTGCTCGTTGCATGCGTTGGCCAACGGGAAGTAGGACGTGCCGTCCGCTCCCGTGCGGTCACGCCATGCCTGGTCGTAGGTGGTGTGATGGGTAAGTTCGCAGGTTTCCCGAACGTCCAGACCTCCTGCGAAGACGCCGAAGCCCCACACCATGACCGTGAAGCCGCCAGCGATCAAGGCGGAACTGACGAGCGCAATAGGCTGCTTGTGCCATCGTGGAAACTGTCTAACGCCGCGACGCAGCATCAGCAGCCCTGCCATGATGGCTAGGACGAGAGCTGCGAAGATGAGGTTAAACATTAGTTTCGCGCTTTCATGAAGCTGGCTGTCCGACGGGTGGTCAGGTAAGCGAAAAGTGCCTCTGACCAGCAAGAATAAGGATTGTCGAGGTCCTTGTTCCTGCCGCCGTCGGAGGCACTTCTCAGGTGAAGAAGCGTACCGGGTCCTATCCACACGTCCACATCCAGGGCGGCGGCCGGGCGGTGGTGTCTCAGGCCGGTGCTGTCCTCTTGGTCGAGACCGCTCGCAAAGCCGGGCTGGACCAGGCGATAACGGCGGCGCTGACATCTTGGCGCCGTCCTCGGGCGGTGCACGATCCGGGCAAGGTCCTGCTGGACGTGGCTCTGGCGGTCGCGCTGGGCGGGGACTGCCTCGCGGATGTGGGGATGCTGCGGGCCGAGCCGGCCGTGTTCGGCCCGGTGGCCTCCGACCCGACGGTCTCCCGTCTCATCGACACCCTCGCCGCGGCCGGGCCGAAGGCCCTGCACGCGATCCGGGCCGCGCGGGCCGAAGCGCGCGCGCACGTCTGGGCTCTGGCCAAGGACGCGGCCCCGGACGCCGCCACAGGTCAGGTGATCGTGGACCTGGACGGGGTGCTGGTGCTGGCCCATTCCGAGAAGCAAGATGCCACCGCGACCTGGAAGAAGACCTTCGGGCACCATCCGCTGATGGCCTTCGTCGATCACGGAAGCGGTGGCAGCGGGGAGCCGGTGGCCGGCCTGCTCAGGCCGGGCAACGCAGGCAGCAACACCGCCGCCGATCACATCACCACGGCCCGACTCGCCCTGGCCCAGCTGCCGAAGAAGTACCGGCGCGGACGGCGGACGCTGATCCGTACCGACGCCGGCGGCGGCACCCACGAGTTCGTCGCCTGGCTCGCCCAACGAGGCAGGTGGCTGTCGTACTCGGTCGGCATGACGATCACCGAGCAGATCCACCAGGCCGTCCTCAAGGTTCCGCCCGCCGCCTGGACGGCGGCCGTCGAACCGGAAGGTGAGATCCGGGACGGTGCTTGGGTCGCCGACCTCGACGGTGATGTCCTCAGAGGCTGGCCGAAGGGAATGCGGCTGATCGTCCGCAAAGAACGCCCTCACCCCGGAGCGCAGTTGCGGTTCACCGATGCCGACGGGTTGCGGCTCACCGCGTTTGCCACCAACACCACCAACGTCCCGATCGCCGCCCTCGAACTGCGACACCGTCAACGCGCACGGGCTGAGGACCGCATCCGAAACGCCCGCGCCACCGGCCTGCGCAACCTGCCCCTGCACAAGACGGCACAGAACCAGATCTGGCTGGAGATCGTCCAGATCGCCCTGGACTTGCTGGCCTGGATGCCCATGCTCGCCCTGACCGGCGAAACCCGCAGGTGGGAGCCCCGCCGCATGAGGCTCCGCCTCTTCTCCGCCGCCGCCCAGCTCGTCACGACCGCCCGCCGCCGACACCTGAGATTCGCACGCCACTGGCCCTGGACCGACGTCATCACCGGCGCGCTCGAGCGACTCGACGCCCTCCCGAACCCCGGCTGACCAACAGACTCACCCGTCCCAACGAACCTGAAGCACCCCACCGGAGCTGTGGAACCCGGCGCCCACCCGACGCGACAGTCGGGCCATCAACATCCCCACCACCAGCCCGAACGACCGAAACGGCCCGGCAAAGAAGCCAGCGGGCCGTCACGAAAGATCGAGGCTATAGCTCCCCAGCTGCGCAACGGTCCATCCAGACGAAGAGGCCGGAATCTCTCCGAATCCGGCCTCTGAGGATGAGCACTGCATGAGCCCAGTCCTTGATCGGTATGTCGATCAGAGAGCGCCCAGGTCGGCCGCGACTGCGGACAAGATCGAAGCGAGTTGGAGGCGCCCTTCTCGGGGGAGGCCACGCGCGAGGTCAGGGACCAATGCCTCCTTGCTGCCGCTGCGCTCGACATAGCGATGGAGGAATCGGCTTCGCTGGTCTTCATCCAGGGTGGCCATGACGAGGTCCATAACGGCGTTGCCGTCGTGCCACGGCACAGGAGGCACCGGCTGAAGGTCCATTGGACGTGCGGACGGGGCTTCGTCGGTGATAACGCCCTTATCAGTCGGCGGGTGCTCGGCGCGCCGGTTCTGTGTCTTGGAGGTGATAACGGCGTTATCGGTCTTCTGCGGGACCGAGGTTAAGTGGGCAGCCAGCGGGCTGATAACGGCGTTATCGCTCGCAGGGGCCGAAGGCTGAGTCGGCACGACGCTACGGCGTCATGGTTGGGGGGCGGCGGCCCGCAGCGGTGTGTCCGCGGTGCGCCGGCCGTCGCACCGCGCCGCGGTGGTGCCCTCGCCGCGCCCGGGCGCCCCGCAGGCGCGGTGCGCCGGCCGTCGCCGACCATCACACCGCGGAAGAGATAGCGCCACCCGCTACCCGGACTGACCTTCGACATGCTGATCACCGGGCCATGGAACATCGCTTGTGCCCTGTGCGAAAGCGCGGTCTGGGGTCTGATCCGCCGGGCGGGAAGCCATCACTAAGTCTTCACCGGCCCGCCCGCCAGGCGGGCCGCCACACCAGCCCGAGACGGTAAGCCGCCGGTGTGTGCACCCTCCGACGCATGGAAATCACACGAGCCGGAATCGCCTGTCCCCTCTGCCCCACGATCACCGAGGAGCTGGTGTACCTGGTCCTCAGCGCCCAATCGCCCTTCCCGCTGAGAGAAGTCATCCGGGACCGCTGGCGCCCCGCCGGTTGCCACCTGCTCCAACTCGACCACTGGAGGAAGGAAATGCCGCCCCTCCCCCGCGACAACGACGCCTGACAACGCCGTGCGATTACTGCGCCGCGCGGCCCCGGCATCGTCATGCAACCGACTCCACCGTCATCGAGCCCGCACCAGTGCGCCTCTCGCCCGACCACCGGCCATCGCTGAGCACACCACGTCACCGAAACGAGGAAGAGCACCCCGGTCGGCTCCCTCGGCGGCAGACCGCCGGGGGAGCCGCCGGCTGTAGTTCAGTGGGTCGCTGCCTCGTCGACCTTGCGGCGTGTGCGTCGTGTGGCGCGGTCGGTGTTTCGCCGCCGGGTGGTACGGGCTTGAGGGCGGGCCGGGATGTCGCTGGGGCTGTCGGGTTGGTCAGCGGCCGCGGCCAGAAGGGTACGGATGGTGTGGGCGAAGTCGGGGCCGGGCAGGGGCAGCTCCCGCTACTAGCGCAACCTTCCCCACCAGCCACCCGGTGGAGCGCACCGTGATGCGGGAGCGCAGGGCATCGTCCGCACCCGCACACCTCTTACGCACGGTGACGGACCGCGGTGTACCGGGAGGAAGAGTTCTCACCTCAGCAGCCGGGGGGCCTCGCCTCCGGTCAGTTCACCGCGAGCCCGCGAAGGCCACTACGCCTGCAAGGCACGCCAACGCCTCGAGTGCCTTGACCGCCTTCGTGGACGACCTGCGCGCTGGGTACTTCCGCTGACAAGCTGGCCCAAACCGGTGGTGACCTTCATGGGCTCGGCTCCCACCGACACATACACAAGGGGAAACCATGGGCAATGACAGCGCGTACTGGGAGTGGCGCGATGAGCAGCTTCTGGCTGAGAGTCGCGCGAAGGGTGGTGAGCCTTGTCGGGTCTGCGACCAGCCTGTACCGGCTAACGCGCATTGGAAGCATCGTGATCGGCACGTGTGTTCGCCGCGCTGCAATCTGAACCTGAACCGTCGGTTCAATCGGAAGGTCGAGCGTGGTGAGTTCACCCCGCCGCCTGTGTTCGCACCCGATCCGCAGCCTCCACGGCCACCTCGGGTGTTCCGCACCTTGGCAGCGGAGGCTTCCTTCCCATACGAGCTCTTCGGCTACTCCCCGAAGCCCGGAGATCTGGTGGAACGACATGGGTCGATGACTGCGGTGCACCGGGCGGTAGACCTTCCTTCCCACGTTCTGCCCAGTGAACTCCGCACGGATCGCTGGGATCTCAGTCGCGTGGCTGCAGCCATTCATACGCAGACCGGCTCGGCGTTTTACTACCTCACTGATGCCTCGTGGACGCCGACCAGTCTGATCCTGGGCCCATACCTGGGGCTCCGTCGTCTCGAAACGTTCGCAGCCTTCGAGGCTGAGGGGGGCACGTGGCGCTGGTACGGCGAGATCATCCGCGACGTAGACGTCAACGGCCAGGAGTACACCTGGTCGGCTTACGTATGCGGTCGGCACTCGGTGCCCCGGATGTGGACGCCGGCGTATGCCTCCAGATCGGAGCGGCTGAAGCGCGAGTCTCGCTCGGCAGGCAGCTATGCGGCGCGCATGCGCAAGTTGGGTATCGACGGCACGATCGAGCGATTGGATCCTTTCGTTGTCTACGAACGAGATGAGTGGTGCTGCCAGATCTGCCGTACCCCCGTCGATCCGCAGCGGGCGTGGCCTGACATGTGGAGCGCCACTCTGGACCATCGAATACCTCTAACGGCTGGTGGCGAACACTCACTTAGCAACGTCCAGCTAAGTCATTGGATCTGCAACCTCCACAAGGGGGACCGGTTTATCGTCGAACCCTGACAGCCACAACCTGGGCAATCACCCGCTACGCCCTGCGTCGCTGTCGCCCAGGCACAGCTCCCCAACGCCACCGTGCGAAATCCCGATCGTTTCGTCCGCCGGGTGCGCGACGTGCGCGGCCTCGAACGCCCGCCGGGTCTCCTTATCCCCCAACGCCACAGCAAGTAGACCGTCGGGTGCGGACGGAAGGCGAACGCGACGCCGGTTACCGTCACCCGGCGTGCGAGGGCATCGGCCTTGAACACATGATGCCTGGATGCGCCTTGGCAGCAGGTCGGCCTGGATTCGGTCAGCGGATGGGTGCCAGCCCTGCTCACCGAAGAGGTTCCGCAACCGCGTTGCTCGCGTCACGCAATCCACACATCGGGCTCGGGCAGTCCGAGGACCTGCAGCAAGGGCGTGCCCCATGTGGCCCAGCGGATGAGATCGACTCCCCAGACGAGGCGGATGTCTTGAGCCTTAGCTAGCTGGTGGGCGGGGGCTGTGAAGGATGTGTTCGTGATCGCGATGACGATATCTGCCTTGTGCACAGGGCGAGCCGTGCCGTTGATCGTCTGAATTGCCTGGGAGCCTACGGGGCGGCCTCCGGGCTGGCGATGCTTGCACTGAAAGACGATCTTCCGGCCGTCCAGGGTGTGAGCGACGACGTCGGCGCCCAGGTCTCGGGGGCCGCCTTGGCGCTGGGTGACGATCAGGCCGTCGCGGCGGGCTAGAGCCGCGGTGGCTTGCTCGAACTCGATCGGGGTCATCGAGTCGAACTCGGGCTTGCTGATGCTGTCGCTCGTCGTGGCAAAGGCCTGGAAGGCAACTTCTCTTAGGGCGATCTCGTGCATGACCTCCCTGTGCCCGCGTACCGCTGCGTCCAGACGTCGGCGTGTCCGGGCCTGCTCGTGGATGATCTCCCCCACGCGATCCATCTCTGTGTGGCAGTCGCGGTTGCTGCGATGATGCCGCTTCGCAAGATGCGAGCTGCTGAGCTTCCTCAACGTGTCGTGGATCTCGAGCAACTCGTTCTCGGCCGCCCTGATGTTGACCAGCTCTGCCCGGAAGGCCTCGCGCAGCTTCATGTTGGCCTGCGAAGAGTCACGACCGGTAGGGGTGAGTAAGTCCGCCGCGAAGCGGCAGAAGTGGTCGTGTTCGGCTTCCACCTCTTGTTCTAATGCGTAGAGCTGCTCGAAAGTCTGATCGATGAAGCGGCCTTCGGTCATGTGGAGAAAGGCCGCGAGGAGATCGTCGTCGGTGGCGTCGCTGACGAACTGTGACAGTGCTTCCTTCAGCCTCAGGTCTTCGAAGGCGGGCATGACTGTTCTGCTCTTCCAGTTGATGTGCATCATGCCGCCCCGGTGGGGGTCATGGGCTCGCCCCACTCGGCCCAGCGCTGAAGTTTTGTGCGGTCGATCAGGCGTACCTGGTTGGCGGCCGCGTAGCGGAGAGCGGGCTGGGTGATGGTGCCGTTGGTGACGACAATCGCTTCTGCGTCTGCAGAGACAGCCGCCCTGTGCGCCTCGTGCACAACGGACGTGCTTACCGCATCGTTGGGCAGGCCCCCTGCCTGGCTTCTGCGTACGTGTTTTGCGGTGACCGATATACGGCGCCCGCTACCGAGTGATGCGAGCAGGGAGCGGCCCACAGGCGTGACGACCGGGTGGACATCCGTTGCCAGCAGTTGTTGGACCAGCTCTCTGAAGGCTGTCGCGGACATCTGGTCGATCTGCGCCAGGGTGAGCGTCCGCTCTGCGCGCCTCTTGAAGGACTCGGTGATGGCGAGATCGTGGAGCTGCCTGCGGTCATGCGCAAGGAGGTCAGCCAGCCGGGACTGAGCTTGCTCCAGCTGGTTACGCAGAATGGCAAGAGTGTCGAGGGTGTAGCCGTGTGCCTTCTCGGCTTGCGCCCGCGCTTCCAGGTTGAGGCCGAAGTGCTCGCTGATCTCGGAGCTGAGGACAGTCGCCTCGGCCAGCGCCTGCTTCGCCTCGACGAGCTCGATCTCCAGACCCTCCTGTAGGTCGCTTGCGGCAGCACGGCAGTCGATGGAGACCTGATCCCAGTGGCCCAGGCGACTTTGACTGCGGTGCTTGGCTTCGTCCCTCTCCTTGCGCAGCCACCCAACGTGGTCCTCCCACGCTTTGCAGATGGTCTCGGCTATCCGGCACTCGCCCGTCCACAGCAAACAGGCGAGAAGATCGTCCTTGTCCCCACGTGCGATGAGGCGACCCATCTCTTTGCGGACAACTGCATGTTGGTAGCGGTGCGGCGTGACATTGGCATCACGGTCGATAATCACCGCGTGAGAGTACCCATAGCCACTGACAGGACCGCCAGCTTCCCAGCTGCTTGCAGCGGGATCCCCGACATCCCGTTCGACGTACGCCCCGAATCCGTACTGAAGGCCGGAGCCGGCGGACCTAACTCAATGCGTTTGAGTGTGCACGGGACATCCTGCGCCCTCACTCGAACGCCAACCCCGTTCGAGGCTTAAAGGGTGTTGCAGAAGGCTCATCTCCGGGCATTTTCCCTGTATGGGTGGGGTGTTGAGGGCTGAGTCGGTGTGGGTGGAGACGTTCACGGGCTTGCGGATGGATCGGTTCGCGAAGCTGGTGAAGGTGGTGCGGGAGCGGGGCGGGAACGGGCCCGTGGCGGCCGCCCGTGGTGCCTGCCGCTGGCGGACCGGGTGCTGCTGGTTGCCGTGTACTACCGCACCAACCTCACGATGCGCCAGCTCGCTCCGCTCTTCGGGATCTCCCCGGCCACCGTCTGCAGGGTCATCCAGCGGCTGCGTCCGTTGCTCGCGTTGGAGCCGGCCCCGCGGCCGGTCGCCGAGGTCGAGCGGTTGTGGATCGTGGACGGCACCCTCATCCCAGTCCGCGACCGCACCATCGCCGCCTCCTCCCGCAACTACCGCTTCTCGGCGAACGTGCAGGTCATCATCGACGCCGACACCCGCCTGGTCGTCGCGAGCGCCCGGCCGGCGCCGGGGAACAAGGCCGATGCCCACGTCTGGCGGGAGTCGGATCTGCCGGCCGCGGCGGCCGGCACGACGGTGATCGCGGACGGCGCCTACCTGGGAACCGGCCTGATCGTCCCGCACCGCAGAAGGGCAGGACGCCCCCTCCTGCGCGGCCAGGAGGAGGACAACGCCGAACACCGACGGGTCCGGGCCCGCGTCGAGCACACCTTCGCCCGCATGAAGAACTGGAAGATCCTCCGCGACTGCCGCCAAAAAGGAGACGGCCTCCACCACGCCGTCCAGGCCGTCGCCACCATGCACAACCTCGCCATGACACAGTGAAAGACCAGGTCAGGCGCCACTTCGGCCTGCCGAAGCCGGACCTTCTGCAACACCCTTTACGAGCTCGTGCATGGTTGGCGGTGCGGCGCTGGATCGTGATCCCTGATCATGTTCGTGTGGTGGGGAACGGGTCGCGTGCGGCGATCATCAGCGACCGGAGGATCACGGGGTTGTCGGCCGAGGTGATCGCCGAACTCGTCGCCGAGGTAGGCCCTCTATGGCAGGAACGGCACCAGGCGAGACTGGAGTCCAGGCCACGGAAGCGGGCCGTCGGCGCCGGCGCGAAGCACCGGCTGGTCTTCATCGACCGCCTCCTGGCCACACTCGTCCACCTTCGCCACGGTGCCACCCACGATGTGCTGGCCTGCTGGTTCGACGTCGACCGCTCCACCATCACCCGGGCGATCGGCGAGGTGCGGCCCCTACTCGCGGCACGCGGCTGCACCATCGCGGCCGGCATCCGGCTCCGCACCCTCGCCGAGGTCATCGGCCATCTCGGCACCAGCGGACAGACCGGCATCATCGACGGCACCGAAATCCGGGTCCGCAGGCCCGCTGTCGGCCGCAAGGACCGGGAGAAGTTCATCTCCGGCAAGAACAAGCAGAACGCCGTCAAAGCCATGGTCCTCACCGATGCCAGCGGCAGGCTTCTGTTCTGCAGTCCAGCCCAGCCCGCAAGTTGCGCCGACATCACCCACGCCCGGCAGTTAGGCCTGGTCAAAAACCTAGCCGGCGGCCCGCCCGTCGAGATCCTGGCCGATGCGGGCTACCAGGGGCTGGCCGCCCAGACCGGTGGCCAGGTGGTGACGCCACCACACCGCAAGTTCAAGAAGAACCCACCGGACTGGTACGAGGAGATCTACGAACGCCAGCGCAAGGCGCATTCCTCCCGCCGGATCAGGGTCGAGCACGGCATCGCACACCTCAAGAACTGGCGAGCACTCGCCCGCCACCACAGCCGACGCGAGCACATGAGTGACACGATCCAAGCGGTCGCCGGCCTGCTCTCCCACCAGCAGACCGCCACCCGCAAGCCCGATCAGCGGCAGTGACCACCAGGCCTACCTGCACCTTTCGACGTCGCACCGCCAACCATGCACGAGCTCGTTAGTCCCGGTAGGTCCTCACTCGCCCGGCTGGATGCGCTTGTGGGGCCACGCTCGCTGCGGCCGTGATGCCAGAAGGCTGACGAAGCGGCGTGGGCCGCGAGAAGCCCAGCCTCCCAAATGGGCGGCTGGGCTACCTCCCCTGAGATGCGCGCCTACACCGCACGTAGACGGTCCGCAACTTGCCCGAGGATCTCCGCGAGCTGGCGGCGTCCTTCCTGGGGGAGACCGCGGGAAAGATCGGCGAGCAGGCCTTCCGTGCTGCCGCTGCGTTCGATGTAGCGGTGTAGGAGGCGGGATCGCTGCTTTGGGCTCAACTCTGCGAGAGCCAGGTCCATGACGGCGATGCCGTCGTGCCAGGGTACGACGGTCGCGGTGGTGACCTCCTGCTGCGGAGTGTCGTGCACATCCAGCACTGTCGCGCCCGCGGCTGCTGCTGCTCCCGCAGCGGGCGCCGGCACCTGGCGCTCCCCCGCAGGGTGCTGGGGCGAGCTTGTGTCTTGAGCGCCAGCGGCTCCGTCGGGCTGGGGCACTACTCGGACAGGACGTGCTTCCGTCCCCTGGACCTGATCATCCTGCGGTGGGGTGCTTACGGCGTAAGCACCCTCATTGGATGCCAGCTCGCTTTTACGACGCGACTTGGCGGCGGCACGGGCCGCGAGGGCCTCTTGGGCTGCCCCGTGCTGTTGTTGCTGCGGCAGCTGTCCCACCTGCCGGGCCACCTCAACTGGGAGAGTCTTGGCCTCAACGGCCTGCTGCAGCTCGGGGGTGAGCTTCAGCAGGGCGAGCCGTTGAGTTACCCAGCCGGAGGACTTGTGCAAAGCCTTCGCGACCTGGCGCTGGGAGCCGTGCTTGGCCACCAACTTTTCCAGGGCCCGGGCTTGCTCGATGGGTTCCAGGTCCTTGTTGTGGACTGCCGCCACGAGAGCGTTCTCGAGGAGAGTGTCGGCATCCTCGGCGAGTGAGTCGTCGAGGTGAGCGGGAAGGTCGTCGAGCCCTGCCATGACTGCGGCAGCCAGTCGCCGGTTGCCGTCGACGACGACGTACGCGGCGTCGCCGATGCTCTGCTCGTGGTCGGGGTGGGCGGTCAGAAAGGCCTGCCGGGTAACGACGGCTACAGGCTGGATGAGGCCGCGGGCCGCGAGGCTGTCGGCAAGGTCCTCGATGTCCTGGAGTTCTTCGCGCGGGTTGTACGGATTGTGGGCCAGCGAGTCGACCGCGAGCCGCATCCCCTCCGCAGGGCGGGTCGGCTGCTCTGTCGCCTCAGCGTTGTCCTGTCCGCTGAACCGGGCGAACGCAGCGGCCCGACTGCTCATGGGCTGCGTCACTGCGTCGAAGGTCGCGGAGTCCCCCAACATGTCTGCTTTGCTCATACCTTCACCGCCCGGGCGATCTTCCTCATTGCGTGGGACTGATCGCAGTCGGGGGAGTAGTCCAGGAGAGGACGCTGTTTGCGTACTGCCTCGCGCTGTTCCTTGAGGTCAGGGACTACGGCCAGAACCGGAGGCGTACCGAGGGCCTTCCACTTGTCGAGGGAGGAGGTGGCGATATAGCCGCGCCGGGAGTCGAACTTGTTGACGACCAGACCGATCTGCTCGATGACGATGTCGTAGTCGCGGGCCAGGGAATCGGTTTGCTGGATGAGCATGCCGTACGCCTGGGCGGAGGTGTCCTCTGCTTCCACCGGGATAACTAGGCCGGAGGCGCCGGGAGCCTCATCGTCGCGCTGGCGGCCGTAGAAAAGCGCGGCGTCCATCGCCAAGCCCAGGCTGGGCGGGGAGTCGATGACGATGACGTCGAAGTGCTCCTCGATGGGCGCCATTGCCCTCTCCAGGGTGGCGTGGCGCGGGCCGCGGAAGACGGTGAGTCCGGAGTCCAGCAGGAAGGCGTCGAACGCGGCCGGCAGGATCCGAAGCCGACCGCCGAACCGTGCACCCTCTATGACCACGGTCAGGTCGAGCAGCGAAAGGTTGGCCTGCTCGCGGTGGAGCATGTGCGTAATGAGGCTTTCCTCCCCGGCGGGGATAGCCTTCAGGCCGAGCTGGTGGGATAGATGCCCCTGTGCGTCGTAGTCGACCAGCAGGACACGCTGACCGCTCTCCGCCGCTTCGATCGCCGCCGCCATTGCTTCGTCGGGATCGATGGCACCTTCCGCGAGTGCCTGGGCGAGGCCCGCCGAGATGGCGGTCTTGCCGACGCCGCCCTTCTGGTTGCAGACGATGATGCGTCGCGTGGTCGGCGGAGCCTCGTGGCCAGCGGGATTCTCCGTCAGCCACAGCTCGACCGACTGGGCTAGCCCCTGGATGTAGGAGACACCCCGGGTACGACAGTCTTCCTTGAAGACGTCGTAGAGGCCTTCCGGGAGGAAGGTGCCGAATGACGCGGCGCCGGCCGTGTTGACGGTAGGAAGCTCGTCGGTGCAGCTGCGCCAGGAGTGGATGCCAGCGGTGACGGCGTCCTGCATGTCCGTCTGCAGTTGGGCTGCACGGACCTTGAGGGCCTGCTGGAGATAGGCGGGCAACTTGGAGATCAGCTTCTCCCGCTCGCCTCCGGAGTTCGGAGATGACATACACGGCAGCATACTGTCGCCATACAGAATTTCAGACATTCCGTTAGGGGTGTTTTGCCTCCAAGCTGCGTTAGTTCCCTCTCAGATGCCAACAAGGACCTCGCTGGCGGAGACAGACGGGTGCTTACGGCGTAAGCACCCGTTCCGACACTCCTGCTACTCACAGCACCGGGCGCTGCCGGGGGCTGTCCCGTCCAGGCGGACCAACACGGGACAGCATCAGCGTGGCGAGGGATCCACCTCCACGAGCTGGCCGCCGAAGGCTTGTCGACCAACTGGACCGGCCATCCCAACCCCTGGCAACTGCCCAGCCCCTCGAGCCAGTATCCGGACCGGCCCTGTACTCAACTGGAGCAACCCACCTGGCGAGCGGGAGCCTGTGCTGGCCCACGAAGGACCCGAACGAGACGTCGCACGAAAGCCTCCTGTCCCCGGGTTCGGAGCTATGCGACGAACAACCCGATAGCCATCAAGGCGATAGTCGCGATCGACAGAAACGCAGCACCTCCCCCACCCCAGCAGGCAAGCGGGCTTGCCCCCAACTGCGCGGCGAACAGTCCCGTAACAACGCCCACAAGCGCGGAGAACAGGGTGGCTACGGCTACCCAGACAGCCATGTCATGCGACCCGCTCAAGGTCGTTTTCCTTCCGATGCGGGAAGGCGGCCAGGTAGAGCGCGAGGGCAGGCTCAACCGAGCCGCCCTGAATAAGGGGTGGCTTCGCATCGCCCGCCATATGCGGACGATGGGTTGAGCACTGCTGGCCGACGCAGCAACAACTCAGCAATCTCCTCGGGTTCCCTCGCCCCAAGGTCGCCTCGTCGTCTGCGCCCTGCCGGATCGGTTGCCGCGGAAGATCGGTGTATCTGTCAGGCCGTGCGAGGTCACATGTCGGCGTGACTGACCACGGCTCTGGCGCTGAAGCTCTCAACCTCCAAGCGCAGTCACGACTCTATCGCCCCTTGTGAGCGCCACGGAGCCAGTCCCAGAAGGTCAGGGCGCTTCACGACGGGACAGGCTCGGCCTTCTGCAGCAGCCGGATCACCTGGTTCAGTAAAGCCGCGACACACAGCGCCAGCGGCTGCACGATCTCGTCGCGGCCCTGGCTCATCCCGCGCCGGACTGCGCGAACACGAGTCACCCCACTTCGGCAGCGCTGTACTCGCTCTTCGGCCCTGACATACCACCCGCGACACGCGACCGATCCCCCCTCGGGGTGCTTACGCCGTAAGCACCCCGTCTCCCCTCACCCGTCCATGCCTGGGTGCTTACGGCACCGGCTTCGTTGGATCCTTTGGGAACGAGCGATGCGTGGTGATGTCGGGCTGAGGCCAGGGTTCCGTACTGGCGCTCCCCCCCGCAGGATGCCTGGAGCCATCTGCAGCTTGAGAGTCCGACATAATGATGTCGGCGTGGTCGAACGCCATCTGTCCGGGCAGGTCGTTCAGCGGCCACCAGCGGGCTTCGCAGGAGTCGTCCCCGCGGTGGCCTTCGTACCGTCGAGGACGATGGGCCATGTAGGTGAAGGTGACGAAGGTGCCACACGGGGCCCGGTCGGACTGGTCCCAGACGCCGATCTGGTGCAGGGCGCCGACCGGTACCTCAACGCTGACCTCCTCGGCGAGCTCGCGGTCTGCCGTCGCGTACGGCGCCTCCCCGGCCTCGACGTAACCTCCCGGCAGCGCCCAGGCACCTTCGAAGGGCGGCCAGCCCCGCTCGACCAGCAGGACGTGGCCACTGCGGGTCAGGACGACAACGTCGGCGGTGTACTGGACGGTCGCGGGCTTCATCTCGGTCATGTTCGCCTCTCGGTTAGGAGTGGGCGGGGTCGGTGACGACGAGGAACTGGTCGCTGGCGAGGTCCATCACGACGCGGGCGTCGGTGCCCTGGGCGCGCTGGGCCGCCGCGTATTCGTCAGCGGGCCAGGAGCCGCGGGGGTGGCCGGCGGGGAACCGCTCCAGGACGGTGCGCTGCGCGGGGAGCATGGTCTTCATGGCGTGGTGCCGTTCTCGTAGGCCTCCATGAGGTCGCTGATGGCGTCGGGGTTGGCGGCTTCGCCGATTCACTTCCCATCGACGGTGAACACGGGGACGCCGTCGCGGTCGGCGTCGAAGACGCTCGCGTAGTTGCCCCAGCGCTCGATCACGAGGTCGTGCAGCACGGGGAGTGGGGCGGTGTCCAGGACCTCCAGGGCGTCGACGGTGAGCCGGGCCGGGGCGCCTTCGGTGTCGGGCTGGAGGACGGTGCCGGTGACACGGAGAAGGTCGCCGGGCTGGATCTCGCGCAGCAGCGCGTCGGCGATGCGCGGGTCGGAGGTGGTGCAGGCGTACATGGTGTCCGGGGCGTCGGGGATGAGCTGGTCCGCGTCGCCGGGGGAGTGGATCAGGTCGAACGTGGCGGTGCCCCAGCTGGTGCCGGGGGCCGGGATCGCGTCGAGGTAGCCGTCTATGGCGAGGTGGGTCTGGGGGTTGGTCATCATCGGTCCTCTGTCCGGGTCTTGGCGGTGCGCGGGGTGCGGGGTCGGGGGGTGTATTGGGCGCGGAGTAGCAGCTCGCAGTTGCGCTGCTGCTGGCCGGGGGTGACCGGCCGGGGCTTGGGGCCGTGGCGGTGCCAGAGCGGCGAGGGCGGCGGTTCCGGGTAGGCGAGGGCGTGGTCGACGTCGCGGTGGGAGGACATACTTGGGTCTCCGTCTCGTCTCGTACGGGAGGGAAGGCCCGGGGCAGGCGAACTGGTTTGGACGCCGATGTGCGTCTGTCCCGGGGCAGAGCTACAGCTCGAAGGGCCGGCGGGTGAGCCAGCTGTACGGGCTCTTCCAGGGGCCGGCCTTCGCGGCGGGCCAGTCGAGCTCCCAGCCGGGCCGGTAGCCGCAGGCGCCCCAGCCGTCCGGGCGCCCGTGGGGGATCTCGCGTCCAGCTGCCGCCGCGGCGCGGGCCGCGTTGTACACCTCGTGCGCGGCCTTGATGGCGGCGCTGTCGCTGTCTGCCTGGCCGGTGAAGACGTGCACGCCGCGCAGGCCCTCGGTGTTCCGTATGGGGACGTCCACCTCGAAGTAGTCCTTGGTCATGACGTCCAGCTCCTCTCGTGCTCGCGGTGGTGAGGGACCACCGCGACTGCCCCGGCCCCGGCCGGTGGCGGCAGGGGGCGGGGCGGCACGGAGGACCATCACCCGAGCGCGGTCGGGACCTCGTAGACGTCGATCACGTCCTCGCCACCGGACCAGGTGCCGGGGGCGTGGCGGATGTAGACGATGCGCAGCGGGGAGCCGTCGCGGGCGGCGACGTCGTACTCGTGGACGGTGTGCTTCTTAAGGGCGGAGCGGACGGCCGGGGCTACCGACCTGTCGGGCAGCCGGGAGGGGAACGGCAGGAACTTGGAGCGTTGACGGTGGTGTACTGCAGGGCCTGGCGCGGCCAGATGCGGGCGGCGTTCATCGCGCCGTGGTCGCGCAGGGCCTGGGTGTGGGCGGCGTAGTAGGCGCGGGTGGTCTGGGACATGGGCATGAGCGGATCTCCTTCGGAAGGGCCAGAAGCCGAGGTGGACCGATGCGGTGGTCGCCGTAGTCACGGCGCGGGTTGTGGACCGTGCGGCGGTGCGCGGCAAGGCCGGCTGCACCGACTGGGGAAGAGTTGGTGTCCAACCCTGCGCTAGTGATCAATTCCAAGAGATGCCTGCTGAGGGTGTGGAGTGGGCGGTGGCCGAAGCCACCGCGACACGGTCAGGTGCGGTGGGCTGCCGACCCTGGTTGTTGACATGGCAGCGGGCGGTCAGGCGCCACGGTCGACCTCGGGGTGCGTGAACCGCACGGGCTTGCCCAGTGACCGGGCGTAGGCGATTTCGGCTCGGGTGCTGTCTCCGATGTAGTCGCCGACCACGAGCACCTCATCGGCGAGCCGAATCTTCGCCCGGTGCAGCTCGTCAAGCCGAGCCTTCAACCCCTCGCCCTCGACAGGATCGGCCCAGAGTGCGTGCGGCGACTTCATGTCACAGCCCGGCTTGACGACGATCCGCCCGGCTGCGGTCTCCCGCAGATCGGCCTCGTTCATCTCGGTCATGAAGCGGGTAGAGCCGCAGATCGCGACGATAGGCGGAAGGCTCAACAGCTTCTTCGCGTCGGCGAGCTTCTCCTCGGGGGTGAGCAGTCGCGGGTATGACACTGGTTCCTCCTAGTGGTGCTGTCCAACGGGGCCTGCGGAGACGAGAACGAAGGTGCCCAAGATCGGGCCTCGAAGTCGCGGGGCTAGTCAGCGGATTGAACAACAGCGTCTCCGCCAGGAGCTCGGCGTCGACCGGACCGCCCAGCTCGTCCCCGATCTACTGCAGGGCGAGCTTGGGAGGCGCGGACACGCTGGAGCCGGGTGCGGGCGGCGGGGGTCACCGGCGGTCGCCCTTGCGCAGGGTGAACCAGGTGGTGACCAGGGCCGCGGCCACGCCGATCGCGCGGTGGGCCGCCTGGTCCAGCTCCATCAGCGCGGTACCCGGACCGGAGACGTCCTGGACGGCCTTGGGGTACTCGGTGCCCTCGCCGCCGGCCTTGCGGACGACGGTGGCGTGCTTGATGTAGCCGCCCTTACCGGCCTTCTCGGCGAGCCAGATCAGCGGGTCGCGCCGGTCCAGAATTCCGTGGGTGACCGCGTTGATCGCGGCGCTGGTCAGGAGCGCGGTCGCGGGAACGCGGTAGCCCAGGGTGCGGGTGACCGCGAGGGTCGAGGCGAGCTGCACGGTGGAGTAGCTGGCGACGTGCCGGCTGACCGAGCGCCTGCCGTACGCGCTGGCGGTGCAGGTGCGGCCTTCGGGGCCGTGGCGCCAGGGGTCCTCCGTCACGGGGGAACCGTCGTTCTTGTAGACCAGGTGGGAGCCGTGCATGCCCTTGGTCGAAGCGTCGTGGCTGTTCTGGACGAACTGGTCCCCGAGGCCGTGGACCCCGTCGAAGACGGCGGTCAGGGCGGCGACCAGGGCGAGGCCCTCAATGGCGCGGAGGCGATCGGTCATGCTGGGTGCTCCTCATCTGGGATGTTCGGGTGGGGTGTGCGGGGCGGCCCAGCCCTTGGTCGATGCTGCGGGCGCCCCGCGATGCGCTTTCGTCCCGGCCGGATTCCGGCCGGGGCGACGAAGTATTAGAAGGGCGGCTCGTCCCAGGCCGGGATGGGGTCAGGCGGCAAGCCAGTGGTTGGCCGGGGGCGCGAAGTAGGAGCTGGGGTCGGCCGGGGTGCCGTCGTGGCATTCCAGGCACGAGCCGAGGGTCTTGAGCGGTACTGGCGGAGAGCACTTGTTCCGCAGCCGTTGTCTTCCTGTTGAGGCGGGGACCTGCGGCGATAAACGAGTCCGCAAAGTCTCTTGCCCACAGGGACTCCAACGGATGGCATGTTGCCTGGGCCATAAAGATGGGGGAACAGTGCAGCAGCTACGTACGGATGACCCAGTCAAGATTGGCGGCTATCAGCTGCTGGGGCGGCTTGGTCAAGGCGGGATGGGTGTGGTCTACATAGGCCGCGGGCCGCAGGGCAACGCAGTGGCCATCAAAGTGGTGCACCCCCAGTACGCCCACGACAGCGAGTTCCGCCGCCGGTTCGTGCGCGAAGTTCGCCTCGCACAAGGAACGACGGGACCAGGGCTGGTCAGGATCGTTGCTGCGGACACGGACGCGCCTCAGCCATGGCTGGCTACCGAGTACATCGCTGGCCCCACCCTTGCTGACGCGGTCATCAGGCACGGCCCACTGGAATCGCCCGTATGGGCAGGTTTGGCTCACCAGCTGGGAACCGCTCTGCACACGGTCCACGAGACCGGCACTGTGCACCGAGACCTGAAGCCAGCCAACGTCTTACTGTCACGCACCGGTCCGTGCCTGATCGACTTCGGCATCGCCCGTGCACACAGCGACAGCGCCCTAACGAAAGTGGGCCAAGCCATCGGCACGATCGGATACATGGCGCCCGAGTATCTCACCTCCGCAACAGCGGACGAGCGCGCTGATCTCTTCGCCTTCGGAGGGGTACTCGCCTACGCGGCGACCGGCCGACACCCCTTCGGACAAGGGCCCTGGGAACAGGTGCAATACCGGTCCGTTCACGAACCGCCGGATCTCACCGGAGTGGAACCCCACGTAGCCGAGTTGCTGGCAGCACTTCTCGACAAGAACCCATATCGGCGCCCACCACTGCTCGCTGTCCTCCGTGCAATCCCAAAACCCGACCTGGCGCAGGCGTGGCTTCCCGCATCAATCCTTGCCGACATCGCCGCCGCTGCCGAGCAGCTGCTACGTCTGAAGGCACCCCAGAACACGCAGCGCACCGATCCGCATGCCGAGCCCGCGCCCACCTTCACCGAGAGCGTCCCCGCACCCCCGCGCCCGGCTCTGTGGCAACAACTGAAAGACGCCTTTAACGGAGTGCCCGTCGACAGAGGCCCGGCTGTTCAGGAATTGCACCTCAGCCACGCAGCAGCCCAATCAGGCGGACCCACGACCTTCCTTGCAGACGTCCGTGAGATGTGTGCCACCTGCAGCGGACGGGGAGTGAGCGCGAAGGGGCTTTGCAATTTTTGCGGAGGCTCCGGTCACCTCCCCGGCACGCCCCAGTCCGTCACCATCGCCTTCGCGCCTGGCCTCAGTGCGGGCACTTTCCTCCTCCTGCCGCGCATGGGGCACCCAGACAGTGAAGGCGACCGTGGCGACTTGTACCTCAAAGTCCGCATCCGCTGAGGGGCAAGACGAAGGACCGCTACGGCATTTCCTCACGCCACTAACCACTTTTGCCGAGACACGGAATCAGTACAAAGCCCTGGCAGGACGATCAGCAGCCTGGAGGCAGAACACGTACCTTCGGCCGCAGGTGGGCAGAGGGCACGTCTGCCGAGCAGCCATCGCGCGGTCCAGCGCCCGCTCCTGGTCCCGCGGCGGGGGCGGGGGGTGAGCACGATGAACCCTTCCGTGTCGGTGAAGTTGGACGTGGATGCGCCCACCAGCCTCGGGGTGCGGGTCGGCGGGCGCGGGTTGAGCGTGTAGGCCGGTCGGCCTGTCCGGTCACCGGCAGTCGGCCGCCCGAGTGCGGGCGGGCGGCTGCCGGTGACCAGGCAGGGCAGTCGGAGCAGGGTTCAGAAGGCGGCGGAGATGACGCCGAGGATGAGGGCGGCCGCGCTGCCGAGGACGAGGGTGGCGGCGGCGGTGGCCCAGAAGGGGTGGCCGATGCCCTTGGGGTCGCGGAGGTCGCTGAGTCCGTCCGCGAGGCGCGCGTGCATCGCGATCAGCGGGGACAGGGCGGTGTACCAGCGGCCGAGGCGGTCGACTTCACCGGCGCCTTCGTTGTCGGGTATGTGCCCGCCGTGGAGTGCGAGGCGGTGGGCTGCGCCTTCGGCGGCCAGGTCGTCGGGCTGGTGGACGACGGGGCTGGTGGTGCGGCAGACGGTGCAGCGGTAGGCGTAGCGGCGCACGGGCGGTGTCTCCTGGTGGCTGGGTTTTGGGCAGGACAGTGCGACGCCCCGCCGGGAAGGGTCTCCGGGCGGGGCGGGGGGCTGAGCTGGGGGGGTGCGGCTAGGTGTTCTTGCGGTAGTAGCCGGGCCGGACGTGTTCGATCTTGCCGACCTTGACCAGGGCGGTCAGGGTGGTGGTGAGGGTTTCGCCGGTCAGGTTGGTGAGGGCGCCGATGGCGTTCTCGTCGACTTCCAGGCCGAGCGCGTCGTGGAGGCAGGCGAGTACGGCGGCTTCCGGGGTGGGCGCCGCCGGTGCGGTGAGCGCCGGGGCCGGCGCGAGCGGCCGCCAGTAGTTCCGGACGGCGCCGAGCTGGAACACCCACTGCTCGCTGTTCGGGTCCTGCCACTCGTGCTCAGGGAACACGTGGTAGTGCGCTCGGAGCACTCCGAGGGCTTCGAGGCAGGCCGAGCGGCCACCGGTCACTTCGATGTGGATGACCGGCTGATGGGAGCAGTCCCGGTTGGGCTCGTGGTCGCCGAGGGCGCCGCAGTTGCACGGCGCCTCGAAGTCGCTGCTGCCCTCGCTCGGTTGCATGGCCTCATGAAACCGCAGTCGGGGTCGTGCGCGCAGGGGTTACAGGAGCCCGAGTTGGGTCAGTTCGCGGCGCGGAGCAGGAGGTCGAGGACCGGGCCGGCCCACGTCTGGCGGTTGTTGAAGCGGGGGAGCTCGTGGGGGTCGGCGGTGCCGAGGGTGTCCATCAGCCGGAGTTCCGCCGCCTTCACTTCGAGTGCCCATACGGTCGGGTCGTAGGCGAGGGCGGCGGTCTGGACGGACCCGAGGAGGCACAGGCCGTGTCGGTCGCAGAGGGTTCCGCGGGTCCAGCCGTATCGGATGATCAGCTCCCGGCCGGTGCGCAGGGTGTGGCGGATGCTGGGCTCCGGGTAGCCAGCCGGGCCGGTGGCGAACACCGTGTCGACCTGGCCGATCAGGCCCTGCACGGCTCGGGCATCGGGGCGGGGGAGGCCGGCACGGTGTGCGGGCCTCGCGAGGTTGCCGAGCATGGGTTCTTGCTCCCTTCTATGCGTTCTTGCGGTAGACGCCGTTCTTGACGCGTTCGATGGCTCCCTTCTTGACCAGGTCGGTCAGCGTGTTGGAGAGCGTCTTCTCGTTGAGGCCGGTGAGGGCGAGGATCGTGGCTTTGGGCATCTCCAGGCCGGCGTGGTCGTCGAGGCAGGCCAGGATGGCGACGTCCGCGGCGGGTTCGGCCGGCGCCTTGAACCCGCCGCTGGGCGGGGGTTCGTATCCGCCGCTGCCCCAGCCCGAGCCGCTGCTGCCGGCAGGGGTGTCGCCGTCGCCGTTCACGGGGGTGTCAGCGATCTGGTGCCGGTCGTTCCAGCTGGTGAAGTCCTGCGGCCAGATGATGGCGTCGTGGCGGATGTAGGGGGCGGCGGATTCCAGGACCCAGGTCCGCATCATCTGCACCGGCTCGCCGGGCGAGCCGACGTAGCCGAGGCCGAACGTCCTCGCCGGGTCGTTGATGGGCAGGTCGTCGGACCAGATGAGGGGCTCGTCCTCGATGTTCCAGGCGGCGGGGATCGCGCCGGGGTCGATGCCCTCGAAGCCCTCCACGGTCACGAGGTTGGACTGGGCGCTGTCGGTGCGCAGCATGATCATCGCGCCGCCCTGGATGACGTTGGTGCGGATCGCGGTGTCTCCGCCGAGCTTGGCGGCGTTGACGGCCTGGTTGACGATCAGCAGCGTCATGCCGAGGTTGCGGCCCAGCGAGGCGAGCTTGTCCAGGATGAACACCGCTTCCTTGCCGGTCTCGGTGGCCGTGTCGGTGATCATGTGGGTCTCGTCCACGACCGTCATGACCCACGGGCAGTCGTCCGTCGCCTTGAAGTTCTTCCGGCCCAGGCGTGCCGACTCGGCGATCCGGTGCTTGAGGATGGCGTAGGACAGGCGCAGGGCCTTGATCGCGTCGTCGCCGGTGGCGGCGTAGGCGGCCATCGTCTCGACGTCGGGGTTGGAGCTGCCCTTGGGGTCGGCGTAGATGATCGCCATCCCGGCGAGGTGTCCGGCGAGGGCGATGATCTGGACGGCGCCGCCCTTGCCGGAGCCGGTGACCCCGGCGATGAACACGTGCTGGGCGCCGAGGACGGGGTCGAAGAGCTGGAGGCGGGCGGGGCGGCCGGAGACGCCGCGCCCGATGGAGATGTATCCGCCCGGGGACGGCTTGAGCACCTGCGGGCCGGGGAAGGGCACCCCGTCCTCCAGGGGGTTCTTCTCCATGATGTGGATCTTCGCCTTGCGAGGGTCGGACTTGTTGGGCTGGTAGTCGACCAGGGTCATGGTGGACCGCAGCGCCCCCACCAGGTCCGTGCGGTTGGGAACGGGCAGGGACGCCTTGTCCTCGTCGGCCACAACCCACGCCACCCAGCCGCCGGTCGCCGGGTCGACCTGGGCGTCCTTGAGGTGGGTGCCCGGCATGACCGTCGGCCGGACCAGGCGGGCCCACATCCCCTCCATCGTGGTGGGGTCCAGCTCCGCCGGCGGGGTCCGGCGCACGGTGACGTACTGCTCGCCGGGGTGGTGGCCGGCCGCGAAGCTGACCCACTCGGCCGGGACCCGGTACGCGGAGCCGACGGACTCGGCGGAGACGTTCACCGACCGGCCCTGGGGGGCCTCGATGATCCCCTCCCACCGGTCCCCGGTGTCGCTCACGCCGACGAGGTGCTGGCCCGGGTGCGCGCCGCCCTCGCCGGAGATGTGGTCGGCCCACACCTTGTAGAGGCCCCCCGGCCCCGGGGCGGCGGCCGGGCCGGCCTCCGGGGTGGGGGCGGTGATGCGGACCTTGCGGGCGGCCAGGGCGGGGCGGAGCTTGATGGTGAGGCCGGCCCACATCGTCCACCAGGCGGCGGAGACAAGCCCGGAGATGCTGGCCGGGTCGAGGAAGCCGGCCATGAGGGCGTCCGCGTACGCGGGGCCGAGGAACGCGCCCGGTACGACGGCCATGGAGGTCAGGAGGCTGGAGCCGAGCAGCGTGGAGCGCTGGGCGGCCAGGACGTCCCCGATCCCCGTGGCGTTGACGATGTTCGCCGGGACGCGGCCCACGTAGTGGGTGGCGAAGGCGGCGCTGCCGCAGACCGTGGCGGCCGCGGTGAGGGCGGCGAGGCCGGGCTCGAGGAGCGGGGTCAGCGCGCTGAGGACGGGCGGGGCGATCACCGAGACCAGCGCGGGGACCTGGTCGGCGAGTTGAGGGCGGCGGGTCACGGTGATCTCGGACATGCTCGGTTACTCCTGTTCGTAGAAAGAGGCGCGGGCCATGGGGACGGTCATCGCACCGACCTGCTCGTCGATGCCCTCGTGGGACTTCTGGGCCTGGGCGTCGGCGGCACGCGCGGCGCCGCCGACGTTGTCGGCGGCCGACGCCGCGGCGATGGCGACCTGGGACAGGCCGCGCATGATCCGCGCCGTGTCCTTGGCCTCGCCGGTGGTGTGGGTGTCGACTTCGAGGTTCGCCAGGTTGTCGGCGACCTGGGCCACCCGCTGGGCGTTCTGGTCGGCGCGCTGGCCGATCTCCCGGATCGTCTCGCCCTCCCTGGCCACGGAGTAGGCGACCTTCTGTACCTCGGCGCGCAGCGCGCGGTAGGTGGTCTCTGCCATCGGGGGCTCCTATCGGGTGTAGAAGGCGCGTTCGGCGGGGCTGGTCTCGGGGGAGTCGGCCACGGCCTTGTAGACGCCGCCGTGGCGGGTCTCCGCGTTCTTGTTGAGGGTCTGCAGAGCGTCGATGCCGCGCGCCGCGTTGGCGTGCATCTTGTCGGCCTCCTTTGCCTGGGCCTCGGTGGCGTCGTGGAGCTTCTGCAGGGAGGCGACCAGGTGCTTGCCGCCCTTGATCTTCGGGTCCTGGCACTGCTCGATCAGCTGCTGGATCTGTTTGACGCGGTTCGCCGAGACTTCCTTGGCTTGCTTGCACTGGTCGGTGATCTGGTGGGTCTGCTGCTCCTTGCCGTGAAGGAACCGGGTGAAGGCGCGCAGGTTGAGGACCTCGCCGCGGGTCAGGGTGGTGCCGTTGGACAGCTGCACGTTGTCGCCGACGACCTTCGCCCCCAGGGGCGTCACTCCCGGCGCCCCCGAAGCGGGCGCGGGGGGAGTGGACGGAGCCGGCGGGACGGTGGGATTGGCGGGCACGGGCGGAACTCCTCGGGTTCGGTCACGGGCGGCGTCCATCTGCGCCTTGTCTCGGGCGGCCTTGTCACGGATGGCCTGCTGGCCGTCCGCGTAGCCGTCCTTCCACGCGGCCTTGTCCGCTTCGACGGCGGCCTGCTGCGCACCGGCCTTGAAGCCCTCCTCGCGCGCGGGCTGCGCGCTGTAGGGGCCCTTGCGGAGCCTGACCTTGCCCCGCTTGCCGGTGGGAGCGGGGCCGGACGGACCGGTCGGCCCGGCCGGAGCCGGACTGGTCGGTGCGGACGGGCCGGGCGCCGGCGCGCCGGGCGCGGGCTGGGGACCCGGCTTCGTGGTGGCCGGGTCCGGCTTCACCGCCGTGGGCTTGTCCACGGCCTTGGCCGGAGTGGGGGGTGCGGTAGCTGTGCCGGGGGCGGGGGCCTTCGGCGGCGTGGTGGCGGAGGCGGGCTTGCTCTCCGGCGGTTGCCGCCCGTTGGTGTCGGTCTTGCGGCTGGTCTTGTCGTCGCGGGCCGTACGGTCCTGGGTGTCCGCGGACGACTTGCCCGTCTGCTGGCGGGTGTTGTGGTCCTTGCGGTCCGAGGCTGTCTTCGCATCGCGGCTGTTCTTGTCCGCGGAACTGCGGGTGTCGGCCGTCTTCGCGTCCCGGGTGTTGCTGTTCTTGTCCGCCGAGCTACGCGTGTCGGCCGTCTTGGCGTCCCGGCTGTTCTTGTCCGCGGAGCTGCGGGTGTCGGCGGTCTTCGCGTCGCGGCTGTTCTTGTCGGCCTTGGTGCTGGCCGCCGAGGTCTTGGCGTCGCGGGCGCTGTGGTCCTTGGCGGACTTGTCACTCTTGCTGGCGTGGGCGGTGGTCGCCGTTCGGTTCGACTTCGTGTCGGAGGTGGCGCCCTTCTTCTCCGTGATCCCGTGGTTGATCTTGCGATCGGTGGACGTTCCGCGGATCTCGCTGATCGTGTGCTGAACCGCGATCTTCCGCTGCGGACGGTTCGCGATGTAGGCGGCGATCCCCTTCCACATACCGGGGCTCGCGGTGTTCTTCACCCCCTTGCCGGGCTTGCTGTCCGTGCTGCCGTTCTCCTCCTGGGAGGCGTAGGCGGCGGATCCTCCGGAGGCGTCCCGGGTGGGGCGGGCGAGCGTAACCGGAGCGAGGATGCCGCCCCCAGCCGGGGCGGTCGGAGCGGGGGTGGAGGGCGGCGCGGGGGCCTGGGCCGGGGGGCTGGCCGGGGCAGCGCCGACGGGCGGCTGAGGGGGCATCGGGGGCGGGGCGGGCGGGGTCGACACTGCGGAATCCTCACTTTCTGTGACTTCCTTCCTTCCTTCCCTCCCGACCGAAAGGCCCGTTCACGGCCCCATGGGGCGCGGGAACGGGCCTTTCCGTGTGGGAGGGAAGGAAGGAACTTACGCGGCGTTACCGGCCTTGTTGGCCTTGCGGACCATGAATCCGATCCCGACGACCGCCACTCCGGCGATGACGAGACCTCCCGTGATGCCAGACCCTCCGCCCTGGTTGGAGTCGGAAACGGAGGACACGTTGGCCGCGCCCCGGGAGCCCCCGAGGTTCGTTGTGTTGGCGGGCGGGAACGCCTGCGCGCAGACGTCCTTGTTCATGCCGGCCTTCTCGATGCACGCCTGGAATCCGGCGATGCGCCGCTCTTCCGCTTTCGCGTCCGGGACGTTGACCTTGGCCCGCTCCACCTCGAGCTGCTGGGCCTGGAGCGCAAGCTCCTGGGCCCGCACCTCGGCCTGCCCGGAGGACGCGCTGAAGGCGGAAACGCCGACCGCGCTGGCGCCGACGATGACCAGTCCGGCCATCGCGAGCAGGGCCTTGGTCTGTCCCGTCATCGGGGCCTTGACGGGCGGTCCGTAGGGGGTGGGGGCGGGCTGCTCCCACTCCACGCCGGCAGTCAGGTTGGTGAATCTCTGGTCGATGTATTCGCGTTCGCGGTCGTGGGTCACGCTGGTTCCTCCTTGGAAGGTCAGGTGCTTTTGTCGTCATTTGCGCGTCTCGGCGAGGGCGCGACAGCTCCGGCGAGGACCGGCTGGGCCGGGCTCGCCGAAGCTGAGGACAGAGGAGGTCCCAGTACGGATGACCGGGCCTGCTGGGGGCGGTGGATCTGGTCTACTGGGCAGGCTGTTGCTGCTTCCGGCAGTCGCGGCGAAGGCCAGCCCAAATTCGACTTGGGCTGGCCTTCACTGTTGGTGTCGGACGCTGTGCGGGGCGGTCAGTGCCGGGTGCGCCCGCGCGGCAGGCGCGGGTGGCACCAGAAGCAGCTGGGGCCGTGGTCGTACGTCGTGCGGGAGTGGACGATCAGCAGCGGCGTGGCCACGAGGGCGGCCAGAGCTGCCAGGACGAGGACCATGCCGATCACGTACTGGGACGTGCTCACAGGAGGAGCTCCTCTCGGTCTGGCGGGGTGGCTGGCGCGGCCGGGTTGGCCGCGTCGTCTCACGAGACGTTCGTGTAGCGGGACCGTGCGATCTCAAGTCGGCGGCCGGCGGTGGCCCGTGAGACGCCGAGGATGTCCTTGGCCTCGTCGACTGAGACGGTGTCGAGGCCCTGCCGCCGGTACATGAGGCTCAGCAGCGAGGTGACCTGTCCTTCGATCTCAGCGTCCCGGGCGAGGGCGGGGCGGTTCGTCTCAACCGAGCGCAGCGGGAGGGCGACCGCGCCCCCGGTGCTGGTGTTCGTCTCACGGTCTGACCTGCGGGTCTCACCCGTGTGAGACGTCGTCTCAGTCGTGCTCACCGGGGCCCCGGTCTCACCGGGTGTCGTCTCAAGGGCCCACCGCGTCTCACCCTCGGCCGTCTCAGCCAGGGTCGCCGGAGCGGTGCGCGGGTGCGGGACCGTCTCACCGGGGGCGGTGAGATCGGCGGACCGGGCGGTGTCGGTCTCACCGGTGAGCCGGGTGCGGTCGGTCTCATCCGGCTGCGCCGTCGTGGCTGTGCCGGTCTCACCGGGGGCCGTCTCACCGGGTTCCTTGGTGATCTGGTGGATGCGCCACATCACCCACGGGGCGATGGCGGCTACCGACACGATCAGCCACCACAGCGGCTTCAGCTTGTCGCCGACGGGCGTCTCGACGCCGACGAGGCCGGCGGCCGCCAGGTGGTAGGCGGCGTTCGCGGCGACCATGAGGATGAGCGCGGCGGCGACGTCGCGGTGCCGGCGGAACGCCTGCACGACGTACACGTCGATCGCGAGCGGCAGCGCCCAGGCGACCTGCCACGGCCAGCCGGACAGCTTGGCCAGAGCGAACTCGCCGGACGCGGTGAGGACGATCGTCGCGCCGAGCGCCACCCGGGGGCCCCAGGTGTTGACGAAGTTCTTCCGCTTCTCCTGGAGTGCGATGAGCGCCTGCGCCTTGGCGATCTCCTCGCGAGAGGCGGTCAGCTCCTGCCACACCTCCTGCTGCTCGTAGCGGAAGCGGGAGCGAACCGACTCGGCTTCCTCCTCGGCGGCGGCGACCAGCCGTGCGGCTTCCTTCTCGGCGACCGCGATCCGTTCGGCGGCCGCGGCTTCCGCGCCGGTGATGACCCCGGCGGCCTTCGCCTCGGCCAGCGAGCGGACCTTGAGGACCTCGTCCTCGGCCTGCTCCTGCGCCGCCTGGAGCGTCTGCTGCGCCTCCGTGCGGCGATCGTCGGCATCGTCCTCGGCCTCCCGCAGCACCTCACGGGCCTGGCTGCGGGCGGCGTCCAGAATCCGGGCCGCGTCCTCCTCGGCGGCGGCCACTCCGTCGCGGGCCTGCGTGCGCAGCTGCTCGGAGTCCTTCTCCGCCTGCTCGCGCATCTGCGCCGCGGCCTCGCGCCGGGCCTCCGCGTCGGCCTCGGCGGCCGCGATGAGGTCCGCGGCCCGCTGCTTGGCTTCCTCCACCAGGTGCGCGGCGTGCGCGGTGGTGGCGTCGGATTCGGTCTGGGCGCGGGTCTTGTCCTCCTCGGCCTCGGCGCGGATCTGCTCGGCCCGGGTGCGGGCCGCTTCCACGATCCGGCCGGCCTCCAGCTCGGCTTCGGCCTGGAGCTTCTCGGCGGCCTGGCGGCGGCGGGCCAGGGTCTGCTCGGCGGCGGCCAGGTCGCCGTCGGCGATCGTGCGGGCGCGTTGCACGGTCTCCTCGGCCGCGGTGATCTGCTCGTCGGTGAGCTTGCGCATCCGCTCGGCCTGCGCGGTCGCCGCCGCCAGGATCTCCTCCGCCTCGCTCTGCGCCTTCAGGGCGGCGGCGTCCGCGTCGTCGACCTGCCGGCGGGCCTGGTCCACCAGGGACGCGGCTTCGGTGCGGGCGGCGGCGAGCAGTTGGTCGGCCTCGGCGCGCGCGGAGGTCACCAGCGCCTCGGTTTCCTCCACCGGGGCGGTCGCGGTGGGCTCGGCCACAGCGGTGGCGGTCTCGGTGGGCTCGGCGGACTGGTCGGCGGCGGTGGTCTTCTTCGTCGTGGGCTTCGTGGCGGGCCGGCGGGCAGGGCGTCGGGTGGTCACAGCGGGAAGTCCTTTCTGGCAGTGCGCTTCCTGCATCGGCCGACCGGGGGCCGGTCGGCAGACGGAGGAAGGGGTGGGGGAGCGTGGCCGGGTCAGCCGCTGTGGGGCGGCAGTTCCGGGCGCCGGGAGATGGTGGCGGCCTGCTGGGTGAGCCAGGCGACGGCGGCCGGGGTCATGTCGGCGGCCGTACCGGTGTTGAGCGGGGCGGTGTCGATGTCGCGCATCGCGTCGACGGCCGGCAGCGGCCGCATGTACTCGGGGCTCGCGGCGCCGATCTGGCGGCCCGACGGCAGCGGGGTCAGGTCGTAGGTGGTCCCGCCCACGCAGATCCGCTCGACACGGCAGACGAAGGTGTGGCCCTCCTGCCCGGTCCAGAACATCTCCGGGTTGCGGTAGAGGACGTACTGACCCCGCTTGTATGTGGTCACGGGGGCGGTGCTCTGTGCGGTGTCGGGCACAGCAACTCCTCAGTCCTGATGGTCCGGGCTGTCCGGCTCCCCTTCACCGCCCGACCCGGCCGCCAGATGTTCGGCGGTCGGTGCGGGCGGGTCAGGCAGTCGTCAGGCCGACCGGGAGGAGTTGGCCAGGGTCGCCATCTTGTGGAACGCGGCGCTGTCGGTCTTGCCGCTGCCGACCGTGCCCTCGATGAGCGCGTGCGTGTCCGCAAGCCGGAAGGGCAGCCCGGCACGCATGGCCCCGACGGGCCGGTGCGGGTCGATGATCCGGCCGTCGGGCAGCAGTTCCCCGGTGTCCTCGAAGACCAGGACGGAGTTGCAGAGAAGGCTCCAGCCCTGTTCGGGGTGGGAGGCGATGGTGCGCGCGGCCTCGCGGTCGGGGCTGTCGGCGGTCGGGCACGTCGGCCGGTGCGTGCACAGGGACTTCGGCAGCCGGCTGCCGGTCGGGGTCGTCGCGGTGTCGAGCTTGGTGCTGCGCTGCATGTGGCTCTCCTGGCGAGTGACGGGCCCGAGACTCTCCCGGACCGAAGGCATGTGAAAGGGCGGCATCCCAGAGGGCGACGGCCGGTACGCGGCGGGCCAGGGCTGCGGTCGAGAATCTGGCCTCCGGGCCCGTCGGGCGGGACGCCGGGTATTCAGTTCTTGCCGCGTCGGGCGAGGGGCGGGTGGATGTCGGTGACGCGGTGGCCTGCGTCCCAGGCGGCCGCCGCGGTGAGCACGGCGGCCGCCAGGAGCGCCTGGGTGAGGGGGTGGGTCAGGCCGCGCGCGGCGATGGCCCGTACCCCGTGGTGCTGGGCAGTACGGGCGGCCGGTATGTGCAAGCCGGCTACTCCTGTTCGGGCTGCGGCTGCGGCGGCGTCCCGCAGGTGCAGGGCTCGTGCTTGACCGACTGGTACGGCTTGCCGTCCGCACCGGTGGAGTTCACGGTGACCAGGGTCGGCGGGTGGCCGCAGCCGCTCACCGGACCGTGCCCGTCGCGCTCGCCGACGGCGCCGGGGCGGCGGCGTTCTGGCCGCAGCGGCAGGTCCAGAAGCCGCACAGGACGCAGGCGTCGTCCGCCGCGCGGAACGGCACGTTGAAGGACAGCAGCGGGGGCCGGACGTAGCCGGGGGCCATCTCGGCGAGGGTGCGCCGGGCGCGGCGGCCTTTGGGGATCCGGGCGTCGTCCCGCTCGGCCATCGTGCGCAGCATGGTGCCGACCTGGTGGAAGGAGTCGGTCTCGTCCCGCTCGTAGCCGCGGGAGTCGTCCTCGCGCCGGATGTCGTCGATCTTCCCGGCGCGCGGGGTCAGGGTGGCGGTCATGCCGCGACCTCCCAACCGGTCCGGGCGCGACGGGCGGTGCGCACCACAGCCAGCTTGGCGGCGAGCTCGGCGATCCGCTCGTTCTGCTGCCCCAGGAGTACGGCCTGGTGCGGCATGCCACCGCTCCGGGTCGGCATCCTGCGGGCTTCGCGGTTCAGCTTCACGGCGAGGTCCGTGAGCTTGTTCCACTCCTGGTCGCTGGCCTCGTCGGCGGTGATCGCGGCGGCCAGGCGCTGGGCCTGGAGCTCGCGGAGGGCGACCAGCTCGTAGCCAGAACGGCCGCCGCGGACCAGGTCGTCGACGCGGTCGTTGCCGTCGCCGTCACGCAGGGCCAGCTCCTCGCAGGCCGCCCGGACGGGGCAGCCGTGGCAGAAGCGGATCGCCTCGGCGCGCTGCGCCTGCCAAGTGGCCGGCGGCTCGCCGTCGGCCCGGAAGAAGAGGTCGGGGTCGGCCTGGGCGCACTTGGCGCCGGCGTCGATCGCGGCCTGGAGCACCGGGCGCCGCATCCGGCGGGCCTGAGTGGATGTCATCCTGTGCATGTGCGTCTTCCCTTTCCGGAGGGTGACTGCAAAGACGACCCCCGGGGGCCTAAGCCCGGGGGTTCGTCGTTTCATGACTGCCGTACGAGCAGCCACGGCCTCGGCCGCCCCGTCGTGCAGGGCGGTCGAGGCCGTGATCGTTCGTCGCGGTGTGCTGGTCAGGCCGCCGTCGGGGCCAGGTCCTTCCGGGCGGCGTACTGCCTGCCCAGCTCGGCCTGCCGCTGGTCGAACGCCTTCTCGTCGCCCGGGGCGAGCGGCACGTTGCGGGCGTCGGTCGGCCTGTCGCCGACGGGCAGCTGCGAGCGTCGGGTGTCGGCGTCCTTCACCTTCGGCAGCACTGCGGCCCACTCGGACGCCCGCTTCGCGGGGGCCGCTGCGGCGTACTGGCGGTCGAAGCGCCGGCGCTCCCGGGCGAAGAATTCGCGCAGGGCCTCCCGCTTGGGCTCCTGGCGGAGCAGCCGGAGGACAGTGACGGCCACGCGCTCTCCGTCGGGGCAAGGCAGCGTCTGCCCGTCTCGGTTCTTGGCCTCGCCCTTGCAGGCCAGGCACTGCTGCTGGTGCTGGCGGAACGCCCGGCTGACCTGCTCCGCGTTGATCGGGGCGGGCTTGATCTGGGTGGCGGCCGGGGCCGTCTTCACCTTCGGCTTCGGCAGCACCTTGGTGGCGCGCCGGCAGGCGGCGGTCGGGGCCCCCTCGATCAGCTTCGTGCGCCAGGCGTCGGCCTCGACGTCGATGGTGACGAGTCGGTTGCTACCGGCCGTGCAGCGGCGCGGTTCGGCGGTCTTGGCGCGGCCGGTGTGGTGGGGCACCAGCTTCGGCGTGCCCAGCGTGCCGGTGATCGGAACCCAGGTGGAGCAGTCGGGGCAGACCAGGTGCTCCTTGCCGGGTGTCAGGTCGATCTCGTTGACCTTGAGGTCGGAGGCGGTGATCGGCGTGAGGTAGTTGACGTTCGGGGTGCGGGTCTTGCGGCGGCGCTTGCAGGCCGTCGGCATCGCAGGCGTCGTGGTCATGGGGACTCCTCGTGTTCGAAGGGACGGGGCGCGTCGCGGTGCTCTCTCCGCCCGTCAGGCCGCGCGGGTCGATCCCGGCGTCCTGATGGACAGACAGCGCATCTGCGCTGCGACGTGCAGACAGAGGCATCCAGTCAGGTGACCGGCCCAGGGGATTTGGTGGAGCTATCGACCCTGGCCCTCCCCCTCTTCGGGGGAAGTGCGTCCTGCAGTGGTGGGCGCTTGACGTGCCGATGTAGCGAACGCAACCGATGGATTTAGCGCCCTAAACCGCTCGGCTACCGAAACCATAGGTCTCGTCACGGCGCGCGTCAACCACCTTGAACCGATGCGGTTTAATGAGGTAAACATGACACCTCAGGAAGGGAGGCACGGCATGGAACCGCTCGACGAGGCTCTGCCCGCTCTGAAAGAGCAGCTCGATGCGACCTACGACGTGGTCTTGTCCCAGCTCAAGGAAGTGCCCGATCCTCTGGAGCGCGCGAAAGTCGCCCACACACTCGTTGGCCGGGTACAGGACTACGGCAACGAGTTCCAGGTCGTGCGCAACGAGGCGATGAACGAGACGCTGCGCGTGGGCCAGCTGAACAGCACCCAGCTGGCGGCCGAACTGGGCATCAGCAAGGGCCGAGTGAGCCAGCTCGCCAAGGGAGCACCGCCGGAGCGACTGTTCCTCGGCTCAGGGAAGGTCGTCGTGGCCCTCGCTGAAAAGCTCGAGGACGGAAGGCTGAGGGACGGCCGAGACAAGCCGGTGCAGGGACCTGTGATCGCTACCGAGGACGTCCAAACGTACGAGCGGCTTCGTGAACTGGCCGTAGAGGTCGGCCTTGAGATCGGGTTCGAGCGGATCCCCCTCGGAGGCAACGTCCGACTCAACCGCAACAACTTGATCGTGATCTGCGGTCCGCGGCTCTCGCCCTTGATCGAGCAGATCCTCGAGGGCGACCCTCACCTGCGGTTCGGCAGGGACGAGGACGGCTGGCACCTCATCGACCGCAACACCGGCCAGGTGTATCGCTCCCCTATGGACCGCGGCGAGAACGGTGATGTCGCGTACTTTGGCCGGCTGCCCCGGCCAGATGGCCAGGGAACCTTCCTCTACATCGCAGGCATCCACGCCCGCGGCTCCGGCGGCGTCGTTCACTGGCTCGCCAACGAACTGGCCGACGTGCACCGTGAGCTAAAGGCCAAGAGGTTCTCCACGCTCATCTCCAGTCGGTTCGACCCGGAGACGCTGGAGATCGTCGAAAGCGAGCGCATCACGCCCTTCTACCGCCCGGAAGGGGCCTGACGTGCAGGTATCCATGGCATCGACCCAGGGTGTGGGCCATGCGAACGAGGACATCGTCCACGTCAGCCCTACCGGGGTCGTCGTGCTGGACGGCCTGTCAGCCCCGAAGGACCTTCCCATGGGGTGCGTCCATGGCACCCCATGGTTCGTACGGCAGCTCGGCACATGCTTGATCAACCTGATTGGCGACAACGCGGTGTCGCTGCGCGCAGCGCTGCGAACCGCCATCGCCGAGGTGAACGACCTTCATCGGGACACCTGTGCATTGGACCAGGACGCCGTGCCCGCCTCGACCGTCGTGATGATCCGGGAGCGCGACGACGTCCTCGACTACCTGGTGCTCTCCGACAACGTGCTGGTGCTGGACCTCGGCGACGAGGGCGTTCGTACGATCACCGACAAGCGGGTCGAGGAGGTTGCTGGCGAAGAGATGCGCGCCGCCCTGCAGGGTCCGACCGGCACTCCAGAGCATGCCGCTCGCGTCTCCGCACTTGTCACTGTCCAGCGTCGGCTCCGGAACCGGCCCGGCGGCTACTGGGTGGCAGCAACCGACCCGGCCGCTGCAGACGAGGCGATCGCCGGGACGGTCGACCTCGCCCGGGTCCGGCAGGCCGCTCTGCTGACGGACGGCGCGAGCCGCCTCGTCGACAGCTTCGGTGCCCTGAGCTGGGCGCAACTCCTCGACCTGCTGCGCTCGGAGGGGCCGGCAGCGCTTATCGCCCGTACCCGTGAGGCCGAGCTTGCTGATCCGGTTGGCGAGCGATGGCCGCGCTTCAAGCGGTCTGACGACGCTACCGCGGCATACGTGCGCATCGGCCAGCCCGTACCGCTCTCCTCCGGAGCCCAGCGCCTGGAGCGTGGAAAACACACCGGCTCCTCCTGGGGCGCCGGGGAGCGGTCGGACGGACACACCGCAGCACTCACTCCCGCCCCGCAGGACGTTGCGGCCGCGCTCGACGTAGAGGCTGGAGTCGACGTCATCCGGCGAACTCGCGTCTATCGCGACCGGCACGGCATCGTCGCGCACTCGACGTCTTGGATTCCGGCAGAGTTCGCCCACGCCGTGCCCGCACTGGTCCGCAGCGAACGTCTCGTTGGCGGCACGTCCTTGGACCTCATCGCCAGGGAAACGGGTCGGCACGCTGTGAAACGCATGGACGAGACGGCAGCCCGCATCGCCACCGCCGAGGACGCCCAGCTCCTGGAGCTCGATCCCGCCTCGAGGGAAGCGATCCTGGTCCTCTCCGCTCGGTTCCTCGACGGCGAAGGCCGACCTCTGGAGTTCGGCGTGGACCTCGGCGCCCCCGGCCGTACTCGTGTCGAAACGGCGGATATGACGTGCTGACCACGACCTACACCTTCGCCATGGATGACACCCTGATCAGTTGTCTGGAGCAGCGCCTCGGCGATCTCCTGCGCGCAAAGCGGGTTGAGGCTCTGACCGAGGAAAGGGAGCCTGAGATCGCTCGCATCAGTTCCGCCCTAGCCGGAGGCGTGCTTATGCAGGGGCCTTGCGTGGTTCTGATGACGGGAATGCCAGGTGCCGGTAAGACAACGCTGGCGTTGGCGCTCGCAAGGGCTGGCTTCAAGCGGTTGTGTCCGGACGAGGAGATGTTCCGCCGTTACGGCAGGTACGGCGTTGACTTCCCCCGGGGGGAGTTTCGGGTTCGAGAAGCTCCTGTCCTCAACGACATCGCTGCTGAACTCCGCGCTCTCGTGGAGGCTGGCGAGGATGTCGTGGTCGACCACGGCTTCTGGACGCCGGAGGAGCGGGCCGAGTGGCAGGCCCTGGTGATGGAGTCCGGTGGCATTCCAGTCCTGGTGTACTTGCCGGTCCCGCATGACGTGCGCTGGTCACGGATCCGGGAACGGAATCAGCTCGCTGACATCGACCCCAACTCGATCGAGTTCAGTGAGGAGGACCTGATCCGATTCGCAGGCCGGTTTCACGAGCCCGACACTGACGAGACCCACATTGTCTACGACGGGCAGCCCGACACCCTGTTGACCGCTCTGGGCTGGCCGCGCGAAACAGGTGACCGATGAATTTTCCGCGATTCCCGTCGGGTGGACTCGGCACTCGAGGCACGTCGGACGTTGCTGGAATTCATCCTGCGGTTGTGTCGGGACATGAGGCTAGGCTGTGGATCATCGGAAACGGCGAAAGCCCCAGGACCATGCCGGGTCCCAGGGCTCTCGAACGGGGCGAAGCCTCGTTTGGGCGAGACCTGATGGGAGGTGATCGCGGGATGAAGAGTACCCGCGTCTGCGGAACTGCACGCGTATCTGCGCCGTTTCGTCTTCGCGATCACGCCATCGGGCGCGCCTTTGGGTATGCGCCGACTCCGCTCGAGTTCGAGGGGGTCGGCATGACCTAGCGGCCATCGGCCGCGCGCGCCGATAGGTGGACTAGCAATCCACTGTGGCCCCGCGCGGCCCATCTCGCCGACCATCAGGTCGGCCGCCCAGTTCCCGGATTAGGCCCCGGTCCTGGGCTCCAGCTCATAGAGCTGGATCTGTTCCCTGCAAAACCCCGCTTTGGCGAGCGGGTCACCCGGTCCGCTTGGCAGCGGACCACCCCGGCTCCTCAGAAGTCCCTTTGGCAGGGGGCCTCTGTTGAGCCACCAGCGTCACCCCGGGTTCCGGCGGCTTTGGCAGGCCGTCGGGCTCGGGGCTCCGTCCGTACAGAGCGCTCGGCCGTGGTCAGGTCCCTTGGCAGGGGCCTGGTCGCGGGTCGGGACGATCCATATGAAGGTTGGTGTCCCGCCATAGTGCACGAGAATGGTGTCCCCTGTCAGCTCGACCGTGTCCGATTCGGTCCGGTTCGAGTCATTCCCGCTTCCCGTGTGACGGGATCGGTGTCCGGTTCATTCATCTTTACGCGGTTCCCACCGGAAGTTGGATTTCCGGTACGAAGCTACAAGAGCAACCCCTTCGGCCTCGGATCGGCGAGCGCGGTCGCGGTGTCTGCCGCCCCGCTCGTGCACCCCATCTGGGAGGTCGACGACAACTCCGTCGACGGCGGCGTCCGCCAGGGCCGCGTCACGTGTGACGAAACGGGTTCCAAGCTTTCTGCCCGCCGCGCGGGAGCGCCGGGGGTGATCCGGGCTCAGCGGGCTCTGTCCACAGGCCGTCTTGTGCAGGGTCGGCGGGTGGATGACGAATCGCGCGTTCCGACTGCTCAGGGGGGTGTCCGCTTTGGCGTGTACACCTCGATGACGACACAGACGCTTTCAGTCCATGCGGTCTTCGCCGCTCCTGTTGGGGCGGTGGGCCGATGAGCGCCGTGGCGGCGCCGGCCGCCGTACTGGACCGCCCGCTCTGGGACGACGTCGACAAGGTCGGCGGGGCCCCGGTCAGGATTCCCGGCCAGCGGAGCGCGCTGCAGCCGGTGCCGGGTGCGGGGGTGGTACGACGGCAGCGGGTTCGTGTGCCGATGCGTCTGGTGTGGTCGCCGGCCTATCAGGACGTGTCGCTGTCGGTGTACGTGAAGGTGAAGGCGCTGGCGTCGCGGCCGGAGGGCTGCCAGGCAAAGACGGAGACGATCGCCTCGTACCTGGGGCTGTCGGCGGCGTCGGTGGAGCGAGGAATGACGCAGCTACGCCGTCCGGGCCCGGACGGTGTAGTGGAGCTGCGTTCGGCGCGCCGGACGCTGCCGGGAGGGATGGGGCAGTCGGCGGTGCGGTCGGTACGGCCGATGTCTGGTGAGGAGGCGTTCGTGTGGCTGCCGGTGGCGGCCGCGGAGGACCTCACGCCCCGGCAGCTTCGGGTGTACGCGCTGGTCGCGTACGCACAGGCGCGGGGGATCGCGTTGACCGAGGCGGAGCTCGCCTCGTGTCTTTGGCACCACTCGGGCAAGAAGGCCGGCGAGGCGCTGTCGGTGACGGCTGCGTCAGCGGTCGTCACCGAGGTGGAGGCTGCGCGCTGGTTGACGGTGCAGCGGCGTGCGGGGCAGCGGGGCCGGAACCTGTACATCGCGCACGACCTCGCTCCGGAGGCCCGGCCGGGCGTCCCGGCCGACGGTTGCAGCGCTGCTCCGGAGGCCGCTGAGACAGCTGTGGACAGTGGTTCTGAGGGGTCGGCCAGTTCCCAAGTTGGTGAGGGATCGGGTTCCCTGGTTGGTGAGGGATCGGGTTCCCTGGTTGGTGAGGGATCCCTCGCCTTTAAGGAATCACCTAGGACTGACTCACCGGATGACGAGCGTGCACTCATCTCACCCGCCGTAGGCGAGGTACAGGTAGTTGAGGGCGCTGAGGCTGTGGAAATCCCGGCTGCCGCGACGACACGTTCGACCAGCGGGGGTGGTGTCGCGCTGCGCGCGGGTGAGATCAGCCAGCCCTCCTCGAAGCCGAGCAGCGAAAAGCGCACCAGCAAGGATGGCGGGTCGTCCCGGTCATCGCACACCGGACCGCAGCTGGCCATGAGCCCGGAGATCTACGCTGTGCTGGAGCCGGTCCACGTGCTGCTGGAGCAGGTAACGAGCAGCTTCGTTGCCCGGAAGATCGCCCGTGAGGTGGGCCGTCAGCTGCGCGAGGGCACCGCCCCCGACCGTCTCCGGCACCGGCTGACGGCCCGCCTGGCCAAGGTGATGCTCTCCGACATCCGCGATCCGGGCCGGTGGCTGCTGGGGGTGGCCCTGCCCCGCTGGGGCTGCGGCTACCAGGACTGCGAGGCCAGCATCATCTGGCGGACCGGCGCGGCCTGCGATCTGTGCGCCGAAATCGTCCAGGACCAGCGCGCCGCCCGCCAGTGCGAACAGCGCCTGGAGCAGGGCCTGTGCCCCCAGCACGGCACCCGACCCGGACCGTTTGGGCGCTGCGCCGACTGTGAGCTGGACGCCGCCATCCGGCGCCCCGCGCCGGTTCTGGTGCCCCGGGAGCCCGAAGGCCCGCGGCGTGCCTCGTGTGGCGACTGCGGGTGCGTGATCTTCCTGACCGGGCGGGCCGTCGACACCGGTCTGTGCAAGCTGTGCCGCGAGGAGGCCGATGCCCTGACTGTCGCCGTTGCCGCTCCCGCTGCGCCGTCGGTGCCGGGGGCCTGCTCCGGGTTCGACGGTGAAGTGCCCTGCACCCGCAGGGCCCTGCCGACCCGCAACGTCTGCCTCACTCACCGCTCCCGGGAGCTTGCCGGGGAGGTGGCGTGATGAGCCAGAGTGCTGAGCCCAGCGGCGTGGACCTGGCCCGTGTCGCCCTGCGGGCCGCGCGGGAGGCCGCCAAGAAGACCGGCGCCCGCACGGCGAAGAACAAGCCGCGGCTGACCCGGACGGTCCGGCGCGACGGCCGCGCCCCCATGGGCCTCGGCGAGGCGTTCACCGCGCTCATGGCCGAGCGCGGCTGGGAGACCCCGACAGCCGGCGCCGGGCTGTGCGAGCGGTGGGCGGTCCTCGCCCCTGACCTCGCCGAACACGTCGCGGCGGTCGGCTACGACGCGGAACGCGGGGAGCTGACGCTGCGCCCGGACTCCACGGCCTGGGCGACGAAGGCCCGGCTGGAGGCGTCGCGAATCATCACCGACGCCAACCGCTCGGCGCGCACCGACGCGGTCTGTACGGTGCGCGTGCTGTCACCCGGCCCCCTGCCCGCGCCCATCGCGGCCGCCGAGCCGGTCCCGGGAAGTGCACCGGTCGTGCAGGGTCCGGTACGTACGCGCGAAACAGCGACGGCCGGCTACCGCCGTGCACTCGAGGCCCACCAGCAGGCCCACACCCAGCGACAGCCGGACCCGGCCACCGCGGCTGCCGTCGGGCGGCAGAACCGGGTCCTTCGGGAGGCAAGCCGTCACGCGTTCCCGGAGCCCGAGGCGGTGCGCGTCGATCAGCCAGCGCCTGTCGACGCTGTACTTGTCCAGCGGCGCCGTGACGCCGAAGCCGTACGCCTGCGGGCACTGCACCGAGCCCGAGCCGAGCGGGCCGGACTCGCCCAGCTGCCGGCCCAGGTCCCGAGGGCAACCTACTCACTGGATCAGACCGGCTGAGCCGCCGGTCCGTGTCAGACCGGCTGAGCCGCCGGTCCGTGAAGGAGGGTGCCAAGGGGCAGAATGTGCTGCCCTGGATATCCGGCTCTCGGGGTGGTCAGCCAGGAGAGCCGGTCGGACGATGGAGTCGGTGAGATGTCGAAGAAGCGCCGAACAAAGCAGGGTTCCTCCGCCAAGAAGCCCCGCCCCGATGTCAAAACGCCGACGGGCAGCACGGCGGCCGTACACATTCCCGAACAGTCCACCCCGGTGACCGTGGAACCATGGGACGTGGAGGGTGACGGCGACCTCTACGGCGGCGAGTCCACTGGAGGGGTCGCGGTAGATTTCACGTTCCGTGGAGCCGTTTTGCCCGGGGTGCTCATGTCGTTCGGGGACCTGTTTGCGAAAGAGCGCCGGCGGGAGATCTCTGCAGGGTGGGGGTACGCGGTGGAACTCCCAGCCGTCCTTGACCTCCTTGAGCATGTTGAGCAAGGCATCGTGGAAGCGAGCGCGGCCCGAGCCCTGCTCCTCGAAGCCGCCGAGAAGTTGTACGGCCCCTTCGGCTGCAGGGCGTTCGAGGACCCTGCCAAGGTCCGGGCCAGCTGCCAGGCAGCCGGCGGGTGCGCCCTGTGCGAAGAGCAGCGCTCGTGGTTCGAGAAGCTGCTCGACCAGTCGGACGTGTTGTGGCACCGCCTTCAGCAGCCGGAGGTGTACCCCTTCGCTGCCGGACGCCGAGGGATTCACGACACCACATGTTCGGTGGTCAAGCGGGAAACCCCGGACAACTACGCCCGCCCGGTCGGCGAGGCGTACACGCAGGCACTGCACCTCTACAGCCACACCGTCGTGCCCTACGACCGCGACATCTTCGAAGGCGCCCGCTCCTACCCCTCCTTCACGGCGATGACCCCAGAGGAGGCCAGGGCATGGATTGCCGAGCGCACCGGCCCCAAGGGCGGTCGGAACTACGCCCGCTGCCAACGGTGCGCCCCCGCCCTGTAATCCCCGCCTGCTACACCGGACCGACGAGCAGGCCGCCGCGTCCAGCGTCGCCGTCAGGCCGCGGCGACGGAGGCCGCCACGCTGCGCCCGGCCCGCAAGAGCGCGTGCGGCACGGGCATACGGCGGCGTCGCCGTGCCGCCGTGTCGGAGGCTCACTCGTTGTCTCCGCGCTCTGTGGAATCCGCTAGCTGTTAACCACCCGGACAGCGAGAATTGTCCAATGCCTCTCATGGATCCTTCCGAAGCCCTCGCGAGCTGCGAACGGTCGCTGCGGGAACTGCTTACCATCTCGCTACGCGACAAGTTCGGCGACAACTGGCTCCAGGAGGTCTTCACCACCGAGGACCTGGCCCGGCTCCGTGAAAAGCAGGAGGTAGAGGCCAAGCGCCGCACCAAGCGAGGTGCGGCCGCCGTGTCAGCGAGCTTGATCACCTATGCCGAGTTCACCCAGCTGACCCGACTCGTAACCAGGCATTGGGACCTCCTCGATGGAGCCCTGGGGGCCAAGAAGGAGATCACCGTCCTTCTGGACCGCATCGAGGCTATGCGCAACGCCGTCGCACATAGCCGGGAACTCCTGCCGTTCGAGCAGGAACTGATGAGCGCCATCGCCGGAGAGATCAGGAACCGAGTGACCATCCACGTCAGCGGCCAGGACGCCTCCGGCGAATACTTTCCCCGCGTCGAAATCGTGCGCGACAGCTTCGGCCACAGCACCGAGACAGCTATCTCGGCTCAAGATCAGATGTTCATGGTGCGGACCGGCGTGACCCTGCGCCCCGGCGACGTTGTGCGGTTCACCTGCCGCGCGGTCGATCCGCAAAGCAGGCCCCTGACGTGGCGTATGCAGACGCCGGACGGAACAAGCCACGACGCTGGCGAGGGTGAGGACCTTGAGATCGTCTGGCAGGTTGAGGAAAAGCACATCCATACCAACGCGTCGCTGCTCTTGACAGTGAGCAGCGACGGCCAGCACCACCGCTATGGGACCGTCGGCTGGGATGCGGCCGTGGACTTCCGCTACAAGGTGCTTCCGCCTGTGACCTGATCCGTTGGCAGGCCGAGCCCATCGTGCGCCGCTCCTGTCAGCGCGCTGGAGGGCCCGCTGCGGAGCCAGCCGACGACGTCAAGTTGGAACGAAGGCTGGGGGTATGCGGGGTGACCGGCGGCAGATCCAGACGGCGGTGCTGGGCAGCGCGGACTCGGAGGAGCCGCTGATGCTGCCGCTGGAGGCAATCGAGCTGGACGCCTGCCGGCATCGGCATCAGCTCGACACGTTCTGGTGCGGTCTGCTCCTCGGCGGATGCGGAGCCCAGCGGACCACGAAGCTTTACACCGCCCGGGTCTGTCACTTCGCCCATCACCCCGGCCCGGACGGCCAACCCCACATCTGCGGCCGCCGGGCCCGAGGCATCTCCAGCGCCGACCACCTGTACGTGAAGTCCGCGGCCGCCGCCTGGTTCCTGAACAGGGGCGAGGAGGCCGACATCGCCTTCGCCCAGCCGAACGGGGCACCGGTCGGCTCACTGGTGGACATCACCTCCCGGCACCGCCGGCTGCGCGTGCACCTGGACCAGGCCGTGGAGCCGGTGTGGGACGACGACGGCATCGAGCCGGTGCTGGGGAACACCGTGCATCCCTCATATCGGGTTATGCGGTCCCGGCGTTCTGTTCGCCATTGTCCTGAGCTGGAACGCGAGTGGCAGGTGCGGGCATCGACACCACGACCAACAGCAGCTTCTCAGCCAATGCAGGTGTGAATTAGACGTCGTTTCATTTGGTGAGGCGGCGGTGGCAGATGAGGGCGGCGGCTATGCCAGCGAAGGCGAGGAAGTGTTCTGCCTTGCGTTCGTAGCGGCGGTGGAGCCGGCGGCAGCCGGCGAGCCAGGACACGGTCCTCTCGACGACCCAGCGGTGGCGGCCGAGCCGCTTTGAGGACTCGGTGCCCTTGCGGGCGATGCGGTGGCGGATGCCGCGTTTGCGGAGCCATCGCCGCAGGTGGTCGTAGTCGTAGCCCTTGTCTGCATGGAGCTTGCCGGGTCGCCGTCGACGCGGTCCTCGCCGGGACCGGATCGGTGGGATCCCGCGCACGAGCGGTTCAAGGCCCAGGCTGTCGTGCATGTTCGCGCCGGAGATGCCCAGCGAGAGAGGCAGTCCGTTCCGGTCGGTGATCAGGTGGATCTTCGATCCCAACTTGCCGCGGTCGGTCGGATTCGGTCCCGTCAGTGGCCCCCTTTTGCCGCCCGCAGGCTGACGGAGTCGATCGCACACCGCGACCAGTCCAGTTCCCCGCGGGCACCGAGTTCGTCGAGGATGACGCGGTGGAGCCGGGCCCAGACACGGGCCCGGCTCCACTGGGCGAAGCGTCGGTAGACGGTCTGCCAGCTCGGGCCGAACACCGGCGGCAGTTGCCGCCACGTGCATCCTGAGGTCGCCACGAAGACGATCGCGGCCAGGGCCTCGCGGTCACCCGCCCGGCGCCGGCCGCCGCCCTGCGGACGTATCACCTCTGTCGGAGGCACCACCCGCCGGAACAACGCCCACAACTCATCCGGCACCAGCCGCTCAACCAGATCCGCCATGCACGGTTCAACGAACGATCAAGCCATAAGAAACGCTGTCTTAGGGCAGGCCCAGGAGCTCTTCGCGTGCCGGGGGCCGGTCCGTCCCATGATCTGGCCGGGGCCACCGCCGGCCCTTGGGCGGTGAGGAGTCTCAACATGGGCGTGAACAGCAGTTACCTGTCCAAGACGGAGGTCCAGGCAGTACTGGGCGTCACCTCCTTCCGGCCTGTGGCGGCTGGCAGGGAAGTACGACGACTTCCCCCAGCCGACCGAGCCGCCCGTGCCACTCGGCCTGACCGGTGACCGGAAGGAGCCCGAAGAGGTCTGGGACGGTACCCAGCTCTACCAGTGGGCGGCCCGGACGCCGGAGTTCTCCCACCGCGGCGCCGTGCTGCTGCGCCCGCTGCCTGAAGACCTCACGCCCGGCCGGTGGGGCGGCTACAAGGACACCTCGCGTGGACCGGCGCTGGATTGGCATACCGCCCTCGGCACGATCCGCTTCGTGCACAGCCACAACCGCAAGGTCGCCACCGACGTCGCCACCGCCCTGACCCAGGCCGGGAACCCGGACGGCGTGCGCACCGTCTGCGCCCTGTATGGCGACGTGGGTATCACCGGGCCCGCCCTGGTCGCCGCCGAGGTAGCTCACCCCCGTATCGAGTACGAAGCCGAATGGGGCGATGTCGCCGCACTCGCCGGACAGGCGCTGCCTTGGTGGCCTGAGCGGCTGCGCCTGCCCGAGCTGATCCGTGCGTGGAAGCCCGGCAGCCCGGCCGCCGTCGCGGACGTACCGCCCAACACGAACGAGCAGATCCTGCGCCGCGTCGCGCACCGCCCGCCTCGAGCACGGCGCCGACGTCGCGCTGTTCGTCACCACCTGCCGCGCGTTCACGAAGGCGGCACTGGGCCTGGCGCTGGGCCAGGACATCGTGGCCCTGCACCGCGACCTGCTGGGCTCATGGGTGAAAGGCGCCCACCTGGAGACCCTGAGCCCGCTGAACGGCAGCGGCGGCGGCACCAGGCTGCGTCCCTCCGCCTGACCGTGACACCCGGCGGCAAACAGGCACCCGGGTGGCGGCCGCGCCCCGCGCAGGCGTTCGGGAGGAGACAGCGTGGGGGAAGGGCGCGAGGTCAGGGGCTTCGGGCGAGGACGTCGTCGATGCGGGAGGCGTCGGCGACCCAGGTTGCGGCGGCTGGCGCTATGAAGCCGAGCACGGTGTGGATGTCGTCTCGGCGGGCTTCGAGCGGCAGGTGCCAGATGCCTTCGTGGTGGGCGATGCGGTTGCGGAACTTGTGAAGCCGCTTGACCGGATCTTCCACCGTGGCAAGGGCACGGTTGGGCGCGTGGGGGAAGGCGCTGGCCAGGTCGGGCCACAGGTTGGTCTTGTACTGGCGGGCCAGCAGGAAGCGCCAGAAGCCGAAGCTCAGCTCCGCGATGATCTTCCCGCGCGGGATGGTCGCGCCGGCCCGTCCGGCACGCTCCTGAGCCTGGGCGATATCGGCCCGGGCCTTGCCGCTGAGCGGGACCTGCCTGTCGATGTACCACTCGGTGGTGCGGCCCCGGCGCTGCTGGCGGGCGACGAGCCGTGCGTCCAGCGCGTTGCGCAGCATGATCTCCAGATGCCCGAGCGGTTCGAAGAACGCTGCGGCGAGGTCGCTGTTCCACCGGTACAGCGCGAGTGCGGCGGTGGAATCGCCAGCGCACGCGGTCAGGTAGGGGTTCAGCCGGTCGGGGGTGATCAGCTCGATGACGGCCTTGTCGTCGGGCGGCTCGATGCTGGTGGGCGGCGTGCTGTGCATGGTGGGGCAATCGTAGGTACACTGGGTGGCGAAGACCCTGGAATCGTCCCTGGTAGCCCTCGAAAGTGGGCAGGCCATACCCCCAGGGTTCAGACCTCAGACAAGGGCCGCCCGGCTTGCCGGGCGGCCCTTGTGCTTTCGTATTCCCTCACGCTCGGAGGGGGCAGGTGAGGGGGAGGTGAAGGCAACTTGATCATTTCCGTGACCTGCACAGGCTGGGCGAAGAAGGAGCGGTCGCCGCTTCCAGCGGACGGTAGGCGCGGAACCGCCTGTCGTGGTCGTTTCCAGTGGAAACGACCACGCCCCGCTTGCCCAGCCGAACAAACCGGGCACGGTGTCGCCGGAACCTCCACACAGGTCTCTACCCGCAGTAGAGTCTGTGTATGGCAGACGAAACGAGCATCAAGGTAAGTGCGGCCACCCGTGACCGCCTGGCCGCGCTGGCGACCGAGCAAGGCACCACGATCCGGCAACTCGTCGAGGAGCTCGCTGAGGGCCGTCCAACCCAGGCCGAGTACGCGGAGCGCGCGGAGCAGGCCCGTGCCGAGCTCGCCTCCATGCTGGGCACCGTGCCGAGCGAGGAGGCCGAGGCGAAGGCCCGTGGCCTCCTGGAGCGCCTCGGCGCCAGCCAGGACTCGGCGGCCGCGTAGTGGGGCCGATCGCGGTCGTCCTGGACCACACGACCGCTACCGCCCTTCACGACCCCAAGGACCCGTACAACGAGGCCGTCGCCGCGTTCTACGTACAAGCCTCCGGCGGCCTGGGCACCCTCTACGCCCCAGTGCTCTCCCTGACCGCGGGTGATACCGGGCGGCCCGGCCTGCTCGCCTACATCAACGGGCTGCGGTTCATCGAGATCGAGCCCTTCGACACCGCCGCCGCCCTGTCCGCCACCGAGCTCCTGCACGCCGGGCACCGCTGGGCCTCCGTCCACGCCATCCACGCGGCCCGCCCCTCGGCAGACTTCCCCGCCGGCCGGTACCTGCTCACTCTGGAGCCCGAGCTGTACGACGGCACCGGCGTCCAGGCCGTCCATCCTGATCATTGACAGGACCGTCCAAGACCAGCCGTGTCACCCGGCGGGGGTCTGCACCCCGTGCTGCGGTCGGCGCACTTGAAGGGGCACTCGCCATCGCTGGCCACTGCCCCTCTTTTCTTTTGGTCCGCACGCCGATCGGTCGGCGTGCGGACCATCGTCTTGCCGGGCTCCTGGTACCGGAGGCAACTCACGAGGCACCCGGACCGGCTGGTGGCGCTGAAGAACGGGGGCGAGGTGCTACGCAGGGCGGACAACGGGGAGCTGAGCATCCGGGGCATACGCGGCTCGTTCCGTGGGCGTCCAGTCCGGTCAGACTGGAGCAGGCCGTAGTCGGTGGTGAGTCGGTCGGCGATCCGCTCCACCAGCGCGGGTTAATGGAAACGGCGGCCGGTGTGCAGCAGCCCCGCTACAGGTGGGGCAACTGCTCGCGTACGGGGCCGGCGAGCTCGGCGTAGAAGTCGGTGCGGTCCTGGGCCTGGAGGACCTGGGCGCACACGGTCAGTAGGCCGGTGCGGGCCTCGGGCCGGTCCAGGACGGGGGCGAGGTCGGTTCGGATGCGGGCGGCCGCGGCGGGGACCAGCAGTGCGTACAGGTACAGGGTGGCGGCGTCGGAGCCGTAGGGGGCGCGGCCCCATCCTTCCCAGTCCAGGATGTGTGGGCCGCGGGTGATGTTGCCGTAGTGGAGGTCGCCGTGGGCGGTGCTCCAGGTGATGGCGTCGTTGAGCTGGTGGCCGGTGAATTGGGGGATGACGCGGCGGAGGTACTCCTCGTGTACGGCTTCGCGGTCTGTCGGCGGCGGTACGTCGGCGAGGGTGTCCAAGGCGGCGACCATCTCCTTCCACCACGTCCCGGGCAGGCCGGGGTCTTCGTCGAGGACGGGACGCGGGGAAACGATCGGGTCGGGGGCGAGGCCGTACAGCTCGGCCCGGTAGGCGTAGCCCTCAGTGGTCCAGTCCCGAATGCGGAACAGGTCGGGGCGCGGCACCGACGCGGGGAGGGCGCGGGAGGTGGAGGGGCCGTTCCACAGCTTGTCGCCCTCGGTGCCGGCCTCGGCGCAGACGACGCGGAGCCAGTGCGGGCCGGCAGCCCCCGACAAGGTTCGGCCCCGGTACCCCCACACCCGCCGGCCGGTGGCGCGCAGGCCGAACTGGTTTGCGGCGTGCTGCTGGGCGGCCAGCATCCGGTCGACGGTGGCGGGTGCGGGGGCGTCGAACATGGCGGATCCCTACCTCGGCTGGGAGACGGCGGCCGCGTCCTTGGATACCAGCTCGGTGGCGAGGGCCGCGACCTGTTCCACGGTGAGGCCGGAGCGGTCGGCCAGTTCTCCGAGGGTCAGGCGGGCGCCGGAGACCAGGGCCTCCAGCGCGGGGCGCACGGATGGGTGGAGCTCCCATTCGTGTCCGGCGGCGCGCAGTACGACGGCCTCGTCGGCTGCCTCCAGCGCGGCCCGGGCGGTGGTGAGGGCCAGGACCAGCCCGGGGTCGGCTGGGACGTCGTCGATGTACGGGAGGGAGGGGGCCGGGCGGCCGGGGTCGCGGGCGTCCAGGGAGGCGGCGAACTCCGAGACGATGTGCGGGTGGAGGGCTTCGGACACCTCCTTGCGTAGCTGCTCGGCGTACGCGGTGCGCTCGGCGGGGCCGGCCACGATGGGCACGCCCGCCCGCAGGGTGGGGGAGTGGAGGAGCTGCCCGGCCAGCCACAGCAGGAGGTGGTGGCCGGTCACTGGGGTCAGCCCGCATGTCAGGTGCAGGGAGCGGCCCTGCGTGGCAGCCACCGCGTGCCACCAGCCCCGCGGTACATAGAGCATGTCCCCGGCCTGCAGAATCACTTTGGCGAGCGGCGGCCCGGTGGGCTTCTCGGGGGCTTCGACGTCCAGGCGGAGCGGGTCTGTGCGGGTGGCTCCGTACAGGTTCCAGCGCTTCGCGCCTTCGAGCTGGAAGATCACCGTGTCGTGGTCGTCCCAGTGGATACCGAAGGCTTCGGTGGGGTGCCAGGAGGCGTACAGGTTGGCCTGGACGTCGGTACGAAAGTGCCGCTCCAGCGCCTCGGCCAGGGCCTGGACGCCGGGGTGGAGCTTGTCGACGGCGTCCAGGACCAGGGAGGCGCCGGCGCTGATCTGTTGGTGGAGGCCGGAGGGCTCGACGCGGTGGCGGACTTCGGAGCGCTTGGTGATCGAGGTGTGCAGGTACTCGTACGGCGGGACCTGCTCCCCGTCGTTGAACAGGCGCAGGCGCGGGGCGTCGAGGCGGTGTCGGGCGACCAGGTCGTTCAGGTCGTCCCACGTGAACATGCCGCTGAGGTCGGCGGCCTGTGACCAGTGCTGGTAGGAGCGGCCGAAAGCCTCGGCGAGGAATTCCCCGCCGAGGCTCCGGACCGCCGCGTCAATCGCGGTGGTCATGGTCGGCGATCAGTCGTTGCCGTCGCCCTTGCCGGTGCCCCCGCCGTCGGGGGTCCGGGTCGCGGCCCCCTTGATGGAGCGGCTGGAGAGGATCAGGTTCATGACGTACTCCTTCTCTCGTGTCGGATGGAGCGTGGACGGCGCCCGCCGCCCCCAGGCGAGGCGGGCGCCAGTGCGGGGCCGGCTGGGATGGGGAGCCCCTGGAGGCGTTGTCCCGGCCGGTTCCGTTCGACCATTGAAGGTCCGGGGAAGACCACAGGGGAGGGCCGCTCCAGGGGGCCGATTCCCGCTGTGGGGTGCCGCGTTGGGGGGCCAGGATGGTCTTTCGAGACCCACACTCGGGGAGGCCCGGCATGGTGAGCCCGGACGGAATCGGCGAGCTGCTGCGCACCATCAGGGAACGGGCGGACCGGACTCGCGAGCAGCAGGCCAAGTGCATGACCGCCGCCGGCCTCGTGTGCACGGTCGAGAACCTGAAGCGCTGGGAGCCCGAGCGCCGCTTACCGACCCCGGTCTGGTGCGATCCGCACCGTCTACGGCCTGACCGACGAGCAGCTGGACCAGGCCCTGGAGAACACCCGGCGACACCGCAGGCAGCAGAGGATGGAGGACGACGACGTGAAGCGACGCAAGCTGTTCACCCTGGCGGCGGCCACGGCGGGGTTCGCCGTGCTGCCCGGCATCGCGCAGGCCCGGGAGGGCATCGAAACCGGCCTGGACGCCGGCGGCGCCGGGGACCTCGCCTACCTGGAAGGCGCGTTCGAGCGGCACCGGGGCGGCTACAACGGGCGGGCTCCCGATGCCGTCCTCGGGGAGATGCGGGAGGACCTGGCGCTCCTCGCCGCCGTCCTGCGCCGGCCTCACCCCGCGCGGGACCGTACCGACCTGGCGCGTACAGCCGCCGGGATCTCCGGCCTGGTGGCCATCGTCCAGCATGACCGCGGCGATCAGGCCGACGCGCACCGCTGGTTCGCCACCGCAGAGAAAGCGGCCCGCGAGTCCGGGGACCGGCGGATGACGGCCTGGGTCCTGGGCCGTCACGCCATGGTCGGCCTGAACTACGGCGCCCCGGGACAGGCCGCCCGCATCGCCGCGCAGGCCCGCCGGGAAGCCGGCGGCCGCCCCTCCGGCGCGGCCGCGCTCGCGGCCGCCGTCAACGCCCGCGCCCTCGCCGCCGTCGGCGACCTGGCTGGCGCCCGCCGGGCAGTGGACGACGTCCGCACCCTGGCCGAACAGCTGGACGGCCCCGAGTCAGCGGACACCTGGTTCGGATACCCGGCCCAGAAGCACGCGGTGCACCTCTCCCAGGCGTACACGCTGCTCGGCGACACCCGCGCCGCCTACCGGGCGCAAGACGACGCCCTGGCCCTGACCACCTCGCCATCGGTGATGACCCGCGCCCTGATCGCCATGGACACCGCCGCCTGCCTGCGCGTCGACGGAGACCCGGGCGCAGCCGCCGCGATGGCAGCGGCCGTCTACAACCGGCTGCCACCCGCTTACCGGACCGGCCTGGTGCACTCCCGCGCCCAACTGCTGCATGAAGCGGCCCACTTCGTCCGCCCTGGCGGTCACGTCGTGATCGTCACCCGTTCCCCCGAGGCGATCACGAAGACCGCTGCGGGCAGTAACTGGACGGCCCACCATGACGGCTACTGGTCGAGCGAGGGGAAGGGGACGTTCCAGCGCGGCATCAGCGCGGCGGAGACCACCGCGCTCGCCCGCCGCGCCGGCCTCGCCCCCGCGGCGGGGACGCCTGGGCTGCCACTGCCCGGAGTGAGCCACATCGTGCTGGCCAAGCCCGGGCTTTAGAGGCGTTGCGGGACCGGCACCGCGGGTCAGCGGTTGCCAGTCCAGACAATGCGCTCCGAAAAGCCTCCCCGCTGCTCGGCCTTGGAAGCGCGGAGTTTCTCCAGCTGATCGGAATCGACACCGAGGTCCGCGGCGAGCGCGAAGGCGACCTCGAGGACGTCCGCGAGCTCCTCGGGGGCATCCGTCTCGTCCGCCTCCATATACTCCGCGACTTCCTCGGCCAGCTTGGCGCGAAGGCGCTGGCGGTACTCGGCCGGGTCGGCCACGTAGACCTCCGGTTCGGCCCCGTCGGCGCGGATGATCTGAGGAATCCGGTCCCGTACCAGCTTACCTTCGGTGAGCACGTACTCTCCTGCACCAGTTCGTCCTTCGCCGACCACGCGGCCGGCCCCGTGTTGTTCGAGCGTAGAGATGGCGCCTCATCCGGCGCCATCAGAACCAGGAATCCCACCCGAAGTGGTCAGTCCTTCGGATCCGCATGAGTGCTCGTGAGGAGCGCCCGAGTCAGAACTGAATCCATGGCAAAGCTCCGGTCGTGACGAGCAGGTCCAAGTGCTCGATCGGTTCTGCGGCTTTCTGCAGCAGAAAGTTCAGGTAGCCGACCGTGTCACGTGCCGTCCGCACGCCCCCCGGCACCGGCGCGCTAGGTACCAAGCGCCGCTTGGTCTGCGACGGCACCGCGGATCCACAGAGGCGGGGTGTTCGTCGGACGGCGTAGTCACCGATCCACAATGTGGCCAGTCGACCGAGCCGGTTGTGCTCGGGATCGGTGAGGGCCAGGGTCACCGTCCAGCTCGGCTCTGCGCGCTAGTCTTCGGTCCACCCTGCGGCGTCGGGTCCTTCCGCCAGGGGAAGGCTCCGGACAGCCGAGCTGCCCGCCTCGGAATGGGAAGGCCACGACCCCGAGCAACTCACCTCCGAGGAGGAAGTCTGGGGTTCCGCCCGTCGGCAGATCGCATCCCGACCCAGCTGGCCTCCCGGCCCGCGGAGGCTTCTTGGCATCATCTCGACATGACCCCGACCCTTCCCCGCACTGTCCGAGCCGTCAACACCGCTCAGCTCCTGGACCTGGCCCAAGAGGCCGCCATGCACAGCTTCAGCCAGCGTCTCCCGGTCGACTGGCTCCAAGAGCACCTCGCCGCAGAGACGACGCATTACGTGTTCCCTACCCTCGTCCAGCGGCTCACGCACCGTCCAGAGATGCCGCTGCAGTGGAGGTGCCAGCAGCTCCTGACTGTCAGCACCGGCGAACAGATCTGGGGTCTGCTCGACATCCTTCCCGGCACCTTCGACAAGATCCCGGAGACCTTGGACAAGGCGTCCAAGAAAGACATCGTCAGCCGCATCGAGCAAGCAGTGACTGTGCGGGAGTGGGTGGAACGGACGGCTGCCGATGCAGGCCCCCGGACAGCGGTGCTGTTGAGACAAAATGGAACGTCCAGGTCACAGTGGTGACGCCTGACATCGAAAACAGAGCCTCGCACCTATGTGTGATTACCCGATTTTGCGCGGGTCTGCAGCTCCTCGACGTCGGACGGGCCCTGCCTGCGGGAGTCCTGCTCTTCGAACAGGGCGACCGTCCCCGGACTGCGGATGGCGGCCAACTCCTCGCGCCCGGCGTCCTCGGCGGACGGCCGGCCCGGTACAGCTCCCGGTACGCCTCGGCCTCCTTCTTGTCGTACTCGGCAGCGATCTCCAGCGCCTCCTTGCGGCTGGTGCCGGCCAGCCGCGATGCCGCCCTCGGAGGTTGCGGTGCCCGCGAGCGGCCCTACGACCTGACCAGCGCAATCAGGAATCCGGGAGTCGGTGATCGGGCTGCACCAAGGTTCCGGCGTACGGGTGAGACAGGAATGACGTAGCCCCCGCCCTGGTCAGGGGGCGGGGGCTACGTTGTGCGGTGCTCGGGTCAGATACGTACGCCGAACATCCGGAGCGTGGCCTTGCAGAGCTGCACCATGAGCTTGAGGGGCCAGACGATGCATAGATTGATCATCAGGCTGACGAGGCCGAACATGATTCCTCCTTCCCTTGGGAGCGTGGCCTACTCGCAGCCGACGCCGTCGCCGTCACGGTCCAAGTGGCGGCCGTAGCCCGGATCGCCCCTGTGAACAGGGGCGGCGCCGGCAGCTCGCGCGGCCGTGCAGTTCTTGTAGTACACGCTGCCTCCTCCGGAGCCACCGGAGCCGCTGCCTCCGCCCGAGCCGCCGGTCGTTGAGGTCGAGCCGCCTGTGGACGAGTTGTCGGAGTCGTCGTCGTTGGGGGCTGGCGCCGGCTTGGGGTGCAGTTCGGTGTGCTGCGACGACGGGCACGCGGTGCCGGGGGCAGCGAGCTGCAGGTAGGCGGTCGTGGTTTTGGGAGTCCGGAGTTCTTTGTTCTCGGCGGGCTCCTGGAAGCAGACCACCCAATCGTCCACGGCGCCGGGAAGGGTGACGTCGGTGTACGCGCTCTGCGGCTCGATCTTCTGGAGTCCGATCGGCTTGAGTGCTTCGGACGCCTTGGCGAAGGTCTGTCCGACAACCTTGGGCATCTTCGGATACGGGATCGGTTCGCCGTCCTTGGCCGGGCACGGGACCTCGTTGCGGACCACGCCGAAGTCGAGCGTCGGCAGCTTGCCGATCTGCTTGGCTGCCGGGGTCTGGAAACACACCTTCCAGTTGTCGTCGTCCCACTGGCTTGTGTTGGTGTCAGCAGCGTCATGCGAGGTCGCGTTGTACCCAGCGGTGGAGGCCGCCTTTTTTGCTGCCTTGAGGCTCTGGCCGACGAAGCTAGGAGGGGCGGACGGGCTCGCGCTAGGGCTCGGGCTGGTGCTCGGTGCGGTGGCGAGCGCCTGCGGCTTGGCGTCGGTGTCTGTCTTCTTCGGTGGGTCGGACAGTAGCGGGATCAAGAACCAGATGCCGGACAGGACGGTCGCGACGATTTTTTTCGTTTGGCTCCAACGACTTGTCCAGGCGAGTGCGATACCCACCGGCGGCAGAAAGAACAGCATTGTGATGATCAAGGCGGGATGCTGCCACCAGCGTCGTGCAGGCGCGGGCGTGGGCGAGTAGGCGTGCGGCGGCGGGTACACGAGTCTCCTGGTCCTGAGCACTACTTGAAACCGCAAACAGTACACTCATAGTTAAAGATCCTCACCGACTGTTGCTGGGGCGCTGAGACCGCCAAGCTCCGCCTGTACCTCGGCGGGTGCCCTCGGACAGGAACCTGCGCAGTGTGACGGCGGCGTCGATGGACTTCGGTGGGGCGCGCCTTCATGGCCTCTCCTGTCGTGAATCCGGTCCGTTGGGCCGGACCGCGGATCGCCCGGTGCGTGGGCAGCGGCAGGCTCGCCCTGGGCGCCACCGACGTTCGACCGGGCGATGCAGCAGATCCTCGACTGTGAGGTCTTCCTCCACGATCAGCGCAAGCAGATCGGACGTGTGGAGGACGACCTTCGGAGCCTGCCCGATCCCGGCGCCGGACCGCTCGCCGGGCACCGGTGCGCGCTCCACGCGCGCAGAAAGCAAAGGGAAAATTACCGCTGGATGAGCAGGTCCCACACGGTTCGTGGTTCACGCAGCCCTGTCCTCGGCGCCCGCCAGGTTGTCCTGTGCACCACAAACGCCTACCCCGAGCAGGTGTACGCCAACCTGTTCGGTGTCCAGGTCGGGGACCCGTACATGGTCCTCGGAGATACGTCTGGGACACCGTGCTGGAACGGAAACTCGACAGATCCGCACGCGGATACTTGAGCGCGAGACCAACCTCGCCCAGGGCCGGGCCGAAGCCGAACGTCTTCGCGAGCAGAGCATCCGGACCCAGTAGGCGCTGGCCGCGGCGACCAGCGGGCACGGCCGCGGCCAGGCGGCCGGCGCCGATATCGTCGGGGCTGCCGAGCGCGCCCGGCTCACCGAACGTTGGGCCGAGCGGCACGGCCTCGACGCCGTCCGGTGCCTGGCATGGGCCGAGACGTGACGTTTCTGGATCAAGGGTGAGTGGCCGTTCGCTTGGCGCCTGGCACTGGGTACGGTCTGCTCATGCACAACTTCGGGCTGGGGCAGCGGGGTCACGTACTACTCATAGCCGGGGATGTTGCGACGAGGCGTCGCAGCGTGCAGGTGGCGCCGAGCGCAAACCTGGCGGCGCTGGGGATGGTCGAGGCGCCGGTGTTGTTGAACAGCGATGTCCCGTGTGACACGACGTACTTGGATGGGGCGCGGGATCCGAACACGGTGCTGACGCGGCTTCGTACGGCCGCCGCTACGCCTGGCCCGTTGATGGTGTATCTCTCGGGCAGGTTGACGGTTGACCGGCGGGGTGGCCGTCTGCATCTGGCATTGGCTGGGACGACGGCTGGCTCGGTTCGCTACACCGCGTTGCCGTGGGGGTGGCTGGGGACGGAGCTTCGGGGGCGGCCCGCCGGACTGACGACGGTGCTGCTCGATGTCGCGGCGGACAAGGCTGCGTGGCCGTTGCTGCAGGAGTACGGCAGTCTGCCCGCGACTCCGGCCGTGGAGGTGTACGGAGTGGTTGCCCCGCCTGGCTGGAGCGGCAGTGGCAACGTGGTGAGCTGTTACACCCGCGCCTGGATTGATCAGCTTCGCGCCAGCCCCACGCGGCCCTCGAACCTCCAGCTGCATGCTCTCGCGGCAGGCGCGGCCGCCCTGCCGCCTGGTTGCATCGTGCTACCGAGCGCCCTGGAACTTGGCACTACTGGGCCGGCGCCGTTCCCAGGGGCTCCCTTTGGCAGGTCGGGGCCGGACGAGGGCAGACCGCTTCATACGGTCGTGACGCCTGCATCGACGCCTGGCCAGGGCGGGGCTGGCGCCTGGCAGGCGATGCCCCAAGGCCAGCATGCGTTGGTTCGTGGCCCTCATCCTTCCGAGCTCCTGCCGGTCGAGGCGGCCGTACGCCTTCCCGCCGACGGCCTGCCTGTGGACGCGCAACCTCATCTGTCAGACCGGGCACTTCAGCACAAGGCCCTTCCCGCAAAGGATCCGCGCCCGCATATCCACGGCCTCGCCACCAGCGGGCGGCACCTTGAGGCAGCCGCACTCGCACAGGCCTGGGAGCAGCACGTCCTGCAGACCTGCGGGACCACCTCGCTGGAAGCAATCGCGTGGGTGGAAATTCGGGCTGACCTGGCCCGCATGGCAGGTGACTTCGAGCTCGCGACCCAGCTGTGGACCCGTGCCGCCACGACCCGCATGACCCGCCAGGCCGCAGACGCGCCAGCCGTACACGCAGCGGCCGCCGGCGCCCTGTACTGCTGGACACAGCTCAAGGACCGCAACGCAGCACTCGGCACCGGTCCCGACCTGGTCCTCCTGCTGCGCTCCTTGCCGTGCCTTGACGCCCGGCATCTGCAGCTGACCCAACAGCGCCTTCAGTTCCTGCACCGTGAACCGAGTCGCCACTGACCTCGTGGTGGAGGCACCACTGGGGGGGCCTTTGCCTAACAGTCGGGAACGTTCGCGGGTGAGTGGGAAGGCGGGTGGGCTCGGCGAGGCGGCGGGCTTCGGCCGTGACCTCAGCATCAACCTGAGCCACTACTTCGTCGCCGTCCTACGCGTCATCGGGTTCCGCGAGCCGCCTTGCCAGGGGCAGCTCCCCGTAGCGCTGGTGAATCCGAAAGGTGAGCTCCCACGGTTCAAGCCGGCCGACCAGCATGCACCGTGCGAGCGCTCGCACAGCGGCTTCCTGGCCAGCCTCGCTGGGGACCGTATAGACAGTGAGGCCGAGCTCATCGAGTGCTGCAGGCAGCAGGTCGTGCACGTCTTACAGGTCATCTCATTTGGGGAGTCGGCGATAGCAGATGAGGGTGTAGGCGATGCTGGTGAAGGCCAGGAAGTGGCTGGCTTTGCGTTCGTAGCGTCGGTGGAGGCGTCGGCAGCCGGCGAGCCAGGCCATGGTGCGTTCGATGGTCCAGCGGTGTCGGCCCAGCCGCTGGCTGGAGTCTGTCCCTTTGCGGGCGATCCGGGGCGTGATGCGGCGGTTGCGTAACCATCGCCGCAGGTGGTTGTAGTCGTATCCCTTGTCGCCGTGCAGCTTGCCCGGTCTGCGCCGCCGTCGACCGCGGCGGGAGCGGATCGGCGGTATGCCCTGCACGAGCGGGATCAGGGCCTGACTGTCGTGGACGTTGGCACCGGAGATGCCGACGGACAAGGGCAGACCCGTGCGGTCGGTGGTCAAGTGGACTTTCGAGCCGTACTTGCCCCGGTCGACAGGATTCGGGCCTGTCAGATCCCCCTTTTCAGGGCCCGCATGTTCACCGAGTCGATCGCGCACCGGGACCAGTCCAGCTCACCGCGGGCACCGAGCTCGTCGAGGACCAGGCGGTGGAGCTTGGCCCACACCCTCGCCTTCGACCACTCCGCGAACCGGCGGTGGGCCGTGGCTCCCGACGGGCCGAACGACGCGGGCGGCAGCTGCTGCCACGTGCAGCCTGACGTCGCGACGAACACGATCGCGGCCAGCACTTCCCGATCTCCGTGCCGACGCCGACCACCGCCTTGCGGACGGGTCGGTGCCTCCGGCACCACCCGCTGGAGCAACTCCCACAACTCATCCGGCACCAGCCGCTCAACGATCCCTACGGCGACAGACTATCGAACACGCCAAATGAGATGACCTGTTAGAGGTGGGGGCGGGTGAGGCACGCAAGTACGTGTCTAGGTGTTCTTGCGTGCCAGCAGGGTGATGAGCATGCCGGTTTTCGGATCTAACGGGGCATTGCCTGACCCGAGGCCCAGAGTTCTCGCTAGGCATGGGCCGTAGATGTCGACGGCCGCTTCCGTCAGTTTTGAAAAGCCGTCGATGGCGGTCCGGCCGCGCCGCCAGCCGGTCAGGCAAGTGGCCAGCCCGATGAGGAAGGCAGGCCACCAGACGGCTCCGAGCGCGAGGTACAGCAGTCCCCATGCACCGAGTCGCGCTGCGTCGTTGAACTCGGACCGGACGTGGTCCACTTCGGTCCGGGATGTCTCGGGCATGATCAGCCACAGGAGGGGCCATGTTTCTGCGAGGTGCAGGTCGTAGGCGAGCTCCACCCGGGTCCTGACTGCCCCGATCGAGTTTCCCATCCATGTCGGCCGGTCAGGTTCGGCCAGCGAGATCCTGTTCTGGGCGGCGGCATCGCAGTTCTTCCACCGCTCTTGCAGCCGATGGGTGAGGCGCGTTGCCAAGGGGTGCAAGGGGCGGGGCCAGTCTCCCAGCCACAGACGCTGCACCACGCCTGCGAGGCCGCCGGCTGCAAGGCCGACGACCGCTGCGGCAAGCAACACCCCTACCGCGGCCAGGACGAGCGTCACCGCCGGCTGCTTGTCGAGATCTGCGGCGTAGTCACGGCTGCGCCGGATGAGATACGACCAGTCGTTCCAGCGCTGCTGGCCAGCAATGACGGCGACCGCGGTGGAGGCGAGAAACAGCAGACCGGGCAGCACGAGAAGAGAGAACCATTTCTCGGCCAGCCTGCGGCCCAGTTCGCCGAGGAACTCCTGCATGGCTAGTCCAGGTCACGTTCGGCACGAAGCTGCTGGTCTGCGATCTCGCAGGACGGAGTCCTCTTGCTCGGCTCCGGGTACCACTCGCGGACGCAGAGCCTTTCCGGGCAGACGTACCGGACAGGCGGGCGGCATGTGGGAGGTATGGGGTGGGCCCGCCATGCCATCAGGTCGTCGACTCCGACGCCTAGGCTCCGTGCCAGTTCCATGAGGGGTTCCTTGAACTCCCCGCCTGTGCGGGCCGTCTCGACGATCGCCTCCAGCTGCTGCTGGGTCTGCACGGTGCCCTTCTTCACGACGAGACGGCGCAGCCCGGGCAGCTGCTCGCAGAGCCATGCGGTGTCTTTGCGGTGATCGGTCATCTCAGCCACCCCGGAGGAACGAGAGACGGGGGAGGGGGGTGCATCAGGATGCGCACGCAACTACGATATGAAATATATGCACGTAATGCGGAGAATGTCGTGTTGTGGTAGTTGAGCATTCATCCAGCCACCTGGCGGGTTTTCTTGAGCCCGTCTCGCGGCCTGCGGAGGAGTGATGACACGGGAGAGCGTGCTCGCCACAGTGATGGAACGGCTGAAGGAGTTCAGTGCGACGGGCAACCTAAAGGCCGTCACGGGGCGTGCTGCCGACGTCGAGGCCGCAGCCTTGCTGGACAGCCGTACGCATCCCACAGCCGACTGGGAAGTGCTGTGTGCGGTGGGCTTGCTTCACTGGGACAGGTACGTGGCCCTTCCCGAGACGCAGGGGCGGGACGAGCTGACGGCCGCCGTCCGCTACCTGAGCCCTGTCTACCGGCAGGTTCCCTCAATCGTGCCGAGCCAGATAGCCGAATTCCTTGACGAAGTAACCGCCTGGCACAACCAGGCCGTCGATCTCCTGGAAGCGGCCGGCACCCGTGACCGCCACGCCATCGAGGAAGCGAACCTGCTACTGCGGCGCGCCGTCGACTACACCTCGGACCTCGACCCGCGCCTGGCCGGCTATCTGTCTACCCTGAGCACCGGCCTGATGGACCTGCACATCCGCGCCGGGGATCTGGATGTCCTTGCGGAAGCTGTCAGCATCGGCCGGCAGTCCGTGGAAGCGGGCACAGCGACGGGTGCGGACGACACCACATGGGCCCTCTACGCATTCCGCCTCGGTCAGACTCTGCACGCCTGGCACGAACGGGTCGACGACCTGGAGGCCCTCGACGAGTCCATCACCCTGCTGCGCGGCGCTGCCGCGAAGAGCCCCGTCGAGGACCGGCCCGACCGCGGATTCGCTCTCAGCAGTGCACTTCAAGCACGGCACGAGCGTGTAGGTGACCCCGAGGCCCTGCAGGAGGCCATCGGTCTTGGCCGGGAGGCACTGGAGGCAACCCCCGTCGGTCACCAGGACCGTTGGTCGTCCCTCGGGGGCCTTGCCAACGCCCTGCTCGTGTCCTATAAGGACACCGGCCAGCCGGCGGTCCTGGAGGAGGCGATCGGCCTGTACCGGGAGGCGGTGAAACGAACGCCGCCCGGACACCGGGGACGCGCGGCCACCCTGTCCGCCGCGGGTATCGCTCTGCGGGCGCGCTACGACGCGACGGGGGACTTGGCCTCGCTGGACGATGCGATCGACAAGCTGCGGGAAGCCGGACAAGCAGCACACCCCAAGGACCCCGCGCGACCAGGATTCCTGACCAACCTCGGCCATGCCCTCGTCGTCCGCTACCGACGCGTGCCGCACGAGGCGACCATCAGGGAAGCGGTCACGGCAGGACGGTCGGCGGTCAGCGCCGTCGACGACGAGGACCCCCGCAAGCCCGGCCTTCTGGTCAACCTGGGCAGCGCGCTCATGGCGTGGCACGAACAGAGCGGCGATCTGGCCCCTCTCCTGGAAGCACCCACCGTCCTGAGCGAAGCCATTGCACGGACCCCGGAGCAAAGCCCCCAACGCGCCATGGTGCTGTCCCAGCTCGGCAGCACGCGCCGCACGATCTACCAGTGCACCGGCGACACCCACGCACTCGCCGAAGCAGTGCGGCTGGAGCGAGCGGCAGCCGACGCAACCCCTGCGAGCCACCCGGACCGCGCGAAGCTGCTGGTGAACCTCGGCATCGCCCTGTCCGCACAGCAGCAGCACGCCCTGCCGGGAGACACGACCGCAAGCGACCAGGCCACAGCCGCCTTCCGGGAGGCGACACACATGAGTGCGGCGCCGCCTCACATCCGCTTGTCGTCCGCCCGTGCGTGGGGCGACCTGGAGGCCAGAGACAACCACTGGGAGGAGGCGGCCCAAGGCCTCTCCACAGCAGTGAGCCTGCTGCCCCGCGTCGCCGCACGCCACCTCTGGCGCAGCGACCAGGAGCATCAACTCTCCCGGTTCCCCGGCCTCGTATCCGACGCCGCTGCAGCGGCCCTGCAGGACAACAACCCGGAACGGGCCCTGGACCTGCTCGAGCGCGGACGCGGAGTACTGATCGCGCAGGCCCTTGAGACCCGCAGCGAAGTCACCGAACTCCGCAACCACGCACCCGAGCTAGCAGCACAGTACGAAACCCTACGCCGGGAACTCGAGTCTGACCTGCACGCCGGTGCGCCGCCCACATCAGACTCGCCTGCCCAGGAGCACGGTGCAGTGGACCGACGCCACAGGACCTCGCTGCGCTGGGATTCCCTCATCGAGGAAATCCGCAGTCGCCCCGAACCCGAACTACACCACTTCCTGCTGCCACATGGATTCGACGACCTGCGAACTGCCGCCCGAGCGGGCCCAGTCATCACCGTCAACGTCAGTGACTACCGCTCCGACGCGATCGCCCTGACTTCGGACGGGATCCTCGCAATACCACTGCCGGCCCTCACCCGGGAGACCGTCACCACACAGGTCGAAGACTTCGTGCGCTCCGTCGACGTCGCCCAAGACGCCCAAGCGGACGTGGTGGAACGCTCGGATGCAGAAGAACGCGTGGAGAGCGTTCTCGGCTGGCTCTGGGACGTCCTCGCCGAGCCTGTCCTCACCGCCCTCGGCCTGACCACATCACCTGCACCCGGGCAGCCGTGGCCTCGGATCTGGTGGTCGCCCACGGGCCCGCTCAATTTCCTGCCGCTGCACGCGGCCGGACACCACAGCTGCTTGGACGAGGGTGCCCCACCGACCGTCATGGACCGCGTGGTCTCCTCCTACACCCCCACGCTGCAGACCTTGAACCGCGCGCGGGCGAAACAGCCGAGCGGCCCCGACGCACCGCACCTGGTCGTCGCCATGCCGCACACACCAGGACAGCCAGACCTGCCCGAAGCCGGGGAGGCCGTCGAGATCCTCAGCCGGCAATACCCCGGCACAACCGACCCTCTTGTGGGCCCGCAGGCCACGGTCGACCAGGTCCTGAACACGCTCCCCGGTCATGCCTGGGCGCATTTCGCCTGCCACGGCTGGAGCGACCTCAACAGCCCGTCAGAGAGCAACCTCGCCCTGCACGACGGAAACCTCTCCGTACTCAAGCTGTCCCGACTCCACATCGACGACGCCGAGCTCGCCTTCCTGTCCGCATGCAGCACACAGCACGGACACCCCACACTCGCCGACGAAGCCATCCACATTGCTTCCGCCTTCCAGCTCATCGGCTACACCCACGTCATCGGAACGCTCTGGCCCATCGGCGTCAGAACCGCCATGGACCTCACCCGCGACGTCTACACGACCCTCAACGCCGCTGCAGACCACGATGCGACCGGAGCCACCGACGCAGCGCGAGCACTCAGCAGCGCCGTACGCCGAGCCAGAGACAAGGCACCCCGCGTACCCACTCTGTGGGCTTCCTACATTCACACAGGACCGTAACCGGGCCGCATTCCCGATCACTGCAGGCCAGGGAAGCCCACGCGCACATGTCAGGCAGAACGGATACTCAAGAAGTACAAGCATTCATGGGGTTGACCATGCAACAGCAGCCGACATGCACCATCTGTAGAGATCCCACCGACACGCTCCTCTGCCTCCGCGGAGGAGGGAAGTGGCTGACCGCCGTCCTGATGGAGCTGGGTGCGTCGCCCGAAGACGCTAGATTCATGATCAGTCGGCTTCTTGACTGCGAACCCAGCGAAGTCTTCGACCATCACGAATACGAAGACCTGCCACTGCTGTGCTGCCGTCGCTGTGCAACAAGGACGGGCAAACTGCCGCCCCCTGAGCCCGCTGGAATACCCAACCCCACCGTCCTCTCCCAGCCCAGTGACTGGTGACCGCCGCAGCTCCCATGGTGCTCGGTTACCCCCAACGACCTCGTGCATGGTTGGCGTCAGGACGTGGTCGTCAGTGGCCTGGCCGAGAAGTTCCAGTGCTCTGGTTGGGTTCGATGCGCCGTAGCTGGCGTATGCGAGGGCCAGGGCGCGCAGAGGCGGATGTCCGGCTTCCTTGGCGCAGTCCAGTGTGACCTGGTAGTACGAGCGGGCGGCTTGGTGGTCGCCCAGATCCCAGGCCACCCATCCAGCTAAGGCGGCCGTTTCGCCTGCGGCGATCGTGAGAGCCCGGATGTGTTCGCCGGCTCGTGGGAGGATTGCCGTGATGGCGTCGAGGTGGGACTCGACCTGAGTGCGAAGCTGTTGAGCCGTGAGGTGAAGTTCGCTGGCGTGGAGAGCGGCGGCCCTGTCGTGTAGGGGTCTAGAGCCTGCTCGTCGAGGCGCTGCGCAAGTGCCTGTGAGCAGGCACTTGAGAGGCACACGAAGATCGCTTCCCGAATGGGCGAAGATCGTTTCCTACCCTCCCGGCGGCCGGGCCAGCCACTGTCAGACACAGGGGCAAGGATGGGTGGCATGACGAAGACCGGAGCGGACTACGCGTGGTTCGAGAACAACTTTCCAGACATCGCCGAGGCGTACTGCTTCACCCTGGTACGAGGTCTGTCGCCTGCTGAGCTGATTGCGCGGCTCGACGGACGACCGGAGGCTCCTCTGCTGGGCATAGCTGCCGTGGTCGACGCCGCTTTTGCCCAGTACGACCTGGAGGAGGGTGACCGTCAGCTGGTCGCCATGACGACCGTGGGTGCCTGGACGCTCTTGATCGAGCCCAACGGCTACCTCGGAGTCACCGAAGATCGAGTCCTGCCAGCCTCGGCCGAGGCGAGCTGGGTCTCTCACTTCGTCAACATCAACGCTGTCGGCACGTTCCTCTGGGCAGAGGACCGGGTTCTGCGACTCTGCTTCGACCCCATGTTCCCGGAAGACCGGTGGGGCACCGCACCCGACGAACTCCTCGACGCCATGGAGCGGATCGGCTTCCACCTCAAGGACGAGTCTCCGGAAACCGATCTGTCCTCACTAGCAGCGTTCGCTCTGGCAGAGCACCTGACCGGCGTGGCCATCACTCCGGAGCTGCTCCAGGACACGACCTTTAGCTGCGCCACTGTCCAGGTCCGATGACATCGCGCGACCGCCCTCCCCGGGCCTGCCCCGTGAATGCGGTGTGGATGATGGCTCGGGGATGTACATCAGTGACGCCCACGTGAAGGTCCACTTCCGGATGGACAGAGATGAGGATGGCTGGCCGCCCGCAAGCGTCGAGAGCCTGTGGGCGGTAGACCTTGGCGACGGCACGGTGCGGTTGGACAACACGCCCTGGTTCGTACGCGGAGTCGCCAGCGGTGACATCATCAATGTGGAGTTCGATGGCGATGGTGTTCTCTGGGCTGGGGAGACGGTCCGACCGTCTCAGAACTGCACGATCCGGCTGATCGTACTGAAGGACGACGGCTCAGCCGCCGCGCGCCAAAGCGTGCTGGAGAGCTTCCACCGCCTCGGCACGACCGGCGAGGGGATCGAGCAGTTCCGGTTGGTGGCCCTGGATGTCCCGCCTGAGGCGGACCTGCCTCGGATCCGCACACTCTTGGAACACGGTGAAGCGAAGGAGTGGTGGCACTGGGAGGAAGGCTGTGTCACCGCTGCTTGGGTAGCCGCTGCTCCTGCCTGAGGGCAGCTGAGTTCCGTCCCTGCACGTGGCGGGCCACAGGGCTGCACCCATGCCGCTTGTAATGAGTTGGTGCTCGAGCGGCTGCGCACGGCAAGCTGTGGGCACGCGTCCTGACGAGGGCGGATGTGAGTCCGCGCCGGCGCCGCGGCCGAGTGCCGCCTGATCTCCCGGGGGCAATGGTGAACGAACGGGACGTCCGGCTCAATAAACTCGCGCAGGGGCTACGCCCCATGTCTGAAGGCATCGAGTGGTTCGACGACCTCGTCCCGGAAGACCAGTCCGAGGTGCTGCTGTTCCTACGCCATCACTGTGTCCAGGCGAGCGCTGTCGCCGACGATGTGCCAGAGAGCATCCGCCGTGCTGGGCTGCGCCCGACGCATACGCCCGCGGTATTGATTTCACGCGGCCGGATCGACGAGCAACTGGGAAAGATCGCCGGTCTCACGCCTCTCGGCGAACGTCGAAAGGCGTTCCGGCTTCTGATCGCAGTCCTCGCGGTTGCCGACGAGCGGCGCCGCGAGCGCTTCTGCTCCGGCGGCTGCGGTCACTGGTGGCACAGACTGTCCGCTGGCTGATCGCTTCGGCCTGGCACAGCGGTGCCGGGCCGGAGCAGGTAGTCACGCGGACTCGGCTCGGTAGATGTCGAGGAGCCAGAAGAATGAGGCGGAAGGTTCCGTACGGGTTGACGTTCGGCTCCATACGGCCCGGGGGCTCGATGCGGCACTGACGAGCAGGGCCTTGCGCAGCCGATCCTCAACCAGCTCCACGGGGCAGATCTCATCGGCGAGCCAGTCGGTCAGCCGTTCCTCGTCGGCGCGGGTCGCCGGGCGGAATTCCGGTCGTCGACTCTTGGCCCCGGGCGTGCCGTTGCCTGACGCGCAGTGGTCGCGGATCGAGCCGCTACTCCCAGATCGGACGCCGCGGCGAGGTGGCCGATGGCGGGACCACCGTGAGGTGATCGATGCGATCGCCTGGAAGTTCCAGACGGCATCGCAATCGGGGCCGCGGCGTTGTCAGTGCTGGGCAGCATGATGACCTTCATGACCGAAACCAGTGCCCTGCTGCTGTCTCCTGCCGCCTATGTGGAGGCTGTGACCACTGCCCTTGCGGCGTCGGCCGCGTACTACGGCGACGGGGCTACCCCGCTTGGTGACGACGAGTACGACGGGTTGCTGCGCGCTATCGCCGCCTACGAGGAAGCCCACCCGGAGGAGGTGCTGGCCGAGTCGCCGACGGGGAAGGTGGCGGGCGGGGCGGTGCAGGGCGATGTGCCGCACTCGGTGCCGATGCTCTCCCTCGACAACGTCTTCGACGCCCCCGAACTCTCCGAATGGGCGGCCGGGCTGGAGCGGCGTCTGGGCCGCCCGGTGGCCGGCTGGTGCGTGGAGCCCAAGCTCGACGGCCTGGCGGTGGCCGCCCGCTACCGGGCCGGTCGGCTGGTTCAGCTTCTGACCCGCGGTGACGGGCTGGCCGGCGAGGACATCACGCACACCGCCGACGCCGTCCTGGGCCTTCCGAAGGTGCTCACCGAGCCGGTCGACGTTGAACTGCGCGGCGAGGTGCTGCTGACGACCGCCCAGTTCGAGGAAGCCAACCGGATCCGCCTCGCCCACGAAGCGGTGCCCTTCGCGCACCCACGCAGCGGAGCGGCCGGCACCCTGCGCGCCAAGGACCGCCTCTACCGGATCGAGCTGACCTTCTTCGCCTACGGCGCGATCGGCCTGGACGATCTCGGCCACACGGCTCTGTTGGAGAAACTGGCCGTCCTGGGGGCGAACACGGCCGCCAGCACGGCAGCCGCCCCGCTGCGCTGCGAAACGGTGGAGCAGGTGCAGGAACGTATCGACGTGATCGCCGGCCTGCGCGCAGAGCTGCCGTTCGGGATCGACGGTGTAGTCGTGAAGGCGGACACGGCCGAGGACCAGCGGCAGGCTGGCAACGGCTCTCGCGCCCCGAGGTGGGCGGTGGCCCGGAAACTGGCGGCCGAGCACAAGGTGACGCGCCTGCTGGCGGTGGAATGGAACGTCGGCCGGACCGGCATCATCGCACCCCGCGCCGTCCTGGAGCCCGTGGTCATCGACGGGGTCACGGTCACCTACGCCACGCTCCACAACCCGTCCGACATCACCCGCCGCGGGCTCATGATCGGCGACCAGGTGTTCGTCTACCGGGCCGGCGACGTCATCCCCCGCGTCGAGGCACCCCTTGCCGACCAACGCACCGGCGCCGAGACCCCGATCGTCTTCCCCGAGGTCTGCCCGCGCTGCGGGGATGCTATCGACACCTCCGAGCAGCGGTGGCGGTGCGTGCGCGGCCGCAGCTGCCAGGCCGTGGCCTCGCTCATCTACGCAGCCGGCCGCGACCAGCTCGACATCGAAGGTCTCGGCACCACGCGCGCCGTCCAGCTGGTCGAGGCCGGCCTGGTCAACGACATCGCCGACCTGTTCACCCTCACCCGGGAGCAGCTCCTCGGCCTGGAGCGGATGGGCGAGACCAGCGCCACCAACCTCCTGACCGCGATCGAGACCGCCCGCGGCGCCGCACTGAACCGCGTCTTCTGCGCCCTCGGCGTCCGCGGCACCGGGCGCACGATGTCCCGCCGGATCGCCGCGCACTTCGGCTCGATGGCCGCCATCCGCGCCGCCGATGCCGACACGCTGGCCGGGGTCGACGGCATCGGGGCGGAGAAGGCCCGCGTGATCACGGCCGAACTCACCGAACTCGCCCCGCTCCTGGACAAACTCCAGGCCCAGCAGGTCGGCATCCAGGTCACCGAACCGCAGCACAAGCCCACCGCCGACGCGAGCGACGCAAGCGGCGGCGAGGCCACGGCGGCCGGGTCGGCGGCCGTGCTGGCCGGGCAAGCCGTTGTGGTGACCGGCTCGATGTCCGGGCCCCTTGCGGCGTTGTCCCGCAACGAAATGAACGAGCTGATCGAGCGCGCCGGCGGAAAGGCATCGTCATCGGTGTCCAAGCGCACCACCCTGCTGGTCGCGGGCGAGAAGGCCGGCTCCAAGCGCGCCAAAGCCGAAGAACTCGGCATCCGCATCCTCGACCCCGAGGAGTTCGCCGCGCTCATCGCCGACCACCTCCCCGCCAGCTGACAACCGCCCAGCGGACGCGTCTGGGTGCTCCTTGACGAAGCCACGTCGTCGGGCCGCGTGCGGAGTGCCTCACCGATTCAGGCAGCGCTCTCGTAGACCACGGTGGTGGTGGGGCAGTCCACGGCGAGTCCGAGGAGGGCTTGGCGCTCGTTGTCGTCGACGGCCAGGTCCCAGCGGAGCTTGATGGCGACCCAGGTCGCCGCGTAGGTGCCGTGGTAGGAGGCGTCGGAAGGCAGCCTGAACGTGGAAGACCTGTACCCGCAGGACAAGCGCGGCAAGATCACCGCCAAGGGCGGCGCGACCGAGTGGATCCACTGGCAGTCCGGCACCGCCCAGATCTTGCCCCGCCTGATCGCCGGCCGCACCCGCAGGCCCCTGTTCCTGACCGGTCGCAAGGCCCCAGCCGGAACCGCGACGCTGGACGTGTGCGAGGAGACCAGCCGGGCCCGGTGCTCCTACCGCCGGCGGGGGGGAGGAGGTCTTCGAGGAGTCCACCCGGCTGCTGGCGAACCCGCTTGCCCGGCGCGAGGACGTCGAGGACCTGGCGGGATGGACATTGCACCGGCTCAGGCACATTGCGTTGACGCACGACGCGGAGAACGGCACGTCCACGCCGATGCTGCTGGCCCGACGACGAGGACGGCGCGGACTGACAGCGTCAGGAGCCAACCAGGGCACCAATCGGCTCGCCGCCTTGGTCGGCGACTTCGCTGCCGGGCTGCTCACAGTGACGCTTCGTACGCCTCGCGGATGGGGGCAGGGATGCGTCCGTTGTCATTGACGAGGTAGCCGTTCGCGCGGGCCCAGAGCCGTATCGCCTCGCCCTCCGGACCGTGATTGTGCATCCGGCCCCCGGTGCTCTCACTTGCGACGCCCGAGGAGACCCCTTCCAGGTGGTCCGCTACATCCCGAAAGAAGGCGAACAACGAGGTGAATTTTCCCTCCTCAGGGTTGGAGCCCTCACTCCAAGACCCGATGCCTCCAGTCTGGGTGTTCAGGAACCTGCCGTAGAAGCCGTCGCTCTCGGCGACGATCGGCACCCACTCACGGCGCCAGGACGGATAGTCCGGGTCTTCGGAGGGTTCCATCTCCTCCATGGCCACCTTGTGTGAGTAGACACGCTCGATGTCCGTGAGCCCGAGAAGGAGGCCGCCGCTGGGGATGACTCCCGCGCATCCCAGCGCCACCAGACATGAGCCGGCATCGGGTTGCTTCCCAGCACCGACGTCGTTCGCCAGGAGCCACTGCCGCAGCTCTTTCGGCAGCTTCAGTCCCATGCGCTCTTCAGCATCGCTGACGGCTGTCGGGCTGCCTGGGCCGCCAAGAGTCGCGAAAACGTCGGGAGCGTTCTGTTCGAGCCAGTTGGTGACGCGGCTCCACGCCTGTTTTACGTCTTCTGCTTCAGGCGTCGGTATTTCACTCATGTGCGATCCCCGACGGAAGGAGCACGCCTGTTCGCGTTGCTTGCCCTCAGGAACCGCAGCACGGGCTCCAAGGTTCTGACGTCATCTATCGAGAACGAAGGCGACCACTGACCATCCATGGGCAGACGGTACGTGGATGCACTGACATCGAACCCCTTGGGCCCCCGTGCTGTTGGGGCCAACCCGTTGGGCGTGATGGAAGGCCTTCGGAGACGGAGTCTCACCATTCTGACGGAGTTCAGCTCAGGGCTGCCCTCCCGCGCCATGATCGGTGAGACGAGCACTCGTCTCCGCCCACGGCCCTCCCGAGACTCCTTGTTCCACCTGTCCTGGGTCTCGACTCAACCTGTCAGCCCGCAGGTCAGCGGCCCTGTCTCTGCAAGATCTAATGAGACGGGACAGCGGCCGCTCGGCGGGCCATCGCGGATGTGGAGGAGTCCGTAGGAGCCGGGAGCAACGGTCGCCACATACTCGAACAGAGCGACGGCATCGGGCGACGAGCGGTGATTGGAATGGCCACCCAGGTGGATGAAGGGCTCGCCGTTCATCCACCGGAGGTCAAGGAGGTAAGGACTTGCGTCGTCATCACCGGCGGTCTCCCTGAGGGTGATCCAGCCGTGGTACTCGAACACGCCATGATCCTAAGGGGGGTCATCCCGCGAGCGCGAGGGCTTCGCCGATCAGGCCGCGCAGTTCCTCGTCGCGGAGAACCATCGGATATCCCCCCTCCGCGGACAGGCGGCGCTCCGACTGCCGGACCGCCAGCAGCGCTTCCCGGATCGCCGGACTGATCTCGCCCATTCGGATCACGGCACGGAGGGCGTCCTGGAAGAAGCCGAAGCCGTCACCGCCGTCGGCGATCGGCAGGATGAACTCCTCCAGGACCCGCATGCTCGGTTCGACCCGGCCCGTGATCTCCCAGAGCGTGATCGCCGCGGTGAGCCGCGGCCAGTACCCGGTGCTTTCCATCGCGACCCGCACGCGGTCCGCGTGCGACGCCGCGTCGCGCCCGAATCCGGCAAGGGCGCTGATCGGCCCGAAGACGGGTTCTTCCGCGGCCGCCACCGCCTCGTCGACGAGCCTCAGAGCAGCCTCGCGGTCACCTCCGATGGCTGCGACCGTCCTGGCCACCAGGTGGTGATTGCCCGGGTAGTCCAGAATCTGGCAGGTCCGTACGGCCTCCTCGGCTGAGGCGGCCGCCGGCCCCATCGCCAGCAGCATCCTGAGCACCGTGACCGAGGTCCGGGTGTCTGCCAGGAGCGGGAGGAGCTCGGGCAGGGCGGGCAGCGCGTCCTCGCCCCAGGCTTCCAGCACCTGAAGGAAGCCGCGGGCCGTGCCCTTGCGGATCGTTTCCCGGATCGCGGGCAGCAGGACGTCCGCGTGCCCGCGCAGCGGGATCAGCACGTCCTCGATCTCCGGCCGCCGGGGCTCACCCACGACATAACCTCGGCCCTGCTCCTCTGCCTGGGCCCGGAGCTGTTCGACCAGTCCCGGCAGCGCTCGTGGGTCATCGATCCGGGTCAAGGCCCACCGGGCGATCTCCCGGACCGTTCCGTCGAGGTACGGGTCGGCCGCGTCGTCGTCGAGCAGGGTGGCGAGCAGATCGGCGTACGGGGCCGCCCGCCGGCCCAGCACCGCGAGGATGTTCGCCGCCCTCAGCCGCACGGCGCCGTCCGGATCGGTCAGCAGGCCGCCGGCGAGCGGCAGCAGGGCAGCCTCCACGGAACGCCGTTCGGTGAGGAGCCGCCACGCGACGTCCAGCCCCTCCCGGCACAGCGCGGCATCGCCGGAGCGTTGCGCCGCTTCGACCGTCCTCACGGCGAAGGCGAGTTCCGCACCGGGGTCGTGCCGGAGCAGCCAGGCCGTCGACACGACCAGGTCCTCGCGGGTCCAGGGACTCTCTATGCCCGGGGTGTACCAGACCGCCTCGAACCGTGGTCGCAGCGTGAGATCGGAGAACACCTTGATCAGTCGGTCCATCTGACGAACCGGCATCTCCCGGTCGGATTTCGCCGAGGCGTGCACGGCCGCGACCCACAGCAACGGGTCGTCACCGTCCAGTACGCCGACCAGGACCGCTCGCGCGTCGTCGGCATGCTCCCTGGCCGCGCCGGAAACCGCCGCGCCGGAAACTGCCGCGCCGGAAACTGCCGCGCCGGCAACCGCCTCGCCCAAGGCGAGCAGCAGCGGCAGCCGTACCGTCGGGTCCGCCTCGACCCGCCACCGCTCCAGCAGCCGTCCGATCCCGACGGGCAGCGCCAGCGCCGCCCGCCGCACCGCCGGCTCCGGGTCCGAGAGCAGTGCCCACGCCCCGGACCAGTCCTCGCCCGTCAAGGCCGGAGCGTGCAGCGCCACCAAGAGTTCGACGAGGCCAACCCGCGCACCCCTGTCCGGGTCGGCCGCAAGGGCGATGATGAACGGCAGGGCGACCGCGGCCGCGGACGGCGTCTCGCGTCCGTCCAGCGTGACGAGAGAGTAGAGCGGGTCGCAGTCACCCTCCACCGCCTGTGCACCCCGCGAGGCGAGCCGACGAAGTGCCCGCTGCACGTTCTTGACCGGTTCCTCCGGAGATGCCGTCTCAAGCCCGTCCCACACGACGGCATCCAGCGCCTCCAGCAACCCCCGAGTCACCACTTCCCCGTTCTTCAATACGTCGTCCTCCCCGCTCCGCCCGTCATCGTCCGGCAGGCGCATCGTCCTGTCGCCTGAATTTCGTGACCGTCGCATCAACGCCGAGCAAGCTGCGCCGCGGAGGCCTCACGCCGACGAATCGACGCAGGCAGAACGCCATGGCAGGGACGGACGGCTTAACGTGAGTGCATGACGGATTGTGCGGAATGCGGCTTCACGTACGACCTCGCCCTGGCTCCCATAGTCTCGGGGCTCGTCAAGGGTCATGCGCGCGAGTACGCGGATCGGCTGTGCGCGCGGTAGAGGCGGACGGAGACCGGATTGTCGTCCTCGGGGGCGTCTAGTGCGTCGATCCCGTCGATGAGGAGGCCGTTGTCGACGCAGAGGTCCTCCCACAGCTTCGGGGTGAGCACCCACATCTCGACGTTCTGGTCCGGGGCGCCGGCGAGCGGCAGGATCTCCGCGCGCGGCGTGACGCTCGAAGAGGGGCCGTGCCCGTGTGAGTTGGTGTGCAGGACGGAGAAGGCGAGGCGCCCGCGGGGTTTCATGGCTGGCCGGAGGGCGGGCAGCAGGCGATGGGGGTCGAGGTAGCCGAAGCCGTGGATGGAGTAGATCACGTCGTAGGGTTCGGCATGGTTCAGGTGGTCGACGGCGTCGGCGTGGATGAGGGTGAGACCTGGGAGGCCGTCGTGGCGGGCGACGGCGCGTGCGTGCTGGCTGGCTGGCTGGCGGATGCTTCGACGGCGTCGACCGTGGCGCCGTGCTCGCGCACCAGGTGGGCGGCGTGTTTGCCCAGGCCGGAGCACAGGTCCAGGACGCGCAGGCCGGTCAGGTCGCCGAGGACTTCGGCGCCGGGGCCGGTCGGCCAGAATCCCCAGGAGATGCGGTCGACTTCCGGGATGTCGGTGCCTCGCTGCAGATGGTGGGTGCCGTACGTGTTCCAGGCGCGGACGTTTACGGCTTCGGGCTCGGTGCTGTGCATGGCGCTCCTTGGCGTCGGGGGAGTGGCGGGGCCGCGCCGGCTGCACGGCCCCGCATGGACCTCTGCTGGGGGCCGAGAGTCAGCGGTCCTGGGCGAGGGCGTACAGCTCGCCGAGCAGACTCCCCTCGGTCGCGACGAGTTCGTCGAAGGAGCCCTGTTCCCGGACAGTTCCCCGGTCAAGAACAATCACTCGGTCGGCCATCCTCACGTTGTCGAGGCGGTGGGTGACCACCACGGTGATCCGGTCCGAGGCCATGGCCCGCAGCTCCCGGAAGATCTGGTGCTCTCCCCGGGCGTCCATCTCGCTGGTCGGCTCGTCCAGGACGAGCACGGCCGGCTCCCTGTACATCGCCCGCGCGCAGGCCAGCCTCTGCCACTGCCCTCCGGACAGCTCGTGGCCGCCCCACACCGACCGGGCGAGCAGCGTCTCCAAGCCCTTGGGGAGTTCACGCAGGGCCTTGGTCATGCCGACCCGTTCGACCGCGTCCCAGATCCGCTCGTCGCCGTGCTCGCGGGGCTGGCCCAGGGTGATGTTCTCCCGGGCGGCGAGCGGCCAGTGCCCGTTCTTCTGCGGCACCAGGCCCACGTGCCGCCACACCGACTCCGCGTCGGCGTCGGTCAGGTCGATGTCGTCCCACAGGACTTTGCCGTCGCTCGCGACGGTCAGTCCGGTGAGCATGCGGATCAGCGTGGACTTGCCGGCGCCGTTCTCCCCGACGAGGGCGACGACTTCGCCGCGGTTCAGGGTGAGGGTGATTGGCTTGACGGCCGCGGCCTCCTTGCTCGGGTATGTGTAGGAGGCGCCTTCCAGTCGGATCTGCTGCGGAGGCCTGGCCAGTACGGTGCCGCGCGCGGTGGTCATGGCGCGGACCTCGTCGATGAAGTCGTAATAGTCGGAGAGGTAGAGGCCGTGGTGGAACATCACCGTGCTGTAGCGGATGATCGAGTTCAGTGCGCGACCCGCGGTCTGCGACGCGACGACCGCGGTGCCCGCGATCGCGGTCGTCATGGCACCGGCGAGGACCAGGCCGGCGAGCGAGGCCCACATGCCGAGGGTGAACAGGCCGCCGAGCGAGGCGGCCAGCAGCGTGATCCGCAGATACGGGCGGGCCCCGGCGACCTCCCGCGTCTCGACGCGGTCGCACATGGACCGGTACCAAAAGTGCAGGTAGCCGCGCATGGTGTTGGCGCGGAGCTCGTCGGCGAGCTCGGCCGTCGTCAGCCACCAGCGCATCATGCCGCGGACATTGCGGGCGGAGATGGTCTGGTCGTGGACGCGGTAGTCGACCCGGGCGGCGATCACGCCGCCGAGACCGCGGGGGACGACGGACAGCAGCAGCACGCCGAAGAGCAGCGGGTGCAAGGTGGTGAGGACCACGGCCGCGGAGGCGAGCTGGATGAGCCCGTTGGTGAGGGTCTTGGCGTCGTCGGCGAGGTCGACGGCGCGCAGCGCGCCGATCTCCGCCGCCTGGCTCCGGTCGCCGAACCCTTCCGCGTCGTAGGCGGCGAGTTCGGCCCGCATGTGGAGATCCACGAGCTGCAGGTCCGCGGCCGAGGCGATCTGCGGGTTCAGGCGCCGGGTCGCCCAGTCCGCGAGGATCCACATGGACGCGCCGGTGGCCATCGCGACGACGGCGACGGTCAGCGCCGGCCACGCCTGGGCCAGGCCCTGGCGGGGGTCGTCGACCATCAGCTGCGGCATGGCCTTCGCGACAGCGGTGAGCATCACCCCCGTGCCGACGCCGGACAGCAGCTGGCACACCACGATCGTCAGTGCCATGTGCCGGTCGACGCACCAGGCCAGGCGGGCCGTCTGGATCAGGGCCGCGGGGATGCGGCGGGCCATGTCCCACAAGGTGGCGTCGTCCATCGCCCGCCGGTGCTTGCGCCCGTTGTAGTCGAGCTCCGGCGGCGCCGAGGGCTGCGGAGCGCCCGTCCGCGCGGCCGGGAGGGACGCCGCTTCGCCGCCGACGGTCGCTGCGGTGGCCGGGGAGTCGGTCCGGTGGTGCGGTGCGGTCATGCGAACACCCCCGCCATCAGCCGGTCCAGGGTGCGCCGTCCGCGTGCGGTGACGCGGGGGTCGTCGAGCTTCGGTCCCCACACCAGGCAGCTCACCGCGTCGATCGCTGCGAGGCACTTCAAGGCGTGCTGCTCCTCGCGCGTGAGGTTGCGGCCGTAGCCCTGGAGGCATGCGGCGCGCAGGTCGGGCCGATCGGTCCAGGTGGAGGACGCCATCAGCACGAAGTCCTGCACGGCGGTCGCGGGCCGGGAGCGCTCGAAGTCGATCCATCCGGCCTGCTGCCGGGATCTCGACCACATGAGGTTGCGGTCCCACGCGTCGCCGTGGATGTACGCGAGCGGCACCGGCGGCAGGGCCCGCAGCTCCTCGGCCAGCCGGCGCACGAGCCTCTGCTCCAGCACGGTCAGCCGGTTCCCGGCCGTCGCCAGGTGCCCCTCGGCGCCGTCAGCAGCGGCTCGCAGCGCCTGCTCTGCCTCGGCCCGGCGACGGCCGGAGAGGTCACCGGCCGAGTGGAGGCGGCCCAGCAGGGCGCCGCCATGCCAGTGCGCGCGGGCTTCCTCCAAGGGCGAAAGCTCCAGCTGCTTGAGCGGTCGTCCTGGGACGGCGGTCAGCAGCAGTGCCAGATCTTCGGCGTTCGAGGCGCGCAGCTGCGGCGCACCGCCGGCGCCGAGGGCCGGTGCGACACTTCGTAGCGCGAACGTTTCGCGCTCGTACATCACGGCCTTGGGTGAGATCTTCAGGTAAAAGCGGGAAGCCCCGGGCAGGTCTAGCTGCCAGACGCGTGAGTTCTCGCGTGGATGGCTGACGTCCTGGACGGCAGGGCGGGCGGCGAGTTCCCGGCTGGCCCACGCGAGCAGGGCGGGAGGCGGAGTGGTCGGGTTGATCATGCCCCCCACCCCGATGACGGTCGTGATGCTGCGGCGAACAGAGCGCGGCGGACGTCGACGGGCCGCCGATGCGCGAGGGCCTCGGCGGCCGCAGCAGGAGGGTTCTCGAGAACAGGGTGAAGGGTGACCAAGCGGACGGGATTCACGATTTCTCCTGGGGTCGGAACGGGGGGGCAGAGCACCCGGGAAACGGACCTGATCGCAGGGCCGCTACGGGCAGCCGCGGGCGACGAGTCGAGTGAAGGTTCGACGCGGGACGCGGACGGCAAGGGCCGTCTGCGTGGGCGGCTCCTCTCGCTTCGTTCGATTCACACGTACGGGGAAGGCGGCGGGACGGTCGCCCGAGCGGCGGCTTGCATGACGCGTCGACAGCACCCGTCTCCTTCGGTGTGGTGCGGCTGTGCTCTGCGGACGGACCCTCGCCCACGCCACTGACAATCCGCAGCTACCAGTACCGTGATCCGGTCATCTCTGGCCTCCCCTCACGCCAGGCGCCACTCGCGCAGGAGAGCGCTTTGACCTGGGGCGATGTCAGAGGAAAGGATTCCTGTACTTTCAGGTCCGGCCCGAGATCCGGCGCCCGCGAGAGTGGCTCGATCTGGTTCGCGGCTGGGTGAGCACCCGGAGCGTCACACCTCTGGGCGGTCGGGACGGCGGCTAGCATCGGCACCTTCGAGGCGGCCGGCACACACCCGGGTGGTCTTCTCGCGATCCGTGCCCGCGTCCGCAAAAGAGCCGCTACGTTCGAACACGCCGCCCCCCGCGGTACCCCCTGTGGAGTTGCGCCGCGCACGAGGTCGGCGCCGCGTACCCCGGCCGGGCGGTGCGCATTGGCCGCCCAGCGCCCCGCGACGACACGGCCACTCATTGGGATAAGCGAACAGAGATCGCTTCGTAAGGACACGTCGGCGTGGTCGTCTGCAGGGACCAGTCCACCGGACGACGAGGGAGGCTCGGGTGCCCGAGCTCTGGGCGGGGACGGATGCCGGCAAGGCCGCGCATCACTGCACGGTGATCGACACGGACGGGACGAAGGTGCTCTCACGCCGGGTTCCCAACAACGAGCCTGAGCTCCTAGAACTGATAGGTGACGTCCTCGCGCTCGCGGCGGACAGCCCGGTGACCTGGGCCGTCGACCTGAACGCCGGCGGCGGCGCTCTACTGATCGCTCTCCTGGCCAACCACGGCCAGCGGCTCCGCTATATCCCTGGCCGGACCGTCCACCACGCCTCCCGTGGTTACCGAGGCGACGGCAAGACCGATGCGAAGGATGCCTACGTCATAGCCGACCAGGCACGGATGCGCCAGGACCTGCAGCCCTTGCAGGAATGGGACAAGATCGCGGTGGATCTGAAGATCCTCACCGCCCGCCGCTACGACCTCGCAGCCGATCGCACCCGCGCCATCAACCGAATGCGGGCACAACTCCTGGAATACTTTCCCGCCCTGGAACGGGCCTTCGACTACGCCGCCTCCAAGGGTGCCCTCGTGCTGATGACCGCTTACCAAACGCCGGCTAGCCTGCGCCGGATCGGCCCGGCTCGCGACCTGGCTGAAGAACCGCAAAGTCCATGGCGCCCAGGCGGTGGCCGATGTGGCCGTCGCCGCGGCTCGGGCCCAGCACACCGCCGTGGCCGGGGAGAGCACAGCGGCCACCGTGGTGAACACCCTGGCCCGGACGGTCCTGGCTCTGGACGAAGAGATCGCTGACATCGACGCACGGATCGCGGCCCGATTCCGAGAGCACCGCCACGCGGAAGTGGTTCTCAGCATGCCCGGCATGGGCCCGTAGCTGGGGGCGGAGTTCATCGCCTGCACCGGCGGGGATATGGACGCCTTCGGCACCGCGGGACGCCTCGCCGGCGTCGCCGGCCTCGTACCGGTCCCACGGGACTCCGGTCGGATCAGCGGCAACATGCGCCGGCCACACCGCTACCATCGCCGGCTCCTGCGTGTGTTCTACCTCTCCGCCCAAATCGCCGCCCGTTTCTGCCCCACGTTGAAGACGTTCTACGACCGGAAAAGAAGCGAGGGCAAGAGCCACAAGCAGGCGATCCTCGCTTTGGCCCGCCGCCGTCTCGACGTCCTATGGGCTCTCATCCGCGACCACCGCACCTTCACCACCGAGCCGCCCCAACCCGATCTCACCTCGGCATAGCGCTCTTGTGACTGTGCGCTCCGTGTGGCCTCTTGGACGCACCTAATCGTTCCCAGGTTGGGCGGTCGGGATCAGAGGGCCCAGGGCAGTCGGAGGGCCTCGATTTCCGTGTCGTTCAGGAGGGCCTCGACAAGCGGGGCGGGGCCCGCCACTTTGGTGGCCCAGAGGTCGTAGTCCGTGCAGAGGACCCAGGACCGGTCCTGGGCCCAGAGGTTGGACGGGGTCCAACCGTCCTCCTCCGGGTGGTCGTACAACGCCTTGGCATCCGCGAGCGTGCCGGCCCGGACGTGCAGGTTGTCGAAGTCCTCAGCCTTCTGCAACAGCGGGTTGTAGTAGGCCAGGCAGCGTGTCTCGGCACCCTGCGGGCTGTGCTCGGTGAGGATGTCGACCAGGCGGTTCCAGTCGGTCCGGTCCAGGCTGCCCTCGGACGGCCCGTCGATGCCGACAGGCCAGCCGCTCGGCTCCCGGAGCGAAGGGAAGGAGCGGTAGCAGGGCCGCCCCTCGGGCGCCACGGGATCACCGGTCCGCCGCGAGAGCTCCGCCCAGCGCAGTCGGCGCCAACGGGGGCCGCGGGGCTCACCCGGCGTCCCCCCGAACACGTCCGCGGGATCGAGGCCCGGGATGATCTCGGGCCCGCCGCCATTCAGCACGGCTCGTTGATACGCGACATAGGACATGTCGGTGGGCCCGAGTTCGTGTTCGTACATGGAGTGGAGCACCCAGGCGGCGTCGGGCAGTGCCGGCGGCATGAAGCCGGTGAGCCCGTCATCGTCGGCCAGGTCCCGCAGCCAATCAGTCTCCCCAGCCGCGGTCAGCGGCCACCGAGCGGTCGCCAGAGCAGCGGATGTCTCGTTCATCCGTTCAGGATCTCACCCGCTGCAACGGCGAGCAGCCAGGATCACTTTCCGGCCTCCACCACGTACCCGACGCCCTTGACAAACATGATTGGGAATCAGTCACACGTATTCGCCGGGCCGCCGAAGACGCTCTGAGAGCGGTGCGCTCACTCATCCCGGACCACGATTGCGAGGCCGTGATGACCACGTCTTGGCAGACTCGGCGCACAGCCCCCGTCAGTGGTCGGCGCCATGAGGTGGGTCAGTAGGGATTGACGTCCCCGGTGTCGATGGCGCGGATGCTGTACTGGACTTCGTCGGCCAGGACGGTGGCGCCGTCGGTGGTGACGGTGAGGAGTTACCGAGATCAAGGTTCGACTGTGGTGGTCCCGCCCTACCCGCCTGTGTCCTCTCCAGCCGGCCGGCGTGCATGTTCTCGATCGTCACATCATCGTCGGAGCAGGTCCTACAGTATGGCGCGTGACCGAGGAGAACCCCGAACTCATCGCCGGGCGGTACCAGCTTGTCGAACGGATCGGCCAGGGCGGCATGGGCCGGGTCTGGCGGGGTCTCGACCGGCAGCTCTTCGGGCGCGAGGTCGCCATCCAGGAGATCCCCTTCCCTCCTGGGCTGGACGATGGGGACCGAGGCACGCTGCTCAGACGCTTCACCGGCGAGGCCCGCGCGGCGGTCACCCTCAGCCATCCCGGGATCATCACCGTCCACGACATCGTGGAGCACAACGGCGCCCCCGTCATCGTGATGGAGTTCATCCGCGGACAGTCCCTGGCCGCAGCGATCCGCGAGCAGGGCCGACTGCCCGTGCGGCGGGTGGCGGAGATCGGCTCCGCCGTGCTTGACGCACTCACCGAGGCACACGACGCGCGGATCGTCCACCGCGACATCAAGCCGGACAACGGGCTTCTGAGCAGACCGCGTCGTCCTCACCGACTTCGGCATCGCCCACCTCGCGGATGCCACGACCAAGCTCAGCCAGAGCGGAATGATCATCGGCACGCCGCAGTACATGCCGCCGGAGCAGTTGGAGGGCAAGCGTCCAACACCGGCCAACGACCTCTGGGCCCTCGGCGCCACCCTTTACCATGCCGTCGAGGGATGCCCACCGTTCGACGCCGAGGGGCTGCACGCGCTCGCCATCGCCGTCTTCAGCCGCCCTCAACGGCCACCGACGCAGGCCGGCCCGCTGACCTCTGTACTGGACGCGCTCCTCACCAAGGACCCGGCCCACCGCGCTAACGCTGCCGAGGCCGCGGAACTCCTGGAGTCGGTTCTGCGAGGCGCGGGAAGAGGGCCAGTGGGAGGGGCTGGTGCCGAACCTGTACTTCCCCATCCCGCCCCGGATACGGAAGCGAGAGCGGTAGCGGAATCCGGCCCCACCCCACTGGAGCTGCCAGCTCTGCCGGACCACCCGACGCCCGTGGTCACTGACTCCGCTGCCGCTGCCCGGAACCCCCGCCACCCAGTACCGGAACGGCCTGCCACCCCGCCCCCACGGGTCCCCGTGCCCCATTCCGACGACCTCGCCTCGCTCGGCGGTGCGGACCACAAGGGGCGCGGCAAAGGAGACGCCACTCGGCGGCGCGCCTTCACTCGGCGGTCCGCCGTCCTCAGTGTGGCCCTTGCGACACTTGCCGTCGGAGGCGTCCTGACCTGGACCCTCACCCGCGACCACCTGCCCGGCGACAAGGGCGGAGACGGAGGCAGCGGCTCCCCGGCGTCCTCCGTCACCGTAGTGATCGGTGTAGACGCGCCGCTCAGCGGTGACCTGTCCGACTTCGGCCTCGGCATCAAAAACTCCGCCGACCTGGCGGTCAGGACCGCCAACCGGACAGGTCACGTCCCCGGCGTGACATTTGAGCTCAAAGCCCTGGACGACGAGTCGCGGCCCGCCAAGGGCCAGCAGAACGCCACCCAGTTCATTGCCGACGACAAGGTGCTCGGTGTCGTCGGACCACTCAGCTCCTTCGTCGCCCAGTCCATGGTGGAACCGCTCGCACAGGCGAACCTGGTCACCGTCTCGCCAGCCAACTCCGACCCGACGCTGACGCAGGGGGCCGACTGGGCCAAAGGCACCAGGTCACGCCCATACGAGACTTACTTTCGCACCATCGCCACCGATACAGACCAAGGGACCTTCGCCGCCCAGTACCTCCGCAAGGACGCGAAGAAGACGAAGCTCTTCGTCATCGACGACAACTCCTCCTACGGCACAGACCTCACCATCGGGTTCCGGAGCGAATTCACCAAGCTCGGCGGGACCATCGTCGGCACAGACCATGTCGACCGGGCCAGCAGCACCTTCGCCACCCTCGCAGCGAAGGTGCGGGCTTCCGGCGCCGACGCCGTGTACTACGGCGGCGACCATGTGGCCGCCGGGCCACTTTCTCAGCAGATCAAGCAAGCGGGCGCGGCCATCCCGCTGATCGGAAGCGACGGCATCTTCGCTCCCAAGTTCGCCGAGAGCAACGACAAGACTGAAGGTGACCTGGCCACCGACATCGGCACACCTGTCCAGGACCTGGCCGGTGGACGGGCGTTCCTCTCCCAGTACGAGGCGGCGGGGTATGCGGAGGAGCCCCAGACGTTCGGTGCGTACGCGTACGACGCGACCTGGGCCGTCATCGAGGCGGTGAAGGCCGTAGCGGCAGCCAACGGTGGCACTCTCCCCTCGGCCGCCCGGGCAAGGATGTCCGGCGCCGTGGCGGGGCTGGCATTCGACGGTGTCACCGGGCACGTCGCCTTCGACAAGTACGGTGACACGACCAGCCCCCAGTTCTCCCTGTATGCGGTGAAGAACGGAGCCTGGACGTTCGTGAAGACCGGCCCCGTCACTCCGTAAGGCCCTCCGCCCAGAGCGTGTCTCTTTGATGGGTTGGTCGGTTGATCTGGTGTGCCGGTCCCGCTATTGATCACTGGTGTGATGCGGGCCCGGATCGGGCCACTCAAGCTGGCCGATCCGGTCCGTGGACGACGGTCGGCCGACCACCGCCGACCCCCTTGAAGCAATCGGGGGGGAAGTACTGCACCAGCTCGCCTTGGCGGGCTTCCCGACGAGCTCGGCTCGTTTCCACACCGTCCACAAATGGTTGATCCCATTGTCCTCCCGGCGACTTTTTGATAGCTGCGGGAGGAGACGAACAGGTCCGGCCCGCTCGTCAGCGGTTCGTGACTCTTCGCTGAGACGTGTCAGTCAGGGCACTGCAGCCCTGACCTGGAAGGGCGATCACCGGTGAGTTGTCCGGTGACTCTTTTGGCGAGTGGTGACTGACGAGTGGCGACAGACGAGTGGTGCGCGGCGGTGGGTGAGCTGCGCGCCCGGTTCTGGCCTGGAGGAGGCGGGATGGGCAGGCGCGCTCGGTGGGTCAGTCACGGAGCGGCGGTGGTACCGGGGCCGAGGGTTCGCCGGCCGAGGATGGCCTGGTGCTCGTCGGTGGCGGCCTGGGCGGCCGGGAGCATGTCGGTGCCCTCGGCGGCGAGTCGGGATCGGCGCCCGTCCGGGGGCTCGGTGGCGGGTGTGGTGGGGCGAAGGCCGGTGCCCGGCCGCGCTCGATCATGCGGCCAGTCTCCCGGCGCCGGCTCCGCCTCGGTCAACTGGCAGGAACCTGGAGGGGGAAGCCTGGGGGGAAGCCCCGGGGGAAACCTGGGGGGTACGCCTAGGGGGAAGCCTAGGGGGAAGGCGCATTTCCGAGGGTCCTGCATTTTGACTGGTCAGAGCATGTTTCGCGGCTGGTGAGTAGCCGGACTTATATGTGTGGAGGGGTGGGAGGGTGCTGCGCGGGCCAGTGTCGGGCGGAGCCCGGGGCGCTTGGCCTGCTGTGTGCGTCGCTACGGTGGCGTGATGATGTCGGGGCGCCGCGACGAGTTGGCTGGTCGCCCCCGTCGGCCGCGCGCAGCAGCTCTGCAGCCGGGAGAGGGTTAGGCCGCACGAGGTACGGGCGCGGTATCGTGAAGCCCTCGTATATGCAGTTTTGATCTGGCTGGAGTGCCCTGTGCCCGAGGATCCCATCGCCCACAGCGAGCTCGCTGCCCTGACCCGGCGTTTCGAAGAGGTCGCGGAGAGGCACGACCGCGAGTTCGGGATCATCAAGTCCGACCTCACCGCAGTGCGCCTCCAGATCGGCAACCTGGACCAGAAGGTCGAGGCTCTCGATAAGAAGATCGACCGGAATCAGGCGCAGATCATCGAGCTGCTCACCCAGCTCGTGGGGCAGCGCCCCGACGCTGGCTGATCTCTCCGGGCCCGGCGCCCGGCCCGTACATGGCGACGGCTCCGACCAGACACTCTGGTCGGAGCCGTCGTGCGTCCAGGGTCAGTTTCCGGCGAGCAGGTGTTCCTGCCGGGTCTGGACGAGGCCGCACCACGCGCCGCGGACATTGTCTTCGCTCGTGGTCCAGCGGATGGTCGACGGCCCCGGCAGGGGCAGGGCGCCCATGAAGTGAGCGATGTCGGTGAAGTAGGCGAAGTCGCCGGTGGCGGTCAGCGCGCGCAGCCGGTCGGTGGTGGCGGCCAGGCCCTGGTCCTCGCCGCGGACGGCGTGGTGGAAGGCGAGGGCGAGACCCTCGGATTCCTGCGCGACGCAGTCGGAGCGGCCGTCTACGTCGCCAGCTACGCCGAAGGAGCTGAGGCCCTTGTAGTCGTCCGGTTCGTCGACGGGGCTGCACTGTTCCTACAACTCGCCTGCGCCGGTGCCGCGGGCACCGCCCAGCGTCCATCCGTCAGATCATCACCACGGCGGGGATGCAGGCGCGGATGCAGGCGGTGAGCAATTGGCTGACCTCCGGCGCCCGGCCCCTGGCCGCGCTCCTCGCAGCTGGTCGAAGAATTCGGCCTGCTGCCACCGCTCCAGGCGCCGCCAGCAGGTCTGTCCCGAGCCGAACCAAGATCCTTTTACGAGCTCTTGGTGTGGGCTATTGGCTCGATGTTGTTGTAGGTGACGAGATACAGGGAGCGCGCTGGTCGTTTTCGGCCATATCGCTCAGTTCCGCCTAGCGGGCAATCGCTGGCCCTTGGGCGGTGTGCACGGCGCGTCGGCCGAGATCGACCCATCGTTCATGAACTCAACGCCCGGCGAGCTGGTCTCGTTCGCGCCAGTCGATAATCAGCCATGGTAGCTGAAATAATTAATTGCATGGAAGGTCGCATACTCTTCCTGCTATGGCAGAACTCTATTCGCCAACGCCTATGCGGAATGCCTGAATTCGGGTGGGCGCCTGTCTCAAAGATGACTTCTCGGCGAGATCGACATGTATGCAAGATGTTCCCGTCAACTCAAGCGACAGCGCGAGGAGACAATTCGTGATCACTAGTAGACGGGGAATGAATTGAAGAAGCCCGGGAAGATCACTCTTGCCGCAGTCTCCATTTTGACTGCTGCTGGAGCTCTTGTCTCTGCCGGACCCGCCACTGCGGCTACCCCGGCAGCCCCGCAGTTCCAGGTGTTTACGGCGGCCGAGGGAGCCACCCCTCCGGCCGCGCTCATCGGCCCGCACGGTGAGAAGCCGACCAAGTGGGGTGTGGCCTCTTTCAACGTGTCGACGGCCCCCAAGTCGGGTGTCGCTGGGATAGCCGCCCAAAGTGTCGGCGGCGGCACCTGGAACTACGGCACCACGGCCCAGTGGAATGGCAAGAGGTGCTACTCGAACTACATCCACCCGACCAAGAAGCACTCGGCCAGCGTGGCGTTCGCGGGCGGGGTCGACAAGGACATCAGCGAAGCTGACATCTGGGCCACGGCTGGGATCACCGCCGGCGCAGCGTACACGTGCAACGCCTACTGGGGCCTCTACTAAGCTCCATAGCGTCACACTTTCGCCTTCTCCGAAGGTCTGGCCAACCGTACCTTTTGCGGGATGGCCAGGCCTTCGGGCCTTTCATTGGCGGCCTAGCGGTGTGAGCAGGGACCCGGTAAGGTTGCGCGCACCCTTCGTCCGATGTATCGAGGTCCCGCCCGTGCGTTCTTTTTTATCGGCTGTCGCGCTAACCCTCGTTGGTGGTGTGATCGTCGGAATCTCCGGCCCGACTTTGGAATCCACTGGTGGGCATGCGAGTCATGCGGCAAGTGTCACGCTGGTAGCAGGCTGGATATACGCCCTAGTGGCATTTGTTTCCGGGCTACTGGCTAACTCGAAAAGACGCGCGGCCATAATGGGGTTCGCGTCCCTTGTGGTTACCGTCTTTGCCTATTACGTGACGAAGGCAATGCAAGGCGACTTCAGGCAGCCTGATTTCAGCCGCCCGAGTTCAGGAACCCTGAGTTTTGCATGGGGCGATTTTCTTTCCATGCTCGCCTTGTGGTGTGTGTTCGCCTTGCTTCTGGGGCCGATCTGCGGGCTCGCGGGGCACTGTGCCCGTACAGGGCCCTTCCGCCTTCCCTGCCAACTGCTTGTGCCAGTCGTGGTGATCTGTGAGACCACCATGCGTCTCTCCGCCGAAGCGGATAGGCAAGAAGGGTTGGTAGGTACCACCTGGAGTGTGACCCGTGGGCTAGCCATAGCGGTGTTCTTGGTTCTCATTGGCATCGCCGCCGTGAGCACCTGGCGCCGACGAACTACCCAAGCCCAGACCTGACAGGCTGCTGCGAAGTCGCTGTGACGAGGCCCGCTCCCGAGCAGAGCGGGCCTCCCGTGCCATGCGCTAGGCCATTTCGTTTGGATCAGCCGGTCGTTGGTCCGGGTGTGCCGTTGCTGCGTTCGGGGATACGGGTGGGGGAGTCTGCAGGGAGGCCCCCCAGGGGCGCGGTCATCCCAGAAGGCTGCGCGGTCAGCGCCGGCCGCCGCCGATGCGGCGGTCGTCGGCCAGTGCGGTAAGCGGGCCGAACTCGCGGGCAAGCTGGTTCCACGTCAGAACCTCGCCACAGCGGGCCGGGAACTCCTTCGGGTTGAACTCGGGCATGGTCCAGGTGCCAGTGCCCCGGTCCCGCAGCCACAGGTCCCCGTCACCGTCGACCACAGTCGGCGGGACCGGTACGGGCTCGGCCTGATCGGTGGGCTCCCAGGTGACCCGGCCCGGGTGGGAAACGCGGCGCAGCTCGGTGGTGGCCAGCCGCGCGGCCAAGTCACGGGTGGACTCTTCGGCGTCCTTGACCGACGCGAGTCGGAATGCGTCGTCAAGTACGGGCAGGGCTGGATTCTTGCTGCGCTTTGAACTCATACGCTGACTACCTCCGGTGGGGGGCGTCACATCCGTTATGGCACCCCGTAGAAGAACACGGTATCCGAGGCGGGAGCCGGGCCGGCTACGACCACTGTCCAGCTGGAGGCGCTGGCACACCGGGCGGTGGGGCTAGGTGGTGAGCTGCTCCTGGACGTGGCGCAACCCGTGGTGGTAGCGCTCAGATATGGCGGTCCGGGTCTGAGAAGGTGAGGCCGCCGGGGGCGAGCGGACGTCGGGCCGGGGCGGATGCGGGCTCGGTTTCGGTCTCGCCGGGCGGCTGGCGGAAGTCGGCGCCCTGCTCGACCGGCATCAGCCGGCGCCCACCCGCCTGGGCGGGTACGGGAGCGTCGGAAGCGGGCTCGGAGAAGGTGGGCAGCGAGAGCGGTCGACGGTCGGTCATGATCCCTAGTCTTCCAGGTCCGGCCCTGCGGGTAGGGCCAGGCCGCTATCAGCGGTGATAGTGCTCTGGCCCTGGCCAGCAGGGCCAGGCTGGTTGTTTCAGCTCACCAGAACAAAGCGGTTAAGCCAGCGCTACCGCCGGTGAACCGGCCCGGACCGCCGAGGCCGGGCGGCACATCTGCCCCGCCTGCTGGATGAAAGAACGACGACGATCGCCAACCGACACGCGACGAACGCCCAGGTTCGGGGCGCCGACTGCTCAGTATTCGCGAACTCAGGCACTTTCGTCGGCGACTACATCGGGCACTACACCCGCTCGGAGACCGACTACGCCCGAGCAAAGGGCAAGCCGATCCGGTACACGCACCCCGAGGGCGACCCGTACGGCAGCGCGCTGCCGCCGAGCCGTACAACACCGGAAAGGTTCGGGGATGAAGAACACGGAGAACAACGCGCCCGAGCTGGCGCCCGGCACGCTCTTCGTCGCCGTCGGGCCTGCCACGTCGGGCAAGTCCACCGTCGCGGCCCTCTTTCCGGTGGACGTCGTGGTGTGCCTGGACGAGCTGCGCCGCGAGATCAGCGGGGGCAACGCGGGCGACCAGTCGGTGACCCCGGCCGCCGTGAGCCGGCAGAACCGCCTGCTCGACGAGCACCTGGCCGCCGGCCGCACGGTGCTGGTCGACTCCACGAACGTGGAACCGCGGGTCCGCGCGAGCCTCCTGGAGCTGGCCCGTCGACACGGCCGACCGGCCGTCGCTCTCCGCTTCACGACCGACCCCGACAACTGCCTGGAGCGCAACGCCATGCGCCCGGCCGCCCGGCGGGTCCCGGACGAGGTGCTGCTCTGGCAGCACTCCCTCGCCCAGGACGCCACACCGGCACGCTGACTTGGGGGTGGCCCGCCTTCGGGCGATCGCTGCGGTGTGGAGGGCCCGAAACGTCTTGCTGCTGCGTGTCACATTCCCCGCTCGGAGAACGTCAGCGAAGTGAAGTATCCACGCGGCCCTGCCAGACCGGTGACGGACCGGACCCAAGTGGGGAGGCCGACCGACTTCCGACAAGCGGGTGTCCGTATGGAGGTGACACTCAAGACGAACCTCAGCAACTAGTCCTCAACGAGAAAAACCTCGTGAAGCGGAAGAACAGGAAGAAGCACTGCATGTCGCGACTACGAGCGAAAAGCGTTGTCACCACAGCGATATCCGGTCTGGCGATCACCATGGGCATGATCACTCCAGCTGCCGCAGAGCCGCCGCCCTCCTTTCCCGTCCCCTACGCCAATGGTCAGTCAGGAACGTGTCTGGACTGGGCCGGTGGAACCACTGTTGGTGTCTGGCACTGCAATTACGGCGCCGACAACCAGGCCTGGGGGGCCGAACGTACGTCGCCGAACACGTGGCGGTTCCGCAACCAGGCCAGCGGCGCATGCCTCGACTGGTCAGTGGAGACGACCAGGGTCGGCTCCTGGCATTGCAACGGAGGCCTCAACCAAGACTGGTACGTCGTCAGCAACCAAGACGACCACGACGCGGTCACCTACGAGCTGAGGAACAAGGCCAGCGGCACGTGCCTGGACTGGTCCGAAGGGGCCAACCGAGTGGGTGTCTGGCACTGCAACGGGGGCAATAACCAGCTGTGGTACATACCCCTCACCCCCTGAGCAACCGCACGGCTCCGTTGACAGGCGACGGCCCCCATCCGCGCGGACGGGGGCGCTGCCGGGTCGGGGGTTCCGTTAAGAACGCTGTCACCGATCCTGCTGGCTTATTCCGTGCCCAGCGGCGCTGACGGCCGTCGGCCAGGACAGCAGCGGCCGTCTTGGCGTTCCCGGTCGCGGGTGGGGTATGGAATGTCGATGCAGCCGAGGCCGTGGCCGAAGGTGCCTGACCTGACCGCACAGATGGCGGTGGCGGCGCGGGGCCCGTACCCGTTGGCGATGCGGGTCCGTGACGAGCTGGGCGAGTTGTTCGCGGACGCCGAGTTCGCTGAGGCGTTCGGATCCAGAGGGCAGCTCGGCGTGTTCGCCCATCCCGACGACGAGTGCCTCCTCGCCGGCGGTGTCCTCGCCCAGCACGCCGCCGCGCACGCGCGACCGCCGTCGTCACCATGACGTGGGCGCCCGACAGCCCGCGCGGGACTGCGCGGTCGCCCGGGCCCCCAGGTGCATCGCCGTCGCCAGGTCTGCGTGCGAGATGTCCTTGGCAGCGACCCTCACGTTCCCCAGCGAGCCGATCAGCGATTCCCCCGTCAGATGCCCTGCACGAGCCGCCACAAGACGTGTAGGCCGGCCACATCTCTCCGAGCCAACAGAGCCACCGCGGTATCCGAGATCACTCCGGTGTCCTGAGCGTCCAGCAGGAGACGGCCCAGGACACTGGCGACACTCTCGATCTGAGACGCGCTGCCAGACGGCGTCCTGCAGCGGCTCTGACGGACGAGGCCGGAGATTTTGCTGCGGCGATCACATCGCGCAGCTTTAATCGGTGAAGTCTTCCACGGCATCAATCCCAGCAGGATGTCTCAATCAAGCTTCGTTGAGATCATCGTGCAGTCTTCTGCGTCCAGGACCAGCTGGCGCAGTTCGGAGGCAGAGGTGGGGGCGAGCCGGTAGATGCCCTGAAGGCTTACCGAACGGATGAGTCGGCCTTCCTCGATATACTTCAGCGTCCGCTCACCGCGGCGCGAGGTATAGGTCAACCGCTCCAGAAGATCCGGCGGCACGGCTGTGCCGAACGAGAGCGGAGAGCCTGGCGGGCCGGTCACCACCTCCGTGACACAGCCGGCCTTCAACGGCCGCCAGTCCAGGAGCTTTGCGTAGTCGTCATCGTGAAGCACCGATCCCGCGTCCTCGTAGGGGATGATTCCGGACACCTCCATTGCGCCCAGCACGTGCAGCCGGGTGCGCAGGACGCGCACGGGGTAGATCCGGTCACCGCGCTGCACGCCCGCTCGCTGGAAACTTGGCAGTGACTGGTGCGGTCCGCCGAACAGCATCGTCAGCCGCTGGCGGGCGTAACCGGACCGCTCGAGCTCGCGGCAGAGATCGTTGGTCCACAGCGTCGTGTACGAGTTCGACATACCGGGACCGTATCCGCGCCCGCTGACAGCCACCCCTGGTGGCTCCGCAATGTGCCCACCCAATCGCCGAGCAGGGCCATCTCCACCGCCGGTCGCCACGCGGCGGGTCGGTCCAGCTTCAGCCAGCTCTTGCTGAAGAGATCCACGCGTTCGGAATCACCTTCGATCGCGGCGTTCCGGGCCGAGAGGGCCTCGCGCAGCGCGGACCGATCCGGCCAGGGCGTGCAATGGCGGAGCTTCTCTTCCAGGTCCAGCAGGATGCCGGCGTAGGGGGTTGCCCAGGCGCGTTGACAGATCTCGCACGTGGGGTCCACCGGGACATCGAGTTCGGCAGCGACTGCTGCAATCTCGCCTAACGCCCTGAACGCCGCGCTCGCGAAAGTACAGCCGAGGGCCTGGTGCCAGAAGTGGACCAGCTGCATCTCGTAGCTCGACAGGCGCGGGGGAGGGACGGGCCGGGCCAGGCACTGGATGCAGGATCGGGGAGACGGCGGGGTGATCATGAAAGTTCCTTGCCGGTGTGGGTTCGGGATTGAGTTCCTCACTCTCTCGGCCCCGGCCGTCCTTGATCCGGCAAAAAATTTGGACGGTCGCCGTGGAGGCACCCAAATGTGATGAGCGGCCGACGGAGAGACGTCAGGAGTGGTCTGCAGCGCTCCTGCAGATAGCAGGTCCTCGCCCGGACCATAAATGCCCGTCAGGCTGCGTCCGCCAGCTGCAAGGACGCCCCAGCTCTGACGGACAGTGGGTCGACGGCGTTGCCCAGGAGGCCGGGCCGAGGGCCCGACCCGGGCGCCGACGGACTCCTGCGCGTACGACCGCTGGTCCTCACCGACCCGGACGTCGCTCGGCAGGTCGGGCGCCACGCTGCCCGTCGTAGACCTCTTCGCCGCGGGTGGCGCCTGCCTCGACAACGTGGGCGCCTCGACGGGGAGTTGAGCGCTTCCTAGACCACAAAGTGAGAGTGATCTGCGTCACACGCATGTCGGGAGGGGCTGGCGGGCGGGTTATCCACAGGGACGGCATCTGAGCAGGGTTTTTCCCTGTGGATAGTTTGCTTCTCAATTCTCGCCCCTCGTGGTAGGCGGACGGGGAAAAGTGCCCCTGGCGGACTGTGCGGAGGCGCCGTACGCCCCGACGCAGGCCCAGGACACCCCGGAGACACCAGTAACGTGGTTGGGCACTGAAGGCCCTTCAGAAAGACGAAGGGAGACCACCTTTGCGGAGCCGATGCTTGCCGGCCTAGCTCCGCTGGGATCTCCCACTCGCCTGCTGTCGGGTCCCCGCTCACTGTGAGGAGACCGGAACCCTTGACGACCATTGACCGTACCCCAAACGACTTGCCGAGCTCCAACCCGCTGGCGTGGGTGATCGCTCTCACCGCTCTCGCCTCCATCGTGGCGGTGGTCGTCTTGGCGCTGACGCACAACCCCGAGGCGGCAACCGCCGTCGGCACCATCGGGGGTGCGGTGACCGCCCTCGGCGGCTCCTGGGCGAACCTCCGCACACGCAAGTAGCCGCGGCAGCCGATCCCGAGTCTCCGTGGGACGGCTGACCCCTCACCTGTTCGCCACAAAAGGCCCCCTGGTCTGCGGCTTCACGAAAGCGCAAATCGGGACACAGGAGCGGACACGAGGACACACGCACCGCCGCTGACAGGAACGGCCGGGGTGGATAACGAGCAGCTCGCGCCCGTTGCCACCCCGGTACCCACTCTCTAGACGCAGGCGGCGGAGTCTCCCGGGGGACGGCTGTCTGAGCCCGGTCCGCGCAGCGCGGACGGGTAGCCGCCTCACTCAGCACAGTGCCATCTGCTCGTGGTTGGCGAGATCGAAGTGAGTGAGCCGGCTGGTGCGCAGACCACCCGTCTCCAAGGCCTGGACCTCCTTCGCATTGCGGGCGAAGACCTGGTGGTAGGCCAGCTGCGGGGAGAGGGGAACCAACTCCGGGCATGGCCGCACGATCCCGTACAGGCGGTTGAAGGCGTGCACCGGGACGCCGTAGGCGAAGCTCGCCGCGACACCGCCGCGCTCGGGGATCCGCACCCGGATCCCGTCCTGCTGCCAGGCCGCGTCGAAGACGGCCGTGAACAGCTCCTTCACCTGCGCTCGGGACAGCTGACCCCACCACGCTTCCGCCGTGGCCGGGGCACGCCGCTCCAGTTCTTGCCGGGTGCCTGCCGCTCCGCCTCACGCTCCTGCGCCAGCGCGAACTCCCTGGCACGCCGTTCCCGGAGCTCTGCCCGATGCCGGGCCCGCTCCTCGTCGCGCTGCGCCTGGAGCCGACGGGCGGCCGCTCTCTGCTCGACCTCCTGCGCATCCTTCAGCCTCTGCAGCTCCCGGCGCCGTTGCTGGGCCAGCTGGCCCGCTGGCGTTGCCAACCAAGCATCGCGCCGTGCCTGGGCCGCGGACTTCCGCTCCAACCTCTGGACTTCGCGCTGCCGCTCGGCCTCCTCGCGCCGCCGTGTCGCCTCGGCACGCCGGATCCGTTCCTCCTCCCACGCGTTCTGGGCCTCGGCGGACTGGCGGGAGGTCCACCACAGCGTGCGCCTGAACCAGCGGTGCTCTTCGCCGATGATCCGTGTCACATCGCGGTTGGGGGCCAGGCTCCGGCAGGGACGCAGCTGTCCGCGCACCACCCACTTCACGAACTGGGAGAGCTCGGCCTCCTGGAAGAACCAGCTGCCCGAGCCGAAGCCCCCCAGCTCGTCGTCCACCACCCAGGACTCGTCGTCCCCTTCAGGCACCCGTACACGGATGGACGGCACGGCCCCGATCCACACCGACGGCCGCTTGTGGGGCGAGACCCAACACACGGCGATCCCCTCGGCGGCGTACCGGTCGGTGCGCGCCTTGATGTCCTCCACCGTGATCGGGGAGAGCTGCGCCTCCCACGCGATCCGCTGCGTACCGTCGGGCGAGGTCGCCAGTACGTCGGCCCGCCAGGAGCCGTCCTCGGCAGCTACCTCCAGCTCGGCGAACATTCCGGCGTCGCGGTTGGCGCTGGCCATCACGAGTTTGAGCATGTGGTGCTCCCAGGACTCATTCGCCAGAGAGCACTCCGGCGGCCGCCCGGCGTCGTGGCAGAAGAACCGCACACGGTTCGGCGAGTGCTTGGCGTGCACACCCCACGAGCACTCAGGGCAGGTGAGGGCGACGCGGGGCGTGACCTTGTAGACCTGGGACCAGTCCAGGCCGGCCCCGAGGTCGGGCTGGGTGGCGTCGACGCGACCCGCCTCGGGGTGAAGGGCAATGAATGGCATAAAAATCGCATCTCCTGTGCGATGCGCCGCATATGGCGTCCAATCCGACGGACAGGAGATAGCAGGCGGCACTGACAACGCCCCCGGCCTGCTGCAGGGCCGGGGCCGGACCCGTCGAAGGGGGATGGCCACCTGCGGGTGAATCAATATGCGAATGCCTGGGCGCGGACAGGGCGGCTTGCATATCAGCCGCCCCGCCTGAGGGGCCGCTACTTCGGCATCACGGCCCGCAGGACGCTCGGTATGTTGGCCGGGTCGACCAGCACGAGCGCCATGGCACCCAGGACGAGCACGGGAAGCGCGCGTGCAGCCGTCGTGAGTACGGTGGGCACGTCCGGGGTGGCCGCGCGGTACAGGGCGTACCCGGCGAGGCCTGCCAGGACGACGATGCCGAGCAGGGCCAGGAACAGGGGGTTCATGGTCGTGATCCGTTCTACGGTGCCGGCACATCCCGGCTTCACGCCTTCGCCCTCGAAACCGGGCCCAGGACAGTACGGGCGTCGAGTGATCTACATCACGTCTCATCGGGTGTCGGGCCTTGGTCTTTCCCTCCTGGCTCCCGTCGCGCGCCCTTGCGTGACGTAGGTGTTGGCGCAGTGGGCCTTCGCCGCTCCCCGGCGGCCGAACTCGGCGACGAACCGGCTGTGACTCGAGCGCCAGGCGCCGGCGGTACGGCCGTTGTTGGTAGGGGGCCCTGTCGCCCAGACTCGGCGGCCTGATGGACGCGACGGCGACCGGGGCCCTGCAGCTGTTCCATCTGCGGCCCGGACAAGTGCCTGTAGGTCCCGTATTCGTCAGCTTCGGAGCCGGTTTCGTGCTCGCGGAGGCAGTCTGGGGCATCGCCGCTTCCCCCGTCCGGGGTCAGCCGGGCCCACACGGGTCGTACGAGAAACCGGGTGTAGGAGGCCGCCCATCCAGAGAGCATGTGGAGCAGCAGACCGGCTGACGCGACGGAGGATCGACATGGAGCGGCTGGAGCTGATCGTCGTGCAGCTCGAAGAGGCCAAGGGGATGATCGAGAAGGGGCGTGTGCCCAACCTGCGGTTGGCTTACCTACTCATCGACAGCGTGACGGAGCTGATCCTCCACCGAACCGTTTAGACGGAACTTCAGCACCAGCGCATGCTCAAGAGGTTGCTGTTGGCCTACCAGCAGAACGCGGCCTGGGGAATACCGGTCGACGCCGAAGAGGTCGCCTCCATCGAGGCGCAGATTGTAGACGAGGCCGAGCTGAAGGGCCTCGACCGCAACTTCGACGCGAAGGTTGGTCTGCTGGTACGCCGCAATCTGCTTGACGAGGCACTCGGTCCCGTCCTGAAAAAGCTGCACAAGTACCGCAACGAGATGTATCACCGCGACAAGCAGAGGCCTGAGATCATCAGGCCGGCCACCCTGATCTACTTCGACTCCGCATGCACAGTGCTGGAGTCGTACCGGCAGATGATCATCACTTACCCAGCCGACCTCGGTTCGGAGATCTGTCGGTTCACCGAAGGTAGGAGGCCAGGTTTCAGCGAGGCGGCAGACCTCCCGAAGAAGATCGCAGCGCAGCTACGCCGAGAGGTGGGACTCGACCTCCCGCAAGTACGAAGTGCCCTCGCTGCATACCTCGGGGCTCGGCTGGACCGAATGGTCGACGGCTTGGAGTTCATCGAGGACAACCTCGTCGGCCGGTCGCTAGTGCGCGGGGACGCCCTGCGTCTCGTTCAGGCGAACCTCGCTACGAACCCGACGCTCGAACAGGTCCGAGGGCGAAGATATCCGCACTCCAAGGCGGAGCTAGAGCAGTGGCGAACCCGGATAGCCGCTCTGGAGTCCATCGAGGACAAGCACGCCCTGGTCAGCGAGTACGCCGTAATCGAAGACTCCTTCGAGCCTCTGGAGGAGAAGATCACGAACGCGGTGTTCCAGGTCGACTACGAGGTGCAGTCCCAAATCGACTTTGCTCGCGGCAAGTAGGGGCTCGACAAACTGTCCGCCCCGGGGTAATGACGTGATCTTCGGTTCGGTCGGGCAAGGCAGCCGGGGTGGTGCGGCACCAGGGATCACCTTGTGTCACCGAACCAGGGTATTGGTTGTGGAACCACTGCGGCTGCAAGCGGGCGGGCAGTTATTCGCAGGCGACACCGTCTCGGTCGGCGTCGAGGTGGCGTCCGTACCCGTCCTGCCCCTGGTAGATAGGGGCTACGCCGGCTGCCCGCGCGGCAGCACAGTTTTCGTATTTGTGTTCCTCGTCGTACCGCGCTCCGAAGCTGAGCCCGACTTCAACGGTGAACCGCACCCTGCGTAGCTCGGGCTTGTCACGGAGCTTGATCGTGTAGTCGACGGTGTCGAACCCTCGAAACCCGGTGGTCGGTGTGTACAGTCCAGTGCCGTCCTGCACCGTGAGAGTGCCGTGTTCTGGACCGTGCTGGATGGTCAGCTCGACATCGTTTGAGCTGAGGCCTTTGTAGTCGTCCAGTTCGTCGACGCGTGTGCTGCGGGTGTCTTCTGCGGACTCGTGCTGCAGCAGCGAAAGCCTGGCCGTCTCGTGCATGTCGGTCCACAGTGTCGTTGTCTTCTTCGCGACGTCATCGCCCGGGTGTGACAGGTGCCAGTTGGGTGCCGGCAGTCCCGGGGCTGGGACGTCTGCCTGCTCACGTGCGGCTCTTGCTGCTGCCGCGTCGGCCTGCCACCAGGAAGCCACGCTCGACAGGCCCCACCAGGCGCCACCCACGATGAGACCGAGCACCGCGAGGACGCTTACGCAGGATGCCCAGGCGTCAGCACGCTGACGCTTTCGCTGCTGTGCCGCCCGCTCAGCCTGCTCGCGCTTCAGCTCCTCAAGATGAGCCTTGCGCCGGGCCTCCATTCCCTCCTCGAAACGACGGCGGAACTCCTGAGCTTCGTCCTGGTTCCTCATTCGCTCTGCCCTATCCGGGCGCGGCGGCTCTCTACCAGGTGGTGCCAGCGAGCACGAACGACGTCCGGGCCGTCGAGCCAGACAGTGGGCGAGGAATCTTGCAGGGGAAGACCGGCCATGAAGTGGGCGAGGTCGGTGCAGTAGGCGTAGTCGCCGGTCTGGGCGAGTTCGCGGATCCGGTCGATGACGGCACGGACCTTGTCGTGGTCGCCTTGAACGGCGTGGTGGAACGCGAGGGCGAGTTCGAGGGCGACTGCGGCAGCGGTGATACCGGTTTCACGGATCTCGGCACGCAGGGCGCGGGCAGCTTCGAGGTCGGGCATGGCACCGGCGTCGCGGACGAGCGCGGCAATCCTCACCGTAAGGGTGGTGGCACGGAGATCGAGGCCGGTAAGGAGCTGTTCGGCGAGGTGCAGTTCGTCGTCGGCGGCATCGAGATCGGTGAAGGAGAGCACCAAAGCGCGCTGGGCCTGGCTGGTGGCTCGCTCGCCGGCGATGCCGTGCTGCTCGGCTTGCTCGCGGGCGCTGGCGTAGGCGGTGGCTGCACGCGTCATGTCGCCGTGCGGCCACAGGATGTCGCCCTCGATGCGGTGCTGACGGCCGTCCCAGCCGAGGGTCTGCGCCACGGCGTACGCGGTGGGGAAGTCTCCCGCGAGGCGGGCGAGGTGAGCCAGGCCCCGCCGGGCTGCAGGGGCTAGGCGGCCTTGGCCGTCGGCGACGAGCTGCATCCCGGCACGCGAGCCTGTGCTGTCGCCGAGGTCGCGCTGTGCCTTGGCGAGGTAGTAGACGGTCATCTCGTGCAGGTCGGCGGGCAGCAGGTGGGTTCGTGTGACGGCGGCGAGGCGGGAGGCGGTGATGGAGCGGTGTTCGTGCTGGCGGCGGGCGAGGGTGGCCAGGAGCTCGACGAGGGCGTCGGCCGCCGTCGCCATACTGTCCTCCCCGGTGCCGTCGTTTCGAAGAGGTGGGGCGAGCGGCTCCCACACCGAGTCGCTGACGTAGGCCCAGGCTGCCTCGGCAAGCCAGCCCAGGTCGAGCTGGAAGTCCCGGGCCAGAGCGAGGCCCTGGCGTAGGCAGCCGACCAGCCGCCTCCGGTCCCGGCCGGTGCGCGCACTGCACTGCTCGCCCAGGGCCGCCAGCGCACGCTTGGCTGCCTGCTCCCAGTCGCGTGCCGACCAGCGGTCGTCTGCCTGGTCGTCGGCGCCGCGGACGGTGGAGCGGATCAGCCCGTGCAGGTGATAGGGCCACAGCCCGAAGACGTTCTCGCGGACGAAGGGCCGCTCGATCAGCCGTAGTGCCGGCGCCTCGTGCTGGAGACCGGCGGCCGCGGTGGCCAGGGGCAGGTCGAAGGCGTCCAAGAGGGCGACCGAGCGCAGGACGTGCCGTTCATCAGGGGTGAGGTCGGACAGGGTGCGGGCGATCAACGCCGGGAAGTCGTGGTCGAAGTCGGTGGGCTGCGGGGTATGGCCGGTGCGGCGGATCTCCAGGAATCGCATCACCGACAGATCGAGGTAGAGCGGCAGTCCGTGCGAGCGGTTGGTGATGACCTGCCGGATCGCCTCACTGATGAGCGGTGCGCCGTCGCGCGTGAGCCGACGGGCGAGGTGGTCGTCGCAGTCCTCGGGGGAGAAGTCGCCGACGAGGACCTGCCGCCCGTAGTCGTGCGGCGGTCGGGCGGCGCGGGCGGCCGGGACGGCTGCGGATAGAGCCAGGCCGGGCCAGGCGGTGGGGCCGGTGTAGTCCAGCTGCCCTTGGAGACCCGGGTCGGCCCACTGGAGGCGCGAGCGGCCGGTGACGATGAAGAACACGTTGGGCATGAGCCACACCAGTCGCTGGATCAGGCGTTCCAGGTCGCGGTGGGTGCGGTCGCCGACGTCCTCGAAGGTGTCGAGCAGGACGACCGGCACCGTCTTCTTGTCCGCGGGCAGCTGTGCGAGCTCCCACGCGAGGAGGTGCGGGTAGAAAGACAGGGCATTTAGGTCCGGCTCGGCCTCCAGCAGGTCCTGCAACCGTGCGCAACCGGCCAGTGCCCGGACTGTCTGGCGGCGTTCGCGCAACGCCCGCACCAGAGAGCCGGTAACCGCACCGATTGCGGAGCCGACGGTACCGGGCAGCAGCAGAGCCTGGGCGACGTCGGAGAGCGCGGACTGCATCTGCTGCGGCATCGCCTTGCCGAACCTCGCCGCAAGACCGCCGCGGCTCAGGTACTCCTCCAGGCTCTCGCCGGGGTGCTGCGCCTCCCAGTAGCGGCGCAGCGCGATGTCGAAGGCGGGCAGGGGGCGGCCCAGTTCGGCGAGCGCGGCGCGGATGGTGAGCACCAGGTCCTCGAACGAGAAGCCGGCCGAGCGGGAAAGGTCGACGCGTACGGGCAGGATGCGTTCACCAGACCAGGCGGGCTCGCCCCACTGCGCCGGGCGCTGGTCGGTGCCGGCGAGCGCGGTCTCCAGCTTCCTCGACAGGGTCGTCTTGCCGATTCCGCCGACCCCGTGGAACACGATGACGTTGTTTCGTGGCAGTTCCAGGTCCTCGACGTCGAAGTCAGGATCCGCGACATGTCGCAGGTGCTCGGCCAGCGCGGCCGCGACCAGCTCCCACTGAGTCTGACGGTTTGTGAACGCCTCCGCCGTTGCCACCGTGCGGTCGTTCGTGCTGAACAGCGCCCTGAGATCCCTGCCTGCCACAACGCCCCCGACCTCGTTGATCAACTGTGTTCAACCTACGTGCACACCAGTCCGCTTGGGGAAAGCATCTCGCGGATCGCCCGGCTCTCGTGCGAGGCCGGGAAGGACAGCCGGCATCCTCCGGATCGCGGTGCTTTGGTGAAGCCCGACGGGGTTCATGTGCCTAGGTGGATGCTGCTGCCGACAACTCGGTGCGCATGGTGTGCGGTTCCTTGGCCCTGAGCGCTGGGCGCTGAACAATGGCGGGACTGTCCGACTGAAAGGCCGACCTGCTGTGCCCGACGAACTTCCGCGCCCTACGCAGCCTCCCGCGTGCACTCCTGCCCCGGAGATCGGCCACATGGCGGCGGAGGAGTCGATTCGGCTTGTGATCGCCTGGTACTCCGAGCAGATCATGAAGCAACGCCGGGCTGCAGAGCCGGACCAGGTACTCCTTGAGGCGCTGCTGGAGGCTCGCCGGGGGTGCGTGGAGGATCAGCGTGCGCTGGGCGAGGCCACGGCAGAGGAGGTGGCGGGGATACTCGCCGCGTACGCGGCCCGCTATCGGGACCTGACGTTGCCCTAACCACACTCGGTGCTGTGGGCCGGGGGCGTGGCGTCGTATGAGAGTCGCGGTGCTGGGAGCATGGCGCGCGCGGTGAAGGTCTGCATCAGCGGTGTGGCCAGTGCTGTGATCGCCGCCAGCTCGGCCTGGTGCTCGGGCAGCGCGCGGGCCAGCATGTCCTGGACAGTGAGGAACGTGGCGGCCTCGGCCGGCGTGTAGGGGCGAGTCTGTTCCGTGATCAGCGCGTTGAAGACTGCTTGCTTTGTCTCGCGGCCGCTGGAGACTTCGGCTCGGTGGAGCGGTGTGAGGCCGCGCCGGGTCACCAGGACACTGGAAACGCACGGGTGTGCGAGGGTACTGGCGATCACGGAGGGCAGCGCGCTGTAGCAGGCATCGTGACCGTCGACAGAGGTGAAACGGGCGGGCAGCCCGTGCTGCTGGAGCAGCATGTAGCGGTGGGCGGTGCCTTGTCGGCTGTCGGCGGCCCGTACGGCCAGGACGACGATCTCGATCCGGTAGCCGGCCTCGATAAAGGGCAGGGCGCTGGCCCAGAAGTCGTCGGCATCAGCGGGGGCGGCCTCGATGATGAGGTCGCCGTGGCGAGCCCGTACGTAGGCCTCGGCCTTTGTGCACCAGAGGCGGTAGTCACTGCGGATCTCGCTTCCGGCCGTCCGGGGATGCGAGCGAAGAAGGCGGTGGTAGTCGGGGTGCATCGCCTTGAAGGCGTCGCCGCAGATGCGGATGGCGCCGCGGCCGCACAGCGCGCGTTGGAGCTGGTCCGCGGTGCGGGACTTGCCGGACCCGGGCTGGCCGAGGACGTATACGACGACGGGGCGCTGGTGGGAGGTGATGCCGGTAAGGAAGGCCGGGACAATGTCCTCGTCGAAGATCTGCTGGTGCTCTTCGGCGCTGAGCGTGCGGTGGGCCTGGTCGGCCCGTTTCGGCGCGCGTGGCCCCGGGTGGGGCGTTTCGGCGTCTGGGTGCTGGGGTTTCACCGCTCCTCCTCAGGTGTTTGTCGAGGAGACGGCCTGAGGGGCGCGAATCGGTCAGTGTTGGGGAAAATAAGTGTGAAGAGCCTGGTCCCACCAAGTGGTGGGACCAGGCTCCTGCGGAGTTGAGGTCAGATCTCGCTAACGAACGGGACGGTTACGGTCTCTCCCCCGAGGGACCATTAACCTCCCTTTCGCACCAGCGGATCCAGCTCGCTCTACTCCACCTCCTTCCGGGCTATCATCCGGCACAGCTCAGGCCTGCAATCTCCACTCAGACTGATGGCACATATCATCGGTTTCCTTTCTGGTCATGCCGGGCGATACGCCCGGCCGGGTACGCGACACATCGGCGGGTTGCCGACTTCGCGAGAAGTTGCTTGATGCTGCTTCCAGTCCCTCGACTGTTCGATCAGGTGCATTCGCTGCGAGAGGGACTCAACCTCTTGAAGGGCGCTGGGCCGCTCTTCATTTTCGTTCAGTGAAAGGTCTACGACTTTTGCGACCGCCACTTTGTCGCCGGCCTGTGCTGCGTGGAGCCACCACGCGTGTGCCGCTTCCTCTTCGTCGACGACCTCGATGATCTCTGCGATTCTCCTGTAGACGCCTCCCGTCTCCTCGCCCTTAGCCACACGGATGAGCCCGTGCAGCTCGTCCAGGAGCTCCTCCCTGCTGGGCAGGTCAAACGACTCCTGGGCATCCCCCTCATCTCCGCCGTGCCATGGGTCGGCCCCGTGGGGGCCGACCGCGCTGACATCCGGGCGGTAAGCGATTCCGAGCGCGGGCAGGACCCGCGCCAGGAACGCTCCCGCGTCGAACCGTTCGCCGGATCGGGGATCTACGGCCGCCTCAAGACGTTGTTCAACGTCCATGGCCGCCTCCCTCCCTATTCCTGCTTCTCGGCTTCTCTGAGAAGGGCCATCGCCTTCTTCTCTTCTCGACCGACGGTACTCACGGATATATTCAGTTCTGCCGCGATGTCCGCGACTTGCATCTCTTCGAAGTACCGCATCGTGACGATATCCCGCTGCCTAGCCGGCAGGATCTTCAAGATTCCCGCCAGGTGCATCCTCTGCACAACTTTGAGATATTCCCGATCCAGCACCTCACGCTCTAGCCGTAACTTGACTGATTTTCCATTTTCACTCCTTTCTCTTCTCAGGAGGTCGTAGTAACTTCTGATTACGCAGGAACTCGCGTATCGCGACGTGTTCTCGACCGTGCACCGAATGCGCTTCCAGTTGAGCCACAATTTTTCTGTGGCCAGCTGGAGGGCGTCCTGCGACCGGTGATAGTTCTTCTCTTGCCGGAAGGCAATTCGGAACAGCCGCTCCACGTTCATCTCGAGAAAGTCAACGAACTCTTTCTCGAATTCCTGCGCCGTGGCCGTCCGGGGCTGATAGGCGGAGGCGAGGCCGCACGACAGCTGGAAGGGCACGTAGTGGTGCTGGTGCGAGCAGGCGGGAGTGGCACCCACCTGCCCCCCTGCTGCTCGACGCGGCGCCAGCACAGTCACCTGGGCGGGCGCCGCGCCAGTGCAGCACGGATAGAAGGGGTCGCCGATCGGCATCGACGGCTCCTTTACCGATAGGGCGTCTCGGACCCTCGGCCCAGTGAGGGACCGAGTCCGACAGACCGAGGAAGCTGGTCCTGATAGAGAGACGCCGCGGCACGGCCTCATCTGTCATCCCATTCCAAGATTTTTTGCAGTCTGTCGTCCGGGCAGTCCGCAGACACGAGTTCATGCAGGTCTCGAGGCCAGGTCCGAGCCGGCACGGAATTCGCCGAGGGGCCGCCCTCTGGCGCGGCCTGGCCGAGCGGGGCGGCGCGTCGGTTGCCCCCGACGAGGTCGCCGCGGGCATGCTGCCCCCGGGGGCGGGTGCTGTCATGCGAACGCTGACGCGGCGACGGACGGCGGAGGAGAATGATCCTTTTACTGCCCAGATGAAAGGGTGCCCCGTGTCAGACCGGAACACTGCCAGCTTCGAACCCCTGGACGGCGACGAGGATCAGCTCGCGCGCGACGCCGTGCGGGAGGTCATCGCCTTCTACAACGCCCGCATCCTCGACGAGCGCCGGGCGCCCGTGCCCGACGAGGAACGCATCGAGCAGTTGAAGGCGGCCAGGCAGGCCGCGATCGGCGACCAGACGCGCCTGGACACCGCAGGCCCTGGCGATGCCGCCCGCGTCGCCGCCGACTACGCGGCCCGACTGAGGGGGCTCACCGACCAGTTGTAGCGTCCGGCGGGCAACGGCAGCGGCCACACCACGGTCCGGGGGCGTCCGATCCGCGCCGGCTGCATCCAGGTCGGCATCAGCGGCCGGGCAAGGCCCGCGATCTCGTCCAGCTCCCGACGGTGCCGTGGCAATGCCTTGCGAAGTACCTGGTACTGCGCAAGGAACGCTGCGGCCTCAGCTTCGGTGTACGGGCGGGTCCGCTCCGCGGCGAGTGCTTGGGCCAGGTCTGTGCCGCCGTGCTCAGCCCGCAGCAGGGCCTGGCCGTCGCGGCGGATCAAGGTCACTGCGGAAATCGCCGGGTGGCTTGAGGTGAGGCTTGCGATGTCGGCGAGAGCGTGGAAGCACCGGTTGTGTCCGGAGCGGGAGGTGAAACGTCCGTTGATGCCGAGCTTCTGAGCGCGGGCGTAGCGCAGGGCGGTGGCGAGGCGGCTGTCGGCTTCCCGGACGGCCAGCACCACGAGTTCGACCGGGTAGCCGGCGCGGTGGAATGGCTCCGCACTGATGAGGAACTCCGTGACGTTGCCGGGGGCACCTTCGACAAGGACGTCCCCGCGGTGTCGGCGGACGTACTCCTCGGCTTCGGCGAACCAGGCTCGGTAATCGGCGCGGATCGCGGCTCCGGCGTTGCGCGGGTCCTCTTGCAGCAGGCGCAGGTAGTCCGGGTGGGACACCTTGAAGTCATCGCCCACCAGGTGGGTCGTGCCCTGGCGCATGGCCCCACGGACCATCCTGGCCGTCGCCGACTTGCCCGCTCCCGGCTGGCCCAGCACATACACCGCGCAGGGAGCCTCACGGGGAACGACGCCGCCCAGGTACGACGGGACGATCAGCTCTTCGAAGATCCATCGGTGCTCGTCGCGGGACAGCTGGTAGTAGTCCACGCCCGGGGCACTACGCCGAGCCTGGGCAATACGGCGTACCGGCTCGGCGAGCGCGGCAGCCCGTTCGGCGTCGCGCTGGACGGCCAGGCGCCGGTCCTCGCAGTCCAAGTCGCGGTGGAGCCGCTGGTCGGCTTGGGTAAGAGCCGTACGGAAACTGGCGGTCTCCCGTGCGCTCCACGGGCGCGCCCGCTCGCGCGCGACCGCCTTGCACGCCGCAGGTCTGCGCCGCCAAGTGCCGTTGGCCAGTTCGTTGTCATAGAGCATCGTGCCGTCGCGCCGCACAACCGTGAGGCGCTCGGCGAGCTGCTCGTCTTCGGCGACAGCCAGGGTGCGGAGCAACTGCCGGGCGCAGTGGTCATGGTTCTCCCATGCCACGTACCGGCCTCCAGCGTGGAGAGCCTCGGACAGAAAGCGGTCGAGGACACCGAGCTGGCTCAGCGCTTCGGCCGTCGCGACCGCCACGATTTCGATGCGGTGTCCGGACCTTCGGAAGGCGGACACGGAGGTGCGGAGCTCGTCGGGATCGGCGAGAGCAGACTCGACGACCGCGTCGAGGGAGTGGGCGCGGACGTGAGCCTCGATGGCGGCCTGCCAGCGGGCCGTGTCCGGGCGTACCTTCGCGCCGGCGGTGCGGACGTCGGCGGCCAACAGCTTCGCGTAGCTGTGGTGGGCGCTCCTATAGAGATCCCGTCCGATCCGGACAGCTGATCCTCGGCGATCCAGGGCTGCTTGGACGAGATCGGCGATGGCCGTCTTGCCGGCGCCGGGCTGTCCGGCCACGAGGACCACGACGGGACGGCCTTGGGGGACGGCCCCCGCCGTCCACGTCGGCAGCAGGACATCGGTCAGGACCCGGCCTGCCTCCCCGTCCGACAGAACCTCCGGCACCACGCGCTGCTCTGACACCCGCAGTCCTCCTCCACCTCAGCTCAAAACTAAGGGTAAATCTAAGGATAAGTAAATGCCAAATCTGTAGGTAAAGAATGCTAGGATGGGGGCTTGGAGGTGACCTATGCCCACCGAAGAGGAACTGTTCGAAGCCGTGGATGCACTGCTCGCGGGGGAGCCCGAGATGCCGCCACCGGCAGAGCGGGCCCGACTCCGCGAGGCGGCCGGGATCACCCAAGCCCGCCTCGCACAGGCGCTGCAAACCACGACGCAGTCCGTGAAGAACTGGGAGGCCGGCCGCTCTGAGCCGCGGCCGCCCCGACGCCAGGCGTACCAGCGCCTGCTGGACGGCTGGGCGGCCAAGTACGGCGCTGCGCCGGAGAAAGACTGAGGCGGAGTGGCAACCGCAGGGCAGAGCGCGGTGGCGCACACCATGATCCGCAAGCCGAGACCACTTTTTTGACGACAGCCCTTAGGGGTCGCCGGGCTGGCATGATCCGAAAGGCAGGGCATGGCGCCGCTCCTCCGTACGGCCCCGCTCCGATGGCCGCCCGCGGGGCGTGCGCCGACGATCAAGATTGGCGGCGGACGCGCACTCCTGCGGCCGCAGCGGGATCCGGGCCAGCGTCTTCATCCACGCGTCCGGTTCCGCGGTCAGCTGGGCCCTGCTTGAGCTCGGGCGGCTCATGGTCGCCCTGCTGGGCGAGCCTGCGGACGGGCACGGTGCGCCGGAACTTCCCCACAGGCCCTCTACTCGCAGTAGAGTCGACGTATGGCAGACGAAACGAGCATCAAGGTGAGCACGGCCGCCCGCGACCGCCTGGCCGCGCTTGCGACCGAGCAAGGCACGACAATCCGGCAGCTCGTCGAGGAGCTCGCTGAGGGCCGGCCGACCCAGGCCGAGTACGCGGAGCGGGCTGAGCAAGCCCGTGCCGAGCTCGCCTCTATGCTGGGCACCGTGCCGAGCGAGGAGGCCGAGGCGAAGGCACGTGCACTTCTGGAGCGCCTCGGCGCTGGCCAGGACTCGGCGGCCGCGTAGTGGGGCCGGTAGCGGTCGTCCTGGACCACACGACCGCTACCGCCCTTCACGACCCCAAGGACCCGTACAACGAGGCCGTCGCCGCGTTCTACGTCCAAGCCTCCGGCGGCCTGGGCACCCTCTACGCGCCGGTGCTGTCCCTGACCGCGGGTGATACCAGAGCGCCCGGCCTGCTCGCCTACATCAACGGGCTGCGGTTCATCGAGATTGAGCCCTTCGACACCGCCGCCGCGCTGTGCGCCACCGAGCTTCTGCACGCCGGATACCCCTGGGCCACCGCCCACGCCATCCACGCGGCCCGGCCGTCGGCAGACTTCCCCGCTGGCCGCTACCTGCTCACCCTGGAACCTGAGGTATATGACGGCACGGGCGTGCAGGCTGTCCATCCGGATCACTGAGGGGCTTCCGTAGACGATCTCCGAAGGGCAGACGGGCCGCGCTCGACGCGGGGCACGTAGCAGTTCGAACTGGCTTGGGCGGACGTCAGCTACCAGTGGGGGCAATGCATTCCCGACCGTTCGGCCCGGTGCACCTCGGCCCCCTGTCGGGAAACGCGGGGTTGGTAAGGATCGGCCTCAGTGCCTCGATCAGTGCCGCGTCAGGCGGCGGCGAGGCGTCGACCTCGCGGTGGATGTAGGCGACGACCTCGTCGCCGAGGATGGCGTGGCGACAGGCGCGACAAACCATGGGGGATCCTTCTTTTCGTGCAGGCCCGGCTACGGCGTAGCCGGGCCTCGGGCTGTTCCGAGGGGGTCATTGGGCGCTCTCGTAGACGACTGAGTCGTGGGGCAGTCCTCGGCCAGCCCTGGAAGCGCCTGGCGCTCGGCCCCGACCTCGGTAAGACTCCAGCGGAGCTTGGCACCGACCCAGGTGGGGGCGTAGCTGCAGTGGTAGGAGCCGTCCGACATTTGCCGCGTGCAGCGCAGCATTCGCACGACCGGGGCGGCACACCGCTGCTGCTTCTACAGCAAGGCGGACCTCCCCGGTACAGCCTGCGCCTGCTGCTCCCGGACCAGCTATCGACTCACGGCTGCATGGCCGCAGCGGTGACGGGCTCGCGCCTGGGTCGATCGGTGTCCCGCTTGCACGCCTCAAGAGCGGCTTCCACGTATGTCTCGAAGTCGGCAGCAGCGTCCTGCTGCACGATGCTCTGGATCGTGAGGAACGTTCCCCACGCGGCCATCTCGGCAAAGGGCGGGGACTTCTGCTCAGGGAGTTCAAGTGACAAGTATCCCGCCCAGTCGCGCCGTCCGCCCGTGGGCGCACTGGTCTCCCGCCGGCAGGCTCGGATGCCGGCTTCGAAGAGCTCTACAGCTTGGTCCAGGTCCACTACGTCGATGATGGCGGAGAAGAGCGGGACAACGTTCTTCGCGCTTGGAGGCCAGTCGTCGTCTGAGGAGCCGTAGCGAGTGGTCAGCACCCGTCGCAGGTAAGAACCGTAGTTGAGGATCACGCCCTAGAACTATCTCCTCGGCAGGGCTGGGCAGGAGTGGCGCGCGGCACTGCCCCCTGGGAACGCCCGTGTGGGCCGTCCAACCTGCGGCTTTCCGTTCCGGAAGATCCCGCGGCGCACCCTGAGCCAGGCCGCCAAGCTTTGTTCTCCCGGGCGTCGACGACACCGACTCCTACCGACTAGCCACCACTCGCGCACGCGCCGACCAGCAAGCCGCCAGCTGACATCGAGCCGAGACCGACGACGTCGGGACGGTCAGCTGGCAAACGCTCGCCGCCCCTTCTCCAGACGCGCCCGCTGATCATCGATCCAGCCAGTCGCGGGGAAGAGAGGCACGCTGACCGTCACATGGGACGACGGGCCGTCATGGAGCGACACCCCGATCACACCAGCTCAACGGCTTGATCTTGAACTGGACTGTCCGACTCGAGTTCAGCCACGACACGAACCGCCCCACTGCACGGCAACTGCCCTCGGCTACTGCGAAACGATGGCCCTGGACCGACGTCAGGAGCGGCCCGCTGGTCCCGGCCGTCACCACGCTCGACCAACGGGTGAAGGGCTGGCTGAGCTTGGTCGGACGTAGTCGGCCAGGTGTTCAAGTCCGCGTCCGACGAGCTGCCTGCTACGGGGTGCGGCCGGTGGTCCTCAGGGGGTAGGACTGCCCGACGGGACGGGAGCGGTCGCGCTCCAGAAGTCGTCCTTCACGTCCGGGCGCTGGGGGTACGGGGTGGTGCGCACCGGGGTGTTGGGTTCGGCCGTGGGGGCCTGTACGAGCGAATCGGCCAGGCAAGGGGTGGCGGCATCGAGGAAGAACTGGGCGCTGATGGACCAGCGCTCCCGCGAACGCCTGCCGTTGATAGACAGGCTGTGAATCCGGCCCTTCTGTCCGTCATCGGTGTGTCCCTGCGTCGGTGCCGTGCAGATCGGCGAGTACGGCCTGGACCTCATGGACCTCCTCGACATGCTCAGGGGCCAGGGGTGACGACGCTTTGGGGCAAAGGCAACCACAGCATCGGAGGAGTTCGCCTCCGGATTGAGTGGCAACCGCAGTTCAGAGCACAGGCACGGCAGCGAGCAGCCCGCTTAGGCGGCTTCGTCACGTCTAGCCGGGGGTACTTTGGATTCGGCCCCGACGGTCACCTGTCTCCCGCGCGAGCGGGGACACCGTACTGCCTCGGGCCGGCGGCCCGAGGCAGTACGGCACCGCGTCAGTCGGCGACGGGCTCCCGGTGGCCGCGCATGGCGACGCTCCAGCGGATGGCCGATCCCATCCTCAAGATCGACCGCTCATAGACGCGGGCCGCACCGACCGCCAGGCCGACCGCCGCAACGGCCATCAAGGACGCTGCGGCCAGGTTCGCCGTCCACCCGGCGGTGTGCGCGCTCACCTGCAACGGCATGATCAGCATTGAGAACGGCGGTATGTACTGGACAACGCCCACCCACGGGGCCGTCAGGTCCATCGCCGCGGCGACCGCGACACCGTAGGGCACCAGTGTCGCCATCAGAACCGGCATCACGGCTCCCGAGACCTCCTCCGCACGCGAGACCAGGGAGCCGGCGGCGGCGAAGAGGAAGGCGAAGAAGGCGAACCCCAGTACGAACCAGGCCACGGCGGCGGCCATCGTCGCCGTCGCGGGGAACGTGGCGGGCAGGACGTGCCCGAAGCGGACCGCGAGGACCACTGATGCTCCGAACAGCGCAGTCTGGAGGAGCGCCGCCGCGCCGATGCCGAGCACCTTGCCCGTCATGAGGCGGAAGGGGGTGAGCGTGGCGAGCAGGACCTCGACGACGCGGGTCGACTTCTCCTCGACTACGCCCTGGGCGACCGTCATCCCGTAACCGAAGAGCTGGAAGAACAAGATGGTCACGACACCGAGTGCCGCGCCGAGCCCTGCTCCGCCGGGCACCGGGTCACCGACGAGTTCGGCGGCTGGAAGGGCCTCGGCCACGAGAGCGCGCATCCGTGCCTCATCGACGTTCTGCTGGTGGAGTGCGCGGGATGTGGCCCAGCGTTCCGCAGCCGCAGCCGCTGCTTCGCGGGCTGCGGGCGGGCTGTTGTGTCGGAGGATCAGCCGAGTTCGGTCGCCGTCGGTGACGAGGGCGGCGTCCGCCTCCTTGTCCGTGACCTTCCGGCGGGCGTCGGCGGCGTCCGCAGCGCTTTCCCACCGTGCAGCTTCCCTGCCCGGCGTCCCCGTTACGAAGGCCGCCACCGGCGTGCCTGCGACCACGACGACGGGCTGGTCTTCACTGTCCGAGGAGCCGAAGGCGAAGAGGAGCCCGAGGATAACTCCGATGTTCACCAGGGTTCCCACCACGAAGGAACGGGTGCCGACGCGGGCGTGGATCTCCCGCCAGGTGACCAGCCGCACCGCGGTGCCCGCGGATGCCGCGCCCGCCGTCTTCTGTGCCGGGCTCATGCCGCCTCCTGCGGTTCGTCGGTGACCGCGGAGCGGAAGAGCTCGGTGAGGGACGGTCGTTGGCGGTGGAAGGCCACGACACGTCCCAGCCTCATGGCGTGGTGCAGGAGTCGGTTCTCGTCGAAGCCGTGCGGCAGACCGAGGACGATTCCCGCGCCCCGTCGGTGGGCGGGTAGGTCATCGGCGCCCGGGATGGAGGCGGGCCAGTCGTCGGGCGCGTCGTCGACCTCGATGTAGACGCTGTTGTCGGCGCCGGCGCGGAGTTCCTCCACTGTGCCGCAGGCGACCATCGTCCCCTTGCTCGCGATGCCGACGCGGTCGCAGAGCCGCTCGACAAGGTCGAGCTGATGGCTGGAAAAGAGCACGGGGACCCCTTCGTCCGCCTTGCTCCGCAGGACGCTGCTCATGGTGTCGACGGCCAGTGGGTCGAGGCCGGAGAACGGTTCGTCGAGGAGCAGGAACCGAGGGTCGTGCACCAGGGCGGCGGCCAGCTGCACGCGCTGCTGGTTTCCGAGGCTGAGGGAGTCGACCGCGCGGTCGCGGTGCTGCCCGATGTCGAGCCTTTCCGTCCAGGTATGCATGGCCGTGCGAGCGGCGTGCCGGTCCATACCGTGCAGCCGCGCGAGGTATTGGAGGTGGTTGCCGACGGTCATCCTGGGATAGAGACCGCGTTCTTCCGGCATGTAACCGAATGAGGTCCGGGTCTTTGCGTCGAGGGGACGTCCGCTCCATCGGACGGCTCCGGCGTCCTTTTCCAGCACCCCGATGATGATGCGCATGGTCGTGGTCTTGCCAGCGCCGTTTCCGCCGACGAAGCCGAATATTTCTCCGGCTCCGACGCTGAATTCCATTTCGTCGAGCGCGACGCGACTGCCGTAACGCTTCGAGATTCCTTCTATTTCAAGTACTGCCTGATCGGATTTCACTTGTCCCCCGTGGAGAACTTTCGTTCTGATGTGCTGTTGGCGTGGGTCAGACGCCTTTGCGTATAGGTACTGCGGGCTATGCCGATGATCTGGCAGAACCTCGAAACGCTGAGCCCGCATTCGCTCCGTACGGCGTCGAGGTCCGGGAAGGGACCGCATGGTGGTCCACTGCGTTGCGCCTGGCCCTGAGCTGGATGTACACCTCGCCGAGCGCCGTCTTGAGCTCCGTGATCTGGGCGAGCAGGCGGCGTTCCCGCTCGCTGCTCTGACTGACTCCGCCTTCGAGTCCCTGGGTTCCGGAGCTGATGAACTGGCGCTTCCAGTTGCCGACCGCCTGTTCCGAGACCCCGACACTGCTGGCTGCCTGCGACACGGACAGGTCGCCGGACAGAACGGTCAGGACGAGCTTCGCCTTCTCTTCTGGAGGTATTACGGGTGGTCTGGGCACGTCGAAATCTCTCCCCCGGTCTGTGTCGTTGTCATAAAGAGTTGTCCGCTGGTGGTCGCCGCGGACCCGACAACGAGGCGTGTGCGACACATCTTGTTTACGTTCCCCCTGCGCCTGCAAGTTCATTGAGGAAGATCTGAGGAACAATTCAGAGGGGCCCCGCAGTGCGAGTACCTGATTTCAGACAGGGCGAACAGCCCGCTCCGCCCAATCGGAAAGAGGGCATCGCGGTCTGGTGTCACCGCATTTCAGGTTCGGTCGAAACCCCGTCGGGTCCCCCGCACGGGAACGACCGTCGTTCTGGAGAGCGGGTGGCCTTGCGCGGCCCGTGCCGGCGAGGGGTGCTCGCCTGCGGGTTCCCCGAGGCTCCAGTCCCCGTTCATGAAAGATCCCCCATCGCGCAGTGCGGGCGCCCGCGTCGGGACGTGCCCGGTGCGCAGGTGGTCGTCGCCCTCGTTGATCACGGTCGAGCCTATGGAGCGTCCGTCCCGACTGCCAAACCGCGCGTCTGAGAAACTACTTGCCTGGCAGGAAAGTGCATGCGAGGATGGAAGCATGGAAAAGCTTCCCACTCCAGATGAGGCGAACTCGGCTCTCACAGTGGCCGGTTCGGCAAGTAGCACCGCTCGCGGCCCCCGCCCGATGCCCTCCTGGCTTCCCCCGGCGGCTGGCCTGCTGCTCGCCGGAGGGTTCGTCAATTTCGGCCTCGCGTACAAATATCGTGACGAACCGGCCTTCCTCGTCGCAGCCGCCATCTGTCTTGTTCTCTTCCTTCTCGCCATCGCCTCCACGGTCCGTGCCGGTGGCGTGGTGCCCGCTCCTGCGGGCACCACGCGGGAGCGGACGCTGCGTCAGCTACCTGCACTGCTGCCGTTCATCGCCGGCGGCTTCGGGGCGCTGTTCGCCGGCGTCGTGGGCTGCCTGGCGGTCGCCGGGATCGGTCTGGGGGTACTTGCCTGGTTCCAGCTGGTGCGCTTGAGGAACGGCATCGCGGCATGACCGGACCAGATCCGCTGCCGCAGTTGGACGCGGTCATCCAACACCCCAGCAAACTCGCGGTCGTCGCCTTCCTGTCCAGTTGCACGGAGGCCGAGTTCAAGGCGGTACGCGACGGGCTGGACCTGTCCGACTCCGCCCTGAGCAAGATCGTGACGGCCCTGGAGGACGCCGGGTACGTCGCGGTACGGAAGGGGTACGTGGGCAAACGCCCCCGCACCTGGCTGACGCTGACCGGTACTGGCCGAAGCAATCTCGCCGGCCATCTCTCGGCGCTGCAGCAGATCGCCGATCAGGCCAAGGGGCGGGGCGCTAGCCTGGGCTGAGCCGGGAGCCGCGGACCCGGTACCCGGGCCGGACGCGCCGGAGCCGCCGCACTTTCCACGCGATCCTCTCGCAGGGAAAGTACGACGGCTCCGGAGAACACGGTCTAGGACCGGCGGGGTGGAGCCGCCGAATGCCCCTCGGCGGCTCCACCCCGTTCCCAGTCGATCAGCAGCCCGCCGCGTGCGTGATGGACACGCTGGTCAGGACGCCGCTCGCGGCGCTGACGGAGAACGCGGTGCACTCGGGCGAGGAGACCGTGGTGACCGTCAGCGGCGTGGTCGCCGGGGCGTCACCCTGTGCAGTGGCGCCGAACTCCTCGGCGGTGGTGTAAGCGGTGTAACCGGCGATCAGCTGACTGGCGTTCATGGAACTTCTCCTGAGGTGTGAGTGGGGTGGGTGGATCAGCAGCCGACGTGGGCGGTGGCGCCCACGGACGCGGCGCTGACGGCGCTGACGGCGGCACCGCACGCGGCGCTCGAGATGTCGATGAAGCTGAGGATCGACGGCGTGGTCGCCGGGGCGTCACCCTGTGCAGTGGCGCCGAACTCCTCGGCGGTGGTGTAAGCGGTGTAACCGGCGATCAGCTGACTGGCGTTCACGTCTGGCCTCTCTCGTATGTGCTTCGGAATGCGCTTTGCGGAATCAGTTGACCACACGGACCCCTCTAGATGAAGCCGGAAACTTATGGCTTGGTTCTCTCCACAAAGCCCTGAGCTGCACGTTCTCCGGGACTCCACAACAAATTGCGTCCGACACTACTTTCACTGCACCCGTCGGCACCGGCATTCCGCACACGAAAAAGGGACCCGTGCCCACGGGTCCCTTTCTTCGATATCCGCCGTTGTCCTCAATTGCTCGTCGCGCGGCGGACTAGTCTTGACCACACCTCTAGTTCCGTCCGTGTCTCGTCGAGCGCTCGGGCCAGGGCCTCCGCCTCCCTGGCAAGCACCTCGTACCGGTCTACGGGAGCGCCCGGAGACGTCAGGCCCTGGAGGGCATGAGTCAAAAACGCATCGGCCCACTCCTCCAGACACTGGGAGCACACGCCCAACCGCCGACAGAGCGCATCGCGCGGCTCCGCACGGGACAGCAGGCTCATGACCGCCCGGATCCGCAGGGCTGCCGACGCGGTCGGACAGCGCAGCACGCGGCGGCCTACAGCAGCCCGAGGTCGGGCAGCGGCGGCGAGGCCAGGTTGCGGGCCGGCGCCAACGGGTCGATCCCGGCGTCCCAGAACACCTCCCGCATCGTGTCTTCTAGACCGACGCCGTCGGGGCGCACCCGGTGCTTGACCATGGCCTGGGCCAGCGCACCGCTGCGGTGTTCACCGAAACTCAGGCCCTGCATCCCGGGACGGGCATCCTGAGGCTCCCACGCGACGGCGACGCCGGGCACCACCTGGTGGGCGAATGGCGAGGTGTCCGGACCCAGCCCTTCGAGACCGGACACGCACGCCCCGATCCCCCGAACAGCCGACCAACTCTGCGGGGGCAGGTAGACGACGAGGGCGTCGCGTCGCGGGAACAGCTGGGGACTGGAGGTGATCTTCGCCCGGTACACCAGCCGCCTTTCCTCCAGGTACGTCAGCACCGTGTTCCACACCTGGGGTGCCGCCTCGGCCGAGGTGACGTGGACGTACACACGAAGGGTCTGCGCCCCTCGGCCGACACCCGTGCCCGCCGAGCCGTCGGTGAGGAAGAACCCGGTGGACAGGGCTGGCCGGGCCGCGGGCAACCGTATCGCCGCAGCGCTCGGCAGCTTTGCGGGAGGCTCGCCCACGAGCGTGTCCGCGGGAAGGAGGACGCGCAGTCCGCCCAGCTCCGCCACGAGCATGCCGTCATCGGTGCGTTCGCGGACGACCGCGTCGGCGAGCGTGTGGGAGTGCGGCATGGCATCGGTCAGCAGGCGGTCGAACTCCGGATCGCGCAGGCTCCGTGGACGGGTGGTCTCCGCCCTGTCCTTACCCGTGTGCACTAGCTGATACAGGGTCTGCGACAGCTTCCCCGCCAGCTTGCCGGGCGTGTCTGCCTCCAGGGACTCCGATCCGACCGTCGCGCTCAGTCCGTCGGAGGAGACGGAGATGTCCCGGGCGGTCCGTAGGAGGGCGGGAGCGAGGGCATCGGTGGTCATCGGTATCACAGTGCGTCTCCCAGTCCCAGGATGTCGGTGCTGCTCTCGGGCGCCAGCAGGATGCTGCGCCCGATGCCCGCGCCGGCCCGATCGGCGGCGATCACGCGTCCACCGACCATCGCGGTGGCGAGCATGCGGTCGAACATGTGCCACCCGGCGTACAAGGCGGCGCGGATACGCAGCCCGTCGTCGGCGGCCGCACCGCGCACGGAGCGGTATCCGGCCCAGAAGGCACGCATCCGGGGCCGTAGCCGGTCAAGTTCCCGTACCCCGTGTTCGAGGATCTCCTCGTGTGAGGTCTGCTGGTCGAAGGTGAACCCGGGAGTGTCTCCGATGGAGCGGGGAATGCCGTGGATGGCGGTGTAGAGCCACTCGCCGATGACGGCACCGAGGTCCCGGGCGGGGTCCCCGAGACGGAACTCCTCCCAGTCCGTCAGAAGCAGCTTTTGCGGAGTCAGAAGGAACTGGTCGAGCCTCAGGTCTCCGTGGATCGGCCTGCGGTCCTGCACCGCGGCCTCGGCTGCGCGCAACCGGTGCAGGGCGTCGACGACCTTCCGGTCGGACTGGATCAGTCTCCAGGTCTCCAGTTCGCCGAACGTCGAGGAGACCAGGCCCCTCAGGGACACGGCGTTGTGCGGATGTAGCGGGGGCATCGGGTGGGGCGTAGTGTCCAGCAGGCCCGCGTCCGCGGGCAGGGCGTGCAACTCGCCCGTGAGCCGCCCGGCCTGGTGGCTCAACTCCTCGTCGAACGCGTCGTCGGCGTTGAGCTCAGACCCTGAACGGGCGTCCTCCAAGAGTTCGAAGACGACGAGCATCGCGTCGGCGTCGGAGCCGAGCAGGGACGGACCGATAAGGGCTGATCCCGGGTGGCGGGCCGCCAAGGCCTCGAAGGCGAGGATGCGGTCGTACCGGCTGCGGGCCTCGGCCGGCTCTGGGCCCCTCAGCCGCTTGACGAAGACGCGTGCGCCCGTCGTCGTCGTACCGGCCCAGTTGTCGTTGCGGCCCACCCGGGATGTCACGTCGTCAGGGTCGAACGCACCCAGGCCGAGCGCGCCGAGCAACGCCGCGACCTCCGGGACTCCGGCGAGATCTGCAGGGGCGTACCGGGACCGGGTCGGCGCGGATTCCTTGTTGGGAGCTCCTTGGATTCTTGTCACGCGGCGGCACGGTAGGCACTTCCCACGGATCTCGGCAAGGGCAAAGTATCAGAGTAACTTTTCCCGTGCGGGCGCCATGTCCGTACGGCAATTCGCCTGCAGCACGGCAGTCGGCCACGCGTTCTTCCCCTGGGCAAAGTAATGCGCCGGACGACATTACTTTGCCCCCGTCGCGCATTCCTAGAGTGCCGACATGTCCCGCGCCCCAGTGATCCGCTCAACACTGTCCAACGGCCTGCGCCTCGTGGTGCAGCCGTTGCCCGGCATGCCGTCCGTAGGCGTCGCCGTCCACTACGACGTCGGATTCCGGTCCGAACTTCCGGGCCGGAGCGGATTCGCGCACCTCTTCGAGCACGTGATGTTCCAGGGCAGCGAGCACGTCGGGCCAGCCGATCATTTCCGCCACGTCCAAGCCTCGGGCGGGACTGCCAACGGCTCCACCCACCAGGACTACACCGATTTCTACCAGGTGCTGCCCGCATCGGCGCTGGACCGGCTGCTGTTTCTGGAAGCCGACCGGATGAGGGCCCTGCGCATCACCGAGGAGACGCTGCGCACCCAGATCGCCGTGGTCAAGGAGGAGATCCGGCAGTCGGTCACGGACAAGCCCTACGGCGGATTCCCCTGGACCGTGCTGCCCGGGGTCCTCTACAGGGAGTTCCGCAACGCCCACAACGGCTACGGCTCGTTCGGGGACCTGGAGGCCGCCTCGCTGGAGGAGTGCCAGGCATTCTACGAGACGTACTACACCCCGGCCAATGCGGTCCTGACCATCTGCGGGAACGTCGATCCGCGGCACGCCCTGGACCTCGCGGACCGTCACTTCGGCGGCATCCCGGCCCGCCCCCGCCCCGCGCCTCCGTTCCTCGACGAGCCCGAGCCGGCCGGGGAGCTGCGGGGCGAACACCGTGACCCGCATGCCGTACTCGCCGCCACCGCTCTCGGCTACCGCCTGCCCGATCCGGCGACTTCGCTGCCCCAGTACCTGAGTCACATGGTGCTGACCCAGATGCTCACCGGACGGGACTCCGCCCGCCTGAAACGACACATGGCTCACCGGAGCGAGCTCTTGACGGATGTCAGCAGCAGCTGCGGACTGTTCGGCCCGCTGCGCGCCCGGTCCCCCGAGACCCTGGTGGTGCTGGCCATGCACCCGCGCACCACACCCGTCGACGCGGTCCTCGACGTCCTCGACACCGAGATCGCCGAGCTGGCAGCGAACGGCCCCACCGGGCTGGAGCTCGAGGAGGGTAGGGCACTGGCCTCCGCCGGAACGTGGCGAGGGTTCGACAACCTTGTCGTACGGACCCGCGCGCTCGGCACCTACGAGTTGCTCTTCGGGGCCCCGGAACTCGTCGACACCCTGGCCCCACGACTCGCGGCCGTCAGCGCCGAAGACGTCCGCTCCGCCGCGGCGCACCTCGCGAGAGGCAGGCGCGCCGTGCTGTCCCTCATCACGCCCACGGGAGTTTACCGGTGAACCGCAGCAGCGTGCTCCCCCCAATTGGTCCCCCCGTCCCGGTCGGCCTGCCCCCTCTGGCCGACGTACGCCTGGAGAGCGGGCTGCGCGTCATCGCCGCCCGCCACGCCTCCACCCCCATGACGGAGCTGCGACTGGCGATCCCGCTCCACGTGGAGTCGTTCGCCGATGCGGCCGTCCAGGAAGTGCTGGCCGCATCACTGCTGGGGCACACCGCGGCCGGGGAGCAGGGACCGGCCGATGACGACCTGGCCGCATCCGGAAGCCTCCTGTCCGCTACTCGCTCCGCGCGCTGGCTCGGCGTCGCCGGCTCCGGCCCCAGCTCGCTCCTTCCTCTGCAACTGGATGTCCTGGCCCGGTCCCTGGTACGCCCCCGTTTCACCGACGACGTGGTCCGCGCGGTCATGGTGCGCGCCCGGGGGCAACTCGCCGCCACGCGTGCACAGCCCCAACTCATCGCCTCCGAAGCGCTGGTGGAACACCTCTACGGGCCGCTGCCGCAGATGCAGGACGTGCCGCGCGAGGCGGACCTCGCTGCGGTCGGCCACGAACAGGTACGCCTGGCCCACCACCAGTGCGTACGGCCTGACCGGGCGGCGCTGATCCTGGTGGGCGATCTCGATCCCGATCTGGCCGTAGAGCAGGTGACCCGAGCCTTCGCGGAGTGGGAAGCGGCCGGCACGACGTGGGAGACGACGGAAGGCCCTCTGCTGCCGCAGCCGCGTGCCCGCACCATCGCCCGGGTGCCCCGACCGGGGGCGACGCAGACCCAGATCCGCCTGGTCCGCCCGGGACTCGCCCGCACCGACCCCGGCTTCGCGGCCTTGACGCTAGCCAACATCGTCTTCGGCGGGTACTTCTCCTCGCGCCTGGTCGCGGAGGTCCGTGAACGGCACGGGCTGGCCTACCGGTGCGAGTCGGTCTTCCGAGACCACCTCGACCAGCTGGTCGTGGCGGTGGAGGCCGACACCGCCACGGAGCACGGCCGCAGGACCCTCGACCACCTGCGGGCGCAACTGCGGCGTATGCGCACGGAACCGCCGACCTCGGCCGAGATCGAGGCGGCCCGGCGGTACGTCACCGGGATGACCGCTCTGGCGGCCTCCTCCCAACAGGGCTGGGCGAGCAGCCTGATGCTCGCCCTGGCCACCGGGCAGGAGCCCGAACGCATCAGCCGCATCCTGGACGACTTCACCTCGGTGACCGAGAACGATGTCGCCGCCGCGGCCGGCCGCTTCTTCGATCCCGACGACTTCCACGGCGTCGTCCTCGGAGACTCCCCCACCCCCTTCGAGACGGAGACGTTCCTGTGATCTCCCCGCACACCACGAGCATCGTCTTCCCCGTCCAGCCCACTCAGGTCGCACAGGTCCTCCCCTTCGCCCAACTGCTCCAGCGGCGCGGCTCGGGACGTCTGTGGCTGGGACAGTCCCTCGGCGTCGAAACGCACCACGTCTTCGCCGCGCTCGCGGGAGCGGGGATCCGCATCCCCTTCGGTACCTCGGTCGCCCTGGCGGGTCTACGTCATCCGTACGACGCGGCGGTGCAGGCCCGCTCCGTCGCCCAACTGTCCGGGCTGCCGTTCGTGGCGGGCATCGGCCCGGGCGGGGAGGCGTTCCAGCGCATGGTCCGTCCCGCCCCCATGCCGAAGCCCGTCACCGTCAGCAGCCAGTACGTCACCACGATGCGGGAACTGATCGAGAGCCGGGGCGGGGCCGACACCGACGGGCTGGAACACAGCACGCACGGAGCGCTGCCGGTCATGAACGCGCCCCCGGTCGAGCTGGGGCTCGGAGTCCTGCGCCCAGCCATGGCCCGCGCGGCGGGCCGGGTCGCCGATGTCGCCATCACCTGGCTGACTCCACCACGGTTCATCGAGGAGGCACTCGTTCCCGCGCTGGAACAGGGGGCGGCGCAGGCCGAGCGCCCCGTTCCCCGTGTGGCGACCGTCGTCCACGTGGCGGTGCAACGCCCGGGCCGCGACATCGAGGCCATAGCCCACTCCGCGGCCTACGCCCACCTGGGCAGCCCGCACTACACCGACATGCTGCGCCAAGCCGGCGTCCCGGCCGACCCGGCGGACACCAAGGGCGGCGCGGCGCTCCTCGTCTCCTCCCGCACGTTTGTCTCCGGTACCCCCGCAGAGATCGCGGACGGCCTCGACCGGTACCGGGCGGCGGGTGTGGGCGAGGTCATCCTCAATGTCTGCGGCGTCTACACCGCACTCGGCATGGGGGCGGCCATGACGGACATGCAGCAGATCCTCGCCGCGGTGGACGGCCGCCATGCATGAGAACCCCACCGCGGCACCGCCGTTCACCGCCCGCAGGCTGCTCTACGTGGGTACGGGCTCCCTCGGGGTGATGTTCATGCCCATGTGGGTGCACTGGCTCCGCGCCGCCTACCCCGAACTGGCCGTACGCACGGTCATCACCCGGTCCGCGACCAAGTTCGTCACGCCGACAGCGCTCTCGGTGTTCGCCGGGCATACTCCGCAGCTCGACTCCTGGACTGAGGAACCCGAGGAGTCCGCAGCCCACGTCGAGATGGCCGAGTGGGCCGACACCGTCATCGTGCATCCCGCCACGTTCCACTTCACCAGCCGCCTGGCGCTCGGAGTGGCGGACACCCCGGTACTGCTCGCGCTGCAGTGCACGCGCGCCCCCATCGTGCTGGCTCCGGCCCTGCCGCCCGGAGCCTTGACCTCAGCCGCATGGGAGTGCCACATGGCGGCCCTCGAACGGCGGGCCAACGTCCACGTCGTCCCGCCCCATCCCGGGGTGAGCATCACCACCGGCAAGCCCGATGCGGCGACCGCCGCGCCGCTTCCCGAGGTTCTGTTGGCCGCGGAGCGGCTGCGGGCCGCCGCCGCGGGCGGGGCCACGGACAGCGCGGTCGCCACGGAAGGCACGCCGCGGAGCGAGCGGACGGAGCCGAACCCGTGACAGAGCCCGTCCTCGTGGACATGTTCGCGACCGGATTCCAGCGCACGACGATTCACCGGATCGGCGACGGCACGTTTCTGTGGACGCGCGGCGCCGGCCTGGACCGGCCGACGCCCCTCACCGCGCCCTCCGCTGCGGCCCGGAGCCATTTGGCGTCCCTGGCCCGCCCGGGCCTCCTCACCCTCAGCCTGCCGACCGTGTCCGGGGACGTACTGCGCTACGCGGTCCCGGGCTCGACCACGGCAGCGAAGGTGCTGTGGTCGGAGCCCTCACAGGCCGACAGCGTGCGCTTGGCCGAGGCCTTCCGGTCCGTCGGCAAGGTGCTCAGGCTGCTGCACTCCTATCCGGCACCGCCCGGTAGTGCCACCGGAGGCCCTGTCGGACCGGCCCGCTTGGCCGCCTGGATGGACGGCGGGCACGGCCCCCGCGCCGCCGCCCGGATGCACCGCCTGCTGCGTGACGGCGTCGGCCCGACACGCTGGGCCGCGGTCCGCGACTGGTGCCGCGACCTCGCCCTACCCGGTCCGGACGCGACGCTCCTGCACGGTGCGCCGAGCACCGGTTCCCTCGTGCTCCCAGCGGAGCCGGCCCGGCCCTCCGCGGACGAGGAGGGACTCACCGACGGGGGCGCCTCGCCTCCGACCGCCGGGGCCCTGCTCACCGGGGAGGAACTGGCCCTCGGTCCGTCCGGGTTCGATCTCGGATGGATGCTCGGCGAATTGCTGGAACTGCGGATGACCGCCGTCCATCGCGTCGTACCACGACCGATCCTCTCCGAGCTGCCCAAGGCACTGCTCGCCGGCTACGGCGTCCCCGTCGACCCGGTCGTCGCGGGCCGGGCGGCGACTTTGCGCATGCTCACCCACGCCCATGACTTCGCCTCGTACGTGGGCTGGCACCCCGAGCTGGAACTCTACGCGCGGACCGCGATCCGCTACATCGACACCGACGGGCTGGCCGCACTCGACGGTGGTGTCTGAGCCGGCGCCGGCCGGCCCGCACGTCACCCCACCCCCCGCCCCGTTGTCCTTGTCACCCACCTCCCGAAGGAGCCTCCTGTGAAAACCCACGGCATCAACCTCGTCGTCCTCCACGACCTCGACCCCGTACGGGCTGCCATCGAGCAGGCCGCCTCGACCGCGGACGCGTCCGAAGCCCCCGGGCTGCGCCGCGCCCTGTCCCTGCTAGACGAGTACCGACACAGCGACACCGACATCAAGGTCCGCTGGGCACGCCAGTACCTCGACGAAGCCGGCGTCCCCGCCGGCGACACCAGTGCCCGCACCATCAAGAAGCTTCGCCAGGCCGTTCCGAGTCTCGGCCTCGGCGAGGCGGTCGCTCTGGTCACGCTCGCGGCGGAGCGCTGAGGTGCCGCTGTCCACGAGCCGGCCTCGGGCAAACGTTCGCATCGGTGCCGACATCCTCGCCTCGGGCCGGGGCATGCTCGCCGTGGCGTTGCTGCTGGCCCTGGTCTCGACGGCCGGCACCCTGGCCGTGCCACTGATCGTCAAGGAGGTCATCGACGCGTTCGCCAAGGACGAACCCATCGTGCGCCCCATTCTGATGATGGCGGGTGCGGCGCTCGCCGCAGCGGTGACGCTGGCGGTCTCGGGCTACCTCCTGGCCAGGGTCGGCGAGCACATGATCCTGCGACTGCGCCGCCGTGTCATGGCGCACGCGCTGCGGCTGCCCATGGCCACCCTCCGTGTCCAGGGCATCGGCAACCTCGTGGCCCGGATCACTTCGGACGCCATCCTGCTGCGGGCCGTCATAGACGTGGGAGTCGTACAGCTGCCGCTCGCCGTCCTGACGGTCGTCGCCACCTTGGCGGTCATGGCGTTCCTGGACTGGGCGCTGGTGCTCATCAGCATCGCGTCTTTCGCCGTCGCCGGCATCGCCATCGGGTTCGTCCTGGTGCGCGTCAAGCGCAACGTCGTCGAACAGCAGGGCGCCATGGGCGAACTCGCCCAGCGCTTCACCACCTACCTGTCCGCGCTCACCACCATCAAGGCCTACCGCTTCGAGCGCGGGGCGGCCGACCGGTTGGGCGAGGACGCCCGGCAGCTCACCTCGACCTCCCTGGCCGGAGCCCGGCTCCAGTCATTCATTTCTCCCGTCATGGGGCTGGGACAGCAGATCGCCCTGGTCTCGGTGATCATCGGCGGTGGCGCCCGAATGGCCGACGGCAAGCTGTCCGCCCCGGACTTCGCGGCGTTCCTGCTCTACCTCCTGCAACTGGTCGGGCCGGTCACAGTGGTCGCCACCGGTATCGGCCGCCTGCAGGCGGGGCTCGCCGCCCGGGTGCGCTTCGAGGAGTTGCTCTCCCTGCCACAGGAATCGGACGACAGGTCCCCCGGAACGCCCCGCCCCGAGCCGGTACCAGGGGCACCGGCAGTCGTCTTCGACTCGGTGTCGTTCTCCTACACCGGTACGACCACCCTCGCCGGCCTCGGATTCAGCGCGCCGCGTACCGGCCTGACGGCCTTCGTGGGGCCCTCCGGAGCGGGAAAGACGACAGCCCTCAACCTCATCGACCGCTTCGTGCACGCGGACGGGGGCCGGATATCCGTCCTCGGACATCCCGTCGGGGACTGGCCCCTCGACGACCTGCGCCGCCGCATCGCGTACGTGGACCAGCAGTTCACCCTGCTGGAGGGCTCGGTCCGCGACAACCTGCAGCTCGGGTGCGGTCGTCCGGCCTCCGACTCCGAACTGGCCGAGGCCTTGGCCGCCGTGGGACTGCGAGAGGACATCGAAGCCCTGCCGGACGGCCTGGACACCGTACTGGGCCGGGAAAACGACCTCTCCGGCGGGCAGCGACAGCGCTTGGCCCTTGCCCGCGTCCTGCTCACCGACGCCGAGATCGTCCTGATGGACGAGCCCACTTCCCAGATGGACAGCATCAACGAGGAGCGCTTCCGCCAGGTCGTGGACGACATGGCCGCGACCCGGGCCGTCCTGGTCGTGACCCATCGGCTCTCGACCGTGCAGAACGCCGACCACGTCATCATGCTCGCCGCCGGAACAGCGGTGGATGCGGGGACACACGGCGCCCTCATGGACGAGTGCGCCCCGTACCGGGAACTGGTCACCAGCCAGTCCCTGATCTCCGCCTCGTAGGCAGCGGGGGCAGTCTTCGGACGCTCGCGAGGAACTGGCCGTCCGTAGTGGTGCAGCCCCGGGGTCCGGTCTGCTGAACGAAGTGGTCGGTTCGCAGTGAGTGGTAGAGCGTGCCGGGCGCTGGGAGCACTGGCCTGGGCGTGGTCGACGGGGAGGTCCTGATGCGCAGGCCGTAGATCACGAGTTCAGTCGGTGGTGAGCCACTGCTTCCAGTGGTCGCCGTGGACGAGGCTCGCGGCGTCGACGGTGTCCTGGAGGTGGAAGGGGAGCTGCCAGCCGGTGCCGTCGGGCAGCTGGCGCAGTGCGGGGCCAAGGGCGGACTAGGCAAATGACCGAAGCCGCACCCTGGGCACCGCCCCGCGCCCCGTAACTCTCCTAGCACAACCGGCCGTCGGCCGCCCCGGCGCCTCGCCGCCGAGCTCGCCGAGGCGCCGGGCACGACACCCGTGGCCGCGCACCGCTCCCGAGGCCGGCGCCCCCTGGGCACCGGCACAGACACGGCCGAGCACTGACCCCGCGTCGCCAGTGGGCCGCAGCATGTTGGGGGCGGCGGTCTGTAGCAGGCCGATCAGGAGGTGTTCTCCTCTTCGATAGGTGCTAGGTAGGCGTCCTGAAGAATGCGAAGCACACCGGCTGGTGGTTCACCGGGAACAGCAACCCCGAGCCGATCGGCGAGCGCGACGAGGGGACGAGGCGGCGGCAAAGGGGGAGGCGAGCGCCTACCGGCATCGCCTCGTCCCACTCGACGAAGAGGATTACCGAGCGCTGCGGGCCTTGACCGTCGGCGAGACCCGAGCGGGCGGTAGGAGAAGCGTCATGTCCTGGAAGGGGCCGACGCCTCGAACTCCTTGATGGCCATGCGGTCGGTACGCGCACCGTTGCCGCTCAGGCGATGGAGAAGGAGCCAGCGTCCGTCGTCGTGTGCCACGGCGATGGCGGACGCCCCGCGCGTGGCTCCGTTGTGCCACAGCAGCGAGGAGTTCCCCCCGCTGCGCCAGGTGGGGGCCGGCGGCCCCAGTCTGTGCTCGACCAGGAGGCGTACCACGACGGAAGCCACGGTCCGCGGGGTGGACCACAGGCCGCCGGCGGGCAGGATCGGCCCGGTCAGGGTCCACGGGGCGCGGGGGCGGCCGAAGAGGGTGCGTGCCACCAGTCGCCGGTCGGCCGGGGGGTGCGCCGTGACGGCGCCCGCCTCCAGCCCGAGGGGCTCCAGAACGCACTCGTCCACCAGCTGCTGATACGTACGGCCCGATACCTCGGTCAGTGCCCGTCCGAGCACGGCGTACCCGAGGTTGGAGTAGGTTTCGGTGCCCGGCGGCTCCACCGCCACCCCGTCCAGGTCGTGCAGCAGCTCGTTGAGTGCGACATCACTGAAACCGGCGTACGGGTCGTCGGCAGGGCCGGTGTCGCCGGGTGGAAGGCGTGGCAGCCCCGAGGTGTGCTCGGCGAGGTGCCGCAGGGTGATCCCGGTGCCTCGGGGTACTTCGGCGAGGTAGTCCTGCAGAGGGGCATCGAGGTCGATCACCCCCTGGTCCCTCAGCCGCATCATGACGGTTCCCGTCATCACCTTGCTGAGGGAGCCCAGTTGGACGAAGCGGTCCGGGTCATGGCCGTGGGTGGTCCGGTCGGTGATTCCCGGGCCGCCCAGCAGGCAGGTGGCCGTCAGCACGCGCCTCCACCCCCATCAGACCAGTTCCGCTTCATGGACAGCCCCTTTGTCCCTGGTTTCCTCAGCCGCGGCGGCCGGCTCGGCAGTCCGGTCTCGCCGGCTGCGGACCCGGCCGATGAGACGGTCGAGAGCTCTCCAGAGGAAGATCAGGTCGCAGGCGATCATAGTCAGGGCGAAACCGGTGAGAACCACCAGGATGTCGTTCTCGTAGGCGGAGTGCGACCAGCCGGGGAGCTCGAACTCCGGCACCCTCATGACGGAGAACAGGGCCGTGCCGTCCTGCCATTCCTCCCCATGACCTTGTAGAGGGGAACGGGACCGCGAGCGCCCGGATGTGCCCCGGCAACCGCCCGCGATTTGGCGCTGATAGATCGGCCACCGTCGCACGCCCGCCCCGGCCCGCCTCTCGGTCGTATGAGGCTGTCAGGGCACCTGGGCGCGTACGGCGTTCGGGGAAGGGTGTAAGCGGATCACAGGGTGTCCAAGTCGTGGGGGTGGAAGCCGGGAGCGACGACGCAGGACACCAGGGCCGGTTCGTGGCCGGCTGGTGTTGCCGTCTGCCAGACCTCGGCCGGCACGAGGAGTTGCGGCTGCTGTCCGTTTTCGATGTCTGGCCCCAGCATTGCGGCGGTGGGCCTCTCGTCGGGCGTTGTTGCGGTGCCGCCGAGGTACAGGGTGAGGGGGCCGCCCCGGTGCCAGAGCCACAGTTCGTCCGAACGTACGCGGTGCCAGCGGGAGGTTTCGCCGGGGTGGAGGAGGTAGTAGATGCCGGTCGCGTAGGGGCGGAGCCCGCGGCGCTTGTCAGGGACGGCTTGCGGTCCGGTCTGCCAGGTCTGCCGGAACCAGCCGCCCTCGGCGTGCGGCTCCAGTCCGAGGTGCTGCACCAGCGGGGAGATATCACCCATACCTGCATCCTGGCCCATGATGCCGTCCTGGGGTGGCAACGACGTGCGCGCGGCAGGCAGGACCAGGGCTGTGTGGAGGGAAACGGTCCGTCGTGAACGGGTCGCCGTCGAGCCCCGTCGGCGCGTCCACTGGCGACAGGGGTGAGTTCGCAGTCACGGCGTGCGCCTGGCTTGGCTGTACGCGCTGAAAGGAGACTCGCGGGGGCTGACCGGCGACGCGCGGCTGAGCGAGTGGCGTGGCGGTGGTCCCCCGGTGTGGAGCCGGGAATTAGACGAGGGGTCGCGGCGGGCCCGGGCGCAGTGGGTCAGACGGTCGGTGTCCCTGGGTACGGGTGCGGGGGACGTCGGGGGCGAGACTGGTGAGCTCGCATGTTCAGGTGTCGCATACTCGCGGCCGAGCCCAGAGGGGGCTCGCGCTGAGTGATCTGCGCGAGCCCGCCGGCACCCGGCAGTGTGCTGGTCGGCGATTGGCATGATGGGCGGCGGCAAGTCTCAGGTGTCTCTCACGGAGCGGCTGTGAGGTTCAAGACCGCAGTCGCCGAACGGGACGAGTGGTGCTATTCGCCGGCTGTCGGCGTCGGACCGCTCCGGTTCGGTATGACCGTCGCCGAAGTAGTCGAGGCTGCTGAGATGCTCGGCCAGACGAAGGTCAGCGATTGTGCACGGGACCACGCGATCCTCACGCCGACTTGGAAGGTCGAAGTCCACCGTCGCGGGGTGGCTCCTTCATCGCCTGCCGTCACGGCCTATGTGAGCCGAGCTGTGGGGCTGTTCTGCATAGCTGCCGACGCCGTGCACGGACCTCAGATCGCGTACGACGGTCTTGCGCTGGTCGGGAGAGACCTGTCGGAGCTGGAAAGCGAAGCAATCGCGCATGCCGAGGCAATGGACGTGCACTTTTGCTACACACCCGAGGGCTACGCAGCGCCGGATGATTCCGGGGTCGTGATGCGCGGGCAACTGGTCGGGCAGGTCCTCCGATCGCCTCCGTTGTTCATGGTGACGCGCGACGGCGCGAATACTGAATGGGACTCGATGCCTTCCGAGGAGTACCGCGTCAACGGCCAGTCCAAGGCCTGACGTGGTGTGACTCTTGACGTGGGATGGAGAGGACACACCCGAAGACGCCAGCTCACCAGTCGAGGCCACGTTCGGGGCGTGGCGTATCGCGGACGGCGCCGATGAACCGGGTGAGCCGACCGGTTCTGCCCCTACGACCCGGCATCTGCCTGGCGAGCCGTCGCCCAGTGCTCCTCGAACTCTCTCCGGCTGATCTCTTGTCTCAAGAGCGCAGGGTCAAAGAGGTCCACGATCGGTGGGTTGAACGGCCAGTCGTCAGGGCCACTTCGCACGGCGGTTCCGTCCTCGGCGAGTTCCACTTGGCGAATCCGACGCCCATCGGACCCCACTTCCATCAGATATACGACTGCTTCATCGTTCTCCTCGTCCCAGCGACGCCGCAGGAACACGACGTCCCTCTCCGCAAGCACACCGAAGCCTTCGCACTCACGCTGGGCGTCTCGCTCGGCGCGCAGACCATCCAGTCCTGGAGGCATTCGAGGACCGTCGATGTCGACTTCCTCCAGGCCCTCATCCTGGAACCGAGCCACAGTGTCCGGGTCGGTGACCACCTCAACCCAGGCGAACGTTTCGAGGACCTCCCGCTCGGAACGCGCTTGGACCCACCACCACGAACCGCCCATGCCGTAGTCGTGCAGAACGAGGAAAGGGCGCTTGCGCGCGTCAGCGTCATCGGTCATGGAGGCTGAGAATAGCCAGCCCCGCTGCGGAGCTGTTCGCCTGGTCAAACGCACAGGGCAAACGGTCAAGATCACCTGTCACAGGTCACGCCGCCTGGCCTACCTCTGCCCGCGCCAGCGGGCTGACAGGGTCCTCCCGGTCCTCGCACGACTGCGACACCGCCCGGCACGGGGTGCCCGGTCCTCGCGCGGCACCAGCATCACCGCGCTGTGGACCCTCATCAGCACCGGCTCCGGCTTCAACGCCACGGTCAAGGAGGGGGAGAGCGCCGGCTCCCGGAACTGGTTCCGGAGCTGGCCGACGCGACGCAGGCGCCACTCCCCCGCCTGCGGCTGTCCGGGCCGGTCGCGCCGTCGGGGCGTCGGCGGGGGTGGCCGGGGGGTCAGGAGCCGGTGGTGCGGACCGAGCCGGTGCTGGTGCCGCTGGTGTCGCCCACGAAGCAGGTGACCTTGCGGTCGCCGAGGATCCAGGTGGTGGACTGCGGGAAGTAGTAGAACACTTCGAGCTTGTCCGAGACCTTGGCGTCCTTGCCCACGTAATCGGTGAGGTCCGTACCGCCGCACTTCTCCTCGGCCAGCGTGGCGACCTTCTCCTTGCCCGGGTACGGGCCGTTCTCCAGGGTGAAGACGGCGTACGCCTCCCCCTCGTGCGGCTGGCTGCAGGGCACGACGCGCACCGAGAAGGCGGCCTGGCCCTCGGTCTTGTCCTTGTACTGCGCCAGGTCGCCGTTCGTGGTGAAGCAGTCCCCCATGCGGAGGTCGTTGACCTTGCTGGAGCCCGAGCCGGTGACCTGGCCACCCGTGTCGCGCTTGGGCGCGGGGCTGTCGTCCAGTGCTCCGGAGAATCCCAGGGTGAGGAAGATCGCGTAGAACGCGATGGTCAGTGCGTGGATGACGATCGCCGCGATGGCGAAGCCCTTGCCCTTCTCCCCGCGGGTGCGGATCTGGGAGAGGGCGACGATGCCCAGGATCAGCGGGACCAGCGGCAGCGCGCAGACGATCGACATGACGAACGCGACGACGGCCAGCACGTTGGTCTGCTGCTGCGGCAGCGGCGGCGCGTACCAGCCCTGCGGGCCGCCGTACGGCCCGGGTTGCCCCGGCTGCCCGTATGGTCCCGGCTGTCCGTACGGCTCGGGGTGCGGCGGGGGCTGCGGTGGTATGGACATGCGGTGGAGCTCCTTGTGCAGGGGTGAACGCAACCAACAGCCAGGCGGGGACACCGCGACCGCCGGAGGGCGTCTGATCGTCGCATGGTGTCCGGGGCGGCCGACGACCGGGCGTGGCATCGAGGGCGGCCGTCACCTGCTCCCCCTCGGGGCTTCGGCGGGGGTGTGGGGCTCCCGGCCGGTCCGGGGCAGGGTCTGGGGCCCCGGGGGGCGTTGCAGGGGCTCAGGGACCGAAAGCCGGGGTGGCCGGGGTGCTCGGGGGTGGAGGGGCCGGGGCCGGTGGGGTGGCCCCCTCCCTCGGTACCCGCTCCCCCCAGGACAAGGTACTGAACGCCGGTGGACTGGCTTCGGTCCCTGTCCGTTCAGTCACTGCATAAACCTGCAGGTCAGGGGCCCTCCCCCCGGTGGACAGGGACCGAAGGGACTCAAATCTCTAGTTATGAGCCGCATAAGCATCTAGGTACCTGTCCTTACGCCCGCGCATACACACGCACACGTGAGAAGTGGAAGAGCTGATTCTCAGTCCCTTTAGTCCCTGTCAGTCGCTTCTCGCCCTTCTGACCTGCGGTTTCTTCCAGGGACTGAACAGGGAGGGACTGAACCGGAGTCGGGGTGCTTTCAGACCCTGAGGTGCGTCGGACCGCGGCGGCCGCCGGGGCGGGGGGTGAGGGACCGGACTGGGACAGGGTCGGACCAGGGTCCCGGTCGAGCCCGCCTCAAGGGCGGGAGGACCAATGGTCAGTTCTCGGCCAGAAAGTGCGACACGCCCGGGTCTCAGCCGGTTGAAGAAGAGGAACCTACCTGGATGAACCGGGCCATACCTTCACGTAGTGAGGGACCGAAGGGACTGAACTGGCGATACAGCGGCTATTTGAACCTGAGCCGCCGCAACCTCTGAGGTAACCTCCGCAATAGTGAATCTTCAGTCCCTCTGGTCCCTGAGCTGCAGGTGGAAGGCCACTCAAGGGAGCAGCAAGGGGCTGGGAGCAGCCGCCCCTCACACCGCGTCAAGGAAGAGCCAGTGCCCGTGCGTTACGAAAGCCCGCCACACGAGGTGAATGGCGGGACCGCACTGGACGTGGCCACGTGGATGGCGCTGCGCGGCTACCCTGTCCACCCCCTCGCGCCAGGGACCAAGACGCCCGCTCCGAACTGTTCCGAATGCCGGGAAGGGCAGCACCCTCCCCACGCCTGCCCGTGCCACGCCCGGGGGCGCTGGTGCCACGGTTTCCACGCGGCGACCACCGACCCCGAAACGGTGCGCCAGTGGTGGGGGGCCAACCCCGACTTCGGGATCGGTGTCGCCTGTGGACCTGCCGGACTGGTGGTCATCGACGTCGACGCCCACGCCGTACCGCTGCCGGACCGGCAGAAGCTGCTGCCCGGGATCCCCATCGACGAGCGCGTCGACCTGACCGGACTCAGCAGCGGCTTCGACACGTTGGCGCTCCTGGCGGCGTACAGGGGTGTGCCCAACCCCTGCGAGGACGAGTCGACCCTGCGCGTCCGCACGCCCTCCGGGGGCATGCACATCTGGTACCGCACGCCCCAGGACGGGCCGAGCCTGCGGTGCTCCAGTGGTTCGAGCTCCAAGGTCGCGCTCGCCTGGCAGGTCGACGTCCGCGCCGTCGGCGGCTACATCGTGGCGCCGACGACGCGCACGGCCGCAGGTGTCTACGAGGCGCTGGGCGGGGCCCGGCTGCCGGCGGTCCTGCCGATGTGGCTCACCGCCGAACTCGTACGCACCGGCCACAGAGTTGAGCAGCCCGCCCCTGCGGAGCCCACCATGCCGCGACCGAAGACCCGGGACTCCCGGGGCCCCCAGGGCCCCCGGCAGGCCGGCCGGCGGGTCCTGGCCTCGCTCCTGGACGAAGTCCGTGCCTGCGGCGCCAGTCCCGCGGGAACGGCGTTCAGCGAGAAACTCAACCGAGCCGCCTTCACCGCCGGAGGTCTGGCAGCCTCCGGCCACCTCACCGGGGCAGAGGCCCGGGAACTGCTCCTCGACGCCGCGAACCAGGCGCGACCCCACCAGCCACGCCGAAACGTCCTCATCGTCGACACAGGGTTGCGCGCCGGCAGTGATCGGCCGATCCACCCCAAGGAGCGCCCATGAGCAGCGCCGGAAGCACGGGGTTCAATGCCCAGGCGGCGGCGGAACAGCTCGCCGCGTTCACGACGGACACCACGACGCAGGGCCGACGCCTGCCCGCCCAGCAGAGCGGAACGCCCACGGCCATCGGGGCCGCGGACTTCATCCAGGCCGGGTTGTTGAACAACCTGACCGATCGCGGCAACGCGAAGCTGTTCGCGCACCTGCACCACGACCGGTTCCGGCACGTGGAGGGTCTGGGCTGGTACGTCTGGGACGAGTACCGGTGGAAGCGCACCGGCGGGGAGAAGGCGGCGATCTGGGCCGCCGGTGACATGGCGGAGGATCTGCCCGCCCACGATCCGCGCGGGGTGTTCACCGACCGGGAGCTGGCCCAGCACCGCAAGCGCACCATGTCCACCTCGGGCGTCAAGGCCATGCTGACGCAAGCGAAGGCGTCGCCCGAACTGGCGTTGGACCCGGACACGCTGGACGGCGACAAGTACGCGCTCTGCACCCCCGCCGGTGTGGTGGATCTGCGTACCGGCGACCTGCACAAGCCCAATCCGACGCGCGACCTGCATTCCCGTGCCACGCACCTGGCGCCCGAGGCCATGCCCACCCCGCGGTTCCACACCTTCCTCAAGCAGACATTCGGGGATGACGACAAAGGCAAGGAGATGATCAATTTTCTTCATCTCCTGCTCGGCTACTCCATCACCGGTGATGTGGGCGGCCAGGTCCTGCCCTTCCTCTACGGCGTGGGCGCGAACGGCAAGTCCGCCCTGCTCGACGTCGTGATCAAGATCCTCGGTGACTACGCGGACGTGGCACCGCCCGGGTTCCTGATGGAGCGCGGCAAGTTCAACGAGCACTCCACCGAGCTGACCGAACTGCACGGGCGGCGCCTGTTCGTCTGCAGTGAGCTCAAGCCGCACGACAAGTTCGACGAGGCCCGCGTCAAGCTCCTCACGGGCGGCGACCGGCTCAAGGCACGGCGGATGCGGCAGGACTTCTTCAGCTTCGAGCCGACCCACAAGCTGTGGCTCCTGGGCAACCACCGCCCGGAAGTGGGCACCGGTGGGCACGCGTTCTGGCGCCGGATCCGCCTCATCCCCTTCGAGAAGGTCGTCCCCGACCACCGGAAGATCGACAACCTGGCGGAGGCGCTCGTACAGGAGGAGGGTCCGGGCATCCTGCACTGGATGATCCAGGGAGCCAAGGCCTACCTCGCCGACAAACCACCCCTGACGGGGCCCAGCGTCGTACGCACCGCCACCCAGGCCTACGCGACGACCGAGGACCACATCGGGCGCTTCCTCGCGGAATGCTGCACGACCGGCGCGGAACTGCCCGATCCACGCGACCTCAAGGTCGAACAGGGAGCCCTCTACCGCGCCTACAGTGCCTGGTGCCTTGATGGGGAGGGTCTGAGGCCCGCCACGACGCGCGCGTTCGCCACGCGCATCCGCGCCGAGGTGGGCGTGGCCTCGCCCAATGAGATGCTCCGTTCGAACGGGCAGAAGTTTTATCCGGGGCTGGCCCTTCTGGCCGATGAAGAGTAGGTCCCACGTGACGCGAACAGGGCAACTACGGCGTGACTGGTCGATGCGTGCTGCAGTCCCGGGGCGGGCACACCTACGATGGACAAGGATGATGAACGGATCCACCAGCCGGCGGGAGCCCACGGGGCTCCGTCGCATACCGGCATCGGCGTCGCTCGCGGCGCGGAGAAACCAGGGGCCCCGCGGGGCCGACGTGCACGAGGAAGGGTCCAGGCCATGAGCTCGCTACTGACAGCAAGCGATCTCGCCCACGAGGTCAAAGTGGTGTGGCTGGAGGATCCCGAAGAACTCGACTACGTACGGCAGGCCCTGGACAAGACTCCGCGCCGGCGCGGGAAGCCGCGCTACCACCGTGACGGGCGGATGATCGGGTTCACCGAGCTCGGCGACACGGCGGAAGCGGACCCCGACAGCGGGCTGCAGAAGCGGCGTGTCTTCTACCTCCTGCCGCACGACCGGGACGCCCAGCCCGAGGGCCTGTACCGGGAAGGCGCGCCGGGTGAGGCCGTCGACCCGCGGACCATCCAGCCCAGGCAGGTCGGCAGGAAGACCGAACGCTCGCAGCGAGGGCTCTCCGCCCCCACCGTGGCCTGACCGACCGGATGGCCGCGCGCGTGGGGTGGCTGAAACGCGCCGTACTTTGATGGCGAATTTCAGTCCCTTCGGTCCCTGGCAGTCCCTTCGGTCCCTCAGCCGGTCCCCCGGCGGGTCGTCCCTCAGAAGGCCAGGTCGACGTAGTCGATGTCGGTGAACTCGACCAGGAGGCCGGTGGCGCGGGCACCGTTGTCCTTGAAGTAGATCTCCTGCAGGGCTTCGGCGGTGATCTGGCGGAGCTGGGCTTCGGTGGCGCCGGCCTCCTGGGCGGTGAAGAGGCGGCTCGCGTACTCCGGCGGCAGGTGCTGGGTGATGCGCCGCATGCGGCCGTCGTCGGTGGTGCCGGGGGCCGCGGTGAAGCCGAAGCGGGCGCGGGTCTCGATGACGAGGCCGGTGGTGCGGGCGGCCCGGTCGCGGGCGCGCCTGCGTACCAGCGGCTGCCAGCGGCGGCGTACCTCCGTCTCCAGACGGGTCGCCAGGTCCGGTTTCGGTGTTCGGATCTGGTTCTTCACGTAGCGCTCGACCGTGCGCTGGGAGATGCCGAGCAGGCGGGCCGTCTCCCGCGTCGACTTGAGCTGCTTGACGAGGAAGCGCATCTGGGCGCCCGCGGACCGGGGGACGGGGCGGGTGAAGTTCTGCTCGTCGGCGCGGATGAGGCTGTCGTCGATGTCGGAGGGGGGCATGGGTTCTTACTCTCGCTTACTCTCCGTCGGCCGCGGCGTCGTGGCCCTTGATGTGGCGTGCGGGGTTGAGCTGTGAGTCGAGCATCTCCACGGCCCAGAGGAGGGACTGGGTGCCCTCGTGCTTGACCATGCCCGGGCTGACGCCGAGACGGAAGCCGCCGGGGAGGGGCTTGCCCTCGGGGGTGCGGGGGAGGAAGTCGAGGGGGCTGGGGCCGGGGGAAAGGTACAGCGCGCAGTCGGAGAGGACCGCGATGGGGTACTGGCCGGCGGCGGTGGCGAGCTTGTGCATCTTGCGGTGCATGTTGACGCGGGCCGTGGAGATGACGGCGGCGCGGATGTCGGGGCGCCAGGTGGGGCGTTCGAGGGCCGGCCAGGGTTCGCCGTGGCGGTAGCCGGCGCCCTGGGGGCGTTCGCGGAGTTTGCCGATACCGCCCTTGACGGTGGACTTGATGGCTGACAGGACCGGCTTGAGGGTGGGGTGGTGGGGCGTCGTGGCCATCTCCGCCATCGCCTTGAGGAACTCGGCCTCGGTGAGGGCCGGGGTGATGCCGAGGTCGGCCATGGTGGCCATGTAGGCGTCGCGGAGGCGGGTGTACCAGGCGTCGAGGTAGGGGCCGCTGTCGGGGCGGAGCCAGGCCTCGGTGGGGTGGACGGCGTGGCCGAGTTCCTGGGCGTAGGCGAGGGTCGGGGTCGCGTACCAGGCCGGGCCGGTCGGAGGCCGGCCGTGGGGGGTGAAGGGGCTGGGGAGGCGGGGGTCCTGGGGGAGGGCGGAGAGGTCCGCCAGCCAGCAGCCGGGGGTCTTGGGGTCGAAGCGGGGCGAGGTGGTGTGGGTCGCGGGGCCGAGGCCGACGGTGAGGCGGTTCGCGGCCGCGGCGAAGGCCATGTTCACGTCGATGCCGACGGCGTGGGTGAGGGTGCACTCGTCGTCGGTGAGGAGCTGGGGATCGCGGATCCAGTCGTACGCCTCTTCGTCCAGGACCTGGTCCGGGGTGCGCTGGTGGGCGCGGGGGTAGAGGGCGGCGACGACGGGGTGTTCGTCGGGGGCCTCGGGGGGCGCCGGGTCGACGGGGCGGGTGAGGGAGCCGGCGACGGGGGCGGACTCCCACGCCTGGGTGACGGGGTTGCGGGCGGCGCGGGTGGGCGGCCGCAGGGCCGTCATGAGTTCGAGGCCGGTGACCGCCGTGGAGCCGCGGGGGGTGAGGACGCGGGTGGCGTAGGTGGTGAGCAGGTCGGCGAGTTCGGCGGCGGGGAGGTCGGCGGTGTCCTCGCCCCAGGCGCGGGGGTCCAGGGCGCCCCAGGGGAGGACCGCGAGCTGGACGCACTGGCGGCCGGTGGTGGGCGTGGCGGGGCGGTAGACGCGGGGCCAGGGGCCGAAGCCGCGGCGGGTGAGCTGCCACTTGTGCTTCGCGAGGAGCTTGAGGGTGGGGTGGTTGTCGGGGAGGCGCAGGCCGCGGCGGTCTTCGAGGGTGAGGGGGAGGCCGAGTGCCTCGGTGGCGGCGGCGGTGAGGACGAGGAGGGGGTCGCCGTCCTTGCCGTTGCGGTGGAGGCGGGGGGAGCGGAGATCGGCGTCGGGGGAGAGGGCCCAGGCGATGAGGGTGGGCAGGTCGGTGGCGGCCTTGGGGGGGAGGTCGAGGAGGAGGCCGCCGGCGGCGTGGGCCCGGGGGGTGCCGGTGAGGACGGCGAGGGGGATGTGGTGGGGGGCGGGGGGTGTGGTGCGGGGAGGGAGGGGGGCCGCTTTGCGGGTGGGGGGAGCGGTATTAACGGCGTTAACGGTGGGCGCGGGGGGAGCGGGGGGAGGGGTATTAACGGCGTTAACGGTAGGGGCGGGGGAGGGCGGGGTGTTAACGGCGTTAATGCCGTCGGCGCCGTCTCGGGGGGCGAGCTCCTGGCTCGGCTCGGCCGGGAGGCCGGGTGCGGCCTCCGGAGTCGGGGGGTGCGCAGGGGTGGGGGTGTGGAGGGTGGAGAGGCCTTGGAGGAGGCGGGCGTAGGCCGCGCGCTTGGGCGGGCGCGGGGCGGTGCGGCCGGTTTCCCAGGAGGTGACCGTTTCGCGGCGGACGGAGAGGGCCTTGGCGATCTGGTCCTGGCTCAGTCCGGCGGCTTCGCGCAGGCGCTTTCGCTCGTCGGGGTGCGGCAGGAAGTCCTGCGCGGCTGCCTCTTCGAGCAGGGCGTCGACCGCTGCGAAGAGCGTCGTCTGTTCCGGGTCGTTGCTCATGGCTCTCGTCGGGTCTCTCGGTCTGGGTCGCGTCCGCGTCCGGATGGGTCTCTCCGCGGCAAGGCTATGTGAAGCGCACCTCCAAACGCACATGAAACGCACGTGGGGCGTTAACGGCGTTAACGCCCCATCGGGGTCCCGCCTCAGATGCGGGAGAGCAGGAGCTCGGTGACGGCCTTGAGGTCGTCGGGGGTGAGGTGGGCGGTGAGGGCGTCCGCGATGGTTTCCGGGGAGTGCGTGGAGATGGTGATGCGGGGCGCGGGGGAGGGGTGCGGGGGAGGGGTGGGCGTTGATGTGATGGATGAGGAGAGTGGGGTGGAGGGGGTCTTGGGGGCGGGTGTGGCGGGCGGGGCGTTAACGGCGTTAACGGTACTGACGGCGTTAACGGCATTGGCGGGCGTGCGTTGGCGAGGGGGATTGACGGCGTTGAGGGTCTCCTCGGCCGCTGCCGCCTGTGCCTCTTGGGGCAGTCGGCCGATACGGCGGGCCGGCTCCACCTTGAGCTCGCCCGTGTCGACCTTCTCCTGGAGGGTGGGTGTCAGGTTGAGGAGGGCCAGCCGCTGGGAGACCCAGGCCGCCGTCTTGCCGAGCCGCTTGGCGACCTGGGCCTGGGAGCCGTGGACGTCGACGAGTTCCTGGAGGGCGCGGGCCTGGTCCATGGGCGCGACGTCGACGCGGTGGACGTTGGCGATCAGGGCCGATTCGAGGATGTCGGCGGCGGACGCGGACAGCGCGTCGTTGACGTGGATGTGCATGGTCTTGAGGCCGGCCAGCTGGGCGGCCGCGAGGCGCCGGTTGCCGTCGATGACCACGTACGGGGCGCGGCCCAGGCCGTCGGTCTGCCCCGGGTGCGCCTCCATGAAGGCCATGCGGGTGGCGACCGCGAGGGGCTGGAGCTGACCCCGGGAGAGGAGGGACTGGGCCAGCTCGTCGAGTTCGGTGAGGTCCTCGCGGAGGTTGAAGGGGTTGTGGGCGAGTGCCTCGATGGGCACCTCGGAAGGGGGGACGATGCCGGAGGTGGGGGCCCCGGTGGCTTCGGCGATCGCCGCGCGTCGGGAACTGACGCCGACGGGCTGGGCCCGGGCGAAGGAGGCGGAGACGCCCAGTTTGTCGGCCTTGCTGCTCATGAGATCTCCCGGGCGAGGGCGCGGAGGGCTACGGCCTGGTCGCCCTTGGGCGCGTAGACGAAGAGGGGCTGCTTCACGCGGACGGCTTCGCGCTGTTCCTTGAGGTCGGGGACGATCGCCACGACCCGCGGATCCTTTATGTCCATCCAGGCCTGGAGGGAGGAAGTGGCGATGTAGCCGCGGCGGCCGTCGTACAGGTTCACGACGAGGCCGAGGTAGTCGATGTCGAGACTGAGGTCGTCGCGCAGATCGTTGATTTGGGAGGTGAGCAGGTCGTAGGCGTCTGCGGAGGAGTCCTCGGCCTGTACGACGATCAGCGCGCCGGAGGCGCCCGGCTGTTCGGTGTCGCGGCGGCGGCCGTAGTAGATGGCCGCGTCCATGCTGAGCCCGAGGCTGGGCGGGCAGTCGATGAGGATGACGTCGTAGTCGGATTCGACGGGGGCGAGGGCGCGTTCGAGGGCGGCTTCGCGGGCGCGGACGGTGGAGAGGCGGACGTCGAGGAGGAAGGCGTCCGTGCAGGCGGGGAGGAGGTGCAGGCGGTCGCCGAAGCGGTCGTCGGGGATGGGGACGATCAGGTCGGTGAGGGGGCCCTTGGCTTCGCCGGCCATGTGGCAGGTGAGGCTGTCGCCGCCGATGGGGAGGGGCTGTTGGCCCAGCTGCTTGGTGAGGTGGCCCTGGGGGTCGAAGTCGACCAGCAGGACGCGCATGCCGAGGCCGGGGAGGTCTTCCAGGTCGACCGGCGTCGTCTCCGGGTAGGAGGCTCCGCGTTCTCCGTTCGGTTCGTCGGAACCGGGGGAGAGGCGGGCCAGTTGGCGGGCGACGCGGACGGGGTGGAGGGTCGACGGGTCCTCGGCGAGGGCCTCGGCGGTGCCGGCGGTGATGGCGGTCTTGCCGACGCCGCCCTTCTGGTTGCACACGACGATGCGGCGTACGACGGAGGGCCGCTTGACGGTGGGGGCGGGGTTCATCTCCAGCCAGAGGTGGACCGCTTGGGCGAGACCCTGGATGAGGGAGACACCGCGGTCCTTGGAGGCGGCCCGGAACGACTCCCACTGGCCGAGGGGCAGCCAAGTGGAGAAGGACTCGGCGCCGGAGGTGTCGACGGGTGAGGGGGCGGAGGCGAGGGCGCTCCAGTGGGCGATGCCCTGGTGGACGGCGTCCTGGATGTCGACGCGGAGTTGGGCGGTGCGGATCTTCAACTCCTGGCGGAGCCACGGGGGGAGCTTGGAGACGACCTTTTCTCGGTCGCTCTGGGAGGAGGGGGAAGTCATGGGAGGGACTTTACTAACGTTCTGGGGTGGATGTGGGCGCCACGCTTGGGTTTTGCTAACGAAGTGGGTGCGGGTGGCGCGTTGCGGGGGCGTGGTGCGGGTGCCGTGGTGTTTCGTCAGCCGGTCGGGGTGGCTGGGGAGTCCGGGGGCGGTCGTACGGCGCAGGGCCGTTGGGCGGGCCACTCGGCCGGCGGCCCGGGGGCTTGGTGAGGCCCCGGCGGTGCCACGGAACTGGTTGGCATCGGGGCCGTGGCCGGGCCTCTTGGAAGGGAGCGGCGCGGGTGGGCGTGCGTGGGGGCACCGGTGTGTGCGTGCGGGGGTCGTTGCGGAGTGCCGGGTTGGGTGAGGGCGGCGTTCCTGGGCGGGGCGGGGAGGGGAGGCGTTAACGCCGTTAACGGTGGCGCGGGGCGCGCGCTGGGGTTCGGGATCGTGCGGCCGGGCGTTAACGCCGTTAATGGTGCGGGGTGAGGGTGCCCGGGCGCAGGGTCGGTGCCGGGGATGGCGGGACAGTCCTTGTTGCCGCCCCGGGGAGGGGTCGGGCTCGCGCCTGGGGTGGGGACCGTTAACGGCGTTAACGGTGGGGGCGGGAGTCCGGTGGGGTGGAACGGGCCGTGGCGCAGGGGGGCGAGCCGTTGTGCGGGGGAGGTGTGGGCTTCGAGGGCGGGTCGGTGTTAACGCCGTTAACGGTGGCGCGGGGCGCGCTGGGGCTCGGGATCGTACGGCCGGGCGTTAACGCCGTTAATGGTGGGGTGGGGTTTTGCATGATCATGCGGGGGAGTGCATACTCTTCCTATGTCTAAGGTCCTCACCTCCCTTCCGGCCGGCGAGCGCGTCGGCATTGCCTTCTCAGGCGGTCTCGACACGTCGGTCGCCGTCGCGTGGATGCGCGACAAGGGTGCGATTCCCTGCACCTACACCGCCGACATCGGCCAGTACGACGAGCCCGACATCGGGTCCGTGCCCGGCCGGGCGAAGGCGTACGGGGCCGAGATCGCGCGGCTGGTCGATTGCCGCGCCGCGCTGGTGGAGGAGGGTCTGGCCGCGCTCACGTGCGGTGCGTTCCACATCCGCTCCGGCGGGCGGGCGTACTTCAACACCACGCCCCTCGGCCGCGCCGTCACGGGCACGCTCCTGGTACGGGCGATGCTCGAGGACGACGTACAGATCTGGGGCGACGGCTCGACCTTCAAGGGCAACGACATCGAGCGGTTCTACCGGTACGGCCTGCTCGCCAACCCGCACCTGCGGATCTACAAGCCCTGGCTGGACGCGGACTTCGTGACCGAGCTGGGCGGCCGCAAGGAGATGTCCGAGTGGCTCCTGGCCCACGACCTGCCCTACCGGGACAGCACGGAGAAGGCGTACTCCACCGACGCCAACATCTGGGGCGCCACCCACGAGGCCAAGACGCTGGAGCACCTGGACACCGGCGTGGAGACCGTCGAGCCGATCATGGGCGTGCGGTTCTGGGACCCCTCGGTCGAGATCGCCACCGAGGACGTGACGATCGGCTTCGACCAGGGCCGTCCGGTGACCATCAACGGGGAGAAGTTCGCCTCGCCCGTCGCCCTGGTGATGGAGGCGAACGCCATCGGCGGGCGTCACGGCATGGGCATGTCGGACCAGATCGAGAACCGGATCATCGAGGCCAAGAGCCGCGGCATCTACGAGGCGCCCGGCATGGCCCTGCTGCACGCGGCGTACGAGCGCCTGGTGAACGCGATCCACAACGAGGACACCGTCGCCCAGTACCACAATGAGGGCCGGCGCCTCGGCCGGCTGATGTACGAGGGCCGCTGGCTGGACCCGCAGGCGCTGATGGTGCGGGAGTCGCTGCAGCGCTGGGTCGGCGCGGCCGTCACCGGTGAGGTGACGCTGCGGCTGCGGCGCGGTGAGGACTACTCGATCCTCGACACCTCGGGCCCCGCGTTCAGCTACCACCCGGACAAGCTGTCCATGGAGCGCACCGAGGACTCGGCCTTCGGCCCGGTGGACCGGATCGGTCAGCTCACGATGCGCAACCTGGACATCGCCGACTCGCGCTCCAAGCTGGAGCAGTACGCGGCGCTCGGTCTGATCGGCACCGCCAACCCCGCGATCGGCGCGGCGCAGGCGGCTGCGACCGGGCTGATCGGCAGCATGCCGGAGGGCGGGGCCGAGGCCATCGCCTCGCGGGGCGAGGTCTCCGAGGACGAGGAGATGCTGGACCGCGCGGCCATGGAGTTCGGCACCGACTAGTCGGCGGCCGCCGGACGGCAGTGGGGAAGAGAGGTCGGCTCAGCGCCTTCGGGCGTGGGGCCGGCCTTTTGCCGTGGGGCGCGGAGGCGTTAACGCCGTTAACGTGTATGGTGGACGCAATTTTCTCAGGTGAGGGGGATCCCATGGCGGACGAGGACTGGGGCGCGGTCGTGAGGCTGCTGTGGGGGCCGGCGGTGGAGCCGGCGAGGGGGCCCAAGCGCGGGCTCACGCTCGGGGGCATCGCGGAGGCGGGAGTGGCCATCGCCGACGCGCAGGGGCTCGGCGGTGTGTCGATGCAGCTGGTGGCCGGCGAACTCGGGGTCACGAAGATGGCGCTGTACCGGTACGTGCCGGGGAAGGCCGAGCTGGTCGCGCTGATGGTGGAGGCGGCCCTGCCGGATCCGGCCGGGCTGGATACGCAGATGGCTGCCCGGGAGGGGTGGCGTGAGCGGCTCGGGGTGTGGGCGCGGGCGTTGTGCGCGGGGTTCCGGGCGCACCCGTGGCTGCTGGAGGCGACGGTCGGGGCGCGGGTCATGGGTCCGCGGGAGGTGGGGTGGATGGAGCGGGCGCTCGCGGCGATGGACGGGTGCGCGCTGAGCGGAGCCGAGGCGATGGACGCGGTGGTGCTGGTGTCGGGCCACGTACGGGGGATCGTCGCACAGGAGCGGGCGCTGGGCGGCGGCGCCGCCGGGCCGGACGCGGACCTCGCCAAGGCGCTGGACGAAGTGATGCGGGAGCACGGGGAGGGCTACCCCGCACTGACGGCGGCGCTGGCGTCGGTCGCGGCGCACGGTGGGCAGGACCAGGCGTTGGAGTTCGGGCTGGCGCGGATCTTCGACGGGATCGGGCTGCTGGTGGAGGGGCGGCGGTGACCTTCGGAAGTCCCGGCGTCGCGGCGTAGGTCCGTTTCCCGCGCCGGGGTGCGGGGGGAGGGGGCCGGGGACGCCGTCTTCGGGAGGGGCCTGTGGCGGGTGATCCGCTGACGGGAGTGCTGATCGCGGTACCGGTGGTCCTGCTGCTGTGCGGGGCGGGTGCGGTGGTGATGCGCAGGTGCGGGCAGCCGGCGGTGGTCGGGGAGATCGCCGTCGGGATCCTGCTCGGGCCCTCGCTGCTGGGGTGGGTCTGGCCGCAGGGGCAGGGGTGGTTGCTGCCGGCGGGGGTGCTCCCGTACCTGGGGGTGCTGGGAAACCTGGGCCTGGTCGTCTTCATGTTCCTCGTCGGATTCGAGCTCGACCTCGGGCTGTTGCGCGGGCGCGGGCGGGTCGTGGCGGTGGTGGGCCAGGCGAGCGTCGTCGTACCGCTGGCGCTCGGCGGACTGCTGGCGGCGGGGATGTACGGGTCCTTCGCGCCGGACGGGGTGGGCCGGGGCGAGTTCGTCCTGTTCGTGGCCGTGGCGATGAGCGTGACGGCGTTCCCGGTGCTGGCGCGGATCCTGACGGAGCAGGGGCTGAACGGGACGCCGGTCGGGGCGGTGGCGTTGGCGAGCGCGGCGGTCGCGGACGTGGTGGCGTGGTGCCTGCTGGCGGTGGTCGTGGCGGTGGCGGGCGGGGGTGGGGTCGCCGGGGCGGCGGTCACCGGGGTACTGGCCGGCGCGTTCCTCGCCGGGATGTGGTGGGGAGTACGGCCGGTGCTGGCCCGGTGTGCGAAGCGGTGGGCCGACGCCGGTGGGGGAGTGGTCGGGCTGTTCGCCGGGCTGTGCGGGACGGCGTACGCGACGGACGCCCTCGGGGTGCACGCGCTGTTCGGGGCGTTCGTGTGCGGTGCGGTGGTGCCGCGGGACTGGGCCCCGGTGGAGGGGGCGGCCCGGCGGATGGGGGAGGTGGTGGTGCCGGTGCTCCTGCCGTTGTTCTTCGTCGGGAGCGGGCTGCGGACGGACGTCGGGCGGCTGGGCGGTGACGCGGGGGCGTGGCTGTGGGCCGGGGCGGTGCTGGTGGTGGCGGTCGCCGCGAAGTGGGGCGGAGGTGCGGGGGCCGCTTTGGTGGCGGGGCAGCCGGTACGGGACGCGGTGGTGCTGGGGGCGCTGCTGAACTGCCGGGGGGTGACGGAGCTGGTGGTGCTGAACGTGGGGCTCGGCCTGGGGGTGATCGGGCCGGAGCTGTTCACGGTGCTGGTGCTGATGGCCGTGGTGACCACGGCGCTCACGGGGCCGGTGGTCCGGCGGATGGTGGGGGGCAACCGTTAACGGCGTTAACGCCGTTGACGGTGAGCGGGTGGGGCGAGGGGGCGCCGCAGGGCGTTAACGGCGTTAACGCCGGCGCGGCGGCGGAGCGTTAACGGCGTTAACGCTCCCCGGTCGTCAGCCCGTGAGCCCGTCGGGCGTTAACGGCGTTAACGGCGTTAACGCCGTGGATGTCAGCGGGTGGTCCAGCCGCCGTCCACGGAGAGGGTGGTGCCGACCACGAAGGAGGCGCGGTCGCTGCACAGCCACAGGGCCGCTTCGGCGATCTCGGCCGGATCCGCGATGCGGGGGAGGGGGGCCGCCTGCAGGAGGACGTCCTCCATCTCCGGGTTGCTCTTGAGCCAGCCGTCGATCATCTCGCTGCGCGTGGAGCCGGGGGCGATGGCGTTCACGCGGATGCCGTGGGGCGCGTACTCGGTGGCGGCGGCCTTGGTCATGCCGATGACGGCGTGCTTGGAGGCGATGTACGGGGCCGACACCGGGGTGGCCACCAGGCCGGCGGTGCTGCTGTTGTTCACGATCGCGCCGCCCCCGGTGAGCAGCATCGCGCGGATCTCGTGGCGCATGCAGTTCCAGACGCCGCGGACGTTGGTGTCCATGGTGGTGTCGTACGCGTCCTCGTCGAGGAGGTGCAGGGGCTTCGGCTCGACGCCGAACCCCGCGTTGTTGAAAGCGGCGTCCAGCCTGCCGTACGTGTCCACGGCCGCGGCGACGGCGCGGGCCACGTCCTCGCTCTTGGCGACGTCGGCGACGACGTACTGGGCCCGGTGTCCGGCGGCGCGCAGTTCCTCGGTGAGTGCGGCCAGTTGCGGCTCACGGCGGGCGACCAGTGTGACCGCGGCGCCTTCACGGCAGAACACCCGGGCGGCGGCAGCTCCTATGCCTGCGCTGGCACCCGTGATCAGGGCCGACTTGCCTATGAGAACACCGATGTCACCGCTCATGAGGGCTGACAGTAGCAGCGGGTAGGCGGGTTGGGACCAGGCCGTCACGTGATCAGGTTCGTCGGTCGGACCGGGGGTGGGGACGGGCGGCGGGAGAGGACCGGAGGGCGGGTTGTGTGGAGGGTGCGCGAAGGGGCCGACGGGGACTCGGAAGCTGTGGCTCCAGTGGGAGTCCGCCCGGGCTCGGCTGCCGACACGGACTGTGGCCGCCCGAACTCGTCACACCTTCTTCGGTGTACCGCGCATGCGGCGCATGCGGTTTGTGGAGCCCCCATGGATAAGCAGGAGCGTGCGACGCGCACGCGGGAGTCACTCGTGCGCGCCGCGGCGGAGGTGTTCGCCGAGGAGGGGTTCGCCGCCGCGTCCGTCGCGACGATCAGCCGCCGGGCCGGAGTGACCACCGGGGGGTTCCACTTCCACTTCGCCGGCAAGGCCGCGCTCGCGCGAGCCGTCGAGGACCGGTCGGTGGAGGCGGTGCGGCGGATCATCGATGCGGCCAGGGAGGCGGGGGAGGTGGCGGCGGACCCGTTGCGGGTGTTGCTGGACTCCACGTCCGCGCTGATGACGCTGCTGGCCGAGGACGTCGTGGTGCGGGCCGGCTTCGGGCTGTCCGCCGATGTCTCGCGCGGGGGCCGGGTCGACGTCTGGGGAAGTTGGCGGTTGTGGGTGGACGAGTTACTGGAGGCCGCCGAGCGCGGCGGGATCCTGGCCGAGGGCGTTTCCCGGCGGGACGCGGCGCGGGCGGTGGTGGCTTCGACGGTCGGCCTTGAGCTGATGGGTGCCGCCGAGCCCGAGTGGGTGGGGCCGGAGACGCTGGCGCGGATCTGGACGCTCATGCTGGGCGGGCAGGCATCGACGTGACAAGGTAACGGAATAAGACCAAACGGTTTGGTAATCGGGTGAGGGGGGTGGGCCCGACGGCCGGGGCTGAGGCGTCAACCCCGCAGGTGAGGCGACGCGGTAGGGGGTGGCGGGGGAGCAGGGTGCATGAAAAGAGGTGGTGCGAGCCCGGTTGACAAACCGTCTGTCCCGTTTTTTACTGGCTCTTGCGACTCATCCAAGGACAGGGGAGTACGACGTGGACATCGATGTACTGGGCGCACTGGCCGTGCGGGAGAACGGGACCTCCATAACGCCGACAGCCCCCAAGCCCCGGCAGGTCCTGGCCCTCCTGGCCCTCCATGCCGATCAGGTGGTACCCGTATCGGCGCTGATCGAGGAACTGTGGGGCAGCCTGCCGCCGCGCAGCGCCCGGACGACGTTGCAGACGTACGTACTGCAGTTGCGCTCGCTCATCGCGCTCGCCCTGGAGGGGGGCGACGGCTCGCGGACGGCGAAGGACGTGCTGGTCACCCTGCCGGGCGGGTACCTGCTGAACAGCGGGGGCGGGACGAGTGACGTACGGGAGTTCGACCGGCTCTCGGGGCTGGGCTACCGGGCGATGGACGCCGGTGACCACCCGGGGGCGGCGAGGCTGCTGCGGGAGGCGCTGGCGCTGTGGTCGGGGCCGGCGTTCGCCGACGTGCACGGCGGTGTGCAGCTGGACATGGAGGCGCGGCGGCTGGAGGAGACCCGGCTGTGCGCGCTGGACCAGCGGATCGAGGCGGACCTGCGGCTGGGTCGGCACCGGGAGCTGCTGGCGGAGCTGACGGTGCTGGTGAGCCGGTACCGGACGCACGAGAACCTGCACGGGCAGTTCATGCTCGCGCTGCACCGGTCGGGGCGGCGCGGGGAGGCGCTGGACGTGTACCAGCGGCTGCGGACCACGCTGGTACGGGACTTGGGGCTGGAGCCGTCGGCCGCGTTGCGGCGGTTGCAGCGGTCGATCCTGATGGCCGGGCCGGACGGGGTGGCCGCGGGGCGGGTCGTCGGCGCGGGCGCGACTGCCGGTGCGGGCGTGACGGATGTGCGGGAGCGGCTCGTACGGGCTTGATGTGCGGGTTGGGGGTAAGGGGCTGATGTGCGGGCCCCGGAGGACGGCCCGACGTGCGGGTCGGGGCGATGTGGTGCGTGCGTGGCGGCGCGGGCGAGAGGAGACGAACGGTGCAGGAGAGGTCGGAGCGGACACGTAGGCGGTTGGTCTTCGCCGGGGCCGAGTTGTTCCACCGCCACGGCTACGCCAACGCGACGCTGGGGGACATCGCGCGTGCGGCGGGCGTCACCAAGGGAGCGCTGTACTTCCACTTCGCGTCGAAGGACGACCTGGCCGACGCCGTGCAGCGGCAGGGGTGCCGGTTGTTGCACGAGGCGGTACGCGGGCTGCGGGAGGGCGGGGCCTCGCCGTTGCAGGTGCTGATCGACACGACGCACTGGCTGGCGCGGACGCTGCACGAGGACGCGGCGGTCCCGGCGAGCTTCCGGATCACCAAGGAGTGTGCGGGGCAGCAGCCGGCGGTGATGGACTTCCACGGGGCGTGGTTGGCGTCGGTGTGCGGGTTGCTGCGGATGGCGCGGGACGCGGGCGAGTTGGCGGCGGCGGGCTTCGTCGGGGCCGGGGAGTTCGGTGACGACGCCGGTTTTGCCGGGGGCGCCGGGTTCGATGGGGACGGGGAGTTCGGCGCGGGGCGGTGGGAGGAGGCGGAGTCGTTGGTCGCCGCCGCCCTGTCGGGCATCGAGGTGCTGTCCGGGACGGGGTTGTCCTACGAGGAGTTGCGGCGCAAGGTCGCGGCGCTGTGGGGGTTGCTGCTGCCGAGCCTGGTGGGCGCGACACGGGTGGGCGAGTACCGGACGGGCGGGATGGCGCACGTGGACACCGAGACGGCCGGCGCCGGGGCGGGTCCGCTCGGCGCGGTGGGGTGAGGGCCGCGCCCGGACGGCGCGTCCGCAGGCGGCACTGAGGGCGGCGCGGGCGGGCTGCGGCGGTCCCGGGCCGACATCGGGGCGGGCGCAGCAGGACGGCCTGTGGGGGCGGTTGGACGTGGGGCCGCCCATCGATCCGCGGGGCGTACCGGGGAGACCCCAGGAGCGCCTTCGAGGTCGCGCTGCCGTACCTCCCGGGATGACCAGACGTACGGGGTCCAGGGCGGCGACCGTGGGCCGCCGCCTCGCGGGAGCCAGGCAGGATCCGGCCCGGGGAGCGGCAGGGGTACGCCGACATCCGGGCGACCCGGCCGCAGGGCCTCGCCGAGGCGCTGAACGATTTCACCGCTCGGGCCGCTCACCCGGATCCGGAGAAGCGCGGGGAGTGGAGCGATCCGCTGGGCCCGGTCGACCGCGACCGGATGCTCACCGACGTGATGCCGTACCGGTCACGGGAAACGGGCGGTCCGCCGCCCGCAGCTCCTCCCCACGCACCCACGCCCACCGCGCGCGTCGGGCGGTGGACCTCGTACGACCGGGCGGGCACTGCCCGGCCACCGGGGTGCCGGAGTTGCCGGTCGGGATCGTAGGTGCCTTCTTCCGCGGCGTGCTGTGATCATGGGGCGGTGAATGACGAGAAGAGGACACCGCCCGAACTGGACGGCGATGAACGGGCCACGCTGACCAGCGTGCTGCAGTGGCAGCGCGACACCCTGATGATGAAGTGCGCGGGCCTGACGCACGAGCAGCTGCGGCGCAGGGCCGTCGCCCCCTCGCAGCTGAGCCTGCTGGGGCTGGTGCGCCACCTCGCGGAGGTCGAGCGGGGCTGGTTCCGCAACGTCCTGAACGGCGAGGACGTACGGGGCTACTTCCCGCAGAACGCGGCCGGGGAGCGGACGGAGTTCCACGTCGAGGACGCGGACCCGGCCGAGTCGTTCCGGATCTGGGAGGAGACCTGCGCGCGGTCGCGGGCCATCGTGGAGGCGGCCGGGTCGTTCGACGTGCAGGGGCACTTCGGGGAGGAGACGTACTCCCTGCGCTACGTGCTGGCCCACATGATCGAGGAGTACGCCCGGCACAACGGGCACGCGGACCTTTTGCGCGAGGTGATCGATGGGGCCACGGGGGAGTAGCCCGGCGGCCCAGCCCCGTAGCCCCCGTGGCCCCGTAGCCCCCGTGATCCGGTGACCCCGGCTCCGTGATCCGTGATCCGTGATCCGGTGGCCGGTTACGGGGCCGGGCGGGTCGTGGCCCGGTCCACCGCGTCCAGGGCCGGGGCCCAGGGGAAGGCGGGGGTGCCCTCGGCGGGCGGGACGGGGGCGGTCTCGCCGTACAGGAGCTCGACGCCCGCGCCCCGCAGCACGCTCAGGGACAGCTCGAAGCGGGGATGCGCCGCGAGGGCGGGGCTCAGGCAGGGCACGGCCACCGTCGGGGTGCCCCGGCCGATGGCTTCGGCGGCGACCCCGGCGACGAACCGGTCGGTGAGCCCGAGGGCCCAGGCGTTGAGCGAGTTGAAGGTGGCGGGGGCGAACAGCACGGCGTCGGCGGGCGGCCACGGGTCGGGTTCACCGGGCAGCGGGTACTGCCACCGCACGGGGTTTCCGGTGAGCGCGGCCAGTCCGTCGAGGCTTCCGGCCACCCAGTGCGCGGCCGTCGGGCTGAGCCCGAGGCACACGTCCCAGCCGCGCGACTGGGCGTCCTCGATGACGTGCGCCACGTCGAAGACGGGCGGGGCGGCTGAGCAGAGCAGGTGCAGAGTCCTCGTCATACCGCCATGTGATCATATTTCTTGACCTCAACCATGCTTGAGGGTCCAGGGTGTGCGTCATGGACATCGACAACGAAGAGCGGAACGCAGCGGTCAAGGCCATCGCGGAGGTCGTCGCCACCGTCGAACGCACCCAGCGGGCGAAGGACGCCGAGGGGTTCCTCGCACTCTTCCACCCCGACGCGATATGGACCACCGCCCACGGCAAGGTGCTGATCGGCTTCGAGGAGATCGCCGCGTTCACGCGCACCGTGCTCCCGAACGCGAGCTGGGACGGCCGGGTGACGTACGAGGTGGCGCACACCGCGTTCCTGCGGCCGGACGTGGCCGCCGTGAAGGTCCGTCAGGTGTACGCACCGGCGGAGGGCGCCGGCAGTGAGGGGGCGCCCCTGTACGTGATGACCCGGCAGGGCGACGGGCGTTGGCTGCTGACCGCCTGCCAGAACACCGAAGTGCGGGGTGGTTAGGCCTGTTCACCGCGGACCGATGAGTTTCGGGCGGGAGCCGGGTCCATCCCTGTGAGCAGCGGGACATTCAATGTGGACAGCGTGCACATTTGTTTGTAGGCTTCCCGCTGTCTGGATGTGGACGGCGTCCACATTGTAGAAGGGGGAGTCAAGGATGAGCGGGACACTCGACGACGCGCGCCCTGCGGTCACGAGGCGGACGCACGACGTGGCCTCGGAGCGCAGGACGCGCGCCCTGCTGGCCTGCGGGGCCGCCGGCGGGCCGCTGTTCGTCACCGTGGGCGTCGCCCAGGGGCTGACCCGCCCGGGCTTCGACTTCCGGCGGAACGCCCTCAGCCAGCTCAGCCTCGGCGACCTCGGCTGGGTCCAGGTGGCCGGCTTCCTGCTGACCGGGGCGCTCGTCCTCGCCGGTGCGGTGGGTGCCCGGCGGGCGCTGCACGCAGGGCCCGGGGAGCGCTGGGTGCCCGTCCTGCTCGGGGTGTTCGGCGCCTCGTTCCTCGCCGCGGCGGCCTTCGACGCCGACCCCGGAGCCGGATTCCCCGCCGGGACGCCGGAGGCGGCCGCCGCAACGCTCAGCGGACACGGGGCCGTTCACATGCTCAGCGGCATGGTGGGCTACCTCGCGCTGTGCGCCGCGTTCGTCGTCCTGGGCCGTACCTTCACCGCCCGCGGCCGGAGTGGCTGGGCCGTGGCCTCACGTCTCGTACCGGTGGCGGTGGCGGGCGGATTCCTGGCCTCCGCCGTCACCGTCCTGGCCTTCACCACCGGCGCCGTGCTCGGACTGGCATGGCTGACCGCCGTGTGCGTCCGGCTCGCCGGGGACGGCGTGGCCCGGTAGCGCACCCACCGTTCGTGAGACCCACTCAGATCCCGAGAAACGGAAGTACTGCCCTCATGCGCATCGTCATCAGCGAGTTCATCAGCCTCGACGGGGTCGTCCAGGCCCCGGGCGGCCCCGACGAGGACCGCGACGGCGGCTTCGGCCACGGCGGCTGGTCGAACCCGTTCTTCGACCCCGAAGTGGTCGGCGGCGCCTTCACCGACACCGTGGCCGGCGCCGAAGCGCTGCTGTTCGGACGCCGGACGTGGCAGACGATGGCCGCGGCGTGGCCCGAGCGGGCCGGGGACCCCTTCGCGGACCGGATGAACTCCCTGCCCAAGTACGTGGTGTCCGCCACCCTCGGCGAAGCCGACCTGACCTGGGAGCACACCCGGCTCATCCCCGCCGCCGAGGCCGTCGCCCGGATCGGGAAGCTGCGCGCCACCGACGGCGGCGACCTGCTCGTCATGGGCAGCCCCACGCTCGTGCGCAGCCTGCTCGGCGAGGGCCTGGTCGACGAACTGCGGCTCGTCGTCATGCCGGTGCTGCTCGGCGGCGGGAAGTCGATCTTCCCGGACGACGGAGGCCTGCGCACCCTGGAACTGGTCTCCGTGGTCACCGGCTCCACGGGCGTGAACGTCTGCACCTACCGGCCGGTGACGGCATGAGCGCCCCGGTGAAGGGACCCGCGAGCTACTTCCCGTCCATCGAGCGCAAGTACGGCCGCCCGATCGCGGAGTGGCAGGAGCTCCTGCGGACCTCCCCGCTGACGAAGCACATGGAGCTGGTCTCCTGGCTCAAGACCGAGCACGGGCTGGGACACGGCCACGCCAACGCCCTCGTGGCCCACCACCTGGCCGGCGGCGTCTAAGGCCCTGTGCGGGCCCGAGGAGGTCGCCCGGACAGGGCCCTAGGCCGGCCCTGAGGACGGCGGGAGGTCTAGGACGCCGACGCGTTGGGCGCCGCTGAGTTCGCCCGTGGTGCGGAAGCCGAGGCCGAGGTAGAAGGGTTCGGGGCCGCGCTCACCGGCGTGCCAGGTGACGTACAGGCGCGAGCCGCCCGCGCGGCGGACCTCCTCGGCGACGGCCCCGACCGCGAAGCGGCCGTAGCCCTTGCCCTGGTGCCGGGCGGAGATGTTCAGGCGCCACAGTCCCGAGCGCCGGTCGGCGGGGTTCCCGTCCCAGGCGAAGTCCAGGAACGCCATGACGAACCCCACCACTTCGTCCCCGTCGACGATGGCCCGGGGCCAGGCGAGCGGCCCGTAGACGTACGCCTCGGCAAGCGATTTCAGGACAGGGGAGACGAAGCCCTCCTGATGCGGATGGAGCCGGATCGCGCACACGGCGTCGAAGTTGTCGGGGGTCACCGGCGCCAGACGGGGAGTTGAGCTGGTCATATTCTCAGCCTACTTTCCTACGGCGGTGTGATCAGCGGGCACGGCATGGGGTATGACAGGACGAGGGCACGTCCCGGACCCCGGTTCACGCCCACCACCCCCCCGGCGAAAGGCTGTCGTTGATACCCGAACGGATCCTCGTGACGGGCGGCACCGGCTTCGTCGGCTCCCACGTGACACAGAGGCTGCGCACCGCCGGCCCGGACGCCCCCGTGCTGCGGCTGTTCACCCACCGCCGCCCCAGCCCCGGCGACGGCTCCGGGGCCGGTGCACGGACCGTCGAGACCGTGACCGGCGATCTCACCGACCCGGCCTCGCTGCGGGGGGTCTGCGACGGCGTCACCACCGTCGTCCACCTCGCGACCCGCATCGGAGGCACCCAGGAGCAGTGCCGGGCGGTCAACACCGAAGGCACCCGCGCCCTGCTGGCCGAGGCCGCGCGGGCGGGCGTACGCCGCTTCGTGCACCTCGGCACCGCCGCCGTGTACCGGGACGAACCGCACCGGGGTGAAGCCGAGGGGGTGTTGGCCGAGGAGCCCTCCTCGCCGACCAGCGTCACACGGCTGGCCGGCGAGCGGCTGGTGCTCGAGGCAGGGGGTACCGTCCTGCGGCCGCATCTGGTCTACGGCCGCGGAGACACCTGGGTGATCCCCGCGGTCGCGGACCTGATGGTGCGGCTCCCGCACTGGGTGGACGGCGGCCGCGCGCGGATGTCGATGATCTCGGTGGACGCGCTGGCCGGGGCGGTCGCGGACCTGGCCCGGCTGCCCGGACTGCCCGCCGGGCAGGTGCTGCACGCCTCCCACCCGGAGCCGGTCACCTGCCGTGAGCTGATCACCGCCGTGGCCCGGGCGCTGGAGGTGCCGCTACCGCAGGGCGAGGTCACCCCGGAGGAGGCGCTGGAGCTGCTGGGCGGCGCGGACGACCCCGTGGTGCGCCGCAGGCTGTCCCTGCTCACGGTCGACCACTGGTACGACAGCGGGCGGCTGTGGAGGCTGCTGGGGACCGGACCGGGCCCGGGACTGGGGGAGGCGTTCGGGAGGTACGCCTCCTGGTACCGGGATCAGAGGGCGGCGAGCGCCGGGACGGCGAGGGGCGCCACGTCGACGGGCGCCGCGGTGACGCCGGCGGGCAGGCCGACCGAGGACAGGCTGACGGGCGCGGACCCGGCGGCGGACACCGTACCGCTCACCAGCGCCTCGAAGACCTTGACGTCGCCCTGACGACCGATCACCTGCACGCTGCGGACGGAGGGGTCCGTTGAAGGGGCCACCTCGGCCTCGATCCAGCACGGGGCGTCGAGCTCGGCGTAGTTGAGGAAGGACGACTCGATCCCCGTGACGGTGAACGAGTCGGCGGCGAAGGTGCTGTACGCGGCCTGCCGGGCCGCCTCGATCAGGACCATCGCGGGGTGGTGGTCATTGGCGTGCTCGAAGAGGATCGGGTGGCTCAGGTGCGGGCTGAGCAGCCAGCGGCCCGATTCCCCGGACGGGGCGAGTACGACGTCGACCGGAAGCAGCCGGCCGGCCTCGACCGCCGGGATCGGCGTCGCCCGGACCACCGGCGCGTTGGCACTGCTGGTGCACTCGCCGCGCAACCGTCTGTAGACCGCGGGCGGGACGAAGCTGAAGAACGCCGTGCCGGTGGCCGTCACCCGGCCGTCGCGGCGGATGCTCACTTCGAGGAAGCCGGAGAACCGGTTGCCCTTCCAGGCGAAGTCGCGGCACGAGGCGATCAGTTCCAGGTCGGTGGGGCGGGTTCCTATGAAGAGCTCCTCGGGATCCGCCTTGAAGCCGAGGTTCCAGAGCAGGGCGTTGTGCCCGAGCGGTACGCCGTACTCGGCGTGGCACAGCAGGAGCCCGGCCTGGCGGATGGTCTCGCCGGCCTGTACGGGGTCGTGGCTGGTGCCGTCGGCGGTGGTGAAGAAGGTGTGGGCGCGGGGCCACTGGCCGTTGAGCAGGAAGAGGTCGTCCCCGATGCGACGGTAACCGGTCAGGAACACCTCCGCGACGGAACTCCGGTGGACGTATTCCCTCGGTACCGTGCTCGTGAGCTCTGGAAGGTCGTTGCAGCGCGCCCAAGGTGCTCCTGTTCCAGACAGGGGTTGCACCTGGGCGTCGGTCTGGAACGTCAGCAGGGTCATTGACCTCTCCACAGAGTCGTAACGACGGTTGGGGTGCTCCTGGTCACGCAAGATACGTACTCTCCGGTTTTGTTTGCAAGGTACTTCGTACGCCCAGTTGTTACATGGGCGGTGTCGCGGGGGTCCTCCCACCGAGGGGTGGGAGCACCCCAACCCGACCCCTACCAGGCACGTTACGAACTGATCGCACTGCGTGGGACCGGGAGGTCCCGTCCCAAGTGGGAGGGGGTATTCCGCTCCTCGGGCGCCGCTGCGGGACGTGATCGCGCCAAAAGTCCGCACCCCCTGCCGCCTGCGGAGAGTGGTCGTGACGGGCATGTTCGGGAGCGCTTCGGTCGCGACTCTTGGGCGACTAACAAACCGATCAAGCGGTTTAGTAACGTCTTCAACGGTCGGGGAAGGGGTTCCCGCCGGAAGAGGGTGCCCGGTTCTCGTGTGGAGCGAGGCGACAGGCAGGAGGCGCGTCGATGAAAGCGCCTCGAACTCCAGGTTGTTACCTAGCTGGGGTTGATAAAATACGGACCTTCTGGTTCTTTTTATGGTGGGGGGGCGGGGCATCTCCAGAGAGGGCCCCTTGGTCGGTTTCCCAACATCACCGGAGGCATCGTGGCACGGCAAGAGCGTGCGGTCCGCACGCGGCGCGCAATCTTGGAGGCGGCCGCCGCCGTCTTCGACGAGCGGGGCTACGAGGCGGCGACGATCGCGGACATCCTCGCCCGGGCGGGCGTCACCAAGGGCGCCCTGTACTTCCACTTCTCCTCCAAGCAGGAGCTGGCCCAGGGCGTCCTCGACGAGCAGATGGCCGAAGGCGGTGTCCCCCCGCGTGAGAGCAAGCTCCAGGAACTGTTCGACGTCGGCATGGTGCTCGGTCACCGGATGCGGCGCCACCCCATGCTCAGTGCCGGCGCCCGGCTGTCCCTGGGGCCCGACATGAGGGAGATCTTCGGCGGGGGATCGGTGCCCGCCTGGATCGAGGTCACCGAGGACCGGCTGACGCAGGCGAAGGCACAGGGCGAACTGCTCCCGCACGTGGAACCCGCCGAAGCCGCCTGGATCATCTCCGCCGGCTGGGCCGGCGTGCAGCTGTACTCCCAGACGCTGACCGGCCGGGCCGACCTCGAATACCGGGTGGCCTCGTTCTACCAGCACCTCTACCCCAGCATCGCGACGCCCGCCGTGCTCGCCCGCCTGGACATGGCGGCCGACCGCGGGGACCGGGTCGTGGCGGAGATCCGGGCGTTGGAACTGGCCCTCGGGGAAGAGGTGGAGGTGGACCAGGCCCCGGTCAGGGAATCGTTGGCCTCCTGAGCCGGTCGAGCGGGACTCCGGGCCGGCTCGTCCGGCCCGGCCGACCATCATGATCCACACGTTCCCTGGGGCAAACCGCTGGTACGGTTTGTGGAGATGTCATGGTGAAGCAGGAGCGCGCGGCCCGTACGCGCGAAGGTCTGGTCCGCGCGGCAGCAGAGGTGTTCGCGGAGGAGGGGTACGAAACCGCCTCCATCGCCACCATCAGCAAGCGGGCCGGGGTCAGCACGGGCGGGCTGCACTTCCATTTCGGGAGCAAGACCGCCCTGGCCGACGCGGTGGTCGAACGGGCCGCGGAGTCCCTGCGGACGATCACCGTGTCACGGGTCGCCGGATCCAACTCCCTCCAGTTGCTGATCGACTCGACCCATGACCTGGTGGCCCTGCTGGCCCGGGACGCCGTCGTCAGCGCGGCGTTCGGACTGGTCGCGGGCAACGGCGCCCGGTCGGCGGTGGGCCGCGAGCGCGGCTGGGCGGTGCGCCGGCAGTGGCAGCGGTGGGTCGAGACCATGTTCCGCGAAGCGGCGGCCGAAGGGCTGCTGGCCGACAGGGTGTCGCCGCAGGACGCGGCCGCGGCCGTCGTGGCGGCGATCGTCGGCTTCGAAGTGCTCGGGGCCGACCGGCGCGAGTGGTCCTCCCGTTCCTCGCTCACCCGGTACTGGAACCTGATGCTGCCCCAGCTGGTGGCCCCCCACCGGCTCGGCGACGTACTGGCAGGAGGGTCGGGCACTTCGTCCGGCGCCCGGTCCGCCAAGGCCTCTTGAGGCCGGCACCGGCCGCTCGGGGTCACTCGGGCCGTGCGGGCCGTTGGGGCCCCACCTGTCCCACGGGCCCCAACGGCCGCACGACACCCGCCCCGACGCGGCGCACCGCTCCGGGCGACCGGAGCCCGTGACCGGACCGCGCGGTCGGGTTCCGGCCCGTTTCGCCCTCCCTTCGGGATTCTCCCCGAAGGGATTTTTCATGGGCCGCGCCGGCGCCGAGAGGGCCCCAGAGGCGTGAACGAGCAGGTCAGAGCCCTAGAGGAAGCATTCCGGACAGTGTCCGGTTCGAAACAGTACGAACGGTCTGGTATTGACAAACCGGCGATGCTGTTTTTTCCTCATTCCAGCGGGACTCAAGGACTCATCCAGGACCAAAGCAGGGGGAGCACGTCGTGGACATCGAAGTACTGGGCGCACTGGTGGTACGGGAGAACGGCGTCTCCATCACCCCGACCGCCGCCAAGCCCCGGCAGGTGCTCGCGCTGCTGGCCCTGCACGCCGACCGCGTGGTCCCGGTGTCCGCGCTGATAGAGGAGCTGTGGGGCGGCGAACCGCCGCGCAGCGCCCGCACCACCTTGCAGACGTACGTGCTCCAGCTCCGCTCGCTCATCACCACCGCCCTCGAACGGGGCGGCGAGGGCACGCGCACGGCCAAGGACGTCCTCGTCACCCTGCCCGGCGGCTACCAGCTGAACAGCGGCGGCGGCACCAGCGACGTCCGCGAGTTCGACCGGCTCGCGGGCCTCGGCTACCGCGCCATGGACGCCGGTGACCACCGCACCGCGGCGCGGCTGCTGCGCGAGGCGCTGGCCCTGTGGTCCGGGCCCGCGTTCGCCGACGTGGCGGGCGGCGTACAGCTGGACATGGAGACCTGGCGGCTGGAGGAGACCCGGCTGTGCGCCCTGGACCGGCGCATCGAGGCGGACCTGCGGCTCGGCCGCCACCGGGAGCTGCTCGCCGAACTCACCGTCCTGGCCAGCCGTTACCGCACCCACGAGAACCTCCACGGCCAGTTCATGCTGGCCCTGCACCGCTCGGGACGCCGCGGCGAGGCGCTCACCGCCTACCAGCGGCTGCGCACCAACCTCGTCGAGGAGCTGGGCATCGAACCCTCGGGCGCCCTGCGCGCGCTCCAGCGCTCGATCCTGCTGGCCGACCCCGAGAACGCCGCCGACGCGCAGGAGGAGACGGCGCGCCCGGCGCGCAAGCGGCTGGTCCCCGCGGGCTGACGGCCCGCGGGACGAGGGCCCCTACGGGCTGACGGCCGGCGGAGCGACGGCCCCTCCGGGCCGACGGTCCGCCCCAGCGCCCTCGGAGCGCCGCTCGACAGCGGCTGGAGATTTCGGGGACATCGCACACCGCGCCGCTACCGTGCTCGCGTCGAATGCTGACAGCCGTGAGCATCTCGACCCATTCCGGAGGGGAGACGGGAGACCGTGAAGATTCAGGTTCTGGGACCGTTGAACGCAGAAGTCAACGGGGGATCGATCGTTCCTACGGCGGGCAAGCCGCGCCAGATCCTGGCGCTCCTCGCGCTCCACCCCGGCCGGGTGGCGCCGATCCCCACCCTCATGGAAGAGATCTGGGGCAGCGAACCGCCGCAGAGCGCGCTCACCACCTTGCAGACGTACATCCTCCAGCTGCGCCGGCGGCTCGGGACGGCCATGGGTCCCGGAGCCCCCGGCTCCGCCAAGGACGTGCTCACCACCCGGCACGGCGGCTACCTGCTCCAGATCCCGCCGGAGAGCGTCGACGTCCACGAGTACGAGCGGCTCGTGGCCGACGGCCAGGGCGCCTTCGAAGCCGGGGACGACGAACGCGCCGCCGGCCTGCTGCGCAAGGCGCTCGCGCTGTGGGAGGGGCCGGCGCTGGTCGACGTACGGGTCGGACCGGTCCTGGAGATCGAGGTGCTGCGGCTGGCGGAGAGCCGGCTGGTGACCACCGAGCGGCGCATCGACGTGGACCTGAGACTCGGGCGGCACACCGAACTGCTGGCCGAGCTGACGGAGCTGATGGCCCGCCACCCCCAGCACGAGGGCCTGCACTCCCAGGCCATGGTGGCGCTCTACCGCTCGGGCCGGCAGGCCACCGCACTGGACGTCTACCGCAGGCTGCGCACCCGGCTGATCGACGACCTCGGGGTGGAGCCCTCGCACCAGCTCCAGCGCCTGCACCAGGCGATGCTGCGGGTGGACCCCGCCCTGGACGTGGCGGCGGGCCCGCGCCGCAGCTCGACCTTCGACCTGTACGCGGCGTAAGCCGGACGGCCGCCGCACGGGCGGCGGTGCTCGAGCGGCGCGGCACGGGCGCTCGAGGAGGGCTCGACCGCGCGCGCCCAGACTCTGCTCGGCCCGGCACGCCGTGTCAGGGCCGAGGGGGCGGGGAGGCCGCTCCCGCAGGAGGAGGAAGGTAGGCCATGGACCGGCTCGAACTCACCGACCTGACCCGCATCCTGCGGTTCTGGGGAGGCGAGGAGGAAGGCGTCGAGCTGAACGAGGACGCCCTCGACCTCTACTGGGTGGAACTCGGCTACGACTGTCTCTCGGTCCTGCAGACCACCGGCTACATCGAGCGGAAGTTCGACCTCCTCCTCGACGGCGAGCTGCTCGAACTCGCCGACACCCCCAGGCGCTACCTCGCCCTCGTCAACAGCGTGCTGGGCGCCCGCGCCGCCGTCTGACCCTCCAGCGGGGCTCATGCGAAGCTCCAGCGGCTTCGGACAAGGTCTGCGTCAAGCGTTGGAGGAGGTGTCCGATGTCTTTGAAGCCGGTACGGCCTTCGGGGCCGGCGCAGCACCGGACGTCGTGTGCGGTCGATGCCGCCGCCCCGGCCGGTGTCCTGTACGCGCTGGTCGCCGACACCACCCACTGGCCGCTGTTCCTGCCACACGCCCTGCACGTCGAGCCGCTGGACGCCGACGGCGACCGCGACAGGTTCTGCCTGTGGTCCGCCGTCCCCGGGGGGAGCGCCGTGACGTCCTCGCGCTGGCTCCGGACCCTCGACGCGGGCGCGCTGCGGGCCGGCTTCCACCAGGAGGATCCGCAGGCCCCCTTCACCTCCGTCTCCGGTGGGCTGGAGGTGAGCGAACTGGCGCCGGGCTGGTCGAGACTGACGCTGGCGCAGGAGAGCACCCTGTCCGGGGCCCGGACGGCGGCCACGGAGCGGGCGCTCGCGGCCGCCGGGCGCGCCGCCCGCGCCGCACTGGACGGACTCGGGGCGGCGGCCGGGCGCTGGACGGCCCTCGACGGGCTGCTGATGACCTTCGAGGACCGCGTACGGGTGCCCGGACCGGGCGGACAGCTCCTGGAGTTCCTGTACGGCGTGGGCTCCTGGCCCGGCCGGGTCCCGCACGTCGTGCGCGCCGACGTTACCGAGGAGCGGCCCGGCGTACAGCGCGCCGCCCTGGTCCAGCTGGACGGCAGCGGCTCCGCGTACACCACGGAGTCGGTGCGGGTGTGCTTCCCGGCGGCCGGACGCATCGTCCACAAGCAGACCCGGCCGCACCCGCTGCTGGCCGCTCACACCGGCGAGTGGTCGGTGCTGCCCGATCCGGTGGCCGGGTGCACGGTGGTGTCCCGGCACTCCGTCCTGCTGGACGGCCGGGCGGTGGAGCAGGTGCTGGGGCCGGGCGCGGACCTGGCGTCGGCGCGCCGCCACGTGCGCGAGCTGCTCGGGCGCCAGAGCGCGGCCGTCCTGGGTCCCGCGGGGCAGCCGGCGGGCGGGGCGTCCCGCACCCTGCGCTCGGTGTGAGACCGGGCTTGCGGCGGCCCCGTACGGATGCCCCGAGGCGCTTTCAGAGGTCCAGCTCGCGCAGCGCCCCCGGGTCCGCCAGGCAGGGCAGTACCACCTGCCAGAAGCCGGTCAGGGTGCGCCGGGAGAGCCACTTCGGGTCGTCCCGGCCCAGCACCTCGAAGCCGACGGTCGCCGCCACCACCATCGCCGCGGCGTGCCGCCGGCACAGGCCGGGCAGCAGCGCGTCCTCGGCGTCCGCTTCCTTGAGCAGCCGGTGCACGTAGGCGTGCCACTCCTCGCGCAGGTCGTACACCGTCGGGTACAGGACCTCGTGGCCGAGCTGGAAGCCCGCCCGGGCCACCACGTCGGACAGGAGCGCGTGGGCGAGCGCCAGTGAGCTTTCAGCGAGGGCCTGGAGGGCCGAGGTCCGGCGCGCGTACACCTCGTGGGCCACGGTGCGCAGGGAGCCGGCCGCCGCGGCCTCGACGGCCGCCGCGACCGCCGCCTTGTTCTCGAAGTGGAAGTGCAAGGCGCCCGGGGTCACTCCCGCTCCCGCGCTGATCATGTTCAGCGTCGCCTCCGCGTATCCGCGCCGTCCGAACACCGTGGCCGCTGACTTGATCAGGGCCTGGCGGGTCCGGAGGGCGCGCTCCTGTTTCATCACGCTTGCTCCTATGACAGTTACTCCCTTATTAAACCGTCTCGTTGGTATTGTCCAGCACCGTGTGCTCCGGCAAGGTGGGTGGATTACCCGAGAGGCGCGTGGAAGTCTGCCTGCGTCGCCCTCCCTCTTTGACCCGTTTCCTGCATATCTCGACAGGGTTTGAGGGGTAATCAGATCTTTGACAAACCGACGAAGCGGTTTGTATGTTCGTTGACGTTGACTCAACTGAGCTTGAGGACGGGGGGCAGATGAACCAGCGTTCCATGGCTGTGCTGGAACCTCACACGGTCGCTGCGCAAGTGAACGGAGGGCTCTCCCTCGCGGAGGGTTTGAGGACGCAGGCGAGCGGCCCCGCCCAGTCGGCGCTGTGGCGCATTCTCATCGTCGAGAGCAACGCCGTCGAGGCCGAGACCCTGGCGCGCGGCCTGCGGCGCCACGGGCACGAGGTCGACATCGTCGCCACCGGCAGCGAGGCGCTGCGCAGCTACACCGACGCCGACCTCGTCCTGCTCGACCTGGAACTGCCGGACCTGGACGGGCTGGAGGTCTGCCGGGGCATCCGTTCCGCCCACGAGATCGCCGTGATCGCGGTGACCGCCCGGGGCAGCGAACTGGACCGCGTACTCGGCCTCCAGGCCGGCGCGGACGACTACCTGGTCAAGCCCTACGGGTTCCGCGAGCTGATGGCCCGGATGGAAGCCGTCATGCGCCGGGCCCGCCCGCCGCGTCCCGTGGCCGCGGCCATCACCGCCGGACCGCTGCGGATCGACGCGGGGACCCGGGAGGTCACCTTGGACGGGGAGCCCGTCGAGACCACCCGCAAGGAGTTCGACATGCTCTACCTCCTGGCCTCCCACCCCGGCACCGTCATTCCGCGCAAGCTCCTCATGGAGCAGGTCTGGGGCGATTCCTGGTCGCGCCGGACCGTCGACACGCACGTCAGCACGTTGCGCAACAAGATCGGCGCCGGCTGGATCATCACGGTCCGCGGCGTCGGCTTCCGGTTCGGCCACGGCTGAAACAGGTCCACGACAGCACCCGGACCCGGCGCGCCAGCAGAAGGGGGAACGACATGACGGTGACGGCTCTGTGCCACGGCGAGGGCTGCCGCGGCGGCCACACGCGGCGGCGCACGTCCGCGGGCACCCGGCTGTGCCGCCAGTGCCGGGACCACCTCGCCGCGGGACTCGCCGAACTGGCGCACCTCTACGAGGAGTGCGGCCGGATGCTCGGCGGCGGCGCCCCCGGCAGCCTGCGCGAACGCACCACCGGCGGTGACCTCCCCGGCCTGCCGTTCAACGGCGCCGCCGCCGACGTACGGGCGCGCATCGTCTCCGTCCTCGGCTCGTGGAGCGGCCTGGTCGCCCAGCAGCGCGGGCTGGCCGCGCCGCCCCGTACCGCCACCGCCCTCACCTCCTTCCTGCTCCGCCACACGGACTGGCTCGCCGCGCACCCGGCCGCGGCCGAGGCCAGCGAGGAGGTGGCCCGCCTGGTACGGGCCGGGCGCCGCGCCGCCTTCCCCGACCCCGCCCGCCGCATCCGGCTGGGCGCCTGCCCGGAACCGGAGTGCGCCGGAGCCCTCGCCCTCGCCGCCCGCGGGGGCGAGCGGGACGCCGGCCGGGCGATCGTGTGCGACGCCGATCCGGCCCACCGCTGGACCAGCGACCGGTGGAGCGAGCTGAGCGACTGCCTGGACGGCGCCGACTCCGAACGGCCGGCGGGCGGCGCCCCGCCCGCCGAACGCTGGCTGGCCGGCGCCGACATCGCGCAGCTGTGGCAGGTGCCGATGGGCACGGTCTACCGGCTGGCGAGCGAGGAGCGCTGGCGCCGCCGCAACCGCGCCGGGCGCACGTACTACAACGAGAGCGACGTCCGCTCCTGCTTCAGCCGCCGCGCCGCCCGCCGCTGACCCCACCCGCCCGCGCAGGGTCCGGGGCCGTGCCCCTGACCTTGCCTTGACATGCTCTTGGCCGTCCTCCGAGGCTGCGGACCGGCTCTTGTGGAACCTGACCGAGTCCTGAATCCAGCGCCATTGAATGCCCGTTCGCATCCGAAGAACCTTGTAGTCAAGATCCGGTGCACTGTCTCCGGAGGCGAATTCAAGGAGACGTGATGGACGCACCGGTCATCGTCGTCGGCGCCGGACCCACGGGAATGATGCTCGCCGGCGAACTGCGGCTCGCGGGGGTCGACGTCGTCGTTCTGGAGCGGCTGGAGCGGCGCACCGGGGAATCGCGCGGCCTCGGCTTCACCGCCCGCACCCTGGAGACCTTCGACCAGCGCGGCCTCCTCGCCCGGTTCGGCGAGATCGAGACCAGCACGCTCGGCCACTTCGGCGGCCTGCCCCTGGACTTCGGCGTGCTCGGCGAAACGACGTGCCGCGCCGCCAAAACGGTGCCGCAGTCGGTCACGGAGAGCCGCCTGGAGGAATGGGCCACCGGCCTCGGGGCCGACCTCCGGCGCGGCCACGAGGTGCTCTCCGTACGCGACGACGGCGACGGCGTCGAGGTGGAGGTGCGCGGCCCCGCCGGGACGCACCCCCTGCGCGCCGCCTACCTGGTGGGATGCGACGGCGGGCGCAGCACCGTGCGCAAGGCGGCCGGGTTCGACTTCCCCGGCACGGCGGCGACGATGGAGATGTACCTCGCCGACGTCAAGGGCGTCGAGCTCAAGCCGCGCATGATCGGCGAGACCCTGCCCGGCGGCATGGTGATGGTGGGACCGCTGCCCGGCGGCGTCACCCGGATCATCGTCTGCGAACGCGGCACACCGCCGCGCCGGCGCGAGGGCCCGCCGCCCTTCGCGGAGGTCGCGGCCGCCTGGCAGCGGCTCACCGGCGAGGACATCTCCGCCGCCGAGCCGGTGTGGGTGAGCGCCTTCGGCGACGCCGCCCGGCAGGCGAGCGAGTACCGGCGCGGCCGCGTACTGCTGGCCGGCGACGCGGCGCACATCCACCTCCCCGCCGGCGGTCAGGGCATGAACACCGGCATCCAGGACGCCGTGAACCTGGGCTGGAAACTCGCCGCCGTGGCCCGCGGCGACGCCCCGGCCGCCCTGCTCGACACCTACCACGACGAGCGGCACCCCGTCGGCCGCCGGCTGCTGATGAACACCCGCGCCCAGGGACTGCTGTTCCTCAGCGGCGCCGAGGTGCAGCCGCTGCGCGACACCCTCGGGGAACTCATGGCGTACGAGGACGTGGCGCGCCACCTCGCCGCCATGGTCAGCGGTCTGGAGATCGCCTACGACGTCGGCAAGGGCACCCACCCGCTGCTGGGCCGGCGCATGCCGCACCTGGAGCTGGCCGGCCCGGGCCCCGCCACCTCCAGCACGCAGCTGCTGCACCCCGCCCGCGGGGTGCTCCTCGACCTCGCGGACAACCCGCGGCTGCGTCAGCGCGCCACGGCCTGGGCCGACCGGGTCGACATCGTCACCGCCAGGCCGCGCGGCAACCCGCAGGACGGGGAACTGCGCGACACCACGGCCCTGCTGATCCGCCCCGACGGGTACGTGGCCTGGGCGGCGCCCGGCAGCCACCACGACCTGCCCATGGCGCTGGAACGCTGGTTCGGCACTCCCTGACGACGCCCGCACCACCTGCCGGCCGGCGCACCCGCCGGCCGGACGAGCACGTCACGAAAAGGAAACCGGACATGGCACTGCCGCGAGCGACGTCGGCCACCCTTGAGCGCACCCCCCGGCCGTCGGACGAAGCGGCCGACGACCGCCGCGCCATCGTCAGGGCGGCCCGCACCGTGCTGGCCCGCGAGGGCTGGAGACGCTGCACCGCCGAGGCCACGGCCGCCGAGGCGGGCGTACCGCTGGACACCGTACGGCGGTGCTTCCCCGACCACGAACAGCTGCTGGTGGGCGTGCTGCTGGACAGCTCCGTCTCCGTCGCGGCCGCCCTCGCGGCGGTCGCCGAGAGCTGCCTGGCGGAGATCACCGACCTGGAGCAGGACCTCATCGCGCTGGGCCGGGCCTGGCTGGCGCCGCTGGAGGCGTTCCGCGAGCACTTCGCGATCGTGCGCCACGTCAGCGCCGAGGTGACCCGGCTGCCGGTCGAAGCCGTCGAGAAGTGGCAGGCGGCCGGCCCCCGCCAGGCACGCCGCGAGCTGGCCCGCAGGCTGCGGGGCGTCGCGGCCCGCGGACTGCTCGACATCCCCGACGCCGACCAGGCGGCGGAACGTTTCATCCTGCTGGTCCCCTCCGGTGTCGTGCAGCGCTCCTTCCTCGGCGCCCTGCCCGTGCCGCGCGCCGAGGCCGACGCGCTCATCGCCGACGGCGTCGCGGACTTCATCCGCCTGTACCACCCCTGAACCGCTCCCCGACGCACGGAAGAGAGAGACCAGATGACGCACAGCAACCTGATCGTGGCCCGGATGGACAGCATGTCCAGCGAGCAAGTGGCCCGTCTCTTCACCGAGTTCGACCAGACCGACATGCCCCAGCGGATGGGCACCCTGCGCCGCCGGCTGTTCATGTACAAGGGCCTCTACTTCCACCTCCAGGACTTCGCGGAGGACGACGGCGGCCGGCGCATCCAGGAGTCCCGCAACGACCCCCGCTTCATGAAGATCAGCCACGACCTGCTGCCGTTCATCCAGCCGTACGACCCGGCGACCTGGCGCACCCCCGCCGACGCCATGGCCACGCGCTTCTACGACTGGACGGCGTCCGAGTGAGCGGCCGCCACACCGACACGAGGGGAGGGCCGTACCGGTGGCTCGCCGGGTAGTGATCACGGGGGTCGGAGTGCTGGCGCCGGGAGGCACGGGCACCGGGGCCTTCTGGCGCCTGCTGAGCGAAGGGCGCACCGCGACGCGGGAGATCACCCTCTTCGACGCCTCGCCGTTCCGCTCCCGGGTGGCGGCCGAGGCCGACTTCGACCCGCGGGCGCACGGGCTGACCCCGCGGGAGATCTGCCGCATGGACCGCGCCGCACAGTTCGCCGTGGTGGCGGCGCGCGAGGCGTTCGCCGACAGCGGGCTGGCCCTCACCGGGCTCGACCCCCACCGCACCGGTGTCGCCCTGGGCACCGGCGTCGGCGCCCCCGGCGCGCTCGACCGCGAGTACCGCGCCGTCAGCCACGACGGCCGGCTCGAGGCGGTCGACCACACCTACGCCTCGCCCGACCTCTACGACCACTTCGTGCCGAGTTCCTTCGCCGCCGAGGTGGCCTGGGCCGTCGGCGCCGAGGGCCCCGTCACCACCGTCTCCACCGGCTGCACCTCGGGGATCGACTCGGTGGCGTACGCCGCGGACCTGATCCGCGACGGCAGCGCCGACGTGATGGTCACCGGCGCCACGGACGCGCCGATCACCCCGATCACCCTGGCCTGCTTCGACGCCATCAAGGCGACGACCCCGTACAACGACCAGCCGGGCACCGCCTCCCGCCCCTTCGACGTCTCCCGCAAGGGCTTCGTACTGGGCGAGGGCGCCGCCGTGTTCGTCCTGGAGGAGCTGACGGCCGCACGCCGGCGCGGCGCGCACGTGTACGCGGAGATCGCCGGACACGCCGCCCGCTCCAGCGCCTTCCACATGACCGGGCTGCGCCCCGACGGGCGCGAGCTGGCCGAGGCCGTCACGGTCGCCCTGGACGCCGCGCGCCTGCACCCCGCCGAGATCGACTACGTCAGCGCGCACGGCTCGGGCACCCGGCAGAACGACCTCCACGAGACGGCCGCGTACAAGCTGGCGCTCGGCGAGCACGCCCGCCGGATCCCGATGAGCTCCATCAAGTCGATGATCGGGCACTCGCTCGGGTCGGTCGGATCGATGGAGATCGCCGCCTCCGTCCTCGCGATGAGGCACCACGTGGTGCCGCCCACCGCCAACCTGCGCACTCCCGACCCCGAGTGCGACCTCGACTACGTCCCGCTCCACGCGCGGGAGCACCGCACCGACGCCGTCCTCACCGTGGGCAGCGGATTCGGCGGGTTCCACAGCGCGATGGTGCTGACCCGCCCCGACAGGAGGACCGCATGAGTGCCAGGACCCTGGTCACCGGCATCGGGGTGGCCGCCCCGAGCGGACTCGGCGTGGAGGACTTCTGGGCGGCGACCCGGGTCGGGAAGAACGCGATCGGCCCCGTCACCCGCTTCGACGCCTCCTCCTACCCCTCCCGCCTGGCGGGTGAGATCCACGGCTTCGACGCCAAGGAGCACCTGCCCGGGCGGCTCGTACCGCAGACCGACCGGGTCACCCAGCTGGCCCTGGCCGCCGCCGACCACGCCTTCGCGGACGCGGGAGTGGCGCCGGGGGGCATCGACCCGTACGGCATGGGCGTGGTCACCGCGGCCGGGTCCGGCGGCGTCGAGTTCGGCGGCAACGAGCTGCGCAAGCTGTGGGGCCAGGGCGCGAAGCACGTCAGCGCCTACCAGTCCTTCGCCTGGTTCCACGCCGCCAACAGCGGGCAGATCTCCATCCGCCACGGCCTGTCCGGGCCCTCGGGAGTGGTCGTCAGCGACCACGCCGGCGGCCTCGACGCCCTCGCGCACGCCCGGCGCCAGATCCGCGCCGGCGGCAGGCTGACCGCCACCGGCGGCTTCGACGCCCCCGTCTGCCCCTGGGGCTGGGCGGCCCAGCTCGCCGGCGGCCTGATGTCGACCGGCGCCGAACCCGAGCGCGCCTACCTGCCCTTCGACGAGGACGCGGCCGGCTACGTACCGGGGGAGGGCGGCGCCCTGCTCGTCCTGGAGGACGAGGACAGCGCCCGCGCCCGCGGCGCCCGCACCGTCTACGGCGAACTCGCCGGATACGGGGCGACCTTCGACCCCCGGCCCGGCAGCGGACGCGAGCCGGGCCTGCGCCGGGCCATCGACACCGCGCTCAGCGACGCCGGCTGCCACCCCGCCGAGGTCGACGTGGTCTTCGCCGACGCCGCGGGCACCAAGCGGCTCGACCGCGAGGAAGCCGAGGCCATCACCCGTGTGTTCGGCCCGCGCGGCGTGCCGGTCACCGCGCCCAAGACGACGACCGGACGGCTGGGCGCGGGCGCGGCGCCCGTGGACGTCGTCTCGGCGGTGCTCTCCATGCGGGAGGGCCTGATCCCGCCCACCACCAACGTGGAGCTGTCGCCCGCCTACGACCTCGACCTGGTCGCCGTACGCCCGAGGACCGCCTCGGTGCGCACCGCCGTGGTCCTCGCCCGCGGCCGCGGCGGCTTCAACTCCGCGGTCATCGTCCGCGCCGTCGACTGACGGCCCCCGAGCCGGCGGCCGCCCCCGTCACCGCCCCCGACGGCGGCGGCCGCTCCCCCACGCCACCACCCGGCCACCCCGGCGGATCCGTCGGATACCGCCGTCCACCCACGAAGGGACCCACCTTGTCCAAGACCGAATTCACCTTCGACGACCTCAAGCGCATCCTCCTGGACGGCGCCGGCGCCGACGAGGAGATCGACCTCGACGGCGACATCCTCGACACCGACTTCGAATCCCTGGGCTACGAGTCGCTGGCGCTGCTGGAGACCGGCGGCCGGATCGAGCGCGAGTTCGCGATCACCCTGGACGACGACGTCTTCAGCGACAACAGCACGCCCCGCGCGCTGATCGCGGCCGTCAACGAGACCCTGCGGGCCGCCGCCCTCGTGGACGCGTAGGAAGCGCAGGGCCAGTGCAGGCACGGCGGCCGACCGCATCCGTCCCGCGGCGGCCGCCGCCCCCACCCCGATCCACCCAGCTCATTTTGGAGAACAGACACATGTCGGATCAGGACCGCAAGAAGGTCGCCGTCGTCACCGGTGCCACCAGCGGGATAGGCCTGGCCGTCGCACGGCTGCTGGCCACCCAGGACCACCAGGTGTTCATCGGTGCCCGCAGCGCCGACAACGTCGCCGCGACCGTCAAGCTGCTCCAGGACGAGGGCCTCGACGTCTGCGGGGCCGTGGTCGACGTCCGCTCCACCGACGAGGTCCGCGCCTGGATCCGCGCCGCCGTCGACCGCTTCGGACCCATCGACGTCGTCGTCAACAACGCGGGCCGCTCCGGCGGCGGAGTCACCGCCGACATCGACGACGAACTGTGGCACGACGTCATCGACACCAACCTCAACAGCGTCTTCCGCGTCACCCGCGAGGCGCTGACCACCGGCGGCCTGCGCGAGAAGAACCGCGGCCGCATCATCAACATCGCCTCCACCGCCGGCAAGCAGGGCGTCGTGCTCGGCGCCCCCTACTCCGCCTCCAAGCACGGCGTGGTCGGCTTCACCAAGGCGCTCGGCAACGAGCTCGCCCCCACCGGCATCACGGTCAACGCCGTCTGCCCGGGGTACGTGGAGACGCCGATGGCACAGCGGGTGCGGCAGGGGTACGCCGCCGCCTACGGCTCCACCGAGGACGCCATCCTCGAAAAGTTCCAGGCCAAGATCCCCCTGGGCCGGTACTCCACCCCCGAGGAGGTGGCCGGCCTCGTCGGCTACCTGGCCTCCGACAACGCCGCCTCCATCACCTCGCAGGCCCTCAACGTCTGCGGCGGCCTCGGCAACTTCTGATCCCGAACCGCCCCAACCGTCCCGAGCCTCAAGGAGCCGTCAACATGTCGCAGCCCGGCCTGCGCGAAGTCGAGCACGAGATCACGGTCTCGGCCCCGGCCACCGCCGTCTACCGGTTGATCGCCGAGGTCCGGAACTGGCCCCGGATCTTCCCTCCGACCCTCTACGTCGACCACATCGCCGAAGGCGCCGGCGAGGAGCACATCCGCATCTGGGCCACCGCCAACGGCGAGGCCAAGAACTGGACCTCCCGCCGCACCCTGGACCCGGCGGCCCTGCGCATCACCTTCCGCCAGGAACTGCCGGCCCCGCCGGTCGCCGCGATGGGCGGCGCCTGGGTCATCGAGGAGCTCTCCGCCGGCGAGTCGCGGGTCAGGCTGCTGCACGACTACCGGGCCGTCGACGACGACCCCGCGCACCTCGCCTGGATCGACGAGGCCGTCGACCGCAACTCCCGCTCCGAACTCGCCGCGCTCAAGACCAACCTGGAGCTGGCCCACGCCACCGAGGACCTGACGTTCTCCTTCGAGGACACGGTCCAGGTCGCCGGCTCCGCCAAGGACGTCTACGACTTCGTCAACGAGGCCGCCCTGTGGCCCGAGCGGCTGCCGCACGTGGCGAGCGTACGGCTGACCGAGGACACCCCCGGACTGCAGGAACTGGAGATGGACACCCGGGCGAAGGACGGGTCGCTGCACACCACCAAGTCCTACCGGGTCACCTTCCCGCACACCCGGATCGCCTACAAGCAGACCACCCTCCCGGCGCTGATGACCCTGCACACCGGGTACTGGACCTTCGCCGAGAACGACGGGGGCGTGGCCGCGTCCTCGCAGCACACCGTGACCCTGAACACCGCGAACATCGCCGCGGTGCTCGGCGAGGGGGCGACGGTCGAAGACGCCCGGCAGTACGTGCGCACCGCGCTGAGCACCAACAGCCTGGCCACGCTGGGACACGCCAAGGCGTACGCCGAGAAGAACAGGGACTGATCATGGCTGGGGACTACACCGACACCCAGGTGATCGTGGTGGGCGCAGGACCGGTGGGGCTGCTGCTCGCCGGGGAACTGCGGCTGGCGGGCGCGGACGTGGTGGTCCTCGAAAAGCTCACCGCGCCGACCACCGCATCACGGGCCTCCACCCTGCACGCCCGCACCATGGAGATCCTCGACACCCGCGGCCTGCTGGAACGGCTGGACGACGTCCCGCACGACCCCGTCGGCCACTTCGGCGGGATCCCCCTCGACCTCAGCCTCCCCACGCCCTACCCGGGCCAGTGGAAGGTCCCGCAGACCCGCCTGGAAGAAGTGCTCGGGCAGTGGGCCGCCGACCTCGGCGCCGACATCTGGCGCGGCCACGAACTGACCGGGCTGACCGCCACCGCGGACGGGGTCGTCGCCGACGTCCGCACCGACGACGGCACCCGGCTGACCGTACGGGGCGCGTACGCCGTCGGCTGCGACGGCGAGAACAGCGCCGTACGGCGCCTCGGCGGCTTCGAGTTCCCCGGCACCGACGCCGGCCGGGAACTGCTGCGCGCCGACGTCGAGGGCATCGACATACCGGCCCGCCGCTTCGAACGCCTGGAGCAGGGCCTGGTCATCGCCGCCCGGCGCCCCGACGGGGTCACCCGCGTCATGGTCCACGAATTCGGGAGCGCACCCCGCGCCGGAGCGCCCTCCTTCCAGGACGTCGCCGACACCTGGAAGCGCATCACCGGCGAGGACATCGGCTCCGGCACCCCGCTGTGGGTCAACTCCTTCGGCGACGCCTCCCGCCAGGCCGCGCACTACCGCCGCGGCCGGCTCCTGCTCGCCGGGGACGCCGCGCACCAGCAGATGCCCATCGGCGGCCAGGCCCTCAACCTCGGCCTCCAGGACGCCTTCAACCTGGGCTGGAAGCTGGCCGCGCTGCTGGACGGACACGGCGGCGAGGAGCTGCTCGACAGCTACCACGAGGAGCGGCACGCCGTCGGACAGGCGGTCCAGAGCAACGTCCGGACCCAGGCGCTGCTGCTGCTCGGCGGCCCCGAGGTCGACGCCGTCCGGGAGGTCTTCGCGGAACTCACCGGGCACGAGGACGTACGCACCCACCTCGCCGCGGCCGTCTCGGGCCTCGACGTGCGCTACGAAGCGGGCCCCGGCGACGGCCCGGTGCTGGGCCTGCGCGCCCCCCGGTGCGCAGCGGTCACCGGCGACGGCACGACCACCACCTTCGCGCTGCTGCGCTCGGGGCAGGGGCTGCTGCTCCTCCCGGCGGGCGACGAGGCCCGACGGGAGGAACTGCGCGCCCTGGCGAAGCCCTGGACGGACCGGGTGCGCCTGGCGACGGCGCTGCCCGCCGAAGGACCGGCCGGCGCGGCCGGCGCGGACGCCACCGCCGGCACCCTGCTGATCCGGCCGGACGGCCACGTCGTCTGGTCCGACGGCCCCGGGGAGGCGGGACTCACGGCCGCCCTGGAACGGTGGTTCGGGCCCGCGTCACCCCGTACCACACGCCCGGCCGCCCTGCCCGAGCCCTCGTCGGCTCCGGCGCACCGGCCGCAGGAGCGGCGGACGAAGGCCGCGACCTCGACGACGGCCGCGACCTCGACGGCGGGCAAGAGGAGGAACGGCACGGAACGGCTCAGCGGCCGTACCGCGCTGGTCACCGGATCCAGCCGGGGCATGGGCCGCGCCGTGGCGGGGCGGCTCGCGGAGGAGGGCGCGCTCGTCGCCGTCCACTACGCCACCGACGAGGCCGCCGCCCACGAGGTCGTCGCCTGCGTCGAGCGGGACGGCGGCCGGGCCTTCGCCATCCGCGCCGAACTGGGCGTCGACGGCGACGTCGAGGGCCTCTTCGCCGACCTGGAGGAGGGGCTGCTGGACCGGACGGGCAGCACCGACCTGCACATCCTGGTCAACAACGCGGGGGTGATGGGCGGCACCAGCGCCGCCGAGATCACCCCCGAGCACTTCGACCGGATCTTCGCGGTCAACGCCAAGGCCCCGTTCTTCCTGATCCGGCGGGCACTGCGGAACATGCCCGACGGGGGACGGATCATCAACATCTCCTCCGGCCTCACCCGCTTCGCGAACCCGGACGAGATCGCGTACGCGATGAGCAAGGGCGCACTCGAACAGCTCGCCCTGCACTTCGCGAAGTCCCTGGGCCCGCGGAACATCACCATCAACTCCGTGGCCCCCGGCATCACCCGCAACGGGAACCCGGTCTTCGACATCCCCGAGGCCGTCGAACAGATGGCGGCGCTGTCCGCCTTCAACCGGGTCGGAGAACCGGAGGACATCGCCGATGTGGTGGCTTTCCTCGCGACCGACGAAGCCCGCTGGATCACCGGCTCGTTCGTCGACGCCACCGGCGGCACGCTGCTCGGCTGACCGCCGCCGCGTACCGCCCCCCGAGGCCGCCGGCGTGAAACACCCACGCCACGCCGGCGACGGGCGGCCCGGCCGGGGAACCCTCCCCGGCCGGGCCGCCCTTCACGTTCCCCACACCCCACGTCGAAGCGGGAGCATGCACTCCTCGACCACCTCCCCGGCCGGGGCCGGGCGGAGCGGGACCCGCTGGGCCCTGGTCTCCGTACTCTCCGCGAACATGCTGATCGACGCCCTGGAGGTGTCCGCGACCGTCGTGGCGCTGCCGCGGATCGGCGACGGCCTCGGGCTGGCGGTGCCCGGGCTCCAGTGGATCGTCAGCGCCTTCGCCGCCGGGTTCGGCGCGCTGGTGCTCCTCGGCGACCGGCTCGTCGAACGCCTGGGCCGGCGCCGGGTCTACCTCGCCGCCCTCCTCCTCTTCGCGGCGGTCTCGCTGGCCGGCGCACTCACCGACAGCGCGGCGGTGCTCATCGCCACCCGGGCCGTCAAAGGCGGCTGCGTCGCGCTCACCGCTCCCACCGGACTCGCCATCCTCGTCTCCGCCGTCCCCGAGGGCCCCGCCCGCCGCCGGGCGGTCTCCCTCTACTCCTTCTTCGGCGCCGCCGGGTTCTGCGCGGGCCTGCTGCTGTCGGGCCTGCTCACCGGCGTCGGCTGGCGCTGGACCCTGGCCTTCCCGGCCCCCGTCGCACTGCTGCTGCTCGCCGCGGGCCTGCGGCTCGTCCCACGCGACGGACCCGCCCCGCGGCCCGCGGCGGGCGCCACCCGCCGCGCGCTGGTGGCGGGCCTCGCCCTCGGCGCCGCGGTGACGCTGCTGCTGTACGGGCTCTCCTGCGCCGTGGGCGCCGGGCGCGAACCCGCCCGCGCGGGCGCCGCCTTCGCCGGGGCGCTGCTGGCCGGGACCGTTTTCGTAGCGGCCGAACGGGCCTCCCCGCGCCCACTGGTCGCCGCCGGGCTGCTGCGGCACGCACCGCTGGTGCGTTCCGCGATCGGGGCGGCCACCCTCAACGGCTCCTACGTGGCCTTCCTGCTGGTGGCCGCGCTGGACCTGCACCGGGTCGGCGCGACCCCCTGGCAGACCGCGCTCGCCTTCCTGCCGGCCGGCGCCCCGCTCGCGGTGAGCGCCCTGTACTCGGCCCGGATCGCGCTGTGGCTCGGACCCGCCCGGGCGGTCGCGGCGGGCGCCGTCGCGGCGCCGCTCGGCTACGCGCTCTACCCGCGGGCCGGCCCCGTCGGCCCGGGCTTCGCCGACCTGCTGCCCGCGACGGGCTGCGTCGGCGCCGCCTTCGTCCTCGCCTTCACCGCGCTGCACCTCCAGGCGACCGGCGGGCTCCCGCCCGGGCACCGGCAGCCGGCCGGCGCGCTCTACCAGACCTGCGTCCAGCTGGGCGCCGCCCTGACGGCCGTCCCCGTGGCCGCGCTGTACCCGGCGGACCGGGGCGCGGCGCTCGCCCTGGTCACGGCCGTCGGCCTGACCGGCGCGGGCGTCGCACTCAGCGCCCTGGCCGGCCGCAACCGACTTCCCCACCTCCCCGCCCCCGGGCGTACGGGGACACCCGTACGCCCTGAACGGAAAGCATCATGACCACACTTCACATGTCGCACACCTATGAAACGGACAGCGGGCCGGTCCACATCAGCCCGCCCGACGTCACCCTGCTGCACACCGTCGGCAGGCACGAGCGCACCCGGATGCTGGAGCAGTACGTACGCGAGGAGCTCGGCCGCATCCTCGGCATCGAGCCGCACCGCGTCGACACCACGGGCCGCCCGATGGGCTGCCTGGGCATCGGCTCGATCTCCGGAATCGAACTGCAGTACCGGATGGAGGCGGTGCTGGGCGTCGACCTCAACCTCCAGCGGCTGCTGACGGCGAACAGCGCGCAGGAGCTCATCGAATGCCTCGTCGGCCAGTTCGGCCCGGAGTCGCACCTGCACGGGGCAGCGGTGCCGGCATGACGACGACCACCCTGCGGCCGGCCACCCGCCCGACCGTCAACCACCTCGACCTGCCCGACGCCGACTTCACCCTCTCCCCGGACCGGGTCGACCTGTGGCTGGTGCGCCGCCCCACCGGGGCCGACGCCGAAGCGCTGGCCGTCGCGGAACTGGACGCGCAGGAGCGCAAGCGCACGGACGCCTTCATCAGGCGCTCCGACGGAATGCTCTACGCGGCCGCCCACGTCGCGGTGCGCCGGCTGCTCGGCCGCTACACGGCGACGCTGCCGCAGGACGTGCGCTTCATGCGCGAGCCCTGCCCGGGGTGCGGCGAACCGCACGGCCGCCCCGCGCTGTCCCCGCCCCCGCCACCGCTGCACTACTCCCTCTCGCACAGCGGGGGAGTGGCCCTGGTCGGCGTCGGCACGGTGCCGCTCGGCGTCGACGTGGAGAAGCTGCCCGGAGTGGAGACCGTCGACATCTGCTCGAAGGCGCTGCACCCGGACGAGCAGCTGGAGATCGCCCGGGCCGCCGCCGGCGAGGCCCGACGACAGCTCTTCGGCCAGATCTGGACTCGAAAAGAAGCGTTTCTCAAGGGACTCGGGACAGGGTTGAGCCGCTCACCCGCCGAGGACTACCTCGGCACCGACCACGACCGGCACCCGGACGACTGGACCATGGTCGGCATCCCCGCCGACACCTCCCACGCCGCCGCCGTGGCGGTGGCCGGGACCGCCCCCGCGGTGGTCGACGTCCGCTGGGTCCCCGACAGCTGGCTGGCCGCCGGAGGTTCCGTGTGCGGTGCGTCCGCCCCCTGGCCGGACCGCACGGCACTCGCCAGTTGACCGCAGATTAAGGACGTGACCGGATGACCCGTACCGCCTTCGTATTTCCCGGGCAGGGCTCCGAATGCGCCGGCATGGGCAGGGAGCTGCTCGCCCGGCGTCCGCAGCTCGCCGACACCTACTTCCGCGCCGCCGACGACCTCCTCGGGATCCCGCTGGCCAGGATCTGCCGGGACGGATCCGACCGGGACCTGGAGGACCCGGTCGTCGCGCAGCCGGCCGTGTTCCTGACGAGCCTGGCGGCCCTGGAGGTGCTGCGCGGCGAAGGCCTGGAGCCGCACGCGGTAGCCGGGCACAGCCTCGGCGAGTACATGGCGCTGGTCGCCGCCGGGGTCCTGGAGTGGACCGACGCGCTGTGGCTGGTCCGGCTGCGCAGCGAACTCGTCGCCACCGTCGGCGACCGGGTCGGCAGCGCCACCGCGGCCGTCATCGGCCTCAGCCGCCGGGACCTGGTGAGGCTGTGCGCCGAGTCCCGTGCGGCGACGGACCAGGTCGTCGAGGTGGCCGGGGACAACGAACCCCGCCAGACGGTGGTGTCCGGGGAGGCCGGGGCGGTGTCCCACCTCACCGAGGCCGCCCGCGCGGCCGGGGCACGGGTGCGGCCGCTGCGGACCGGCGGCCCCTTCCACTCCAGCCTGTTGCGCGAGGTGGAGGCGGAGTTCACCGAGACCCTGATCGCCACCGACTTCCGTGACCCGCGGCTGCCGCTGGCCTCCAGCGTCACCGGGGGGCGCATCGAGACCGCCGCCGAGGCCGTCGTCGCGCTGCGCGGCCAGCTGACCCGGCCCGTGCGGTGGACGGAAGCCGTCGCGACGCTCGCCGACGCGGGCGCCGACCGGTTCGTGGAGGTGGGCCCGGGCCGGGTGCTGGGCGGCCTGGTCCGGCGCATCCTGCCGGACGCCCGCGTCCACACGACGCGGACCGCCGCCCCGTCGGTGGCCGCGGCGCCGGACGCGCCGAGCGACACCGCGGTCTGACCAGCGGCCCCGCGGGGCCGTCGAGACGAGGAGCACCCTGTGACAAGACACGATCCCGGCCGGTTCGTCCGCGAGGTGGAGGGCCGGCCCGACACCGACGAACTCGCGGCCCTGACCGCCGTCGTCCTCGCCCGGGCCGCGGCCCACGAGGGCCAGTACGGCGGCACGGCGGGCGCCGGGCCCGCCCCCGCGAACCGGCACCGGCTCCGGCGCGACCGCACCGCCGGCCGCGCCCACACCTGGCGGGAAGACCCCGCCGCCCCGCGGCCGGCCTAGGGCCGTCTCTTCCGGATCTTGCCTGACCCGCGCCGCCCGGCACCGCACCTCGCCGCGTTGTCGGGGCGCCGGAGTACGTCCAGTACACCGGCGCCCCTCCGCCTTGCGAGGCACGGCGCCGGACGACGCGGGCTTGACCGGCAAGATCCGAAAGAGACGGCCTAGACCGACCGAGGCTTCGTACGACCGGCGACAGGTGAGCGCCGGGAAGGGATCACGTCATGAACATCCACAAGGGCCTCGTACTGGACGAGACCGTGAAGTTCCATCAGGACACCCAGGCCGACCGGCCCTTCGTCCCCGGCACCACCGAAATCTGGCCCGCCGGCGCGGTACTGGACGAGCGCGACCGCACGGCGCTGGTCGAGGCGGCCCTGGAGATGCGGATCGCCGCCGGACCCAGCTCGCGCCGGTTCGAGTCGCGCTTCGCCCGCAAGCTGGGGCACCGCAAGGCACACCTGACCAACTCCGGTTCCTCCGCCAACCTGCTGGCCATGACGGCCTTCACCTCGCACCTGCTCGAGGACCGGCGCCTGAGGCGGGGCGACGAGGTCATCACCGTCGCCGCGGGCTTCCCCACCACCGTCAACCCGATCATCCAGAACGGACTCGTCCCGGTCTTCGTCGACATCGAGCTGGGCACCTACAACACGACGGCGGACCGGGTCGCGCAGGCGATCGGCCCCAAGACCCGCGCCATCATGATCGCGCACGCCCTGGGCAACCCGTTCGAGGTCGCGGAGATCGCCCGGCTCGCCGCCGACCACGACCTGTTCCTCATCGAGGACAACTGCGACGCGGTGGGCTCCACGTACGACGGGCAGCTCACCGGGACGTTCGGCGACATGACGACGGTCAGCTTCTACCCGGCCCACCACCTGACCATGGGCGAGGGCGGCTGCGTGCTGACCTCGAACCTGGCGCTCGCGCGGATCGTGGAATCGCTGCGCGACTGGGGCCGGGACTGCTGGTGCGAGCCGGGCGAGACCAACAAGTGCCTCAAGCGCTTCAAGTACCAGATGGGCACCCTCCCCGAGGGCTACGACCACAAGTACATCTTCTCGCACGTCGGCTACAACTTGAAGGCCACCGACATCCAGGCGGCACTCGGTCTCACCCAGCTCGACAAGCTGGACGACTTCTGCGAGGCCCGCCGCCGCAACTGGCGCCGGCTGCGCGAGGGCCTCGACGGCGTGCCCCACCTGATCCTGCCCGAGGCCACCCCGCGCAGCGACCCGAGCTGGTTCGGCTTCGCCCTCACCGTGGACCCCGCGGCGCCCTACACGCGGGCGGCCCTCGTGGACTTCCTGGAGGACCGCAAGATCGGCACGCGGCGCCTGTTCGCCGGGAACCTGACCCGGCACCCGGCCTACATCGGCGAACCGCACCGCGTGGTCGGCGACCTCACGAACAGCGACATCGTCACCGACCAGACCTTCTGGGTCGGGGTCTACCCGGCGCTGACCGACGAGATGCTCGACTACGTCGTCGCGTCCGTCAAGGAGTTCGTGCAGTCCCGGACATGACCGAATCGACCGACGATTCCCGAACAGGAGCGGCCATGCCATCGATCCACGACGAGATCGCGGATCTGTCCGCGCAAGTACGGGTCCTGCGCGACCGAGCCGAGCTGCGGGACCTCTTCGACCGCTACGTCGGCGCCCTCGACACCGGGGACCACACCGACCCCGGGGCGGTGGCGTTCGACGAGCTCTTCACCGAGGACGCCGTCTTCGCCTTCCCCGTCGGCACGTGCACCGGCGTCGAGGGCTTCGCCGTGCTGCGCCGGGATGCGGGGGCGCGCTGGTCGCGCACCCACCACATCAGCGCCAACCACGACATCCGCCTCGACGGCGACCGGGCCACGCTGCGGGTCCAGCAGCTCACCCGGCACCTCCACGGAGCCGGCGACGGGCGGCCCGGCGAGCAGCCCTCGGCACCCTTCGAGGTGGGCGGGTACTGCCGGGCCCGCGCCGTGCGCACGGCGGCCGGCTGGCGGCTGAGCCACGTCTCCTTCCACGTCGTGTGGGACGCCGGGGACCGCCTGCCCGAGCTGACCGGGGTGCAGTGGTGAGCACCGGGATCACCGGCTACCTCGTCCCCGCACGCCGTGAACCGGTACGGGAACCCGTACGCGACCACGCGCGCCAGCGCGCCGCGCTCTGGTTCCCCGAGCTGGTGTACCCCGCGCCGTGCCACCCCGGGCCGCCCCTGTCCACGCTGCTGCGCCGCCGGGCCGCCTGGGGGATCGCCCTCGTCCGGGGGCGCGCCGCCCGCCGCGGCCGCTGACCGTTCTCGCGCCCAGCTTCCCCCAACGCCCTTGCGGATGGGGTGAGTTACCCGGTCCCTGACCGTCTCTGACACGGACGTGAGGAAGGTTGACACGGATCTGACATAGACCCCGTTGACCCACGGATCGGTACCAACGAGGCTTTTGGAGAGCATCCCGCGACGTGTACCGAAAACCGTCATACCGGGGCACGTCCCTCCGTAGTACTGCCCGCAAGTGTTCTGTTCATTCGGTTTCACCCTGAAGAGGAATACACATGAGTGACGTGAAGGATCTGGTGCAGGTCGCCGGGATCATCGACGCCGAAGAGGCCGCTCTGCTGGCCGAGGAGGGCGTCGACTGGTTCGGGTTCCCGCTCCGCCTCCCGTCGGGCAAGGACGACATCTCCGAGGTGGCGGCGACGGAGATCATCGGCAGCCTGAAGGCCCCCCAGGAGGGCGTCCTCATCAGCTACATGACGGACGCCGACGAGATCAGCGCCTTCACCACTCAGCTCGGCGTCAAGGCCGTCCAGCTGCACGGTGACGTGGAGCCGGAACAGCTGCGCAAGCTCAAGGCCAACCGTCCCGACCTGTACGTGCTCAAGAGCCTGGTCGTGAAGGAGGACAACGCCGAGGAGCTGCTCCAGCTCGTCGACGACGTCGCCGACTCGGTGGACATGTTCATCACCGACACCTTCAACCCGGCCACCGGTGCCAAGGGCGCCACCGGCCTCACCCACGACTGGAACGTCAGCGCCGAGCTCGTGCGCCGCTCCCCCAAGCCCCTGATGATGGCCGGCGGCCTGAACGCGGAGAACGTCGCCGACGCGATCCGCTTCGTCAAGCCGGCCGCCGTCGACGCCCACACGGGCCTCGAAGGCGCCGACGGCCGCAAGGACCGCGCCAAGGTCGCCAAGTTCGTGGCCGAGTCGCGCAAGGCGTTCGCCGAGATCGCGGCCGAGAGCGCCTGACGCCGACGGCACCGCCCGACCCCGTGGTTGCGGCCGCCCCGGGGCACCCCCACCGGGCCCGGCCGCAGCCCGTCTCCACCGACCGACGAGATAGCAGGTTCTCATGGCGACCGGCCACCACAACGTCCACCCGCTTCCGCAGACCAACCAGCTGCGGGCGATGCACACCATCATCCGAGACCGTGACGCCTCGCGCGCGGACTTCGTCTTCTACTCCCGGCGCATCATCCGCCTCCTGCTCGAATCGGCGCTGGATCTGCTGCCGTTCGACAAGCAGAAGGTGACCACGCCGGTCGGCGAGACCTTCGAGGGGTTGAAGTTCACGCCGGACCTGTGCGCCGTGCCCGTGATCCGGGCCGGGGACTCGATGGTGGACGAGCTGCGCGCCCTGGTTCCCAACATCCGCGTCGGCAAGATACTCATCCAGCGCGACAAGACCACCAAGCTCCCGCAGTACCTCTACCAGAACCTCCCGGACGACATCGCGCACCGGCAGGTACTGCTGCTGGAGCCGATGCTCGCCACCGGCGGCAGCGCCAACGCCGCCATCGGCCTGCTGCTCGACGCGGGCGTGCGCGAGGAGAACATCGTGTTCGTCAACTTCCTCGCCGCGCCCGAGGGCATCGAGGCGGTCCACGCCAAGCACCCCGCCGTCAAGATCGTCACCTCGTCGGTCGAAGAGCGGCTGAACGAGAACGCGTTCATGATCCCCGGCATCGGTGACTTCGGCGACCGCTTCTTCGGCACGACCGACTCGGCCGTGGTCCGATGAAGAGCCGCGCGCTGTCCGACTCGGCGCTGACCGCGCTCGCACCCGCCATCTGGGGTTCGACGTACCTGGTCACCACCGAGCTGCTCCCGGAGGGCCGCCCGCTGCTGGCGTCCCTGCTGCGGGCCCTGCCCGCCGGCCTGATCCTCGTACTCATCGGCCGGACGCTGCCCCGCGGCATCTGGTGGTGGCGTGCGCTGGTCCTGGGCGTCTTGAACATCGGCGCCTTCTTCTACCTGCTGTTCGTCGCGGCGTACCACCTGCCGGGCGGGGTCGCGGCGCTGGTGATGTCCATCCAGCCGATGATCGTGCTCCTGTTGGGGGCCCTGCTGCTCAAGGAGAAGATCAAGCAGATCCACCTGGTCGCCTGTGCGCTCGGCGCCGCCGGTGTGGCCCTGCTGGTCCTCCAGCCGAACGCCGGCCTGAACGCCACCGGGGTCATCGCCGGTCTGCTGGGCGCGCTCAGCATGGCCTCCGGCATCGTGCTGACCAAGCGCTGGGGCCGCCCCGAAGGGGTGGGCCTGCTGACCTTCACGGGCTGGCAGCTGACCGTCGGCGGACTCGTGCTCCTGCCGGTCGCACTGATCGGCGAGGGCCTGCCCGACACGATCACCGGCAAGAACCTCGCCGGCTTCGCCTACCTCGGCATCATCGGCGCCCTGTTCGCCTACGCGATCTGGTTCCGCGGCATGGAACGGCTGCCCGCGCTCGCCGTGTCGTTCCTGAGCTTCGCCTCGCCGCTCGCGGCCACCCTGCTCGGCTACTTCGTCCTCGGCCAGGCCCTGTCGCCGCTCCAGCTCGTCGGTGCCCTCACCGTGGTCGCCGCCGTGATCCTGGCCCAGCCGCGTCCGGGCCGGGCCAGGAGGCAGGCGGCCAGGGCCAGTGCGCGGGAGCCCGTCGACGCCTGACGCGCCGGAGCTCCTCCCGAACTCCCGGCCCCGCCGAAACCCCCCTGGTGGGGGCCGGGAGAGGTGGTGGCACACCGAGGTCTCCCCCGTCCTCGGTGTGCCACCCGTCCGCCACCGATCAGGAGAGGAACCGAGTCCCGTGCCCCACATCCACGTCCGGCACTACCCGAGAGACTTCACGGCCGAACAGCTCCGGGCGATCGACGACGCGGTCACCTCCGCGGTGATGCGGACCTTCGCCACCGGCGAAGAGACCGTCTCGATCTCGCTGGAGCCGGTCGAACCCGAGGACTGGGACGCCCACGTCCTCACCGAGATAGCGGCCCGCCGGGACCTGCTGGTCAAACCGCCCGGCTACTGGAACGAGAAGTGAGAGACCTTCGATGAGCGCAAGCAGCGGCATCCCCGTCGTCTACACCGAGGAAGTCCGTGAGGCCCTCCACGACGGCGCGGCCGTCGTCGCCCTGGAGAGCAACGTCATCACGCACGGCCTGCCTTACCCCGACAACGCGGCCACCGCCCGCAAGGTGGAGGACGCCGTACGGGCCGGCGGTGCCGTACCCGCGACGATCTGCATCGAGGCGGGCGAGATCCGCGTCGGCATGTCGGACTCGGACATCGAGCGCTTCGCCTCCCTGCCGGACATCCCCAAGGTCTCCAGCCGGGACATGCCCCTGGTGCTGGCCAAGGGCGGCCTCGGCGCCACCACCGTGGCGTCCTCCGTCGTGGCGGCCGAGCTCGCGGGCATCCCCTTCTTCTCCTCCGCGGGCATCGGCGGCGTGCACCGCGGCGCGCAGGAGACCTGGGACGTCTCCTCCGACCTCATCCAGTTCACCCGCTCCAAGGTCGCGGTCGTCTGCGCCGGAGCGAAGATGATCCTCGACCTCGGGCTGACGCTGGAGTACCTGGAGACGCAGTGCGTCCCGGTCGTCGCCTACCGCTCGGACGACTTCCCCGCCTTCTACTGCCGCACCAGCGGTCACCGGGCGCCCCACCGCCTGGACGACGAGCAGGTCATCGCCCGCGCCATCGAGGCGCACTGGGCGCTGGGCAACAACAGTTCCTTCCTGATCACCACCCCGGTCAGGGAAGAGGACGCCATCGACTCCACCGAGGTCGACACGGCCATCCGCGCCGCCGTCGCCCGGGCCACCGCCGACGGGGTCTCCGGCCAGGGCATCACCAAGTACCTGATGCGGGCCGTGGACGCGGCCACCGACGGGCGTTCGGCGCGCGCCAACATGGCCGTCCTCGCCTCCTGCGCCGAGGCCGCGGGCCGCCTGGCCGTGGCCCACGCCGCGCACCTCGCCGAACGCGCGGGCCGCTAGCCCCGAACGCGCGGGCCGCCGGCCCCCGTCCGGCCCGGGCTCCGTCCCGGCCACCGCGCCACGCCGCCGTACGTCCGCACCACGACATGACCTCAATGAGGAGACACACGATGTCCGAGAAGCTGTTCGAGCCGGTCACCCTGGGCAAGCTGTCCCTGGGCAACCGCCTGGTCATGGCGCCCATGAGCCGCAACCGCGCCACCCCCGACGGCCTCGCCACCGAGCTGATGGCCACCTACTACGCCCAGCGGGCGGGCGCCGGCCTCATCATCACCGAGGGCATCCAGCCCAACGTCGTCGGCCAGGGGTTCATGAACAGCCCCGGCCTGTACTCCCAGGAGCAGACCGAATCCTGGAAGCAGGTCACCTCCGCCGTGCACCGCGCCGGCGGGCTGATCGCCGCCCAGCTCATGCACTGCGGCCGCATCGGCCACCCCTCCCTGTACCCGAGCGCCCACCAGTCCGTCGCGCCGTCGGCCGTCACCGCGGCCGGCCAGTGCTTCGGCCCCGAGGGCCCGCTGGAGTACCAGGAGCCGCACGAGCTGACGGTCGAGGAGATCGCTGACACCGTCAAGGAGTTCGCGGACGCCGCGCAGAACGCCATCGAGGCCGGCTTCGACGGCGTCGAGGTCCACGCGGGCAACGGCTTCCTGCTCCACCAGTTCCTCGCGGAGAACACCAACCGGCGCACCGACCGGTACGGCGGCTCCATCGAGAACCGCATCCGCTTCGCCGTCGAGGTGATCGAGGCGGTGTCCGAGCGCATCGGCGCGGACCGCGTCGGCGTGCGCATCTCGCCCGCCAACCCGTACAACGACATCGTCGAGGGCGACACCGCCGCCCTGTACGAGGCGCTCGTCGCGGCCCTGCCGCCGGTGGCGTTCCTGCACGTCCTGGAGGGCGGCAACCGCGGCCAGACCGAGGCGCTGCGCGCCCAGTGGACCGGCACCATCATCCTGTGCCCGCACCCGGAGAACCTGGGCGTCCCGGTCACGGCCGAGATCGCCACCGAGGCACTGGAGGCCGGCGTCGCCTGCGCCGTCGCGTTCGGCGCGGCGTTCCTCGCCAACCCGGACCTGCCGGAGCGCGTCCGCGCCGGCGGCCCGTTCAACGCACTGGACACCACCACCTTCTACGGTGGCGACCACCGGGGCTACACCGACTACCCGACGCTGGCCGAGGCCGGTTCCGCGTGAGCAGCCCGGGCCAGATGCTGCTCTTCTCGGGGCGCGCACACCCCGAGCTGGCGCAGGCCGTGGCAGCCGAACTGGGTACGACGCTGGTCCCGACGAAGGCGATCGACTTCGCCAACGGCGAGATCTACATCCGCTACCACGCCTCCGTGCGCGGCGCGGACTGCTTCGTCATCCAGAGCCACACCGCACCGATCAACAAGGCGATCATGGAACAGCTCATCATGATCGACGCGTTGAAGCGGGCCTCGGCCCGCAGCATCACGGTGATCCTGCCGTTCTACGGATACGCCCGCCAGGACCGCAAGCACAGCGGCCGCGAGCCCATCTCGGCCCGTCTGGTTGCGGACCTGCTCAAGACGGCCGGAGCGGACCGGATCCTGACGGTGGACCTGCACGCCGACCAGATCCAGGGCTTCTTCGACGGGCCGGTGGACCACCTGTTCGCGATGCCGGTCCTCGCGGACCACATCGGCGCCAAGGCCGACCGCGACAACCTGACGGTCGTCTCGCCCGACGCCGGCCGCGTCCGGGTCGCGGACGGGTGGTGCGACCGGCTGGGCGCGCCGCTGGCCATCGTCCACAAGCGGCGCGACAAGGACGTGGCCCACCAGGTCACCGCCCACGAGGTGGTCGGTGACGTCGAGGGCCGGGACTGCGTCCTCGTCGACGACATGATCGACACCGGCGGCACGATCTGCGCCGCCGCCGACGCCCTCTTCGCACAGGGCGCGCGGGACGTCATCGTGGCGGCCACGCACGGGGTGCTGTCCGGCCCCGCCGCGGACCGCCTCAAGAACTCGCGGGTCAGCGAGTTCGTCTTCACGGACACCCTGCCGGTGCCCGGGGCGCTCGGACTGGACAAGGTCACCGTCCTGTCGATCGCCCCGCTCATCGCGGGTGCCGCCCGTGAGGTGTTCGAGAACGGATCGGTGACCCGGTTGCTCCAGGACCGGTAGGCCGGGACGGGCGGGCCGAGGGGGCCCGCCCGTACCCCGGGGCGGTGCGCGCGGCGCGCCGTCCCGGCAGCCCTACCGGGGGAGCGGTCCTGGTCCCCTGTCCGTCGGTTTCTTCACTCCGGGCCGCCGCCCGGCTCTTCCGGCTCACCCCCGCGGTGTTCCCCGGCCCGCGGGTGCCGTCCGCACCGCGGTGAGCCGCTGCAGACCGGTCTGCCGCAAGGAGCGCGGCCCGGTCGCGCGGGCGTCGAGCACGCCCGCTGTTCCACGAAGGAAGTAAGGAAGCGAGAAATGACCTTTCAGGAGACCAGCGTGCTCGATCCCACCCTTCTGGGAACCAAGGCGTTGCCGGACCTGCTCGCCGAGCGGGTCGCGGAGCACCCGGAGGCGACCGCCGTCGTCTACCGTGACCAGAGCCTCACGTATCGCGAACTGGCGGCCAGAAGCTCGGCCCTGGCCGAGTACCTCAGACATCTCGGCGTCTCGGCGGACGACTGCGTCGGCCTCTTCGTCGAGCCGTCGCTCGACCTGATGATCGGCGCCTGGGGCATCCTGTCCGCCGGCGGCGCCTACCTGCCGCTGTCCCCGGAGTACCCCGAGGACCGGCTCCGCTACATGATCGAGAACAGCCAGGCGAAGATCATCCTGGCCCAGCAGCGCCTGGTGTCCCGGCTGCGCGAACTCGCGCCCAAGGACGTCACCGTCGTCACCCTGCGCGACTCCGACGCCTTCGTCCTGCCCGGTGCGGGCGCGCCGGCGCCCGCCGCCGAAGGCGCCCGCCCCGACAGCCTCGCCTACGTCATCTACACCTCGGGCAGCACCGGCAAGCCCAAGGGCGTGATGATCGAGCACCGCAGCGTCGTCAACCAGCTCGGCTGGCTGCGCGAGACGCACGGCATCGACCGCAGCAAGGTCGTCCTGCAGAAGACCCCGATGAGCTTCGACGCCGCCCAGTGGGAGATCCTCTCCCCGGCCAACGGCGCCACCGTCGTCATGGGCGCCCCCGGCGTCTACGCCGACCCCGAGGGCCTCATCGAGACCATCCACAAGCACGGCGTCACCACCCTGCAGTGCGTCCCGACGCTGCTCCAGGCGCTCATCGACACCGAGAAGTTCGACGCCTGCTCCTCCCTGGAGCAGATATTCAGCGGCGGCGAGGCGCTCTCGCGCAACCTCGCGATCCAGGTCACCCGCGAGATGCCGGGCCGCTCCCTGATCAACCTGTACGGGCCGACGGAGTGCACCATCAACTCCTCCTCGTACACCGTCGACCCCGAGGCCCTGGACGAGGGCCCCCAGTCGATCTCGATCGGCAGCCCGGTCCACCGCACCGAGTACCACATCCTCGACAAGGACCTGCGGCCCGTCGGCGTCGGCGAGATCGGTGAGCTCTACATCGGCGGCGTCCAGCTGGCCCGCGGCTACCTGCACCGCCCCGACCTGACCGCCGACCGCTTCCTGGAGATCCCCCTCGGCGACGGCGACACCCCCACCCGCCTCTACAAGACGGGCGACCTGGGCCAGTGGAACCCGGACGGCACCGTGCAGTTCGCCGGCCGCGCCGACAACCAGGTCAAGCTGCGCGGCTACCGCGTCGAACTCGACGAGATCTCCCTCGCGATCGAGAACCACGAGTGGGTCCGCAACGCGGCCGTCATCGTCAAGAACGACAGCCGTACCGGCTTCCAGAACCTGATCGCCTGCGTCGAGCTGAGCGAGAAGGAAGCCGCCCTGATGGACCAGGGCAACCACGGCTCCCACCACGCCTCGAAGAAGAGCAAGCTCCAGGTCAAGGCGCAGCTGTCCAACCCGGGCCTGCGCGACGACGCCGAGCTCGCCGCCCGCACCGCCTACGACCTGCCGGGCGCCGAAGCCACCCCCGAGCAGCGCGCCCGCGTCTTCGCCCGCAAGACCTACCGCTTCTACGAGGGCGGCGAGGTCACCCGGGCCGACCTGCTCGACCTGCTCGGCGCCAAGGTCACCGCGGGCTACTCGCGCAAGGCGGCCGACCTGGCCCCCGCCGAACTGGGGCAGATCCTGCGCTGGTTCGGCCAGTTCGTCAGCGAGGAGCGGCTCCTGCCGAAGTACGGGTACGCCTCCCCGGGCGCCCTGTACGCGACGCAGATGTACTTCGAGCTGGAGGGCGTCGGCGGGCTGCGGCCGGGTTACTACTACTACCAGCCGGTCCGCCACCAGCTCGTGCTGATCAGCGAGCGCGAGGCCACCGGCAAGCCCACCGCGCAGATCCACTTCATCGGCAAGAAGAGCGGTATCGAGCCGGTCTACAAGAACAACATCCTCGAAGTGCTGGAGATCGAGACCGGCCACATGGTCGGCCTCTTCGAGCAGATCCTGCCGTCCTACGGCCTCGACATCCACGACCGCGCCTACGAGCCGGCCGTGCGGGAACTGCTCGACGTCGCCGACGAGGACTACTACCTGGGCACCTTCGAGCTCGTCCCGCACGCGGGCCCGCGCGAGGACCACGCCGAGGTCTACGTCCAGACGCACGGCAGCAAGATCGCCGGCCTGCCCGAGGCCCTGTACCGCTACGAGGACGGCGAGCTGACCCGCTTCTCGGACGACATCGTCCTCAAGAAGCACGTCATCGCGATCAACCAGTCGGTGTACCAGGCCGCCAGCTTCGGCATCAGCGTCTACAGCCGCGCCCCCCAGGCGTGGATGCACTACATCGAGCTGGGCAAGAAGCTCCAGCACCTGATGATGAACGGGCTGAACCTGGGCTTCATGTCCTCCGGCTACAGCTCCAAGACCGGCAACCCGCTGCCCGCCTCGCGCCGCATGGACTCCGTCCTCGCCGCGAACGGCGTCGAGGGCGGCCCGATGTACTTCTTCGTCGGCGGCCGCATCAGCGACGAGCAGGTCGGCCACGAGGGCATGCGCGAGGACAGCGTCCACATGCGCGGTCCGGCCGAGCTCATCCGCGACGACCTCGTCAGCTTCCTGCCCGACTACATGATCCCGAACCGGGTCGTGGTGTTCGAGCGGATGCCGCTGTCCGCCAACGGCAAGGTCGACGTCAAGGCACTGGCCGCCTCCGAGCAGGTCAACGCCGAACTCGTCGAACGCCCCTTCGTCGCCCCGCGCACGGAGACCGAGAAGGAGATCAGCGCGATCTGGGCGAAGTCCCTGCGGCGCGAGAGCGTCTCCGTCCAGGACGACTTCTTCGAGTCCGGCGGCAACTCGCTGATCGCCGTCGGTCTCATCCGCGAGCTCAACTCCCGGCTCGGCGTCTCCCTGCCGCTGCAGAGCGTCCTGGAGTCCCCGACCGTCGAGAAGCTCGCCCGGCGCCTGGAGCGGGAGGTCGCCCAGGAGTCCTCGCGCCTGGTGCGCCTGCACGCGGAGACCGGCAAGGCCAAGCCCGTGATCTGCTGGCCGGGCCTCGGCGGCTACCCGATGAACCTGCGCTCCCTGGCCGGCGAGATCGGCCTCGGCCGCTCCTTCTACGGTGTCCAGTCGCACGGCATCAACGAGGGCGAGAGCCCGTACGAGACCATCGTCGAGATGGCCAAGGCGGACATCGAGGCCATCAAGGAGCTCCAGCCGACCGGCCCCTACACCCTGTGGGGCTACTCCTTCGGCGCCCGCGTGGCCTTCGAGACCGCCTACCAGCTGGAGCAGGCCGGCGAGAAGGTGGACAACCTGTTCCTGATCGCGCCGGGCTCCCCGAAGGTGCGCGCCGAGAACGGCAAGGTGTGGGGCCGCGAGGCGTCCTTCGCCAACCGCGGCTACACCACCATCCTCTTCTCCGTCTTCACCGGCACCATCTCCGGTCCGGACCTGGACAAGTGCCTGGAGACCGTGACGGACGAGGCGTCCTTCGCCGAGTTCATCAGCGAGCTCAAGGGCATCGACGTCGAACTCGCCCGGCGGATCATCTCGGTCGTGGGCCAGACCTACGAGTTCGAGTACTCCTTCCACGAGCTGGCCGAGCGCACCCTCCAGGCGCCGATCAGCATCTTCAAGGCCGTGGGCGACGACTACTCGTTCCTGGAGAACAGCAGCGGTTACTCGGCCGAGCCGCCGACGGTGATCGACCTCGACGCCGACCACTACAGCCTGCTGCGCGAGGACATCGGCGAGCTGGTCAAGCACATCCGCTACCTGCTCGGCGAGGAGTGACGGCGCGGACCACGCGGTGACGGCCGCCCCGCCGGAGCGATCCGGCGGGGCGGCCCCGTCCGTCGACGGCCGTCCGGCCGCCGCCGTCTTGTTGACGAGGAGCCATCTCCCATGCGTTTCAATCTCATCGGCCCGTTCGAGATCGTCTCCGACGACGGACGGGTGTACCGGCCGGGGACCCCCAAGGTCTGCCAGACACTGGCGCTGCTGCTCACCCGGCCCCATGAGATCGTCACGGCGGAAGCGCTCATCCATGAGCTGTGGGGCGACACACCGCCGCGCAGCGCCGTCACCACTCTCCAGACGTACGTGTACCACGCCCGCCGGATGCTGGTCAGCGAGGACCTGGTGCCGGCCGGGCGCTCCCTGATCGTCACCAGCCCGCCCGGCTACCGGATCCTCGCCGACGACACCGAGATCGACATCCGCGTCTTCGAACGGCTCGTCGCCCAGGCCCGTACCGAACTCGGCGGCGGACACCCGGGCGCGGCGCTGCGCAGCGTCCGGCAGGCGCTCGACCTGTGGCGCGGGCCCGCGCTGTCGAACCACCCCGTCGGCGATGTGCTCACCGGCCACCTCGTGCACCTGGAGGAGCTGCGCGTACGGGCCTTCGAGATCCGGATCGAGGCGCAGGAGCAGCTGGGTCTGAACCGCGAATCCATCCCGGAACTGCGCAAGCTCACCAACGACTACCCGCTCAACGAGTGGTTCCACAGCCGGCTCATCGCGGCCCTGGTGGGCGCCGGCCGGCGCGCGGAAGCCATGCGGGCCTACCAGAACGTCCGCCGGATCCTCGCCGACGAGCTGGGCATGGAACCCTCGCCGGAACTCAGGCAGCTCCAGGCCCGGCTGCTGAGCCCCGCCCCCAGGCGCGTCCCCGGGCGCGTCCCCGGACCGCCCGGCGCCGCGGCCCCCCGGGCCGGCGGCGAGCGGTTCGCGGTGCGGTCCGGTACCTGATGGGGGCACTGGAGGGCCGGGTCGCCGTGGTGACCGGCGGGACGAAGGGCCTCGGCCTCAAGATCACCGAGGCGTTCGTCGCGGAGGGCGCGCGCGTCGTCGTCGCCGCGCGCGGCGAGGCCGGGGCGGAGGGGGCCCTGGCGCACCTGGACGGCCGCGCCGTCTTCCGGCAGACCGACGTACGCGACCCGGAATCGGTGCGCGCGCTGATGGAGGCGACGGCGGACCGGTTCGCAGGGGTCGACATCCTGATGGCCAACGCCGGTCTGAGCCGGCCGGGGCCCGCGGCGGGGCTGGCCGGCGCGGACTGGGCGGAGGTCGTCGACACGAACGTGAACGGCCTCTTCCACTGCGTGCAGGCGGCCGTGCCGTACCTGGAGCGGAGCGGTAGCGGCCGCATCATCACGATGTCCTCGGCGCTGGGCAGCCGGCCCGCCCCGGGAGCGTCCGCGTACTGCGCGACCAAGGCGGCTGTGGAGATGTTCAGCAAGGTCATCGCCCTGGAACTCGCGCCGAAGGGCATCGTCGTCAACTGCCTGGCCCCCGGCTTCATCGACGAGGGCATGGGGCGGCTGCTGAAGCAGAACCAGGCGGTGTGGAGCACGTACGCGCCGAAGGTGGCGCTGGGCCGCATGGGCACCGGCCGCGAGATCGCCGGGGCCGCCGTCTACCTGGCGGGCGACGCCGGGGCCTACGTCAACGGGCACGTCCTGGAGGTCAACGGGGGCCTCGCCTGGTGAGGCGGGCCACACCGCTGCTGGGCAGGGCCGCTTCCGGTCCTCGAGCGGATCTCCAGAGGGGTCGGAGACTGTCGCCTCCCGCCCACACCACAGAAGGAATCCGCCCGTGTCCCGTCGCCTGTTCACCTCGGAGTCCGTGACCGAGGGCCACCCCGACAAGATCGCTGACCAGATCAGCGACACGATCCTCGACGCGCTCCTCACCGAGGACCCGACCTCGCGCGTGGCGGTCGAGACGCTGATCACCACCGGTCTCGTGCACATCGCGGGAGAGGTGACGACGAAGGCGTACGCGCCGATCGCGCAGCTCGTCCGCGCGAAGATCCTGGAGATCGGCTACGACTCCTCGAAGAAGGGCTTCGACGGCGCCTCCTGCGGCGTGTCGGTGTCCATCGGCGCGCAGTCCCCCGACATCGCCCAGGGCGTCGACACCGCCTACGAGCAGCGTGTCGAAGGCGACGGCGACGAGCTGGACAAGCAGGGCGCCGGCGACCAGGGCCTGATGTTCGGCTACGCCTGCGACGAGACCCCCGAGCTGATGCCGCTCCCGATCCACATCGCGCACCGGCTCTCCCGCCGGCTGTCCGAGGTCCGCAAGGACGGCACCGTCCCCTATCTGCGGCCCGACGGCAAGACCCAGGTCACCATCGAGTACGACGGCGACAAGGCCGTCCGCCTCGACACCGTGGTGGTGTCCTCGCAGCACGCCGCCGACGTCGACCTCGACGCGCGGCTGACCCCCGACATCCGCGAGCACGTGGTCGACTACGTCCTGAACCGGCTGGCGCAGGACGGGATCAAGCTGGACACCGAGGGCTACCGGCTGCTGGTCAACCCGACGGGCCGGTTCGAGATCGGCGGCCCGATGGGTGACGCGGGCCTGACCGGCCGCAAGATCATCATCGACACGTACGGCGGCATGGCCCGCCACGGCGGCGGCGCGTTCTCCGGCAAGGACCCGTCCAAGGTGGACCGCTCGGCCGCGTACGCGATGCGCTGGGTCGCCAAGAACGTGGTCGCCGCCGGTCTGGCCTCGCGCTGCGAGGTGCAGGTCGCGTACGCCATCGGCAAGGCCGAGCCCGTCGGCCTGTTCGTGGAGACCTTCGGCACCGCGAAGGTGGAGACCTCGAAGATCGAGGAAGCCATCGGCGAGGTCTTCGACCTGCGCCCGGCCGCCGTCATCCGCGACCTGGACCTGCTGCGGCCCATCTACGCCCAGACCGCCGCCTACGGCCACTTCGGCCGCGAACTGCCCGACTTCACCTGGGAGCGCACCGACCGCGTCGACGCCCTGCGCGCCGCCGCCGGCCTGCGGTAGACGCCGGTCCGCGCCAACTGGCCCCGCCACACTCCAAGGAGAATCGTTGTGCGTATCGCCGTGGCCGGCTCCATCGCCACCGACCACCTCATGGTCTTCCCCGGACGCTTCGCCGACCAGCTGATCAGCGAACAGATGGACCGGGTCTCGCTGTCCTTCCTCGCCGACCGCCTCGAAGTCCGCCACGGCGGCGTCGGGGCCAACATCACCGTCGGTCTCGGCCGGCTGGGCCTGCGGCCCCTGCTCATCGGGGCCGCGGGCCTCGACTTCACCGAATACGGCGCCCGGCTGCGCGAAGCGGGCGTCGACACCACCTCCGTCCGCGTCAGCGAGACCCTGCACACGGCACGCTTCGTGTGCACCACGGACGACGACCAGAACCAGATCGCCACCTTCTACGCGGGTGCCATGGCCGAGGCGGGAAGGATCGACCTCGCCGAGACCCACGAGCGCGTGGGCGGCCTCGACCTCGTCCTCGTGGGCGCCGACGACCCCGCCGCGATGCTGCGCCACACCGCTGCGGCACACGCACTCGGCATCCCCGTCGCCGCCGACCCCTCGCAGCAGCTCGCCCGGCTCGACACCGAGCAGACCCGGCTGCTGGTGGACGGGGCGGACCTGCTGTTCACCAACGAGTACGAGAGCGCACTGCTGCGCGAACGCACCGGCTGGGACGAGGAGCAGGTGCTGGAGCGGGTCGGCACCTGGGTCGTGACCCGCGCCGCCGACGGGGTCTCGATCCTGACGGCCGGCGCCTCCCGTACGGACGTCCCCGCCGTCCTCACCGACGCCGCGGCCGACCCGACCGGCGTGGGCGACGCCCTGCGCGCCGGCTTCCTCGCCGCCGTGTCCTGGGGCCTGCCGTACGAGCGGGCCGCCCAACTGGGCTGCGCGCTGGCCACGGTGGTCCTCGAATCGGTCGGCACGCAGGAGTACAAGCTGCTCCCCTCCGAGCTGCTGTCCCGTATCGACCGCGTCTACGGCAGCGCCGCGGCGCGGGAGATCGAGCCGGGTCTGGCGGGGCGCGCATGAGGGGGAAGTGCGGGAGCGGGACGCCCGGGGGCCGCGCGCCCACGGGCGGGACGCCGGGCCGGGCGGGAGGGCGCAGATGACCGTACTGCGCGAGATGCTGCGCAGCGGGAGGCCCTCGTACTCCTTCGAGTTCTTCCCGCCGAAGACCGACGCGGGAACCCGCGTGCTGTGGGACGCGATCCGTCGGATCGAACCCCTCTCACCGTCCTTCGTATCGGTCACCTACGGGGCCGGCGGCTCCTCCCGGGACCGGACGGTCGAGGTCACCAAGCGGATCGCCGCAGAGACGACCCTGCGGCCCGTCGCCCACCTCACCGCCGTCGGCCACTCCGTCGCCGAACTGCGCCACATCCTCGGCCAGTACGCGGACGCGGGCGTCCTCGACGTCCTGGCCCTGCGCGGCGACCCGCCGGGCGATCCGAACGCGCCCTGGACAGCGCACCCGGAGGGCTTCCACCACGCCCACGAGCTGGTCTCGCTGGTCCGGAGGGCCGGGGAGTTCAGCGTGGGCGTCGCGGCCTTCCCGGAGCGGCACCCCCGCTCGCCGGACTGGGACAGCGACATCCGGCACTTCGTGGCCAAGTGCCGGGCCGGCGCCGACTACGCCGTCACGCAGATGTTCTTCCACGCCGAGGACTACCTGCGGCTGCGCGACCGGGTCACCGCGGCGGGCTGCGACACCCCGATCATCCCGGAGATCATGCCCGCCACCGACGTGCGCCAGATCCGGCGCTTCGCCGAGCTCAGCAGCGCCGCGTTCCCGCCGTCCCTCGCGCAGCGCCTGGAAGCAGCGCGCGACGACCCGGAGGAAGGGCACCGCATCGGCGTGGAGTACGCCACCGCCATGGCGCAGCGGCTGCTGGCGGAAGGAGCCCCCGGCCTGCACTACATCACCCTCAACCGCTCCACGGCGACCCTGGAGATCCACCGCAACATCCTCGGCTCGCCGAGCGCCGCCGCCCGGCCCCTGCTCGCCGCCCCGCGCTGAGCAGCACGGGGAGCGCCGAGTCCGTGGCGAGCCGTCCGTGGCCCCCGCACGCCGGGGGCCACGGGCGCCTGCGGGTGCGCCCACCACCCGCGCTCGACCTGCCGTCGAGCGGAGCTGGCCAAGCTCACCACCCATAGGACTCACCCGTGAAGGAACACCCAATGAGCCGACGCGTCGTCATCACCGGAATCGGCGTGGTCGCGCCCGGGGGAGTGGGCACCAAGGAGTACTGGTCCCTGCTCACTTCCGGGACGACCGCCACCCGGCCCATCAGCCTCTTCGACGCCACCGGGTACCGCTCCCGCATCGCCGCCGAGGTCGACTTCGACCCCCTCGCCCACGGATTCACCGCCGAAGAGGCCCACCGCCTCGACCGGGCGGCGCAGTTCGCGCTGGTCGCGGCCGGCGAGGCGCTGCGCGACAGCGGCCTGGACGGGGCGGACGCGGATCCGGAGCGCACCGGGGTCACCCTAGGCAGCGCGGTCGGCTGCACCATGGGCCTCGACGACCAGTACAACGCGGTGAGCCTGGGCGGCAGCACCTGGCAGGTGGACCACACCCTGGCCGCCCCGCACCTGTTCGACTACTTCGTCCCCAGCTCGATGGCGGCCGAAGTGGCCTGGCGGGTCGGCGCCCAGGGACCCGTGTCCATGGTCTCCACCGGCTGCACCTCGGGCCTGGACTCCATCGGCCACGCCGCCGAGCTGATCCGCGAGGGCAGCGCCGACGTGATGGTCACCGGCGCCACGGAGGCACCCATCTCCCCGATCAGCGTGGCCTGCTTCGACGCCATCAAGGCGACCTCGCCGCGCAACGACGACCCGCGGACCGCCTCGCGGCCCTTCGACGCCACCCGCAACGGCTTCGTCCTCGGCGAGGGCTCGGCCGTGCTGGTCCTGGAGGAGCTGGAGAGCGCCCGCCGCCGCGGCGCCCACGTCTACGCCGAGATCGCCGGGTTCGCCGGCCGCTGCAACGCGTACCACATGACCGGACTGCGCTCCGACGGCGCGGAGATGGCCGCCGCCATCGACAGCGCCCTGGACGAGGCCCGGCTGGACGCCGGCGCCGTCGACTACATCAACGCCCACGGCTCCGGCACCAAGCAGAACGACCGCCACGAGACCGCCGCCTTCAAGCGGAGCCTCGGGCAGCACGCCTACGAGGTGCCCGTCAGCTCCATCAAGTCGATGATCGGGCACTCGCTCGGAGCGATCGGCTCGCTGGAGGTGGCCGCCTGCGCCCTGGCCATCGAGCACAACACCGTGCCGCCCACCGCGAACCTGCACACCCCCGACCCCACCTGCGACCTGGACTACACCCCGCTCGTCGCGCGCGAGCAGCGCACCGACACCGTGCTCAGCGTCGGCAGCGGTTTCGGCGGCTTCCAGAGCGCCATCGTCCTGACCCGCCCGCGCCTGGGAGATGCCGCATGACCACCGCCCCCGCCCCCGACTCCGCCCGCCCCGCCACCGGTTCCACCGCGCCGGTCGTCACCGGCATCGGCGTGGCCGCGCCGAACGGCCTGGGCACCGAAGCGTGGTGGGGGGCCGTGCTGCGCGGCGAGAGCGGCATCCGCCCGGTCGGCCGGTTCGACGCCGGGCAGTACCCCGCCCGCCTCGCCGGGGAGGTGCCGGGCTTCGACGCGGCCGACCACATCCCGAGCCGGCTGCTGCCCCAGACCGACCACATGACCCGGCTCGCCCTCACCGCCGCCGACGAGGCCCTCGCCGACGCGGCCGTCGACGTGTCCGCCCTGCCCGACTTCTGCGCCGGGGTCATCACCGCGGCCTCCGCGGGCGGCTACGCGTTCGGCCAGAAGGAACTCCAGGAACTGTGGAGCAAGGGCGGCCAGTACGTCAGCGCCTACCAGTCCTTCGCCTGGTTCTACGCCGTCAACACCGGCCAGATCTCCATCAGGAACGGGCTGCGCGGCCCCAGCGGCGTCCTGGTCACCGAGCAGGCCGGCGGCCTCGACGCGGTCGCCCACGCCCGCCGCCAGCTCCGCAAGAGCGGCGTACGGCTGCTGGTGACCGGCGGGGTGGACTCCTCCCTGTGCCCGTGGGGCTGGGCGGCGCACCTCGCCGGAGGCGAACTGAGCACCGCCGAGGACCCGGACCGGGCGTACCTGCCGTTCTCCGCCGACGCGGACGGCCACGTCGCGGGCGAGGGCGGCGCCCTGCTCGTCCTGGAGGACGCGGACCACGCACGCGAGCGGGGCGCCGCCCTGTACGGGGCCGTCGCCGGGTACGCCGCCACCTTCGACCCGCCGCCCGGCTCGGGCGGCACCCCGCGCCTGGGCGCCGCCGCCCGGCTCGCCCTGCGGGACGCCGGGCTGGAGGCCGCCGACGTCGACGTGGTCTTCGCCGACGCCGCCGGCCGGCGCACCGCCGACCGCGAGGAGGCCGGCGCCCTCGCCGCCCTGTTCGGCGCGTACGGCGTCCCCGTGACCGCGCCGAAGACCATGACGGGCCGGCTCGCCGCGGGCGGCGCCTCCCTGGACCTGGCGGCCGCCCTGCTCTGCCTGCGGGACGGGGTGATCCCGCCGACCGTCAACGCGGGGCCGCCGGCCGCGGACTGCCCGGTCGACCTGGTCACCGAGGTACGCCGGCCCGACCGGCTGCGTACCGCCCTGGTCCTGGCCCGCGGCCGCGGCGGCTTCAACGCGGCCGTGGTGGTACGCGCCGCCTGACGGCCGCCTGGTGACGGACCCGGGGGCCCCGAAGACCGTCCGGGGGCCCCGGGACACGAGGACCGTCGAGAAGGCCGAGCCGGGCGGCACCTGCCTGCGCTACGGCCGCGTACCGACGGGGAGGCCCCTGCTGCCCGCGGGCGAGACGGCCGACGCGCCGTGCCACGGCGGGCCCTTCGGCGCGAAGGCGATCTCCGGGGGCGAGGACGCCGCCGAGGCGGACGCGTACCGCGGGGTCCCGGGCACGCCCGTCGGGAGGGCGATGCGCCGGCCCTCGTGCCACCCCGCACCCCGGCGACTTCGACGAAGGTGGGAGAGACGAGACTCCCGCCCTCGACCGGGGTGAGTCCCTCGCGCGCCTAGCGCGCAGCCGGTCGCTGCCCGGCCCGGCCGTCGATGGCGACCGCGTCCTCTCCTGCGATCACGCCCGGTTCCCGGACTGGTCCCCACCCGCCTCGGATACGAGGAGACCGGCGGCGCCGTGGAGCGCGGGCACGTCGTCCACGCTCCGGCCGCGGAGCCGCTGCACGTCCACGCCCGAGCCGCGCGCGGCGGCACCGCGCGGGCCGGCTCAGGGCGTCAGGACCAGCGCCCAGGCGAGCAGACCGGTGGCCGCCGTGCACAGCAGCGTGCGCCAGACGTTGGCCCGTACCCACGGCCCCTCGAAGCCGCGGCGGACTGCGGCCGCGTCGGCGATCCGGGCGGGCGGACCGGCCTTCTCCAGGGCGTTGTTCAGCGGGATGTTGACGCGGGCCGTGACACCCATCGCGACGAGGTAGCACACGAACGCCCCCGCCAGCGGCCCGAGCACGGCGGTGCGGGCGGACAAGGCGTGCAGGACCAGCGCGAGGCCGGTGAAGAGCAGGGCGCCGATGTAGCCGAGGACGAACCAGCCGTTGAGGATGGCGACGTTGATGCGCTGCATCACCTCGATGACGGTCCGGTCGTCGGTGCGCCGCAGGGCGGGCATCACCGACACGGCGAAGCCGTAGAAGAGGCCGCTGACCAGACCCATCGTGATCGTCGCGGCGACGAGTGACGCCGAACGTGCCATTTCCATACGGGTGCTCTCCCCCGGTCGACCGGCCCCTTGCGTCCCGCCGATCCTACGGGCCCCTCGCGCCGCGGCAGGCGGCGAACGCACGCCGGAGCGCACGGCTCCAGCGGGACTCAGGGCAGGTTCGAGGAATGGTTCCTGGGGTCGGTGTAGGGGCGGTCCAGGGGACGGAAGCCCTCTCCCGGTCGTGGCGGCGCACGGTACTCTCCCGCCTGGGCCCGCACGCCCGCCTGCCACCCTCCGAGAGGAAACACACCGTGAAGGACCCCAAGGACAGGCTGGACGCCCTCCGGGCCGACATCGAGCGCCGCAACCCCGCGCAGCCGGAGTTCCACCAGGCGGTAAGGGAAGTCCTGGACAGCCTCGCCCCGGTGTTCGCCGCCCGCCCCGAGTACGCCGACCCGGCCGTGGCGCTGGTCGAGCGGATCACCGAGCCGGAGCGGCAGATCCTCTTCCGCGTGCCGTGGACCGACGACCGGGGCCGGGTGCAGGTCAACCGCGGCTACCGGGTCGAGTTCAACAGCGCGCTCGGCCCGTACAAGGGCGGCCTGCGTTTCCACCCGTCCGTGGACATCGGCGTGGTGAAGTTCCTCGGCTTCGAGCAGATCTTCAAGAACGCCCTCACCGGCCTCGGTATCGGCGGCGGCAAGGGCGGCAGCGACTTCGACCCGCACGGCAAGTCCGACGCCGAGGTCATGCGCTTCTGCCAGTCGTTCATGACGGAGCTGTCGCGGCACATCGGCGAGCACACCGACGTCCCGGCCGGTGACATCGGCGTCGGCGGACGTGAGATCGGCTACCTGTTCGGCCAGTACCGGCGCATCACCAACCGCTGGGAGGCCGGCGTCCTCACCGGCAAGGGCCAGGGCTGGGGCGGTTCCGCGATCCGCCCGGAGGCCACCGGCTACGGCTCGGTGCTGTTCGCCGCGGAGATGCTGGCGGTGCGGGGCGAGTCCCTGGACGGCCTGAGCGCGGTGGTCTCGGGCTCCGGCAACGTCGCCCTCTACACGATCGAGAAGCTCCAGCAGCTGGGCGCCAACCCGCTGACGGCCTCCGACTCCTCCGGCTACGTGGTCGACGACAAGGGCATCGACCTCGCGCTGCTGAAGCAGATCAAGGAGGTCGAGCGCGGCCGCATCAGCGAGTACGCCGCCCGGCGCGGGTCGTCGGCCCGCTTCGTGCAGGGCGGACGGGTCTGGGAGGTCCCGGCGGACGTGGCCTTCCCGTCGGCCACGCAGAACGAGCTCGGCGCGCAGGACGCGCGGACGCTGGTCGCGGGCGGGGTCAAGGCGGTGTCGGAGGGCGCGAACATGCCGACGACGCCGGAGGCGGTACGGGTGCTGCAGGAGGCGGGCGTCGCGTTCGGCCCCGGCAAGGCGGCGAACGCGGGCGGTGTCGCGGTCAGCGCGCTGGAGATGGCGCAGAACGCGGGGCGCGTGGCGTGGGGGCGCGAGCGGGTGGAGGAGGAACTGGCCGGCATCATGCGGTCGATCCACGCCGTGTCGTACGAGACCGCCGAGCGGTACGGAGCGCCGGGGGACTACGTGACGGGCGCGAACATCGCCGGCTTCGAGCGGGTCGCCGACGCGATGCTGGCGCAGGGCGTGATCTGACCCTCGCCCGCAGGCCTTGAGCGCCCGGCCGGGCCCGTTCGCGACGCCGTCCGACGCGCGGGCCCGGCCGGGGCGCCCACCCCGGGCACCTCCGGACCGTCCGGGGGTTGCGGGGCGGGCGGGTGTCAGTGCGCCACGAGGTCGGCGAGCAGCTTCGCCGCGGGCTCCGGGTGGACGAGCCAGCTCAGGTGGCTCCCCGGGAGCGTCCGGACCTCGAAGGGGTTGTCGGGGGTGAGCGCGTCGGCTTCGCGGATCATGCGGTCCTGGGCGGCGGGCGGGATGCTGGCGTCGTCGGCCAGGCGCACATAGGTCTTGGGAACCCGGCCCCAGGTCGCGGCCCGCGCGCGGTCGGCGGACGTACCGACGTCGAGGTTCTCGTCGGGCTGAAAGGTGTTCAGGACGGTCCGGAACTCGTCATCGGTGAGGTCGGCGGCGAACGCCGCCTTGAACGCGGCGAGCGCCGCCGGGTCGGCGGTACGGAAGTTGACCCGCAGCAGACCGAGTTCGGCCGGGTTGCCGACCAACGTGGAGGCGAAGGCCGTCGCGTCGACGTCCGCCATCTCCGGTTGGGCGTAGTAGTCGCCCACCGCCAGATCGACGGGGCACCAGGCGGAGACGTAGACGATCCGGTCGATCAGCTCGGGCCGGGCGTTGGCGACGGCGGTGGCCGTGACGCCGCCCCTGCTGTGCGCGACGAGGACGGTGGGCCCGTTCCGCTTGGCCCGTTCGAGGACCTCGATCACGCGGGCCGCGTTGTCGGCGAGCGCGACCCCTTTGATGCCGCCCGGTTCCGCGGCGAGTGCGTCCGGGTCCTGGGGAGCCTGGTAGGCCGCGGGGAAAGTGGCCTCGAAACCGTGCCCCGGGAGGTCGACGGCGAGCGAGCGGTGCCCGTGCAGGGCGAGTTCGGCCTGTAGCGGAGCGAACGAGAACGAGTTCGCGAAGGCCCCGTGCACGAATATGAACGTCGGTGAATTCTGCATGCCTCAGCCTCCGACAGAACGATCTCCCGAGCAAGATCACGTCGGGTCGCCCGGTCACTGCTGCTGTGCGTGGCTCCGCCCCGCACGCCTCGAACGCCGGCGGGGGCCGGCTCCGGGGGGTGGGGTCGGGGCCGGGTCGTAGCCTGGGGGGACCACTAACGAGGAGTCGCGCGTGCTTACCGCACTGAACGGGGTGTACGGGGATCGGGCCGACGCGGTCAGCGTCGCCGGACGGGTCTGCTCGTACGAGCAACTGCTGGGCGCCGCCAGGGCGGTGGCGGCCGATGCCACCGACACCGGGGCCCCCGCCTTCGCCGTCACCGCGACCGCGTCGCTGGAGACCGTCGCCGCCGCCGTCGGCGCGCTGCTGGCCGGGGTGCCGCTGGTACCGCTGCCGCCCGACGCCGGGCCGGCCGAGCGGGAGCACATCCTGCGCGACTCCGGGGCGGTCGAGATCGACGTCGACTTCGCGCGCAAGGGCCCCGACCGCGGACACCGGCCCGCCGCCGACGGGGAACCCGCGCTGATCCTCTACACCTCCGGGACCACCGGTCCGCCCAAGGGGGTGGTGCTCACGGCGGCCGCCATCGCCGCCGACCTCGACGCCCTCGCCGAGGCCTGGCAGTGGACCGCCGAGGACACCCTCGTACACGGCCTGCCCCTGTTCCACGTACACGGCCTCGTCCTCGGCGTGCTCGGCGCCCTGCGCACCGGCAGCCGCCTCGTGCACACCGGCCGGCCCACTCCCGAGGCGTACGCCGCGGCCGGCGGCAGCCTGTACTTCGGGGTGCCGACCGTCTGGTCCCGCGTCGCCGCCGAACCCCGGGCGGCCGCCGCCCTCTCCGGGGCCCGGCTGCTCGTCTCGGGCAGCGCCGCCCTGCCCGCGCCCGTGTTCCGGGACCTGGAAGCCCTGACCGGCCACCGGCCCGTCGAGCGGTACGGCATGACCGAGACCCTGATCACCGTCAGCGGCCGCGCGGGCGGCGAGGTCCACCCCGGTACGGTCGGCACCCCGCTGCGCGGCGTACGGACCCGTATCGCCGCCGAACCCGGCGCGGAGATCGGCGAACTCCAGCTCACCGGGCCGACCCTGTTCGCCGGATACCTGGGCCGGCCGGAGGCCAGCGCGGCCGCGTACACCGAGGACGGGTGGTTCCGTACGGGTGACATCGCCGCCGTCGACGAGGACGGCGTGCACCGCATCGTGGGCCGGGCCTCCATCGACATGATCAAGTCGGGTGGCTACCGGATCGGCGCGGGCGAGATCGAGAACGCCCTGCTCGACCATCCCAAGGTCAGCGAGGCGGCCGTGGTCGGCGTCCCGGACACCGACCTCGGGCAGCGCATCGTGGCGTTCGTCGTGGCCGAGGGCGTCACCGGCGCCGAACTCACCGACTTCGTCGCCTCGCACCTGTCGGTGCACAAGCGCCCCCGCGAGGTGCGCTTCGTCGCGTCGCTGCCGCGCAACGCCATGGGCAAGCCGCAGAAGAGGCTGCTGCTCACGGACGGACCCGACGGCCTCACGGGGGAGCGGCGGTGAACGGGCTCGACCGCGCCATGCGCACCACCGGCAGTCCCTGGCTGCGCCGCTTCGACGCCGGACCGCACTCACCGGACGCACCCGTCCTGCTGGTGCTCCCGCACGCGGGCGGCAGCGCCGCCTACTACCGCCCGTTCTCCCCGGCGCTGTCCGCCCACGCCGAGGTGCTCATCGCCCAGTACCCCGGGCGTCAGGAGCGGATCGACGAGCCGGTCCCGGGGAGCATCGCCGCCCTGGCCGACGGCGTGGAAGAGGCGCTGCGGCCCTGGCGGGGGCGGCCGTTGACCGTGTTCGGGCACAGCATGGGCGCGCTGGTCGGCTACGAGCTGACGCGCAGCCTGGAGCGCGCCGGCGTACCCCCGCGCGGGCTGATCGTCTCCGGGCGCCGCTCGGCGCTCCTGGACCGGGAGGAGGACGTCCACCTCCAGGGCGACGACGCGCTGATCGCGACGCTGACCGCCCTCGCCGGGACCGACGCCCGGCTGCTGGCCGACCCGGCGTTGCGGGAGCTGATCCTCCCGGCGCTGCGCGGCGACTACAAGGCGGTCGAGACCTACCGGCACCGACCGGGCCCTGCGCTGCGCACGCCCGTCAGCGTGCTGACCGGGGAGTCGGACCCGCGCGTCGGCGTGCCCGAGGCCATGGCCTGGCGGGAGCTGACCGGGGGAGCGTTCACCTTCCGCTCCTTCCCCGGCGGGCACTTCTACCTCAATGAGCAGCGCGAGGCGGTGACCCGGGCCGTCATCGAGGACCTGGCGGCCTTCACGGGCCGTCCCGCACCGGCCGGTTGACCCGGGCGGCCGGGGCGGTAGGCGGGTGGCCGGATCGGGAGCAACGATCTGGGCAGGGCGGACGGGCGTGGGTACGTTGCTCGCATGGATCAAACGGCTGGCGCTCCCAGAACCGATCACCGTGCCCTCTTAGCGGCCTCAGTCACCGTCGTCATGTGGGCCTCCGCATTCGTCTCCATCCGCGCGTCGGCCCAGCACTTCGGGCCCGGCGCCCTGGCTCTGGGCCGGCTCCTGACCGCTTCGCTCGCACTCGGCGTGGTGCTGCTGGTCAAGCGGGTGCCGCCGCCGTCGCGGCAGGCCTGGCCGGGGATCCTCGCCTCCGGTGTGCTGTGGTTCGGGCTCTACATGGTGGCCCTGAACTGGGGGGAGCAGGGCGTCGACGCCGGCACCGCGGCGATGGTCGTCAACATCGGTCCCATCGTCATCGCCCTACTGAGCGGCTGGATCCTCAAGGAGGGTTTCCCGCCGATGCTGCTGGCGGGCATGGCCGTCTCCTTCGTGGGCGCGGCCGTCGTGGGGCTGTCCACCTCCAAGGGCGGCGGCTCCTCCCTGACCGGTGTGCTGCTCTGCCTGCTGGCGGCGCTCACCTACGGGGCCGGGGTGGTCTCGCAGAAGCCGGCGCTGCGGCACGCGAGTCCGCTCCAGGTGACCACGTACGGCTGTTTCGTCGGTACGGCGGTCACCCTGCCGTTCGCCGGGCAGCTGTTCGCGCAGCTGCCCGAGGCGCCGCTGGGCGCCACGCTCAACATGGTCTACCTGGGCCTCTTCCCGACCGCCCTGGCCTTCACCACCTGGACGTACGCGCTGTCGCGCACCACGGCCGGGAAGATGGGCGCGACCACGTACGCGGTGCCCGCCGTGGTGGTGCTGATCGCCTGGATCCTCCTGGACGAGGTGCCCGGCTGGCTGACCCTGCTGGGCGGTGCCATCTGCCTCGGCGGTGTGGCGGTCTCCCGGACGCGCGGCACACGCCCCGCCCCCGCGGACGCGCCGGTCGCGAAGGAGGCCGCCGACCGGCCGTGACCGGCGGCGGGTGAGGTGCCGGAAAAGGGCGGCGGGGGTGCCCCGTCGCCCTTTCGCGTGCCAGGAACACCCCAGAATACAGACTCCTTGGTCTGTTTTTGAGTGGGCGTCAGGTCGGATCCGGGTACAGGTTGGGGCCGTTGTGGAGCGCGGTACGGGTGGACGGCGAGTGTGGGGCGGCGTTCCGTGAGGTTACCCCTGATGAAAACGGCGCAGTTGGTTTGATATTGACAAACCGTGGGGCCTGTTTTTTACTGAGGCAGGCTCATCCACGGACAGGGGAGTACGCGTGGACATCGAAGTACTTGGCACACTGGCGGTGCGGGAGCACGGAGTCTCCATCACGCCGACCGCCCTCAAGCCGCGGCAGGTCCTGGCGCTCCTGGCCCTGCACGCCGACCAGGTCGTGCCCGTGTCGGCCCTCATCGAGGAGCTGTGGGCCGGTGAACCGCCGCGCAGCGCCCGTACCACCCTGCAGACGTACGTGCTCCAGCTCCGCTCGCTCATCACCACCGCCCTCGAACAGGGCGGCGACGGCACGCGCACGGCCAAGGACGTCCTCGTCACCCTGCCCGGCGGCTACCTGCTCGACAGCAACGGCGGCACCAGCGACGTCCGCGAGTTCGACCGGCTCGCGGGCCTCGGCTACCGCGCCATGGACGCCGGTGACCACCCCGGCGCAGCCCGTCTGCTGCGCGAGGCGCTGGCCCTGTGGTCCGGGCCCGCGTTCGCCGACGTGGCGGGCGGCGTGCAACTGGACATGGAGTGCCGCCGCCTGGAGGAGACCCGGCTGTGCGCGCTCGACCAGCGCATCGACGCCGACCTGCGGCTCGGCCGCCACCGGGAGCTGCTCGCCGAACTCACCGTCCTCGCCAGCCGCTACCGCACCCACGAGAACCTCCACGGCCAGTTCATGCTGGCCCTGCACCGCTCCGGACGCCGCGGTGAGGCCCTCGACGTGTACCAGCGCTTGCGGGGCACCCTGGTGCGCGAACTGGGCATCGAGCCGTCGGTGGCGCTGCGCAGGCTCCAGCGCTCGATCCTCATGGCCGGCCCGGAGGCCGCGGCCGGCGCCGCGGCGGCCGCCCAGCCCGCGGCATCCGCCGTGTCCGCGGCGGCCGTCCAGAACCCCGACGAGCGGCTCGTCCGCGTCGGCTGAACCGGGGCGGCCGCTAAGCCGGTTGCGGGCGGAAGCGGTTGATGGCGTCCAGGTGCTTGGCCCGCATCTCGTGGTCGCGTACGCCCAGGCCTTCTTCCGGGGCCAGGGCGAGGACGCCGACCTTGCCCTGGTGGAGGTTGCGGTGGACGTCGTAGGCGGCCTGGCCGGTGTCCTCCAGCGCGTACACCTTCGAAAGGGTGGGGTGGATCTTTCCCTTGATGATGAGGCGGTTGGCTTCCCAGGCCTCGCGGTAGTTCGCGAAGTGCGAGCCGATGATGCGCTTGAGGGACATCCACAGGTAGCGGTTGTCGTACTCGTGCCGGAACCCGGAGGTGGAGGCGCAGGTGACGATGGTGCCGCCCTTGCGGGTCACGTACACCGAGGCGCCGAAGGTCTCGCGGCCCGGGTGCTCGAAGACGATGTCCACGTCCTCGCCGCCGGTCAGCTCGCGGATGCGCTTGCCGAAGCGCTTCCACTCCCGCGGATCCTGCGTCTGCTCGTCCTTCCAGAACGTGTAGCCCTCCGCGCTGCGGTCGATGACCGCCTCCGCCCCCATGGCACGGCAGATGTCCGCCTTCTCCGGGCTGGACACCACGCAGATCGGGTTGGCGCCCCCGGCCAGCGCCAGCTGGGTGGCGTACGAGCCGAGGCCGCCGCTGGCGCCCCAGATCAGGACGTTGTCACCCTGCTTCATGCCGGCGCCGTTGCGCGAGACCAGCTGGCGGTAGGCGGTGGAGTTCACCAGACCGGGAGCTGCGGCCTCCTCCCACGTCAGGTGCTCGGGCTTGGGCATCAGCTGGTTCGACTTGACGAGCGCCAGCTCCGCCAGACCGCCGAAGTTCGTCTCGAAGCCCCAGATCCGCTGCTCCGGATCGAGCATCGTGTCACCGTGCCCGTCGGCGGACTCCAGCTCCACCGACAGGCAGTGCGCCACGACGCGGTCGCCCGCCTTCCACCGGTTGACGCCCGGGCCCGTACGCAGCACCACGCCCGCCAGGTCCGAACCGAGCACGTGGTAGGGCAGGTCATGGCGCCTGGTCAGCTCCGACAGGCGCCCGTAGCGCTCCAGGAACCCGAACGTCGGCAACGGCTCGAAGATCGAGGACCACACCGTGTTGTAGTTGACGGCACTGGCCATCACCGCGACCAGCGCCTCGCCCGGCCCGGGCTGCGGCGTCGGGACGTCCTGGAGCCGCAGGGACTTGCGCGGATCCTTGTCAGCCGAGGCCATCCCCTCGAACATGTCCGTCTCGTCCCGGCGCACGACGTTCCCGCGGTACGAGTCCGGCAGCGCCAGCGCGGCGAAGTCGGCCGGCGTCGCGGTCTCGGAGAGCAGGGCATTGACGATCTCGTCCACGTGAATTCCCTTGCGAAATAGAGGGGACGGTTCCGGACAGGGTAAGGGCGTTTCCGGACCCCCCGCCGGTCACTTTTCACAACCCGGAGAAAACCGGCGGAAGAATTGACATGCCCGTCGGCCGGTTCCCCGGTGGAGCGGAACACCTGAGGAAACACTCGATGATCTCGCAGGTCATAGCTGGTGTGATCGCTTACCGAGGTCGGGGTCGAGAATCCCTGGAAAGGTGCTGGACCATTCGGGGAAGCGGCCCCACGCTTCGCTACCGTTCGACTGTCAAGGCCGAAAACCGACGGAATACGACCAGCTGCGGAGGCAACCGTGAAGATTCAGGTTCTGGGTCCGTTGAGTGCGGAGGTCAACGGGGGCTCGATCGTTCCGACGGCCGGAAAACCACGCCAGATACTGGCGCTCCTGTCCCTGTATCCGGGACGGGTGGTCCCCGTCCCCACCCTCATGGAGGAGCTCTGGCGGACGGAACTCCCGCAGAGCGCCCTGACCACCCTGCAGACGTACATCCTCCAGCTGCGCCGGCGCCTGGGCACGGCCATGGGTCCGGGCGCCGGCACCGGCGCGAAGGACGTCATCGCCACCCGGCACGGCGGGTACCTGCTCCAGATCGCCCCCGAGGCCGTCGACGTCCACACCTACGAGAGCCTCGTGCGCGCCGGCCAGCAGGCCTTCGACGCCGGTGACGACGCGGCCGCCGCTGCCCGGCTGCGCGAGGCCCTCGCCCTGTGGCAGGGCCCGGCGCTGGTCGACGTACACGTGGGCCCCATCCTCGGCATCGAGGTGCTGCGGCTGGAAGAGAGCCGGCTCGTCACGCTGGAGCGGCGCATCGACGTCGACCTGCGCCTGGGCCGGCACGCCGAACTCATCGTGGAGCTGACCGGGCTGATCGCCCGTCACCCGCAGCACGAGGGCCTGCACTCCCAGGCGATGGTCGCCCTCTACCGCTCCGGCCGCCAGGCCACCGCCCTCGACGTGTACCGCCGGCTGCGCGCCCGCCTCGTCGAGGAGCTCGGCGTCGAACCGAGCCCGCAGCTCCAGCGCCTGCACCAGGCGATGCTGACCGTGGACCCCGCCCTCGACGTCGTCGCCGGCCCGCGCCGCTCCTCCACCTTCGACCTCTTCGCCGCGTAGGCCCGGCGAGCCGGCGCCCGACCGCGGTTCGAGGCACCGTCGACCGGCTCTCCGGCACCCGGCGCGATGGTCGGAGGCCGGGGGTCGAGAGAGGTGTGAGCCGATGTCAGGTGAACGTGTGCGTCACACGTCGTACGCGGTGGACGTGGCGGCGCCCGCAGGAGTGGTCTACGCGCTGCTCGCGGACACCACCCAGTGGCCGCTGTTCATCCCGCCGAGCATCCACGTCGAACGGCTGGACTTCGACGGGACCCACGACCGCTTCGGCATGTGGGCCACCGCCGGCGGCACCGTCACGTCCTGGATCTCCCGCCGGTCCCTGGACAGCGCCGCCCGCACCATCGACTTCCACCAGGAGGTCCCCGCGCCGCCCGCGACCTCCATGGGAGGCCGCTGGGCCGTCGAGGAGCGGGGACCGGGGCGGTCCCGGCTGACCCTGCTGCACCACTTCACCGTCGCGGACGACAACCGGGCCGACGCCGAGTGGGTCACCCGCGCCACCGACGCCAACAGCGGCGCGGAACTGGCCCGGCTCAAGGAAACCGCCGAGCGCTGGACGCGCCTGGACGACCTCCTGCTCACCTTCGAGGACTCCGTGCGCGTCCAGGGCCCCGCCGAACTCGTCTACGCGTTCCTCTACGGGGCCGAGGACTGGCCCGCCCACCTGCCCGACGTCACCCGCGCCGACGTCCGCGAGGACCGCACCGGGGTGCAGCTGCTGAGCCTGGACACCCGCGCGGCGGACGGCCGCACCCACACCGCCGAATCCGTGCGGGTCTGCTTCCCGCACGCCGGGCGGATCGTCTTCAAGGAGACCCGCGGCCCCCTGCCGCTCGCCGCGCACACCGGCGAATGGTCGCTGGTGCCCGACGAGAACGGGCTGACCGCCGTCGCCCGCCACAGCGTCGTCCTGCGCGAGGAGGACGTCGAGGAGCTCCTCGGCCCCGGCGTCGACCTCGCCCAGGCCCGCGACCACGTACGCAGCACCCTGGGCGCCGCGAGCACCGCCACGCTGCACCGTGCCCGCCGGTACGCGGAATCCGCCGTCCGCGTCCTCACCCCGGGGAGATGACCCGCCCCCACCGCCCGCGCCCGCAGCGCACCGCACCCCGACAGGAGCGACCACCATGGTGACCTTCGTCAACAAGCTCAGCGTCCACGGCGACCTCCGCCGGTTCCTCGCGGCCAGGAACCGTCTCACGCGCTTCCTCAGTGCCCAGCCCGGCTGCGTCAGCCACCAGACGCTGCGCCTCGTCGGCGCCGCGGACGTGTTCGTGGAACTGTCCGTCTGGAAGGACGCCGACGCGCACCGGGCCGCCGTCGCCGAGGACGGCTACCGCAGGCTGAGCGAGGAACTGGCCGAACTCGCCGCGCCCGAACCGGGCCTGTACGAGGCGGTCGCGGGCGAGGCGGCCGTCGCCTGAGCCGCCCGCCGGCCCCCGCACCGGCTGTACGAGCCTTCCAGCGCCGGTCCAGTACGGCTCGAGCGTCCCGGGGCAGGGTCGACCGTGGACCGACCCGCACGACCAGGAGCATGTCTATGCGAATGTCCTCACCCACCGCGTCCCTGGCTCACTCCCAGCTCTCGCTGGACGAGGTCACCAAACGCTACGACGACCACGTGGTGCTGGACCGGGTGTCGCTGACGGTCAAGCCGGGCGAGAAGGCCGGCGTCATCGGGGACAACGGATCGGGCAAGTCGACGCTGCTGCGGCTGATCGCCGGCGTCGAGAGCGCCGACAACGGTGACGTGACCGTCGCCGCCCCCGGCGGGACCGGCTACCTGCCCCAGCGGCTGGAACTGCCCGCCGGCGCCACCGTCAAGGACGTACTGGACCGGGCGTTCGCCGACCTGCGTGAGGTCGAGCGCAAGCTGCACGAGGCGGAGGACGCGCTCGTCGACGACGACCCCCGGCTCCTGGAGACCTACGGCGACCTGCTCGCCGAGTTCGAGGCGCGCGGCGGCTACGAGGCGGACGCCCGCGCCGACGCCGCCCTGCACGGCCTGGGCCTGCCCGGCCTCGACCGGGCCCGGGCCGTCGACACCCTCTCCGGCGGGGAGCGTTCACGGCTGGCGCTGGCCGCGACCCTGGCCGCCGCCCCCGAACTGCTGCTGCTGGACGAGCCGACGAACGACCTGGACGACCAGGCCGTCGACTGGCTGGAGAAGCGGCTGCGCGACCACCGGGGCACCGTCGTCGTCATCACCCACGACCGGGCGTTCCTGGAAGCCGTCACCTCCGCCATCTTGGAGGTCGACCCGGACCGGCGCACCGTCAACCGCTACGGCAACGGCTACCAGGGCTACCTCACGGCCAAGGCCGCCGCCCGCGCCCGCTGGGAGCAGGAGTACGAGGACCACCTCCAGGAGATCGCCCGCCAGGAGAAGCTCGCCGAGAACGCCGGCCGGATGCTCGCCTCGATCGCCTCCAAGGGCCCCTGGGCGTTCAGCGGCTCCGAGCACCACCGCGCCAGGTCCTCCTCCACGGCCACCTCCGGCAAGGCCCGCAACGCCAACGAACGGCTGCGCAGGTTGCGGGAGAACCCCGTGCCCGCCCCGCCCGAGCCGCTGCGCTTCACCGCATCCCTCGCCGTCGGGAACGAGGAGGCGCCGACCGGAACGGACGGCCCCCTGACCGAAATCTCGGGCGTCGAGGTCGCCGGCCGGCTGCGGATCGACGCGCTGGCCATCGCACCCGGCGAACGGCTCCTGGTCACCGGGCCCAACGGCGCGGGCAAGAGCACCCTGCTGCGGGTGCTCGCCGGGGACCTGACCCCCGACCGCGGGACCGTACGCCGGGCCGCGCACACCGGCTGGCTGCGTCAGGACGAGGCCCCCAAGCACCCCCGCCGCTCGGTGCTGGCCGAGTTCGCCGAGGGCCGGCCCGGTCACCCCGACGAGTACGCCGAACAGCTGCTGGCGCTCGGCCTGTTCCGCGCGTCCGAGCTGGAGCTGCCCGTCGGCTCGCTGTCGGTGGGCCAGCGCCGCCGCATCGACGTGGCGCGCCTGGTGACCCGGCCGGTGGACCTGCTGCTGCTGGACGAGCCCACCAACCACCTGTCCCCGCTGCTGGTGGAGGAGCTGGAGGAGGCCCTCGCGCAGTACACGGGCGCGGTGGTCACCGTCACGCACGACCGGCGGATGCGGCGCGGCTTCGAGGGGACCCACCTGGAGCTGCGCGACGGAGCGCCGTACACGGGGTGACACCCCCGGTGCGGCGCGCCGCGCCGCGTCACACCGTGACGCTGCACCCCGCGCCGCATCACACGGCGACGAGGTGGGCCGCCCCGCGGACCGCATCCAGCAGGGCGGCCTGCCGCCGCGACTCCTCACCGAGCAGCTGCAGGCCCGGCGCGGCGCGCCGCGGCTCCCGCACGGCGCCGGCGAAGTACCGCAGCACGGCCTCGAAGTGGTCCTCGGCGGGCACGCGCACCTCGGTGTGGTCCGTCCCGACGCTGAGGCGGACGACCGGCGCGTGGTCGGGGGCCGTCGTGTACACGTGGTCGACGGACAGGGTGCCCGCGCTGCCCTGGATCTCGTACCAGGACCGGTAGTGGTGCTCCATCCCGAACCGGACGTGCGCCGCGGCCCCGTCGGGCGCGGCCAGCAGCACGGAGCCGGAGAGGTCCACGCCGTGCCGCTCGCTGTGGCGCAGCACCGCCCCGGCGACGGACAGGTCCCCGCCGAGGAAGCGCAGGGCGGCCCGCAGCGGGTAGACGCCGTTGTCGAGCAGCGCCCCGCCGCCGACCGCCGCATCGAGGCGGGTGTCGCCCTGCGGACGGGGCGGGATGGTGAACGCCGCCGACACGGCGCGGACCGTGCCGAGCGTGCCGGCCGCCAGCAGCCCCGACACCGTCCGCTGGGTGGCGTGGTGGAGGAACATGAAGTTCTCCAGCAGGACCAGCGAACGCTCCCCGGCGAGGCGGAACAGCCGCTCGGCATCCGCCCCGTTCGTGGCCAGCGGCTTCTCCACGAGCACGTGCTTGCCCGCGCGCAGCGCCCGCTCGGCCCACCGCGCGTGCAGCAGCGTCGGCAGGCACAGGTAGACGGCCTCCACGTCGGCTCGCTCCAGCAGCGCCTCGTAGGAGGCGGCGGGTGTCCCGCCGAACCGCCGCGCGAACGCGGCGGCCCGCGCGGGGTCGCGCGCGGCGACGCCGGCCAGGGTGAGCTGCGGGGTGCGCAGCAGCGCGGGCAGTGTCCGGCGGGCGGCGATGTCACCGCAGCCGAGGACGCCGAGGCGCAGCGGGGCCGGCCCGGGGGTCTGCGCGGGGGCGGGCACGGGCGTGGGCATGGGCGTGTCCCTCAGTACAGCGTGTGGGCGCAGACCACCAGGGTGCGCAGTTCGACGTTGAGCTGGTTGCCGTACGCCAGCAACTCCGTGAGCTGGGCGAACGTCAGCCAGGCGTAGTCGTCGGGCACGTCCTCGGTGAACGCGTCGGGCGCCTCGACGATCACGTACCGGTTCTCCGCGTGGTAGAAGCGGCCGCCCTCCTCGGACTGCACCGCGTCGTAGCGGACCCGGCCGGCCGGAGCGGCCAGGACGTCCGCGAGGAACGGCGGGAAGGGCTGCGTACCCGGGCCGGTGTGGTCGGCGGGGCGGCAGTGGACGGTCGGCGCGAGTTCGGCGACGTTGAGGTGGCCGACGTCGACGCGGGCCTGCACCAGCGCGTGCAGGGTGCCGCCGATCCGCTTGACGACCAGCGCCATCAGCCCCGGCACCTGCGGCTGGATCAGCGGCTGCGACCAGGACGCCACCTCGCGGTTGCTGGCGCGGATGTCGGCGCCGATGACGCGGAAGCGGCGGCCGCTGTCGTGGCCGATCTCCTCACCGGTGCGCCGCCAGCCGTCCTCGGCGACCGCGTCGAGCGGGATCCGGCGCTGGACCAGTTCGCGCAGCGCCCGGATGCCGGTGAGCCAGCTGAGGATCTCCGGCATGGTGTGCCGGGAGGCCGCCGACGGGTCGTGGAAGGAGCGCAGCACCGGGCCGGCGGACGCGCCGTCGCCGGCGCCGGCCGTGGGCAGGCAGGCGAGGATGGAGCGGGTGTCCATGTTGACGACGTTGTCCAGGTGCAGCAGCCGCAGCAGCTGGCCGAAGGTCAGCCAGCGGAACTCGGGCCCCGTCTCGATGTCCTCGTCCACCTCGATGATCATGTTGCGGTTGCGTTTGGCGAGGAACCAGTCGGCCTGCTCGGACTGGAGCACGTCCACCAGCACGCGGGCCCGCCCGCGCCGCAGGAACAGGTCGAGGTGGGGGATGGGGCGGCCCTTGTGCACGCCGGTGAAGTTGCTGCGCGTGGCCTGGACGGTCGGCGAGAGCTGGAGCGTGTTGATGTTGCCCGGCTCCATCTTGGCCTGCATCAGGAAGTGCAGCACGCCGTCGATCTCCCGGGCGACGATGCCCAGCAGACCCACCTCCGGCTGCACGATGATCGGCTGCCTCCAGCCCCCGGCGGGCAGGGCGTCGGCGTGGACGTGGAGTCCCTCGACGGCGAAGAAGCGGCCCGACTCGTGCCGCAGGTCCCCGGTCCCCTCCTCGAAGTACCAGCCGCGCAGCTGCGCGAACGGCACCCGCGTGACCCGGAACTCGCCCGCGCGGGCCCGCTCCGCCAGCCACGACGGCACCTGGGCGACCGGCATGGCCGGGCTGTCGGGGGTACGGGCCGAGACGAGCAGGCGGCGTGCGGTCTCCACGCGGTCGGCGGCCCGGGCCGCCGTGTCAGTGAGCATGCTCCAGCGCCTCCTCGATGATGGTGCAGACGGATCGCGTACGGTCGTTGAGGAAGAAGTGGCCGCCGGGCATCACCCACAGGCGGAAGTCCCCGGCCGCCACCTCCGACCAGCGCTGCGCGTCCTGGACGCAGACGTTCGGGTCGCTGTCGCCGGTCAGGACCGTGACCGGCATCCGCAGCGCCGCCCCCGGCCGGTGGACGTACGCGCCCGCCATCTCGTAGTCGCTGCGGATCGCCGGCAGCACCATGCGCAGCAGCTCCTCGTCCTGGAGCAGCGCCGGATCGGTGCCCTGGAGCCGGGAGATCATGGCGATCAGCTCCGCGTCGTCCAGCAGGTGTCCGGTGTCCCGGCGCGGCACCGTCGGCGCCCGGCGCCCCGACAGGAACAGGTGCACGGGCGCCTCGCCGTACGCGGCCAGCCGCCGGGCGGTCTCGTACGCGAGCGTGGCGCCCAGACTGTGCCCGAACAGGGCGAACGGCCGGCCGGTCCACTGCCGCAGTTCCGGCAGCAGCGCCTCGACCAGCTCCTCCACGCTCCGCGCGAAGGGCTCGGAGCGACGCTCCTGGCGGCCCGGGTACTGCACGGCCAGCACCTCGATCCCGCCGGGCGCGAGCGCGGTGGCGAAGCGGAGGTAGGAGCTGGCCGAGCCGCCCGCGTGCGGGAAGCACACCAGCCGCACGGCCGCGGTGTCGAGGGGGCGGAAGCGGCGCAGCCACGCGTCGCGGGTGACGGCCGGGGCGCGCGTGGCGGTGGGCAGGGTCACGGTCGGTTCAGCTCCTCGGGGGGCGTGTAGCGGGGCAGCCGGCCGGACGCCACGGCCTCGGCGAGCGAGGGCGCCGCAGCATCCTTGGCGGACCGGACGGGAGGCTCGGTCAGCCCCCACGGCAGGGCGAGTTCCGGGTCCAGGGCGTCGACGTCGACCATCGCGCCCGGCACGTACTCGGCGGACAGCAGGTAGTTCACGCAGGCGCCGTCCTCCAGGGCGAGGAAGGCGTGGCCGATGCCGCCGGGCAGGTACAGGGCGGTGCCGTCGGCGGCGTCCAGCCGGGTCATGACGTGCCGGCCGAAGGACGGCGAGCCGACGCGAAGGTCGACCATGAAGTCCAGGATCGAACCGCGCACGCAGGTGACGAGCTTGCTCGCGTCCGGCGGCACGTCGTTGCAGTGCACGCCGCGCAGCGTGCCCCGCCGCGAGACGGAGTTGTTGACCTGCCGGACGGTGAACTCCATGCCCGTCGCGCGCGTCAGCAGGCTGTGGCGGGCGGCCTCGTAGAAGTGGCCCCGCTCGTCCTCGATCCGGTCGGGGACGATCCGGTAGGCGCCGGGCAGGACGGTTTCATCGATCCGCATCGGAACCCGCCCGCCGCCCACCGGGCGCCGCGGGCAGCGCGGCGCGCGCTTTCAGCGGTTCCCACCAGGCCCGGTTCTCCCGGTACCAGGCCACCGTGTCGGCCAGCCCGCGGGCGAACGGGACGCGCGGCGCGTACCCGAGCTCCGCCGAGATCTTCGCCGTGTCCACCGAGTACCGGCGGTCGTGCGCGGCCCGGTCCGCGACCCGCCGCACCGCGCCGGCGTCGCGCCCGCACAGCTCCAGCAGCCGCTGCGTCAGTTCCAGGTTGGTCAGCTCGGTGCCGCCGCCGATGTTGTACACCTCCCCGGGCCGGCCCTTGACCGCGACGAGCGCGATGCCCCGGCAGTGGTCGTCCACGTGCAGCCAGTCGCGGCTGTTGCCGCCGTCCCCGTACAGCGGGACGTCGAGCCCGTCGACCAGGTTGGTGGTGAACAGCGGGATGGCCTTCTCGGGGAACTGGTACGGGCCGTAGTTGTTGGAGCAGCGCGTCACGCACACCTCCAGCCCGTGCGTGCGGTGGCAGGCCAGCGCGAGGAGGTCGGAGGCGGCCTTGGAGGCCGCGTACGGGGAGTTGGGCGCCAGCGGGTGCTCCTCCGGCCACGACCCCGTCTCGATCGACCCGTACACCTCGTCGGTGGAGACGTGCACGAAACGGCCCACGCCGGCGGCGACGGCGGCCTGGAGCAGCGTCTGCGTGCCGAGCACGTTGGTCCGTACGAACGCGGAGGCGTCGGCGATCGAACGGTCCACATGCGACTCGGCGGCGAAGTGCACCACCACCGCGGTGCCCGTCATCAGCTGCGCGACCAGGCCGGCGTCGCAGATGTCGCCGTGGACGAACCTGAGCCGGGGGTGGTCGCGCACCGGGTCGAGACTGGCGAGGTTCCCGGCGTAGGTGAGGGCGTCCAGCACCACCACCTCGCCCTCGCCGAGGTCCGGGTAGGACCCGGCCAGCAGCTCTCTGACGAAGTGGGAGCCGATGAAGCCCGCACCTCCGGTCACCAGGACACGCATGTGAAAGAGGCCTTTCCGCAAACGGGGATGGAGCGGTGGGGGAGGGGTCGCTCAGGCGGCGGGGGAGTCGGCCCCCTTGCCCGCACCGGCCCGCCCGGCGAGCTGGCGCACGTAGTTTCCGTAGCTGGAGTCGCCGAGTTCGCGGCCCAGCGCGAAGCACTGCTCGTGGCTGATGAACCCCATCCGCAGGGCGATCTCCTCGACGCACGCGATCCGCTCGCCCTGGCGCTGCTCCAGCAGCTGGACGTACTGGCCGGCCTGGAGGAGCGAGTCGTGCGTGCCCATGTCCAGCCAGGCGAAGCCGCGGCCCAGCTCGTTGAGGCGGGCCCGGCCCTGCGCGAGGTAGACCCGGTTGACGTCGGTGATCTCCAGCTCGCCGCGGGCGGACGGGGTCAGCCCGCGGGCGATCTCCACCACGTCGTTGTCGTACAGGTAGAGGCCGGTGACCGCCAGGTTGGAGCGCGGCTTGACCGGCTTCTCCACCAGCGACAGCAGCCGCCCTTCGGAGTCCACCTCGCCGACCCCGTAGCGCTGCGGGTCCTGGACGGGGTAGCCGAACAGTTCACAGCCGTCCAGGCGGCGCGCGGCCTGCGAGATCAACGAGGAGAAACCGGGGCCGTGGAAGACGTTGTCCCCCAGGATCAGCGCCACCGGGCTGTCGCCGATGTGCTCCTCGCCGATGAGGAAGGCCTCCGCGATGCCGCGCGGCTCGTCCTGCTCGGCGTAGTTCAGCTCCAGGCCGAGCTGGGAGCCGTCGCCCAGCAGGGCCCGGAACATGTCCAGGTGGTTCTTGGCCGAGATGATCTGGATGTCCCGGATGCCGGCCAGCATCAGCACCGACAACGGGTAGTAGATCATCGGCTTGTCGTACACCGGCAGGAGCTGCTTCGACAGCGTCCCGGTCAGCGGCCGCAGCCGGGTGCCGCTCCCGCCCGCCAGGATGATGCCCTTGAGCGGACGGCGCGGGCCGCTGCCGCCCAGCGTCGACACGGGCGGGAGGGAGGGGAGGGAGGGAAGGGACGGAACCTCAATCATGGCTGCTCTCCGTGGCGTCACGGACCGCCGTGATGACGGTCTCTACGTCCTTCGCGGTCAGCTGCGGCCCCATGGGCAGGCTCAGCACCTCGGCGGCCAGACGCTCGGAGTGGGGCAGCTCGCCGGCAACGGTGCCCGCGTAGGCATCCGACCGGTGGACGGCGACCGGGTAGTGGACCAGGCTCTCCACCCCGGCTCCGGTCAGCGCCCGCCGCAGCCGGTCGCGGTGCGGCGTGCGCAGTACGTACTGGTGCCAGACCGGCGCCGCCCAGGAGCGGACCGCCGGAACACTCACCCCCGGCAGGCCCGCCAGGCCCTGCGAGTACCGGGTGGCGACGGCGTCCCGGCGGGCGTTCCACGCGTCGAGCCGGGACAGCTTCACGCGCAGCGCCGCCGCCTGGATCTCGTCCAGACGGGAGTTGGTGCCGCGCGCCTCGTGCCGGTACTTCTCGCGCGAGCCGTAGTTGCGCAGCAGCCGGATCCGCTCCGCCAGCTCCCGGTCGGCGGTGACGACGGCGCCGCCGTCGCCCAGCGCGCCCAGGTTCTTGCCCGGGTAGAAGCTGAACGCCGCCGCGTAGCGGGAGCCGATGCGCCGGCCCCGGTAGCGGGCCCCGTGCGCCTGCGCCGCGTCCTCCACGACCGGGATGCCCCGGGGCGCGGTGACGGCGTCGATCGCGTCCAGGTCCACCGGGTGCCCGTACGTGTGCACCGGCATCACCGCCTTGGTGCGCGGGGTGATCGCGGCTTCCAGCCGCCCGGGGTCGATCAGGAACGAGTCCGGCTCCGGCTCCACCGGTACCGGACGGGCGCCGGTGGCGGACACCGCGAGCCACGTCGCGATGAAGGTGTGCCCGGGGACGACGACCTCGTCGCCCTCCCCGATCCCCAGCGCCCGCAGCGTCAGCTCCAGGGCGTCCAGGCCGCTGCCCAGTCCCACGCAGTGCGCGTTCTCGCAGTAGCGGGCGAACTCCTCTTCGAAGGCCGCCAGTTCCGCGCCCAGCAGGTACCGGCCGGAGCGGGTCACCCGCAGCACCGCCGCGTCGAGTTCCTCCTGCACCCCGTCCAGCGCGTGCAGGTCCCGCAGGTCGTGGAAGGGGACGAGCGCCTGCTCCGTCACCGCGGCCGGAGCCACCGCAGCCGAGGTCACCGTCGCCGAAGTCACCGTCGCCGAAGTCATCGCGGCCTCCTCACGTCGGCCAGGAACTCCTCGTAGTCGCGGTAGTAGTCCGCCTCGTCGTAGTGCAGCGAGGCCAGGACCAGGGCGACCGCGCCCTCGGAGAAGTCGCTCAGGTCCCGCCACACCATCGGGCCGACGTACAGGCCCCGGCCGGCGTCGTCCAGCGCGTACCGCGCCCGCCGCTCCCCGTCGTCCACGGTGATCGTGAAACTGCCGTGCACGGCGATGATCAACTGCTCCAGCGCGCGGTGCGCGTGGCCGCCCCGCGAGGAACCCGGGTCCGGGTCGTGCAGGTAGTACACCCGCCGGATCGGGAAGCCCGCCGTCCATTCGGACTCGACGACCGACAGGTTGCCCCGCTCGTCGTTGTGCTGCTCCAAGTCGATGAAGGCACAAGGTTTGACCCTGCCCACCTTCGCTTCTGTGGTGATGCCCACGGCCATGCGATCGCGCTCCCTCGTTGCCTGGTCCGGACCCGGTCGGGTTCCTGGGCGCGGACGCCTCAGCCGCGGACGACGGAGACCGGCAGGTGGCGGGCGGTCAGCTCGTCGGCCTCGTAGAACTCCGCCCGGTCGTGGCCGACCGAGAACGAGGAGAACGTGTCGAAGAACAGGTTCAGGAACACCTTCGCCTCGATCCGCGCGAGGAACGCGCCCAGACAGTGGTGGATGCCGTGCCCGAACGCCATGTGCTTGTTCGCGGACCGGCGGATGTCGAAGGTGTCCGGGTCCGGGAACTGCGCGCCGTCACGGTTGGCCGAGGCGCTCCACGCCGTCACCATCTGGCCGGCCTTCATCGGCACGCCCAGGATGTCGGTGTCCTGCGTCAGCAGCCGGAAGATGTTGTTGAACGGGCCGCGGAAACGCAGCGTCTCCTCGATGGCGCCCGGGATCAGCGAGCGGTCGGCCCGCAGCTCGGCCTGCGCCTGCGGATGCCGGTCCAGGACGATGAGCAGGTTGGCCAGCAGCGTGGCGCTGGAGATGTGGCCCGCCGTCAGCAGCAGCGCCACGATGTTGACGATCTCCTCGTCCGTCAGCCGCCGCCCCTCGACCTCGGACTCGATGAGTCCGCTCATCAGGTCGTCGGTCGGCTCCGCCCGCTTCTCGGCGATCTTCGCGTACAGGTACGCGGCCCACTCCTTGATGGCCGGACCCATCGTCTCCGCGAAGTCGTCCGGGAGGTTCGGGTACTCCATCCCCTCGTTGTTGAGGATGACGTCGACCCACTCGCGGAACAGGTCCTGGTCCGCCGCCGGCACCCCCAGCAGCTCCGCGATCACCGTCACCGGCAGCGGGTACGCGAGGTCCGTGACCGCGTCGATCTCCGTCCGCCCCTCCAGGCCCGCGAGCAGCTCCCGGGTGATCTCCTCGATCCGCGGCTCCAGCGCCGCCATCCGGCGCGGCGTGAACGCCTGGCTGACCAGGCGGCGCAGGGGGCCGTGCTTGGGCGGGTCGATGCCGCCGAAGGTTCCCGGGCCCATCAGGAGCGCCAGCTCCTCCGGGACGGGAAAGACCGGGGAGAAGTCCGAGGAGAAGATCTGCGGGTTCGTGGAGACGGTGTTGTAGTCCTCGTACGAGAACACCTGCCACGCGAAGCGCGTCGAGTCGTAGAAGACGGGCGCCTCGGCACGGGCGCGCGCGAACCACTCCAGCAGCTGCTCTGCGTTCGCGCCCTCCGGCTGGGCCAGCGGGTGCGGCGCCTCGGCGGCCGGCGCCCCTTCCTGGGCCGCCCCGTCCGAGGCGGCCGCTTCCGAGGCCGCCTCGTCCTGGGCGGCGAGGTCCGTGGTCTGTGTCGTCATGAAGGCTTCCTCAGCTCTGGTACGGCAGAAGTGGGGGGGGGAGGGGAGGAGGGGTCGGGCGCGGGGTCAGGCCCCGGCGGGAACGGGCGCCACCAGCCGCTCGATCGCGTCCGCGGCGGCCGCGGGACCGCCCGCCGACTCGATCTCGTGGCGCAGCCGCGCCACCGCGTCGCGCACCTTCCCGTCACCGGCGACCGCCAGCACGGTCTCGCGGATCCGCTCCGGCGAGATGTCCTTGCGCAGGATCTTGGCGCCCACACCGAGCTGCTCGACCCGCGTCGCGGTCGCGTGCAGCTCGGCCATCTGCGGAACGCAGATCACCGGCACACCCTCGGAGACGGCCTGGAGCACGGTGCTCGTACCGCCGTGGTTGATCATCAAGGTGGCGTGCCGCAGCACCTCGCCCTGCGGAACGAACTCGTGCACCTGCACGTGCGCCGGAACCTCACCCAGCTCAGCGGGATCCACCCCGCCGGCGTGCGCGATCACCACGTCCCAGGCGAGGTCCGCGAACGCCTCGACGCACGCGCGGAAGAAGGCGGGCTGCTTGTTGTACAGCGTGCCCAGACTGATCAGCGCCAGCGGCCGGCCCGTGGCCGGTGCCTCCCACGCGCCGTGGAAACTGTTCGCGCTCGTACAGGGGCCGACGAAGCCGACCTCCTCGCCGAACGTGTCCCCCGCGTACTGGAACGCCCGCGGCAGGTACACCAGCGCCGGCCCCGAGTGGACCTCGTCCGCGAACGCGCCGATGCTCTTGTCCACACCGTGCTCGGCCAGCAGCTCCGCGATCACCCCGAACAGCTCGCCCGTCTCCGGGTTCTCCTGCTGCTCCTCGGCCGTGTCCACCGGCGGGTGCAGCGACCAGTGCTCGTTCGCCACGTACGTCGGCGTACTGCGGATGACGGGTACGCCCCACTTCGCGGCGAGGATGTGCCCGCTCCAGAACGAGGACGGATCGCACACGAACACGTCCGGACGCGCGTCCTCGAAGTGCGCCTCGAAACCCGGAAGCGTCTGCCGCGTCAGCTCCAGCATCCACTTCATCATGTTCACGAACTCCTGTTGGTCCGTGTACGCGGCCGAGTCCTGCTGCGGCACCATCGTGGCCAGGAACCGGTCCTGGTCCATCGGGTACGGGAGGAACTCCGCGCCCGTCGCGAGCACCCGCTCGGCGTAGTTCTCCGACAGGGCGTAGCTGACCCGGTGGCCGCGCGCGACGAGCTCCCGCGCCACGGACAGCGTCGGATTCACATGACCCGCCGCAGGGAGAATGAAGAAGGCGATATGCGCCATCGAGCCAGCCTTTCGAAGCAAAAATGGATATGGCTTGTCGATGCAACGGAAATTACGGGGACCGGTCGGACGGCGCAAGTGCGGACTTGACACAGTGTCCGACGGCTCAACCTCGTGGCCCGACCCTGCGCCGGTCTCCTCAAATCACCATGGAATTCAACTCGACCGGCGCTCGAACGTCCGAGGTGAATAGGGCCGAGTTGACATAATCCAATTCATCCTCGCGGGGACGACGGCGCGCTGTTGTTGGGTGGCAAAGGTCCGCGTACAGAGGAGATTCAGCCATGACCTGCCCTCATGCCGCCGCCGGATCCGTCCGGACGTACCCCTTCGGTGACCGCGTCGACCTCGAACTCGACCCGGCCTACGCCGAACTGCGGGCCGGCGAACCCGTGGTCCGGGTCCGCATGCCCTACGGCGGCGAAGCCTGGCTCCTCACCCGCCACGCCGACATCAAGAAGGCCTCCGCCGACCCGCGCCTGAGCATGCACGCCGGCGCCGACCGCGACGTCCCCCGCGCCGCCCCCCGCGGCCTCGACTCCGTCGGCCTCATGGGCATGCCCCCCGAGAGCCACGCCCGACTGCGCCGCCTGGTCTCCCGCGCCTTCACCGCCCGCCGCGTCGCCGAGCTGCGCCCCCGTATCGCCGAGATCACCCACGGCCTCATCGACGGACTCATCGCCGACGGCGGTCCCGCCGACCTCGTCCAGCGCCTCGCCCTGCCGCTGCCCACCGCCGTGATCTGCGAAATGCTCGGCATCCCCCACGAGGACCGGCACGTCTTCCGCGCCTTCACCGAAGCCCTCATGTCCAGCAGCCGCTACACCGAACAGGAAGTCGCCGAAGCCGCCGAACAGTACGCCGACTACCTGCGGGGATACGTAGCCAAACGGCGTGCCCAGCCCGAAGACGACCTGCTCAGCGCCCTCGTCGAAGCCCACGACGAAGGCGGGCAGCTCAGCGGGAACGAGCTGCTCATGCTCGTCGGCGGCATGCTCATCGGCGGGCACGAAACCACCGCCGGACAGCTCGCCGGCCACGTCGCCCTCCTGCTGCGCGACCGCAGCCGCTACGAGGAACTCCGCGCCCGTCCCGAACTGGTACCCACCGCAGTCGAGGAACTCCTGCGCGTCGTCCCCCTGTGGGCCAGCGTCGGCCCCACCCGGATCGTCACCGAAGACGTGGAGATCGGCGGCGTCACCCTCCGCGCCGGCGAAGCCGTCGTCTACTCCCTGGCCTCCGCCAACCGCGACGAAAGCGTCTTCGAGAACGCCTCCGACCTCGTCCTCGACCGCACGAACAACCCGCACATCGCCTTCGGCCAGGGCCCCCACTACTGCCTCGGCGCACCACTGGCCCGCGCCGAACTCCAGTGCGCCCTCGAAGCCCTCATCACCCGGCTCCCCGGCCTGCGGCTCGCCGTCCCCGCCGACGAACTCGCCTGGCACGAGGGAATGCTCGTCCGCGGACCCGTGGAACTCCCCGTCGCCTGGTGACCACGCCCGCGGCACGCCCGGCCCTTCCCGCTCTCGCGAATTCCTCGAATTTCGTCTCGTCCCTGGCCATGGAGAACCAATGACCCCCAAGACCGGTGAGCAGCACGTGGGTGAAAACGACATAGCCGTCGTGGGGATGTCCTGCCGACTGCCCGGAGCGGCGAACCCGGCGGAATTCTGGGAACTCCTGCGCAACGGCCGCCAGTCCGTCACCCGGCAGGAAGACGGCACCTGGCGCGCGGCCCTGGACGGCCACGGCGAATTCGACTCCGAATTCTTCGCGATGAGCGCGGCCCAGGCGGCCGCCACCGACCCCCAGCAGCGACTCGTACTCGAACTCGGCTGGGAGGCCCTGGAACACGCCGGCATCGTCCCCGCCCGGCTCTCCGGCACCCGCACCGGCGTGTACGTCGCCATCGCCTCCGACGACTACGCCACCCTCGCCCAGCGCACCGAAGCCCCCGCCGGCGGCTACAGCGCGGCCGGCCGGTACCGCGCCATGGCCGCCAACCGCCTCTCCTACCTCCTCGGACTGCGCGGCCCCAGCATGGCCGTCGACACCGCCCAGTCCTCCTCGCTCGTCGCCGTACACCTCGCCTGCGAAAGCCTGCGCCGCGGCGAGACGGAACTCGCCGTCGTCGGCGGCGTCAACCTCATCCTGGCCGACGAGAGCACCTCCCTCATGGAGAGCATGGGGGCGCTCTCCCCCGACGGCCGCTGCCACACCTTCGACGCCCGCGCCAACGGCTACGTACGCGGCGAGGGCGGTGCCGCCGTCGTACTGAAGCCGCTGCGCCGGGCGCTGGCCGACGGCGACCCCGTGCACGCCGTCATCAAGGGCGGCGCCGTCAACAACGACGGCGGCGGCCCGAGCCTGACCACCCCCGACCGGGCCGCCCAGGAAGCGGTGCTCCGCGAAGCCTACGAACGGGCCGGTGTCCGGCCCGGCGACGTCCGCTTCGTGGAGCTCCACGGCACCGGCACCCGCGCGGGCGACCCCGTCGAAGCCGCGGCCCTCGGCGCCGTCCTCGGCACGGCCCGCACCGGGTCCCCCCTCGCCGTCGGCTCCGCCAAGACCAACGTCGGCCACCTCGAAAGCGCCGCCGGACTCGTCGGCCTGCTCAAGGCCGTGCTCGCCGTCCGCGAAGGCGAACTCCCGCCGAGCCTCAACTACACCAGCGCCCACCCGGACATCCCGCTCGACGAGCTGAACCTGAGCGTCCAGACCGAGCTGGAACCGTGGACCGAGGAGCCCGGGCGGCGCCGCCTCGCCGGCGTCTCCTCCTTCGGCATGGGCGGCACCAACGCCCACCTCGTCCTCGAAGAGGCCCCGACGGCAGAAACGGCCGCCGTGTCCGGCCGACGGCTGGCCGTGCTTCCCTTCGTCGTCTCCGGCCGCACCGCCGAAGGTCTCCGGGACCAGGCCGCACGGCTCAGCGCATGCGTCGAGCACGGCCCGGAGCTGGAACTTGCCGACGTGGCCTGGACCCTCGCCGCCGCCCGCACGACCTTCGGCCACCGCGCGGTGGTCCTGGCGGCCGACCGGGAGGAATTCCTGACCCGGCTGGAGCGGTCCGCCGTCCACGGGGTGGCCGGTGAGACCGGGCGTCGGGTGTTGGTGTTCCCGGGGCAGGGGACGCAGTGGGTGGGGATGGGTGCGGGGCTGTTGGAGTCCTCGCCGGTGTTCGCGGCGCGGTTGCGGGAGTGTGCGGAGGCGTTGGCGCCGTTCGTGGACTTCGACGTGGTCGAAGTGGTCCGGGAGGGCCGTTCGCTGGACCGGGTGGATGTGGTCCAGCCGGTGACGTGGGCGGTGATGGTGTCCCTGGCCGCGCTGTGGCGGTCGCTGGGTGTGGTGCCGGATGCGGTGGTGGGGCATTCGCAGGGCGAGATCGCTGCTGCCGCCGTCTCCGGCGCGTTGTCGTTGGAGGATGCGGCCCGGGTGGTGGCCCTCCGTGCGGCGGTGATCGGGCGGGAGCTGGCCGGGCTGGGCGGGATGGCGTCGATTCCTCTGCCTCTGGTTGAGGTCGAGGCACGGCTTGCGGGATGGGACGGGCGGCTGGGTATCGCGGCCGTCAACGGTCCCTCCAGCACGGTCGTGGCGGGTGACGCCGATGCCATCGTGGAGTTCGTCGCCGCCGCGCAGGCGGAGGACATCCGGGCCCGTCAGGTGCCGGTCGACTACGCCTCCCACTCCGCGCACGTCGAGCGGATCGAAACCGAACTCCTCGACGTCCTCGGCCCGATCCGGCCGCAGCGGCCCGAGGTCCCCTTCTACTCGACGGTGACGGGCGGACTGCTGACCGAGCCGGTGCTGGACGCCGCGTACTGGTACCGGAACCTGCGCAACCCCGTCCGCTTCGAGGAAACCCTCCGCACGCTGCTCGCCGACGGCTTCGGTACCTACGTGGAGTCCAGCGCCCACCCCGTCCTGACGATCGGCATCCAGGAGACCGCGGAGGCGGCGGGCGTCGACGTCCTGGCGGCCGGCTCGCTGCGCCGCGACGACGGTGGTCTGGAGCGCGTGCTGACATCCGCCGCCGAGCTGTTCGTACGCGGCGTCGACATCGACTGGGCCGCCCTCTTCGAGGGCACCGGCGCCCGTCTGACCGACCTGCCGACGTACGCCTTCCAGCGCACCCACCACTGGCTCACCTCCGGCGCCGACGACGAAAAGCCGGCCACGCCCGCCGCCGACACCGCCGAGACCCTGCTCAGCCGCGAGCTGCGCGGCCGGTCCGCCGACGAGCAACTGGACCACGTCCTGGACCTGGTGCGCGTCCACGCGGCCGGAGTGCTCGGCTACCCCACCGCCGAATCCGTCACCGCCGAGCACACCTTCAAGGAGCAGGGCTTCGAGTCCGTCCAGGGCATCGAGCTGCGCAACCGGCTCCGGGCCGCGACCGGACTGCGCCTGCCCACCACCCTCATCTACGACGCCCCGACCCCGCTCGCCGTCGCCCGCATGATCCGGGACGCGGCCGCCGCCGAGGCCGGCAGTGAGCCCGCCGCCGCCCCCGAGCAGCGTCGCGAGCGCCGGCCGGTGGAGGACGGGGACGCCCTGGCGATCGTGGGGATGGCGTGTCGTTTCCCGGGTGGGGTGGGCTCGCCGGAGGGTTTGTGGGATCTGGTGTCGTCGGGTGTGGATGCGGTGTCTCCGTTCCCGGGTGACCGTGGGTGGGACGTGGAGTCGTTGTTTGATCCGGAGCCTGGTGTTCCGGGGCGTTCGTATGTGCGGGAGGGTGGTTTCCTGCATGAGGCGGGGGAGTTCGATGCGGACTTCTTCGGTATTTCGCCGCGTGAGGCGGTGGCGATGGATCCGCAGCAGCGGTTGCTGTTGGAGACGTCGTGGGAGGCGTTGGAGCGGGCGGGTATTCCGGCTTCGTCGTTGCGGGGATCCCGCGCGGGCGTCTTCGTCGGTGCTATGTCGCAGGAGTACGGCCCCCGGCTGTACGAGCCCGCCCAGGGCTACGAGGGCTACCTCCTCACGGGCAACACGGCCAGCGTCATGTCCGGCCGCATCGCGTATGCCCTGGGCCTGGAAGGCCCGGCGGTCACCGTCGACACGGCCTGCTCCTCCTCCCTCGTCGCCCTCCACCTGGCCGCCCAGTCCCTGCGCTCCGGCGAATGCGACCTCGCCTTCGCGGGCGGCGTCTCGGTGATGGCCGCACCCGGTCTGTTCGTGGAGTTCTCGCAGCAGCGGGGGCTTGCGGGGGATGGCCGGGTGAAGGCGTTCTCGGATGCGGCGGACGGTACGGGCTGGGCCGAGGGTGTGGGGATGCTGCTGGTGATGCGGCTGTCTGACGCGGTGGCCGGGGGTCATCGGGTGTGGGCGGTGGTGCGGGGTTCGGCGGTGAACCAGGACGGTGCGAGCAATGGGTTGACGGCGCCGAACGGTCCGTCGCAGCAGCGGGTGATCCGGGCGGCGTTGGAGAGTGCCGGTCTGGGTGTGGCTGATGTGGATGTGGTGGAGGCGCATGGTACGGGGACCCGGTTGGGGGATCCGATCGAGGCGCAGGCGTTGTTGGCGACGTACGGGCAGCGGCCGGTGGACGGTGAGCCGTTGTGGTTGGGGTCGTTGAAGTCGAACATCGGGCATGCGCAGGCTGCTGCGGGTGTGGGTGGTGTCATCAAGATGGTGATGGCGCTGGAGCACGGGAGGCTTCCGAAGTCCCTGCATGTGGATGTGCCGTCGTCGCAGGTGGATTGGGAGGCGGGTGCTGTCTCTCTCTTGACGGAGGAGCGGGCGTGGCCGGAGGTGGGGCGTCCGCGTCGTGCGGGTGTGTCGTCGTTCGGGGTGAGCGGGACGAACGCGCACGTGATCCTGGAGCAGGCTCCGGTGGTGGAGTCGGTGGTGGAGTCCGCTGAGCGGGAACTGCCGGTCGTTCCCCTCGTCCTCACCGCCAAGTCCGAGACCGCACTGCGCGCCCAGAGCGCCCGCCTGGACGCGCACCTGGAGCAGAACCCCGCCCTCCGTCCCCTGGACGTGGCCCTGAGCCTCGCGACCGGCCGCTCGATGCTGGAACACCGCTCGGTCACCCTGGGACCGACGGTCGTGGAGGGCGTCGCAGGCACCCCGGGCCGTCGGGTGTTGGTGTTCCCGGGGCAGGGGACGCAGTGGGTGGGGATGGGTGCGGGGCTGTTGGAGTCCTCGCCGGTGTTCGCGGCGCGGTTGCGGGAGTGCGCGGACGCGCTGGCGCCGTTCGTGGACTTCGACGTGGTCCAGGTGGTGCGGGAGGGCCGTTCGCTGGACCGGGTGGATGTGGTCCAGCCGGTGACGTGGGCGGTGATGGTGTCGCTGGCCGCGCTGTGGCGCTCCCTGGGTGTGGTGCCGGATGCGGTCGTGGGGCATTCGCAGGGCGAGATCGCCGCTGCCGCCGTCTCCGGCGCGCTGTCACTGGAGGACGCCGCCCGGGTGGTGGCCCTCCGTGCCGCCGTGATCGGCCGGGAACTGGCCGGGCTGGGCGGCATGGCGTCGATTCCTCTGCCTCTGGTTGAGGTGGAGGCACGGCTTGCGGGATGGGCGGGGCGGCTGGGTATCGCCGCCGTCAACGGCCCCTCCAGCACGGTCGTGGCGGGTGACGCGGATGCCATCGTGGAGTTCGTCGCTGCCGCGCAGGCGGAGGACATCCGGGCCCGTCAGGTGCCGGTCGACTACGCCTCGCACTCCGCACATGTGGAGCGGATCGAAGCCGAGCTGCTGGAGGTGCTGGGCCCGATCACCCCGCGCCGGGCCGACGTCCCGTTCTACTCCACCGTCACCGCCGAACTCGCCGACACCACCACCCTCGACGCCGCCTACTGGTACCGGAACCTGCGCCAGCCCGTGCGTTTTGAGGAAACGATCCGTTCGTTGGTGGCGAAGGGTTTCGGGACGTTCATCGAGTCGAGTGCCCACCCGGTGCTGACGATGGGGATCCAGGAGACGGCCGATGTCGTGGCGGGTGGTTCGCTGCGCCGTGACGAGGGCGGCCTGGAGCGGTTCCTTGTTTCTGTCGCCGAGCTGTTCGTGCGTGGTGTGGAGGTCGACTGGGCGGCTGTGTTCGAGGGGACGGGTGCCCGTCGGGTGGATCTGCCGACGTATCCGTTCCAGCGTGCGCATTACTGGCTGGAGCCTTCCGCCCCGGCCCACGCGCCTGCTTCTTCTGCTGCTGATGGTGTCGATGCGTGGCGTTATCGTGCCACGTGGAAGGGCCTGTCCGGTGGTTCGGCGTCCCGGCTCGACGGCCGGTGGCTGCTCGTCGTCCCGCACGGTCTGGACGCCGAGCTGGTCGAGGCGGTGGAGGCGGCGCTGGCCCGTCACGGTGCCCGCGCCGAGCGGCTGGCCGTCGACCCGGCCACCGCCACCCGTACCGCGCTGGCCGCGCGATTCACCGCCCTCACCACCCACGGCGACGACGCCCCCACCGGCATCCTCTCCCTCTTCTCCCTCCTGTCTTCGCCCGAGGTGCTCCCGGCGACCCTCGCGCTCGTCCAGGCCGCTCAGGACGCCGCCCCCGGCTCCGCCCGCGTATGGGCCCTGACCCGCGAGGCCGTCGCCGTGTCCCCCGGTGAGCTTCCGGCTGACATCGGCGCCCAGGTGTGGGCCTTCGCCCGGGTCGCCGCCCTCGAACTGCCCGCCCTCTGGGGCGGCGTCGTCGACCTCCCCGCTCAGCCCGACGCCCGCGCCTGGGACCGGCTGGCCGCGGCCCTCGCCCGTACCGATGGCGAGGACCAGGTGGCCGTCCGCGCCTCCGGCACGTACGGGCGCCGCATCAGCCGTGTCGCCGCCGCCACTGCCGTCGCCGCCGCGACGGACGGCGGCCGCTGGCGCGCCCGTGGCACCGTCCTGGTCACCGGCGGCACCGGCGCGCTCGGCGCCCACGTCGCGCGCTGGCTCGTGCGCAACGGGGCCGAGCACCTCGTCCTCACCAGCCGGCGCGGTCCCGACGCGCCCGGGGCCCTGGAACTGGCCGCCGAACTGCGCGCCCTGGGCGCCGACGTCACCCTCGCGGCCTGCGACGTCTCAGACCGCACCGCGCTCGACGCGCTCCTGGAGGCCCACCCGCCGACCGCCGTCTTCCACACCGCCGGCGTCCTCAACGACGGTGTGATCGGCACGATCTCCGGCGACAGCTTCCGCGAGATCGCCGCTCCCAAGGCCGACGCGGCCCGCCACCTGCACGAACTCACCCGTGCGCGGGGGCTCGAACTCGACGCGTTCGTCCTCTTCTCCTCCGTCACCGGCACCTGGGGCAACGGCGGCCAGGCCGCCTACGCCGCCGCCAACGCCTCGCTCGACGTACTCGCCGAACAGCGCCGCGCCCAAGGCCTGCCCGCGACCTCCGTCGCCTGGGGCCTGTGGGGCGGGCGCGGCATGGCCGAAGGCGCGGGGGAGGAGAGCCTGGGACGCCGGGGCATCCGGGCGATGGACCCCGAGGAAGGCATCGAAGCCCTGCACCGCGCCCTCGACCAAGGGGACGTCTGCGTCACCGTGGTCGACGTCGACTGGGCGGAGTTCGCCCCCCGCACCGCTGCCCTCCGCCCCGGTCACCTCTTCGACACGGTGCACGAGGCCCGGCGCGCCCTGGAGGAGGAGCGGGGGCGTGCCGCCGCGGACTCCGCCGCCGGACCCGCCGACGGATTGGCCCGGCGGCTCGCCGGGCTCCCGGAAGCCGAACGCAGCCGCGTCCTCGTGGAACTGGTCCGGACCGAGGCCGCCGCGGTGCTGCGGCACCCCGGCACCGACGCCATCCGGCCCGACCGGGCCTTCAAGGACGCCGGGTTCGACTCCCTCACCGCCCTCGAGCTGCGCAACCGCCTCACCCGGGCCACCGGGCTCAACCTGCCCGCCACCGTCGTCTTCGACCGGCCCAACCCGTCCGTCCTCGCCGCCCACCTGCTCGGCACGCTCCTGGGCGCCGACGCCGCGGCCGCGCCGCTTACGGCCCCCGCCGCGGCTGCCGCCGTCGCTTCCGGCGGCGAGGACGACCCCGTCGTCATCGTCGGCATGGCCTGCCGCTTCCCCGGCGGCGCCGACAGCCCGGAGGCGCTGTGGGACCTGGTCATGGACGAGCGGGACGTGATCGGGGCCGCGCCCCTGGACCGCGGCTGGAACCTGGACGACGTCTACGAACCCGACCCCGAGGCCGGCCGACGCGGTACGACGTACGTCCGCGAAGGCGGTTTCCTGTACGACGCCGCCGAGTTCGACGCCGACTTCTTCGGGATCTCCCCCCGCGAGGCCCTGGTCATGGACCCGCAGCAGCGGCTCCTCCTGGAAACCTCCTGGGAGGCCCTCGAACGGGCGGGCATCGACCCCCGGTCGCTGCGCGGAACCCGCACCGGCGTCTACGCGGGCCTCACCCACCAGGAGTACGCCTCCAGGCTCCACGAGGCCTCGGAGGAACACGAGGGGCACCTGCTCACCGGGAAGTCCGCGAGCGTCGTGTCCGGCCGCATCTCCTACGTACTGGGCCTGGAAGGCCCCTCCCTTTCCGTCGACACGGCCTGCTCCTCCTCGCTGGTCGCCCTGCACCTGGCCGCCCAGGCGGTCAGGGCCGGTGAATGCGACCTGGCCCTGGCCGGCGGTGTCACCGTCATGGCGGCGCCCGGACTCTTCGTGGAGTTCTCCCGCCAGCGCGGCCTCGCCGCCGACGGCCGCAGCAAGGCCTTCGCCGACGCCGCCGACGGCACCAGCTGGGCCGAGGGCGCCGGCATGGTCCTCGTGGAGCGGCTCTCGGACGCCCGGCGCAACGGCCACCCCGTACTCGCCGTCATCCGTGGCGACGCCGTCAACCAGGACGGCGCCAGCAACGGCCTCACCGCCCCCAACGGCCCCTCCCAGGAACGCGTCATCGCCCAGGCACTGGCACACGCCGGTCTCGGGGCCGAGGACGTCGACGTCGTGGAGGCGCACGGTACGGGCACGCGCCTCGGCGACCCCATCGAGGCGCAGGCGCTGCTCGCGACCTACGGCCGGCGGCCCGCCGAACGGCCGCTGTGGCTCGGGTCGCTCAAGTCCAACATCGGTCACCCGCAGGCGGCCGCCGGGGTGGGCGGCGTCATCAAGATGGTGATGGCGCTCAGGCACGGGATGCTGCCGAAGACCCTGCACGTCGACGCGCCGTCCTCGAAGGTGGACTGGAGCGCGGGCACCGTATCGCTGCTCACCGAGACGCGGAAGTGGCCCGAGGGCGACCGGCCCCGGCGTGCGGGCGTCTCGGCGTTCGGCGTCAGCGGGACCAACGCCCACGTGATCCTGGAGCAGGCCCCGACCACCGAACCGGCCGCCGAACCGACCACGGAACCGGCCGCCGAACCCACCGCCGAAGCGGCGCCCGAAGCACCGGCCGAAGCGGCGGTGCGCGAGATGCCGGTCGTGCCGCTGGTGGTGTCGGCGAGGACGGCCGCCGGTCTGCACGAGCAGGCCGAACGGCTGCGCGAGCGCCTGGGGCGCGAGGACGTACGGCTGCTCGACGCCGGGTTCACCCTCGCCGCGGGCCGGTCGGTGTTCGAGCACCGGCGGGTGGTCCTCGGGGACACGACGGTCGACGGGGTGGCCGGTGAGACCGGCCGTCGGGTGTTGGTGTTCCCGGGGCAGGGGACGCAGTGGGTGGGGATGGGTGCGGGGCTGTTGGAGTCCTCGCCGGTGTTCGCCGATCGGTTGCGGGAGTGTGCGGAGGCGTTGGCGCCGTTCGTGGACTTCGACGTGGTCGAGGTGGTGCGTGAGGGCCGTTCGCTGGACCGGGTGGATGTGGTCCAGCCGGTGACGTGGGCGGTGATGGTGTCCCTGGCCGCGTTGTGGCGGTCGCTGGGTGTCGTCCCGGATGCGGTCGTCGGTCACTCGCAGGGCGAGATCGCTGCTGCCGCCGTGTCGGGTGCGCTGTCACTGGAGGATGCCGCCCGGGTGGTGGCCCTCCGTGCGGCGGTGATCGGGCGGGAGCTGGCCGGGCTGGGCGGCATGGCGTCCGTTCCTCTGCCTCAGGTTGAGGTGGAGGCACGGCTTGCGGGATGGGCGGGGCGGCTCGGTATCGCCGCCGTCAACGGCCCCTCCAGCACGGTCGTGGCGGGTGACGCCGATGCCATCGTGGAGTTCGTGGCCGCCGCGCAGGCGGAGGACATCCGGGCCCGTCAGGTGCCGGTGGACTACGCCTCGCACTCCGCGCACGTGGAGCGGATCGAAGCGGAACTCCTCGACGTCCTCGGCCCGATCACCCCCCGCCGGCCCGAGGTCCCCTTCTACTCGACGGTGACGGGCGGACTGCTGACCGAACCGGTGCTGGACGCCGGGTACTGGTACCGGAACCTGCGCCAGCCCGTCCGCTTCGAGGAGACCGTCCGCGCACTGGTCACCGACGGCTTCGGGACCTACGTGGAGTCCAGCGCCCACCCCGTCCTGACCATCGGCATCCAGGAGACCGCCGACGTACTCGCCGTCGGTTCGCTGCGACGCGACGAAGGCGGCCTGGAGCGGTTCCTCACCTCCGCCGCCGAGCTGTTCGTGCGCGGCGTCGACATCGACTGGGCCGCACTCTTCGAGGGCACCGGCGCCCGTCTGGCCGACCTGCCGACGTACGCCTTCCAGCGCTCCCACTACTGGGCGCCGACCTCCCCCGCCGGTGTCGGCGACGCCGCCGCCGCGCGGTTCGGGATGGACTGGGAGACGCACCCGCTGCTGGGTGGCGCCCTGCCGCTCGCCGCCGGCGGGGAGGTGCTGTTCGCCGGGCGGATCTCGCGTGCCGAGCAGCCGTGGACCGCCGATCACGCCGTCTCCGGCCGGACCCTGCTGCCCGGCACCGCCTTCGCCGAGCTGGCTCTGCACGCGGCCGCCGCGACGGGTTCGGCCGGACTGGAGGAACTCGGGCTCGAAGCCCCGCTGGTCTTGCCGGGCCGCGGCGGGGTCCGCATCCAGGTACGGGTCGCGGTCCCCGACGAGAGCGGGCGCCGCCGGGTGACCCTGCACTCCCGCCCCGAGGACGACGATGCCGAGTGGACGCGGCACGCCGACGGCGTTCTCCGCCCGGCCGACGCCGCTCCCGCCGTCCCGGCCCGGGCCGTCCCGGCCGAATGGGCCGCGGCGGAGGCCTGGCCGCCGGCCGGTGCCGAGCGCGTGGAGCCGGACGAGGTCTACACGCGGTTCTCCGACCTCGGCTACGAGTACGGGGAGGTCTTCGCCGGAGTCGCCTCGCTGTGGCGGCGTCCCGGCGAGGTCTTCGCCGAAGTCCGTCTCCCCGACCGCGCCCGGGCCGACGCCGCCCACTTCGGTATCCACCCGGCACTCCTGGACGCCGCGCTCCAGCCCTGGCTGGCCGGTGACCTCCTCGCCGTGCCCGCCGGTTCCGTACTGCTCCCGTTCGCCTGGCAGGGCGCGACCCTGCACGCGACCGGCGCCGACGCGCTGCGCGTGCGCCTCGCGCGGACCGGCGAGGGCGCCGTCTCGCTGGAGGCCGTAGACCTGACCGGTGCGCCCGTGCTGACGCTCGACGCGCTCGTGATGCGGCCCGTCCCCCGGGAACGGCTGGACGCGCTGCTCGGTGCGGCCGACGCGGACCTGCCCCTGTACCGGGTCGACTGGCGGCCCGCCGCCGTCGGCCGGGAGCCGGCCGTCCGCACCGCCGTGGTCGGCCCGGACCCCCTGGGGATCGGGGGGCCCGAAGCCGCGCACCCCGACCTGGCGGCGCTGGTGGCCTCGATGGACGCGGGCGCCCCCGCGCCGGACGCCGTCGTCGTCACCTTCCCGGCCCTGGCCGGGGCCGCCGCCGGTGCGCAGGCACCTCTGCCCGCGCCCGGTGAGGTACGCGAACTCACCGCGCGGGGCCTGGCCCTGGTCCAGGAGTGGCTCGGGCAGGACGAGCGGTTCGCCGCGACCCGGCTGGTCGTGCTGACCGAACGGGCCGTCGCCACCACGCCCGGGGAGTCCCCGGCCGGGCTCGCGGCCGCCGCACTGTGGGGCCTCGTACGGTCCGCGCAGAGCGAGCACCCGGACCGGTTCACCCTCGTGGACACGGACGGCGCCCCCTCATCGGCGGCGGCGCTGGCCGGCGCGCTCGCCACCGGGGAGCCGCAGCTCGCGCTGCGCGACGGGCAGGCGTACGCGCCCGCCCTGGGCCGGGCCGAAGCGGTGACCGCCGGGGCCGCGCGGCCGTTCGACCCCGAGGGGACCGTCCTGGTCACCGGCGCCACCGGCACGCTCGGCCGGCTCGTCGCCCGCCACCTCGTCACCTCGTACGGGGCCCGGCGCCTGCTGCTCGCCAGCCGCAGCGGACCCGCCGCCGAAGGGGCCGCCGCCCTCGAAGCGGAACTGACGGCGCTCGGCGCCCGGGTGGAGATCAGCGCCCTCGACACGGGCGACCGCTCCGCGGTGGCGGCGCTGCTCTCGGGGATCCCCGCCGCCCACCCGCTGACCGCGGTGATCCACGCCGCGGGAGTCCTGGACGACGGCGCGGTCACCACGCTCACCCCGCAGCGGCTGGACACCGTACTGCGGCCCAAGGCGGACGCGGCCCTGCACCTGCACGAACTCACCGCCCACCTGCCCCTGTCCGCGTTCGTGCTGTTCTCCGGCGCCGCCGGACTCCTCGGCCGCCCCGGGCAGGCCAACTACGCCGCCGCGAACACCTTCGTGGACGCCCTGGCCCAGCACCGCCGGGCCGCCGGGCTGCCCGCCGTATCCCTCGCCTGGGGACTGTGGGGCGAGGCCAGCGGAATGACCGGGCACCTCTCCGACACCGACCTGCGCCGCATGCGGCGCTCCGGCATCGCGCCCATGGACAACGCGCAGGGCCTCGCCCTCTTCGACCGGGCCCTCGCCGCCCCCGACGCCCTTCTCGTACCGCTGCGCCTGGACGTCCCGGCCCTGCGCCGCGAGCGGGCCGCCCACGGGCCCGACGCCGTACCGGCCCTGCTGCGGGCCCTGGTCCCGGCCGCCGCCGGGACGCCGCGCGCGGCCGCCACCGCGCCGCCCGCCGGCGCGACCGGACCGGGCGGCGACGGCGGCGCGGCGCAGGCACTGGCCCGGCGCCTCGCCGGACTCGACGCCGCCGCCCGCGGCCGGGAACTGCTCGCCCTTGTACGGACGGAGGTCGCCGCCGTACTCGGCTTCACCGGCCCCGAGGCGGTCGAACCCGCCCGCGCCTTCCGCGAGATCGGCTTCGACTCACTCACCGCCGTCGAGCTGCGCAACCGCCTCAACGCCGCCACCGGACTGCGGCTGGCCGCCGCGGTCGTCTTCGACCACCCCACCGCCCAGGCCACCGCCGAGCACATCGACGCGGAACTGCGCGCCGCGGCCGACGGCGGCAAGGAGGCGGGCGAGGCGGCCCTGGCCGGGCTCGACGCCCTGGAGGCGGCCGTCGCGGGCATGGCCGGCGACGACATCCGCCGCGAGACCCTCCGGCGGCGGCTCGCCGCACTCGTCGCCGCCGTCGGCGGCCTCCCGGCGGCGCATCCCGCCGCCACCGCGGACCCGTACCAGGCCGCCGCCGGAGCGCGGCTGGACTCGGCCGACGACGACGAACTTTTCGCCTTCATCGAGGAGCAGCTGTGACGGGCACCCCCCTCTCCCACGCCGACACCCCCGCCCCCGCCGACAACTCGGCGAAGATCAGGGACTACCTCAAGCGGGTCACCGCCGAACTCGTCAGCACCCGGGAACGGCTGCGCACCGTCGAGGAAGCCGCCCGCGAGCCCATCGCGATCGTCTCCATGAGCTGCCGCCTCCCCGGCGGGGTCCGTACCCCCGAGGCCCTCTGGGAGCTCCTGCGGTCGGGCACCGACGCGATCTCCGGCCTGCCCGTGGACCGCGGCTGGGACCTGGAGGCGCTCTACGACCCCGACCCCGGGGCCCCCGGGACCAGCTACGCCCGGGAAGGCGGCTTCCTCTACGACTGCGCCGACTTCGACCCGGAGTTCTTCGGCATCTCCCCCCGCGAGGCCCTCGCCATGGACCCCCAGCAGCGGCTGCTGCTGGAGACCGCCTGGGAGGCCTTCGAACGCGCCGGCCTCACCCGGGACGACGTCCGTGACAGCCGCACCGGCGTCTACGCCGGGGTCATGTACGACGACTACGGCTCCCGCGTCCCGCACACCCCCGGCGCCCGCATCCCCGAAGGCCTGGAGGGCTACCTCGTCAACGGCAGCGCGGGCAGCGTCGCCTCGGGCCGCGTCTCCTACACCTTCGGCCTGCGCGGACCGGCCGTCACCGTCGACACCGCCTGCTCGTCCTCGCTCGTCGCCCTGCACCTCGCCGCGCAGGCCCTGCGGGCCGGAGAGTGCGACCTGGCGCTCGCGGGCGGAGCGACCGTGCTGTCCACGCCCACCATGTTCATCGACTTCTCCCGTCAGCGCGGGCTCGCCCCCGACGGCCGCTGCAAGGCCTTCTCCGACTCGGCCGACGGCACCGGTTTCGGCGAGGGCGCCGGAATGCTGCTGCTCCAGCGGCTGTCCGACGCCCGCCGTGAAGGCCGTACCGTACTGGCCGTCCTCCGCGGCTCCGCCGTCAACCAGGACGGCACCGGCGCCGGCCTCACCGCCCCCAACGGGCCCGCCCAGCAGCGCGTCATCCGCGCCGCCCTGGAGAACGCGGGGCTCACCGCCGACCAGGTCGACGCCGTGGAAGCGCACGGCACCGGCACCGGCCTCGGCGACCCCATCGAGGCGCACGCCCTGCTCGCCACGTACGGCCAGGCCCGCCCGGCCGGAGCGCCCCTGCTGCTCGGCTCCCTCAAGTCCAACATCGGGCACGCCCAGGCCGCCGCCGGGGTGGCCGGGGTGATCAAGACCGTCCTGGCCCTGCGCCACGGCGTCCTGCCCAAGACCCTGCACGCCGAGGAGCCGTCGCGGCAGATCGACTGGACGGCCGGCGCGGTCACCCTGCTCACCGAGACCACCCCCTGGCCCCGGCGCGCCGACGGCCCCCGCCGCGCCGGGGTCTCCGCGTTCGGCGCGAGCGGCACCAACGCCCACGTCATCCTCGAAGCCGCCGAGCAGCCCGCGGGAGCGGGAGCCGGAGCCGGAGCCCGAGCCGAAGACGGAGCCGGAGCCGGAGCCCGAGCCGAAGACGGAGCCGGAGCCGCAGCCCGAGCCGAAGACGGAGCCGCAGCGTCCGACGCGTCGGCCGCGCCCGTCCCCATCGCCTGGGCGCTCTCCGCCCGGGACGTGCCCGCCCTGCGCGCCCAGGCCCGCCGGCTCGCCGACCACCTGGCCGCCCGGCCCGCGGACCCCGCCGCCGTGGCCTCCGTACTGGCCCACCGCCGCACCGCCTTCCCCGAGCGCGCGGTCGTCCTCGGCGAGGACGCCGGGACCCTGCTGCGCGGTCTGGAGTCCCTCGCCGACGACGCCCGCCCGGACACGGGCCTGGTGGTGACCGGCCGGGCCGCCACCGGCAGCCGGCGTACCGCCTTCCTCTTCACCGGCCAGGGCAGCCAGCGTCCCGGGATGGGCCGCGAGCTGTACGCCGCCGAGCCGGTGTTCGCGGCCGCCCTCGACGAGCTGTGCGCCGCCTTCGACCCCCACCTGGAACGCCCCCTGCGCACGGTCATGTTCGCCGCACCCGGGACGCCGGACGCCGGACTGCTCGACCGCACCGAGTACACGCAGCCCGCCCTGTTCGCCCTCGAAGCGGCCCTCCACGCGCTCGTCACCTCGCGCGGCGTCCGCCCCGACGCCGTCGCCGGCCACTCGGTCGGCGAGCTCACCGCCGCCTACGTGGCCGGCGTGTTCAGCCTGCCGGACGCGGCCCGGCTCGTCGCCGCACGCGGCCGGCTGATGGGCGAACTGCCCGGCGGCGGGGCGATGGCCGCGCTCCAGGCCGGAGAGGACGAGGTACGGCCGCAGCTCGCGGGCCGGGAGGCGCGGATCGACCTCGCCGCGGTGAACGGGCCGGCCGCCGTGGTGGTCGCGGGCGACGAGCCGGACGTGGCGGAACTGGTCGAGTACTGGAAGAGCCGCGGCCGCGCCGCCAGGCGGCTGACCGTCAGCCACGCCTTCCACTCGCCGCACATGGACGGCATGTTGACACAGTTCGAAACGATCGCTCGCGGTCTCGAATACCACCCGCCCAAGATTCCTGTCATGTCGAACCTGACCGGACGGCTCGCCACCGGCGAGGACCTGCGCACCGCGGACCACTGGGTCCGCCACGCGCGCCGTCCGGTGCGCTTCCTCGACGGCGTCCGCGCCCTGCGCGCCGAAGGCGTCGACAGCTTCCTGGAACTGGGCCCCGACGCGGTCCTCACCGCCATGACCCGCACGATCCTCGACCACGACGACGACCTCGGCCACGGCCATGACGAGAGCCTCGGCCGCGACCACGACCGGGACACCGCCCCCGTGCGCACGATCGCCGTGCAGCGCCGCCGCAAGCCCGGGGCGCGGGCCTTCGCCGAGGCCATGGCCGCCGCCCACGTCCACGGACTCGGCGCCCGGACCGCCCCCGCCCCCCACCCCGCCGCCGACGCGGAGCTCACCGCACAACTGCCGACCTACGCCTTCCAGCGCTCCCGCTACTGGCTCGACGCCCCCGCCCCCGCGCAGGGGGACGGCCTGGCCGCCGCCGGGGTCGACACCGCCGGACACCCGCTGCTCGCCGCCCGCGTCGAACTCCCCGACGGCCAGGGCACGGTGTGGACGACGACCCTGTCCACCCGCACCCACCCCTGGCTCGCCGGGCACACCGTCGCCGGACGCGTCGTCGTCCCCGGCACGGCCCTCCTCGAAGTCGCCCTCAAGGCCACCTCCACGACCGGGGACCGGGTCGCGGAACTCACCTTCGACGGCCCGCTCGTGCTGCCCGACGAAGCGCCCGTACGGCTGCGCGTCCACCTCGGCGCCGCCGACGCCGACGGGACGCGCCCCCTGCGGATCCACTCCGCCGCAGCCGGTTCCGGCACCGGGTCGAGCGCCGACGACTGGACCCCGCACGCCACCGGCCGCACCGCACCCGGCCCGGCCGCGGCCCCGGACGACACCTTCGCCCCGCTCACCGGCACCTGGCCGCCCGAGGGCGCCGAACCCGTCGCCGTCGAGGCCGAGTACGAGCGGTTCGCCGCCGCCGGGATCGGCTACGGACCCGCGTTCCAGGGCCTGCGGGCCGCCTGGCGAAGGGGCGACGAAGTCTTCGCGTACGCCGCCCTGCGCCCCGAGGAGAGCGCCGACGCCGCCGGCTACGGCCTGCACCCCGCCCTCCTCGACGCCGCCCTGCACGCCGTCACCGCCGCCCGGCCCGACGCCCACGGGCTCGTACCGTTCTCCTGGACCGGAGCCGCCCTGCACGCCCACGGCGCCGACGCCCTGCGGGTACGGATCGCCCCGGCCGGGCCCGACGCCTACGCCGTGAGCGCCGCCGACCCCGAGGGCCGGCCCGTCTTCGCCGCCGCCTCCCTGGCCCTGCGCCGGGTCCGGGCCGACCGGATCGCCGCCGCCGCCGCTGCCGGCACCGGTTCCGCGCCGCTGCTGCGGCCCACCTGGACCCCGCTGGCCACCGACCCCGGACAGCCCGGCGGGACCACGTGGCTGCTCCTCGGCGACCCCGCCCCGGCGCTGGCCGACGCCCTGACCGCCGCCGGAGCGGACGTCCGGACCGCGGCCGATCCCGACGCACCCTTCGCCGACGTACCGGCGGGGCCCGTCCACGCCGTGGCCGACCTGCGCGGAGACGCCCGCGCAGACGGCGCAGACGGCGAAGAGGGTGAAGAGCGCGGAGACGGCCCGCAGGCCGTGGGCCGCCGCGTCCTCGCCCTCGCCCGGCAGTGGCTCGCCGCGGACCGCCCGACCGGATCCCGGCTGACCGTCCTCACCCACCAGGCGGTCACCACCGGCCCCGGACAGCCCGTCACCGACCCCGCCGCCGCCGTCGCCTGGGGCCTGATCCGCTCGGCCCAGACCGAACACCCCGGCCGGTTCGCCCTCGTGGACACCGACGAGCAGCCCGCCTCGTACGCGGCCCTGCCCGCCGCCCTGACCCGCGCCGACGGCGCCGACCAGCTCGCCCTCCGCGCCGGCACCCCCCACGCCCCCGGCGTCGCCCGCGTCACCACGGCGCCCGGCGCCGCCGCCTGGAACCCCGACGGCACCGTCCTCATCACCGGCGGCACCGGCGGCCTGGGCTCCGCCGTGGCCCGCAGGCTGGTCACCGCACACGGCGTACGCCACCTGCTGCTGACCAGCCGGCGCGGCCCCGACGCCCCGGGCGCCGCCGCACTGGCCGCCGCGCTCACCGAAGCCGGCGCCCACACCGTGGAACTCGCCGCCTGCGACGCCGCCGACCGCACCGCCCTCGCGGCGCTCCTCGCACGGATCCCCGCCGAGCGCCCGCTCACCGCGGTCGTCCACACGGCCGGCGTCCTCGACGACGGTCTGCTCACCGCGCAGGATCCCGCGCGCCTCGAAGCCGTCCTGCGGCCCAAGGCCGACGCGGCCCTCGCCCTCCACGACCTGACCCGGGGCCTGGAACTCGACGCGTTCGTCCTGTTCTCCTCGGCCGCCGGACTCCTCGGCAGCGCCGGACAGTCCACCTACGCCGCCGCCAACGCCTACCTCGACGCGTTCGCCTCCTGGCGCCACGGCCAGGGCCTGCCCGCCGTCTCCCTCGGCTGGGGCCCCTGGGCGGGCGCCGGCATGGCAGGCACCCTCGGCGAGACCGACGCGGCCCGACTGCGCCGCAGTGGCATCACCGCCCTCCCGCAAGCCGAGGCCCTCGACCTGTTCGACGCCGCCTGCACCCGCCCGGACGCCGTCCTGCTGCCCCTGCGCATCGACCCCGCCGCCGACCGCACCGCCCTGCCGCCCGTCCTGCGCACGCTCGCCGAGCAGGCGACCCGCCGCGCGGCGGGCACGGTCCGAGCCGGTTCGCCGGCCGCGGACCGCGGGCCGGAGCAGCCCCGGCCGACACTCGCCGACCGGGTCGCCGGTCTGCCCCGGGCCGAACGCTCCGCGCTCGTCCTGGACCTCGTACGGACCGAGGTCGCGGTCGTACTCGGCTACGCGGGCCCGACCGAGGTCGGCGTCCACCGCAGCTTCCGGGAAGCCGGCTTCGACTCGCTCACCGCCGTCGAACTGCGCAACCGGCTCGGCGCCGAGACCGGCCTGCGGCTCACGGCGACCCTCGTCTTCGACCACCCGACGCCCCTGGCCCTCGCCGAGCACATCGACGGGGAACTGCCCGGAGCGGAAGCCTCCCTGCTCGCCCTCATCGGCAGGCTCGGCGAGGAGACCGCCCGGGCCGACCTGGACGACGACGCCCGCGGGAAGGTCGCCGACCGGCTGTCCGCCCTGCTGGCCGGGCTCGGCGTGGCGACCACCACCGCCCCGCCGGAAGCCGCTGCTTCCGACACCCGCACCGACACCGAAACCCCCGCCGGCCCTGCTGCCGGCACCGTCACCGAACTACTCCATTCCGCCTCCGACGACGAACTGTTCCAGCTGCTCGACAGCGGCTTCCGCGCCATTTGAAGCCCTGCACCGAACACCTCCAGGGGAGAGCCGTGTCCGCTCACGACGCCACCAGCCAGGACTCCACCACGGGCAACGAGGCCAGGCTCCGCGAGTACCTCCGCCGCGCCATGACCGAGCTGCACGAGACGCAAGCACGCCTCCGCGAGGCCGAGGAGCGGAGCACCGAACCCCTGGCGATCGTGGGGATGGCGTGTCGTTTCCCGGGTGGGGTGGGCTCGCCGGAGGGTTTGTGGGATCTGGTGTCGTCGGGTGTGGATGCGGTGTCTCCGTTCCCGGGTGACCGTGGGTGGGACGTGGAGTCGTTCTTTGATCCGGAGCCTGGTGTTCCGGGGCGTTCGTATGTGCGGGAGGGTGGTTTCCTGCATGAGGCGGGGGAGTTCGATGCGGACTTCTTCGGTATTTCGCCGCGTGAGGCGGTGGCGATGGATCCGCAGCAGCGGTTGCTGTTGGAGACGTCGTGGGAGGCGTTGGAGCGGGCGGGTATTCCGGCTTCGTCGTTGCGGGGATCCCGCGCGGGCGTCTTCGTCGGCGCCATGTACCACGACTACGGCACCGACCGCCCCGCCGCACGCGACGACGCCGGCGGCTACGGCGGCACCGGCACCTCCGGCAGCGTGGTCTCCGGCCGCATTTCCTTCGCTCTGGGCCTGGAAGGCCCGGCGGTCACCGTCGACACGGCCTGCTCCTCCTCCCTCGTCGCCCTGCACCTGGCCGCCCAGTCGCTGCGGGCGGGGGAGTGCGACCTCGCACTCGCCGGCGGCGTCACCGTCATGGCCACGCCCTCCACCTTCGTGGAGTTCTCGCAGCAGCGGGGGCTTGCGGGGGATGGCCGGGTGAAGGCGTTCTCGGATGCGGCGGACGGTACGGGCTGGGCCGAGGGTGTGGGGATGCTGCTGGTGATGCGGCTGTCTGACGCGGTGGCCGGGGGTCATCGGGTGTGGGCGGTGGTGCGGGGTTCGGCGGTGAACCAGGACGGTGCGAGCAATGGGTTGACGGCGCCGAACGGTCCGTCGCAGCAGCGGGTGATCCGGGCGGCGTTGGAGAGTGCCGGTCTGGGTGTGGCTGATGTGGATGTGGTGGAGGCGCATGGTACGGGGACCCGGTTGGGGGATCCGATCGAGGCGCAGGCGTTGTTGGCGACGTATGGGCAGCGGCCGGTGGACGGTGAGCCGTTGTGGTTGGGGTCGTTGAAGTCGAACATCGGGCATGCGCAGGCTGCTGCGGGTGTGGGTGGTGTCATCAAGATGGTGATGGCGCTGGAGCACGGGAGGCTGCCGAAGTCCCTGCATGTGGATGTGCCGTCGTCGCAGGTGGATTGGGAGGCGGGTGCTGTCTCTCTCTTGACGGAGGAGCGGGCGTGGCCGGAGGTGGGGCGTCCGCGTCGTGCGGGTGTGTCGTCGTTCGGGGTGAGCGGGACGAACGCGCACGTGATCCTGGAGCAGGCTCCGGTGGTGGAGTCGGTGGTGGAGTCCGCTGAGCGGGAACTGCCGGTCGTTCCCCTCGTCCTCACCGCCAAGTCCGAGACCGCACTGCGCGCCCAGAGCGCCCGCCTGGACGCGCACCTGGAGCAGAACCCCGCCCTCCGTCCCCTGGACGTGGCCCTGAGCCTCGCGACCGGCCGCTCGATGCTGGAACACCGCTCGGTCACCCTGGGACCGACGGTCGTGGAGGGCGTCGCAGGCACCCCGGGCCGTCGGGTGTTGGTGTTCCCGGGGCAGGGGACGCAGTGGGTGGGGATGGGTGCGGGGCTGTTGGAGTCCTCGCCGGTGTTCGCGGCGCGGTTGCGGGAGTGCGCGGACGCGCTGGCGCCGTTCGTGGACTTCGACGTGGTCCAGGTGGTGCGGGAGGGCCGTTCGCTGGACCGGGTGGATGTGGTCCAGCCGGTGACGTGGGCGGTGATGGTGTCGCTGGCCGCGCTGTGGCGCTCCCTGGGTGTGGTGCCGGATGCGGTCGTGGGGCATTCGCAGGGCGAGATCGCCGCTGCCGCCGTCTCCGGCGCGCTGTCACTGGAGGACGCGGCCCGGGTGGTGGCCCTCCGTGCCGCAGTGATCGGCCGGGAACTGGCCGGGCTGGGCGGCATGGCGTCGATTCCTCTGCCTCTGGTTGAGGTGGAGGCACGGCTGGAGGCGTGGTCGGGGCGGCTGGGTATCGCCGCCGTCAACGGCCCCTCCAGCACGGTCGTCGCGGGTGACGCCGATGCCATCGTGGAGTTCGTCGCTGCCGCGCAGGCGGAGGACATCCGGGCCCGTCAGGTACCGGTCGACTACGCCTCCCACTCCGCACATGTGGAGCGGATCGAAGCGGAACTCCTCGACGTCCTCGGCCCGATCACCCCGCGCCGGGCCGACGTCCCGTTCTACTCCACCGTCACCGCCGAACTCGCCGACACCACCACCCTCGACGCCGCCTACTGGTACCGCAACCTGCGCAACCCCGTCCGCTTCGAGGAAACGATCCGCTCCCTGGCCGCCAAGGGCTTCACCACCTTCGTGGAGTCCAGTGCCCACCCCGTCCTGACGATGGGCATCCAGGAGACCGCAGAGGCCACCGGAGCCGAGGTCCTCGCCGCCGGGTCGCTGCGCCGCGACGAGGGCGGGCTCCAGCGGCTGCTGACCTCCGCCGCCGAACTCTTCGTCCGCGGCGTCGACATCGACTGGGCCACCCTCTTCGAGGGCACCGGCGCCCGGCCCGTCGACCTGCCCACCTACGCCTTCCAGCGCACCCACTACTGGCTTCCCCCGGCCCCCGCCACCCAGGCGGCGGCGGTCGCCCCGCGGGACTCCCTCGCGTACCGCGTCCAGTGGAAGAGCCTGCGCACCGACGACCCGGCCGCCCGCCTGCACGGGCGCTGGCTGCTCGTCGCCCCCGACTCCCCGGCCGCCCCCGACTCCCCGGCCGCCGCCGACCACGCCGACGCCGCCCGCCAGGCCCTCGCCGCCCTCGGCGCCACCGTGGAGACGCTCACCCTCGACCCGGCCCATGCCGACCGGTCCCTCCTGCGCGCCCGGCTCGCCGAAGCCGCCGACCGCCCGGACGGCCCCCCGCTCGCCGGGATCCTGTCGCTGCTGGCCCTCGCCGACGGCCCGCACCCCGAACACGCGGGCCTGCCGCTCGGCGTCGCCGCCACCCTCGCCCTCACCCAGGCCGCCGCCGACGCGGGTACCACGGCCCGGCTCTGGGCGGTGACCTCCTGCTCGGTCGCCGTGTCGCCCGCCGAGACCCCGTCCCCCGCGCAGGCCCAGCTCTGGGGCTTCGGACGGGTCGCCGCCCTCGAACTGCCCGCCCTGTGGGGCGGTCTCCTCGACCTGCCCGCCCGGCCCGACGCGCGCTCCTGGCAGCAGATCGCCGCCGTCCTCGCCGCCCCGGGCGCCGAGGACCAGGTCGCCGTGCGGCCCTCCGGCACCTACGGGCGCCGCCTCGTCCAGGCCGACGCCGGCCGCTCCTCCGCGCCCACCGCCGCGCGCGGCACCGTACTCGTCATCGGTGACCTCGCGGCCGTGGCCGCCCCCCTGGCCGGCCGGCTGCTCGCCGCCGGCGCCGACCGGGTCGTCCTCGCCGGACCGGCCGACGGCCTCCCCCGGGAACTCGACGGCTCCCTCGCGGCCCGCGTGACCCTCGCGCCCTGTGACCCCGCCTCGGACCGGGAACTGCGGGAACTGCTCGGCCGGTACGCCCCTTCGGCCCTGTACGTCGTCCCGCCGCCCGCCTCGCCCGCCACCCTCACCGGGACCACGACGGAGGGCTTCGCCGCCGCCGTCGCCGCCAAGACCGACCTGGCCGTCCGCCTGGCGGAGATCCTGGCGGACAGCGGCTCCGCACCGGACGCGTTCGTCCTCTTCTCCTCCGTCGCCGGGGTGTGGGGCGGGGCCGGCCAGGGCGGCTACGCGGCCGGCACGGCCCACCTCGACGCGCTCGCCGACGTACTGCGCGGCCGCGGCCTGCCCGCCGCGTCCGTCGCCTGGACCCCCTGGCGGGGGGCCCTCACCGGGCCCGCCGCCGACCGGATCCGCGGTGCCGGCCTGTCGTTCCTCGATCCCGAGCGGGCCCTGGACGTCCTGGACTCGGCCCTCGCGCGCCGCGAGAGCGGCCTCGCCGTCGCCGACGTCGACTGGGAGCGGTTCGCCGCCGCGTACACCGCCGCCCGGCCCTCCGCGCTCCTCGACGAACTGCCCGCCGTACGGGCGCTGCGCGCGGCCGAGCGGGAAGCCGCCGCGGCCCGGACCGCCGCCGACACCAAGATCGCGGCGGGCCTGCGGGGCAGGCCCGCCGAGGAACAGCGACGGGAACTGCTGCGACTGGTGCGCGCGCAGGTGGCCGCCGCGCTGGGCCACACCTCGCCCGAGGACATCGCCCCCGACCGGGCGTTCAAGGACCTCGGCGTGAACTCCGTGACCGCCGTCGAACTGCGCAACCGGCTCCGCGAGGCCACCGGGCTGAGCCTGCCCGCGTCCCTCGTCTTCGACCACCCGACCAGCGCGGCCCTCGCCCGTCACCTCCACGAGCTGGCGGCCGGCGCCGACCCCGAGCCCGTCACGGCCGGCCCGTTCACCACCGCCCCCGCCGGAGGGGACGGCGAGCCCGTCGCCGTCGTCGCCATGGCCTGCCGTTTCCCCGGCGGCATCAACACCCCCGACGAGCTGTGGCGGCTGGTGCGCGACGGCGGTGACGCCATCACCCCGTTCCCGGCCAACCGCGGCTGGGACCTCGACGGCCTCTACGATCCCGACCCGGAGGCGAAGGGCCGTACGTACGTCCGCGAGGGCGGGTTCCTGCACGAGGCCCCCGACTTCGACCCCGAGTTCTTCGGCATCTCCCCCCGCGAGGCCCTCGCCATGGACCCGCAGCAGCGGCTGCTGCTGGAGACCTCCTGGGAGGCCCTGGAACGGGCCGGCATCGACCCGGACGTGCTGCGCGGCAGCCGCACCGGCGTGTTCGTCGGCACCAACGGCCAGCACTACATGCCGCTCCTGCAGAACGGCGACGAGGACTTCGACGGCTACCTCGGCACCGGCAACTCCGCCAGCGTCATGTCCGGGCGGCTCTCGTACGTCTTCGGCCTCGAAGGCCCGGCCGTCACCGTCGACACCGCCTGCTCGGCGTCCCTGGTCGCCCTGCACCTCGCCGTCCAGTCCCTGCGGCGCGGCGAATGCGCGATGGCCCTCGTCGGCGGCGCCACCGTCATGTCCACCCCCGAGATGCTGGTCGAGTTCTCCCGCCAGCGCGTCATGTCGCCCACCGGCCGCTCCCGCGCCTTCGCGGCGTCCGCCGACGGCGTGGCCCTCGGCGAAGGCGCCGGCATGCTGGTCGTGGAGCGGCTCAGCGACGCCGAAGCCAACGGACACCCCGTCCTCGCCGTCATCCGTGGCTCCGCCGTCAACCAGGACGGCGCCAGCAACGGCCTCACCGCCCCCAACGGCCCCTCCCAGCAGCGCGTCATCCGCCAGGCCCTCGCCGACGCCGGCCTCGAACCGCACGACGTGGACGCCGTCGAGGCCCACGGCACCGGCACCGAACTCGGCGACCCCATCGAAGCGCAGGCCGTCCTCGCCACCTACGGCGAAGGGCGCCCCGCCGACACCCCCCTGTGGCTCGGCTCCGTGAAGTCCAACATCGGCCACACCCAGGCCGCCGCCGGAGTCGCGGGCGTCATCAAGATGGTGCTGGCGCTGCGCGGCGACACCCTGCCCCGCACCCTGCACGTCGACGAGCCCACCCCCCGCGTGGACTGGTCCTCCGGCGCGGTGGCGCTGCTCACCGACGACCTCCCCTGGCCGCAGCGGGAAACCCCGCGCCGCGCCGCCGTCTCCGCCTTCGGCATCAGCGGCACCAACGCCCACGTCATCCTGGAGGAGGCCCCCCGCCCGGCCGCCTCCCCCGCCACGGACCCCGGCGAGCAGAGCGACCCGTGGGCGGAGGTCACCGTCCCGCTGCTGCTGTCCGCCCGCTCCGAACCCGCGCTGCGTGCGCAGGCGGCCCGCCTGCGCACGGGACTCGTCGACAATCCCGCGCTCCACCCCGCCGACGCCGGGTACACCCTGCTGACGGCCCGCTCCCGCTTCGACCAGCGGGCCGCCGTCATCGGCGAGAGCCGCGAGGAACTCCTCGACGCCCTGGCCTCCCTCGCCCAGGACCGGCCGCACCCCGCCGCGCTCCGCGGCACCGCCGGACCCGGCGACCGCGTCGCGTTCGTCTTCCCCGGCCAGGGCTCCCAGTGGCCCGCCATGGCCGAAGGGCTCCTCGACCGCTCACCGGCTTTCCGCGACACCGCGCTCGCCTGTGACACGGCGCTCTCCGCCCACCTCGACTGGTCCGTCATGGACGTCCTGCGCCAGGTGCCCGGCGCACCCTCGCTCAGCCGCGTCGACGTCGTCCAGCCCGTGCTGTTCACCATGATGGTGTCGCTAGCCGCCACCTGGCGTTCCCTCGGCGTCCACCCGTCGGCCGTGGTCGGCCACTCCCAGGGCGAGATCGCCGCCGCGTACGTGGCCGGAGGCCTGAGCCTGGACGACGCCGCGCGCATCGTCGCCCTGCGCAGCCAGGCCTGGCTCACCCTCGCCGGCAAGGGCGGCATGATCGCCGTGTCCCTGGGCCCCGAGGCGCTGCGCCCGCGCCTGGAGCGGTTCGGCGACCGGCTGTCCATCGCCGCCGTCAACAGCCCCGGCACCGCCGCCGTCGCCGGTGAACCGCAGGCCCTGCACGAACTGCTGGAAGAGCTGACCGCCGATGGCGTCCACGCCCGGGCCATCCCCGGCGTCGACACCGCCGGGCACTCCGCGCAGGTCGACGCCCTCAAGGAGCACCTCCTGGAGGTCCTGGCGCCGGTGGCCCCGCGCAGCGGCGACATCCCGTTCTACTCCACCGTCACCGGCGGCCTCCTCGACACCGCCGCCCTCGACTCCGCGTACTGGTACCGCAACATGCGCGAACCCGTCGAGTTCGAACAGGCCACCCGCGCACTCCTCGCCGACGGCCACGAAGTCTTCCTCGAACCCGCTCCGCACCCCATGCTCGCGACCTCCCTCCAGGAGACCGTCGCAGACACCGGCGCACGGGCCTCCGTCCTCGGCACCCTGCGCCGTGACAAGGGCGGCGCCCGCTGGTTCGCCACGGCCCTCGCCGCCGCCCACGTCGCCGGCGTCGAGATCGACGCCGACGCCCTGTTCGGCGCCGGCTCCCGCCGCGTCGACCTGCCCACCTACCCCTTCCAGCGCGAGCGCTACTGGTACAACGCCCCCGCCCGGCGCGGCGACGCCGCCTCCATCGGCCTGCGCGAAGCCGGCCACCCCCTGCTCGGCGGGGGAGTGGAACTGCCCGAATCCGGCTCCGTCGTCTACACCGCCCGCCTCGGCGCCGACACCGAGCCGTGGCTCGCCGACCACACCCTGCTCGGCACCGTCCTGCTGCCCGGCGCCGCACTCGTCGACCTCGCCCTGTGGGCGGGCCGGCAATCCGGCTGCGGCAGCCTGGACGAGCTGATCCTCCAGGCCCCCGTCGTCCTGCCCGACGACGGCGCCGTCGAACTGCGGCTGCTCGTCGGCGCCGCCGCCGAGGACGGCCGGCGCACCCTCACCGTCCACTCGCGCGAGGCGGACGCCGACCCCGGCGCGCCCTGGCACCGCCACGCCGAAGCCGTACTCGCCCCCGCCGCAGAAGAGCCGCCCGCCCCGGCCGCCGCGCCCTGGCCCCCCGCCGCGGCCCGGCCCGCCGGACGCCGCGAACCCGACGCCTTCTACGCGGAGTTCACCGCACGCGGCTACGACTACGGCCCCCACTTCCGGGGCTACCGCGACGGCTGGCTCGACGGCGCCGCCGTCCACGCCGAAGTCGCCCTGCCCGAACGCACCGCCGACACGTCCGCCGGCTACGGCATCCACCCCGCGCTCCTGGACGCCGCCCTCCAGGCCATGAGCCTCGGCGCGTTCTTCCCCGACGACGGCCAGGCCCGCATGCCGTTCGCCGTACGCGGCGTCCGCCTGCACGCCGAAGGCGCCGGCCGGCTGCGCGTCACCATCCACCCCGTCAGCGCCGAAGCCGTCCGGCTGACCTGCACCGACGAAGCCGGCCGCCCCGTACTCGACATCGCCGAACTCCTCGTGCGCACCGTCTCCCCCGAACAGCTCGCCGCCACCGGCGGCCGCGCCCGCCTCGGGGGCGCCCTGTACGAGGTCACCTGGCCGCAGCTGCCCGCCGCCGACACCCTGCCGGTACGCCGGGTCGCCGTCGTCGGCGAGGACCACGCCAAGGTCATCGCCGCCCTCGAAGCCACCGGCGGCGCCTGCGACTGGTACCCCGACCTGCCCGCGCTGCTCGACGCGACCGCCACCGGCCGGGCCCCCGACACCGTCGCCGTGTCCTTCCCGCACCACCCCCGCCCCGACGCGCGCACCGCCCACACCGTCGCCCACCGGGCCCTGGACCTCGCCCAGGCCTGGCTCGACGCCGGGGACCGGCTCGACGGCACCACCCTCACCCTCCTCACCCGGGGCGCCGTCTCCACCACCCCCGACGAGGACACCGCCGATCCGGCCGCCGCCACCGTGTGGGGCCTGATCCGCTCCGCCCAGTCGGAGGAGCCCGGCCGCTTCACCCTCCTCGACCTCGACCCGGGCGCCTGGGACGCCGCCGCCCTCACCGCCGCCCTCGCCTCCGGGGAACCGCAGCTCGCCGTCCGGGGCGGCGCCGTCCGCGTCCCCCGCCTGGCCCGTGCCGGCGACACCGACCCGCGCGGCGACCTCCTCGTACCGCCCGCCGCGACCCCCGCCTGGCGGCTCGCCACCAGCGGCACCGGCACCCTGGAGGGTCTGCGCCTCGCCCCCGCCCCCGACACCCTGGCACCCCTGGAGGAGGGCCAGGTCCGCATCGCCGTCCGGGCCGCCGGAGTCAACTTCCGCGACACCCTCATCGCGCTGGGCATGTACCCCGGCGAAGGCGTCATGGGCGCCGAGGGCGCGGGCGTCGTCACCGAGACCGGCCCCGGCGTCACCTCCGTCTCCCCCGGCGACCGGGTCCTGGGCATGTGGACGGGCGGCTTCGGCCCCTACGCCGTCGCCGACCACCGCATGGTCGTCCCGATACCGGCAGGCTGGACCTACGCCGAAGCGGCCTCCGTCCCCGCCGTGTTCCTCACCGCCCAGTACGCCCTGACCCGCCTGGCCCGGGCCACCCCCGGCCAGTCCCTGCTGATCCACGCGGCCGCCGGCGGCGTCGGCATGGCCGCCCTGCAACTGGCCCGCCACCACGGCCTCACCGTGTACGCCACCGCCTCCACCGGCAAGTGGGACACCCTGCGCGGCCTCGGCCTCACCGACGGCGCCATCGCCAACTCCCGCACCACCGCCTTCGCCGACGAGTTCCTCGCCGCGACCGGCGGCCGGGGCGTCGACATCGTCCTCAACTCCCTCGCCGGCGAATACGTCGACGCCTCCCTGCGGCTGCTGCCCCGCGGCGGCCACTTCCTCGAACTGGGCAAGGCCGACGTCCGCGACCCGGACACCGTCGCCGCCGACCACCCCGGCACCCGCTACCAGGCGTTCGACCTGGTCCAAGCCGGCCCCGACACCGTCGGCGCCATGCTCCGCGAACTCCTCGCCCTCTTCGACGCGGGCGTCCTCACCCCCCTGCCGCTGACCGTCCACGAGGTCCGGCACGCCCGCGAGGCCTTCCGCACCCTCAGCCAGGCCCGCCACACCGGAAAGCTCGTCCTGACCATGCCGCCCTCCTTCGGGCCGCACGGCACGGTCCTCGTCACCGGCGGCACCGGCACCCTCGGCAGCGCCGTCGCCCGCCACCTCGTCACCGGACACGGCGTACGCCACCTCGTGCTCGCCGGCCGCCAGGGCCCCGACGCGGACGGCGCGAGCGCCCTCATCGCCGAACTCACCGCCCTCGGCGCCGAGGTCACCGTACGGGCCTGCGACGCCGGCGACCGCGAGCAGCTCGCCGCACTGCTCGCCGACATACCCGACGCCCACCCGCTGACCGGCGTCGTCCACACCGCGGGCGTCCTCTCGGACGGCACCCTTCCCACCCTCACCCCGGGCGCCCTGGACACCGTCCTGCACCCCAAGGTCGACGCCGTCCTCAACCTGCACGAGCTGACCCGCGACCTGGACCTGTCGGCCTTCGTCCTCTACTCGTCCTCCTCCGCACTCTTCGGCAGCCCCGGTCAGGGCGGGTACGCGGCCGCCAACGCCTTCCTCGACGCGTTCGCCGGCTACCGGCGCTCGCTGGGCCTGCCCGGCGTCTCCCTCGCCTGGGGCCTGTGGTCGAGCAACAGCCGGATGGCAGGACACCTCGACCAGAGCGGCATGCACCGCCGCCTCGCCCGCGGCGGCGTCATGCCCCTCACCGACGCCGAAGGCCTCGCGCTGTTCGACGCCGCCCAAGCGGCCGGCGCGCCCCTCCAAGTGCCCATCAGGCTCAACCACGCGGCCCTGCGCGCCGCAGCGCCCGTACCCGCCTTCCTGCGGGACCTGGTCGGCGACGACACCCGGGCCCGCGGCGGAACCCACCGGGCGGCCGCCCCCGCCGAGACGCTCGCGGACCGGATCACCGGCCTGCCCGCCGACGAGCAGGAGGAACTGGTCCTCGACGCCGTACGCACCCACGCCGCGGCCGTACTCGGCCACGGCGGCCCCGAGGGGATCGTCATCGACCGCGCCTTCAAGGAACTCGGCTTCGACTCCCTCACGGCCGTCGAGATGCGCAACCGGCTCGCCGCCGCCACCGGACTGCGCCTCGCCGCCACCCTCGTCTTCGACCACCCGACACCGGCCGCGCTCGCCGGCCACCTGCGCCGCGCGCTCGCCCCGGACGGGACCCCGGCCGCCGGCGAGCCCGCCTCCGCGGCGCGGCCCGACATCGTCATGGCCGAACTCGACCGGCTGGAAGCCCTGTTCGGGACCCTGTCCGGCCGGACCGACGGCGCGGCCGGCCCCGACGAGACGGCGCACCGGGAGATCGCCAACCGGCTGGCGGCCCTCACCGGCCTGTGGCACGGACTCGGCTCCACGACCGGCACCGCCACCGGCAGCGGCACGGGCGGCCCGGCGGACACCGCGGCGTCCTCCGTCGCCGACTCCATCGAGGACGCCGACGACGACGAGATCTTCGCATTCATCGACGAGCGGTTCTGAACCGCACAGCACGTACGGGGTGACGAGACATGGCGAACGAAGACAAGCTCCGCGAGTACCTCAAGCGGACGACGACCGAACTGCACCGCACCAGCGAACGCCTCAAGGAACTACAGGCGCGCGCCCACGAGCCCCTCGCGATCGTCGGCATGGCCTGCCGGTTCCCCGGCGGCGTCGACACCCCGGAAGCCCTCTGGGAACTCGTGTCCTCCGGCACCGACGCCGTGGGCCCCTTCCCCGGTGACCGCGGCTGGGACGTGGACGGCCTCTACGACCCCGACCCCGACGCGGCCGGCCGCACCTACTGCCGAGAAGGCGGCTTCCTGAACGCCGCCGGAGCCTTCGACCCCGCCTTCTTCGGCATCTCGCCCCGCGAGGCGGTCGCGATGGACCCCCAGCAGCGGCTGCTGCTGGAAACCTCCTGGGAAGCCCTGGAACGCGCCGGCATCGACCCCCGCTCCCTGCACGGCAGCCGAACCGGCGTCTTCGTCGGCGCCTGGGACGGCGGCTACACCGCCCACGTCCACGAGCCGTCCGCGCAGCTCGAAGGAGACCTGCTCACCGGCAGCGTCGTCAGCTTCACCTCCGGCCGCATCGCCTACACCCTCGGCCTGGAAGGCCCGGCGGTCACCGTCGACACGGCCTGCTCCTCCTCCCTCGTCGCCCTCCACCAGGCCGCCCAGTCGCTGCGCCGCGGCGAATGCGACCTCGCCCTGGCCGGCGGAGTCACCGTCATGTCCACCCCCGCCGTCTTCGTGCAGTTCTCCCGCCAGCGCGGCGTGTCCGCCGACGGACGGTGCAAGGCCTTCGCCGACGCCGCCGACGGCTTCGGCCCCGGCGAAGGCGCCGGGATCGTCCTCGTGGAACGCCTCTCCGACGCCGTGCGCAAGGGGCACCAGGTGCTCGCCGTCCTGCGCGGCTCGGCGGTGAACCAGGACGGCGCCAGCAACGGCCTCACCGCCCCCAGCAGCGCGGCACAGCAGCGCGTCATCCGTCAGGCACTCGCCGACGCACAGGTCACCGCCGCCGACATCGACGCCGTCGAGGCACACGGCACCGGCACCAAACTGGGTGATCCGATCGAGGTCCACGCCCTCATGGACACCTACGGCAGCGCACACGGCCCCGAACGGCCGCTGTGGCTCGGGTCGCTCAAGTCGAACATCGGCCACACCCAGGCCGCCGCCGGGGTCGCCGGCGTCATCAAGATGGTGATGGCGCTGCGACACGGGACCCTGCCCCGGACCCTGCACATCGACGCACCGTCCTCACAGATCCTCTGGGACTCCGGATCCGTCTCCCTCCTGACGGAGGAGCGGGCATGGCCGGAGGTGGGGCGTCCGCGTCGGGCGGGTGTGTCGTCGTTCGGGGTGAGCGGGACGAACGCGCACGTGATCCTGGAGCAGGCCCCGGCCGCCGAACCGGTCGCGGAAACGGCGGTGCGCGAACTGCCGGTCGTACCGCGCGTCGTGACCGCCCGCTCCAAGGCGGCACTGCGCGCCCGGCAGGACGGGCTGACGGCCCTACCGGACCGCGACCCCGCGCTGCGACCGCTCGACATCGGCTACACCCTGGCCTCCGCGCGTGCCGTGTTCGAGCACCGCGAGGTCACCGTCGGACCGACGGTCGTGGAGGGCGTCGCAGGTTCTACGGGGCGTCGGGTGTTGGTGTTCCCCGGGCAGGGGACGCAGTGGGTGGGGATGGGTGCGGGGCTGCTGGAGTCCTCGCCGGTGTTCGCGGCGCGGTTGCGGGAGTGTGCGGAGGCGTTGGCGCCGTTCGTGGACTTCGATGTGGTCGAGGTGGTGCGGGAGGGCCGTTCGCTGGACCGGGTGGATGTGGTCCAGCCGGTGACGTGGGCGGTGATGGTGTCCCTGGCCGCGCTGTGGCGGTCGCTGGGTGTCGTCCCGGATGCGGTGGTGGGGCATTCGCAGGGCGAGATCGCCGCTGCCGCCGTCTCCGGCGCGTTGTCGTTGGAGGATGCGGCCCGGGTGGTGGCCCTCCGTGCGGCGGTGATCGGGCGGGAGCTGGCCGGGCTGGGCGGGATGGCGTCGATTCCTCTGCCTCTGGTTGAGGTGGAGGCCCGGCTTGCGGGATGGGCGGGGCGGCTGGGTATCGCGGCCGTCAACGGTCCCTCCAGCACGGTCGTGGCGGGTGATGCGGATGCCATCGTGGAGTTCGTGGCCGCTGCGCAGGCGGAGGACATCCGGGCCCGTCAGGTACCGGTCGACTACGCCTCGCACTCCGCGCACGTGGAGCGGATCGAAGCCGAGTTGCTGGAGGTTCTGGGGCCGGTCCGGCCGCAGCGGCCCGAGGTGCCGTTCTACTCGACGGTGACGGGCGGACTGCTGTCCGAGCCGGTGCTGGATGCCGGGTACTGGTACCGGAATCTGCGCAACCCCGTGCGTTTTGAGGAAACGATCCGTTCGTTGGTGGCGAAGGGTTTCGGGACGTTCATCGAGTCGAGTGCCCACCCGGTGCTGACGATGGGGATCCAGGAGACCGCCGATGTCGTGGCGGGTGGTTCGCTGCGCCGTGACGAGGGCGGCCTGGAGCGGTTCCTCGTTTCTGTCGCCGAGCTGTTCGTGCGTGGTGTGGAGGTCGACTGGGCGGCTGTGTTCGAGGGGACGGGTGCCCGTCGGGTGGATCTGCCGACGTATCCGTTCCAGCGTGCGCATTACTGGCTGGAGCCTTCCGCCCCGGCCCACGCGCCTGCTTCTTCTGCCGCCGATGGGGTCGATGCGTGGCGTTACCGTGCCACGTGGAAGGGCCTGGCCGGTGGTTCGGCGTCCCGGCTCGACGGCCGGTGGCTGCTCGTCGTCCCGCACGGTCTGGACGCCGAGCTGGTCGAGGCGGCGGAGGCGGCGCTGGCCCGTCACGGTGCCCGCGCCGAGCGGCTGGCCGTCGACCCGGCCACCGCCACCCGTACCGCACTGGCCGCGCAACTCACCGCCCTCACCACCCACGGCGACGACGCCCCCACCGGCATCCTCTCCCTCCTCGGCGCCGACGAGCGCGCGCACCCCGCCCACGCCGACCTGCCCCTCGCCGCCGTCGGCACCACCCTGCTCGCCCAGGCGGCGGCCGATGCGGGAACCGCCGTCCGTTTGTGGGCCGTCACCCGGGGCGCGGTCGCCGTGGCGCCCGGCGAACTGCCCCGGTCCGCCGGCGCCCAGGTGTGGGGCCTGGGACGGGGCATCGCGCTGGAGCAGCCCCGTCTGTGGGGCGGCCTCGTGGACCTGCCGGAGGACCCCGGCCCCCGGGACTGGGACCGGCTCGTCGCGGCCCTCGCCCGTACCGACGCCGAGGACCAGATGGCCGTACGCCCCTCCGGGACGTACGGGCGCAGGCTCGTCTCCGCGGGTACCGCCCCCGCCCGCCGGGCGTACGCGCCGCGCGGCACCGTCCTGGTCACCGGCGGTACCGGCGCGCTCGGCGCCCACGTCGCGCGCTGGCTCGCCGGAGCCGGCGCCGCCCACCTGGTCCTCACCGGGCGGCGCGGTCCCGACGCGCCGGGAGCCGGCGAACTGGCCGCCGAACTGCGCGCCCTGGGCGCCGAGGTCACCCTCGCGGCCTGCGACGTCTCCGACCGCACCGCGCTCGATGCGCTCCTGGAGGCCCACCCGCCGACCGCCGTCTTCCACACCGCCGGCGTCCCGCACTCCGCGGCCTTCCTGGACACCGGGGCCGAGTCGTTCGCCGAGGTGTACGCGGGCAAGGTCGCGGGCGCCCGCCACCTGGACGAGCTGACCCGCGCGCGAGGGCTCGTACTCGACGCGTTCGTGCTGTACTCCTCCGGCGCCGGCGTCTGGGGCAGCGGCGGCCAGAGCGCCTACGGCGCCGCCAACGCCGCCCTCGACGCGCTCGCCGAGCGGCGCCGCGCCCAGGGCCTCGCCGCGACCTCCGTGGCCTGGGGCCTGTGGGGCGGGGGCGGCATGGGCGAAGGCGCCGGCGAGGAGTTCCTCAGCAGCCGGGGCCTGCGCGCCATGGACCCGGTCCTCGCCGTCCGGGCACTCGGCCGGGCACTCGACCGCGAGGACGTGTGCGTGGCCCTCGCCGACATGGACTGGCCGCTCTTCGCCAAGGGCTTCACCGCCTTCCGGCCCAGCCCCCTCATCGCCGAACTGCCGGGCGTGCGCGAGGCGACGGGCGCCGACGAGCCGGACGGTCCCGCGGACGACGGCCTGACCGCCCGCCTCGCGGCCGCCGGACCGGCCGAGGGGTACGAGATCGTGCTCGACGCGGTGCGCCGCGCCGTCGCGACCGTGCTCGGCCACGCCGGGCCCGAGGACGTCGACCCGGAAGGGGCCTTCAAGGACATCGGGTTCAGTTCCCTCACCGCGGGCGAGTTCGCCGGACGGCTCAGCGCCGCCACCGGGCGCAAGCTGCCCCCGACCCTCGTTTTCGACTACCCGACGGCCGCCGCCGTCACCGCCCACCTGGTCGCACTCCTCACCCCCGAAGGCCCCGCGCCGCAGGTGGCGGGCGACCCCGAGGAGATCCGGATCCGCACAGCGCTGGCGGCCCTGCCGCTGTCCGCGCTCCGCGAGTCCGGCCTGCTCCCGGCCCTGCTCGCGCTCGCCCCGGGGGGCGAACCGGCGTACGGCGCGCCAGCGTCCGCGCTCCAGCAGCGCTCCGGTGGCGGCGCGTTCGATGACCTGAGGGCCGGCATCAAGGCCGGCACCGAGGCCGACGGCACGGCCGGTTCCGACGCCGCCACCGCAGCCGACGAGGTCGCGCACATCGACGACCTCGACGGCGACGCGCTCATCGAGCTGGCCCTGCGCGACGCGGCCGCCTGACGCACGAGCCCCCCGTCCCCCCCGTCCCCCCCCCGTCCCCCCCGTCCGCCGCCCCGCCGCCCCCGTCCAGAGAGGGACCCCACCGATGGCCATGTCCTCCGAGAAGCTCATGGAGGCGCTGCGCACCTCGTTGAAGGAGACCGAACGCCTGCGCAGGCGCAACCGGGAGCTGGCCGCGGCCGCGCACGAGCCCATCGCCGTCGTCGGGATGGCCTGCCGCTACCCCGGCGGGGTGGACTCGCCGGAAGGGCTCTGGGACCTGGTCGCCGCCGGGCGGGACGCCGTCGCGCCGTTCCCGCAGGACCGCGGCTGGGACCTGGAGGGGCTCTACGACCCGGACCCCGAATCGCCCGGCACCACTTACTGCGACCAGGGCGGGTTCCTCTCCGGCGCCACCGACTTCGACGCCGCGTTCTTCGGGATCCCGCCCCGCGAGGCCGTCGTCATGGACCCCCAGCAGCGGCTGCTGCTGGAGACCTCGTGGGAGGCGCTGGAGCGCACCGGCCTGGATCCGCGGACCCTGGCCGGTACCGGCACGGGCGTGTACGTGGGCGCCGCCCACGCCACCTATGCGAGCGACCCGGACCGGGTCCCGGAGGGGTCGCACGGCTACCTCCTGACGGGCAGTGCGGACGCCGTGCTGTCCGGCCGGATCTCGTACGCACTGGGCCTCGAAGGCCCCTCCATGACGGTGGAGACCGCCTGTTCGTCCTCGCTGGTCGCCCTGCACCTCGCGGTGGCTGCGCTGCGGCGCGGTGAATGCGGCCTGGCACTGGCCGGGGGCGTCGCGGTCATGCCGGACGCCGCCGCGTTCGTGGAGTTCTCCCGGCAGAAGGGCCTGGCCCCCGACGGCCGGTGCAAGGCCTTCTCGGCCGATGCCGACGGCACGGGATGGGCGGAGGGCGTCGGCGTCCTCGTCCTGGAGCGGCTCTCCGACGCCCGCGCGGCCGGCCGCACCGTCCTCGCCGTCATCCGTGGCACCGCCGTCAACCAGGACGGCGCCAGCAACGGCCTCACCGCCCCCAACGGCCCCTCCCAGCAGCGCGTCATCCGCCAGGCCCTCGCCGACGCGGGCCTCGAACCCCAGGACGTGGACGCCGTGGAGGCCCACGGCACCGGCACCCGCCTCGGCGACCCCATCGAGGCGCAGGCCCTGCTCGCCGTGTACGGACAGGGCCGGCCCGGGGACGCGCCGCTGCGGCTGGGCTCGCTCAAGTCCAACATCGGGCACGCGCAGGCCGCCGCCGGGGTGGGCGGCGTCATCAAGACCGTCCAGGCCATGCGGCACGGGCTGCTGCCCCGGACCCTGCACGCCGAGGAGCCCACCCCGCACGTCGACTGGACGGCGGGGGGCGTCCGGCTGCTGACCGAGCCCGTCCCGTGGCCGGCCGGCGCCCGTACCCGCCGGGCGGGCGTCTCGGCCTTCGGCGTGGGCGGCACCAACGCGCACGTCATCCTGGAGGAGGCACCCCCCGCCCCGGGCCCCGCCCCGGAAGAGGCGCCGCGCGTGGCGCTGCCCCTCGTGCCGTGGTTCGTCTCCGGCCGCACCGGGCCCGCGCTGCGCGCCCAGGCGGCCCGGCTGCGCGAGCACCTCGCCGACGCCCGGCCCTGCCCCCTCGACACCGGCCTGTCCCTCGCCGCCACCCGTACCGCCTTCGACCACCGCGCCGTCGTCCTCGGCGCCTCCCACGCCGACCTCGCCCGCGGCCTGGACGCCCTCGCCGACGGCACCCCCTCCCCGGCCGTCGTCCACGGGGTGCGCCGGCGCGAGGCGAAGACCGCCTTCCTCTTCACCGGGCAGGGCAGCCAGCGCCCCGGCATGACCCGCGAACTGCACGGCGCGCAACCGGTGTTCGCCAAGGCGTGGGATGCCGTCGCCGAGCGCCTGGACGCCCACCTCGAACGCCCGCTGGCCGCCGTGCTCGACGCCCCGCCCGGCACTCCCGACGCGGAGCTCCTGCACCGCACCCGGTACGCGCAGGCCGCCCTGTTCGCGGCGGAGGTGGCCCTGTTCCGGCTGCTGGAGCACTGGGGCATGCGGCCCGACGTCCTCCTCGGGCACTCCGTCGGCGAGATCGCCGCCGCACACGTGGCCGGCGTACTCGGGCTCGACGACGCCTGCACCCTCGTCCTCGCCCGCGGCCGGCTGATGGACGCGCTGCCGCCGGGCGGCGCCATGCTCTCCGTCCGCGCCGCCGAGGAAGAGGTACGGGAGCTGCTGGCCGCACACCCCGGCGCGGTGGACGTCGCCGCCGTCAACGGCCCCCGGTCGGTGGTCGTCTCGGGCACCGAACAGGCCGTGGAGGCCGTCCGGGCCCGCCTGGAGGAGCGGGGGACGAAGACCAAGCGGCTCACCGTCAGCCACGCCTTCCACTCGCCGCTCATGGACCCCGTACTGGCCGAGTTCCGCGAGGTCGCGGACCGACTGGACTACCAGGTCGCCCGGATCCCCGTCATCTCCAACGTCACCGGCCGCCGCGCCGCCGGACAGGACCTGCGCACCGGCGACTACTGGGCCCGGCACATCCGTTCGGCCGTCCGCTTCGCCGACGGGGTGCGCACCGCCCGCGGCATGGGCGCCGCCACCTTCGTCGAACTCGGGCCCGACGGCGTGCTGTGCGCCATGGCCGAGGACGTCCTCGCCGCGCCGGACGCCCCCGGCGCGGCCCCCGCCGACGAGGCGCCCCTGCTGGTGCCCGTACTGCGGCGCGGCCGCCCCGAGGGCGAGACGCTGCTGCGCGCCGTGGCCGCCACCTCCGCCCGGGGCGCCGCCCTCGACCGCGCCCGCCTCTTCGAGGGAACCGGCGCCCGCCCGGCCCCGCTGCCGGTGTACGCCTGGCAGCACCGCCGGTACTGGATCGCCCCCGCCGAACGCGGCGGCGCCCGTTCCGGCGCCCGCCGCTACGAGGTCACCTGGCGGCCCCTGTCCACCCCGCCGGGCCCGGCCGTCCGTCTCGACGGGACCTGGCTGGTCGTGGAGCCCGCCGGAGCCGCCGGAGCCGCCGCTCCGCTCGCCGAGGCCGCCGAGCGGGCCCTGACCGCGCGCGGCGCGACCGTCCACCGGCTGTCCCTGGACGCCGCGGCGGCCGACCGGGCCACCGCCGCCGCCCTGTTCGACGCGTCCGGCGACGCCCCGGCGGGCGTCCTGTCCCTGCTGGGCACCGCCGAGGACACCGGGTCCGAGCTGGTCCCGGCCGCGGTCCGGGCCACGCTGCACCTCGCCCGGGCCATGGCGCAGAAGGCCCCCTCCGCGCGCCTGTGGTGCGCGACGCGGGGCGCGGTGGCCGTGACCGACGGCGAACGGCCCGGGGCCGCGGGCGCCCAGCTGTGGGGCCTCGGCCGGGTGGCGGCCCTCGAACTCCCCGCCCTGTGGGGCGGCCTGGTCGACCTGCCCGGGACGGACCCGGCCGACGACGATGCCTGGCGGCTGCTGGCCGGCGCGCTCGGTGGCCCCGAGGACCAGGTGGCCGTCCGCGCCGGACGCGCCTACGGCCGTCGGCTCACCGCCGCGCCCGCACCCCGCGCCGGGCGGCCCCCGTACCGTCCGCACGGCACCGTCCTGGTGACCGGCGGCACCGGCGCCCTCGGCGGGCACCTGGCCCGCCGGCTCGCCGCCGAGGGCGCAGCGCACCTGCTCCTGGTCGGCCGGCGCGGCCGCCAGGCCCCGGGCGCCGCGGAACTCGAGGCCGAACTCCTCGCGCGGGGCGCCAAGGTGACCTTCGCGGCCGCCGACCTCGCGGACCGCGACGCACTCGCCGCCCTGCTGGCCCAGGTCCCCGCCGACGCCCCGCTGACGGCAGTCTTCCACGCCGCGGGCGTCCCGCAGGTCAGCCCCCTCACGGAAGCCGGCGCCGAGGTCTTCGCGGACGTCTACGCGGGCAAGGTGGCCGGCGCCCGCCACCTCGACGAACTGACCCGGCCCCTCGCCCTGGACGCGTTCGTCCTGTACTCCTCGGGCGCGGGCGTCTGGGGCAGCGCCGGACAGTGCGCGTACGCCGCGGCCAACGCCGACCTCGACGCGCTCGCCCTGCGCCGGCGCGCCGACGGCCTGCCCGCGACCTCCGTCGCCTGGGGCCTGTGGGGCGGCGGCGGGATGGGCGACGGCGAAGGCGGCGCGTACCTGCGGCGCAGGGGCGTACGGCCGATGGACCCGCAGGACGCGCTGACCGAGCTGCTGCGCGCCGTCGCTGCGGGCGAGGCCAACGTGACCGTCACCGACACCGACTGGGGGCCCTTCGCGGACGGCTTCACCGCCTACCGCCCCAGCCCCCTGATCGCGGACCTCACGCCGACCACCCCCGACGAGGACCGGACCCCTGCCACCGCGCCGGCCGCCACCGCCGCCCCGGCCCCCGCCCGCGACCTGGCCGCCCTGCCCCCGGCGGAGCGCCCCGGCGCGGTCCTCGCCCTCGTGCGCGCCGAGGCCGCCGCCGTACTCGGCCACGACACCGCCGACGAGGTCGAGACCGACACGCCGTTCCTGCTGCTCGGCTTCGACTCCCTGGCCGTCACCCACTTCCGGCGCGCCCTGAACTCCGCCACCGGACTCGACCTGGAAGCCGAGGCGCTGTTCACGCACGACACCCCGGCCAAGCTCGCCGCCCACCTGGGCGGACTCCTCGGCTCGGAACGCGGCGAACGGGACGCAGCCGCAGCCGGCACCCTCGTCCCGCTCTACCGCGACGCCGTCGCCACCGGCAGGGTGGCCGAGGCCGTCGACGCGCTCGCCGCCGTCGCCGCCCTGCGCCCCGTCTTCACCCGCGAACGCCCCCACCCCCTCCCGCCCGTCCCGCTCGCACCCGCACCCGACGCCGAAGCCCCGGGCCGGCCGCTGCTCATCGCGGTCAGCGGCACCGCCGCCGTCTCCGGCCCCATGGAGTTCGCCGCCTTCGCCACCGCCCTGGCCGGACGGCGCCCCGTCCTCGCCCTCCCCCAGCCCGGGTACCGGCCCGGGGAGCCGCTGCCCGACTCCCTCGAAGCCTTGTGCGCGGCGCACGCCGCCACCGTCACCCGGCTCGCCGCGGGCCGCCCGTACGCGCTGATCGGCCACTCGGCCGGCGCCAATGCCGCCCACGCGCTCGCCCGCCACCTGGAGCGCACCGGCCCCGGGCCCGCCGCCCTCGTCCTCGCCGACGTCTACACCCCGAGCCAGCCGGGAGCCATGGGCGTCTGGCGGGACGTCATGCTCCGCTGGGCGATGGACCGTACGCCCGTACCGCTCGACGACACCCGGCTGACCGCCATGGGCGCCTACCACCGGCTCCTGCTCGGCTGGACGCCGCAGCCCACCCGCGCCCCGGTCCTGCACCTGCGCGCCACCGACCCCATGGCCGACTGGAGCGACCCGCACCAGGACTGGCGGTCCGCCTGGGACTTCGCCCACACCACCCTGGACGTCCCCGGCAACCACTTCACGATGATGACCGAGCACGCCCCGGCCACCGCCCGCGCCGTCGACGCCTGGCTGGACGCGCTGCCCGGCGGCGACCGATGACGAGGAGCCCCATGACCTCAAGAACTCCGGCCCCGCCCGCCCCGCAGGTGGCCGCCGCATCCGCCCGGGACACCGCCCGCCGGGCCCGCGGCGCCCAACTCACCCGGGCCGCACAGTGGTTCGCCGGGATCGCGGGAGACCCGTACGGGCTGGTCCTGCGCGCCGGGACCGACGGTCCGGAGGCCTTCGAAGAGCGGGTCCGGGCCCTCGGCCCGCTGTACCACAGCGAGCTGCTCGACACCTGGGTGACGGCCGACCACGCCGTCGCCCGGCAGGTCCTGGAGGGTCCCGCCTTCGACGGGGCCCCGGCCGACGGCGACGACCCGGCCGGCGACCTGCTCCCGTACCGCAGCACCGCCTTGGCCCTCGACCGGGCGGCCGCCGCCCGGCTGGCCGCGCTCACCGCCTTCGGCGGCCCGCTGCTGCACGTCCCGGACGAGGCGTGCGCCGAGGAGCAGGCCGCGGCGCACGCCCGTACGCTCCTGGCCGGGCTCGGCCCGCGCTTCGACCTCGCCGAGGACTTCGCCCGCCCCCTCATGGGCCCCGTGCTCGCCGGACAGCTCGGCCTGCCCGACCACGCGCACGCGGAGTTCGCCCGCCTCCTGCCCGGCTGCCGCCACGCCCTGGACGGCCTGCTCTGCCCCCAGACCCACGCCACCGCGCGGGCCGCCGAAGCCGCCGAGCAGGCGATGGGCGCCCTGCTCGCGCGCGCCTTCGACGGGGCCGGCACCGATGCGGTGCGGGCCCGTCTGGTGGTGGCCGTCAGCGCCGCCGAGGCCACCGCGGTCCTCATCGTCAACGCCGTCCGCGCACTGCTCGGGGAGCCGGGCGCCTGGCAGCGGCTCGCGGCCGGTCCCGCAGCGGCCCGGGCGGCCGTCGCACGCACGCTGCGCGACGCGCCGCCCGTACGGCTGGAGACCCGCGTGGCCCGCACCGGCGTCACCCTCGCCGGCACCCCGCTCCCGGCCGGGGCGCGGGTGACCGTCCTCGTCGCCGCCGCGGACCGCGACCCGCGGGCACCCGAGGACGCCGGGCCCCTCGGCCTGCCCGGCGACCTGCACTTCGGGCTGTCCGCCCACCTCGTCGCGGCGAACGCCCGCGCCGCGCTGCGCGTCCTCGCCGAGACCCTGCCGGACCTGCGCACCGCCGGAGAGCCGGTGACCCGCCCGCGCTCACCGGTGCTGCGGGCCCCCGCCCGCTTCCCGGTCGCCACGGCCGGCTGAACCGGCCCGACCGCCCGCCCACCGTCACGAGGGCCCCGAGGGGGAGACGACGTCATGCGCGTCCTGATCACGTGCTTCGCGCACAACACCCACTACTACAACCTGGTGCCGCTCGCCTGGGCGCTGCGCGCCGCGGGCCACGAGGTCCGGGTCGCCAGCCAGCCCGCGCTCACCGAGGTGATCAACGGCTCCGGGCTGACCGCCGTACCCGTCGGCGATCTGGACTCCATCGTCGAGCTGATGACCCGGATCGGCGGCGACCCCACCCCCTACCAGCAGGGTCTGGACTTCGCGCAGACCCGCCGCGGCCCGCTCGGCTGGGAACACGCCCTTGGGCGGCAGACCATGATGACGGCCATGTCGTTCGCGCCGCTCAACGGCGACACGACCATCGACGACCTGGTGGCCTTCGCCCGCGCCTGGCGGCCCGACCTGGTGCTGTGGGAGCCGTTCACCTACGCCGGACCCATCGCCGCGCACGTCGTCGGCGCCGCCCACGCCCGGCTCCTGTGGGGCCCCGACGTCATCCTCTCCGCCCGGCGCCAGTTCCTCGAACTGCTCGCCCTCCAGCCCGGGGAACGGCGCGAGGACCCGATGGCCGAATGGCTGACCTGGACCCTGGAGCGGCACGGAGTCACCCCCGACGCCGCCGCGATCGAGGAGGTCATCGGCGGCCACGCGACCATCGACCCGGCCCCCGCGAGCCTGCGCGTGCCGGTACCGGGCGAAGTGCTGCCGATGCGTTTCGTCCCGTACAACGGCCCCTCCGTGGTCCCCGACTGGCTGCACGCGCCGCCCGCCCGGCGCCGCGTGTGCATCACCCTCGGCGTCTCCGCGCGCGAGACGTACGGCCGCGACGCCGTCCCGTTCGAGGAACTGCTGCACGCGCTGGGCGACGTGGACGCCGAGATCGTCGCCACCCTCGACGCGAGCCAGCTGCGGGACCGCGAGGGCCTGCCCGCCAACATCCGGGCCGTCGACTTCGTGCCCATGGACGTGCTCCTGCCGACCTGCGACGCGATCGTCCACCACGGCGGCGCGGGCACCGGCTACACCGCGACCCTGCACGGCGTGCCGCAGATCATCGTCGGCTCGCTGTGGGACGCCCCGCTCAAGGCCGAACTCCACGCCGAGCAGGGCGCCGGCATCGACCTGCCGCCCGAGAAGCTGGACGCGGCCTCGCTGCGGGAGGCGGTCGTACGCGCCCTCACCGACCCCTCGCTCGCCGAGGGAGCCCGCCGCCTGCGCGAGGAGACGCTCGCCGCCCCGTCCCCCGCAGTCCTCGTCCCCGCCCTGGAACGCCTGGCGGCGCGCCACGGCCACACCCCCCACCCCAGCCAAGGAGACCCGAAGTGACCACCACCGACCTGCGCCCGGACCAGGGCTACACGGGCGGCATCGCCCGTCTCTACGACCTCGTCCACCAGGGCAAGGGCAAGGACTACGCCCGCGAGGCCGCCGACCTCGCGGCCCTGGTCACCGCCAAGGTGCCCGGCGCCCGCAGCCTCCTCGACGTGGCCTGCGGCACCGGCCTCCACCTGGAGCACCTGAGCGCCGCCTTCGACACCGTCGAAGGCCTGGAACTCTCGCCCGACATGCGGGAGATCGCACAGCGCCGCAACCCGGCCGCGACCGTCCACGGCGGCGACATGCGCGACTTCGCGCTGGACCGCACGTACTCCGCCGTCACCTGCATGTTCAGCTCCATCGGCCACATGCGCGACGAGGACGAACTCGACGCGGCGCTCGCCCGCTTCGCCGCGCACCTCGACCCCGCCGGCGGGGTCGTCGTGGTCGAACCGTGGTGGTTCCCGCAGACCTTCACCCCCGGATTCGTGGGCGCGTCCATCGTCGAGGCGGAGGGCAAGACCATCTCCCGGGTCTCGCACTCCCGGCTGGAGGGCGACGCCACGCACATCGACGTCCACTACCTCGTCGCCGAGCCGGGCCGGGACATCACGCACCTGTCCGAAAGCCACCTGATCACCCTCTTCGAGCGCACCGCCTACGAGCGGGCCTTCGAGCGGGCCGGTCTGGCCGTGGAGTTCCAGGAGGGCGGCCCGTCCGGCCGGGGCCTCTTCGTCGGCCTGCGCACCTGACAAGGCCCGCGCCCCCGCCACGGCTTGCCCCGTACACGGCCCGCCCTGCCCTGCGCGGCCCGCGCCCGCCCTGCGCGGCCCGCGGCCGGCCGGGGCGGCCCGGCGTCCCGGGTCGCGATCCGGCGGGAACCCGGGCCACGAACGCCCGGGCCCCGGTCGAGGACCGCTCGGGTCCCGCCGGAGGATCCGGGCCGCCGCGAGCGTCCCACGGGAGCCGGTGCCCCGTGGGGCGCGGTCCCGCACCGGCGCCCCGGCAGCCACACCGGCCCGCCCGGAACCCGGGACAGGTCCGGTCCAAGGTGGTGCGGCCACTGCCCGGCCCCCCGGCCCGCCCCGCCCGTGGTGACCGGGCCACCACCCCTTGCCCACCCCGCCGGGACGCCCCCCGGTCCGGTTGACGCTCGTTCAAGACGGAAGTTACGTTCCCGGCATCTGAGGTTCCGTCCTATTTGACCGTTGGGGGCAGCGATGACGGGGGAGTCGGCGACCCTCCTGAGCCACACAGAAGAGGACGTACTGCGCGTCCTGGAACTCCTCGCGAGCGAGGCACCCGCCCGCTCCTACGACGAACTCGTCGCCCGGGCCCGCAGATCCGGCGACACCCCCCGGGCCGAACGGCTGGAGCGCGCCAGGAGCCTGGCCCTGGAAGTCAGCGGGCTCTTCGAACGCCGCAGCCGCCGCGAGGCCGACCTGGCCTCCCTCGTGGACGCCGCCCGCGACCTCACCCGGCCCGGCGGCCTCGACGCGACCCTGCGCCTGATCACCCGCCGCGCCCGGCTCATGATGAACACGGACCTCGCCTGCACCGTCCTGCTGGACGAGGACACCGGCGACGCCGTCGTCAGCACCGCCGACGGCGCGGTCAGCGCCCTCACCGTCGGCTACCGCGTGCGCGGCGCCGCCCTGCCCGCCGGGGCCCCCGGGGAACAGCCCGCCCCCTTCTGGACCGCCGACCACCTCGGCGACGACCCGCCCACCCCGGCCGCCGCGCTCGACGAGGTCCTGCAAGCGGAGTCCCTGCACGCCGTGCTCGGCGTGCCGCTGCGCGCCGACGACCGCCACCTGGGACACCTGTACGTGGCCGCCCGCGGGATCCGGCACTTCACGCCCGAGGAGGTCGCGCTGATGTGCTCGCTCGCGGACCTCGCCGCCGTCGCCATCGGGACTGCCCGGCACCTGGAGGACGTCCACACCGCCAACACCGAACTGGAGGAGTCGGGGGCCCGCGTGCGCGCCTCGCTCAGTGACGCCCTGCGCGCCAACACCGTCCAGGACGAGCTGGTCCGGCTCGTCCTGGACGGCGCCGGCCTGGACGAACTCCTCGCCCGCGCCGCCACCGAGCTCGGCGGCAGCCTCGCCGTACAGGGGCAGGGCGGCGAGCGTCTCGCCGAACGCGGCCGCACGCCCCGCCCCGACCCCGGGGAACTGGCCCGGGTACGCCTCGACGCCGCCGCCACCGGCATCGCCTGCCCCCTGTCCAACGGCACCTGGGTGCTGCCGCTGTCCGTGCGCTCCGAAGACGTCGGCTGCCTCCTGTTCCACCCCGAGGACGCCACCGCCGCGCCCGGCGAACAGATCCTGCTGGCCTACGCCCGCACGGTCTGCCTGCTCCTGGTCATGCAGCGCTCCACCGCCGTCGAAGGGCAGGTGCGCGACGAACTGCTGGCCGACCTGACCACCTGGGACGGCCCCCCGGACCGCGTCGTGGAACGGGCCGGCCGGTTCGCCGCCGAACTGCACCGCCCGTACGTGGTCGTCGTCGCCCACGCCCGTACCGGGGCCGCCGAACTCGTCGAGAGCTGGGCCACCGCCTACGCACGCCGCCACCGCGGGATGAAGACCGTCCAGGGCGACCGGCTCGTCCTGCTGCTGCCCGGCGAGGACGCCGTCGCCCGCGCCCGCGAGGTCCGCGCCGAACTGGCCGGCGCGACCGGCGCCCAGGTCACCGCCGGTTCCTGCGGGCCCACCCGGGGCGCCGACGGCGTCCATCCCGCCTACCGGGAAGCCGTGCGCTGCCTGGAGGCCCTCACCGCCCTCGGCGGAGCCGGCCGCTCCGCCGCCGCCGCCGAACTCGGCTTCCTCGGCATGCTGCTCGCCGAGGAAAACGATGTCACGGGCTTCGTCGAGCGGACCCTGGGGCCGCTGCTCGACCACGACGCGGAACGGTTCGGGAACCTCGTGGAGACCCTGCAGGGCTGGTTCATGGCCGCCGGCAGCCCCACCCGCGCCGCCGAGCTGCTCTACGTACACCCCAACACGGTCTCGCGCCGCCTGGAGCGCATCACCCAGCTGCTCGGCCGGGACTGGCAACACCCCGACCGGGCACTGGAACTTCAGCTCGCCCTGCGACTGCGACGGGCCCGAACCTCCCTCGACCCCGAGCCCGCCGGCCCCCCGTCACCATAGGGACCGCGGTCACCGCGGCGGCGCCCCGGTGGGCGCCCGAGGCCAGCATCCGCTCGGCGTGGGCCAGCGACACGAGCGTGGCGTGCCGGTGCCAGCCGTGGTACGAGCGTCCCTCGAAGTCCAGCGCGCCCACGGCCAGCCCGGTGCGGCGGAAGTCGGCGTCGGCGCGCCCGATCAGCCTGCCCAGCCCCAGCAGCGTCCCGCGGCCCGCCCCCGTCATGTTCGTCAGCCACAGCTCCGACACCTCGCGGCTGTCCGGCGACCACACCCCGACGAGCGTGAGCGGCGCCGACGTCCCCGGCCCGCCCGGCAGCCGCACCGGGAGCAGCGCCACCATCGACGTCCGCGGCAGCCCGGGGCCGGCCGGGTCGAACCACTCCACGGGCCGCCGCTGGGAGCGGGCCAGCTCCGCGAGCAGGGTCGCCGACCCGGCCGCGACCCGGCTCCGTCCCGCCGACAGGTTCGGGGCGAGCAGTCCCGTACCGCCGCCGATCCGCAGCAGGAAGGACAGCCCGGCCCCCGAGAAGGCCTCCACCTGCGCGGGCAGCGCCTCCTCCCGGGCGTCGGCCACCACGGGCACCGCCGACGCACCCCACGCGGCCGTCTCCAGGACCATGTCCACGGCCGGCGCCCGCGCCGCACCCTCGTCCACGGAGTCGGGTATCGCCGCCCGCTGACGCCTCTCCGCGTCGTCGAGCCAGTCGCCGCTCAGCGACAGCCGCCAGTTCACCGGCACCGCCGCCGCGCCCGAGGCCAGCCACAGCCCGTACCCGTGCTGGCTGTTGACGACCTGCCCCAGCTGCGGCACGAACCTGCGGCCCACGCCCACCGAATGCCGGCCCGTCTTCGGGATCACCAGCGGCCGCACCACCCATGCCCGGGGCGCCAGCAGCCGGTCCAGGGCGCAGGCCAGGCGGGCGCGCAGCGGCGACCAGTCCCAGGTCGAGCAGCTGATGAAGTGGTGCAGGCTCTGCTCCGCGGCCCGCTCGTCGGTGCTCGCGGCCAGGTTGCGCATCGTCTTGCGGCCGGGCGCGGTCAGCAGCCCGTCCACGTACAGCTCGCCCTTGTGCCGCTGGTCCCGGCGGCGCAGCGAACCCAGTACGGACGCGCGCAGCGCCCGGGCCTCGGCGGCAGGATCACGCGGCAGGGCTTCGGCTTCCTCCGCCGGGCGGATGGCCCTCATGACGCTCCTCGGGGTCGGCGCCCCGAAACGCGCTGGCCGGGGGCGGTTCACTGGATCCCCTCCACCGTCCCCGCACCGGCCGGCACCGGCCAGGTCGGCCGGAAACACACTTCCCGCCCACCGGCCGCCACCGCCCCGGCCGGGCCCGGGGCCGCCGCCGCACCGCCCCGGGGTGGTGGCCGGGCCACCACCTCCCGCCCCCGCCGGGGCGTTCCGGGCCCGTTCCGGGTGCTGCGAGGGCCTGCCCGGCTGCCACCGGAACCCGCGGATCCCCCTTCCCCGCAGGGCAGAGGGCCCCCGCCCGGTCGCGCCGAGAAGAGTGTGGCGGGCCGACCTCGTCCGCGGGACGGATCTCGGGAAGCGTGGAGAGGCGCGTACGTGGCGCCCGTTTTGTCGCTCGACCCTCGCGTGAACCCGGCACGAACCCCGCACGACCCGGCACGAACTCAGCACGACCCGGCACGACCCGCACCGACCCGGCACGACCTCCAGGAGAGACGCATGCTGTCCCGCAGGCCACAGGGGCGAATACCCCGCCTCCGCACCAGATTCCGGACCGGCGGGCGCCCCGGCCGCGCCGCGCGCCTGCTCGCCGTCGGCTGCGTACTGCTGTGCACCGGCGGCCTGCTCACCGCCGGGACCTCCGAGGCCGCGACGGCCCCCGCACCCGAAGGCACCGCCCGGGTCCGGGCCCTGGTCGCGCAGATGACCCTGGACGAGAAGCTGTCCTTCGTCCACTGGACGGCCGGCCCCGCCGGCGGCTCCCTCGCCAAGGGCGTCGGCTACCTCCCCGGAGTGCCGCGCCTGGGCGTCCCCCCGCTCCAGGTCTCCGACGGCCCGACCGGAGTGCGCATCAACGGCGCCCGCTCCACCGCCCTGCCCACCCCCACGGCGCTCGCCGCCACCTTCGACGACTCCCTCGCCACCGCCTACGGCAAGGTCCTGGGCCACGAGGGCCGGGCGCTCGGCCAGGACGTCGTGCTCGGCCCGATGGTCAACACCATCCGGGTGCCGCACGGCGGCCGCAACTTCGAGACGTTCAGCGAGGACCCGCTCGTCACCGCCCGCACCGCCGCCGCCCAGATCAAGGGCACCCAGAGCCAGGGCCTGATGGCCACGGTCAAACACTTCGCGGGCAACAACCAGGAGAGCGACCGCTTCACCGTCGACGCCTCCATCGACGAGCAGACCCTCCAGGAGATCGAACTCCCCGGCTTCCACAGCGCCGTCGACGCCGGCGCCGCCGCCGTCATGTGCTCCTACAACGGCGTCAACGGAACCCACTCCTGCGGCAACGACCAGCTGCTCCAGAAGGTCCTGCGCGAACAGTGGGGCTTCCGCGGCTGGGTGATGTCCGACTGGCTCGCCACCCACGCCACCGCCGACATCACCAAGGGCCTCGACCAGGAACTCGGCCTGGAGATGGGCAAGCCCACCGACCCCGTCCCCGACTCCAAGTACTTCGGTGCCTCCCTGCGCACCGCGCTGCGCGAGGGCGCCGTCCCCGAAGCCACCCTCGACCGCTCCGTCACCCGCATCGTCACCCAGATGGAACGCTTCGGCCTCCTCGACACTCCCGCCCCCCAGCGTCCCGTACGCGACGCCCAGGCCGGCCGGGACACCGCCCGCCGCATCGCCGAGAACGGCGCCGTGCTGCTGCGCAACACCACCACTGCGGGCCGCCCCGCCCTGCCGCTGACCGGGGCCGCCGGGGCCGACGTCGCCGTCATCGGCGACAGCGCCCTGCGCCCCAAGGTCTCCGGCCTCGGCAGCGCCCACGTCGTGCCCGACGCGGCCCAGGTCCCGCTGGACGCCCTGCGCGAACGCGCCGGCTCCGGGGCCTCCGTACGGTACGAACCGGGCATCGACCGGCTCGGCACCCCGCTGCCCGCCGAGAACCTCAGCCCCGCCTTCACCAACGGACAGCAGCTCGCGGCCGGAGGCGACCGCGCCTTCTACGACGGCACCCTGACCGTCCCCGCCGACGGCGACTACCGCCTGGGCCTGCGCGTCGACGGCGGCCTGGCCGTCCTGCAGATCGAAGGCCAGGACCCCGTCTACGCCGCCGACTCGTTCAGCGAGACCACCAGCGTCGTCCTGCGGCTCACCCGGGGCACGCACAAGCTCTCCATGAGCGGCTGGGCCTGGCCCGACCGCCCGCTGTCCGTCGACCTCACCTGGGTCACCCCCGAGCAGGCCGCCCGCGACATCCAGCGCGCCGTCACCGCCGCCTCCCACGCGAAGACCGCCGTCGTCTTCGCCCAGGACGAGGGCTCCGAGGGCTACGACCGGCCCTCCCTCTCGCTGCCCGACGGGCAGGACGCGCTGATCTCCGCCGTCGCCAAGGCCAACCCGAACACCGTCGTCGTCCTCAACACCGGCTCCTCGGTGCTGATGCCGTGGCTCTCCTCCACCGCCGCCGTCCTCGACATGTGGTACCCCGGCCAGGAAGGCGCCCGGGCCACCGCCGCCCTGCTGTACGGGGACGCCAACCCCAGCGGCAAGCTCACCCAGACCTTCCCGGCCGCCGAGGACGCCCAGCCGATGGCCGGGAACCCCAAGCGCTTCCCCGGAGTCGACGGCAAGCAGGAGTACAGCGAAGGCATCCACGTCGGCTACCGCTGGTACGACCAGCAGGGCGTCACCCCGCTGTTCCCCTTCGGCCACGGCCTGTCCTACACCACCTTCGACTACCGCGACCTCGCCGTGGAACGCACCGCCACCGGCGCCGCCGTCCGCGTGAGCGTGCGCAACAGCGGCCCCGTCGCCGGCAAGGAAGCCGTCCAGGTCTACCTCGGCCCCAGCGGCCTCGTCACCGCCCCACAGGCCGTCAAGAAACTGGCCGGCTACACGAAGGTCGCCCTGGAACCCGGCGAGGAGAAGCGCGTCACCGTCCCCGTCGACGCGCGCCAGCTCCAGTACTGGAACACCCAGCGGCACGCCTGGCAGAACGCGCCCGGCCCCCGCGCGGTCTCCGTCGGCTCCTCCTCGGCGGACATCCGCCTCACCGGCCGCCTCACCCAGTGACCCACCACCCACCCCCCTCTGAGAGGAAGCGCATGACCGCAACAGAGCAGCCCAGGACCACCGGGAACCCGATCGGGACCGCCGCCGCGATCAACGCCGGTGAGGACACCGGGCTGCGCCACGTCGCCGCCCTGTCCACGGAACTGCGGGACGTCGTCGAGGTCGAGCAGCGCCAGGTCCGCCTGGAGCGGGTGGTGCTGGTCGGCGTGTGGACCTCCGGCACGGTCGCGGAGGCCGAGAGCTCGCTGGCCGAGCTCGCCGCACTCGCCGAGACCGCCGGGGCCCTGGTGCTCGACGGTGTGATCCAGCGCCGCGACAAGCCCGACCCGGCGACGTACATCGGCTCGGGCAAGGCGAAGGAGCTGCGCGACATCGTCGCCGAGAGCGGCGCCGACACGGTCGTGTGCGACGGCGAGCTGAGCCCGGCCCAGCTCGTGCGGCTGGAGGAGTTCGTCAAGGTCAAGGTCGTGGACCGGACCGCCCTGATCCTCGACATCTTCGCCCAGCGCGCCACCTCCCGCGAGGGCAAGGCCCAGGTCGCGCTCGCGCAGATGCAGTACATGCTGCCGCGGCTGCGCGGCTGGGGCGCCTCGCTGTCCCGGCAGATGGGCGGCGGCGGAGCGGGCGGTGGCGGCATGGCCACCCGCGGCCCCGGCGAGACCAAGATCGAGACGGACCGGCGCCGGCTGCGCGACAAGATGGCCAGGATGCGGCGCGAGATCGACGAGATGAAGACCGCCCGCGACCTCAAGCGCCAGGAGCGCCGCCGCAACAAGGTCCCGTCGGTGGCCATCGCCGGCTACACCAACGCGGGCAAGTCCTCGCTGCTCAACCGCCTCACCGGGGCCGAAGTACACGTACAGAACGCCCTGTTCGCCACGCTGGACCCCACGGTGCGCCGCTGCGAGACCCCGGCCGGACGGGCCTACACCCTCGCCGACACGGTCGGCTTCGTGCGGCACCTGCCGCACCAGCTCGTCGACGCGTTCCGCTCCACCCTGGAGGAGGTCGCCGAGGCGGACCTCATCCTGCACGTCGTGGACGGCTCCCACCCGGATCCCGAGTCCCAGATCGAGGCCGTGCGCGCCGTCGTCGGCGAGGTCGGCGGCGCGGGCGTGCCCGAGGTCATCGTGGTCAACAAGACCGACGCCGCGAGCCCCGAGGCCCTGGAGCGGCTGCTGGCGGCCGAGCCGGGGGCGGTGGCCGTCTCCGCCCGCACCGGGGAGGGCATCCCCGCGCTGCTGGCCCGCATCGAGGCGGAACTGCCCCGCCCCGAGACGCAGGTGGAGGTGGTCATCCCGTACACCGAGGGCCACCTGGTCGCACGGATCCACGCGGACGGCGAGATCCTCGCCGAGAGCCACGGCGAGACCGGCACCCACCTGCGCGCCAACGTGGACGCCGCCCTGGCCGCGGAGCTCGCGGACTACGTGGCCTGAGCGCCCCGATGACTCCCCGTATTCGCCGGGGAAATCGGCCCGGAGGCCGGTTTCCCCGGAGGCGGACGGGGCGCCGGCCGAAAGGGCCGGAGCAAGACCCGGGCGGGTGGCGCAATTCTTTCCCCCAGCGGGAAAAGAGGTTCGCCGCACATCCGCTCGGGTGTCAGACTAAAGCAGCTCTGGAATTGCTCAGGAGGTAACGCATGACTGATACGCCGGAAAACAACGCCGCCGAGAACGACGGCAAGCGCAAGTTCCGCGAGGCTCTGGAGCGCAAGGCACGCACCGCCATGTCGCAGCAGGCCCAGCACGAGGGCCGGCTGAAGCTCAAGGGGTACAACGGACCCAACGGTCAGAACCGCAGCTTCCGCCGCAAGTCCGGCTGAGAGCAGCCCGGGACACCGCCCGGCACACCGCCCGGCGAACCCGAAGGGGCTGCCGCGATCCGATTCCCTTCCCGGATCGCGGCAGCCCCTTCTTCGCGTTGCGCCGCAGCACTTCGTATTGCACTGGAGAACCGCTCGAATGCCGCCGTAGTACCGCTTGAGCCGGTCTCCCGCACTCTCGGGCCGTGGTCGTCATCCGGACTTTCCCGTCCCTTGCCGGTACTGCCGTAAAACGCCGTGGGCAAAACCGTTCCCTCGGTTTCCTCTGGCCAGGACCCTGTCCGGCCGTCCCGGTGCCGCGCGTGCCGCCCCGCCCGCGTTACAGAACGTAAGTGGTCTCGTTGCGCCCCAGCAGATAGCCGAGCTGTAATCGGTTGAGCGCTCCCAGTTCCTGCTTGATGGCCGCGATGTGTGCCTGGAGGGAGCGTTCGCTGATGCCGATCCGGCGGGCGATCGCCTTGTCCGAATAACCTTCCACGAGCAGTCTGCTGATGGACTCCCGGATGGCCGGGACCACCTCGTCGGCCGCCTTCGCCGCGTGCAGCGGAACGAACGGAAAGGGCTTGGCCCGGTCCCAGGCCTTGTCGAAAGTGTCGCGCAGGAAACGGATGATGGTGGGTTCGGTGATGGATATCGCGGTCGTGCGTTCCTCGTTCGCCGAGATGAAGGCGACGTCGTCCACGATGATGAGCCGGTCGAAGAATTCCTCCAGGGTCCGCACTTGGGCCCCGTATTCGGTGACCGTGCGCACGTAGTCCTTCGTCGCCTCGTCAAAACGCGTGGTGTGCTGGTACAGCGTCCGCATGGATATGCCGGCCGCGATGTGCCGGCGTACGGATTCCAGTGCTTCCTTCAATACCGCGCTCGGCCGGGCCCCGTCCGGCTGGGCGGTCAGGATTTCCCTGCGCACCGCGCCGAGCGCCTCGTTGATCGCGGTGGAGATGCTGCCCAGACCGTGCAGGTAGCGCACTCCGGGGCCCACGACCTGCTCCTCCGGGCCGGCCTCGATCTCCGGCAGTGCCTCCGCGCGCGTGGCCTGCTGTGCGGCTTCCTCCGCCAGCAGGCCGAGGTGCGTTGCGAGTTCTCGCAAGAATGCCTGCGGTTCCTCCCCCGCGGGCGCACGAGGCTCCTCCGATGCTCCGTTCTGTCCTGATTCGACGTATTTCACCACGTCCACAGGCCACCCCTGTCTGTCCGATGTGCGGGTGTCTGGGGTGATTGAGACCCCGTAGGTTCCCGCAATGCGGAAACAGGAGCCATCGTAGGTCTACCTCGGGATCTCCCGGCAGAGGAGATTTGGTCTCACCGCAGGAACGAACACCGAGAAGGCGAACGGCGGAGCACCGCAGCCGCACACCGGATTCGGACTTCCGTTTCTCGAATGGCCAAGGCGAAAACGACCGAGGGGACTGGGGAAAATGACGAAGAACCAGAGGGTTGCTCGTGGGGACGTCCGCGTTTCCGGAATCCGCGGACGAGTGGTTCTGGCCGCCGCCGGACTCGCCTTCGCGCTGGGTACCGCGGTCACCGGCATCGCCCAGGGCGCCCTGTCCGACGGATCCGGCACCCACCTGCGCCTCGGCGATGTCGGCTGGAACCACACGGACCCCCACGTCCTCGCGGACGGCGCCGGTGACGTCGGCTGGAACAACCCGCAGCCCGGTACCACCCCCGCCCCCCAGCCGCTCAACCCGGCCGACGTTGGCTGGAACTGACCGACCGCCACCACCCGTCCTGCACTTCTTCCCCTCCCGCCCCCGCCCGACCGGCAAAGGAATGGCTGATCTTCGTGGCTGCGTCCCCCTGGTTCCTGACCTCCGAGACCGCCCCCGGCGCCGACCCCAGCGATACCGGTACCGACGACCGCACCCGCGTCTACTGCTTCCCGCACGCCGGCGGCAACCCCCGCACCTTCCTGGACTGGCAGGACGGCATGGGCGACGACGCCCGCGTCCTCGCCGTGTGCCCGCCGGGCAGGGGCCACCGCTTCCGCGAGCCCGCCCCCGCCACCGTCGCGGAACTCGCCGACGGCGCCGCCCACGCCATCGCCCTCGACACGGCCCCCGGCCGGCCCTTCGTCCTCTTCGGCCACAGCTTCGGCGCGGCCCTCGCCTTCGAGGTCGCCCGCCGCCTCGACGGAGTGCCCGGCCTCGCCGCCCTCGTCGCCTCCGGCTGCTCCGCCCCCTCCCTGCTGCCCACCCCCCGCGTGGTCGAGGCGGCACGGCTGGAGGGCCGCCGGTTCACCGAGGCCGTCGGCTTCTTCGGAGGGCTGCCGCCCGAGGTGCTCCAGGACGAAGCCGTGCAGGAACTCCTCCTGCCCCACCTCAAGGCCGACTTCACGATGGTCGCCGCGTACGAGTACCGCCCCGCCGCGCCGCTGCGCGTGCCGCTGACCCTGCTCAACGGCATCGACGACCCGCACGTCACCACCGCCTCCCTCGCGCCCTGGGCCCGCGAATGCCCGGGGGAGCCGGCCCGCCACTGGGCCGACGGGGGCCACTTCTACTTCGAGGACCGGCCCCACACCGTCACCGACGTACTGCGCCCGCTGGCCCGCGCCGCCCGCCACGAGGCCGTGGCGCCCGCCCGCGATGAGTACGTTGAGCTGATCTGACCGCCGGCCGACGCACGCACCAGCGAGGACACCGTGAACCACAGCACCGCCGCCCAGCAGCCCGCCGCCCAGCAGCCCACCGCCCCGCACGCCCGGTCCCAGTACGGCCGCGCCGTCGCCTTCCGCGACCTGCACGCCGGACCCGGCCCCTTCGTCGTCCCCAACCCCTGGGACGCCGGAACCGCCCGCATCCTCGCCTCCTTCGGCTTCGCCGCCCTCGCCACCACCGGCGCCGGACTCGCCCACAGCCTCGGCCGCCCCGACGGGGCCAACCAGGTCACCCGCGCCGAACTCCTCGCCAACGCCGCCGCGATCGTCGACGCCACGGGCCTGCCCGTCACCGCCGACCTGGAGAGCGGTTTCGGCGAGCGCCCCGAGGACATCGCCGAGACCATCGCCCTGGCCGCCGCCGCCGGCCTGGTCGGCGGCTCCATCGAGGACTCCACCGGCCGGGACGAGGACCCCGTACGCCCCCTCGGCGAAGCGGTGGAGCGCGTCGAAGCGGCCGTCGAAGCGGCGAAGCGGCTCGACTTCCCCTTCACCGTCACCGCCCGCGCCGAGAACTTCTTCCAGGGCCGGCCCGACCTCGAAGACACCATCCGCCGCCTCCAGGCCTACGAGGCCGCCGGCGCCGACGTGCTCTACGCCCCCGCCCTGCCCGACGCCGCCGCCATCCGCGCCGTCTGCTCCTCCGTCTCCCGCCCCGTCAACGTCCTGATGGGCGGGGCGCTGCCGCTGTCCGTCGCCGACCTCGCGGCCCTCGGCGTACGCCGGATCAGCACCGGCTCCGCCCTGTCCCGCGCCGCGCTCGGCGCCCTGACCCGCGCCGCCCGCGAGATCAGCGAGCACGGCACCTTCGGCTTCGGCGCCGACGCACTCCCGTACGCCGAGGCCAACGCCCTGCTGGCCGCCCCCGCCCCGACCGCCCCGTCCGACGACCGAGAGAGCGATCCGGCACCGTGAGCCTTCCTTCCGCAGCCATACCCGCGGTCCTCCCGCCCGCGCACCTGCCCGCGGTCCACCTGTCCGCGCCGCGCTACGTGCTCGGCGAACAGGTGGCCGACCACACGAGCATCGGCAACCTGACCGAACGGGCCCGCCAGTTCAAGATGGCGCCACGGGCCGAACTGTGGGGCTGGGGCAGCATCCGCAGGACCGCCAAGAGCCTGGAGGCCCTCGCCGTCGAGAGCGCCCGCGCGACCGTAGGGGCCGCGGGCGCCGACCCGGCCGGCATCGACTGCCTGATCCTGTGCTCCACCCGCTTCCCCGGCGGCCCGCGCACCCACGGCGGCTTCGTGGAGAAGGTGATGAGCGGCATCGGCCTGGTCGACGCCGCCGTCACCGGCCTCACCCTGAACCGCTGCACCAACCTCCTGACGGGCATCCGCACCGCCCACGCCCTCGTCGCCGCCGGAACCCACCGCCGGGTCCTGGTCGTCACCACCGACCGGGTCACCGACGAGTCCGTCCGCATGGAGAACTTCGCCCTGTTCAGCGACGGTTCCGCCGCCTGCCTCATCTCCGCCGAACCCCTCGGCGCCGACGCCTACGAGATCATCGCCGGCGCCACCGCCCAGGACCCCGCCTCCCTCGACTGGTCCCACGAGATCAGCTCCGAGCTGGCCCGCACCGTCAACCGGCGCATCCTCGACGCCGCCGGGATGAAGCTCGACGAGATCGACGGCCTGCTGCACCCCAACCTCTTCAAGCCGCTGATCGCCCTCAAGGAACGCCAGGCCGGCTTCACCCGGCAGCAGCTCCACCTCGACAACATCACCCGCTTCGGCCACTGCTTCGCCGCCGACCCGCTGATCAACCTCGTGGACCGCGCCGCCGCCGGAGCGCTGCGCCCCGGCGGCCACTACCTGCTGGCCTCCAGCGTCCCCGGCTCCCGCGTCGCCGTCCTGCTGCGCAAGTCCGCGCCCGCCACCCCGGACCGGGGGGAGAACTGAAGATGACCACCGCGCCCTCCTACGACAGCGCCCGCACCCGCCCCGCCCCGGCGTTCCCGCTGCCCGACCTCACGACCTCGCTGCCCGCCGGGCCCGTCGAGGCGAGTCCCGCCGCCCTCGCCGAGGCCGAACGGATCACCGCCGCCCCGCCCGCGGAGCTCTTCGCGCGCCTGCTCGCCGACCAGGAGAGCGAGAGCGCTCTCATCGCCGCCCGCCGGGTCCTCACCGCGTTCCTGGCGACGGAGGAGGGCGAAGGCGGGCCCGGTGACGCCGACGCCGACGCCGACGCCGTCGCCGTCCACGTACTGGCCGCCCGCGCCGAACTCGCCGCCGCCCTCGTCCCCCTGCGCGAGCACGACGACCCCGGGATCCGGGCCGCCGTCCTGCGCCAGCGCGCCCCCCTCGCCCTCACCGGCGCCTGCTGGCTGGACACCGTCTCCCAGGCCGCCACCCAGCCCGCCGAAATCGTCGGCCGCCTCTTCGGCCAGCACTGGCTGCTCCAAGGCGAGGGCACCGCCGAGGCCGGCCAGCCCGCCCGCCGGCGCCGCGCCCTGGCCGGGCAGGGCGTGTACCTCCCCGAGGTGGAGGCCGCAGGCTTCCTGCGCGACGCCGGGGCCCGCCCGGTCACCGCCCTGCACGCCGCCTTCCGCGTGGCCCTGTCCCGCCTGCCCGCCGCCTTCCTCCCCGAGGTGGTCGGCGTCCACTACGCCGCCCACGCCCTCGGCGTCGACGAACTCCTGCTCGGCGGCGAGCCGGTGCTCGCGGAGAGCGACGTACGGCCCCTGCTGGCCGAGTACCTCGCCTTCACCGCGCAGTCCCCGACCGGGCCCGAGGACCGCCGCCGCGCACTGGCGGCCGTACGCCTCATGGTGCGCCTGGAGCGCGAACACACCGCCGCCCTGACCGAACTGGCCCGCTGGCAGGAGGGCCTGTCCCTGGACGACCAGGTCGCCGCGATCGTCGCCCGGCACGCCCCGCACGCCGGCCGCCAGCACCGCGCCGTGCGCCTGGGCACCCGCAAGCTCACCGACTGGCTGGACGACGAACACCTCGACGCGGCCGCCTTCGTCGCCGAGTTCCGCACCTCCCGCCAGGTCCGGCCCGCCCGCGACGGCGGCCCCTGCCGCTTCCTCAAGTCCATCAAGTTCGGCGGCCCCATGTTCGGCATCTTCGACGAGCGCGAAGCAGCCGTCTTCACCGCCTGGACCCGTTCCATCGCTGCCGGGGAGCCCGCCGGGCCGCCCAGCGGCCCCGCCACCGCCGGCGACGCCGCCGCCCGCGCCTGGACCGTCCGCCTCGCCGCGGCCCGCCCCGCGGACCTGGTACCGCGCGAGCCCGGCCCGGCCCCGGACGAGCGCACCTTCTTCCACCGGATCGTCAATTTCGAGCGCTACCCCCACGTCCTGCCCCTGGCCCGGGCCCGCGCCGAGGCCGGCCTCACCGAAGCCGAACTGCTCTTCACCCACGGCGCCGGCGGCCTGCTGACCGACGCCGAGTACTTCGACTACACGCCCGAAGCCCTGCTGGAACGCGTCGAGCGGATCTACTGGGACAAGCTCGTGGACCCGTACGAGCCGCTCACCGAGATCCCGGACCGCGACCAGGTCGTCTTCGAGCAGTCGACGTACGCCCTCGGCAGCCTCATCGACGGCACCTGGGCCCACCGCATCGCCAACCTCGGCCGCCGGGCCCGGCGCAGCGACGACATGCTCTTCTCCATCTACGCCGACGAGATGGGCCGCGGCGACATGGCGAAGAACCACATCACGATCATCCACAAGGTCCTCGCCAGCATGGACATGGACCTGCCGCACATCCGCCAGGACGCCTTCCTGGACCAGGGGGACCTCCCCGACCACCTGTACGGCTTCTCCGTCCACCAGGTCTGCCTGTCGCTCTTCCCCGACACCCTCTACAACGAGATCCTCGGCTACAACCTGGGCATCGAGATGTTCGGCCTCGGCGCGATGCGCCTGCACGAGATCCAGAAGCTGCGCAGCCACGGCTTCGACATCTCCTACGAGGAAGCGCACCTGTCGATCGACAACTTCTCGGCGGGCCACGCCCGCCAGTCGGCGGAGATCGTCGTCGCCTACCTGGACGACGTACGCCGGGCCTCCGGCGAGGAAGCCGTCCAGCGCGAATGGCGCCGCATCTGGCGCGGCTATGCCTCCTTCGCCTACTTCGTCGAACACGCCCTGGTCAAGCGGGTGCGCTCGGCGCAGGCCGGTCCCGTCACCACCGCCCCGGCCGCCGCCGACCTGGTCATCTGAGGAGCCCCGCCGTGGAACTGACGACGAGTTTCGACCCCGAGGTCCTCGACCTCCCCTTCTACGACGACGGCCACCGCCGGCTCGCCGGGACCGCGGGGACCTGGTGCGACAGCAACCGGGTCCTGTGGGAGGAGGTGGGCGCCCTGGACCCCGACACCGCCGGCCGCAGGCTGGTGCGCACCCTCGGCGACGCGGGCTGGCTGGCCGCGCTCGACCCCGCCGCGGGCGCGGCCGAGGACCTGCGCGCCCTGTGCCTGCGCCGCGAGGCCCTCGCCTACGCCGAGGACCTGGCCGACTTCGCGTACTCCATCCAGGCCCTGTCCGCGACGCCCCTGCTGCGCTTCGGCAGCGAGGCACAACAGCGTCGCCACCTGCCGGGGATGGCCGCCGGGACGACCATCGGCGCCTTCGCCGTCTCCGAGCGGGAAGCCGGTTCGGACGTCGCCTCCGTGGGCCTGGAGGCAGTGCGGGACGCGGCGGACGGCTCGTACGTGCTGAACGGGCGCAAGGCCTGGATCGCCAACGGCACCATCGCCGACCTGTTCGTCGTCATCGCCCGCACCGGCCCGGGACCCGGAGCGCTCGGGCTCACCGCCTTCCTCGTCCCGGCCGCCACCCCGGGGCTGCGGGCCGAACGGATCGACGCGATCGCCCCGCGCTCCTTCGCCCACCTGTCTTTCGAGGACTGCCGGGTGCCCGCCGACGCGGTACTGGGCCGGCCCGGACGGGGGTTCGTGATCGCCGTGGACCTGCTGGAACGCTTCCGCACCACCGTCGGCGCGGCCGCCCTCGGCTTCGCCCGCCGCGCCTTCGACACGGCCCTCGCGCACACCCGGCAGCGGGAGGCCTACGGGCAGACCCTGTTCGACCTCCAGCTCGTCAAGGCCTCCCTGGCCGACATGGAGGTGCAACTGGCCGCGGCGTCCCTGCTGGTGGCGCGGGCCGCATGGGAGACGGACCGGGGCAGCCGCCGCTTCGCCCGGCACTCCAACATCGCCAAGGTCCACGCCACCGAGACCGCGCAGGGCGTGGTGGACTCCGCCGTGCAGCTGCTCGGCGCGGCCGGCATCGTCCAGGGCGGCGTCACCGAGCGGCTGTACCGGCAGATCCGGTCGCTGCGCATCTACGAGGGCACCTCGGAGGTGCTGCGGATGGCCATCGCGGGCTCGCTCGACATGCGCCGCGCGGCCCGAGCGGCAGCCTGACCCGTACGTGTTCACCCCGGCAAGGAGCAGGACGTGACCAGCACCACCACCACACCGATCGAGGCGGTCCGCCTCCCGGACCCCTACCCCTTCTACGCGCGCCTGGTGGCCGAGCGCCCCTTCGCCTACGACGAGGCGCTCGGGGTCTGGGTCGCCGCCGACGCGGCCGCCGTGCGCGCGGTGCTGGGCAGCGACGCGCTGCGGGTGCGGCCGCCGGCCGAGCCGGTCCCGGCCGGGATCGGCGGGACGGCGGCGGGCGAGGTCTTCGGCGACCTGGTGCGCATGACCGACGGCCCCACGCAGGCCCGGCTCAAGACGGTGGTGGCCGACGCCCTGGCCCGTGCCGACACCGGCCACGCGGCCCGCCTGGCCGCCGAGTTCACCCGGGAGGTTCTCGCGGCGGGCGGCGACGTCCCCCACGAGGAACTGATGTTCTCCGTCCCCGCCCGCGTCGTCGCCGCGCTCAGCGGCCTGACGGACGGCGCCGGGCAGGAGGCGGCCCGGGCCATCGGCGACTTCGTCCAGTGCATCCCCGCCACCGCGACCCCTGCGCAGCAGCAGGCCGCGGCGACCGCGGCGGCCCGGCTGCGCGAGCTGCTGGCACCGGGTCTGACGGCGCGGGGCGACGGGCTCCTCGCCGAGCTGGTCCGCGCCGCCGACCGGGCGTCATGGCCGCACTCGGCGCCGCTGCTCTCCAACGCGGTCGGGTTCCTGTCACAGACCTACGACGCCACCGCGGGCCTGATCGGCAACACCCTGGTCGCCCTCGCCCGGGGAGCGGCCCCGGCGGCCCCCGCGGGCGACGGCGGCATCGAGGCGCTGGTGCGCGAAGTGGTCCGCTACGACGCCCCGATCCAGAACACCCGCCGCTTCGCCGCCGAGCCCTTCGTCCACGCCGACTCCAAGGTCGAGCCGGGCCAGCAGGTGCTGGTCGTCCTCGCCGCCGCCAACCGGGACCCCGCCGTCAACCCGGACCCCCACGCGCTGCACCCCGGCCGGGTGAATCCGGCGGTCTTCACCTTCGGCGCATCGGCCCACCGCTGCCCGGGCGAAACGCTCGCCGTGGCCCTCGCCACGGCCGTCGTCACCGAACTCCTCGCGGCAGGCTTTGCCCCGTCCACCTTCCCCTCGAACCCGGCCTACCGCCCCCTGGCGAACGCCCGCATCCCGCTGATCTGAGCCCGCCGCCACCCCACGCACCGGACCGCGACCCCCGTCACCGCGCACCCCCGTCACAGAGCGATGGCCGGGGGCCTCCCACCCCCATGCCTCCCGATAGGACAAATCGTAAGATGTCGGACAGTATTCACCTCTGGATGCGGCACGAGTCCCGCCCCACCGAACGCCGCGCGCCGCTCACCCCGGACGACGCCGCCCACCTCGTCGCCCAAGGCCTGCGCATCACCGTCGAAGCCTGCGACCAGCGCGTGTTCCCCCTCGCCGACTACATCGCCGCCGGCTGTGAGAGCGCCCCCACCGACTCCTGGCACGAACTGGCCCCCGACGACGCCTACGTCCTCGGGCTCAAGGAACTCCCCGACGACCGCACCCCGCTGCGCCACCGGCACGTCTACTTCGGCCACGCCTACAAGGGCCAGGCCGGCGCGGGCGCACTGCTCTCCCGCTTCACCGCCGGCGGCGGCGCCCTCCTCGACATGGAGTACCTCACCGACGACCGCGGCCGCCGCGTCGCCGCCTTCGGCTACTGGGCCGGGTACGTCGGGGCGGCCCTCGCCGTCCTGCACCGGCGCGGGCAGCTGACCACCCCCCTGCGCCCCACGGACCGGGCCACCCTGGACGCCCTCCTCGAAGCCACCGAGGCCGAGGACGCGAGCACCGCCCTGGTCATCGGCGCCCTCGGCCGCAGCGGCCGGGGCGCCTGCGACGCCCTGACCACGGCCGGCCTCACCCCCACCCGCTGGGACCTCGCCGAGACCCGCCGGCTCGACCGCGCCGCGCTCCTCGGTCACGACCTCCTCGTCAACACCGTCCTCACCACCGACCCGGTCCCGCCGTTCCTCACCAAGACCGACCTCGACGACACCACCCGGCGCCTGACCCTCGTCTCCGACGTCACCTGCGACGTCACCTCCGCACACAACGTGCTGCCCGTCTACGACGAGACCACCACCTGGGACGAGCCCGTCCGGACCCTGCGCCCCGACACCCCCCGCTTCGACCTGATCGCCATCGACAACCTGCCCTCCCTCCTCCCCGTCGAGGCCAGCACCGCCTTCTCCGCCGAACTCGCCCCGCACCTGCTGCGCCTGACCGAGTGGGACGGCGTCTGGCCCCGCGCCCTGCACACCTTCGAGACGGCCGTCCAGGCCCAGGAGACCCACCATGTCCGCTGACCGGCCCGCCATACCCGCCTCCGGCACCGTCCACTGGATAGGCACCGGCCTGTCCACCGGACGCTCCGGACTCGCCCTCGTCTGCGAGAGCGCCCCCCGCGTCGTCCTGTGGGACCGCACCGCCGAGCGCGCCGCCGCCCGACTGGCCGCGCTCGGCCTCACCGGCCGCGCCGAAGTCCGCGCCCTCGCCCCCTCCGCCCCGGCCGCCCTCGCGGCCGAGGCGGGCCCGGGCGACGTCATCGTCTCCATGCTCCCGGCCGCCGAGCACGCCCCGCTGCTGCGGCTGGCCATCGAACGCGGCGCCCACTTCGCCTGCACCAGCTACGTCTCGCCGGAGCTCGCCGAACTCGCCGCCGAAGCCGGCGAGGAGGCCCGTACGGTCGTCCTCACCGAGGCCGGACTCGACCCCGGCATCGACCACCTGATGGCCCACGACCTGGTCGCCCGGGCCCGCGAGGCGCTCGGCGAGATACCCGCGACCGCCCGGTTCACCTCCTACTGCGGCGGTGTCCCGGCGGTCCCCAACGCCTTCCGCTACCGCTTCAGCTGGGCCCCGTACGGGGTGCTCGCCGCCCTCGGCTCCCCGGCCCGGCACATCGAGGCCGGCGCCGAGGTGACCGTCCCCCGCCCCTGGGAGGCCACCCGCACCCGGACCCTCGCAGGGGAGGACTTCGAGGTCTACCCCAACCGCGACAGCCTCCCCTTCGTCACCCAGTACGGCATCCCCGCCCACTGGAAGCTCGACACCTTCGTCCGCGGCACCCTGCGCAACGCGGGCTGGCGCACCGCCTGGAAGGAGGTCTTCGAAACCGTCGCCGGCGGGGACCTGGCCGCCGTACGCGCCCTGGCCGCCGAACTCGCCGCCCGCCACCCCACCACCGCCGATGACCGCGACCGCGTCGTCCTCTCCGTCGCCCTGGAACTGCGCACCGCCGACGGCGCCCACTGGCGCGGCTCCCACCTCCTCGACGTCACCGGCGACGCGGCCGAGTCCGCGATGGCCCGCTGCGTCTCCCTGCCCGTCGCCTACGGAGTGACCCGCATCCTGGCCGGCGCCCTGCCGGCCGGTCTGGCCCGGGCCGCCGAAACGCCCGGCGAGACCGCCCGCTGGCTCTCCTTCCTCGCCGCCCGGGGCCTGGCCGGAACGTACGAGGAGAGCCCCGCCCCGGCCGCCGACGCGTACCCCTCCAGCAACCCGTCAGGAGCCACGGCATGACCCACGCCAGCCCGCCCGAAGCCTTCGTCCTCACCGGCGCCTTCCGGGTCGTCTGCCGCAACCCCCGCTACCTGGAGGAACTCGCCGCCCGCAACCTCCGGATCCTGCTCGTCACGGACGAGCGCCACCGGGACGCCGCCGAGACGGCCCGCAAGGACCCCGAGCACCCGGCCCACCTCATCGACGACATCGCCTACGTCGACGGCTCCCTGGACCAGGAGGGCTCGTACACCCCCGGGTTCGTCGCCCGGGCACGCCACTGGCGCGGCCGCTACACCGTGCGCGGCGCCTACGCGGTCGGCGAGACCCTCGTCGAGCAGACCGGGCTGCTGTGCGACGCGCTGGGCCTGCCGGGCCCCGGACTGCGCGCCACCCGGGTCTGCCGCAGCAAGTACCTCCAGCGCTGGTACCTGGAGGAGTACAGCCCGGCCTCCCTGGTGGTGCCGCCCGGCGGCCGCGAGGACGCCGACCTGACCGCCCTCGGGTACCCGGTCGTCGTCAAACCGGCCACCCGCCACTCCAGTTCCGGGGTCGTGGCGGTCGGCGACGAGGCGGCCCTGCGCGAGCTGCTGACGTCCTACCCGGACCACGAGACGGTACTGATCGAGCAGAAGGTCACCGGCCAGGAGTACTCCGTGGAGTCCCTGGTCCAGCACGGCCGGCCCGTCTTCACCTCGGTGACCCGCAAGGAGACCACCGAGTCCGGGGCGCAGACCTTCGTGGAACTCGCCCACTCCGTCCCCAATGCCCGTGCGGAGGCCGACGCGGCCCTGCTCGACGCCAACCGCCGGATGCTCGAAGCGCTGGGCTTCCGCGACGGCATCGCCCACGCCGAGTGGCGCACCGGCGACGACGGCCGCCCGTACCTGATGGAGGTCGCCGCCCGCACCCCCGGCGACGGTCTGCTCGCCCTCTACCACCTCGCCACCGGGCAGCCGATGGAACCGGAGATCATCCGGATCGCGCTCGGTGAACCGGCCTCCTACCCGGCCCCGACCCGCTTCGCCCGCCAGGTGTACCTGGAGCACGGCACGGGCCCGCTCGCCGGCGTCACCCTCGACTGGCCGGGGGTGCGGCCGCTGTGGGTCGGCGAGTCCGGCATGTGGCCCGAACTCGCGCCCGGCGCGAAGGACGACCCGGCCACGCTGCGCGCCCTGTTCGTCCTCAAGGAGGCCGGGGCGCGGCTGGGGCCGCTCGCCAGCTCCGACGACCGGGCGGTGACCTTCCTGATCGACGCGCCCACCCCGCAGGGACTGGACGAGCTGGAGCGGCGCGTCCGCGGCGCCGTCACGGTCACCACCGACCCGGAGGCCGACGGTGAGCACTGACATCAGACCAGCAGCAACGGCTGACCCGGCGGCCGACGCGGTGGCCGAACCGCAGACCCGGCCGGGCGCCGCGACGAGCGCCGGACGCGCCGCCGTATGGGACACCTTCAAGGAGTCCACGCCCGCCGTCAAAACCGTACTGGCCGGGGTGCTCGTCAACCGTCTCAGCGGTTTCCTGCAGCTCTTCCTCGTCCTCTTCCTCACCGACGCCGGCCACTCCGAGGCCCGCACCGTCATCGCCCTCGGCGTCTACGGGGCGGGCGCCGTCGCCGGCTCCCTCGTCGGCGGCACCCTCGCCGACCGGCTCGGCATCCGTCACGCCACCGTCGTGTCCATGAGCAGCACGGCCGTGCTGACCGCCGCCCTGCTCTACCTGCCCGACTTCACCCTGCTGCTCGGCGCGATCGCCCTGGTCAGCATGGGCGCCCAGCTGTTCCGGCCGGCCTCCGCCACCTTGCTGGCCGACCAGACCGACGGCGACCGGCAGATCATGATCTTCGCGATGTACCGCTTCGGCCTCAACGTCGGCGCGACCGCCGCCCCGCTGCTGGGCTACGCGCTCTACAACGCGGGCGGGCACTCGTACACCCTCCTCTTCTGGGGCGAGGCCGTCATCGCGCTCGCCTACGCCCTCGTCGCCCGTGCCACCCTCCCCGCCAAGGCCGCCCGGCACCCCGCGGCCGCTCCCGTCCCCACCGGCGCCCGCGGCGGCTACGCGGCCGTCCTGCGCGACCGCCGCTACCTGCTCTACCTGACCGCCGCCTTCTGCCACGCCGCCGTCTACACCCAGTACCTCTCCACCCTCCCGCTGTACATGAAGGACGCCGGCATGGCGCTCTTCTGGTACACCTTCGCCGTCGCGCTCAACGGCCTCATCGTCATCGCCTTCGAGCTGCTGGTCACCAAGGTCTCCCAGCGCTGGCCGCTCAAGATCACCGTCGGTCTCGGCTTCGCCCTCGTCGGCGCCGGAGTCGCCTGCTACGGACTGCCCATCGGCCCGGCCGCCGTCGTCATCGGCACGCTCGTCTGGTCGCTGGGCGAGATCCTCGGCGGCCCCGCCGTCTTCGCCTACCCGGCGAGCGCGGGACCCGAGCCCCTGCGCTCGCGCTACATCGGCAGCTTCCAGTTCATGTTCGGCCTGGGCTCCGCGCTCGGGCCGATGGCCGGCACCTGGCTGTTCCTCCAGTTCGGCTCCCTCGTGTGGCCACTGGTCGGCGCCTGCTCCCTGCTCGCCACCGCCTGCGGCCTCATCGCCGTACACGACCGCCGGACCCGGACCGCCTGACCGTTTCCGTTTTCCCAAGGCTTCCCAGCGCTTCCCGAGGCTTTCCGAAGCCTCCCAGCGCTTCCGCACGCTTTCGAACGAGAGGTTCCGACCATGGCGCACGAGAGCTTCCCGCCCGGTGCCACGCACTTCCGCTGCGTGGGAGTGGGCGTGGGCCCGGCCAACCTCAGTCTGGCGTCACTGCTGCACTGCAGGCCGGACATGCCCAATCTCTTCCTCGACCGCAAGGAATCCTTCAGCTGGCACGACGGCCAGCAGATACCCGGAACCACCCTCCAGGTCTCCCAGTTCAAGGACCTGGTGAGCCTCGCCGACCCCGCCAGCCCCTTCTCCTTCCTCGCCTACCTCCACGAGAAGGGCCGGGTCTACCACTTCCTCAACGCCCAGTTCGACGACGTGCCCCGGCTGGAATTCCGCAACTACCTGGCGTGGGCCAGCCGCCGCAACGAGAACATCACCTTCGGCGAGGACGTCCGGGAAGTCGGCTTCGACGACCGGCGCGGCACCTACACCGTCCACACCGACCGCCGCACCGTCACCGCCGACAACGTCGTGGTCGGCGTCGGCAGCCGCCCCTGGGTCCCGCCGCAGGGCGCCGGCCGGCTCGGTCCCACCCAGTTCCACGTCGCCGACTACCTGAACGCCTCCCACGACCTCGGCGGCAAACGCGTCGTCGTCATCGGCGGGGGCCAGTCCGGCGCCGAGGCCTTCCTCGACCTGATCTCCCGCTCCGGCCGGCAACTGCCCCGCCGGGTCTCCTGGATCTCCCGCCGGCAGAACTACTTCCCGATCGACGACTCGCCGTTCACCAACGACTACTACATGCCCAGCCACGCCGACTACTTCTACGCACTGCCCCGCGAGCGCCGCCAGTCGCTGAACGCCCGCAACATCCTGACCAGCGACGGCATCTCGGAATCCACCCTGCGCGAGATCTACCAGGGCATCTACGTCCACCGCTTCGTGGAGGGCAACGAGGACCTGGTCGCCCTGCACCCGGGCCGCGAGGTGTTCGACGTCAGCCCCGCCCCCGTAGCCGGCTGGGAAGTCAGCGCCCGCCACACCGGCGAACCCGAATCGGTGGAGAAGTTCGACGCCGACGTCGTCGTCTGGGCCACCGGCTACCGGCCCGCCGCCATGGACTTCCTCTCCCCCCTGGCCGACCGCCTGGAGCGCGAGGGCGACGAACTGCGCGTCGACGAGGACTACGCCGTCCGCTGGGACGGCCCCGAGGACCGGCGGATCTTCGTCCAGAACGGCGTGCGCGGCCAGCGCGGCCTCGCCGACCCCAACCTCAGCCTCAACGCCTGGCGCAGCCGGCGCATCGCCGACCGGATCAGCGGCGTACGCGGCGACGAGCAGCTCGCCTCCTTCATCGAGTGGTCCACCAAGCCCGCACCGCAGGAACGGTGGAGCGCCTGATGGACACCGCCGCCCCCGCCGGGGCCCGCAGCGACGTCGCCGTCGTCGGCGCGGGGATACTCGGCGTCCTCATCGCCCGCGAGATCCTCGCCCGCGACCCGGCCGCCACCGTCACCGTCCTCGACCGCGACATGATCGGCTCCGGCGCCAGCCGCCGCTCCGCCGGACTGCACTTCCCGCGCGGCGCCACCGAGACCGTGCGCACCCTGGCCGCCGAGAGCGAACGCTTCTACGCCGACCTCCACACCCTGCGCCCCGACCTGCCCATCCACCCGCTGCCCATGACCGTCCTCGCCCCCGAGGCCGCCGAGGAGCGGCTGCACGAGGTCTACCTCCCCGAGGCGAAGCTGCGCCGGACCACCGAACTGCCGTCCTCGGTCCCGCAGCTGCCCGCCGGATACGGCGCCTGGCAGGGCGACGGCTGCCAGTACGCGGACGTCCACACCCTCACCCAGCAGCTCGGCGCCGAGCTGCGTCCCCGCCTCCTCTTGCGCGAAGGCGTCGCCGTCACCGCCCTCGACGCCGGCCCGGACCACGTCCGCCTCACCCTGACCGGCGGCGCGGCGCTCACCGCCGGCCGCGTCGTCCTGGCCCCCGGGCCCTGGCTCGCCGACCCCGCCTGGCGCGAGCTCGTCGCCCCGCTCGGCGCCCGCGTCAAGAAGATCGTCGCCCTGCACATCGACGTCCCCCCGCGGACCGGCGACGGGGCGATCGTCTTCCAGGACGAGGACGCGTTCCTGCTGCCCCTGCACCACCGCGGCCACTGGCTGTTCAGCTACACCTGCCGCGAATGGGACGTCGACCCCGCCCACATCGACCCGGCCCCCACCGCCGGCCACCTCGACGAGGCCCGCGCCCTGCTCACCCGCTACGCCCCGCAGCTCGTCGACCGCTGCCACTCGGGCCGCGTCTTCTGCGACGCGTACGGCCCGCAGGGCCACCCGCTGGTCACCCCGCTCACCGAAGACGGCCGGACCGTCTTCGCGGGCGCCGCCGGCGGCTCCGGGTACCGCCTCGCCCCCGCGCTCGCCGCCCGCACCGCCGACCTGCTCTCCCTGCCCGCCTCACCCCGGAAGGCCACGACATGATCATCGCCAGCTATGACGCCGACGTCCTGGAACAGGCCTTCGGCATCGACATGAGCGGCGTCGAGGGCCTCGGCACCGGCGCGGGCTGGGGCCGGGTGGCGCCGGGCCGGGCCGCCGACCGCCACCAGCACGACGAGACCGAGCTGTTCGTCATCGTCCGCGGCAGCGGCGAGTTCGTCCTCGACAGCGGCGAGCGCCACCCCGCCGAACCGGGCACTGTCGTCCTCTTCGAACCGTTCGAAACGCACGTCCTGGCCAACACCGGGGAAGGCGACCTCGTCTTCTTCACCCAGTACTGGCGCGACGGCGACCGGGCCCTGGCCTCCGCCGCGAACCCCGCCCGCAAGGGCTTCGGCGAGCGGCCCGTCTTCGTCTTCTCCACCCCGCCCACCCCCAACGGCGACCTGCACCTGGGCCACCTCTCGGGCCCCTACCTCGGCGCCGACGCCTTCACCCGCTTCCAGCGGATGACCGGCGCCGAGGCCTACCACCTCACCGGCAGCGACGACTACCAGAGCTACGTCGTCGGCGCCGCCCGCAAGGACGGCCGCACCCCCGCCGAGACCGCCGCGCACTACAGCGCCGAGATCGCCGAGACCCTGCGGCTGATGGACATCCCGCTCGACCAGTACACGGTCACCGACCAGGACCCCGCCTACCGCGAGGGCCTCCAGGACTTCTTCAGCCGCGTCGTGGACTCCGGCCGGATCGCCGTCACCGCCCACGAGGCCCTGTACGACGCCGAAAGCGGCCAGTACCTCTACGAAGTCGACGTCAAGGGCGGCTGCCCCGGCTGCGGCGCCACCACCTCCGGCAACATCTGCGAGGAGTGCGGCGAACCCAACACCGTCGCCGACCTCACCGACCCGGTCTCCGCCGCCTCCACCACGGCGCCCCGCCGCGCCCCCGCCGCCCGCTGGACCCTCCCGCTGCACGCCTTCGCCGACGACGTACGCGCACACCACCGGCTCGGCCGGGTCCCCGCCCGGCTGCGCGAACTCGCCGACCGGCTCTTCCGGCGCCCCGCCCTGGACGTCCCCGTCACCCACCCCTCCACCTGGGGCGTCGAACCGCAGGAGAACGCCACCGAAGGCCAGGTCATCTGGGTGTGGCCGGAGATGAGCTACGGCTTCCTGCACGGCATCCAGTCACTGGGCTCCCGCCTCGGCCGCGACTGGAGGGCCGCCGACCCCGCCCGGGACTGGAAGATCGTCCACTTCTTCGGCTACGACAACAGCTTCTACCACGCGGTCCTCTACCCCGTGCTCTACAAGCTGGCCTTCCCCGGCTGGACCCCGGACATCGACTACCACGTCAACGAGTTCTACCTGCTGGAGGGGAGCAAGTTCTCCACCAGCCGCCGGCACGCGATCTGGGGCAAGGAGATCCTCAGCCCCGACACCGTCGACTCCGTCCGCTACTTCCTCGCCTCCACCCGCCCCGAAGGCCTGCGCACCGACTTCCGGCGCGCCGCCTACGAGGCCACCCTCGACGACACCCTCATCGGCACCTGGCAGCAGTGGCTGAACGACCTCGGCGCCCGCGTCGCCAAGCACCACGGCGGCCACGCCCCCGACGCCGGGAACTGGACGCCCGAGCACTCCGCGTTCCTCGCCCGGCTCGGCGCCCGCCTCACCGCCGTCACCGGGGCGCTGGACAACGACGCGTTCTCCCTCAACCAGGCCGCCGCCGAACTCGACGGCATCGTCCGCGACACGGTCCGCTTCGCCCGCGGCGAAGGCCTCCTCGCCGACACCGGGGCCTGGGCGGACGAGAACCGCACCGCCATCGCCCTCGAACTGGCCGCCGCCCGCCTCCTCGCGCACGCCGCCGCCCCCGTCATGCCCCGCTTCGCCGACAAGCTGGCGGCCGCCCTCGGCCTCGAAGCCCCGCGCACGTGGCCCCGTACCGTCGAACTCCTCGCGCCCGGCACCGCCGTCACCCTCGCCGACGCCGTGTTCTTCCGGCCCGCCGGCGCACCCCGCGCCCCGAGCGCCCTCACCCCGTGGCTGACCGGCATCGTCCGCAGCGCCCTGCGCCTGGAGGACGACGAGCAGATCGCCGGCCGCACCCTCACCCAGCTGGCCGCCGGCTCCCTCCAGGCCGTCACCGTCCAGTACCAGATCCTCGACGCCCTCGACGTGGACCTGTCCATGGACGAACTGCTGCACGGCGGCACCCTCGACGAGCTCGCCGCCGTCATCGCCGAGCGCGCCGACGACACCGCCGTCGCCGCCCTCACAGAGGGAGAGCCCCGATGAACCACCGCCTGATCCTGCGCGAGATAGCCGAACGCGGCCTGTCCGTCGCCCTCGCCGACGGCGACCTGCGCCTCCAGGGCAACCGCGACCGGATGGACGCCGACTTCATCACCCGCGTCAAGGCCGCCAAAGCCGAACTCGTCGCCCACCTCGCCCGGGAGGCCCAGCACGGCCCCGGCTTCCCCCTCACCCCGCTCCAGCGCAGCTACTACATCGGCCGCAGCGGCGTCTTCGAGATCGGCGACGTGGCCAGCCACGTCTTCCACGAGATCGAAGGCGTCTGGGACATCGACCGGCTGCAGAGCGCCCTCGACACCGTCATCGGCGCGCACAGCGCCCTGCGCTCCCGCTTCCTCGCCGACGACCGCCAGGTCACCGAGTACGGACACCACGCCCACCTGCCCATCGGCCGCCTCGACCTGCGCGACCGCACCCCGCAGCAGCAGGAGGTGCTCCGCGCCGAACTGCGCGAGCAGCGCTCCCACCAGGTGCTGCCCGCCGACCGGGCCCCGCTGCTCAGCGTCGACGTCACCCTCCTCGCCGACGACAAGATGGTCCTCCACGTCGGCCACGACGGGCTCGTCATGGACGGGATCAGCATGTTCCTGTTCTTCCGCGCCTGGTGGCGCGCCTACCAGAGCAGCCCCGCCGAAGGCCCCGGCGCGCCCGTCGAGTTCGCCTACGACGACTACCTCGCCGCCCTCGAAGCCGCCCGCGGCAAGGCCCCCGCCCGCCGCTCCCGCGAGTACTGGATGCGCCGGGTGGACGACCTCGCCCCCCACCCCGACCTGCCGCTGCGCACCAGCCCGGCCGCGCTGACCCGCTCCCGCTTCACCCAGCGCCGGGTGCGGGTCGAACGCGAGCGGTGGACGGCCGTCAAGGAGCGGGCCGCCGCCGCCGGACTGACGCCCTCCGCGCTGCTGCTCGCCGCGTACGCGGAAGCCCTCGCCACCTGGGGCGCGGGGGAGCGGTTCACCCTCACCACCACCATCGCCAACCGGCCGCCCGTCCACCCCCGGGTCTTCGAAGCCATCGGCCAGTTCTCCGACACCCTCCTGGTCGAGGCGGAGGTCGACCGCTCCCTGCCCTTCGTGGAGCGGGCGCGGGCCCTGCAGAGCCGGCTGCACGCCGACATCGACCACCGCCACTTCTCCGGCATCGAGGTCATGCAGGAACTGGCCCGCCGCCGCGGCGGAGTGGCCGGCGCGCGGATGCCGTTCACCTTCAACAGCGCCATCGGACACGTCAGCAGCGAGGTCGACGGCTCGGCGCTGGAACTGTTCGGCCCCGAGGTCCACTCGGTCAGCCAGACGCCCCAGGTATGGCTGAACGCCTTCGCGATGGAGCAGCACGGGGCCGCCGTCATCCAGCTCGACGGACTCGACGAACTCTTCCCCGAAGGTCTGCTGGACGACCTCGCGCACGGGTACGGGACGCTGCTCGGCGAACTCGCCGACGAGGCGGCCTGGCAGCGCCACAGCTTCGACCTGCTGCCGCCCGCGCAGCGCGAACGCCGCCGCGCCGCCAACGACACCGCCGCCCCGCTGCCCGAGGAGATGCTCGGCGACGCCATCGCGGCCCGGGCCGCCCGCACCCCCGACGCCCCCGCGATCCTCACCACCGAGCGGGAGGTCGGCTACGGCGAACTGCTGCGCCGCGCCGCCGCCGCCGCGGCCTGGCTCCGCGGGCACGGCGTGGGCAGGGGCGAACTCGTCGCCCTCGTCATGCGGCGCGGCCCCGAGCAGGTCATCGGCATCCTCGCCACCGTGCTGGCCGGGGCCGCCTACCTGCCCGTCGACGCCGCCCTGCCCACCGCCCGCCAGGAGTACATGCTGCGGGACGGCCGGGTGCGGTGCGTGCTGACCGACGGCGGCCCCGCCGAGGCCTGCGCCGCGGGCGGGTTCGCCGTACTCGACCTGACCGCCCCCGATGCCCTGCCGGACGGGCCCGCCGAGGTGCCCGCGCGGCTGCCCGGCTCGCACCCCGACGACCTCGCGTACGTCCTCTACACCTCCGGCACCACCGGCGCGCCCAAGGGCGTCATGGTGACCCACCGCAACGTGGCCAACGTCGTCGCCGACTGCCACACCCGCTTCCGGATCGGCCCCCAGGACCGCTTCTTCGCCATCAGCGCCTTCAACTTCGACCTCTCCGTCTGGGACGTCTTCGGCGCCCTGTCGGCCGGCGCCGCCCTGGTCATGCCCGACCGGGACAAGGCCGTCGACCCCGCCCACTGGCTCGACCTGTGCCGCGCGCACCGGATCAGCGTGTGGAACTCCGTCCCCGCCATCGTCGGCCTCCTGCACGACCAGGCCGCCGCCGACGGCGACGTACCGCCCGCCCTGCGCCTGGTCATGATGAGCGGCGACCGGCTCCCGCCCGCCCTGCCCGCCGCGCTGCGCACCCTCAAGCCCGGCCTGGAGGTCGTCTCCCTCGGCGGCCCCACCGAGACCACCATCTGGAACATCCTGCACCCCGTCCGCGAGGACGAGGACGGCACCGAGTCCATCCCGTACGGCCGCCCCAACGCCAACAACCGCGCCTACGTGCTGGACCGCGACGGCCTCGACGCACCCGACTGGGTCACCGGCGAGATCGTCGCCGCCGGCACCGGCCTGGCCCGCGGCTACTGGGGCGACGAGGAACGCACCGCCGAGCGGTTCTACGAGGACCCGGTGCGCGGCGAACGCCTCTACCGCACCGGCGACCTCGGCCGGTACCTGCCCGACGGGGACATCCAGATCCTCGGCCGCTCCGACTTCCAGATCAAGGTCAACGGCTACCGGATCGAAGCCGGCGAGGTCGAGACCCGCCTCGCCGCCCTGGACGCCGTCGCCCAGGCCGTCGTCGCCGCCCGCGGCGGCTCCCTCGTCGCCCACCTCGTCGCCGACGGCGACCACCGCCCCGAACTCGCCGAGATCCGCCGGGCGCTGCGCGCCGACCTGCCCGACTACATGCTGCCCGCGGCGCTGGTCTGGCACGAGAGCCTGCCCCTGACCAAGAACGCCAAGGTCGACCGTACGAAGCTGGCGGCGCTCGGCGCCGAGGAGCCGGCCGCCTGCGCCGCACCGGCCGCGGCACCGGGCGACACGGCACCCACCGGCGCCACCGAGAAGCTGGTGGCCGACATCTGGTCCACCGTCCTGCGCCGCGCCGACATCGGCGCCCTGGACACCCTCGCCTCCCTCGGCGGTGACTCCATCGCCGCCGCCCGCATCCTCACCGCGGCCCGCAAACGCTTCGGGGTCACCCTCACCCTCGACCAGTTCGCCGAGATCGACACCGTCCGCGCCATGGCCGCCGTACTCGCCGAAAGGGAAACCCGATGACCGCCCCGACGGTCCCCGTCACCGCCCCGGCGGCCGCCCCCACGGTCCCCGTCACCGCCCCGGCCGCCCCCTCACCGCTCAACCGCCTCGTCGCCGCCGCCCCGACGGCCGGCGGCCGCATCCACGCGGCCCGCCTGGACGGCACCCGCTCCCTCGCACTGAGCGAGCTGTACGAGCGCTCCGGCCGCCTCGCCCACCACCTGCGCGCCCTCGGCATCGGCCCGGGCACGCGGATCGGCATCCTCGCCGCCAACGGCCTGGAGTGGGTACTGCTCGACCTGGCGGCGCTGCGCCTGGGCGCCCAGACCGCCGGCCTGGAACCCGGCAAGTTCACCCCGTCGCGCGAGCTCATGGACCGCTACGGCCTCACGCTCCTGTGCACCGACCAGCCCACCGCCCTCGCCGGCACCCTGCGCACGGACGACGTCTGGGCCCTGACCGAACCCGGCGACGGCCCTGCGGAACCCCTGCCCCCGGTCACCTGGGCGGAGCAGGACGTCACCACCATCAAGTTCACCTCCGGCAGCACCGGCGTCCCCAAGGGCCTCGGCGCGACCGCCGGCAGCATCGAGAGCTCCCTCGAAGCCGTCCAGGAGATCTTCGGACACACCCCCGACGACCACCTGTTCGTCTTCCTCCCCCTCTCCCTGCTCCAGCAGCGCTACTGGGTCTACTCGGCCCTGCTGCACGGCCACGACGTCACCCTCACCACCTACGAGGCGGCCTTCGCCACCCTGCGCCGGGTGCGCCCCACCGTGGTCATGGGCGTCCCCGCCTTCTACGAGACGGCCCGCCGCCAGATCGAGGCCCGGCGCAGGCGCCCCGGCGCGGGCGGTACCCGGCAGGTCGCCGAGGCCCTGTTCGGCGACCGCATCCGCTACCTGTGGACCGGCTCCGCACCCGCCGCGCCCGCGCTGGTCCGCTTCTTCACCGAGGAGGCCGGGCTGCCGCTCTTCGAGGGCTACGGCCTCAACGAGACGTGCATCGTCACCAAGAACCACCCCGGGGCCCACCGCGAGGGCAGCGTCGGCCGAGTGGTACGCGGCAAGCAGGTGCTGATCGGGGAGGACGGGGTGATCAGCGTCCGCAGCACCCACCCCGTCGGCGACCACTACGAGTACGCCGCCCCAGGCGACTCCGAGAAGGTCTTCATGCCGGACGGCACCGTACGCACCGGCGACATCGGCCACCTCGACGAGGACGGTTTCCTCTTCGTCCACGGCCGCGCCGACGACGTCATCGTCCTCGACAACGGCAAGAAGATCGTGGTGCGGCCCGTCGAAGAGCTGATGAAGGCCGATCCGGCGATAGCCGAATGCGTGCTGTTCAGCCCCACCCAGACCGACCTCGTCGCCGTCGTCTCCCCGGCCGCCCTGCCCGCCGACACCGGCGCCGTCACCGCCGCCCTCGCCGCGGCGAACGCCGCCGGCACCCCCGACGAGCGGATCAGCCGGGTCATCGTCGCCGACGAGCCGTTCAGCATCGCCAACGGCCTGCTGACTTCCCAGTACAAGCCCAAACGCCCCGCGATCCGAAGCGCCTACGCGCACCAGCTGCACAGCCAGGAGGCCGGAATCCATGCCTGACACCCTCACCGCGATCGAGTCCGCGGCCCGCGAACAGCTCTCCCTCGTCCTGATCCCCGAGGTCGCCGCCGAGTCGCTCGACCCCGACGCGGACCTGGCCGCCGCCTACGGCCTGACCTCCCTCAACAAGGTCCTCTTCCTCACCGAGCTGTGCGAGGACACGGGCGTCGACCTCGCCCACTTCACCGAACACGACCTCGCCGCCATGCGTACGCTGCGCGACGTCACCGCCGCCCTCACCCGCCACCACGACGCGACCCCCGGAGCCTGAACCATGACGACCAACTGGGCCGCGGACGCCGCCGCCATCCTGGAGAACGACCGCGTCCGGATGACCCCGGTCACCGAAGCGGACCGCGAGGGCGTCCGCGCCGTCGCGATGGACCCCGACATCTGGCGCTACTTCGTCTCCGCCGTCGAGAACGACGCCGACTTCGAGACCTTCTTCGGCGCCATGCTCGCCGACCACGCCGCCGGCCGACGGGCCATCTACGTCATCACCGACAAGGCGACCGGCCGAATCGCCGGCAGCATGAGCTTCGGCAACATGGCCGAAGCCGACCGGCGCCTGGAGATCGGCTGGTCCTGGCTCGGCCGCGACTTCCGCGGCAAGGGCATCAACCACTGGGCGAAGGCGCTGCTCCTCACGCACGCCTTCGACGTCCTGGAGGCCGAGCGCGTCGAGTTCAAGACCGACGTCCTCAACGTCCAGGCCAGGCGCGGACTGCGCAACATCGGCGCCACCGAGGAAGGGACCCTGCGCAGCTTCAACTACATGCCCGGAGGCCGGCGCCGCGACGCCGTCTTCTACAGCGTCCTGCGCGCCGAATGGCCCGAGGTGGGCGCCGCCCTCGCCTGGGGACCGAAGACGGCCGTCACCGCATGAGCGTCACCTTCGTCGCCGCCCGGGGCACCGCGCGCGAAGTCGGCCGCACGCACGGCGCGGCCCTCGCCGCGCCGCTGCGGGCCTTCCTCGACGACGGCCTCGCCCGCCTGGACCACCTCACGGACGCCCCCGTCTCGCTCGCCGCGCTCCGGCCGACGGTCGCCGCCTACCGGGCGGCGGTCACGGCCGCCCTGCCGGACCTCGCCGAGGAGGTGGCCGGGCTCGCGGAAGGAGCCCGCATCACCGAGGACGAAGCCTGGCTGCTCCAGCTGCGCCGCGAGATCATGGGCTACTCCAAGATCCGGACCGGCGGGGACTGCACCACGTACGCCCGCACCGGGCCCGCCCCCGTCCTGGCCCAGACGGTGGACCTCAGCGGCAACCTCGACACCCACATCACCGTCCTGCGGACCCCGCGCTCACTGGTCCTCAGCTTCGCGGGACTGCTCGGCTACCTCGGGCTCAACCGCGCGGGCCTCGCCGTCGGGCTGAACCTGGTGCTCGGCGGCGCGTGGGGCCCGGGGGTGCCGCCGTACCTGGCGATCCGCCACCTCCTGGACCACGCGGGGAGCGTCGCGGAAGCCCTCGAACTCCTCGCGGACCTGCCGCTGGCCAGCTCGCGCTCGCTGATGCTGTGCGACCGCGAGCGCGCGGTGTACGTGGAGCACCTGGACGGGGAACTGCGGGTGGGGCAGGGGAGCGACCCGGTGCACACCAACCACTTCCTGCACCCCGACTTCGCCCCGGCGGACGAACTCAACGTCTTCGCCCGCAACTCCTCGGTGCGCCGCCTGCGCGCGGCCACCGAGGGCCTGGCCCGCATCGCCCCGGCCGCCCCGGCGCAGGACCACTTCGCCCTCCTCGCGCGCCCGCCGGTCTGCGTCCCCGACCGCGGGGACATCCGCGCCGAACGCACCGTCGCGGCGGTGGTCCTCTTCCCGCACGCGGGCGAACTGCACCTGCGCCCGGGCGATCCCTCGCAGAGCGAGACCCGGACGTTCACCTTCTGACGCACAGCACCCGCTGACGGAAAGGATGTGGAGGATGGACGCATGGCTGGTCGACCTCGACCAGGTCGTCCCCACTTTCCACGAACAAGCCGCCCTGACCGAAGAGGAGCTGCGGCGCGGAGCCGAGTTCGTCCACGCCCGGGCCGCCCATCGCTTCTTCCGCGCCCGGCTGACGGTCCGCAGGCTGCTGGCCGACCGCCTGGGACTCGACCCGCGCGACCTGCGCATCCACTACGACCCGGCGGGCAAGCCCTACCTGCCCGACCAGCCCGGCACCCACATCAGCTGGTCCCGCTCCGACGGCATGCTGCTGCTGGGCGCGACCGAGACCGGACCGGTCGGGGTGGACGTGGAGCTCGTCCGCCCGGCCGGCACCAGCATGGAGGTCCTGTCCTTCGTCTACCCGGCGGCCCCCGCCACGGCCACGCCCCGCGCCTTCTTCCACGCCTGGACCCTGCTCGAAGCGGCGGTCAAGGCCACCGGCCGGGGCCTGGCCCGGGGTGCGAAGGAGGTCGACCTGGACTTCGCCCCGGACGGCGCGGTCACCCTGCGCGGCATCACCGGCCACGGCCCCCACCCCTGGCACGGCCACACCTCCCTGCACCCCACCCACCCCACCGCCCCCTCGGCCATGACCGCCTTCGTCTCCCACGAGGTCCCCCCGTTCCGCATCCGCCCCTGGCCGCCGCGCTGACGCCGGGGCCCGGTGCGGCCAGGGGGGGCCGGTCAGCCCTTGACGTACCCGAAGCTCTCGGCGATCAGACCGTTCTCCAGCCGGGTCACGTTGACGCCGCGGACGAAGTCGGCCTCGCCCGGCCCGTATTGCAGCCGCCACCGGCACACGGCCCGTTCGCCGGCCGTCCAGAGCTCCTCCACGTCGAAGGTGGTTCCTTCGTCGGCGGCGATCGAGCTCCAGAACCGCAGGCACTCGTCGTATCCGACGTGCCTCGTCCCCTCGGGGGCCGGTCCCGAGTTCTCCAGGAGGCAGTCCGGCGCGAGGACGTCCTCGAGGAGGCCGGGGTCGTGCTGCCGGAAAGCCCGGTTGAACTGCTCGATGACCTCGCGCGTCCGCTCGTCCGACATCGGGTGCTCCCCACGAAATAATGGACCGATCGGTCCCGGACTGATCGGTCCATTTTCGTCGGGTGCGGAATCCCCTGTCAACCGTATGCTGGATGACCGCCGACGAGAGGGAAAAGGAGCCCGGACATGGCGCGCACGCCGGCACCAGGCACGAGGCGACGCATCCTGGAGACCTCGGCCCGACTCTTCGGCGAGCTGGGGGTCAGGGCCGTCGGCATGCAGCAGGTGAGCGACGCGACCGGAGTCGGCAAGAGCCTTCTCTACCGCGAGTTCGCCGGCAAGGACGAACTGGTCGCGGCCTGGCTGCGCGAGAGCGACGCCCAGTGGTGGGAGCAGGCCGAACGGGTCACGGCGCCCCACTGCGGCGACCCGGTCCGCCAGGTCCTCGCACTGATGGAGTTCCTCCACGCCAGTGTCCGGGAGCCGGACTTCCACGGCTGCATCTTCTACAACACCTCCAGCGAGTTCCGCGACCCCGAGCACCCGGGCCGCCGCGAGGCGAAGTTGCACCTCCAGGCGTTGCGGGACTGGTTGCGCGACAAGGGGGCGCTGGCGGGTGCGGTGGACCCCGACGGCATGGCGGACGCCCTCATGCTCGTCATCGGCGGCCTGCTCGCCAACGGCGAGGTCCTCGGGGTGCGCGGTCCGGCCCGGATGGCGCTCGCGACGGCCGAGCTGATCGTCCGTCATCACTGCCCGGACACCGCCGGGGCCCCGCCCGTCGCGTAACGCGTGTGCCCTACCGCGGCACGAAGCGGTCGACCAGCAGCGTGAGCCGGTCGGCGACCCGGTCGGCGGGCAGGCGGCCGGCCCGGGTGAGGGTGACCAGCCCGTGCAGCGCCGCCCAGAACGTCTCGACGTACAGCCCCGGTTCCTCGTCGGGGCGCACATGTGCGGCGAGCGGCTCCAGCAGGGCCCCGAAGGCCGCGCGCAGCGGGGCGGGCGTGGCCTCGTCGGCGTAGGGCAGGCCGTTGTCCAGGCTGAAGACCGCGTCGTACACGGCGGGGTTGCGCGCCGCGAAGTCGGTGTAGGCGCGCGCCAGCGCGGCCACCGCCTCCCGGCCGTCCGCCCCGGGCGGTACCGCCGCGCGCAGGGCGCCCGCCAGCTCGGCGGCTCCCTCCAGTGCGACCGCCCCCACGATCTCCCGCTTGCCGCGGAAGTGGCTGTAGAGCACCGGCTGGCTGTACTCGATCCGCTCCGCGAGCCGGCGCGTGGTGACGGCGTCCCAGCCCTGGGCCTCGGCGAGTTCGCGCGCCGTGGCGACGATCAGCCGGTGGCGGTCGGCCCGCTCCCGTTCCTTGCGTCCCTGTGTCGACATGCCCTCATCCTAGCGCTGCTAGACAAGCGAGCGGCGGCATGCCTAGCATTGCATTGAAAGCTAGCAGCGCTAGAAATGATGGGCTGTCACCCTGGAGGGGTCATGCGGGACGTAGTCGTGCAGGACGTACTGGCCGTCGTCACGGTCGTCGTGGTGGGACTGATGGTGGGCGTGGAGTTCGCGGTGGCGGTGTTCGTCAACCCGATCCTCGACCGGCTCCCCGACAACGGCGGCCTCGCCGCCCGCAGCGACGGCGCCCGCGTCCTCGGCCGCGTCATGCCCTTCTGGTACATCGGCTCGCTCGTCCTCGGCGCCGTGTGGGCCGCCGTGTCCTGGGGCGGCGCCGGCGCCGTCCTCGTCGTCACCGGTGCCGCGCTCCTCGTCGTGAGCGTGGTGATGTCGGTCCTGCTGCTCGTACCGATCAACTCCCGTGTCGCCACGTGGGCGCGCGAGGGCGTACCCGCCGACTGGAAGCAGCAGGTCAACCGCTGGGACCGCTTCCACTACGTCCGCGTCGCCGTCATCGTCCTCGCCTTCACCCTCTTCACCGTCGCCCTCGTCTGAGAGGGGCGCGCGGCTCACCCCGCGGCGAGGGCGTCCCCCAGCGGGCTGCGCCGGTACAGCACCTGCCGGCCCTGCCGCGCCCGGGTGACCAGCCTCGCCGCGTGCAGCACCCGCAGGTGCTGGGACACGGCGCTCGGGGTGACCCGCAGCCGGCGGGCCAGCTCCACCGTGGCCAGCGGCTCCGCCAGCAGACCGAGCAGCCGCGCCCTCGGGGCGCCGAGCAGCGCTACGAGAGCCGGCCCGCCCACGTCCGGCACCGGCCCCCACAGCGTCGCCACCCCGCGGCTCGGATAGATCAGCGACGGCGCCTCCAGCGCACTGACCGGAGGCGCCGGCTTGTGCGCGAAGACCGAGGGCACCAGGAGCAGCCCCCGCCCGGACGCCTTGACCCGGTGCCTGCCGAGCATCTTGTCGATGTGCAGGACACCCTCGTGCCAGCGCAGGCTCGGGTGCATGTCGGCGAACAACTGCCGCGCCCCGCCCATCGCCAGCCGCCGGGCGCGGTAGGTCATGTCCGCCTCCAGCACGAGCCGCATCTGCGGCCACAGCGGCTCGACGGCGATCTCCCAGTACCGCCGCAGGAGGGCGCAGATCCGGTCGCGCAGGGCGGCCACGGCCGCGTCGTCGCCGTCCTGTGCGGCGCCCAGCGGCTGCGGCACCCGGCCCGGCGCGTGCGCGGCCAGCAGATCGCGACGGACCAGCGCGGGCGGCGTACGGCGCGCACGGGCGAGTTCGTCCTCGAAGGACGGGTCGAAGGCCGTCGGACGCGGCGTCAGGAAGTCGGGCAGAGTGAGCTGCACCGCCACCAGGGACATCAACAGCCCCGTGTCCAGCCCGCCGAGCGCACCGAGTACCGGCCTTCGCCACGGCAGGTGGACGGCGGACAGACCCGGATCCTGCAGCAGCCGCAGGCTGAGCACCGTCTCACTGAGCGGTGACACGGCGAACCGGGTGTCGGCGAGGTCCTCGACGCCGAGCTCGAAGCTGATCATTAAGCCCTACGCTACATCGGTTGGCGGGCCGCCGCCCGTATCGTGGACTTCCCCCATGACCTCCCCCGCCATCGCTCCGCCGACGGGGCCGGCCGCCGCCGGCCCGAGCCGCCGACTGGTCCTCCTGCTTGCCCTCACCTGCGCCGTGGCCGTGGGCAACCTCTACTTCCCGCAGGCCATCGGCCCGCTGATCGCCACCTCCCTGCACATCCCGGCCGACCGGGCCGCCCTGGTGGTCACCGCCACCCAACTCGGCTACACCGCCGGGATGGTGCTCCTGGTGCCGCTCGGCGACCGGATCCGCCACCGCACGCTCCTGGTCGCCCTGCTCTCCCTCAGCGGACTCGCCCTGCTGGCCGCCGGCTGCGCGCCCGGCCTGCCGCCGCTGGCCGCCGCGAGCGCCCTGGTCGGGCTCACCACCGTCGCCGCGCAGATCATCAGCCCCCTGGCGGCCGGCCTGGTCGCGCCCGACCACCGGGGGGCGGTGCTCGGAACCCTGCTCAGCGGCTCGACCGGCGGCATGCTGCTGGCCCGCACGTTCAGCGGCACCCTCGGCGAGTGGCTGGGCTGGCGGGCCCCCTACCTGGCGGCCGCCGCAGCGGCCCTGGTGCTCGCGGCCGTCATGGCGTACGCGGTGCCGTCCACCACCCCCGCCGCGTCCGCCACCCGGGGTTCCTACGTCGCGCTCCTGGCCGAAGCGCCGCGCCTGCTGCGGGCCGAGCCGCAACTGCGCCGCTCCTGCTTCTACCAGGCCACCGTCTTCGGCGGGTTCTCCGCCGCCTGGACCTGCCTGGCGCTGCTGCTGACCGGCCCGGTCTACGGCTACGGGGCAGAGGCCGTCGGCCTGCTCGCCCTGGTCGGGGCGGGCACCATGCTGTGCACGCCGTACGCCGGGCGCCTGGTGGACCGTCACGGACCCGGCCGCGTCAACCTGGTCTCCCTGCTGGGGGTCCTCGCCGCGGCCGCCGTCCTCGCGGGGGGCTCCCTCGGCGGCCCGGCCGGCCTGACCGCCCTCACCGCGGGCACCCTGCTGCTGGACGTCGCCATGCAGTCCGGCACGCTGGCCAACGTCTCCCGGGTGTACGCCCTGCGTCCCGACGCCCGCAGCAGGCTCAACACCGCCTACATAACCTGCGCCTACCTGGGCGGCACCGCCGGCTCCTGGGTCGGCGTCCGCGCCTACACCGCCTTCGGCTGGCCCGCGGTCTGCGCCCTGATCGCCCTCCTGGCATCAGCGGCCCTCACGCGCCACCTCACCCCACGCCGCCCGAATCCGCTCGTCCCGCCCGTGCGATGAGTGGGGCCGCGGCACCGCCCGGACGGGAGCAGGTCGCAACGGACACCCCCGTGCCCCATTGCGACCGCCCGCCCGACGGCGCGTTTTCCAGTCAAGTAGATGACCGTTCGCGACGGCCCGTCTCCAGTTGACTAGATGACGGCCGCCTTGAAACATACGCGTCGGCCGACCGCCCCTGTCAAGTCGGTTAGATTGTTGGCGGGCGGGCCGGCCCCAGCCGACATCCAGTCGAGTAGAGATGCCACACGACACCGCAACAGTGACCGCTGAATCGGTGAGGACCGAGGAGTGCCGCGATGGGTGAGTACAACAGCGCGGGCGAGCAGGGCCGGGGCCCCATCGCCCACCGGCTCGATCACCTGATCCGCACCCTGCACCCCAGGGACCGCGGCCCGTACACCTACCAGGAGATCGCCGATTCCATCCGGGAGCAGGCCGGCCCCGACGACCCGACCGTCTCCCACGGCACCATCCACAGCCTCCACAAGGGCAAGGTCACCAACCCGAGCGTCGACACCCTGCGCGCGCTCGGCAAGTTCTTCGGCGTGGGCGCCAAGTACTTCCTCGACGACGAGGTCGCCGCCCGCACCGACGCCCGCATCAAGGAGCTGCGCGAAGGCGCCGACCGGGCCGAAGCCGGCCGCGAACTCGCCGACGCCCTGGAGGACAAACAGGTCAAGGCCGTCGCGTTCCGGCTGAGAGGGCTGTCGGCCGCGGCCCTGCGCGGCATCACGTCCATCGTCGACGGTGCCCGCCAGGCCGAGGGCCTGCCCCGCGTCGACCGGACCCCCGTCCCGGGCCCGGCGGTCGGCCCGGGCGCCGGCTCCGTCCCGGGCGCCGCGGTCGGCACCGCCGCCGGCCCGGCCACGAGTCCCGACCACCCCTCCCACCCGTAGCGCCGGCCGTACCGTGGGCAACGCGGAGTTCGACCATGCATACGACCGCTGTGACCGGATGCCACTCCCGTGGCGCACGCCGCACGAAGTCAGCCCGGACGACCACACCACCCGGGCCGGAATGGAACGCGATATGAGATGGCGCAGGCGACCGGCCGATCCCTGTGTCGGCATAGCGGAGCGACTGCACATACCGCAGCCCTTCGACCTCTCGGCCTTCTGCGCCCACATCGCCTCACAGCGCGGCCGCCCCCTCCTCCTCCTGCCCCTCGAAGGGCCGCCCCAGCCGGACCTGCCCTGCGGCATCTGGATCGGTCTCGACACCGCCGACCTGGTCTTCTACGACCAGAGCGCCTCGGACCTGCTGCGCGTTCAGATCATCCTGCACGAGATCTCCCACATGCTGCTCGGCCACGTCGCCCCGCAGTTCGACGTCCCCCAGGACGCCACCGCCAACGAACTCGCCGCCGCGGCCGCCCACTTCGAACGCCTCCTGGACATGACCGCCCCCGCCGTCGAAGGTCTGGACGAGCACACCATGGTGGCCCGCCTCATGCGGGCCGAAGCCGAACGGCTCAGGGCCACCGCGGCCGCCCCCCGGCCCGGCGACGACGAACTCGAACTGTCCGGCAGCCGCATCCTGAGCCTCCTGGGCCGCACCAAGTTCGACTCCGACCAGGAGAAGGACGCCGAGACCCTGGCCACCCTCGTCCTGGAACGCATCAGCCGCGACGAGGACCGCTCCACGTCCGACGGCGCCGCCGACGTCATCCACCGCCTCCACGACGCCTTCGCCCACCCCGCCCGCCGCACCCACCGGAACCGATGAGCATCCTCAAGATCACCATCATGGTCATGCTGTGGGCGGTGGCGTTGTGGCGCCTGCCCTCCGCGATCCGCGTCCCGCGCCAGCGCTCACTGTGGCTGGCCTTCACCGGCCTGGCCCTGGCCACCACCCTCGCGATGCCGCCCGTCAGCAGCTTCCTCGACACCTGGACCGGCATCAACAACATCTCCGTACCCGCCAAACACGCGGTCGGCATCGTCGCCTGCGGCGCCATCCTCGACTTCGTCTTCTCCATGGCCCGCCCCCAGCTCGTCCAGCGCACCCGCCTGCCGCACCTGGTCCTCGCACTGGCCGTCATGCTCCTCATGGGCGTCCTCTTCGCCCAGGTCGACCAGCCCACCCGCGTCGAGAACTTCTACGAGGCCTACGCCGGAACCCCCGCGGCCACCGCCTACCTGCTCACCTTCACCGCCTACCTGGGCCTGGCCATGGGCCTGTCCACCTGGCTCTTCCTCTCCTACGCCCGCCACGCCGGCGCCCGCTCCCTGCGCAACGGCCTGCGGCTCCTCGGCACCGGCACCGCGGTCGGCGTCGTCTACGCCGCCATCCGCATCGCGGCCCTGCTGGCGCGGCTGTTCAGCGACGGCCCCCTCGCCGACGAGGAAACGATCCAGCACACCGCCGACCTCGTCGAATACCTCGCCATCGGACTGATCATCATCGGGAACTCCCTTCCCGCGGCGGGCGTCCTCGCCCGCACGGCCGCGGACTGGCGGGCCGGCCGGCGACTGCGCCCCCTGTGGAGCTCGCTGACCGAAGCCGTCCCCGACATCACCCTCCCCACCCCCCACCGGCACGGCATCCGCGTCCACTTGCACCGCACCGTCATCGAGATACGCGACGCCAGCCTCAGCCTGATGCCGTACGTCTCCGCCACCGTCCGGGACCGCGCCGACCGCGCCGCCGAGGAGGCCGGACTGCACGGCGAGGAACGCGAAGCCATGGCCGAGGCACTGTGGCTGCGCGCCGCCCGCGCCGCGAAGCTGCGCGGCACCGCCCCGGTCGCCGACCCCGCCCGGGGCCACGGCTCCGCACTGGAGGACGTCGACTTCCCCGCCGAAGTCCACCGCCTCCTGCTGATCAGTGCCGCCTACCACTCACCCGCCGCGACAGCCTTCCCCACCGCGCCCGCCCCGGAGCCCCGATGACCCGCACCGCACCCGCCCCGACGCAGGAGCCGGCCGCCGAATCCCGCGCCGCCCGCCTGATCACCGACGGCCTCGAACCCAAGAACTGGATCATCGCCGTCACCCTCCTGACGGGCTGGCACGCCGACCGCCTCACCGGCGTCGGATGGGGCCTGCTCGCCGCCCTGTTCTGCGGCGTCGTCCCGATCCTCTTCATCAAGTGGGGCGAACGGCGCGGCCACTGGGGCGACCGGCACGTCCGCCGCCGCCAGGACCGCCTCCTGGTCATCCCCGGCATCATGGCGTCCGTCGCCGCCTGCATCGCCCTCATGGCCACCCTGGACGCGCCCGGCGAGATGATCGCCCTGATCGCCGCGATGCTGGTCACCCTGGTCGCCATCTTGGCCATCACCACCGTCTGGAAGGTCTCCGTGCACACCGCGGTCTCCTCCGGCGCCCTCGCGATGCTCGCCCTCGCCTACGGCCCCTGGGCGCTGGCCGCCTACCCCCTGGTCGCCCTCGTCGGCTGGTCCCGCGTCGCCCTGCGCGACCACACCCCGGCCCAGGTCCTCGTCGGCACCCTCCTCGGCGCCGCCACCGCGGCCCCGGTCTTCGCCCTCGTCCGCTGACCGGAGGGGCCCGCACGATCCGCTGACCGCAGGGTCCCGCACGACCGGGCCCCGGCCTCCTCGAGGAGACCGGGGCCTTGGTCACGCTCCCGCGCGCCGGACGGGAGGGGTCACCGCACGCTGGCGCAGCGGGGCACGAGACCGTCGAGGACCGCGGTACAGGCGGCCTGCAAGGCGGCCTCCAGGTCCGTGTCCTCCTCGGGGCCCCGCGTCCACTGGTAGAGCGTGCCGAGGTAGATGTCGCGCAGCAGGTGGCCGGCGAGCTCCACGTCGACGTCCTGGGGCACGTCGCCCCGTTCGCGCCCCGCCCTGATGAACTCGCTGAACATGTGGGCGGCGTACGGGTGCTCGTGGAGCGGGAACCCGGCGCGCACCCAGGCCGTCAGCATCGCCTTGGTCTGCGCCGGGTTGCGCACGCTGATGTCGGCCAGGATGCTCATGCACCGGGACAGGACGTGCCGGGTGGCCTTGTCCTCGGGGTTGGTGAGCCCGCCCGCTTCCAGGCCCTCGCGCAGCAACTCGCGCCGTTCCTGCCCCCATTCGGCGATGAGGTCTTCCTTGCGCTGGAAGTGGTTGAAGAAGGTGCCGCGCGCGACATCGGCCCGTTCGGTGATCTCGTCGACCGTGGTCTGGTCGTACCCCTGCTGGGTGAAGAGGACCAGCGCGGCTTCGTAGATGCGGTTCTTGACACGCAGTTTGTTGCGTTCACGGCGGCCCTGCGGTTGCGTCGCGGTGGTGGCCGGTGTGTCTCCCATGTGTACTCCTGTCGCGCGCGGTGTGCGGGGGTGGCCCGTCCCGGCTGCCGCCGCCCGTGGTGTGAACGGGGGAACGGGTTCAGTCGCCCGAGGGCTGGACAGGACCCTGCACGGGCAGTTCCCTCCACTTGTACCACGATCCATGAATGAACAATAGTGCATGTTTATGCCGTGACGGAAAACCGGCCGCGGGAGCGGGGGCGCCTGGTCCGCACCGCTCCCACCGGCCGGTTTCCCCGGTTCAGTCGCGCACGGATCGCGCCGCGACCACCTCGCTCGCCAGGCTCCGCAGACTGTCCTCACCGAGCAGCCGCAGCAGCGCGATGTCCCGGCCCGTCTCGCGCCGTACGCGGCCGCGCAGTTGCGCCGCGGTCACCGAGTCGATGCCGTACGCCTGGAGGGTGCGCCGCAGGTCGAGGCGGTCCCGGGGCATGCCCAGGACATGGGCCGCCGCGTTCAGGAACGCCTCGCCGGCGTCCTGCCCCCCGCCGGCCGGCCCGCGCGCCACCCCGGCCGGCCGGGGCGCCGGCGCGGCGGCCTTCGCCTCGAACGGCCCGACGGCCGTGGCCGCCTGCGCCGGCTGACGCACCAGAACGGCGTGCTGGCACCCGGCCGGAAGACGGTCCACGACGCGGGTCAGCGCCGACATCGGCATGCGCACGGTGTCGCCGATCCGCTGCGCCGAGCGCTGCACCCGCTCCAGCGGTGTTCTGGCGCGGCTGGAGCCGCCCCCGAGCCGGTGCAGCCGGATGCCGCGGAACTCGGCCAGGACCGTACCCTCCAGGTCCCTCACCACCACCTCCGCCCGGGCCTCCCGGCCCGACTGCCGCGGCGCGAACCGCGCGTGGACCCAGACCTCGTCACCGAGCGGGTGGTGGAACCGCACCTGCTCGAACGAGGCGGTGGCGTAGGTGCTGTCGGCCGGCAGCGACACGGGGACCGCGGCCAGCAGCAGCATCAGGCACCCTTCCCAGGCCGCGTGCGGGGACGCCGCGGGCCGCCCCAGCTGGGCGACCACCTCACCGTCCCTGCGCCACAGGTGCCGCACGGTGCGCAGCCCGGGACCGGGGACGTAACCACGGCGGGCGAGCGCGGCGAAGAACCGGTCCGGCGTCACGTGCGTCGCGCAGCGCCCCAGAGCGGCGGCGAGGTGCCCCTCCACGCCGGGACCCGGGTCCACCCCCGGGCCCTGGCCGCCCGGCACCCCGTCCAGGCGCACCCGCGCGCTCAGCCCGGTCCGCGGCGCGTCGCCCACCGTACGGACCTCCGCCCGCAGCGGACCGGCTCCGGTCCCCGTCGTCACCTCCAGGGTCAGGGCGCCGTCCTGCGGCACGTCCACCAGGTCCCCGACCCTGACGTCCTCCAGGACGACCGTCCCGGCGGGCGCGGTGGCGGCGACCGCCTCGTGCAGCGCGGCCAGGTGCAGCACCGGGGGTACGGGGGCGAGACCGCGCAGGGTGACCACCGCGCCGGTCAGGTCCGCGCTGATCCGGGTGACGCGGTCCGCGGGCCGGAGGGGCCCGGCGGCCGGCGTCCGGCGCAGCACCTCCGTGTCCCAGGGGTAGGCGGGAAGCTTCACCTGCCGGGCCGGTCCCCTGAACCAGCGCTCCCAGTCCACCCGGCCTCCCGCGGCGAAGAACGCGCCGAGCGAGCGGGTCAGCGCCAGCGCCTCGTCGGCGGTGCGCCGCGTCGTGGAGGCGACGACGGCCGACACCCCGCCGGACTCCATGGCGATGTCCTCGATCGACGTGAGCAGCAAGGGGTGCGGGCTCATCTCGACGAAGACGGCGGCGGCCTCCTTGACCAGTCGCCGGATGCCGTCGAGGAAGCGGACCGGACGTCTCATGTTGTCCATCCAGTACGCGGCGTCGAGCTCCGCCCCCGTCAGTAAGCAGTCGCGGACGGTGGAGTGCAGGGGCACCCGGCCCTCGCGGGGAGCGATGCCGGCCAGTCGCACGAGCAGTTCGTCGCGCAGCTGGTCCATGACGGGGGAGTGGGAGGCGACGTTCACCCGTACCGGACGGTGGAAGACCCCCTCGCGCTCCAGCCGCCGCCCGATGCGCTCCAGTGCGGCGGCGTCCCCGGCGAGCACGGTCGAGGTGGGGGAGTTCTCGGCGGCGACGCAGACGCCGCCCTCCTGGGCGGCGACGTCCGCCGCCTGCTCGGGCGAGAGGTCGACGGACAGCATCGCGCCCTGCCCCGCGGTGCCCTGCATCAGCGCGCTGCGGCGGCAGATGACGGCCGCGGCGTCGGCGAGGGTGAGTGCGCCGGTGACGGCGGCGGCCGCGCTCTCGCCCATGCTGTGCCCGATGCACACGTCGGGGTCGACGCCCATGTCGCGCCAGACGGCGGCCAGGGCCACTTCCATGGCCCACAGCACGGGCTGCACCGCGCCGACCTCGTCGGGGAAGTCCCGGGACGCCGAGGCGAGGACCTCGCGTACCGACCGGCCCGTCTCGCCGCGCACGGCCTCGTCGCACTCCTGGAACGCGCGGGCGAAGGCGGGAGTGGTGGCCATGAGCGACAGGCCCATCCCCGGCCACTGGGAACCCTGCCCGGGGAAGACGAAGACCGTGCGCTTGTCCGTACCGAAGTCGGCGTCACCGGTTCCGGCCCGCTCCGTGGCCCGGCCGGCGGCCACGTCCCGCAGTGCGGCGGCCAGTTCCGCGTGGTCGGCCCCGGTCGCCCACAGCCGGAAGGGATGGGCGTCGCGGTGCAGCGCCGCGGTGGCGCACAGGTCCCACAGCGGCAGCGCGCGGCCGGCCCCGCCGGGGGAGAGGTGGTCGGCCCAGTGGGCGGCGAGCCGGCGCAGGGCCTGCTCGGAGCGCGCGCTGAGCACGAGCAGGTGGGCGGGCCTGCCTTCGGGCAGTTCCGTGGGACCGTGGGCGGGCAGCAGCGGGGAGCGCTCGGCCTCGGCGACGACGACGTGTGCGTTGGTGCCGGACAGGCCGAAGGAGCTGACGCCGACGACGGCGGCGCGGCCGTCCGTCTCCAGGCGCTCGTTCCCGGTCACCAGGCGCAGCCGGTTCGCCCCGTCCGTGAGCAGGGGCTGGGGGTCGCGCAGGTGCAAGGAGGCGGGGATGACGCCGTGCCGGGCGACGAGGACGGCCTTGATGAGACCGGCGATGCCGGCCGCCGCTTCGGCGTGCCCGATGTTCGACTTCACCGAACCGCACCTCAGCGGCCCCCGCGCCGGCCCGCGTTCGCGCGCGGCCGCGGCCAGGACCTGCAGTTCCACGGCGTCACCCACGGGCGTGCCGGTGCCGTGGGCCTCCACGTAGTCGAGGTCCGACGGCTCGATCCCCGCGTCCCGCCACGCCCTTCGGACCATGTCGTCCTGGCCCGCGACCGCCGGCTTGATCAGTGATCCGCTGCTGCGTCCGTCGTTGGTCACGGCACTGCCCGGCAGCAGGGCGAGTACGGGGTAGCCGGCCCGCTCGGCGTCCTCGAGCCGGCTGAGGACGACGACACCGATGCCCTCGCTGCGGACGAACCCGTCCGCGCTCGTGTCCCCGAACTTGCATCGGCCGTCGGGCGAGAGCATGGCCGCCTGGGAGAAGGCGATCGCGTCCAGCGGGGAGAGGATGATGTTGGCGCCACCCGCGATGGCCAGGTCCGTCTCGCCGCTCAGCAGGCTCTGACGGGCCATGTGTACGGCGACCAGCGACGACGAGCAGGCCGTGTCGACCATCATGCTGGGCCCGCGCAGATCCAGGTCGTAGGACAGGCGCCCCGAGGCCATGGCCCGGAAGTAGCTGCCGGCCGCCTCGCGCAGGCTGTTGCCGTCGGCGGTGCTGTGGCGGCCGTAGTCGGCGGTGGCCTGTCCTATGTACACGCCGGTGGCGGAGCCGGCGAGCGCCGACGGCCGGATGCCGGCGTCCTCGAGCGCTTCGCGGACCACCGGAAGCAGCAGGCGGTGCTGCGGGTCGACGCTGGCGGCCTCCGCCGGCGAGATCCCGAAGAAGCCGGCGTCGAAGAGGAAGGGGTCGTCCAGGAAGCCCCCGTGACGGCTGACGGTACGGCCCGGGGTGCCGGACCGGTCGGCGACGTAGGGCGTGATGTCGAAGCGTTCGGCCGGGACGTCGGTGATGCAGTCCTTGTTCGCGATGAGGTTGTCCCAGAACTCCTCGACGCCGCGGGCCTGGGGGAATCTGCACCCCATGCCGACCACCGCGATCGCCGTTGCCCCGTTGCGTCCACTCATGAGAACCCCCTGTCAGCGGTGACGCGCTGAGGGCGCGTCAGGGCGCTGCCCCCCGGCAGCTCCGCAGCGGGATCGTAGTTCAAATGTGGACCGCAGGACAATGATGAGCTTCCAGCTCACCTTTGGCTTGAATGGTGCGGTCCCCCAGGTGGCGGCTCGTCACGGTGCGGCCGTCGAACGGAAACCCCCATGGGCAACACGCGAAAACTGGTCTATGGTAAAAACTCGTACTCCAGACCAAGAAGGAACGCCGGTCGTAACATGGACCGCAGGGCAACCCCTTGTCAGGGGTGCGCGCCACCCTGCACCCGCCGGCCACACAGGATCGAGGAGGGGGACCTCGGATGGTTTCGTACGTATCCCGACCAGCGCCTTCGCCGAGTGCGCCGGAGCGCGTCGGCGAGGGCGCCGCCGGGCCACGGGGGCCGGGAGGCGGTGCGCCGGTCTCCGTGCTGGAGAGCGTGCTCCACCAGGCGGCCCGCCTCCCGTCGCTCGCGGCGAAGTACGAACGGGAGCTCGCGCGGCGCACCTTCGCCCTCGCCGACCTCCCCGTACTCACCCCGGACGAACTTGCCACGGCGACCGCCGAGGCCCTCGCCCTCAACGCGGGCGGGGGACTGCTGTGGGCGCACGGCGGCACGCTCGACGCCCCGGACCTGACCCTGCTGCCGGAGCAGATGTTCACCTCCGAGATCCGCAGCGCCTGGAACCCGCTGCGCACCACCGACGTCGTCGCGAACCTGCACCCCGCAGGACGGATGCAGCCCGACCACTACTTCTTCAACCGGTTCGCCACCGCGTCCGGCGCCACCGTCCTGCCGCTGGGGCCCTTGCCCGAGGGCACCGACGACGACTGGCTGCGCTTCCTGGCCCGCAACCACGTCACCGCCATCGCGGCGCCCCCGCACGCCGTCACCCGGCTGCTGCGGGCCAGCGCCGCGGGCCGGCCGCTGCCCTGGCTGCGCACCCTGATGCTGGGAGGCGCCGCCCACGACACCACCGACGAGGGCCTGCTCGCCGCGCACTTCCCCTACACCGCCGTGTGGCGCCTGTACGGGACCCCCGCGGCCTGGGTGATCGGGCAGCGCGGCCCGCACTGCCTGGCCGGCATCTACCACCCGCTGCCGCACCAGCACGTGGAAGCGGTGGACGGGCGGTTGCTGGTCACCACCCTTGCCCCCTCTCGCATCCCGGCGCTCATCCGCTACGACACCCAGGAGCGCGGTGAGTTCGCGTACTGCGCGTGCGGCCGGCCGGGACCGGCCCTGCGGGTCCTCGGCACCCGCCCGCCGTTCTTCCGTTTCCACGGACGCACCCTGTCCGCCCGCGAACTCGTCGACCTGGCCACCGCCCACGACGAGGTCACCGCCGCCCAGGTCGTGCTCACCCCCGAACAGCGGATCCAGCTGCGCATCCGCCTCGCCCCCGGCGTACCCGACGACCACCACAGCCACGCCTGGATCCGGTTCCGGGTCCTGGAGGGCCACCTCGCCCTCGCGGCGTGCGCCCTCGAACAGCCGGACGCGTTCGATGTGGTCGCCGTCCAAGAGCTCACCGGCACGTCCGTCCTCGTCACCGAGGAGCGCTGACGTGCCGGAGAACGCCGGCAAGGAAACCGTCACACCGATGAGAGGAATTGTCATGCCCGATCAGCTCACCTCCATGCAGGACACGGTCACGGCCCAGGCGGACGACGAAATCCTCGTCGCGGTGCGCGCGGTGGCCCCCGAGATCGACGAGATGATCAAAGCCGAGCCGCTGCCCGAGGGATGGCTGCGCGGCTGGGACGTCGCGGGAGTCGTGATGCGCGCGGCCCCCGAGGGATTCAGCCCCAAGCCGGGCGACCGGGTCGTGGCCGTGGCCACGAGCACCGAGTGGTCGTCCTGCATGGCGCTGCCCACCGAGTACGCCACCGTCCTGCCCGACCACGTGAGCTTCGAGCAGGCGGCGGCGCTGCGCGTGGCGGTCCTGACGGCACTGCGCCTCGTACGCAGCGCGGGCACCGTCCGCGGCCGGGCCGTCATGGTGACCGGCGCCGGGGCCGGCATCGGACGGCTCCTGGTGGAACTGCTGGCGGCGCTGGGAGCCGACGTCACGGCGCTGGTGGCCGACGCCGGGCAGGCCGCCGAGGCAGCGGAACTCGGAGCCGCGTGGGCGACGGCGGACCCGGCCGAGGTCACCGGCGCCTTCGACATCGTCTACGAGGCGGCGGAGGCGGGGCCGGCGGCCGCCGGGGCCGGTCTGACGGCCGACGGGGGGACGGTCTACCTCTACGAGAGCTTCGCCGCGCGGCCCGTGGACATCGGCTTCTTCCGGTTCTTCGGCGGCCCCGAGCAGGCCGGCCTGCGTCATTTCGTCTTCCGCACGGCGACTCCGGAGGACCGGGGCCTCGCCCAGCTGCTGGACCTGATGACCACCGGCGAGCTGTCGCTCGGCCCGGCGGCCGTCGCGCAGCCGACCGCGGTCTGATCACACGCCATGGGGGGTGCGGCCGTCCGGCCGCACCCCCCATGGCGTTTTCGCGTTCCGGTGTCAGCGGGCGGCGGCCGCCGCCGGGCCGAGCCACCAGGTCAGTTCGGTGTGCAGACGGTCCAGGTCGCCGCTGTGGCCGTGGGCGGCTATGTGCCCGTCGGGCCTCACGAGGTAGTAGCCCTGCTGCCCGCAGCCCGTCGAGGTGCGGGCGGAACCCGCCGACAGGTCGACGGTGCGCACCTGGGGCCATCCCGCGGCGAGCGCGCGGGTCTGGGTGCGCCAGGCCGCCGCGTCGCCCGCGCAGGTCACCACCAGGGACCACCCGGCCGGAAGTTCGCCCGGTCCCGCGATCCGGTGCGGCAGGGCCAGCTCCCGGGGGAAGACCGCGCCGACGACCAGGCCGCCGGGCAGCTTCGAGCGCAGCCGGCACGGCCCGCGCCCCGAGGGCACCTGGGTGGCGCGCGTGGCGGGGTAGGCCAGCCGGCGCCCCGCCATGACCGGCGCGTAGAGCCCGAACAGCCCGCTGCGCTCGGCCAGGCGGAAGGCGATGTCCCGGGCGGCGACCGCGGCGGGCTTCTGCACCATCCACCCGCGGGTCTGGATGTCGGTGTCCCGCACCACCCGGCGGGCCACGGCGGCCCGTTCGGGCCCGTAGGTGCGCAGCAGGTCGCAGGGCGCCTGGCCGTGGAGCACCGCCGCGAGCTTCCACGCCAGGTTGTGGGCGTCCTGGATGCCCGTGTTGAGGCCCTGCCCGCCCGCGGGGCTGTGGACGTGCGCCGCGTCCCCCGCGATGAAGACCCGTCCCAGCTGGAACTCGCTGGCGTGGCGGGCGTGGATGCGGAATTCGCTGACCCACACCGGCTCGGTCAGCCGCACGCCCCGCGGTCCGCGTTCGTCCACGATCTTCTGCATGCGCTCGACGCTGACCTTCTCGCCCGCGGGCAGGCTGGAGAAGAACCGGAAGACACCGCCCGGCAGGGCCACGATCACCAGCGCGCCTGCCGACGACTGGTAGTACAGGGCCTGGTCCGGCGGCAGGAAACCCTCGATGCGCGCGTCGACGAGGGCGAAGGCGCTCTCGTACGTGCTGCCGGTGAACCCGCCGCCGAGCTGGGCCCGTACCGCGCTGCCCGCACCGTCGGTGCCCACGACGAAGGGGGCCCGGGTGCGCTCGATGCGTCCGTCGCCGTGTTCGAGCACGGCGGTCACCTCGGCGGCCCCCTCGATGCGGCCGGAGAAGTCGACGCCCTCCAGGGTGAGCAGCCGCACCCCCCGCTCCACCTTGCCGCCCAGGCTCGCCAGCCGCTCGCGCAGGATGCGCTCGGTCTCGTTCTGCGGCAGGCACACGGGGCTGAGGTGCTGCGGGAAATCGAACCCGGCCAGGCGCCGGCGTTCGGAGAAGTAGCTGAACGCGTTGATCTGGATCCCGGCCCCGCGCAGCTCGCCGAGGACGCCGAGGTCCTCGAAGAGGTCGATGCTGCGCGGCCACACCAGCAGCGCCTTCGGGAAGGGCGAGGGCTCCGGCGCGCGGTCGATGACGCGCACCCGTACGCCCCTGCGCAGCAGTTCGCAGGCCGCCGTCATCCCGCTCGGCCCCGCCCCCACGACGAGCACGTCGTAGGGCTCGGGCGCCCCGTCCGTCCGCGCCTGTTCCAAGGTGCCCGGCATATCCGTCCCGCCTCTCATTGACGACAACCATCAAATCTCTTATGTTTCTTCGAAACCTTACATCCCCGCTCGGGGCCTGGCGAGAGGAACGGGCCATCGAAGGCGAGCAGCCCCCCGACGCCACCCGAGACGCGCCCCCACGTACCGGGAGCGCCTGGCAAGCCCCCCGTCAGCCCAGGCGCTCCCTCCTCCCCCCCCCCCGGCACCCCCTCCGCACCCGAACACCCATCGACCGAAAGCAGGATGAAGATGCGATACCGCTACCTGGGCGACACCGGACTGTCCGTCTCGGAGCTGTGCTTCGGCGCCATGACCTTCGGCGGCGGGGCCTCGTTCCTGGGCGCCGCCGACCGCAACTGGTCGGAATTCGGAACCGTCCAGGACGGGAACGTCGAGCAGATGATGAGCCAGGCCCTCGACGCCGGCATCAACTTCTTCGACACCGCCGACGTCTACAAGAACGGCATGGGCGAGGAGTTCTTCGGCCGCACGCTCGCCAAGGTCCGCGACCGCGTCATCATCGGCACCAAGGGCCGCTGGCGCATCACGGACGACCCCAACGACATCGGTGCGACGCGCCACCACCTCTACGCGGCCGTCGAGGACAGCCTCAGGCGCCTGAACACCGACTACATCGACCTGTACCACATCCACGGCTTCGACCCGCGCACCTCGCTCGACGAGACGCTGCGCGTGCTCGACGACCTGATCCGCTCGGGCAAGGTCCGCTACATCGGCGTCTCCAACTTCGCCGGCTGGCAGCTCATGAAGGCCCTGGCGGTCTCCGACCGCCGCAACCTCAGCCGCTTCGTCTGCTACCAGGGCTACTACAACATCGCCGCCCGAGACCTGGAACGGGAGATCGTGCCGCTCGCCGTCGACCAGAACGTGGGCATCACCGCCTGGTCGCCGCTGGCCGGCGGGTTCCTGACGGGCAAGTACCGCCGCGGCGAGGGCCGCCCCGAGGGCAGCCGCCTGTCCCAGCGCACCCCCGCCGAGTCGGCGCCGCTGACCGACGAGAACCAGGCCTACGACATCGTCGACACCATGGCGCAGGTCGCCGAGGAGCGCGGCGCCACCGTCGCGCAGGTCGCCATCAACTGGGTCCTGGCCAAGCCCGGCATCACCTCGGCCGTCATCGGCGCGACCAAGCCGCACCAGCTCGCCGACAACCTCCAGGCGATGGAGTGGACGCTGAGCGAGGACGAACTCGCCCGCCTCGACAAGGTCAGCGAGACCGCCGCGCCCTACCCGTACTGGCACATCGGCACCGTCGGCGCCGACCGCAAGCTGCCGGGCGACGTCTACCCGGCCTGATCACCACCACCTGGCGCGCTGCGCGGGCGACAACTGCGCAGCCGTGGAGGGACGACCCGTCGTGTCGTCCCTCCACCCGCTGTGCCCCGCGCCCGCGTCGGTCCGTGCACCGACAGTGAGCAGGAACCCTCACCGCGAACAGAAAGCCAGGCCACCATGACCACTGCCACCGAGGTCGCCACCGAGGCGCTCCCGGAACTCGACTACGCCCGCACCGTCGACCGCCTCCTCGTCCACCGGGACGCCCTGGGAGAGGTGTTCCTGACGGACCTCCAGCCCATCGGCGACACGAGATACGCGGCGGCCGCACAGCTGCCCCGCTCGCACGCCTACTACGGCGACCACCTGCTCCGCCCGGGGCACCACGACCCCCTGCTGATACTCGAAGCGTGCCGCCAGGCCACCCTCGCCGGCGCCCACCGCTTCTTCGGGGTCCCGGCCGACAACAAGTTCATCCTCACCCACCTGAGCCTGCGCCTGGAACGCCCCGAGCTGGTGTTCGTAGGCACCTCTCCGTTCCGCCTCGCCATGCACGTGCGCATCGGCAAGCGCATGGAACGCGAGGGCCGGGTCACCGGACTGGACTACGAGATCAGCCTGTCCGTCGGCGGCGCCGTGTTCGGCAGCGCTTCCGTCGGACTGCGGTTCAAGGATCCGAACGGCTACCTCACGCTGCGCCTGAACAACCGCGACGGAATGGCCCTGCCGTCCTCCGCCTCGTACCCCGCCGTCACCCCCGGCGCACCCATCGCCCCGCACCTGGTGGGCCGGTCCAACCCCGACAACGTCGTCCTGCTGGACGGCGTCGTCATCGGCGAGAGCGCGCAGGCGCTGCTGCGCATCCCGGCCCGGCACGCCAGCCTCTTCGACCACCCGCAGGACCACCTGCCCGGCATGGTGATCGCCGAAGGGGCCCGGCAGCTCGCCCTGCTCGCCGCGCTCGAAGTCTGCGGGCTCTCCGCCTCCAAGGCCCTGCTCACCGCGCTCGACGTGCGCTTCACCCGCTTCGGCGAGCTGGAGGACGACACGGTGCTGAGCGCCGCCGTGGGCACCTCCGGCCACCGCCCCGCCGAGGCACCCGTCGACTACACCCTCGGCGGCGTCCTGGCCGCCGTCGACGAGGACGAGGACGAGCGGCGCCCCGAGGACCTGCGGGTCGCGGTCGAGGCGACGCAGAAGGGCGAGGTGCTGTGCACCTTCGCCTTCACGCTCACGCGCATCCCGGCATGACCCGCGCTACGCCGACGAAGGGGCCACGATGACCAGCACCACACGGACCGCGGCGTTCTCCGACGTGGACGAGACGCTGATCCGCGTCAAGAGCATGTTCCGCTTCCTCGAGTTCTACCTGCGCGGGCGCGGCGAGCCGCCGGCCACCTTCGAACGGCTGACGGGTGAACTGCGGCAGGCCGCGCTGCGGGGCGCCGCGCGCGCCGACGTCAACCGCCGCTACTACCGCCTGCTGCGCGGCGAGAGCGCCAGACGGCTGGCGGACGAGGGGCAGCGGTGGTTCGCCCATGAATGGCAGGAACTCGCCGAGGGCCTGTACGTACCCGAGGTCGAAGAAGCCCTCGCCGTCCACCGCAAGGCCGGACGGGACCTGGTCCTCGTATCCGGGTCCTTCTTCGCCCCGCTCGACCCGATCGCGGCGGACGTCGGCGCTTCGGCCGTCCTCGCCACCCGGCCCGTGATCCGTCGCGGCGAGCTCACCGGAGAGGTGCTGGCCCCGATGATCGGCGAGACCAAGGGGCGCGCCGTCCGCCTCACCGCGCCGCTCGCCGGGCTGGACCTGGCGGGCAGCTGGGCCTACGGCGACCACGAAAGCGACCTGCCGATGCTGGCGGCGGTCGGCCACCCCGTCGCCGTCGGCGACGACCCGCAGCTCGCGGCGCACGCGGCCGCGCCGGGATGGGGCCGTCTGCTGCCCGGACCGGCGCGGCGATGACAACGGCCGGGCCCCTCGGCCGGGCCCGGCGCCACCAGCGGGCCGCACCCGGCGGTCCGTCCGCAACAGGGGGAGGGACCCAATGACCCGCATCGGAATCGTGTCCACCGGCTCGTACCTGCCCGACACCGTCGTCGGCAACGAGGAGATAGCGCGCGGAGCGGGGGTGAGCGACGAGTGGATCGTCCGCAAGACCGGCATCCGCGAAAGGCGCCGCGCCGACGACCGCGACGCCACCTCCGACCTCGCGGCCCGCGCCGCCCTCGCGGCGCTGGAGCAGGCGGGGGTGCGGCCGCAGGACGTCGCGTACATCGTGCTCGCGACCTCCACGCCCGACCACCCGCAGCCCGCCACCGCGAGCATCGTGCAGCACCTCATCGGTGCGGTGAACGCGGCCGCCTTCGACATCAACGCCGTGTGCAGCGGTTTCGTCTACGCCACGACGGTGGCGGAGCGGCTGCTGCGCGCCGCGCAGGACGGCCGCTACGCCCTGGTCATCGGCGCGGACATCTACTCGCGGATCCTGGACTACTCGGACTGCAAGACCGCGATCCTCTTCGGGGACGGCGCGGGCGCGGTACTGCTCGGCGCGGTGCCCGAGGCGAGGGGCATCACCGAGACCAGTCTGCTCAGCCGCGGCGACCAGTACCGCCTGATCAGCGTTCCGGCTGGCGGCAGCCGCATGCCGGCGAACGACCGCACACTGCGGGAGGGGGCCCACTACTTCCGCATGGACGGCCGCGGGGTGCGCTCGTTCGTGCAGGACAACCTGCCGTCGGCGCTGCACGAACTGCTGGAGCGGGCCGGTGTGGAGCGTGAGCTGGTGCGGCACTTCGTACCGCACCAGGCCAACGGCGTCATGCTCGGCGAGGTGTGGCCGGAGCTGGGCCTGCCCCGGGCGACCATGCACCTCGCGCTGGAGGAGTACGGCAACACCGGCTCCGCTTCCGTGCCCATCACGCTCGACGTGGCGCACCGGCGGGGCGAGTTCGCCGACGGGGAGACCGTACTGATGGCGGGCTTCGGCGGTGGGATGACGGTGGGCGCCGTGCTGGCCCGGTGGGCGCCCACCGCCTTCGCGCGGCCCCGGGAGCAGGAACTGACGGCGGTGGTCTGAGCGGTGAGCGCGTACTCCACCGCGGCGGCTTCCGTCGCGCACGACCCCGAGCTCCTGAGGCTGATCGAGCAGTACGTCGCCCGGCGCAGGCGCGAGCGTCTGCGCCAGGCCGTCGAACACTCCCTCGCCGAGCGGCTGCTGGGCGAAGCCCTGCCGTACCCGCGGGACCGTCGCCATCACCACGGCTATCAACTGTCGAGCAGCTAAGCGGTGGCGAATAGCCATAAGATGTCTTATGCTCTGCTGAAGTCATCCGACCATGCGCAATCACGCAACTCTCACGCAGGAGGAGAACTGTGTCCGACCACAGTTCAAGCGGCCGCCCCAGCACCATGGCGATCACCGTGGGCCTGTTCTTACTGGCACTGAACTTACGGCCCGCGCTCGGCGCCGTATCCCCCGTCCTGGGCGACATCCAGCAGTCCTTGAACCTGTCCGATTCGGCAGTCAGCCTGCTCACCACCCTTCCCGTGGTGTGCCTGGGCGTCTTCGCCGCCGTCTCGCCCGCCCTCTCCCGCCGGCTGGGCACCCCCGTCGCGCTGGTGCTGGGCTTCGTGCTCCTCATCGCCGGCATCCTGATCCGGCTCGAAACCGCAGCCTGGGCCATGTTCCTGGGCACCGCCCTCGCGGGAGCCGGTCTCGCCATCGGCAACGTCCTCATGCCGGCGGTCATCAAGAGCGCCTTCCCGAACCGGGTCCGGCTCTACACCGGCATCGCCACCGCCGCGCTCAGCGCCGGCGCCGCGCTGTCCGCGGGCATCGCCGTACCCCTGCGCGACAGCGTCGGGGGCTGGAGCAACTCCCTGGCCCTGTGGGCCCTGCCCGCGGCCGTCGGCCTGCTCGTCTGGCTGCCCCTGTCCAAGCGGTCCTCCCGGCCCGCGCCCGCCGCGGCCGCCGCCGGCGGCGACAAGGGATCGCTGCTCGGCGACGCCATGGCCTGGCAGGTCACCGGCTACCTCGCCCTGCGCGCCCTGGCCTACTTCACCGCCCTGGGCTGGCTCCCCACCGTCCTGGTCGACTTCGGCTACAGCAACTCCTCGGCCGGCGCCATGCTCTCCCTGGCCATGCTCATCAGCGTGCCCGGCGCCCTGGTCGCCCCGGTGCTGGTCGGGCGCAACGGAACCGCCCCCATCGTGACCGTCATCGCGGTCGCCGGCGCCGTGAGCCTGCTCGGCCTGCTGTTCCTCCCGGGCGTTGCCGTCCTGTGGGTCGCCATCCTCGGCCTGACGCTGGGCGCCGGGCACGCGATGGCCCTGACCTTCATCGGTCTGCGGGCCGAGAACCCGCAGACCGCCGCACAGCTGTCCGGCATGGTGCAGACCATCGGCTACCTGGTCGGCGGCATCGCGGGCCCGCTGCTGCTCGGCCTCCTGCACGGCGCGACCGACAACTGGACCGTCTCGCTGACCCTGCTCGCCGTCTTCACCCTCCCCGAGCTCGTGTTCGGCCTGTGCTCCAGCCGCAACCGCTTCGTGCGGGCGCGCCGGACCGCGCGGCAGCCGGCCGCCGCCGTCCCCGCCCCGGACCCCGCGCTCGTCGACTGACCGCTCCCCGGCGGCCACCCCCCACCCTCACCCCACCCCACCCCCCGGCGCCTCGCCTCGCCGCCCCTGCGGCGAGGCGGCCACAGGCGTGCCCCGAAACCCACCACCAGGAGATCCCGTGTACCACGTCGCCGTCGCCTTCGACGTCCAGCCCGAGCACCACGAGGAGTTCATCGCGGCCAGCCACGCCGACGCCCGCGACTCGGCCGTGGACGAACCGTTCACCCAGCGCTTCGAACTCGTCGTCGACGAGAACGACCCCAACCGCTTCTACCTCGACGAGGTCTACGACGACGCGGCCTCCTTCGACAAGCACATGGCCGGCCCCCACTTCGCCCGCTTCTTCGAGCGGATCGGCCACATCGCCGAGGGCCCCACCTGGCTCATCCGCGGCACCCGCGTCATCGACCCGACCAGCGCCTGAGCCCCCCGGCCGGACACGACCGGCCCCGCCGACCACGAAGGAGGACTCCATGTGCAGTCCCGACGTCATGAAACTCGTCCACGGACAGGAGGGCCACCAGTGCGGCGGCCCCGTGGCCGCGGACGCGGAGGCCGGCACGACCGCCACGGCCCAAGGCACCCCGAGCCCCCGGCGCGCACCGGCCCCGCTGATCCGCGGCAGCCGGGTCAGCGACCTCACGCACACCTTCGGCAACGACTTTCCCGTACTGGAACCGATCGTCCTCAAGCCGAACATCGACCACTTCGCCCACATCGCGGACGAAGGGTTCAACGCCAACAAGCTCGAGATCGACGAGCACACCGGCACCCACGTGGACGGACCCGCGCACCTCGTGGACGGGCCCATCTACACCGACGAGATCCCCGTCGACCGCTTGATCGCACCGCTGTGCGTCATCCGCATCGGCGAACGCGTCGCCAAGGACCACGATGCCACCCTGACCGCCGACGACATCCTGGCGTACGAGAGCCGCTACGGCCGGATCCCCGACGGCGCCCTCGTCGTCATGGACTCGGGCTGGTGCGACCGCATCCACACACCGGGGGCCTACATCAACCGGGACGCCGACGGCGTTCCGCACTTCCCGGGTCTGGGTTTCGACGCGGCCGAACTCCTCGTGCGCGAGCGGTCGATCGTCGCCGCCGGCACCGACACGCCGAGCCTCGACGCCTCGAAGAACCTGCAGATCGAAGACCCCGGCGCACACCGCATCGTCCTCGGCGACATGCGCTACGGCGTCGAGAACATCGCCCACCTCGACACCGTGCCCGACTTCGGGGCCACCGTGCTCGTCGGCCTCATCAAGCACCGCAAGGGCTTCGCCGGCCCCTGCCGGGTGTTCGGCATCTACTGACCGGACCACACAGCGGGCGGGCGCGCCACACGGCGCGCCCGCCCCTGCGCCATGCCACAGGAACAGGAACAGGAACAGGAAGGACCCCCATGACGAAGCCGGACCGCCGGTACGCCCTGATCACCGGTGCCAACAAGGGCCTGGGCCGGGAAACCGCACGCCAGCTGGGGCAGATGGGCATGACCGTGCTGGTCGGCGCCCGTGACGCGGCCCGCGGCCGGGCAACGGCCGACGAACTGCGCAGCGGCGGCATCGACGCGCGCCCCGTGCACCTCGACGTCACCGACGAAGCCACCGTCCGGGCGGCCGCCACCGCCGTCGAGGAGGACTTCGGACGGCTGGACGTCCTGGTCAACAACGCCGGGATCGTCGAGGACGACGTCGATCCCAGCGCCACCACGGCAAGCCTCGCCCGCGACGTCTACGCGACGAACGTCTTCGGCGTCATCGCCACCACCCACGCCATGCTGCCGCTGCTGCGCAGGTCGCCCGCGGGCCGCGTGGTCAACCTCTCCAGCCGCCTCGGCTCGCTGGCCAAGGCCGCGGACCTGTCGTCACCGCACCGGCAGCTGCTCGCCTACAACTCCTCCAAGGCGGCGCTCAACTCACTCACCCTGCACTACGCGCGTGAGTTCGCCGGCACCCCCCTCAAGATCAATTCCGCCACACCGGGGTACGTCGCCACCGACCTCAACGGCCACCAGGGCACCCGCACCGTCGAGGAAGGAGCCCGCATCGTCGTCCGCCTGGCCACCCTCGACGAGAACGGCCCCACCGGCGGCTTCTTCGACGACGAGGGCCCCGTCGCCTGGTAGCTCAAGAAGGCCGGCAGCTCCCGAAGACTGGCAGCTCCCCAAGATGCTGACGCGAAGCCCCGGCGGGGCGGGCCCGGAGCCCGCCCCGCCGGGGCTTCGCGTCGAGGCGGCTACTTCCCCTCGGCCGGCTTGTAGCCCGCCAGCGCCTTCGAGCACGTCTCCAGCCGCGCCAGGAACTCCTTGGCCGCGTCCGCCTCGAAGCAGGCGCTCAGGACGGCTTCGACCTCCCGTACGGCCTCGTCGGCGCGCCGGATCAGGGCTCCCCCGGTGCGGGTGAGGCGGCCCTCCAGGATGTGCTGGTGGATCGGGTGCGGGCGGCGCTCCACCAGGCCCCGGCCCTCCAAGGTGGCCAGCACCGACGACATCGTCTGCGGTGTGACCATGCCGCGGCGCGCGAGCGCCGCGCCGGACAGCCCCGGCTGCTGCTGCAGGGCCAGCAGCACGTTGTACTGCGGAACACTGAGCTTGAACGGCCTCAGGGCAGCATGCTTGGCGGACGTGAGCTCCTGCTCCACCCGCTTGATGTGCTCCCCGATGCGCTCTTCCATCGCCGATGACGCCATGACGTGAAGGTTACCCGCATATCTCTTACCACCGCACGACCCCTGCACATGATCTGACATCAGATGGCTCCGGGGCCGTGCGGGGCGGTGCGGGGGTGGCGCCAGGCGAAGAAGAGCCGTACGTCCTCACCCCCGTCCCCCTGCGGCGGGGGACCCATAACCACGGCCAGCAGCGCGTCACTCACCGTCGAGCGGCGCGTGTCCTGGTCGAAGTCGTACGACCACTGGTGCACGGCGTGCCGCGCCGACACCGGCACCGGGTACGCCAGCTCGATCCCCAGCCCGTGCAGCAGTTCCTGCGCGGCGGCCATGCGCACGAGCCCACCGGGGCTGTACAGGCGCTCCATCACCGCCCGCCCGACCCGCTGCTCCAGCTCGGCGGCCGGGGCGGCGGGCTGACACCCCGAGCCGCACCGGTAGGCGCCGGACCCGGCCGGCGCGTAGAGGCAGGGCTCACCGCACACCCCGCACACGACGCAGCCCTCCAGCACCGCGGCCCGCGCCCCGTACGGCGTCGCCGGCGCACTCTCGGCGTACACGTCAGCGCCTGCGCAGCGACGCGTCCGCCAGCTGCGGCGGTGTGTAGTCCGCGTCCGCGGGATTGAGGTCGGTGCCCGGAGGGACCAGCTCGTCGATCCGGTCCAGCACCGCGTCGTCCAGTTCCACATCGGCGGCGGCCAGCAGATCCGCCAGCTGGTCCGTGGTGCGCGGGCCGATGAGGGCGCTGTCGACGGCCGGATGGCTCAGGACGAAGGCCAGCGCGAGGTGCGTGAGGGACAGTCCCGCGTCCGAGGCGAGGCGCAGCAGATCCTCGACCACCTCGTACTTACGGGCATTGCCGGGCAGGCTCTGGTCGAACTTGTGCGGGATGAGATCACGCCGGAAGTCGTTGAGCTCCAGCGGCCCACCGCGACGGTACTTGCCGGTGAGCCAGCCGCTGGCCAGCGGACTCCACGTGAGGACGCCGACGCCGTACTTCTGCGCCGTCGGCAGCACCGAACGCTCCACGCCCCGCATGAAGACGGAGTACGGCGGCTGCTCGGTGTGGAACGGCACGTGCCCGCGCCGCTCGGCCGTCCAGCGGGCCTCCACCATCTGCTCCGCCGGGAAGTCCGAGCTCCCGATGGCCAGCACCTTCCCCTCCCTCACCAGGTCGGACAGGACCGAGAGCGTCTCGTCGATGTCCGTCGAGGGATCCGGCCGGTGGACCTGGTACAAGTCGATGCGGTCCGTGTCCAGGCGCCGCAGGCTCCCCTCGACGGCCTGCCGGATCCAGCGCCGCGAGTTGCCCTGCCGGTTCCCGCCCCCGCCCATCGGGAAGTGCACCTTGGTCGCGAGAACGACCTCGTCCCGCCGCCCCTTGAGGGCCTTGCCGACGATGCGCTCCGACTCGCCGGCCGAGTACATGTCCGCGGTGTCGACGAGGTTGACCCCGGCATCCAGGGCGGTACGGACCAGCCGTTCGCCGTCCTCGTGATCCCGGTTCCCCCAAGCCCCGAGCATCATCGTGCCCAGAGCGATCCGGCTGACCGTGATACCGGTACGTCCGAGAGTGGTCGTGCGCACAGCTTCCCCTTCCGTCGGTGTGACAGCCCACGCCCCACCCACGCCGGCGGCGGCAGACCATACGACATCTTATACTCACAAGAGTCCAGATGCCCCGCCGTCGCCTTACATCCCCGGCCCACCCCGATCAGAACCCGCCCCAAACCCCCCTGCCGCCCCCGACCATGTCGCTCCCCCCACCGACCCGACCGGCCCCGTCACCGGTGTACAGCTTCATGTTGTTGTTGGCGTCGATGCCGGCGATGTCCCGCTTGCCGTCGCCGTTGAAGTCGGCGGCCAGCAGGGACCGGAAGCCCTTCCACAGGCCGGTGCTGCCGAGCATGTCGCTGCCGCCGCCGACGGTGCCCGCGCCGTCGCCGGTGTACAGCTTGAGGTTGTCGTTGGCGTCGATTCCCGCGATGTCGCTCTTGCCATCGCCGTTGAAGTCGCCCGACGTGATGGCCTTGAAGCCCCTCCAGAGGCCGGTGCTGCCGAGCATGTCGCTGCCGCCGCCCACCGCGCCCGAGCCGTCACCCGTGTAGAGCTTCATGTTGCTGCCCGCGTCGATGCCGGCGATGTCCTGCTTGCCGTCGCCGTTGAAGTCGGCGGCGGTGATGGCCTTGAAGTTCTTCCAGAGGCCGGTGCTGCCGAGCATGTTGCTTCCGCCACCGAGGTGACCGGCGCCGTCGCCGGTGTAGAGCTTGAGGTTGTCGTTGGCGTCGATCCCGGCGATGTCCTGCTTGCCGTCGCCGTTGAAGTCACCGGCGGTGATCGCCTTGAAGCCCCTCCACAGCCCGGTGCTGCCGAGCATGTCGCTGCCGCCGGAGACCGTGCCCGCGCCGTCACCCGTGTACAGCTTCATGTTGCTGTTCGCGTCGATGCCTGCGATGTCCTGCTTGCCGTCACCGTTGAAATCGCCGCCCACGGTCCGCGCCATGACCGGCGCCGGAGCGGGAGGCGGGCAGTTGGCGAGCGGCGTCGGGAAGGTCCCGGCCTGATCCGCGGAGAGCGGCAGGTTGTAGAAGGCCAACAGGCCGATGCCGTTGCTGTTCGTGATCCAGGGGCCGGCTCCGTCGTGGCCGACGTAGCCGACGCCCGTGGCCCCGGTAGCCGGGCCCGTCAGACGCAGGTGGATGAACCCGGGCCTGACGGACATCGACGCCACCGACACCGGGCTTCCGTTGACGACGAAGTCGCTCACGGGGCCGCACCCGGCGACCAGCGCGTCACCGGCAGTGCGCAGGGCGATGGTGATCTCGGTGTGGTCGGCCTTGGAGAACCACGCCCGCTGCGGGTCGGGAGCGGTGCTCGCCGCGGCGCTGCCGCCGTAGTAGTCGCGGGCCATGGAGAGGAAGTCGCGGTCGGCGAGATCGCGGTACCCGCCGGCGTAGTAGTAGTGGCAGTTGTCGGGACCCTGCCCGTCGATGCCGGTGGTGGACAGGACGGTGACGCCCGGGAGGGAGGCGTACCGCCGCTGCGCCTCGCGCTCCTCGTACGAGTTCTGCGGTGCGCCGGCGGCGTCGAGACAGCCGTTGCGGATCTGGTGGGCGTAGACGTGCTCCACGCCCGGGTAGTCGGTCCTCCAGTCGTCCAGGAGGGAGGCGAAACCCGAGGTCTGGCTCGCGACGTCGTTGTTGTCGGACTCCCCCTGGTACCAGAAGATGCCGCGGACCTGACCCTGTACCCCCGCCCGCTGGGCCCGCCCGAGCAGGCGTCCGTAGTTCGTCCCGGGGTCTGCGGGGCTCGCGTCGTTGCGCTGGAAGAAGGTGACGGGTCGGCCTTCGTGACCGCCCTGCAAGAGGGCGACGGGGATGCCGTACGTGTTCACCTCCTGGCGGCCCAGGCGGAGCGCGTACTGACCGACCGCTCCCGACACCTGGTACGAGTCGCCGTCCGCGACCTGCCAGGTGTCGTCCTGGCCGGCGGTCGTGGGATCGGCCGTGGACGATCCGAACGTGCGCACCCAGGGCGACCGGTCCGCGCCGCTGGAGTTGGACGTGTCGGACGGGTTGCCGGGATTCGACGGGAAGTGCTGGCGGGCGGCGGCATTCGATTGCCCGCTCACGATGAACACGTCGCCCGCCACGATGTCGCTCCACGTCCCCTGGAGCGTGGCGGAGGAACCGGAGACGGAGTAGAGACGGAAGGAGTAGCTGTTCAGCCCCGCCTGGATCCGGGGCGCGAAGGTGAACCCCGATCCTGCCCCCTGCACCGGGACACTGCTGCTCGACAGGGCCTGCCCGTCCCGGGCGATGTCCAGCCGCATCGAGGTGGCACCGGCCTGTACGACACTGCCGGCGATGGTGACGACGGCGTTGTTCGTGGCCGGGTCGCGAGGGAAGAGCTGGTGCTCGCGGGGAGCTTTGGCGAGCTGGACTCCGCTCCCGACCAGGTCGGCTTGCGCGGCTGAGCCGTCCGAGGGCCGCATCGCCGCCGCTGTGGCGAACCCGCCGGAGGCGAGGGCGGCGGAGATGGCGAGGGACAGCGCGAGTGTGCCTCGGGCCAGTGCGCGGCCGCTGGGCTTCTTCCGCATGACGGACACCTTGCTGAGGGGAGGGGAGGGGACGGGAGGAGGGACGCGGCCGGGCTCTAGAAACCGGCCCACGCGCCATTGGTCTGCATCATGTTGATGCCGCCGCTGACATGGCCGGCACCGTCGCCGGCGTAAACCATCATGTTGTTGTTGGCGTCGATGCCGGCGATGTCCACCTTGCCGTGCAGGCCGAAGTTGCCCGCCACCAGGGACCGGAAGCCCTTCCAGAGGCCGGTGCTGCCGAGCATGTCGGTGCCGCCGCCGACGGCGCCCGTGCCGTCGCCGGTGTAGAGCTTGAGGTTGTCGTTGGCGTCGATGCCTGCGATGTCCTGCTTGCCGTCCGAGTTGAAGTCGCCGGCGGTGATGGCCTTGAAGCCCTTCCACAGGCCGGTGCTGCCGAGCATGTTGCTTCCGCCGCCGAGGTGACCGGCGCCGTCGCCCGTGTAGAGCTTGAGGTTGTCGTTGGCGTCGATGCCCGCGATGTCCTGCTTGCCGTCCGAGTTGAAGTCACCGGCGGTGATGGCCTTGAAGCCCTTCCACAGGCCCGTGCTGCCGAGCATGTCGCTGCCGCCACCAAGGTGACCGGCACCGTCACCCGTGTACAGCTTGAGGTTGTCATAGGCATCGATGCCGGCGATGTCCCGCTTGCCGTCGCCGTTGAAGTCACCGGCCGCGATCGCCTTGAAGCCCTTCCACAGGCCATTGCTGCCCAGCATGTCGCTGCCGTTGTCGCCCACGATGGCCGGTCCGTCGGTCATGTACAGCTTCATGTTGTTGTTGGCGTCGATGCCGGCGATCTCCATCGTGGGGCCGTTGAAGGCACCGGCCACCACCCGCGCCATGGCCGGCGCCGGAGCGGGCGTCGGGTCGGTCGGGTAGGGGACGGCGTGGTCGCTGCCCAGACCCGCCTGCGGACCGCAGCTGGGCCAGGCCCCCTGGCCCTGGGCCGCGAGGACCTTCTCGCCTATGAGGATCTGCTGCTGCTTGGTGGCCAGGTCGGCCCGAGAAGCGTAGGCCCCGCCGCCGAACGCGCTCCAGGTCGAAGCGGAGAACTGCAAGCCGCCGTAGTAGCCGTTCCCGGTGTTGATGCTCCAGTTACCGCTGCTCTCGCAGTTCGCCACCTTGTCCCAGGTGCTCACCGACGCGGCGCCGGCGGTGGTGACGTTCAGGCAGACTGCGGAGGCGGAGACCAGACCGACGAGGGTGGCCGACAGGATGCGCTTGCGGATCATCGTATGTGCTCGTTTCTGAAACGGAAGGACTCGGGACGGGGGCAGTTCGAGGACGGGGCAGGGGGAGGGCATGGCCGGGCCGGTGCCCGGACCTCGATGAGGTCCGGGCACCACTTGCGGGGAGAGGTACCGGCTCTTAGAAGCCGGACCAGAGGCCGTTGCTGCCGAGCATGTTGGTGCCGCCGCTGACGGTGCCCGCGCCGTTGCCGACGTACAGCTTCATGTTGTTGTTGGCGTCGATGCCGGCGATGTCCTGCTTGCCGTCCGCGTTGAAGTCAGCGGCCAGCAGGGACCGGAAGCCCTTCCAGAGGCCGGTGCTGCCGAGCATGTTGCTTCCGCCGCCGACCGCGCCTGCGCCGTCGCCGGTGTAGAGCTTGAGGTTGTCGTTGGCGTCGATGCCTGCGATGTCCTGCTTGCCGTCCGAGTTGAAGTCGGCGGCGGTGATGGCCTTGAAGCCCTTCCACAGGCCGGTGCTGCCGAGCATGTTGCTTCCGCCGCCGACCGCGCCTGCGCCGTCGCCGGTGTAGAGCTTGAGGTTGTCGTTGGCGTCGATGCCGGCGATGTCCTGCTTGCCGTCGCCGTTGAAGTCGGCGGCGGTGATGGCCTTGAAGCCCTTCCACAGGCCCGTGCTGCCGAGCATGTTGCTTCCGCCACCGAGGTGACCGGCACCGTCGCCGGTGTACAGCTTGAGGTTGTCGTTGGCGTCGATGCCGGCGATGTCCTGCTTGCCGTCGCCGTTGAAGTCACCGGCCGCGATCGCCTTGAAGCCCTTCCACAGGCCGTTGCTGCCGAGCATGTCGCTGCCGCCGGAGACCGTGCCCGCGCCGTCACCCGTGTACAGCTTCATGTTGCTGCCCGCGTCGATGCCTGCGATGTCCTGCTTGCCGTCACCGTTGAAATCGCCGCCCACGGTGCGCGCCATGACCGGCGCCGGAGCCGCGTCGTCGACGATGTTGTCGTAGCGCAGCGCGTCGTAGTAGCTGGTCGGCCAGCCCTCCAACGACGAGCTGTTGATGTTCGCCGAGGTCGGGCCGTGCGTCGGGTTGTTCGGGTTGCTCTCGGCGTAGTAGGTGAAGGCACCCGTGGACTGGTTGGTCCAGCCGGCGAAGAGGAAGGTGTGCGCGTCGGTGTAGTCCATCGCGTCACCCGGCTTGAGCTGCGAAAAGCTGATCTTGGTGGACACGTCGGGCAGGGTCCACGTGGTCAGACTGGAGCTCAGGTGCCAGGCCATGGACACGTACCCGGAGCAGTCCTCCCGGTACGAGCCGTTGGAGTCCGAGTGGTAGGCGCCCTGGTTGTACGGCACACCCTGATCGACCCAGCTCTGGGCGCGGGCTATGACCTCGCCCCGGGTGATCGTGCCACCCACGGAGGATGCGGCCTGGGCCGGAGCGGCGAGCGTCACGGCGGCGCCGGCGGCGGCGAGCACGGTCAGGGACGCGAGGGAGGCGAGAGCGCGCTTGGAACGGGGCATGGTGATTTCTCCTTGCGAGGGTGAGGCGTGGAAGTCGAGGCGCTGGACGGGGGCGTCGGGGCTCAGCGAGTGAGGGCGAGGCTTCCGGCGAGCGTGGTCAGGAGGGCGGCGTCGGAGGCGGGCGTGGCGGAGTTGCCCTGTCCGGCCGAGGCGAGGTCGCTGTACTGGAGGACGGTGAGTACCGCGCCGTCCTGGGCCAGGTAGACGTGGTGGGCCTGGGTGCCGGGCGCCGACATGCCGGGCACTGCGGTCCACTGGTACAGCCAGGCGCCGGCCGCCGGACGGGTCGCGGTACGGGCGGACGTGGCGTCAGGGGCGAGACCCTGCTTGGTCTGTGCATCCCGCAGGGTGGCCTGGCAGCCGTCGAGCTGGGAATCGAGCGCCTGGCGGGCATGCTCGGCGGCCGCCGGGGTGGCGAAGGTGAAGGTGTCCTGGATGGCGGGGGTCTTCGCGGTGCTCGCCCAGCCCTGCTGCTGCCAGCCGGTCGCTCCCTGGACGGCGGCGCATTCGTTGAGGCTGCTGCTGGGGGCGACCGTGCGGTTCTTCGGTGCGCCGATCGGCTTCCACGCTGCCTTGGCCTGGTTGGGCAGTTCCTGGACGGTGAGCGGCGCGGGCGCCTTGCCCGACGCCGGCGGGGCCGCCTTGGGCTTCGCAGCTGCGGGGGGCGGCGTCATGGGGGCGGCGGGGGTGGCGGCCGCTGCCCCGGCAGCCGTCGCAGACGCGGTCGGCGTGCCTGCGGCCGGCGTACCGGCGGTCGGTGTACCGGCGGCCGGGGCGGCCACAGCCGGTGCGGTGGTACGCGGGGAGGCCGCCTGCTGGTCGTCGGCGGCGAACGCACTGGTGAACTGGGCGGTGGCCAGGGCAGCGCCGGCGAGTACGGGAACCGCGGCGATCAGCAGGATACGGCGGAGATTAGGCGTGGACATGACAGGGTGGGTCCTTCGGTACGGTGCGGGCACGACGGCGGCCGGTTGATCGGCGGGTTGATCTCAACGACCGGAAGTGACAGCTGCCCTGCAGGCGCAGCGGTCGTACCGCCGGACGCGGCGGATGCCGGCGTGGTGGGTGTTCCCCGTCGGCGATCACTAGCTTCGTCGCAGCTCAAGCCGGGTGGAAGGCCTCACGGCTGGACGGAACCGGCCCCGGACCGTTCCGTCCACTGACGCCGGAACGAGCGCACCGGCAGGAGGTCGCGTCCGAGCGCGCCCCGGTCTTCTGGTGCAGCCGGACGTGGCCGGAGGCCGCGGGGGCAGCTCGGCGCAGGGGTCGACGAACAAGCAAGCGAGCGTGCCGCCCCGAACGTCGTTCGGGGCGGCACGCTCGCTCTGAGAGTGTCGATATCGGCGGATGAAGTGACGACCAGGCCGGTCTGGACAGGGACGGCCGGCCGTCACCCCGCCACTTGCGCCGGTGGGTTTCGCACGGCGTCAGCTCATCAGCAGCAGCCGCGTGTTCGGCACCAGCTTCCGGTTCACGCTGGTGCTCTGCACGAAGATGGTGAAGTCGTCGTTGTGGTCGGGCTTGACCCGCACTTCCGCGTCCGGCAGGCCGAGCAGGGCACGGGCCTGGGGGCCCGTGTACACCCGGTCCGTCTTCTTCTCCAGCACCGCGATCTGCTTTCGTGCCTGTACTTTCTCCGACTTGCTGAGCTGATAGAAAGCACAACCGGTCCGGTAAGTGTGGCCGCTTTCCACGATCCATTCCCGTATCACCGCTTCGCGGGCCACCGGAACGAGCTGGTATCCGGCCGGGTCCACCGGGGTGAGACCGGCTGCCTTGATGGTGTCCTTGTTGACGGTTTCCGCGCCCGTGGAGAATACCGCCCGAGATCCGCGGATTCCCCGGGTGCGGCCGACCATGAACTTCTCGGTCGCCTGCTGGATCACCTGTCCGGCTTCTTCCAGGCCCTGTGTGCTGGTGGCGTCCCAAATGGCGATGTTGTTCTTGGGGAAACCGCACTGCATGGCCTCGCGCTTGCCCATCTGGTCCGGCACGAGGACGGCCAGGGTCCAGTTGTCCTGCTGCGTCTCGACCAACTCCGCCACCGCCCGCGTGAGCTCACGCGGATCCCGGGAAGGGGCCTGCGGGCAGCGATGACTGGCGTTCTCCTGGCCGTCGGTCAGGACGAACGTCAGGAAGCTGTGGTCGCCGTAGATCTGCGCCGTCTGCGCCAGCTCCCGCTGCGACTTCAGTGTGGCCGCCAGCAGAGCGGTCATTCCGCCGACACGGTACAACTGCTTGAGGGACGGCATGCGCAGCACGTCCTTGTCGTAGATGACGCACTCCACCTTGTCCGCGAAGACGTACACCGTGACACGGGTTTCCTGGTCCAGTTCCTTCGACCGGCGAGCCAGATACGCGATCTGCTGGTCCGCGACATCGATGACCTTGCGGCTCAGGTGCGACATGGACGAACTGGCATCCAACACAAGAGCAACGTGATTGATGTAATTCTGACTTCCGGACATGACGGCTCCCCCGATTCCCGTTCCCGACTGGATGCTCCTACCTTCTCACCCACCACTGACAATCGATCTTGCCGTCACCGAGGGGCTCGGACGCACGCGAGGGTGGGCTGGTGAACAGCCGCGGGCCGAGCACGTCATGGGCGGGGAGACCCGGGCCGGTCGCCGCGGAAGCCTCCCTCGCCCCTGCGGACGACGACCACGGCGGAGAGCGCGGAGGTGGCCAGGAGGCACGCGGTCATGACCAGGCCCACGCCGATGACGAAGAGTCCGCTGGAGTCGTCCGACCAGTCGTAGAAGGCGGCGGTGGTCACACCGGCCGTGGTGCCGAACACCGCGCCCACGACGTGTCGCCGGGAAGCAGCCCAGTACACCGGTACCAGGAGGGTCAGCACCAGCCCGACCACCTGCCATGCCTCGTACGGACCCGCGACCGAACCGTCGGGATGCACGTCACGGTGCTGGTCCCAGCCCAGCCAGGCGGCCCACGACGCGGCCGCGACGAGGAACAGCATCAGAAAGGGAGCGGGGTTCAGCGGATTCGGGCGCATGGCGCAAGGGTCCCCGGCCGCCCGGCAGCAGAGCAGAGCGCATGTACTCACCTCCGCCTGAGTAGCCCGGAACCCCACGTCCCCCTCAGCCCTTCAACCCCGCAACCCCTCAGCCCTGCACCGCCGGTGTCGCGTCCGGTGCCGGATTCGCGGCCAGCCACGCTCCGTAGGCCCGCACACTGCCCCGGTTGCGCAGCGTGTCCAGGGCGAGGACGAACGACGAGGGGAGCCTCGGCAGGGGCACGCCGCCCCTCACGACGCGGCTCATGTGGGCCCGCACGATGGCCAGGACCGCAGCGCTGGCGAGGTCCTGGTCCTTCCAGCCGAGCCGGGGCGGCGGGACGTGCGCGTCCTCGCCCGCCTGCCACCGGGCCGGCAGGTCGGGGCACAGGGCCAGGGCAGTGGCCACGCCGGCCACGGCGAACCCCCGCTCCAGGACCCGCTCGGCAGTCGTACGGCGGCAGATCCCTCCCGTCAGCATCAGCGGAACGGAGGCTGCTTCGACGAGCCGTTCGGCAAGCGAGAGGAAGTACGCCTCCCTGTCGAGCAGGGTCTCGTCGGCGGTACGGCCCATGGTCGCCGCGCTCTCGACGGTGCCGCCGGAGAGTTCCACGAGGTCCACGCCGAGGCCGTCCATGAACCCCAGGACCCGCGCCACTTCGTCCGTGTCGAAGCCACCGCGCTGGAAGTCGGCCGTGTTGATCTTGACGCCGACGGCGAAGTGCTCGGACACCTGGGCGCGGACGGCCTTCACGGTCTCCATGAGGAGTCTGGCCCGGTTCTCCAGACTGCCGCCCCAACGGTCGCTGCGCCGGTTGGCCAGCGGGGACAGGAACTGGCTCAGGAGGTAGCCGTGGGCGGCGTGTATCTGGACGCCGTGGAAGCCGGCCTCCTCGGCGAGACGGGCGGTGGTGGCGAAGCGTGCGACGGTGGCCGCGATGTCGCTCTCGTCCATCGCCGTGGGGCGGGCGAAGGCGGAGGTGTGCTTGCCCAGGCTGACGCCTATGTCGGAGGGCGCCCAGGCGACGCCGGGCAGGTCGGAGCGGACCTGGCGCCCGGGGTGGTTGATCTGCATCCAGACGTGCCCGCCGGCCGATCCGGCGGCCGCGGCCCAGCGGCGGAACGGTTCGAGGGGTGTCCCGGCGTCGAGCACGATGGTTCTCGGTGAGGTCAGGGCGCGTCTGTCGACCATGACGTTGCCCGTGATGATGAGGCCGCTCCCGCCGCGGGCCCAGCGGCGGTAGAGCTCCTCGATCTTCCGCCCCGGCAGCTGTCCGGGCTGGTGCGCCAGGCTCTCTTCCATGGCGGCCTTCGCCACCCGGTTCGGCAGCCAGGATCCGTTGGGCAGTTCAAGAGGTGTGAAGAGGTGCATGGGAGTTCCTCCTGGATCTCGTCCCTGACGACTCGCGGTCGGTTTCGGTGGTCCTGTCGCCTGTGCGGGGGCGATGTCATCGGTGGTGCGGTGAGCAGCGCAGACGAGAACAGTGCAGACGTGAGCAGCGGAGACGTGAGCGGGGAAACGGTTCGTCAGAGGCCCTACGGCCCCACTGGGTCCGGCCTCCCGGAAGCCGACGGAGGAAAGGTTTCTGCTCGCGACGCTGCGGGCTTCACGTACGGCACCCCACGCGCGCGGCCCAGCGCCGGATCGCCTGGACCCGCGGGGAGCGGGCCAGTGCGTCGGACATCCTGACGAGGTCTTCGGGGTCCTCGGTGGAGGTGAGCATCCACCTGTCCTCCGGGTCGACCGCCGGCCGCGCGGTCGCCTTGGCGATGACGGCTCCGGCGATCACCGAGGCGTCGGCCTCGCCGCGCGCCCTGCGGCGTTCGGCGTGTTCGGCCAGGGCCTCCTCGTAGACCTTCTTGCCGGTCGACGCGTCGAAGTAGGGGCCGAGCCGCAGCACGGCGTCGTGGATGTCCCGCTCCCGCTGCATCAGGCGCAGGTCCAGCGACCGCCACCAGCTCATCGGCTTCGGGCACGTGCGGGGGATCTCCGTCCGGATCTCCAGCCAGAGCGGCTTGAGCCGCTGGAACTGCTGGAACGTCCCCCAACGGGAACTGGCCCCCTGTCCGATCGGAGGAATGAGGAATCCGGCGGCGACCAGCAGGGCGGAGACGCCGGCCAGGGAGAACGCGGCATGGGTGCTCAGCCAGTCGAGGTTGCCGCCCGCCCACCGCGCCATGATGGCCGTGTACTTCAGCAGGTCGTAGAGGAACGCGGAGGAAGAACCGGCGGCGATGGTGAGCAGCCCGAGACGCAGGCTGCCGGGTACTTGGCGTGACCACCGCCAGCACAGCACCGTCATGGTGACTGCCGCGACCGTGTGCGCGGCGAGGTAGAGCACGATCATCTCGCGGATGAAGGGCGTGTTGGCGTAGTACGTGTCCAGGTCGCGCAGCCGCTCCACGGGTGCGTCGCCCAGGGCGAAGAGGAGCACGATCGCCGCCATCACCGCCAGGTAGGCGGTCAGGCACAGCCGGGTCTGCCGCCGGGTGCGCGCCTCGTCCTCGTTCCCCCGCCAGTGGATCAGCAGGACGATGTTGATGGCGTCGAACGCCGTGAGGATGCAGTACACGATCGGCGCTGCGATGTTGGGTGTGCCGAACCAACTGTTGATCTTCGCCAGGTGCGGCGGGGCCGCGGTGACGAACAGGAGCGCCCCGATGAACAGCGTCCCGCACACGGCGCGGAGGATCGGGTCCTTGGGGTTCTTCCGCAAGGCCCAGAGCTTGATGATCGTGACGACCACGAGCACGCCGGCCGAGCCGAGGAACGCGGTGCCCGCGCTCACCGGCGGCCACCGCGCACGCAGTGACGGAAAGCGGGGACGCGTGGCGCGGGGGTGTGGATCTCCCTGACCTGAGCACCGGGGGGAGGAGTGTGCATGATCAGTTGCTCTCCGAGTGGGCGGCGTCGACCAGGAGGTCCGTCGGGTGGATCCTGGAGAAGTGGCGGCTGAGCTCCGCGAGCCCGTTCGTTCCGGAGATCCGTATGGGGAGCGGGCCAGGCCCAGGGGCGTTCCCGTTGTCGTCCGCCGGGGGGCGCTGGGGCTCCGGTGCGCGCGCAGGCGCAGAGGCGGGCGCAAGCGCACGGGCGGGCGCCCCGGCGACCCGTGCAGGGGCGGGCGTACCGGCGACCCGTGCAGGGGCGGGCGCCCCGGCAGCCGGAGTGCACGCGAGAGCTGCCCTGATCGTGGCGGCCTCTGCCACGATCAGGGCAGCCTCCACTTCGAGGCCCCGCGCCGTCGCATAGCGCTCGGCAGCCGCACGATGCCTGGCGTCGAGGTGGGGCGCCAGGTTAAGCAGGCGGTCCGCGATCTCCGTGGCCCTGAGGGTGGCCCTCATCTCCAGGGACGAGGTCCTGGCGATCCGCATGGGAGCGCCGTCGCCGACCCAGGGTTCCAGAGCGCTCCACAGCGGCTCCATGAGGCGGTAGGCGCGCCACGCGTCCCACATCGATTCCAGTCGCGGCCCGACGACCGGGATCAGGAATCCGACGGTGGTCATGAAGGCGCCCAAACCGGCGAGCGGAGGGGCGATGTCGGTGCTGAGCACGTCCAACGCGTCGGTACCGGCCCAGCGGGCCCCCACGGCCGTGAACTTGAGCAGGGCGAAGGACAGGCCGAGGCCGAAGGCCGTCACCAGGGTGAGCAGGCCCCACCGGGTCCAGCTTGCCTTCGCCGCCCGGAGTTCGGCCGACCAGCGCCAGCACTTCGTCATCACGACCGTGGCGGTGGCCGCGTGAGCGGTCAGGTACAACACGATCATCTGGCCGATGAAGGGGGTGGTCGCGTAGTAGGTGTCGAGGTCGCGAGGCCGCTCCGCGGGTACGTCGCTGAGCGCGAACAGGACGCAGAAGGTCGAGATCACGCAGGCGGTGGCGGCGATCCACATCCTGGTCTGCCGGCGGACGCTCGCCTCGGGCCCCCCGCGCCAGTGCAGGAGCAGCACCATCGAAGCGCAGGACAGGCACGACAGGAAGCAGTAGACGATCAGGGCCGAGACGTTCGAGACGCCCGTCAGCCGGTTGACGCGTTCGACGCTCGGCGGAGCCGCGAAGGCGAACCCCCCGGCTGAGGCGGCGATGATGACGAAGATCGCCTGGGACATCGGCGAACGTCTGCTGTGCCACAGCGAGGGAAGCTTCACCACGAGCGCGACGGCCAGCGCGAACGCGGGTATGTAGTAGTCCGACCCCTCCATGCTCAAAAGCCCCGGCCCATGCTGGACTGGATGCGCCCGGCCAGACCTGTGTTCGGAAGGGAGGCGGCGCCCGGTTCGAGGATCTCCCGGCAGCTGCTGCCCAGGAGCAGCCCGAACGCCTCGGCGTCGTTCTCCTCCTTGGTGTGGAAATGGGTGCGCGCGGCGAGGGCGAGGATGTCGGCGTGCTCCAGTTCGCCCCCCAGGGAGCGGGCGGCCGCGGACACCGCGTCGGGCTGTGCGCCGTGGGTCAGGCACTTGCCCATCAGGGCGTGCCACATCTCGTGCGCGAAGATCACCAGCTGGTGAAGGGTGGTCGTGTGGCGCTCGACGACGATGACCATCCGGTCGTCGAAGGTCAGCGTCAGCCCGCTGGCGGTGTCCTCGGGGAACTCACGGAAGAGGAGCTGCACCGGCCGGTACGCTCCGTCCCCGCGGTCCTCGTTGAACCGTCGCTCCAGGAATTGCCTGAGTGCCTCGAAGAGTTCGTCGGGATCCGACGGGATCGGGCGGCCGAGGTTCGCGAGAATCTCGTTCCGCAGCCTGATCATCTTCCTCTTGCCCATGTGGTACGTCCCCATTTATACGGTTTTGACCTAGGAGTGCTTCGCGCCCGCAGAGACTCGCCCCGCGTCGTCTGCGCAGGAGTGGTTCCCGGAGTCCGCTCTTCTGTGGGAAGCCCGCCCGGCGGGGCTCTCCTCCCGCGCGATCCCGTCGACGAAGAGCATCAACGCCCGCTCCACGGGCGGCTCCAGGACCACGTCACCCAGCCGGTGCTGGATCTCCAGGGCGTAGCGGTTCCTGACGGCCGCGCGCGGGTTCCCGATGAGGGCGCTCAGCTGGGGGAGGACCTCGCTCTGCAGCACCCGGTTCAGCGCCTCCGCCGGTTCGTCGGTGAAGAAGTTGACCGGCACGTTGAAGAACCGCGCGATCCGCCCGGCGTGCTTGAGGTTCGGCGAACTCTGCTTGCGCTGGCTGAGCAGGGTGTTGAGCCACTGCGGCGTCATGCCGATCCCGGCGGCGATCTCCGGCGCCGTGTACGGGCGCTCCCGGACGGCGCCCCCGGGTCCTTCTTCCCGGCACAGCCGCGTGTCCATCAGGAACTGGATCCGGCGCGCCACCTCCTGGTGGTCGACCTCCGCGGCCTCCAGCTCCCCGCCGTCCAGGAGCCTGCGGATGTCGGCCTCCGGCAGCGAGGTGTGGAAGGACAGTCTCTTGAGGTCGAACAGGCTCCCCCGGTCAAGTCCCGTTCTGTGCACAAGGGTGTCGATGGTCGTGGCGAGGTCCTGGTACCCGTCGCTCATTGACCCTCCAATCAGGACACGGAGGGAGGACAAGGACATGGTCAGGGTGGGCTCCTGACCTGCCGATCACTAGACCACGGAAACGGTGGTCGAGGCAACGAAACGATCGTTTCACGGACGAGCGCGCGGGCGCGCGGGCGGGCGGGCGGGCGGGCGCCGGCTGGTCGGCGCGCGGCCGGCCGGAAGGGACGGCCTACGTACCGGGATCGGCGGCGGCCGCCCCGGCCGACCGCAGGGGCGGCCGGTCCAGGACGTCCTGCTCCCTCCGCGTCAGCTCCGGCCCGTCGAGCGGGGGCATGCGAGAGCCGCGCGCGGCGGCCAGGAGGACGTCGGGGAGCCCCAGGATGTGGGCCGGTCTGCGCATCGTCATGACGTCGGTGAGTCTCCTGACGACCAGGGCGTTGCCGACGGCCGTCTGGCTGAGGCGGTGGATGTAGCGGGCTCCCAGACGGTCCACCAGCGACGGCTTCCTGCCCACCGCGCCGGGGTAGAACCGGTCCTGAGCGACCGCCAGCATCCAGGCCGCCGCCGCCGGCCGGGCGATCGCGCGCTGGGCCTTCGACGCGAATCCCGGCGAGAGCACCGACGTGCGCCGCGTCGTGTCCCGCAGCGCGACCGCACCGCGGGCCGCCGCGGACATGCCGTGACCGTAGACGGGATTGAGGCTGGTGGCCGCGTCCCCCATGACGAGGAAACCCTCGGGCAGAGCCGCCTGCTCGAAATGGCGCCTCCTGTTCGCGGTACGGGTGAACACGGAGACCTCGCTCACCGGTTCGGCGCGCGCGAGGAGTTCGGCCACCAGCGGATGACGGACGCGACGGGCGAACTCCTCGAACAGGTCCTCACCCGCCGAGGGCTCGGCCCCGCGGGTACCCGAGAGACTGACGTGCCACTGGCCGTCCTCGATGGAGATGATCGTGGCGAAGAGCCCGGGCCGGTCCTCGCGGGGATCGGCGGGGATGTGGATCACCGGCCAGCCGGTCTCGGCCCCCTCGGGCGCCCGGTACTTGCGGCTCGCGTAGCGGACTCCCGCATCGACGACGGTCTCCCGCACCTCGGGTCCGCCTATCTCCCGCAGCCATCGGGTGCTCCTCGAACCGCGGCCCGTCGCGTCGACGACGAGGTCCGCCGCGACGACCTGCCGCTCGTCCCGCGCGTCACGGACCACCACGCCCACCACCCGGGCCGCGTCCCCTTGCAGACCGCAGACCTTGACGCCGGTCCGCACCCGGACGTTCGGCAACCGCAGGACGCGCCTGCGTACGGCCCAGTCGATGAGGTTCCGGCTGGCCCCGATCAGGTAGTGGGTATCGGGCCACGAGCGGCGGTACCAGCCCGCCGGCGAGAAGGACACCATGCCCTTGGGGATCGGGATCCGGTGGGCGCCGGCGGCGAGCCACTCGTCCGTCACCCCCGGAAGCAGCTCCTCCATGGCGTCGGCCCCGCCGGCCCACAGTATGTGCGCGTGGGCGGCCTGGGGGAGTCTGGGCCGCGGCGCGGGTGCCTCGGGAAGCACCGGGTCGTGCTCCAGGACGAGCACTTCGCCCACGTGGGGCGCGAGGGCCGCGGCAGCGAGGGTGCCGGCCAGACCACCACCGAGGACGACCACGCGGGCGGAGCACGAAGGGAGCGCTGTCATCGAGTGCTGCTTTCTCCAACGGCGGACTACCGGCACGAGCGGACGGCGTCCGGACGAGGCCTTGGGGACTGTTCGGCGAGATCAAGACCATAAGCGCGGTCCGCGCTCCGCCACGTACCGGTCCTGACCGGGCACTTTCGCAGACCACGCAGCCGCCCGCCAGAGGCAGTGGCACCGGCCGCACCAGCGCGGCGCCACGGCGCCGTTACGCAGCAACGCGCGTACTCCGACGAGGTCCATCGGACAGGTGTGTGATGGGATCACCCGTGACCGGACGAACGACGAACGACGAACGACGACCGGCGAACGAGCACGCACGCAAGGCGAAGGATGAGGTACACGGAACATGCGACGGACGATGGCCGGGATGACGGCGTGCGCGGCGGCGGTACTGCTGCTTTCCGGCTGCGGCAGCGACACCTCTGAGGCACCCAAGACCCCGAAGGCCCCCGCCAACGAGGGCAAGCCCGCCGCGTCCCCGACCGCCCAGCCGTCCGCGCCGCCGGCCAAGGCCGGCGGCGCGAAGCACGAGGTGACCCTGGAGGTCGGGGGCACGGGCTCGACCCTGGTCATGTACAGCGGCGTCGACAGCGGTTTCGAGCAGCAGACCCTGCCGTGGTCCAAGACGGGCACCGTCGAAGTCAGCGCCGTGGAGCGGAAGGTGGGCTACCTGGTCAACGTCGTCCCCGGCACGATCACCGGCCCGGACGGGAAGCTCCAGCAGGCCCCCTGTGTGATCAAGGTCGACGGCCAGAAGGTAGCCGAGAGCGACGGCGTCACGAACCAGAAGGGCTGCTCCTACAAGATCAAGTAACCGGCTTGCGGGCCGCCCCTCACCGGGCCGCGGCCCGCACCACCGCACCCGAAGCACGGACGGCGTGCCCGTACCGGCCGGGCAGCCGCCCCCAAGTGCCCCCGTCAGGTTTCCAGGTACCGGCCCGCAGATGCCCGGTCGTCATCCGCCCTGCCTTCGGGCGCGCGACTCCCGGTACCCGTGCCGCCTCCGGACCGCGTCGACCGTGGGTGACCAATCTGCGTCCATTCGGCGAACCACCAGGCACCAGTGATCACGGCCCCCCACACCAACCCGCTGAGCAGAGCCACCCGCCACGGCGTGTGCTCACCCCAACGTTCGACTCCCGTCAAAGCCACCCAACTGACCACGAGTACCACTGCCGTACGAAAACGCCGATGCCTGAACATGCGCCCCGCCTACCCCGAACCCGTCCTTCTACGGGCCTGACATCGCCCACCGTCGCCGAGCCGGCTCGTCCCGCCGGCGCACCTCCGCAACCGCCCCCGAGGCCCGGGCAGCTGTGGGCGTCAGCCGACTGTGACCAGGGCGTCGTACATGGGGGACGTGCCGCTGCTGACGTAGGCGCGGATGGCGGTGAGGTACTCGTCCCGGTCGATGCGCCCGTCGCCGTCGGTGTCCAGGGCGTCGAACGCCATGGCCGCGCTGTCGGCGTTGTTGCCGAGGACCTCGCGCAGCCGCGAGAACTCGGTCCGCTCCAGGGCGCCGTCACCGTCTGCGTCGGCGAGGTCGAAGAGCGATCCGAGTGCCTCTCGGCAGACGTCGTCGAAGGTCTTGGCACCCGCCCACGCCGCGTACTCGTCGAAGGTGACCTGCCCGTCGCCGTTCGCGTCCATGGAGGCGAAGACGCGCTCGTGCAGAGCGCGGGCGGACGCGACGAGCGGGTCGTTGCTGCTGCGGCCCAGTTCGGCCGCAGCCCGGTCCGGACGGGCGAGGTACTCCTGGCGGGAGATGACGCCGTCGCCGTCCGCGTCGAGCGTGCGGAAGACGTGCTCCCTGGCCGTCATGACGTCCATGAAACTGCCCTTCGAAGGTGTGGGTACTACAGGTCACCTCCACGGTGTCCTACCTGCGGCACCGCCAACCGACTACGGCGACCCCGTCACCCGTTCGCGCCAATTCCAGGGTCACGCGGTTCGCCGCCCGCTGTCCCTTCCGCCTCGCCGCCAGGCAGCGACCGTCCGAGCTCGCCTTCCAGACGCTGCCAGGCGGCGGGGGTGGCGCCGTCGGCCTGCGGGTGGCCGAGCACGTCGATGACGGCCTGTACGTAGTCGGTCATGGCGCCTCAGGAACGGGAGAAGGTGCGGGGCGCCCTCTCATCCAACGCCTCGTGCAACGACTGCTGCGCCACCGGATCGTGCGTACCCGTCAGCCGATCGACGGCGACTGTTCCACGTGTGATGATCAGGACATGCTGACAATCCGAAAGGCTCGTGCCGCGTAGACGGCCGAGTGTGCTGCGTATGCAGCAGTGGAGACCGCCGTGTCAGTTCGGCTGGGTGAGTCCCTGGTGGACGGATGCTCCCCGTCAGCCCATTCCCTGGCCGGCGCGCATCGATGTTCTCTCCCCGCGGACCACGTCTGCGATCCATCGAGTGGAGACCCGGCGCTGGGGCGAGAACGGGTTGTGGCCCGGAGCCACCGAGGCCGGCCTGCGTTCTTGTCGAAGGTTTCTCTCCGCCTCGGGTAGGTACCTGTATCTGCGCAGATCGCGGTGTACCTGTGAGGGATGCGAGCTGCAAGAGGACGTGGCAGTCGCCCGGGATCTCCTGGAAGCCGTGGTGGTGTGCCTGCCACCGGTGGCGCGCCGAGAACTGACGCTCCTGCTCACCGGACTCGACGAAGAACTGTGGCGCAGGACGCTCCCGGACGCGTACGCCCACCGGCAGGCGTGGCGCAGGGGCCGGTGGTGGCATTTCAGGATCTACGACGAGACCAGCCACCTCTGACCCAGTCGGCTGACCCCGCGTCAGCGGCCTCTCGGCCTGAAGGCGAAGCCGCAAGGCCGGGGGTGGGGGGCTCTGGTGCTTGCGGGTGGGCGGGCCCAGCGCGTACGGCTTCACAGCGCCGCGGCGAGTTCCCGCGACTTCGGCGTCCGATCACGGCTGCAGGGATCGCCTCCTTCCGATGGGTCAGTCAGCTCCGGAAGCGGCCGCGCGCCAGTGCAGAAGACGACGGCCAGCCCCTCGGTACGCTGGCCGTCGCAAGCTTCCCGCCGGTCCTGTGTTGAGTCTTCGCGCACAGGCTCCCGATGTGTCCGCCGGACAGTCCGCAACCGCCCCGCGTCCGGCCCCGGCCGCTCTGCCCCCGTTCACCCTCAGGAGGGGCCCGAGGCGAACCGACCGGAAGCGCAGGTGCCGCGTACCGAGGCGCGTGCGGAGGCGCGTCGTACGGTCGTCAGCCGCCGTCGCTCGTGAGGGTCTCCTTGACCTTGGCGATGGCGAAACCCCAGCCCTGGCTTACGGTGGGCTTGCCCGGTACGGCGATCTCCCGGGGATTGGTCAGCACGTCGAGGAGGACGGGGCCGGGGGTGTCGAACGCCTGGCGTACCGCGTCGTCCAATGCCGTCGGGTCGGTGACGCGGATGCCGGTCAGGCCGAGGGCGGTGGCGACCGCCGCGAAATCCGGGTTGTCGAGTTCTGTGCCGAACTCGGGCAGACCGGCCTGCTCCTGTTCGAGTTTGACCATGCCCAGGCGCCGGTTGTCGAAGACCACGAGCTTGACCGGCAACCGGTACGTCTTGATGGTCATCAGGTCACCGAGGAGCATGCTCAGGCCGCCGTCGCCGCAGAACGCGACCACCTGGCGATCGGGCGCCCACAGCTGGGCGCCGAGAGCCTGCGGCATCGCGTTGGCCATCGAGCCGAGGTTGTACGAACCGAGCAGCCGCCGCGTCCCGCGCATGGTGACGAACCGGGAGAGCCAGACGGTGGCCATCCCCGTGTCGGAGGTGAAGATCGCGTCGTCGGCGGCGTGCCGGTCCACGCACGCGGCCAGGGCCTCGGGGCGGATGTCGTGGTCCCGGTTGTCCACCAGGGCGCGCAGCTTGCCCGTCCAGCGGTGGTCGTGGCGGGGGTCGGCGAGCTTGTGCTGGTCCTCGGTCCAGGAGTCGAAGCGGGAGCGGGAGTCGTCGAGGTGGGACCGGTCGGACGCCGCGTCGAGTCGCGGGAGGAGGGCGCGCAGGGTGGCGCCGACGTCTCCGGCCAGCCCCGCGTCCACCGGGACCCGCCGGCCCAGGTGTTCACCCCGGGTGTCGATCTGGACGACCTTGCAGTCGGTGGGATACCAGTCGCGGTACGGGAAGTCGGTGCCCAACATGACCAGGGTGTCGCACTGGTCGAGCGCGTGGGAGGCGGCGGGGTTGCCGATGAGACCGGTCTGGCCCACCTGGTACGGGTTCTCGTGCTCGAACCCCTCCTTGGCCTTCAGGGTGAGCACCATGGGCGCCTTGAGCAGCTCGGCCAGGCGGAACACCTCCTCCCGAGCCTCCCGCGCGCCGCGGCCGACCAGCAGCGTGGTCCTGGACCCGGCGTTGACGAGCTCGGCGGCTTCGGCGAGGGCCGGATCGTCGGGCCGGGTCACCGGGCGGTCCAGGGCGAAGCGCACAGGGCGGTCGTCCTCGATCTCTTGGTCGCCGAGGTCGCCCGGGACGGTCAGGACGGCCACGCCGCCCTGGCTGATCGCCGCACGGACGGCGGATTCCAGCATCCGGGGCATCTGCTGTGGAGAGGTGACCGTCGCCCGGTAGACGGCGACGTCACGGAAGAGCTGCTCGTTGTCGACTTCCTGGAAGTAGTCGGTGCCCATCTCCGCGAGCGGGACCTGCCCGCAGATGGCCAGGACGGGAGCGTGGCTCTTGGCGGCGTCGTACAGCCCGTTGAGGAGGTGGACCGAGCCGGGGCCCACGGTGCCCATGCACACCCCGAGTCGGCCCGACAGCTGGGCTTGAGCGCCGGCTGCGAAGGCTGCCGCCTCTTCGTGGCGGCAGCCGACCCAGTCCACGCCGTCTGTGGTGCGGATGGCATCGGTGAGCGGGTTGAGGGCGTCGCCGACGACGCCGAAGACCTGGCGGACGTCCAGGTCCTTCAACGCGTCGACGATCGCGCGGGCAACGGTGCGTGTCATGAGGCAGTCCTGTGGGGTCGTGGGCGGGCCGGTGCTCGAACGGCGCTGCCGGCGGGCCGGATGGGAAGTCGGGGGACAGCGGGTCAGCGGGTGAAACGGGTGGGGTCGGCGGCGGCCCAGTCCTCGGCCCAGGAGCTCGGCGCGTCCTCCAGGAGCTGCCCCGGCGTGAGCCACTCGTACAGTTGCGCACCGGAGCGCACCGTGTGCGGATCGACGCGGTGCATCAGCAGGCCGGGATGCAGTTGACCCGGGTGGTCGACCCCCATCGCCGCCATGATCTGCAGGGCGCTCTTGACGGTGGCTTCCTGGTAGCGCCGGACGCGCTGCGACTTGTCGGGCACGTCGAGGGCCGCCGCGCGGTGCGGGTCCTGGGTGGCGACGCCGACGGGGCAGGTGTTGGTGTGGCACCGCTGGGCCTGGATGCAGCCCAGTGCGAACATCATCGGCCGGGCGGCGTTGGCGTAGTCCGCGCCCTGCGCCAGCCGCTTGACCAGGTCGCCCCCCGTGGCGACCTTGCCGCTGGCGCCGATCTTGATCCGGTCGCGCAGGCCGGTGCCGACCAGGGCGTTGTGGACGGTGATCAGACCGTCGGTGAGGGGAAGTCCGACGCTGTCGGCGAATTCCAGGGGCGCGGCGCCGGTGCCCCCTTCGGCGCCGTCGACGATGATGAAGTCCGGAGTGATGTCCTCGCTCAGCATGGCCTTGCACACCGCGAGGAACTCGCGTCGCGAGCCCACGCACAGTTTGAAGCCGACCGGCTTGCCGTCCGCCAGCTCACGCAGACGCGCGAGGAACAGAACCAGTCCCCGAGGAGTGGAGAACGCGGTGTGGTAGGGCGGTGAGACGACGGTGACCCCCTCGGGCACCCCGCGCACCGAAGCGATCTCGGAGTTGACCTTCGCGCCCGGGAGCACGCCGCCGATGCCGGGCTTGGCGCCCTGGCTCAGCTTCAGCGAAACGCATTTCACCTGTTCCTTGGCGGCCTTCTCGGCGAACTGTCGCTCGTCGAAGTGGCCGTCGTCGGTGCGGCAGCCGAAGTAGCCGGTGCCTATCTCCCAGACCAGGTCACCGCCCGGCCCCAGGTGGTACTCGGACAGACCGCCCTCGCCCGTGTCGTGGGCGAAGCCGCCCTGCCGAGCACCGGTGTTGAGCGCCGTGACGGCCTGGGCCGACAGGGAGCCGAAGCTCATGGCCGAGACGTTCAGCAGGGCCATCTCGTAGGGGCGGGTGCAGTGGGGTCCGCCGATCCTGACGCGCGGGGGGTCCTCCTGGACCGGCCGCGGGGCCATGGAGGGGACGAGGTACTCGCTACCCGGCTGGTACAGGTCACGCTCCGTGCCGAACGGTTCCTCGGCGTCGGTGCCCTTGGCACGCTCGTAGACGATGCTGCGGGTGTCGCGGTCGAAGGGGCGACCGTCGAAATTGCGCTCGATGAAATACTGCTGGAGCTCCGGCCGCAGCGTCTCCAGCGCGAACCGGAAATGGCCGAGGACCGGATAGTTGCGCAGGACGGAGTGCCGCCGCTGGCATACGTCCCGTACCGCCAGGGCCACCAGAACGGCCATCGGCACGGCGAGCGCCCACCACCAGGCGGAGAGCGCCACCGCCGCGACGGCCGCGGCGCCCGCCAGGACGCCCGGCACTGCGAACACCATCACCTTGAGCTTCGTCATCACACCGCGCTCATGCCCTTTGGTCATCCGCGCATTCGAAGATGATCACCACCGGCCGCTCCGCGGGAGGTGACCTGCCCCGCGAGCCCGTGCACCCGTACCGGCCCCGCGAGCCGGGTCCGGCCGCCCGGGAGCGCCCCCGGCCGTACGCACGGTGTGCCGCACGTACGGCCGGGCGGGGTCAGGGGACCGGCAGTACCCGGCCTGCTCCGTCGGTGACCAAGGGCCAAGGAGGCGGTGGCCGCCGGAGCGGACCGGCCGTGTTGTTGAGCCGATGGCTGTGACAGGATCGAGAGGGTGATCCAGGCATGTCTCAACGGCCCTCGTACCCGTCGCGAGCACGACGGCGTTCCTCTCACCCCACAGCAGCTGGCCGCGCAAGCGGCCGCGGTGTCGGCCGAAGGTGCAAGCAGCATCCACATGCACCCCAGGAACAGAGCAGGACGCGAAAGCCTCGAAGGCAGCGATGTCACGGAAGCCGTCGGCGCGGTGCGCGCGGCATGCCGGTTGCCCGTGGGAGTTTCGACTGGATTGTGGATCACAGGCGGAGATGTGACTCGGCGGCTGGAGCAGGTCGCGCGGTGGCAGGAAGTGGGAAATCCGCCGGATTTCGTATCCCTCAACGTGAGCGAGCCGGGCTTCGACGCGATGGCCTGCGTGCTCAGTGACATGGGCATCGGTATCGAGGCTGGTGTTTGGTCGGTGGCCGACGCACACCTCCTCCTCGACGGTCCTTGGGCGGGCTCGTGTGTCCGCATTCTGGTGGAGGTCATCGGCATGCCACGACAGACGGCGCTACATGAGGCCGACCGGATCCTGTCAGTGCTGCAGGAAGCCGCCCTGAGCGTTCCCGCGCTGCTGCATGGCGAGGGGGACAGTACGTGGCCCGTGCTGGAGAAGGCCTTGTCAGCGAGTTTGGAGACCCGCGTGGGGTTGGAGGATGTGCTGGTGGATGCCGACGGCGCCCCGGTACGTGACAACGCCCATCTGATGCGGCTCGCTGTCGGCCTCAGTGTCAACGCACCGGGGAGCCGGCCCGGCCCCGCGTCGGACGGCGCCGGCTACTGAAGTTGAACGCGTGATGTCGGCCTTATCGGGATCAGCTGTCCAAGATCAGGCCGACATCACGCAATTCAACTTCAGTGGCGGCCGAGGAAGCCTTCGACCACGGTCGCCAGGGCCTCCGGGCTCTCGTCCGGGGCGAAGTGGCCGACGTCATCGAAGACCTTGAGCTCGGCGTTCGGATACCACTGCAGCCACGTGGAACACCTTCTCGGTCATCGGTCACTGCATGGGCGGCAAGGCGGCCCAGTCTCAAGCCGGCAGGATTCCGCCCTGGCCCGGAGGGGGGCGACCCAACGTTGTGACAGGTCATGTAGCTGAAGGAAGCCCGTTTGCTCGACCAAGCGGAGGCACAGTCCACGGCTTGCCCTCCAAGCCAACAACTCCGTTGGTAAGTGCGGTGGTGAGTGTCCGGTGACTTTTCTGGTGACTGACCGGGAGCCGTTGGTGAGTTTTTCGGTGAGTGCCGGCTGCTGCCGGTGACGGGGGCGTGGTGTGCGCCGCGCACGGCGCGCGGGTGTCAGTCGCGGTCTGGGGTGGGGCCGGGGCCCGAGGGTTCGCCGGCCGGGGACGGCTTGGCGGTCGTCGGTAGCGGCCTGGGCGGCCGGGTCGGCGTCGGTGCCTTCGGCGGCGAGTCGGGCCCGGCGCGCTCCGTGGGGTTCGGCAGCGGGTGTGGCGGGGCGGGGGCCGGTGCCCAGCGGGCGGCGCTCGATCATGCGACCAGTTTCGCGGCGACTGGTCCGTCTCGGTCAACTGGGGGGAACCGTAAAGGGGGAAGCCTGGGGGGAAACCTAGGGGGAACCCTGGAGGGGTACGCCTGGGGGGAAGCCTAGGGGGAAGCCGCATTTCCGAGAGCCATGCATTATGCCTGGTCAGACCGCCCTTTTCCGCTGGTGAGTAGCCGGACTTACATAGGAGAGGGGGAGGTGGTGCTGCGCCGGCAGGTGTCGGGCGGAGCATCCAGGGGGCCCGGGACGTGCTGCGTGTGTTTACGGTGACGTGATCACTGGCAGGTCGGGAGGCACGGGTGTCCGGTTCGGACGGGGTTACAAGCGATCGGTGCGGCTGTGGGCCTGGTCTTGGTACTGGCGGATTGCGGGAGCACTGAGACGGACGCCAAACCACGCCACCCTTATCGAGGCACCGGAGCCCGGGCGCTCCGCCGTTTTCACGCGACGTGCGCCTTCCCGTTCAAGGGGCGATCTGTGGGCGCTCACCTGATCGGCGGGTCACCTTCGCGACAGAATGTCCATGTAAAACGTTCTTTCACTCCGACGTCCTCTCACGCAGGGTTACTGTGCATGCGCACTCTGTATCTGCCGCTCAGCGGAAGACGGGGCGTCTCGTGCCGGCTTCTCGCTGGCTGACACATCACTGCGCACAGGGAGTCATCGACTTATGTCCACGCCTGTTGTCAACATCCTGGACCGCCTCTCTCCGGAGCGCGCGGTCCTGCCGAAGGCTGCCTCGTGGGACGACCGCTGGTCGCTGGCCGGAGGGACCGCCTGGGTCTACTACAGCCGGCCCGGCCAGACGAAGGTTCGACGGCCGGTGATCCTCGCCGACGGCTTCGCCATGGGCCCGAGCGACCCGGACGTGCTGTGGAACGGCCTGGAGAACGGCCGTTTCCCCTTCGTGACCAAGCTGCGGGAGCAGGGCTACGACCTCGTCCTCCTCGGCTTCGACGAGCGGTCGGCGTCCGTCATCGACAACGCCGACACCGCGATCGACTGCATCAAGAAGACGATCGCGAACCGGGAAGGCTCCGCCAGCCTGACGGTCGGCGGCTTCAGCATGGGGGGACTGGTCACCCGCTACGCCCTGGCCAAGATGGGCAACGAGCACCAGACCTCCACCTACATCTCCTACGACACCCCCCACCAGGGCGCGTGGCTGCCCATCGCCGTCCAAGGCTTCGCGCACTTCGTCAAGGAACACTGGGGCAGCGCCAACGAGCTGATGCGCCACTTCTCCACCCTGGTCAACAGCCCGGCCGCGCGCCAGCTGCTGCGCTGGCACATCGCCACCCCCAGCGCCACCGCGGGCCAGGACCAGGCGCGCACCGACTTCATCACCGCGCTGGAAGAAGTCGGCTACTGGCCGGCCGGGGTGCGCCGGTTCGGCGTCGCCAACGGCTCGGGTACCGGAGCCGGCAACGGCATCCCCGCCGGCACCCCTGCGATGAGCAGCAGCGGACCGGTACTGGGCGGCACCACGCTCAACACCCAGGCCACCGGGGCCCAGACCGTCGCCCGCCTGCAGAAGGCCGGCAGCGAGCCGGTCCTCGTCCGCACCGACGGCCTGCCGGACATCGACGGCGCCCCCGGCGGCCTCTTCCCCGAAGCCGAGCTCCTGCCCGGCAACTTCGCCATTGCCGCCATGCTGGCCATGCTGCTCGACGGCGAGCCGGCACAGCTGGCCCACCCCACCTCCACGTTCGTCCCCACCATCAGTGCCGTGGCTGCCGGCGACATCGACAACCGGGACGCCCTCTACAGCAAGATCGACCCCACCAACAGCGAGCTCGACGACTTCCTGTGCGCCGACGGCAACGAAGGACACACCGTCATGACCGAGCGCCTCGGCCGGTGGATCCTGGACCACCTCCCCACCGAGTAGTCACCCGCCACGGTGGGCCGGCGACGGTCGCCCCGTCCCCGGCCCGCCACTCCCTGGCCCGGCCACTGACCGCGCGGTACGGGCACGGCCCCCACCCGCCACCTCCGCCGCATCCGCAAGGAGCCCGCCGGCGCCGTACGGCGCCGCGCTCCCGGGCTGCCGGACCGTCACCGTGGTTTGGGCCCCGGTCCGGTACCCCACGGTGATCCCGCGCCGTGCGAGCGACGCTCGGGTAGCAACCAAAGTGCCGACCCCGCCCATGCGATGTCCCAGCGCGCAGCCGTCACGGTGACCCGGCAGCGACCGTCCAGAACGACTGCCTCCTGCGGGGAGGAACCGACGAAGGTGGGCCTGGTGGTCCACCGGTGACTCACCAGGCCCACCGCCTTCCGGGATACGCGCACCACTTGAAGGCATTCAGGCGTTCACCAACCGGGCACCTGGGACGACGCGCTGGAAGAGGTTCTGCCGGACGGACGACCTCGCGTGGGGCCGCGCACCCGTCTCAGCCGTGGCCCCGCGAGGCATACGTCGCGGCGGGCCGCATGGGGTCTTCCATACGGCTACTGCGTGGGAAAGACACCTCAATGCAGTTAAGCCGTCAAGTGGAGGCCAGTCCCCGAGGTAAATCGGGTACTTGTGAACTTTGACCGGCTCCGCAACAGGTCAGGAAGTCCGGCCGCCGAGATCCCACCCATGGGCAGGCAGCTGCGGGCGACTCAAGCGAGCCTATGCCGGGAACTCATCGGCGAAGGGGGTGAGCTGGCTCGGCCAGGTGAAGGCGAAGCGGTGGGAGAGCCTGTTGTACGCCACCGAGGCACCGCAGGGGGCGAGCCCGAAGCGACGGTGGATCCAGCCGTCGAGAGCGAGGGCAGCGACCTCCGCGCGGAAGTCTGCACCGGGATAGGTGAACGCATCGACATCGAGGACGAGGGTCCGGCCGTCAACCAGCTGCTCGGCGTGCAAGGAGGCCCCGAAGGCAAGCCATGCCGCCTCCAGCCAGTACGGGGTTTGGTCTGCGGGTAGGCGCAAGTACAGCGAGCGGTGAATGAGGAGGGTGGGCGGAGGCGGGGGCCCGACCGTCTCGTACGCGTCGACGTGCAGGTCGGCGGCCAGGCCCATACCGGCGTGGAGGTAGCGGAAGCGGAAGGTCTCGTGCATGGGGCACATCCTTCGTCACGGCCGCCCTCCGATCCAGGTCCGCTGGCCAACGGCGGACTCAGTCAAGGTGCAGTGAGAACGGTCAAGGTTCAGCGAGACGGGACACTCGCCGTGTGGAGCCGGCGAGATCGGCGGCCTGCCTCGCCGGACAACTTCCCGGCTACTCCGTCCGGTCAGCAGTTGATCGTGACCCACTTGTGCGCCGGGTCGGTGTGGCTGGGGCCGTCGCTGACGCTCGACAGGATGTCGAGTTCGGCGCCGGTGGGCGGGGCGATCAGCCGGAACGTCAGCCAGATATCACCGGTGGAGTCAGCGGTGCCGGACGCTCCCGAGGTATAGCCCTTGTGGCCGGGGATCCAGTAGTCGGTCCAGACCCGCTGGCCCGCGAAGCGGGGGGCGTAAAAGGGGTCGTGCGAGAGGTGCACGGTCACGTCCTCCGCGCGCACCCAGGCCGGCCGTCCGCCGATGGTGCGGACGATGGTGGTGCACTGCTGGAAGACGGTGGTGGAGGAGTAGCTGCCCCAGTCCACGGCCGCGCTCGTATCGGCAAGCGTGCAGTGGAGCAGGGGTTGCGGCAGTGTGTTGTTGTAGTAGGTGCCGTCCGTCCAGACAACCTCGTAGCTGAGGTTCAGCATCGAGTCAGCGGGCGGGTTGTCCACGGTGTAGTTGAAGGTGACGTTCCCCCTGACCGGGTCGAACTGACCGAAGAGGGTGCCGTATTTGCTGGTGCCGGGAATGGTGTAGACGGCGGTGATCTTGGAGTTGGCCGGATCGTGCCCGAAGGGTTCCAGGAATAGGGTGACCCGGTCCACGGGTACGGTGGTGGTCGTGGTGCCGCTCCGGACGGTGTCCGTACCGCAGTGCTGGTCCAGGGTGGCCGCCACCGGCCCGTCCAGGCCGGCGAAGGCGGGCGACGCTCCGGCGGCGGTCAGGCCGATGAGTACGGCAAGACTTGCGATCAGTGCTCTCCAGGTTCTCCAGGACATCGCGGGTACTCCCCAGGTGGTCGGTGCCGACGGTGCTCTCCACTTGCGGCGCCAGAGACGCCGGCACGGCGCACGCGGTTCCGGTGCAGTCCCAGCGGAAGAAGCAAGTGCGGGCGCCCGCAACGCGCTCGGCATGTGACAGCGATGTACGGAACGTGTCACACGGCTCCTACCGCCAGGTGCCGTTGCTTCCCCCCTGGCCCCATCGGTGGGACGTTTACGGGCGGGAGCGGCCGGCAGCAGGGCCGCGGGGAGGGACGGGGTGGACACCTTGACACGTCAGCGACACCGCAACAGCAGCGGAAAAGCCGGCGGAAGAACCGGCGGAAGGGCCGGGAGAATCGGCGGGACCGGCGTAAACGGCACGACGCGCCGCCGCTGGGCGGTGGTGACCGCTGCGGCGATGGCCATGGCCGTGCCCGTGACCCTCGGCGCCGCAGGCGAGGCGGGGGCGGCGGGGGAGGCGGGGGCGGCGGGTGACCATTCGATCATCTTCGCCCGCTACACCGCGGCAGCGCCCACGGAAGACCTCTACGCGATCTCCCCCAGTGGCGGCACGACCGTCAAAATCACCCACACCTCCACCGTCAGTGACGTGATGCCCAGTTGGTCTCCGGACGGCAAGCGGGTGGCCTTCGTCCGCTACGGATCCGGTGGCGCCATCGACGGCATCTGGACGATGAACACCACGGGCAGCGGCCTCAAGGCCGTCCCCGGCACCAAGGGCGCCTCCGACCCGGCATGGTCCCCGGACGGCAAGCGGATCGCCTACGCCAAGCCTGTCGGCACCCAGCGCGAGATCTATGTGGCCGACATCGACGGCACACCCGCCACCCGACTCACGCACACCGCCGCTGACGACCTCCACCCGACGTGGTCCCCGGACGGCAAGTACCTCGCGTTCAACCGCGCAGACGCGGGCGGACACAGCAGAGTGATGAAGATCCGGCTGTCCACCCTGGCCCAGACGGCAGTCACCGGGCCCGGCTCCCACGACTGGACGCCCGACTGGTCGCACGGCAACCGGATCGCCTTCAGCCGCGTGGACTCCTCCGGCTTCGCCCACCTCTACCTCGTCCGCCCGGACGGCACCGGACTCCACAGCATCACCGGGGCGCTTTTCAACGACAAGAGCCCCTCCTGGTCCCCCGACGGCAGCAGACTGGTCTTCACCAGGGGCGGTACCGACGACACCGACCCCGAACACCTCTACCTGGTACGGGCAGACGGCACCGCACTGACCCAGCTCACCAAGACCGACTCCCATGACGTGGAGGCTGACTGGCGCCCGTGAAACGCCAGTCCGAGAGGCCGGCACCCCGACCAGATCCGGGAAGCGGGGTGCCGGCCCGCGCCACCCACGCAGGCTCACCCCCGTCTGATGGAACGTATCGCCTGCAGTCTCGGATGATCCAGGCGGCGGCTGTTTTTCGAGCCGGCGTTCAGGGTGTGACGCGGCGCCCGACCGGTTCCCCGAGCAGCTCGGTCAGCTCCGCCTCGACGGCTGCGAGCAGCGAGGCTCCCCAGACGGTCAGGGTCTGCTCCCAGGGATGCCCGAAGCCGGGCGCAGGTCATGGGTGAGGTGGAGGGAGTAGTCGCCGTTGGGGTAGGTGCCGTGGCCCGGGGTCGGGGGGCGCCCGGGGACACCGACGCGGCGGGGGTCGTAGCGATAGCCGTCGTGCTGCCAGTCCGGCCAGTACACGAACTCCCCGGGCCGCAACGACGACGAGGCCGTCTTCCAACAGGACCTCGGTGAACACGTCCCCCTCATCCGATGCGTCGTCCGCAATCACCTCCGCGTAGGGCATGGCATGGGGGCCGGGGCATCCGACGGCGACCCTCCACGTCCGCTCGCCCTTGCTCCCGCACCTAAACGCACCCCCTCCACCTCTGGCGCCCGTGCCGTCCTCCCTCGAGCCCTGGCCGAGACGCGGAAGCCGGCAGTCGGCGCATCACACCAGAACGCCCCCTGCTGGCCCTGCTCGACTGTGAGCAGCCGGATCCCGCGGCAGGTCTCATGGCACGGTTCGGCATCGACCGCGCCGCCCTCCGCGGACGCATCCGGACGGGCCCCTGCGGCGCGGGGCGTCCCACGCGGCCGTCATCGCCTGCGCGGGCCAGCCCCCGCCAGGCACGACCGCCGGAACGCAGGTGTTGCGGTGCCCCGCAGCATTCAGCCCTCAGCAGTGGCGCGCACGCACAGGGTTGGTGACCGGGATGCTTACCCGTGTGAGGTCTCGGCTACGTCGACCGCCTCGAAGCCTTCGCGACGCATCCGCTCAGCCCCCCAGGCGCCGAGCGTCCCAAGCGCATGATTGAGTGTGCGCCCTTGCTCGGTCAGGGAGTACTCAACCCGTGGCGGTACCTCGGCGTAAACCTCTCGGTGCACGAGACCGTCCTCCTCCATCTCACGCAGGTGCTGCGTCAGCATCTTCTCGCTCACTCCCGGCAGACCGCGACGGAGCTCGGCGAAGCGGCGTACGCGATGGGCATCGAGTTCCCAGAGGATCAGTCCCTTCCACTTGCCGCTCACCACGTCGAGCGCAGCGTCGATGCCGCAGATGTAAGGCCCGCGTCTCGGCGCCTTGGCCATCACTGATCCCCCTTACGAAAAGGTAAGTACCGCAGAAAATAGTAGGTACTTCCGAGAGTGGCGTCACTCTCCGAGCATGGAGGGGTGAACGAACGACAGCACCACACCACCAGGCAACACAGCGCCGTCACCGTGATCGGGCTCGGCCCGATGGGCCAGGCGATGACCCGCACCCTCCTCACCGCCGGCCACCCGGTCACCGTCTGGAACCGCACCGCCAGCCGGGCCGACGGCGTCGTCGCCGACGGAGCAACGCTCGCGGCGACACCCGGCGAAGCGGTCGAAGCGAGCGACCTCGTGATCCTCAGCCTCACCGACTACCAGGCGATGTACGACATCCTCGACAGCGCCACCGCATCGCTCGCCGGCCGGACGCTGGTCAACCTGAGCTCCGATACTCCTGACCGCTCACGCCAGGCGGCGACCTGGGCGGCGGGTCACCACGCCGCCTTCCTCACCGGAGGTGTCATGGTCCCCGCGCCGATGGTCGGCACGGAGGCAGCCCATGTCTACTACAGCGGCCGCGGCCAAGTGCTGGAGAGCCACCTGGCGGCGCTGACACTGCTGGGAACACCAAAGCATCTGGGCGAAGACCCGGGCCTCGCCCAGATGATGTATCAAGCCCAACTCGCCGTGTTCCTCACCACCTTGTCCGGACTGATGCACGCCACCGCGATGCTGGGTACCGCAGGAATGACGGCCAGGGAAGCGCTGCCGGAGTTGCTCGCCTCCGCTGACTCGATCGGCGACATCCTGAGGGCTGGTGAAGAGACCCCCGGCACCGCACTGGATGCCGGAAAACATCCCGGCGACCTCAGCACGGTCACCATGATGGGCGCGACGTCCGACCACATCGTCGAGACGAGCACGTCACTCGGCCTCGACCTCGCGCTCCCCCTGGCCGTGCAGGCCCACTACCGGCGCGCGATCGAGAACGGACACGGCAGCGACAACTGGACCCGCATCATCGACAGCATCCGAGGACCGCGCTGAGGGTGGGTTGCGACGTCCCCCCGACGGTCACGATCCTGCTGGCCCTTGGCCTGTAGACGGCGGCCTTGCAGCGGGCGGGCATTGCCGCCGGGCGGTTCGTCAGCGAAGACCGTCCGTCCCATGGCGTTGCCCCTTGCTCACATCCGCCAAGTGACTATCCCACCTTGACGAGCTGCCGGCCCGCTCCACGGAAGCACTGAGGCGCACGACATACCCATCCCCTTCTACCAGGGGCCCGACCGCCTAGCTGCAGCACGTGCTGCCGGACACCCCTGGGAGCGCTCAGCGCCTCAACGACTGCACCACGACCGCCGCCGACAGCAGGAGTCCGGCACCAGCCATCACCCTGGCGGCCGTCGGGCGCTCGCGCGGGTCCGCCCCGGTGGCCAGCATGAGCTGCAGCGCCGAGGGGAAGAACAGGAACATCCCGGCCATGGCGCCGATGAACGACCACAGCACCAGCGGCGCCGCGACGGTGCCCGCGACGTAGACGAAGCCGGACGGCCGGGCGTACAGGAACAACGGCACGGAGACCACCGCGGCGGTCGCGAAGGCGAGCACGGGGATGCCGGAACCTGCGGACCACACGGTCAGCACCGGTAGGGGGGTGACCACGGCGCACAGCACGAGGCCGAACTGCCATGGATGAATACTCGCTCGCGCAGCGGCCTGCATGACCAACCCCCGGACCTGGTGACTTGAACGCGTTCAAGCTACCGGATCCGGGGGCGTGCTACGTCAGCGGGTGCCCCGGCCAGCCGGACAGCAGGTCAGCGCCCCAACCGCTACTCCGCGTGCCAACAGCAACGCCCAGCGGGGCCGACTCGAGCACTAAGGGGCAAACTCAGCCGCTCAGTCTCAACATCATCTAGGGTCCGAGGAACGGGCATATCGGGTCGGTTGAGATCGAGAAAAGCCCGTACGGCTCTCTGGCGGCCTCTCGTGTGATCCCGGGTCAGATCCCTTGGGCACTCGGCGGAACGGCCGCCCAGAGGCCGATTCCGAGGGTCGCTTTTCTTCGAGTATGCGAAAAATGGGGGGAGTCTTCTGGGGTGCTGTCTGGTGCTGTCCCCTCTCACTGATTCCGTGACCGGATTCTCAGCGAACTTTGACCGCCGGTCAGCTGGGCTGTGCGTGGCATCCCAGTACGGCTCGCCCCGCGGCTGGTGAAGCACCCGCCTCGACGGCACTGGGAAGCACGGTTGCCGGGACAGGTGTCGGCCGAAGGTCCTGCCATCGGCGATAGGGCCCATGACTTGCTCCCGACCATGCCGGCCGAGACGACTGGTGATCGGGGCCACCGGCACAGACCCTCGGGAAATCACGTCGACGCGCCCAGCAGACTCCCCCCGCGTGATCGCCGTCAGCAGCAGCCCTTGCACGACACCCTCGACGAGGACAGCCGGCCGACGGTCTCCCTCATCCCCGGGATCGGAGTCGAGGGTGACGCGCGCGCCGGGGCCACGGTGCAGAACCCCTGGAAGCCCTCCCCTCGACACCCTTCTGCACATCGGACCTGACGCCGTCATCCGGCTCACCGGACTTCGGACGAGGGGGGCCGTCGGCGGTCGGGGACGGGTTCATCCCCCGTTCGATCGTCCGGACCTCTTCCACGTCCGGCGTCGTCGGGACCGGTCCGGCAGCTCGTCGTCCTCGTCCCCGCGGGTACCGCCGTCGCGAAGCTGGCGCCAGTGCGTGCGGTACAGCACGGCGTAGATCGCCACGGCCAGGGCGAACACCTGCATCCCGAGGCCCAGCGCCAAGAAGGACTGCTCGCTCGCCATGGCGTTCGTCAGGTAGGTGAAGTTCATGCCGAAGAAGCCGGTCAGGAACGACAGCGGCAGGAAGATCACCGAGGCGATGGCGAGCTTGTTGATGACGAGGTTCTGCTGGTCAGCGACGAGGGAGGCGTACGTATCGGCGGCGCGCCGGGTCTCGTCCCGCAGGGACTCGATCTCCACCATCGTGAACCGCACGGTGCGCTCGTGCGCACGGTTGAGCGCCGCCCGCTCCTCCGGGAGCTCGGGGTGCGCCATCCTGCGGTGCGTCAGGAACTCCTCGGCGACGGCGGCATAGGGCAGGAAGGCCCGGTGCAGCTGCGCCGAGCGCCGACGCAGCTCGGCCAAGCGATGTACGTGCTGCGGCCGCCGTTGCTCGAACATCTCCTCCTCGAGTTCCTCCACCTCCAGCAGCGTTCGCGAGGCGGTCCGGCGAAAGCCCTCCACCACACCGTGCAGGAGGAGGAACACCGTCGTCGTCCCGTCCGAGGGCCTGTCCTGCGGCAACTGCTCGAAGAAAGCCTCGATAAGGGCCACTCGACCGTGATGGGCCAGGATGAGGTGCTGCTCGTCGGCGAGGACGTGCATGTGGGTGATGTCCGCGCCGTCGGTCACCGGCACGACGCAGCCGACGGTGCCCTCGTAGTACTCGGCCCGCACGGGTTCGTCCCGCCCGCCGAACCACTCCCACCGCTTGTGGGGCAGTCCCAACAGGCGGGACAGCGGCTGCTCGTCGGACGGGGGGTCTTCGCCTGGGTCGATGTCCACGATCAGGAGATCGGGGCCTGCGAGCTGTTCCCGGGCCTCGGACAACGTTGTGCGAGTGACGACGCCCTCCGGCACCGACACCACCGATACGATCATCGCGCCTCACCCAGGATGACAGTGTGCTGCCGGGGAGCGGGACACCCCGACTCCCTGCTTGCTCCTCCCGGCCGCGCTCCGCAAGCAAGGCGAGACACCTCGGCCCCCGAGGCGCAACGTCCGGCACGCTACCATCCGGGACCGGGCGGGCCGTGGTGGCGACGCGACCACCGGGTCGTCGGCTGAGGGACGACATCACCCGGCTCCGCCGTGCACCCCCGCCGCCCGGCTCACCGGCCCCGTGCCCGCAGCCCACCGCCCCGAGGGCGTCCGGCTAGCGGGCCGGCTGTCGCGGCTGGTTCAGCCCAGGGGTAGGTGCAGGCAGGACTCGCCCCCGGGCGGCGATCCGATGAGGGTCGTGCTGCCCTCGACGGTCGCGTGGGAGTAGAGCTGGTGCCTGCTGTTCACCACCAATGCCAGGCGGTGGCCCGTCGGCACGTCGTAGGCGGCGGCCTGGAGGTCCCATGTGATGGTGACGTCCTGGCCGGGGACGAGGTCGGACAGCATGTACGGCTCGTGGGTGATGATCCGCGCGGTGGAGTTCGGGCTCGGCGATGATCGCCCGGTGCAGGCGGCCGGCAACGCCCGGGTCGGCCAGGGCTCGGGTGAGCACGGCACCGCCTGAGGAGAATCCGAGGATGTCGACCTTGCCCTTGTCCAGCCGGTCGACGAAGGCTGCGAGGTCACGGACCGATCTGGAGATCGTGTACTGGCCTATGGGTAGCAGGTCGCTGCGTCCGCCACCGGCCTGTTCATGGGCCGGCTCCGATCTCCACCCGGTGCTCGGTCTGGGAGTGGGGGAGTTCGAGGCCGCGGGACGGGCGACGCCGAGCTCGCGCAGCGACCAGTCGGCGGGCAGGTCCCGCAGCCGCACGGCGAGCGCGGCCGCGACGGCGGGCTGGTGCTCGACGAAGCGGCGCCGCAGGTCATCGGCGGTGGCGACGGGGTCGTGGAAGAGGGGCACAGCTCCGCTCCCTTCCGGTGGCTGGGGAAGAGCAGGCCGTTCGTCCGCGAGGTGATGCGGTCGACGTACTCCTCCTTGTCGAAAGACGAGTCGGCGCGGATCTCCTCGGGGGTACGGGTCCAGTCGGTCATGTCGCCGATCTCGCGGGCACCGCGCAGGGCGTCCTCCCGGGACGGTAAGGCCGCCAGGCCACGGCCGGAGACGTGACCGAGCCGCCAGGGGTTGGGCTCCGTCGGCCCCCTCCCGAAAGCCCGTGGGCGTCTCGTAGAGGTGCAGCCCGGGCACCGGCTGCACCGACGAGACGGTGATGGTGACGAGGGATCCGGGGAACCGCATCTCGCAATGGCTCTCCGGCAGGGCGGAGCCGTGCGGGTCGATCTCGGGATGGGTGTACCGGATCGGCTTGCCCAGGGCCCGGGCGTAGTCGATCTCCGAGCGGGTGGAGTCCCCGATGTAGTCACCGACGATCAGCACCTCGTCGGCGATTGCGGATCTTCGCGCGGTGCAGCTTGTCGAGGCGGTACTTCATATCCTCCGCGTCCGCCGGGTCGGCCCACGGCGCGTGCGGCTCCTTCAAGTTGCAGCCCGGGCGGACAACGATCCGGCCGGCGACGGTCTCCTGGAGGTCCGCCTCGGCCATCTGCGTCATGAAGCGGGTGGACCCGCAGATGGCGACGATGACCGGCAGGCCGAGACCCCGCTTCGCGGAGACGAGGTGCTGTTCGGGGGTGAGTAACTGCGGGTGCGACACAGGGTTTCCGTTCTCCGGGTGGTGGCGGGTCCTGTTGGTCAGCTGCCGAGCTGCTCGAAGGCCTGCCGGAAGACGGCCACGTTCTCGGGAGTCATCACGTACGCCTCGGCCCTCTGCCAGTCGGGGTGCTCGGGGTGGTACCGGGGGGTGATCGGGGCAGGAGTCCCCTCCGACCACCAGCCCCTCCGTACGCCGCGCGGCAGGGCCCGCGAGAGAGCAATGGTCGGTCCTCGCAGCTGGTCCCTGAACTCGCCTCTTAGTTCCTCACCCACTGGGTGGGCAGCCTTCAGCATGTCTTGCTTTGCACTCCAGGGACGACGGTTCAGGAACCGTGGGTGATGGTCACGTGCGGTGATCCGGTGGCGGGGCCGGAAGTGCCGCCGGCCGGGACGAGGTTTGACCCGCCTCCGCCGCCGCCGGGCCCGGCGGCGCCGGGGGTGACCAGGGAGCAGCCTCCGCCTCCGCCGCCGCCGTGCCAGCCGCCGCCGCCACCGCCTCCGCCGAATCCGCCGCCGCCTGTGCCGCCGGTGCCGGGCGTGCCGTCGGTGCCGGCCTTGAAGTCCTCGGGGCAGGCGGCTCCGCCTTTGCCGCCGTGGGTCTGGGTTCCGCCGCCACCCCCGCCGCCGCTGTCAGGTCGCTCGCCGCCGGGCTTCCCGGTGTCGCCGGCGTCTCCGCCGGTGGCCTCGCGGACGGGGCCGGCGATGCTGGAACCGCGTCCGCCGCCCCCGCCGCCGGCGGCGACGATGAGGCGGGGGTCGGTGTGGGGAACGCCGGTCAGGGCACAGCTTGCGCGCGCCGAGTTGCAGGTGCGGATGTCACTGGCACCGCCGCCGCTGCCGCCGGGGCGCTGACCGGTGACGGCTCCGCCGCCCGTGTCGACGTTGACGTAGTAGGTGGTGCCCGGCATCACGGTGAGGGTGGCGGTGACGGTGGCGCCGGTCCCGCCTGCTCCGCCTTCGACTGCGGACTGTCCCGGCTCGCCGGTGGCGGTGACGGTCAGTTGGGTGACGCCGGCCGGGACGACGAACCGCTGGTTGGCGCCGGCGGTGAAGGTCTTGGTGACGGGCGCCGCTGCGGCGGCCGCCGCGGGCACCATGAGGGCCGCCGGCAGCGCCGCGGAGGCGAGCAGGAGCGCGGCCCGTCGGGCTGTGCGCCGAGGGCGCTCGGATCGCTGTGGGGTCAAAGTCACGATGGGGACTCCTGGACAGGGCCGTGCCACCCCTCGGGGCGCGCGCGGGCGTAGGTCGATGGTCTGGCCACTGCGCGGACACGCGGACCGTTCGCCGTGGACCGGCCGGGCCGCAACGGTCAGGCGTCACGCTCTCCTTCAGTCTCCCCGTTTCCCGGTCCGCCCGCCTCCCGGTGTCCCGGGTCCGTCCCGGCGTCCCAGACCGCAAGGACGGAGCGAGGAGGCTCCAAGGACGCGCCTCTCTACGTTGATCAAGACCTCGGCTTGGCGCCCATCGTGTGAATGGATGCTCTGGTGGCGCTGGTTGGTCGTCAGCGGGATTCGGGTGGGTTGCGCCTGGTCTCCCCCTGGGTGTGAGGTGTGATCTTGGGTGCCATGGGGTGGTCAGGCTGCCGTCATGAGGTCGCTAGTGCTCTGACCGGGGAGGTTCACCGGTCCGCGGAGGGCTCGGCACGGCAACTCGCGTGTCGTCTTCCCTTGGCCGGGTGCCCTTGGGGACGGTTCGTCCACGGCCGGCGGTCTTCAGGGCGCTGGGCCATCGGCTCACCAGGCAGGGCGGATCGGTCCCGGCGGTGCAAGGAGTGCCAGGTCGGCGACGAGTTCGCTGAAGCGCGCCTGGCCCAGTACTTCTCGCCACGGTGCGACGGCAGTCCGGGCTGCCTGGTCGGCGGCGCGCGTAGCGGCCCAGCCGGTCTCAGTCAGTCCCAGGAGGCGGGCGCGGGCATCGTGCGGGTGTGGATGCCGCTCTACGTACCCCTTTCGGACCAGCTCCTCGACCAGCTGGGCGGCGGCCTGCTTGGTCACCCCCAGGTGCTCGGCCAGGTCGGCCGTGGTGGCGCCGCCTGCAGAGATGCGGGCGAAGGCGAAGCCGTGTGCGGGTCGTAGGTCCTCGAATCCCTGCTGGGACACGCTGGTGTGGATTTCCTGCACCAGCTGTCCGGAGAGTGCCAGCACGAGTGCGGAGAAGGCCAGGGCGTCGTCCATGGACTTGACTATAACTGGTCAAGCCGCTTGTCTATGTAGACAAGTAGCTTGTCTAGAGGAGGGCAGAACCATGCCGTTCATCCGCAGTGACGAGGCCGTCGTACACGAGATTCACGGTGGACGCTTCGTTTCCTACGTCCGTCCCGACACCGGCAGCCGGGACCTCGCCGCCTGGCGCGTCGAGGTCCCGGCCGCAATGGTGGCGCCAACCCATACGATCAGCGACGAGGAGACCTTCTACGTCCTCTCCGGTCGCCTCAGGCTCACCATCGACGGTGAGAGCGCCGAACTCCGCGCAGGCGATGCGGCAGTGGCACCTGCAGGCTCCGAACTGGCAGTCGCCAATACCACCGACCAGCCCGCCCACATGTGGGTCACCACACGTGTCGGGCTCACCGCCAAACTGGCTGACGGCAACATCATCACCCCGCCCTGGGCTCACTAGTGTGCTGATGACCGCGTAAATTCGCCGGGTTCTCCATGATGCGGTGGCGAGAGGCGCCCGCCCCAGCGGATGCCCTTTCGCTTCGGATGCGGGCGCGTTCCTCGCGTTCGGCGGCCAGGACGTCGCGGTGACGGGCGTTGGCACCGCGCCACGGCAGATAGGCGTGCAGTGCCCGGTCTGCACAGTGTGCTGGGACGGTGGGAGCGGGCGGTAGTGAACTGTCGCAGCGGTCCGAAGTGGCCTCGATGGGGTTCGCCCACGAGGCGTAGGTCGGGGTGAAGCACAGCTCGACCTTGTTCTTCTTCGCCCAGCGGTGGATGCCGGTGCCCTTAGGCGTGCAGTGCCCCGGATCACGCAGATCGGGGTGCCGTCGGGACGGGCGGCGCGGATGGACTTCAGCGCGGCCAGTGTGTTGGCGACGCCCTTCTTGCGCCTGCTGACGCCCCATAGCCGGTCGTCGCCGACCGAGTAGCAGCCGTGGAAGTACCGCACGCGGTGGGTGCGGTGGGTGCGGTGGTAGGTGGCGGGCAGCCGGCCGGGGCGTCTGCGCGCGGCCCGGCCCGAGCCTGCGGTGGGGCGGATGCCGAGCGGGCCGAACTCGTCGAAGGCGAAGACTCGGTCCGGGAAGCGGTCAAGGGCTTCCTCTTTGCCTCGCGGTCGGGGTCCAAGGATTCCTTCCAGGTCTTGGTGCGCTGGAAGGTGACGCCGCGGCGAGCGAGCAGGCAGCGCAACGCCTCGCGGCCGATGAGGATCATCCGGCCGTGTACTTTGCGCAAAGGATCTGGGCGGCCGAACGCCGCGAAGTGCTCGGGCGGGTGTGGGCGAGCGTCAGGCCTGAGGGCTGAGGCTCGTCATGGGAGGGTTGAGGCGGGCGAAGCCTTCCTGGCGTTCGTAGGGGAAGTACGGGTAGGGCGCCGGGCGGTGGCTGGCGGCGTCGAGGCGGGCCATCTGTTCGGTGGTCAGCTCCCATCCGACGGCACCGATGTTCTGCCGCAGTTGCTGCTCGTCGCGGGCGCCGACGAGGACGGTGGAGACGGTCGGGCGGCGCAGCAGCCAGTTGATGGCCACCTGGGGGATGGTCCGGCCGGTGTCCTGCGCGACGTCCTCGAGGGCGTCGACCACGTCGTACAGGTGGCCGTCCTCCACCGGCGGGCCGTAGTCGGCGCTCTGGTGCAGTCGGCTTCTGGCGGGCAGAGGGCGGCCGCGGCGCAGCTTTCCGGTGAGGCGGCCCCAGCCCAGCGGGCTCCAGACCACCGCGCCGACGCCCTGGTCACGGGCAAGGGGCATCAGCTCCCACTCGTAGTCGCGTCCGATGAGGGAGTAGTAGACCTGGTGGGCCGCGTAGCGGGGGTAGCCGTTGCGGTCGGCGACGGACAGGGACTTCATCAGCTGCCAGCCCGCGAAGTTGGAGACCCCGACGTAGCGGACCTTGCCGGAGCGGACGAGCTGGTCGAGGGTGGACAGCACCTCCTCGACGGGGGTGGCGGCGTCGAAGCCGTGGAGCTGGAAGAGGTCGATGCGGTCGGTGTCGAGCCGGCGCAGGGCGTCCTCGACCGCGCCGATCAGGCGGGAGCGGGAGGTGCCGTACTCGCCGGGGCCGTCGCCGGTGGGCAGCCCCGCCTTGGTGGAGAGGATTACCTGGTCGCGCCGGCCCTTCACGGCCCGGCCCAGGACCTCCTCCGAGGCCCCCGCCGAGTAGACGTCCGCGGTGTCGAAGAGCGTGATGCCGGCGTCGAGGCAGATGTCGACGAGCCGGCGCGCCTCCTGCGCATCCGTGCTGCCCCAGGCGCCGAAGACGGGGCCGCGGCCACCGAAGGTGCCGGCGCCGAAGCCGAGGACGGAAACCCTGAGGCCGGACGAACCGAGCTGCTTGTACTCCATGACGGACTCCTTCTGCAGTAATGGAACCGTAGACCCGTTAAGATGGTCTCAACGTAACAGTTGATCGTCGCTAATGGAACCAGGGACCCGTTATGATGCTTCCAAGTGATGCCCCGACACCCGCAGACGGCTCGGGGGACGGGTCCGTCGAGCCGGGGACCGTCCGCCCCGGGGGCCGGACGGCCCGAGTACGGGCCGCCGTCCTGCAGGCAGCCGGCGACATGCTGGCCGAGCAGGGTTTCCACGCGCTGGACCTCGCCGAGGTCGCCCGGCGGGCCGAGGTCGGCAAGACCACCGTGTACCGGCGCTGGGGCACCGTGACCGGCCTGGTCGCCGACCTGCTGACCGACATGGCCGAACAGTCGCTCCCGCGCGCCGACACCGGCTCGCTCGAGCAGGACCTGCTGGCCAACGCCGAGCTCGTCCGACGCACCCTGTCCGACCCGCGCCAAGGCCCCCTGTTCAAGGCCGTCATCGCCGCCGCCACAGGCGACGCCCGGACGGCCGAGGCCCTGCACCGCTTCTACGAGATCCGGGTCGCGGAATGGGCGCACTGCGTCCAGGACGCCATCGCGCGGGGGGAGGTGCCGGAGGGCACCGACGCTGCCGAGGTGGTGCGGGCCGTGTCAGCCCCGCTGTACTACCGGCTGCTGACCACGGACGCTCCCCTGGACGAAGCCGCGGCCCGGCAGGCGGCCGGAGCGGCAACGGCAGCCGCCCGCGCGGGAGCCTTCGCCGGGACGCCGTAGACATCGGCCCCACGCTTCGACGACACCGGCAAGCTCCTGGCCCAGTGCCGGACCAGCGACGATCTGGACGGCTACCACCTGCTGCTGGACCTTCCGGCTGAGCCGGCGACACCGCCGAGACACCGGTCCCAGTGGCCATCGACCCTCAGCCGCAAGAAGCCGGACCGGGCGACGCCTCGGCCGTGGCGAACACATCCGCATCGATGCGCCAGTGCATCACCCTCTGCCCGCCGACACCGACCTGGCCCAAGCGGTCGCCGTCCCGATCCGCGCCCAGCAGGACGCGGTCTGGAACCGGCAGCAGGTCACCAATCAGCTTCGGTCCGGGTCAGTGCGTGGAAGGGCTGGAATCACGGGCTTGGCATCAGGTCAGCGAGTGGAAATGCCGTTACGTCTTCAGCAGGGCGCGACAAGTGCAGCACGGTGTGGAAGTAGCCGTCGGTCTCCTTCCCGTACGGGTCTTCGCCGGCCGCGGTGACCGCGTGGACGGCGTATTGCTGCTCATCCGTGCCCGTGAAACGTCGTTGTCGGAACGGGTGCGCGGTGGCCTTCTCGGTGACCAGGCCGAATGACTCCAGGCATGCGGCGATGGACGTGTATGAGGCGGTGCGCAGCACGAAGGCCGCGACCCACACGGGGTCCTGGGCACAGGCCAGGACCGGTTGGAAGGTGCGGGGTGACAGGAAGGACGACCCTCCGGTGATCGTGATCAGACGGGTCTGCCGCGCGGCGCGGCGCAGAGGTGGAGAGGGAGGCGCGGTTTCGAGGTTCTCGGCGAAGCCTGCCTCGATCAGTCCGACTTCGCGTGCGTAGGAGATGGCGTTCGCCGCCATGTCGAGTCCGATCACGCGAGCCGGGTTTGGGCGCCGACGCGCCGCGTAGTAGCTGCGGTCCCATTCGATCAGTTCGGCTGTGGTGAGGGCGGTGGCGTGCGGCGACGTGTAGTGGGCATAGAGGTCGTCCAGCGTCACGTCGTGGTTGAGGAGGGCGGCGTTGATGCCGTACGAGCAGCAGATGTCCATCACGGTGACCGGTTCTGCCGCGCGGGCCGTCCGCCCGCGGGCCGCGAGCACCCGCCGAAAGACGCTCTGCCCGTGATGCGGGGTCTGGTATTCCAGCGGGCCCAATGCCTGGAAATAGGCCCGGGGATCCGGCTGATCGTAGATGTCGTCGAACGCAGTCATACCCTCTGGGGCGGGCATTTCCGATGGCTGCCGGCCATTGGCAGCGACGTTTGCATGTCCCCGGTTCCGCGCTCCACTCATGCAATTCTCCTCACACAGCCCAGGTCTGCTATCCGGCCAGAATCGGTCATCCCGATGCCGTACAGGAAGAAGGCAGTAACGAAACCGGCCACGCGCCGCACGACTCGCCGTCCAATGGGAACGCCGCACCGAGCACTACGACGCGTTCGTCTCCCTCGCCTGCAGCCTCATATGCTGACGACGCGTCAACAAGCGCGACTCATGATCCTGTTACGAGCTCTTGGGGAAATGGTGGCGAGAAACGGGAACAGAGTCCTGCGGGTGTCGCGCGACGGCGGCCTCCAGTGCCGGCTCGTCGGCCAAGTCAGGGGTAGTAAGACGTCCTGGTTAGCTCCCGTACGGGCGGTCTTCTCGGGGTGCGAAGCGGGCTTGGGCCGCCAGGACGGCTTCTGTGTAGCGTCCCGCCCACGCGCCCATCGCACGGATCGGGCCCAGCAGTGCGACGCCCGCCTCGGTGAGGGAGTAGTCGACGCGTGGCGGGGCCTCGGCGTACGCCTGGCGTGCGACCAGACCGTTGTACTCAAGGCGGCGCAGGGCTTCGTTGAGGACCTTGGGGCTGATCCCGCCGATGCGTGTGATCAACGCGCGTGGCCTCATGGGCCCGCTCTCGCCGAGGATGTACACGATCACGCTGTCCCAGCGGTTCGACAGGACTTCGAAGGCCACCCTCGCCTGGCAGTCCGCGGCGTACTCGCCGCCGCCCAGGTCCTCGCCCATGCCTCGTTCGTCTGCCTGTGCCGCCGTGTCGCTCACGCGATCATCCTGCCCGGCCCGATGCACACCACGTGGTGTGCATCGGCGCGCCTAGCGTCCTTTCCGTCACACCTCGCACGTCTCGCGACACGGACGACAGGAGCAGCACATGCGCATCGGCATTCTTGGTACAGGGGCGATGTCCACGGCCCTCGGCGCGGCCTGGGTACGCGCTGGCCATGACGTTCGGGTGGGCGGGCGGGACACCGAAGCCGCCTCCCGCACCGCCCTGCTCACCGGCGCCTCCGCGCACGGCAGCCTCGCCGAGGCCGTGGCCCACGGCGACGTGGTACTCCTCGCCGTGCCCGCGGGCGCCGCGCCGCAGCTGGCCAAGGAACTGGCCCACCTGCTCGCCGGGCGGACGGTGATCGACTGCACCGTTCCCATGGCGCCGGGCGAGGACGGCCCGGCCCTGACCACGGGCGGCGCCATCTCCGTCGCCCGGCTCATCGCGGAAGCCGCCCCCGGCGCCCATGTGGTGAAGGCGTTCGGGGTGTGCCACGAGAGCATCTGGACCCTGGACCGGCCGCTCTTCGAAGGGTCCCCGCTGGCGGTCCCGTTCTGCACCGACCAGCCAGGCGCCGCCACGCGGGTGGCGGAGATCATCACCTCCATGGACTGCACGCCTCTGCCCTGCGGCGGGCTCGATCGCGCTGCCCTGCTGGAGGCCACTGCCGTCTTCGCCGTCGGCGTCTGGTGGTCAGGCGCCGAGGCCCGCTTCGCGTTCCCGGCCCCGGCCCTGGCCCCGGGGGCCGTCGACGACTAGCCAGGACCTTTCCGGCCCATCCCGCGTGGGGCTGTGGATCGAGTGGGTCTCGCCAGGTCCGTTGCGTTGCGCAGGTGAGCACAACCACGGTCCCGAAGCAAGCACCGAGGCGTTCCCCGAATTCAACGACATCACTATTCCGGATGAGGCGAGTGTTGCCACGGCAGGACAACAGACGTCCTCGACACCCGGCTACAAAGCCACTGGTGACTTTTCTGGTGAGTGGCGGGCCGGTGGTGAGTTTTTCGGTGAGTGCCGGCTGCTGCCGGTGACGGTGCGCGGCGGTGCGCGCGGCCGCCCACCCGGTTCTGGCCTGAGGGAGGAGCGGGGCGTGCGGGCGCGCAGTGTGCGCTGGGGTCAGTTGCGGTCGGGGGTGGTGCTGGGGTCAGTTGCGGTCGGGGGTGGTGCTGGGGTCGAGGGTTCGTCGGCCGGGGACGGCCGGGTGGTTGTCGGTGGCGGCCTGGGCGGGCGCGTTGGCGTCGGTGCCTTCTGCGGCGAGTCGGGCTCGGCGTCCGCCGTGGGGTTCGGTGGCGTGTGTGGTGGGACAGGGTCCGGTGCCCAGTAGGCGGCGTTCGATCATGCGGCCGCTTTCCCGGTGCCTGGTCCGCCCCGGTCAACCGGGGGGAAACCTGGGGGGAAGGCGTATTTCCGGCGGGTCTGCATTTTGCCTGGTCAGACCACCTACATTTCACTGTCATGGAGCGTGAAGGGGGAGGTGGTTGGCAGACAGCGGGCCGTGGTGCGTTGGTCCTGTTCGGTGCTTGTTTCGGGGCAGCGCGCCGAGGTGTCGCACCTCGTACACGTGCCGCCGCCACGCGCCGGCCTCGGTCTCCTCGGTGCGGCTATAGGAGTCGAAGAACGCCACGCGGGCATCCTGCCTGTGGATCATCTGATCGTTGGTTCATGTGTGTCGCTGACTGACGCCCAGTGGGCCCGCATCGAGCCCGTGTTCCCGGACCGGACTCCTCGTTCGGAACGTGAACCGTGGGCCGCTACCCCGCCTGCTTGACGCAGGTCCGGTCCCTCGCCGGCAGCTTGCCGGTGGCCAGGTACCGGTTGACCTGGTCGTCCACGCACACGTTGCCGTAACGCCCGAAGAGGGCGTGCCGGTTGGCACCTTCGAGGGTGACCAGCCTGGAGCTCGGCAGCTGCTTGTGCAGCTCGACGCTTCCCTTGTACGTCGTACGCGGGTCCCCGGTGGCGGCGACGATCAGTGCAGAGACATCGCGCCGCACCCGGGTGGGCTCTTCGCGCGGCGAGTCCCAGAAGGCGCACGGGTTGATGTTGTTGGTCAGAGCGCCGAAAAGCGGGTGCGCGATGCGGTTTCGCTCGATGTCCCGCCAGTAGAGCTCGGGATCGCGCGCGGCGGCGACGTCCCCGCAGATGACGGCGGACTGCGCGCCGGTGGGCTCGCCCTCACCGCGCAGCACGTACCGGAGCTCCGGGACGAGCATCGGCGGCACCGTCGCCGGCCGGCCCTCCGCGGCTTTGGCCAGAGCGGAAACCAGCTCGCCGAACGACGCCCGCGCCGGGGCGGTGTCGTCCGCGATGCCCGAAAAGAGGAGGAGCGGCACCTGGCTGTCGTCGATCCGGAAGGCATCGGCGCCGACGCCGATGGTCAGCGCACCGCGTGCGGCCGCCGCGACGATGCGGTCGACGGCGACGAGCACCTCGGCGCGGCTGCGGCCGAGGCCGTAGGTGTCGTGGTGCTCCGCGGCCCAGGCGGCCCAGTCGGACAGAGCCTTCTCGTTCTCGCGCTCGGTGCCCCTCAGCAGCCGGGGGCGGTAGTCGCTAGGGTTGATCGCCCCGTCCAGCACCATCCGGTCGTGGCGGCCGGGGAACATCTGCGTGTAGACCGTGCCCAAGTACGTACCGTACGAGTAGCCCAGGAAGGAGATCTTCCGCTCGCCGAGCGTGCCGCGGATGACGTCCATGTCGCGGGCCGTGTTGCGGGTGGTGATGTGCGGGAGCACCTCGGCGTCCTTGGCCCGGCACTTGTCGGCGAGGCTCTTCTGCAGGGCGACCTGGCGGTCGAAGCCCGCCCGGCCGGTGCCGGCGGACAGCCAGGTCATGCCGACGGGCAAGCCGCAGTCCAGCGCGGTGCTGCGCCCGATGAAGCGCGGGTCGAAGCCGACGATGTCGTAGCGCGCGCCGACCTCCTTCATCGACGCACGGGCCTGCGGCGGAGACTGGAGCGCGGGACCGCCCGGACCGCCGTTGTTGAGGAGTATCGCGCCGATGCGATGGCGGGTGTCGGTGGCCTTGAGCCGGGAGATCGCCACGGTGATCGTGCGCCCCCGGGGGTCGGCGTAGTCCAGGGGCACGGTCACGTCGGCGCACTGCACGCCCGCCTGGTCCAGATCGCGGCCCGTGGTGTCGTCGGCGCCCTTGATGCAGCTGCCCCAGCCGAGGTGCTGGCGGTAATACCTGTCCAGTCCGGCCCCGGAGCTGTCCTGGGCGGGGGTCTCGGCGGCCGTGGCCAGGACTGGGGAGGACGTGAGGCAGGCGGCGAGGGTGAAGCTCACGGCCAAGGCGCGGCGTGTGGCGGGGCTGACAGTGGCCACGGGGTCTCCTTGAGTATCGTCCGCTTCGTGTGATCGCATGCCCCGAGGCTAGGAACCCGCCCTGGTACGGCACATCACTCGAGGGCACGAGGACCCCCGTCCTGTCCACGCCTGGTCCGGGACCTGCGTCCCGGACCGGTCTCCTCCTCCGGGAGGAGACCGTCGGCGAGAGTGCGCTATGAGAGGTTGCCCTTACAGTCATGAGCCCCCAGCCTCACATCTCCCCGCAGGTACCGCAGTGGCGTACCGATCTACTGCTCGGCGGTGCCGTCTGCGTCGTCAATCCCGTAGAGCCGCCCTTGAAGCCGTTCGCCGGCCCAGTCCAACCCGACGCCCAGGTCAAGCCAGTGCCGATCCTTTCGTGATCCGGGCGGTGAAAGGTTCACCGCCGCCCAGGAGAACACCCCAAGGAGGACGGAACGCCCGTGCTGCGCTGAGTGCACGGACAACGCAAACCGCGCGGCGAGTGCCGCGCGGGTGACCAACATGACCTGCTCGTCCTCAGCATGTCGACGCCCGGCCGTCAGAAACCGGGGCGCTTCAAGGACCTTGACCCACTCGACCACTGCGTCTGCCACCTGGGCGCACAATGACCCTTCGATGCCCTTCCGGACGGCGGCCGCCGGATCATCGCCGAGCCAGCCCAGCCAGTGATCAGGATCGGTGAGCTTGCTGAAGTCGTCCTGTGGCACCCCGTGACGGGGGTTCTCCTGGTACTTGCCTGTCAGTTGCCCGTTGCTGTCCACCACCCACGCGCCGCGGATCGCCTCGGGAGGTACGTAGCCGTTGGGGTCGTCGATGTACGACGGGTCGATCTCGGCGACGCTTCCGCCGGGATTCTCAGCAGCCGCAGCCAGTAGTGCCGGCTCGTTCGGTATGCCCGTACGCCGGCTTCGCGAGCCAAAAAGTCCCACTTTCCCACCCCCACCATCGTGTCCGCCCAGTCGAACGCGATTGTGCCGCACCGGGCAGGACCACGTGGCGCGGTGCGCGACGGCTACGGGTGGGTGAGGAATCGCGGCGATCAGGTCTGTCCATTCCCCACGCACGGGATGGGGATTTCGCAAAAAGCGTCATCAGCTGTGCGGAGGCGGATGCTGAGGGGAGTGCCGAGGCGTTGTCGGTAGTGGGGGCCACCACGGACGTCATGGAGGACATCACCGTCCGGTCGGCGTCCGCCGACGCGGTCGGCGCCGTGTGTGAGGCCATCCACGCCCAGCTCGCCGCGTGGGTGCCGGGGACGCTGGACGTGTACGTACGCCGCCACCCGTACGCTCCGGAGACGATCGCGCTGCTTCTGGACGCGGTTGAGGGCGCAGCCTCCTGCACGGGCCTGCCGGGGGGAGCGGACCTTGCCCGCTGTGAACTGCGCGAGGCGGCCGTCCGCGCGGCGGCCGCCGCTTACGAGCCGGGGAGGGATGTGCGCGTCGAACTCGCCGCGGCGTTGGCTGGGTGTCGCCGGGCGGCGGTCGCCTTCGGCCTGCTCGTTCCCCTCCGGTAGGCCACGGTCGTAGGTGAGGAGAACGCGTACTACCCGGTTCCAGCAGGCGCGGACTGGCCGAGATAACCCCGCACCTGACCTCGCCACCGCACTGGCCCCGACACGCGCGGTCGAACTCGGGTTCACAGCACATACGCACACACCCACCTCTGTCCGAAAATGATCACCGAACGTGTGATTGCATTGACTCACGGTCGTCAGCGTGGGGAATCTCTGGGGCTGCGGTTCGTGAAACCGCGCTTCCCAGGGAGGAACCCCAGGACATGGAGCCGACGAAGGAACAGCAGGCTGCCCGTGAGGTATTTGCCTCCGGCCGGGACTTGGCATTGGTCGCGGGTGCCGGCACAGGCAAGACGTCCACGCTCATCCTGATGGGCGCCGCGACCCGCGAGCGCGGGCTGTACGTGGCCTTCAACCGGGCGATCGCCGATGACGCCCGCGGGCGATTCGGGTCCAATGTGGAATGCCGCACCGCGCACTCCCTGGCCTTCCGCGCCGTCGGCCACCACTACCGCGAGCGCCTGGACGCCTCGGCCCGGATCCCCGCCAAGCACACCGCCCGCCTGCTCGGCATCACCCACGACCTCGACGTCAACTCCCGCCAAATCAAGACAACCCACGCCGCGCGCCTGGTGATGGGCATGGTCCGCAAGTTCTGCTACACCACTGACCGGCAGGTCATGGCACGCCACATGGAGCCGGTCAACGGCCTCGACGGCCCCGGCCAGGACTACCTCGCCCGTATCCTGCTGCCCTACGCACACCGTGCGTGGGAGGACATCTGCTCGCCCGCGGGCCGACTGCGGTTCGAGCACGATCACTACATGAAGCTGTGGGCGATGACCTCCCCGCAGCTCGGCGCGGACTTCGTCCTTCTGGACGAGGCGCAGGACACCAACCCCGTCCTGGAGGAAGTCTTCCTCGCCCAGCACGCCCAGAGAATCTGTGTCGGGGACCCGGCCCAGCAGATCTACGGCTGGCGCAACGCCCGCGATGTGATGACCGGCTTCCCGGCCGAACAGCTGCGCCTTACCCAGTCCTTCCGCTTCGGCCCGGCCATCGCCGAAGTGGCCAACCGGTGGCTGGGACACGCCGAGTCGGAGATGCAGCTGACCGGCCACGGCCCCGCCTCCCGAGTTGGCAAGGTGGCGCAGCCCGAGGCGGTGCTGTGCCGGGGCAACGTGGACGCGATGAGCGAAGTCCTGTCCTACCTGGGACTCGGCATCCCGGTGGCGCTGACCGGCGGAGGCAGCGCGCTGCAGCGCATCGCCAAGGCCGCACTGGAACTCAAGGTCGGGCAGCGCACCAGCCACCCGGAGCTGTTCTTGTTCTCCTCCTGGGGCGAGGTGCAGGAGTACGCCGAGCAGGACAAGGCAGGCCAGGACCTCAAAGCGATCGTGCAGCTGGTCGACACCTACGGGCCAGACCAGATCATCGAAGCGGTGGACCGCCTCTCCCCGGAAGACAAGGCGCAGGTCACCGTTTCCACCGCGCACAAGGCGAAGGGACGGGAGTGGCCCTCAGTACGCATCGGCAAGGGATTCATGGCCCCGCCGGTGGACGACCACGGCCTGCAGCGCCCACTGAACGCGAGCGAGGCGCGACTGATCTACGTCGCCGTCAGCCGCGCCCGTCAACTGCTGGACCCCGAGGGCATCGCCTGGATCGACGAGTACGAAAAGACCACGTCCGACGCCGGCCGGGACGGCACGGTAGCCGGGCGGCCAATGATCGAACTGAGTCTGACCGGCCAGCTGAGATACGACTCCTCACCGATCTCGCAGTTCATGGCAGCCCACCTGCCCTACAGCCAGAACCTGGTCCGCGACTACCAGACCCGCATCGCCGGCCTCCCGCACCCGGTCCAGCCGATCGACGTGCAGTACCCGAACTGGTCAGCCCTAGGGCACGCCATCGACTACCGCCTCCGCCTCAGCCTCGGCGGCCGGCTCGGACTGGCCGTCGTCGCCGGCGTCATGCTCCTCGACGAGACCGGGCGGCTGCGCGGAGCACCGGCGCGCACCTCCCGCAAAGCCCTTCACACCGCGGGTCGTGAGCTGCTGGCCACCGTCGACGCCCACCTCGCCGATCCCGGCCGCCTGGAGGAGGACACGCTCATCCGGCTGTGCTTCGTTGCCGGCTTCTTCGAGGACATCGCCCGCACTGGTGAGATCCGCCGCTTCAGCATGCTCGGCTCTGCCACCCCCGCCACGACCCTGGACGACCTCACCGCGGCTGTCCCCGAGTACGTCGTGACCGACATCGATCAGCAGATGCAGCTCGCCGACGGCCCGTTCGCTGTCTTCCGGGCCCTACCGCAAAGCGCCCGGGTGTGTGGTCCGGTCTTCACCGGCAGCGGCGACATCGGCGGCGCCGACGCCGACTACATCCTCGACGGCCTCCTGCTGGACTGCAAAGCCACCAAGGACCCCCGCCGCCTGGGCCGCGAGGAGATCTACCAGCTCGCCGGATACCTCCTGCTGGATTACGACGACCAGTTCGGCATCGACCAGGTGGGCCTGTACCTCTCCCGCCAAGGCGGCCTGATCACCTGGGAGGCCGCCGACTTCCTGCGACGGCTCGGCGCGAGCGCCCCGCAACCGCAACTGCGTGCACAACTTCGCCAACACCTGCACAAGGCAACCCACGCCCGGTGAAACCGGCGGCTAGAGCCCTGTGGAGCTGATCAGGATCCCCAAAGGCACCGCGACGGCGGCACTGCCGACGACAGCGAGGCACCACAACGACGAGTAGCAGGAGCAGCACCCGCTGAGACAGGGACATCGGCCTGGATTCCTGGATCGGGCGCGGCACGAGTGCGCGCGTCCGTGGAGTCAGATGCGCTCGTCGACGAAAACGGCGTCTTCACATGGTGAGCGGCTGCCTTCGAGGCTGCTGCCGGTGTTGGCGGCATCTCCCAGGTGATCCGCTGAGCATCCGAGGGCCAGCGCCGGTGGGCCCGGCCTTCGGTCGGGCTGGTTGGTGTAAACGAGGTGGACCATCAACCCCGCCCCCTCGTGTCCCCACTGAGGAAGCGACTGCGCGGGCTTCTGCATGGACGACTATCGTCGCTTCCTCCGGTTGATGACGATGGGGATGACGACGCAGGCGATCGCCGCGATGAAGAGGATGATGCCGAGCGTGCCACCGGGAGTCCAACGGTGTGCGGCCAAATACATGCTGTCCGGTCCTTTCGTCGGTTTTGGCACATCGGGGCAGATGCGGTCATGAGGCTCGTCGGGAGCGGAACGCTAGCCAGACCACGAGGCATACGGCATCGACCACCACGGCGACCAGAAGAACCGGGAAGGCTGCTTGCCAGCCTCCCTTCGTCGCGAGAAGGGCCGCCAGCGCGTAGAGGACGACCGAGCCGGCGACAACGATCCAGGCGTTTCTACGGATGGCGGACTGTGACCCGTATCCGCCGATGATGCGTTGCATGTCCTTCATCCCTCCGTACTGACGTCATGCCTGTGGACCGGGGCGGCCGGCACTGGGCCGGCCGCCCCTCCTTCCACGGTGCTACTTGAGACTGCTTTCCACGGAATTGGCTACCCAGTCCCCGGCTGCTGCGCTTCCGTAGGCGCAGCCCGCTTCGACGGCGACGGCTCCGGCGCCGGCCGTTGGTGCTCCCGCGAAACCGGCGACGAACTGGCACGCGGATTCGATGACGATGCCGGTGGCGAGGCCTGCGACCTGGCCCCAGAGGGCGTCTGTGTCGCCTTCCAGTCCACTGGACACTGCGTCGGAGACTTCCTTGGCGTCGTCCACGGCGTCCGTCAGGCTGTAGAGGCCGTTGGGGTCGATGCGGTTGACCGGGTCACCTTCCGAGTAGAGGTAGGGGTTCTTCTCCTGGCCGGAAGGGTCGGGCTGGGTGAAGCGGCCGATGTTGGGGTCGTAGTAGCGGGCCTTGAAGTGGTAGAGGCCGGTGGGGTCCTGGTAACCGCCGGCGAACCGGTAGGGCTGGGACACCTTCTCGGAGGTAGCCGCGCGCTGGACGCCGCGGGGACTGAAGGAGTAGGTGTTGACCTTGGTGCCGGTCTCGTCGGTGAGCGCGATGACGGAGCCGAGTGCGTCGGTCAGGTAGTAGTAGGACTTGCCCCCGGTCGTCATGGAGTTCAAGGTGCCCCCGGGCTCCCGGTTGAATCCCATGTCCACGCCGGCTGTGGTCTTGGCCGACAGGCCGAGCGGTCCGTTGTGGAAGAAGGTGTCACCGAGCTTTATGCGTTCGCTCTGGTCGGTGGAGCCGTACTGGCCGTCGTAGACCTTGCCGCCGACCGTGAGGGAGGTGAGCTGGGAGTGGTCGGTCCACTTTTCGGCGGTGCGGGTGCCTTCCGGTGTGGAGGCGCCCGCTGTTTCGTTGCCGATCTTGTCGTAGGACCAGTTGGCGGAGGAACCGTTCTTGGCGGTGATCTGCTGGGCGTCGTTGATGGTGTACGTCGTGCCGCGCGGGCAGCCGGGGTCCACGCCCTGCGAGGTGAGGTTGCCGGCGAGGTCGTAGCAGTACTGCCAGGAGGAGTTCAAGGTCGTGCCCTTCTCCTCCTTGGCGTAGGAGAAGCGGCCGGCCGCGTCGTAGGTGTAGGTCGTCTTCATGCCGGTGACGGCATCGGTGCTCGTGCGGATCTTCCCGCCGTCCTTCGTCCCGTTGAGGTACGTGTACGACAGATCGACGAGTGTTCCCTTGGAGGAAGTGGCCTTGATCTTCTCGGGACGGCTGGATTTGTCCGGGGTGACCTCTTGTACCGTTCCGCCGGGGTAAAGAGTCTTCTTGCGGAAGTCGTTCTCGTTGTACTCGTACGTAGTGACCTTGCCGGTCGGGTCCTTCAGATCCTTGAGCTTGTTGACCTCGTTCCAGGTGTAGTCGGTGATCCCCGAGGGGTCCTGGTAGTAGTCGACGTTGCCGGCGGGGGTGTAGGCGAGCTTGGTCTGCGAGCCGTTCTGCAGGGTGCGGACGGTCTCGCGGGAGAGGGGGTCGAAGTCGTACTTGGTGACCCCGGTGCCGTCGGAACGCTGTTTGAGGTTGCCGTCTCCGTCGTACTCGTATGTGACGGTGGAGTAATTGGAGCTGTCGACCTTCTTGATGCGGTCGCGGTGGTCGTAGGTGTACGTGGTGGTGACGCCGCGGCCGTCCTGCGCTGACACGGGCCGGCCGAGCTCGTCGTAGCGGTAGGTGGTGACACCCAGCGGCGCGGGCGGGGTGACGCGGTCGAGGTTGCCCTTCGCGTCGTAGTGGAAGGATGTCGACACCGATGCGGTGTCGCTCGTCTTCGTCGTGACTTTGCAGCGCTGGCCTTCGAACCCGCCACAGGCCGCAGAGGCGGGGTTGTAGTCGAAGCTCTGATTGCCTCCGCCGGTGCCCGTGACGGCGACGGACTTGGTGTTGCCCGCCGTGTCGTACGTGTAGTCGGTCTTCTCGTTATCCGCGCTGGTCGACGTCCTGGGAACGTCGGTGCCCGCGATCGTCTGGTAGCCCGCCGAAGACGTCGCGCCGGTCGGTAGTTTGGCCGACGTCAGGTTGTTGCGGGTGTCCCAGCCGTAGTCGGTGACGTTGGCGCCCGTGCCTCCGACGCCCATCGCGTCACTGGCGGTGTCCACGTTGTGGTTCGCGTCGAACGACTTGGACCGTTCGTGCTTGAGGGCGTCGGTGGTCTTGGTGACATCGCCTCTGGCGTTGTGCTCGTAGGCCGTGGAGTGCCGCTCGGGGTCGGTGACGGTGGTGGCACCGGCGTCCGAGGGGCTGGCCGCGCTGTAGGCGTAGGTGTAGGTGGGGCCCGTGTGGCCGGAGGCGTTGGTCTCCGTGGCGCGCAGCATGGAGGTGACACGGTTCTGGTCGTCGTAGGTGAAGACCGTGACCCGCCCCTCAGGGGTGGTGATCTTCACCAGGCGGTTGGATGAGTCGTAACCGAAGGCCGTGGACTTGCCCTCGGTGTCCGTGGTTTTCGCGAGGTCCCCGGCCGCGTTGAGGTCGAAGACGGCGGTACGGCCCGTGTGGTCCTTGGCCTGCCACTGTGAGGCATCCGTCTTGAGCAGGTCGATCCACCGGCCGGAGCGGGTTTCGGTGAGCTTGAAGCCCTTCTGCTCACCGCCTTCGTCGTGCTGCGTGACAGTGATGGAGCCGTTGTTGCGATCGGTGACCTGGGTGAGGGTGCCGTTCGCGTCGTAGGTGTCCTTGACCCCGCTCTTGCGGTTGGTCAGCGTGTAGGTCCCGTCCGTGTTCTTCTTCAGGTCTTTTGAATAGCCCGAGGGAGTCGTGAACGAGCCGTCGTTGTTCTTCGTGAACCGCACCGCGTCCCCGGTCGTGTCATAGACGACCACCTCGTTGGTGAACACGTGCGCGTAGCGCTCGTACTCCTGCCACCAGCGCTGTGAGACTTTCCCCCATGGCGCGTCGAAGGAGTTGTAGGTCCGTGCGAGCCTGAGCTTCTGGCCGACGCCCGCCATCTCGAAGTCAGTGGCGGCCAGCATGAGGTTGCCGGTCGAGTAGTCGATCCGGGCTACCAGAGCGTCCGTGATCCGGAAGTCGGAGACCTGGTGCCAAGGCACCGCCCCTTGTCCTTCTGGCACGAAGACGAGAGGTGTCGCCGTGCCCGTGGCATCCCTCGCCGACGCCGCATCGCCGAGGCGGCTGGCTGTGTCGGTGGTGCGCGAGCGCCGCCGCTGCATCTCGCGCCAGTCCGCGCGGTCCTTGGACGGTTGTGCTTCCGGCTTGTTGGCGACCGGCTTGTTCTCTCCCACCCGTACGGGAGGGACCTCAAGTGACTCCGCCTTCTTACCCCACACGGAGGGCCCAGGGAGCGGACCGGCGGCAGGGAGCGCGAAGGCCGGCAGGGCTGAGGAGCCCAGGGCCAGTACGACCAGGCCGGCTGTCAGCGGGTGGTGTGCTCGGAAACGGGCACGTCGAGGAGACGTGCCGGAAAGACGCGGAACCATCAGCTTCCCCCCACAGGAAGTTAATCGACAGCGGCACCAACGGCCGCCGGAGCCCCACACGCTTCCAGACGCCGCACGCCTTGCCCGCGAATGTGTTCGATATCCGCGCTGAAATCAGCCAAGTTCCACACCGGTGGTCCCTCCGGCCGTGCCCGGCTGCCGGGCGTTGGAAAGGCGCTGTCACACGGTCGGCGGCCAAGTTAGTTGGCCGGAACTTTCTCATGCACTACCGCCGATCTTGTGACCATGCGGCCCTGCATCGGCCCCTGCGGCCCGGCTCGGCGCACTCACCAGGCGCGGCCGTTGGGGCGGTAAGCCCGCGGCAGAGCAGGACCAGCGGTGGGGGAGTACGCAAGGCGCGCCAAGCAGGCCCGACCGGGTCCCACCCCGGTACGTCAGTTTGTGCATCACCTGTGGCGCTACTTGATGCGGCTCGTTGTGTGAACCCCTGGCTCCGGTCGCAGTAGGGTCTGCCCCACCCTGTTCCGGGGGCTTGTCGGAGTGCCTGAGTCCAGCGTCGCGTGATCGGCTGACCGCACGATATTCGGGTGGCGGAAGGTGGACGGGTGCGAGTCCGGATCGGGTACTCGGCATGGATCGTGGGCGTGGTGCAGTTCTTCATCATCCATCGGATCACCGAGTCGGCTTGGGCCAGGCCGTACAGCTGGGCGCGGAACAACATCAGCGACTTGGGCAACGTCACTGCGCTGTGCAACCAGATCCTGCGCCGAGGTACATCTGTTCCCCCGACCACGGTCTGATGAATGTTTCGTTCGTTGCTCTGGGGATGCTGTTGGCTGTCGGTGTCGCCCTGACCGGCGGCGCCCTTTTGCGCAGGGGACGGGTAGCTCCTGTGGCCCGACTGCTGCTGGCCGGTGCCGGTGTGGGATTCGTTTTGGCCGGGCTGGCCCCTGCGGACATCAACGAGAACCAGCATGTCTTGGGTGCCCTCTTCATCATGGCGGTGGGCAACATAGGTCTCATCGTGACGGGGTTCGGCATGGCAGAACACGTACCGATTCCCCTGCGGTGGGGCACCATCGTGCTCGGAGCCATGGCGATCACGGCCTTCGGGCTGTTTCTCTCCGACCACTACCTCGGTCTCGGCATGGGAGGTATGGAACGAGCCGCCGTTCTTCCACTTCTGCTCTGGGCGCTGACCGTCGGCGTTCGTGGCCTTCTTCTTCGGACGGGTCGTATGCAAGAAGCGATGCCGGCAGCGCGTCTCAGCCGCACTGACTGAGAGCTCTGATCAGAGCCCGGTTGGCCGCTCGGGCGGCTTCGAGAACGATCCGGGCTTCGTCAGGGGGCCAACCAGCTCGACGTTCAGCTGCTCCACACCGCATCCGCCGCTGCCAGGACGGCGGCGAGGATCATCTCCCAGGTGGGACAGGCACATCCGATCAACTGATCAACCCATCGAAGAGACACTAGGCGACCCTGGGCAAGCCGCCGCTGGCGGCAGCGACGCGGCGTCTGCGATCTGGTCGAAATTCGTACCACCCCCGAACAGGGCACCGCCGTATGCATCCACATGGACGTCCAGGAATGCTCATCTCGGCAACGCCGCCGGGTGGGCGACGTGCTGCGGTGTGTTTTACCGGGGCAGGAAGGCGCGTACGATTTTGCCGCCGCCGGGGGCGTCGGTGACACGGGTGATGCGCGCGAGGCGTTTGACCATGGGCCAGCCGAAGCCTCCGGTGCCGCCGTTCAGGTCGGGGGTGCGCATGCGCGGTGGCTGCGGGCTGGGGTCGTGGACGGCCACCTCGATGCTGTCCGGGCGGGCGGCCGGTCGGGCACACAGTCGGCCCGGAACAGGCCCGCTTGGTCGTCGGGCATCTGGCCCGACCGGCGCGGGGCGTCCGTGGGAGGGTGCCCGTGGGGGTCGCGCGACGTTCTGGACGTGATTCTGGTCCGCTCCCGGCCGCGCTGGCGGGGGCCTCTGGCGCGGCTTGGCCGGCTGTCGCGGGCGAAGGGGGTGCGGTTCAGGGCCGTGGGGGGACGCGTGGCGCCCGGGCCGGTGTCGCGGAACGGCGGGGGGAGCGGCCTGTATTTCGTCGCAACACCGGGAAAAACGATTCACCAGCGAAGAAGTAACGGCCTCGGAAGCGGTGACGCACCGTTGCGGGTGGCGGCGTCCGGCCTGTGGCCGCGCGGACTTTTTCCCGGGCGCGGGGCTACGGCCAGAAGACGGTCTCGATGACGATGTGAGGTTCGGCGCTGCGCGGATGAAGACGGAGCGCAGCCAGCCGCGGTTGTGATCGAAGTTGAGGATGTGCGCCCGGCGGGGCTAGGTGGAGCGCGCCGGCTCGATGCAGACCTTGTCGGTGTCCAGGCCGTAGTCGCGGTAGGGGTGCTGGGAGGAGAGCAGCTCGACGACCGCGTCGATGACCAGATCCCTGATCTGCGGGGGAAGGCTGTCGCAGTATTCGCAACGGCACCAGGGGTTACGTCACGGGGTCGGCGGGTTTCGTGACGCCCGTACGGTCCGGCGCGGCGGCGCCGTCACCCGGTCCGGTCCCCTGCTCCCTCAGCCGCGCCCGGTAGGCGCGCGAGCGGCAGCGGGGTGAGCAGTAGCGGGGCGGACGCCCACCGGCCCGGTCCGGGACCGCGGCGGGCACGGCCACCGCCCCGCCACACCCGGGACACCCCGTGCCGACCGCGGGCCCACCGGCCCCGGGCCCACAGGCCCCGGGCCCGGCCGACGCGGGCCGGGGCACCGGCGGCGGGGCGGACGTGGGCACGGCCGTGGCGGACGGGGCAGGCGCAGGCGGGGCGGGCGGGGTGGGGCGGTCCGGGTGGGCGGTCAGGCCCTGGCGTTCGGCGATGACCCCCGCCTGGAAGCGGCTGTGCGCGCCGAGCCCTTCCACCAGCTCGGAGACGTGACGGCGGCAGGTGCGCAGGGAGATGCCCAGGCGGCGCGCGACGGACTCGTCCTTGAGCCCTTTGGCGAGCAGCACGAGGATGCTCTGCTTCATCGTCTTGGACACGTCGTGCGCGGCCTGCGGCCCCGTCGCGAACGGCGCGGCGTTCTCCCAGTCCCGCTCGAAGACGTCCAGCAGGTAGGCCAGCAGGTCCGGCTCCCGGATCAGCAGCGCCCCGCCCGACCTGGCCGGCAGCAGGGCCAGCGTCCCGTCCACGATGATCATCTGCGGCAGTACCTCCGGCAGCGTCCGGATCTCGGCGCCCGCTCCGATGAGTTCCTCCGCGTGCAGCCGTGTTGCCTGGTCGAAGCGCGTCGCGTGCTGGTACAGGCTCCGCATCCGGATGCCCCGCCCGAGCAGTGCCACGTCGCGCGGCAACGCCTCCCGCAACGCCGCGGGCGGGAACGAGCCGCCGTGCTTGGAGACCAGCACCTCGCTGTGGCAGGAGTCGATCACGTCCGACAGCAGCGAGCGGACCGCCAGCTTGTCCGGCAAGTGGTCGATGGTCCCCTGCGGGAAGACGTGTTGGCGGGCCTGGACGTAGACCGGCGTCAGCGCGGCCAGCCCGTCGCGTTGCAGCTGGATGCGCCGGCGCTGTTCCCGCAGCGCCTCTTCCTGCGCGCGCAGGGCCGTGTCGCGGTCCGACAGCAACTGCGCGGTGGCGGCCTGGGGGCTCACGGGCTGCCAGCCGGCCGGCTCTCCCGCCCCGTCGTCGGCGGGCAGTTCCGTGAGGAGGCAGGAGTCGGTGAGTGTCCGCAGGGCCGCCAGGCAGGCCCGCGGGTTCACTCCGGTCTCGGCCGCGGCCTGCGCGAGGGTCGCCGGGGTCAGGCGTTCGTGGATGACCGTCCACCGGTAGAGCAGGACGGCCGCGCTGTCGAGGCCGGGTACTTGGGCCGCCGTGCCGGGTCCGCTGTCCGTCTCCATCGCATGCCTCCTAAACGTGCCTGGCAGGATCATGATCCCTCCTCGGGGATGCATGTGCCATCCATCCACTGGCAGTGTGGTGACCACGGCAGGGACGGCTCCCCGACCAGGAGCACCGCCCGCCGTGGCCGAACTGTCGCCGAGACGAGGGGAATCGACGCCATGCGCGCAATCGTGGTGCGGACACTGTTCGCGGTCGTACTGAGCACGGGGATCGTGTGGGGCGGCGCCGCCGCGGCCACCGCCGATGTGCACGGGACGACCATCACACCCCCGCAGGGCGGCGGCCACGACAACAAGCACTGCCTCGTGACGACGGCTTGGGGCGACTCCTGGTGCCCCCGCAAGCCGCTCGACTGAGCCGCCTGGGAGACCGGGTGCGGGGGCAGCGGACTCCATCCGCTGTCGGTTGGGTGGTTGTGGGCCCGACCCGGTCGCCGGCAGGGCGCGTCGACGGACGCGTCCGGTCTCTCGTGCGTCGCCGTACGCGGCGCACGGCTCCGATCAATCAACGGAAGGTTTTCCCCGTGCGCTTCGCCATGCCCCGAACCGCCCCCCGCAGACTGGCCGCCGGCCTCTGTGCCGCCGCCGCCCTCGTGGCCGTCTCCTCCGGCGCCGCGAGCGCCGCCGAGGAGTACCGGATCTACGGCGGCTCGTACGCGAGTTACGCACAGTGCAACCAGGCCGGTTCGCTCACCGTCGGCCTGGGCCTGTACAGCCGCTACGAGTGCAACCCCAACGACAGTTCCAGCCGCTACCTCCTCTGGTACGTCGACTGACGGACGGCCCGCCCGGCCCCCTCACCCCTTTCCACCCCTCACATACCTCGTACCCCGCACACGAAGGGTTTGTCATGCACATGTCCAAAAGGACCCGTGCCCGCTGGTCCGCCTCGGCCGCCCTCCTGGCCGCTCTGGCCGGCGGCGCCGCCGCACTCGCCCCCGCCGCCCAGGCCGCCCCGGCCCCCGGCGGCGCCTCCGTCCAGTCCGCCGAGCGCAGCACCAGCGTCGTCTTCGCCAACAGCACGGGCCGCCAGCTGCTGCGCACCGGCTCCGGCCTGGACCACGGGTGCTGGTCCCGGGACGGCCTGCCCCCGGATGCCATCGCCAAGACCGTCTCCGCCTCCTGGAGCAGCGAGTCCTGCGGGTTCGCCACCGGCACCCAGGGTCACGTCACCTACAACATCGCCGGTACGGCCAAGGACGTGACCATCCGCTGGAACAACCCCTATGCGGGCAGCAACTCCTACAGCTGCGAGGCCCCCGAGGGCTACGAGTGCAGCCGCTCGGGCGGTGGCGGGAACAACGCCACCGTCAACTTCGCCCTGACGGCCAAGTCCACCGCCCGGCTCTCGGCCCTCTCACAGGCCGGAGCCCTCGCGGTCACCCCCGTGCGCAGTGTCCGCGTCACGGTGGTGAACCAATCCGGCGCCCTGCTTGCCCGGACCGGTGCGGGCCTGGACCACGGCATATGGAGCGGTGACAACCTGCCCCCGTCGGTCATGAACAACGGCGCGGTGGCCCGCTGGCAGAGCGAGTCCGACGGCTTCGCCACCGGGACGGAGGGCTCGGCCGAATACCAGATGTCCGGCGGCGGCAAGGTCGTCTTCCGCTGGGACAACCCCTTCTCCGGCGGCAACTCCTACGACTGCCAGGTTCCCGCGGGCCACTCCTGCGCCCGGGCCGGCGGCGGAGGCAAGAACGCCGACGTCGTCTTCACGGTCAACTGACCGCCGCCTCCCCGCCCCGCACGTCACCGGCACCCACCCGAATGAGGAACACCCCGATGCGCAAGCCCCTCGTCGCGGCACTCCTGTGCCTGCCCCTGCTGGCCGTGGCCGCTCCCGCCGCCCAGGCCGCCGACTCACGGCCCGAGACAGCCCCCGTCTCTGCCCTCCAGGTCCCCGTCCGCACGGTCGCCTGGGACCTGACCTCGACCAATTCCAACACCCTGCGCGCCCGCTACTCGGACTTCATCAGGTCGCTGCGCAACACCGGCACCATGGTGGGCGGTTCCGGTTCGGACGCCGTGTGGGAGACCAGCCGCGGCAATGAGGTCATCGCCGTCAACGCCACCTACACCTGGCAGGAGAACGGTCAGGACGTCAGGCGGACGGTCACGCTCTACCTCACCGCCAACAACCTCTACCTGCGGGGCTTCTCCACCGGCAACGCCGGAAACGTCGTCCAGTTCAGCCAGGTCGGGGAGCAGGAACCCTTCGACCTCGGCCATGCGCTCGGCCGCAACGCCATCGTTCTCCCCTACAGCGGGCGCTACGGGGGCAACCACAGCCTGGAGCACGGCGACACCCAGAGCAGGCAGCTGTGGATCACTCCGAACGGGGTGTGGGGCAACATGAACGCCCTGTGGGAGTTCGCCCGCGACGGAGGCGACGCGAACGCGATCCGCAACCACCTGGTCGCCGCGATCGCCCTGACCTCCGAGTCGGCCCGCTTCCGCAACATCGAGGGCACAGTGCGCCAAGCCCTCGGCGGCGGTACCTCCCTGACCGCCCAGGAAGCCGCCGAGGAGAACGACTGGGGGCGGGGCTCCCGGTGGATCTACCAGGAGCGCAACGGCTCCCGCCCGACGCCGACCGACATCGGCGGCGCCACCGTGACCACCTACGCCCAGGCGACGCACTACATCGCCATGCTGCGCAGCGACCAGAGGTAGCGGCGGACAGCGCACCGCCCCGTATGGGCCTCGTACGGGGCGGTGTCGTGCGGTAGCGCTTCGCCATGCCCCTACGCGCGGGGGCATCAGGCCTTTAGCCTCGCGGACGCCGTGGTTCAGACCTCGTCCGCCTCGACCACTGGGCCGTCCGAGCGTCTGACCGCACGGATCGCTCTCCCGCTCCGGCGCCGGCACCAGGCCCTCCTCGACCACGGCCGGCACAGCCTCGCCACCGGCCAGCTGCTGCGCATCGCCCTGGACGGCACCCGCGCCCAGCTCGTCAACGCCAGCCACCCCTGGCCGCTGCGGCTGCGCGAGGGCACAGTGAGCGAACTGAGCCTGGCCGTGGACCTGCCCTTCGGTGTCGCCCACCAGGGTCTCTACCGGGTCCAGGACCTTGACCTGCGACCCGGTGACCGGCTCCCGCTCTACACGGACGGAATGCAGGAACGCGACGCCGAAGGCGTCGACCTTCCCGGCCTCCTGCGCAAGACCGCCGAGGAGGACCCCCGCGAAGTGGTACGCGCCTTGGTCGGCGCTGTCACCGACGCCTACGAGGGCCGGCCGCCCGTGGACGATGCCACCGTCCTGTGCCTGGACTCGCACGGCGCCTACACCGCCAGCGGCACCCCCGCCTGAGCCGGGCCATGCCCGGCCGGGCAGGTTCGGGCACAGGGCTGGGCCCCGACCCGGGGGAGGTGGTCGGGGCCCAGCGGGCGTCACAGCCAGGAGGCTGCGCGCGGGGTGCGGTTCAGTGGCGGAGGGTGTCCTTGACGTCTTCCTTGGCCTGGCGGGCGTTGCCCTTGGCCTGGTCGGCGTGGCCGTCGGCGGTCATCCGCTGGTTGCCGGTCATGCGGCCCATGGCTTCCTTGGCCTTGCCCTTGGCCTGCTCGGCGTGGGCCTTGGTCTTCTCGGTGCCCGACATGGGGACCTCCTCGTGTAGTACCGGATTGGTCGTGACACTCCCGTGCTCGCGATCACCGCCCTCAAACGTCATGGCGCCATGCGGGCTTTTATGCGGTAGGTGCGTAGTCGTTTACGTAAATCTGCGGATGTCCCATGTCGCCCTCAGCGGCACCATGGCGGGCATGACCACACCAGAAGCGTTGCCCCCGGGCCTCAACTGGGTGACGGCCGACAGGGCCGCCGCTCTCTGGATGGTCAGACGTAGGTTCGTGCCTCAGGTGGCCTCCACCCACGGGGTGGGGACCAAGGAGCAGAAGAGTTACGGAACCTTGGGTGAGAGCACCTTCACCGTGTACTCCTACGCCGAGGTTCAGCGGGTGGTGGCGGAGCTTGAATCCGGTGAGGTGGTCCTAGACCCTTCCTGGCGGGTCGACACCAAGGAGGGGATAAGGGGTGCCCGGCGTGACACTCTGGCCACCTGCGGCTGCGTGGTGCTGATGCTCGCGGTAGTCATCGCCGTCGCCGTGCTGTCGAGCTGAGCCCGGACGCCGCGGGGCATGCCGATGGGCCTGTGCGGGCGCAGCCGGGGGCATTGAGACCCGTTGCTGTGCCCTGTCCGCGTCAGGCGTGGAGGCGGCTGTTGGTGCCGTCGTGGTGGTCGGCGGTGGGGTCGTCGAACCAGAAGTCGCCGGCGGCGAGGAGCGGAAAGAGTGGCTGGTGTGTGCGGGCAGGCCCACGCTGGCGGCGCGGGTGCCGTCGCCTCGTGCCGGGAGGGGGTGGGCAGCGGGGTCCCAACGGTCTAGCCGCCCCCAATTCCAGCAGTCCCGCATTCAACCGCATCAAGCACCTTCACCACCTGGATCAACACCATGATGCGCAACGGCTGACCCTGACCCGACGCATTCCAAACCTGGTAGTCGGCGGTCTCCCCTTCTCTTTGGCCTGGCCGAACTGCCCCAGCCCACCCGGCCCTAGCCCGCCACCTTTTGACCGCCCCGACTGACCGCCGGGATGTGTGAAGGCCTGGACCGCTCCGCGTTCCGAGCCCTCACGGCGCGTAGGTCAGTGCTTGAAGACGTCCTCGATCGCGTCATGTGGGTTGCCGAGCGGGCGGGGGCAACTGTGTCCGAGGACCGGGCGGAAGCGGCCCGGCCCGGCCCGGTTCGGCGGACGCGCCTCAGGCAGTGGGACGCCAGGAGTATCGGGGCTTCGTCACCCGGTGACGGTCAGGGTGACCGGGCCGCCGACGGAGGCCAGTCCCTGCGCGGTGGCGCAGGCGGTCAGGTCGGTGTTGGCCAGGACCTTGGTCTGGACGACCGTCGCTCCGGTGAACAGGCCGGAGCTCACCATGCCCGTCAGAACCAGGACGGTGGTCCCGTTGGGCTTGGCGTTGACCGCGAGGGTGCCCTAGACGCTCCAGTGCCGCACATCCCAACCACCGCTGCCCGCTACGTGATCCCGTGCCGGCCCCCCTGCTGCTCCCGATGCTCGGCCGCCACCCCCGAGCGAAGACCGCTGCCACCTCCCGGGCACCCGGGGCCGCGGACCACCGGGCCACCCCGGCCGCGGGCCGGTGCCGATCAGCATCAAGCTGACAAGCAAGCCGCCAGCTCAGACTCACGTACTGATGCGGTCATGGCCGGCGCGGCATGCCCGCCCTCACGAGTCCGCGGCCGTGGCGGCCGCGTTGGGCCTGAACACGGATGAGACCCGCAAGCTCACGGCCAGATACGGCGGTCGGAGCCTCTACCGCTGATCAACGAGTGGCCGTGACCGGAACGGTGGCGATGCTTGTCAGTGGACGCAGAATTCGTTGCCGGCCGGGTCCTGCAACACAGTCCAGGTCAGGCCGGGAATGCTGTGTTCGCCGACGACGCTCGCCCCCAGAGCGACCAGCCGCTCCACCTCCCGCGCCATGCCCGTGCCGGACGCGGCGGCGAAGTCGACGTGTACACGGTTCTTGCCGCGCCGCTCTTCGGCCACACGCTGGAAACCCAGCGCCAGAGGCTGCGCTTTGACGATGACGAAGTCGCCGTGGTCCTGGGCGATCTCGCCTCCCAACGCAGTGGCCCACCACTGGGCCAACTCCTGCGGTTCCGCACAGTCCACCGTAATCATCACTGCTGCCATAGTCATGATCGTCACCCTAACCACGACCACCGACACCCGCCGGTACCAACCGTTTCGCAGAGCTGCGGCCGACGACCTTCGAAGCTTTCGACGCGCTCACGTGGCTGCGACCGGCGCTTCCACGCCAGGCGTGGCCGGCTACCGCAGGGCCATCCCTTGCGCACCCCTCTCCAGGCAGCCCCGTTCGGGGGCCTTTCCCCAGCCCGGCCCCCACAGGGATTGACGGTCCGTCAAAGCCGTCACCGCCATCTGTGTGACCTCGCCGCCTCCTCTGCCCTGCTCTGCCCCGACCGAGCCGGTCACCGGTCACCTCACCTGGGTGACGCTGGCCGGTCCCGCTGGTTTCCAGGCTCCCCCCGCCCGGCAACGGCCCACCCGAGCCGAGTGACCTCGTCGGGTATGCCGTATGATTGATCTTGAGTCCGCAGCTTCACCAGTTGCCGGGCCTGGCGTTGGTGGTCCAAGGAAAGACACCCCACTTCCCGTGGGGGGATGCAGGTGCAAGGCCTGCCCAGCGCTCCACAAGGTCTCGTCTCCTTCCAGAGGAAGGAGACGAGACCTTCCTCGTTCCGGAGACGGGCCGGGTGTCCTGCCGGCCACCCCTCCCGATCGCGCAGGCAGCGCCTCGACCGGCGCACCGCTTAGGGCGGTGCGAGCGCGGGCGGCGCGCAGCGGTCTCCTTGCCCGGTGCCGGGCGTGTCTTGCCGGGGGGCGGGGCCGGGAGGGCCGCTGGTGGTTGGAGGTGAGCAGGTTCCCCCTGCTGCGTCCCGGCGGCTCTCCCGGTTGCCGCGCGCATACCCCGTACCTGGGATTTTTACCGCGCACTGGGTGCCTGCGGACCCGACGGTAAAACGGCGGCGGCCTGCCCCCGCTCTGGGGACGGGCCGCCGCCGTTGTACCGCTGCGCTGGTGTGAAAGTGACGTCGGCTGGTGCTGCTACCAGCGGTACCAGCGTCCGCTGCCGCCCTTGGGTCGGGCGACGAAGCCGATGAGCCACAGCACCAGGACGGCGATGGCGACCCACCAGAGGATCTTCACCGCGAATCCCGCGCCGAAGAGGATCAGAGCCAGCAGAAGAACGAGAAGCAGGGGAACCATAGTTATCAACCTCCGAGCCCTCGCTTGCCCTGCTCCTGCCCGCCCATGCGTTCGATCTTATGCGTTTCTTATCCCGACATCCGGGCACGAGAGACCGCCGCATCGCATCGCACCGCACTGTGCCGTGCCGGACCGGCCGGGCCGTGACCGGGGTGGTATCACTCGGGGGGCTCGGTGTGTGCCCCGGGAACGACGACGCGTCCTTCGCCTGTGGCGTACGGGGTGGACGCCTCGATGCCGGCGGTCGAGTTGTTGCCCGGCTGCCAGCCCACGCCGAGATCGAGTCCCCGCGGGGGCGACGGTCGCTTCACAGGTGCTGGCCACCCCCGGGGGCGTGATGCGCCGGTTCCGCCTCGATGACCGGTGGCCGGCCCTGGCCGACGGCCTGACGGGTTGTCCGGCTGGTCCACCGACGAGGACGCCAACGCACTGGCGGATTTGCGGCGGGGGAGTTCGGGGCGTCGCTGCGCCGGCTGACCTCCCCCGGCACGGGGCCGTTGGCGGTGCCGGGGGAGGTGCGGGTGGCGGAGCGGTCCCGTTTCGGGTCGGGAGGCCTGCGCCTCACCCGGCTTGGCGGGCCGGTCTGCGAAAGGGGCCCGCCAGGAGTGGGCCCCTTGGGCAGGCGGCGCACTCTCATATGGACGCACCATGCCGGGCATGACCACCAACGTCGAGTTCGGTCTTGACGTGTCGACGGGCAGGGCGGTCCTGGGCTGCCCCTCGACTGTCCCAACCCCGAGCGCAACCGGTACCTGATCTATGTGGCCCGCCGCCACGGCCTGGCCGCCGCCGGCCGGCGCCCGAAACCGATCGGGTGACGTCCGAAGGCACGGGCATGTCGGCCGTGCACTCTCCGCACCTGCGGGCGAGGCTGGAGGCCCATGAACACCTCACCCGTGCCCGACACCCGGTTGGACGAGCGCTACAGCGACGAGGAGGCGGCCGCCGTCCCGTGGCCGACGGCCGTGGCGGAGCTGACCGCGGCCGAGCTGTACTGGCTCACGACGGTACGTCCCGACGCGCGCCCGCACGTCACGCCGCTCATCGGTGTCTGGGCGGACGGCGCGCTTCACTTCTGCACGGGTCCGTCCGAGCGCAAGGCCGAGAACCTCCGCGGCAATCCGAACGTCGCGCTCACCACCGGAAGCAACTCCCTCCACGGGGGCCTCGACCTGGTCGTCGAGGGCGAGGCGGTGAGGGTGACCGACGCCGGACGGTTGCGTGCGCTCGCCGCGGCGTGGGAGGCGAAGTACGGCGCGGAATGGCACTTCGACGTCGGCGACGGCGTCTTCGTCAACCCCGGTGCCGGGGAGGCGGTGGTCTTCGCGGTCGCCCCGCGCACGGTCTTCGGCTTCGGCAAGGCCCCGTACAGCCAGACCCGCTGGCGCTTCGCCTGAGCTTCGGCGCCGGGCGGGTCCAGGGCACGCGCGACACAGCGCTAGAGGCTGAGAGCGTCCTCGGCGTTGTCCATCCAGGCCGTCACGGAGTTCTTGTCGGGCGAGACGTACAGACCGGGAGTCGACGCCTTCAGCGGGGTCTGCTCCAGGTCCGACTCCGTGTTCATGGTCAGCCCGATCGAGTTGACGGTCTTGCCCTTGCCGTCGTTGGCGCCGCCCATCAGCCCAGCGTACGCCGACTCCCCCGGGTCGAGCCTGATCGCGTCCTCGACGCCGGGAGCCGTGCCGCGCTCGGTGGCCTGGCCGGCCAGGTCCCCGAAGGCCACGATCGGATGCCCCAGTGCCCTGCACGCCTTGGTGCCCTTGTTGGTGATCTTCAGCAGGTAGCTGCTCGTCGTGGGCTCCGCCAGGGTCGCGGTGAACTTCACGTCGAACGTGCTGCACGGGAAGACGTCGAAGCCGGGATCGGTGGAGGGCTTCGTCGGCTTCGGCAGCTTCGGCAGCTTCGCCGGCTTCGCCGGCTTCGACGTCGTCGACGGCTTGGCCGACGCGGTCGGCTTGGCCGGCGTCGGCGGTGCGGCCGGCGTGGCGGACTTCGCCGGGCTCGCGGACGACCCGCCGGCCCCGCCCCCCGCGGTGTCCTCGGAGGGTCCACAGGCAGTCAGGGCGGCCAGTGCGGATACGGCGGCGAGGACGGCAGCGGCTCTGCGTACGGTGCTCATGGTGTGGTTCCCCCCGATGAGAAGCGCGAAGTGCGCCGGCTGGACTGGGCCTGAGGATGCGAGCTGAGCACCAGCGTCCCGCAGAACCTTCACAGGTTGATGACGGTGTGTTGCCGAGTCCACCACGATCACCTCGGCGCGCCGCGCCCGCGGCGTGAGCCAGTGCCGCCTCAGGCAACGTTCGCCCCCTCCTCGTGTGCTGTTCGTGAGGGCCGGTGCTCAGGTCCGGGGAGCGATCTCTTCGAGGTCGTCGACGGTGCCGGACATGACGGCCCGGAGCGTGCGGTGAGGTGCTCTGCGGGCCAGTCCCACCACCAGGCGAGGTCGACAGACGGGCGATGTCGTCGTTGTGGCGGGTGCGGATGAGTACGGCCGGGCTGCCACCGACGATGCCCCCTGGCCGACACGGTCGCCGCCGCCCTCACGCTCGTCACGAGCAGCTGCTGATCCCCACCGCACCACAGCCAGCCACCGAGGAGGAATCATGATGGAACGCGTGTACCTCAACAACCGCAGCGGCGAGCGCCGCATCCTCGTCAAGTTCGACGAAGCCGTCCTGGTGAAGGTCTCGGCTATGTGGAGTCCTGCGGTGCCGGATGACATCGCGACACCCCGTTGTCGGTGCCCGCTGTGAGGATCACCGGCATGGAGATCAAACATGTCGACTGGCGGAACTTTCTGGCCCGGTGGAGCGAGGAGTGGGCGGACGCGCACGGTGACGTTGAAGAGCTGAGCCCCGACGACGTCGCAGCATGGCAGGGCAGATGGCTCGGCGTCGATCCGGCCACCGAGGCAGACGTCGCTGCGATGGAGAACCGGCTCGGCCGCGCGATGCCGCCCTCCTACCGCGAGTTCCTGCGGGTCAGCGACGGCTGGCGGCACGCCGGCGCCTTCGTGTGGAAACTGGCCGGCACCCGCGAGGCGCACTGGCACGACGACGCGATGGGCCTCGGCGAGGATTTCGACGAATTTTGGGGCGAGGAGGACAACCCCGAGGAGGTGCGGGCGCAGGTGGGCCTGTGGTCCCGGGCGCTGCAACTGGACGTCGAGTCGGATATCACCTTCGTGCTACTCGACCCGCAGGACGTGGGACCGGATGGCGAGTGGGCGGTGCGGGTGTGGGCTTCCTGGCGGGCCGAGGGGGACCCTGAGCGGTATCCGTCGTTCGCGGCGTTCATGGTCGCCATGCACCAGGAGTTCCACGCGCACGCGCCCGGCCGGGACGGCGAGGACGGCCCCGCATTCGTCAACGGGACGACCCGGGCCCAGGACGCCGCCGTATCCCGGGCCCGGACCGCAGCACTGCGCGGCCGGCACGAAGAGGCGGCCGCCCTGCTGGAGGAAGCGCAGAAGTACGGCCGGCCGTACGCGCTCGAACTCCTGAATCAGATAGCGCAGCTGGAGGGATCGCGTGGGTGCGGGGTCCAGCCCCCGCACCCCGACAACCCACGCTTCCTCAGCGAACAGCTCCCCTTGACGGCCGCCGATCTGCTGAACAGGGGCCGGCCCGCGGAGGACTGGCACTACTCCGACCCTGCCATCTTCCCCGACACCACCCGGGCCGCAGCTGACATCCAGCGCGCCGTACGCGAGGGGGCGTACCGCTACCGGCCCGGCGGAGCGTTCGGCGCGGCCGTCCACGAGGCCCGCGAGCAGGCCCGGTGGGGCGACACCGATGCCGCCTGGCACATTCTGCGTGCCGCGATCCCGTTGTGGGAGCCGCTCGGCCCGGGCCACATCGCGCCGGTGGGCCTGCTCGCTGACCCGCTGCTCGCCCCTGTACTGACCGCGGAACGGCGCCTTGATCCGCCCCTGGTTCTGGCCCACCCTCGACGGGCCCGCGCGCGGGGGCGAGGGGGACATTTCCGGTCCGGTCGAATTCATCGGGACCCGCTATCACCCCGAGTCCCACTTCTGGCCGCTGCAACTGGTCGAGAGCGCGCTCGTGCTGACCCTCGCCGCCGCCGCGATCGTCTCGGCCTTCGCGCTCCTGCGCCGCCGGCACCGCTGACCGCTGCAACATGGAGACGTCGTGACCGACAGCGCTTGACGTGTACCGCTTGTGTGTACCGGCGGTACACACAAGCGGTACAGAGCAGTTCTCGCAACTGGTTGTATCTACGAGACCCACAAACGGAATCATCACTGCCGCCACCCACTGTTCTGTTGGTCCAACCAGTCCCGAGGCCGGGGCCAGCGGGGTTAGCTGCTGCTGATCATCATGTACGCCTCTCCGGGGCCGGGAGGGCGGCTCCAGGAGAGCGACTCGAAGGTGTGCAGCCGGCCCTCGGTGAGGGCGAGGCAGGGTGACACCGTGGAGGCGGGCGATGGCGTCCAGGACGCGGGCTGCCGCCGCGGCCTGGCCGTCCCCGTCGGGGGCATCGAACCCGAGGGTGGCCGAGGTCAGTTCGGCAGGTACGTCGCCGACGGTGGCTTCGAGCGTCCCGGCGCGCACGGTGAACGCGTAGCGCAGGGTGCCACCCTTGGCGGCCGACATGTGGAAGAGCGCGATGCCCTGGCGCCACTCGTGCCAGATCACGATCGCCCACCCTCCGCCGGCCGAGGCGGCCGGCGCGGGAGAGACGAAGCGCGCGGTGTCGAATCCTGCGGAAGGGTCCTGTTCGAAGGCGAAACTCCAGCCCGACCCGGCCCGTCCGACGCTGAGAAGCGCCTTGTCGTCGTAGCTGGAGAAGACCTGCTGGCCGGATCGGTGGTGCCGGGTGACATCCCACTGCCGCAGGGGCGGGGAGAGCACCGTGCCGGGCGATGAGCCGAGCAGCGCGGGCAGCTCGTCCGGGGCTACGCCTTCGACGAGGATCATCCGGTAGTCGCTGACCGATGTCTGCCAGGGCCGCAGCCCGCCGGGCCGGACGAGCCACGACAGGCCGTCGGGGTTCCGGTCGCCGGCGGGAACCGGGGCCGGGCCGCTCTCGCCGCCGCGCGGGGTCCGCAGGAGTTCGAGGACGAGGGCAGCCGAGATGAGCCCGACCGCGGTGACGGCCGCTGCCATGGCGGGTACCGTGCGTCCGATCATCAGGCCGGCCATGGCGCCGACCGCGATGCCGAGGAGGGCGTAACTCACCGCCACCGGCCCGATCACCTGGTAGACGGCGAGGTCGTTCCACTGAAGCGGATACCAGGTGCTCACCGATTCCCGCCGGATCCAGGCGGCGAGGAGCACGAACGCGGGGAGGACGAGGAGTACGCCGGCGACCGGCACCGCCAGCTTGGCGCCGAGCCAGCGGGCCGGACTGACCGATTGGGTCCACTGGAGTCGGTAGGTCCCCGATCCCAGCTCGCGCCCGATCAGCGGGCCCGCGACGAACGCGCCCAGGAGCAGGGGCAGTACCCCCGTTCCGAGCCCGATGTAGTTGAACATCTTGTTGACGTACAGGCTGCGGGAGAGGAAGCCGCGGACTTGGATGCCGCATCCGGGCACCGTGTTCTCCACCTTGCAGCCGGTCGCGGCCAGATCCTCGGCCAGTGACTGGACGTAGGCCGGCGGGCAGGGCTATGGCGGCCAGCATTTCGGTCAGCAGCCCCGAGGCCCGCTGGTGCATGCAGGCGGCCCGCAGTCGGGCTCACGGCGCCCGCCGCCGCGGCGGCAACGACGGCTTCCGGGTCAGCGGCGAGGTACCAGCGCATCAGATCCAGGGCGCCCGTTTCGCCGGTGATCTGTTCCGTGCTGGTCGTCATGTCGCCGCCCGGTTCCGCCGCGGGCCTGGCCGGGACGGCCACGATCCAGTTCAGGACCGTGCTCCGGTGCCGCGGCATGCTCAGGCGCGGCACCTCAGTACGGCGCGTCTTCCGTAAGTGGCGCGCCTGAGACGGGCGGTGCGGGGCTCCGGCCCCGTGCGCTCAGCCGCCCATCGCCTCGCAGTACCGCTTCAGCCCGGCCGCCTCCATGTCGACGTACCGGCGAGTCAGCTTGCCGTACGCCAGCGCGAGCAGCGGCGCCATGAAACCCTTCTGCTGCAGGCCGAGCACGACGCGGGACCGGCCCGCGCCGAGCGGCTCGATCTGGTGCGTACTGATCGTGGTGAACACCGGATTCTGGGAGCGCCACTCGAAGCTGCGCCCGGCCTCCATCTCGGTGACCTGCCACACCTCGGTCGCCAGCTTGAGCTGCCGGACCTCCGCCTCGCTCCCGACCGCCACCGGGCCGCCGGACAACAGCCGTACGCTCGTCTTCGACACCGTCCAGCGAGGCCAGCCCTCGATGTCGGCCAGCACCTCCCACACCCGCTCCGGTGATGCCGCGACATCCACCGTCACCCTGTACCGCACGCGCGTTCCCTTCTTCGGAGCCGATCCCCCACGGTACGGCCAGTCGCGTGGTGACGTTCACTCAGCACGTTCTTCCTGTTCGAAGGTCCGGAGCAGGTCGGCCGCGACGCTCACCACGATCGTGGCGGGTTCCTTGCCCGTGATCTCCGTGATTCCGATGGGGGTTTTGATCCGAGCGATGGCGGCGGTGTCACGCTCCTGGCCTGAGGGTGCGCAGTTTGGCTGAGTGGGTTGTTGACTGGCTGACTCACTGAATCTGCGCCAGGAAGCCACGCTGCAAGTCGTCTGGCGCTCCTAGCTTCGGGTCCGGCTGCCCCTCGCGCTCCCGGTGCCGCCAGGCGGCTCATAGCCGCCCCGCGGCTCAACTGGCCGACGGACGCAGCGGGTGAGCGCTTCAGTTGGCGAGTCGGTTCGTGGAAACCAGCCATCGCCAGCGTCGACGCTCCGTCGCGAGGGTGGCGGCGGCCAGCAGGGTCACGGGGACCGCCGCCCAGGTGGGCCAGGCCAGCCACGAGGAGACCACGGCCGCGGCGAGTTGGAGCAGCACCAGCAGGATCGTGGCCCAGCCCGGCACAGCGATGATCACGTTGGCTTTGTCCCCCGGGGTGGAGAACAACGTCGGAAGGCCGATCAGGGCCACCACGGACAGGGCGGCAAGCAGCCATGAGTGGCTGGCCAGGGCCCAGGGTGTGGCCACCCACGCGATGAGTTCCATCGCGAAGCGCAGGGCGGACGCAGCACGGTCGTCCGGGCGTCTTGAGGTCATTGCCTCACCAGCAGCGTCGGTCACCTGCGGACGATGTCACGGCGCGCGGCTGACTGCCAGGGGTTTGGGATGCCGCCGTTGCACCATCGCTTCCCGATGTGCCCCGTACTACTGGGGATGCGCGACAGCTGACCGCTTCAATTGGCGAAACCCGCTACCTGAGCCGCTCAGTCACACCACTGGCCGTACGGCGTCCGCCGCCGGGCCGCGCGGTTCAGCGCGGTCCAGGCCGGGGGCCTCGGCGTCGGTCAGGAGGTCGCCGGGTTGGGGCAGCGGCGGCAGGGGTGCGGCCGCCTGGGGTAGACGAGGGTCTGCGCGCGGTCGTAGAGGAGTGGGCGCTTGCCGGGGTTGGGCGCGCGCACCTGGGCCCGGAAGCTGTGGACGTGTTGCGCCGCTGGGCTTTCAGAGAGATTCCGGTGATGGTGGCGATTGAAGCAGGCCCTGTCGACCGTGGGGAAGCGGATCTTTCGGCGGGCGCGCGAGGCCCCCGTCGTGCGCGTGGATGTGACCGCTGACGACCTGGTGCCGTTGATGTGCGGCATCGTTTACGCCGTGAGCGTCCTCGCGGCCCTCGCGGCCCGGGCGAAGACCGCTTGCCGCTGCCTGGCCGCGCTGCCGGTAGGCGTACTCGTCGACCGAGTCGCCCCGTGGTCGACGGGGGCGGGTGGTTGACGCAGACGCAATTCTTTCGCGTTAAGCTGGGCGTATGAGTGCCCGACCCACCTCGCGCCCCGGCGGGCGCAGCGCCCGCGTCCAGCAGTCCGTGCACCAGGCCGTCCGTGATCTGGAGGCAGAGGTGGGCCGGGACGCGCTCACCGTGCCGCTGATCGCAGCCCGCGCGGGAGTGACGCCGTCCACCATCTACCGGCGCTGGGGGGACCTGCGGGAGCTGCTGTCGGACGTGGCCGTCGAACGGTTGCGCCCCGATGCCCCGCCGGCCGACCACGGTGACCTGCGGGCGGACCTGGCGGCGTGGGCGGTGCAGTTCGCGGAGGAGATGTCTTCCATGGCGGGCCGCACGTACGTCCGCGACGCCCTGCTGGGGGATCCCGAGCAGGGCAATGCGCTGCGCTGCTCCGACTACGCCGCCGAGCAGCTGAAGGCCATTGGGGTGCGCGCGGCCGGGCGCGGGGAGGCCGTGCCCGAGGTGGAGACCCTGCTGGACGCCGTCGTCGCCCCCCTCCTGTACCGCATCCTGTTCCGCCCCTCGGACCTGTCGTCGGCCTACACCGACCGTCTCGTGGCGGCGGTGCTCGGCCCAAGGCCGGCCTCGGGCGGCTAAAAGCTAAACGTTTGCTTTTCGAGGGGCGTGAGGCCTACTCTCACCTACGACCAACAAACGCAAAAAAATTTGCGTTTGTTGGTCGTAGGTGAGACGTGTCCCTGCCCGCCCCACAGAAAGGACCCGCCGGTGGACACCGCCACGCCCCGTCCGGCCGACTCCCGCGCCAGCACGGGTTGGAACCTCGGCGATCTCGTCGTGCGACGCGTCGACGAGGTCGAACTGCCCCGCCAGACCGGGCCCTGGCTGCTGCCGGACGCGACCCGGGAGGTTCTGGACGAGGCACCGTGGCTGCGCCCCGACTTCGCCGACGCCGACGTGCCGCGGCTGGCGAGCCACAGCTTCGCCGTGGAGGCCGGCGGGCTGCGGATCGTCGTCGACACCGGCATCGGCAACGACAAGCCGCGGGCCAACCCCGCCTGGAACGGCCTTCGCACCGACTTCCCCCAGCGCCTTGCAGCAGCCGGCTTCCCGCCCGAGTCCGTGGACCTGGTGATCACCACCCACCTGCACACCGATCACGTCGGCTGGAACACCCGCCTCACCGGCGGGGACTGGGTACCCACCTTCCCCAACGCCCGCTACCTCGCGAGCCGCACCGAGTGGGACCACTGGGCCACCGCCGACCTGGACGAGCCCCGACGCCAGATGTTCCGCGACTCCGTCACCCCCGTCCGCGACGCCGCACAGTACGACCTCGTGGACGTCCCCGCGCGAGGGCACGAGGTGGCCCCCGGCGTCCTCCTCCTCCCCGCCCCGGGCCACACCCCGGGACAAGTCGCCGTGGAACTGCGCGGCAGCGACCGCCGCGCGCTGATCACCGGCGACAGCATCCACCACCCCGTCCAGCTGTCCCACCCCCACGTGAACAGCTGCGTCGACATCGACCCCGCCCAGGCCGTCCGCACCCGCGCCCGGCTCCTGGACGCTCTGGCGGACACCGACGCGCTGCTCCTGGGTACCCACTTCCCGCAGCCCACCGGTGGCACCGTCCGCCGGGAGAACGGCCGCTACCGGCTCCTCGCCGAGCACGGCGCCGAGCTCCCCGCCGGCGCGGCCTGACCGCGCGGCCCGTCCGCCGCACGGTCCGTCCGCCGCACGGTCCGTCCGCCGGACGAACCGTGCGCGCCGGACGAACCGTGCGCGCCCGACCCGGCGCGAGCCGCCGGCCGCCGCCCCATCGGCCTTCCGGGCGTCGGCCACGCCACCGCTCCCCCCTCCACCGAAAGGCAGAACCCCATGGCCGCTGACGAACTCACCCCGCCCGAGGCCGCCCGCTGGGCCGCCCGAACCGGCCTGGTCCTCCCCGCCGAGCGCCACGCAGCCGTCGCCGCGGTCGCCAACCACATCCACAGCGTCGTCAAGGTCCTGCACGAGCTGGACTTCGCGGACGTCCCGCCCGCCGCCGCCTACCGCGCCGCACAGCACGAGGAAGAAAAGCGCGATGCAACCGTATGAACTGCCCCTCGCCGCCGCCGCGGACGCGATACGCGCCCGGCGGCTGTCCCCCGTCGAACTGGTCGATTCCGTCCTCGACCGCATCGAGGAGGCGGACCCCCACCTCGGCGCCTACGTCACGGTCACGGCGGAGCAGGCGCGCCGGGCGGCCGGCGAAGCCGCACACGAAGTGGCGCAGGGCCGCCACCGGGGACCCCTGCACGGCATCCCGATGGGGCTCAAAGACCTGATCGACGTCGAGGGGATGGCCACCACCGCCAGCTCCCGGGTCCGCGCCGGCCACCGCGCAACAGCGGACAGCACGGTCGCCGCCCGGCTGGGCGCGGCCGGTGCGATCCTGCTCGGCAAGACCCACACCCACGAATTCGCGTTCGGCCTGACCACCCCGCAGACCCGAAACGCCCGCCACCGCGGCCGGGTCGCCGACGGCTCCAGCGGCGGTTCCGCGGTCGCCGTGGCCTCGGGCACCGCCACCTTCGCCCTGGGCACCGACACCGGCGGGTCCATCCGGGTGCCCGCCGCGCTCAACGGGGTCGTCGGCCTCAAGCCGACCTACGGGCTCGTCCCCCGTCACGGCGTCACCTCCCTGTCCTGGTCGCTGGACCACGTCGGCCCGATCACCCGCACCGTCGAGGACGCCGCCCTGGTCCTGACCGCGCTGGCCGGACACGACCCGCGCGACCCCGCCTCGCTGTCCGTGTCCGCCGCGGACTACCGGCCCGGTGCCGGGACGGACCTGACCGGGCTACGCATCGGCCTGCCGCGCACCTACTACTTCGACCACGTCCACCCGCGGGTGGAGACCGCCGTCCGGGACGCCGTCGCACAACTGGAAGCCCTGGGCGCGCGGCTCGTCGAAGTCGACATCCCGATGACCCGCTACATCCAGGCCACCCAGTGGGGCCTGATGGTGCCCGAAGCCGGCGCCTACCACGAGCGCAGTCTGCGCGCGGTCCCCGAGCGGTACCAGGAGGACGTCCGCATCCTCCTGGAGGCGAGCGAGCTGATGAGCGCCGGTGACTACCTGCGCGCCCAGCGCTCCCGCACGCTCATGCGCGCGCGGTGGGCACGGATGCTGGAGGAGGTCGACGTGATCGCCGCCCCGAGTGTCCCCCTGCCCGCGGTCCGGGTTGACGAGGAGACCGTCACCTGGCCCGACGGCACCACCGAGAGCGTCTCCGACGCCTACGTACGCCTCTGCGCCCCCGCCAACATCACCGGAGTGCCCGCCCTGACCGTTCCGGTCGGCCACGACGAGGCGGGCCTGCCCATCGGCATGCAGCTGCTCGGCCGGCCCCTCGGAGAACCCACGCTCCTGCGGGTCGGCCACGCATACGAGCAGACACAGCCCGCCCGGGCACTCGCCACCTCCGGCTGACCTTCCCGGCTACCCGGCCACCGCACCCGGGGGCTCGGCGGCGTGTTTCCCGGTCTGTGCTGGTAGGCACCTCCAGGTCGCCTATGTGTTCCCAGCAGCGGGAGGCGGCTTCGGTGCCGCGGTGCCCGGTCCCGTGTTCGTGCGTCGGCCTCGAGTCGGCGGGCTTTTTTCGTGGTGGAGGACGTGCGGCTCGGGGTACGCGGCCCGGTGCGATGATCCCGCGGGGTTTCCTCCTCGCCGGGTGGCGAGCACTTGATGGCCGGCGTGTCAAGACTCGAATCGTCGTGGCTGTCGTGCCGGCGGGCCCCGCGACACCCTTTTCTTAGGCGCCACCCCGTCACCACCTGCAAGTCAGTACCGGTTCCGGTGCTGCGGGACCCGCAGGGCCGGGACAACGCATCCCCCCTCTACTAAGGAGTAACTGTGAATCCGACCTGTCGACTGCTCCGGACGCTGCCCGTGCTCGCTGCGGCTGCCGCAGCCTTCGTTCTGCCCGCCATGACCTCGTCGGCCTCGGCGGCGACTACGACCTCTGCCGTGCAGGAGAAGGGTAAGCCGAAGCCCAAGCCGCAGGTCTGTACGAGTACCGAGAGCTCCTCGTCGGTGGTGTCGGTCGGTGAGTGCTCGACCACCACCACGATCTCGTGCGTGAAGGGCCAGACGCCGGTGATCTCCACCAAGACGGTGTGCACGGCCGACCCGGCCAGCCTGAAGTGACCGGGCTCCGTCCGCGACCTCCTCATCCCCTCTTCCAAGGAGTGCCACCCATGAACACGACCGCTCGACTCCTCCGGACGCTGCCCGTACTCGCGGCTGCCACCACCGTCTTCGTCCTGCCTGTCACCACCTCATCGGCCAGCGCGGCTCCCCACACCGTCTCCTCCGCCATATCGGACAAGTCCAAGCCGAAGCCGGCGCTGGTGGACACCGGCAAGTGCACCCAGGGCGGCTCCGACGAGACGCATGCCAACGCCGGCGGCAGGAAGGTGACCACGATCCTGACCTGCACCAAAGCGGGCGCCGCGCCGGCGGTGACGACGGTCGTGGAGCGGCCCACCCCACCGACCCGTCCCACCCCGCCGATTCCCCCCACGGGTCCGATCAAGGGGCAGTGGGACCGGTGACACTCGTGTATTGCGCAGGATGGTCGGGCGATGTGCCGTTCCCCTCGTCGTAGTGTCGGCTGTCAGTAGAGCTGCGAAGTCGTCAGGCTTATGACCTGGGGTTGTGCAGTGCGGCTGAGTGGGTTGCCGACTGGCTGGCTCACTGAATCTGCGCAGAGTCTGGGGCGTGCAGCTGTTTGACCTGCGTAGTTCCTAGGACTGGGTCTAGCTGCGCAGGTCGGTGGAGTACTGCGCAGTTTCACTGATCGCCGACACCTGCGCGGTGCCGGCAGCCAGCGCACCGGGAGTCTGGGTCCAGAGTCAATCCGCATTCAAAAGTGAAGCACGATGCTGCTGTCGGTGTCGGAGCCTGGTCAGCAGGCGATGGCGGTCCAGGAGTGGGCGGGGAAGGTGCGTGAGCCTGCTTGGCCGCTTGCCAGCACGTCGAGTTCGGCGCCGGTGGTCGGAGTGAGGATCACGAACGACAGTGTGGCCTTGCCGTCGGAGTCGAAGACGCCGGACGCTCCGGAGGTGTAGGCCTTTTGGCCGACGATCCAGTAGTCGGCCCAGACCGACCGGCCCGCGTACGGCGAGGGCCCGTAGGACGGACCGTGCGTGACGTTCACGGTCACGATGTCCTCGCGGATGTGGGCGTGCCTGCCGCCGACGCCGATGTCGACGGTCTCGCAGCGCTGGGAGACGCCGGTCACGGTCACGTAGTCGTTCCATGTCGAGGCATCTACGTAGGTGAGGTTGTCCTGGGTACAGGGCGCCAGCGGAGCGGTCACGAAGTTGCTGTAGTAGACGCCGTGCCCCCACACCTGGTAGGTGACGGTCAGTGTCGCGCCCGGCGGCGGGTTGGAAACCGAGAAGTTGAACGTGGCGTTCTTCCTGGCGGTGTCGAACGTGCCGTTGGCGGTGCCGGTCCTGGTGCTGCCGCTGATGGTGTAGGAGGCGGTGATGGTGGAGTCGGTCGGGGGGTAGCCGACGGTCTCGAGGTTGAGGGTGATCCGGTCGACGGGTATCGCGGTTGTCATGGGACCGCTGCCGCTGTTCTGCATGGCGCAGTGCTGGTCCACGTTGGGTGCGAACGGTCTGCCCGGGTCGGCGGTGGCGGGTGACGCCCCGGCGGCGGTCAGGCAGATCAGGATGGCGAGCGCGGTGGTCACCGTTCTCCAGGATCTCCAGGTCTTCCAGGTTCCTCGGGTCTTTCGGGCCATCGCGGGTGCCCCCCCAGGTCGTTGGTGCCGGACGGTGCTCTCCACTTGCGGCGGCAGAGACGCCCGTACGGCACCTATGGTTCCTGGGCCGGTCCATGGTGGAGATCAGCCGCTCTGGTGATTCCTGGACGCGGGTAACGCGGTGCGCGCACCGTCCTTCAGCGATGCTGCATTCCTCGCGCCGCGCGGCAGGGTAAGGCCGCGGACGGGCGACGGTCCGCTTGAGGCCACGGCTCGAAGGTGGCGGTCGGCTCGTGGTCGAACTGACCCCGGACGAGGCTGAAGCCCTCGCCGACGCACTCAATAATTCGTCGGTACCCGAGCAACCCGCGGAGCCGTAACAACGACCACCCACCGCTCCAGTGCATGTGGTGGTCGGAAACAATAGGAACCGCCATACTCGACCACGATCCCCCACTGACCGGGTGAGACCGGCCCGCCCAGGGCTGGTCCTGAAGACGAAGCCTGATATGCGAAGCAGCCGCCCGCGGAAGCGGGCGGTTCTGCAGGCGCACGCGGGCGGGTCGCTCGTTCATGTCAGGTTGGATTCTAGGAAGGACGGGACGATGGAACCCACCCCTCAAGAACTTCTTGCCGGTCTTTACGGATTCGACGAGGACGCTCACTTCGACATCATCCAACTTCGGGAGGGTCTGGCTCCTCGGATGTCCCCGACTCAACTCGACAAGCTCATAGCTGCCGTCGAAGCGACAGGAGACCCGGCAGTCGACCTCGAAACAGTCATGGCACTCCTCACCCACAACGACTAGGGCTCCGAGGCGCCCCAGGACCGGCAGCCGGCCGTGTGTAGTAACCCGTTCCCCGACCTGCTGCTGCCAGCCGCCTGCGGAGCGGGCTGGTTCTGGAGGCGGAGCTGGAAGGATCGGGGTGGGGGAGCGGAGCGGACCCGCCTAACGGGCCGTAGGTCCGGACCCCGTGAAACGGGGTCACGCAGGCCTGCGGAGCAGGCTGTTTGGGGTGGAGCGCAGCGGAACCCCGAACCGGTCCGGAGCGAAGCGCAGGACTCCGGCCCGAAGGGCCGGCTCTGGCTCGGCTTCGCCGAGCCCCGCCGAGCGCAGCGAGGCGTTTCACTGCCCCGGAGCGAAGTGGAGGGGCTAGGCGCCGAAAGGCGGCCTCGGCCGAGCGCAGCGAGGCCGGTCTCTCCTGAGCGCGCAGCGCTCAGGTAC